>NZ_CP045201.1:0-227500 GCF_014899185.1 Pseudooceanicola spongiae
GAAATCGTCATGGCGCGTCATGGCCGCGTTGATGCCATAGTGGCGAGCGCCGGTATTTTCACTTCAAGCAGCATCGTCGAGGCGTCCGAGGCCGAGGTCGACACCCTGCTGGAGGTCAATCTTCGTGCGCCCCGCAGGCTGGCAATGGCCAGCTGGGCCGCGCTCAAGAAAAGTGGTCGTGGGCGCGTGATTATCCTCGGATCGCTCTCGGGCAAACGCGTTGCCTCTGCGGGGTCCGGGCTCTATTCCGTCAGCAAGTTCGCAGCGATCGGTCTGGCCCATGCACTGCGCTATGAGGGGTGGGATCACGGCATCCGCGCGACGGCAATCTGTCCGGGGCTCGTGGCGACAGACATGGGCGAAACCGCCGCTGGTGGGGCCCGTGCCGCCGAGGAGATGACCCAACCGCAGGAGGTCGCGCATCTGGTGATGGAGGCGATCGGCCTGTCCAACACTGCCTCCGTTCCCGAGATTCACATAAATTGCCGCACTGACGGGATCTTCTGAGGGCTGAATGCACGCAAGCCAGATTTCAGGAAACGTACTGATTTTGTTGCACTTTCTGCTCTTCTCCCATTGCCCACGACTGACGACTTCGGCCAGAGCCACTCGCTGAGGGGGAGCCGTGCGGATCGTCAGTTGACGCAGGATACTTGTCTTGGCCCTTGAAAACCTTTTCTGACTGAGAAGGCTTTAGGTATCATTGGGGTCGAGGGGCGCGAGGGCAAGCTGCACAGCCTGGCTGGCTTGAGCAATGGCGGTTCAAAAGGCGGGCGCGGACGGCTGATCGGGCGGACCAAGGGCGGTCTCAACTCAAAACTGAACGTCTTGGCGGACGCGAAGGGTTGCCCGATCCGCATGTTCCTTTCGGCAGGCCAGACCTCTACCTCCATCGGCAAAAGATCGAAAACATGTTCGCCCGATTGAAGGACTGGCGCCGCATAGCAACCGGCTACGACCGATGGCGCAAGCAGATACGACCGATGGCGGCCCTGTTTCTGCGCCGCCTGGAAGCCGTGCCGCATCCGGCAGCCCGCGGATCAGAGGTATGCGAGCCATGTTGCGAGGGGCGGAAACACGATGATCAGCAGAACCGCGACAACCATTGCGATGACGAAAGGAAACGCCCCGCGAAAGATATCGCCAACCTGCAGCTCGGGATCGTTCATCGCCGATTTTATCGTGTAGACGGACAGCCCGAACGGCGGCGTCAGCAGGCCGATTTCAACCGAAACAACTGTCAGAACACCAAACCAGACCAGGTCGAAGCCCGCGGCGTCGGCGACAGGCAAGGCGATTGGAAGCATGATCAGCATGATCGAGATGGAGTCGATCAGGCAGCCAAGTGCAACGATCAGAAGCAGATAGCACAGCAGAAATCCATACGGCCCCACCGGCCCGGACAGAAAGAAGTCAGCCAGTTCCCGCGGCACGCCCGACAAGGCGAGCATTCGGCTGAAGAAGGTGGCGGCCATGATCAGAAGCAGAACGGAGACGGTGATCTGACCGGTCTCGACCAGCAGTGTCCAGAGGGTGCTACGTCCAAGGGATCGGCGCAGGACGGCGATCACCAGAGCGCCAAAAGCCCCCGCTGCGCCAGCCTCTGTCGGGTTGAAGAGCCCACCGTACAGGCCGCCAAGCACCAGCAACATCAACGACAGGATCGGCAGCGATTTTCGGGCGACAGCGCCAAGGCTCAGGTCTTGCTGTTCGACCAACACGGCCTCTTGCGTGAAAACGAAGTCCCTACGGGTCTTGGCCAGCAGAAGGATGGTGGCAGAGAACAGGATCGCCAGCAAAATTCCTGGCCCGATCCCGGCGAGGAACATGCGGCCCACGGATTCCTCGGCCAGCACCGCATAGACGATCATCAGGAGCGAGGGCGGTATCATCATGCCCAGCACAGAGGAGCCTGCCACGACCCCGGTCGCAAATTTTTTCTGATAGCCATGGCGTGTCATCTCGGGCACGGCGACGCGGCTGAAGACGGTGGCAGATGCCACAGAAATGCCGGTGATCGAGGCGAAGACGGCATTGGCGAAGACGGTCGCGATCCCGAGACCCGCCGTGACCCGCTTGAGCAGCTTCTCGAACACGTCGAAGGTGTCCTTTCCAACCCCCGATACCGTTACCAGCAGTCCCATCAGGACAAAGAGTGGCACGACTGCGAACAAATACTCACGTAAGGAGTCATTGGCGACAGCGCCAATCATGCGCATGGCAATCGCCTCGTTCCGGATCAGGGCGACGCCACAGAACGACACGAGCAACATGCCGATTGCAATCGGAAGCCCCAGATAGATCAGCACCACCAGCGCCGCGATTGCGTAGGTTCCAATTTCAAAACTGCTCATCTGCGCTCAACTTTCCTGACCGTTTGCGCGCAGGCTGCCATAGGCCCGCACAACACACTCAATTGTAGCGACCGTGACCCCAAGCAGGATCATCGCCCGAAAGGGCCAGGTCTGCAGCGTGGCAATGCCGGTCACGCCGATAAATTCGCCCGACCCTAAGTCTTTTTCGAAGATGCCCAATGTGGACCAGGCGACCAGCCCAAGCATCGCGGCCCCCACCAGATCGAAGACTGCCGACACCATGCCTCCGAAACGCGGAAACCGGCGCGTGAGCGGCGGCAGGAAGATTTCTGTCCGCGCCAGTCGGTCGGCGCGGATCGTGGCTGCGAGTTGCAGATAGACGATCATCACCAGCACAAGAGCGCCCAGTTCGGAGACCATCGGCAGCGACGAGCCCAGAAGATTACGGAACACGATGTCACTGCAGATGATCAGCATCAGCAGACCGATCATGACAGTGCCAGTGGCGGCCAGGCCATCGACGATGCGGGCCCAGCCTCTCGCCCACAGGTGGGCGGGGTGCCCGCTTGGATTGCGGGCACCTTTCGGAGTGTTTTCGGAGTGCAATGGAGCGGACCCTTACTTGTCCCAGTCGCGCGCAGGCTCTTCGCCTGCGGTGCGAAGAGCGTCCATGTAGAGGCCCAGAAACTCGGTCGCGGGCACACCTTGGGCATCGACACTGGCCGCCCATTCGCCTGCAAGGTTCGGCAGCTTGTCCACCCAAGCCTGACGTTCGCCGTCCGGCATCTGCACGATTGTCACCGGCGGCGTCTGGTCCGCGCCGTTCTTGACCATCAGGTTGAGCATCATCTCGTGCCGGTCGACCATGTCCTGTCCATGGGATTTGGTGTAATATTTGCCAGCCTCGATCATCGCGGACTGTACCTCTTCGGGCAGGGTATCCCAGACGTCCTTGTTGATCGCGATCGCCCCCGAGAACGCCGCCCCCGCATCGAAGCGATTGATATAAGGCGCAACTTCGTAGAGTTTGATCGGCATCGCGCCAAGCGCCAGGGTCAGCGCTCCGTCAGAGACGCCGGTCTGCACGTCCGTGTAGAAGGTCGTCAGTGCGCCATCGACGGCATTGGCCCCGGTGCCCCGCAACCAGCTGCCCAGCACGCCGGGTGCTGACAGCTTCATGCCATCGATGTCATCAATGCCGGTCAGAGGCTCCTTAGTGTAGATGTCGTAGAGATCCGTCGCCGTCAGGCCCAGGACTTTGAGGTTGTGGTCTTCCCATTCGCTGCGAAAAGCGTCGTTCGTCTCCATCAGCTCCTCCATCACGGCCAGAAGCACGGGAGGATTGGCGGTCGCAAAGGGCGTATTGGTCGACACCTGGCTCAGCGGCAACTGTGCCGGTTCGAGAAAGGAAAACACCCAGCCAACATCGGTGATGCCCTGTTCAACGGAACTCAGCGTCGCATTCGCCTTGTAAAGCGTCCCTCCAAACGCCTCGTTCCAGTTGACTTTATAGGCGCCGCTTTGCGTCAGTATTTCGTCGGTGCGGGCCATGAAATGTGTCTGGATCATGCCGACCCATGGTACCACTGTCGGGTGGCTTGAGGCCACCGTCAGATCGATCGTTTCCTGCGCCAACAGCGTGGCCGGCATCAGCAGCGCGCCGGTCACAGCCCCTATGCGAGTCAAAGTCCCCATAAACGTCTTCATCGTTTTCCTCCCTCGATGATCATGAAAGTGCAAATGTCTGCGTCGCGTAGTTCAGTCTAAGGGTCACCGACCCTTCGTTGATCAGCCAGGGCCGCACAACAAAGCTGCGCGCTCCGCACTGGTGCATCGGGTCACGCGCTGCAATTTCGGAAGCGGCGGCGGGCGAGGCAGCACGCACAACGACCATCCCCTCGCCTTCCCAATGAGTGCCGTCCCCGCTCCACAACGGGCCTGCTGCAAACAGGATCCCGTCGTTTTCAAGCTGCACCTGAAATGCCAGGTGCGGCTCCATATTGGCAAAAACCGCCCCCAGCCCATCGGTCGGTGTGGTGAAAATGGCGTAGAGCTGCTTTTGCAGCATCGCGCCACTTGCCTCCAGCACCGCCGCGACGGGCACGGCTTTGGGGTTGTCATGGTCGGTCATCAAGGTCTCCTCCCTCAAGTATCCGGTGTCAGCTGGCCTTTCGCTTCGCGTCCAGTTCCGCGCGAATTTCAGCGCCATGCTCATCGAGTGTGGGGGGCGCCTTGACGTCGAATTCCGACTGATCGTCGAAGCTGTAGGGCGGGCGCACGGTGGTGAATGGACCCATCTGCGGGTGATCAGAGGTCACCTTTATGCGCAGATGTTGCGCCTGCGGATCTTCCAGCGCCTCATCGGCGTCATAGGCGGGCGAATGCGGCACCTCGGCCTGTTCAAGCCTGGCGCACCAGGCATCGCGGGTCTCGGACAGGAAGATCGGCGTGAAGATCTCGATCAGATCATCCTGATGGCGAATACGCTCAAGCCGTTCGGCAAAGCGCGGATCCTGCTTCAGCTGCTCCTGACCGGTCGCTTCCAGCAATCCCTCCCAGAATTTGGTGGGCGAGGACATGTGGATCGCCACCCATTTGGCGTCGCTGCATTCAAACGTATAGCTTTGCGACACGACGGGACGGGACAGCGGCCCCATGATCTCGCCTTCGGAATAGTAGTGGGTGAAGCTGTCGAGATTGAAATGCGCCATCGCCTCCAGCATCGAGATGTCGAGACGACGCCCCTGGCCGGTGCTGGCGCGTTCCAGAAGGGCGGCGAGAATGCCCATTGCGGCGTATTGGCCGGTCACCGAATCCGCGATGGCGGGGCCAATGACCCGCGGATTCTCGGGCGGCGTCAGCAGCCGCAGGTAGCCGCTGGCGGCCTGCGCCACGGTGTCGTAGGCGGGCCGGTCCTTGTAGGGGCCCGATTTACCAAAGCCTGAAATCGCGCAGTAGATCAGCCGTGGATTGATTCGGCGCAGGTCCTCTTCCCCCGCCCCCAGCTTTTCAGCAATACCGGGGCGGAAGTTCTGGATGAACACATCCGCCGAGGCGACGAGATCGTGCAGAACCGCCAGATCCTCGGGCTGCTTGGTGTCCAGCGCGATCGAGCGCTTGTTGCGGTTGTAGGTCTGGTAGTGCGGCGAATAGAGCCCGCCCTTGAACGCGCGGAACGGATCGCCGGTGCCGGGGCGTTCAACCTTGATCACATCAGCACCGAGATCGGCCAGATGCATGCCCGCAGCCGGACCCGTGATATAGGTGCCCAATTCGATGACACGGATATTCTTGAGGATTTTGACCATATTGCTCTGTCCCGACTAGGCTGTTTCAGACGTTGCGGCGCCCGCAGCTGTTCCATCATAGGAAATCGCCAGATCCGCCTGATGGGACATGATGAAGCCGATCGGGCGCAGCGCCTCTTCCAGCAGATGCGCCGCCAGACCGGCGGTGCGCGCCAGCAACGGCACGGCCTTCAGGGCATCGACGGGCCATCCTGCATCCAGACAGGCGGCAGGGATCGCGCCAGAGACGTTGATCGGCAGGGGCCGCTCGATGATGCCCGGCGCATGCTGCGCAAGACACCGCAGCGTTTCGATATATTTGCCCGCGATGCCGAGGTCGTCCGCGATTTCAAGCAGCTTGTTGGCGCGCGGATCACCGCTGCTGTGCTGGGGATGGCCGAGGCCCGGAACCTTCTGACGGGCTTGCTTCAGCCTGTGCAAACTGGCGATGACAGCGGTTTCCAGATCGGTGCCACCGGCGTCTGCTTCGGCGATGATGTCATGCAGGAAACGGCCCGAGATCTCTGAACTGCCCGCAACGACAGAGCCCATGCCCAGAAGACCCGCGGCCATCGCGCCCTGCCAGGCCTCGGGGCCGGCGGTCAGCGTCATGCGCGCGGCCTGCACGCTGGGCACCAGGCCATGTTCGGCAATGGCGACAAGGCAGGCATCCAGCATCTTGCGTTGCGCGGGCGAGGGGCGCATGCCCACCACCAGAAGCCAGAAGTAATCGCTGAAGTCGATTTGCCCGATCAGATCATCGCACAGGTCATAGCCCCGCACCGTGATGGTATCCGCGTCTGACGTCGCAATTGCTGTGTACGCCTGATCCTGCTTGCCAATTCTCATTCCACCACCTTTTCGCATACCGAAATAAATTTCTCTTGCCGAAAAGATGGCAGCGAATTATCGTTTGGTCAAGGCCATTGGTTCGTGTGTTCTGGTGGCGGTCGGTCGATGCGATAGACGACCATCGATGACAAACCCAAGGAGCCCCGGTTTCATGACACTGGACCGCACGACACAGAGCACGCCCGAAGCCACGCCCCGTCAGGGCACACGCGACATGGACGATGACAGCAAGCCTGCTGAATTCGTCGAAGCCCTGGCGAAGGGCCTCGCCGTGCTTGAAGCGTTTGATTCCGTCCATCCCGAGATGTCGCTGAGCGAGATTGCCCGGCGCATCGGATCTTCGCCCGCCGCAGCCCGTCGCAGCCTGATCACACTTAGGGCGCTCGGCTATGTCGGACAGCAGAACAAGAAGTTTCACTTGCGCCCGAAGATCATGACCCTGGGGTCGGCCTTCTATTTCTCGGCACGCATCGACGAGGTGCTGCAACCCTTCCTGCGCGATCTGGTGACAAAGTTCGGCGATGCGTCTTCCGTGGCGACGCTGGAGCAGCGCGATGTGATCTATATCGCCCACAATTCGGTGCAGCGCGCCCGTCGCGCCGCCGCAACCGTAGGCGCGCGGTATCCGGCCTATGCCACCTCGCTGGGGCGCGTCCTGCTGGCGGGGCAAAGCGATGCAGCGCTGGATCGGTATTTCGACGGGCTGGTCATCGAACCGCTGACCTCGAAAACCATCACGGATCCCGGGACCCTGCGGGCGGAGATCGAGCTTATCCGCCAGGACGGCTATTCGACCACCGTCGATCAGCTCGACTATGGGATCACCGCGCTGGCGGTGCCTGTGAGATCGCTCGACGGGCGTACGATCGCGGCGCTGAACACGTCTGGCTACACCGGCATGGTGGACCCGGCCGCCCTGATCGAACAGCGACTGCCCGATCTGCGGATCATGGCATCCAGCATCGCACAGTCGCTGGCACGATATCCGGTGCTGGAAGGCATCATCGGATCATGACTATCGACCCTTGGAGGAGGAAAAACCCACATGTGCAGACTTTGCAGCCCCCTGACGCCAGAGGCGCCCTGTCCGACCCGGCGCAGTTTTTTGAAGACAGCGATGGTCGGCGGTGCCGCAGCGACCACCGGACTGGCAGGCGCCGGCTCGCTGCGGGCACAGGAGGTCGCGGCCTCAACCTTGCCTGAGGGACTTGGCACGCCGGGCCGGCGCGTCCTGATCAAAGGCGGCGCTGTGCTGTCGATGGATGACGCCGTCGGCAATTTCGCGGTTGGCGACGTGCTGATCGACGGGAAGAGGATCGTCGAGGTTGGTGCCAATATCGAGGCGGGCGATGCGGTGGTGATCGAGGCTGCTGGCAAGATCGTCATGCCCGGCTTTGTCGACACCCATCACCACCAGTTCGAAACCGCCCTGCGCAGCCAGCTGGCCAACGGCATCCTGATCAACGACGGCCTGCCCGAGAATTCCGCCAACTACTATGAGACGATCCTGCAGGGCTTTTCGCAGGTCTATCGCCCCGAAGACGTCTATATCAACGAATTGTTCGGCGGCATTGCCCAGCTGGATGCGGGCGTCACCACGGTGATGGACGTCAGCCAGATCCACCACTCGCCTGAGCACTCGGACGCGGCGATCGAAGGGCTGCGCGATGCCGGTCGGCGCGGTGTCTTCGGCTATTTCGAGGGCTGGGGCGAGCGATCGAAATACCCCACCGACGCGGCGCGCATAAAGCAGCAGTACTTCTCCTCTGATGACCAGCTGACAACCATGGTCATGGGCGGCGAGATCTATGTGCCGGGCTACGAGGCCGCCTGGAAGGTCGGGCGCGAGCTGGATCTGCCGATTGCCCTGCATGTCGTCGGCACCTTCGGGATGCAGCCGACCTTTGACGAGTTGGGCGCGGCAGGCATGTTTGGCGAGGACAACATCTTCATCCACATGACCGGCATGTCCGAAGATGGCTGGAAATATGCCCGTGACGCCGGTGCCCACCTGTCGCTTTCCGTGCCGATCGAGATGCAGATGCGCCACGGCACCCCGCCGATCCAGCGCGCCATCGACATGGGCTTCTCGACCTCCTTGTCGACCGATGTGGAATGCACGATGACGGCTGATTTCTTTACCCAGATGCGTTCCATGATGACCCTGCAGCGCATGTTTGCCAATGAAAAGGCGCTTGCAGGACAGGAGTACCCACGTTTGATGCCCTGCATCGACGCGATCCGCCATGCCACGATGGGCGGTGCCCACGGGCTGAAACTGGACCGCAAGATCGGCTCTCTGACGCCGGGCAAGGAGGCTGACATCATCTTGCTGGACGCCGAGGCGATCAACGTCGCGCCTCTGAATAACGTCCCCGGTGCCGTGGTGACCCTGATGGAGCGCAGCAATGTCGACACCGTGCTTGTCGCGGGATCGGTAAAGAAATGGAACGGTCAGCTGATGGGCTTTGATATCGCCCGCCTACGCAGCGAACTGGAGGCGAGCCGTGACTACCTGTTCGACGCCGCAGGTATCGAGCGCGATCTGTTCGCCTGATCCCCTTTTCAGCCCTGCAGACCCGCTCTGTGGGGCAAGACGCACATCCACCCTTTGATGGGTCGCCTGAACGATAAAGGAGCGAAACCATGGCTCAGTTAGTTGCCACCCTGGCTTCCACGCACCACCCTTTCTACCTGAAAGCCACGACCCTGCCGCCCGAACAGCAGATGCCCCAGGCCGCCGAGTGGAAGCGCAAGGTCGAGGCCTACCGCGAAACCCTGGCCCGCACCAAGCCCGACATTCTGGTGATGATCGGATCGGACCATTTCCACCAGATCTTCCTGGACAACTGTCCGCAGTTCCTGATCGGCAAGGCGCCGCGCTATGATGCGATCTTCTACAACGAAGAGCGTGAGTTCGGTATTCCGAAATATGTGCTGGAGGGGGATGAGGCGATGTCTGGCTTCATGCACCAGCACCTGATGGATCAGGATTTCGATTTCGCCTTCTCGAACGAGTTGAAGATCGACCATTCAATCATCTGCCCGATCATCACGGTCCGTCCGCAAAACGATCTGCCAGTGGTGCCGATCTACACCAATATCTTCGCGCCGCCGCTGGCGTCGCCGCGCCGGTTCTACAACTTAGGCCGCGCCATCCGCAAAGCCATCGACGCTTATCCCTCCGACAAGCGCATCGCCGCCATCGGCACCGGCCATCTGTCGCTGGAACTGGGCGGGCCGCGTCAGTTCATGGAAACCGGCCCGGACCCCGAGTTTGATCATCGCGCGATAGAGTGGCTGCGTAACGGCGACATCGACGCCATTCTCGACAATGTTGACCATGCCTCCATGGCGAAAAGCGGCAATGCCACGCATGGTTTTCTGAACTTCATCCTGATGCTGGGCGTCGCAGGGCCAGAGGGGGCGGACTACGTCGACAACCTCGACCTGTTCCACACGATGGAGGCCTATTTCACCTGGTATCCGAAGGAGAGCGCGGCATGAGCAAGTATTACGTCAACAAGTTCCTCTTCACCGTAGACCGCAATCCCGACTACCTGCGGCGCTACACCGAAGACGCCCGCACTTTCGTCGCCACCTGGGAGCAGTCTATTGGCCCGCGCCTGAACGACGCGGAGATGTCGAGCGTTCACAGCTTTACCGAGGCCGAGCGTGAGGCGCTGATCAACCACGACTATGTCGCCCTGTTTGAAATGGGCGCGCATTTTTTCCTGAACCTGACAATCTTCATTGGCATCTACGATGAGGTTTTCATGGCAAAGTCCGGGCCTCTGGCCTTTCAGAAGGAATTCGCCCTCAGGCTGCAGGACTGGAGAGACAAGGATTATCCCTCTGTCGCCACCTGACTTGCGGCTAAGCGGGGGGCGCAAAGACCATTGGATGACCAGACGCATGCCATCCTTTGGTATCCTGGGAAGCGGTAAAAGTCGCCCCCGCGTTCTGAGGTCGCTTTTGCAGGGCAGGATCGCATCGCGTGTCGCGATCACCTTTCAGGCCTAGTGCGTGCCCGGCAAGGGCAGAGGCCTTTGGTCCCTCTCATACTTCGAGCCCTCACGCGGCACCTTTCAAGCGAAAGGTTAGCGAAGTAGGCCGAAAAGCGAGGTCAACGCCTGCTGCACGTCTGCACGTCTGCGCGTCCCTCGGTGCTGTTCTTCCCAGTGAAATCGCGCATGACGATGATCTGAAGTGTTCGGAAAGGAGATGCCCTGCTCGGGGCAGCGATACTGGAGCAAGAGCATTGCTGAGCAGTCTTCCGACCACTAACTGGATATTGAATGACGGCGGCTAGCGCAGGGATGTCGACGCCGTTCGCGTCTATTCGGCTTCGCCGATAAATGCAGCGACTCTGCTTGGCTAAAGCTCTGATATAAATCGACCACGTGGAAAGTGAGGCAGGGTTTGTGGGCGCCCTACAAAAGTGTTGGTGCGGGGCGTGCCACGGCAGGGTGTATCAGACGGGCCAGACCGCCTGAAGCTCCTCTCCCGCAAGGATGCGGTTCCGCGCGGCAGCTTCGTCAGCGCCAAGGTGGTCAGCCTGATCCGCGACGGCGATGAGGTGTTCGCGCGGAATGGCAACCACACCGTCGATGTCAGCGAAGATGATGTCACCCGGCTTCACCGTCGTTTTGCCGAAGGTGACTGGAACCTGGCTTTTCTTCGGTTCCTTCTTGCCGGTGATACCACCGGACTGTGATGCGTGCCGAACAGCGATACCCGCCAAATCCTTGAGGCGATGCGTGCCGAAGGCGCACAAATCGATACCCTCGTGATGAGTGGCTGGCTTGCGCGAAACGCGCTCTATCTGCGGGAACATGCTGATGCCACGGGATGCAGCGTGATGGTCCCAGACGGAAAAGAACCCGTCCTGCTGGGCTTGGCCATGCTGGGTGCCGTGGCTGCGGGCGACCTGCCAGACACGAAGCAGCGATGGCGGTGATGTCTGGCGGCTTCCGCACGATCGCCCCTCGTGGCGGCCAGATCGCCACCTACCATGACCGCAAGTACAGCGTCATGCGCCGCATGCAAAATGACCATGCCGCGTACCGCGCCCTGATGGCCGAGCCTTGCGAGAAAACAATCTCTCATACCGAAGAACCCCGTTCATGAGGTCTATCTACCTTGTCGCCAGTGGCGACCTGCGCGAAAGCGCCAACCTACAATGCTGGCCGACCCAGAAGGCAATGGAAGAAAAACTGGGCGAAGTCCTGACTTCGCTGGGTCATGACCTGAAGCGCGCCCACCCTGAGAAACCTTCGGGGCATGGCTTCACTGCCAGCCAGCGCGAGGGTATGGACGTCTTCGCCGGGTTGGACCCCGACGCCCCGCTGATCGTCGCCGAAGCTGTCTGGCAGTACTCGCACCATGTTCTTTCCCGCCGGGGGCGGTACGTTGAAGGGCTATGCAAAGCCGGGAGACATCGTCTGGAGCCGGATCTTCCTAGAGGGTGGCCGCTTGCATATGGATCTCGGTCGTGGCCGCGCGGTGGCTCTGTCACCCGAGGAGCCGGAGCGCCGGGCGCGGGCCACGAATTACGAATGGCCCTCATGAATGCCGTCCTGACCGGGATAAGCGGTGACCAGATGACGGCGCGTCACAAGGCAAATCACATCCAGGTCGTCTATGCCCATTCGGCAGCTGAGGCTAACCGCGCGATGGCTGCTAAGGCTGCGCTCGCTCAGGTTCTTGGCATGACGGTCTCGCTCTGCGGAATCTGAAGAGAGGTTCTGACCTCTTCCGCCTGCCCGCTGAGCAGGCGGAAGAAGAGACATTGCGCCTCAGGCCGGAGACCACTCAATTGCCTGCCAGGAGGGGCGACGTCGGTAGTTGTAAAAGGTTGGTGCTGGCCAGGACGGTGGCTGCGAGTAGAGCGATTCAGAGCATCTTCAGGCGATGCGGCTTCGTCATGCGGGCAATTACCTTCAGACCAACTGTTGGGGCGATGCTCTGGAGGATTTTTCTCATGGTTATGGGGGCGAGCCGAATCATTCGTCACGCGATTGGGCGTCTTTAACGCCAGCAAAACTGCTTTGTGACGGCGCAGCACGAGATCACCCATTGCAAAGCTGCCTTGTCGAGCACCCAAACGGGCCGTTTTCAGCAATTTCTTGACACAATGCCAACAGAGGGCAAGCCTTGTGGAAACGTCAGCTGTTGGTGTCATTGGAGGGGGGAAAGCCTGATGACCGCTGAAACGCTTCCCATGGTTGTGCTCTCGACCGAGCAGTTTGAGCCCGGGATCCGGGTGCAGGCCTTTGAGACCGCTGCGGCGGCGATCTGCAAGCTCGCGATCGAGCCACGCTCGCCGGAGAGCTACACCTCGTCGACCACCATCAAGATCCTGCCCGGCGCGGTGATGGCGCGGACCAGCCATTCGGCATCGGTCACCAAACGCACGCGCGCCATGGCTGCTGATGAGGGCGATAACATTCTGATCCACATTCCCCTCAACCACGGGTTTTCGATGACCCAAGCCGGTGGGGCGTCGATCGAATGCAAGGCGGGGGAGGTCTATCTGGACCCCAATGAGGTGGCCGGGCGGGCTGTCTTTCACGCTGAACGCTCGGATCTGTTTTACGTCTCGATCCCCCGGGCGGTGCTGTCCCAGTCGTCGCGCACCCTGAACGGGCGACTGCGCCAGACCATGCAGGTCTCGCCGCAATGGCGGATGTTCATCCGTTATGCTCAGTCTCTGGACGCAGAAGCCGAAGGCTTGGCCCCGCTCGAGCGGGCGCAGTATTGCGCGCATTTGCACGAACTGGCTCAGATAGCCCTGAATGCAGAGGATAGCGCACGGATGGAGGCGCAGGGCCGTGGCGTGCGGGCGGCGCGTCTGCGCGCGCTCAAGGCCGAGATCGACGCCCATGCGACCGAGCCGGGGCTGTCGCTGGCCGCCATTGCTGCCACCCAGTGCATCTCGGAGCGCTACGCCCGGGCGCTTTTCAGCGAGGATCAGACCACCTTTCGCGATTACCTGACCCGCAAACGCATGCAGAATGTGCGGCGCATGTTGGCGGACCCGGCGCAGGATCACAGGTCGATCAGCGATCTGGCGATGGCCTCAGGCTTTGGTGATCTGTCGTGGTTCAACAAATGCTACCGGCAGCTTTTCGGAGAGACGCCGTCCGACAGCCGTGCGCTCGCGCAACAGGGCTAGTAGTGCCGCAGGCCCCGCATCGAGTGCCGTCCAGCCCAAGAAGTAGCCCGGAAAATCGCCTATCTTACGCCAGGGGGCCAGAATGGCCTAAGCTTGACGTGAGGACTTATGAGCGATTTCAGCTTTTCCACCGCGCTCAGCCTGATGCGCCGGACTGCGCCTTTTGTCCTCTTTCGGCTGGCCGTCTACTTCGGCATTGCCATTGCCTATGTGCTGGTCACCGGAATTGGGGCGGGTCTGGGCTATGGGATTGGCGGTTTCTGGGACGATGACACCCGCCTTGCCGCCAGCGGCTATGGCGCGGCCGCTGGTTTTGGTCTGACGGCAGCGGCGCTGTATTTCCTGCGCGAATACGTGCTTTACACCGTGAAGGCAGGGCATATTGCGGTGATGGTGGAACTGTTGCAAGGCCGCGAGATCCCGGGGGGGCAGGGCCAGATTGCCTATGCCCGCGCACGCGTCAGCGAACGGTTCGCCACCTCGAACGTGCTCTTCGGCATCGACCAGCTGGTCAAGGGCGTCATCACTGCGGTGACCGGGTTGTTGCAGGGACTGATGTCTATTCTGCCCATTCCGGGGCTGGACAGGTTGATGTCGCTGATCCGCGCCTATCTGCGCGTCGCGGTCGGCCTTCTGGACGAAGTGATGCTGGCCCATTGTTTTGAGACCCGCGCCACAAACCCCTATGAAGCGTCGAAGACCGCGTTGGTGCTGTATGCCCAGAACGCAAAGGCGATGCTGATCAATGCGGCCTGGGTGACGCTGTGGGTCTGGCTTTTGTCGGGCCTGATCTTTGTGCTGATGCTGGTGCCTGCCGGATTGGTGGTCTGGCTTTTGCCGGGGCAGATGTCAGCGGCCGGCGTGGTTTTTGCGCTGCTGTTTGCCTGGGCGATCAAGGCGGCGCTGATCGAGCCCTTCGCGATTGCCTGCATGTTGCAAGCCTATTTCAAGCTGACGGCAGGTCAGACGCCCGATCCGACGTGGCAGGCAAAACTGGAAGGCACCTCGGACAAGTTCAAATCCCTGGGCGAGCGCGCCTTGTACTGGGTTCGCCCACGCCCTCAGGCCAGAGGCCTTTGATATGCCCCGTCCAGCGTCATTGCGCCGGGAACGGCGCGCTTCTCGCTGAGCCATTTTCCCCACGTCCCTTCATGCCGGAGCCGCCCCATGCGCCTTGTTGCCGTTTTTCTGATTGCCCTTGCCGGTCCGCTTCATGCTGAGCCGATCCCGGTCTTCACCCCCGGAGATGAGGGCAAAGCCTTTGTCGATGTCTTTGCCTCGGGCCTCTATTCAGCAACCTGCATTGAAGGCGCGGGGTGTACCTGTGCCGCCATGCCAATCAACCGCGACGAATTGGCGGTGGTCATGGGGCTGGAGGCAGTTGCGCCGGATATCAGCGGCGTTTGGGGCAGCCCTGCCACGGACAGCAGCCTGACAGAGGAGACGCCCGAAGCGCTGCATGCACGCTTTGGCGGTTCGGGCTATTGCCCGCAAACGGCGCTGGAGCCGGTGGATGGCCTGTGGCGCGACAGCGCGCCGTTCAACATCGCCGTCCAGTGCGGGGCAGGGACCGCGATGTTCCGGCAGGTGCTGGCGCAGCAAAAGCTGATCACGGTGCGGCTGGTCTGGAACGCCACCTTTTCGGGCGAGACAATTCAAACCGCCTTTCTCGCCGCAGATCCCGATCCCGAGGCCTCGCGTCATTCCTTTCAGGATCTGACCCCGGTCGAAACCATTGGCACGGCCTCGATTGCGGCGGAAGGCGGGGCGATGACCTCGACTGGGCGGATGCGGCTTTTGACGCCACGGCTTTTCACGGTCCATTGGGAGGTTCTGGGCCGCAACAAAGCGGGTCCCTGCAACTGGGCCACCGACCAACTGGTCAGCTGGGTGGGAGAATGAGCATGAGGCAATTTGCAGCGATCTTTGCAACGTTGGCGGCTGTTGGCAGCGGTGCTCTGGCAGATGCGCCACGCACCATCATCGTGATGGACGGTTCCGGGTCGATGTGGGGCCAGATCGACGGGCGCGCCAAGCTGGAGATTGCCCGCGAAACCGTCGCCACGGTCCTGAGCACCCTGCCGGCGGAGCAGGAGCTGGGACTTCTGGCCTATGGTCACCGCGAAAAGGGCAATTGCTCCGATATCGAGCTGATCGTGCCGCCCGCTGCGGGCACCGGGGCCGAGATTGCGGCGCAAGTTGCCAAGATGCGCTTTCTGGGCAAGACGCCGCTGTCGCAAGCCGTGCGTGAGGCCGCCGAGGCGCTGCGGTATGGCGAAGAGGCGGCCACCGTCGTGCTCGTCACGGATGGGCTGGAAAGCTGCGATGCCGACCCCTGTGCCTTGGGCCGCGAACTGGAGGCGTCGGGGCTGGCCTTTACCGCCCATGTCATCGGCCTTGGCCTGAGCGGGGCAGAAGGGGCCGAGGTGGCCTGCCTTGCCACCGAAACCGGTGGGCAATATCTGTCGGCCTCGAATGCGGCTGGGCTGGCGGAGGCCTTGGCCGCCACTGTCGCCGCCAAACTCCCCCCGCCTCAGCCCGCACCGATTCCTGAGCCCAAGCCCGCCTTGCCCGAGGCCAGCCTTACCGCCCCCGAGAGCGCGCCTGCCGGATCGGTGCTGCGCGTGGATTTCGCCGGTCCGCATGAGGAGTACGACTACATCCGCATTCTGGACACTGCGGGCGAGTGGCTGGCAGAGGCCAGTGTCGAGGCCGAGCCCTTTGTCGAGATCCGTCTGCCCTTTGTGACCGGCCCGCATGAGGTGGTCTATATGCTCCAGTCCGGGGAGTTTCTTGCCCGCCGGCCGCTGACCCTGACCGAGGCCCCTGTGTCGATCACCGCGCCGGACATGGCTCAGGTGGGGACAGAGGTGACGATCGTTTGGGAGGGACCGGATGCTGCCTATGACAATATCCAGCTCTACCGGCTCTCCGATGACGAAAGGATCACCTACGACTATCTGGGCGATACCAACGCGCTGACCTTCACCATGCCGGAAGAACCGGGGCTGTATGAGTTTCGCTACAAGTTCAGGGACGCTGAGGTGATCTACACACGCCCCATCACCGTGACGCTGGACAAGGTCGACGCCGCGCCTGTCCTTGACCCCGCAAAGGGGCTGAGCATTGTGCCCGTCGCATTGTCCGTGCCTGCGGATTTTGCGGGCCAGCCGATTCAGTGGTCCGCAGAGCCACTGGACCCCCATCCCGATGCCCCCGAAGCGCTGGCCATGCCCGGGGCGGAGGTCGGGCCCTGGACGGCTGAGCTGTACCCCGGTCGCTGGCGCATCTACGCCGAAGCTCCGGCAGGGGTCACTGCGGGCAAGGGGTTCGGGGCGGATATCATGGTGACCGACGCGACGGGGCAGATGTTTGAAATCCCTCTGACGCCGATGGAAACCATGGGCATGGGCGAAGATACACCCGACGCCGCTTCGGATCCGGTGCCGATCAGGATCAATGGGGAATATGGCGGCATGATGACCCGCTGGCAGGCTACCCCGGTCAGTGGTCAGGACAGCCTCGTGCTGGGCAGCGATGCCACCCCGAGCGGCTGGAAGACCGCACTCGATCCCGGGCGCTGGCTGATCGAGGGGTTTGCCCAAGGCGGCAAGGGACAACTTTACGCTGCCGTGATCGAAGTCGCCGCAGGTGGTCCCGCCGACATCACCTTGCCGCGCACGGCCGGCGTCTCACAGACGCCTGCGATGCTGCCCCAAGATGAGCTGGCCGAGGCGCATTGTGTCGGCGAAGTGGCCTGTTATCACACTGATCGCACCGGTGCCGTCCGATATCTGCTGCTCCCCGACTGGGCGGCTGACACGGCCATTTTCTATGAAACCGCAGGTGGGGTTGCCGCGGAGACCCCCTCGATCACGTTTTACCACGGCGTCCCGTTTCAGGTCATGGCAGCGTTCAATCCGCGCCAGTGGGACGCGATGATTGGCCCCTGCAACGATACCCCGGTTGGGCCGCTTTGTGCCGCAACCGAGGCTGATCCGGCGGCGGTGGCGCTGTTGCTGGCGTCACTGAGCAAGGTCGAAGCCGAACCAGCGACAGCGCCCTCTGTGACATTGGACACCGATGGCACGGCCATGACCCTCGACACCCCGATTGACCTGCCCGAAGGGTTTGACCCGGTCGAACTCTTTGTCCCACAGCTTTTGTCAAAGGAATAGCCATGCGCCAGTTTTCCCTCGCCGTCCTTCTGGCCATGCTTTGCGCGCTGCCTTTCCCCCAGCCCATCCTCGCCCAGTCCATGCAGGATGTGACGACCGTTGCCTGCACGTCTGGCTCTGGCTGCCGATGCGCTTTGTCGGGGATCAGCGCGGTCAACATGGCCTGGCTCTTGAACCAGCAAGAGCCCCCCGCCAATGCCGACAAGCTGATTTTGCTGAGCGTTGATGGCGTGACCCGCTGGTCGGCGCTGAGCCCGGATCGCGCGGATGCGGACCATGGCGGCGATGGTGTTTGCCCGATCGAGGTGTTTCTGCCCGTTGAGCCGGAGGATGGCACCTGGACAGGAAAGGTCCGTGCCCAAGACTTTTCCGGCTGCGCCCCACAAGTCGCCGAGCTGGTGCCCGGCGTGGTGGCGGGCATGACGTTCTCGCGCCAGATTGCCTGGAACCGCCGTTTTGACCCCGCGCAACTCAGCGCCGATCCCGCCAGCAAGGTCGTCAGCTGGAGCGAACTGCACCCCAACCTGTTTGCAGGCAAGCTGAACAGCCCGGTCAAAAGCGATGTGCTGAACGTCAGTGGTGCCCTGTCAGCCAGACTTACAGCGCCAGACAGGGCGACCGCGACGCTCAGACTGCGGATTGGCAGCTCGGGCAAAAACGCCGCGACCTTGGCGGCACTTGGCATGGCGGACTGTCGCGTCACAGCGATCTACGATTTCGAGAATACCAATCCTTAGGGCCAGTCCAGCATCTTGGACCGGGTGAGGTCTAAAGACAGTTTTTGATGGCGTCAGGCGGGCACCCGCGCCGCCGCCGCACAATGGCCATTTCCTGTTCTTGATGCTGCCATGCCGCTCCGAGCCTGCTGCCTTGGCGTTGTCAGCTGAGCACCTCGGCTATGCGCCTGAGAATGTGGACAGCATCGTCTGAGGCCGCTTCGCGTGCAATCTGCTCTGACTTAGAGGCCGCCACACGCGCCAAAGCCAGTATCTCGCGGCCCTGATGCGTCAGGGCTGTGCGCAGAATACGGCCACGCTCGGCGTCAGGGGCACGCGCGATCAATCCCGCCTGCTCCAGCTTGACGAACATGGCCTGCATCGTCTGAGGCGACACAAATGCGAGGCGGGCAATGGAGGCGTCCGGCTCGCCCTCGATGCTGGTCAGAACCGAGTATTGCGGCGCGCTGAGCTCCAGATCCTTCAACTTCCGGTCCATGTTCTGACGCATCGCGTGCTGCGCGCGTTTGAGCATGTCCCCGATCGTCTCATGTGGGACGTAGACGCCCTGCCTCGAAAGGACAATTTTTATGCCCCACCCGATCGGACCCGACCTGATCGGGATACAGGTCAAAGACCTGGACGCCGCCCGCAGCTTTTACACCGACGTCGTCGGGCTGACCGTCAGCCCCTTCGGCCCGCCCGGTGCTGTCGTGTTTGACACCAAGCCGATCCCCTTCGCGGTGCGCACTCCCGTTTTCGATCTCGATGCCGTGGAGACCCTCGGCCAGGGCGGCGCGCTCTGGTTCGGGTGCGATGATGCCGACGCCCTGCATGTGCATCTGATCGAACAGGACGTGGCGATCGACTTTGCGCCGACGGATGGGGCTTTTGGTGGCTACTTCGCGTTTCGAGATCCGTTCGGCGACACGATCACGGCCCATACGGTTCAGGCAGGCTAGAGCCCTGGTGAAATACATACTGGATGGGCGTTGCCAGCGCGGAGCATACGTGCGGGCTGCGATGGCGGCTTTGCGCAGCTCGGCCAACTCGCAGAGACGTCGGAACCTCGCCGCCTTTGCGAAGACGCCAGAACTGCGAATTTAGCATTCTGTCCGGTGGGGCGCCCAGCACTCGGGTAGCGATCCAACGATTTCCAATTGGTCATCTGAGCATGTGACGCATCATCTCGGCCAGAATTTTCAGAGATTTTAAAGATGCCGAAGAGGCGCTGAAGACTCTCTGAGCAACACGAGATCTCATGGCGTGCGCCCCCGGCTCTTTGGGGTCAGGCGGTCAGCGTGAAGACGGGAGAGAAGCCGCCGTAGATCAATCGCGCTCCGTCGAAGGGCATCGGGTTGGTTGCCGGGTTGATCCGGTCGTCCGCAGTGGACAAGTCGTGCATCTGCGCGCCGACCCGGTCGCGGGTCTCTTTGTCGGGCCATTCGACCCAGCTGAAAACCACAGACTCGTCGTCCTTGGCCTGGACTGCCCTGCGAAAGTCGGTGAGCGTTCCGTCGGGAACATCGTCGCCCCAACATTCAACGACGCGAAGGGCACCCTGTTCAATGAAAAAACTGTCGGCTTTCTTGGCGTGGTCGATGAAAGCCTGCTTCTGCGCGGTCGGCACCGCGATCACAAATCCGTCGATGTAACTCATTTTCGGTTTCTCCCTGAGTCGACACTTTTCAACAATACCGACCGTATGGTATGTGTCAATCATGGCGCGAAAACCCAACCAGTCCCCCGAACGCGGCGATGCCCGCACCCGCCTTCTTGAAGCCGCCCGCGACATCATCCGGCAGAAGGGCTTTGCTGCGACCTCGGTCGATGACCTGTGCCGGTCCGCCGGGGTGACAAAGGGCGCGTTCTTTCATCACTTCAAGACCAAGGAGGCCCTCGGCGTGGCGGCAGCGGCCTTCTGGTCGCAAACGACTGGGGCGCTGTTCAGCGCAGCGTCCTATCATGCGCCCGAAGATCCGCTGGAGCGCATTCTGGCCTATCTGGAGTTTCGCAGGTCGATCATCGGCGGCGAGACCTTCGAATACACCTGCCTTGTCGGCACCATGACACAGGAGGTGCATGCGACAGCGCACCCGATCCGGGATGCCTGCGCCGAGAGTATTTTCGGCCATGCCGCAACGCTTGAACCCGACATCAGCGCTGCGATGCGCCTGCATGGCATAACTGCAGACTGGACGGCAGAGAGTCTTGCCCGCCACACGCAGGCAGTGTTGCAAGGCGCGTTCATCCTCGCCAAGGCCGCAGGGAATGCGGAGCTGGCGCGCGAGAGCCTTGATCACCTG
The DNA here is from genome assembly GCF_014899185.1 of Pseudooceanicola spongiae. GTDB lineage: Bacteria > Pseudomonadota > Alphaproteobacteria > Rhodobacterales > Rhodobacteraceae > Pseudooceanicola > Pseudooceanicola spongiae. The sequence continues at coordinate 20,832 of NZ_CP045201.1, forward strand.
ATCCGCTACGTGCGACTGCTGTTTGGCCAGACTGCCGCTCTCTGACGTGACCCCGACCCGCGAGGCGCAAAACCTGTGACCAAGCGCGAAGGTATACCGATCTGTACGGCTTACCCGATGCCGCGAATTACGTCTGCCGGATTGCTCAGGCAAAACCGTCGCTCCCTCGCGTCAGCCCCTCGCGCCGGTTTCCTCAACGTGGTGGAGAGCTGCTGCGTAGTTAGCTACTTTTGCTCAAGAAACCGATATGCCTCAAGGATCGCTGCGGTGAGCCCGTCAAAGAAGCCTTCGTCCGTGACGTCCACCAGACCAACCGCGCGGGTCGTGTCATCTTCTATCATGTCCTGAGCGGGCCTGAGAAGAACAAGGGCGTCCTGTTCTTTGGCGAGTTCACGGTAGCTGTCGCCCTTGCCGTGTTTCAGTACGTTGATCGCGAGATAGTACTGCCGGATCCGCTCGGCGAGGTCCGTTTCACCGCCCGCGACAAGCAGGGATTGCAGCTTGCGGGAGAATGGGCCCCTTTTGAAGTGGTGCTGCATGCGCGCTTCAAAGACCGAGTAAATGTCGACCGAGATCTTCTCAAGCTCGACGGTCGCCGCACGCAGTTGCTCGGCCTCGGGGCCGGTGGTTGCGTGGGAAAGCTCTGAAATACGATCTTGGGGTGCCTTGGCGTTTGCCTGCGCCGCGGCAACCAGTTCAGCAATGCTCTTTGAGACGTTCATCTTGGACCCTCCATAGGTTTACGCCGCAATACGCCATGTGACGCGGATTGGCAGGCCCAGAAGTGACCGATATGGCTTGTGCGGCGATTTTTCAGTGCTTTGAGGCGGTGCATTCGGAAGGCCGCGCTCTCCAGAGGCGAAGAGCGCGGCTAGGTTCCGTCCTGAGCAGAGGCATAGCGCACCGAGATCGTGGCGCTTTACCGGCTTCGGGATGTCAGGTCAGTTCACTGGCACGCACAGGCCCGGGATGCAGGCAGGCGACGCGGTGCACCGGGTCCTTGGGCAATGGCAGGATCCGCGCGCAATCATCGGCGGCCCGGACACAGCGGGTACGGAACACGCAGCCCGAGGGGGGCGCCATGGGCGAGGGGAGGTCGCCAATCAGCGGGATCATCTTCTTGGCACGTTCAGCCGCCGGGTCGGGCAGGGGAACGGCAGACAGCAGGGCCTGCGTGTAGGGATGCTGAGGCGCGGCGTAGAGCGCGCTCTTGGGGGCGTTTTCCATCACGCGCCCGAGGTACAACACCATGACATCATGGGAAATGTTCTTCACCACGCTCAGGTCATGGGCGATGAAGATCATCGCCAGTCCGAGGTCGCGCTGCAGCTCCTTCAGCAGCTCGATGACCTGCGCCTGGATCGACACGTCCAGCGCCGAGACAGGCTCGTCGCAGATCAGCAGCTTCGGTTCGACGATCAGGGCGCGGGCGATACCGATACGCTGACACTGGCCACCAGAGAACTCATGCGGATAGCGGTTAATCATCTGCGGCAGCAGGCCAACCCGCTCCATCATCTGGGCGACGCGCTTGCGCCGCTCGGAAGCAGAGACTTCGGGGTGATGCGTGCGCAGCGGCTCCGAGATGATCTGGCCCAAGGTCATGCGCGGGTTCAGCGAGGCGAGGGGGTCCTGAAACACCATCTGGATTTCAGAGCGGTATGGCTTCATCCGACGTGGCGAGAGCGACAGCAGGTTCGTCTCGCCGCGCCACATGACGCTGCCCTTGGCGGGCACCATCTGGATCAGGCCGCGTGCCATCGTCGACTTGCCCGAGCCGGATTCTCCGACGACACCCAGGGTCTGGCCAGCCTCCAGATCAAAGCTGACGTCCTTGACGGCATGCAACTGGCGCGGCGCGGTCCAGGGCATGTCGCCGGCGCGGGTGATGTCGAAGGTCACGCTGAGGTCGCGGACACAGAGAAGGGGGCTCATGCGGAAAGCTCCTCGATCGGGCGGCGACAGGCGCGTGCACGGTTCTCCGCGAAGGGTTCGAGCGGCGGCATCGTGTGGCAGCTGTCAACGGCATAGGTGCAACGGGGGCGAAAGGGGCAGCCCTCGGGCGGATCGGACATGTTGGGCGGATTGCCCGGGATCGCCTTCATCACCGCATCCTCGTCATCGACGCGGGGCACTGCCGCCAGCAGGCCACGGGTGTAGGGATGGCTGGGGGTGGCAAACAGCGGATCGGTCGGAGCCTCTTCCATCACGCGGCCGCCATACATCACCAGCACCCGTTCACAGAACCCGGCCACGACGCCGAGGTCATGGGTGATCAGGATCGTCGCCATGCCGAAATCGCGCTGCAACTCAGACAGCAGGCCCATGATCTGCGCCTGAACGGTGACGTCGAGAGCGGTCGTCGGCTCGTCCGCTATCAGCAGGTCGGGTTTGCACAGCAGCGACATGGCGATCATCACCCGTTGCCGCATGCCACCGGAAAACTCATGCGGATAGAGGCGGATACGCTCCTTCGCGGCGGGGATCTTGACCGCGTCCAGCATCCGGGTGCATTCGACCAGCGCGTCGCGCTTGGACATGCCGTGGTGCAGGGTCAGCACTTCGGTCATCTGGTCGGAGATCCGCATGTAGGGGTTCAGCGAGGTCATCGGATCCTGAAAGATCATCGCGATACGCTCGGCCCGGATCTTGTTCAGAACCTTCGCCGGTGCGCCGAGGATCTCCTGGCCATCGAACAGGACGGAGCCACTGGTGCGCCCGTTCTTCGCCAGCAGCCCCATGATGGAAAACGCGGTCTGGGATTTGCCCGAGCCGCTTTCGCCCACGATGCCAAGGGTCTGGCCCTTGTCGATGGACAGCGACAGGTTGTTGACGGCGTGAACCGGACCATCATCACCTTCAAAGGTAACGGACAGGTCCTTGATCTGCAAAAGGGACATCAGCGATCCTTGGGGTCGAGTGCATCACGCAGGCCATCGCCCACGAAGAAGAAGCCGAACAGAGTGAGGCAGAAGAACAGCAGCGGAAAGCCCAGCTGCCAGGTGGTGCCATAGGCAATCGTTCCCGCGCCTTCGGAGATCAGCGCGCCGAGCGAGGTCATGGGTTCCTGCACGCCGAGGCCGAGGAACGAGATGAAGCTTTCGGTCAGCACCATCAGCGGCACCAGCAGGGTGATATAGACAGCGATCACGCCCAGCAGGTTCGGCACGATGTGGCGCAGGATGATGACCGGGGCGGAGACTCCGGTGGCGCGTGCCGCCTCGACATACTCCCGGCCCTTCAGGCTGAGGGTTTGGCCGCGCACGATGCGCGACATCTCCATCCACGAAATCAGACCGATGCCGACAAACAGGATGGTGATCGAGCGACCGTACATCACCAGCAGCAGGATCAGCACGAACATGTAGGGGACGGCCATCAGGATATCGACGAGGCGCATCATCAGCCCATCGATCCGCCCGCCGACATAGCCCGCCGTCGCGCCGTAGAGGGTGCCAACGATACAGGCGATCAGCGCGCCAACGACACCCACGGCGAGACTGATCTGCGTGCCCTGTACGGTGCGCGCGAACAGGTCCCGGCCCAGATCATCGGTGCCGAAGTAGTGCCCGTTTGCCAGCGACGGCCCGCCGAGCTCAGCCACCTGACCCATGACGTTATAGTCCAGCTCCTCGTTCGACCACTGGGCGGCGTAGTTGCCGAAGATCGCGAAAAGAGCGACGCCGATCAGGATCACCAGACCCATCATCGCCGCCTTGTTGCGGAAAAAGCGACGGCGCGCATCGGCCCAGGGAGAGCGCCCCTTGGCCGGCAGAGCCTGCGCTGCGACAGTGTTTTCAGTCGTGGACACCATGTCAGTACCGGATCTTGGGGTCTATCCACCCGTAAAGGATATCGACCACGAGGTTGAAGAAGATGGTGAGCGCGCCGACAAGGATCGTGACCCCCATCATGACGGCATAATCGCGGTTCAGCGCACTATCGACGAAGGCCTTGCCGATGCCGCCAGTCGAAAAGTAGATGTCGACCACCACCGAGCCGGTGATCATCGCCACGAAGGCCGGGCCGAGGTAGGAAATCACCGGCAGCAGCGCGGGTTTCAGCGCGTGACGCAGGATCACCCGGCGCTCCGGCAGGCCCTTGGCGCGCGCGGTGCGGATGTGGTTCGAGGTCAGCACCTCCAGCATCGAGGACCGCGTGATCCGGGCAATGGAGGCCATGAAGGAGGTCGAGAGCGCGATCACCGGCATGATCCAGTATTCCGGTCCCTGCCAGCCACCACCGGGCAACCAGCCGAGCCACAACGTGAAAACAAGCACCAGAACCGGGGCCATGACGAAGTTCGGCAGCACCTGCGCGCCGATCGACACACCCACGGCGATATAATCAAGCAGCGTGTTGTGCCGCACGGCTGCAGCCACCCCCAGCGATACGCCCACGACCACAGCCACGACAAAGGACAGCAGGCCATAGGTCAGCGTGATCGGAAAGCCCTGCGCGATGATCTCGTTCACCGTGCGGTCCTTGTAGATAAAGCTCGGCCCGAAGTCGAAATCGCTGACGATGCCCCAGACGTAGGTGCCGATCTGCTTCCACAGCGGATCGTCCAGACCGTACTTGGCATTGAGGTTGGCGAGGACCTCAGGCGGCAGTTTCCGTTCGGCTGTGAACGGACCGCCGGGGGCGGAGTGCATCAGCACGAAAGAGATCACGATCAACACAAGCAGGGTCGGGACCGCGATTGCGAGGCGTTTGAGAATGTAACTGAACACGCGTCAGCCCCCAGGAAATCTGTGACAGAAGGTTGCAGGGCCGGGTTGAATGGCGTCCCGGCCCTGCGTCGAGTGTTACTCGGCGACGCGATAGAGGTCTTTGCCGTACCAGCTCTGGTTCAGGTTATCGACTGGCCAGCCTTTGATGTCTTCTTTCAGCATGAAGACCTTGGCATAATGGTAGATCGGGATGATCGGCATCTGATCGGCCAGAATGAGCTCGGCTTCCTGATACAGCGGCAGCGGGTCTTCGGCGGTCTTCGACTGCTTGATGACGGCATCATAGGCGTCATTGTAGAACTGGCCGTTGTTGTGACCCGAATAGGAGGCCATCAGATCGAGGTAGGTCGAGGCTTCGTTGTAATCGCCGCACCATGCGTACCGGGCCATGTCGAAGTCCTGGTTCTGCATGCGGTCGGTGTGCACCTTCCACTCGTAGTTATCCAGCGTCAGGGTCACGCCGATCTGCTTGAGCATCTGCGACGCGGCGATGGCGATCTTCTTGTGATCCTCGGAGGTATTGTACTGCAGGCGCAGTGTCAGAGGATGATCGGGACCATACCCGGCCTCGGCCAGCAGTTCCTTGGCTTTCTCGACGCGCTCGGCTTGCGTCCAGTCGGCATATTCGATGTCGGGGATCTCGAAGCCAGCGGTCGCCCAATGGGTCCAGTTATAGGCCGCATGCTGGCCACCTTGCAGAATGCGATCGACGATGACGTCACGGTCAATGGCATAGCTCAGCGCCTTGCGCACCCGTGCATCCTTGAGCGCCTCTGGGCCTTTGGGGCCGACGTTCAGCATGTAGATGTAGGAACAGTTGTAGGGAACGGAGATCGCTTGGTCGGGGTATTCCTTTTCCATGCGCGGGTACTGGCCCGCGGGCATGTCAACGCGGTCAAGCTCGCCGGCCATGTAGCGTGTCAGGCCCTGGTTGACGTCGTTGATGGTCAGCGCGATCAGGGTGTCGAGAACGGTGTGCTCGGCGTCCCAGTAGGTGTCGTTCTTCGTCATGACGACGCGTTCGCCAAGCGTGTGCTCTGTCAGCGTATAGGCGCCGTTTCCGACGAGGGTACCGGCGCGGGTCCAGTTATCTCCATTCGCTTCGATCACCTTTTGCGGGACCGGGAAGGTCGAGGTATGCACCAGCATCTGCGGGAAATACGGCATGGGTGCGGCGATCTTGACCTCAAGCGTGTGGTCATCAAGCGCGGTCACGCCCAGCTGGTCGGGGGCCATCTTGCCGGCAATCACGTCGGCCGCATTTTCGACCTGCATCAGCTCGATGTACCAGGCGTATTCGGAGGCGGTCTTCGGATCGGCCAGACGGCGCCAAGCGTAGACGAAATCATTCGCGGTCACAGGCTCGCCGTTCGACCACTTGGCGTCGTCGCGCAGCTGGAAGGTATAGGTCTTGCCGTCCTCGGAGACATCGTGGCTCAGCGCGACGCCGGGGACCAGGCCACCCTTGGAGTCTTCGTTGTAGAGGCCTTCAAACAGGTTGCGAAGAACGTCAGAGCCTTCAACATCGGTGTTCAGTTGCGGATCCATCGACTTGATCGCATCGAGCAGCCAGAAGGTGTAGGTCTGGTTTTGGGCGAGGGTGACGCCCTCGGGGACATTGGCCGCCTGTGCCTGCCATGCCAGGCTGAGCGCCAGCACGGAAGATGCAAGTAACGTTGTGATTTTCATAAACATTCTCCCAAAAGTTGAATATGTTTTTTGTCGACCGCGTTTAAGACTGCGGATTGGACCCTTCAACTTTTACATGTTTCGACTTGCAATGGGTGACTTTGCGACAGGTTGAAAGTGTGATCGCCTTCGCAGGCGCGCTCGAGCCTTTCGATGACGATCTGAACGATTTGCAAGGCCGGGCCAAGGAGGGTCTCAGGGGCCGACCATGCACATCTGACTACGTGAACTTAGCGTAATTTCGAGCAAAGGGCGAGTTTCAGTGTGTCTTGCGCTTAAAACCCGCCGCTCGCATCCCTTCGCTGTGGGCCGTGTGAGGCATTTCGCCGCTGCTCCGTCGATTTGAGTGTAGGCGGTGCAGGCCGCCTGCGACAGGCTTGGTGCAAACGGATCGAGACCAGGATCCAAGGCTCAAGATTTGGTGCAGTGTCGCCATCCAGTCCGATCAATGGTGGGAAATCTTCTAAGCCCATCTCCTTTGCAGCGATGCCCCCCCCGATTTGGCTGGCTAGCCCGACTTTTCAGGAAAAAAGGCGATCGAATTTTGCGCTGCGTGCTGAAAACTTCGGTCTGAAGATTGCTCGTCCGTTTCTGCAATCTTGCGCGAGGCAACGCGTGATCTTGGTGTCAAATCGACGTGTCGGGACGTCAGCAGTTGGGATTTATCGACAATTTTAACCTGCAATATAACATTTGACGTGTTTTCTATTCGGACACGGTGTCGAATGTGCTGTTTGGCTCTGTGTTGGTGAATAGGATTCACCAACGGCAGATGCACTTGCAGGATAGTGCGCACTGGTTTGTTTTATAGTGCTTTTTGACAGTGGTACGGATGATGCCTGCCGAGAGGATACGGGTAGAAGACAAAATGACCAATGCTGCGCTCAAGGCGTGTCGGGACCGCAATCTGGACTTCAATAAACTGTTCAGGTGGCAGTATCTGATTGGCAAATCTATCGAAGAGGAGCTTCCGATGGCCCGCCACAGGGTCGGTGATTGGGACGTGGCTGTCGGCGCTCAGCTGCCCGTTACACTCCTCAAAGATCGCGCAGGTGTCGTTCTTGGCCTCGTTCTTGGCATCGCGGTTTCACCTTCCGGATTTGTGGGTGGCATGGAGGAGGACTGGCAGTTTCAGGTCGCTGAGCTCGACAGTGAGGCTGCGGATTTTTTTGACATCTTCGAAATTTGGCTAAAGCCCTTGGCCGGTCGCTATACGATACTTCTAAATGTGCAGGGACAGTCCCGGCTCTATTGCGACCCGGTTGGCATGAATGGCGTGGTCTATGATCGTCAATCTCGGCGCATTGCTTCAAGCACGCTCTTGTGTCTGAACCGGCCCATGGAGCCGAACGGCCTTTTTGACCATGACATGGTGGCTGGCGGCAAAGGTAAATTCAGCCTCTTTCACACACAGGATGCGCAGGTGCGGCGCTGCAATCCAAATTGCTATATCGATCTGGCAACATTTGAAGAGCATCGTTTCTGGCCGAAAGAAGAGACTTTCACCTCCCGTGATAGCGACCTCATGGCAGTCTATTCAGAGCTTGCAGCCAATACCAAGCATGTCGTAGGCGCTGTGAATGCCCGCTACACAACTGCATTGCCATTGTCGGGCGGGCAGGACAGTCGATTGCTGGCGGCCATGGCGGGCGATGAGATACACGCATTCGACCAGTTCTTCACACATATTCATAATTATGCCAGCCGCATTGATACGGCAATCGCGGGTGAGATTGCGCGGTCTCTGCAGCTAAAGCACTCTGTGTTCGACAAGCGCAGCGTCAAGGTGGACGCGGCTCAGGTCGAGCATAGTCAGATGGAATTTGAGGTGGCGGCGGGTGTGGTTGCGCCGCAGAACCGCGAGATTGCAGCAGGTCTTGATCAGGGCCTTACGGACGGTGGTGTCGTCATGCGTGGCCATCAGACGGATCTGCTGCGTGCGGTTTTCATCGACAAGCTTGGCAAACAGGGACGTGAAGATTTTCGATGGCAGATCAAGCGGCTTCTGATCGTGCCGCCACGTGATTTCAACGGGACTGTCTATCGGAAATATCTGCCCCTTTATCAGGATTGGTACGAGAGCCTTCCAGACACCGCGCGTCACAAATCCGTCGATTTCATGTTTCTGGAGATCTATTACAGCTCGACCTTGGGGCTGACATTCCCTGCATTGCATCGCAGTTTTTTCATGTCACCCTTCAACAGTCGACGGAATATCGAACTGAGCCTGTCGATAGATGATTCCTACAGGCGTGCAGGGCATGCGGTGAATGACATTCTGCTTTTGAACAATCCAGCGCTTCATGCACTGCCGTTCGATTACGAGTTCGGTGGCAAAAACAAGCTAGATGCAATTCTGGATACGGCCCGGATGGAGTTGCTCACACAAGACCGGCGAACGGCCACGTACAAGAGGGTATCGGCACTGTGTTCGGCGCGGCGGGTCTAGCCATGTCGGCTGATCGGATTGCGATCGAGACTCTGGCGGAAGACGCCATTTTGCGGATCAATGCGCTGCGTCGTGAGGGGCCGCATCTTGTGGTCTGCTTCGCCAGTGTCGGCAAAGGCTGGCATCTGATGCCGCCCGATGAATTCGTGGGTACCATCGCAAAAATGCCGCAAACCTCGGCGCTATTCGTGAGCGACATGACGCGATCCTGGATGAACAACGCCCATTTGCGAGAGACGGTTGCGCGTGTCGTCGGCAGTGTGATCGCGGCGGAGGGGATTACCCGTGTGACGACACTGGGATTGAGCATGGGAGGCTTCTCGGCATTGGTGGCGTCCCGGTTGTTTCCGGTGGACACGGCGATCGCTCTTTCGCCTCAGTTTTCTATCTTGCGCGATCTGATACCGGGCGAACGGCGTTGGCGTCATTGGACCGGCAAGGTCATTGCGCCCGACTACCCCTCAGTTCTGCCGCTGTCTGATCAGGGGCGCCTTGTCGTGGTGCACGGGCTTGGCGATGACATAGCGCATATGCGCGCATTTCCGGTGCAGGACAATCTCGATCATTTCGTCTTTCCGGATGCCAAGCATTCCGAAATCGGCATGATGCTCAAGCGCTCTGGGCAGCTGGGGCCATTCCTGACCGCAGCGGCAGAGCACAACAAACAAGGCATGGTGCGCGCGCTGCGGAGTCTGGGGGGGATCTGGCGCGGGCGCTACGAGGCGCGATTTTCAGAGGAGCCGAGGTGAGTGGCGGCCTGCTAACCCCTGGTCTTGCGCCTGGAGAAGGACCGCCTTTGCCGGGGGGGGGCGCTCCCGTCGGATCAGCACTGCCGCGACATATGCGACGCTGACTTTGCTCGATGATCCACTCCCGCTTGGAGCTTCAGGCCGGGAATAACCGCAGCGCCCCATTGAAGACCAAAATTAGAGTGGGTCAGCCCGTCCCGCCAGAGCAATTCGCCTCTCGTAAACGGGTGATCCGTGCGCCCTCAAACTCCCCGTAGCTGAGGCCGTAGAGCTTCATGATGCGGTCGAACCTAAGCATGTACTGACATTGGAATCCGCTATCTGAGGGCAACCATTCCGCCGGTCCCTGCGCGCCTTTGCTGCGGTTTTCAGACGCCTTGACCGCGAACAGGTTGCGACGATCATTGGCAAAGGCGATGCGCTTGTCGCGCGTCCAGGTGGCGGCACCGCGTTCATGAGCATAGGCTAGTGGCACGACATGGTCGATGTCCAGATCCGATGCGTCCAGAAAGATCTGGCCTGTGTAAGGATCCAGCCACCTGCCACGCAGCACCGTGCAGCCGGCCTTGTTCCAGGTGACGGGGGTGGTGGAAAGCTCGGCAAGCAATTCCTGTCGGGTGTTCTGACAGTCCGAGTCTGCGTCGCTCCAGCCCCCATAAAGGGAACGGTCATAGTCGGGGGTCGTCTTCGCTGCGGCTTTCGGGGCGTAGCCGGAATAGGCCCGACCGCTCTTCAGGCAGGTGGCCATGTCGGGCATGGGGTCAAATGTGCGCGTCCGCTCGTACCATGGGGACGCGACATCGTGGCAGATGCCGGAGCCCGTAAGTTTGACGGTCTGCGCGCTGGCGACGAGCGGCAGCAGCGTAACAAGGAAGGCGAAGAAAAATCTGAGCATGATCCACCGATTGCGGCCCTCCTGAGCGGCGGGCGGATCTGTGGAATTGTCACATAACGCTCTGGTGTGAAATGGCTTTCGGGGATTCGGCGCAATCTTGCTTAACGCGCAATAGAGCAGGCGTCGCGCCTGAGACCTGGGGCGCTCGGGCTATGGTTCCGCTCCGGAGAGGCACCCTGCGGAGATGCTGTTTCAGAGCGCATACTTAGCGGCCTCAGAGGTGGCGTCTGGAATGAATTGACGGGTGTGTCTCTGCCCGATAGATCCATTCGGATGGAAAACATGATGCTCGCAGCGCAACTTTGGTGGCTGGTCACCTCATAAGGCGGCCGGATATTTCCACTTATTTCGAGGCCGCCGCTTGGGCGGCCTTTCTTGTTTTCCTCGCTCCCCATGCGGCGTCTCTCATCTCACGAGGACAAGCATATGAACAAACCCGTCATTCTCACCGGAGATCGCACCACCGGTCCGCTTCACATCGGCCACTACGCAGGGTCGTTGCAAAACCGTCTGCGCTGTCAGGACGATCATGACCAGTTCCTGCTATTGGCGGATACGCAGGCGCTGACCGACAACGCCCATGATCCGGCCAAGGTCCGCCGCAGCGTCCTTGAGGTGGCTCTGGACTACCTCGCGGTCGGTATCGACCCGGCGCGCACAACGATCTGCCTGCAATCGCATCTGCCGGCGTTGGCCGAGCTGTCGATGCTCTATCTGAATTTCGTCACCGTCTCGCGCCTGGAGCGTAATCCGACCATCAAGGACGAGATCCGGGCGCGCGGTTTCGGGCGGGATATCCCGGCGGGCTTCCTGTGTTATCCGGCGGCGCAGGCGGCGGATATCACGGCCTTCAAGGCGACGGTGGTGCCGGTTGGCGAGGATCAGGCGCCCCTGATCGAACAGACCAATGAAATCGTGCGGCGCATCAACGCGACTGCGGGTGTCGATATCCTGCCCGAAGCCCGCGCTGTCATTCCCAAATCTGGTCGTCTGCCCGGGGTCGACGGCAAGGCCAAGATGTCCAAGTCGGGGGGCAATGCGATTGCTCTATCGGCGTCGTCCGACGCCATCCGCGCCGCCGTCAGGGCGATGTTTACAGATCCGAAGCATCTGCGCGTGCAGGACCCGGGGCAGGTCGAAGGAAATGTTGTGTTTACCTATCTCGATGCCTTTGATCCAGACGAGGCGGGCCTGGCCGAGCTCAAGGCGCAGTACCAGCGGGGCGGGGTCGGGGATGGACAGATCAAGGCCCGTCTGGAGGAGATCTTGCAAGGCCTCATCGCACCCATCCGAGCGCGGCGCGCCGCCCTGTCGAAGGATCCTGCCTATATCGTCGACGTGATCCGCAATGGCACCGAGATTGCACGGGCGCGGACCGAGTCAACCAAGCGCGAGGTCGTAGAGGCTCTGGGGCTTTTCCGGCTATGAAGGCATGATTGCTCGGCCAGATCTGGCTCCGGCTAGGCTTGGCCGGGGCTTCGCCCTGAAGCTAGGGCACGCAAAAATGCAGGGCGCTTTGCCGCTGAGTTTGAGAATGAAACGCTCCTCCGGAAGGCAAGTCGCATGCCGTGGATGTGCCGCCTGCTGCGCATCCATGTCGGAGAAACAATTTAATTAGCTTGCAGACAATAATCTAGATACATAAAGTACGGTTAACTTTGGGAGGAGTTACGCTCATGATTTCCTATGAGGCATTGCTTGCGCGCGAGTTCGCGGCAGTGGAGCACAGCTATTCTGTACGCGATACCATCCTTTACGCGCTCGGGCTTGGTCTGGGGGCCGATCCGCTCGATCCGGCGCATCTGCGTGCGACATATGAGGGTGCGGAGGGGTTTTGCGCGCTGCCCGCCATGGTCAACGTACTGGCCTATCCCGGTTTTTGGGCAATGGAGCCGGATACAGGACTGAACTGGCAGAAAATCCTGCATGGCGAGCAAAGCCTCACGTTGCATGCGCCACTGCCTGCCGAGGGCACGCTGATCGGGCAGACGCGGATCACCGGTATTGTGGACAAGGGCGCCGAAAAGGGCGCGCTGATCTATTCCGAACGTGTGCTGCGCGACAAGGCAACCGGCGACAGGATCGCCACGGTTGCATCCTCGACCTTCGCGCGCGGGGATGGGGGATTTGGCGGGCCGCAAGGGCCGGTGAAGCCCGTTCACACCTTGCCCGAGACGCCTCCGGACGTGACGTTCGATCATCGCACGCAGCCGGGCTCTGCACTGGCATATCGCCTCAGCGGCGACATGAACCCGCTACACGCCGACCCCGATGTCGCGCGGAGTGTCGGCTTTGAAAAACCCATTCTGCATGGCCTCTGCACGCTTGGCGTGGCGGCCTGGTCCATCACGCAGGCCATGGCTGACGGTGACGCGCAGGCGCTGACGCATCTGCAGCTGCGCTTTTCGTCGCCGGTCTACCCCGGCGAAACGATCCGCACTGAGATGTGGCGCGAGGAGGGCGACAAGGTCTCGTTCCGAGCGCGGGTCGTCGAGCGTGATGTGGTGGTGCTGAACAACGGATTGGCCCTGTTGGGCCGCGGCTGACGGAGATGAACATGAGCGATAGGACACAACCGACGATTTACCCCGAAACGCAGTTCTACTGGGAGGGGGCGAAGCAGGGCAAACTGCTGCTGAACGCCTGCACCCCCTGTGGAAACAAGCCGTTTTTCCCGCCCAGACCGTTCTGCCCGCACTGTGGCAGCCGTGAGGTGACGGTGATGCAGGCCAGCGGACGCGGGGCGCTGCATTCCTTTGTGATCAGCCACCTGCCTGCTCCGGGGTACGAGCCGCCCTTCACGGTGGCAGTCGTCATGCTGGAGGAGGGGGTAAAAATGCTGACCAATATCATGAATTGCCCCCCCGATCCCGACCATCTGGAGCTGGATATGCCCCTTGAGTTGACCTTCGAGACACGGGGCGATCTGAAGATCCCGCAGTTCCAGCCGGCGAAAGGAGGTGCCGCATGAGCAAGGCAGCAATCGCAATTGTCGGCGCCGCGGAAACCACGCGCATGGGCAAGGTTCCTGAACTGAGCCAGACGGGGCTGCATGCCGATGCCGCCCTGAACGCCATGGCCGAATGCGGACTGACCCCCGCGGATATCGACGGTATCGCCACGGCAGGCCACGATGCCGCGGAAATCGCGCAATACCTCGGCATCACGCCGACCTGGCTGGACAGCACTTCGGTGGGGGGATGCTCTTTCATCCTGCACGTGCGCCATGCCGCTGCAGCCATTGCGACGGGGCTCTGCAAGACGGTGCTGATCACCCATGGCGAAAGCGGGCGCTCGAACAACCGCGCGCACAGACCGCTTTTCCCCTCGATGCAGCAGCAGGAATTCGAATCCATCTATGGCCCGCTGTTCCCGCCAGCCCGCTTCACTTTACCCGTGATGCGCAAGATGAAGGACGACGGCCTGACGATCGAGCAGCTGGCGATGGTCGCCGTGGTGCAGCGCGAATGGGCCGCTTTCCACCCGCGTGCGACCTCCCATGATCCACTCACGCTGGATGACGTCTTGTCCTCCAAGATGATCGCCTGGCCCTTCACCAAGCTGATGTGCTGCCTCGTCTCGGATGGCGGCGGCGCACTGATCCTGACCAGCGCCGAGCGGGCAAAGGACTTCCCGACCAAGCCCGTCTACCTGCGCGGTATGGGCGGCGAAAGCTGTGAGGGGCCGATGATCTCGCAGATGGAGGATTTCACCACCTCCAAGGCGTTCCGCGTCTCTGGCAAGGCCGCGTTCGAGAGCGCGGGCATCCTCCACAGCGATGTGGATCACCTGATGCTCTACGATGCCTTTGCCCATCTGCCGGTCTACGGGCTTGAGGATCTGGGCTTTGTCGGCAAGGGCGAGGGCGGTGCCTTCATCGCTGAAGGGCGCACGCGTCCGGGGGCGGAGCTGCCACTGAACACCAACGGCGGCGGGCTCAGCTATATGCATTCGGGCATGTACGGGATGTTTGCGCTGCAGGAGGGCGTGCGGCAGATGCGCGGAACCTCACCTGCGCAGGTCAAGGACGCCAAGCTCTCGGTCGTGCACGGGGTCGGCGGCATGTTCTCAGGTGCCGCGACAGCTGTGCTGACGTCGGAGGATCAGTGGTGAGCCGCTTCGCAGGGCGCCACGTTGTCGTTTCGGGCGGCACCAGCGGTATCAATCTGGGCGTGGCTCGGATGTTTGCCCGCGAAGGGGCACAGATCTTTGTCTTTTCGCGCAGTGCCGACAACGTCGAGAGTGCCGTGGCAGAGCTGCGCGCGATTGGCGCGCAGGCTGAGGGGGTCTCGGCGGACGTGCGGAATGCGCAGGCGGTTGGCGATGCCATGGCGCAGGCCGTTTCAGCCTTTGGTCCGATTGACGTGCTGATTTCTGGCGCGGCGGGGAATTTCGTGGCCCGCGCAAGCGACATTTCCACCAACGGCTTCCGCGCGGTGATGGAGATCGACGTGCTGGGAACGCATCACGTCATGCACGCCGCCTATCCGCATCTGCGCAGGCCCGGTGCCTCGATCATCAATATCTCTGCCGCGCAGGCGCAGGTGGCAATGATCGGGCAAGCCCATGTCTGCGCCGCCAAGGCAGGCGTGGACATGCTGACCCGGACGCTGGCGCTGGAGTGGGGCCCGGAAGGCATTCGCGTGAACTCGGTCCTGCCGGGCCCCATCGGGGATACCGAAGGCATGAAGCGGCTCGCGCCTGACGCGGCTTCGATCGCGGCCAAAGTCGCCTCTGTTCCCCTGCGGCGGATGGGAGAGATCGAGGATGTGGCGCAGCTCTGCGGGTTCCTGTGTTCGGGGGCGGCGAGCTATATCACTGGTGCCGTCATTCCGGTGGATGGCGGCGCGATCCTGAACCCAATGCCGACGCGGATGGAGGCGTTCATAGATGGCTGAGGAAAGGGATGCGGCAAAAGGCGCTCTGGCAGGTCTGCGGGTTCTCGATCTGAGCGATCATCGCGGCGCGATGGCGGGACGACTGCTGGGGCTGATGGGGGCAGATGTGCTCGTCGTCGAACCGGAGGTGGGCAGCGCCGCCCGGCAGCAGTCGCCCTTTGACGGCGACGGAAACTCGTTGTTCTGGCGCGCTTATGGTACTGGCCGACGGTCGTTGATACTGGACCGCGCGACTGAGCGCGCTCGGCTGGAGGCGCTGGCGGCGGTGGCCGACGTCGTGATCGAGGCGGGCACGGCCTCAGAGGGGTTTTTGCAGACAGAGGCTCTGCACCAGCGAAACCCGGGCCTCGTTCACCTGATGATCACGCCCTATGGCCTCGACGGTCCGAAGGCCGAATATCTGTCCAGCGACCTGACACTTTGGGCCGCGGGAGGTGCCCTGAAGCCGACCGAAGCGCAGGCCGGTATCCCGACCCGTATCAGCCTGCCGCAGAGCTGGCACCATGCGGCGGCGGATGGTGTTTGTGGCGTGATGATAGCGCTGGAGGCGCGGCGTCGCACGGGGCAGGGGCAGCAGGTCGTGACCTCGGTTCAGGCCTCGGTCACGCAATCGACGCTAAGCCTCAGTCTTGCCGCGCGGATCGGTCATGCTGACTATGTTTTCAGGCCCGAAATCCGGTCAAAGAAACGCCGTGAGCTGGATCTGAGCGGTTCCGGCTCACGTACGCAGCGCTCCAAGTGGCCGGTGCGTGACGGGCTGGTAGAGATGCACCTCGCCCTTGGACCGGCTGCAGGGCGGTTCACCAACGCGCTTTTTGCCCTGATGCACCGGCGCGGTGCCTGTTCCGCTGAATTCGCGGCATGGGACTGGGTGGCTCTGCCGCCTCTCATCGAGAACGATGAAATATCCGAGGCGCAACTTGAACAGGCCCGCAGCGAGGTCGCCGCCTTCCTCGCGCCGATGACAAAGGCCGGGGCTGTGGAGATGGCGCTGGAGCATCGTCTGATGCTGGCGCCGATCATGGATACGGCGGATCTGGATGTCAGCCCGCACGCCGCGGCGCGCAACTTTTTTCACGTGATCGACGGGTTGCGCCTGCCGGGGGATCTGGCGCGCGGTTTTGCCGAAGGCTTCGTCGTGCCCTGCGCCGCGCCCGCCAAGGGCGCGGGCGGGACAGCGGCGGAGGCCGAATGGCTGGACGCCGCCCCGAGGGTTGCCGTACCTTTCGCGCCTGCAATGGCCCGTGCGAAGGGCGCTGCTGCGACTCCGCTGGAGGGGCTGACGGTGCTTGATCTGTCTTGGGTCGTCGCCGGGCCGATGATCGGGCGTTGTCTGAGCGATTTTGGGGCGCGGGTGATCCGGGTGGAAAGTCGCAAGAAACTGGAAACCGCGCGTGTCACCGGACCCTATCCGGGCGGCGAGAAAAATCCCGAAAAATCGGGCCTTTTTGAAAACTGCAACGCGGGCAAGCTGGGCGTGACGCTGGACCTGAGTTCCGAGGCGGGCCGCGCCGTGTTGCGCGACCTTGCTGCGCAGGCGGATGTGCTCGTCGAGAGCTTTGCGCCCGGACAGATGGCCCGCTGGGGCCTGTCGCATGATGTCCTGGCCGAGGTAAATCCCGGGCTGGTGATGTTGTCGACCTCGCTGATGGGGCAGAGCGGACCGTGGCACCGACTGGCGGGCTTTGGCAATATCGGGGCGGCCATGTCGGGTCTGCAAATGCTCGCAGGACAGGAAGGCGTGCCTCCCGTCGGACCCTACGGTCCATATACCGATTTCGTCGCGCCGCGTCTGGCGCTGCCCGTCCTGTTGGCCGCGCTGGAGAGACGTCGGCAAACCGGGCAGGGTGCCTGGCTCGACGTCTCTCAGGCCGAAGCCGGTATGCAGTTCATCGCCGAGGCCTTTGCGCAGTACAGCGCGACCGGGCAGCTCCCCGTGGCGCGGGCAAACCGTGACCCGCTGATCTGTCCCAACAACGTCTATCCGTGTCGCGTGGCCCATGGTGAGACCGCGTGGATCGCGATCTCTGTGTCCGATGATGCCGTTTGGGGGGCGTTGGCGGCTGCGGTGGGGCTTGAGGAGTCGACATGGCCGGACAGAGCCGCGCGGCAGGCCGCCGAGGTGGATATCGATGCCTCGATCTCGGCTTGGACGCGTGATCAGGATCCGGGGGATCTTGAGGTGCTGCTTCAGGGGCTGCGGGTTCCGGCTGCTGTCGTCGCAGATACGACGGATCTGGCGCGCGACCCGCAATTGGCGGCCTGGGGCCATTTCGTGGAGCTGCCGCGGGGCGACCAGACCGTCGCGGTGGTGGAGGCCTGCCGCTTCAAGCTGAGCGAGACACCTGGAAAACCGCGGATGGCACCGCCGCATTTAGGACGCGATACCGACGCGATACTGACGCAGGTGCTGCACTACGCCCCCCAGAGGATCAGGGACCTGCGCGAGGCCGGCGTGCTGGACTGATCGACGAAGTCGGGCTGTTTGTTTGCCCGAAAATAGAAACGAAAAAGGCCCGGGCGCAGTCAAGCGCCCGGGCCTTTTTGCGGCCTCAGCGAAAATCGAATTTAGGAGGTTGTTTGTCGCTAAACCGTTGAATCGCCTCGCGATGATAGTGCGAGGACAGGCATATGGATTGCGCCTGCGCTTCCATGGCCAGCAGCGCCTCGTCGTCCAGTTCCAGCGCTTTTGACGCGATTTGCTTGGTCAGACGGAAAGCGGTCGGTGATGTGTCGCACATCATGCGCGCCATCTCCATCGCCCGGGGGAGGAGAGCCTCCGGCGCCATGACCTCCATCACCAGCCCGAGGCGCAGGGCTTCCTCTGCCAAGACAGTACGCCCGGTGTAGAACAGCTCTTTCGCGCGCTGCAATCCAACGATGCGCGGAAGCGTGTAGAACAGGTTGCCATCGGGGACCGCCCCGACCTTGCAGAAAGATGCGCCGAAACTGGCCCGGTCCGAGGCGAGCAGAATGTCCCCCGCGCAGGCAAGGCCGAAGCCAGCCCCAAAGGCCGGGCCATCGATGGCGCAGATCAGCGGCACCGGCAGATCGCGCAGGCGACGGATCCAGCCGTGCAGCTGGGCCATCCGACCGATCACATCCTCGGCGCCGGAGGTTTCGCCCGCACGGTGCCGTGCGAGCATGGCCTTCAGGTCGCCCCCGGCGGAAAAGACACCGCCGCTGCCTGTCAGCACCACGGCGCGCAGATCCGTTTTCTGGTGCAGGTCTTCCATGGCGCGGATGAAGTCAGCGCGCATCTGTTCTGACAAAGCGTTGCGCGATGCCGGCTCGGACATTTCCAGCAGGGCAATCGACGCGTCATAGGTGACTTTAAGACCCCCGGTCATGCCTCGCATCCTTTCAGTATTTCGGTTTTCAGTTTGGTCTTGTCGATCTTGTTGGTGGGCGACAGTGGCAGGGGGCCATCCCATATCGTGATGCCGCGCGGTGCCTTGTAGTGGGCGATCCACTCGCGGCAGTGGGTGATCAGCTCCTCCGGGGTGGCGGATTTTCCCGAATGGAAGGCGACGACGGCGTGAACAGCCTCCCCCCATTTTTCATGAGGCATGCCAAGGACCGCGGCCTGCGCCACAGCGGGGTGCTTGCACAGGCAATTCTCCGTCTCGATCGGATAGACATTTTCGCCGCCCGAGATGATCATCTCCTTCGTCCGCCCGGAAAGGAAAAGGTATCCGTCCTCGTCAAGGTAGCCCGCGTCGCCCGTGTGATAGAAGCCGCCGCGCAGCGCCTGACGTGTGTCTTCGGGGCGGTTCCAATAGCCGTTCATCACCTGCGGGCCGCGCACCATGATCTCGCCCGGCTGACCGGGGGGGAGGGGGCGTTCGCTCTCGTCCATGATGCGCAGGTCGCAATACAGGATCGGTTTGCCCACCGAAGACAGCTTGCTGATCATCGGGTTGCCGGGCACGTGGTCAGCCGGGATCAGCACCGACAGCACTGGCGAGGTCTCCGTCATGCCGTATCCCTGGCAGAAGGTGACGCCGGGGATGGCGGCAATGGCGCGCTCCATCAAGGGCAGGGGCATAGGTGCCGCACCATAAGTCAGTACTCGTATTGAGGAAAAATCGAACTTGTCGAAGTCCGGGTGGTTCATGATCATCGACAGCATTGTCGGCACCAGCGTCATGGTCGTGATCCGCTGAGCCTCGATCATCCGCATGGTCTCTTCGACCTCGAAGCGGGATTGCACCACCATTGTCGTGCCGTAGGCGACGGCCGTATAGACGCGGCTGCCGGTGCCGAGATGGAACAGAGGCCCGGAGAGGAGCAGGATGTCATCCGTCCGGTAGCCGTAAAGATGGCCGGACCCGGTGGCATTCATTGTCAGGTTCGTATGCGACAGCATGACGCCCTTCGGCACGCCGGTTGTGCCTGAGGTGTAGAAGATGATCATGGTCTCGTCGCCGCCGGTGGCGATGTCGTCAAAGGCTTCGTCCGCGACCGGGTCAGACTCGGCAATCAGCTGTTCGTAGAACTGCGTCCCTTCGGGCATCTCGACCGTTGGGGTGTCCCAGTCGGCATAGATAAGATGCCTGATCGAGGGGCAGCGCGCCTGCAGGATGGCCGCTCGCGCGGCGTGATGGCGGTCGACGACCAGCACGTTGGGGGTGCAATCGGCGATGACGTCGACCATTTCCTGTTCCGACAGACGGTAATTGAGGGGAACGGACAGCGCGCCGATGGCGCAGGGCACATAGTACATCTCCACCAGCCAATGCGAGTTGTTCCCCAGCGTCGCGACCCGATCGCCCGGAATGACGCCGAGGTCGATCATGGCCTTGCCCATCTTGTGGATCCGGGTCGAAAACTCGGCCCAGGTAAAGCTGCGGCCCTCGAAATGCGTGGCCCTCTTCTCGGGGGTATGGAAAGCATGTTTGCGGATATAGTCGGGAAAGCGCATCATCCCCGGTCTCCGGTAAGCTGGCGGCCGATGATCTCGCGCATGATTTCGCCCGTGCCGCCTGCGATGCGGCCTACTCTCGCATCTGCCCAGGCCCGTGCGATGGGGTATTCCCACATATAGCCGTAGCCGCCGAACATCTGCAGCATGTCGTCCAGACACCGGCACAGGGTTTCCGAGGTCAGCATCTTGCCAATGGCGGCGTCCACGGAATCGAGTTCGCCCTGCATGTGCATCTCGAGACAGCGGTCGGTGAAGACCCGCAAAAGAACGGCCTGCGCCTTGATTTCAGCCAGCTTGAAGCGCGTGTTCTGGAAGTCGGCGATGGTGCGGCCAAACGCCTTGCGCTGCGTTACGTGTTCAACGGTCCACTCCAGCGCAGCCTCAAGTGCAGAGGTGGCACGGACGCATTGCAGCAGCCGTTCCTGGGGCAACTGTTGCATCAGGTGCACGAACCCGCGACCCTCGGTGCCGAGCAGGCTGGAGGCGGGGACCCGCATGTCGTCAAAGAACAGTTCGGCAGTGTCCTGAGCCTTCCAGCCCAGCTTGTCCAGCAGCGGTCCCTTGCGGAAACCGGGGGTGTCTGTCGGCACGAGGATCAGACTTGTGCCCTTTGCACCCAAGGTGGGGTCGGTCTTGCAGGCCAGCACCAGAATATCGCAATTTCCGCCGTTGGTGATAAAGACCTTCTGGCCGTTGATGATATAATCGTCGCCGTCGCGCACGGCTGTCGTCTTGATGCCCTGAACGTCGGATCCTGCGGCGGGTTCGGTCATTGCGATCGCGCCGATCGCCTCACCGCTGGCCATCTTCGGCAACCATTCAGACTTTTGAGCCTCGGTGCCGTAATGCAGGATATAGGGCGCGACGATGTCGGAATGCAGCGAAAACCCGGGGCCCATGGCACCGACGCGGGCCAGCTCCTCCATCACCACCATCGAGAACAGGAAGTCGGCGCCGGCCCCGCCGTATTCTTCTGGCATGGCAGCGCAGAGCAGACCGTTCTCGCCGGCCTTGCGCCAAGCCTCCCGGCTGACGCGGCCGTCCTTTTCCCACTCAGCATGGTTGGGCTCGATCTCGGCTTTGACAAAGCGCCGGATCTGGTCGCGAAACATCTCGTGGTCTTCTTTGAATACAGTGCGCCTGAACATCGGCGATCTCCTCCCTATACGCGCACGACGCGGAACACCGGCGTGCATGTCTCCTGAGCTCATTTATAATTAGCTTGCAAATAGTAATCAAGATAATTAACTTTGAAGGGGACACAGAGGAGGAGGAGCGCAATGCTCACTGGGAAAACAGCAATCGTCACCGGGGCGGGGCGGGGAATCGGGCGTGACATCGCGCTGATGATGGCGTCTCGCGGGGCGAATGTGGTTGTGAACGACCTGGGCGGTACAGGTGCCGGGGAGGGCGCCGATCAGACGCCCGCTCAGCAGGTTGTAGATGAGATCGAGGCTGCCGGTGGCAAGGCCGTTGCCAATTTCGGTAACGTGGCCAAGCCCGAAGATGCCAAGGCCATGTATGAACAGGCGATGGACACGTTCGACGGCATCGACATCGTGGTCAACAATGCCGGTATCCTGCGCGACATGATCTTTCACAAGATGACGGAGGAGGCCTGGGATTCGGTGATTGCGGTCCACCTGAAGGGCTGCTTCAACATGGCGCAAGCGGTGGCGGCGCAATTCAAGGTTCAGGCCTCGGGCAACTTCATCAATTTCACCTCGACCTCCGGGCTGATCGGCAATTTTGGGCAGGCGAACTATTCCGCGGCCAAGATGGGCATCGTGGGGCTGTCGAAATCCCTGGCGCTTGACATGGCGCGGTTCAATGTCCGCTCCAACTGCATCGCGCCCTTCGCCTGGTCACGCCTGATTGGCACCATTCCCGCCAACACCGAGGCCGAGAAGGCACGTGTCGAGCGTATCAAGGATATGACGCCTGCGAAGATCGCGCCGCTCTGCGTGGCTCTGGCGGACCCGACGTGCGAAACGACCGGGCAGATCTTCTGTATCCGCAACAACGAGATCTTCCTGATGAGCCAGCCGCGTCCGATCCGCTCGGTTCATCGCTCTGAGGGGTGGACGCCCGAGACTGTGCGTGATCATGCTCTGCCTGCGATGAGTGCCGATTTCTACCCGCTTGAGCGCTCGGGTGATGTGTTCAGCTGGGACCCGGTCTGACGTGGCACATCGCGTCGCCTCTCGTCGCACGCTTGCCCCAGCAGATGCTGCTGGGGTAAAGTCGGCTCTACCCCGTTCCGGGGAGGTGTTCGAGGATATGGAAATGACCAAGAAATCTTCGCTGAGCGAAGATAACAATCCGATCTATCAGGACATTGCGCGTTTCAGGGCCATCCTCTTTGATGCGATGCTCAAACCGCATGACATGACCATGTCTCAGGGCTGGATGCTGGTGCACCTGGTCCGCGAAAACGGGTTGCGTCAGTCTGATCTGGCGGATCGCATGGATATCGCGACGGTCACCACTTCGAAACTGATCGATCGGCTTGAGGCCCGCGGCTATGTCGAGCGGCGCCCCCATCCCGACGACCGGCGATCCAACCGGATCTATGCGAGCGAGGCGGCAAAAGAGGTCGTCAAAGTGATGACCAAGATCATCTACGAGGTCGATGGAATCGCGAACAAGGGCATTTCGGATGAGGATCTGGAAACGACCCTGCGCGTGCTCTTCGTGATGAAGGGCAACCTCAAGGACGCGCTGGCACAGCGATAAGACCGTCCCGGGCCTGCGCGCCCGGGTGCCGCGCACCGCAATCCGAAAGGACCACCACTGTGACGGAGTTCCCATCCGCCGCGCCCCCTCTCGAGGGGATCCGCATTGTTGAATTCACCGGTCTGGGCCCTGGCCCTTTCGCTGGCATGATGCTGGCCGATATGGGCGCCGAGATCATTCGTATCGACCGGCCCGGCAGCGGGATCAGCCCGTCGGTCGGGGCGACCGATCCGACGCTGGACTATCTTGCGCGGGGGCGCCGTTCCGTCGCGCTGAACCTGAAGGCACCGGGTGCGGTTGATGTCGCGCTGCGGCTGATTAAGGATGCTGACGGGCTGATCGAGGGCTTTCGCCCCGGCGTGATGGAGCGCCTTGGTCTGGGGCCGGATGTGGCTTTGTCCTGCAATCCACGTCTCGTTTACGGCCGCATGACAGGCTGGGGACAGACGGGTCCGGTTTCCGCCGCAGCGGGCCACGATCTGAATTATATCGCCCTCTCTGGCGCGCTCTGGGCGAGTGGTTCGGCGGATGGACCACCTGCGTTTCCGCTGAACCTGCTTGGGGATTTCGGCGGGGGTGGGATGTTTCTGGCTTACGGGATGCTCGCCGGTTTTCTGAAGGCGGCGCGGACCGGGCAGGGCGATGTGATCGATGCCGCGATCTGCGACGGCATGAGTACGCTGATGGCCATGATCCATTCTCAGCGGGCCATGGGCAAATGGCGCGATACGCGGCAGTCAAACTCTCTGGACGGCGGCGTGCCCTGGTATGGTGTCTATGAATGTGCGGATGGCGGCTGGATCACCATTGGCGCGCTGGAGCCGCAATTCTGGGCCCGGCTGCTGGACTTGCTGAGATTGGATCCTGCGCAGATGGGGGACCGCTCTGATCGCAGCACCTGGGCTGCCATGCGTGCGACTCTGTCCGCCCTGTTTCTGAGCCAGAGCCGGGATCACTGGTGCGCACTTCTGGAAGGAACAGACGCCTGTTTCGCGCCGGTGCTCAGCCCGGCCGAGGCTGCATCTCATCCCCATAATCTCGCCAGAGGCGTTTTCGCACAAGGGCCCGGCGACCAGCCAATGCCGGCTCCTAGGTTTGCACACTCGCAAACGCCACTGCCCGCAAAGCCGCCCTTGCCGGGTGCTGACAGCCGCTCGGTGCTGGTGGACGCAGGTTTCGCCGCGGAAGAGATCGCGGCGCTTGTCCAGTCCGGCGCGGTTGCCTGCGCCACGGATCATTCAGAGGAGGACCCATCGTGACATTGCCTGCGATCCTGCAGACCCTTCGCCTGCCGCTTATCGGCAGTCCACTATTCATCATATCAACGCCTGAACTGGTCATCGCGCAATGCAAGGCGGGCATCGTAGGGTCTTTTCCCGCGCTGAACGCCCGTGAAAAGGATGGACAGAGCCTTGATGCCTGGCTGACGCATATCCGCGAAGAACTCGACCGTCACAATCAGGCCAATCCCGACAGGCCCGCAGCCCCTTATGCGGTGAACCAGATCGTCCACCGCTCGAACACGCGGTTGCAGCAGGACCTGGATATCTGCGCGCGCCACGAGGTGCCTTTGTGGATCACCTCACTGGGGGCGCGTGTCGAGGTCAACGAGGCCGCACACTCCTGCGGCGGGCTGGTGCTGCATGATGTGATCAACAACCGCTTTGCCCACAAGGCGATCGAGAAGGGCGCGGATGGTCTGATCGCGGTGTCGGCTGGTGCCGGTGGACATGCCGGGACGCAATCGCCCCTCGCTCTCGTGCAGGAGATTCGCGACTGGTTCGATGGGCCGCTGTTCCTGTCTGGTGCCATTGCGCGGGGCGACAGCTTGCTTGCGGCGCTCGCGATGGGGGCGGACGGCGGCTATGCCGGGTCGGCCTTTATCGCAACCGAGGAGGCCAATGCGGTGCCAGCCTACAAGCAGATGATCGCGGATCACGCGGCCGAGGATATCGTCTATTCGAACTATTTCACCGGGGTCTGGGGCAACTACCTCAAGCCGTCGGTTGCGGCTGCGGGGATGGACCCCGATGCGCTGGAGCAATCTGACCCGTCGCGCATGAACTTTGGGGAAACGCGCGAAAAGCCCAAGAGCTGGAAGGATATCTGGGGCGCGGGCCAGGGGATCGGTGCGGTGCGGGATATCGTGTCCGTGGAGGGCCTGATCGCGCGCATGGAGCAGGAGTTCATCGCCGCGCAGAGCCGTCTGGCGCGGCAGCTGAAACCTCGCCAGATCCCTGTCCCGGCGGCTGGCTGATTGAGCGCCCATGCGCGGCCAAAGGTTGGAGGAACCGGGGCGCGCGTGGGTCAAATAGATTGCTTGATAATAATTATCATGCTATCTAATGTTGGTGGAGCACGCTGGCTGGAGACCGGAGTGCCCACCTAGGGAGGAAATCATGAAATACTTTCTGAAATCGGCCGCGACGGTCGGTCTTCTAAGCGTATCGACCCTGTCCGCGCAGGCAAACACGATCCTGATCGCCAACGAACCGGGGCCCAATCGTGGGGCGCGCGCAGAGGCCATCGAACATCTGGCACAGCAGATCAGCGAACGCACGAATGGCGAGGTCACGGTTGAACAGAACTGGGGCGGGGCGCTGTTCAAGTCTGAGGCCGCGCTTGCTTCGCTCTCTGCCGGTGTGGCGGACATGGGCGTGATCATCGGCTCATATGCCGAGTCGGAATTCCCCGAGTTGCAGATTGGCGGCCTGTTACTGAAGCCTGCCAACACCTGGGTGATGATGAAGGCCATGTACGAACTGTTCACGACGAACGAGTACGTGAAACAGCGCATGGACGATATGAACATCGTCTATATGCAGCCCTACTCTCTCTCGCCCCAGATCCTGGCCTGTCGTGGTGAGGGCATACGCTCCGTCGCTGACATCAAGGGTACGAAGATTGCTCATACTGGCGCGTCTGGCGATGTCTTCTCGGTACTTGGCGGCAATATGGTCAAGATGCCGATCTATGACGTCTTTCAGGGCATGGAGACCGGTCTGATCGACTGCTCTGTGACCTACGCTTATTTCGCCGTCGCCAGCAATCTGAACGAAAAGGTCGACACGATGGTCGACCTGCGGTTCAGCACCGTGACCAGCCTTGCAACCTTCATGAACAAGTTCACCTTCGAGAGCCTCTCGGAGCAGGAACAGGAAGCAATTCTGAGCATCGGCCCCGACCTGATCGATTATTACGGTGAGAGTTTAGAGGCCGCCGATACGAAAGCTCTGGAGACGCTGCAGACCGGCGAATATGCCGTGGAATTCGTCGACATGCCGGACGCTGACTACGCGGTGCTGCAAGAGGCCGCCGCGCCGACAATCGAGAAGTGGAAGCGGGATGTGGCCACTTACGGAGGCGACGGCGACGCCCTTCTGGCTGAGCTTTACGCGCTGATGGACAAGTGGACCCAGGTCATGGAAACCGAAGGTTTGCCCTGGACCCGCTGATCCCGCGCTGAAGAGCCCGGGCGACCTGCGCGGGCTCTGAACCCCAAATGCCGTTCTATCATCAGGAAGACCGTCATGAAACGTATCGAGTACCTTCTCGATTCGATGGCCGCGATTGCCATCCTCATACTTTGCCTGCTGATCAGCGCCAATATCATTGCGCGCGAGATCTTTTTGGTGGGCATTCCCGACATCATCGTCTTCGTGCAGGAACTGCTGGTACCTGCCATCCTGTTCCCGCTGAGCGCTGCCACTGCCGCGCGTGCGCACATCGCCATCGAATTTATCGCGGCGCAGTTTCCAGATGTCATGAACCGATGGATCGCCGTTCTGGCGGCCCTGCTGGGCTTGCTTGTCGCGACCGTACTTCTGTGCGCCGGCTGGTTCGAATTCTGGAAAACCTTTTCCTCCGGCACGCATTTCGGAGGCGAGTTCAGGCTGCCGAAATGGCCAGGCCGGGCGCTGTTCGTGCTGGCGATGCTCTTTTTTGAAATTCGCCTGCTCCATATTCTTTGGGTCGATCTGAGAGCCGCCGTCACCGGCCGACCCGCCCCAGAAAAGCTGTGAGCGGAAAGGACTGAAATGGACTTAGCAATTGTCGGCTATGTCGCCTGCGCACTTGTCATCTTGCTGCTGGCGATCCGTGTGCCTATCGCCTTTGCCATCGGCAGTGTGGCGGTGGGAGCGATCTTCATCGTCTTTGCCTTCCGGACGGGCACCTTTCAGCCCGACCGTGCCATGTGGACCACCCTGTCGCTGGCCTTCTCGTCCAGCTTCGATCTGGTGCACAGCTATGATCTGTCGATGATCCCGCTGTTCATCGCGCTTGGCCATATCGCCTACAAGGCCGGGATCACAACTGAGATCTATGAGGCAGCCCGTGTCTGGCTTGCACGTCTGCCGGGCGGCGTCGCAATCGCCTCGATCGCCGGGTGTGGTGGGTTTTCGGCGATCTCCGGGTCCTCGATCGCCTGCGCCTCCACCATGGGTCGGATCTGCACCCCTGAGATGTTGCGTCTGAACTATGATCCTCGCCTTGCCACCGCGTCGGTCGCCGCAGGTGGTACGCTGGGGTCGCTGATCCCGCCGTCGGTCCTGTTCATCATCTACGGCATCTTCACCGAAACTTCGATCAGCAAGCTCTTTCTGGCAGGAATTCTGCCCGGGCTGCTGTCGCTGATCGGCTATGCGCTGGTGGTTGTGTTCTGGGTCAAGCGGAGCCCTGAAATCGCCCCTGTTTCCAACATCGTTTTCACCGGCAAACAAAAGCTGCGTGCGGCGATCGGGACTTGGCCGGCTGTTCTTCTGTTTATCATGGTGGTCGGCGGTATCTATGGTGGCATTTTCACGGCAACCGAGGCCGCGGCGCTGTCACTACTGTTTGCGACGCTGCTCGGCATCGCCCGTGGCAAGATCCGGCTCCGCGAAGTGGTGCCTTTGCTGCGTGATACCATGGTGACCACGGGGGCAATCTTCTTCATCGCGGCCTGCGCCAAGATCTTTGTGGCCCTGATCGCGCTGACCGGCTTGTCGGGATCGCTTGTTGGCTTGCTGGATGCCTCGGACATCGGCCCGTTGACCTTCCTGCTGATGGTGTCGCTGATCTACATCCTGCTGGGCATGTTCCTGGATCCGATCGGGATCATGGTGCTGACCCTGCCGCTAATGATCCCGATGGTGGAAAGCTACGACATGAACCTGATCTGGTTCGGTGTCGTGATCGTCAAGTTGCTGGAAATCGGCCTAATCACCCCGCCCGTCGGCCTGAACGTCTTTGTGCTGGCCGGGGTGCTCGAGGAACGCAAAGTCGATATCGGCACCATCTTCGCGGGTGTCATGCGCTTTCTCGTCAGCGATCTGATCGTGCTGATCCTGTTGATCGCAATTCCCGCCATATCGCTCATCATACCACTGTCCATGTGAGACCCAGTCCAGGAAGGTTGCCCATGCGTATGTTTACTCCGCCCGAGGTCGAAGACGAAGTCTTCCTCAGCTTCGGCCACGCCATTGCCCGAAATGCCACCGCTCTGGTCCGGAAACCTGCCCTGATCCTTGGGGACCACCAGGTCAGCTGGGCTGAGTTCGGGGACCGGGTCGCACGCACTGCCGGGCGACTGGCGGCGGCGGGGCAGGGGCCCGGGACCATGGTCGCCAGCCTGTCTGAAAACTCGGCCGAGCACGTCGTGCTCTACTGTGCCGTGGTGGCGGTTGGAGCCTGCATCGTGCCCTTGCCGGTCAGCGCGACCGGCGAGGCGCTGCAACGCATGGTCGCGGATTGCGGGGCGGAACTGCTTTTCGCCTCGGCCTCGCAAAGGCCAATCGCGGATCAAATGGGAGATGTGCAGGTCATAGATCTCGACCAGCTCTCGGATTGGGTGGGAAAGAGCGCTCCCGCCGCTCCGGCCGAGGTCACGTCGGACGATTTCTTCAATGTCATCTATTCATCGGGCACCACGGGCCTGCCCAAGGGGATCGTCCACGATCACCGTTTCCGCTCTCGGCAGCTGGCACGGATCGGCCGCTTTGGTGTGACGGCAGAGGCGCGGATGATCATCTCGACCCCTCTTTATTCCAACACGACGCTGTTCGGCATGTTGCCCGCGATCATGCTGGGCGCAACACTGGTGGTGATGACAAAGTTCGATACGCTTGAGTTTCTGGAGCTCAGTCAGCGCCACAAGCTGACTCATGCGACCCTCGTGCCCGTGCAATATACGCGACTGATGGCCGAGCCGCGTTTTGACGAATACGACCTCAGTTCCTACAGTTGCAAGTTCTCGACCTCGGCGCCACTGCCACCTGCATTGATCGCGCAGGTG
Source organism: Pseudooceanicola spongiae (assembly GCF_014899185.1). GTDB lineage: Bacteria > Pseudomonadota > Alphaproteobacteria > Rhodobacterales > Rhodobacteraceae > Pseudooceanicola > Pseudooceanicola spongiae. The sequence goes on from NZ_CP045201.1 coordinate 50,182, forward strand.
ATAGAGCGCTGGCCCGGCAACCTCATCGAAGTCTACGGGATGACCGAGGGTGGCCTGTCCACGGCGCTCAATTGCAGGGACTTTCCCGACAAGTGGGACACGGTCGGGCGACCGGGGGATGGGGTGGATATGCGCGTCATCGACGACACCGGAGCCGAACTGCCGCCGGGGGGCTATGGTGAGGTGGTCGGCCGTTCCGGCTCCATGATGCCGGCCTACCTCAACCTGCCCGACAAATCCGCCGAGCTGCTCTGGCGCAGTCCGCAGGGTGAGGATTTCATCCGTTCCGGTGATATGGGGCGCTTTGACGCCGACGGCTTCCTGCATCTGCTGGATCGCAAGAAGGACATGATCATTTCGGGCGGCTTCAATATCTATGCCGCCGATCTGGAGGCGGTGTTGCATCGCCATCCGGATGTGGCCGATGCAGCGGTCATCGCGGTTCCGAGCGAGGCCTGGGGGGAAACGCCGCTTGCTTTTGTCGTGCTGCGCCCGGGCGCGGATTGCGAGGCTGAGGTGGTGAAGGGCTGGGCCAATGCTCAGCTGGGTAAGACGCAGCGGATCTCTGCGGTGGAAGTGTGTACAGATCTGCCGCGCAGTGAGATCGGCAAAGTCCTGAAGCGCGAGCTTCGCGCGCCCTATTGGAAAGAGTAGGGCAGAGGTGCGGCTTTTCCTGTCAGCTCGGCCATCAGGAGCGGAACACGCGCACAAGGCTGATCCCGGCATCGATCAAGTCGGCGAGGCGTGCGAGGATGTGTTCCGGGGCAAGGCCGGAGGCGCTGCCTTCGACCACAGCGATCTTTTCCAGCAGGCGCATCAGCCGCCGCCGATGTACGCCGAGCAGCGCCTGCAGAGGATCTGCAATGATGCCGGCAAAGGTCGTGACCACTGAGGCCACCATCGCCAGAACTGTCGCCGTCAACACCACGAACCAGACGCTGAGCGAGACGGGAAAAACGTCATACCAGAGCATTCCCAACCGCGATCCAAGCGGAAAGTGTGCGACGGCCGAGGCATGTGCCACATAGCCAGACACCTGCGGCGCAAGCGAGGCGATGCCGGGGGTGACGGCTCCGAACATTGCCAGCCCCGCGAAAAGAACGAGCAGTGATGTCGTGATCTCAGCCACGGCAGAGCGGACGCTGGTGTAGTGGTCTATCAGGTCGCGACTGCGCTGAGTGAGAGGGGCGTTTTCCAACAGATCAGAGATGATGGCCGTCTCCACTCTCTGCGCGACAGAGGTTTTGAGCAGGATGTGCCGGCTGCTGAGCCAGGTCGCCAGACGGGGCAGCCTCGCCACTCGCGCAAGCAGGGCCGTCAATCCCATCAGCAGAAAGATCGGCGCAAGAACCACATTGATCGGAGCACGCAGCAGATCCCAGCCGAACGCCGTGCTATGCAGCCGGATCGTGGCCCCGAAATGAAAATGCGCACGGACAAAGGTGTCGACCCGATCTCGTACAGCCTTGGCGTTGTTTTCTGAGGGGTGAGTCATGGGGTCCGTCTGGTTCACTCGCAGATGCGACTATCCCTCAATGCCCCAAAAACTGAAAGAGCGGAGGAGGGCAAACCCTCAGACACGGTTCAAGTGTGCGTCATGAGTGGCGGCCAGAGGGTTGGCCGCGGACCTGGTGATGATCTGCGGCGTGTCGCGTAGCATGATCGCAAGTGCTGGATCGTCACCCTAGGCAAGAGTGAGAACCTCTCAAGATACTTGTAGGATCCGGTATCGCAGATGAAACGTCCGGTTACCTTGGCTTGTCACGTGCTGAACGGACACGGTTGGCCGGGATACTGCGATTCCGCCAGCGCCAGAGGAAACGATGCATGTGGCCTGAGACGAAGGTATGCATTGACCAAACGGCTCGGGACGGGACCTTATGGCTCGGACCGGGGGCATCTGGCCATTTATGGCTGACGCTTGATCAGCGTGGCGCCAAGTGAGAACTTAACATAATATTGAGGTCTCGCGGAACTATATCGTCCATCAAGGTGTTCGGTACCTCTAACTCCTCTAATCCTCTCTCGCTGCACAGAGGCGAAACCCAAGGAAATCAGCTATATGCTAAAACGGATCCTCCTAGGCATTCTGTCTGTCGCGGTGATCGCCGCAGTCGCGTTCGCAGTCTACACCTACAAGCCCACCATAGATCCCGTGAACCCGGATCAGCTGTCCGAATTTGACCCTGCCGTGGTCGAAAAGGGGCGCATCCTCGCAGGAGCTGGCTATTGTGCCACGTGCCATACGGCAGCAGATGGCGCCCCCTACGCCGGGAACTACGCAATGGAGACCGGCTTCGGCACGATCTATTCGACCAACCTGACCCCGGATGTAGAGACGGGCATCGGAACATATTCGCAGGCGGCTTTCCGTCGCGCAATGCACGAAGGTGTGGACCGCGAAGGTCATCACCTTTTCCCGGCCTTTCCCTATGATCATTTCACCAAAATGAGCGATGAAGATGTCGATGCGATCTACGCCTATATCATGAGCGAGGTTGCACCTGTATCTTCGGAGCAGAAGGAAAACGAACTGCCATTCCCGCTGAACCTGCGGGTTCTGCAATCGGGCTGGAAGCTGCTGTTCGCCGATCTGGGCCGGTATGAGGCTGACGACGCCCACTCAAAGGAATGGAACCGTGGTGCCTATCTGGCGGAAGGGGTTGCTCACTGTGGCGCCTGCCATACGCCACGCAACGCTCTAGGTGCCGAAAAGTCTGATGCGCAATATGCGGGCGCGGCAATCGATGGTTGGATCGCGCCGGCGCTGACCAGCACGAACCCCTCTCTCGTCCCTTGGAGCGCGGCTGAGTTCAAGTCCTACCTTGAGAGCGGCGCAGCCATCTATCATGGCGTGGCCGCAGGCCCGATGGGTGAAGTGGTTCATGCCGGTGTGCGTGAACTGCCCGAAGATGACATCAGCGCGATGAGCATCTATCTGGCCGACAAGGTGGGGGCGGCAGAAGATGATCCGGCGCAGAGCGAAGCCGTCTTGGCCAGCCTGCGTAACAACCGCCCCGATGCCGCATACCGTCATGATCTGGGCGAGCGGCTTTATGCGACCGCCTGTGCGTCCTGCCACTACAACGCGGAACAGATCGCGCAGGGGCGTCCCGATCTTGGTATCAATTCGGCGACCAACCTTGAGGACCCGACAAACCTGATCCACGTCATGCTGGACGGTGTCAGCGCCCCCGAAGGTATTCCAGGGGTTGTGATGCCCGGGTTCCGGCACGCTCTGAACGACGATGAGCTCACGGCGATTGCCGCCTATCTTCGCGACAAGCGCGCGGGCAAGCCTGCCTGGCCTGACCTGTCGAAAGCGGTCTCCGACATCCGGTCGCAACGCGCTTCCGTGCACTGAAATTCAAAGGAAACGCACAATGATAGAGTTCAAGATCAACGGACGCGCCGTCAGCGTCGACGCAGATCCGCAGACGCCTTTGCTTTGGGCCATACGGGATGAAATCGGCCTGACCGGCACCAAGTTCGGTTGTGGTATCGGCATGTGTGGAGCCTGTACGGTCCATGTCGGGGGACGCGCCACGCGTTCCTGCATCACTCTGCTGGAGGATGTTGCAGGCACCGAGATCACCACCATCGAAGGCCTTGATGCCGAGGCGAACCACCCCGTTCAGGAAGCCTGGCGCAATCTGCGCGTGCCCCAGTGCGGCTATTGTCAGTCGGGTCAGATCATGCAGGCAGCCGCGCTCTTGCAAGATATTCCCAACCCGAGCGACGACGATATCGATGCCGTGATGACCGGCAATCTCTGCCGCTGCATGACATATCCGCGTATTCGCAAGGCTGTTCGCGAAGCCGCAACCGCAATGTCGGGAGCCAAAGACAATGGGTAACAAACTGCACTCACGCCTGACCACGGCGTCCGGCCCCGGCGACATGACCCGTCGCGGTTTTCTCGTCTCGATGACCGCAGCGGGGGTCGCCTTCGGCTTTCCGCGCAGCTCCGTCGCGGCAATGGATCCTGCTGCGGCCGATGGTGTGCCGATCACGCCTGCCGGGGATGCCTTCGAGCCGACGCTCTGGTACTGGATCGACAGCGAAGGTCAGGTGAACGTCAACATCATCCGCGCCGAGATGGGCCAGCATGTCGGCACCGCCATCGCCCGCATCCTTGCGGACGAACTGGAGGTCGCCTGGGAGTCTGTCCATATCACGCACGTCGATACGGCAGAAAAATGGGGCACCATGGTCACGGGTGGCAGCTGGTCGATCTGGCAAAGCTGGCCGGTGTATCGTCAGGCAGGCGCCGCGGGTCGTACGGCCCTCGTCGAGGCGGCGGCCCAGAAGTGGGGCGTTGACCCGACAACCTGTCAGGCCCGCGATGGCGCTGTCAGTGATGGTACCAATTCCATTACCTATGCGGAGCTGGTGTCCGCTGGCCTTGAGCGCTCCTTCACCGAGGATGAGCTCAAGGCGATCCCGTTGAAGCCGCACGCTGAATTGCGTCTGGTGGGCAAGGATGTCACTGCGCTCGACATCGCCAACAAGACCGATGGCAAGGCGATCTATGGTCTGGATGCCAAGATCGACGGCATGGTTTATGGCGTACCCATGCTGCCCCCGACACGGCTCGGCTCGGCTGTTTCATCGGTCGATGAAAGCGGCGCGAAGGGCGTGAAGGGCTATCTGCAGACGCTGACACTGGACGACCCTTCGGGCACGGTGCCGGGTTGGGTCGTGGTTCTGGGCGAGACACTGATGGCGGCCAAGTGGGCGTCTGAGGCGATCAAGGTCACCTGGAATGCGGGGGACACCTCGGGGGTATCTGAGGACGATATCAACGAACGCTCGCGCCAGCTGATTGCGGACGGGACAACAGGGGCAATCCTGCCGACCGAGACGCCGGATACAACCGCCGCGTTTGACGGCGCCACCGACGTACTGGAGGCGGAGTATTCCACCCAGACTGTGCTTCACTTTCAGCTTGAACCGGTGAATGCGACCGTTTTTCAGAACGCTGACGGTATTTGGGAAATCCATACAGGCAACCAGTGGCAATCTCTGATCCTGCCGACGCTCTCGGCCGCGCTGGACACGCCTGCCGACAAGATCGTCATGCGCTCATATATGCTGGGAGGGGGCTTTGGTCGCCGCCTGAACGGCGACTATACGGTGCCTGCCGCGCTGGCTTCCAAAGCTTTGGGCGGCAAGCCCGTCAAATTGGTATTCTTCCGCGAGGATGATGCGCAGTTCGACAGCCCCCGTTCGCCCAGCGTGCAGAAGTTGCGCATGGCTTTTGACAGCGACAATCAGGTCGTTGGGATGGAGCATCACGCCGCTGCCGGTTGGCCGACAGGGGTCCTCGTGCCATCCTTCATGCCCAAGGGTGTGAACGATGAGCCCTATGACCCCTTTGCCATCGACGGTGCGGACCATTGGTATTCGGTCGGCCCTCACAAGGTGCGCGCCATCTCGAACGATCTTGCGAACAAGACGTTTCGTCCGGGCTGGCTGCGCTCGGTCGGGCCGGGCTGGACGAACTTTGCGGTTGAAAGCTTCATGGACGAGGCCGCGAAGAAAGTCGGGATCGATCCGCTGGACTTCCGTCTGCAACACCTGAAGGCGGAAGGGTATAACGCGGGTTCGGCCCCCAATGCTGTGGGGGGTGCCGGGAGACAGGCAAATGCCCTGCGGCGGGTGGTGGAAATGTCTGGCTACGGCGCGGCAGATCTGCCCGCAGATACGGCCATCGGCATCGCCACGACGTTTGGCCAGTCGCGCACCATGCCCACATGGACAGCCGGAGCCGTGCAGGTGCATGTCGACCGCAACTCAGGTCGGATAGACGTGCAGAAGATCTGGCTCGCGGTGGATTGCGGCACAGTTGTCGACCCCGACAGCGCGCTGGCGCAATGTGAGGGCGCGGCTCTCTGGGGGGTGTCGATGGCCTTGTATGAAGGCACAACCTTCGAGAACGGCAATGTCAGCGATCTGAACCTTGGCACCTACACGCCGCTGCGCATGATCGATACGCCCGACATGGAGATCGCCTTTATCGACAGCACCGAAGTGCCGGTGGGGTTGGGCGAGCCTGGCACGACGGTCATCGCGCCTGCCATCGCCAATGCGATCCATAATGCCGTTGGGATCAGGTTGCGGCATCTGCCGATGCGTCCGCAAGAGGTGTTGGACGCGCTGAAGGCCTGAAACGTCAGCAGGCGCCCGAAAAGCGTGGGCGCCTGCTGAACGACGCGGCCAATCCCCTCAATGGCAGCCCAAAGCAGCTCAGCGCGCGTCATTTTCCTGAAGAAAGGTCATCGCATCCTTGACCGTCAGCGGCCTTGACCGTCAGCGGCCTCGAATGAATGAAGCCCTGCAGATAATCGCACCCGAAGCTGCGCAGGTAGTCCCGCTGTGCGGTCGTCTCTACACCTTCGGCAACAACCTCGATCCCGAGCCTGCGGGCAAGTGAGATCAGACCATCGACCAGCGCTCGGTCACTGGCATCCTCTTCGAGATCATGGACAAAGCTCTTGTCGATTTTGATCTTGTCGACATGGAAATCCCTGAGGTGCGAGAGCGAGGAAAAGCCCGTTCCGAAGTCGTCGAGAGCAAGACCCACGCCACTTTCGTGGAGCTGTTGCAGGGTGCTGGCGACTGTCTGGGTCGAGCGCCCGATCAGAGCGGTCTCCGTGATCTCGATCACAAGTTCGGTCGGCGGGATGTCGTGCTGCGCGAGCAACTCCTGCACTTCCAATGCGAAACAGGGTTCGCGCAGCTCTGGCGCAGACACGTTGATGGCGAATTTCCCAGGGCGCAGGCCCGCTTGCACCATAGCCTGACGTGCCGCCATTGCTTTTTGCATCACCACGCGGCCGATACGCGAAATAAAACCAAGCTCTTCGGCGAGGGGGATGAAGAGGTCGGGGGCAACGGGCGATCCCTCGTCGTCGAGGCGCACCAGAACTTCGAAACCGCTATGCGCTCCGGTTTCGAATTTGCAAAAAGGTTGCAGCGCGATCTGGAAGCGGTCGTTGTCCAGCGCGTCGGCCAGAATGGCCTTGAGGTGGTTGCGGCAGATCAGTTTTCCCCGAACGCTCTGATCAAAGATGCACCATTGATTGCGGCCGTTGTGCTTGGCCTCATAGAGGGCCACATCCGCATTGATCAGCAGCCCTTCGACGGTCTGCGCATCCTGGGGATAGAGGGTCACGCCCATGGAAAAGGACGGAAGGTAGATCGTATCCGACAGCGATACCGCCTTGGAGGTGAAGGCGTGCAGTGACCGCAGGTACTCTTCGGGCGCATTCTGGTAGGCCTCTGCGGGAATAAAGGCGGCAAACTCATCCCCACCCAGGCGCGCAACCACGCGGTTCGGGCCTGTGAAGTCCATCAGCCGCTGACCAATTTCCTGCAACAACTGGTCGCCGCAATGGTGACCAAGCGTATCATTCAGCTCCTTGAAGTGATCGAGGTCGAACATGATCAGCAGCCCCCCCTGATCCGTCGGTTCCTGGCCAGACAGGGTGATCCGCTGTGCCAGATCTTTGGCAAAGCGGGCGCGGTTGGCGAGGCCGGTCAGGTCGTCGGTTTCGGCAATCCGGCGCAGTTCATCTTCGACCGCCTTGCGCTTGGTCACCTCGTACCGAGTGGAGACGTAGCGGACGATTTCGCCACCGGCGCCATGCACGGGGACGATATTTGTATCGACCCAGTATAGATCGCCCCCTTTGGTGATGTTGCAGATCTCGCCGTGCCAGGTTTGTCCCGCGCGGATGGACTGCCACATATCGCGGAAGAAACTGGGGTTGTGCCTTCCTGAGTTCACAATGCGATGGTTCTGCCCGATCAGCTCCTCCGAGGTATAACCACTGATGGAGCTGAACTTGGAATTTACATAAGTGATCCTGCCCCGCGCATCGGTGGCGGAGATGATCGCCTGTTGATCAAGCGCGCGCTGATAGGTTTTGTAGTCGATGCTTTCCTGCGCCAGCGCCCGTTCGCGCGTGACATCGCGCTGGACGGCGACGAAATGCGTCAACTGGCCGTCGTCATCAAAGATCGGGCCAAGGTGGATCTCGGAGATATAGGCGCTGCCGGCCTTGTCATAGTTCACGATATCAACTCTGCAGCGGGTTTGCGTGGCTATGGCTTCGGCCAGTCTGGCCCTGCTGTGTGGGCTTGTGTCATTGCCCTGCAGCACTTCGCCAGGTCGCTTTCCAATGATCTCATGCAACTCGTATCCGCAGAGCCGTTCGAACGCGGGATTGATCCAAAGGATTTTGCCTTCGGGATCCGTCAGGACAAGGCCGTCACAGACATGCTCTGCCACCAGCTTTGCGAGTATATCGGCATCTGGATCATACATCCCGAAGGTCCTCGCTGTTGAGCACGGCTTTGTCAGAGTGCCCGGCTTCTGACGGTACATATTTTCCAGGGCGGCAGTCGCAGGACTGTGGACCCATGCTCGCGCGCCCAGAGCCCATGGTTCCAATGCCACGGTACAAACTACCTTTAGGGGCGAGTGGCCCCCTCACGCAAAGGCAATCTGCACTTGCCTGGAACGGATGGCCCGAAAACGCAATGGCGATGCCAAGCTGGCCTGAGTTGGAAGGGGCGACACTTGGGCTTCCTCGCTGGCCCCTCGGTTCGGGACAAGACCGAACCTGGAGGCGGTTTAACCTCCAATCAAGCCTTGACTCTGCCGCTTCAAGCCAGCGTTAGGGCGAAATAAGTAACGAAAAACCCCTCAATTTCACCGGAAAATTGCTCTATCTGCATAAGAGGGTTGATCGGCGCTCAAGAAACCATCACCCTGAGAAGACCGGCGTTCCGTTCGGGTCATCCGATCATGAGAACCTATTTATGTCAGTGTACCTGTTATCCACCGCAAACTTTGCCGGTCTTATGGCTCTGGTCGCGATTTCTTTCGGCGTTGCCTCACGAACAATCTCGCGGCCTCTTCTACAGAAGATTGCCCTTGGGGTCATTCTGGGTTTCGGTGCCGCTGCGGCGTCACTGCAGCCGTTCATGTTCGTGAACGGTCTGCAAATCGACCCGCGGAACCTTTTCGTTGGTTGTGCGGGTGCCTTCGTCGGGCCGCTTGCAGGCATCATCAGTTTCGCCATGGCGGCGCTGACGCGATATTATGAGGGCGAGCCCTCGGCAGCTGTCTGCATATTATCGCTATTCGTTGCGACCTGCGCAGGGTTGGCGTGGCGGCATTTCACCCGCAATCGGGAACGAACCGATGAAAGGCTGCTGCTGGTACTTGGGGGGGCGATAAGCCTTTCGTATGTGTGCACCTTTTTGCTTCCCAGCACCTATTGGGCGATGGTTTTTTCCTCGGCGGTACCCTTTCTGGTGCTGACCAATCTGATCGGTTCCAGCCTGCTGGGCGGGTTTCTGGAGCGAGAACGTCGCCGGGCAAAGCGGTGGCGCCGCCTTCAAACACAGGCCTTGCTGGACCCGCTGACAGGGCTGTCCAATCGCCGCGCCTTTGAGGAAGCCTATGCGATTGCGGTAGGGGCCGGGGACTCGTCGGGCACGGCGTTCATTCTCATCGATCTCGACCATTTCAAACTGGTGAACGACACCTATGGCCATGCCATCGGCGATAGTGTTCTGGTCGCTGTGGCACGAAACGTGTCAGATTCCGTGCGCGAACGTGACCTCGTCGCCCGTTTCGGAGGTGAGGAGTTCGCGGTCTGCCTGCCAAATTCCACCAGGGAACAGGCGGCCGTGATTGCACAGCGCATCCGCAGGTCGATCTCCGACGTTCAGAAAACGAAAGCCGTTAGTGGTTTGTCGATCGCGGCAAGCGTCGGTGTCTGCTGGAGCGAGGCAGCACTTGAGTTGGAGGCAGCCTTTGATCGGGCCGACAGGGCGCTCTATCAGGCGAAGATCAATGGGCGGGATCAGGTGGTCTTTTCCGAGCATATTGAGCCCTCATCAACATCCTCTGGGCCCTCACGCGCGCCTCGCATCACTGGGCAAACCGCAAACTCATGAGCTGAATGGCGTGGTTCCCGCAAATGGACAGGGCGATGATCTGACATTTTCCCTTGCAGATCTGGACGCTTGAAGTCCGTGTCACGGGGCGCAGTAAAGTGCGTGAAGGGTTTCCAGAATAGCCACAACCTCCGGGCCTTTGACTGAATAATAGATGGTCTGTCCCTCTCGTCTCCCATCGACAAGATCGGCATCTTTCAGCTTTTTCAGTTGCTGTGACATGCTCGGCTGGGACAATGCGCAGGCACGCGCAAGTTCACCCACGGACCGCTCTCCTTCAATCAGACGGCACAGGATCTGAAGGCGCGCTTCTGAAGCGAGCATCGCCATCAGGACCGCAGCTCTGCCAATGTCACCAGTCTGAAAATCTCCGAGATCTTTCATATTCGTCCCATTGAATATTATGTCTGGATAATATATCTCCATCACTGATCAGTGCAAGGGCAGGGTCCCTAAAATGCACTGTAGGAGAAATGCGGTATGACCCGGAACGTCCCAACCTTAAGGCGGCGCTGGAGCGGACTGCGTTGATCCAAAGCACGGTGGAGATAAACTCGATGACTTATACACTTCGCTCTCCCCTTGTGCGCCATTCTGCGTCCCAGGGCGCTGGCAGTCCTGATGTGTGGGGCGTTTATGAACCCGACACCGGTTCAATCCAGTACATCTGTGCCGATCCGGTGACCCGACAGGCCGCCTTGATTGATGTGGTGTGGAATTTTGACCCAAAAAACTATCGGTTCTCGACCAAGAGCATGGATCAGGTGCTGGATCTGGTGCGCGCGGAAGGCTTGACGGTGCAATGGGTGCTGGACACGCACCCCCATGCCGATCACGTCATGGCTTCGGCGCAGCTGAGCGCTCGTACAGATGCGCCCAATGCCATCGGTGCTCTGGTGCCTGACATCGCAGGGATCTGGGCGGACCTTTATAATCTGCCAGGGGCATTCAACCCGAGGCGCGACTTTGACCGTCTTTTCGCTGAGGGTGAAACCTTTCGGATTGGGGCGTTAGAGGTGCAAGTGATGCTGTCATCCGGGCATACGCTCGGCTCTGTCAGCTATGTCTGCGGCGATGCGGCCTTCGTACATGACACTCTGATGCAACCCGATGCAGGCACGTCACGCTCAGATTTCCCCGGTGGCGACACCGCCAGCCTTTGGGATTCGATCCAACAGATCCTTTCGCTACCGCCGCAAACGCGCCTCTGTGTGGGGCACGACTATGGCACCAAGACCCGCAAGGAGCCGCAGTGGCAAGCGAGCGTGGCTGAGCACAAGGCGCATAATATCCATGTCCGCGATGGGACGCCGCGTGAGGACTGGATCGCCCTGCGGAAGGCGCGGGATGCAACGCTGGCCCTCCCGGATCGCATTCTGGCGGCGCTTCAGATCAATCTGCGCGGCGGGAGGCTGCCCGATCCCGAAGCGGACGGCCACCATTATCTGAAACTCCCGGTCAACCGCTTCTGACAGGGATTTAGTCCTCAGCCCTTTTTCATTGGCCCGTATCTGATTGGATAGCCCAAATGACCCTGCGTTCCTTTGCCCGGTACCTGCCAATTCTCGACTGGGGACGGCAGTACGACCGAACGGCCTTTACGGGCGATATCGTGGCGGCGTTGATCGTGACGATCATGCTGATCCCGCAATCGCTGGCCTATGCACTGCTGGCGGGCCTGCCACCCGAGGCGGGGATCTATGCCTCCATCGCGCCGATCCTGCTGTATGCGGTGTTCGGCACCAGCCGGGCGTTGGCGGTGGGGCCGGTGGCGGTGGTGTCGCTGATGACCGCCGCCGCTGTGGGCAATATCGCGGCCACAGGCACTGCGGGTTATGCGGCAGCGGCTCTGACGCTGGCGCTGCTCTCGGGGCTGATCCTGCTGACACTGGGGCTGTTCCGTCTGGGGTTCATTGCCAACTTCCTGTCGCATCCGGTGATTGCGGGCTTTATCACCGCCAGTGGCCTGCTGATCGCGGCGAGCCAGCTGCGTCATCTTCTGGGCATTCAGGGCGAGGGCAATACGCTGATCGAGATCGCCACAGGTCTCTGGCCGCATCTGAGCGAGGTCAATCCGGTCACGCTTGCCCTCGGGGTGTCCGCGACGGCGTTTCTGTTCTGGGTGCGCAAGGGGCTTAAACCGCTGTTGCGGCGGGCGGGCCTTGGGCCGCGCATGGCTGATCTGGTCGCCAAGACCGGGCCGGTGCTGGCGATCGTGGTGACCACCCTGCTGACCTGGGGGCTGGACCTGGGCGCACAGGGCGTCGCCATCGTCGGCGAGGTGCCTCAGAGCCTGCCGCCGCTGACCCTGCCATCGTTGCGCCCCGAGCTGATCCGGCAATTGTTCGTGCCAGCGCTGCTGATTTCGGTCATCGGCTTTGTCGAGAGCATTTCCGTGGCGCAGACACTGGCCGCCAAGAAACGCCAGCGCATCAACCCGGATCAGGAACTGATCGGGCTGGGCGCGGCCAATATCGGCGCGGCCTTCACTGGGGGCTTTCCGGTGACGGGGGGCTTTTCACGCTCGGTCGTGAATTATGATGCAGGCGCCGAGACGCCCGCCGCCGGGGCCTATACCGCCGCGGGGCTGGCGCTGGCGGCGCTGTTCCTGACGCCTCTGATCCACTATCTGCCGAAAGCGACGCTGGCGGCAACGATCATCGTCGCGGTGCTGAGCCTGGTCGATGTGTCGATCCTGCGGCGGGCCTGGGGCTTCAGCCGTGCCGATTTCGCCGCCGTTGCGGTGACCATCCTGCTGACGCTGACGCTTGGCGTCGAGGTGGGCGTCACGGCGGGGGTCGCGACGTCGGTTCTGGTGCACCTCTACAAGACCTCGCGTCCGCATATCGCCGTGGTCGGCCGGGTGCCCGGCACCGAGCATTTCCGCAACGTGCGCCGTCACGACGTCGAGACCCAGTCGCATGTGTTGTCGCTGCGGGTCGACGAAAGCCTGTATTTCCCCAACGCGCGCTTTCTTGAGGATGAGCTGATGCGCTATGCCGCCGACAAGCCCGAGCTGAGCGACGTGGTGCTGATGTTCCCGGCGGTCAACGACATCGACCTCTCGGCGCTGGAGTCGCTGGAGGCGATCAACACGCGCCTGCGCGACGCCGGGGTCCGGTTGCACCTGAGCGAGGTGAAGGGACCGGTGATGGATCGTCTCAAGCGCTGCCATTTCCTGCAGGAGCTGACCGGAGAGGTATTCCTGAGCCAGCACGCCGCGATCTGTGCGCTGGAGAGGCGCGCCCCGGCCGCCTAAATCGCGCACATTTGCCAGCACCTGATGCGGGCGTCGCCACGCGGAGCTTGCTTTTGTCGTGGAAGGGCAGAACCTGATGCCGTGGCCGCCTGAGGCAGGCGCGGCCTCTGCGTGCGAAGCCGGGAGTATCTCCCAAAGCGGCCGCCGATCAGGAGAAACTGATGAACATCCATGACCCCGCCGCCGAACTGCGTGCCAGTGTTGGTATCGCGTTCGAGCAGGCCCATGCCATGCCGGTTTCGGTCTATACTTCGCCCGAGTTTCTGGCGCTGGAGGCCGAGCATGTCTTTGCCCGATCCTGGCTTTGCGCCGGTCGCGCCGATGCGCTGAGGGAACCGGGCGATTACCTGACGATGCAGATCGCGGGCGAGCCGGTGCTGATCCTGCGAGACCGCGAAGGGCAGTTGCGCGCCATGTCCAATGTCTGCCGCCACCGCATGTCGGTGCTGCTGGAGGGGCGCGGCAACACGCGCGTCATCACCTGTCCCTATCACGCCTGGACCTATTCGCTGGATGGCAGCCTGCGCGGCGCGCCTGCGATGGACATGAACAAGGGGTTCTGCAAGGAAGACAACGGCCTGCCCGCGATCCGCTGCGTCAACTGGAACGGCTGGATCATGGTGACGCTGGATGCCGATCTGCCTGACCCACATGAGCAACTGAGCGAGGTTGACGATCTGGTCGGCTACCTCGACATGTCCAGTTACGTCGAGACCTTCCGCGAGGAACATCACTGGAATACCAACTGGAAGATCCTGGCCGAGAACTTCATGGAGAGCTACCACCTGCCGATGTGTCACGGCGCGACGATCGGGGGCGCGGTCGATCTGCGCAAGATGACCTGCCCCGAGGGGCGCGCGCATTTCAACTATCACCACATCATGAAGGACGACTCCATCGCGCTGTCTATTGCCCACAAGGACAACACGACGCTGCAGGGCGATGACCGCTACCGGACCTGGCTGATGGCGATCTACCCCTCGCTGCTGATCACGCTGACACCGGGGTATTTCTGGTACCTCTGCCTGACGCCAAGCGCGCCGGGCGAGGTCGATATCGTCTATGGCGGCGGGCTGCACCCCGACTTCGCTGTCGATCCGCAGGCCGATGTGCATTTTGCCATGCTGAAAGGGTTGCTGGATCACGTCAATGACGAGGATCGCGGCTGCACCGAACGGGTGTGGCGGGGCATGCAAGGGCGGCTGGCGCGCCCCGGCCCGCTCAGTCATCTTGAGCGGCCGAACTTCGAATTCGCCCGCTGGATCGCCAGCCGGATGCCGTGAAGGGGGCTGGCCCCGCGTGGTTCGGGGCCAGCCAGTACTCAGATCTGCGCGCGCATCTTCAGCTTGATGTGCTTTTTCTCAAGGAAGGCATGCAGGCCTTCGGGACCAAGTTCGCGCCCGACACCGCTCATCTTCCAACCGCCGAAGGGGGCCTGAAGTTCGCTGGTGTCGTTGACGTTGACGCCGATGGCCCCCGCCTCGATCTGTTCCGCCATCGCCCAGCCACGCTCAAGATCGCCAGAGAAGACATAGGCGGCGAGGCCGAAGGGCAGGGCGTTGGCGACGCGCAGCGCCTCCGCGTCATCCTCAACCCCGCGAATGGCGGCGAGGGGGCCGAAGGTTTCTTCGGTCAGGGCGAGGGCATCATCATCCGCGGCATCCACCACGGCGGGGGTGAAGAAATACCCCCTATCCCAGGGCTCGCCCTTGGGCACCGTGCCGCCGGTCAGCAGCTTGCCGCCCTTGGCCAGCGCGTCGTCGAGATGGCGCTGCACGCGGGTCCGCACGCCCTCGTTCAGCACCGGGCCGTAGAGCACGCCGGGGATGACGCCATGGCCCAGCTCGATCTTGCGGGTCACCTCGACCAGCGCCTCGGTGAAGGCGGCGTGGATGCCGCGCGAGACGATGATGCGGTTCACCGCGATGCAGATCTGACCCATGTTGGAAAAGGCGCGTCGTGCGGCAGCGGCGGCGGCCTCCATCGGGTCTGCATCATCCAGCACGATGAAGGGGCACTGCCCGCCAAGCTCAAGCGAGACACGTTTGAGGTTGCCCGCCGCCGCCCGCATGATCGACTGTCCGGCGGGGACCGAGGCGGTGGCGGTGATCATGTCGATGCCGGGATGGGCTGACAGGGCCGCGCCGACCTGCTGCCCGGTGCCGGGGATGTCGTTCAGCACGCCCGGCGGCAGGCCTGCATCCTCGAAACACTGCACCACCATCGCGATGGCGAGCGGCGTTTCATGCGGCGGTTTGGCGACCAGCACACAGCCCGCCGCCAGCACCGGCGCGACCTTCCAGGCGTAGAGGTCGACGGGATAGTTCCACGGCACGATGCCCGCGACGACGCCGACGGGATGTTCGGTGACGATATTGCGGATCGCCGCGTTCGAAGCCGGACGGAGAGTGCCGAAGACCCGGCGCCCCTGTTCGGCGTAATAGCGGATCACCTCGGCACCGAAGGCGATCTCTTTCTTGGAATCTGGCACCGGCTTGCCCTGTTCGCGTGTCAGCAGGTCGGCAATCGCGTCGATCCGTTGGTCAATCAGATCGGCGGCACGGTGCAAGATGTGAGCGCGGGCGTCGGGGTGCATTGCGGCCCAGGCCGGAAAGGCGCGGCGCGCGGCGGTGACGGCCAGTTCGACATCGCCAAGGCCAGCAATGGCGCTGGTGCCGACAGGCTCACCGGTTGCGGGATCGGGGATGAGGGCGGTGGTGCCGGCGACAGCATCGACCCAACGGCCGTCAATATAGAGTTTGCGATCCATGAGTTAGCGGTCCTTCAACCGTTGCCACAGCGCCTGATAGTTGCTGTCGTTCTGGGCGTCGGCCTCGGCCTTTTCGGTGGTGTTGGGGCTGACCATAACACCGGGCTCGATGCCCTGCGCCACCAGCCGCTCGGCCGTGGTCGAGACGATGGCGTGGGCAATGGCGATGGTCACGCTGGTCGAGCTGGCACCGACGGGGTATTTCAGCCCGTCGATCTGCAGGCTGGCGTCGCCCTTGGGGATTCCCGTGTCGATCACCACATCCGCAACTTCGTACAGCCGCTTGCCACAGGAATGGCGCGAGGGCACGGAGCTGGAGTGCGGCAGCGAGGTGACGGCAATGACGCCGATGCCACGCTCCTTGCACTCCATCGCGATGTCCAGGATCACGGCGTTGATGCCCGAGTGCGAGAACAGGATCATCGAGTCGCCCGGATCGGTCTGATGCGAGGCCATGATGGCGCGGCCATAGCCTTCCTGGGCGTGGATGTAGCGGTACTGCCGCGCGCCCATGTCACCCCAGACGTGGTGGAACGAGATCATCGTGCTTTCGACGATGGGGCGGAAGCCGACGATGGTGCCGGTGCGCGGAAAGCTCTCCAGTGCGGGAATGGCGCCGTGGCCGGTGCCGAAGGTGAAGGCCAGCTTGCCGTTGCCGATGCTGCGGGCGCACATCTCTGCGGCCTTTTCGATGGCCTCGCATTGGGTGTCGCGCACCTTTTCCATGCGCTCGATCAATGTGTTGAAGTATCTGGTGGAGAGGGGAGCCATATCCACGTCCTTTCTAGTGCGTGTCAAAACCGGCCATGGTGCTCATCGCGTCAAGCGCGATCTCGAACATCTCGCGTTCCAGCGTGGCCATCAGGTCGTCTTCGATCTTCTCCTGGGTTTCGGCATCGACGGTAGCCACGCAGAGCGTGCTGGCGCGCACGCGCAGGATGCGCGCCGCCGTCAGCAGGGCCGAGGTCTCCATGTCCGTGCCGATCAGCCCGTATTTGCGGATGTCGTCCTTGAGCTTGCCGATCAGCTCTCGCCGCTCGCCCGACAGGCCGAACATCTGGGTGTAAAACCCGTCGTAGGTGCCGAAGATGCCGGCGTGCCAGTCGGTCGGGCTGGTCTGCAGGCGGTCCCGCAATACGCGGTTGAGGTCGAAATCGGCGACGGCGGGAAAGCCGAGGGGGGCGTAGGTGTCGGAGGTCCCTTCAGCGCGCAGGGCCGCGTCGGCGAGGACGAAATCGCCGAGCTTCGCCGGAGCGACGGCCATAGCGGTGCCGATGCGCAGGAAATTGCGGATGCCGAGGGCGTGGAGTTCATGCAGCACGATGGTCGCGATCGGCGCGCCCATGCCAAAGGCCGAGACGGTGATGCGCTGCCCGTCGCGGGTGCCGGTGATCGTCTTCAGGCCGCGCTTTTCGGGCAGCATCTGCACGTCCTGCATATGTTCGGCGATGCGCTCCACACGCGCGGGATCCCCCACGAGGATTGCGGCGTCGCCAACCTCGTCCCGGTGCGCGCCGATGTACCAGGCGCGGGGTGTCTGTTCTTGTTCAGCCATGTGGTCTTCCTGTGGGGTCTTCGGATTGGCGGTGCGCCAGCAGGCGGCGGGCGGCGCGATGGCCAGCCTCGCCCAGCACGTGCAGGTCTGTTTCACCTTGGACTAGGGCAGAGAGGACTCCGCCCGCGAATGTGTCGCCCGCCCCGGTGGGGTCGGTGACGGCGATGGGGGTTGTCGGCACGAGGAGACCCTCGTCGCCACACTGGAAATGCGCACCGGTGGCGCCACGTGTCTCGATCACGATCTGGCGCGGCGTGGCGGCGGGCAGAAGGCCGCGTTCGCTGCCGTTGCAGAAGATCACGTCGGCCCGGGCGGCAAGGCGGGCGCGCAGGGCATCGGTCATCACGCGCGGGTCGTTCTTGACGATCCAGGCCAGGCGCTGGTCGTCGCGCAGCAGGTCCAGCAGCGCGGTCGTGGCGGGCAAGGGGCCTATGGTGACGCAGAGCCAGTCGGCCCGCTGGATCAGCGCGCGCTGGTTGTCACTGAGGCGGATGTCGCCGGGAATGCCCGGATGATAGAGCACCGCGCAATCGCCCGAGGCGTCGTAGGCCATCACAGAGGCGGGTGTGCGCCCCCCGGCCACCGCGCTGAGCCCCGAGGCATCGACCCCCGCCTGTTGCAATCGGGCGGCATAAGATGCGCCCTCGGGGTCGTCCCCGACCCAGCTGATCGGGCTGGCGGTGATCTGCGTGCCCACCACCAATGCCTGCGCCACATAGGCGGGACCACCACCGAGACGCGGCCATGCCTCGCGTGGGCGGCTGAGGATGGTGGTGGTGCGCCCGGGCGTGACCGCGCCGTCCAGCACGATCACATGGTCGAGGCTGGCGAACCCTGAGATGGCAACGCGGCTCATCCCAGCATCTCCAGCCCTTCGTCGAGCGAGACGACGCGGCCCATGTAGCGCTCGATATCCTCAAGCGAGGCTTCGGCAAGGTGGGGACGGTTGGAGTTTGTCGCCTCTCGCACGATCACCGGCTCAAACCCGTTGGCGAAGGCATCCTGAGCGGTGGCGCGGATGCAGACGTTGGTCTTCACCCCGGCGATGATCACGCGACGGACGCGCTGTTCGGTCAGAAACAGCGCGAGATCGGTGGCGAAGAAGGCACTGAATCGGCGCTTGAAGACGGCGGTCTCGTTTGCGCCCTCGGGGAAGAAATCCTCGAAGTAGCGCGCGTCCTCGGCGCCTTCGAGGTGGTGAACCGGCAGCCGACGCCACTCAAAATCGTCAAAGCCGGGGCGGTGGCGTTCGACGGCATGAACGGTGATTGCGCCGCTCTCTCGGGCACGGGCGCGCAGGGCGCGCATCGCGGGCAGCACCTGTTCCACCTCGGGGTAATAGTTGGCCTGTCCCGGGGCGAAGAAGCTGTCGATCACGTCAACCAGCAGCAGGGCGGTGTTTTCAGGGAGGGTCATGTGCGGGCTCCGTTCCGTTTCTTGGCCGACCAGGCGAGCATGGCGAGGATCACGATGACCATCACATAGGGCAGCGTCTGGACCAGTTCGGGGGGAAAGCCGCGCCCCTGCAGGCGGATTTGCAGGGCGTCGAAAAACCCGAACAGCAGCGCTCCGAGTGCGGTCATCACCGGGTGATTACGCCCGAAATAGAAGGCGGCCAGCGCGATGAAGCCGCGCCCGGCGGTGATGCCTTCGTTGAAGATGCCGACCAGACCGATGGAGAGATACGCCCCCGCCAGCCCGGCCATGAAGCCGGCAAACAGGGTCGAGGCATCGCGGATCGCGAGGGGGCGCAGCCCGAGCGAGCGAGCGGCCTTTTCACCCGCGCCCGTCGCGCGCAGGCGCAGCCCGGCGCGGGTGCGCACCAGAAACCACGCCGCCGCGGGCACCATCCCCCAGGCGAACCAGGTCAGCACGTTGTGCCCCGACAGCATCGCGCCCAGCACCGGGACATCGGCAACCCCGGGGATGTCGATCACCGGCAGGCGCGTCACGTCCGGCAGGCGCAGCGTGCCCGACACGCCATAGGTCGATTTCAGGATGAAGCGCGCAAGCCCGGTTGCGACGATGGAAAAGCCCAGGCCGACGATGATTTCGTTCGCCTTCAGCCGTGTGATGACCAGCGACATCAGCCCGCCGATGAAGGCACCGGTGCCCCCGGCGACAGCCAGCGCCAGAAGCCAACTGCCGTTGTC
Source organism: Pseudooceanicola spongiae (assembly GCF_014899185.1). Taxonomy (GTDB): domain Bacteria; phylum Pseudomonadota; class Alphaproteobacteria; order Rhodobacterales; family Rhodobacteraceae; genus Pseudooceanicola; species Pseudooceanicola spongiae. The sequence goes on from NZ_CP045201.1 coordinate 69,894, forward strand.
CGCAGCGACGATCAACGCCGTCATCGCGCCGAACAACATCATGGAATCCAGGCCGATATTGACGATGCCACCGGTCCGGTTGATCAGCCCGCCAAGGGCCGCCAGCAGGATCGGCGTCGTCATGATCAGTGCCGCGTGGATCAGGTTATCAAGCATCACGCGGCTTTCCTTCCAAGGGCGCCAAAGCGGGCGACAGCAAAGATCATCACCATGCCCTGCAGGATGTCGACGATCTCGATCGGGACATCGCTGAACAGCTGGATAGTCGCGCCAGAGGTCGAGAGCGCGCCGAACAGGATCGCCGCCATCAGGATGCCCCAGGCATTGCCGCGCCCCAGCAGGGCGACCGCGATGCCGACAAAACCATATCCGGGCGAAAATCCATCGACGTAGCGATAGACGTTGCCAAGCGCATGGGTACCCCCCGCGATGCCCCCAAGCGCGCCGGACAGTAGCATCATCTTCAGCACCAGTCGGGGCACGTTCATGCCGGTGGCGGTGGCAAAACGCGGGCTCATCCCCGCCAGCCGGGTCTCGAACCCCAGAGCAGTGCGCTTGCCCCAGAGCCAGTAGAGCAGCACGCAGATCAGCGCGATCAGGAAGCCCGCGTTCAGGGTCGAGCCGCGCATCAGGCGGGGCAGGCGGGCAGCCTCGGCCACCATGGGCGTGGCCGAGTTAGCCGAGCCGACGGCAAGCAACGGCCCGTTGACCAGCCAGGTGGCAATGGCGACGGCGATGAAGTTCATCATCAGGGTGGTGACGACCTCGTCCGCATCCAGCCGCGCTTTCAGCAGGCCGGGGATGATCATCCAGGCCAGCCCGGCCAGCGCAGCGGCAAGCATCGCAAAGGGCAGCAGCAGGGCGGCGGGCAGGGTGACGAAGGTAAAGCCGACATAGGCTGCCGCCAGCCCGCCGATGCTGACGCAGCCCTCGACGCCAACGTTGAAAGCCCCGGCACGAAAGGCGACGGCGGTGCCGAGGCCGGTAAAGATCAGCGGCGTCGCGGCGGCCATCGTGGCGGCGATGCGCTTGCTCGAGCCGAAGGATTCCAAGGCCAGCAGGCGGTAGACATCAAACGGGTTGTGTCCCGCCATAGCCAGCACCACACCGGCAACGACCAGCGCCAGAGCAAAGGGCAACAGCGCAGTTCCAATAAGTTTGAGGGCGGAAAAGCCTGTGTAAGTGGCGGGATTGGTGCTTGGCATGGCCATCAGGCGTCCTCTCCCAGCATCAGGCGACCGATGCTTTCGACATCGGCCTCGCCCCGGCGCAGTGTGCCGCGTACGGCGCCGTTGAACAGGACGGTGATGCGGTCGGCCAGGGTCATGATCTCTTCCAACTCTTCGGAGACAAGCAGCACGGCCCCACCAGCATCGCGATACTCCAGCAGGCACTGATGAATGGCGGCGATGCCGTGAATATCGACGCCGCGCGTCGGCTGGCAGGCGATCAGCAGCGCGGGGGAGCCGTCCAGTTCGCGGGCGATGGCAACGCGTTGCTGATTGCCGCCCGACAGGCTCGACACCGGCAGGGCCGCGGAATCGCGGCGCACGCCAAAACGGTCGAGCTGGGCTTCGGCGTGGGCGCGGATGGCCTTCAGGCGCAATAGGCCGGATGCCAGGAACTCCGCGCGCCGGTGATGCCCGGCGATGACGTTGTCAGTGATCGAGGCCTCAAGACACAGGCCCTCATGCGCGCGGTCCGGGCTGAGATAGGCCAGGCCGAGAGCGCGCCTCTGGTGCAGGCTCATCCCGGTCACGTCGTGGTATCTGAGGGCAACATTGCCCTCGCTGATGCTGCTCAGCCCGGTGATCGCCTCGACGAGTTCGTCCTGACCATTGCCCGAGATGCCCGCCAGGGCGACGATCTCGCCCGCCGCGACGCTGAGGTCGATGCCGGACAGACGCCTTATGCCACGCCCGTCGGTCAGGCCGAGGCCGGTGATGGAAAGCACTGTATCACCTTCTCGCGCGCGGCGCGGGGTGACTGCGCGGACCATCTCGCCGGTCATCTGTACGGCAAGCTGCGCCTTCGAGGTCTCGTCCGCCGGACCGCTGGTGATCACGCGGCCAGTACGGATGACGGTGATGTCGTCGCTGATCGCCATCACTTCGCCAAGCTTGTGGCTGATGAAGAGGATGGTGCGCCCGTCGTCGCGCAGGCGCTGCAACAGGACCAGCAGGTCGCGGATCTGCTGCGGGGCCAGAACGGCTGTCGGCTCGTCCAGAATCAGCACATCCGCACCGCGATAGAGCAGGCGCAGGATCTCAAGGATCTGGCGGGCGTGGACGGGGGCGTCCTGCACCCTTTGGTGCCAGTTCAGCGTGACACCGGCGCGTTCGGCCAGATCCTGCCCCGCCTTCAGCGCGGCGGCCCGGTCAATCACCCCGAGGGAGGAGACAGGTTCGCGCGCCAGGATCAGATTTTCGAGCATCGTCAGCTGGTTCACCAGCATGAATTCCTGATGCACCATACCGATGCCAAGGCGGAACGCCTCTGCCGGACCCGAGAGGGTGACGGCGCTGTCGTTCACGATGATCGACCCTTCGTCTGGTTGATCCATCCCTTGCAGGATGCGCATCAAGGTCGATTTGCCTGCCCCATTGCCGCCCACGATCGCGTGGATCGTGCCGGGCCGGGCCGAGAAATCTATCTGGTCATTGGCCGTCAGGGCGCCGAAGCGCCGTGTGATGCCGCGCGCGCCAAGACGCACGCGGGCTTCACCGGCCTTGAGGGCAAGGCTTTGGGTCATTGGGGCGCTTACTGCATCCAATCCGGATAGCCCTGATCAACCACGTTCCAGACCTTGATGTCGCCGGCGATGATGCCTGCCTTTGCGGCGTCGACCTGCGCGAGGAACTCTGCCGGGATCAGATCCTTGGTGTAGGTCATCGGCGACAGGCCAACGCCATCCTCGGCCAGCCCGAAGCCCAGAACCGAGCCGCCTTTCAGCGTGCCGTCGGCATAGGCCTTGACGATATTCTCGACCGCGACATCGGTGCGCTTGATCATCGAGGTCAGGACGTGACCCTTGGCCAGACCATCCTGATCACCGTCGACGCCGATGGCGAAATGGCCCGATTGCTCAGCCGCCTGAATGACGCCGATCCCGGTGCCACCGGCCACCTGATAGACGATGTCGGCACCGCTCTCGAACATGGCGTTGGCCATCTGCTGACCCAGAGACGGATCGGCGAAGTTGTTGGAATAGGCGACTTTGACCTGCACTTCCGGGTTGGCGTCATGGGCACCTTGGATGTAGCCGGCGATGAACTTGTCGATGCCGACGGACTTCGAGCCGCCAATGACGCCGATGATCGGGTCGGCGTTGATGCCCTCGATGCTGTCCTGCGTGGTGACCAGCGCGGCCAGCATCCCGGCGAGGTAGGAGCCCTGCTGTTCCTCGAACAGGGCCGAGACGATGTTGTCGCCCTCGGCCACGGTGTTGACGATGGCGAAGGTGGTGTCAGGGTAATCCTTGGCGACCTCGGCAATCGGCTGCGCGTGGGAATATTCCAGATCAAGGATCAGACCGAACCCGGCATCCGAGGCGCGGCGCAGAATATCACTGGCCTGTGCGACGACGTCCTTGGATTCCACCGCGCGCCCGGTCAGGCCTGCCGCTTCGACACCGCGCTCAAACCCTGCGTTGGCCAGATCGTTGTAGGACTGGTCGCCCAGACCGCCCTGCGCGATGATGAGGGCGACGGGGGCGTCAGCGGCCTGTGCCGCCGTCGTCGTGCCAAGGGCCGAGGCGAGGGCCGTTGTGGCCATCAGAACCGTTGCTCTGAGTGTCATGGTCATTCTCCTGATCTGTTGGATTTTGTTTTGTTTTTTCTGGCTGTCTGGTCAGCCTTGCTTCGTACGAGTAGCGCTTTGCATCATAGGTGGCGTCGACCGCGTCCAGCAGTCGCCCCTCGTCTGAATAGGTGCGGCGAATGACCGAGATCACGACGGGATCGTCGCTGAGCTTCAGCATCGCATGTTCTTCGGGTGTCGCGATCCGCGCGATCAGGCGTTCCTCGCCGGTGGTGACGGACAGCCCATGGTCGGCGAAATGCCGATAGAGCGAGAAGTCGGCCGCTTCGGCAGCGTCCCGCGTCAGGCCGATCTCCTCCAGCAATGCGGCGGAGAGGATCGAGCGGTGCCGCGCCACTGGCATGTCATCCACAAAGCGCAGACGGTCGAGCAGGATCAGATCTTCGCCCGCCTCATAGGGCAGATCCGCCTGCCAGGGGATCGCCTCGTAGCGCAGCAATTTATGGCTGGCGGTGCGGCCTGCGGCGCTGACGGCCTCGGTGAAGGACAGCAGGTAACCGGGCTGACGGCGCAGCGGAGCCTCGGCGACGAAGGTGCCGCTGCCCTGTTTGCGCACGATCAGATTGTCGCGGGTCAATTGCTCGACCGCCTTGGCGACGGTGAAGCGGCTGACGCTGAATTGCTTGGCCAGCTTCGGCTCACTCGGCAGGCGGCCGCCGGCGGGCATTGTCTCGATCAGGTCGCGGAGTTTGTCGGCGATCTGGAGATAGTAGGGCTGTCCGGCGTTGCGCGAGAGCGTCATGGCGTTCCTCATCTTGTCCAGTCAACTGAACAGATTCGGTTCACTCTGGGAAGTCCCGTTTTGAAGGTTGCCGTGCAAAATCGGTATGTGTTCGGGGGTGTGGGGTGTCTGGATGGGAAAATTATCTACCGAAAACAGATGTATGATCGGTGTGATGAAAGAACGGGCGCCGGTTTTGCCGACGCCCGTTTGTTAACGATCTGCTGGGTGGAGAGGCGCCTAGAGAGCGGGTTCTATGCGCACGGGCACGCCTTTGGAGGCAGGCGTCTTGGACAGCTGGTCGTGCAGGCCGACCGGGATCAGCACGTTGCATTCGGGGTAATACGAGCCGACGGTGCCGCGCGGCAGGTTGAAATGCACCACGCTGAGACCGTCGAGGCGGCGGTGCAGGCCGTCTGCGGCGTCCCCGATAAGCGAGACGACATCGCCATGGCTCAGGCCCGCGTCGGCCATATCCTCGGGGTTCATCAGCAGCACGTCACGGGTGCCCTCGATGCCGCGAAAACGGTCGGAATAGCCGTAGATCGTGGTGTTGAACTGGTCGTTCGAGCGCATGGTCAGCAGCCGGAACCGGCCCGGTGCATCGTCGAAATCCAGCGCGTTCAGCTTGCCGGGGACAGTGAATTCAGCCTTGCCGCTCTCGGTTTTCCAGATCCTTTCATGCGCCGGATTGCCGCGCCAGAAGCCGCCGGGCTGGTTCATGCGTGCGTTCATGCCCTTGAAATCGTTCGGATAGGTCGCCTCGATGAGATCGCGCACGCGGGAGTAGTCGGCCTGCCATGCGTCCCAGTGCAGACGCGGCGAGGGCGCGGTGATCGCCTTGGCCAGAGCGCAGGTGATGGCGAGTTCGGATTTCAAATGAGGCGACGCCGGTTTGCGGTGCCCGCGAGAGCCGTGGATCATCGAGAAGCTGTCCTCGATCGTGATCCACTGGTTGCCGCTGTCCTGTTGGTCGACCTCGGCGCGGGTGATGCAGGGCAGGATATAGGTGGCCTGCGCGGGGAAGAGATGCGAGCGGTTCAGCTTGGTCGAGACCATCACGTTGAGGCGCTGGCGCGGCCAGACCTTTTCCAGACGCTCGGTGTCGGGCAGGGCGCGCAGAAGATTGCCGCCCATGCAGACCATCGCCTTGACCGTGCCGTCGATAAGCCCCTGAGCTGCATCGACAATATGCAGGCCGTCCTTTTGAGGCGGCTCAAACCCGAAGAGCTCTCTCAGCTTGTCCATGGGGATCAGCTTGGTCTTTTCGGCGATCCCGACGGTGCGCTGGCCCTGCACGTTGGAATGGCCGCGAACGGGGCAGATTCCCGCTCCGGGGCGGCCAATATTTCCGCGCAACATCAACAGGTTGGTGAGCATCCCGATGTTCCAGGAGCCGTGCGTCTGCTGGGTCAGGCCCATGCCGTAGACACCGATGACGCGTTTGGCCTCCATGTAGACCTGAGCGGCGTCGCGCAGGTCGGATTCGGGCAGGCCGCATTCGGTACAGATCGCGTCCCACGGGGTTGTACGGGCGAAGTCGATAAAATCTCCGAAACCATGCGTGTGTTCGTTAATAAACGCCCAGTCGATGACGTCGCCTTGAGTGTCGTCCGCCTCGATCACGGCCTTGCAGATGCCGAGGATCGCGGCGATGTCGGAGCCGCCGCGCAGCTGGTGGTACTGGTCGGAAATGATCGTCGGATCGCCGGTGGTCATGGCGTGCAGATCCTGCGGGTCGACGAAGGAAATCAGCCCCTGTTCGCGCACGGGGTTGAAGGTGACGATCTTAGCGCCGCGGTCCTTGGCCTCCTTCAGGGGATGCAGGAAACGGGGGCTGTTGGTGCCGGGGTTCTGGCCGAAAAAGAAGTAGCAATCGGTCTGTTCCAGATCCTCCCAGATCACCGTGCCGACGGGGGAGCCGATGACTTTGGTCAGCCCGACGCTGGTTGTCTCGTGACACATGTTGGAGGATTGTGGCAGGTTGTTGTTGCCATAGACCCGCGCCATCAGCGCCCAGAGATACGACGCCTCAAGCCCGGCGTGTCCCGAAGAGTAGAACACCGCTTCCTCGGGTTCCAAATCCTTGAGAATGGGGCCAATTTCGGCAAAAGCCTCGTCCCAGCTGACCTCGACATAGCGGTCGGTTTCGGCGTCATAGCGCATCGGGGCGGTCAGGCGGCCGGTGCTTTCGAGGTCGTGATCGGACCAGTCGCGCAGCTCAGCCACGGTGTGATCTTTCCAGAAATCGGGGGTGCAGCGGGCCGAGGTGCTCTCCCAGATGGTGGCCTTTGCGCCGTTCTCGCAGAACTCGAAGGCGTGGTAGTTCGCGGGCTTGGGCCAGGCGCAGGAGGCGCACATGGTGCCGCCCGGTTTGTTGAGGCGGCGCAGGGTGTCGGTGACGCTGAGGCTTGGCCATTGGTCGCCAAAAATCCGCGCGATCCCGGTCATCGACCCCCAGCCACCGGACGGGCCACTTTCATGCGGCAGGTCGGAAACGTCGTCGGTCTGGGCGGGGTGGGGATGATCGTCATGGGGGCTCATTGGGGTCTCCTCAGCCGGAATGGAGTGGATCCGCGATGGCTTGTTCAGTCAACGTTGGGGACCCGATAAAAGATTAATGACCGGAGCCCCGCCGCTGTTCCACGACAAGTGTCGCACTTCTCTGTGAGGAGGGTTTCAGGGGGTCATTTTGGGGCCGCAAAACGGGCTGAAACCGCCGGATTCAGATGTCGGTATCCCGTCGGTATCTGAACGGTATCTGAACGGTGCCTTTTTCGGCACCGCCGGATTGCGGCCCCGACAGCGCTGCCGGGGCCGGGAGGGTACTCATTTCATCAGGTTGGGCAGGAACATCACGAGTCCGGGCAGGGCGATCACCAGGAAGATGATGACCAGATCCATCAGGATGAAGGGGATCACCCCGGCGAAGACCTGCGTGATGGTGACGTATTTTCCCGCGACGTTCTTGATGACGAAGACGTTCATGCCGACGGGCGGGGTGATCATGCCGATCTCAAGCAGCTTGACCACCAGCACGCCGAACCAGACGAGGCTGATGCCTTCGGCGCGCAGGATCGGCAGAAAGATCGGTAGCGTGATGAGCATGGCGCCGAAGGGCTCCATGAAGGTGCCGAGGATCAGGTAGATCAGCACGATCACCAGCAGCAGCCCGGCATAGGAGAGGTCCGCATTGGCGACGAAGGAGGAGATGAAGCCCGACAGCCCCGAGATGCCGAGGAAGCGGGTGAACATCGCTGCGCCAACGCCGATGATGAACAGCGACCCGGTCGAGGTGACGGTCTCGATCAGGGAGCGCGACAGGGCGTGCCAGCTCATCCGGCCGGTGAGCGTGGCGAGGATGATGGTGCCGAGCGCGCCGACGGCCCCGGCCTCGGTCGCGGTGATGATGCCGCCGAACAAGCCGCCAAAGACCAGCACGACCAGCACCGTGATCGGCAGCACCTGAAAGACGGCGGACCAGTCGGGGGGCGCGTCCTCGTCCGAGATCCGCGCCGGGATCAGATCGGGGCGCAGCCAGCAGATCACGAGGATGGTGAGGCAATAGCCGAGCGCGGTCAGCACGCCGATGCCGATGCCGCCGACGAAGACCTGCGTGACGGAGGTTTCGGCGAAGACACCGTAGATGATCATCAGGATGGAGGGCGGGATCAGTGCGCCGATGGTGCCCCCGGCGGCGATGCAGCCCGCCGCGATCGAGGGGCGGTAGCCGGCCTTGACCATTTCGGGGATGGCGATGCGGCCCATGGCCGCCGCGCAGGCCAGCGAGGAGCCGGAGACGGCGGCGAACCCCGAGCAGGCGAAGATTGAGGAGATGGCGAGGCCACCGGGCAGGCGGCGCAGCACGACCTTTGCGGCCTCGAACAGCCCGCCCGTGAGGCCGGTGTGAAAGGCGATGAAGCCCATCAGCAGGAACATGGGCACCGCGCTCATCGTCCAGGAAGCGACGAAGGAATAGGGGGTGTTGGAGAGCACGCCGAGGGCGGGGCCGGCGCCGATCATCGCGGTGATCCCGGCGAAGGACACGGCGATCAGCGCCATGGCGACGGGCACGCGCAGAATCAGAAGGATGGTGAGGGCAAGGATGCCGTAAAAGCCAGCTTCGACGCTCATCTGGTGAATTCCTGTGTGGACGCAGTGCCGTTGCGGGCAAAATCGAACGCCATGATCAGACAGGCGAGAGCGGCGAGGGTGAAGCCGATGGGCGGCAGGAAAAAGCTGTGCCAGACCGGCAGCTTGAAGCTGACCAGCTCGACAAATGTGCCACTGCGGTAGTTCGAGAAGGCCGCGCCCCAAGTGGTATAGGCGAGGACGGAGTAGACGCCCGCCGAGATCAGGCAGACCAGCACATCCGAGATGCGCAACAGGAGCGGGGGCAGCGCGAAGTCGATCAGTTCGACCGAGACCATATCGCGGCGCAGCTCAAGCCAGGCCAGCGGCAGGAAGGCGGTCAGCACCATGTAGTAGCGCGAGACAAGCTCGGCCGTGACGCTGATCGAGACGCGGAAGAGGTTGCGCGCGATCACGTCGGCGCAGATGTGCAGCATCATCACCAGAACGCCGGTGGCGCCGATCAGGGCAAGGCCACGGCTGATCGTCATGGCGATCCGGACAAGTCGGGACATGTCGGAGCTCTCTTTCAGAGGGGAGTGCCCCCGCCCGTGAGTGGGCGGGGGGATCGGATCACATGCCGTAGGTGGTCAGGTCGATCTTGTCCCAGACCTCGGTCTCGATGCGGGCGGCCAGGGCATCGGGGTCGTCGCCGACTTCCTCTGCGATGGCGGTCCACTTTTCGACCAGCTTGGTGAAGACCTCGGCCTGCTCGCCGGACATGGCGACGCGGGAGGCTGCATCTTCGGCCGCGAAGGCCTCGGTTGCGGCGAGGAAGTCTGCATCAGGCTCGATCACCTCGATCTTGGTCTCCTTGATCGCGGCGGCGGCGGCAGCGGGCAGCTGGAAGGCCCAGCGGTCGGTCAGGTCGAAGTTGGCGCGCGCGGCAGACTTGGCGATCTGGATGCGCTCTTCCTGGCTGAGCGAGGTCCAGACGTTCAAACCGACGGTGAAGTTGGAGGTGACGTGATAGGTGCCGATCGGCACCAGCGTCACATACTTCGCGATGTCTATCAGGCGGAACGACAGCAGGTCGACCGTGGAGGCCATGGTGCCGTCGATGGTGCCCTGCGACATCGCCTCGAAGGTGTCGCCGACGCCCATGGTGACGGGGGTCGCGCCGAAATGTTCGGCCCAGCGGGAGTAGGGGGCGCCGCCGGTGCGCAGACGCAGGCCCTTCATGTCATCGCCGGTGCGCACCGGTTTGGTGGTCAGCAGGTTGTAGACGTTGGACGAGCCCGCGCCGAGGAAGACCATGCCGAGGCCCTTGAATTCAGCCTGACACGGCGCACAGGTCATGCCGAATTCGGTCATGGCCATGGCCATGGCATGGGGGTTGCGGCCCAGCAGCGCCAGATCGCCCGCGATGCCGGTGATGGGCATGTCGGCGGGGAAATAGAGCGGCAGGGCGTTGCCGATTTCGGCCAGCCCGGTCTGCAGGGCGTCCTTCATCTGCGGCAGGGCCACGACTTCCGGCCCAAGAATGGTGCCGGTCAGCGCACCGCCGGAATTTTCGGACAGGTAGTCCTTGAAGTGTTCGTACATGTAGTTGGCCGGATGCGCCGGTGGTGCGGCGGGGGCCAGACGCAGATCGCGCGCCTGAACGGCCCCGGACCCGGCCATCAGGCCAGCAATTGCAAGAGCGATAATTTTCCTTGTCAGCATCGTGAGCTCCTCCCTAGAGTCTCTGGTTAAGCGGACAGCAGCTTCCTCGCGTTTTCCTTCAGAAGCAGTGGTCTGACGTCCTCTTTGATTTCGATCTTCTCGAAATCCGCCAGCCAACGGTCCGGCGTGATTGCCGGCCAGTCAGATCCGAATAGCAATTTGTCTTTCAGCAGCGAATTCGCATACTTCACCAGGATCGGCGGGAAGTATTTGGGCGACCATCCGCTGAGGTCTATGTATACATTTGGCTTGTGCTGGGCGACGGCCAGCGCCTCTTCCTGCCACGGGAAGGAGGGGTGGGCGGCGATGATCTTCATCGTCGGGAAATCAACCGCAACATCATCGAGATACATCGGGTTGGAGTATTTCAGCCGCATCCCCATGCCGCCGGGCATGCCCGAGCCGACGCCGGTCTGGCCGGTGTGAAACAGGGCGATGCCACCTTCCTCCGCGATCGCCTCGTACAGCGGATAGGCCATGCGGTCGTTGGGAAAGAAGCCCTGATAGGTGGGGTGGAACTTGAACCCCTTGACGCCAAAGTCGCGCATCAGGCGACGCGCCTCGCGCACGCCCATCTTGCCCTTGGCGGGGTCGATGGAGGCGAAGGGCACCATGATATCGCTGTTTTGCGCGGCGATTTCAGCGACTTCTTCGTTGGCGTAGCGGCGAAAGCCGGTTTCGCGCTCGGCATCGACCGGAAAGATCACGAAGCCGATCTTGCGTTCGCGGAAGTAGTCGGCGGTCTGCTGAACGGTGGGCAGCATCCCCTCGACCCCGGCCGGGTTGCGGAAGTATTTCGCCATGCCCGCCTGAAATTCATTGTAGCCATCGTCGCGCGCGGCGCAGCAGGGCTCCTCGGCGTGGACGTGGAAATCGAAGGCGACGAGGTCGTCAAAGTTCATCGGCTGGTCCTTTCCGGTTCACTCTCTGACAGTCCGCAGAACCGACGCAACAGATGCGCCAGGGTCGCGGCCTCCTCCTCGGTCAGGGAGTGGGTGTTGTAGGCGTCGGCACCAAAGAAGTTGTGGCGGTTCGCCTCGACAAAATCGGTGCCGAGCAGGGTCAGGCTGAGCTGGACGGAACGGCGGTCATCCTCGGGAATGACGCGGCGCAGCAGGCCTTGCGCGACGCAGCGGCGCACGGTCTTGGTCATATGCGCGGGCTTGATGGCGAGGGTTTGCGCCAGCAGGCCCTGCTTGATGCCGGGGTTCTGCGAGATCACCCAGAGCAGGGAAAATTCGCCCGGCCGCAGGTCGGCGTCGCCAAAACGGTCGTAAAACTGGTCGTAGACGCGCACCTGACAGACCCGCAGCAGAAAGCCGAGCGACTGGCCAAGCGCGCCGAGGCGCACGGCGGGGGCAGGGTCGGCGGCGAGTTTCGCAATGGCGCCCATCAGCGTGCCCCCGGATCAACGACCTTGGGCGCGCGCTTTTCAAGGAAAGCGGTCAGGCGGGCCTCGGCCTCGGGGCTGGTGGCGGTGAAGGAGGAAATGAAGCTCTCGACAAACAGCCCGTCACTGCGGCTCATCTCGGAAATCCGCGGCAGGGCGTTGATGACGCTGTAGTTCGACAGCTCAGCGTTGGTGGCGGCACGGGCGGCGAGTTCGAGCGCCTTTTCAACGGCTTGACCGGCGGGGACGACGTATTGCACGAGGTTCCAGACCTCGGCCTGACGGGCATCGACGGAGCGGCCTGTCAGCATCATGTCGGTCATCCGCGCGACGCCCATCAGCCGGGCCGAACGCACCGAGCCGCCGCCGCCGACGAAGATGCCGCGCTGGCCTTCGGGCAGGGCGAAAAACGCTGTCTCATCCGCGACGCGGACCTGAACGGAGGAGGCGAGTTCCAGCCCGCCGCCGACGACCGCGCCGTGCAGGGCGGAAAACCACGGGATCGGACCGAACTCGATACGCCCGAAGATCTCGTGCCAGCGGCGCGAGCCGTGCACGCCCTCGATCGGGGTCTTGCGGACATGTTCAGCGAGGTCGAGGCCGGCGCAGAAATGCTTGCCGTGACCGAAGAGGACGGCGGCCTTGGCCTCAGCGCGCGCGCGCTCGACCGCGCGGCCGATTTCTTCGACGAAACGGTCGCTGATGGCGTTGCGCTTTTCGGGGCGGTTCAGCCCGATCAGGGCGACATCGCCACGCATCTCATAGGTCACGAAGGTCGTGGTGGTGGTGTCGGTCATTGTGTGAATCCCCGCGTCGCTGTCCCGGTTTTCATGTATACATTTTTTAATTTCCTTGTAAACTATCTTCGAGGAAACATTCGATTTCGGGAGGGGGGAGAATGACCACCAAGGGAGAGATGCGCCCGGCGCGTGTCTGGCAGCCACGTCTGCGTGAGGAGCTGCGTGCGGATGGATCGCGCGTGATCTGGCAGGAGGAGCCGCTTGGCCACTATCCGGAGCGTCTGTCGGACCGGATCGTGCATTGGGCTGAGGCCGCACCGGAGCGGATCTGGATGGCCGAGCGGGACGAGAGTGGCGATTGGGCCGGGGTCAGCTACGCTGAGCTGAACGCGCTGATGCGCCGGGTTGGCAGCTGGATGATGGCGCAGGATCTGTCGGTCGAGCGGCCGTTGATGATCCTGTCGGAAAACAGCGTCGCTCATGCCGTCGTGGCGCTGGCGGCGCAATATGTCGGCGTGCCTTCCGCCGCCGTTGCCCCGGCCTATTCGCTGCTGGGCGAGGGGCATGGCAAGCTGCGTGATATCGTCGGGCAGGTGACGCCGGGGGCGGTTTTTGCCGCCGACGGGGCGCGCTTTGCCGCGGCCATCGCGGATGTCTTTGCGCCGGATGTGCCGGTGATCACGGTGACGGGTGATGTGCCGGGCCATGCCTGCACGCGGTGGTCTGAGGTCATGGCGACCGAGGTTGCCCCGGAAATCGAGGGCGCGCGGCTGGCCGTCGGGCGCGATACCATTGCCAAGTTCCTGTTCACCTCGGGCACCACGGGCTCGCCCAAGGCGGTGATCCAGACGCAAGGCATGATGTGCGCCAATATGGAGATGGTGCTGGATTGCTACCGCTTTCTGGGGGATGCGCCGCCGGTTCTGGTGGATTGGGCGCCGTGGAACCATGTCGCCAGCGGCAGCAAGGTGTTCAACATCGCGATCTACAACGGCGGCACCTTCTATATAGATGCGGGCAAGCCGACGCCGAAGGGCATGGCCGAGACGATCCGCAATCTGGCCGAGGTCTCGCCCACCTGGTATTTCAACGTGCCTTCGGGGTTCGAGATGCTCTGCGAGGCGATGCAGGAAAACGACGCACTGCGCAGCCGCTTTTTCGCCAGGTTGCAGCTGATCATGTATGCGGGCGCGGGGATGGCCAGCCACACCTGGCAACACCTGCAGGAGCTGTCGGAGGCGACGGTGGGCGCACGCACGCTGATGGGCTCGGGCCTTGGGGCGACCGAGACGGCGCCGTTTGCGATGTTCTGCACCGATCCGCAGGAAACGCCGGGCAATGTCGGCATTCCGGCGCGCGGCGTGGTGCTGAAGCTGGTGCCGGTCGAGGGCAAGCTGGAGGTGCGCTTCAAGGGGCCGAACGTGACGCCGGGGTATTGGCGCAGTCCGGAGCTGACGCAGAAGGCCTTCGACGAGGAGGGCTTTTACAACATGGGCGACGCGCTGCGCTATGCGGTGCCCGGTGATGCGGCGGCGGGCTTTCTGTTCGACGGGCGCACGGCGGAGAATTTCAAGCTGCAGACCGGCACCTGGGTGGCCGTGGGCGCGATGCGGGCCAAGCTGGTCGACGCCATGGCGGGCCTTGTGCGCGACGCGGTGATCACGGGCGAGAACGAGGCCGAGCTGGGGGCGCTGCTGGTGCCTTTCCGCCCCGGGATCGAGAAGCTGGTGAAGGGGGGCAGTGCGATGAGCGATGCCGATCTGTTCGCGCGCCCCGAGGTGCGCGCGCGGCTTGAGGCGCTGCTGGGGGACTTTGCGGCGCAGGCCACTGGGTCGTCCGGGCGAATTGCGCGGGCGCTGGTGCTGGACGCGCCGCTGGAGATGAGCCGGGGCGAGGTGACCGACAAGGGCTCGGTCAACCAGCGGGCGGTGCTGGCGAATCGCGCGGATCTGGTGGCGGCGCTTTACGCGGGCGGGCCGGGGGTGCTGTTCCCGACCGCCGCGCGCGCGACAGTGGGAGAGCGGGCATGAAGGACATTGGCACACGGCGCAGCGACGATCAGCAGCGGCGGACATTGGCGGCGCTGCGCGCGACGCCGGGCTGGGCGCAGGTTTGTGCAGCGCGCGACGATGTGGACGACGAGGTTGCAGAGGCGATCCTGCAGGCTGCCGGGGCGCTGACCGATGCGGTCCTTGCGCCGCTGAACCCGGTGGCCGACCGCGAAGGCTGCCGGATCAAGGCGGGGCGCGTGCGGGTGCCCGAGGCCTATCACGCGGCGTTTCGCGCGGTGGCAGAGGGCGGCTGGATGGGCCTTGACCTGCCAGAGGCGCTTGGTGGCAGTGGCCTGCCGATCACGCTGCACGCGGCGGCGGGGCAGATCTTTGACACCGGCTGCCCGGCGCTGAACATGGCGACGGGGGCGAGCCGGGCGGCGGCGGTGCTGCTGGCCGAGCGCGCGCCCGAGGCCTTGGCCGCGCTCTGGGTGCCGGATCTGATCGCGGGCAAGCGCAGTGCGACGATCTGCATCTCGGAACCCGGGGCGGGGTCGGATGTGGGGCGGATCACCACGAAGGCGGTGCAGGGCGGCGATGGTCTCTGGCGGGTCAGTGGGCAGAAGATCTGGATCTCGTTCGGGGATCACGATCTGACGCCGGTGATCGGGCATTGTCTGCTGGCGCGCACCGGCGAGGGGGCGGGCACGCGCGGGCTGAGCCTGTTTCTGGTGCCCTCGGTGCGTGAGGATGGCGCGGACAATGGCGTCACCGCGCTGCGGCTGGAGGAGAAAATGGGCCTGCACGGCTCGCCCACCTGCGCGATGGAGTTTGCCGGGTCCGAGGCGGTTCTGCTGGGCGAGGCGGGGCGCGGGCTGGTGCAGCTGTTCACCATGATCGAGCTGATGCGCCTGCAGACCGGTTGTCAGGGTCTGGGCGCGGCCAGCCGGGCCTGCGATATCGCCGAAAGCTATGCGGAGGAGCGTTTGCAGGGCGGCGCGCCGGATGCGCCGCCGGTGCCGATCGCGGTGCATGCGGATGTGCGCCGTCAGTTGGGCGCGATGCGCGGGGCGACGGAGGTGCTGCGCGTCGCGGTGCTGGAGATCGCCTGTGCGATGGACAAGGCGCGTATCGGCGGTGGCGATGAGGCGGCTCTGGTGGGGTATCTTCTGCCGCTGATCAAGGCTTTCGGGGCCGAGATCGGGTTCAACGTGGTGAACGCGGGCATTCAGGTGCTGGGCGGGGCGGGCTACACCGCCGACTGGCCGCTGGAGCAATCGCTGCGCGACACCCGGGTGCTGGCGATTTACGAAGGCACGACCGGCATGCAGGGCATCGACTTTCTGGAGCGGCAGCTGATCCGCAATCGCGCCGGATTCGATGCCTTTCTGGCGCGCGCCGAGGGGCCGGTGATCGCGCGGTTCGCGGCGCTGGCTGAGACGCTGTTGGGGTGCACGGACAGTGAAAAGCGCCTTGCTGCGGCCGATGACTGGCTGCGGGCGGGGTGGCTGGCGCTGACCTGCTGGCTGGCGCCACGGGTGGCAGGCTATGATCGCACCGCCCATGATCACGCGATGGCGCAACTGGCCGAGCGGTTCGCGGTGCATGAAGCGGCGGTGCGCGCGGCGCTGGCCTGAGGCGTTCGGGGGGGGCGCGGCGAAACGCGCCCCCAGAAGGTGGCTACAGGCGCGGGCTCATCGGGTCGGTGATGCGCTGGGCCTGAAAGCTGTCGGGCAGGGGGCTGAGCGTGATGCTGGCGACAATGCCCGCCTGCGCGAAGGGATCGCCTTCGGCAAAGCGGCGGGCGTTGGCCTCGCTCTCGGCCTCAAGGATACCGAAGTTGCCGATGGAGCTGCCGGTGGCGTCGGTCAGGGCAGAGCCGATCAGCACCGAGACAAGCCCTTCGCCACCGGAACTGACCCAGACGCGATGCGCGGGGCGCAGGGCATCGCGCGCGGCGTCCTGATCGGGGTGGTGCAGGCACTGCATCAGAAAGAAGGCCATCAGGCGTTTTCCAGCACGACCATGCCCGCACCGGTCATCGAGGCGGGGGCGTGGTAGTGGCGGTGCTTGAGCGTGACCTTGTCGTTCATCGCAGCGCGCATCACCAGCCACATGATCAGCTCGGCACCTTCGGAGCCGAACTCCTCGACATACTCCTCGCGGGTCATGTTGCGGTAGTGGTCGTAGTTGTCGGCGATGCCGTTCAGCCAGGCCTCGTCTGCGGTGCGGTTGATGAAACCGGCGCGGCTGCCCTGCAGCTGGTGAGACAGACCGCCGGTGCCCATGATGACGACACGCTCGTCGCCGGGAAAGCTCTCGATCGCGTCACGCAGCACCTTGCCCATGTCCCAGCAGCGCTGCGGGGTCGGGATCGGGAACTGGATGGTGTTGACCCAGATCGGCAGCACCTTGACGGGCCAGGCCTCGGGGTGGCCGAAGAACAGCTCCATGGGGACCTGAAGGCCGTGGTCGACGTCAATCTCGCGGCAAACCAGCGGGTCGAAGTGACGCTCGACCAGCTGGTCGACGAAATGCCACGACAGATCCTGCGCGCCCTTGAAGTCGGGCACGTTGCGCGGGCCCCAGCCCTCGTCCACCGGGTGATAGGTTTCGGCGACACCGACGGCAAAGGTCGGCACCCGGTCGAGAAAGAAGGAATTGCCATGGTCGTTGAAGATGACGACGGCAATGTCGGGCTTCATGTCGGCCATCCACTGCTTGCCGGGGATGTAGCCGTCAAAGAAGGGCTTCCAGTCCGGGGTGTCGGCGAGGCCCTTGTCGAGGGCGGCACCGATCGAGGGCACGTGGCTGGTGCCGACTCCGCCAATGATTTTTGCCATCAGAGTTTTCCCAAGCGTTGTTGGAGGAACAGATCATGGTCCATGCCCGCCTGCGCCGCGCCGATGCGCGTCATCGGGGTCGGGTCGATGGCCGAGATCTTGAGGATGAAGAACAGGTTGCCGCCAAGGGCGACCATCTCGTGCCAGTCGCGGGTCATGACGGCGGTCTTTTCGGCCTCGCTCAGCCCGTGGCTGTCGAGGAAGGCGGCCTCATCGGCCTTGAAGGCCTCTCGGTTGGCGGGAATGCCGAGGGACATCGCCATTTTGTTCATGCGGTAGCCGCGGATCGAACCGGCGCGGTCATAGAGCGGGGTCTCGGGGATTGTCGACATGTCTCAGGCCTCCTGTGGCGTGGGGGTCGCGAGGCCCTGACGGCTGAGCCAGCCGAGGACGAGGGCGGCGGTTTCATCGGGGCGCTCAACCGGCATGAAGTGACCGGCGTGTTCGATCACATGCAGGTCGGAGTGCGGGGTCAGGTCGGCGATCTCCTGGTGCTGAGCGACGGGCGACCAGAGGTCCTGCGCGCCGGTCATCAGCAGCACGGGGCAGGTGATCTGGCCGAGGTAGGTCGCGGCATCGGGGCGGCCCAGTAGGGCGCGGATCTGGCGTTCATGCACATCCGGCCCGGCGGCGAGGACCATGTCCGTCAGATCGGCCATCAGGGCGCTGTCGCCGATGCGGGCGGGGTCGAGCATGCCGGGCAGCCAGTCCGCTGCGAGGGCCGCCATGTCGCGGTGCGCGAGGTCGATCTTGGCCTGCCGCTTGGGCTCTTCGCCCACGGCGCGGGCATTGTGGCCGGTGTTGGCCAGCACCAGCGCCTGCACGCGGGTCGGGGCCTGACGGGCGACCTCCATGGCGACGCGCCCGCCGAGAGAGTGGCCGACGGCGATCAGCGGCCCCTCTACCTCGGCCAGCAGGCGCGCGGCCATGGCGGGAATCGAGACGTCGCGGGTGATGTCGGCGTCGTGGATCGCGAGGCCCGCCGGGGCGGCTCTGCGCAAACAGGCCCAGACGCGGGCGTCGGACACCAGTCCCGGTATCAGCGTCAATGTGGTCATAAGGCCCTCCCCAGCCGTGCTATGAATACATTTTTATCAGGGGTAGGGGGAAAAAGGCCCGCTTTCAAGAAAATAATCGACAAATTGCATACATATGGCGGCTTTGTGCTAGGCGCAGAGGTGAAACTGCTGTCATATTGGAGTTGCGCCTGCGTTGCGTGTATACACGGGCAAAATGACATGTGAGCCGCGCAGCAAGGCATCTGCGCCGCGGAACGGAGCGGTGAATGGTTGAGGCGACTGGGGCAAATACCCATACCAAGCGGGCGCTGGAAGAATTGCGCCAGAGGATCCTCAGCGGGGCGTTCCCCGGCGGTACGCGCTTGTTCGAGGTCGCGCTGGCCGAAGATCTGCAGGTGTCGCGGACCCCGGTGCGCGAAGCCATGTCACGTCTGACCGAGGAGGGGCTGCTGGAACGCGCCCGCAACGGTGGCTTTCTGGTGCGTAGTTTCGACTTTGCCGATGTGCTGGACGCGATCGAGTTGCGCGGCGTGCTGGAAGGGACGGCGGCGCGGCTTGCGGCCGAGCGGGGTGTGACTGAAGCGCGGATGAAGGACTTCCGCGAGATCGTGCGTCGGCTCGACACCTGTTTCGGCGCCGGCCCGGAGGATGTGGATTTCGACGGCTACGCCGAGCTGAATGGCCAGTATCACCTCGCTCTGGCGGCCTTGCCGGGCAGTGCGACGCTGGAGCGCGAGATTGCGCGGGCGACGCGTTTGCCGTTTGCCTCGCCCTCGGCATTTCTGCCGGATCGGCGGCAATTGTCGGCCTTCCGCCGCTCGCTCGGGCTGGCGCAGGATCAGCACCACCAGATCCTGCAGGCCATCGTGCGGCGTGAGGGGGCGCGGGCCGAGGCGCTGGCGCGCGAACATGCCTGTGCGGCGCGGCGCAACGTCGAATACATCTTTGCCAACGACATCGATGTGGCGCAGGCCGTGCCCGCGCTGGCGCTGGTCGGGCAGGGCAGTCGCCCCGAAGACTGAGCGGTTCCCGTTTCGCTTGCGATACACACCCCGGCGCCACCGGGGCTGCGGAGCTGTGGGCGTGGCGGGCCTTGCGAAAGCCGCCAATTTTCACGCAGCGAGATTTTTCGCTTGCCTTTTGCCCGCCGATTCATGACTTCATGTATACATTGAGATTCAAAACGGGAGGAGCCAGTCATGGCGGGAGAGAGTTTTACGGAGCTTCTGAAGGGGTATGCCAACCCTGTGGAGCTGCTGCGCAATTCCAAGAGCGGTATCTATGTATACCCGGTCGTTGCGCCCGAGTTTTCCAACTGGCGCAGTGAGCAGGAGGCCTGGCGCCACACTGCCGTGCTGTTCGACCAGACGCACCACATGGACGAGCTGATCGTCGAAGGCCCTGATGCGGCGGCCTTTCTGGCCTATGTCGGGATCAACGATTTCGGCAATTTCGACCTGAACCGTGCCAAGCACTTCGTCCCCGTGACGCCTGCGGGCGATGTCATCGGCGACATGATCATTTTCCGCGAGCGTGAGGACAAGTTCGTTCTGGTGGGGCGTCAGCCGACCGCCAACTGGACCAAGTTCCAGGCCGCCATCGGCAAGTGGAAAGTGCGCCTGACGCATGATCCGCGCTCTGACAGCCGCCCCGATGGCGAACGTATCCTGCGCCAGCACTACCGCTTTCAGATCCAGGGTCCCGACGCCAACAAGATCTTCGAAAAGATCAACGGCGGCCCGGTGCCGGATGTGCCGTTCTTCCATGTCGACTGGATCAATGTCGGGTCGAAAAAAGTGCAGGCGCTGCGTCACGGCATGGCCGGCGCACCGGGTCTGGAAATCTGGGGCCCCTTTTCCGACAAGGCCTATATCCTGTCGGTCATTCTTGAGGCCGCCAAGGACACCGGCGTTGACCTGCGCCGCGTCGGGGCACGCGCCTATTCGACCAACACGCTGGAATCGGGCTGGATCCCGTCGCCTCTGCCGGGGATCTACACCGGCGACGGCATGATGGAAGAATACCGCGACTGGCTGGGCGCCGATGCCTACGAGGCCGTCGGCTCCATCGGCGGCAGCTTTGTCACCGACGATATCTCGCAGTACTACGTCAATCCCTTCGAGCTGGGCTATGGCTTCTACATCGGCTGGAAGAAGGACAACTTCATCGGCAAGGAGGCCCTGACCAAGCTGAAGGGCGCCGCCACCAACCGCAAGAAGGTCACCTTCGAGTGGAACCGTGAAGATGTGCTGAAGGTCATCGCCTCGGGCTTTGAAGAGGGCGTTCCCTACAAGTGGATCGACTTCCCGCAGCCGAACTATGCCTCCTCCAGCGCCGACATGATCCTGCAGGACGGCAAGATGGTCGGGATGTCGATGTTCAACGGCTATTCCTACAACGAGCGCAGCATGCTGTCGCTGGGTGTGGTCAATGCCGACGTCAACATCGGCGACGTGCTGACGCTGAAATGGGGCGAGCCGGACGAGACGCAGAAAACCTCGACCGAGAAGCACCGTCAGGCCGACATCCGTGTCCGCATCGCGCCGACCCCCTACGCCAAGGAAGCGCGCGAAAACTACGCCGACAGCTGGCGCAGCAAGAGCTGATCACGCGCTGAGCGACGACAAGACTGAAGCAGGAGCGGCCATGTGCCGCTCCTGATGTCGTTGTGAAAATCTGATGATATAGTTCTCATATTGATGGCTTTTCCGGGGCTTTTCGGAATTGGCGTTGCGATAAAGTTATAGACATTGCGGCAATTGAATTTGAGTGCGCGCGGGCCTCGGCGCTAGGCTTCCTGTCAATGCGATACCCTGCCTTCGGGTGGGCGGGTCGTATGTTTCAGGGAGGAAACCATGATTAGCAAAACACTCAGCAGCTTTGCTGTGTCCACGGCCGTCGTGCTGGGCGGGCTGACCGCTGCCACGGCTGAAGAACTGTCTTTCGCGCATTTCGTACCGCCCGCGCATACGCTGACCGCCTCGGTCGTCGAGCCGCTGGCGGACTCGCTGGCCGCCGATACCAATGGCGAGCTGACGGTGCGCGTCTATCCCGGCGGCGAGCTGGGCAAGGGCCCGCTGGAGCAATACGTGCGGGTCGTGCAGGGCGTTGCCGATATCGTCTGGGGGCTGCCGGGCTATACCTCGTCGCAGTTCGAGAAGACCATGATCGCCGAGATGCCGGGCGCCATTCCCGACGGCGTGTCGGGCTATACTGCGATCTGGCGCGCCTATCCGATGCTGGAGAAGGAATTCCCCGCCACCAAGCCGCTGGCGCTGTGGACGTCGGAGCCGAACGTTTTCATCATGAAAGACCATGATATCCGCACCCCCGCCGATGTGGCCGGGCTGAAGATCCGCGTCGCCGGTTCGACCTCGGCCGCCGTGGTCGAAGCGCTGGGGGGCACGCCGGTGCAGATGCCTGCGGGCGATATCTACAACGCGCTGCAAACCGGGCTGATCGACGGTGTGATCACCGGCTCCAGCGCGATTGGCGATTTCAAGCTGGACGAGGTGGCCAATTCCTACACCCTTGGCGCGCCGCTTGGCACGCTGACCTTCTACGTGGTGATGAACCAGGCCCGCTATGACGGTCTGACCGATCCGGAGAAGGCGGCGATCGACAAGGTTGCGGGCGAAGTGCTGTCCAAGAGCGCCGAGGATGCCTGGAACGCCAAGGCGGATCAGGTGATCGAGGGGCTGCGCGCCGACAGCAAGGTGACGGTGATCGACCTCGACGACGCGCAGGCGGCGGCCTTTGGCGACGTCACCCTGCCGGTGACCGAAGCGCTGCTGGAAAACATCGACGGTGGCGCGGATGTGCTGGCGGCGATGCGCGGCGAATGAGGGGCAAGAATGTACGCCTCGATTAAGCGACTGGCGGACGGGTTGATCAACCTGTCCTCCCTTCTCGGTACGCTGGGGCTGATCTTCGTGACATCGACCGTTCTGGTCGATGTCATTGGTCGGTTCTTTGGCGCGCCTTTGCACGGTGCGCAGGATTTTACACAGATGGGCATGGTGATCATCGTCTTCGGAGGCATGGCGCTGTGTGATCGTCTGGGCGGCCATGTCGCCGTTGATATCTTTGAGAGCAAGTTCAGTGTCGTCATGAACCATGCCTTTGATATCTTTGCGGCATTGCTTGGCGCGGCGATCTTTCTTGGCATTGCCTACACCGTCTATGACAGCAGCAAGCTGTCGCAGATGCTGAACCTCGCCACCAATATCGTGCGCCTGCCGAAGTGGTACTTTCAATGGGCGCTGTCGGTGCTGGCGGTGATCACCGCGCTCGGCATGGTGCTGCGCGCGGTTGAGCTGATGCTGGCCGGGCCGCGCGCCCGTGCCGAGCGGGAGATCCGGGAATGAGCGGTGGACTTATCGGCCTCAGCGGCCTGATCATCCTGTTCGTGCTGCTGATCATCCGCATCCCGGTGGCCTTCGCGATGTTCGCGGTCGGCTTTGCCGGCATCTGGGTGCTGCGCGATCTGAACTCGGCCATGAGCCTGCTGGCCTCGGAGAGTTTCACCATCGCCTCCTCGGCCGAGCTGGTGGTGGTGCCGCTGTTCATCCTGATGGGCAACGTCGCCTCGGTCACGGGGATGAGCGCGCGTCTCTACGATGCGGCCTATGCCATCGTCGGGCAGATCCGGGGCGGGCTGGCGCTGGCGACAGTGCTGGGCTGCGCGGGATTCGCGGCGCTGTCGGGGTCGTCTGTCGCCTCGGCTCTGACCATGGGCAAGGTCTCGATGGACCAGATGAACCGCTTTGACTACGACAACCGGCTGTCGACCGGGGTTGTGGCGGCGGGGGGCACGCTGGGCATTTTGATCCCGCCCTCGACCGGCTTCGTGATCTACGCGATCCTGACGCAGCAGAGCATCGGGCGGCTGTTCCTTGCGGGCATCCTGCCGGGTCTTTTGCTGCTGTCGATGTTCATGCTGACCGTGGTGCTGCTGTGCTGGCTGATGCCGGGCTTTGGGCCGCGCGGGCCGAAATCCACGATGCGCGAGAAGGGCCGCAAGATGGCCGGCGCGCTGCCGGTGCTGCTGGTGGTGATTCTGACGATTGGCGGGATCTATGGCGGGCTGTTTTCGCCGGTCGAGGCCTCGGCTGTCGGGGCCGGTCTGGTGATCCTGATCGGCGTGCTGGAGGGGCGGCTTGGCTTTGCCCGCTTCTGGGAGGCGGCGAAAAGCTCCATCGTGACCTCGGCCACGGTGATGCTGATCCTGATTTCCGCGCATCTGATCAACCCCTTCCTGGCGCTGACCCATATCCCGACGCTGATCGGAGAGTACCTCTCGGCGCTCGACGTGGCGCCGATGGTTGTGCTGGGGCTGATCCTGCTGACCTATCTGGTGCTGGGGTGCTTTCTGGAAGGCTTCGCCATGCTGGTGCTGACGATGCCGATCTTCTTTCCGGTGATCACGCAGCTCGGCATGGACCCGATCTGGTTCGGTGTGCTGGTGGTGCTGACGCTGGAGATGGGGCTGATCTCGCCGCCGGTGGGGGTGAACGTCTTCGTCGTCAAATCGGTGGCGACCGACGTGCCGCTGGGTCGGATCTTTGCCGGGGTGATGCCGTTCTGGATCGCGATGCTGGTGACGCTGGCGATCCTCGTGGCCTTTCCACAGATCGCGCTGATCCTGCCGAATACGATGATCGAATAGGGTTGGGGCCCTCCCTCTCTGGTTGGTGAATACATGGGTCGATGAATTACGCTCAATTCAGCCAAATTAGTTGATTGAAAGCGATTCAATGTATACATTAAACGGAGAGGGAGGATTTCATCCATGGTCAGTCTGTTCGGCAAACGACGCGAAGCGGCGCAACCGGCCCCGACAGGGGTGCGGGAGGTCGTACGCGGTTTCTCCATCGAGGTGATGCCGCGCACGGCCGCCAAGGTCGAAGATTTCAAAGGCCTGCTGCCGCAGGGCACGCGGGTCTATATCGCGCATATCGAGGGCACGCCCATCGAGGATATGGTCGCCACCGCGAAGCGGCTGGGCGAGGCTGGCTTTGAGGTGATGCCGCATTTCCCGGCGCGCATCATCCCCGACCGGGCGGTGCTGGAGGAGTGGGTCAAGCGCTATCACGATGAGGCGGGCGTCACCTCGGCGCTGCTGCTGGGCGGGTCTCCGAAGACGCCTGCGGGGGCCTATGACTCCTCGATGCAGCTGCTGGAGAGCGGGCTGTTCGATGCGCATGGCTTCACGCGGCTGCACTTTGCGGGCCACCCGGAGGGCAACCGCGATATCGATACCGATGGCTCTACCAGGCTGGTGGATGCGGCGCTGCACTGGAAACAGGACTATGCCGGGCGCAGCGACGCCGAGATGGCGATCGTGACGCAGTTCGTGTTTGACGCGGCCCCCGTGCTCAGTTGGACACGGCGCCTGCGCGAGGCGGGGGTGAGCCTGCCGGTGCATGTCGGCGTCTCGGGGCCGGCCAAGTTGCAGACGCTGATCCGCTTTGCGATTGCCTGCGGTGTCGGGCCGTCGATGAAGGTGCTGGAGAAGCGCGCGATGGACCTCAGCAAGCTGCTGGTGCCCTATGAGCCGACAGATGTGCTGAGCGCCCTTGCCCCGGCGCAGCAGATGGGCGAGATTGCGCAGGTCCATTTCTTCCCCCTCGGCGGCATTGTGCCCTGTGCTGAGTGGGCGAAGCGCAATGGCGGAGCGCCGCTGCAAGCGGTCGTCTGATCCACGCACGGGAGGGTGCGGCGGGCAGGCGCACCCGGGCAGCGGCATGACATCTGACAGCTTGGCCAGGGGAGGGGCGAGCGGTGATGATTGCCGAATATTATCCTAATCTCAGGCACATGGCCGGGATCGTGGCGATTGCCGATACCGGCAGTATGTCCGAAGCGGCGGTGCAGCTGAACCTGTCGCAGCCCGCGCTGGCGCAGGGGCTGGCGAAGGTCGAGCGGCAGATGAAGGGCGCGCTGTTTCGCCGGGATGCCCGTGGCATGCGGCTGAGCGAGGCGGGCGAGATGTTTGTCGCGCGTCTGCGGCGTGGCTTTGACATCCTGCGGCAGGCCTCGCCCGTCACCAAACGCAGCAATCTGCACCAGCTGGTCACCATGAACCAGATGCTGAGCCTGATTGCCGCCGTGGATCATGGCGGCTTTCGCCCGGCGGCCGCACGGCTGGGGCGAGCGCCGTCTTCGCTGAGCCGGGCGTGCCGCGACCTTGCGGATCAGGCGGGCACGCCGCTGTTCGAAGTGGGGCCCATCGGCTTTCGCCCGACCCGTCAGGCCGAGGAGCTGGCGCGGGTTTTTCGTTTGACCCTCAATGAGATACATCAGGCGGCGGCGGATGTGCGCGGCTTGCAGGGGGACTATGCCGGGCGGCTGGCGATTGGCTGTCTGCCGCTGGCGCAGGCGGTGATCCTGCCCGAAACGCTGAACCGATTCGCGCCGGAATTCCCCGGAATCTCGCCTCAGGTGGTTGGTGGGCGCTATGCGGATCTGGTGCAGGGGTTGCTGAACGGCGATCTCGACGTGCTGGTCGGGGCGCTGCGGCGCGAGGCGGTGCCGGGCGCGCTGACCTGCGGTCTGACGCATGTGCCGCTGTTCTCTGACGGGCTGGTCGTGGCGGCGCGCGCGGGGCATCCTCTGGCCGGCAAGGCCGCGATCTTGCTTGAAGATCTCAAGCAATTTCCGTGGGTTGTGCCCGGAGTTGGGGCGCCGGCGCGCGGCTGCTACGACCAGCTGTTTGCCACTGGCAGCGCCGCGCCGGCGTCAGTGCCGAAGCCAGTGGAAACCGAGGTTTATGGCGTGGTCGGCGGGCTGTTGCGCTCCTCCGACCGGCTGGCCATTCTGGCACGCAGCCAGTTTCCCCGCGATAACGGATTGAAACAACTGGATTTTGAACTGCCCGACAGCCAGCGCGAAATCGGCCTGACCTATATCGAGGGCTGGTTGCCCTCAGTCCCGCAGGCGCGGTTCCTCAGCCTGCTGGGCGATGTCTTCAGCGAAACCACGCAGTTCTGACGCGGCCTCAGGGCATAAAAAAACCGGCTCAAACCAGAGCCGGTTTTTCTAAACTCGGTACCCACACTGGCTGAAATCAGTCAGCGAAGTACTTGTTTACAAGGTGTTTTCCGATGTCCTGACGGGCAAGGCCGCGGGCGCGCAGCTGCTTGTCGGAGGCATACATCAGCGAAGACGCCTCACGGGAGGCAGCGATCGCGCTGAAGACCGAGGCGAAGACGTCTGCGACAACGCGGCCCGCGTGACGGACGCCGGAGAAGGGGGTGTGCGGTGCGGTGATGAAAGCCATGTTACTCGTCCTTGATGTCGGATCTGATATCTGTTGTTGCCCTGACATCTAGGCCTTTCTGCGTCGCAGCACAAATGTAGGTTCGGTAGCCCCGTCATGCGTTTGGCGCAGGGCTTTGACCGCAAGGAATGACGTGGGCGCAGGGCTGGTCTGCGTAGGGCAACGGGGCTGCCCCGAAGGGGGCCGCTCAGAACCTCTGAAATGGCTGAAATTGCGATGTCGGTATCGCGTCGGTATCTGAACGGTATCCGAACGGTGCGATTTGCGCACCTTGGCTGGCGCGCGGCCAAGGCGGGAAGAGGAGGCAGGCCGTCTGGCCCGCCTCGGAAAGTGTGTCGCCTACTCGCCCAGGGCGATGCCTTCACGGCGCGGATCTGCGCCCCCGCGCAACCCCTCCCCGATGGAGATGGCATGCAGACCGGAGTTCATCTCCTTGGGCTGGACGGTATAGCCGAGCCCTTCGAGCGATTCCTGCAGGGCGGTGGCGGTGGTGTCGGATTCCACCTCATAGGGGCCGAAGCGGTTCACCAGATGCGGCATCGACACGGCTTGCTGCACGTCCATGCCCCAGTCGAGATGAGCGATGATCGCCTGCGCGACATAGCCGATGATGGTGCTGCCGCCGGGGCTGCCGATGACCAGCGTCGGCGCGCCGTCCTGCATCACGATCGTCGGCGACATGGAGGAACGCGGCCGCTTGCCCGGCTCGACCCGGTTGGCAATCGGCACGCCTTCCTTCTGGGTGTCGAAGGAGAAATCCGTCAGCTCGTTGTTGAGCAGGAAACCCCGCACGAACAGGCGCGAGCCAAAGCTGTTCTCGATGGTGGTGGTCATCGACAGGGCATTGCCGGCGGCATCGACGATCGAGATATGCGAGGTCGAGGGCAGCTCGATCGCGGTGTCATCTGCCAGCAGCCCGGCATGGTCCCAGTCGGGCAGGCCGGGGGCGACGTCGGGCAGGGCGATATCGCTGTCCAGCAGCTCGGCGCGACGGGCGAGGTAGGCGGGCTCGATCAGGCCCTTCAGCGGCATCGGCACGAAATCGGTATCGGCCATGTAGCGGCCCCGGTCGGCAAAGGCGAGGCGCGAGGCGTCGCCGATCAGGCGCCAGGTTTCCGGAGCATCCGGGCCCATGGTGGCGATGTCATAGCCCTGCAACATGCCCAGGATTTCGCCAATCGTCAGGGCGCCCGACGACGGCGGGCCCATGCCACAGACCTGCGCGGCGCGGTAGGGCGCACAGACGGCAGGGCGCTCCTTGACCTCGTAGATCGCGAGGTCGAGGGCCGAGAGCACACCGGGATTGCCCGGCGCCTGCTGCACGGTCGCGGCGATGTCGTCGGCAATGTCGCCGATGTAGAAGGCCTTGGCGCCGCCGTCCGCAATCTGGCGCAGGGTGTCGGCATAGGCCGGGTTGCGCAGGGTCTCGCCGGCATGCAGCGCGGTGCCACCGGGATAGAAATAGGCCTCGGTCTCGGGGAAGCGGCGCAACCGGTCGTCATCGGCGGCGATCAGGTCGGCCAGCCGGGGCGAAACGGTAAAGCCATCCTCCGCCAGTGCAATCGCATCGGCGAACAGGCCCGACCACTCGGCCTTGCCCCAGAGCTCATGCGCGGCCTCCAGCAGACGCGGCGTGCCCGGCGTGCCGACCGAGCGGCCCCCGACCACGGCGTCGAAAAAGCGCAGCGCCTCGCCCGTCTCGGTCTGAAACAGCTGCGGCGTGGCGTCCAGCGGCGCAGTTTCGCGCCCGTCCAGCGTGGTCAGCTTGCCGGTGGCGGCATCGAACCACACCAGAAACGCGCCCCCGCCGAGGCCCGAGGACTGCGGTTCTACCAGCCCCAGCACCGCCTGCACGGCGATCATGGCATCGGCAGCACTGCCCCCGGCCTTCAGCACCTTGGCCCCGGCCTGCACGGCCAGCGGATTGGCTGCCGAAATCATCCAGGTCTGCGCTTCGACCGGCTTGCCCTCAGCCTTGGTCTTCAGCGCCGCCGTCGCCGCCTCCGACAGGCCCGGAAAGGCGGCAAGCGCACCCGTCGCGGCTTCGGGCGTCCCGGTTTCGGGGGCGACAGCATCGCTGGACTGCTGGGCCCAGGCGGGCGCCAGCGGCAGAGCGAGGATTGCCAGCGCAAGGCGGACAGAATTGGACCAATTGGACATGCGACGTCTCCTGATGTGGCGTGGTCAGTGTTGCGGGCGCAGGGCTTCCCGTCCAGCCTGTGTTGAACACCAAAGGTAGCGTCCCCGCCCATCGTTTCGAGGGCCCGCAACGCGGTTGCCGACAAAAGACGCAAACCTGCCCGGCAACAGGCGCCCCGACAGCCCGCCCGCTCCACCCCGCCCCTGTCATCTTGCCCGAAATACTTCGGGGGAGGCGCAAAGCGCCGGGGGCAGCGCCCCCTCGTTACCAGCGATTGCCTTTTCCCGCGCAAGGCAGTGAAGTGGCGCAAACATCAACGAGGACCCCATGAGCAAACACCTGATCGCCGCCGACCACCTCAAACGCGCGCTCGACGGACGTCAGCCGAAGATCGGCATCATTCTTGGCTCCGGCCTCGGCGATCTGGCGGATCAGATCGAGGACCCGGTCTATTTACCGTATGACCAGATCGAGAACTTCCCGATGTCGACCGTCGCCGGGCACTCGGGCCGCTTCGTCATCGGCAGCCTTGGCGGGCAGCAGGTGATCTGCATGCAGGGGCGTCTGCACAGCTATGAGGGGTTCGATTACTCCGACCTCGCCCTGCCGATCCGGGCGATGCGCGCGGTCGGGGTCGAGATGCTGTTCATCTCCAACGCTGCCGGCAGCATGACCACCGAAATGCCGCAGGGCAGCCTGATGGTGATCTCTGATCACGTCAACTGGTCCGGCTTCAACCCGCTGATCGGGGCCAATGACGACAACGTCGGCCCGCGTTTTGTCGATATGGGCAACGCCTATGACCGCGATCTGCGCGCGCAATTGCACGAGGTCGCGGGCGGTATGGGCGTGGTGCTGCATGAGGGGGTGTATTTCTGGTACACGGGGCCGAACTTCGAGACCCCCGCCGAAATCCGCGCTTTCCGGATGCTGGGGGCAGATGCCGTCGGCATGTCGACCGTGCCTGAGTGCATCGCCGCCGTGCATTGCGGCATGAAGGTGGTGGCGGTCTCGGCGATCACCAACCTCGCCGCCGGCATGGACGTGACCCAGACGCTGAGCCATGAACACACGCTGGCGCAGAGCGCGACGATTTCGGACCGCTTCTGCCGCCTCGTCACGGCTTTCGTTGCCGCGCAGGGCTGAACCGGCCGCAAGCTCTGCCTGATTTCAGGGCAGAGCTTGCCGCTTTGACGGGCTGTTTTCACGCTCTGAGCGGCAAAAAACCGCACGGGCCTGCGCGATGTCTCAACCACGCTGCGAAGAGGCGGATTTTGACCATGTGGGCGCCGCATTCCTGCCTATGGTCGCGGGAAAGGTCGCTCCGACTCCTCCTCTTGCTATGGGTCCCTCCTGAATGCTCTCGCACTCCGACGTTCTCTCGCTTCTGATGTCCCGCAAGCCGGGGTATTCGCTGCCGCAGCCCTTCTATACCGACCCCGACGTCTATCAGGCCGATCTGAGCGGCATCTGGTACCGCGAATGGATCTATGCCGTCGCCGTGGCCGAACTGCCGAAGACCGGCAATTACGTCACCGTGCAGGTCGGTGCCTATTCGGTGATCGTGGTGCGGGGCGCCGACAAGGTGATCCGGGCGTTCCACAACTCCTGCCGTCACCGCGGCAGCCGGATCTGTTCGGCGACCAAGGGCAGCGCGCCGAAACTGGTCTGCCCCTATCACCAGTGGACCTATGAGCTGGACGGCAAACTGCTCTGGGCGCGCGAAATGGGGCCGGAGTTCAACCCCGCCGACCATGGCCTCGGCACCGTGCATTGCCATGAAATTCAGGGGATGGTGTTCATCTGCCTCGGCGATGTCGCGCCCTCGACCGCTGAGCTTGAGGCACAGGCGAACCGCTACCTCGCGCCGCATGACCTCGCCAACCTCAAGGTCGCCTATCAGAGCCAGATCGTTGAGCAGGGCAACTGGAAGCTGGTGTTGGAGAACAACCGCGAGTGCTATCACTGCGGGGGCAACCACCCGGCGCTGTGCCGCACCTTCCCCGAAGATCCCAATATGGTGGGGGGCGACGATTCCTCCAGCTCGCCCGTGGGTCTGGCGCATGTCGAGCGCTGCGAGGCGGCGGGCCTGCCGTCGAAATACCTTGTCGCCGCGAATGAGCAGTGGCGGTTTGTGCGCATCCCCTTCATCGGCGATGGCGTCAGCTACACGATGGATGGCAAAGCGGCTGTGGCGAAACGCGTCGGCAGCGTGCCGTTTGATAACGCGGGCAGCTGCCTCTATTTCCATTACCCCAACACCTGGAACCACTTCCTGTCGGATTCGGTGCTGACCTTCCGCGTGCTGCCGATCAGCGCCACCCAGACCGAGGTGACGACGACCTGGCTGGTGCACAAGGACGCGGTCGAGGGCGAGGATTACGACCTCAAGCGCCTGACCGAGGTGTGGCTGGCGACCAACGACGAAGACCGTCAGATCGTCGAGGAAAACCAGATCGGGATCAATTCGCCCGCATATCGTCCGGGGCCGTATTCCCCGGTCGAGGAAACCGGCGTGCTGCAGTTCGTCGACTGGTATTGCCGCACCCTGCAGGGCACGTTGCTGCCACGCAGCCTCTACGCCGCGGAGTAAGCGCATGATCCCGATGCCGAAAGCCGACACTCCGGTCTGGAGTGATTCCGAGGAGCTGGAATGCGTGATGCTGATCCCCGAGGCGCCGGGGGTTGTGACATTCACCTTCCGCCCGCCGTCGGGGGCGCGCTTTCTGTATAAGGCCGGGCAGTTCATCACGCTGGATCTGCCGGTGCCGGGGCAGGGTGGCAGCATCCAGCGAACCTATACGATCTCGTCCTCGCCGGTCAGCAGCGCCTATATCACCGTCACCGTGAAGGCGCAGGAGGGCAGCATCGGCACACGCTGGATGCTGGATCATCTGCGCCCCGGAATGCGGCTGCGCGCCTATGGCCCGGCGGGGCTGTTCCATCTGCCGCCGCAGCCCGATGGCAAGTACCTGTTCATCTCGGCAGGGTCGGGTGTGACGCCGATGATGTCGATGGCCTCGACCCTGTTCGAGCGCGGCGAAGATCCCGACATCTGCTTTATCCAATGCGCCCGCCGCCCGCTGGACCTGATCTTTCGCCGCCGTCTGGAGTATATGGCGGGGCGGGTGACGGGGCTGCAGCTGCACTTCATCGTCAAGCAGGCTGATCCCTATGACGCCTGGACCGGCTATCGCGGCCAGTTCAACCAGCTGATGCTGGGCCTGATGTGCAACGACTATCTGGAGCGCGACGTCTATTGCTGTGGGCCGGAGGGGTTCATGACCTCGGTGCGGGAAATCCTGCACTCGATCGGCTATGACATGGAGCGCTATCATCAGGAGAGCTTTGAGGCGCCTGCGGAAACCGTCGCGGAGATCACCGAGTTCGACGATGCGGTGCCCGATGAGGCCGTCGCGGCGGAGATCGTCTTCTCGCGCTCCGGTGTATCCGTCGGCTGCAACGAGAATGACACGGTGTTGCAGGTGGCACGGGCGGCGGGGCTGCGCATCCCCTCGGGCTGTACCTTCGGGATCTGCGGCACCTGCCGCGTGAAGAAATCCGAGGGCGAGGTCTATATGGTGCACAACGGTGGCATCAGCGACGAGGACATCGAGGACGGCTATATCCTGGCCTGCTGCTCCAAACCCATCGGCAAGGTCGCGATCGAGGCCTGAGCCGTGAGGCTGCAGGGCGTGCGGCGGTGCGAGTTGGTGCCTGCGGCGGCTGGGACATTTTGCCTGTGCCGCTGCGGGTCATGACGGCTTGACCTTGTGCGCGTTCGCGGCACAGGGTCTGGGCAATCCGTGCCGCCGTTTGGGGGGCCGCCGGGTGCCAGGAGATCCCTATGAGCCAACCATCCGCCCACGAAGAAGTCCATTTCATCAACCGCTCCGGCTGGCTGCGCGCCGCCGTTCTGGGGGCCAATGACGGCATCGTCTCGGTCGCCTCGCTGATCGTGGGCGTTGCCTCGGCCGAGCCATCCGGGCGGGCGATCCTGATTGCCGGGGTCGCAGGGCTGGCGGCAGGCGCGATGTCGATGGCGGCGGGAGAGTATGTCTCGGTCAGCTCGCAATCGGATATCGAACGCGCCGACATCGGGCGCGAACGCGAGGCGCTGAAAGCGATGCCCGAAGAGGAGCTGGCCGAGCTGGCCGCGATCCTGGAGGGACGTGGCATGAGCCCGGCCACGGCCGCGACCGCCGCGCGCGAGATGAGCGAAAAGGATGCGCTGCGGGCGCATGTTCGCGAAGAGCTGGGGCTGTCGGAGGAGAATGGCGCGCGGCCTCTGCAGGCGGCTATGGCCTCGGGGGCGACGTTTTCGGTGGCGGCGGCGGTGCCGGTTCTCGCCTCGGTTCTGGCGCCGGCGGGGGTGGTGATCCCGGTGGTGGTGGGGGTGACGCTGGTCGCTTTGGCGGGCCTGGGGGCGCTGGGCGCACAGGCGGGCGGCGCGCCGAAACTGCGCGCGAGCCTGCGCGTGGTGGTCTGGGGCGCCGCGGCGATGGCCGTGACCTCGGCTGTGGGGCTGGTGTTCGGCGTGGCCGTCTGAGGCTTTGTGCAGCAGCAGGGCTTGCCCTGCAGGGCAGCCGCTGCGCGGTCGGGCGTGGCACACCTGTTTCGGTTTGCGTGCCTCCCCGGGCCGTGTCTAGGCTGGCGCGAGAGTTGCAACCGGGGGACCCGCCGATGACCAAGAACGAAGAGCGCGCCTTCTGGGACGCCGCAGACGCCCATGTGCTGCGCTATGGCGGCACCTTTGATCGCAAGATCATCGAGCGGGCCGAGGGGGCGTATGTCTATGACGCCGATGGCGCGGCGATCCTTGATTTCACCTCTGGCCAGATGAGCGCCGTGCTGGGGCATGCGCACCCGAAGATCGTCGAGACCGTGCGCGCCCAGATCGGCAGGCTGGACCATCTGTTTTCGGGCATGCTGTCGCGGCCTGTGGTGGATCTGTGCGCCAAGCTGGCGGCGCTGGCGCCGGGCCTCGACAAGGTGATCCTGCTGTCGACGGGGGCCGAGTCCAACGAGGCCGCGATCCGCATGGCCAAGCTTGTGACCGGCAAGCACGAGATCGTCGGCTTTTCCAAGAGCTGGCATGGGATGACGGGCGGCGCGGCCTCGGTCACCTATAGCGCGGCGCGGGCGGGGTATGGACCTGCCGCCGTTGGCTCGCTCGCGATCCCGGCGCCGAATGCGTACCGGCCCCGGTTCACCCACGCCGACGGGACGCTCGACTGGCAGACAGAGCTGGATGACGCGTTTGATCTGGTGGACAGCCAGTCGACGGGCAGCCTCGCCGCCTTCATTGCCGAGCCGCTCCTGTCGTCGGGCGGGATCATCGAGCTGCCCGAGGGCTACCTCGCGGCGCTGAAGGCCAAGTGCGCGGAACGCGGCATGCTGCTGATCCTCGACGAGGCGCAGACCGGGATCGGGCGCACGGGCGACATGTTTGCCTATCAGCGCGATGGCGTGACGCCGGATATCCTGACGCTGTCCAAGACGCTGGGGGCCGGGCTGCCGCTGGCGGCGATGCTGACCACAGCGGAGATCGAGGAAGAGGCGCATAAGCGCGGCTATATGTTCTACACCACCCATGTCTCGGATCCCTTGCCGGCAGCTGTCGGGCTGGCGGTGATTGACGTGGTCGAGCAGGGGGGGCTGGTTGAGCGCGCGCGTGTCGCGGGGGCCAGGCTGAAGGACGGCCTGCTGGCGTTGCAGCAGCGGTACGAGTGCATCGGCGATGTGCGGGGCCGGGGCCTGATGGTGGGGATGGAGATCGTGACTGACCGCCAGAGCAAGGCTCCGGATATCGCCACGGGCGAGCGGATCGGGGAGGAAGCGCTGAAGCGGGGCCTGTCGATGAACATCGTCAAGATCCGCAGTTTGGGCGGTGTCTTCCGCATCGCGCCGCCGCTGACCATCTCTGACGCCGAGCTGGAGCAGGGGCTGGAGATCATCGGCCAGTCCATCGACGCGGCTCTGGGCTGAGGCGATGACGGAACCGGACGAGACGCAGATGCGCCTGCGGGTGATCTTTGGCCCCGCAGGCATGATGGGGCCGGGCAAGGCCGAGCTGCTGGAGCGGATCACGCGCACCGGCTCGATCGCTGCCGCTGGGCGCGAGATGGGGATGAGCTACAAGCGCGCGTGGCAGCTGGTGGAGACGATGAACGCCATGTTCCGCGCGCCGCTGGTCGAGAGCACGCGAGGCGGTGCGAAAGGCGGCGGGGCCAGCGTGACCGACACGGGCCGGGTGGTGCTGGAGCATTATCGCGGGCTTGAGGCGGCGGCGCGGGCCGCGGGGGGCACGCATCTGTCGGCGCTTGAGGCGCTGCTGGTCGATATGTCCGAGGGAAAATAACGCTTGCGGTTTGGCGGGCGGCGGGGCGATATATCCAGTGGAACATATCGCTTGCCGGGAAAGGGATCTTCATGACCAGAGGCCGTGTTTTGGGGTGCGTTGCGGCGCTCGTGATTGCCAGCGGGGGGGCGCAGGCCGGGGAGGGGCGGCTGACCGTCTTTGCCGCCGCGAGCATGAAGAACGCGATGGACGAGATTGCGGCGGGCTACGAGGCCGAGACCGGCAATGTGGTCGATGTCTCGCTGGCCGGATCATCGGCTCTGGCCCGTCAGATCCAGCAGGGGGCGCCGGCGGATATCTTCATCTCGGCCAATACCGACTGGATGGACCGGCTGGAGGCGGAGGGGCTGATCAACGCCGACAGCCGCTTTGACTTGCTGGGCAACGCCATCGTGCTGGTGGCGGCCAAGGGCGCCGCGCCGGTCGATATCGGGCCGGACATGGACCTTGCCGCGCGCCTCAACGGAGGGCGGCTGGCGATGGCGCTGGTCGAGGCGGTGCCGGCGGGGATCTACGGCAAGGCGTCGCTGGAGGCCCTCGGCCAGTGGGACAGCGTCGCGCCGATGGTCGCGCAGGCGGATAACGTGCGCGCGGCGCTGGCGCTGGTGGCCGTAGGGGCTGCGCCGATGGGCATCGTCTATGCCAGTGATGCTGTGGCCGAGCCGCGTGTCGATGTTGTCGGCACTTTCCCCGCTGACAGCCATCCACCTATTGTCTATCCGGCGGCGAAGCTGAGCAGCAGTGACAACCCGCTCGACGCCGGGTTCCTTGCCTACCTTCGCGGAGCCGAGGCGCGGGCGGCGTTCGAACGGCAAGGCTTCGCCGTTCTGGCGCAGGAGTAACGCATGACTGGCTGGCTGCCCCCCGAGGCCTGGAGCGCGGTGGCGCTGTCGCTGAAGGTGTCGCTCTGGGCGACGCTCTGCAGCCTGCCACTGGGGGTGTTCACCGCCTATGCGCTGGCGCGCTGGCGGTTTCCGGGGCGCGGGCTGGTCAATGGGCTGGTGCACCTGCCGCTGATCCTGCCGCCCGTGGTGACGGGCTATATCCTGTTGCTGAGCATGGGGCCGCAGGGTCCGCTGGGCGGGCCACTGGCGCAGATCGGCGTGGTCTTCGCCTTTCGCTGGACCGGGGCGGCGCTGGCGGCGGGGATCATGGCGTTTCCGCTGATGGTGCGCGCGATCCGCCTGTCGATCGAGGCGGTGGACCCCAAGCTGGAGCAGGCGGCGGCGACGCTGGGCGCGCCGCGCCTCTGGGTCTTTGCCAGCGTCACCCTGCCGATGATCCTGCCGGGCGTGATCGCGGGGGCGATCCTCGCCTTTGCCAAGGCGATGGGGGAGTTCGGCGCGACGATCACCTTCGTCTCCAACATTCCGGGGCAGACGCAGACGCTGCCCTCGGCCATCTACGCCTTTCTGCAGGTGCCGGGGGGCGAGGCGGCGGCGGTGAAACTGGTGCTGGTGTCGGTCGCGGTGGCCATGGGCGCGTTGTTGCTGTCCGAGGTCATCGGGCGGCGCGTCGCGCGGCGGGTGGCGGGCATATGACGGTTTCGGTGCGGTTGCAGCATAGTTTCGGCGGGTTCGGTCTGGATGTGGCGTTCGAGGCGCCTGCGGGGATCACGGTGCTGTTCGGGCGCTCAGGCTCCGGCAAGACGACGATCATCAACGCGGTGGCAGGGCTGCTGACGCCCGACGCGGGGCGGATCGCGATTGACGGTTGGGTGATGCTGGATACGGAGGCACGTGTGGCGCTGCCGGTGCATCGGCGGCGGCTGGGCTATATCTTTCAGGATGCGCGGTTGTTTCCGCATCTGAGCGTGCGCCAGAACCTGCTGTTCGGGCAGTTCTTTGCCCCCAAAAGCGCGCCGCGCGCCGACATGGGCCGGGTGGTCGAGATGCTGGGGATCGGTCCGCTGCTGGCACGACGGCCTGCGATGCTGTCGGGGGGCGAGCGGCAGCGGGTGGCCATCGGGCGCGCCCTGCTGGCCGCGCCGCGCCTGATCCTTGCGGATGAACCGCTGGCGGCGCTCGACGAGGCCCGCAAGGCCGAGATCCTGCCGTACTTTGAGCGCCTGCGGGACGAGGTTTCGGTACCGATCCTCTACGTCAGCCATGCCCCTGCGGAGGTCGCGCGCCTCGCCACCACCGTCGTCGCGTTGGAGGGCGGGCGGGTCACGGGGCAGGGGCCAGCGATGCAGATCCTCGGCGACCCCAACCTCATGCCGACGGGCGTGCGTGATGCGGGCGCGCTGTTGCAGGCGGTGGTGGTGCGCCATCACGACGACGGGCTGAGCGAGCTGAGCGCGGGCGGTGTGCCGCTGTTCGTGCCGCGTGTACCGCATCCGACGGGCGCGTCGCTGCGCCTGCGCATCGCGGCGTCGGAGGTGATCCTGTCGCGGGCGCGCCCCGAAGGGCTGTCGGCGCTGAACATCCTGCCCGGCGTGGTCGAGGCGATCCGCGAGGGCGAGGGGCCGGGTGCGATGGTGTCTCTCGACACACCTGCGGGGCGGGTGCTGGCGCGGCTGACGCGGCGCTCGGTCACGGCGATGGACTTGCGCGTCGGCGTGGCATGTCACGCCATCGTCAAGACCGTCGCCATTGCGCCCGAGAACGTCAGCTGAGCGATATCAGGGGGTTACTCGCCTGCCTTGAGGCTCTCTGCCGTGTCGTCAAAGCCGATGAAGCGGGCGGTGTTTTCGACGGGACGGCGGCGGGATTTCACCGCATTGGCCGAAAAGCCCTCGTCCGGCCAGCCGAGGGCAACGCAGGTCAGGATCACCTGATCGTCGGGGATCTGCGCGACCTCGCGCACCACGGGGCTTTGCATGATGCCCTGACCGTTGATCACCGCGCCGAGGCCACGGCTCCACGCTGCCAGCACAAGACCATAGGTCGCGGCGCCAAGGTCGAAATGGGCGATGGTGGAGCGGTCCTCCAGCGATTTGTCGAAGCAGACCACGACCGAGACGGGCGCGTCGAACTGGCGAAAGCCGCGCATCACCCAGTCCTGACGTTTCGCCTTGTCGTGGCGCTCAATCCCCATAGCTTCGAACAGTTGCACGGCGATCTCGATCTGGCGGGTGCGGTGAACGCCCTCATACTCTCCGTGATCCATGATTTCGCGCTGTACCGGGACACCGGCGAGCATGCGTTCGGAGTTGCCCTGTCGGACGCGCTCCAGCGGTTCGCCGGTGAGGACGTGAAAGTGCCACGGCTGGGTGTTCATCGAGGACGGCGCGCGGTTGGCGAGGGCGATCACCTCCTCCAACACGGCGCGGGGCACCGGATCACCGGTAAAGCCGCGAATGCTGCGCCTGTCCTGCATCGCCTGATCCAGATCCATGAAAGCCCCTCCCCTGACATCTCATTACAGGGTCAGCGTTGCGGATCGGCGCAGGGGGCGTCAAGCGCCGCTGAGGGGTGTGACCTAACGTCGTGTGAGGGCTTTGCCGCTCTGCGGAAGATCGGCGGCATTTCATTCCGCAGAGCGGCAGGGGACATGAAAACGCCCTGCCAGCGCGGGGCGGGCAGGGCGTGATTTTCGACGGCTGCCGGGTGCTTTAGGCGTTCCAGGCGGTGTCTTTGCCGTTGAACTCAACCCGCGTCGGCAGGCCGATGTCATCAAGGATGGTGAAGAAAGGCTTGGGGTCCAGTTCCTCGATGTTTTTCATGGTCTTGGCGTCCCACTCACCACTGGCGACCAGCATCGCGGCGGCGACGGCGGGCACGCCCGCGGTGTAGGAAATGCCCTGAGAGCCGACCTCGGCATAGGCCTCGGCGTGGTCCGCGACGTTGTAGACGAAGACCTCAACCGGGGCACCGTCCTTGGTGCCTTTGACCAGATCCCCGATGCAGGTATTGCCGGTGTAGTCGGGCGCGAGCGAGGAGGGGTCGGGCAGGCAGGCTTTGACGAGCTTCAGCGGCACGACCTCAAGCCCCTCAGCCGTGGTGACGGGCTTTTCGGACAGCAGGCCGAGGTTTTGCAGCACGGTGAAGACGTTGATGTAGTGATCGCCGAAGCCCATCCAGAAGCGCACGTCGGCCTGCGGATAGTTCGCGGCGAGGCTGTGCACCTCATCATGGCCGGACTGGTAGGCCTTCTGCTTGCCGACGACCGGCAGATCCCACTCACGTCCGGAGGCGAACATGCTGGTTTCCTTCCATTTCTGGTCTTCCCAGTAATAGACGGTGCCGGTGAATTCGCGGAAGTTGATCTCAGGATCGAAGTTGGTCGCGAAGTATTTGCCGTGGCTGCCTGCATTGATGTCGACGATGTCGATCGAGGTGACCTCGTCCATGTAGGTGTCGATGGCATAGCGCGCGAAGGCGTTGACGACGCCCGGATCAAAGCCCGCGCCGAGGATCGCGGTGACGCCCTTTTCAGCGCAGAGGGCACGCTTTTTCCATTCGTAATTGCCATACCAAGGCGGGGTTTCGCAAATCTTTTCAGGGTCTTCGTGGATCGCGGTGTCGATGTAGGCGGCACCCGTTTCGATGCAGGCGTCCAGCACGGTCATATTGACGAAGGCGGTGCCGACGTTGATGACGATCTGGGCGCCGACCTCACGGATCAGCGCGGCGACGGCGGCGCTGTCCATGGCATCGACGGCATGGGAGGTGAACACGCCGTCCTGCTTCATCGCGCCCTTGTCGGCCACGGTCTGAAGGATCGCATCGCATTTCGATTTCGTCCGGCTGGCGATATGCAGATCGCCCAGAATGTCGTTATTCTGCGCGCACTTGTGCGCGACCACCTGGGCGACGCCGCCAGCGCCGATAATCAGGACATTACGTTTCATAAACCCGTGTTGCCTCCTTTGGAAATTGGCTTTGGTTGGTTGGGTTGCTTACGACAGCGCCGCAGCGAAGTCGGTGTAATCAAAGTCACGCACGAGGCGTGTCGAGCCGTCGAGTTCGCGGATCGCGATGGCGGGCATCTTGACTCCGTTGAACCAGTTTTTCTTGACCATCGTGTACCCGGCCGCGTCCTGAACCGAGAGGCGGTCGCCGGGTTTGAGGGCCTGGGGAAAGCGATACTCGCCAAAGATGTCACCGGCGAGACAGGATTTGCCGCAGACCATCCATTCCTCGGGGCCCGCGTTGGGGGCCATCTTGGCGGATTCGCGGTAGATCAGCAGATCCAGCATGTGCGCCTCGATCGAGCTGTCGACGATGGCGAGGTTCTTGCCGTTGAAAAGCGTATCCAGAACAGTGACTTCCAGCGTCGTCGATTTGGTGATCGCGGCCTCGCCCGGCTCCAGATAGACCTGCACCTCGTTCTCGCCGGCAAAGCGTTTCAGACGCTCGGCAAGGCGGTGAATGGGGTAATCTTCGCCGGTGAAGTGGATGCCGCCGCCGAGGCTGATCCAGTCCATACGGCGGATCAGATGGCCAAACCGCTGCTCGATACTGCCCAACATAGTGTCAAAGCGGTCAAAATCGGCGTTTTCGCAGTTGTTGTGGAACATGAAGCCGGAGATCAGATCGGCGACGGGTTCGATATCCGCGGCGTCATGTTCGCCCAGACGCGAGAAGGGGCGCGCCGGATCGGCAAGGTCGAAACCGGAGGTCGAGACGCCGGGATTGACCCGGATGCCACGGGTGTGACCCCGGCTAACCTCTTCGAATCGTTGGAGTTGTCCGGCGGTGTTGAAGATCACCTTGTCGGAGTTGGCCAGTACCTCGTCGATCTCGTGATCGGCCCAGGCCACGGAATAGGCGTGGGTTTCACCGGGGAACGTCTCACGCCCCAGCTTGACCTCGTAGAGCGAGGAGGAGGTGGTGCCGTCCATGTATTCGGACATGAAGTCGAACACCGACCAGGAGGCGAAACATTTCAATGCCAGCAAGGCTTTAGCCCCGGAATTCTCGCGCAGCCAGGCGATCTTTTCCATGTTGGGCAGCAGGGCGGATTTGTCGATCAGGTAGTAGGGTGTCTGGAGCATGGACGCCTCTTTGTGGGCCAAACCCCGTCCGGGGCGGAAAGGGGGTTTTATACGGGCTCCGTCGGGGCGGAACAAGGGTGGGGCGCAGGCCTGCACGCGCATTTGCACATGAGAGGGCCGCTTTGCGGGGCAGGTCAGTGGGCCCCGCCAAGAGAGGTAGGGCAAGGCGTTGAATTCGCCAGAATTTAACGTCGGTATCTTGTCGGTATCGTGACGGTAACCGAACAGTGCGGATTTTAGCCGCTGGCGCCCTCGGTCGCGATGACCAGAGACCGGGCCTGCACCGGCAGACCCGCGGCGATCATCCCGGCCAGAGAGGCGGCACCGCTGGGGGTGGTCGCCACACCTGCCTGCGCGAACAGGGCGACGGCGGCCTCGGCCTGCGCATCGGTGATGCTGACGAAGTGGTCGGCGTCAAGGCGCAGGGCGTCGAAGGCCAGCAGCGAGACGTCCTTGCAATCGAGCCGCCCCATGTTGGACTGCGCGCCGGTCGCGGTGACGGGATGTCCCGCAGCGGCGCTGAGTTTCAGGCAAGGGGCGCGGTCGGGCTCCACCACCGTGATCACCGGCTGGACGTCCCAGAAGGCGCGGATATGGCCCGCGACGGCGGCGGCGAGGCCCCCGACACCGGCCTGCAGAAAGACATGGGTGGGCCAGTCGCCGGTGGTGGCGAACTGCTGGCGGCATTCCTCGGCCAGAACGGTATAGCCTTCCATGATCAGGGCGGGGCGAGCCTCGTATCCCGGCCAGGAGCCGTCGGCGAGCAGGAGCCAGTCGTTGTCGTTTGCGGTGCGGATGGCATGGGCGACGGCGTCGGCGTAGCCGCCGGGGACGCGGATCACCTCGGCCCCCATGGCGGTGATCCGCGCGGCGAAACTGGCCGGAACGGTGCTGTCGAGGACGATCCGGGCCTGCGCGCCGAAGATCCGTGCGCCGGCGCCGACAGACAGGCCGTGGTTGCCGGCACTGGCGGTGATGAAGGTCATCCCGGCCGCCGTGGCGCGGGCGGCATCCGACAGCAGGTCGGTGGCGCCGCTGGCGTCCTGGATCATCTGGACGATGGCATAGGTGCCGCCGAGCGCCTTGAAACTGCCCAGACGCATCCGCGCAGTTTCGTCCTTGAGCAGCACATGGCCGTGGCCGAGGGCGCTGAGGGCGGCATTTTCACCAAGGGGCGTCGCGGCGTAGGCGGGGCAGCTGGCGAGCAGGGCGAGCGGGCGGTCGGGGGAGACGCGAAAGCGGCGGTGCGTGTCGGACATGGGGGACCTCGTGGCGGGAAAGGGGGGACGCCGGAGAGACCGCCGCTGTGTTGGCGCGAGTGAACAGGCAAAACGGCCCCACGTCAAAAGGTGAGGCGGGAAATCGTGGATTTGCAGGGGCTGAAAATGTTAAGTGCCGGAGAAGGGGGATACTTCTCCGGCACAAATTGGGGCGTCACGAGGTATTGCACGACCCGGTGTCCGATGCTGGGGATGTCCGGGACAGACGCATCGGTTATGGTAGCAACTCCGCCCGTCAGAAAAAGTTTCATGCGCGGATGATTTTTTTTCAAAAAATTTTACAGATCCCGGAACGCGGCTGAAACCGGCTGATGCGCGGGCATGTCGCTGGCCACACCATCGCGCTGATCGCGCCCGTCGGCGTGGGCGGTGGCGGCGCGGGTCAGGGCGCGGAACAGGCGGCGCTGGCGGCGGGCATAGAACAGGTGTTCGGGGTGCCATTGCACACCGATGGCAAAGGGCTCGGACGTGCGCTCGACCGCCTGGACCATCCCCGCCTCGTCCGTGGCGGCGATGCGCAGATCGCGCCCCAGCCGGTTCACCGCCTGAGAATGCAGGGCATTGACGCGCATCGGCGCTGTCCCGGCGATATGGGCGAGGTGGGTGTCGCGGCGGACAGAGACGGTGCGGCGGGGCAGGATGGTGCTGTATTTGCGCGAAGAATAGACCCCGAAGGCGTTCTGGTGCAGCGTGCCGCCCAGCACGACGTTGAGCATCTGCGCGCCGCGACAGATGCCAAGGATCGGCAGGTTGCGCTGCAGGGCCTCGGCGAGCAGCGATTGCTCCATCCGGTCGCGGGCGGGGTCGAGGGTGACGCGGGCAACGATCTCGGTGCCATAGAGGCTGGGGGCGATGTCGTCGCCGCCGCCGATGACAATGCCATCGACGCGCTCAAGGTCGATATCGGCGGCATCGTCCCAGCGCAGGGCGCGCGCCCCGGCGAGCGCGAGGTTCAGCCAGATCAGCGGAAAGATCCGCCAGCCGGAATGGCGCGACACGGTGACGCCGATGGTGGGGCGCTTGCGGCGGGGTTTTTGCGGCGGCTCTGTGGCGGTCACGCTGCTGCGTTTTCGCTTTTGAGCAGGGCGTCGTGGCCGGCGTCGCGCAGGATGGCGCTGGCGCGGTCGATCCAGGCATGCGGGACATGGGCGATCTGGCTGCGGTGATCGCGCCAAGCGGCGCAGAGGGCGTTCAGCGTGGTGCGATCCTCGGCCAGCGCCTCGATGGCGACCCAGAGCGCCCATTCGTGCGATACGCTCCAGCCGGGATCGTCGATGCGGCAGTCGGGCATGCGGTAGTGATAGGCGGGGCGGGCGCTGATGCCGTTGTCCTTGCCGAAGGTCTGCGTGATCAGGTCGGGGTCAAAATCGGCGATGATCGGCAGCAGGTCGAGCGCGTGATTGCGCGATGGCGCATGGGAGAGGTAGCTGTCGGCGAGGGCGCGCAGGGTCTCGGGCGGTCCTTCGGCCAGCGCATCCAGCAGGGCGCGGGGGTAGGAGTCGACAAAGGGCAGGACGCGGCGCGACAGGTCGATCGGATGGCTGTGGCGGATCAGCTGTTCGCTGAGCGCGAAGGCCGTGACGACGGACCAGATGTGATCG
This sequence comes from Pseudooceanicola spongiae, assembly GCF_014899185.1. GTDB lineage: Bacteria > Pseudomonadota > Alphaproteobacteria > Rhodobacterales > Rhodobacteraceae > Pseudooceanicola > Pseudooceanicola spongiae. The sequence continues at coordinate 113,817 of NZ_CP045201.1, forward strand.
GCGCTCTGTGCGGCGGTCTGCACGTTCAGGTGCACGCCGTAGCCGAGCAGGATGCCCTTGTCGGTGCCATAAGCGCCGGCGTCGCGCATCGCGGCGATCAGCGCATCGAAGGCGGGCAGATGGGCGGGATCGAAGGGATCGCTGACCAGTTCAACGGGAACCAGATTGCGCGCCAGATCGAGCGCGGTTTTCGCCACTTCGCCGGAGGCGCGCTTGCGATAGGCGGTGTCGATATAGGCCTTGCAGGTGCCGAAGGGGGTGTCGGAAATCAGGTAGTCGGCCCCTTCCCGAGAGATGGCGCCGCCAGTTTCCTGCGCCACGAGGTCAGCCGTCTGCTGTTCGCTGAGGCCGCCAAACTCGACCTCGACCCCGAGGCTGCGGGGGCTGCCTTTCTCATCGAGCGGGGTCGGCAGGGAGAGGGCGGCGGGGGTGGCGTTATGTGTATCCATGCCAGACCAACGCAACCTCTGCGGGCAGGGTTCCAAGGTTGGGCGCAGACAGGGGGCAGGCGGGTGTGGGGGGAGGGCAGGCAGGGTCACCGCCGGAGCGCGAGGGATCGCTCCGGCGGCGGGCTCAGTAATCCAGCGCCTCTGGCTGGAAGCTGAGAACTTCGAACGACACGAACGCGCGGTATTCCGTTTCGGATTCCTCGGTTTCGATGCGGCTGCCGAGCTGGGTCGCAAAGGCACGGATCAGCTGCTTGCCCAGGCCGGTGGATTCGCCCTCGGCCGGTTCGCGCAGGACCTTGCCCTTTGAGTTGACCATCTGCAGGCGGGCGCGGTTGCCCTCCTGCACAAGAGAGAGGGTCAGCCAGGGTTCGCCGTTGTCGTTGCTTGTGTACTTGGCCGCATTCGCCATCAGTTCGGAGGCGAGCAGAGAGAGAGGCACCGCCTGATCGGGATAAAGGATGACGTCCTGAATCTCCATCTTGACGCGAATGCGATGGCCGCCGGAGGCGCTGGCCTGCAGCGTCTGGTTGGCCACCTCGCGCACCAGAGCACCGACGTTGACCTGCCCCTGCTGTTCGACCTGATGCAGGTTGCGGTGGATCGAGGCCATGGCCAGAACCCGGTCCTGCAGGCGCGACAGGATCGCCTTGGTTTCGGGCGAATGCGCCTTGCGGATGTTCATGTTCATGATCGAGGAGATCAGTTGCAGGTTGTTCTTGACCCTGTGGTGGACCTCTTTCAGCAGCACGTTGCGCTGACGCACGGCATTTTCCAGCTCGGCCTGATCATGCAGGATGGTTTCGGCCATCAGGATGAAATCCTGCTCCATGTGGCGCAGCTCTTCGGCGGCGTAGCGCATGGTGCGGTTGTCCTCAAACGTGCGGACCCGTTCAAAGCGGCGCATCCGGCGGCTGAGCATGCGGATATGACGCCCGGCCATGCGGTCTATGGCGACAAGGCCGACGACGACCGAGGCGATCCACATCAGCAGCGGGAACAGGATCACCGGCGCCTTGACCGTTTCCGACATCTCGGAGACCGAGGGCCAGATGCCAAGCGCGAAGACCTGATTTTCGACGACCGGCACGACGACATAGAGCTGATCCGCGCCATTGCGGCTTTGCCCCGAGAAGACGATGGGCGACAGGCCCGCCATTTCCTCAAGCGTGGAGCGGATCGGCAGCACGGATTCAGCGGTCTCTAGGCCCGTCGTCGAGGTCAGGATCTTGCCCGAGCCATTGAAGGTCATGATGTCCTTCGGGGCGGCCCCGAACCCGGCGCTCTGTTCCAGCTTGAGATTGGAGTGGGGCACCGAAATCGCGATATAGCCGGTGTACTTGCCATCGATGAACACGGGCTGCGACACGACAAGCACCGAGGTCTTGCTGACCGGGCCGTCGGTTGCGACCTGCACCGTCGGTTTCTGTTCACTGATCACGAACAGGTGGTTGGGACGTTGTGAAACATCCGCACCGATCCCCGCGGAGCCGCATCGGATCACCCCATCAATGGGGATATAGGCGGCCAGACTGAAGCGCGGCATTTCCTCGTTGAAGTCGGCCATCATCTTGCTGCAGGCGGCATCGTCGGGGGTATTGACCTGGACCGATTTGGCCAGGGCCGAGGCGGCGCCAAAGGCCTGTTGCAGCACGCTGCGCTCTCCCTCGACCCCTTGCTGGGTGAGGGCAAGCAGCGACAGCCGCGTCACCTCCTCGGCTTGCGAACTGACCTGGTTGGTCTGATAGATGGCAATGGACCCGATCGGGACCAGCGCAAGGGAAAGGACCCCCGCAATCCGAAAACTCAGACTGCGTATCCAGGGCGTGTTCGCGGAATTTGGCATTCGGGTGTGTGAACTGTCAGCGGGCTGTCATGGGTCGTGAATTGACCACGGCCATCGTCGCCGGGTCGGTCAGTTCCATCGCCTCATCATCGTTGAGATGCAGGAGTTCTGCAAGTTTGGCACGGCCACGATTAGCGCGGCTCTTGATCGTACCGACGGCAACGCCACAGGTCTCGGCGGCTTCCTCGTAGGATGCACCAAGGGCGCCGACGAGCACCAGCGCTTCGCGCTGTTCATCGGGCAGCTTTTCAAAGGCGCGCTTGAAGTCGGCCATTTGCAGGCGGCCGTCGTGGGCCGGTTTTTCGGACAGGCCAGCGGCAAAGATGCCGTCGACGTCGGGCACTTCACGACGTGTCTTGCGCAGGCTGGAGTAATACGTGTTGCGCAGGATCGTGAACAGCCAGGCCCGCAAATTGGTGCCCGCTTCGAATTTTTCGATGTTGGTCCAGGCCTTGACGATCGCATCCTGGACGAGATCATCCGCCGTGGCGCTGTTGCGAGTGAGGCCAAGGGCAAACGCCCTGAGCGCAGGAAGATGGTCGACAAGTTCGTCCCGCGGATGTTTGCTCATTTACGATCACCTTCGGCGCTGGCCGTGGTATCCTGATTTTTCAGCTGGTTGAGCAGGTCCTTGAAGCGATCGGGAATGTCTTCGTCCAGAGTGGATTGGAAAACCTTCCGGAGGCTGTCGTCGATCCCGCCTCGCTTATTTGCATTTGAGTGACTCAATGTCATGGTTCCTTTCGTCTCCGGAGAAATTCTCTGTGCTAGCGGAACCAAACGCAACCAGGTCGCGTTGGGTTCCCAAGAAAAGGACAATTAAGGGGATAAAATGTCGGTCTCTTCCGGTACTACGGATCTTTCCAGCCTCATCGGCACACACCTTCCATACCTGCGCAGATATGCGCGGGCCCTGACAGGATCGCAGAGCTCCGGTGACGCTTATGCGGCGGCCACGCTGGAAGCCATCCTGCAGGATCGTTCCGTATTCGAGGGCGGCATTGGCGACAAAGCTGCCCTGTTCAAAGTTTATCACACGATCTGGGCCAGTTCCGGGTCGCCCGTCGATATTGAGGCCTCTGGTATGGAGGCGCGCGCACAGGAACATATGGCCAAGCTAAGCCCCAACACGCGCGAAGCTCTTTTGTTGCATTCCATTGAAGATTTTAATGTCTCCGAAGTTGCAGCCATCATGAATACGGACGAGGAAGAAGTTGAATTGCTTCTGAAAACCGCCCGTCAGGAGATGGAAGACGCGATTTCCGGTCGTGTTCTGATCATTGAAGATGAAGCCATTATCGCGATGGACCTTGAGGCGCTGGTCGCCGAGATGGGCCACCGCATCACCGGCGTGGCGCGCACCCACAAGGAAGCCGTCGCTCTTGGTCGCAAGGAACAGCCCGATCTGATCCTGGCGGACATCCAGCTTGCCGACAACTCTTCGGGCATCGATGCCGTCAACGAACTGCTGGGCGAGTTTGGCCTGATGCCCGTGATCTTCATCACGGCCTTCCCCGAGCGTCTGCTGACCGGCGAGCGTCCGGAACCGGCCTTCCTGATTTCCAAACCGTACCGCGAAGATCAGGTCCGCTCGGCTGTCAGCCAGGCGATGTTCTTTGCCTCGACGGAAACGCTGAAGGGCTGAGATCTGCCCTGATACGAGATGTCAAAAAAACGCCCCGCCGGATTTTTCCGGCGGGGCGTTTTTTATAGAGGTCTGTGACCGCAGGGGGGTTCTTTTCAGAACCGATCCTCGAAATGATAGACAACAAGGGCCAGTATTCCCAATCCCATGAACAGGATAAAGAGAATCTGGGCGATCCCTGCGGATGCTGCAGCAATCCCCGCATAGCCGAACAAGCCCGCGACGATAGCAACAGCGAAGAAGACGATGGACCATAGTGGCATGGCATGTCCTTTCCTGCTGTCTGTCCAACCCCGATATGGGGTGCTCGCTAATCCAACGCCTCTCCCACAGAGCGGTTCCGGTCTGGATGGATTCAATTGGAACGATAGCGCGGTTGTGAGCCGTCACGGTATTTCTGCCACAGCGGGAGGCGGCGGGCAGGCTCAGCCGAGCTCATCACCCGCCGTGACGCCGCTGATCAGCTGATAGGACAGTAGGTCGGGGATGTCGGCGGGATCGCGCACCAGCGGCGTAACGCTGGCGGCCAGTTTGGCGAGCGCGGCGGTGTGGGTGGCGAGCAGGGCGTCGGCTTCGTCCCAGCCGATGAAGGTCAGGTGCAGCTCCGGCTTCGGTCCCGCCTGCACCATGCGCCCCATGTCGGCCGGGTGGACCGAGCCGATGCGAGGGTAGCCACCGATGGTCTGGCATTCGGCCAGCAGCAGATAGGGCGTGCCGTCGCCAGTGATCTGCACGTCGCCCGCCTGAATGGGTTCCGACGCCAGCCCGCCTGCGGCGCGGTGCCATGTCGGCTCGGTGTCGCTCAGCAGTTGCATCGCCTGACGGTTGCTGCGCGGCCCACGGGTGAAGGTGGCGGCAGTGAGGGCGGTACGCTGCGCGTCGTCGAACAGGGCGCTCTGCGGGCCAGGGATCAGGCGCACCGTGCCGCCAGTGAAGCGCGCACCGAACGGGCCGCCGGCGCGCAGGTGGCAGGCGGGGCGGTGCGGCGCGGGATCATCCGACAGGGGCAGGGTGTCGGCGGGCTGCAGCAGCGCGCCGATGCCGATGTTGAGGTGCGCGGCGCGACTGCCGAGGAACGCCTCGGTCGCGATGGCGGCGCCGGGGGTGAGATAGCCGACAACGCCACGCTCGACCCCGCCGATCTTGAGGATCTGCCCCGGTGCGATGGGGTGGGCGGCGTGCCAGCGCAGGGGCGTGCCGTCCAGCGTCGCCTTCATCGGTGCGCCGGTCAGCGCGATGCGGGTTGGGGCGGTGACGCGGAAGGTGCCCCCGATGCCCGGCATCTCGATCGCAGCGGCGGGTTTGGCGTGCAGCAGCGCCGCGGCCTCTTGCAGGGCCAGCGGGTCGAGCGCGCCACCGCGGGACAGGCCCTGCGCGCCATGCAGAGGGCGGCCCAGATCCTGCACCGACAGGCCGGGGCCGGCGGCGTCGATGATCAGCGCGGCGCTCATGCCAGATCCTCGCGCTTTGCGCCGCCGAGGGGCTGTTGGGCGAGGCTCTCCAACTCCGACGCGCTGACGCGGGCAAAGCGGATCTCGTCGCCCGCGCGCAGGGGTGTCGGGTCGCTGGAGCCCGGGCTGAAGGGGCGGAACGAGGTCCGCGCCACCTGCACCCAGCCGGTGGGCGAGGCGTTGGCAAAGAGCACCAGCTGACGGATCGCGGCGACCAGCGCGCCTGCGGGCACCGAGGTCAGTCCGGTCTGGCGGGGGAAGTCCCAGATCTGCGGCAGCAGGCCCATGTAGGGCTGACCGGGGGCAAAACCGATGGCCAGCACGCGGGGCGTGGCGGCAAGGATCTGGGTCACGGCCTCGGTCTCGCTGACGCCCGCCTGTTGGGCCGCACTGGCCAGACCGGGGGCATCCGCGCCGTCAAAGCTGAGGGGCAGGGTCCATATGCGGGTCGGAGACGTCGGGGGCAGGGCCAGCCAGTCGCGACTGTCGATCAGGGTTTGCAGGGCGTCGCGGGCCGGGGCGCGCGCACCCTCGAACCGCACCATGGTCGAGGTCAGGGCGGGCAGCACCTCAGTCACGCCCGCCAGATCGGCGGCCTCGGCGGCAAAAGCGAGGGCGGCGCGGTTGGCGGGTTCGGTAAACGCCGCGCTAAAACGCACCAGATAGGCATCCATGCCCAAAGGCAGCAGCTGCGGGGCGGGAATATGTGCCTGCGGATCCATCACCAGAGCCTTGCCTGTATAGGGGGGACAGAGGTTTCTCTTGACCTGAATGGCAAAACGCTGACAAATTGTCAACGTAATGTCACCGTAACCGCAAGCCGACCGTCAGAGTCGTGCCCGTTTATCCATCAGGAGAGAGAAATGCTGAGATTTGCTGCTGCCGTCGCCACCGGGATCTGCCTCGCGGCCCCGCTGTCCGCCGAAACCTGGAACATGCCGGTGCCCTACGGCGACACCACGTTCCACACCGTCAATATCCGTGAGTTTGCTGCCGATGTCGCGAAAGCCACCGATGGCGCGCTGGAGATCGAGGTGCATTCCGCCGGATCGCTGTTCCCCCACCCCGAGATCAAGGGCGCCGTCCGCTCGCGTCAGGTGCCGATCGGGGAATTCCTGCTGTCGCGCCTGTCGAACGAGGATGCGGCTTATGGCATCGACTCCCAGCCCTTCCTTGCGACCTCGTATGAGGATGCGAAAAAGCTCTGGGACGCGCAGAAGCCGGTGATCACCGAGCTGATGGCGAAAGAAGATCTGATGCCGCTGTTCTCGGTGCCATGGCCGGCGCAGGGGCTCTATACCAACGGCGAGATCAAGACCGTCGACGATCTGTCCGGCCTGCGCTTTCGCGCCTACAACGCCGCGCTGGAGACATTCGCGCAGCTCGCCAATGCCGCGCCGGTTCAGGTCGAAGAGCCTGATATCGCGCAGGCGTTCTCGACCGGGCAGGTTGCGGCGATGATGACCTCGCCCTCGACGGGCGCGAACTCCAAGGCCTGGGATTACGTCAACACCTATACGGCCGTGGACGCCTGGCTGCCCAAGAACATCGTCGTGGTGAACAAGAAGATGTTCGACCGTCTGCCCGAAGAGGTGCAGGCCGCTGTGCTGACCGCTGCCGCCACCGCCGAGACCCGCGGCTGGGAGATGTCGGCCGCCGAAGCCGACGCCAAGAAAGCCCTGATGCAGGAAAACGGCATGGCCATCGTGGCCCCGTCCGAGGAGCTGATGACCGGTCTCAAGGCCATCGGCGCCACCATGATGGACGACTGGAAAGCCAACGCCAGCGACGCCGGCAAGACAATCCTCAGCGATTACGAAGCAGATTGATCTCGTCCGGTCCCGCGCGTGCAGATGCGCGGGACCCTTTCGCCTTCAACGCGGTCTTTCAACAGGGGTGACGCAATGCGGCGCGGTCTGGACTTGCTCTATCTTGCGGGGGGCGTGGCGGCGGCTGCCGCGATCTCTCTGATCTGTCTCGTGGTGACGGCGCAGGTCTGTCTGAACATCCTCGCGCGCATCGGCGGGCCGGGCTATTCGTTCACCATTCCCTCCTACGCCGATTTCGCCGGGTTCCTGCTGGCCGCTGCCAGCTTTCTGGCGCTGGCCCCGACCCTGCGCGCCGGGGTGCATATCCGCGTCAACCTGCTGACCTCGCGCCTGGGCTCGCGCGCAAGCTGGGCGCTGGAGCTGCTGGTGCTGGTGATGGCGAGCGCCCTCGCGGGCTACGCCTGCTTCTACGCGATCAACCTGACCTGGGAGAGCTGGGATTTCGGTGACATGTCCACCGGCATGGTGGCGATCCCGCTGTGGATCCCGCAGCTGGCAATGGACGCCGGGCTGGCCCTGCTGACAATCGCGCTGCTGGATACATTGGTCGAGAGCCTGCGCGCAGGCCACGCCATCATCGCCGACGCGGGAGAGGCCTGATGTCCGATCCCGTGATCTTCTCGATCCTGCTGGGCGTGTTGCTGGTGATGCTGGCGGCGGGCCTCTGGGTGGCGCTGTCGCTGATGGCACTGGCGCTGGTGGCCCTGGTCTTCTTTGCCAATGCGCCGCAAGGGCTGGTGCTGGCGACAACCCTCTGGGCCAATTCGCACAGCTGGACGCTGGCAGCCCTGCCGCTTTTCATCCTGATGGGCGAGATTTTGCTCCGCTCGCGCCTGTCCAACGACATGTTCTCCGGTCTTGCGCCCTGGCTGGGGCGGGTGCCGGGGCGGCTGCTGCATGTGAACGTACTGGGCTGTGCGATCTTCGCCGCCGTTTCGGGCTCGTCTGCGGCAACGGCGGCCACCATCGGGCGCATGTCGGTGCCCGAGCTTGAGGCGCGCGGCTATCCACAAAGCCTGATCCTCGGCACGCTGGCAGGCTCGGCGACGCTGGGTCTGCTGATCCCGCCCTCGATCATCCTGATCGTCTACGGCGTGGCAACCGAGCAGAGCATCGCACGGCTGTTCGTGGCCGGGATCCTGCCGGGTCTGATGCTGGTGGCGATGTTCGCAGGCTACGTGGCCCTGCGCGCGCTGATGTCCCCCGGTCTCATTCCGGACGAAGGCGTCCACTACACGCTGCGCCAGAAACTGGCAGCCTCGCGGCGCCTGATCCCGGTGATGCTGCTGATCATCGGGGTGATGGGGTCGATCTACACCGGAGTCGCGTCGCCCACGGATGCGGCTGCGGTAGGGGTGTTCCTGGCGGTGGTGCTGGCTTTTGCTTCGGGTGGGTTCAGCTGGCGCGACCTGATGGCTGCGCTGATGTCGGCGACGCGAACCTCCTGCATGATCGCCTTCATCCTGATGGGGGCAGCGTTTCTGGCGATTTCAATGGGCTTCACCGGCATCCCGAGGAACCTCGCCGCCTGGATCGGCACGATGGAGCTGTCGCCCTATGCACTATTGGCGGTCCTGACGGTGTTCTTCATCGTGCTCGGCTGCTTTTTGGACGGAATCTCGGTCGTCGTGCTCACGACCTCGATCATCCTGCCGATGGTACAGGCGGTTGGCATCGACACCCTGTGGTTCGGGATCTACCTGGTGCTGGTCGTCGAGATGAGCCAGATCACCCCGCCGGTCGGCTTCAACCTGTTTGTCATCCAAGGGCTGACCGGTATCGATATCCTGCGCGTGGCCAAAGCCGCATTGCCATTCTTCGGGCTGTTGTTGCTGGGCGTGCTCCTGATCACGCTGTTTCCCGGGATCGTCACCGTTCTGCCCAATGCAATGGGGTAGGGGGCTCCGCCCCCGCCCGCTTCGCGGCCTCCCCCGGGATATTTCCAACAGGGAAACACTCCAGGCCGAGGCTCAATGTCATCTTGCCGAAAATACTTCCGCCGGAGGCGTTCCGGAGACATCAGGAAGAGCGCGATCGGATATTCTAGAGACTCGCAGCTGCACGGCTGGCCTGATCGTATTGGCCGGACATGGCGCGCAGGGCTGAGGCGACTTTTCGAAGTTCGTCACCGTCAAAGCCTGCGGGAAGGGTGCCGAGCAGGCATTGTTCGCGTATCTTGCGGTAGCTGAGGCAAAGTGCCTCGCCGGGCGGGGATGTGGTGTAGAACACCTCTTTGCCGCGCTTTTCGCTGTTCAGCAGGCCGAGCTTGAGGAGTTTGCGCAGGGCGTAATTCACCGTGTGGGAATCTTCGATATTCAGCAGGAAGGTGATGTCGGTGAGGCGTTTTTCTCGGCCACGGCTGTTGGTGTTGTGAAGCACCAGGATTTCGAGCGGTGACAGTTCGGGCAGTCCTGCGGCGGCCATGCACCGCTGCATCCAGCGGGTGAAGGCATTGTAGGCGATGATCAGGCCATATTCGAATTCTGACGCTTCCCAGCCCGTGCCCTCGGCCAGGTGACGGGAGGAGACGATGCGGCGGGTGTCCGTATCCATGGCGGGACCTTTCTGACGATGGCGATTTGTTGGTAAATTATCAGTAAAAGGCTGGCTCACATAGGCCTTTTTGGGCGCAAATCGTGGTGAACGGTTTCTGCCGGCGTCGGGGGTGTTTTCCGCCCGGTCTTGCCGTGCAGCGTTTCGGGTGCGATTGCGGGTAGAATGTGTACGCGGCGCAGGTGGCAGGACAGAAGGCGACAGGGATGCGGAGAAGGGGAAGGAATGTGATACGGGTTCTGGCGGGTGTGCTCGGGGCTGCTGCGGTGCTGGCCTTCGCCGGTGGGGCTGAGCGCGCCATGGCGCAGGGGTTTGGGGCGCAGACCTTCAGCGCTCTGGCACGGGTCGATCCTGCGCACAGCTGGATCCGGGATCGCAAGGGCGGGCTGGAGCTGGAGCTGGCGCTGAGCCAGGGGGTTCCCTATCGCATCTTCACGCTGGATGACCCGCGCCGGGTGGTGCTGGATTTCCGCGAGGCAGACTGGAGCGGGGTTCAGGGGGATGGCTTGCTGCGCTCTGATCTGGCCGGTGAGGCAACGATGGGTCTGGTGCGTCCCGGCTGGTCGCGGCTTGTGCTGAGCCTGAACGCGCCGCTGGCGTTGCAGCGCGCGGCGCTGAAGATTGACCCCGACAGTGGCAGCGCCGTACTGACTGCACGGTTCATCCGGGTCAGTGCGTCGGATTTTGCGGCTCGTGCCGGGGCGCCTTATGATGCGGCCTGGGCCTTGCCCCCGGCGGTGCAAAAGGCCGCTCCGCCGCGCGACGATGGTGTCTTGCGGGTGCTGCTGGACCCCGGTCATGGCGGCATTGACCCCGGTGCCATGCGTGACGGCATCCGCGAAAGCACGTTGATGCTGACCTTCGCGCGTGAGCTGCGCGAGGCGCTGGTGCGCGCTGGAGTCGAGGTCTGGATGACTCGGGAGGACGACAGCTTTGTCTCGCTGGAGGGGCGCGTCGAGAGGGCGCATGAGCTGGGCGCAGATGTGTTGATCTCGCTGCATGCGGATGCTCTGGCGGGGGGCGGCGCACGGGGCACGACGGTGCATACGCTGTCCAAGACGGCGACCGACGAGGCCTCGCGCAAGTTGGCGGAGCGGCATGAGCGGGGCGATATCCTGGCGGGTGTCGATCTCAGCCATAGTGATGATGTCGTGGCGGATGTGCTGATGGACCTGGCGCGGATGGAGACTCAGCCGCGCAGTGAAAAGCTGGCGGATGCCGTGGTCAACGGGCTGCGCAGTGCTGGCCTGCCGCTGAATTCGCGGCCCCGGCGGGCGGCGGGCTATTCGGTGCTGAAGGCCGCCGATATCCCCAGCATTTTGATCGAGGTGGGGTTTCTGTCCAGCGACCGGGACCGGGCCAATCTGCTGGATCCGGTGTTTCGGGCGCATCTTTCCGGGGCGGTGCGCGATGCCGTGCTGGCCTGGCACCTCGCCGACAAGGCCGAGGCTCCGCTGCGCCGCCAGTGATGCGCCGGGGCCCGACGCCGCAGGCGCGCGGCTGCAGCCGCCCCTTGGGCTGCAGGGCGCAGCGCAGGCGTGTTCCGGCGGATCGCGCCACTTTGCGGGGATGTGTTTTGACCCCTCCGGCACACCGCCCTATATACTGCTTTCAACCAGAAAGGCGCGCCGCCCGTGATCAGATTCGTTCTCTCCTTTTTCGGAGCCATATTTACCCTCATCACGCTGTCTGTCGCCGTGATAGCCCTGTCCATCGGGGCCGTGTTCTGGATCTATGGCCGCGACCTGCCCAGCCATGAGGCGCTGGCCAGTTACCAGCCGAAAACCATCAGCCGGATCTATTCCGGCGAGGGACGGATCATCGACGAATTCGCCCAGGAACGCCGCCTGTTCACCCCCGCGTCCGAGATCCCGGATCTGGTGAAAGAGGCCTTCATCTCGGCTGAGGACAAGAACTTCTACCAGCACCACGGCTATGACATGCGCGGCATGATGTCGGCGGCCTTTGATGCGGTGAAATCGCGCGGCAAGAACGTGCGCGGCGCTTCGACCATCACGCAACAGGTGATGAAGAACTTCCTGCTGACCGGCGATCGCAAGCTGGAGCGCAAGATCAAGGAAATCATCCTCGCCTCCCGGCTTGAGGAAACCCTGCCCAAGGACAAGATCCTTGAGCTCTATCTGAACGAGATCTTTCTGGGCCAGAACTCCTACGGGGTGACGGCGGCGGCGCAGACCTATTTCAACAAGCCGCTGTCCCAGCTGTCTCCGGCCGAGGCGGCGACGCTGGCCTCGATGCCGAAGGCGCCGTCCGATTTCCACCCGGTGCGCAACCACGACCGCCTGCTGGCGCGCCGTGACTATGTGCTGCGCGAGATGCATGAGAACGGCTATATCGACGACGGCACCTATGCCGCTTCCGTGGCCGAGCCGATCCGTTCGGTGCAGGGCGGCGATTATCCGGCCTTCCGCAGCACCCTGCCGCCACGCGATTACTTCACCGATGAGATCCGCCGCCAGCTGAGCCAGGACTTCGGCGAGGATGAATTCTTCACCGGCGGCTTCACCGTGCGCGCCACCATCGAGCCCCAGATGCAGGCCGATGCCGCCATGGCCCTGCGCCACGCGCTGGAAAAATTCGACCGCACGCTGGGCAAATGGCGCGGCACCGGCAAGAGCCTGACCGAAGAGCAGATGGCCGATGAGGCGACCTGGCGCGACGCCCTGCGCAACACCGGCGTGCCGCGCGACATTACCCTCGGGCATGAGTGGCTGCCGGCGGTGGTCTTCAACGTCGCCGATCAGACCCTCGACATCGGGATTGAGGGCGTGCCGACCGATGATGCGCGCGGACACAGCGTCCCGCGCTCCGACATCCAGTGGCTGCGCGGCGACTTCAAGGCCAACTTCAAGCGCGGCGATGTGGTGCTGGTGCGCGAAGTCACCAACGACAGTGGCGCTTTCGTCAACTGGTCCCTGCGTCAGGTGCCCGAGGTCGAGGGCGGCTTCATGGCGATGGACGTCAACAACGGTCGTGTCATCGCGATGCAGGGCGGCTTCTCCTATCAGGCGTCGGTGTTCAACCGCGCCACACAGGCCAGCCGTCAGCCGGGCTCGTCCTTCAAGCCCTTCGTCTATGCGGCGGCGCTGGATTCAGGCTATACCCCTGCAACCATCGTGATCGATGCCCCGATCGAGCTGAAGACGCCTGAGGGCACCTGGCGGCCGACAAACTCGTCGAACCAGTACTACGGCCCGACGCCGCTGCGCACCGGGATCGAGCAGTCGCGCAACCTGATGACCATTCGTCTGGCGCAGGAAATCGGCATGGACGTGGTGGCCGAATATGCCGAACGCTTTGGCGTTTATGACAATATGGGCACCTACCTTGCCAACGCCCTCGGGTCCGAGGAAACCACGCTCTACAAGATGGTTGCGGCCTATGCGATGTTCGCCAACGGCGGTGAGCGGGTCGAGCCGACGCTGGTTGACCGGGTGCAGGATCGCAATGGCCACACCATCTATCGCCACGATCACCGCATCTGCAACGAATGCCGCGAGCCGGAGCTGCCCGCAGGGCAGGGGCCGGACATCATCTCCAACAGCCAGCGCGTGATGAATGCCATCACCGCCTATCAGCTGACCTCGATGATGGAGGGCGTGGTGCAACGCGGCACAGCCGCGCGGGTCGTGCACCTGCCAGTGCCGACCGCAGGCAAGACCGGCACCACCAACGATGCCCGCGATGCCTGGTTCATCGGCTTCACCTCGAACCTCGTGGCGGGCTGCTATATCGGCTACGACAACCCGCGCCCGATGATGAACGGCCATGGCTACGGCGGCACGCTCTGCGGTCCGGTGTTCCAGGAGTTCATGACCAAGGCGATCAAGGAATACGGTGGGGCGTCCTTCAAGGTGCCGCCGGGGGGCCATTTCATCAATATCGACCGCTTTACCGGTGCACGCCTGCCCGATGGGGCCTCGGGCAACAACGTCGTGGCCGAGTATTTCCGTGATGGCGAAGAGCCGATCTTTGGTGTCGCCTATGACGGTGGTTTTGCCATGGGCTCGGATCTGCCGCTCTACCGCGAGGCGGGCGATGCCCAGCGTGGCCAGCAGATCATCACCTCCACCGGCGAGACGACGACCATCGCGCCGAAGGCGAACTTTGGCACCCTGTCTTCGGGCGGGCTCTACTGAGGCAGGCTGGCGCGCCCCTTCGGGGGTGTGCCGGCCCTGCCGCGTCGCGTGCGCTGCCCTTGCCCGCAACGGGCGCTTGGGATATCACGCGGCTCTGATACCATAAAGGAAAGGTGGCCCATGCGCGCCGAGGCCCAGAACTTTGTAGCCGAGATCGAGAAGTCGCTGGAGCTGTTGCGCCAGCGGATGGATTGGGACATGGCCCAGCACCGGCTGGAAGAGTTCAACGCCCGTGTCGAGGACCCGACCCTTTGGAACGACCCGGAAAAGGCGCAGGCGCTGATGCGCGACCGCCAGATGCTGGTCGATGCCATCGAAACCCATAACGCCATCCAGCGCGACCTGAACGACAGCGTCGAGCTGATCGAGCTGGGCGAGATGGAGGATGACCAGGAGGTCATCGCCGACGCCGAGGCGACCCTGAAGGCGCTGCGCGCCAAGGCGGCCGAGAAGGAGCTGGAGGCGCTGCTGAACGGCGAGGCCGACAGCAACGACAGTTTCCTCGAGATCAACTCGGGCGCTGGTGGCACCGAGAGCTGCGACTGGGCCAGCATGCTGGCGCGGATGTATGTCCGCTGGGCTGAGAAAAAAGGCTACAAGGTCGAGCTTCAGGCCGAGAGCGCGGGCGAAGAAGCCGGCATCAAGTCTGCCACCTACAAGATCACTGGCCACAATGCCTATGGCTGGCTGAAGAGCGAGAGCGGCGTGCACCGTCTGGTGCGCATCAGCCCCTATGACAGCGCGGCGCGCCGTCACACCAGCTTCAGCTCGGTCTGGGTTTATCCCGTTGTCGACGACAATATCGAGATCGAAGTGGCTGCGAATGACATTCGCATCGACACCTACCGCTCCTCCGGGGCCGGTGGGCAGCACGTCAACACCACCGACTCGGCTGTGCGGATTACCCACTTTCCGACGGGCATCGTGGTGACCAGCTCCGAGAAATCGCAGCACCAGAACCGTGACATCGCCATGAAGGCGCTGAAATCGCGCCTGTATCAGCTGGAGCTGGACAAGCGCAACGCAGCGATCAACGAGGCCCATGAGAACAAGGGCGATGCGGGCTGGGGCAACCAGATCCGCTCCTATGTTCTGCAGCCCTACCAGATGGTGAAGGATCTGCGCACGGGCTTCGAGACCTCGGATTCCAGCGGTGTGCTGGACGGGGATCTGGACGGGCTGATGGCGGCAACGCTGGCGATGAACGTCAGCGGCAAGAGCCGCGCCGAGGCTGCGGCCGACTGACACCTGCGACAGGTGATGGGATTGAAACCCGCGGTGGCCCTGAGCGGGCGCCGCGGGTTTTTTCGTGCGTGCATGTCTTGGGAGTGTTGCGCCTGCGGCGGGCGGGGGAAGGGGGCGCTGCCCCCTCTTGAGGCACAAAGGGGCCTCAATTCACCCCTGAAGTATTTCCGGCAAGATGACAGGGGAGGGACGTGTTGTGGGGGCCGGGCGATTGGGCCCGGCCCTTTGCATGTAGTGGGGTCAGTAGTCTTTTTCGAAGAAGATACCGAGGCTGGTTTCGCCGTCGGTCTTGACCGCGCCCTTGGCCTTGACCGTGTTGGAGAGGTCGAGGTTGATCGAGAGGCTGGTCTCGCCGTCGCCGGTGACTTCGGTTTCGGTATAGACGTTTTCGTTGATGTATTTCCCGGCTTTCAGGCTGGTCTGGCCGTCCTGCGTCGTCGAGATGTCGAGGTCGTCCAGACCGGTGCTGGAGCGGATCTTGTCGAGCACGCCGCCCTGACCGGAGCCGGTCAGCGTGGCGACGGCCGCCGCGAGGCGCGCAGCTTGCAGGGCCGAGAGGGTGTCGATGCCGCGCCCGAAGAACAGCTGCGACAGGATCTCGTCCTCGGGGAGGCCTGGGTTGGAGGAGAAGGTGACCTCCGGATCCGCAGCGGTGCCGTCGATGGCGATGGAGACGGTGTAGCTGCCGCTCTGCGAGGTGGCGACGAAGTGGATGATCGGCTCGAACCCTCCGGCGAGGCGGACGGAGCCGTCGGTGAGCTCAAGCCTTTTTGTCAGGATGTTGAGGCGGCCCCGCACGAGGTCGAATTCGCCCACCGGTTCGACGCTGGAGGTGGTGCCGAGCAATTGCAGCTGGCCGCGCAATTCAGCGTCGAGGCCGCGCCCCCGGATGAACACGGAGGTGTCCGTGGCCACCAGCAGGTTGAGGTTGAGGCCCCCGGAGGCACTGCCGCTGCCGCTGTCGGATTTGCTGTCGTCACCGATCAGCCCGGCACGTTCGCGGGTCAGACGGCTGGCGCGGGGTTCGTCGATATGGCGGATGTCGGGGATGGCTTCCTGACCGCCGAAGCCACCGGAGGACAGGCGCACCTCGGTATCCGAGAGGCCGATGCGACCGGAGATCGTGCCGCCGCCGGTCAGCCCGCCATCGATCTTGATCTGGCCGTTGAGGCGGGTGGTGGCGAGGCCGGCCTGCGTCGCGATGACGTTGTTGAGCGCCACGTTCAGCCCGGCGCGATAGGGCGCGGCAAGGCCGATAGGACCAGCGATTGTAATCTGGCCGCCCTCGGACGGGGTGGCGCGCAGATCGAGATTGGCCTGCCCACCGGAGAGCGTCACGCGCCCCGAGATGCCATCGATGACCTGTCCGAGCGTGGGCGCGACAAGGCGGGCATTGTCGAGGCTGATCTGGCCGTTGAGGGCCGCAAGCCCCGGCTGGCCGTTCATCGCGAGGTCGAAGCTGGCGGGCCCCGAGACCGAACGCGGCGCGATGAAGCTGTTGGCAAGGCCCAGCGGCGCCGCGCCCTTGATCGTCAGATTGACCGCGCCGTTCGGCATCAGCACATCGCCCGCGATCCGTGCATTCGCCCCCGCCGGGCCGTCTGCGGTGACGTTCAGCGTCGTGGCGCCGTTCGGCCCGGGCTTCGCGGTGCCGTCGAGCGACAGTGGGCCGCTGAGCCCGTCGACCAGCCGTGCGATATTGTCGAGGCGGGCGGTGAAGCTGACATCGGGCGCGCCATTCGCCACGGTGCCGCTGGCACTGGCGCTGACGGCGGTGGAGGACAGGCGGGCTTCGTTGATCTTGATCGTGCCATCTGCGGCCATGCCGACATTGGCGACAAGGCTGGTCTCGCCCCGAAACAGGGAGTCGATCTGCGGATTGCCGATGCCGATGGACTGACCAGAGCCGTTGGCGGTGATCTGGTAGCCACCATTGCTGCCGGTGACATTGGCGCTCAGCGTCAGCGGACCCGCGCGACCGCCCAGCGGGGCGGCGGAGTTCGGCAAGCTCGCCGTGAGGTCGAGGGCGAGGTCGCCGTCCTGCATCGTGCCGGTGGCCTTGGTGGTCAGCCCGGGGGTGGTGACATCGGCGCGTTTGATGGTGATCAGCCCGCCGTCGACCAGCACATCGGCGTTGATGTCGGTCTGCCCGTTCAGCAGCGCATCGACGGCTGCGATCCCGGTGCCGATATTGGCGCCGCCGCCCGACAGGATGGCGTGGATCACGCCGCCCTCTTCGGTGCGGACCTGACCGGCGAGGGTCAGCGGACCGGCCTTGCCCCCTGTGAAGACGGCGGAGTTGGCCAGACGCGCATCGACGTCCAGCGCCATGGCGGCGGGATCAATCGCACCTGAGGCGTTGAGGCGCAGCGCATCGCTCTGGATCAGGGCGCGTTCCAGCTGCATCGGGCCCTCGGTCGGGCGCAGCAGCGACACATCGAGGTCGAGCCCACCTGCCAGCAGCGCATCAACAGGCGCGATGCCGAGGGCGAGGTCCTGACCGCCGCCCTTGGCGGTGACGCGCAGCCCATCCGTGCCCTGACTGATCGCGCCAGAGACATCGACGGGACCGGCATCCGCGCCGGTCAGTAGCCCCGCATCCGCAAGGTGCAGGTTGTAGGTGATGGCGCCATCCTTGCTGCCAAGGCGGCCTTGTCCGGTCAGGCGCAGCGCTTCGGTGCCGAGGATCAGGTTGTTGAGCGTGATGCCCTGTTCGCCGCGATCGACATCAAGCTCTAGCTGCACGGGCGTTGTCAGCAATGCATCGGCCTGTGCGATGCCGGTGCGTATATTCGTGCCGCTGCCTGTGGCGGTCAGTTTTGCCGTGCCTGCGGGCAGTTGCAGTTCCAGGTTCATGTCGAGATCGGCTTGCCCTTGCAGCGACAACCCCGAGAGCGAGGAGAAGGCCGCCAGATCCTTGAGCTTGGCATTGGCCGCCAGATCGAACTGGGCCTGACCCTCGTTCGGGGTGAAGTTGAGCGAGCCTGCAAGGGTCAGCGCCTTGCCGTCGACCTTCAGATCCTCGACCCGCACGGGGCCGCTGCCAAAGACCACGGCGGCAGAGCCGGTGATCTGGTCGCCGAGCGCCTGCGCCACGGCAGGGTCGGTCGCCGACAGGCCCGTGGCGTCAAAGCCGATCACGGCGCGGCTGGTGCCGGTTTCGTTCAGCGGACCCGACAGGCTGAGCACCAGTTTTTCCGCCGCAAAGCCGCTGGAGGTCGGGGACAGCGCCTCGATCTGGCCGGACATGTCGTTGGAGGTGCTGCGATCATAGGTGAAATTCATCGTCGCCGAGGCCAGCGACACGCCGGACGCGAAGGGCAGATCGACGCGCTCTTCTCCCGCGGGAGAGGCGAGGGTGCCGCGCAGATCAAAGCTGGCGGGCTTGGCGTTTTCGTCCATCGCCAGCTTGCCCTGAATGTTCAGCGCGGCCGAGCTGAGGCGCAGCAATTGCAGATCAATCGCGCCATTGGCAGCGCGGGTGCCGGTCGCGACAAAGCCGATATCGGTGCCGAGGAACTCGCGGTAATCGGGGGCGGCCAGCGGCGTCAGATCGCCACCGACCTGCAGGGCAAACTCACGCCCGCCATCGTCGCGCCCGCTGAGGCTGACGGTCCCGGTCAGGCGACGCTCGCCGTCGGTGTCGAGCAGCATTTCGGCCTTGTAGTCGTCCAGTGGGCCGGTGCCGGCGATGGTCATGTCGACCGAAGGACGTCCGGGCAGGTTCATCAGGCTGGCGACGATGCCGCCTTCGGGTTCCTGCACGCCGATATCGACGGCCAATTGGCCCTGTTCGGGGTCATAATTTGCGCTCAGCTTGACCTGTCCGTCCTTGTCCTGACGCAGGATGTCGAGGGCTGCGTCCAGACCACCATCGGCCAGCGCGGCGCGGCCGGTCAGGCTGATCACGGCGGCCTGACCGATCACCGGCTCTTTCAGATCGAACTTGGCGATATTGATTTCGTCGATATTGATCGCGACCGGCAGATCGGGAATCGAGAATCCCGACGCCTCGGGAGAGGTCGACTTGGGGTCGCTCTTGGGCAAGCGGTAGAGGGTGATCGACTCCGCCGAAAGCTTCTGCACTTGCAAACGGCCGCGCAGCAGGGCGGTGCGGCTCCAGTCCAGCTCGGCGTTGTTCAGCTCCAGCCAGACGCCCTCGTCATCGGCGATGCTCAGCCGGGCCATCCTCGCACTGGAGGACAGCGCCCCGGTGAAGCCCGAGATGCTGACCTGACGGCCCGCACCCGACAGCAGATCCTGGATCTTGCGGGTCAGAAAGCCCTGACCGTCGTCATTGGCATCCTGCGCGATGGCGGCGGGGCCGACCGACAGGCAGACCAGCAGGGCAAGCAGGGCGGTGCGCAGCAGAGTGAGAGAGCGATTGATCATCAGAAGGACTGCCCGATACCGACATAAACAGAAACAGAATTGCTGGAGCCGGTGACGGGCACCGCAACATCCAGACGCACGGGGCCGAGCGAGGTGAAGTAGCGCGCACCGACACCGGCGCCGCCCTGCCATTCGCCACCCTCAAAGGTTTCGCTGCCCGCGACATAGCCATAATCGACGAAGGCCGCGGCGCCCCAGTTGCCCACGATCCGGGCGCGCAGCTCGGTGCTGATCGCGCCATAGCTGCGTCCGCCGGTGGTATTGCCGCCGCTGGTCACCCCGAGCGACTGATAGGCCTGACCGCGCACCGATCCGCCGCCGCCCGAATAGAACAGCCAGTCCGAGGGCGTCTCGGCGAGGCTGGGCCCGACGACGGAGCCGAGCTGGACCCGCGCCGCCAGAA
The DNA here is from genome assembly GCF_014899185.1 of Pseudooceanicola spongiae. Taxonomy (GTDB): domain Bacteria; phylum Pseudomonadota; class Alphaproteobacteria; order Rhodobacterales; family Rhodobacteraceae; genus Pseudooceanicola; species Pseudooceanicola spongiae. Next base: position 133,787 of record NZ_CP045201.1, read on the forward strand.
CGAACTTGTCGCTGCCAAGGCGCTGATATCCCCGGATATCCGCCGTCGACATCACACCCGAAGCCGAGCCTGAGACGCCGATGAAGGGCATGATGGCCGCTTCGGCGTAGATGCCTTTGGTGGGATCGGTCTTGTTGTCGCGGTTTTCCCAGGTCAGCCCGCTGTTGAGCAGCAGATGATAGAAATCCCGTTCGCCCAGATCATCTTCGGTGCGCGACACCCGCACGCCGAGGCCGAGGTTGGCCGTCAGCTTTTCATTGATATAGCGGTCCACACCGACATTGGCCGTGGCGGAGGAGGCGAGATAGCTCGGCTCATCCTCGCGGCTGATCTTGGCGCTGTAGGTCAGGTCCATGTCGGGGTGACGGAAGGCGGGGCGGGTCAGCGACACGCCAAGGCTGTAGTCGATGCCGCCGGTGCCGCCACCGATCCCGGCGACCTCGCCATCGACGCGGAACCGCTCGGCCCCGCCGAACAGGTTACGATGCATCCAGTAGGTGCTGAGGGTCAGCCCCTCGGTGCTGGAAATCTCGGCACCAAAGCCCAGACGGCGCGGCTTGGCGTCGGTGACATCGACGCTGGTGCCCAGCTGGTCGACCGGGGTGATCGCGTCATCCTCGGTCACAACCGCCGAAGCAAACGAGCCTGCGCGACGCAGACGGGTCTCGGCACGCGCCACCTCGGTCGGATCATAGACCTCGCCTTCGGGCAGCCCGGCAATGGCCAGAATGCGTTCGGGGCGCACATTGCTGTCGTAGCTGCGCGCGCTGAGGCGGACCTTGCCGAAGCTCAGACGCGGCCCCGGCTCCAGACCAAAGCGGGCGGCGACGGTATCCGTGTCGTGATTGGCGGTGATCTGCTGGCTCTCGACACGCGCCTTGGCATGCCCCTCGTCGCGCCAGGCGTCGACGCCGTTCTTGGCGGCGCGGCGCATCAGCCCGGTGCCGGCGGTCTTGCCGACCTCAAAGCCCTCGGTCGGTTCGGCCTTGGGGGGCAGGGGAGTCACGGTGGCGTCGGAAAAGGTGAACTTTTCGCCCGGCACCACGTCGATGACGATCTGGTTGACCGCCGTCTTGGGGTTCAGGATCGACACGCTGCTGGCTTCGCGCCCGTCGACCTTGATCGACACGGTGCCGCCGAAATAGCCCTTGTCATAGAGCGCCGCGACCAGACGCTTGTAATCGGCCTGTGCGGCGGCGATCAGCTCCTGCGGGTCGGTGATGTCATCGGTCTCGATCGCCGAGACCGACAGCGAGGCCTCGCGCAGGCTCCTCGACAGCTCCGTGTTGGACCCCGCGTTCAGAACCACCTCGGCGGCGCCAAGCGGCGTGATGGAGGTCAGAGCAAGGGCAAGCGCGACTGCGGTTGTGGTGGCGGCTCTGGCGGCGGAAGAACGCGTCGTCATTTAAGCGCGGAACCTCTGAATGCTGGGGGTCGGCCGCCGACGGTGGCACACGCACCGTTTTGCACGCATGCCTGTCGGGGCGGGAAAGGGCTCACCCCGCAAGGTAGAGCGCTGTTGCCCTGTTGACCAGCGTTTCAACACGCGTTTTTTTGATCGGCGGGAAAGCGCGCCTGCAATGCGCGCCCGTCTCGATGCCAAGGGGACGGCCCGCCTGCTCCAGGATGCAGCGTCGCCACCCGACGGCACCGCATGGCGCAGCTCTGGCCCCCTTGCGACCGCTCAAGGAACGCCGCGCAACCGCACAGGGAAAAAAGACGCTTTGCTGCATCCGGCAATTTAGTCTGCGCTAACCCCTTGACGGTTTGACGGAAAACCCGGCAAATCAAAGGACACGGTCGCAGACCATGCGCAACGGAGGAGGCCGCTGCGCCCTTGCCAGAGCGCGCGGTTGCCATAAGTCAACACTCACACGACCCGCAAGCAGCGCGATAAAATTGTGCAGATGGCCGACATTCTGACGACGAAAGCGACCCATCTGAAGCAGGTGGTCTCGCATCCCGCCACGGCCTCTGCAACGATCAGGCAGTCAGCGATGGCCAATGCCTGAGCAACGATGAAAGTCCGGGCGCAGATCCGGAGCGCCGACGGTAAAAATAAAAGGTCCGGGGGTAGCATGACCGAAAGACGATTTTTTGATGAAATGGTACTGGAGGGCGGCGATGCACGTTCGCCCTACGCCGATTACCAGAAGTGGTTCGCCAACGAGGATCCCAAATCGCTGCTGAAGAAATCGGCCGAGGCCGAGACCTTCTTCCGCCGCATCGGGATCACCTTCAATGTCTACGGACAGAAGGATGCCGACGAACGCCTGATCCCCTTTGATATCGTGCCGAGGATCATCTCCGCCAAGGAATGGCGTGTGCTGGAAAAGGGCATTGAACAGCGCGTGCGCGCGCTCAATGCCTTCCTCGCGGATATCTACAACAAGCAGGAGATCCTGAAGGCGGGCCGCGTGCCTGAGCATATCATCAGCCGCAACGCCGCCTTCCTGCCGCAGATGATCGGGATGATGCCGCCGGGCGGCGTTTATACCCATATCGTCGGCACCGATCTGGTGCGCACCGGCGAGAATGAATTCTACGTGCTGGAAGACAACGCCCGCACGCCCTCCGGCGTCTCCTACATGTTGGAAAACCGCGAGACGATGCTGCAGATGTTCCCGGAGCTCTTCACCAAGATGAAGGTGCGCCCGGTGTCGTCCTATCCGGCCGAGCTGCGTCGCTCGCTTGGTGAATGCGCGCCGCCGAACTTCAACGGCACCAAGCCCGCCGTGGCCGTGCTGACGCCGGGCATCCACAACTCGGCGTATTTCGAACACAGCTTCCTCGCCGATCACATGGGCGCTGAACTGGTCGAGTCCAGCGATCTGCGCGTTATCGACGGCCGTGTGCAGATGCGCACGACCCGTGGTTACAAGGCGCTGGACGTGATCTATCGCCGGGTCGACGACGAATACCTCGATCCGCTGACCTTCAATCCCGACAGCCTGCTGGGCGTGCCCGGGATCATGGACGCCTACCGCGCGGGCAATATCACCATCGCCAACGCGCCCGGCACCGGCATCGCGGACGACAAGGCGCTCTATTCCTATATGCCTGATATCGTTGAGTTCTATACCGGCGAAAAGGCCATCCTGCAGAACGTGCCGACCTGGCGCTGTTCCGAGGAAGACAGCCTGAAGTACGTGCTCGACAACCTCGCCGAACTGGTGGTCAAGGAAGTCCACGGCTCGGGCGGCTACGGCATGCTGGTCGGACCGGCGGCGTCGAAGAAAGAGCTCAAGGCGTTTGAGGCGAAACTGCGGGCGCGCCCCGACAATTACGTGGCACAACCGACACTCGCCCTGTCGACCGTGCCGATCATGACAAAAGCAGGTCTCGCGCCGCGGCACGTGGATCTGCGACCCTTCGTTCTTGTTTCCCCGAAGCGTGTGCATATCACCGCAGGCGGCCTGACGCGCGTGGCGCTGAAAGAAGGCTCTCTGGTGGTGAACAGCTCGCAAGGGGGCGGGACCAAGGACACATGGGTGCTGGGGGACTGAGTGGATATGCTAGGACGGACAGCCGGTGGGCTTTTCTGGATGTTCCGCTATCTTGAGCGGAGCGAAAATACGGCACGACTGCTGGAAACCGGGTTCAGGATTGCCCTGACCGGGGCGCAGGAGTCCAATGACAGTGAATGGGAATCCATAGTTGCGACGGCGGGCGTGCGCCCGGCCTATGTCGCGAAATTCGACGACGACTTTGAACAGGCGACAGTGGTCAACTACCTGCTGCGCGACCGCGACAACCCGTCTTCGGTGATGTCGTGCATCGAGGCCGCACGCTCCAACGCCAAGATGGTGCGCACCGCTCTGTCGTCCGAGGTCTGGGAGGCCGTGAACGAGGCTTGGATGACCCTGAAGGATCAGATGAAGCGCCCGGTTTCGACCAAGAACCTGGCCGAAGTGCTGACCTCGATCCGCCAGCATTCCAGTCTGGTGCGCGGCGCGCTGCACGGCACCATGCTGCGCAACGACATCTTCGATTTCGCGCGGCTCGGCACCTATATCGAACGGGCCGACAACACCTCGCGCATTCTCGACATCAAGTACTACGTTCTGCTGCCCTCGACGGCCTATGTCGGTTCGTCGCTGGACAATGCCCAGTGGGAAACCATCCTGCGCTCGGTTTCGGCGTTCCGGTCTTTCCGCTGGCTGAACGAGGGCGAGGTGACGCCGATGGCGATTGCCGACTTCATGATCCTGGACAAGCGGATGCCGCGCTCGCTCGCGTTCTGCCATTCCAAGATCGTCGGCAACCTCAGCTATCTCAATCACGGTGCGGATCCCGAACTGCCCTGCCTCAAACAGGCCAGCCAGATCCACGCCCGGCTCTCCGGGCGCGACATCGAATCGGTCTTCGACGAGGGCCTGCATGAATTCCTGAAATCCGCGATCGCGGATACGGGCCGTCTCGCGGCCCAGATCCAGGAAGATTTTCGTTTTTACGGGTAGGAACCTATGCGGCTCAACATCACCCACAAAACCACTTATAGCTATGACCGGCCGGTGCACTACGCCCTGCTGCAGCTGCGCATGACGCCGCGCAACAGCATCGGTCAGGATGTCCTCAACTGGACCACGACGCTGGAAGGGGCGACCCGTCAGGTCAAATACGACGATCATTTCCGCAATGTCACCGAGATGATCGAGATGGACGCGGGCGCCAGCAGCGTCACCATCACCTGTCAGGGCGAGGTCGAGGTGCAGAACCTGCACGGCGTCATCGGTGCCGGGACCGGCCTCGCGCCGCTCTGGCTGTTCCTGCAACAGACGCCCGCCACCGCGCCGGGGCCGACGATCCGCAAGATCGCCCAGCAGGTGAAAAAGGCGACCGAGGCGAACCAGCTCGATGGCATGCACCGCCTTTCGGAGGCCATTGCCGAGGCGGTGACCTATCGCACCGGCATGACCCTGTCGACGACCACCGCCGAAGATGCGGCGAGCGAGGGGCAGGGGGTTTGTCAGGATCACACCCAGATCATGATCGCCGCCGCACGCCACCTCGGACTGCCCGCGCGCTATGTCTCGGGCTATCTGCTGATGGACGAAGTCGTCGATCAGGAGGCCAGCCACGCCTGGGCCGAAGTCTGGATCGACAGCCTCGGCTGGGTCGGGTTCGACGTCTCGAATGCGGTCTGTCCTGATGACCGTTATGTGCGCGTGGCTCTTGGCCGAGACTATGGCGAAGCCGCCCCGGTGCACGGTTTGCGTCAGGGCGACGCCGCAGAAGAGCTTTGCGTTTCGTTACAAGTTCAGCAATAGAGTCTTCCGGCTCGGGCATACTGATACCCGAGTCGGAAACGGAGCGCCTGACAGATGACATATTGCGTAGGGATGATGCTGAATCGCGGCGTCATTTTCATGTCCGACACCCGTACCAACTCCGGCGTCGACAACATTTCAATCTTCCGCAAGATGTTCCATTTCGATGTTGAGGGCGATCGCTCCATCACGCTGATGACCGCCGGCAACCTTGCCACGACGCAGGCCGTGATCTCGATCCTGCAGGAACGCGGCAAAAGCCCGGATGAACGTTCTCCCGATATCGAACGCCTGACCTCGATGTTTCAGGTCGCGCAGCTGGTCGGCCAGACCCTGCGCGAGGTGATCTCGGGTCACGACGGCAATGGCCAGAAGGCCAGCACCGTCACCTTCGGCGCGACCATCCTGCTCGGCGGCCAGATCAAGGACGGCGAACCGCGCCTGTTCCTGATCTATCCCGAGGGCAACTTCATCGAAGCCAGCACCGACACGCCCTTCTTCCAGATCGGCGAGACGAAGTATGGCCGTCCGATCCTGATCCGCGCCTATGATCCCGACATGTCGTTTGAAGAGGCGATGAAACTGCTGCTGGTCTCTTTCGACAGCACCATCAAGGCCAACCTCTCGGTCGCGCTGCCGCTGGATTATCACATCTACCGCAGCAACACGCTGAGCCGTGGCCTGATGGGCCGGGTCGAGGCGGATGACGGCTATTTCCAGGAAATTTCCTCGGGTTGGGGCGTGGCGCTGCGCGATGCCTTTTCGGCACTGCCTGCCTTCGCTTTCAGCGATGATGCGGACACAGACGCAATCAGCTGAGACCGCATAATCGCCTGCTTTCAGCGGTTCAACGCTGTAATTTTGCAAAATTTGTCTGATTTGGGCTGAATTTTGCCAGCGGCGGGCGAAATCACCCACCCATTCGGCGGAATCTTGCGACTCAGCTGTGTCGCACGAATGTCGTATTCCTGATTTCTGTCAGCTTAATTTTTGCGCAGTCGCCGCAGTGGCTGCCTATCCGTTGGGCGCTCACCCTGAATCAGCTCGAGGGTTGTATGCAGCATCGTAGGATTCCCCCGACGTTGCGGCATTGATTGGACTGCACCCGGGACGGGAGCATCAAGGGACGTGCGGTGGCATCCAATCTGGCGGTTCGGTCACCACCGCACAAACACAACTGTAAAGCTGCTTGAGGACATGTAGGGGGGAGCGGATGTTTTTTCAAATGACATCTGGATTACCACCCCGCCTCAACGCGGCATTAATGAGGGGATAAACCATCCTATGTCGCACTTTCTGAAAACGATGCTTGGCGCCGCTGCGGGCTCGATCCTGCTGGCAGGCTCCGCTTATGCACAAGACACCATCAAGGTCGGTGTCCTGCACTCGCTCTCCGGCTCCATGGCGATCTCCGAGACCACTCTCAAAGACGCCGTTCTGATGATGATCGACGAACAGAACGCCAAGGGCGGCGTGCTGGGCAAACAGCTGGAAGCGGTTGTCGTCGACCCGGCCTCCGACTGGCCGCTGTTTGCGGAAAAAGCGCGTGAACTGCTGACCGTCTCCAAGGTCGACGTCATGTTCGGCTGCTGGACCTCCGTGTCGCGCAAATCCGTGCTGCCGGTGATTGAAGAGCTCGACGGCCTGCTGTTCTACCCGGTGCAGTACGAGGGCGAAGAATCCTCGCGCAACGTGTTCTACACCGGCGCCGCGCCGAACCAGCAGGCGATCCCGGCCACCGATTACTTCCTCGATGAACTCGGCGTTGAAAAGTTCGCTCTGCTCGGCACCGACTATGTCTATCCGCGCACCACGAACAACATCCTCGAAGCCTACCTGAAAGACAAAGGCATCGCGGCTGAAGACATCTTCGTCAACTACACCCCCTTCGGTCAGTCCGACTGGTCCAAGATCGTCTCTGACGTTGTGGCGCTTGGCGCAGACGGCAAGAAAGTCGGCGTGATCTCGACCATCAACGGCGACGCCAACATCGGCTTCTACAAGGAACTGGCGGCACAGGGCGTCTCGGCTGACGATATCCCCGTCGTCGCCTTCTCGGTCGGCGAAGAAGAACTCTCCGGTCTCGACACCTCCAACCTTGTTGGCCACCTGGCCGCGTGGAACTACTTCGAATCCGCTGAATCCGACGCCAACACCGCTTTCATCAAGGCGTGGAAAGCCCGCATGGGCGACGATCGCGTGACCAACGACCCGATGGAAGCCACCTATATCGGCTTCAACATGTGGGTGCAGGCGGTTGAGCAGGCCGGCACCACCGACGTTGACGCGGTGATCAAGGCAATGCCCGGCCAGACCTTCCCGAACCTGACCGGCGGCGTGGCGGAAATGCTGCCGAACCACCACCTGACCAAGCCGGTTCTGATCGGCGAGATTCAGGCCGATGGTCAGTTCGACATCATCTCGGAAACCGATCCGGTTCCCGGCGATGCCTGGACCGACTTCCTGCCGGAATCCGCAGTGCTGGAATCCGACTGGGTGACGCTGGACTGCGGTATGTACAACACCGAAACCAAAACCTGCGTGCAGCAGAAGTCCAACTACTGATGTGACCGGGGTCCGGAGCCTCTCCGGGCCCCTCACATATCGGCGATGTCAGTGGCCCTGATGCCCTGACAGCTCTCGGGCGGGGCGGTTCTCCTCCTCCCTCAGCGGTTCCGCCCGACCCAAGGCGCGCTCTCCATTGCAGTGTGCATGTCTCCTCCTTCCGGCCTGCAGGACATTATGATCAAACGCATTTCAACAGCTCTTGCGCTGGTGGTCGGCCTTGCCTTCGCCACACTGGCCCCGGTCGCGCGCGCTCAGGACGCCAGCATTCAGCCGATCCTGCAAGCCAATGCCGCGCTGATCGTCGAAAGCTCCCGCGTGACCATTCAGCCCGCGATTGATGCCGTCGCCGCCTCTGGCCTGGCGCAGGCGCCCTTCGTGCTGGTGACCTGGGCCGACCGCGACATGTGGCAGCGCAAAGCCGACGGGCTGTTCTTCAAGGCGGTCAAGAACGCCAAGCAATATGACCTGATCGATTTTGACACCGGCGCTGTCGTCGCCACCGTCGACAAGGACGCCATCGACCAGCTGAAACCGAACTCCGGCATCCGCGCCGTGATCGCCGTCGCTCTGGTGAAATTCCAGCTGACCGACCCCAACCCCGCCAAACGCGCCGAGGCGCTCGACGCGATTGAGCGCAACGGCGAGCAAAGCCACCTCGCCCCCCTGCGCGACTCCATTGCCTCCGAGACGGACCCGGGCCTGAAGGCGCGCAAGGAACACCTGGAAACCCTGCTGACCATCCGCTTCGATGCCGACACCGCCACCCGCATCGCCGCCATCGAAAAGGTCGCGGGCGACACCGGCGTCGATGTCCGCGCCACGCTGAACCCGCTGGTCGCCACCACGCTGAAGGCCGCGAAAACCCTCCCCGACGCCAAGAACGTCGCGCGCCAGATCAAGCCCGGCTCCGAGATCCTCTCGCGCGAGGCCGCCTATCAGCTGCTGGTCGCCGAGGGCCTTGCGCCGCGCCTGCTCAACGACCGCGATCTGCGCGACACCCTGACCGCCAATATCGTCGATGGCGCTGTCGGCGGCGTGCCCGTGGCCGAGCTCGGCACCAATGCCGCCCGCAACCGCGCCTATGACGCGCTGGTCGCCGCCGGCACCGCCGAGGCCGCCGCCACCACGGACGAGATTGACGAGATCATCGATGACTTCACCTTCTACGAGACCTACTCCGAACCCAATTCCGAGGTGACGCAGGCTGCCAACGCGGCCCTGCACAAATCCGCCCTCAAGGTCGGACTGATGCAGTTCATCGACCTCTGTCTCGACGCGCTCTCGCTTGGTTCGATCTACTTCCTTGCTGCCATCGGCCTCGCCATCACCTTCGGCGTCATGGGCGTGATCAACATGGCGCATGGCGAATTCATCATGATGGGCGCCTATACCGGCTATGTGGTTCAGCAAATCATCCCCAATTACACCGTCTCGATCATCGTCGCGATCCCGCTGGCCTTCGCCGTCACCTTCGCCGCTGGCGTCGCGATGGAGCGTCTGGTGATCCGCTGGCTCTACTCCCGCCCGCTGGAAACCCTGCTCGCCACCTTCGGCATCTCGATCGCGCTGCAACAGCTCGCCAAGAACATCTTCGGCACCCAGGCCCGCCCGCTGACCTCGCCCGCCTGGCTGGATGGAGGTCTGGTGATCAACGATGTCGTCGGCATCTCCTATATCCGCATCGCCATCTTCGTGCTGGCGCTGATCTTCCTCTGCCTGTTCCTCTTCATCATGAAGAAGACCCGCCTCGGGCTTGAAACCCGCGCCGTGACGCAAAACCCCAAGATGGCCGCCTCGATGGGCATCAACCCCGAATACGTCAACATGCTGACCTTCGGCCTCGGCTCCGGCATTGCCGGCATCGCCGGCGTCGCCATCGGCCTCTACGCCAAGGTCACGTCAGAGCTCGGCCAGGACTACATCGTGCAGTCCTTCATGACCGTGGTGGTCGGCGGCGTCGGCAATATCTGGGGCACGCTGTTCGGCGCCCTGATGATCGGCTCGCTGCAAAAGGGCATCGAGTGGTTCAACCCCTCCAACACCCTCGCCGCCCAAACCTACATGATCATCTTCATCATCATTTTCATCCAGTTCCGCCCAAGGGGCATCATCGCCCTCAAGGGCCGCGCCGCGGGAGATTGACACCATGTTCCCCTACAAACGCCCCGCCAACCTCGACCGCCCCCGCTCACCGTCATCGACGGCGGCCGGGACCGTACGGAGCCGCGCCCATGATGATGTACCCCGCCGCCTTCACTCTGACCCTGCTGCCCCCGGCTTACCTCAACAAGCCGGTCAAAAGTTTCCCTGTTGAAAATATCCCGGGGGGAGTCAGCGCCGCTGACGGGGGGCAGCGCCCCCCCGCCGTCGCCCCCAAAGACGCCGAAGGCCCCATGCCATGAGACGCAGCTTCATCGCCCGCAACCCATCGATCCTGGTGTTCCTTGCCTGCCTTGCACTCTTCACCCTCGCCATCACCCTGATGAGCGAGGCCACCGGCGCAGGCCTGATCTCCACCTCCTTCGTCAAGACGCTAGGCAAGACGCTCTGCCTCTGCCTCGTCGCCGTGGCGATGGATATCGTCTGGGGCTACTGCGGCATCCTCTCGCTCGGCCACTTCGCCTTCTTTGGCCTTGGCGGCTACATGGTCGGCATGTGGCTGATGTACGCCCGCACCGAGATCATCGTCGCAGGCTCCCTCGCCAATTCTCCCATTCCCCCGACCCCGGGCGAGATCACGGACGCCATCGGCTCCCAGATCTTTGGTGTCGTCGGCTCCTCGGACTTTCCGCCGATCTGGTATTTCGCCCATAGCTTCTGGGCGCAGATGGCGCTGGTGGTGATCGTGCCCGGCATCCTGGCCCTCGTCTTCGGCTGGCTCGCCTTCCGCTCCCGCGTCACCGGCGTCTACCTCTCGATCCTGACGCAAGCCATGACGCTGGCGCTCTCGCTCTATCTTTTCCAGAACGAATCCGGCCTGCGCGGCAACAACGGCCTGTCGGGCCTGCAGAACCTTCCCGGCGTCAAGGCGGGGCAGGACGACATCTCGATGTGGTTCTTCTGGGGCTCGGCCTTTGCGCTGGCCCTCGGCTACCTGGTCTGCGCCTGGGTCGTCTCGGGCAAGTTCGGCTCGGTCGTGCGCGGTATCCGCGATGACGAAGCGCGCGTGCGCTTCCTCGGCTACTCGGTCGAGGGCTACAAGCTGTTCATCTTCACCTTCACGGCGATCATCGCCGCCATCGCCGGCGCGCTCTACTACCCACAGGCCGGCATCATCAACCCCGGCGAGGTCGCGCCGATCGCCTCGATCTACCTCGCCGTCTGGGTCGCCATCGGCGGGCGCGGCCGCCTCTACGGCGCCGTCATCGGCGCGGCGCTGGTCAGCCTCGTTTCCACATGGTTCACCGGCGGCGGCGTGCCCTCGATCCCGCTGGGCTTTTACACCATCGACTGGGTCGACTGGTGGCTGGTGCTGCTCGGCCTGTCGTTCGTGCTGGTCACGCTGTTCGCCCCCAAGGGCATCGGCGGGCTGGTCGACCTGATCACCGACCGCATCGCCCCCAACCGTCACGGCGCAGACTACGGCCCCGACAAGGGTGCCCTGCGCGAAGGGGAGGGCCGCAAGTAATGCCCACACTGCTCGAAGTTTCCGGCGTTTCCGTCACGTTCGACGGCTACAAGGCCATCCGCAACCTGTCCTTCCAGATCGGCGAGTCCGAGATGCGCGCCATCATCGGCCCGAACGGTGCGGGCAAGACCACCTTCATGGACATCGTCACCGGCAAGACCAAACCCGACGAGGGCCGCGTCATCTGGGGCGAGAAATCCATCAACCTGCTCAAGATGAACGAAGCCAGGATCGCCCAGGCTGGCATCGGCCGCAAATTCCAGCGCCCCACGGTGTTCGAGGATCAGACCGTCCACGCCAACCTGCTGATGGCGCTGAAGAACCCGCGCGCCTCCTTCTCCTGCCTGTTCTACAAACCCTCCTTCAAGGATCTCGGCCGCGTCGAACAGCTCGCCTCCGAGGTCGGACTTTCCGACGCGCTGATGCGCACCTCTGGGGAGCTCAGCCACGGCCAGAAGCAATGGCTCGAAATCGGCATGCTGCTGGCGCAGGAACCCCGCCTTCTGCTGGTTGATGAACCTGCCGCCGGCATGACCTTGGCCGAGCGTGAACACACCACCGACCTGCTGAAAGAGGCCGCAAAGACCCGCGCCGTCGTCGTCGTCGAACACGATATGGAGTTCGTCCGCCGGCTGGAGTGCAAGGTCACGGTGCTGCACGAGGGCTCGGTGCTGGCCGAAGGCTCACTCGATCACGTCACCGCCAATCCCAAAGTCATCGAAGTTTATCTGGGGCGCTGAGAAATGCTGAATGTCCAAGGCCTTACCCTGCACTACGGCCAAAGCCAGATCCTCAACGGGATCGACCTGCAGGCCCATACCGGCCAAGTCACCTGCATCATGGGCACCAACGGGGTCGGCAAGACGTCGCTGCTCAAGGCGATCTCCGGCACCCACCCCCGCTCTGGCGGCAGCATGAGCCTCGACGGCGAAGACCTCGGCAAACTCCCCGCCCATGTCCTGGCGCACAAAGGCATCGGCTACGTGCCGCAAGGCCGGATGATCTTCCCGCTGCTGACGGTCGAGGAGAACATGCAAACCGCCTACGCCTGCCTACCACGTTCTGAGCATGTCATCCCCGACGAGATCTACGAGCTGTTCCCGATCCTGAAGGAATTCCTGCACCGCCGCGGCGGCGACCTCTCGGGCGGTCAGCAACAGCAACTGGCCTTCGCCCGCGCGATCATTACGAAACCAAAACTGCTGCTGCTGGACGAACCGACAGAAGGTATCCAGCCCAACATCATCCAGCAGATTGGCCGGGTCATCGAATACCTGCGGGACAAAGGCGACATGGCCATCGTGCTGGTCGAGCAGTATTTCGAGTTCGCCTATACCCTCGCCGACCGCTTCTACGTCATGCGCCGCGGTTCAGTCACGGCGTCGGGCACCAAGGAGGACATCACCAAGGATGCCCTGATGGCCGAAGTCTCGGTTTGAGCCAAGTCAGGGGGCTCTGCCCCCTCTGACGCCTGCGGCGCCATTCACCCCCGGGATATTTCCGACAGGGAAATCATGCAGGGCGGCCCCTCGTTTCCCTGTTGCAAATATCCCCGCCGGAGGCTCGCCTCAGAGAGGCGATATTAGTCTCAAACCTCAAGTGAGATGGTGATCGGCCCGTCGTTGATCAGAGACACCTTCATATCGGCGCCGAATTCTCCGGTTTCCACGGCTATTCCCTGAGCGGCCAGCGCGAGGGTGAAATGCTCATAGAGCATGCGGCCCTCGTCCGGTGCGGCGGCGGCTGAAAAGCCGGGCCGGTTGCCGCGGCTGGTGTCTGCGGCCAGCGTGAACTGGCTGACCACCAGTGCGCTGCCGCCGATATCGAGGATCGAGCGGTTCATCTTGCCTTCACCGTCGTCGAAGATCCGGAGTCGCGCTATTTTGGTGGCCAGCTTGTCGGCATTGGCTGTGGTGTCGCCCTGCATGGCACAGACCAGCACCATGAGGCCGGGCCCGCATTGCCCGATGACGTCGCCTGCCACGCGCACCTGCGCCTCGCTCACCCTTTGCAAAATCGCCCGCATGTCTTTACCTCTTGGGTCTGCTCAGCGCCTCGGCACCGATTGTGCCGTTGTCTCGCCCAGACCGGTGGCATGGGATTTGGCCTGCGACAGGGCATCGCGCAAGTCCGCCTCCATTTTCCTGAGGTCGGCTTCGGCGGCGGCGCGGCGGGCCTTGCCCTGATCGGCGATCGCCAGGCTTTCGCGGATCGCGCCAATCAGATCGTCGTTCGCCTGCTTTACGGCCTCGATGTCGAAGACGCCACGCTCGTTCTCTTCGCGCACCACGCGGTTGGTCTGGCGCAGCTGTGCCGCATTGCCCTTCAGCAGGTCATTGGTCAGGTCATTGGCGGCGCGCACCGCATCCGCCGCCTCGGCGCTGCGCCGGATCGTGATGGTCTGCGCCAGCTGGCTTTCCCAGAGCGGCACGGTATTGACGAGGGTCGAGTTGATCTTGGTCACCAGCGTTTTGTCGTTTTCCTGCACCAGCCGGATCGAGGGCAGGGACTGCATCGTCACCTGCCGCGTCAGTTTCAGATCATGCACCCGACGTTCCAGATCGTCTCTTGCGCTTCGCATGTCGCGCAGGTCCTGCGCCGCCTTCATCTGGGCATCGTCCCCGGGCGCGGCCTGCATTGCCCGTTCCAGCGCCGGGATTTCCTGCTTGTCGAGCTGCCAGAGCCGCTGCGTGCCCGCCGCGATATAGAGGCCGAGTTCGTCATAGAACCCCAGCGTCTTTTCATAGAGCAGGTCGAGCGCCTTGATATCCTTCAGCAGCCGATGCTCGTGCCCCAGCAGGTCATCGGTGATACGGTCGATCTGGGTCTGGATATCTTCGAACCGCGCGGTGAAGCGGGCGAAGGGCGCGGCGCGTCCGGTGACACGTTCCCAGAGCGAGCGGTCGCGGCGCACGTCGAGCTCGCTGACGGCAAAGCCGCGCAGGGTGCTGACGATCTCGCGCAGGCTGTCACCGGCGGGGCCGACGTCCTTGGTGCGCACATCCGACAGCATCGCCTGGCTGATCTGCTGCAATTCGCCCTGCGCGGCGGCCCCAAAGCCGACGATGGACTGGCTGCTGGTCATGTCGATCTGCGCCATGCGGGCGCGGATCTCGTCGCTCAGCGGGCTGTCATCGTCGTCAAAGGCCGCCTCTTCGCCGGGGTCGAGGCCCAGTTCGGGCGAGGGTTCGGGCAATTCCAAAGCCGTCACCTCTTCGACCAGCTTTTGCGATTGTTTCGCCTTGGTTCGCACATCCTGGGACATGTCAGCTCACTCCGTTTCTGCGGGATGGGTCGGCGTGACGCCATCGCGTTGCAAACGCTCTCGCAGCACCTCGATCTCGATGCTCATATCCGTGGCGTCATCCTGTAACATCTGTTGTGTGCGGGCGGTAAAATTCTGTTCCAGATCATCCAGAAGCGCCTCATATGTGCGCCGTGCCCCGACCTCGCCGTGGCGGGCATAATGGGCGGCGAACTTCTCCGAGGCGTCCTGCGCGCCCTGCAGGTAAACCCCGAGGTAGCGCCGCGCCTGGGGCAGATCGCGCGGGTCATCCTCGACCTCGGCAATCATCTCGCGGGCGCTGTGTTCAAAGGCGGCGACGCGGCTGTTCAGGGACCGGTCGTGCAGCGCTGCAATGGCGGTGCGGATGCCCGACAGATGCTCTTCGGCGCGCTCGACCACACGGGCGACACGGTCATGCTGATGGGCATCGACCCCCTCGCCAAAGCGATCGCGCAGCGGATCAAGGCCAAAGGCCACGGCGTGCAGCGCCCCGGCAACCAGCGCATAGATCACCGCGCCCCCCGCCGTCTGGCCATGTGCCAGCGCGCCAAAGGCGGTGCCGAGCGCGATCATCGCGCTGCCCAGCATCTTGCGCGGCAGGGCAGGTCGGCGGGCGGTCTTGCGCCCCAGAAACGCCTGCTCGGCCGCCAGCCCCTCACGCGTCATCAGCGCCGCGCCCCACCACAGGGCCGCGCCGCCAAGGCCAAAGGCCAACCCTGCGGGCGGGGCAAAGAGCGAGGTCACCGCCAGCAGCACCGACGGCAGGTAGAGCGTGTTCACCCGCGCCCCGCCCGGCGCCACAACAGCGCGGGGGCCGCCGCGTTTGCCCAAGGGGCCCGCGTTGCTCTGCCGATCCATCATTGCCGAAGGTCCTTTCCGCCGCTCATGCGCCCATCAGTCCCGAGGCGACGCCGAACATCACCGCGATCAGCAAGCCATAGGCGACTTTCTGCGATGTCGTGCTGCGCAGCTGTGTCGGCAGGCGCTGGCCAGAGGTCAGCCGCCGCCGGTCCGCCGCCCCGCCAATCGCCGCCATCAGCGTCGCGGCGAGGGCCACAACGCCGCCCAAAATCAACAGAACAAAGATCACGCGTGCCATGTCAGGGCCTCCAGCTGCCTAAGGAACACTTAAGAAGCCGGGGACGGCTTTCCTAGTGGTGTCCCGCGATAGGGCCGCCCGGCCCGCGCGCCCCCTGCCAACACTAGAGCAGGCAGCCGCACTGGCAAGGCGTATGGCAAAAGGCACCGCCCGCGCGCAGCAGGGCGATGCCTTTCGTCAAACGTCGATGGCCGCTGACAGCCGACAGCCTTCAGCAAACCGATGCGCTCAGCCCCGGTCGCGCGGCTTGCCGCGCGGTGGCCCCTTGGGACCGCCCGGACCACGGCCCGCGGGTTTGCCGCCAGACGGCCTGCCGCCAGAGGGTTTGCCAGCCGGTTTGCCGGTGCTCGGCTTGCTGAAGCCGGGATTGGCCGCCGTTGGCCGCGGCCCGGCAGAGCTTGCGCCAGAATTCCCCGAGGAGGCAAAGCGACGCGGCCCACCCGGTTTCGCCTCAGCGCCACCGGACGAGAACGTCCGCCCGCCACCCGTCGCGCCACCGCGACCCTCAGCAGACCGGCCCTCAGAAGACCGCCCTTCAGACGAGCGACCCTCACCCTTGCCCGCATAGCCTTTGCCAGCATAGCCCTTGGACTCGCCGGGCCGCCCGCCAAAACTTTTGCCGCCTGGCTTGCCGCCGGCCGCGCCACGTCCCTCAAAGGTGCCCGCAGGCTTCGATCCCGTGCCACCGCCCGCACGCAGGCCGCTTTTCGCGGCGAACTTGGCACCAGACTTCGGGCCTGCGTTCGGCCCCGCTTTCGGGCCTGCCTTGGCACCGGGACGACCCCGCCCGCCAAAGGTCTCTTCGGTGATGTCCGACCCGATGCCCGCAGGTTTGCTTTTGCGCACCAGCCGCTTGCGCGGGGCAGGGGCGGCGGTCTCTTCGTCTTCCGGCTCCAGACCCAGCTGATCGCGCATGACGCGCCGCTTGATCTCTTCCACAGCACCGACCTTCAGCGTGCCCAGCTGGAACGGGCCATAGCTGACCCGGATCAGCCGGTTCACCACCAGCCCGACATTCTCCAGCGCGCGCCGGATCTCGCGGTTCTTGCCCTCGCGCAGCGCAATCGTCAGCCAGGCATTGGCGCC
Source organism: Pseudooceanicola spongiae (assembly GCF_014899185.1). Lineage (GTDB taxonomy): Bacteria > Pseudomonadota > Alphaproteobacteria > Rhodobacterales > Rhodobacteraceae > Pseudooceanicola > Pseudooceanicola spongiae. Next base: position 150,724 of record NZ_CP045201.1, read on the forward strand.
CTGCTGACGGTCGATCGACACGATCATCGGCTGAAATTCCTCGCGATCGACCACGATGCCTTCGCGCAACGGCTCCAGCATCTCCTCGGTCGGATCGCCCTTCACGCGCACCCGGTAACGCCGCAACCAGCCGGTCGAGGGAAGCTCCAGCTGGCGCTTGATGCCGCCGTCATTGGTCAGCAGCAACAGCCCCTCGGAATTGAGGTCGAGCCGCCCGACCGACAGTACCCTCGGCATATCCTCGGGCAGGGCGTCAAAGATCGTGTCGCGCCCCTGTTCATCCTTGGTCGTGGTCACCAGACCCGTGGGCTTGTGATACAGCCACATGCGCGCCGGCTCGGCCGCGGCAATCGGCTTGCCATCGACGGTGATGCGCGCACCGCCGGTAATGTTCAGCGCCGGGCTGTCGATGACCTTGCCGTTCACCGCAACGCGGCCCTCGGCAATCATCTTCTCGGCGTCGCGACGGCTTGCGACACCGGCGCGCGACAGCACCTTGGCGATGCGATCTCCGGGGCGGCCAGCGCTCTCGGTCTCTGGCTGGGGCGCGGGCTTTTCGGGCACGCCAGCAGCACCGGTTTCGGGCGCCATCGCGGCCCCGTCCTGCATGTCGCGGCGGGGGGATGTCGGTTCGGGGCTCTCGGGGCGGGGCGTGGGCTTGCGTGTCATGCACCGGCTCTAGCGCGGATCACGTCGCCAAGGAAGAGATCTTCTTGCAAGGCCGCGCTGCACAGGCCACCTAAGGCGCATGATGTTCACCTCTCATATGCAGATCGCGCTCACCGAGGCCCGCGCCGCCGCCGCCCGCGGCGAGGTGCCGGTCGGCGCCGCCCTGATCGACCCCTCTGGCCGCCTCGTCGCCGCCGACGGCAACCGCACCCGCGAACGCAGCGATCCCACCGCCCATGCCGAGGTGCTGGTGATCCGCGCCGCCTGTGCTGCGCTGAAAACCGAACGCCTGCCGGGCTTCTCGCTCTACGTCACGCTGGAGCCTTGCCCCGCCTGCGCCGCCATCATCGCTGCCGCCCGCATCGCCCGCCTTTACTACGGCGCGGCGGACCCGAAATCTGGCGGCATCGCACAAGGCCCTCGCATCTTCACCCACCCCCAGTGCCACCACATCCCCGAGGTCTACGACGACATCGCCGCCCCCGAGGCCCAAGCCCTGCTGAAAACCTTCTTCGCCGCCCGCCGCTAACGCTCCCCCCCCGCGCGCCGCCCGTCTCTCGCCCCGCCCAAAAGCTCTCTCATCTTGCCCGAAATACTTCGGGGGAGGCGCCCCGCGCCGGGGGCAGCGCCCCCTTCCGCGCGTGCCAAAATCGCACCGCCCACTTACCGACGGCATACCGACCAGATACCGACACCCCGATGTCCGCCAAAATGCAAAAAGGGCGCAGGCCCGGCATCCCGGTCCCACGCCCCAATTTCAGCTTTCAGCCGCCGCGATCAGCCGCGAAAGTAGCCCTCATAGATCGGCTCCAGCGTGCCGGTCTCGAACAGCGAACTGACCGAGGTGCCGTTCCAGATGTTCAGGATGGCTTGGGCGAACATCGGCGCCGTCGGCAGGATGCGGATCTTGTCGCAGGCTTTCACCGGATCGGTGGCGGCGATGGAATCGGTGATCACCAGATTCTTCATGACGGAATTCGAGATCCGCTCGACCGCAGGCCCCGACAAAACCCCGTGCGAGATGTAGGAGTGCACCTCGGTCGCGCCGTATTCCATCAACAATTCCGCGGCCTTGCAGAGCGTACCTGCCGTGTCGCAGATGTCATCGACGATAATGCAGATCTTGTCCTTCACCTCACCGATGACGGTCATCTCGGCAATCTCACCGGGCTTCTCGCGGCGCTTGTCGACGATCGACAGGGGCACGTTGATCCGCTTGGCCAGCTCACGCGCACGCGCCACACCGCCAACGTCGGGCGAGACGACCATGACATCCTGCAGGCGGTCCTTGAACTGCTCCATGATGTCCAGCGCAAAGATCGGGCTGGCATAGAGGTTGTCGACGGGAATGTCGAAAAACCCTTGAATCTGAGCCGCATGCAGGTCCAGCGTCAGCACCCGTTCGACGCCGGCCTCGACCAGCATATTGGCCACCAGCTTGGCGGTGATGGGGGTGCGCGCCTTGGTGCGGCGGTCCTGACGGGCATAGCCGAAATAGGGGATCACGGCCGTGATGCGTGCCGCCGAGGACCTGCGTAGCGCGTCGGTCATGATCAGCAGTTCCATCAGGTTGTCGTTGGCCGGGTTCGACGTGCTCTGGATGATGAACATGTCCTCACCACGCACGTTTTCAAAGACTTCGACGAAGATTTCGCCGTCGTTGAAACGCTCGACCCTGGCCTTCACCAGATCCACGCTCATCCCGCGGTGCATCGACATGCGTCGTGCAATCGCTGTGGCCAGGGGCATGTTAGAATTGCCCGCAATCAGCTTGGGCTCGATAATATTAGGCATGGATTGGTCTCCGGGGGCCTGCGCAATGACAGATTCGTGACGTTGAACCCCGCTTAACACCCCGTTACGGTCTTGCCAAACAACCCGCGTTCAGAAGGCTGGGAAAATGACCAAGCATATCGATTACTATTTCACCACGATTTCGCCTTTTGCCTATCTCGCTGGCGGGCGGCTGGAGCAGATTGCCGCCAGACACAGCGCGACGATTGCCTATAAACCCGTTGATCTCCCGAGGGTTACGTCGCTCAATGGCGGCATTGCCCTGAAGGATCGTTCGGCGTCCCGCAAGGAATATCGTCTGCAGGAACTGCGTCGCGCGAGTGTGAAGACCGGTTTGCCGCTGACACTGCATCCGGCGTTTTTTCCGACCAATCCCGCGCCGTCCTGCTATGCGATCATCGCGGCGCAGGCCGCAGGGGGCGGCGATGTCGGTTTGCTCTGCCAACTGATACTGGCGGCGTGCTGGGTTGAGGAAAAGAATGTCGCCGAGGATGACGTGATCCGGGCGTGCCTCTCCAAGGCCGGTTTCGACCCTGCTCTGGCCGACAGCGGCCTGCTCGCCGGTGCCGAAACCTTCACCCGCAACACCGAAGAGGCGCTGAATGCCGGTGTCTTCGGTGCGCCCTTCTATATCGTCGACGGTTCGGAGCGCTTCTGGGGCCATGACCGCCTCGATGATCTTGAGGCCTTCCTCGACGGGACGCTCTGATGTTGCACTCTCTTTTCGGCGGCCATGAAACCGCGTGGCGATCCTGGGGCGAGGAGGACAGTGCCAGGCGTCGCATGCTGATGATCCACTGCTCTCTGGCCCATTCCGGAGCCTGGCAGGGCGTGGCGACGCGGCTGGCCCCCGAGATGGACATGCGGGCCTTTGATCTGCCGGGCCATGGCAAAAGCGGTGACTGGCATGCCGATGTTTCCTTTCAGGAACAGAGTGTTGAGATGGCCGCCGGGCTGCTGGAGAGCTGGGGGGATGGCCCTGTCGATGTGCTGGGTCATTCCTTTGGCGCGACAGTCGCACTGCGTCTCGCCGTCGAGCGGCCTGAGCTTGTCCGCTCGCTTGCTCTCTATGAACCGGTGTTCTTTACCGCTGGTTTCCGGGCCTTTCCGGGTCTGCAGGCCGAGCACGATGCCAAGATGGCGCCCTATGCCGAGGCCTATGCGGCGGGTGATCACGAGGGTGCGGCCCGTGCCTTCATGAGCGTCTGGGGTGATGGCCGTGCATGGGAGCGTCTGCCTGAGGCGCAGCGCGAGGCCTTCACGGCGCGCATCCCTCTGATCGATGCGATCCGCGAGACGAACTATGGCGACCCCGCTGGCATGTTGTCGCGCGGCCGTCTGACGGCGCTTACCTGTCCGGTTCTGCTGATGGAGGGCGAGGTTGGCCCGATATTTGCGGCGCGTATCAATGATGCGCTGCAAGTTCAGATGCCCTTTGCTGAGCGTGTGGTGATCGAGGGCGCTGCCCACATGGGGCCCGTGACGCATGCGGCGCAGGTCGCTGATGCCGTCCAGGCGTTTCTGGCGTCCGATGTTGTCAGGAGCGAGGCGTAAGCCCCGCCCCTGACAGCAAAATCTCAACCAGCGGCGATGTCGAGGAACCGGCGGATCTCAGCTTCGGGGAGGGACCAGTCGCAGACAAAGCGGCCAGTCAGCAACTCCGTCTCGTCGTCGCCTTCCAGCTCTCCGATGGTCAGATAGTACAGCGCGCCGGCGTCTTTAAGACGTTTGTGCGTGGCGCGGGGCAGGCGGGCAAAGACCATATTCGCCTGCGGTTCCTGCACGAAGCTGGCACCGATCTTACGCAGGCCTTCAGCCAACATCGCCATGCGCGCGTTTGACTGCCGCGCGAGGTCGAGCCAGAGGTCGCCCTCAAGGTAAGCCAGCATCTGCGCCGAGAGGTAGCGATGCTTGGAGAACAGATGCGCGCCCCGCTTGCGGCGCAATTCGAACTCCCAAGCCTTTGCGGGATCGAAGAAAATCACCGCCTCGACACCAATGCAGCCGTTCTTGGTGCCGCCGAAGCTGACAACATCAACGCCCGCTTTCCAGGTCATCTCCGCCGCCGTACAGCCAAGCGCGACCAGAGCATTGGCAAAGCGCGCGCCATCCAGATGCGTCGGCTGGCCCAGGTCTGCGGCAATCGCGGACAGCGCTGCGATCTCGTCACAGGTGTAGATGCGACCCTTTTCAGTGGCTTGCGTGATCGAGAGTGGGCCGGGCTGGGCCGAGTGCACGGCGATGCGGGCCTCGTGCCCCATGGCGGCGCGCAGGGCGTCGGGGGTCATCTTGTCACTGTCGCCCACAAGGGTCAGCTTGGCGCCCCCCATGTAGAATTCGGGCGAATTGCACTCGTCCTCAAAGATATGGGCGACGGGGCTGCAGTAGACAGTTTGCCATGGCTGGCAATAGGTTGCGAGAGCGAGCGAGTTCGCAGCCGTGCCGGTGGCCACCAGATAAACAGCGGCCTCGGGGGCCTCGAAGATCACGCGCAGACGGTCGCGGACCTTCTCCATGATCGTGTCGTTGCCGTAAGGCATCTGATAGCCGTCATTGCCCGTCGCCATCGCTTCGATGATGGAGGGATGCGCAGGGCCTGCGTTGTCAGAGGCAAAAAACATTAGGTCGGCTCCTCGATGATGTAGTCCTCCCAGTCCTCCTCGTCGATCTCGAACTCGGGCACCGTGATGTCCTGTGCGGAAACGCCCGCGTCATGCACGCTCTGCGGATCGCCCGAGATCAGCGGATGCCAGTGAAACAGCGGGCGCCCTTCATGCAGCAGGCGATAGGCGCAGGTTTCGGGCATCCAATACAGATGGCTTTCGAGGTTCTTGGCCGAGAGAGAGATGCATTCGGGCACGAACTGGTGGCGGATCGGATATTGCGAACACAGGCACGAATGCCCGTCCAGCAGGCGACAGGCAACCCGGGTCAGGGCGACCTCGCCGGTTTCCTCGTCCTCCAGCTTGTTCAGGCAGCACTTGCCGCAGCCGTCACAGAGCGCTTCCCATTCCTTCTGGGACATCTTCTTGAGCGGGACATGTTCCCAGAAGCGGGGGCGCAAGCCTGTGCGATCAATGGGATCTTTGTACGGGCCGCTCATACCGCATCCAGTATCTGGCGGGCGCGCAGGCAGTCGGCATCCATCTGGGCGATCAGCCCCTCAAGTCCGTCGAAGGTCATCTCGGGGCGCAGATACTCGACCAAGGCGACCGACAGCTCTGCACCATAGAGATCGCCGCTGAAATCGAACACGAAGGTTTCCAGGTTGGGCACCTTGCCGTCGAACATCGGGCGCAAACCCAGCGAGGCGGCCCCCTTGTAGCTGCCCTGATTGGGGCCGTTCAGCACATCGACCAGCACTGCATAGACGCCAAAGCAGGGCTTGTGCAGGCCGCGTAGCCACATGTTCGCCGTCGGATAACCAAGGTCACGGCCGCGCTGATCGCCACGCACCACGGTGCCCTCAATCCGGTGCCAGTGGCCCAGCATGGCCGCGGCGTCGCGTGGGCGCCCCTCGGCCAGTGCGGTGCGGATCGCGGTGGAGGAGACCTCCTCGGATTCGTTTTCCAGCAAGGGGACGACCTCCACTTCGATACCATAGGCGTCGCCAAAGGCGATCAGGTCCGCGACGCCGCCCGCGCGACCCTTGCCGAAATGAAAATCCGCGCCGACGACGATCTTGCGCAGCCCCAGCCCCGCACGCAGCACGCCATTGGCGAAGGCTTCCGGCGTCAGATTGGCGAGGGAGGGGGTGAAATTCAGCTCATACAGCACATCGACACCCAGCTTTTCCAGCCGATGGGCGCGGGCCGTGGAATTGGTCAGCCGGAAATCGGCAGAGTCGGGCGCAAACAGCTGTCGCGGATGCGGCTCGAACGTGACGACGCCAAGGGGGGCACCCAGTCGGGTGGCCTCGGCCCGGGCGAGGTCGATCACGGAGCGGTGGCCCAAGTGCACGCCATCGAAGTTTCCGATGGCTGCAACGGCACCGCGATCGCGGTCCGTGACGAATTGATGGTCTCTGACAATGCGCATGGGCGCTTGCGTAGCGCCCATGCGAGAGAGAGGCAAGAGGCCCTGTCTCAGAGTCCGGGGTAGAGCGGGAAGCGCGCGCAGAGCGCGGCAACTTCGCCCGCAACCTTGGCTTCGACCTCGGTGTTACCCTCTTCGCCATTGGCGGCCAGACCATCGACAACTTCGACGATCCAATCGGCAATCTGACGGAACTCAGCCTCGCCAAAGCCACGGGTGGTGCCGGCAGGGGTGCCGAGACGCACGCCCGAGGTCACCATCGGTTTTTCCGGGTCAAACGGGATGCCGTTCTTGTTGCAGGTGATATGGGCGCGCTCGAGTGCCTTTTCGGTCGCGTTGCCCTTCACGCCCTTGGGACGCAGATCAACCAGCATGACGTGTGTGTCGGTGCCGCCGGTGACGATGTCGAGGCCACCTTTCATCAGCTGATCGGCCAGAGCGACGGCGTTGGCACGCACCTGCTTCTGGTAGACCTTGAAGTCGGGACGCAACGCCTCGCCAAAAGCGACCGCCTTGGCGGCGATCACGTGCATCAAAGGACCGCCCTGAATGCCGGGGAAAATGGCCGAGTTGACCTTTTTCGCAATGGCTTCGTCGTTGGTCAGGATCATGCCGCCACGGGGGCCGCGCAGGGTCTTGTGAGTGGTCGTGGTGACGACATCGGCATGGGGGAAGGGGCTGGGGTGTTCACCCGCGGCAACCAGACCGGCAAAGTGCGCCATGTCGACCATCAGGTAAGCGCCAACGCTGTCGGCAATCTCGCGCATTTTTGCGAAATCCACCTGACGCGGGATCGCTGAGCCGCCTGCGATGATCATCTTGGGCTTGTGCTCGGTCGCCAGCTCCTGAACCTGATCGTAGTCGATCAGGCTGTCCTGCTTGCGCACGCCGTACTGGATGGCGTTGAACCATTTGCCCGACTGGTTCGGCTTGGCGCCGTGGGTCAGGTGACCACCTGCGTCGAGGCTCATGCCCAGAATGGTGTCGCCGGGCTGCAGCAGGGCAGTGAAGACACCCTGGTTGGCCTGGCTACCGGAGTTCGGCTGCACGTTGATGAACTCACAGCCGAACAGCTGCTTGGCACGGTCGATGGCCAGCTGTTCCGCGATATCGACGAATTCACAGCCACCATAGTAGCGACGGCCCGGATAGCCCTCGGCGTACTTGTTGGTCATGACCGAGCCTTGGGCTTCCATCACGGCGGCGGAGACGATGTTTTCCGAGGCGATCAGCTCGATCTCGTCACGTTGACGGCCAAGTTCCTTGCGGATGGCGCCAAAGATTTCCGGATCGCGGGCTTCGAGGCTGTCTGTGAAAAAGCCGGTATCGGTCATGGGGTACTCCATCAACTGCTGTTGAGCGGGTACCTACAATGACAGTGCCATGTGAGGAAGTGTCCAAATCGTCATGATCAATATGAAAAGCGGCAGGGCTGGCACCTTTGCCCGAGTTGTGATTGTTTCGGAACCGAAAGACGGCTTTCGGAAACGCGTGACGCGCTCCGGGCCTTTGGTTTCAGGGTTCGCAAGCGAGGCAGCCACCTGATGAGCATCAAGCTTGCTTTTACCGCCAGTCGTGGCCCGTCGGCGCAGGCGGCGCGCAAGAGCCTGACCGCGCGGTTCGGCTCCGTTCCCGAAAGTGAAGCCGATGTGATCGTGGCGCTTGGCGGTGATGGCTTCATGCTGGCGACGCTGCATCGCACGACAAACCTGCGCGCGCCGGTCTACGGGATGAATCGCGGCACGGTCGGGTTTCTGATGAACGACTATTCCGAAGAGGATCTGGTCGAGCGTCTGACCGCCGCCGAGGAAGAGGTCATCAACCCGCTTGAGATGCGCGCCACCCGCGCCGATGGTAAAATCCAGACCGCGCTGGCCATCAACGAGGTGTCGCTGCTGCGTGCGGGCCCGCAGGCCGCCAAACTGCGGATCACCGTTGATGGCCGCGTGCGGCTGGACGAACTGGTCTGTGACGGAGCGCTGATCGCAACACCTGCAGGCTCGACTGCCTATAACTATTCCGCGCACGGCCCGATCCTGCCCATCGGGTCGGACGTTCTGGCGCTGACAGCGATTGCGCCGTTTCGCCCGCGCCGCTGGCGCGGTGCCCTACTGCGCAAGACCGCCGTCATCCGCTTTGACGTGCTGGAACCTGAAAAGCGCCCCGTCATGGCCGATGCCGACAGCCGCCGCTCGGTCACCAACGTGCTGTCTGTTGAGGTCAGTTCGGCCTCGGATGTCCGGCACAATATCCTCTTCGATCCCGGCCACGGGCTGGAGGAACGGCTGATCCAGGAGCAATTCGTCTGAGGAGAGGCCTGCGCGCTCAGCAGGGTGGCAGATCTTCGCCAATCCTACGGCGCACTTTTTCGGGGTAGTGGAACCGGGACGCCTGTGGCCACGTTTTGTCTGTGAAGGATGCAGCAGCATCCAGAAACTCAGATGGAGGATACTCTTATGAACTGGGATCGCATTGAAGGTAACTGGAAGCAATTCAAAGGTTCGGCCCAAGAGAACTGGGGCAAGCTGACCAATGACGACGTCGATGTCGTCGCGGGCAAGCGCCAGCAACTGGTCGGCAAGATCCAGGAACGCTATGGCATCGAAAAAGACGAAGCCGAGCGTCAGGTCGACGAATTCATGGCCAAACACTGATCTTTTCAGTGTTGAGTGGAAGGGGCGGCTCTCAGGAGCCGCCCTTTCTGCATGTCACGCTGGGTGCTTTTGCTTGGCATAGCCAAGGCTTTGCAGCGCCAGGCGGATCTCATCAAGCACGGCCGGGTCATCAATGGTGGCGGGCAGTTTGAACTCCTCCGCGTCCGCGATCTTGACCATCGTCGCACGCAGGATCTTGCCAGAGCGCGTCTTGGGAAGGCGATCCACCACCACCGCCAGCTTGAAGGCCGCAACCGGGCCGATGCGGTCACGCACCATGGTGACGCATTCGCGCACGATCTCCTCATACGGGCGGTTCACCCCCTTCGAGAGGCAGACAAACCCGAGTGGAAGTTGCCCTTTCAGCGGGTCGGACACACCGATGACGGCGGTTTCGGCCACGTCCGGGTGGCTCGCGAGGATTTCCTCCATCGCGCCTGTCGACAGACGGTGCCCTGCGACGTTGATGACATCATCGGTGCGCGCCATGATGTAGACATAGCCGTCCTCGTCGATCATCCCGGCGTCGCCCGTCTCGTAATAGCCGGGGAAGTGCGTCAGGTAGCTTGAGCGGAACCGCGCCTCGGCCTGCCAGAGCGTCGGTAAAGTGCCGGGGGGCAGGGGCAGCTTGATGGCAATCGCGCCGAGCTGGCCGGCGGGCATGGGCTGACCCGCCTCATCCAGCACCTGCACATCGTACCCGGGCATCGGAACGGAGGGCGAGCCGAGCTTGAACGGTAGCGGTTCGATCCCCATCGGGTTGGCGGCAACGGGCCAGCCGGTTTCGGTCTGCCACCAATGGTCGATCACCGGCTTGCCCAGCTTTTCCTGTGCCCAGATCAGCGTGTCGGGATCGGCCCTCTCACCCGCGAGGTAGACGTTCTTGAGGCAGCTGAGGTCATACTTGCGCACATATTCGCCCTCCGGATCCTCGCGTTTGACGGCGCGAAAGGCGGTGGGGGCGGTGAAGAAACTCTTGACCTTGTGCTCGGAGATCACCCGCCAGAAGGTACCCGCGTCCGGTGTGCCAATCGGCTTGCCCTCAAACACGATGGTGGTGTTGCCATGCACCAGCGGCCCGTAGCAGATATAGCTGTGCCCGACGACCCAACCGACATCGGAGGCCGCCCAGAATACATCACCGGGGTCGACGTCGTAGACGTTCTGCATTGACCATTCCAGCGCCACCAGATGCCCGGCGGTGTGGCGCACGACGCCCTTTGGCTGGCCGGTGGTGCCGGAGGTATAGAGGATATAGGCCGGATGATTGCCCTCGACGGGCAGGCAGTCGACCGGCTGAATGCCATACTGAAAGCCGTGCCAGTTCACGTCACGCCCCGGGATCAGCTGAGCCACTTCCTGTTCACGCTGATAGATCACGCAGAAATCGGGCTTGTGCTTCGCCAGATCAATCGCCCCGTCGAGCAGAGGTTTGTAGTGCACGGTGCGCCCAGGCTCCAACCCGCAGGAGGCGGCGATGATCGCCTTGGGCTGGCAATCGTCGATCCTCACCGCCAATTCGTTCGCGGCAAAGCCGCCGAAGACAACCGAATGCACCGCGCCGATGCGCGCACAGGCCAGCATCGCCTCGATCGCCTCAGGGATCATCGGCATGTAGATGATGACTCGGTCGCCCTTTTCCACGCCTTTGGCGCGCAGGGCCCCGGCAAGGGTGGCAACGCGGTTGCGCAGCTCGACATAGGAAATTTCGCGCTTGGTGTGGGTGATCGGGCTGTCGTAGATGATGGCCGTCTGCTCCCCCCGGCCATTTTCGACATGGCGGTCGACGGCGTTCCAGCAGGCGTTGACCATCCCGTCCGAGTACCACTCATAGAGCGGCGCGTTTTCGTCATACAGGGCCTTGCTCGGCTTGCGGTCCCAGTCGATGGCGTCGGCGGCCTGCATCCAGAATGCCTCCGGATCCGCAGCCCAAGCGGCATAGACGTCTTTGTAACCCATAAGATCCTCCTCCTTGACCTTGGCAACCTGCAGTTGCCTCGGGTACCCAATGAGGTACGGGAGCGAGTGCCCTCAGGGCAAGAATGGAATGCGGATCTGTACGGCTACGCGCGAAAAACTTGCGTGTTCAGCGGGATCTGGCCTGCAAAACTTTGCAAATTTTCCGAAGTTTTCATGAATGATGTGAAGGTTGGGCGACTTTGCAAAGTCTGCAAAACCTGTCTCCGGGACATAGCTTTGCGGGGTGCGCCACCTGACAGGCGGCGCACCTTGGTTGATCAGCCGTAGTGGGCGACCGGGGTGCCGGCAATTGCGGCCATGTTCAGCAGGCCGCGCGCAGTGGTCGAGGCGCTGACGATATGGGCGCAGTTGCGCATCCCCATCAGGATCGGCCCGACTTCCAGCCCGCCGCCCTTCATCTTGAGGATGTTGCGCACGCCGGATGCTGTATCGGCATGGCCGAAGACCAGCACGTTGGCAGCCCCTTCAAGACGCGAGTCGGGGAACACTTCATGACGCAGTTTTGCGTCCAGTGCGGTGTCCACGTTCATCTCGCCCTCGTACATGAAGTCGCGCGGTGCGGAATCGAGGATGTCCATGGCGAGGCGCATGCGAATGGCGGCCTCGGTATCCTGATTGCCGAACTGAGAGCGGCTGCAGAGCGCGATCTTCGGCGTCAGGCCAAAGCGCTTGACGTGACGCGCCGCGCCGATGGCGGCCTCTGCGATCTGCTGAGGGCTCGGCTCGGGGTTGATATGCGTGTCGGTCAGGAACAGCGGGCCGTCTTCAAGGATCATCATCGACAGGGCACCTGTGGCCTGACGGTCCGGGCTGCCGAGAACCTGTGTGACATAGTTCAGGTGCCAGCGGTATTCGCCGAACATGCCGCAGATCAGGCTGTCGGCCTCTTCACGGTGCACCATGATCGCGCCGATGGCGGTGGTGTTGGTGCGCATGATGGCGCGCGCGACCTCGGGCGTGACACCGCGACGGGCCATCAGTTTGTGATAGGTCATCCAGTAGTCGCGGTAGCGCGGATCGTTTTCCGGGTTCACGACATGGAAATCGACGCCCGGCTTGATCTTGAGGCCGGCGCGGGTGCAGCGGGATTCGATGACCTCGGGGCGACCGATCAGGATCGGCTGCTCGGTGGTTTCTTCAAGGATCGCCTGGGCGGCACGCAGGACGCGCTCGTCCTCACCTTCTGCAAAGACGATGCGGCGCGAGGCGGTTTGCGCGGCCTCGAAGACCGGACGCATCAGCATGGCCGATTTGAAGACTGAGGAATTCAGCTTGGCCTTGTAGGCGGCAAGGTCGTCAATCGGCAGCGTCGCCACGCCGCTTTCCATCGCGGCCTTGGCCACGGCAGAGGAGACGATGCCAGACAGGCGCGGATCGAAGGGCTTGGGGATCAGGTAATCGGTGCCGAAGGTCAGACGCTCGCCCTGATAGGCGGCGGCGGCCTCGGCGCTGGTGGTGGCGCGGGCGAGGGCGGCGATGCCTTCGATGCAGGCGATCTTCATCTCGTCGTTGATCTCGGTCGCGCCGACGTCAAGCGCGCCGCGGAAGATGAACGGAAAGCACAGGACGTTGTTGACCTGGTTCGGGAAGTCGCTGCGCCCTGTGGCGATGATCGCATCGGGGGCAACGGCACGGGCGAGGTCGGGCATGATCTCCGGCGTCGGGTTGGCAAGGGCGAAGATGATCGGCTGCTTCTTGGTCATCCGGCCGACTTGTTCTGCGGTCAGAACGCCGGGACCGGAGAGGCCCAGGAAAAGGTCCGCACCGTCGATCACATCATCCAGTGTGCGCAGGTCGCTCTTCTGCGCGAAGGCGGATTTGTGCGGGTTCATATCCTCGTTGCGGCCCTCGTGGACCAGCCCGTGGATGTCGCAGAGCCAGATATTCTCGCGCTTGACGCCCAGCTTGACGAGCATGTTCAGGCAGGCGATCCCGGCAGCGCCGCCACCGGTCGAGACGATCTTGATGTCCTCGAATTTCTTGTTGGCGACGCGCAGGGCGTTGGTCGCCGCCGCGCCGACGACGATGGCGGTGCCGTGCTGGTCGTCGTGAAACACGGGGATATTCATCCGCTCGCGGCAGATCTTTTCCACGATGAAACAGTCGGGGGCCTTGATGTCTTCTAGATTGATGGCCCCGAACGTCGGCTCAAGCGCGCAGACGATATCTGCCAGCTTTTCCGGATCGCTCTCGTTCAGCTCGATGTCGAAGCAATCGATACCGGCGAACTTCTTGAAGAGGACCGCCTTGCCCTCCATCACGGGCTTGGAGGCCAGTGCGCCAATGTTGCCGAGGCCAAGCACGGCAGTCCCGTTTGATACGACAGCGACAAGGTTACCGCGCGACGTGTAGCGCGATGCGGCCTTGGGGTCTGCCTTGATCTCAAGGCAGGCCTCGGCGACGCCGGGCGAATAGGCCAGGCTGAGGTCGCGGCCATTGGCCAGCGGCTTGGTTGCGCGGACCTCCAGCTTACCGGGTTTGGGGAATTCGTGATAGGCCAGCGCTGCATCGCGAAGCGTGGTCTTGTCGGTATCGGACATGAGCGGCCTCATCCTCTTTGGAAGTAGTTTAACGCTAAACCATATCCCGGTCAGGGGGAACCCCTCGCCGGGCCCGATATTCTGGCCGCGCCGATTCATCATAGAGCGTGTTGAGGCCGCCTGAAAGCCATTCACAAGGTGGTGAAGCGTCGGGGGCCGAAAAGCCGACAGGGGGCGTTGGGTTAGCCCTTGCAAAGTGTTTCGCAGGCTTGAAGACTGCGCTGGAAACCCCGGTGTTGCGGCACCTGGGGCCTACATGACTGACTGACGCACAAGGAAACTTCCCAATGGACCTGCTGAAAGCCGCCACCGCCGTGCGTGAAAACGCCTATGCGCCCTATTCCAAATTCAAGGTCGGCGCGGCAATCCGCTCGGCCTCGGGTGTGATCTACGCGGGCTGCAACGTCGAAAACGTCGCCTATCCCGAAGGAACCTGCGCCGAAGCCGGGGCGATTGCCGCCATGGTCGCCGCGGGCGAGACCGAGCTGACCGAGGTCTACGTCATCGCCGACAGTCCCGCGCCGGTGCCGCCCTGTGGTGGCTGCCGCCAGAAGCTGGTCGAGTTCGGCAAGCCAGAGGTCAAGGTGACGATGTGCACCACGGACGGCAAGACTTTGGAGATGACGCTGGACGAAATCCTGCCAGGGCGGTTCGTGGCGGACCATATGGCCAACACCTGAGATGACTGCGCGACGGATCATTGCCGCCCTGCGTGATGGGCGCACACCCTCGAAATCCGATCTTACGTGGTTCGCACAAGGGCTGTCGGATGGATCGGTGACGGATGCTCAGGCGGGGGCCTTTGCCATGGCCGTGCTGCTCAAGGGCATCGGAGAGGAGGGGCGGGTCGCCCTGACACTGGCGATGCGCGACAGTGGCCGGGTGCTGACCTGGGATCTGCCGGGGCCGGTGCTCGACAAGCACTCCACCGGCGGTGTCGGGGATTGCGTCAGTCTGGTGCTGGCCCCGGCGCTGGCGGCCTGCGGCGCCTATGTGCCGATGATTTCGGGCCGTGGGCTGGGCCATACCGGCGGGACGCTGGACAAGATGGAGGCGATACCTGGCGTTTCCACGCAGGTGTCCGAGGGCGCGTTTCGCCAACTGGTACGCGAGGCGGGCTGTGCCATCGTTTCGGCCAGTGCCGATATCGCCCCGGCGGATCGGCGGCTCTACGCCATCCGCGATGTCACGGCGACGGTGGAAAGCCTTGATCTGATCACGGCGTCGATCCTGTCGAAAAAGCTCGCCGCCGGGCTTCAGGGGCTGGTGCTGGACGTCAAATGCGGCTCCGGTGCCTTCATGAAATCGCAGGGTGATGCAGCGGCGCTGGCGCGGGCACTGGTGTCGACGGCCAATGCCTCGGGTTGCCCGACGGAGGCCGTGCTGTCGGACATGAGCCAGCCTCTCGCCTCCTCGCTCGGCAACGCTCTGGAGGTCGCGGCCTCGATGCGGGTGCTCTGCGGGCAGGAGCGGGGGCGTCTGGGCGAGCTGAGCATCGCTCTCGGTGCCGGGCTGCTGCTGCAGGGCGGTTTGGTCAAGAGCGTCGAGGCGGGGGCCGAGGCGATGGAGCAGGCCCTGACAAGTGGCCGTGCGGCCGAACATTTCGGGCGCATGGTGGCGCTGATGGGCGGGCCGGTGCGCTTTACCGACGACTGGCAGCGGTTCCTGCCCGAGGCGACGGTGATCCGAGAGGTTGTCGCAGATCGGTCTGGGGTTATCGCGGCGATTGACGGAGAGGCGCTCGGCCTCGCGGTGGTCGATCTGGGCGGCGGGCGCAAGGTCGAGGGCGATGCCATCGACCCCGCCGTAGGCCTGACGGATGTGCTGCGGCTTGGGCAGCGGGTTGAGGCGGGGCAAGCCATTGCGCGGGTCCATGCCGCACGCGAGGGCAGTGCCGATGCTGCGGTGCGCGCGGTGCAGGCTGCGGTAACCATCACGGACGCGGCAGAGGCGACGCCCGGTCCGCTGATCCTGGAAAGGATCACGGGATGAGCCGCGCTTTTCTGGTGGTGATGGACTCGGTCGGGATTGGCGGCGCGCCGGATGCTGCGGATTTCTTCAACGGTGCGCGGCCTGATACCGGGTCCAACACCCTGGCGCATATTGCGCAGGCCTGCGCCGAGGGGCGGGCAGAGGAGGGGCGCAGCGGTGCTCTGCAGTTGCCGAACCTTGCCGCTCTGGGTCTGGGGGCGGCGGTCGAGCTGGCCTCTGGCACGAGCGCGCCCGGACTGCAGGCCACGCCGACCGGCCTCTGGGGCGCGGCGAGCGAGGTCAGTCCCGGCAAGGACACCCCCACCGGCCACTGGGAGCTGGCGGGCGTGCCGGTGCCCTGGGACTGGCATTATTTCCCCGACACAACGCCTGCCTTCCCAGCCGAGCTGGTGGCCGAGGTTTGCCGCCTTGCGGGCACCGACGGGATCCTTGGCAACTGCCACGCCAGCGGGACCGAGGTGATCGCCCGCCTTGGCGCGGAGCACCTGAGAACCGGCTGGCCGATTTGCTATACCTCTGCTGACAGCGTGTTCCAGATTGCGGCGCATGAGGGCAGCTTTGGCAACGACCGCCTGCAAACGCTGGCAAAAGATCTCTCGCCCATGCTCCACGTGATGAAGGTGGGGCGGGTGATCACGCGACCTTTCGTGGGCGAGGAGGGCACGTTCACCCGCACCGCCAACCGTCGCGATTATGCCATGGCGCTGCCCAGCCCGTCGCTGTGCGACTGGGTGCAGGCGGCAGGGGGCACTGTCCACGGGGTCGGCAAGATCGGCGACATCTTCTCGATGCAGGGGATTGATGACGTGGTGAAGGGCTCTGACGCGGCGCTGATGGATCAGCTGGACCGACTGGTCGGGGAGGCCGAAGAGGGCGCGCTTACCTTCGCCAATTTCGTGGAATTCGACAGCCTCTATGGACATCGGCGTGATATTTCGGGATATGCCCGCGCGTTGGAATGGTTTGATGGCCGGATCGGCGCTGTGATCAATCGGCTGAGGCCGGGGGACATGCTGCTCTTGACGGCGGACCACGGGAATGATCCCAGCTGGTTCGGCAGCGACCACACCCGGGAACGGGTGCCGGTGCTGATTGCGGGCCTTGGGGCCGGGCCGCTGGGCCTGTGCCAGTTCACAGATGTTGCGGCCACCGTGGCGCGTCACCTTGGCGTGGCGGCGCAGGGGCCGGGAAGGAGCCTGATATGAGAGACCGAGAGCGAGATCGCGACTCCGACCTGGACCTGGAATTCGACGTGGCCGAGCTGCGCAAGGTGGAGCTGCACCTGCACCATGAAGGCGCCGCCCCGCCGGAGTTCATCCGTCGCATCGCGCAGGAAAAGCGCATCGACCTCGGCAAGGTTTTTGACGCCCGTGGTAACTATGCCTACACGGATTTCGTCGATTTCCTGAGGGTTTACGAGGCCGCGACCGAGGTGCTGAAAACGCCCGAGGACTACGCCCGCCTGACCACCGCTGTGCTGGAGCAATCCGCCGAGAACGGGGTGATCTATTCCGAGACCTTCCTGTCGCCGGATTTCTGTGGTGGCAGCGATGTCGGCGCGTGGAAGGAATACCTGCATGCGATCCGCGAGGCGGCGGACGCGGCAGAACGCAATATGGGCATCGTGTTGCGTGGCGTGATCACCTGCATCCGCCACTTCGGCCCCGACAAGGCCCGTGCCACGGCTGCCTGCGCGGCCGAGACGGCGGGCGACTGGATCGTCGGCTTCGGCATCGCCGGGGATGAGGCCAAGGGCAAGCCCAAGGACTTTTCCTATGCCTTTGATATGGCACGCGAAGCTGGCTTGCACCTGACCGCCCACGCGGGCGAATGGGGCGGGCCGCAATCGGTGCGCGACGCGATCAATGACCTTGGCGTCAGCCGCATCGGCCATGGCGTGCGCGCGATCGAGGATCTGGCGCTGGTCGATCAACTGGCCGAATCCGGCGTCGTGCTGGAGGTCTGCCCCGGCTCGAACGTGGCGCTGAGGGTCTATCCCGACATCGCCCGCCATCCCATTCAGATGCTGCGCGAGCGTGGCGTCAAGGTGACCGTCTCGACCGACGATCCGCCGTTCTTTCACACCACGATGAACCGTGAATACGAGGCATTGCGCACGACCTTCAGCTGGGACAGGGAGGTCTTTGCCGAGATCGCCCGCAACTCGCTGGACGCCGCTTTCTGTGATGCCGACACCAAAGCAAAACTGGCCAAGCGCCTTGAGGAGACCCCGGCATGAGCGACAGCCCCGAGATCGAACACCTGACCATCGTCACCCACCCGATGGTGCAGCACAAGCTGACACTGATGCGCGAGGAAGAGACCTCGACCGCGAAGTTCCGTCAGTTGTTGCGTGAAATCAGCCAGTTGCTGGCCTATGAGATCACCCGCAACATGGAAATGACCACCAAGCGCATCAAGACCCCGATGGAGGAAATGGACGCGCCTGTGCTGGATGGCAAGAAGCTGGCGCTGATCTCTATCCTGCGGGCAGGCAACGGTCTGATGGATGGCATTCTTGAGCTGGTTCCAGCGGCGCGCGTCGGTTTCGTCGGGCTGTACCGGGACGAGGAAACGCTGCAGCCGGTCCAGTATTATTTCAAGGTGCCGGAGAGCCTCGGCGACCGGCTGGTGATCGCGGTCGATCCGATGCTGGCGACGGGGAATTCGTCGGTGGCGGCGATCGACCTGCTGAAAAAGGCCGGTGCGACGAACATCCGCTTTCTCTGCCTGCTGGCCGCGCCTGAGGGCGTTGCGCGCATGAAAGAAGCGCACCCGGATGTGCCGATCGTGACCGCCTCTCTCGACAGTCATCTGAACGAGCAGGGCTATATCGTGCCGGGTCTGGGCGATGCCGGTGACCGGATGTTTGGCACGAAATAAGCCCTTTTCAGGGGCGTCAATGCAACGGCCCGCAGTTTGCGCTGCGGGCCGTTTTGCGTTGTGCTGTGGTGGCTTGCAGGCCTTAGTTGCCGCAGATGCTCTGCAGGCGCAGCCAGTCGGAATCGCGCAGCACCGGGGTCGGGGCGCCATTCGGAAAGGGGTCCGCTTCGATGAGCTTCAGCATGTCGTTGGCACGGGTGCCTTGCACGCCAAGGTCGTGCGCCGTGGCGTAGGGGCGGGTCTGGATGCCCGCTGCTGCAAACCCTGCGATCAGCGTGTCATCCGAGAGTTTCACCGGAATCGCCTTGAGCAGAGAGCTGGCGTGCAGGCGCAGGATGTCGTCTGAGATATCGCCGGTGGTCAGCAGGCGCAGCACGGCGGCGGTGCCCGCTTCGTCCAGCAGCCGGTCGATGGGATCGCGGGCATCGGCGCGCAGACGCTCGGCGACGATGAACCCGGCCGTGACCTCAGGATCCTCAAAATCCTCGACCATCTTGCGGTTCAGCAGGATGATGCCACCGGGCAGATGCGCGGTGTCGGGGACGCCGCTGCGCACCACAAACAACTTGGGCAGGGCGCCCGAGGGGCCGCGCAGGCGCTCTGCCAGCCGTTGCAGGGCGATATCACCACCGCCGGCGCTACAGGGCGGGCCGGTCAGCGCCTGAACCTTGGTGAACAGCTTGGCCCCGATCTCGTCCCGCTTGACCTGCGGCAGCACCGCAAGGGCCTGCCGCTCCAGCGCTTCGGGCAGCCAGATGAAGCCGCAAGAGGCGATCACGCCGAGAAACGCCAGAACCATCCAAAGGCGCAGGCGGCCTTTGCGGGGGCGGCGGCGTTCGACGGTGCTGCGCAGTTTCTCAAGCGCCTCGATCATCTCGGCCTCTTCGGGCGCGAGGTGCAGCGTCTCGCCGGAATCGCCGTCGGGGTGATAAATTGCTGGGGTTTCCCCGGGGTTGGCACGCGCCAGAGCGGCTATCGACCAATGCGTCAGGGGCCGATCCTGAAGGTCCGAAATGACCACAGTCGCCTCGCCGATGGAAACAATGACGTCCCGAGGCTCGGTGCCCGCAGCCTCCCGCCACTGGGCGGCGGCTTCCAGCCGCTGATACTTCTCCAAGGCTGTCATTCAGGTCTGCTCTTCCGGATCGTTCTGCGGGGGCTCTGTCTGGGACATGTGCCAGCCTTCTGATTGCCCGACAGATTAGCACGGGGTTTGACGGGGCCGCAATCATGCGAAGAAACGTAGGCAATCGGACTCTTGTTTACCTAGCGTTAAGGTCTGAGCGGTCAGGTCACTGTCAGACGGGCAGGGACGTTGCGCACCGAGGTGGTGCCATCCTTGCCGGTTTTATCTGCAGGAGGTGGGTCTTGGATCAGGTGCTGACCGTTGTTGTTTCAGGTCTGGTGTGTGGTGGAGTGATGCTGCGTTGGGGGTATCCGCAATTTCGGGTGCGCACGAGTGCATTGCGGCGTTTGCGGTCGCGGGCCCGATAGCGCCTGGGGCGCTCGCTTGTACACATTCTATGGCTCGCGCACAGGCGGAGCGCTCTGCCTGTATGGGCGACGAGGGCCGCTCCGCCAGGCCACAGGCGATTCGCGGAGCATAAGAAAAGCGAAGCCATTTTTGCGGTTTCGCTATGCTTGTCGACATTGTGACGCTTTTTAGCGCCATTTCCTACGTATTCGATGCCGGCGCGCGCTACCCCACGACGCCGGTTTGATGGATGCAGACATGTCGAAATCCGGCTTGAACGGAATTTTAGGGTCTCTTTTGGAGTAATCGGCGTAAATCGTTCTGAATCCTGACTGACCTGTCGCAAAAGCGATGCAGCTTACTCGACAGACTCTCATCCTAATGCGAAAATCTGAGCAAGTGATGAAGGGGCCCTGTATATCTGCCCCGATGTTGTCTGTGCGGCTGGCGTTCCAGCCGGTCCTTGTTCTGTACCGAGTTCGGGTTTTGCGCCAAGAGAGCCACTGACGTGGGCGAGCCAGACGGGATTGCCGGACATGTTTGATATCAGTTTGCTGCGAATCCAGAGCCATGAGGCCCGGCCAGACGAAAACGTCCGGCTGCCTCATCACACGTTTGCCCCTGAAATCCGCTTTCGCGACCATGAAAGCGCCCTGTCGGGGATGCTGGCAGGCACCCGCGTGGCCACGGTTGTCGGCTGGCAAAAGATCGAAACCCTGCAGGTCGGGGACGCGGTTCTGACCTTTGACAACGGGCTGCAACCGTTGCGCGCCATCACCCGACTCGATCTGTGGAGCGGCGCTGGCGACTGCCCCAAAGAGCAACATCCGCTGCATGTTCCCGCCGCAGCGATCGGCAACCGCGAAGACCTTATTTTGCTGCCCCGCCAAGGGGTTCTGATCGAGAGCGCCACTGCTGAGCGGGCCTTTGGCGACCCGCTTGTGCTGTTGCGTGCAGAGGTGCTCGACGGGCTCTGCGCCACGTCGCGGCGCCGGGCAACGCCGGGCCGTCAGGTCTATCTGCTGGAGTTCGATGATGATCAGCTGGTCTTTGCCAGCACCGGCGCGCTGTGCATCTGTCCGGCGGGCGGAGACCTGCTGAACCGCAGGTTTGCGCGCCCGACCGGCACAGGGGGTCAGTACACCGTTCTGAGCATGGAGAGCGATCCTGCGCTGATCGCCGAGATCCTGTGGGAGCTGGATGTGACCTGGGCCGGCATCGTGGCGCGCAAACGCCAGCAGGCGGACCGCAGGCCCGCTCAGGGCAGCCGTCTGGTCATCTGACCCGGGGTCTGGTCCTCACTCCCGCCATTTTGAATGGTTAACGGCTCGGAGCGGCGAAATCGCAATGTCGGTATTGCGTCGGTAACCCGTCGGTATTTGAACGGTGCGACATCCGCCCCCGGACCAAAGGTTAACGCAGCAGGACCATGGGCTGAACAGCAGTCGGGCCGGCCCGCAGTGCGGCGGCCCGGCCCGTTCGGTGGTCCTGTTCGGGGTGCCTCAGCTCGAGGCGGGCAGGGGCTGCATCCCGGCTTCATCGGAGAAGGTGGTCAGCGCCAGCACCAAAGCTGAGACCGTGGCCACGGTGATCACGACCACCAGTGCCATCGCGCTGCCGTCGGTCAGTAGGCCAACCGCCAGCGCGCCGAGGGCGCCAAAGCCAAAACCGCAGGCGCCCATCAGCGCCGAGGCGGTCCCGGCCAGCTTGCCCTGACGATCCAGCGCCAACAGCGAACAGGTCGGCATGACCAGCCCGAGGCTGCCGACGAAGAAGAAGCACGTCACCAGGAAGGCAGGCAGAGTCAGCTCTCCGATGACCAGCAGCAGTGTCATCACCAGCGTCACGGCGGCGCGAAACGCCATGGCGCGACGGGCGAGGGTCACAGCGCCGTAGCGCGCGATCAGCTTGTGCGAAAAACGCGCCATTAGTGTCAGCCCAATGGCATTGACGGCGAAGGCGGCCGAAAACTCCAGCGGGGTCAGCCCGTAGTAGCCGATCAGCACCACGGATGCCGAGGACAGATAGGCGAAGAACCCACCCTGGGTCAGCGCCATCGCCCCCGCGTAGGGCACGAAATCACGATTCACCAGCAGGCGACCATAGTTGCGCAGGGCGTGGCGCGGATTGCTCTGGGCGCGGGCCTCGGGCGAGCGCGGCTCGGGCATGAAGCGCCAGACGATGACGAAAACCACCGCCGACAGAAAGGCGAGGGCGTAGAAGATCCACTGCCAGGGGCCGAAGGTCAGCAGCGTCGCCCCAATGATCGGCGAGATGACCGGCGCAAGGCCGAGCACGATCACCACCATCGACATCATCCGGGCCGCCATCTGGCCGCTGAACTTGTCGCGCACCGATGACATGGCGATGACCATGCCGATCGAGCCGCCGATGCCCTGCAGCAGACGCCAGAGCATCAGGTCGTGCACGGAGCCGGCAAAGATGCAGCCGATGGACGAGATGAAGAACATGGCGAGGCCGAAATAGACCACAGGCTTGCGTCCGGTGCGGTCCGACAACGGCCCCAGCACCAGCTGCCCGCCGCAAAAGCCGACGAAGAAGGCCATGACCGACAGTTCGATCTCGCCTTCGGCGGCACCAAGGTCAGCCGCCATCTTGGGCATGGCGGCCAGATACATATCCATTGCAAATGGCCCGAGCGCTGCAATCGCCCCGAGACAAATGGCCAGGATGCGCGTTTCGCGATCCATGAAAAACTCCTGAAAAATACGTGACGACGTCCATTGCATGATGGACGCATGTGTTGTCACTTAAGAAACACTTGCGTTTCCTATAGTCAAGACTATTCTGCGCCGCAGCACGGCAAGCGGCTATGCAAGAACAGGGATGCTGAAGATGACGACATCAGGCACCGGGGACAACGCCAGCGCAGAGACGCTCTGCCCCGGGCAGGACGACGGCGCCCCCACGTCGCGGGACGCCCGCATCGGCCGCCCGCTCGCGCTTAGCCCGGAAGACAGGCGCATGGCGCTGGTGCGCGCGGCGGGGCAGGTGTTCCGGCGCGACGGGTTCTCGGGCGCCACGATGCAAAAGATCGCCGCCGAAGCCGGCATGTCCAAGCGCACCCTCTACCGGATCTTCCCCGACAAGCGTGCCGCCTTCGAGGCGCTGCTGGGCGTGCAACAACACGGCACCCCGCTCTCGCCCTATGGCTATCGCCCCGGCGACGACCCGCGAGCGGAACTGCAGCGTTCGCTGTTTTCGCTGACCCGCTACATCCTGTCGCCGAAACGGATCACCCTGACCCGACTGGTGATCGCCGACTCCCAGCAACACCCCGAACTCTCCGAGAGCTTTCATCGCCTCGAAGTCGCCGCCCTGATCGCCCAGAGCACCGAGCGCTTCAAGCGCTTGCGCGCCGATGGCGCCATCCTCACCGATCAGGCGGTCGACCTCTCCCGCCTGATGATCGGCGCGATCATCGGCTTCCGCCAGGTCGCGGCCATGTCGACCCATCCCACCCCGGAGCAGGACCCCGACGACCTCGCCGCCCGCGTCGCCCAGGTGATCGAGATCTTCGCCCCCGCCCTCGGCCTCTCGCCCCGCTGACCGGCTCTCTCATCTTGCCCGAAATACTTCGGGGGGCCGCAGGCGGGGGCAGAGCCCCCTCCGCACGTGCCACGAAAAAACCGCCCGAAGGTCTCCCCCCGGACGGTCTCAAATCAGCCAAAACCCTCAGATCACGCGGCTTTCGCCAAGTCTTAAATCACGCGGCTTTCGCCAGGTCTTAAATCACGCGGCTTTCGCCGCTGGCCCGAAGCGCTTGTAGAAGCTCTGGTTCTTCTCGGCCATCTCACGCAGCAGATCCGGGCAGGCGAACCGAGCGCCATAGCTCTCAGTCAGGTCGTCACAGCGCTCGGCCGCATAGGCCGCACCGATCATGTCGAGCCAGCTGAACGGCCCACCGGACCAGGGCGCAAAACCCCAGCCGAGGATCGCGCCGACATCACCTTCGCGGATGTCTTCCAGCACGCCCTCCTGCAGCGCCCGCACCGCTTCCAGCACCTGCGCGAACATCAGGCGATGCTGCACTTCGATCAGGTCGGGCTGTTCGTCTGCCAGAGGATATTTCTCCGCCAGACCCTCCCAGATCCCGGTGCGTTTACCCTTGTCGTCATAGGCGTAAAAGCCCGCGTTGGCCTTGCGTCCCAGACGGCCCTCGTCGAACAGCCAGAACATCAGATCATCGACGCCCTTGGAGTCTTTCGGATAGGCATCGCCCATGGCGGCTTTCGTCGCCTTGGCGATCTTCACGGCCAGATCGATCGAGGTTTCGTCGATCAGTTGCAGCGGGCCGACAGGCATCCCCAGCATCCGTGCGGCGTTTTCCACCAGCGTTGGCGACACGCCTTCGCTGACCATCCGCGCGCCTTCATTCAGGTAGGGAATGATGCAGCGGTTGGCATAGAAGAAGCGCTCGTCATTGACCACGATGGGCGTCTTGCGGATCTGGCGCACGTAATCCAGCGCTTTGGCGACGGCGATGTCGCCGGTTGCCTTGCCCTTGATGATCTCGACCAGAAGCATCTTCTCGACCGGCGAGAAGAAGTGGATGCCGATGAACTGCTCGGGGCGCGACGAGGCCTTGGCGAGTTCGGTGATCGGCAGGGTCGAGGTGTTGGAGGCAAAGATGCAGGTGTCGGGAATGACCGCCTCGACAGCCTTGGTGACTTCGGCCTTGATGCTCGGGTCCTCGAACACCGCTTCGATGATCAGATCGGCGTCGGCGAGGGCGTTGTAGTCGGTGGTCGCGGTGATGCGGCCCAGCACTTCGGCCTTCTTCTCGGGCGTGCCTTTCTTGCGGGCGATGCCCTTGTCGAGATAGGCCTCGGTGTAGGCTTTGCCCTTGTCGGCGGCCTCCTGCTTCTGGTCGATCAGCACCACTTCGATGCCGGCCTGAGCAGAGACCAGCGCGATGCCGGCCCCCATCATGCCGGCGCCCAGCACACCGACCTTCTTGACCCGTTGATCGGGGGCATCGGGGCGGTTGGCGCCTTTTTCCAGCGCTTCCTTGTTCAGGAACAGCGACCGGATCATGTTGCCCGAGGACGGGTTCATGATGACAGAGGTGAACCAGCGCGCCTCGATCTTCAGGGCGGTGTCGAAAGGCACCATCAGCCCCTCATAGACGGCCGAGAGCATTGCCTTGGGGGCCGGGTAGGCGCCCCAGGTGTTGACCATGATCATCGCATTGGCGCCGACGAAGGTCTGGAAGCCCGCCGGAGTATAGGGCGCGCCACCGGGCACCTTGTAGCCCTTGGCATCCCAGGGCTTGAGGATATCGGCGTCGGTCGCGCTCAGCACCCAGGCCTTGGCGGCGGCGAGCGGGTCTTCGACCACCTCGTCGATGATGCCAGCTTTCTGGGCCGCTTTCGGGTCGCTGAGTTTCGCCTGCAGCAGGAAGGGCGAGGCGTTCATCACGCCGAGCTTGCGCACCAGCCGCGTGGTGCCGCCCGAGCCGGGGAAGATGCCGACCTGAATTTCCGGCAGGCCGATCTTGGCCTTGGGAGTGTCGGCGGCAAAGATGCGATGGGTGGACAGCGGCAGTTCCAGCCCGATGCCAAGCGCGGTGCCGGTCAGGGCCGTCGCAATCGGCTTGCCGCCCTTGTTGGTCTTGGCGTCCATGCCCGCACGTTCGATTTTGCGCAGCAGGTGGTGCAGGGACATTATGCCGTCAAAAACGCCCTCAACCCCCTGTTCCTTGAAACCCGCAAGGACGTTCAGGTCCATCCCGGCGGCAAAGGTGTCCTTGCCCGAGGTGATGACGATGCCCTTGACGGCGTCATCGGCCAACGCATCGGTGATGGCGGCGTCCAGCTCGGCTGCGCCGTCCATCGTCAGCACGTTCATCGATTTCCCGGGCAGGTCCCAGGTGATCACGGCGACGCCATCGGCGCCTTTTTCCATGGTAAAGTCGGTCATGTCTCGCTCCCTTGAGCGGACCCTGATGCGGGCCCTTCAATCTCTGTGCCATCGCGGCGGATCAGCCGCCGCGTGCCGTTTTCGCGAATGAGGATCTTGTCGATCTCGGAGTAGTGGACGACGTCATCGGCCTTGCGCGTGCCCACGATCAGGAAAGAGCAGGGGGCATCGGAGGTGTTCACCACATGATGCCCGTTCGCCACCCCGGCAGGCCAGCAGGCAGAATCGCCCGCGTGCAGGGGGTAGCTTCCTTCGTCCTCGATCAGCGTCGCGGTGCCGGTCAGCATGTAAAGGAACTCGTCCTCCTGCTCATGCCAATGGCGGTCAGACGAGCGTGCGCCCGGTTGCAGCACCTCGACGAAGGCGCCGAACTGGGTCAGCCCGCCGGTGTCGGAGAACAACAGGTCCTCATACTCGCCAAGGACCTCGCGCGCCTCCGGCGTACCGGAGTCGCGTCTGACCATATCGGGGGTGACGCGCATGCCGGTTACACCAGTTCGATGATCGTGGCCGCGCCCATACCGGAGGCGACGCAGAGCGTGGCGAGGCCGGTGCCTTTGCCGGTCCGCTCCATCTCGTCCAGCAGGGTGCCGATGATGATCGCGCCGGACGCCCCCAGCGGGTGACCCATGGCGATGGCACCGCCGTTGACGTTCAGCTTGGCGTGATCGACGTCAAAGGCCTGCATGAAGCGCAGCACGACGGCCGAGAACGCCTCGTTCACCTCGAACAGGTCGATGTCGGCAATCGTCATGCCCGCGTCCTTGAGGATCTTCTGCGTCGCAGGCACGGGGCCGGTCAGCATGATCGTCGGATCGGTGCCGATCTTGGCGGTGGCGCGGATGCGGGCGCGCGGTTTCAGCCCGTGGGCTTCGCCGAATTCCTTGGACCCGATCAGGATCGCGGCAGAGCCATCGACGATGCCGGAGGAGTTGCCCGCGTGGTGGACGTGGTTGATCGCGGCGAGATGCGGGTACTTCAGCATCGCCACCTTGTCGAAGCCGGGCATGACTTCGCCCATGTCCTTGAAGGCTGGTTTCAGCCCGCCAAGCGCCTGCATGTCGGTGCCGGGGCGCATGTATTCATCGGTGGACAGGATCGGCAGGCCATTGATGTCACGGATGGTGATGATCGACTTCTCGAAGCGGTTGTCGGCCCAAGCGGCACCGGCCCGCTTCTGGCTCTCCATCGCGAAGGCATCGACGTCGTCGCGCGAAAAGCCGTACTCGGTGGCGATGATGTCGGCGGAAATGCCTTGCGGCACGAAATACCGCTCCATCGCGACGGTCGGATCAACGGCAACTGCGGCCCCGTCACTGCCCATCGGCACGCGCGACATGCACTCGACACCGCCCGCGATATAGGCCTGACCGGCGCCCCCCTTGATCTGGTTGGCGGCGAGGTTCACGGCCTCCATGCCGGACGCACAGAAGCGGTTGATCGACAGGCCCGGGATCGCCTCGTCGAGGTCCGAGGCCAGAACGGTGGTGCGCGCAAGGCAGCCGCCCTGTTCCATGGCCTGCGTGGCATTGCCCCAGATCACGTCCTCGATGACGTGACCCGACAGGTCCGAGCGTTCGCGGATCGCGTTCAGCATCTGCTTGCCGAGCGCGACGGACGTGACTTCGTGCAGCGACCCGTCAGCGCGGCCCTTGCCACGGGGGGATCGCACGGAATCGTAGATATAGGCTTCGGTCATGATGTCCTCAGTCCTCCTGGTTCTTCGGGAAAGCTCCTCCGCCCCCCGTTCACGTTTCAATGTCGTCAGCCTGCGGTGGGATTGCTACCGCGACGTTGCGTTCTGAAGGGGCGTTCCGCGACGTTGCGTTCAGGCACGTTCGGAAGGATTGCCGGGCATCAGATCATAGGGGTGCTTCCAGCCGGGCAGAGCTTCG
This sequence comes from Pseudooceanicola spongiae, assembly GCF_014899185.1. Lineage (GTDB taxonomy): Bacteria > Pseudomonadota > Alphaproteobacteria > Rhodobacterales > Rhodobacteraceae > Pseudooceanicola > Pseudooceanicola spongiae. The sequence continues at coordinate 178,583 of NZ_CP045201.1, forward strand.
ATATTGCTCAGCCAGCGGTCGATGTTAGGCCAGTCACTGCGGGTGAAGGTGAAGGGCTCCGGGTAAAAAAGATATCCGCAGTTCGAGAAATCGGCATTGGTCGGGCCATCGCCCACCAGCCAGTCGCGCCCTTCAAGGCCCGCATCGAGGGTCTTGAAGGCACTTTTCAGACGGGCGGCAATGAAGCCGATGATGTCGGGGTTGCGCTTGTCCTCAGGCAGGAAGTTCATCTGAAAGCGCAGCATGCCCGCCTGGGACGAGACCTTGTGGTTGTCAAAGAACACCCAGCGCATGACATCGCGCGCCTCGGCAGGCGTTGCGCCGCCGAACTTTCCGGATATCTCGGTGATATACATCTGCATCACACCGGATTGGGTCAGGGTGACATCGCCATCCACCAGGACCGGAACTTCGCCCATGATGTTGAGCGCCTGATAGTCGGGGCTGCGCGTCTCGCCGCCGAAAAAGTCGACCTTCACCGGTTCCCAGGCAAGACCCGAGAGTTCCAGCGGCAGGGCCGCCTTGTAGGCATTGCCGCTTTCCCCGAAGCAGTAGAGCTTGATCGTCATGGTGTCCTCCCAGTTGACCTGTCGAAGCCGGGGGTTTCACACCCCCGGACCCCCGTGAAGTATTTCCCGCAAGATGAAGGAGCTTTAATCGAAAAGTAATCAAAGATTTGAAAAGTGATCTGACGTTACAGGCTGAAGAGCCGATGGGCGTGCAAGGTGACGCCCCGTCTTGATATATCTGGTAGCCAATCCGGTGAGGCGAGACGGGGTGGAGCTACTCTCAGGGGACACGTGTCGGATCTGAAAGCTCAGCGGCTCAACTCATCTTGCCAAAAATACTTCCGCCGGAGGCATCGGGCGGTTTTTGCCAGCGCAACGGATCCTGTTTTTTGGCGGCGGCGCAAATCGTCTTCGGCTTTGCTGGTGGGGGAGGCACTGAGAGGTGCGCTCCCCCTTTCCCTGCGGTGACGATCTGATCGCGCCGCCGCCGCTTCAGAAGTTGGCTGCGTCCAGAGCCATCACCGTGTCGGCGCCAGAGAGGATCCGTTGCAGGTGCATGGCGGTCGCGGGCAGTCGGCGGGCCATGTAGTAGCGTCCCGTCGTGATCTTGGTTTCATAGAAGGTTGCATCGCCCGTGCCCTCGGCAAGTTTCGCTTTGGCGGCGATCGCCATCTGAGCCCACATGTATCCAAGGCAGACGTGACCGAAAAGGTGCATGAAGTCGTAGGAGCCTGCGAGCGCGTGGTTGGGGTTCTTCATACCGTTCTGCATGAAGTACATCGCCGCCTCCTGCAGTTGCTTGGACGCCCCTTTCAGCGGCTCGATGAAGTGCTTGGCGATCTCCTCGTCCTCTGCGTTGTCCTTGCAGAAGTCCTTGAGGATCGCGAACAGGGTCATCGCCGGTTTGCCGCCCTTGGCGGAGAGCTTGCGGCCCACCAGATCAAGCGCCTGCACGCCGTTGGCGCCCTCGTAGATCATCGCGATGCGGGCGTCGCGGGTGAACTGCGACATGCCCCATTCCTCGATATAGCCATGGCCGCCGTAGACCTGCTGGGCCTGCACGGTCATGTCGTAGCCCTGATCGGTGAGGAACCCTTTCAGCACCGGGGTCAGCAGGGAGATCAGGCCCTCGGCTTCGTCATCGCCCATGGAGCGGGCCTTGTCGATCAGCGTGCCGCCCCAGAGACCGAAGGCGCGGGCGCCCTCGATGAAGCTCTTCTGGTCCATCAGCATGCGGCGCACGTCGGGGTGCACGATGATCGGATCGGCGGGGCCTTCGGGGTTTTCGGTGCCGGTGACGGCGCGCCCCTGCAGGCGGTCGTTGGCGTAGATCACCGCATTTTGGTAGGCGGCGACGGCCTGGGACAGGCCCTGCATGCCGACGCCGAGGCGGGCTTCGTTCATCATGGTGAACATGGCGCGCATGCCCTTGTGGGCCTCGCCGAGCAAATAGCCGGTGGCGCCGTCGTAGTTCATCACGCAGGTGGCGTTGCCGTGAATGCCCATCTTCTCTTCGATCTTGCCGACCGAGAGGGCGTTGCGATCACCGAGGCTGCCATCTTCGTTCACCATCAGTTTCGGCACGATGAACAGGGACACGCCCTTGATGCCGTCAGGGCCGCCGGGGATCTTGGCCAGCACCAGGTGGATGACGTTGTCGGCCATGTCGTGATCGCCGGCAGAGATGAAGATCTTCTGCCCGGTGATGAGGTAGCTGCCGTCGTCCCGGGGTTCGGCCTTGGTGCGCATGAGGCCGAGATCCGTGCCGCACTGCGGCTCGGTCAGGTTCATGGTGCCGGTCCATTCACAGGAGACCATCTTGGGCAGGAACATCTGTTTCTGCGCATCCGTGCCATGGACATGGATCGCGGAATAGGCGCCGTGCGTCAGGCCGGGGTACATCATGAAGGCCTGATTGGCAGCCGAGAACATCTCGCCCGTGGCCACGGTCAGGATGTAGGGCATGCCTTGCCCGCCGTACTCCGGGTCGCAGTCGAGGCCGGTCCAGCCGCCGTCGCGCAGCTGGTCAAAGGCCTTCTTGAAGCCCGTGGGGGTGCGCACGACACCATTCTCCAGGTGCACGCCTTCCTTGTCGCCGACCACGTTCAGGGGGGCGATGACCTCGGACGATATCTTTGCCGCTTCGCCGAGGATGGCAGCCGTGAAATCACGGTCCAGTTCCTCGTAAGCCGGGACATTCTGTTCCGTGATCCTGAGAACATCGTGAATGACAAATTGCAGGTCATCGACCGGTCCGGTGTAGCTAGGCATCGTTCCTCCTCCCGAGGTCTTTCAAATGGGCCCTGCGGCTTACTCAGCCGCCTTTTTCGCCTCCTGCATGGAGCCGATCATACGGGCCACCCAATCCATTTGCTCTTTCAATTCCGTTATCGCCGTATCAAGTTCTGCGCGCTGCGCTTCCATGATCTGGAGGCGGTCCTTGGCGACCCCGTAGGTGCGCGCCAGCTGGGTCTGCTGCTGGTCGCCCATGTCGTAGAGGTCGAGCAGCTGGCGGATCTCTTCCAGGGAAAAGCCGAAGCGCTTGCCCCGAAGGATCAGTTTCAGCCGGGCACGGTCGCGTCGCGTGAACAGGCGTTTCTGGCCTTCACGGATCGGAAAGAGCAACTCCTTCGCTTCGTAGAACCGCAGCGTGCGTGGGGTGACGTCATAGTCATCGCACATCGCGCGGATCGTCATGAGATCGTCTGTGTCTGGCATAACATACCCATCCAAATATTTATCGAGTGGTCAGGAATGTAGCGCACATTCACTGGATACAAGTCTCGGGAGGTTGACGTAAGTGATACGTCACGTCACTTTCGTGTTGACGTAAGATAAGGGTCGGTGACGCTGAGGCAGGCGCAATTTCGTTACCTGTAAAAATCCGCATTTGTCGCTCAGGGCGCGCGCCGTGCCCTCGGGGTGGTGTTCTGCGGCAGAGCCACGATTCGTCAGGTTTCGCGCCATAGGCCCGGAACTGCGCTGGAGCGCCGGACATGCCGCTGAACAGGCTCCGCCCGGCGCGCAAGGGCAGGCCGGGCAAAACCATGTCGGCCAAATTGTCAAAGATGCCCGGTCGGCACAATCGGAACGTGTGGAGTGGCGCCATAACGGCATAAAGACGCCTGTTGGACAGGGGCGTTGAGCGGGCAGTGCCGAGGGCGCGTCAGTTCTCGCTGAGCTCGCTGGCGGCGGTGTCGCGCAGGCTGCGCAGCTCGTCCATGGCCTCGTCGATCTGGCGGCGCTGTTCGGCGAGCTGGGCCATCTGACGGTCGGCCATTTCGACCCAGATCTTCAGCTGGGCCTCGGACCCGGCCTGTTCGCGCATCTCAAGCCACTGGCGCATCTCTTCCAGCGAGAATCCGAAGCGGCGACCGCGCATGATCAGCGTCATGCGGGCGGTTTCGCGTGGGCCATACCAGCGCGCACGCCCATCCCGCTCGGGCTGAAGCAGCTCGATATATTCGTAATAGCGAAGGGTCCGCGGCGTCACCTCGAACTTTTCGCACATTTCCTTGAAACTGAGTTTTTTCTCGGACATCGCTTCGGCTGAATTTATGGCCAACCGGGCGACGGTACGCATTGTCAGCGCGAAGGGCAACCGTTCTGAGCGGGACATCTGCGCGCACTGCCTTGCGGGGCGGGGCGATCCGTTATTCTATGCCGGGACAAGGAAAGTGATCATGACAAAAACAAACCAGTTGGAAATTGCCCGCCAGTTCGTGACAGCGCTGCCCCATGCCCGTGCGCTGGGGCTGGATGTCGAGTCGCTGGAGCCGGGGCGGGCCGTGTTCACCATGCCATACGACACGAAACTGATCGGCGACCCCGAGACCGGCGTGATGGCGGGCGGCGCGGTTTCGGCGCTGCTGGACACCACCTGCGGGGCGGCGGTGGCCAGTCATGCGCTGTCTGGGGCACCGACGGCGACGCTGGATCTGCGGATCGACTACATGCGCACCGCGACGCCCGGCCAGACCATCCGCGCCGAGGCCGAGTGCTATCACGTCACCCGCAGCGTGGCTTTCGTGCGCGCCGTGGCGCTGGATGATGATCGCGACAACCCGGTGGCGACGGCCACGGGGGCCTTTACCTTTCGCATGATCGAGGGAGCGCGCTGATGAGCCGGACCCGTCCAGAACCCGTTCAGGTGATCAAGCAACGCCGCGATGCCGCGCTTGAGGCGTTGGTCAGCGGCGTGCCCTATATCCAGTTCCTCGGCATCAGGTTCGACCGGCGCGGGGATGAGCTGACGGCAATCCTGCCGTATTCCGACATGCTGATCGGCAACCCTTTGCTGCCCGCCCTGCATGGCGGTGCGACGGCGGCGTTTCTTGAGGTGACGGCAGTCATCGGCCTCAGCTGGTCGATGCTTTGGCAGGATCTGGAGACGGGGGTTCTGGATCCGTCGCAGGTCAGCGAAGGACATCTGCCGCGCCTGCCCAAGACCATCGGGCTGACGGTGGATTACCTGCGCTCGGGCCTGCCGCGTGACGCTTACGCGCGGGCTGAGGTCACGCGGTCGGGGCGGCGCTATGCCAGTGTCCGCGTCGAGGCCTGGCAGGACAATGTGGCGCGCCCGATTGCGCAGGCGACGGGGCATTTCCGGATGCCGGTGCGCGGCGAGGACGCCGAGTGAGCCTGGCGGCCGAGGCTCCGCGCACCCGCCTGACCCATGGCCGGGTGCTGCGGATCGCGGTGCCGATCGTGCTGGCGAATGCGACGGTGCCGATCCTCGGCGCGGTTGATACTGGCGTCATCGGGCAGCTGGGGCAGGCGGCGCCGATTGGCGCAGTCGGCATCGGCGCGGTGATTCTGGCGACGTTTTACTGGGTGTTCGGATTTCTGCGCATGGGCACCACCGGGCTGACGGCGAATGCCGCCGGGGCCGGGGATACGCCCGAGGTCGCGGCCCTGCTGACGCGGGCTCTGATGATCGGGCTGAGCGCGGGCGTGGTGATCATCCTGGCGCAGGTGCCGCTGTTCTGGCTGGCGTTTCAGGCCAGCCCGGCGTCCGCCGAGGTGGAGGCGCTGGCGCGCAGCTACATGGGTATCCGGGTGTTTTCCGCCCCCGCCGCGATTGCGCTCTATGGTCTGACCGGCTGGCTGATCGCGCAGGAGCGGACCGGCGCCGTGCTGGTGGTGCAACTGGCGATGAACGGGGTGAACATCGGCCTCGACCTGCTGTTCGTGCTGCATCTGAGCTGGGGTGTCGAAGGCGTCGCGCTGGCGACGCTGATTTCGGAGTGGGCGGGGCTGGGCCTTGGTTTCTGGCTGTGTCGCGGGGCGTTCCGGGTGCCTGCGTGGCGTGACTGGGCGCGGGTGTTTGACCGCTTGAAGCTGACCCGGATGGCGCTGGTGAACCGCGATATTTTGCTGCGCTCGCTGATGCTGCAGGGGATCGTGGTGTCGTTCATGTTCCTCGGGTCCGATTTCGGCGATGTGCAGCTGGCCGCCAATCAAGTGCTGATGCAGTTCCTGATGTTCACCGCCTTCGCACTGGATGGCTTTGCTTTCGCTGCCGAGGCGCTGGTCGGGCAGAGCATGGGGCGGGGCGAGCGCGACAGCCTGCGCCGCTCGGTTCTGCTGAGCGGCGGTTGGGGGCTGGTGATCTGCGCCGTGATGGCGCTGGTGTTCTGGGTGTTCGGCGGCATGATCATCGACCTGATGACCAGCGCCCCGGATGTGCGGGAGGGCGCGCGGCGCTTTCTGCCGTGGATCATTGCGGCGCCGGTTGTCGGGGTCTGGGCCTGGATGCTGGACGGCGTGTTCATCGGCGCGACCCGTGCGGGCGACATGCGCAACATGATGGCGATCAGCCTGTTGGTCTATATCGCCTCGGTTATCGTGCTGGTGCCGATGTTCGGCAATCACGGGCTCTGGGCCAGCTATCTGATCAGCTTTGTCGCGCGCGGCGTGACGCTGGGCCTGCGCTATCCGGCGCTGGAGGCGCAGGTGCGCCGCGGGTGATCAGAGGAGCTCGTGCACCCGTTCGGGTGGGCGGGCGATCACGGCGCGGGTGTCGGTGATCAGCACCGCGCGTTCGATCAGTTTCGGGTGCGCGGCCATGGCGGCGAGCAGGGTCGCGTCATCGTCGGTCTTGCTGAGGGCGAGCTCCCTGAACAGCGCCTCGCCTGTTCGCATCATCTCGATCGCGGGCAGGTCGAGTTTGGCCTGCAGGGCGGTTAGCTCCTCCAGCGCGGGCGCGTCGTCGAGATAGAGGCGGGTTGTGAAGGGCTGGCCCGCCGCCTCGACCAGCGCAAGGGCGGCGCGGGATTTCGAGCAGCGCGGGTTGTGCCAGAGGGTGATCACAGCCAGTGCCCCCTTTGCGTGCCGACGGCCTCGGCCACGGTGGCGAAACCGTCGCGGGCCAGCAGCTCGTCGAGGCCATGCACGATGTCGGCGGCCAGAGACAGCCCACCATAGACCAGCGCGGAATAGAGCTGCACCGCAGAGGCGCCAGCGCGGATCTTGTCGTAGGCCTGCTGCGCGGTGGCGATGCCGCCAACGCCGATCAGGGGGATCTGATAGTCCGTCAGCTGCGACAGGCGGGCGAGCACGCGGGTCGATTTCTCGAACAGCGGGGCGCCGGACAGGCCGCCGGCCTGATTGCGGTGGGGGCTGGCAAGGTCGGGGCGATCCAGCGTGGTATTGGTGGCGATGATGGCGTCGATGCGGTGGGCCAGAGCGACCTCGGCCACGTCGCACAGGCCCGCATCATCGAGGTCCGGCGCAATCTTGAGGAAGATCGGCACGCGGTTGTCGAGGGCATCGCGCATCTCGATCACACGCGCCAGCAGCGCCGAGAGAGCGGCCTTGCCCTGCAGGTCGCGCAGCCGCTCGGTGTTGGGCGAGGAGACGTTGACGGTGGCGAAATCGATGTGCGGCGCACAGGTTTCCAGCACAGCGCAGAAATCGTTCGCACGGTTGCCGCTGTCCTTGTTGGCGCCGAGGTTGAGGCCGATGATCGCGCCGTAGGGGCGGTTGGCCAGACGGCCTGCAATCACCTGCATGCCCTGATTGTTGAAGCCGAAGCGGTTGATCACGGCGCGATCTTCGTTGAGGCGGAACAGCCGGGGCTTTGGGTTGCCGGGCTGGGCGCGCGGCGTGGCGGCGCCGACCTCCAGAAACCCGAACCCGGCGCGCGACAGCGGGCTGAGCGCTTCGGCGTTCTTGTCGTAGCCCGCGGCGAGGCCGATGGGGTTGGGCAGGGTCAGCCCGGCAACGCGGGTTCTGAGGCGCGGCGAGGTGATCTGGCGCGGCAGCGGTACAAGGCCGGCCCGCAGCGCGGCCAGCGACAGGGTATGCGCACGCTCGGGGTCAAAGCGATGCAGCAGACGCAGGCCAAGGCTTTCGTAGCGACGCATCACAAGGCCGGGCCATGCGGCATGGGCCGGGTTGCTCACAGCAGGCCGTCGGGGAACAGGTGTCGCCCGCCAGAGAGCGCCAGCGGCCAATGTTTGGTGACGTCTTCCAGCTTCAGCGCGCCATAGAGATGCGGGAACAGCGCGCCACCGCGGCTTTCCTCCCACTTCAGCGCCTCGCCGAGGGGGGCGGGGTCGACGGCGGCGAGGATCAGCGCGTCCTGCTCGGCGAAATGTTTACTCGCGGTCTCGGCCACCTGATCGGCGGTCGAGAAGTGGATGAAGCCGTCAGCAAGGTCGATGGGGGCGCCCAGAGTGGTGCCTTCGGCCTCAAGCTGATGCCATTGCTCGGTGGTGAAAATCTTGTAAATCATGATGCGCTCCGGATGCCCGTTTTGGGCCTAGGGGTCAAGGTAGTGCACGGCGGAGGTCTGGCGAATTGCCTGAGCTTACACGTCGCCGCAGATATGTAACAAAAAGATGACAGCTTGGGCGACGGTCCGTTTTTGGGCGCGGTGTCATCAGGGTGACGTAGAGATCGGCTTTGACATGGGGGGACGTGCCGGGGCAGCATCCTCGGCACAACAAAGAAACGAACAGAGAGGATTCCGCGATGCATGTCCGCCTGCTGACAAGCGCCGCCGTGCTGGCCCTGAGTGCCGGTTCCGCAATGGCCGATTACGACCTGACCATCCTGCACACCAACGACTTTCATGCCCGCTTCGAGCCGGTCAGCAAGTATGATTCGAGCTGCGGGCCCGAGGACAATGCCGAGGGCAAATGCTTTGGCGGCTCGGCGCGTCTGGTCACCCAGATCGCGCAGGAGCGCAAGGATTCCGGCAACTCGATCCTGGTCGACGGCGGGGATCAGTTTCAGGGCACGCTGTTCTACACCTATTACAAGGGCAAGCTGGCCGCCGAGATGATGAACAAGATGGGCTATGACGCGATGACCGTGGGCAACCACGAATTCGACGATGGCCCCGAAGTTCTGCGTGGCTTCATGGATGCGGTGAATTTCCCGATCCTGATGTCGAACGCCGATGTCAGCGCAGAGCCGCTTTTGGCCGACAGCCTGATGAAATCGACGGTGCTTGAGATCGGTGGCGAAAAGATCGGCCTGATCGGTCTGACGCCGCAGGACACCGACGAGCTGTCGAGCCCCGGTGAGCATGTGACGTTCACCGACCCCTCTGCCGCTGTGCAGACCGAGGTCGACAAGCTGGGTGCCGAGGGCGTCAACAAGATCGTCGTGCTCAGCCACTCGGGCTATAGCGTCGACCAGAAGGTTGCGGCCAATACCGTGGGTGTCGACGTGATCGTCGGCGGCCACTCCAACACGCTGCTGGGCGATATGGAGGGGGCCGAGGGGCCTTATCCCACGATGGTCGGTGATACGGCGATCGTGTCTGCCTATGCCTATGGCAAGTTCCTCGGTGAGCTGAACGTCACCTTTGACGACGATGGGCATGTCATCAAGGCCGTCGGCGCGCCGATCTCGCTCGACGGGACGGTGGCCGAAGATGGCCCTACGGTGGAGCGCATTGCCGAGGCGGCGAAACCGCTGGAGGAAATCCGCACCAAGGTTGTGGCCGAATCCTCTGAGGCGATTGACGGCTCCAAGGATGCCTGCCGCGCGGCCGAATGCCAGATGGGCAATCTGGTGACCGATGCCATGCTGGCGCGGGTTGCCGATCAGGGCGTGACGGTGGCAATCACCAACGGTGGCGGTCTGCGGGCCAGCATCGACGCCGGTGAAGTGACGATGGGCGAAGTGCTGACAGTGCTGCCGTTCCAGAACACGCTGGCGACCTTCGAGACGACGGGGGCCAATCTGGTCGCGGCGCTGGAAAACGGTGTCAGCCAGCTGGAAGAGGGCGCGGGCCGTTTCCCGCAGGTCTCTGGCCTGAAGTTCACCTTCGACAAGGCCGCCGAGGTTGGCAGCCGCATCAGCGACGTCATGGTGCGTGAGGGCGAAGGCTGGGTGCCGATCGATCCCGAAGGCACCTATCTTGCGGTCACCAACAACTATGTGCGCAACGGCGGCGACGGCTATGCGATGTTCAAGGACTCGCCCAAGGCCTATGACTTCGGCCCGGATCTGGCGGATGTGACGGCGGAGTATCTGGCGGTGAATTCGCCCTATGCGCCCTATCTCGACGGTCATATCACTGCGAAGTAATCGCCGACTCGTCGGTGAGGATATCCCCCGTCCGGGCAACCGGGCGGGGGTTTTTCGTGGCAGCCTCAGCTGCTGGGTTGCGCGCCTTTGGCGAACGCGAGCCCGAGCGCCCGGTTGCGCAGGCCCGCGTCGCCATGGCTGAGGTCCGCGATGGTCGAGGTCAGGCTGGCATCGCTGAAGCCCTGAGCCTGCAGGGTGGCGACAAAGGCATCGGGCTGTTTGCCGACCAGCTGCGCCAGCGCCGACACGGGCGCCGTGGTCAGTGCGCCGAACACCATCCCAGGATTGACGGTGGGCACATCGGGGTCCGTGGGGGTGAGGGTGACGCTGCTCAGCACCGTTGCCACGACGCCAAGGGCGAGGATCGCGGCGGGCAGCGGGCGTTTCAGATAGCCCTTGACGGGGCGCCAGTTCATCACGATATGCAGCACGGCGACGGCCAGCACCGCAAATCCGACCCAGATATGGGCATCGCGGCTGAGCGTGCCACCGCTATGGAAATAGAGGGCGACGCCGGTGACCCCGGTGATGAGGAAGGTGGACGCGACCATGGGCGTGGCCCATTTGCGAAGGGCAAGGTGCATTGGCTGAACTCTCCTGAGATGTGGCTTTGGGTTTGATACGGGGCGGCGCGGCGTCTCCGTCGCGGGAATTTGCGGTCTCTGGCGGATTGACCCGCGCGGTGGATTTCGGGACACTTGGGGCAACGACAGGAGCGCTTTCATGGATCACCCGCTGTTAGAGCTGATCAACGCCCGGATCGCGGAGGCCGAGGCGCGCGGCGATTTCGACAATCTGCCCGGCGCGGGCAAACCGCTGCCTGCTGAGGACGACCCCGAAAACGCGCTGATGAACCGTCTGGTGCGCGAGGCGGGGGGCGCACCGGCCTTCGTCTCTCTGTCGCGCGAATTGCGCCGGCTGCGCGAGGAGCTGCTGGGCGAGGGCGACCGAACGCGGCGGCGGGAGATCCTGAAGGAGATGTCGATGATGGAGGCCCGGATCGAGATCGCTCGCGCGGCCTGGGTGAAGTAGCGCGATGTGCGGGCGCTTCGCCATCACCCTGCCACATGACGCCATGGCGCAGCTGTTCGCGGCGCGCCTCGATAACACCTTGCCGCAGGCCGAGAGCTACAACGTCTGCCCGACGGCGCAGATCGCGGTGGTGCGCGCGGGCGAGACCGGGCGGCGTCTGGTGTCGATGCGCTGGGGCTTCGTGCCGAGCTGGTACAAGGGCGTCAGCGACGGGCCGCTGCTGATCAACGCCCGGGCCGAGACGATTGCCGAAAAGCCTGCCTTTGCCGCAGCTTGCCGGGCGCGGCGCTGCCTTGTGGCCTGCCGGGGATTCTATGAGTGGAACCGTGACGGCGCGCAAAAGCTGCCATGGTTCATCGCGCGCCGCGACGGCGCGCCGCTGGTCATGGCCGGGATTTGGCAGGACTGGACGCAGGGCGACACGCAGCTGACCACCTGCGCGCTGGTGACGACCGCCGCGAATGCGCTGATGCAGCCGATCCATCACCGGATGCCGGTGATCGTCGAGCAGGTGGACTGGGGCCTGTGGCTGGGCGAGGCGGGCAAGGGGGCCGCGCCGCTGATGCGGCCCGCCGCAGAGGACGTGCTGCAGAGTTACCGCGTCGCGCAGGACGTCAATTCCAACCGGGCGACGGGCGCGGGACTGATGGCGCCGCTGCAAGAGGCGTGACGGGCAGGAAAGGCGTGCAAGTGACACGTTAAGGTGGAACAATGCATCAGGCGGTGCGTTGATACATGAATTCAAATGTCTCCAAGGAGGATGACACGATGGCAACTTCCAACACGTCCAATGACGCTAAAGCCACCCCTGCAGCCGATGCGAAAATCAATGCAGAATCCGCGACCATTCAGATGCAGCTTGATGCTGTGCAGAAAGACGTCGCCGAGCTGACGCGCGCGCTGACCGAATACGGCAAGGCGCAGGGCGCACATTTCAGCGGTGCGGCCCGTGCCAAGGCTGAGCAATTGCGTGGCGAGGCCGAAGCCGGTCTGTCCTACGCCGATGCGCAGGCCCGTCAGGCCTATGCCACGGCAGAAGATCGGGTGCGTGAAAACCCCGCCGCTTCGGTCGCGATTGCCAGCGGTGTCGGCTTTCTGATCGGCATGCTGATGGCGCGGCGCTGAGGACTGAATGTTCGGATCCCTCAGATATTCACTGTCGCGGATGGTGCGCCGGGCGGGATATTCGCTCGGCGCGCTGATCCTGATGTCGATCGGCGCGGGCTTTCTGACCGTCGCGGGCTGGATCTATCTGGCGCAGACGCATGACACGCTGTTCGCCGCACTGGTGATCGGCTGCGTCTATTTCGGCCTTGGGCTGATCCTGCTGGCGTTGAGCAGCCGCACCCGTCCGGTGCCGATGGCACATCACGCCGCAGCACCGCCGCCGGCAGCGGCGTCGATGACCGGGCTGATTGCGGCGTTGATGCAGGGCGTCGGGGCAGGGGTCGCGGCAGGTGCTGCGCGCAAACCTGCGCCACCGCCTCCTCCGCCACCACCACCTCCCCCGCCGCCGGAATACCCCTACCGCTGAGGCTGATCCGAGCTGATGATCTGAAAACCGCCCGCGCAGCCAAGACTGCGACGGGCGGTTTCGTTTGTGTGGGGTGGCTTGAGCATGCGCTGCTCAGGTGCTGAAAGAAATTCGGCACGGACTCAGAGGGATGGCGCAAGCCGACTCTGTGTCCGTGCCGTCAGACTGTCAGGAGGGAAATCCTGGAGCGGGTAGCGGGAATCGAACCCGCGCGACTAGCTTGGAAGGCTAGGGCGCTACCATTACACCATACCCGCTCTTATGAGTTCGACATATTTCATGGGCAAAGCACGGTCAAGAGGCTCTCCGCGCGCTACATGCTATTGGGCAGAAACAAGACCAGTCCGGGGACCAGAATAAGCAGGATGATGCGCACCACATCCATCAGCACGAAGGGCACGAGGCCACGGAAGATCGTGCCGAGCTGGACGTCCTTGACGACAGAGCGCAGCACGAAAGCGTTCATGCCAACCGGCGGGGTGATATAGGAAATCTCGGTGATCACGACGACGAAGACGCCGAACCAGATCAGATCGAACCCCTGTGCTGCGACGACCGGATAGAAGATCGGCACCGTCAGCATGATCATCGACAGCCCCTCCAGCACGCAGCCGAGGACGAGGTAGATCACGAGGATCGTCAGGATCACGGAGGTCGGGCCGTCGCCGAAATAGGTGACGAAGGCCTGCATGTCGCCGGTCATGCCGCTGAAGTTGACGTAGTTGGTGAAGGTCAGCGCGCCGAACAGGATGAAGAACATCATGGCCGTCGTCTTGGCCGCGTCAAACAGCGTCACGAAGGCCGAGGAGATGGTGAACTTGCCCGACAGGATGGTCAGCAGCAGGGCGCCTGCGGCCCCCATGCCGGCGCTCTCGGTTGGGGTGAAGACGCCGAGGTAGATCCCACCCATCACGAAGATGAACAGGATGATCGCGCCGAGCGTACCCTTGAGCGCGCGCAGACGGTCGCGCAGCGGCAGCTTGGGTTCGGTCGCAAGCTCGATGCCGCGGAACCGGATCGAGAGCCAGACGGCGGTGGTATAGCCGAGGATGCCGAGGATGCCGGGGATGATACCGGCCAGGAACAGCTTGCCGATGTCCTGCTGGGTCATGATGCCGTAGAACACCAGGATCACCGAGGGCGGGATCAGGATGCCCAGCGTGCCGCCCGCCGCGATCGAAGCAGTCGAGAGGTCATCCGGATAGCCATAGCGACGCATCGAGGGCAGCGAGATCCGCGCCATCGTTGCTGCCGTCGCCATCGACGAGCCACAGACCGAGGAGAAGCCACCGCAGGCGATCACAGTGGCCAGTGCAAGCCCGCCTTTGCGATGGCGCAACCAGGCATGGGCGGCCTCGTAGAGTTCCTTCGCGATGCCCGATTGCACCACGAAATTGCCCATCAGCAGGAACAGCGGCAGGACGGAGAGCGAATAGTTCTTGCCCTGATCGAAGAAGGTCGTGCTGAGCAGCGAGAGCGCCGGGTTCCACCCGATGATGGACACTGTTCCGAGCAGGCCGATCAGCGTCAGGGCGATGGAGATCGGCAGGCCCACAAGCAGCAGGACAAACAGGGCGGCCATGCCGACAGGCCAGTTGGCGAGGAGTTCCATGGGGAAAATCGTCTCAATATGCAGGGCGTGAGGGGATCAGGACCCGAAGCGTCAGGTCCTGAGGGCGCGGCGCAGATCGCGGGCAGCGACATAGAGCGTCAGGATCACGGCGACACCGGCGCAGACCGAGCAGAGCCAGGCGACCGGACCGACCGGGATGCGCAGCGAATTGGTGACGCCGTTATAGGCGTAGATCTGGCTGCCGTAGACCCAGAGACGCCAGGAAATGACGCCAAAGATCGTGGCTGAGATCAGCGCCAGCAGCGCCTTGCGGAACGGCTGAATCCAGTCCGGCATCTGCGAGGTCACCAGATCGACAGTGACATGTTCGTCGTCCATGCAGACGGCGGGCAGGCCGATGAAGATCACCGAGACCAGCAGCACTTCGGTGAGTTCGGTTGCGCCGATCAGGGGCGAGTTGAACAGGTAGCGCCCGATCACGTCGACGACGGTCAGCGTCATCAGCAACAGCAGGATCAGCCCGCAGACCCAGGCCAGCACACGGCGGGGCCAGTGGCTGAGTGCGCGGGAGCGCTTGCCGGAAGCCGGAGGCATTGCTGCCTCCGGTCCCGCTGCGAAATGTTCGGCAGGATTGGGGCTCATTCGGCCTCGACCTTGGCAATTTCGTCTTTCATCATCTTCATCGCCGCGTCAGCATCCACACCGGCCGAGGAAATCTCGTCCATCTTTTCCTTGATGACGGGGGCGAGGGCATCGGTCCAGGCGACCATCTGCGCGTCGGTGGCGGTGGTCAGCTCGATCTTGCCGTCCATTGCAGCCTTGCCCTTGGCGTCGGCGCTGTCCCACATTGCACCGGCCATACGGGCGAGGGATTCACCGGTGACGCTGTCGATCTGGGTCTGCTCTTCCGGGGTCAGGCTGTCCCATTTCGCCTTGTTCATCACCACGAAGAACGAGGTGTTGTAGAGGCCGCCGGGGACGTCGATGCCCTTGGTCAGCTGCGGGATCAGACCGAAGGAGTTGACCGATTCGTAGGGAAAGAAGATCCCGTCGGCCACGCCCTGGCTCAGCAGCTCATAGGCCTTGGAGGAGGGGCCCTCGACCGGGACTGCGCCCAGTTTGGTGGTGATTTCGTTGATCAGCCCGCCGCCGACGCGCATTTTCTTGCCGTTCAGCACTTCGGTGGCAGAGGCGTCGCCTTCCTTCATGAAGATCTCGCCGGGGCCGTGGGTGAAGACGCCCAGAACCTTGACGCCGTCATATTCGCCGGCCTGTTTCAGCATCGCGTCCCAGGTGCGCCAGTAGGCGACGGACATCGCGGTCGCGCTGTTGCCGAGGAAGGGCATTTCCGCGACGCTGGTGGTCTTGAAGCGACCGGGTGTGTAGTTCTGCACGCCGAAGGTGATGTCGGCCACGCCATTGACGGCAAAGTCGAAATGCGCCGGGGGCGGCCCCAGGGGGGCGGGCAGGATGTTGGTGGTGACCGAGCCGCCGGTGGCTTCCTTGATCGCTTCGGTCATCGGCACGATGACTTCGGAGACGAGGGGGTGCGAGGGCGGCAGCCAGTTGGCTACGGTCAGCGTCGTATCGGCCATTGCGGCAGCGGCAGACAGCGCCAGAGCGGCCGTTGTGGTCATCGTCAGCTTCTTGAAGAGCATGTTTGGTTTCCCTGTTGAGTTGCTGTTGTTCTGGTAATTGTCGTAATGTTCACGTGACTATTCTTGGTTTTTCTGGCGAAAGTCAGCGACCTTCAGCAGATTGGTGTCACGATGCACGGTGCGCGGGTGTTAAGGGCGAGAAAAGAGGCAGTATGAGCGATCCCATCAACGACAAAGACGCAGCCGAGGGCGAGGGCCGGTTTCGCAAGCAGGACTGGCCGTTCTACTGGCTGACCCGGACCTCGGCGCGCTATTTCATGACGATGGAAAAGCGGTTGAAAAGCGTCGGTCTCGACGTGCCGCGCTGGCGTGTGCTGATGTCCCTGTTCGAGGACGAGCATATGAGCGTCTCGGAGATTGCCGAGGTCTGCATCATCAAGCTGAACACGGCCACGAAGATCATTCAGCGCATGGTGGCCGATGGTCTGGTCACGACCCGCGCCCGCCCGACGGATGCCCGCGTCACCGAAGTGACGCTGACGCCGCTTGGCGATGCGCGCCGCCGCGAGGCGCGCGCGATTGCCGATGTGGTGTTCGCCGGGGCGTTTCAGGACCTCGACGCTGAGGAACAGCGCGTCCTCAACACCCTGATGGAACGCGTTTTTCACCGATTGGGGGATTACTGAGCGCGCCCGGGTCATCAATCAGACGGCCGTGATGTGGTGGAAGTCACGGCCGAACCAGATCAGCGTTTCGGCCTGACCCTCGGCCAGCTCCATCGCCTGCACCTCGCAGAAGAACACGGTGTGCGAACCAACGGAGTTGCTGTCGGTGATGCGGCAGTCAAAGGCGACCGGTGCATCCGCCAGCAGCGGGCTGCCGGTCGCCATGGTGCGCCAATCGGCCCCGGCAAAGCGTTCTTCCTCATCTTTCTTGCTGGCGAACAGGCCCGCGACGTCGCGGTGACGCCCGCCGAGGACGTTGACGGCAATGACGCCGTTCTTCTCGATGATGTCGTGGCTGCGGTTCGATTTGTTGATGCAAACCAGCAGGGTGGGCGGGCTGTCGGTGACAGAGCAGACAGCCGAGGCCGTCATGCCGTGTTTGCCCGCAGGCCCGTCCGTGGTCAGGATGGTGATGGCCGCACCGAGGCGGGCCATGCCTTCGCGAAAGGTCTGCACCTCTGCAGCGGTGGCTTCGGTCTTCGCAGGTTGGGTCATGATCATTCCTCAGATATCCAGTACCAGTCGCGCCGAATTCGCGCGCGAACAGCACAGGCACATCTCGCTGTTGTCTGCCTTTTCGTCGTCCGTGAGGAAGTGGTCGCGGTGATCCGGCTCGCCCTCAATCACGTCGGTCAGGCAGGTACCGCAGATGCCTTCCTCGCACTTTACCTCTACCGAGACGCCGACGCGTGCAAGGGCCGTCACGATGGATTCCCCCTCGCCCACGGTGACGGTCAGGCCAGAGGCGCGGGCCTCAACCTCAAACGTGTCGCCGGTGATGTCGACATCGGCCGAGAAATATTCTCGGTGGATGTGGTTGGTGGCGTGGCCACGGGCCTCGGCTTCGCCAATCAGCCAGGACATGAAGCCCTCTGGCCCGCAGATATATAGATGGGTGCCGGGGGCGGCGTCGGGCAGGGCCTCGGCGCTGAACTTGCTGTCGGCGTCGTCGTGGTGCAGGTGGATGCTGTCAGCGAAGGGCGCGGTGCTGAGCACATCGTCGAAAGCGGTACGATCGGCGCTGCGGGTGCAGTAGTGCAGCTCAAACGGTGCGCCCTTGGCGTGCAGCTCATGCGCCATGGCCAGCATCGGGGTGACACCGATGCCACCGCCGAAGAGGTAGGTCTTGTCGGCCTCGACCAGCCCGAAGTGGTTGCGCGGACCGGTGATGCGCAGCTCGGCGCCCTTGCGGGCGATGTCGTGCAGCGCGACGGAGCCACCACGGCTGGCGGGTTCCTTGAGGATACCAAGCTGCCAGACAGCGCGGTCCGCGGGATCGCCCGCCAGCGAGTACTGGCGCCACATTGTCTCGCTGTCGGTGGCAACCAGCACGTCGATATGCGCGCCGGCAGTGACGGCGGGCAGGGGCGCGCCAGTCGGATCCGACAGGGTCAGCCGCATGATATCGCCTTTGTCATCAAGGCGTTCTGCGATGGTCAGGGTCAGGGTCTCGGTGGTCATGGGGTTCTTTCCGCCTCAGCGCATGAAGAGGCCGCCGTTCACGTCCCAGCAAGCACCGGTGACGAAACTGGCAGCGGGCCCGGCAAGCAGGGCCACGAGGTTGGCGACGAAGGCCGGATCGCCCAGCTGACCGGCCGGGATATTGGCCAGCATCCCGGGCATCTTGTCCGCCGGGACCAGGTCATGCACCATCGGGCTGTCGAGTGGGCCGGGGGCGATGGCGTTGCAGGTGATGCCAAAGGGCGCGAGGTCACGGGCGAACACCTTGGTCAGCGTCATGATCGCCCCCTTCGAGGCCGCGTAATGCGCCCCGGTGGTGGTGCCACCGTTCTGCCCGGCAAGCGAGGCCATGTTGATGATACGGCCATAGCCGCGCTCTTTGAAGTGCCGCCCGAAGATCTGGCTGCCGGCGAAGGTGCCACCGGCGTTGACGGTCAGGATCTTGTTGAAATCCTCAGGGGATATCTCCAGCACCGGCTGGGCCTTGGTCAGGGCGGCGTTGTTCACCAGCACTTCGCAAGAGCCCCAGCAGTCGACGACCTTATCCAGAACCTCTTGAAAATCCTCAGGCTTACTGACGTCGAGCGTGGCTGTGACGGCGGTTTCACCAGCCATGTCCAGCTCGGTCGCGAGCGCCGAGGCGCCTGCAGAGTCGATATCGGAAATCACCACCCGGAACCCTGCGGCGTGCAGGGCGCGGGCGATCTGGGCGCCGACGCCGCTGGCGGCCCCGGTGACAACGGCGGTCTGGATGACGTCTGGCAAGGGGGCCCCCATTTCAGAAAAGGTAGCTGATCGAGGTCAGCATGCCGTCAGAGTTCAGCAGGCGCACGACCTTCTGGGTGATGCGGATGCCGTTTTCGGTCGCGATCAGCTTGTGCTCGACGTTGGCCGCGAACATGCGCTGACGACCGAACTTGTCCTCGACCACATGCAATGCGGAGCGGATGGTGATGGCGCCCGGCGCTTCCTCGGTGATGACGAAGCGCGACACGGTGCGCACGGTGCGCGCAGGCGGGGCGGCGGAGATCGAAAAGCCCCCCGACAGACGCGCGGCGCGGGCCTTGCGCATATCGGCATCATCGTAAGCGATGTTGAGATTGTTGGCAAAATCCGTGACGTCATCGCCGATCGGGATGATGTAATGACCGCCATGCCAGAGCGGCAGCCAGGCGTCAAAATCGTTGCGATCGAGGATGTCGGCCTCCATCCAGAGGAACTGGACGGCGGCGTCGAGGGTGATCTTGCTGTCTGTGGTCATGTCTTTCACGCCATCATCTCCTGCCATTTGCGGTAGGCGGCACGCATGCCGGTTTCCGCGCTGATATCGCCTTTGGGCAGGCCATTGGGCGAGGTGTCTTCCAGGCCAACGCCACGGTTGACCATGACGTCAAGGTCGCCAGCCCCGGCCGAGCCGCGCTGAACCCGTTCCCAGACTTCTGCGTCATCGGGCGAGCCAAAGCCCATAGGGCCTTGAAAATGCTCATGAAGGCGCATGCGCATCTGGTTGGCAGCCTCGGGGCCGCCGTCCATGCCGAGGGCGATGTGGCGGATCTCGGTCTCTTGCACCGAAACCGGGCGCAGGATGCGGAAGAAGCTGAGCGAGCAGGCGGCATTGGGGAAGAGGTTGAGGTTGAAGCCACAGCCCCCCACAGCGCGCACGATGCGGCGCACCTGCGCTTCGTCGTAGTCGGCGCGCAGGGTCTCGGCCAAGGCCTCGAACCGCTCGGGGATCGGCGCGTCGAGGTTGTCGTCGAGGTCGTTCAGCTCGGGCATCATGACCATGACAGAGTGACCGTTGCCGAGGTCTTCGACCCAGCCGTCATCGTCTTCGAGGAAGGAGAACTGCTGCGTCGCCTCACCGTCGAGGGATTGCATGAAGCTCTTGTGAACAACGGGAAAATGGTAGGCGTCGGTGGTGTTTTCGAGCTGGATCTTCCAGTTCATCGGCACCTTGAACTGATGCTCGCCCAGGGTCTTCACCGGGAAGCCGCCGCCCTGTTTCATGAACAGGTCGATCCAGAGTTTGGCATTGCCGAGGAAGTCTTCCAGAGGCTCGACGTCCATGTTGAAGGAGGCGAAGATCATGCCCTGATAGGTCTCGACCTTCAGCTTCTTCAGGCCGTAGTCCTTCTTGTCGAAATCGGTGTTGTAGCCTTCGGTGTAGGGCACGCCACGCAAGCTGCCGTCGAGAGCATAGCCCCAGCCGTGGTAGGGGCACTGGAAGGAGCTGGTCTTGCCCTTCTTGATCTCGCAAACGGTCGCGGCGCGATGGCGGCAGCGGTTGACCAGCACGTGCAGAGCGCCCTTGCGATCGCGCGAAATGATCACCGGCTGGGTGCCGACGACGGAGAGCTTGAAGTTGCCCTTGTCGGGAACCTCGGACTCGTGTCCGACCCAAACCCATGTTTTGCCGAAGATTTTTTCCATCTCGACGTCAAAGATGGCGGGGTCTTCGTACATCGGCGTGGCAACGCGGTCGCCCTTCACCAGCGGTGCGTAGCTGGCGTCTTGCGGGCCTTGGGGGAAATGATCGAGGGTCATGTCCTGTCCTTCGTGAGAGGCTGGGAGGGGATGGTGCGCAGGGGCCGGAAGCGGGTTTGCGCGCTGGAAAGAGAGACGGAGTGGAGCGGACCTGCCGAATGCGTGCCGCCCGCAACATGGGCCAGAGCCCCGCGCAAAAACCGTGCGCGGGAGGCCTCGACAATCTGGCGGCGTTGGTCGGATTCGGCAAGTTCGGTCACTTTTTCCGTCTCTTTCTAAAGGCTTAGAGGTCGGGGATTTCGAGGGCGCGGCCCATGCGGGCCTCGACGGTCATGTACTTCCAGAGGCGGTCATTGCCTTCTCCGACGACAATCGTGCGCAGGAAATTGCAGGCGCCTTGCACGGCTTCGCGGTTGGGGAAGTCGGCGAGGATGTACCAGGTGTAGGGGAAGCCCTGCGACGCGCCGACCATGGTCTGATCGTCGTCGAAAGTGCCTACGATTTCAACGCCATCCATTTTCGCGATGGAGGACATCAGCTCTTGCGTGGCCTTCCAGACCGGGCCGATCTGATCGAAGGGCAGGCTGAAGAAGGTCGGGTGGTTGTTGAAGCAGAGCAGGGTGCGGAGGGGAGCAGTCATATCTTTTCACCGTGATTTGGGGTGTCGGTATCAGAGCGGTATCGCGTCGGTATTGCGTCGGTGCGATTTCGGGGCCGGGGCGGCCCCTCAGGTCATGGATAGCCCGGCGGCGTGGCTTCGCCAAACATGGCAGCGCCCGCGGCGGTCCAGGTGCCCTCGTTCATGAAGGCGTGTTGCGCGACGCAGGCGGCGTCGATCATGCAGCGACCCAGCGTGTGGCCGGTGCGCATGGCGTTGGAGCCGCCCATGACGAAGGCGATGCGGGCGGCCTCGGCGCCGTCACGCGCGGCCTGGCTGGCGACAAGGCGCAGACGGACGCGCACCTCGGGCTCGACCTCGCCTTTGGTCAGCAGCTGGTCCCAGGCTTCCTCGATCGTCTCATAGAAGTGGGCGCGGGCAGAGCGCAGCAGGGCCTCGGCGCGGGCGAGGTCCGCCTGCACATAAGGACGCGCGCCCGGGCTGGGAGCGCCGGTGATCGAGGCCTTCTTGGCGGCGTCGGATTTCACCCAGTCGAGGGCTTCGCGTGCGGCACCAAGGGCGACGACGGCCAGCACCTGCGCGGCCAGCGCCATGGCTGGGAAGCGGAAGATCGGGTCATCGAGTTGCGGCGCGGAGCCGCGGATGAAGGTCCAGTCCTCGTCCACCAGCTTGCCCTCGACCACGACATCATGCGAGCCGGTGGCGCGCAGGCCGACGGTGTCCCAGGTCTGGTCGATGTGCACGTCCGAGACGGGGAAGATGGCAGAGCGCGGCAGCGGCGAGGATTCGCCCTCGATCTTGATGCCGACGCCGATCAGCGAGGCCCCCATCGAGCCCGAGCACCAAGGCCAGCGGCCCGAAACGCGCAGGCGGTCGCCTTCGCGGGTGGCTTTCTGCGGCGGGAACATCGCGCCGGCAAAGACCGTGTTGGGGTTGGTGCCATAGATCTTGGCGAAGGTTTCAGGCGGCAGCGCCGCGAGATAGGTCGAGGAGACGCCGAAGCTGGAGACCCAGCCGGTCGAGGCATCCGCCATCGAGATCTTCTCGATCAGCTTGCAGAATTCGGCGGGCGACAGGGCGTCGCCGCCAAAGCGTTTCGGCACGAAGGCCCGGTAGACGCCGATCTGCTGCAGCTGGGCGACCATATCCTTGGGGACATGGGCGAGGCCTTCGAATTCGGCCCGGCGGGCGCGGATCTGGGTCAGCAGGTCGTCGAGGCTGAGGGCTGCGACGGGGGCTGCTGGGGCGTGTTCTGCGAGAGCTTGGGACATCAGGCTGTCTCCTCTTCAGGGGTGCGGGCGGCAATCCATTCGGCGATGGCGCAGAGGTGGGCATCTGCCCCCTTGGCACCGATCAGTTGCAGGCCTGCGGGCAGGCCGTCGGTCGTCAGGGTCGGGATCGCCAGCGCGGGGTGGCCGGACATGTTGAACTGGCGGATAAAACGGGTCATCGGCAGCACGGCTGTCGGATCGGCGGCTTCCTCCCACGTCGGGGGCGTGCGCGCGAGCAGCGGCAGCAGGATCGCATCGTGGGTTTCGAGCAGAGCGTCGATTTCGGCGACAAAGCGGGTGCGCACGGCCTCGGCTTCGGCCAGCTGCTCAGGTGTGATGCGGGTGCCGTTGAGGATGCGGGTGCGCACATCGGCCCCGAGCGTGGCGTCAGAGGCGGCGAGGGCACCGAATTCGGCGGCGATCTCATAGCCGATGATGGTCATGGAGGCGTGATAGGCATCCATCAGGCTGGGCAGCGTCGCCTCGGTGATCCGGGCGTCGTGCAAGAGTTTGGTGGCCGCGTCGAAACTGGCGGAAATATCCGGCGCGGCCTCGGGCGTCAGCCGCGCCAGCGAGGGGGAACTGGCGAGGCTTTCAGCCTGAAAGCTGGGGTCCATCAGCGTCATGGCGCGGGTCAGCATGGCGGCTGTCGCAGCAAAGGGGCCGATGGAGTCAAGGGAGGAGGCGACGGGGGTGGCACCGCGGCGGCTGATCCGCCCAAAGGTCGGTTTCAGCCCGAAGACACCACAGCAGCCCGCTGGCTGGCGGATCGAGCCGCCGGTGTCGGTGCCGACGGCGAAATCCACCGCGCCCTGTGCCACCAGAACGGCAGAGCCAGACGACGAGCCACCGGGAATGCGGTCGGGCCAGCGCGGGTTCTGCGGCGTGCCGGTGTGGCCGTTGGCGCCGGTCATCCCGTAGGCCAGTTCATGCATATTGGCGCGCCCGACGATGTTGCAGCCTGACTCGAGCAGGCTTTGCACGACGTCTGAATGGGCCAGAGCGGGGGGCGCGTTTTCCAGCGCGGCAGAGCCGGCGCGGGTCGGCAGGCCTTCGATGGCGAGGCATTCCTTGACCGCGACGCGCGGACCGCCCGGCGTGCCGAGGTCCAGCGACACCGTCATCGCGGCGTCTGGACTGAGACCTGGAGGGAAGTCGGGGGTCATGGAACGCTCCGTCTGTTGGGTCAGGATTCTGTCGTCTTTATTACGTCAATATTACCGTATTAATTCTGATTCACGAAGGAAAATCGACAGCCGGCGCCAGATAAACGGGAATATGCACGTTTTTCAGGCGCCGGGTCGTGGGTCAGCTGCGCCCCTGATCGCGCTTCATCTTGCGCACCATGCCGTCGAACAGCAGCGTGGCGAAACTGGCGCTGTCTTTCAGCCGCTGGGCATCTTCGGCGCACTTCTGCTTGATGACTTCGGGCAGCGTGGTGTTGGGGCCGGGGATGCCTTGCGAGGCGCACTGGATCTCAGCCGCGCGCTGCACGGTCCAGAGCAGGAAGAAGGTCAGGGGGATGTCGGACTCGCACACGGCGATGCCATGGTTGCGCAGAACGAGGACGTGCTTGTCGCCGAGCGAGTCGAGCATACGGGGGCGTTCGTCGTCATAGAGGGTGATGCCCTCGAACCCGTGATAGCCGACGCGACCATAAAGCTGCGCGCCATAAAAGCTGTCGTGGTCGATGCCGAAAGCCTTCATGGTGATGGCGGAAATCGGCGTCGTGTGGGTGTGGGCGATGCAGCCGACGTCGGGGCGGTTTTCGTGGATCGCACCGTGCAGGGCAAAGCCGGCGGGGTTGGCGTTGTAGGGGCTGTCCTCGACCTTCTTGCCGTCGACGCCGACCTTGATCAGGTTTTCGGGCGTCACTTCGTCATAGTGCAGGCCGAAGGGGTTCACGAGGTAGGCGTGGGTTTCGCCGGGCACGCGCACGGAGATGTGGTTGAAGATCAGCTCGGTCCAGCCAAGGTAGCTGACGAGGTGATAGAAATCGGTGAGCTGGACGCGCAGCTCGGCCTCGGTCTTGCCCGCGAGGCGGTCGTTGGTCTGGATGTTCATCACAAGGCTCCTTGAGAGAGGGCGGGTGCGGATGTGCCCAGTGTGGCACGAAGTTCGGTGAGCAGGGCAAGGGTTTCGGGCATGGGGATGCCGCGGGCCTCGGCCAGTTCCAGTGGGGCGTCACAGATCGGTGCCAGCTCCAGCGGGCGGCCCGCCTCGGCGTCTTGCAGCATGGAGGTGCGGAACGCCCCGGCCTTGGCCAGTTGCGCGGGCATGTGGCGGGCGATGTCGATCGTGCAGCCCCAGGCGGCCGCGAGGGTTTCGGCCTCAATCGCGATGGCGGTGGCGCGGGCCATTGTGGCGGGGTCGGCGGCGATCTGTTCCAGCGTCATGCCGGTGAGGGCTGAGAGCGGGTTGGTCGCGAGGTTCAGCGCCAGCTTCTGCCAGACCAGCGGGCGGATATGATCGGAGCGGTCGAGCGTGATGCCTGCGGCCGTGATCTCGTCCGCGAGGTCGACCGGGCGGGGGCCATTCAGCGTGGTCGGGCCGAGGGCGAGCTTGTGCGGGATGGTCGAGACGACCGTGCCGTGTTCGTCAAACGCGCCGGTCATCATGGTGACCGAGCCGACGATCTGGTCGAAGGGCACCAGCTCGAACAGCGCCCCGTCGGGATCGACGGCGCGGACCGGGTGGCCGAGGTCATCGAAGAACCACCACGGGATGCCATTGACCAGCGGCACGACGCGGGTGTCAGGCCCCATCCCGGCGAGGTTGTCGCGCAGAGCGGCCTCGATCGCGGGGCCTTTGACGCAGAGGAACAGCACGCTGACCGGCGCGTCGAGGGCGGCGACGGCGGGGACATGTACCGTCACCTCGCCATCAAGATCGCGGATGTGCAGGCCATGTTGCTGAATATGAGCCAGACGTGCGCCCCGGGCAACAAGGCGCACATCGGCGCCAGATTGCGCGAGGCGCGCGGCGAGGATCGATCCGATGGCACCGGCGCCGATAATGGCGATGGAGGGACGCAGCATGGAATCTCCCTGAGAAAGTGAGTTGCAAGAAAAGTAACGTGATTATTGAAGTAAATTCCATGAAGGGCCTTTGACGCAAGGATTTTCACGCCGAAGGGTGCAAATAAATGCCCCCGGGCCTTGGGAATTGTCCAAAATTTCGGCTGCGGGGGCCGGGGGCGGGCCTGTGCTGCCGCTAGTCCCAGGCGGGCAGGTCAGGGGCGTAGCGGGCGCGCAGATAGCGGGCGAGGGCGGCAATATCGGCCTCGCTCAGCTCAGCAGCAAAGCCGGGCATGTCGCGCAGGGCGGTGCCGGTGGGGGCGCGCAGGCCGTCGCGGATTGTGGTCATGGCCGCTGCGGGCGAGGGCGCGCGGACCGCCGGGGCGCGGGTCAGCGGGATCTGCGCGGCGGTCAGCATGTCGGGGAACGCGGGCTCGTGGCAGCTGGCGCAGGCATTGGTGAAGATCCGGTCAATCCGGTCTGGTATGGTCGCGGCCTGCTCTGGCAGGGGCGCGGGTGCCTCGGTCGGCAGGGAGGCGAGGTAGGTCGCCATGGCGGTGATGTCGCCCTGTGGCAGGGTGGCGAGGCCGGCAATGACCTCGGCCATCGGGCCGGAGGCAGCGGCGCGGCCGGGGGCGACTCCGGTCGAGAGGTAGGCGGCGATGTCGTCGGTGCTGCGCAACTGCGCGGCAGGTCCGGCGAGGGCGGGGGCGAACCAGTCCTGCACCATCGCGCCGGTCAGCGCGGTCTTGGCCTGCGCGCCGAGGGCGGTGCGGGGGGTATGACATTCAGCGCAATGGCCGACGCTTTCGACAAGGATGCGGCCCCGGTTCCAGTCGGCGCTTTGCGTCGCGTCGGCGGTGAGGGTCTGCGGCCTGTGGAAGAGCGCGTTCCAGACGGCGAGAGCGGGGCGCGGCACGCTCATCTCAGCCTTCGGGGTGGTTTGCGCCACGGCGGGCAGGGTTTGCAGATAGGCGTAGAGGGCGAAGAGGTCGTCCTCCTGCATCTTCGCGAAGGAGGTGTAGGGGAAGGCGGGATAGAGGTTGTGGCCATCGCGGCTGATCCCGGCGCGCATGGCGCGGGCGAAGGCGGCAAAGGACCACTGGCCGAGGCCGGTGTCGGGATCGGGCGTCAGGTTGGTGGAATAGACCGTGCCGAAGGGCGTCTGGATCGCGCGGCCTCCGGTGTTCGCGGTTCCATCCGGGGCCGTATGGCAAGAGGCGCAGTTGCCGAGGGCAAAGAGGGTTTCGCCACGGCTCAGGGTGTCGGTGGAGAAGTTGGCGGCGGCGGGCGCGGGCGTCTTGGGGATCGCACGGGCCAGTGGAAAGGACAGAGCGCCGAGGCCGAGGGCGGCGGTCAGGCCGAGGGTTGTCGCCAGCAGGGTCTTGCGTTTCTTGCGTCCCGGCAGGGCGAGGGGCGCGGCTGTGCGCGGCTGGATGCCGAGGGCGTCGCGCATCTTTTCCGGGGTGAAGGGGGCTTCGCGCATGCGCACGCCGGTGGCGTCGAAGATCGCGTTGGCGATGGCGGCGGCGGCGGGGACGGCGGCGCTTTCCCCGACGCCGAGGGGCGGGTCATTGGGTCGCTCGATCAGCAGCGTCTCGATCTGCGGGGTCTGCGGGAAAGTGGCGAGGGGGTAGGTCGCCCAGCTTTGATCGGTGACGGTGATCTGGTCGAAGCTGACGCTTTCCTGAAGCGTGCGCGAAGCGGTCTGGAGGACGTTGCCATGGATCTGCTGGCGCACGTGATCTGGGTTGATGACGAGGCCCTGATCCTGGCCGACAAAAACGCGGGACAGCGTGACCTCGCCCGTGGTCATGTCGACGGCGACATCGACGACCCATGCGGCCGAGGCGGCGGCGGTGCCGGGAAAGGGCCCATGGACGTAGGTGGCGAAGGCGAAGCCCTGACCGTAGGCCATGCGCCCTTCGCGGCGGAGCTGCGGCGTGGTGCGGGGCTGCCAGTCGGCGGCCTCAGCCGTGCGGGCGATCAGGTCGGCCTGACGCGGGTCATCCATATGGCGCAGGCGGAAGGCGACGGGGTCTTCCTGCGCCTCCGCCGCCAGCTCGTCGACAAAGCTTTCATGCGCGAAGGTGTTGGGCAGGGCAGAGACGCCGCGCAGCCAGGCGGCGCGCACGATGGGGGCCATGTCGTGGACGGTGATGCGCTTGTGCGGGATGCGGTAGGGCGGGATGATCGTGCGGTCGCCCATGTCGGAGGGGCGCGGCTCAGGCGTGATCACTCCGGTCAGCAGCAGGGCGAGGTTGGGGCCGCGGTTCGAGGGATACCAGCTGTCGTAGGCATAGGCGTGGAAGTCTGCAGTGGCGGTGAGGCCGCCCGAGACCTCCATGATCTGCGCGGCGCCTTTCGGCTCCCACAGGTTTTCCTGCGCGCGGGTCAGTTGCACGCGGACGGGGCGGTTCAGGGCGCGGGCCAGCAGCAGCGCATCGCCGGCCACGTCATCGGCGCAGTTGCGGCCATAGCAGCCGGCGGCTTGGTGGCGGCGCACCTCGATCTGCTCGGGCGCGAGGCCGGTCAGGGTGGCGAGGTCGGCGCGCAGCATGTGCGGGTTCTGGGTGCCGGACCAGACTAGCGGCGCGCCTGCGTTCCAGTCGGCCACGGCGCAGGACGGCCCAATGGAGGCGTGCATGTGCCAGGGCCAGACATAGCGGCGATCCATACGGGTGGTGCATTCGCCCAGACCCGACGCGATGTCTCCGGTGGTGTCGAGGGTGCGCGGGGAGGAGGGCTGATCCTTGATCGCGGCGACCGGATCGGAGAGGTCGGGCAGGTCGGGGGGCTGGTGCCACTGGACGGGCAGCGCCTCGGCAATGGCTTGGGCGAGGTGGGCCTTGGTGGCGACGACGGCGAGGAAATCGCCCTGCTGCACCACGGCGACGAAACCGGGCATCTGGGCAACAGCGGGTTCGTCATAGCCGATCAGGCTGCGCCCGATGAAAGGGCCGGAGTCGCGGCCCGCGTAGGGGGGCCGGATGACATGGCCGTGCAGCATGCCGGGCAGGCGGATGTCGTGGATATAGTCGAAGGTTCCGGTCAGCTTGGCGGGCAGGTCGGTGCGCCCGGCCTTGTGGCCGACGACGCTGTAGCTGGCGGGGTCCTTCAGGGGCGCGTCGTCGTCGAGGGGCAGGGTTTCGGCGCCAGTGAGCAGGGCTGCGTAGGGCAGGCGTTGATCCTGCCAGAGGATATGGCCGTGCTCGGCGCGGACCTCCGAGAGTGGCGCGTTCAGGCGCAGGGCTCCGGCCTGCAGCAGCCAGGCGCGGGCGGTGGCGGCAGCGGCGCGCAGGGGGATGGCGGCGATCTGGATCGACTCCGACGCAATCGTCGGCCCCTGATCGGGGGTGCGGGCGGTGTCGCCGAGGACGATCTGCACGGCAGTGAGGGGCAGCTCCAGCTCCTCCGCCACGATCTGGGCGAGGGCGGTCTGCAAGCCGGTGCCAAGGTCGACGTGGCCGTTATAGCCGGTGGCCGTGCCCTCAGCCGAGAGGGTCAGGAAGGTGTCGCCGTCGCGGCGGATGGTCAGCGCAGCGGTCATTGTGGGGCGCTCTGCATCAGTTGGGCGGCGCGTTTCACCGAGGCGATGATCTCTAGCTGGGCACCGCAACGGCAGAGGTTGTGACGCAGGGCGTCGCGGATCTCGTCCTCACTGGGGTCGGGGGTGTGGCGCAAAAGGGCGAGCGCGCTCATCACCATGCCATTCAGGCAGTAGCCGCATTGCGCGCCCTCGGCCTCAAGAAAGCCTTGCTGGACAGGGTGCAGCGCGCCGGTGTCAGGGTGGGCGAGGCCTTCGAGCGTGGTGACGCTGCGCCCCTCGGCCAGAGCGGCGCGCAGCACGCAGGCGCGGGCAGGCGCGTCATCGACCAGCACGGTGCAGGCGCCGCATTGCGCCATGCCACAGCCGTATTTCGCACCGTTCAGGCCCAGCTCGTCGCGCAGAAGGTCCAGCAGGGTGCGCTCGGGGTCGACATGCAGCGTCACCGCCTGACCATTCACCACCAGCGCGAGATCGCGTGTCACCTGCTCTGCCCCCCATTCATCTGTGCGCGTCATTGAGGCACGGATTGCCCCGGCACCTCAAACGCTATTGTGCGATTTCGTATGTATGGAAACAGTTAAGCGGGGCGCGCCGTCAAGGGGCTGTCTTGAGGCGCGGCGCTCTGCGCGACAGCTGTTGAGGCAAATTGACCGTTTCGGGGGCATTTCCGCCCGGTGCCTTGACCGCAGGGAAGCGGGGGGTCATGTAGCCATGGCCCGCACAAGGGCCGCAACAGATGAGGTACGGCGTGGCCCGCAGACCGGTACGAGACAGTGAAGCGCAGAACCGAGAAACCTCTCGCAAGGTCGGAGCGCTGAGCGATCTCTGGCCTTTCGTCGCGCCCTACCGGGTGATGATGGCGGGCGCGATCTGTGCGCTGGTGCTGACCGCCTGTGTCTCGCTCGTGTTGCCGCTGGCGGCGCGCCGGGTGATCGACAACTTCAATTCCGGTCAGGTCGAGCTGCTGAACCAGTATTTCGCTGCCGCCATTGCCATTGCGGCGCTGCTGGCTGTCGGCACGGGGCTGCGCTATGCGCTGGTCACGCGGCTGGGCGAACGGGTCGTGGCCGATATCCGCATGGCGGTCTTTGGCCGCGTCATCGGGATGAGCCCGGCCTTCTACGAGACCACGATGACCGGCGAAGTGCTGAGCCGGATCACCACGGATACGACGCTGATCCAGTCGGTGATCGGGTCATCGGTGTCGATCGCGCTGCGCAACATGCTGATCTTTTCCGGTGGCTTCGTGCTGATGATGCTGACCTCGGCCAAACTGACCGGGCTGGCGCTGCTGATCGTGCCGCTGGTGGTGGTGCCGATCCTGACGCTGGGCCGCAAGCTGCGCCGCCTGAGCCGCGAAAATCAGGACTGGATCGCGCAATCCTCGGGCAATGCCAGCGAGGCGCTGCTGTCGGTGCAGACGGTGCAGGCCTATACCCATGAGGCGCTGAGCCGGGCCAAGTTCGACCGCGTCACCGAGGCGAGCTATCGTTCGGCCCTGACGCGGATCTGGACGCGGGCGATGATGACCGTCATCGTGATTTTCCTGATTTTCTCGGGCGTTGTCGGGGTGTTGTGGATCGGGGCGCATGATGTGCGCGCGGGCGCCATGACCACCGGGGCGCTGGTGCAATTCGTGATCTATGCGATCATGGTCGCAGGCTCTGTCGCGGCCCTGTCCGAGATCTGGGGCGAATTGCAGCGCGCCGCCGGCGCAACCGAGCGTCTGGTCGAGCTGCTGCATGCCGAGGACCGCGTCAACGATCCGGCCCAGCCTGTCGCGCCCCCCGCAACGGTGCGCGGCGAGATCACGTTTGAAAATGTCACCTTCCATTACCCCTCACGTCCCGATGCGGCGGCGCTGGAGGGCATCAACCTGACCATTCATCCCGGCGAGACGGTGGCGGTTGTCGGCCCCTCGGGCGCGGGCAAGACCACCATCATGCAGCTGATGCTGCGCTTTTATGACCCCGAACAGGGGCGCATTCTGCTGGATGGCGTCGATCTGGCGGCGATGTCGCGACCTGCGTTCCGCCGCTCGATCGCGCTGGTGGCGCAGGATCCGGTGATCTTCGCCGACACCGCGCGCGAAAACATCCGCTTTGGCTGGCCCGATGCGGGCAACGACGAGGTTGTCGCTGCGGCGCAGGCGGCGGCGGCGGAAGAGTTCATCCTCGCGCTGCCCGAAGGCTATGACAGCCCGGTGGGCGAACGTGGCGTGATGCTGTCGGGCGGGCAGAAACAGCGCATCGCCATTGCCCGCGCCATCCTGCGCGACGCGCCGGTCTTGCTGCTGGACGAAGCCACAAGTGCGCTGGACGCCGAGAGCGAGCGTCTGGTGCAACAGGCCATCGAGACGGTGGCCGAGGGGCGCACCACGATCATCATCGCGCACCGCCTCGCAACGGTGAAGAAAGCCGACCGGATCATCGTGATGGAGCAGGGGCAAATCGTGGCGCAGGGCACCCACGATCAGCTGGTGGCGCAGAACGGCCTCTATGCGCGGCTGGCGCGGCTGCAGTTCACCGACGGGGCCGCTGACGCCGCCTGAGAGCCTTGCCGCGCCGGCCATGCCGGCCCGGCAAAAAGGCTTTGTAAACCGGGCGTTTACTCTCATACTCGTATCTGGTCCTGATCCTTGCGACCCGCTATAGGGGCCCTGCTTCACGCGACGTCGGAGGCGCTCAACGCAGCGTCACGCTTGTCATTGCGCCGGGGCGTGAAAATCTAGGGTCAACCGCGCGAAACTGGCGCGGAAAGGACATGGGAGGAGAGAGCATGACCTTTTCAGGCGTTTCTGACGCATTGAGACTGACGAACGAGATGCCCTGGGAGGAGCGTGACGTGCCCAAGACCGTGCTGGGCATGGTCGCCCGGACGGCCGCAGCCTTCCCCAGCCACAACGCGGTGTCGTTTCAGCTGCAATCGGGGCCGAAAGACCCCTCCGAGACGGTCAGCTGGGCGCAACTGCTGGACAAGGTCTGCCAATCGGCGAACCTGTTCCGCAGCCTTGGCGTGGGCGAGGGCGACGTGGTCGCGCTGGTGCTGCCGAACGCGATGGAGACGATCTATGCCACGCTGGGTGGCATGGTGGCGGGGATCGTCAACCCGATCAACCCGATGCTGGACAGTGAACAGATCGCCTCGATCCTGCAGGAGACGAAGGCCAAGGTCGTCGTGACGCTGAAGGCGTTCCCCAAGACCGACGTGGCGCAGAAGGTGGCAATGGCCGTACGCGATTGCCCCGGTGTCGAGACGGTGCTGGAGGTCGACCTCAACCGCTATCTCAGCCCGCCGAAAAGCTGGCTGGTGCCGTTGCTGCGCCCGAAGATGCCGGTGACGCATCACGCCAAGGTGCTGAGCTTTGTCCCCGAGATGGCGCGCCAGCCGAAACAGCTGAGCTTTGAGGATCGTCAGGTGGACCGGGTGGCGGCGTACTTCCACACCGGCGGCACCACTGGCATGCCGAAGGTGGCGCAGCACCTGAACGAGGGGATCGTGTACAACGGTTGGCTGGGGGCCACGCTGCTGTTCAGCGAGACCGACAACATCATGTGCCCGCTGCCGATGTTCCATGTCTTTGCCTGTCAGGTGATGCTGATGGGCGCGGTGATGTCCGGCGCGCATGTCGTTTTCCCGACGCCTGCGGGCTATCGCGGTGACGGGGTGTTCGACAATTTCTGGAAGCTCTGCGAGCGCTGGAAGATCACCTTTATCACCACTGTTCCCACGGCTGTTTCGGTGCTGATGCAAAAGCCGGTCGATGCCGATCTGTCGAGTGTGAAGCTGGCGTTCTCTGGCTCTGCCCCGTTGCCGCAGGAGCTGTTTCGCCGCTTTGAGGCGGCGGCTGGCGTGACCATCCTTGAGGGCTACGGGCTGACCGAGGCGACGTGCCTTGTGTCCTGCAACCCGGATTCGGGGCCGCGCAAGCTCGGCTCGGTCGGGGTGCCGTTTCCCTATACGGATGTGCGGATCTTTGACAACTCCGGCGGGGCCCCGCGCGAATGCGGCGTCGACGAGGTGGGCGAGATCTGTATCGCCAACCCCGGCGTCTATGCCGGCTCGACCTATACGGAAGAGGTCAAGAACCACGATTTGTTCCATTACGACAGATACTTGCGCACCGGCGATCTGGGGCGGCTGGATGTCGATGGCTATCTGTTCATCACGGGGCGTGCCAAGGATCTGATCATCCGGGGCGGCCATAACATCGACCCGGCGATGATCGAAGATGCCCTGCTGGCGCATTCCGCCGTCGCCTTTGCCGGGGCGATCGGGCAGCCGGACGAGCGTGCGGGTGAGATTCCCTGCGCCTATGTCGAGCTGATCGACGGTGCCGAGGTCACGGTCGAGGAGCTGCTGGCGCACTGCAAGGTCTACGTCCACGAGCGCGCGGCGATCCCGAAGTATGTCGAGATCCTGGAAGAGCTGCCGAAAACCGCCGTGGGCAAGGTGTTCAAGCCGGATCTGCGCAAGATGGCGATCAAGCGCGTCTATAACGAAGCGCTCTCCGAGGCCGGTCTGGCCTGTGAGGTGCGCGAGGTCGTCGACGACAAGAAACGCGGCCTGACCGCGCGTCTGGTGCGCACGGGGACGGTGGATGAGGCCGCGCTGGCGACGTTGTTGGGTAGTTACACCCGGCCCTGGGAGTGGGCCGAGGGGCAGGAAGCCGCGTAAGCTGCGGGGCGTTTTGAGGGGGGAGGGCGTGGCCGTGGGCTGCGCCCTTTTCACGTCAGGAGAGGGTGCATCGCGGGGTTCGGGCAGGTGCGATATTTTTGCCAATTCAAGGAACGCATCGCGCGCACCCATCTTGGCAAGGCGCGGAAAATTCGTCCATATGACCGCGACGCGCTGCCTGCCGGACCCGACGGGGCTGTTTTTCATGGCCCAGACCCTCGGGTTTGATCCGCAGGTGGTTTGCCGTCGCACCACTTCAATGACGGGCGATCGGATTGAAATGACTTCGGACTTCTATTCGTGAGCGCCGCGAAGACCGGCCAGACCGCGCCTGAGACCAACCCCTCCAAGTGGGAGGTATTTCGCAATCCGGGCTACGGCTATTTCATGGCGGCTCTGTTTCTGACAGGTTTTGCCATTCAAATTCAGACAGTTGCCGTGGGTTGGCAGGTCTATGACCTGACGCGCAATCCCTTCGATCTGGGGCTGGTGGGGCTGTCGCAGTTTGCACCGGCGCTGGTGCTGGTGCTGGTGACAGGCACCGTGGCGGACCGGTTTTCGCGCCGGGGTATCATGACGCTTTGCATGTGGATCGAGGCGCTGGTGGCCGGGGGCCTGCTGGTGCTGACGCTGCGCGGCAATGCCGATGTGCGCATGGTCTTCATGGTGATGGTGCTGTTCGGCACGGCGCGGGCGTTTTATAATCCGGCGCGCAGCTCGCTGATCACCAATATCGTCAAGCCTGCACACCTGCCGAAAGCGCTGGCGATGAACTCCAGTGTCAACGAGGTCGCCACGATCTGCGGGCCTGTTGCGGGGGGCCTGCTGTACGGTCTGGCACCCGAGGCGGCCTATGGCGTTTCGGTGGTTTTCCTGTTCGCAGCCGGTGCTCTGGTGGCCATGGTGCCGCGTCAGCCAAGGCGCGGCGCACCGGCCGGGCGCAGCTGGGGAGAGGTCACGGCGGGCTTTCGTTTCATCCGCGCGCGGCCGATCATTTTCGGCGCTATCTCCTTGGATCTGTTCGCGGTTTTGCTGGGCGGGGCGTTTGCCATGCTGCCGGTTTATGCCCGCGATATCCTTGATGTCGGGGCGCTGGGACTGGGCCTGCTGAGGGCGGCCCCGGCGGTCGGAGCGGTGGGTGTGGCGGCGCTGCTGATGTACTACCCGATCCGGCGGAATGCGGGAAAAATCATGTTCGCGTCGGTGGCGGGCTTCGGGATTTTCACGCTTGTGTTCGCGCTGTCCAAGGTGGTCTGGCTATCGGTTCTGGCGCTGGCCTTTATTGGCGGGTTCGACATGGTTTCGATGGTGATCCGGGGCACGCTGGTACAGCTGAATACGCCGGACGGGCTGCGCGGCCGGGTCAATGCGGTCAACATGATTTTCATCGGCGCTTCCAATGAGTTGGGCGAGTTTCGCGCGGGCAGCATGGCGGCGCTGCTGGGCACGGTGCCCTCGGTTGCGCTGGGGGCTGTGGTCTGCATGGGCATCTGCGGGCTGTGGTACAAACTGTTCCCCGAACTGCGCGAGGTGCAGGAGCTGCGCGGCGAAGAAGAGACATAAATCGGCGTGTCGGTAGCGCGTCGGTATCGCGTCGGCAACCCGTAGGTGCGATATGGACGCAACGCGGGCCCGCGGTTCAAAGACAATTGCCTGTACCCGGTGCCGGGTATAGGTCAGGATGACCCTACGCTGCAGAGCAGCACAGCAGGCTGTGGCGAAACGGCAGACGTCAATTTCGGGGGACGTGCGTGAACTTCGTGATCTTCGTGAACGGCCTCGTGCTGCTGTTCTCTGCGGCACTGATGGGCGTCGACGCGCTGTTCTTTCCCGAGACGGCGGCGGCCTTTGCCTTGTCCGGGGTGCTGACCGGATTTGTCGGCATGGCGCTGACGCTCTCCTCCAACTCTTCGTTCGAGAACATGCACCGGCTGCACGGCTTTCTGCTGACCTCCTCCGTCTGGGTGACGGCGGCGCTGGCGGGGGCGGTGCCGCTGTATATGACGACACTGTCGCCGGTGGACGCGCTGTTTGAATCGATGTCGGGGATCACCACGACCGGCTCGACCGTGATGTCGGGGCTGGACAGCACGCCGCGCGGAATCATCCTGTGGCGGGCGATCCTGCAGGCGGTCGGCGGCGTCGGGTTCATTGTCACCGGCATCGCGCTGCTGCCGATCCTGAAGGTCGGCGGCATGCAGCTGTTTCGCACCGAAAGCTCTGACAAGAGCGAGAAGGAGCTGAGCAACGCGGCCAAGTTCGCCTCGGCCACGCTGATGGTCTACCTCGGGCTGATGACGTTTTGCGCGCTGGTCTATGCGGTCGGCGGGATGAGCATTTTCGACGCCATCACCCATGCCATGACGACGCTGTCGACGGGGGGCTATTCGGGCTACGACGCCTCTTTCGGACATTTCCAGAGCCCGTTCCTGCAGTGGTCGGGCACGTTCTTCATGCTGATGGGCGGCTTGCCGTTTGCCTGGTATATCCGCGCCTTTCACCGGGGCGCGTTCCGCAGTGAGCAGGTGATCATGATGCTGTGGAGCCTGGGCGCGGTGATTTCCGTGCTGACGCTGTGGTTGACCCTGACCAGCGGGATGAACGTCTTTGTCGCGGCGCGGCTGGTGGCGTTCAACGTCGTCTCGGTGGTCACGACGACGGGCTTTGCGACGACGGATTACCTTGTCTGGGGGTATTTCGCGGCGGCGGTGTTTTTCGCGCTGACGGCTGTCGG
This sequence comes from Pseudooceanicola spongiae, assembly GCF_014899185.1. Lineage (GTDB taxonomy): Bacteria > Pseudomonadota > Alphaproteobacteria > Rhodobacterales > Rhodobacteraceae > Pseudooceanicola > Pseudooceanicola spongiae. The sequence goes on from NZ_CP045201.1 coordinate 214,913, forward strand.
GGGGTGCACAGGCTCGACCTCGGGCGGGGTGAAGGCGATGCGGTGGATCATGTTGTTCCGCGCCACCAAGTCCGAGATCGCGCGGGTGCATTCGCCGCATTCGATCCAGACGCTGCGCTACGAGGGGCGGCAGGTGCAGCCCGACGTGCTGAGCGGTGTGATCGCCTTTTTCGTCTTCTATGTCGCGACCTTTTCCATCATCGCGGTGATTCTGGCGTTTCTGGGGCTGGATCTTGAGACGGCGACCAGCGGCGCGATCACGGCGCTGGCCAATGTCGGCCCCGGCGTCGGCAGTGTCATCGGACCGGCTGGCAATTTCGCCAGCCTCAGCGCGCCGGTGAAGGTGGTGCTGGTGGTGGCGATGTATCTGGGCCGGCTGGAGATGCTGACGGTCTTTGCGCTGCTGACGCCGGTGTTCTGGCGCGAGGTCATGCCCGCGCGCGAGGCCTGAGAACTCAGCTTTTGCAGCTGCGCAGCCCGAACATCGCATAGAGCGGGCAGAGCTGCATCAACCCGGTGATCGCCAGGATCAGGCCGAGAATCACCGCGCCGTATTTCATCACACTGTCCTGCATCAGGCTGAGGCCGCCGAACAGCGCCAGCGCGATCAGGGCGATGCCGAGCAGCAGCCGAATGGCGCGGTCAGTCGTTCCAACATTCTTGCTCATGTCGTGCACTCCGGGGTCAGGCAGCCCGTCGCGGGGCCGCGGTTTGCGTCAGAGCCACGGGAGCGGCCCTGAGAGCGCTGTGCCACGGGGCGCGCGCTCTGTCCCTGACATGGATCAGGTCGGGCGGTGGTCGGAGCGCGGGGCCGCCCTGAGCCAGAGGCCGAGGCCGAGGGTGACCGCCCCGGCAGCGAGTGTGCCGCTGAAGTTCGCGGCGAGGCTGGCGACGGCCTCGATCTGGCCGGAGAAGGTATAGCCGAGGCCGAGGTAGAGCGTGATCCAGACGGCCTCGCCCGCGATGTCCCAGAGGGTGAAGCGCAGCCAGGCCATGCCCGCCGCCCCGGTGACGAGGTTCATGTAGGGGCCGAGCGGGCTGAACAGCCAGCGGCTGAGAAAGACGGCGCTACCGCCATGGGCGTCGGCGAGGTGGCGCGCGCGCACGATCAGGGCGGCGGGGGAGCCGCGCAGCCGGTCGAGATGGCGCGAGCCGGCCCGCCCCATGCCATAGCCGAGCTGATCGCCGAGCACCGCCCCCAGCAGCGCAAGGGCGGCGGTGGTCGTCAGGGGCAGGTCGCCCGTGGCCATGAAGGCCCCGGCGGTGAGCATGATCAGCGACGAGGGAATCGGCACCGCAAGGCAGCTGAGGAAGGTCGACAGCGCCACGACATAGAGGCCATAGGTCGGCACCAGTCGCAGCAGCGTCTCGATCATCGCTCGGCCCCGGTGTTGCGCCGCTGCGCGGCGATGGCGTCTTCGATCATCCGGGTCAGGGTGGGCAGGGGGATGCCGGTGCGTTGGGAGACCTGCTCCAGCGTCTGACGTTGGCCGGGGTGCAGCACCTCGCCGAGCGAGTCGAACAGCGCCTCGCGCGGGATATCCCACGATCGGGCGATGTAGCCGGGGGTCATCCAGCTCTGCACGCTCTGATCGCGGTGGCTCGGGTCGGCCCAGTAGATCGTGAAGAACACCATGCGGCTGGCAAAGACCAGCGTGACGGCCAGAGCCACCACAAAGGCGCTGAGCAAACGGGGGTGGCTGTGCCAGGCGCGCGCGAGCCGCCTCATGTCAGGGAAGGGGGGTAGAGAGGCCGGTCGGGACTGTGCATGGCGCGAGAGTATACCGGGCGGCTGCGCCACGCCATGTGGCAAAGGCGCGAAAGGGCGCACGGCGCGGGGTGATGCATAAGCCTATGATATCGGGGAGATATTTGATGGTGCCGCAGGGGAGGATTGAACTCCCGACCTCGTCATTACCAATGACGCGCTCTACCACTGAGCTACTGCGGCGCCGTTTGCCGGGGCGTCTGCTTGCGCGTCTTCCCCTGTGCCGTGGGCGGCTGATTAGACGCAATCCGCGGGGGGTGCAAGCATAAACTGGACGGTTTTTCAGCCGTGCTTTACAGAAGGCGCATGACAGACAAACCAGTTAAGGCAAAAGGCGCGAAAACGCGGGATGACAGGCTGAAAGCGGCGCTGAAGGCAAACCTGGCCCGGCGCAAGGCACAGGCCCGCGCCAGAAGCACGCCAAATGACACGCCCGGCGGGACAGATGAGGCTGGCGCACTAGATGACAGCCTCGCGCCCCCTAATGAAAAGAATGAGGACTGAGAGCAGATGGATTCGATACTGGTGACGGGCAACGGCCCTCTGAACGGGCAGATCCCGATCGCAGGGGCGAAGAACGCCTGCCTGACGCTGATGCCCGCGACTCTGCTGAGCGAGGAGCCGCTGACACTGACCAATGCGCCGCGCCTCAGCGATATTCGCACGATGACGGCCCTGTTGCAGTCGCTGGGGGCCGAAGTGACCAGCCTGCAGGGCGGCAAGGTGCTGGCGATGTCGAGCCATGACATCAACAACCACAAGGCCGACTACGAGATCGTGCGCAAGATGCGCGCCTCGATTCTGGTGCTGGGGCCGATGCTGGCGCGCGATGGTCATGCAGTGGTGTCGCTGCCCGGTGGCTGCGCCATTGGGGCGCGCCCGGTCGATCTGCACCTGAAGGCGCTGGAGGCTCTTGGGGCCGAGCTGGAGCTGAAAGAGGGCTATGTGCATGCAAAAGCGCCCGGCGGGCTGAAGGGCGGCACCTTCGAGTTTCCCATCGTGTCGGTCGGCGCGACAGAGAACGCGCTGATGGCGGCGACGCTGGCCAAGGGCACCACGGTGCTGAAGAACGCCGCGCGCGAGCCCGAGATTGTTGACCTTGCGCAATGTCTGCGCCGCATGGGCGCGCAGATCGATGGCGAGGGGACGTCCACGATCACCATTCAGGGCGTCGATCGGCTGGGCGGCGCGACTCACCCGGTTGTCACCGACCGGATCGAGCTGGGCACCTATATGCTGGCCCCGGCGTTCTGCGGTGGCCGGGTTGAGCTGCTGGGCGGCAAGCGGTCTCTGCTGGAGGCCTTCTGTCAGAAGCTGGAGCAAACCGGCGTCACCATCGAGGAGACCGAGAAGGGTCTTCTGGTCAGCCGGGCCGAGGGCGTTCGAGTGCAGGCGGTGGATGTGACCACCGAACCTTTCCCCGGTTTCCCGACCGATCTGCAGGCGCAGATGATGGCGCTGCTCTGCACGGCCGAGGGGACGTCGGTGCTGGAAGAGAAGATCTTCGAGAATCGCTTCATGCATGCGCCGGAACTGATTCGCATGGGCGCGAAGATCGACGTGCACGGTGGCCATGCCACGGTGACGGGTGTTGATCGTCTGAAGGGCGCGCCGGTGATGGCGACGGATCTGCGGGCCTCGGTCAGTCTGATCCTGGCCGGGTTGGCGGCGGAGGGCGAAACGGTGGTTAGCCGGGTCTATCACCTCGACCGCGGGTATGAGAGGGTTGAAGAGAAACTCTCCGCCTGTGGCGCAAAGATTGAACGGATTGCTTCGACATGAGTGAAGATGCACGGTTTGAAGATGGCCGCGAGGCACCGCTGAACCTCGGCGCGTTCGAGGCGGACGACCTCGGGGTGATTTCGGCGCTGGTGCAGGACGCGGTGTTTCCGGCAACGGAGATGCGGTTTGCCAAAAGCGACAGGCGCTTTGCGCTGCTGCTGAACCGGTTCCGCTGGGAAAACGGCGCGCAGCTGGAAGCCGAGCGGGTGCAATCGGTGCTGTCGTTCGAGACCGTGCAGAGCGTTGCCTCGCAAGGGGTCAGCCGGGCCGACAAGGACACGGTGCTGTCGGTGCTGGCGGTCGAGTTCGTGCCCGGCGATGCGCCAAGTGGTCAGGTGCTGATCACGCTGGCGGGGGACGGCGCGATCCGTCTGCAGGTCGAGGCGCTTGAGGTCGTGCTGCGCGACGTGACGCGGCCCTACCGCGCGCCCTCGGGCAAGGTGCCGGATCACGGTGCCTGAATAGATGCGGGGTGGCGGGGCAGGGTCCTCGCCATCCTTGCACGCCGCGTCGCGCCAAGGGGTGCTTGAGGCGGGGCGGACATCGGTCTAATGAGGTCGCGCACCTCTGGAGGGTTCGATGCCGCAATTTCTGTCCATATCCGATGCCGATTTTGAAAGCCGTTTCACCGCTCTGCTGAGTGCAAAGCGCGAGGACAGCCCCGACGTCGATGACGTGGTGGCGGGCATTATCCGGGACGTGCGTGCGCGCGGCGACGCCGCCGTGATCGAGCTGACCACCAAGTTCGACCGCATGGAGCTGACGCCCGAGACACTGCGATTCTCCGAAGCCGAGATTGACGCCCATTGCGCGGCGGTGCCGGCGGCTGAGCGTCAGGCGCTGGAACTGGCCGCCGAACGCATCCGGGCCTATCACGTCCGACAGGTGCCGCAGGATGCCTTCTGGACCGATCCCGATGGCGCTTCACTCGGCTGGAGGTGGTCGGCGGTGTCGGCGGCGGGGCTCTATGTGCCCGGCGGTCTGGCGTCCTATCCCTCCTCCGTGCTGATGAACGCGATTCCGGCCAAGGTGGCGGGGGTAGAGCGGTTGGCGATCTGCGTGCCGACGCCTGATGGCAAGGCCAACCCCTTGGTCTTGCTGGCGGCGCGGCTGTCTGGCGTTGACGAGGTTTACCGCATCGGCGGCGCGCAGGCGATTGCCGCGCTGGCCTATGGCACCGAGAGCATCGCGCCGGTCGACAAGATCACCGGGCCGGGCAATGCCTTTGTGGCGGCGGCGAAACGGCGGGTTTTCGGCAAGGTCGGTATCGACATGATCGCGGGACCGTCCGAGATTCTGGTGATTGCCGACGGCGACAACGATCCCGACTGGCTGGCGTTGGATCTGCTGAGCCAGGCCGAGCATGACGAGAGCGCGCAGTCGATCCTGATCACCGACAGTCCCGAGCTGGCGAGCGCCGTGACCGAGGCGGTCGAAAAACGCCTTGAGACGCTGGAGCGGCGGGTGATTGCCGGGGCCAGCTGGCGCGACTTTGGCGCGGTGATCATCGTCGATGACATGGATCAGGCGGCGGCTCTGTCGAACCGGATCGCGCCCGAGCACCTTGAGCTCTGCGTCGCCGACCCGCAGGCGCTGTCGGAGAAATGCATCCACGCCGGGGCGATCTTCCTTGGCGCCTGGACGCCCGAGGCGATCGGCGACTACGTTGGCGGGCCGAACCACGTGCTGCCCACGGCGCGCTCGGCGCGGTTCTCCTCTGGTCTGTCGGTGATGGATTTCATCAAGCGCACGACGCTGGCACAGATGACCCCGGCGGCGCTGGCGGCGATTGGCCCGGCGGCCGAAACGCTGGCCACCTCGGAAAGCCTTGAGGCGCATGGACTTTCGGTGCGCGCAAGATTGGATCGCCTGAACCGGCACTGAGCCCTTGCTCCGCAACCTGCCACGATATTAACCTGACGTTAAGATTTTGTGGCGTTTTTCTGCGTTGCAGCATAATATGTGGGGCGAGGTGAGACTCGCCTGCAGCCTGAAGGGGATCCGATGCTTATGTCGCGGATTACGCATATCGAACTGGACGACCGCAACTTGCCGGCTCCGACCCCGGAGATCGAGCAGGAAAGACGTGTCGCCATCTTTGATCTGATGGAAGAAAATTCGTTTTCTCTGCCCAAACGGGATGATCGCGTGGCCCCCGACGGCCCCTACAAGGTGGGCCTGTCGATCCGCGAAAAACGGCTGGTCTTTGATATCCGCACCGAAGCCGGAGACGAGGCGGCGCAGTTTCTGCTGTCGCTCGGGCCGTTCCGGCAGGTGGTGAAGGATTATTTTGCGATCTGCAAAAGCTACTTCGATGCGGTGAAGAATTTACCGCCCTCGCAGATCGAGACCATCGACATGGCCCGGCGGGGCATCCATGATGAGGGTGCGCGCATCCTTGTTGAACGACTCGAAGGCAAAGCCATCGTAGACCACGACACTGCGCGTCGTCTGTTTACGCTCGTATGCGTGTTGCACTTCGGAGGCTAAGTCTGTTTTGACAGCGGAACGTCCGCAATCGGTGTTGTTCTGCTGCGATCACAACGCGGTGCGCTCGCCCATGGCCGAGGGCTTCATGAAGAAGTTCTACGGTGCCGAGACCTACGTGCAGTCCGTCGGCGTCCATAACGATCTGGAGATCGACGGGTTCGCCATCGCCGTCTGCGCCGAGATGGGCGTCGGGCTGGCGCGGCATCGTTCGCGCAGTTTCGAGGAAATGCAGCAGTGGGGCGATGACCTCAGCAGCTTCGATCTGGTGGTGGCGCTGTCGCCGGCCAGTCAACGCTCGGCACTGGAGCTGACGCGGTTTTTCCATCTGACCGTAGAATACTGGCCGATCATGGACCCCACCGGCATTGGCGAAACGCGGGATCAGAAGCTGAATTCCTACCGCCAGAGCCGTGACCAGATCATTAGCCGCCTGCAGCAACGCTTTGGCGCACCGCGCACTGATCTCTGACATCCCGAAGGATTTCCCATGACCGATACCATTCAGCGCTATTTCGCGGCTTTCAATGCAGGCGATACGCCCGCCATGCTGGCCTGTGTCTCTGACGAGGTGGCGCATCACGTCAATGAGGGCAATATTCGCCGCGGCAAGGCGCAGTTTGCCGATTTCTGTGCCCATATGAGCCGCTGCTACCGCGAAGAGCTGACCGATATGGTGGTGTTCAGCGCAGAAGGCGGGCGGCGCGGGGCGGCGGAATATATCGTCAACGGCACCTATTTGGAGAGCGACTCCGGGCTGCCGGAGGCGCGGGGCCAGACCTATCGTTTGCCTGCGGGGTCGTTCTTTGACCTAGACGAGGATGGGCTGATCAGCCGGGTGACGACCTATTACAACCTGGCGGATTGGGTGGCGCAGGTCTCGGCCTGATGCGGGTTGAGGTGCTGACGGGCGCGGGCCTCAGGGACGCGCTGGAGGATGTGGCGCGGCTGCGAATCGAGGTGTTTCGTGACTGGCCGTATCTTTATGACGGCGATGTTTCTTATGAGCTGAGCTATCTCGACGCCTATCTCGCGCCAAGCGCGGTGGTGGTCGCGGCCTTTGACGGGCCGCGAATCGTCGGGGTGGCGACAGGTATGGCGATGGAGGCGCATGCGGATGATTTCGCCGCTGCCTTTGCCACGCGGACCGAGCCGCTGGAGGATATCTTCTACTGTGCCGAATCGGTCCTGTTGCCAGAGTATCGCGGGCAGGGCCTTGGCCACGCCTTTTTCGACGCACGAGAGGCGCATGCCCGTGCCCTCGGGCGCAGCTATAGTGCGTTTTGCGGCGTGATCCGGCCTGAGGACCATCCGATGCGGCCTGAGGCCGCGCGCTCCTTGGCGGCGTTCTGGGCGAAGCGTGGGTATGCGCCATTGCCCGGTGTGATTGCGCAGTTTCAGTGGAAAGACATTGGCGCGGTTGAACAATCCCCCCATGATCTGCAATTCTGGATGAAGGCGCTGTAAGCTGCGCTTTGAGGAGAGATGATGAAAATTGCCACCGCCGCCTATCCGCTGACCTGGTTCGATGACTGGGCCGCCTATGAGAGCAAGCTGAGCACCTGGGTGGCCGAGGCCGCAGGGCAGGGGGCGACGCTGCTGGTGTTTCCCGAATACGGCGCGATGGAACTGGCCTCGCTCGCCGGGGCAGAGGTGTGCCGCGATCTGCAGAAGGCGTCGCAGGCGATTTCGGATCTGATGGGGCAGGTGGGGGCGCTGCATCTGGCGCTGGCGGCCGAGCATGGCGTGCATATCCTCGGAGCATCGGCCCCTGTGGTGCTGGAGGACAAGCGCATCGTCAACCGTGCCGCGCTCTATACGCCGACGGGGCAGGCGGGGTTTCAGGACAAGCAGATCATGACCCTGTGGGAGCGCACCCCCTGGGGCGTCGAGGGGCTGGCGCCGCTGAAGATCTTCGACACGGCGATCGGCAAGATCGCCATCAACATCTGCTATGACAGTGAATACCCCTTGCTGGCGCGCGCGCAGCGCGAGGCGGACCTGCTGCTCGTGCCGTCCTGCACCGAGGCGCTTGAGGGCTATTGGCGGGTGCGCATCGGCGCGATGGCGCGGGCGCTGGAAAATCAGTTCGTCGCGGTCATGTCCTCGACCGTCGGGCCGTGCGACTGGCTGGAGGCGGTGGAGAGCAATTGCGGCATGGGTGGCATCTTTGCGCCCCCTGATCGCGGCTTTCCCGGCACAGGTGTGATTGCCGAGGGCACGCTGAACCAGCCCGGCTGGACCTACGGCGAAGTCGACCTTGCCGACATCAATCGCATCCGAACCAGTGGCAATGTGCGAAACCGGGCCCATTGGAGCGAGCAGGATAGCACGGATACGGTTGAACTTTGCCCGCTCAAATAGTTTTTTCTTGAATATCCCGCGCGAAAGGCCCATTTAGCCGCCTATCCGCCACGCGTTGGCGGTTTCATTGTTTCAGGAGACCACATGGCCAAGGAAGATATTCTCGAATTCCCCGGCGTCGTGAAGGAACTCCTGCCCAATGCGACGTTTCGGGTCGAGCTTGAGAATGGCCATGAGATCATCGCACATACGGCAGGCAAGATGCGCAAGAACCGCATCCGTGTTCTCGCAGGCGACAAGGTGCAGGTCGAGATGACCCCCTATGATCTGACCAAGGGTCGGATCAACTACCGCTTCAAGTGATATCGCGCTGTTGCGCGGTACTGCAAAACTGAGTGAGGACCGGATTTGAAACTTGTCCTCGGATCGGGAAGCCCCCGGCGGCTTGAGCTTCTGGCTCAGCTGGGGGTGACGCCCGACGATATTCGTCCCCCCGACATTGATGAAACGCCCTATCCGGCCGAGCTGCCGCGCCCCTATTGCGCGCGCATGGCCCGCGAGAAGGCCGCCGCCGTGGTGGCGCAGCAGGACGAGATTGTCCTGTGCGCCGATACCACGGTCGCGCTTGGCCGTCGTATCCTCGGCAAGCCTGAGAATGCAGGGCAGGCGGCAGAGTTCCTCTGGGCGCTGTCGGGACGGCGGCACCGGGTGATTACCGCGATCGCCCTGAAATATGGCGAGCGGCTGTGGCTGCGTGACGTGGTGACCACGGTGCGCATGAAGCAGCTCTCGGATGTCGAAGTGAACGGCTATCTTGCCAGCATGGACTGGCAGGGCAAGGCCGGGGGCTACGGCATTCAAGGGCCTGCGGGGGCGTTCATCCCCTGGATCTCCGGATCGTTTTCGGCCGTCATGGGCCTGCCGGTGACCGAGACTGCACAATTGCTGATGGCGGCAGGCTGGCCGCTCTGGAAGGAAGAATCATGAAGGGTCTGCAGATTGTTCTGGACCATCTGCCCGACGGGCAGGGCGGTCAGGTCGAAGTTGCGGCATTGCTGGAAGACGGGCGTCTGTCGGATCTGCTGATCGACGATGCCGACCAGCCGCGCCCCGGCACGATCTATCGCGGCATCTGCGACCGGCCTGTCAAAGGACAGGGCGGGATCTTTCTGCGCACCCCCGAGGGCAATGGTTTCCTGCGTCAGATCAAGGGCATGAAGCCGGGCGAGCCGCTGCTGGTGCAGGTCACCGGCTACGCCGAGCCGGGCAAGGCCCTGCCGCTGACGCAGCGCATCCTGTTCAAGAGCCGCTATGCCATCGTCACCCCCGGCGCGCCGGGCATCAATGTCTCGCGCTCGATCAAGGACGAGGAGCTGCGCGTGCAGGTCCTCGAGATCGCGCATGAATTGTTCGCGGATCATCCGCTGGCCCAGGGCGATGATCCTGCCGGCCTGATTCTGCGCTCGGCCTGCGCCACCGCCGATCCGGACGATGTGGCCGAGGATATCGCGGCGATGATCGCGCTGGCGACTCAGGTGCTGAACGATTCGGGCAAAGAGGCCGAAGTGCTTCTGGAGGGCCCCGGCCCGCATGAGCTTGCCTGGCGTGACTGGTCGGGCGCGGCGGATGTGGTCGACCGCAAGGGGGCCTTCGCCGACCTCGGCGTCGATGACCTGCTCGAACGTCTGGCGCGTCCCGAAGTTGGCTTGGGTGGCGACGCCTCGATGTTCGTCGAAGTCACGCGCGCCTGCGTTGCTGTGGATGTGAACACCGGTGCCGACAATGGCCCGGCCTCGGGTCTGCGCGCCAATATCGCTGCCGCCAAGGACCTGCCGCGTCAGCTGCGTCTGCGTGGGCTGGGGGGGCAGATTTTCCTCGACCTCGCGCCGATGGGCAAGAAGGACCGTCGCCAGTTCGAAACCTCGCTGCGGGCTGCCTTCCGGCAGGACGCGACCGAGACGGTGCTGGCCGGCTGGACGCCTCTGGGCAACTACGAACTGCAGCGCAAACGCGCCCGTCTGCCGCTGGCGCCGATCCTGAATGCGCTGCTGGGATGAGCTGCCCGATCTGCGACGCTGAGGTCGATCCCAAGTACCGTCCCTTCTGCAGCAAGCGCTGCGCAGACCTTGATCTGGCGCGCTGGTTCAACGGCAGTTACGCCGTGCCCTCGAGTGATCCCGACGACCTTGAAGCGGTCGTCGAGGCGCTGGAAGAAGAGCTGCAAAATCCGCAATCGAAACCGCGACTTTCTTAAGGTTTTCAGAGGGCTGGGCGGTACAGTTTCGCCATTTCAAAATAGTTTTCACCTGCGGTGAAGTTTTTGCAAAAACCCTCTGGACACCGCCCCACCCGTCGCCTAGAACGCCCACACCCAGAAGGCAACGCCTTCACCCGTGCCCGGGTAGCTCAGGGGTAGAGCAGTGGATTGAAAATCCTCGTGTCGGTGGTTCGATTCCGCCCCCGGGCACCACTTTAAGTGGTTCAGTTTTAGTAGCTCCGGTTGTTCGCAACTGTAGTGAGCGCTGAGACGACCTTTCCCTTTGCAAGCCATGATGTCTGCTCTTTCGGCGGCCGCAATTTCGTTGGCCGGTGCGATGGCAGGGGCTTTCGGCCTGACCTCGTGACATGGTGGCGGGGGCTGTTCGCGCCCCCGCCACTGTCTTCAGGGTTTCGCCACCTTCAGGGGTTCACAGCTTCGAGGCGCACCCCGAGCGCGGGGGCGCTGTCGGTTTCAGCCGGTGCGACAGGGGCCATGCCGCGCAGGTAGTGAAACAGATCGCTGTCGGTGCTCAGCACAAGCGTCGTGCCGTCCGAGATCATGTCGCCATAGGCCTGCATGGTGCGGGTGAAGGCATAGAACTCGGCGGCGCGGGGGCCATTGTTATAGGCCTGCGAATAGATCGCAGCGGCAGAGGCGTCGGCGACGCCACGGATTTCCTCGACCGCGCGATAGGCTTCGGACTGGATCTTGTTGAGATCGCGCAGACGGTTGCCGCGAATCCGCGCCGCCTCGCCATTGCCCTCGGAGAGGAAGCGTTCCGCGATCTGGCGCCGTTCGGAAATCATCCGGTCATAGATCTTGGGCCGCACGCTTTCATTGTAGTTGATCCGCTTGAAGCGGATATCCAGCAGCTCGATCCCGAAGACCCGGACCTTTTCTGCAGCGGCGATGAAAATCTCCCGCTCGACCAGAGCGCGGCCTTTATTGATCGGGACGAGGGAGCCGATATCCTGCGCCAGCTCCTGATCCGTCAGCAGCGTGTCGCGCAGCGGCGTGCGACCCTTGGTGGTGCGGATGATCTCGATCAGCTCATGCTTGGCGACGGCATTGCGGGTCTCGCTGCCCAGAATGTCGTCGAGGCGTGATTGCGCACTGCGTTCGTCGCGCAGGCGCAGGAAGTACTGCAGCGGATCGGTGATCTTCCAGCGCGCGAACAGGTCGACCGAGATATAGAGCTTGTCCTTGGTCGGCATGTCCGAGGGGTTGCCATCCCACTCCAGCACGCGGCGGTCGATGCGGTTGACCTCCTGAATGAAGGGTACCTTGACCTTCAGCCCGGCGGTGGTGATCGGTTTGCCGACAGGTTTGCCGAACTGGGTGATGATGGCCTGCTCGACCTCGCCCACGGTATAGATGGCGCTGGTCCCGGCGACGGCGGCAAGAACAGCAAGGATCACGGCGATGCTGAGGGCGATTTTCATGGGCGTTCTCCCGGCTCGCGGTTGAGGTTGAGCAGCGGCAGAATGCCCCCGGTCGGCCCATCAACGACGATCTTGGACTGGATTTTCGGCAGCACGCTCTCCATCGTTTCGATGTAGATCCGGCGGCGGGTGACTTCGGGTGCTTTCTCGTACTCCGCCAGCAGGGCGGTAAAGCGGGCGGCGTCGCCCTCGGCCTCATTGACGCGCTTCAGGCGATAGCCGTCGGCCTCACGGATGCGCTGATCCTTCTCGCCCTCGGCCAGCGGGATCACCTTGTTGTATTCGCGGCGCGCCTCGTTGATCAGGCGCTCCTTCTCCTGCTGCGCCTGATTGACCTCGTTGAACGACGCCTGCACCGGGCCGGGCGGGTTGATGTTCTTCAGCTGCACCTGGTCGATGCTGATGCCCATGGCGTATTTCGTGCTCAGCTCCTGCATCTTCAGCAGGGCCTCGCTCTCGATCTCCTGACGGCCGATGGTGATCACCTCGTCCACCGTGCGGTCGCCGACGACCTCGCGCATCACCGATTCAGAGACATAGCGCAG
>NZ_CP045201.1:232500-2765000 GCF_014899185.1 Pseudooceanicola spongiae
GGAAGGATTGGACGCAAGGAGCTTTCTGTGAAGCCGGGGCGTGAGCCATCCGGTGGAGAGATCACTAGTGAGAATGATGACATGAGTAGCGACAAAGGGAGTGAGAGACTCCCTCGCCGAAAGTCCAAGGGTTCCTGCTTAAAGCTAATCTGAGCAGGGTAAGCCGACCCCTAAGGCGAGGCCGAAAGGCGTAGTCGATGGGAATCAGGTTAATATTCCTGAGCCAGTAGGATGTGACGGATCTCGAAGGTTGTTCCTCCTTATCGGATTGGAGGGGCCGCTTAGAGGTTCCTGGAAATAGCCCTACATGAGATCGTACCCTAAACCGACACAGGTGGACTGGTAGAGAATACCAAGGCGCTTGAGAGAACGATGTTGAAGGAACTCGGCAAAATACCTCCGTAAGTTCGCGAGAAGGAGGCCCGGTATGTACGCAAGTGCGTGCCGGGGGCACAAACCAGGGGGTGGCGACTGTTTACTAAAAACACAGGGCTCTGCGAAGTCGTAAGACGACGTATAGGGTCTGACGCCTGCCCGGTGCCTGAAGGTTAAAAGGAGGGGTGCAAGCTCTGAATTGAAGCCCAGGTAAACGGCGGCCGTAACTATAACGGTCCTAAGGTAGCGAAATTCCTTGTCGGGTAAGTTCCGACCTGCACGAATGGCGTAACGACTTCCCCGCTGTCTCCAACATCGACTCAGCGAAATTGAATTGCCTGTCAAGATGCAGGCTTCCCGCGGTTAGACGGAAAGACCCCGTGCACCTTTACTACAGCTTCACACTGGCATTAGGCCGAACATGTGCAGGATAGGTGGTGGGCTTTGAAGCAGGGACGCTAGTCCCTGTGGAGCCTCCCTTGAGATACCACCCTTGTTCTGCTTGATGTCTAACCGCGCACCGTTATCCGGTGCCGGGACCCTGTGTGGCGGGTAGTTTGACTGGGGCGGTCGCCTCCTAAAGCGTAACGGAGGCGCGCGAAGGTTGGCTCAGAGCGGTCGGAAATCGCTCGTTGAGTGCAATGGCAGAAGCCAGCCTGACTGCGAGACTGACAAGTCGAGCAGAGACGAAAGTCGGCCATAGTGATCCGGTGGTCCCAAGTGGGAGGGCCATCGCTCAACGGATAAAAGGTACGCCGGGGATAACAGGCTGATACTGCCCAAGAGTCCATATCGACGGCAGTGTTTGGCACCTCGATGTCGGCTCATCTCATCCTGGGGCTGGAGCAGGTCCCAAGGGTACGGCTGTTCGCCGTTTAAAGAGGTACGTGAGCTGGGTTTAGAACGTCGTGAGACAGTTCGGTCCCTATCTGCCGTGGGTGTAGGATACTTGAGAAGAGTTGCCCCTAGTACGAGAGGACCGGGGTGAACGAACCACTGGTGGACCAGTTGTCGTGCCAACGGCAGTGCTGGGTAGCTATGTTCGGACAGGATAACCGCTGAAGGCATCTAAGCGGGAAGCCCCCTTCAAAACAAGGTATCCCTGAGGGCCGTGGTAGACCACCACGTCGATAGGCTGGAGATGTAAGTGCAGCAATGCATTCAGTTGACCAGTACTAATTGCCCGATAGGCTTGATTTGATCCAGTAGAAGTCAGACTTCTGCGATTAATCAAAAGCATACACAACATAACAGTGTATCAGTACAATACGGACATCATTGATATCTCTCTGCTTTTTCCTCGGTCTGGTGGTCATAGCGCGAGCAAAACACCTGGTCCCATCCCGAACCCAGCCGTTAAGTGCCGTAGCGCTGATGGTACTGCGTCTTAAGACGTGGGAGAGTAAGTCGCCGCCAGACCTAGAAAAAAGCAATTACGATGTCAGAATACACAAAACCCCGGAGCAGAAATGCTCCGGGGTTTTGTCGTTCCTAATACACACCAAAAACACCCAAGACAGCGCCACAAATCCTCACGTCGGTATCCCGTCGGTATCAGAACGGTATCCCGTCAGTCCTAAATCACAAACACAACAGAAACTCACAGACCGCCAGATGGCCTGGCTCGCCGGCAACCCGCCCCCTCAGAGCCCTCCCGCCAACGCCTCACGCCAGACACGCGCAAGCACAGAAACGCGCGCGAGCGACGGACCCTGCAGCGAAGAGCAGGGGCCTCCAGGACGGACCGACCCTGTAACCGACAGGCGACGCCCGCCCGGCCGCCAGGCTTCGCGACGCCACGAGCAAAGCGCCAGGCAAGGACCGGGAGCCGTCAGCTGACCAGCCTAGAAGGCCCGCCTCACGGCCCTCCCAGACCCCCTGAGGCCCGCAGGAGACGCCCTCCAACGCCGCAGCACACTGGTGACACACAGGCGCAGTCGCCCGCCTCAGGGCGTTCCTGGAGGCCCTGCAGGAAACGTACTCCAAGAAGCAGTACAGCTCAGAGCTCCCAGAACGCCCTCACGAAGGCCGCGGGGGGCATGGAGCAGAAGGGGTGCGAGAGATGATGGGCGAATTTTCAGTTGCTTAGCATCTGCGCTTGTTACAGCCGTGAAGGGGGCGATGAATATGGCTATGGGGGATTGCATCAAACGTTGAACTGCCATCTGAAATATAGCCGGAACCTCAGGTAGCAAGGTAGCAATACGTCTGCCGCCATCGCTTCGAGAAGTATCCATCAGACGACACGCGTCATGGTGACTGGATCGGCTTATAGAACAGTCGCTGCTCTCGTCTGGCGCTTGCAATGCGCTCGGCTGCCGAGGTTTTCAGATGAGCGGCTGAGCCTGAGCTGATTTGGAGGGGGCAGTAGAGCAGAGGCCGCCCGCAGCCGCCTCAAGCCAGACGCAGGTTGGGCGGGACGGGGCTCTCTGCTGTCCTCAGAAGGTGACGCGCCGCAGGCGCAGCCCTTCAGGGTCTTCCGAAGCCAAAGAAACTCTCAAATATTATGGATCAATCAGAGGCTTTCAGGTGGAGGGTTGCCCGCCTGAAAGCCTCTGCAACGCCACAACACCGGCCAGAGCTACACAGAAGAGGCGGGCAGCAGGTGCCGCGAGGAAAGCCGTTTTGGGGGCCGCCCAGATAATAGGGGCGATGAAAGCCCAAAACCGCTCAGCGAAGATGAAGACCGTCTTAACGCAGCACAACGCATTGCAGAGGCACAGTCTTTCGCGGAAAGATGGGCGGACTGGTCCCTTGCCGAAAGCTGAGCTGCCGTGATGCCCTTTTCCGATGACAAAGATCCGATCGCGGAGGCGCTGCCGGTCGAGGCGCTGCCGGTGGTCTGGCTGCTCGGCAAGACCGGGGCGGGGAAATCCTCGCTGGTGCGGGCGTTGACGCAGCAGAGCGACGCGGAGATCGGCAATGGCTTTCAGGCCTGCACGCCCTCGGCCAGAGCCTATGACTTTCCTCCCGATCTGCCGCTGTTGCGCTTTCTCGACACGCGCGGCTTGGGCGAGGCAAACTATGACCCCACAGCGGATCTGGCGGAGTGTCGCAACCGCAGCCATGTTGTTTTGGTGGTCTGTCGGCTGGATGACCCGGTTCAGGGCGCTGTTGCGGATGCTTTTGAGGAGATTGCCCGGCATGACGCGAAACTGCGGGCGATCCTGGTGCTGACGGGCGCGGATCTGCTGCGCGACGTCGGCGCGCGCGAGCGGGCGCAGACCACTGTGTTCAAGACGATGTCGCGGGCCGCGCGGCGCAAGGATCTGCCCGTGGTCACGGTGTCCCTGTCGCCCGAGGCGGAGGAGGGGGTGGAGCAATTGCGCGCGGAATTGCTCAAGGTGCTGCCCGCTGTCGGGCTGTTGCTGGCGCAGGATCGCGCCAGCGGCGACGAGGGCGCGGCGTTTCAGGCGATCCGCAACAGGGTGCTGTTTTACGCGGGGCTTGCGGCCTCGACCGATCTGGTGCCGATCGTCGGTGCTGTCACTGTGCCGACGGTGCAGCTGGGGATGCTGCGCGAACTGGGGCAGCACTACGACGTGCACTGGGATCGGCGGACGATGTCGGCGTTTCTCGGTGCGCTCGGGGTTGGGCTGGGGGCGCGCTTTGCCGCGAGCTACGGGTTGCGCCAGCTGGCCAAGCTGATCCCGGTCTACGGCCAGACAGTGGGGGCGGCGGCCTCAGGCTCGATCAGTTTCGCCACGACCTATGCGCTTGGCCGGACAGCGGCCTATTTCCTGCACACCCATGCCTCTGGCAGCGACACGGACGAGGCGGATCTGCGCGCGGTCTATGCCAAGGCTTTTTCAAGGTCCTCTGATGCGCCTGATTGACCGCCTGCGCCCGGCCCTGTTGCGCTGGGATACCGTGCTGACCGTTTCCGTGGTGGGGCTGCCGTTTCTGGCGGCGATGATCGCGGGCTTTGCCTGGATGCTGGAGCACGGCTGGATCGTGACCTTCATCGTCGCCTCGATTTCCTTTTACGGTGTCGTCAGCCTGACCCGGTTGGCGGCGCGCTGGTGGCGGGGGCGCAGCGGTGCGGCCGAGCAGCCTTCTGGCGCCAAGTTTCACGCACGCATCGATCCCGAATGGTCCGCCAGCGAGACCCGCGCCTTTCAGGAGGCGCGCGACTATATCAGCACCAAAACCAGCGCGCCGCTGCCTTGGGAGGAGCTTTATCCGGTGGCGGAGGAAGTGGTGCGCCTTGTCGCCAGCGGGTCTGGCGAAAAGGGCAAGGGGGTGCTGGATTTCACCGTGCCCGAGGCGCTGATGCTGGTCGACCGGGTGGTCGTGCGTCTGCGCCGGGACATGCGCGACAACGTGCCCTTTGTCGACAGCGTTTCCGTCGGGACGCTCTACTGGCTGTGGACGCACCGCGAGGCGTTACGGCAGGCGCGCACCCATGGCATGACCGCCTGGCGCGTGTTTCGTGCCATCAAGTCTCTGCCCGTCGCAATCCTGCGCGAGATCGAGGGCGCGATTGCGGAGGGGCATACCTCGTTCATCACGGGCGAGGGGACGGCGATCCTGCAGGCGCTGCTGCTGGAGGAGGTCGCGGCGTCGGCGGTGGATCTCTACTCCGGCAAGCTGCGGTTTTCGGTCAATGAGATGCTGGAGCTGCGCCTTGCCGAGGGGGAGGAGGACTCGGCCCGTCTGGCCGCGCCGGATACGCCGCTGCGGGTGGCGATGGCGGGGCAGATCAGTGCGGGCAAGTCCAGTCTGGTGAACGCGCTGGTTGGCAGCAACGTGGCCGAGACGGATGTGATCCCGACGACAGACCGCCCGCAAACCTATCCCGCCGATTTCGATGGCATCGCGGCGGTGCTGCTGGATATGCCGGGGCTGGACGGTTCGAAAGCGCTTGCGCGGACGGTGCTGGAGGAATTGGAGGACTGCGATCTGATCCTCTGGACGATCCGGGCCAACCGCCCGGCGCGCGAGATTGATCGCACCGTTCTGGCGCAGCTGCAGCAGGCCTTCCGCGAGACGCCAGAGCGGCGGATGCCGCCGGTGATCGTGGTGATCAGCTGCGTCGACGAGATCCTGCCGGACTGGCCCTATCCTGAGAATTTGCTGAGCGAGCCTGCGATGGATCTGACGCGCGACATCGTTGCGGCCGTGATCGCGGATATCGGCGATCTGCGGATCCACCCGGTGCCGGTGGTGCTGACCGAGCCGGACTGGAACATCGCCACACTGCGGGCGCGCATCGATGCCAATGTCGGGGAGGCGCTGATGACACAGCGCAATCGCCTGCGGATCGAGAACCGCCGCTCGGGCCTGTTGAAGGAAGCGACACGGGCCGGGCGCGGTCTGGGGCAGGCGTTTTCAATCTTCGGGCTGAACAAGAAGCGGCCCGAAGACAAGTGAGACAAGAGCCTTGCCGCGCAGTTTCTTGCTGCGCGGCAAGGTGTGTTCAGTCAGCGGTGTTGCGGGCGCGGGCGTTCGCAATCCGGTTCAGGGTCGCGAGGATGGCCTTGGTATCGTCGCTGTCATGGGCGGCTTGCAGGGCCGTGATATCGGCCTGAAAGGCGTTATAGGCGTCCTCCAGCTCATGCGCTGACATCGGCATGCGTTCGTGGCGGTCGACGAACGTGTCGGCGCTGGTGGCCAGAATATAGAAGGCGGCGGCGTTGTCGGGGCTTTCGGCGGCCTTTTCAAACAGCGCCTTGGCGGCAGAGCGATAGGCGTGAATGCCGCGGCCCTGGTCTTTGAGGGTATCAAGGATGAACGTGAACATAAGTGTATCCTTCAGTCAGAAAATGAGGCGGCGTGAGCCGCCGTGGGCCGCCGACCACTCAAGCGGCGCTTGCAGAAAGCTCTCGATGCGATCCAGATCGGCCTGCGGAAAATGCGTGGTGTCCGCCGCAGCCGCCAGAATATCGCGCCAGTTTGCCAGAGTGTGCAGCCGCAGGCCATGGTCGGCCAGCGCGCTGCGGGTCTCGGTAAAGATGTCGTATTGGAACAGCATCAGCACATCGCGTACCTCTGTGCCTGCCTGACGCAGCGCCTCGCAGAAGCGGATCTTGGAGGCGCCGTCGGTGGTCAGATCCTCGACCAGCAGCACGCGCTGACCGGGGTAGGAGACGCCCTCGATCTGGGCACCGGGGCCGAAGCCCTGGGCACGTTTGCGCACGTATTGCATCGGCAGGCCGGTCAGCGTGGCGATCCATGCGGCAAAGGGGATGCCGGCGGTTTCGGCCCCGGCAATGGCGTCGATGCTGTCGCGCCCGATCTCGTGGTCGATCACATCGGTGGCAAAGCTCATCAGCATGTCGCGGATCGCGGGGTAAGAGATGACCTTGCGCACGTTGATATAGACCGGGCTGGCGACGCCCGAGGACAGGATGAAGGGCCGCGCCCCCGCCAGTTCGACCGCGCCGATATCCAGCAGCGCGAGGGCGGTGCGGCGGGCATAATGGGCGCGGGTTTCGGCGGTCAGGGGCATGGTGAGGGGCGCTTTCATGAGACCTCCTCCAGATAGGTGGATAAGACGGCGGTGCCTACCAGAAAATCTTCGATCTCCATCGCCTCATCCGGGTTATGGCTGCCGTTGCGATTGCGCACGAAGACCATGCCCGAGGGGATGCCCGCCTGCGCAAAGATCGCCGCATCATGGCCACCGCCCGAGGCCATGGTGAAGCTGTCGCCGGTGGCGGTTTGCATCGCGCCCTCAAGCCCTGCGATGATCGCAGGGTCCATCAGGGCAGGGGCGACGGCGACCTCGGCCCCGGTGTCGAAACGCACGCCGCGACTGCGGGCGATATCGTCCATCTGGGCGCGCAGATAGCTGCGCATCTGGTCCAGAACGCCCGCCTCCTGCGAGCGGATGTCGAGTGAGAACAGCAGCTGATCGGGGATGCGCGAGATGGCGTGGCTTTCCGCGTCCGTGCCGACGATGCCGGAGGTCAGCACCAGATCCTGCCCGGTTTGGAGCAGGTGGCTCCAGGTGGAATCGAGGCGGTGCATCAGCTCGGCAAAGGCCAGCACGGGGTCGTGGCGATAGGCGCGCGGCACGGCGCCAGAGTGCCCGGCCTGCCCGATGCAGCGGATCGCCCGGTGGCGAAAGTTGCCGCGGATGCCCGAGACGACAGCGGCGGGGATATTGCGTTCGACCAGCAGCGGGCCCTGCTCGATATGCAGCTCGAGGTATTCTTCGATCCGGGCAAGGTCGCAGATCGGCAGGTTGGCGGCCAGCGGCGCGGTGTCGATGCCGAGGTCGGACAGATGCGCCGAGAGCGGGCGGTTGTCACCCTTGTGGGTGGCGGAGAGTTCGTCTGCGGGCAGTTGCCCGGTCAGCATCTTGGAGCCGAGGTAGCAGGCGCCGAACCACGCGCTTTCCTCACCGCGCATGGCGATGCATTTGACGGGGCGGCGGAAGCGGCGGCCGAGGCGGGCGGCACGGATCAGCACGATCAGCCCGGCCGCAACACCGGCGAGGCCGTCGTAATTGCCGCCCATGGGCACGGAGTCGACGTGGCTGCCGATCAGCACCCAGCTGTCGGCCTTGGCATCTTCTGGCAGGCAGAACAACAGGTTGCGCCCGGCGTCTTCTTCGACATGCAGTCCGTGGGCTTGCGCAAATTCGGACAGCCAGTCGAGGGTCTGCGTCTCAAGCGGGGAGAACGCAGGGCGGCTGACGCCTGCGGTGTCGGGCGAGAGGGCGCGGATCTCGTCAAAGATCTGCTGGGCGAGTGGGGCGAGGGTGTCCGTGTCCAAATCCTTCATGAATGGCCCCCTGTCGGCGCGGTGACGGTGCCGATGATCTGCTCGATCGAGGTCAGTCCCTCAGCCGCAGCCCAGTCCGAGAGTTCGGCCACGAGGCGGGCCATGACGGTGGGGGACTGGAACGTCGCGGTGCCGACCTGCACGGCGCGGGCGCCGGCAATCATGAACTCCAGCGCGTCGTCGCGGGTGGCGATGCCGCCGCAGCCGATCACGGGCACGGAGCAGGCGCGGGCGATCTGATAGGTCATGCGCAGGGCAATCGGCTTGATCGCGGGGCCGGACATGCCACCCATGATATTGCCCAGACGCGGCTGGCGGGTTCTGACGTCAATCGACATGCCGAGCGCGGTATTGGCCACGACCAGCGCATCGGCGCCAGCGGCCTCGGCAGCGAGGGCGACCTCGACCGGCTCGCCGGTGTTGGGGGTCAGCTTGGCCCAGAGCGGCAGGTCGGTGGCGGCGCGCAGGCGTGTCATCACCTGTTCGGTGGTGTCCGGGCGCATGGCGAAAGCGCGGCCGTCCGCCTCGATGTTGGGACAGGAGATATTGGCCTCGATCGCGGCGACGCCGGGCAGGGTGACCTCTTCGCAGAGCTGCGCGAATTCGTCCATCGTATGGGCCGAGATCGACACGATCAGCGGCGCGGAATAGCCCGCCCAATAGGGCAGCATGGTGTCGCGGAAGTAGCCGATGCCTTTCGACGGGATGCCGATGGCGTTCAGCATGCCGCCTTGCAGGTCGCAGACGCGCGGCGTCGGATTGCCGGCGCGGGCATCGCGCATGATGGTTTTCAGCACATGCGCGCCGAGGATGTCGAGGTCGAAGACATCCGACAGATCTTCGGAAAACGTGCCAGAGGCGGGCATGATCGGGTTGGCCAGACGCAGGCCGCCGATCTGTACGCCCATGTCGCAGGGCGGCGTATTTTGCAGGTCTTTCATCACGCAATCGCCTCCGAAATCGGGAAGACCGGGCCTTCGCGGCAGACGCGGCGGTGCACGACCTGATCGCCTTCGCGGAAGCTGCGCACGCAGGCCTGACACATGCCGAGGCCACAGGCCATTTGCTGTTCCATCGCGACTTCGCCGGGGATGTTGTGCTTTGCGCCAAGCTCCTGCAGCAGGCGCAGCAGGCGGGCCGAGCCGCAGGTGTAGAAGGCATCGACGCGGCCTTGCGCGATCTGCGCCTCGATCACGCTGCGCAGCGCCTCGGGCGTGGCACTGCCATCGCCGTCATGCACCACGATCACCTCGGCGCCGTAGCTGAGGAACAGATCGACCGACATCGCCAGTTCAGGGCGGCGGGCGGAGCAGATGGCGGTCAGGCGGCGGCCCTGTTGCTGGGCCATGCGCGCCAGTGGGGCAAGCGTCGCAAGGCCAACGCCACGCGCCAGCAGCAGCAGGTTCTTGCGCTCTGCCGGCATGGTGAAGCCCTGACCGAGCGGGCCGAGCACGTTCAGCCCGTCGCCGGATTTCAACGTCGCAAGACCGCGCGTGCCCGCACCGGTGACCTTGTAGAGGAACTGCAGCTGACCGGCCTCGGCGTCATAGCCATAGATGCTCATGGGGCGGCGCAGGTAGGGGTGTTCGCCTTCGGGTTCGGGGCAGAGCAGCTGGAAGAACTGACCGGGCTGGCAGGCCAGAACCTCAGCCGGGGCATCGAGGGTCAGCAGGTGATATTCGCCGTTCACGGGCGTGTTGGAGACGACGCGGG
Source organism: Pseudooceanicola spongiae (assembly GCF_014899185.1). Taxonomy (GTDB): domain Bacteria; phylum Pseudomonadota; class Alphaproteobacteria; order Rhodobacterales; family Rhodobacteraceae; genus Pseudooceanicola; species Pseudooceanicola spongiae. Next base: position 242,320 of record NZ_CP045201.1, read on the forward strand.
TGCGCGCCTCGGCGCAACGGGGTTGCAACCCCTCGGGCGCCGGAACGGAGAGGATTGTCGGATGGATGGTCATGGAATGAGCCTTTCTCAGCCGAAGATCAGTTTCGGCACGAAGAGCGAAATCTGCGGAATATAGGTGATCAGCATCAGCACGATCAGGTTGATCAGCACGAAGGGCCAGACGCCGCGGATGATGTCGGCCACCGGCTTGTTCAACGTCGAGGAGGCGACAAAGATATCGAGGCCGAAGGGGGGCGTGATCATCCCCAGACAGACGTTCAGCGTGACGATCATGCCGAAGTGCACCGGGTCGATCCCGAAGGCCATGGCAACCGGGTAGAGCGGCGGCACCAGCACCAGCAGGGTCGAGTTCGGGTCGACGAACATGCCCGCGATGAAGAAGCAGATGTTGACGACGATCAGGAAGGTGATGCGCCCGGCGTCGAGGCTTTGCAGCAGGCTGATGATTTCATTCGGGACCTGTGCCAGCGTCACGAAGAAGGAAATGAGGCCCCCCATCGCCAGCAGCACGAAGATGATCGCGGTGTTGATCGCGCTTTCTTCGGTGATGCGGAACAGGCCGGACCAGTTGAGGCTGCGGAACACGACCATCTCGACGATGATCGCATAAAGGACGCTGACGGCGGCGGCCTCGGTCGGGGTGATGACGCCGGAATAGATGCCGCCGAGGATGATGACGGGCATGCCGAGGGCCCATTTCGCCTCCCACATGGCGCGCAGGCGGGCGGACCAGCCCATGCGGGGGCCGGGGATCACGCCGTCGCGCTTGGCCTGAATATGCACGAACAGCGAAAAGGCGATGGCGAGCACGATGCCGACGGCCAAACCCCCGGCGAAGAGCTTGGAAATCGAGGTGCCGGTGATCCAGCCATAGACGATCAGCGTGATCGAGGGCGGGATCAGCAGTGCGGTTTCGGCTGAGGCGACCAGCAGGCCGAGGCTGAACTTCTCGGAATAGCCCGCCGCGCGCATCTCAGGATAGACCATGCGGCCAAGGGCGGCGACGGTCGCGGGCGCGGAGCCGGAGACCGAGCCGAACGCCATGCTGCCACCGACAACGACATGGCCCATACCGCCACGGGTGTGGCCCAGCAGCGCCTTGATCACGCCGACCAGCTGACGCGCGATCTGGCCAGAGCCCATCAGGTTGGCGGCAAAGATAAAGAACGGAATCGCCAGAAGCGTCGTGTGGTCGATGCCACCGACGATCTTCTGCACCACGGCCGCGTCGGGCAATTGCCCCCAGAACACTTGTTTATAGGCGAGCGCGGGCAGACCCAGCACCAGCAGCATCTCGAATCCGGCGGCCAGCAGGACGACCGCCAGAAGGACGATAAGGGCGACGATCATTCGGCGGACTCCATGGGAACAAAGCGGTCAAAGACGCCAAACAGGCTGAGGCCATAGCGCAGCGCGAGCAGCAGAAAGCCGATGACGGGGGCGAGATAGATCAGCCCCATCGGCACATCCAGGGTGGGCGAGCGTTGTCCGCTTTTCAGCACGAACTGCACCAGCTCAAGCGCCAGCCAGGCGATGTAGAGGCTGAAGCACAGCCCCACGATGTCGATCAGCCCACCCATCAGGCGCAGAGCGCGCGGCGGCAGGCGATCGCGGAAATTGGTGATCCCGACGTGTTTGCCCCGCTCCAGCGCCAGCCCGAGGGCGAGGAACACCAGAAACAGGTTCATCAGCCGGACGGCCTCTTCGATCCAGGCGAACTGGCTGGCGAAGGTGCCGCCGATCTCGCGCGTCACGACCGAGCCGCAATAGAGCAGTACCATGGTCAGGAAGAGAGCGACAAGCACGCTGCGCTCGATCAGTCGCAACAGGTTGAGAGCTTTCATGGGGAGGGGATCCTTCGGGGGTTTCGGGCCCGGTATGGCAGGGGTGGGCCCACCCGGCAAAGGGCGGGCCCGGTCGTGGCTTACTTCAGGGCGTCGTAGGACTCTTGGTAGATGTCCAGCAGGGCCTGACCAGCATCGCCGGTTTTCTTGACGTAGGCGTCGGACGCCGGGCCGAACATCACGTCGCGCAGCTCGGTACGTTCTGCGGCATCGGCGATGCGGACGTTGGTGCCAGCTTCCTTGATCGTCTCAAGCGCGCTTGCAACGGCAGCGGCCTTATGCGCGGTCAGCTCGGGGATGACTTCGGCGAAGGCGTCCTTGATGATCTTTTGATCCTTCTCGGGCAGGCTGCTCCAGAAGGTCGGGTTGAACAGGATCACGTCTTCCATCGCGCCGTGGTCGGAGACGACGAGGTTCTTCTGCACTTCGTAAAATTTCATCGCCTTGATGGTGTCGAGGGGGTTTTCCTCGCCATCGACAACGCCGGTCTGCAGCGAGGTGTAGAGCTCGCCAAAGGGCAGGGCGATGGCCGAGGCGCCAAGCGCGTTGAACTGTTCGATCAGGATCGAGCTGTCCATGACGCGGAATTTCTGACCTTTGAAATCGGCAAGGGTGTCGATCGGATCGTTCGAGGTGAACTGCTTCTTGCCGTTCGGCCACAGGTCAATCGCGACCATGCCCTTGTCGGAAAAGCTGTCCAGCAGCGCCTGACCGAAGGGGCCATCGCGCAGCTCAGCGGCCTTTTCGGCGTCTTCCGGGATCAGGTAGGGGATGTCGAGGATCGACACCAGCGGGTTGAAACCGCCGAGGAAAGCCGCAGGCGCGACGGTCGCTTCCAGCGTGCCGAGCTGAACGCCTTCGTTCATCTGGCGCTGATCGCCAAGCTGACCTTGCGGGAAGATCTGGAATTCGACCTCGCCGCCGGTGCGTTCCTTGACCAGCTCGCCGACCTTCTCGAGAAAGATGTGGCGGCTTTGCTGTGTGCTTTCGAGGTGGCCGATTTTCGCAACGTAGTCTGCCGCCATGCCGGGCACGGCAGCGCCGACGAGGCCCATGGCAGTCAGCGCGGCGAGGATGAAGTTGGATTTCATGAAATGCTCCCTGAGTCACTTTTTTGCTTGAGATGGGAGTAAAGTTTCCTGCCGACGCGTCAGGGTCAATGAAATAATCTCAAAAATGAGACATTTGGTAAAAATGCCGAGCGTGCGTGGGCGTTGCGCTGATTATTTGTGCGCAAGTGACATCAGGAAATGCCGTGCCGCGCAATCAGCGACTCGACGTGCTGCGCCGCCTCCATCCCCTTGAGCGAGGTGGCCCAGAGACGCTGCGCGATCTCTTCGTGCAGCTCCAGAGCTTCGGGGGCCGCGGTGATCAGGCCGACGCCGACGCGGATGTTGGGGTTATGGCCGAGGCGGAAGGGGCTGATCGTCAGCGTCGACTGCGCCCCCTTGCGGATGATCTGGAACGAGGTCGAAGGGATGGGTTCGCGCGCCACGCCGATCTGGATGCCGATGTCGGGCGCCCGCAGCATCGCGGCGATGTGCTGCACCTCGGCCAGCGCCATGCGACGGCGCTGGGACCGCGTCTCGGCGTCGAGATCCATGTGCCCCTCAAGGCCGTCGCGCAGGAACTTTTCAAGGTCGGAGTCGGAGATGATCGAGGCCAGCAAGGGCCTGCGCTGCGCGAACCTGGCTTTGCGTTTTGCCAATATAGACAGGACCATGTCGACATCTTTCGAGGGCGCGCCGCCGGTTGATTCCCGCAGGACATCTGCCAGAACGATGTCGTATTGCCCGGTCGTTACGAGGTAGGAAATCGGGCTGAACAGACCGATGATCTGCTCGCTGTCTTCCTCCAATTGGCGCATCCGCTCAAAAAAGCTGATGGCGTTCGAGACATATTCGATGCCGACGCCCAGCAGGGTGGGCAGGGAAACGTGCAGCTCTTCCGCGATGGCGGTCAGCATTTCGATCTTGGCAATCTCGCCCTTTTCGGCGCGGTAAAGCGCGGCGCGGGAAATGTTGAGCCGCTTGGCGAGGTCCTCAGGGGACAACGCGCGCCCCAGCCGATGCGCGCGCAGCCGGGCACCAACCTCGACAAAATTCACTTTACTGTCCTGCGTCACCGCAACCTCTTTCTGCGCTCAACCCGTCCCTGCAACCCGTGGAATGCGGCTCTCTGCCGATGGTTGTGGCGTTGCTGCGTCATTCGCCTTGTCTCAGGATTGATCCAACCATGTGGCACGTAGGATCGCAATGCGTCTGCAAGCGCAGGCTGAGTTCATGATTCCTGTTTTCCACTGGTTTTCAGAAATTTATGTAGGAATATGGGCGATAATTTTTTGATCCGCGCGACGGAGTTGCGGAAAAACTGAGCAATTTTAACAAAATAATTTCAAAAAATCCGAACTCTGTCTAAGATTTGAGAATCTGGGCTTGCCGCCCACCCCATGAGTCCGCAAGGCAATGGGGATTTCAAAAGTCCGAGAAGAAAGGACAGAGCCGTGATCAGCGTTTCCGGTCTGAGCAAGAGCTTCAAAATGGAAGGCGGCAACAGCGTACTGGCGCTGTCGCCCATGGACCACCACATCCCCGAAGGTGCTTTCGTGTCGATCGTGGGGCCATCGGGCTGTGGCAAATCCACCTTCCTGCGGCTGGTTGCCGGGCTGGAGGACGCCTCGGGTGGCACCATCGACCTCGCGACCGGCGCGATCCGTCGCCCCGTCGGCTTCGTGTTTCAGGACGCGGTGCTGCTGCCGTGGAAATCGGTGCGCGACAATATCCGCTTTCCCCTCGACACCTCTGGCGTCAAGCGCGCCGCCGGCAATGCCCGCGTGCAGGAGCTGATCGACCTCGTCGGGCTGACAGGGTTCGAGGATGCGCTGCCCAAGCAGCTGTCGGGCGGCATGCGCCAGCGCGCCGCGATTGCCCGCGCTTTGGCTGATGATCCGCCGATCCTGCTGATGGACGAGCCGTTTTCGGCCGTCGATCTGCTGACCCGGGAGACGCTGAACGACGAGCTGCTGAAGATCTGGCAGCAGACCGGCAAGACGATCCTGCTGGTCACCCACTCGGTCGAGGAAGCCGCCTATCTCGGCAGCGAAATCATGGTGATGTCGCCGCGCCCGGGCCGCCTGAAAAAGACCTATTCCGTCGATCTGCCCTATCCGCGCACGCCTGACACCAAGGCGCTGCCGGGCTATCACGCGCTGGTGTCGGATCTGCGCCGCGATCTGCGGGACACCGAGTGATGCTGCGCGTCCTTCGCCCGATGGCCGAATATGGTGTGGCGCTGCTGCTGCTGATCGCGGCCTGGTGGTACGCCAGCGGCCCGATGGAGATGCCGCGCTATCTGCTGCCCTCGCCGCAGGCGACGATGGCCACGCTCTGGAGCATGCTGCTGAGCGGCGAGCTGTTGCCGCACCTCTGGTTCACCCTGCGCAACATCCTGCTGGGCCTCGCCATTGGCGCGGGCACCGGGATCGTCGGGGCCTATGCGCTGTATAAGCTGCCGCGGCTTGCGACGCTGCTGGATGGTCCGCTGGTGGTCTTTCAAACAGCGCCGAAGATCGCGCTGGCGCCGCTGTTCGTGGTCTGGTTCGGGCTGGGGCTGACGGCCAAGCTGGTGCTGATCTTCTCGCTGGTGTTCTTTCCGGTGCTGGTCGGCGCGCTGGCGGGGTTTCGCGGCATCGACAGCCGCATGCACGACATAGCCAAGCTGTTGAAGCTGAACCCGTTTCAGCGGTTCTGGCGGATCGACATGATGGCGGCGCTGCCGGGTATCTTTGTCGGGCTGAAGATCGGGGCAGTGCAGGCGCTGGTCGGGGCGGTGCTGGCCGAATGGATCTCGGGCAGTGACGGCTTGGGCTATCTGATGACCTACGCCGGGGCGACCTACAAGACGCCGCTGCTGTTCGGGGCGGTGCTGCTGACCTCGACGCTGGGCATCGTGCTGCATGCCGCCCTGACGATCCTTGAGAGCCGGTTGCTGGCGTGGAAGGTGCAGGATGGCCGATAAACCAACAGCGCGCCTGCCGTTCAAGGACGGCCGCCCGCCGCATCTGCCCTGTGGGCCGGGGGATGTCGCCGCCGATGTCCTGCTGCCGGGCGATCCCGACCGCGTGGCGCTGTTGCGCGACATGCTGAGCGACGTGCAGGATTTCGGGCGCAAGCGCGAGTTTGCGCTGATCACCGGGCGCTACAAGGGCCAGCCGCTGACGATCTGCTCCGGTGGTATCGGCGGCCCCTCGACCGAGATCGCACTGGTCGAGCTGGCCTATCTTGGCGCGCGCCGCGTCATCCGGATCGGCGGCATGTCGGCGTTGGTGCCCCAGATCGCGACGGGCAGCTACCTTGTGCCCGACGCGGCCATCGGCATGACCGGTGTCGGCGCGCTTTATACGGGGCAGGGGTTCGCAGCCGAGGCCGACGCCGACCTCGCCCAAGGCCTGCGCGACGCCGCGCAAGATCTTGGGCTGACGGCGCATCGCGGCACCGTTGCCTCGACCGACAGCTACTACCTCGGGCAGGACCGCCCCTTGCCCGACGGGACCGAGGCCGCCTTTCTCGACGGCTTCGCACAGGCCGGGGCCGTCGGCGTCGAGATGGAGAGCCAGGTCGTGCTCTCCGTCGCCCGTGCCCTTGGGCTGCAGGCCGCCTGCCTGCTGGGCGTGCACGGCAACCGCGCCACCAACGACTGGCTGGTCGACTATGAAACCACTCAGCGCAACCTGCTGCATATCGCGGGTCGCGCCCTTTTCCGCCAACAATAAACCCCAACAGGAGTATCCAATGTCCAACGTTTTCAAAGGAACCGTCGCCGCGCTGGCTCTGCTGGCCGCTGCCCCCGCCGCCTTTGCCACCGACAAAGTGACCATGCAGATCGACGGCGCGGCCGTGCCGTTCTATGCACCGCTCTATGCCGGTGTCGAGCAGGGCTTCTTCGCCGATCAGGATATCGAGGTTGAGTTCATCTATGCCGGGGCATCCGACATCCTGACCAACATCGCTGCCGGCAACGTCCAGTTCGGCTTTCCCAACGGGGATGCGGTTGTTGCGGCTGTCGCCAACGGCCTGCCGGTCAAGGTCGTGCACACCACCTATCAGCGCGGCATCGGCGCGCTTCTGGCCAAAGCCGACAGTGGCATCGAAACCTATGCCGATCTGAAGGGCAAGACCGTCGCCGTCTCCTCGCTCGGCAGCCCGAACTATCTGCAACTGCAGGTCGGCCTGAAGAAAGCCGGTCTGACCCTTGATGACATCAAGCTGGAGGTCGTGTCGACCGGGGCCATCGTGCAGGCGCTGCAAAGCGATCAGGTCGATGCGATCGTGTTTTCGGAACTGCGCAAGTACAACCTTGAAGGCGCAGGCGTTCCGGTCACGATGATCCTGTCGAACGACTTCCTGCCCTCCTTCGGCAATGTCGTCGTCACCTCGGACAAGCTGCTGGCCAGCGATCCCGATCTGGTCAAGCGCTTCACCAACGCCGTCACCGCGTCTTATGAGTGGGTGATCGACGGCCATGTCGCCGATGCGCTGGACATCTCGTTCGAGAAATACACCCCCACCTGGATCGACCAGAAAGCCCTGCTGACCACCGCGTTCGAGAACAGCTTCGTCGCCTCGGTCTGGCAGAGTGATCTGACCAAGGAAAAAGGCCTCGGCGCGGCGGATATGGATGCATGGCAGGCCAATGCCGATACGCTGAAGGAATACGGCGTCATCGACGTGGCCCCCAAAGCCACCGATTTCGTGGTCGATCCCTCCGACATCGGCAAATAAGCCATGTTGAAACGCGGACTTGCGGGCCTTCTTCTCATCACCGTCCTTTGGGGCGGTGGTGTGCTGCTCTTTGATGTGCCGGAGTATCTCTTGCCCGGGCCTTTGACGGTCCTGTCGCGGCTGGCGTTCCTGAACGCCAATGCCGGGTTGATGGGCCATGTTCAGGTCACCCTGATCGAGATCTTCTGGGGCTTCCTTGTCGGGCTGCTGGCGGGGGTGATGACGGCTGTCGTCTTCGTCCGCCTGCCGATCACGGAACGGCTCGCAACTCCGCTGATCCTGCTGCTGCAGACGGCCCCGAAAATCGCCATCGCGCCGCTGCTTCTGCTGTGGCTCGGGTTGGGGCCGGCGCCCAAGATCGTGCTGATCGCCATCGTGACGTTCTTTCCGGTGATGACCGGCATGGTCTCGGGGCTGCGCTTCGTCAACAAGAGCTACCTTGATCTGGCGCAGGTGCTGAAGCTCAGCCCCTGGCAGCGGTTCGTGCATATCGAGCTGCCGGCCGCCCTGCCGACCGTCTTTGCCGGGGCCACCGTGGCCACGACGCTGGCCATGACGGCGGCGGTGATCGGAGAGCTGATGGGCGCCAACAAGGGCCTCGGCTATCTGCTGTCGGCGGGGCAGGAGAACGCCGATACCGCTTCTGTCATCGGCATCGTGCTGGTGCTGTCGCTGATGGGCTGGCTGTTCTACGAGGTGTTCGAGGCCCTGCGCCGCCGCATGGAGTCGCGGTTCTCGGATGTCTGACTCGCCCCGCGTCTTTCTCTGCGTGCTGGATTCCGTTGGCATCGGCGGGGCACCGGACGCGGGCGGCTTCTTCAACGACGCGCATCCCGACACCGGCGCGAACACCCTGCTGCATATCGCCGAGGCCTGCGCGGCGGGGGCCTGCGACCAGCGCGGGCGCACAGGTCCGCTGCATCTGCCGGTGCTGTGCGGCCTTGGCCTGAACGCGGCGCTGCGCTGCGCCAGTGGGGCAGGGTTTCCGGGGGCCGCCGGGGCCAATGCGCAAGCGCGCTGGGCCGTTCTGCAATCCGCCTCGGCGGGCAAGGACACCCAGACCGGCCACTGGGAGCTTGCGGGCCTGCGCCTGACAACCGACTGGCATTATTTCCCGCGCACCATTCCCGCCTTTCCCGAGGAGGCACGGCAACGCCTGTGCGCCGCGGGCGGGCTGAGCGGCACCCTGGCGAACTGCCACGGCTCCGGCTCGGACCTGCTGGCGCGCTTCGGGGCTGAGCATATGCGCAGCGGCCAGCCGATCCTTTATACCTCTGCCGACAGCGTGGTGCAGATCGCCGCGCATGAAGAGAGCTTCGGTCTGGAACGCCTGCTGAGCCTCTGCGCGGCGGCGGCCGAGATCTTTCACCCGATGAATGTCGGCCGCATTATCGCGCGCCCCTTTGTCGGCGACGCTGAGGGCGGCTTTACCCGCACCGCCAACCGCCACGACCTCGCGATTGCGCCGTCCCGTCTGACCCTCTGCGACCGGGTTGAGGCCGCTGGAGGCCGGGTACATGGCATCGGCAAGATCGCTGACATCTTCGCCGGGCGCGGCATCACCCATGTGCTGAAGGGCGCCGATGACATGGCCCTGTTTGATTGCCTGCTCGAGACGGTTGAAACCGCCACCCCCGGCGATCTGGTCTTTGCCAATTTTGTCGAGTTCGACAGCCTCTATGGCCACCGCCGCGACATCCCCGGCTACGCCGCCGCGCTGGAGCGTTTTGACGCGCGCCTGCCCGCGCTGCTGGCGGCCCTGCGCCCCGGCGATCTGCTGATGCTGACCGCTGATCACGGCAACGATCCCTCCTGGCCCGGCACCGATCACACCCGCGAACGCGTGCCCCTGCTGCTGGTCGGGGCGAGGACGGCGCCGCAAGGCGTGCTGCCCTTCACCGCTGCCGCCGACCTCGCCGCCGCCCATCTGGGGCTGAGCGAGGATTTATCGCCCACCCCGCACGCGATAAGCAGCGCAGTCTGAGTATTCGCCCGCCAAAGCCTTCACGTCGTTTTTCATTGCTGTTAAGCGCGGAGCCAGAACTTGGCGGTACCCTAGGCGTACCTCCGTGGCGGGTATATATCGCACGATGACACGCAAATCCGAGACAGACCAAAGGCCCGCGTGGCGCGCCCGGCTGCGCCATGAGGCGCGTGTTGCCTCAGCGGACCTTGCCTGGGTCGGGCGCATCCCGCTCTATGTCTGGCTGCGTCTGGCGCTGATCCCGGCGCTGCTCTGGCTGTGGTCCCTGCTGGCCGGTCTGGCGCCTGCGGGCTTTGTGGCCGGGCCGTATCTGACGGTTCGCGCCTTCTTCCTGCTGCTGATGGACGACCGGCGCAACTTTCCCATCGCACTGTGGTCGACGCTGTCGGTCTATTACGGCGGGCTGGGGCTGGCGGCGCTGATCGGGATTCCGCTGGGCTATCTGCTGGGCAGTTTCCGCACGCTGGGACGCACCAGCGCGCCCTATCTGCACGGTCTGGCGGCGACGCCGGTGGTGGCGCTGGTGCCGCTGATCATCCTGCTGCTGGGCCTCGACTGGCAGGCCAAGATCCTGATCGTGTTTCTGGCCGCCCTCATGCCGGTGATGATCAACACGCAGGCCGGTTTGCAGGGCACTGACCCCGAGCTGCTGGAGATGGCGCAGGCCTATGCGCTGTCCCCCCTGGCCCGTCTGCGCCACGTCTATGCGCCCTCGGCCTTTCCCTCCGTCATGGCGGGGCTGCGGCTGGCGGCGATTGCCGGGCTTGTCGCCTCGGCGATTGCCGACCTCTACACGGCGATGACCGGACTTGGCGCCCTGCTGCAGGGCTTTGGCAACAGTTACCGGATGGACAGCTATTTTGCCGTCGTCCTGACCTACTCCGTGATCGGCGCGCTGACGACAGGTCTGCTGACCTGGATCGAACGCCGCCTCTCTCCTCCCGCGACCCGACAGCGGCTGACCTATTAGCCGCGCAAAAGACAAAGGACTTTCATGTTTTCGCTCCTCAAGAAACTCTCGCTCTGTGCCAGCCTCGCGCTGCTGGCCGGCATGGCCCAGGCCGAGCCCTTTCGCATCATCGTGACCAGCACCGAAGCGCCGCTTGTGCCCAATTCCCTGCTGTTCCTCAGCAAGAGCGCCGGGTATTTCGACCGGGCAGGCGTGGACGTCGAACTGGTCCCCACAGCCCAGACGCCGATGGCCGTCGCCGCCCTGCGCGCGGGCGAGGGCGAGATGGCCAATATCTCGCTCGACAGTGTCATTTCGCTGCACCGCGAGGGGGTCGAGGATATGATCGCCGTGCACTCGACCGACAAGTCGATCCCCTTCCTGATTGCCGGTCGCAAGGATCTGACGCTTGAGACGATGCCCGGCACCGCCTATGGCATCGGCCGCTTGCGCAGCCTGGATCACGACCTCTCCAGCCGCGTGCTCGAGGCGCTTGGCGTCAATGTCGATACGTTGAAACTGGTGCCGCTGGGCGCGCCCGCGACCCGCGCGCAGGCGCTGCTGGCCGGTCAGATCGACGCGACCACCATGTCGATCGGCACCTACCTTGCGATGCCCGAGCATGAGCGGTTCAAGGTGCTCGTCTCGGTCAAGGACTTCTTCGAGCTGAACCCGCTGGTCAGCAAGGTCGACGTGGTGCGCGCCGAGACGCTGAAAACCCGCGGCGATGACGTGGAAAAGGTGCTCGAGGCGCTGACCCTCGCGGCGCGTGACTATGCCGCGCACCCCGAAAAATGGGTCGATGACATGGCCGCCGCCCGCCCCGATGTAACGCGCGCCACGCTTGAGGAACTGGCCGTGACCTACAAGGACAGCTGGTCGGTCAACGGCGGCTTCCAGTTCGACGAGCTGCTGTTTTCCGCCCGCAACACCCAGCAGACCTTCAAGCGCGAAAATGGCGAGGACACGCCTTTCCGTGTCGAGATCGAGTATTGGGCCGATTTCGCGCCGATGGACGCCGTTCTGGCGAAACTCGGCACCTCGGACCTTGGTGACAAGGTCACCCGGTGAGCGATCCGCTGCTCTCTCTCTCGGGCCTCGGCCACAGTTTCGGCAGCCGTGCGGCGCTCGCGGGCGTCTCTTTCGCGCTGAACAGGGGAGAGAGGGTGGCGATCCTCGGCCCCTCGGGCTGCGGCAAGACCACCTTGCTGCGTCTGATCGCCGGGCTGATCCCGGTGCAAGAGGGGCACATCACCTTGCAGGGCGCGGCCCCCAAACCCGGCAAGGGAAGTGCGGTGATCTTCCAGTCGCCGCGCCTGCTGCCCTGGCGGCGGGTGGGCGAAAATATCGCCATCGTGCTTGCTGATCTTCCGGCGACGGCACGCGCCGCGCGGGTGGCAGACCTGCTGGCCCGCATGGGTCTGGCCGAGCGCGGCGAGGATTGGCCCGACGACCTCTCGGGCGGGCAAAGGCAGCGGCTGGCACTGGCCCGCGCGCTGGCGATGAAAGCGCCGCTGTTGTTGCTGGACGAACCCTTTGCCAACCTCGACCCGCTGGCGCGCGAGCAGATGCAGGACGTCGTGCTGGAACAGGCGGCAGAGGAGGGCAGCGCCCTGATCGCCGTCACGCATTCGGTCGACGAGGCGCTGATCCTCGGCGATCGCATCCTGCTGATGCAGGCGCAGCCGGGGCGGATCGGCCAAGAGTTCACGCCGGGTCTGCCGGGCCAAGGCAGCGACAGGCGCAAGGCGGCGGGCTTCTACCCGACGCTTGCCACGATCTCGGACGCTCTGCGCGCCGCCGCAACAACCTGATCCCCCAACCCTGAACGAAAAACGGCGCGCAGAACCCTGCGCGCCGTTTCCCATTTCAGTCGTCTCAACAGATCTTAGTCGAGCGCGTAGGCGATGACGGAGTCACCGGGCGTGGTGCCCAGCGAGCCGTGGCCGCCAGCTGCGATCACGATGAACTGTTTACCGGACTTGTCGCGGTAGGTCATCGGGGTCGCCTGGCCACCTGCGGGCAGGTGATGTTGCCACAGCACGGCACCGGTCTTCATGTCGTAGCCACGGATGGTGTCATCCAGAGCCGCACCCGAGAAGGCCAGACCGCCGGCAGTGGTCAGCTGACCACCATGCGCCAGCATGCCCATCTCGAACGGGATCGGGAACTTGACGCCAGCGAACTTCTGGCCGGCGACAGTACCGTTGCGGTATTTCCACGCGGTCGTGCCATCGGTCAGGTTGACGCCAACGCGGACACCCCATGGCGGCGCGTTACACGGTGCCTGAAGGCCCGAACGCAGGTGCTTGATCGACACGGCATAGGGCCCGCCCAGGTTTTCGTTGCCCGGCTTGGATTCACCCGACGCGCCACCCTTGGAGAACATGCGCTTGTCGAACTCGCCCGCGGGACGCGGGAACAGCTGGTAGCGGTAGCCGAGGTATTGCGGCGTTGCGACCATCCAGTGATTGACCGGATCAACAGCGACAGAGCCCCAGTTGAACACACCGATGTTGCCCGGCCAGACCAGCGAACCGGTCAGGGTCGGCGGCGTGAACGGGTTGCCGTCATAGCGCAGCGAACGATAATCCAGACGGCACTGGATCTGGTCGAACGGGGTGGCACCCCACATATCGGCCTCGGTCAGCGGCGCCGGGGTGAAGTTCACCGACGACATCGGTTGCACCGGCGACAGCTCTTCGCCGGGAATGTCGGTCTCGGTGGAGACTTTCATCTCGCTCACCGGCAGGATCGGTTCGCCGGTGCGACGGTCCAGAACCCAGACGTTGCCGATCTTGGTCGGGATCAGGATCGCGGGAACCTCTTCACCACCTTTGGGCAGGCTCAGCAGAACCGGCTGCGAGGGGATGTCGCGGTCCCAGAGGTCGTGCTTGGCGGTCTGGAAGTGCCAGATCATCTGACCGGTCTTGATGTCCAGAGCGGCCAGAGAGTCGATCATCTCCTGCTCGATCGGGCCACGGCTGATGCCGACCTGATCGGGAGAGGCGTTGCCGAAGGGCACATAGACCATGCCGAGGCCTTCGTCAGCCGACAGCTGGGTCCATGCCACAGCCGAGTTCGGCTCGTAGAGCTCACCCGGTTGCAGGGGATTGGTGTCGTCCGGCTTCTTGGCGTCGAACTTCCACACGATATCGCCGGTGCGCACGTCGTAGGCACGGATCACGCCCGAGGGGTTGTTCTCGTAGTAGTTATCCGCGATCGCGCTGCCCAGGATGATCAGATCCTTGGTCACCAGCGGCGACGAGGTCTGCTGGTAGGTGGCGCGCTCAAGGTTGGGCATCTGCGCCTTCAGGTCGACATAGCCGTTGTCGCCAAAGCTGGTGCAAAGCTCGCCCGTGTCGGCGTTGACGGTATACAGACGCGCATCGACCGAAGAGGCAACGATGCGACGCGGGCATTCAGCCACGGCATCGGCAGTACGCTGCGCCTTGGCCGGATCGGTGTCCGCAGGCGCAGTATAGGCCGAGCTGTCGCTGTAGGAGACGCCGCGGCAGGTCTGGTGCTGGTACTGCGGGTCGCGTTCCATCTGCGGGTTGAACGACCAGACCAGCTCACCGGTCTCGGGGTTCAGCGCCTGAATGATGTTGTGCGGCGTGCAGAAGTACAGCAGGTCGTTCACCTTGATCGGTGTCGCCTCGAAGGTATATTCGCCGGAATCCTCATCCGCGACACGCAGGTCGCCGGTGTGGTGTTCCCAGGCGACCTTCAGCCCCGACACGTTGTCGGTGTTGATGTCCTTCAGAGCCGAATAGCGCTGGCCGAGGTTGGTGCCACCATACGCGACCCAGTCATCGGCGGGGTAGGCCACGCCACTGGGATCGACGTCGGGATTGCCGGCATCCGTGGCCGCAACCAGAGTGCCGCTTTTCACCACCGGATCAATGAACCAGGACACGGCGCCCAGAACCACGATCACCGCGACAACGGCGCGCAGCACGAAGGGGCCACTGCCGAACGAAGGTTTCCAGGTGCGGGCGGGCAGATCGCGCAGGCCTTTGACGACCGGCGGCAGGCAAAGCAGCAGGCCAAGGAAGATGATCAGCGCCCCGCGCGGGATCCACTGCCACTTGTCAAAGCCGACTTCGTAGAGGGTCCAGCCAAAGGACACGACCAGCGTCAGGGCGTAGATCCAGAGACCGCTCTGACGGCGACGCATCAATTGCAGACCTGCGATCAGCAGACCAAGCGCCATGACGACATAGAAGGGGCTGCCCCCCGCGAGGGCAAGCTGCCCCCCGTAGTAGAGGATTGCGGCCCCCAGCAGTGCGGATAAAATACCGCCAAACTGTGCTAACATTCCGGATTACTCCATTGTTTACAAAGGAAAGGGGCGGTCCGGCGAAAGAGGCTCTGAAGCACAAGCAGCGCTGGCGCCCTTACGTGCGCGTATACTCTTGCTACCACGGACATGACAGTTACCCAGCATGTTTTCATGACGGTTATGCGTGCCCGGTATGGCTGGGTCCGCGATCCGTCACGAAACAGGCGATCCCGGACGGGGCGATCAACGTCAGAGGGCGATGCGATTGCGCCCCTCGCCCTTGGCGCGATACAGCGCGGTGTCGGCGCGTCCCAGCAGATCGTCCAGCGCCTTGTCCCTGTCGCCCAGCATGGCGATGCCGATGCTGACCGTGACCTCTGGCAGCCCGTCGTCCCGCACCGTGGCGGTCGCGACCCGGATCCGCTCAGCGATCTCCTTCGCCATCTCCTGCGTGACGCTGGGCACGAGAATGGCAAATTCCTCTCCGCCGGTGCGCCCACACAGATCGCTGCTGCGCAGCACGCCGCGGATCTGGGCCGAAAAGAACTTCAGCACGTCATCCCCGGCCTGATGGCCATGCACATCGTTGATCTGCTTGAAATGGTCGAGGTCGAGGATCATCGCCGCCAGAGCAACATCGCTGCGCTTTGAGATCCTGAACAGCCGGTCGGCATTCTCCATGAAGTGGCGGCGGTTCGACAGGCCCGTGAGACCATCCAGCGTCGCCATTTCATAGAGGTTGCGCGTGTAGCGGCTGACCAGACGCACCATCGGGCGAAAGATGAACAAGGCCTCCAGCGCGACGGCGCAGAGCAGGATCAACAGAACCGTCATCTGGGCGCGGCGCAGCCCGTCGACGCGGGCGTTGGCCTCCTGCTCGAAGATGGTGACGGCACCGTCCAGCGCGGGCAACAGACCCGAACGCGCCTTGTCCTGCAACGCGCGGCGTGCGGCGGCCCGCTCAGCGCTGTCCGGCGCGGTCTTCAGGAACGCCCGCGCGCCAGCCAGATAGAGCCGCACCTGAGGATCCAGCGCGTCAGGGCCGGTAAAGTAATAGGCATGCGCCAGATCCGACAGCTGATGGCGGATTTTCAGATCTCCGCCGCGCACGATGGCATTCTCGGAGCGTTCCATCAGATTGATGGCGCTTTCCAGCAACGCCTGATCCTCGTCCCCCGCGCCGGTCGCGTCTTGTGCCAGCAGGGCGATGCGCTGGCTCAGCATGCGTTGGCGCCCGGCGATATTCACCACCGTGCCAAAGTCGCGTTGCTGCGCAATCACCGAATCCAGCAGAAAATGCACCGAAATCGACAGGAGCGCGATCAGGAACAGACCGGCGGTGTAGCCAATCGTCAGGCGCTGCGCCAGCTGTCGGTCAGACGTGATATCAAGGTTCATGCTCTGCCGATCCAACCTCTAACAGGGACACTCTTTGAAGTCGGGGCCTCGAAGACACGCCCCGTCAGGCTGGCGCACAGCCCGCCCGCTCAGGTTACAGTGAAACTGTGAACATCATAGGATTCGAAGAAAAGCGTGAAACGGTGCGGGCAGGCGGCTAGGGCCGCACGACGCTGAACCGCGCATCACAACGCGACAAAAACGCGCGTTGAGAAAATCCGGGCGCGGAGTGGGCGCGACCTGCGCCTAGCGCGGCTCGGTGTCGGGAAAGACCATCCGGTCCCGCCCCTGACGCTTGGCTTCGTACATGGAGCCATCGGCCGCTTTCAACGCCGCTTCCAGCGACCTGCCGCCATGCTCCCAGAAGGAGGCCCCGACGCTGGCGGTGATGGTGATGCCCTCCACTCCGGCAGCGGTGTTGATCGCAGTGCGGATGCGCTCGCCAATCCGGCGCGCGGCGTCCTTGGTGAGGTCGGGCAAAAGCACGACGAATTCCTCGCCCCCGATCCGGGCCACGACATCCCCGGCGCGCACCGAAGACTGGATCGCCTTGGTGGCGGCGCGCAGCACCTCGTCGCCGAAGGCATGGCCGCAGGTGTCGTTGACCTTCTTGAAGTGGTCGAGGTCAATCAGCAGCAGACCCCGGCCGAAATGCTCGTCCATATACATGACATCGGAATAGAGCTTGTCGAGGCCACGCCGGTTATAGGCGGCGGTCAGCGGGTCCAGCTGCGCGTCCTTTTGCAGCTGGCGTTCACGCCGTGCACTGCGCCGCTCGCGCTCGAACAGCAGCCCGAAAATGACAGAGCCACCGATATTGAACAGCAGGATGAACGGGATGATCGGCAGATAGTTCTGCAAGGCCGGACCGCGCAGCACCGCCAGCCCGAGCAGCAGCGTCAGCGAAAAGCTCAGCCCCATGAAAACGCACAACAGTGGCGTCATCACCGGAGGACGTAGCCGGTTCAGGCCCCAGAGCGTCCCGATCACGCTGACCATGACCATCGAGGTCAGTCCCAACGCCAGCCCAGAGCCGCCGATGACAATGCGCGCTGTGGCGCCGACGATCAGGGCAAAGACCGCGCCGATCGGCCCGATAAAGGCACCGGCAAAGCCGATGAACAGATTGCGAGTGTCGACGATGACACCCGACGCCACCGTGATCGGCTGCATCATCGCCATTACGGCACCCACCCCGAAGCAAACGCCCAGCACGGCATGGCGTACCTCGCGCCGCCAGCTCATCCCATGCACGACGCTGAAGGCAATGGTCAGAAGTGCCAGAAGGCCAAGTCCCTGGACCACCAAGAGTGCACTTTGCATAGACCTTCTCCTTCGGAGCAACACACCAGCCGGATTTTACCCAACGTCACATACCATGACCTGAATATTCTATGGAACGGGACCGGCCACAAGCCCATCCTGCGGCGCGCGGCGCCTGTGCGCGGTCATTTTTCATCGCCATGGCACTAAGACGGGGCCTATGCCAAGGTGGCAGGCCCGGAGGCATCGCTTTATGCATGCGCGCAGGGCGCTGGGCACATCAAGGGCGGCGTGGCCTCAGCTGGTCAGTCTCGGTTCATCTGCGATCTGCATCGCGCCACGGGCCAGATGGATCTGCTCGAACACCTCGGGCGTCACGGCACGCCCGCCCAGATAACCCTGGATCATCAGACAGCCAGCCTTTTTCAGCCAGCGCATCTGGTCAACCGTCTCGACCCCCTCGGCCACGGTCTTCAGCCCGAAGGTATTGGCCAGCGTCAGGATGGCGCGCAACAGCACCTCGGTCTCGGGCGTCGGGACCGGGCCGATCAGCGGCTGGATAAAGCTCTTGTCGATCTTCACCTCGGTCGCAATCAGCCGCTGCAAATAGCTGAGCGAGGAATATCCCGTGCCAAAGTCATCCACCGAGATGTGGATGCCCCCGCGGCGAAACGCGTCGATATTGGCCAGCGCATGGCCCGAGGTCGACACCAGCGAGGTTTCGGTGATCTCGACCGTCACATCCTGCGGCGCAATCTCCTCCTGCGCCAGCATCTCCAGAAAGCGCTGCGCCAGCGTCGGGTTCTCGAAGCTGCGCGGCGACAGGTTCAGGCTGGCAGGCACGCAATGGCCCCGGCGACGCCAGGCACCCATCTGGCGGGTGAACAGGGACATCACATGAAAATCGATCTCGGTGATCATCCCGGCGGTCTCTGCCACGAGGATGAACTCATCCGGCCCGACCCAGCCCAGACGCGACGATTGCAGCCGCAGCAAGGCCTCGGCTCCGACCAGCCGGTGACCATCCTCAAGCGAGAATTTCGGCTGAAAGGCCAGCTCGAACTGGTCCTGTCTCAGCGCCAGACGCAGCGCCTGCACGATCTCGCTGCTGCGCGAGATCCGTATCTCCATCCCGGGCGAGTAATGCGCATGGCGATTGCCACCGGCGGCCTTGGCCGTCTCGATCGCCAGCTCGGCCTGCCGGATCAGCATCTCGGGCGCGACTGCGCGGTCCTTCATCTGGCTGATCCCGATGCTCGCCGTGGCATAGACGGTCATCTTGTCCAGCTCGCAGGGCTCGGCGATGGCCTGACAGATCCGCGTCGCCAGCTCAGAGGCACGCGTGGCTTCCTCCGAGACCATGAAGGCCACGAAGCAATCGCTGTCGGTGCGCGCCAGCCGGTCGCTGCCGCCCAGCACGTCGCGGATGCGTTGCGCGATCAGACAGATCATCGCATCCCCGACATCCTGGCCCAGCACGGTGCGGATACGTTTGAAATTGTCCATGTCGACGACCAGCACATGGATATCGCCAACGTCGACAGACTTCGACGCCAGTGCCCGCGACAGCTTGGTGTTGAAGTTCCTGCGGTTCGGCAGATCGGTCAGCAGATCGTGGTTGGCCTCGTGCTGCGCCTTGGAGGCGACCTGCCGCTTGGCCTCATCCGCTTCGAACTGGGCGGTCACATCCGTCAGGGTGACGACGATCTGCCCCTCGGTCTTGGCGGTGTGCAGGGGGGCGGTGTTTACCGAATAGATCCGGCGCGGCCGGCCCGGCAGGCGCAGCGAGAACGTCAGGTTGCGCACCGCGCTGGGGCTGCGCGCCACGGCGCCAAAGGGCAGGGCGGCCCCTTGCGACGGCCCGGCATAGATCTGGTGCAGCGGCCAGCTGTCGACCCGGTCCTGCGCGTCGCGCGGAAAGGTCGCCAGCAGCCGCTTGGCTTCGCTGTTGGTAAAGATGCACTTGCCTTCGCCGTTGCACACCACGATGGCCGAGACGCTGGTTTCCGTCAGCGTCGACAGGAAATCGCGTTCGTTGCGCAGGGCGATCTCAAGCTTGCGCTGCTTGGTGATCACCGTTTCGACAAAGACAAAGCCCGACAGCTTGCCGCGCGAATCGTTCAGCGGCTGCATGTTGAACGTCACCCAATACGGCGTGCCGTCCTTGGTATAGTGGATATCCTCGCCCTCATATCCACGTTCGGTCATGACCGCATGGCGCAGGCTCAGCGCGACCGAGCGGTTGCTGTCCGGCCCCGTCACCAGCTGCTTGAAGTCGCGGCCGCGGATTTCGTCGATGACATAGCCGCTGTGCGTCTCGAAGGCTGCATTGGTCCAGACGACGCAGCCATCGTGATCGATGATCGCCACGAGGTTGGTCATCAGCTCGACAATCCGGCCCAGCCGCTTCAACTCGGCCTCGCCCTCGATCCGCGCCGTGATGTCGCGCATGACCAGCAGATAGCCCAGAGCCTCGCCGCGGCGGCGCGGCGCGCAGTGAGAGCCGGACACCTCGTACCAGATGCTGTGCTTTTGCCCAGAAACCCGCTGGATTCGCCCCTGAACACGGTCGTTTTCATCGATCTCGGCCATATAGCCCCGCAGATCGCGCGCCACATCGGCGGGCAGAACGTCCTCCAGCATCAGCCCGACGGTGTCATCGGGCGCGTCATGTCCGCGTGGCGTATCGGGCGAGATGATGCGGCAGAACCGGCCCTCGCTGTCGAGCTCGAAGATCAGATCCGGCATCGCCCAGAGCGCGGCATTGCGGATCTCGTCCGGCACATCACTCCCGGCGTTCGCCGGCGCATCGGGGCGCGGGACGGCCTGCTGCGTCATGCTCAGCAACAGGTCCGCCACCATCGCGAGCAGGCCGGTTTCGTCCTCCTCCGGGCGCAGCGCGCGGCGCGGCGCGGCGATGCTCAGCACACTGCTGAGGTGATCCTTGCCCAGAAGCGGCACCAGAAGCGCGGCATCCTGCTCCAGCGTCGAGGGGGCGATATGCGGCGAATCACCATATGCGGGGGGCGGCACATGCAGGCTCAGACCGCTGTTGAGGTCCTCAAGCCAGGGCGAAATCTCGTCCGCGCGCACAAATTGGCGGCTGATGTCCAGCGGCGCGAGGCCCTTCACCGACCATTCAAAGGCCCTCTGCAGGGTGCCATCGGCCTTGATATCATAGAGGATCGCCCGCTCGGCCCCGTAGAACTCACAGAGCAACCGCAGGGCAGAGCAGACCGAACGCTCAACATTCTCGCTCGTCGCACTGAGGGCGAGTCGCATGAGTCGTCCCAGCAGGCTTTCACGCGCCATCGTCATGTTTTCAGGCACGGTTTTCTGCAAGATCGCAACTTTCCACGGGTAGGATGTCGGTTCGTCCGCGACAATAATGCCTAATACGGCCTCGCCGCTTTGGAATGACTGCGCAGTTCATGTGTCTACGGATAGTTAACCTATCATGGTTCAGAGGAATTGTATCGTTTTACTCTGGCGGAGCCGTTCCCACAGCTGCGCCAGATCCGTTACAGGCTAAGCCCATCTGAAGGTTGTAATGCAAGTCCGGGGTCAAAGATTTTGCCCGCCGGTATAATGTGTCCGTGTCGCGCAACTGCAATGGTGATTTCAATCGCCGACGATCTCTCTTCGCATATCGACGATACATATAAAAACCTGAATTTACCGATGTTTACCCGTAAAAGTTGTTGCGGGGCTCATCGCTGCACAGGCCCGATCCAGCACGCACGTCTCAGGGCTGGGGTCTTGAGCCAGACTCTCTGCGAGGCCGAATTTCGGGCCACCCGGGGCCGCAGACCCGCTGAACGCCAGTCCCTCTCAGGTTGTATAATTCCGCAGCCTGTCCCTCCACATCGGTTGAGCAGGCGCCCTCCAGAGCCCACGATCCGCCTGCAGGGCAGGGCGCGCGTCACCTTTGCGCAAAGGCTGTGCCACGGTAACAAAGTGACAGTTCCTCAACGTTTTTTTAATGTTTTTGATTTCGGGGCTTCCAAAATGTGAAATTTTCTATTCATTTGTGAACAACAAAAAACGCCCGAGTGAGCCGGAATCGGCCGCTGAGGGTGACTAGGGTAGACTGAGATAATTTTTTTGACGGCTCATGCGTTCGTCGCTCACAGCGGCGGAGCACTGTGTGTTGCGCATGATTTATACGTATCCATGTTGATTGGGGCGGGGACAGAATGATTTCTATGGCATTGCTCGGCGGGGGTGACCCGACCGGAACAGCACAATGGTGCGTCGCGTCGCGCTATTTGCGCAACGGTTGGCAGTTTTCGGCAAAGACCAACCCCCCTAATTTTCAAGACTCTTACCAATAGGTTAATTATAATTTCCGTGCGTGTTCGAGCGGGTTGTAACTGCGTCGTGTGTTCAAAAGGCTAAAATATGATTTCTGAGTTTGGCTTCAGTCACTTTCGTTCTGCTGGCAGGCGTATGGTTCTGGCGGGTGTGCTTCTTGTTGCTGCCTGCACCACCTCTCCCTCGCTGCGACTGGTGACGATGGATGCGTTGAAAACCACGGTGCAATACACCATCGGTCGCCTCGACAAGATGTGGGTCGCCCCGTCCAACGCAATGATCATGATCAACCGCAAGCTCGGACGTGAGGAAGAGCAGCTGATCGGCCTGCGCAACGACACCACGATGGAGGGCGACAACTTCATGTGGCTGCGCACCATGGGCTCTCAGGGGTTCGGCACCGGGCGCTTCCAGCTGGAAACCCTGCTCAAGGACTTCGGTGAAGTCCCGACGCCCTTCTCCTCGGTCAGCAACAAGAACCTGCGCAACAGCGAAGACAGCCTGGGGGCGTATTTCTGGAATGAATACCGCACCGGCGTCAACACGATCTGCGTCCTGGCCTTTCGCCGTCTGTCGGGTGGGGCACGGGTTCTGCCGGGCCGCGCCAGCAACATGGAAGTGCTGATGCGCAACTGCGTTCAGGGCACGGTTGACGACGCGCTTGCCCCGATCCGCGACGGTCAGATCGGCTTTGGTGTGATCACCATGCCCTCCGACCCTCAGGGCGGCAACCGGATGCTGTCGCCACTCGCGGCACCACGACAGTGATGTATCCCATGATGATGATGCAAATGGTGAGGCCACGATGAAAGGTAATCTCCTTCTCGGAGCCACGCGCAACACGCCGCTGATGGTTTTGTGGTGCCTGATGATGATCCCGATCGGGGTGCTTGTCAGTGTGCCGACCTCGACAAGCGGTCAGGCCTTCCTCGGCATCATCGCCGTGGCCATCGTCGCGCTGCTCAAGCCGTTCGCGCGCTTCATGGTGCCGCGGTTCTTCCTGCTGGCGGTCGCGACCGTGCTGGTGATGCGCTACTGGCTCTGGCGGCTGCTGGAAACGCTGCCCGATCCCTCGATCTCGCTGTCGTTCATCATTGCCGTGCTGCTGTTCATGGTCGAAACCTATTCGATCCTGGTCTTCATGCTGAACGCCTTCATCTCGGCCGACCCGACGCAGCGGCGCTTTCCGCCACAGGTTCCGCCCGAGGATCTGCCCACGGTCGACATCCTGATCCCGTCCTACAACGAGCCGATCGAGATGCTGAGCATCACGCTGGCCGCTGCCAAGAACATGATCTACCCGACCGACAAGCGCACCGTGGTTCTTTGCGACGATGGCGGCACCGATCAGCGCTGCAATTCCTCCGACCCCGAGCTGGCTGCGGCCTCGCGAAAGCGGCGCGCCGATCTGCAACGGCTCTGCAAGCGCCTCGGCGTCAAATATTCGACCCGGGCCCGCAACGAGAACGCCAAGGCCGGCAACATGAGCGCCGCGCTTGAGGATCTGCATGGCGAAATCGTCGTGGTCTTCGATGCCGACCACGTGCCCTCGCGCGATTTTCTGGCCCGCACCGTCGGCTATTTCGTCGATGACCCCAAGCTGTTCCTCGTGCAGACGCCGCACTTCTTCATCAACCAGGACCCGATCCAGCGCAACCTCGGCCTGTCACGCGAATGCCCCCCCGAGAACGAGATGTTCTATTCCCAGATCCACCGTGGTCTGGACCGCTGGGGCGGGGCGTTCTTCTGTGGCTCCGCGGCCCTGCTGCGGCGTGCGGCGCTGGACAGCGTTGGCGGCTTTGCCGGTGAGACGATCACCGAAGATGCCGAAACCGCCCTCGAAATCCACTCGCGCGGCTGGAAGAGCCTCTATCTCAACCGGGCGATGATCGCGGGCCTTCAGCCGGAAACCTTCGCCTCGTTCATCCAGCAGCGTGGCCGCTGGGCCACCGGCATGATGCAGATGCTGCTGCTCAAGAACCCGCTGTTCCGCAAGGGCCTGCGCTTTCCGCAACGGCTTTGCTACATCAACTCGATGAGCTTCTGGCTGTTTCCGCTGATCCGCCTGACCTATCTGATGGTGCCGCTGGTCTATCTGTTCTTCGGGATCGAGATCTTCGTCGCGACCTTCCCCGATGTCATGGCCTATATGCTCAGCTATCTTGCCGTGTCCTTCCTGACGCAGAGCGCGCTTTATTCGCGCTATCGCTGGCCGCTGATTTCGGAAATCTACGAGATCGCGCAGGCGCCCTATCTGTTCAAGGCCGTGTTCAAGACCGTCCTCAGCCCGCGCAGCGCCAAGTTTGCCGTGACCGCCAAGGACGAAACGCTGGAGCAGGATTACATCTCGCCGATCCACTGGCCGCTGACGATCCTGTGGATCTGCATGGTGGCAGGCATCGTCGCCCTTGGCATTCGCTGGTACCTCTTCCCCGGGGATCACCCGGTGCTGGCGGTCGTCGGCGGCTGGGCGATGTTCAACTTCATTCTGGTGACCATCGCTTACCGTGCCGTGGCCGAAAAGCAGCAACGTCGCTCCTCGCCGCGGGTTGAGATGAACGCCCCCGGCACGATGTGGGCCGGTGACGGCGATCAGCTAATGGAGGCGCCCGTGCGCATCCTTGACGCTTCGACCCGTGGGGCGCGTCTTCTGATCGAGGAAACCAGCAACCGGGCGCCCTCGACGCAGCAGCTCAAGGGCTCCAAGATCTACTTCCGCCCGCAGTTCGCGGAATCGCCGCACCTTGAAACCAAGGTTCTGGCCAAGGTGATGTCCGTGCAATCTTCGCCGCGCGGCCAGATCCTGGGCCTGCTGCTGGAAGCGGATCAGGACCTGAAAGCGCAGGAAACCGTCGCCTACCTGATCTTTGGCGACAGCGAAAACTGGCGCCGGATGCGGATGTCGACGGAAGCCAGCAAGAGCATGATTGTCGGCTTCGGCTATGCGCTGATGTTGTTCGTGCGCGGCTTCCCGGCGCTGATGTCGGACCTCGCGAAAGAGCCCGGGCGTCTTGCGATGGTTCATGCCACCACCCCGTCCGAAAAGAAATCGGCGCACCTGCTCGCCTTCGGTGTCGATCTGGAGGAACAGAACGACCATGCGATCGAGATCCCGCGCGACGAAAGTATCGGTGCATCAGTATGATACAGGTTCACAATCGCGCTTCGGCCTTCCGCTCCGTCTGTCTGGCCTGCCTGCTCTCCGGGATCGCGTTCTCGGGGGTCGCCCAGACCACCACGGCCACGCCTGAGGAGGAGGTGCCCACCATCGACCTCGCCCCGGTGCTGGAAATGTTCAAGACCGAAGAGGCCCCTGCCGACGCGGAGACCCAGACAACCTTCTCCATCCCGGAATATGACCGGGGTGGCGATACCTCCAAGCCGATGTCCATTCCCACGGGCAATGTGCTGCTGCCGCTGCGCTCTGCCGGGGTGGCCGCGACCGGCAATAACCGCATCGTTCGGCTGACCGGCGAACGCACGGCGGCGTCGTTCTTTGTCGACCTGCCGAATACCGCGCAGGCGAAGTCGTTCAAGCTGTCCTACCGGATCAGTATCAACGTGCTGCCAGAGCGCTCGAAACTGTTGATCACCGTCAACGGCAAGGCGCTCGACCCGATCGAGCCGACGGCCTTTTCCGGGTTCGAGGATATTGATCTGCCGGTCGATGTGCTGGTGCCGGGGCGCAACGAAATCACCGTCGTAGCGCAGGAATCCCACCGCATTTTCTGTGGCCCCGAAGCGACGTTTGAAATCTGGACCGAACTCGATCTCGGTGGCAGTGGCGTGGAATACGACAGCGCCGATCTGTCCAGCGATCCCGAAGGCTTCACCTCCGCTCTGCTGGCGCAGCTGGTGTCGCAGAACGTCATTCCGGTGCGTGCCGATCCCGAAATCCGCGATCAGATCATGCCCGAGCTGACGGACCGCCTTGCCGGTCTGCGCAACGGCGCGCCGGTGATGCTGCGGGCCCAGAGCATCTATGCCAGCCCCAGCATCATCCCGCCCATCGCGCGCATCACCATCCTGCCCGACAACCGTGATTTCGCCCAGGTTCGTCAGGGCGCAGATGGCGCACAGGTTCTGGTCATGTCGCTGACCCCAGAGGGCACCCTGCCGAACATCGACTTCCTGCTGCCGGCGCCGCCCTCAATGCCCGATGTCGGCGTGCTGGAGCCGGGCAAGCGCACCAGCCTCGAAGACCTCAAGTTCACCGATGTCTCGGCCTATAATCGCTATTCGGAACAGAACGTTACCTTCCGTCTGCCGGACGAGTGGCTGGTACTGTCGTCGCAGAACGCGATGCTGAAACTGCTCTACAGCTTTGCCGATGGCCTGCCGGAAAACGCCCTGATGCTGATCAAGGCCAATGGCACCACCGTGCGCCTGCTGCCGCTGGATCAGGGCGGCGGCCGTGCGCTGCCGCTGCTCGACATCGGCTTTCCGGCGCGTCTGCTGCACTCCGGTGTCAACAACCTGACCTTCGTGTCGATCGTCCCCGGCGATCCGCCCGATATGCCATGCCCGGCGTTTGAAAATCCGCTGCTCAACATCGACCCGACCTCGACCCTCTTCGTGCCGAAGGTTCCGAAGATGACCTTCGTCGGCGTTTCGGATGCGCTCGCCGCTCTTGGACCCAGCCAGATCAGCTATCAGGCCGATGGCGAAGACGACGACAGCACTCTCGAAATGGCGCTGAAGACCGCGCTGCGCCCTCTCGAAGGGCACACCATGATCGAGGGCGCCAAGCTGAACGTGATCACGGCCGACAGCCTTGACCAGATCACCCTTGGCGAACTCGGCCTGACCCGGCGCGAGCTGGAGGCCGTTTTCCTCAACAGTCGCCCCGCGCCGCTGACCCAGCAGATCGATGATCCCTCGACCCGCACATGGGTGCTGCCTGCCTTCTCCGAGCTGCTGAACGCCGTGTCCCGGAACGTCCGGGGCCTTGCCAAGCCCGGCGACGGAGAGCTGAAGGACTGGCTCGCCAGCCGCAATGGCAAGGCCGTGGTGGTGATCCCTCAGGAAGAAGATCCTCTTTCGCTCTGGTTGATCGTGCGTCCTCAGGCGGACCCGGTTGAAGTTGCCGCGAATCTCGCGCAGGCTCGTCTGTCTGCGACTGGTCCGACGGGGCGGTTTGCACTGCTCACCAACGATGACCAATGGGACAGCTGGCATGATCGCACCTATCCCCCGAAACTCGAAGAACCCCTGTCTTTCCGTAACTTTCGGGAAGTGGCAGGGAACTATGCCTCTTGGTCACCGCTTTACTTTGTACTCGTTCTGTTTGGATTGACGATCGTTTCCGTTTGTCTGGCCCTGGCGTTTGTTGTGACCACGAGAGGAAGGCGCAAGCGATGAAGCGTAGAACTATGCTCTACTCGATGGCCAGTGCCGTTGGCGGGGTTTTCGCCCCGGGGTTGATTGGCACCCAAGCCAAAGCCCAATACTTTGCTGGTGAACTTAGCGATGTGAACGGACCGTTGGCGGCGCCATGGGCGGCGTGGAAAGCGGCGTTCCTGCACGAGGACGGGCGCGTCGTCGATGAATTGCAGCAGGGGGCCAGCCACTCTGAAAGTCAGGGCTACGGCCTTTTGCTTTCGGCGATTCTTGGCGACAATTCCGCCTTTGACCGGATCTACCGCTGGACCGAAGCCAATCTGGCCGTGCGCTCTGATGCGCTGCTGGCCTGGCGCTTTCTGCCCGACTCTCCCGACCGGGTGCCCGACAAGAACAACGCCAGTGATGGCGATCTGTTCTATGCTTGGGGTCTGGCCGTGCGCGGTCAGCGCGATGGCAGACCGGAGCTTCTGGACCGTGTCAGCGCCATTGCACGCGATCTGGTGGCGAAATGCCTGATCCGCGCCCCCGACAGGAGCGGGCGTCTGTTGCTGACCCCGGCGGCGCAGGGCTTTGACCGTGGCGATGGCGTGATCATCAACCCATCCTACTACATGCCTCTGGCGCTGCGCACGATTGCTCAGATCACGGGGCAGGCTGACCTTGCCACCTGCGCGACGGACGGCGAAACCCTGATGTCGCAGCTTTCGGGCGGCGGGCTGATCCCCGACTGGATCCGCATCGGCCCCGATGGCATCAGCACGGTCGAGGGCATGTCCTCGCGCAATGGCTATGACGCCCTGCGCGTGCCGCTGTTCCTGATCTGGTCGGGCAACCCCGGCCATGTCGCCGTCACCGCCGAGGCGCAGGCCTATCAGCGGGCGGTGAATTCCGGTCGCCTGTCACAGGGCGAATATGTGACTGTATTTGACCGACTTTCTGGTAGTGTGATCGAAACCAGCCGTCACGTTGGCTATGGCGCTGTTGCCGCCTTCGTCAATTGCTCGGTTGTCACGCAGTTCGGTGCGCCTATTCCGTTCTTTCAGACTGTCGATCAACCCTATTACCCGGCGACCCTGCATTTGATGACCCTGATTTCTCAAATCCAGACCGCTTCCACATGCGAGCCGATATGAAGATGTACCGTACCTCCCTCCGCCTCGCCCTGTTCGCCGGACTTATGGCGGCAGGCCTGTCGGCCTCGGGGCCTGCTCTGGCCCAGGACGCGCCCTCGACCGAGGATCTGCGCGCCCTCCGTTTTTACATAGAGCAGAACGAAACCACCGCCGTCAGCGCTGAAATCCGCCGCCTGCAGAACGAATTCCCCAGCTGGACGCCCCCCGATGATCTGAGCGCGCTGCTCAAGACCGGGCCGACGACCGAGGTTGCGGATATGTACAGCCGCATGTCGCGGGGCGATATCGCCGGCGCGCGGCGCATTCTGGAACAGACGCAGGCGAAATATCCCTCCTGGCAGGTACCTTCGGATCTGACGCAGCAGCTCGACCTCTCGGAAGCCCAGACCGTATTTGACCGCGCCGTCGCTGCGCGTGACGTCAACACCGCGATCCAGACCGTGACGGCCACGCCGTCGCTGCTGCGCTGCGACCGGATCAACAACACCTGGAACCTTGCCAGCCTGCAGGCCGGGACCGGCAACAAGGCCGGGGCCTATGTGGCCTATCGCCAGATCGTCAACACCTGCAACGAAATCCCCGATCTGATCTCGACGATCGAAAAGTCCGAAGCCGTGACCACTGACGATCAGCTGGAAAGCCTGCTCGACGCCGCCAAGGCCCGTTTCGTGACGCAGAGCGCGACCTTCGACGCGCTTGGCAACCGCCTGCTGGCCGGTCGTGGCATCGTTCAGGACCCCACCGCCCCTGCGCGCATCACCACCCCGACACGCACCCCCGTCGCTGAGCCCAAGCCAAGCGCGGCCCCTGCGCCCGCGCCGCGTGCCGCCAACAACGCCCCCGCAGCGGCCGCCGTGGCCCGCAGCTCCGGCAGCCAGCGCACCGCGCGCGTCCAGACCACACTGCCGCGCACCGGCGACGGGCGTCTGTCGCGCACGATCTCGGCCGCACGCTCCGGCAATTTCCGCGAATGCGCCGCGCAATCGGCCCGCCCACGCTCGCTCGACATCGCGTATGAGCGCGCCTGGTGCGTCTACAACCTCGAACGTCCGCTTGAGGCGCTGGCCTATTTCAACCTCGCGGCCAATGCCGGCATCAGTGCTGGCGTGACGCGGGATGCGCGCTTCGGGATGACCCTTGCCATGCTCAAGCGCAACATGACGGAAGAGGCCTCGCGCATCGCCGCCAGCACCGATCTGACGATGGAACAGCGCCGCGAAGTCGAAGCGACGATCCTGAACCAGCGCGGCGTCCAGTCCTATGCCAAGGATGATTACGTCGCCACGATCAACTATTTCAACGCTCTTGAGGCGATCAGCGGGCCCCTGCCGCGCGATCTCGCGATCATTCGCGGCTATGCCTACCTCAACAAGGGCGACAACCTGAAGGCGCGTAGCATCTTTGAAAAGCTGCACAACGACCTCGCAACCGACGAAACGCGGGCTGCGATCACCTCGACCTACAACTACTGATCTCATTCAAGACTAGGGTTATCACCATGACCTGCGACATTGCTTCGACCCCCCTGCGCGTGTCCCGCCGTACGGCGTTTCGCCTTGCGACACCACTGGCCTGCCTGACCGCGCTTTCCGCCTGCATGGGCGGAAGCAGCGAGCCCGTTGTCCAGCCGACTCCGACCGAGATCAGCACGCCGGGCATCCAGCACTACAAGACCAACCACAACGGCTATTCCCGCGCCCGCATCGATCGCTATGGCGCCGAGGATGTCAGCATCATTTCCCAGTTCGAGGATCCAAGCCCCGCCAACCCGGCAGGCTACAAGAACCTCATCGCGCTGACCGAGGCGCGCTATTGGGACAACATGCAGCTTGAGGTCATCGCCGAGGTGAAAACCACCGAAGCGGGCGAAGAGATTGTCCGCGTTCTGCGCGTCACCGCCGATCAGGGCAGCTTCGACAACGTCGACAGAAAAGGCAATCTGATTGCCTCCGGGAAATACTACTTCCGTGGCAACGCCGAGGTCTACGCCTCCGTCGATGGAGGCGCACTGCAGCGCGGTGTCGGCACGCTGGAAAACATGGTTGTCGATTTCGACACCCGTTCTGTGATGATCGACCTGCGCACGCCCAACGACCCTGCCAGGGGTTCGCAGATCGAAACCACCATGCTGGTCGACAATATCCCCCTTGATGTCGTGACCGGGGCCTTCGGCGGCACGGTCACCCTGTCGACGCGTGATCTGACCGATACCGACAAGAAGATCGTCTCGTCCGGCACCCTGCGTGGCAATCTCAGCGGCAGCGAAAAAGGCACGTCGCGGCTGAAAGAGGATCTGACCACCTCGGGCATCTTCACCGTCGGCAGCGACGGTGATCGTCTCAAGGCGGACGGCATTTTCTACGGCACCCAACTGAACTATGCCAAGTAAGCAGGCGCGACAGGCATTCAGGGCCATAGCCCTGATGCTGTTGGCCGGGGCAGGGGGCGTGATCCTCTCCGGCAGTGCGGCCTCGGCGCAGACTGCGCCCGAGGCCGCGACCGCCAGCCCCGATCAGCTGCGCGACACCGCTCAGCTGGTGGTCTCTGAACGCCTGCGCACCTTCGCTCTGGCGCGTGGTCTTGCGCAGGGCAATGCCGGGATCGGCACCGCGCGCGATCTCAGGGCACTGCTGCAGGCGCAGGGCTACTACATGGAGGGGACCGGCCTGCAGCTGCTGGAGTTCGAGCAGGGCGTCTATCCGAACCTCGCCTATGTGCCCAACATGAACGGCGGTCTGGAGAATGACACCCTGATCCTTCAGGGCCTCGTCTTCCGCCTGCGCAGCGATCTGGTGGCGCGCGGTGGGGCCGCCTTCGGGCTCTCCTATGACGGGCGGGTCCGTGTCGGCCTGTCGCAGGGCCACTATGTCGAAGCCGAGGCCCAGCTCGGCGTCCTGCACGCCCCCGAACCAAATCTGACCCGAACCGTCGGGCAGATCTCGGTCTGTTCGCGCAACGAGCTGGTCAACTGGAACTTCCTCGATCTGTGCTACAACCACGTGGAAGTGCGCCGCGACCTCTCCGATCAGACGCAGGACGACCTTGAGATGCGCTATAGCCACCTGTTCGAGATCGGCGAAAGCCGTCACGAGGTCGGGTTTGCCGTCGGGCGCTCGAAATACAAGGACCTCTACCAGACCCATGGCACTGTCAGCTTTGACAGTGTCGGCCGCCGCATCGCGACCCGCCTGTCGCTGGATCTGTCAGAACCGCTGCAGGACTCCACCGGCAACGACCTCTCGGTCAGGGGCGAGGTGCGCTGGCTCGCCGCGGGCCATGTCGTCGGCCTCGGGCTTGAGGCCTCGCAATCGGCGCAATCGACCTTTTTCGGGGAACGCCGTCAGGACTATGGCCTCGGCGTCACCGCGCTCTACCAGATCAAGGACAACCTTGTCCTCTCCGTCGGGGTGTCGCAAACCGACTCCACGGTGGACTTTTTCGACAGCAACAGCGTCCAGTTCAACATCTCGACCAAGCTGAACTAGGGCGCGCTGATCCCGTCTGCAGCCGCTGCAAAGCCCTTGATGACTGCAGTAAACTGCAAGTTGCCTAATCAGAGGCGAATAGATTATGTTAACCATGCTAGGCTGTATACAACGATTACCGTGCCCTCCCGCAGGGATAGATGCGCGCGTTTTTTACCCAAGGCTCAACAAATGAACGACAGTCCCGACTTGCAGGATGTCACGGCCACGTTCGACCTGGCCCCGGTGTCCCTTTGGCTTGAGGATTTCAGCGGTGTCGCGGAGATCTTTCGTAAATGGCGTGCGCAGGGCGTCAATGACATCCACGCCTTCCTCAGCGCCGATCCCGCCCGCGTGGCCGAATGTGCCCACCGTATCCGCGTGCTGCGCGTCAACGCCCGCACAGTCGAGATGTTCGAGGCCGAGGATGAGGCGCATCTGATCGCCAACCTCAATCTGGTGTTTCGCGACGACATGCTCGACAGCCATATCCTTGAGCTGGTCGAGCTGTGGAACGGCAAGACCAAATTCGGCAGCTATGCCGTCAACTACACGCTCTCTGGCCGCCGCCTTGATATCCAGCTCAACGCCGTGGTGCTGCCGGGCCATGAAGACAGCCTCGCGCAGGTTCTGCTGACGCTTGAGGATGTGACCCAACGCGAAGATGCCCGCCGCGGCGCCGAGGCGAGCCAGGCCTACGCCGAAGGTGTCTTCGATCATTCCCCGGTCTCGCTCTGGGTCGAGGATTTCAGCCGCATCCGCGAAAAGCTGGAAGACATGCGGATGCGCGGCATCAGCGATCTGCGCACCTTCATCGACGTGCATTCCGAATTCGTGCTGCAATGCATGGCCGAAATCCGCGTGCTCGACGTCAACAACGCCACGCTGAAACTGTTCAGGGCCCGCGACAAGCCGCAGCTGCTGGCCAACCTCGCCTCGGTGTTTCGCGACGGCATGGAATATCACTTCCGCGAGCAGCTGATCGACCTGTTCAACGGCAACACCTTCCACTCGCGTGAGGTGCTGAATTACGCCCTCGACGGCACCGAACGCCACCTGATCATGCAGTTCTCGGTTCTGCCGGGGTACGAACATGACTGGTCCCGCGTGCTTGTCGCGCTCACCGATATTTCGGCGCGCAAGAAGGCCGAGGCCTATCTCGAATACCTCGGCAAGCACGATGTGCTGACCGGCCTGCACAACCGTTCGTTCTTTGCGGATGAGCTGCATCGCATCGAACGCCGCCGCATCTACCCGACCTCTCTCGTCGTGCTCGACCTCAATGGCTTGAAAGAGGCCAACGACAAGCTGGGCCATGATGCCGGCGACCAGCTGCTGCGCCGCGCTGGCGAAGTGCTGAAAGAGGCCACAGTTGGCAGCGGCAAGGCCGCGCGCATCGGCGGCGATGAATTCGTCATCCTGATGCCCGGCGCGGGTGAGGCCGAGATCCATGATCTGGTCGAGAACATCAACAAGCTGATCACTCTGAACAACCGCTTCTACTCCGAACATGAGCTCTCGGCCTCCATCGGCTGGGCCAGCCGCCTCGAAGACGAGTCGATGGAAGCACTTGTGCAGCGCGCCGACATGAAGATGTACGAGGCCAAGCGCGTGTTCTACGAGAGCCGGGACAACAACCGCCGCCAGCGCGCCGAACAAACCGCCGTGACGCAACGCTGATCCGCCTCAGGCGCGCGGCAGTTCCTCCAGTTCGATGGCTTCGCGCGTCGCTTCGGTGATGATGGTGCGCCGGAAATGCCAGGCCCCCGGCGACAGCGACCGCCCCGCCCTCTGGATCAGATGCAGCGTGCGCGTCACGCGGGGCCGGGTCAGCGGCCGGATCGTCAGCAGGCGGTTTTCCGGCGGCGGCCAGGCCAGACTCGGCAACGGCGCCACGCCAAGGCCACGCTCCACCATCGCCAGCAGGCTCACCGGGTGCTCTGCCTCATAGAGCGCGGTGACATCCGGCGTCCCCTCGGGCAGACCATGGCGGATCTCCAGCCGGATGCCGGTCTGCGCGCCCATCATCACCAGCCCGGCCGCCTGTGCCTGCGCCCAAGTCACCTCCGCGCGCGCCGCCAGCGGATGATCGCGCCGCATCACCAGCGCAAAGACATCCTCCATCAGCCGCGTGCTCTCAACGTCCGAGGCATCGCCGGGCTCATTCGCAATCGCGAAATCCGCCTCGCCATTCCGCACCATTGCCATCGTCGTGCCACGTGGCACCTCCGACAGCTTGACGCCGACGCGGGGAAAGTCCTGCCGGAACCGCTCGATCACCCGTGGCAGCAGCCGCATCGCGACCGAGGGCACGCAGGCCAGATGCACCTGTCCGCTCTGGAAGGTGCGCAGGTCCTCCAGCCCCTGCAACTGCCGGTCGACATCGTCGAGAATCCGCTTCACGCCGGGCAAAAAGTCCTCGCCGATCTGGCTCAGCACCACTTTTCGGGTCGTCCGGTCGATCAGCTGAACGCCCAAGGACGCCTCCAACTGCTGAAGGATTGTGCTGACCGACGATTGCGACAACCCGCAGGCCCGCGCTGCGTGGCTGAAGTTCTGGGTGCGCGCAACCGCCGCAAACACCCGTAAATGGCGCAATTCCACGTTTTCTATCGTCATGGACGATATATTTATCGGATTATCCGTAATTGACAATATCTGCCCCGAATTTCCTAACCTGAGGACATCGACGCCACCTGCTCAGGGTCGAGACGTCGAAGCCAACATGGGATGATCCAGATGTTCAACAGACGCCAATTCCTCCAGACCGCCTCTGCCGGGGCCGCGCTCGCCACCTCCGGTCTTGCCGCACCGGCCTATGCCGCGGGCACCAAGGTGCTGATCTCCGACGCGCTGCGCCTTGCGATGTATTCGCCGCTTTATGTCGCCGACAACCTTGGCCTCTTCGCCAAGCACGGCCTCGACGCCGAAGTGTCGACCGCCGGTGGCATCGCTCTGCCGGTGCCGCTTTTGCTCTCGGGGCGGAGCCAGTTCGGCGTGACCAGCCCGGGCATGTCGGTCAACGCGGTGCGCGAGGGCGGCGACGTCAGGAACATCGCCAAGATCGTCGGCGGCGTCTCCATGTGGGCGATGGCGAAACCCGGCAGCGGCATCAAGACCGTCGACGACCTGCGCGGCAAGACCATCGCAACGCTGAAATTCCCCTCCTCGACCATTCAGGTGCCGACCTACCTGATCAAGGAAGTCGGCGGCTTCACGGCCGAGGAAGGCAACGTCACCTTCCTCGAACTGCCCTCCGGTGCGCAGGCGACCGCCGTGCGCGATGGCCGCGCCGATGTGGCGACCGCGTTTGAATGGGACATCTCGGTCGGCGCCTCCGAATTCGGGCTGGAGCCGGTGCTGTCCTTTGCTGACATGATCGGCCCGCTCGCCTTCACCACCGCCATGACCACCGGCAAGGTGATCGAGGAGGCGCCCGACACCGTGCAGGCCTTCTGTGATGCGCTGGCCGAGGCGATGACCGCCATGCACGCTGATCACACCGTCTTCACCGACCTCGGCCCGAAATACTTCCCGCAGGTCTCTGAGGAGGTCATCAAGGCCGCTTCGGTCAACTTCTTCGGCTCCTCCACCGCTTTCCCGACCGCGCCGACGATTTCCGAGGCCGAGTGGGACAACGCCATGAAGCTGGAAAACGGCGGCGGCGCGATCAAGGACCCGATGCCCTACGCCAAGATGGTCGACAACAGCTTCGCGACCCGCGCGGCTGAGAAGTTCGGCGCTTGACCATGGCCGCAGATCTGACCCCGGGCAGCAATATGCTGCCCGCCCGCCCCGAAGCGATCCCGTTCGATCCGGCAAAATCGGCGCTGATCGTCGTCGACATGCAGAACGCCTACGCCTCGCCCGAGGGCTACCTCGACCTCGCGGGCTTCGACATCTCCGGCACCCGTGACGTCATCGCGCGGGTGGGCGAGGCCGTCGTCGCTGCCCGTGCCGCCGAGATGCCGGTGATCTTCCTGCAAAACGGCTGGGACCCGGCGCTGAAAGAGGCCGGTGGCCCCGGTTCGCCCAACTGGACCAAGTCCAACGCCTTGAAATTGATGCGCAAACGCCCCGAGCTTGCGGGCAAGCTGCTGGCCAAGGGTGGCTGGGATTACGCGCTGGTCGATGACCTGACCCCGCAGGACAGCGACATCGTGGTGCCGAAGGTCCGCTACTCCGGCTTTCACAACACAGCCCTGAATTCGATCCTGCGGGCGCGCGGCATCACCCATATCGTGCTCTGCGGCGTCGCCACCAATGTCTGCGTCGAGAGCACCCTGCGCGACGGCTTCCACCTGGAATTCTTCGCCGTGCTGCTTGAGGACGCCTGCCATCAAGCCGGGCCGCGCGCCCTGCATGACGCCGCCGTCTACAACACCGAAACCTTCTTCGGCTGGGTCTCCTCCACCGCCGATTTCACCAGCCACCTCGCCACCTCCGCACAAGGAACCGCCCCATGAGCGACCGCGTCATCCTGCCCGCCGGCACGCCGGCCCCCCTCGGCCCGTTTTCCCCCGCGATGGCGGCCGACAATGCCATCTACACCGCCGGTATCCTCGCCTTTGACGACAACAACGACGTGGTCTTTCCCGGTGACGCCGCCGCCCAGACCCGCCATGTGCTGGAGACGATCAAGGGAATCCTCGCCGCCGCCGGGGCCAGCATGGACGACATCGTCTTCAACCACGTCTTCCTCAAGGACTGGGCCGACTACAAGGCAATCAACGAGGTCTATGCCTCCTACTTCCCGAACGCCAAACCGGCGCGCTACTGCGTGCAGGTCGGCCTCGTCAAACCCGAGGCGCTGATCGAGATCGCCTCCATCGCCCACCTGCGGCCCGCCTCATGACCCATGTCGCCACGGACCCGGGCGCGCGTGCTCCCGCCAAACGCTGGGAGGTCCGCCTGCCGCCCCCCGGCCTGATCCTGATCGGTCAGGTTTCCCTGCTGGTGGCCATGCTCGGCCTCTGGCAGATCGCCATCTCGCTCGGCTGGATCGAGGCCTATCTCTACGGCAAACCCATTGGCATTATCACCACGGGGTGGGAGATGATACGCTCCGGAGCTTTGTTCCGTGACATGGGCCTGACCGCGTTCGAGGCGGTCAGCGGTTTCCTCATCGGCACCATATCCGGCAGCGTCATCGGCCTCGCACTCTGGCTGACGCCCACCGGCTCGGCGATCCTGAGGCCCTACATGATCGCGCTGAACGGGCTGCCCAAGATCGCGCTTGGCCCGCTGATCATCATCTGGTTCGGCATCGGCCTTGGCTCCAAGGTGGCGCTGGCGGCGCTGATCACCTTCATCGTCGCCCTGATCGCCGCCCAGCAGGGCGCGCGCGAGGTCGACAATGATCTGGTCAAGCTGATGCGCTCACTCGGGGCGTCACGTCTGCGCACATGGCGCACGGTGATTGTGCCCGGCGCCATGCCCTGGATCGTCTCGGCCTTCCGCCTGAACGTCGGCTTTGCCCTGATCGGCGCGGTCGTCGGAGAATATATCGCCTCGAACCAAGGGCTTGGCTATATGATCGCCTATGCCGGTACGCTCTATGACCTTGATGCAGTCTGGGTCGGCATTGCCGCGCTGATGGTTGTCGCCCTGCTGATGTACGGCGCGATCGACTGGTGCGAACGCCGCCTGTTGCGCAACTGACGCCCCCCAAGACGGCCCGAAGAAGGACGGCACCCATATGCCAATCGCACAGA
Source organism: Pseudooceanicola spongiae (assembly GCF_014899185.1). Taxonomy (GTDB): domain Bacteria; phylum Pseudomonadota; class Alphaproteobacteria; order Rhodobacterales; family Rhodobacteraceae; genus Pseudooceanicola; species Pseudooceanicola spongiae. Next base: position 279,812 of record NZ_CP045201.1, read on the forward strand.
ACGGAGCGGTCTCGCTCCACTACGACACCTGCGGGGACGGCGAGCCGCTGATCCTGTCCAGCGGCCTCGGCGGCTCGGGCGGGTTCTGGAAGCCCCAGCTCGCCGCGCTTGCACAGCGTTACCAAGTCATCACCTATGACCACGCCGGGGCAGGGCGCTCCTCCCGCGACGTCGGCGCGCGCAGCGTGGCTGAGATGGCCTCTGACCTGCTCGCCGTGCTCGATGCGGCGGGGGCGGAGCGTGCCCATGTCGTCGGTCACGCCATCGGCGGCACCCTCGGGCTTGAGGCGGCGCTGCAAGCGCCTGCGCGTCTGCGCAGCCTCGTCATCGTCAACGGCTGGGTTGGCCCCGACGCCCATATCGCGCGCTGTTTTGCCATCCGCACCGAGATCCTGCGCGCCTCGGGACGCGCCGCCTATCTGCAGGCCCAGCCGCTGTTCCTCTATCCCGCCACATGGATTTCGCGCCACGCCGGCGAGATCGACGCCCACGCCGCCGAGGCCCTCAGCACCATGCCCTCGGACAGCGACCTGCTGGCGCGCATCGCCGCCTTCACCGCCTATGATCCCGGTCGCGCGCTGGCCGCGATGCAGGTGCGCACCCTCTGCGTTGCCTCGCGCGATGACATGCTGGTGCCTTGGCACATGTCGAAAACCCTCGCCCGGCGCCTGCCCGATGCGCGCCTCGCGCTCGCAGACTGGGGCGGGCACGCCTTCACCCAGGCGGTGCCAGAGGTCTTTCACGACCTGCTGCGCGAATTCTACCATGACCTGACCGGAGACGTCGTCGCATGAACACGCCCATCCTTTCCGCCAACGCCATCGGCATGCGTTTCGAGTCCGCCTCCGGCCCGGTCGAGGCCATCGGCAACGTCAGCTTCGATCTGCGCGAGGGCGAGATCCTCGCCCTTGTCGGCCCCTCGGGCTGTGGCAAGACCACGCTGTTCAACATCATCACTGGCCTGCTGGCCCCCAGCCGGGGCGAGATCGTGATCGCCTCGGACCGCGCCGGGCAGGACGTCGGCTACATGCTGCAAAAGGATCTGCTGCTGCCCTGGCGCTCGGTCATCGACAACGTGATCCTCGGGCTTGAGGTGCGCGGCATGGCCCGCGACAAGGCCCGCGCCATCGCCCGCGACCTGATCGAGGCCTACGGGCTGAAGGGGTTCGAGGATGCCCGCCCCAGCACACTGTCGGGCGGCATGCGCCAGCGCGTCGCGATCATGCGCACGCTCGCCTTCGACCCGGCGGTCGTGCTGCTGGACGAGCCCTTCTCGGCGCTGGATTTCCAGACCCGCACCCTGCTGCAACAGGACGTCGCCCGCATCATCGCCGAGCGTCGCAAAAGCGCGATCCTGATCACCCATGACATTGGCGAGGCGATCACCATGGCCGACCGCATCCTCGTGCTCTCGACCCGGCCCTCGACCGTGATCCGCACCATGGACATCGAGATCCCGCGCGACGCCCGTGATCCGATCTCGCTGCGGTCCGACCAGCGCTACAACGACTACTTCGTCAGCATCTGGGAAGACCTGCAACTGCCGAACGCCCGCGTCGCCTGAGGCGGCGGGGGCAGGAAGAGGGCGGCGAAACCGCACCGTTGAGTTACCGTTCAGATACCGACGCAATACCGACATGCCGATTTGGGCATTTTCGCGGTGAAACGCCCCCTCGTATCTGCGCCGCGATGCCCTATGATCGGCGGGCAATGCGCCGCCTCGGCGGCATCAGGAAAAGGACAAGATCATGGAGATCACGCGCAGCGGCTCCCAGCCCTCCAAAGCCGGCCCCAGCGATTATTTCACCGGCAGCGTCCGCATGGATGCGCCCTTCAGCGCCACCTCTCCGGCGCGCATCAGCGGCCTCACCGTGACCTTCGAACCCGGCGCGCGCACCAACTGGCACACCCACCCGCTGGGCCAGACTCTCTTCGTGCTGAGCGGCCTCGGCTGGGCGCAGCGCGAGGGGGGCGAGGTTGAGGAAATCCGCCCCGGCGACATCGTCTGGTTCGCCCCGGGAGAGCGCCACTGGCACGGTGCCAGCGACAGCTGCGCGATGAGCCACCTCGCCATCGCCGAGGAACAGGACGGCAGCCGTGTCGACTGGGCCGAGCCTGTGTCAGACACCGACTACCTCGGCTTCAAGTGATTTGATATCAGGGTTTTGCAGCGCGTACTTAAAGTGAAGCATGAGCTTTCCTTAACGCGCCCAAGCCCTGCGACTGACGCCTTTCACACCGAAAAACAGCCGCCCCACGGGGCGGCTGTCTGCATTCTCAGCGCTGCATTCCAGCCTCAGCCGATCAGCGTTTCCAGATGGATCGGGAAGGATCGCGGCCGCACGCCGGTGGCATGCCAGACCGCGTTTGCGATGGCTCCGACGCTGCCGGTAATCCCCAGCTCGCCGACGCCTTTGACGCCCAGAGGGTTCACGAAGTCGTCGTCCTCATGCACCATCAGCGCCTCGACCATCGGCACATCGGCGTTGACCGGCACGTGATATCCCGCCAGGTCGCCGTTCACCGGCCGCCCCGTGCGTTTGTCGTGGATCCCTTCCTCCATCAGCGCAAAGCCAAGGCCCCAGATCATGCCACCGAGCAGCTGGCTGCGCGCCAGATGCGGGTTGATGATCCGCCCGGCAGCAAACGCCCCGATCAGCCGCGTGACCCGCACCTGACCCAGCTCCGGATCGACCTTTACCTCAGCAAAAACAGCACCATGCGAGAACATGGCGCGGGCCTCGGCGTGCCCCGGATCGCGCGCGCCTTCGCCCTTGCCCTCCAGTTCCTCGACCCCGGCGTTCCTCAGGATCTCGCTGTAGCTCTGGCTGCGGCTGTCGTCATCCGCCCGGTGCAAACGCCCGTCGCGCGCCACGACACCGGCATTGCCCGCCCCGAACAGCGGTGACTCCGGGTCCTCCGTGGCAAGGTCGGCGAGCTTGCGGATCACGCCCTCACCGGCAGCAAACAACGCGCTTCCCGCCGTCGCCGTATGCCCCGAACCACCCGCCACGCCCCCGTTTGGCAGCGTGGAGTCGCCCGAGCGGAACTCGACCTGATCGATGCCGAGGCCCAGCCCATCCGCCGCGATCTGCGCCAGCGCGGTCCAGGCGCCTTGACCCATATCCGCCCCCGCCGTCGCGATCATGGCCGAACCGTCGGCCCGCAAAACCGCGCGCGCCTCGGCCTTGTTCATATGCGCCGCGAAGAGGGCGGTGCCCATGCCCCAGCCCACCAGATGGCCCTGCGCATCGCGCATCTGACGCGGTGCCAGAGGGCGGTTTTCCCAGCCAAAGGATTTGGCACCCAACGCATAACATTCGCGCAATGCTTTGGAGGAGAAGGCTTTTCCCGTCTGCGGATCGGTCTCGGCGTAGTTGCGCAGACGAAACTCTAGCGGATCGAGGCCCATCACCTCGGCGGCCTCATCCACAGCGCATTCCAGCGCGGCCGAACCCGTGGCTTCGCCCGGCGCACGCATCGCGCCGGGGGTGCCGGTGTCGACCCGCACACCGCTGTGGCTGGTGGCGATGGCGGGGCTGGCATAGGTGTTGCGCGACGCCGCCGAGGCACCCTCGATGAAGGTGTCAAAGCTGCTGGTCGTGGCCGTGGTGTGGTGATCGATGGCGGTCAACTGGCCCGTCTCGTCCATATCCAGACGCAGGCGCTGCCGGGTGGCCCCCCGGTGCATCACGGGGCCGAACATCTGGTCGCGGCGCAGCGCCAACTTCACCGGACGCTGCAACTCGCGCGCGGCCAGAATGGTCAGCAGTTGTGGGCCAATGGGCAGAGCCTTTGATCCGAAGCCGCCCCCCAGGTAGGGGCTGCGCAGCACGACATTCTCGGCCGGGATGTCGAAGTAGTCAGCAAAGGCCCCACGCGCCATGACAATCGCCTGGTTCGGGGTGTCGATGGTCAGGTGGTCACCGTCCCATTCCGCAACGATTGCATGGGGTTCCATGGCGTTGTGGTATTGCAGAGGGGTCTCGTAGGTGGCGTCGAAATGATGCGTTCCGGCGGCGCGGCCCGCTTCGATATCGCCGACATTGACGGTCGGAGGGCTGCCAAAGCCGGTGCTGTCGGTCTCAAATGCCTCGCCGCCGTCAAAGCCGATACGGGCCGGCTCAACGGCATAGGTCGGGCTGAGAAGGGCCGCGCCCTCGGTTGCCGCCTCCAGCGTTTGCGCGACGACCAGAGCAATCGGCTGACCGACGTAACGCACTGAATTGTCCTGCAAAGCCTCGGTCCGCAGGGCCATCCCACCGGGTTTGGAATCCGGATCGCGGGCCAACGGTGGGCGGTTTTCGGGCGTCATGACATGCACGACGCCGGGATGCGCCAGGGCCGCTGCGACGTTGAGAGAGGTGACCTGACCACGGGCTTCACTGCTCATCGCATAGACGGCGTGCAGCACACCCTCGGGACGGTTGTCGGCGGCATAAGTTGCGGTGCCGGTGACTTTCGCGAGGCCGTCGCGGCGCGTCATCGGCTGCCCGGAGTTGGAGCCCATACGGGTATGGGCGCCGCTTGTGGGGAAGGTATCAGGCATCGGCATGGTCTCCGCGATCTGTGGGTTCGGAGGGGAAGACGGAGGCGGGCAAGGCTGGCATGACCCCGGGCGTTCCTTCGGCTGCGCGCTGCAGCGCCCGGGTCGCCAGCCGTTTCGCCAGCGTGATCTTGGCGGCGTTGTCGCCAGAGGGTTTCGCACCCGCCATCAGGGCTTTGGCAGCGGCGTGGAAGGTCTCGGCGTCGGGTTTGGTGCCCCGCAGCATGGCCTCGGCTTCAGGCCGGCGCCAGGGTTTCGCAGCAACGCCGCCAAGGGCCAGCCGCGCCTCAAGTATGACACCATCTTCTATCCGCAGCATGGCGGCGGCCGAGACGATAGCGAAGGCGTAAGACGTCCGCTCGCGCAGTTTGAGATAGCGGGAATATGCCCTGAAACCAGCAGCTTCGGGGGGCAAGCGCAGGCCTGTGATCAGCTCCCCCGGGTGCAGCGCCATGCCACCGGCTGAGGCGGCATCGGGCAGAAGGTGCAGCTGGTCGATGGGCAGATCACGGGTGCCGTCAGGTCCTGCGATCTCGACAACAGCGCCGAGGGCGGCAAGGGGCACGCAGAAGTCCGAGGGGTGCGTGGCGATGCACTGATCGCTCCAGCCGATCACCGCGTGATTGCGGGTCTCGCCCCCGATTGCCGCACAGCCAGTGCCCGGCGCACGGCGGTTACAGGCGCTCTTTGGGTCCTGATAGTAGGCGCACCGGGTTTGCTGCATCAGGTTGCCGCCAAGCCGGGCGGCATTGCGCAACTGACCCGAGGCCCCGGACAACAGCGCCTCGGCGACAGCCGGGTAGGCCGTGGCAAAGTCGCTGTCGTGGGCGAGGTCAGAGTTGCGCACCATGGCGCCGATCCGCGTCGCGCCGTCGGCCAGCCGCTCGATGCTGTCGAGGCCGGGCAGCCGCGTGATGTCGACCACCGTTGCAGGAGTCTTGACGCCAATCTTCATCAGATCGAGCAGGTTGGTGCCGCCCGACAGATAGGCCGCCCCCGGCGTGGCACCTGCGGCAATCGCTTCGTCCAGCGAGGTGGGGCGGATATAGTCGAACAGGTTCATATTTGGCTCTCCCCGGTGTCGGTCATCGCCTTGTGGCCCTTGATCACCGCTTCGGTGATCCCCTGATAGGCGGCGCAACGGCAGATATTGCCGCTCATGCCTTCGCGGATCCGCTCGGGGTCGTTGTCGGCAAGGCCTTCGCGGATCAGGCCAAGCGCACTCATGATCTGGCCGGGGGTGCAATAGCCGCACTGAAAGCCGTCGGCCTCAATAAAGGCGGCCTGAAGGGGGTGCAGGTCGTCGCCTGTGGCGAGACCTTCGATGGTGGTGACTTCGGCACCATCCTGGCTGGCGGCCAGCGCCAAGCAGCTGTTGATGCGCCGCCCGTCGACCAGCACCGTACAGGCACCACACTGGCCGCGATCGCAGCCTTTCTTGGTGCCTGTCAGGCCGACGCGATCGCGCAGGACGTCGAGAAGTGTGGCGCGTGGATCTTCCAGCGCGATGTCTTTTTGCTCACCGTTCACAATGAGGCTGATGGAAAGGGTCATGGTCCCTCCATTGAATATGTGGCTGTTTTTGGAAACTGTGGGCACGGGTATGCCGGTCGTGATAAGCAGCAGTCGGGCAGGATTGTGGCCCGTTCGGTTTTATTAATATACGGAGGTCGCCTCCGTTTAGCAAGGGGATTGCTGTCGCATGGCATCTTGGTGCCATTGATCAGCATCGATTCAGATGGTCGCAGAGGCGAAAAAGGCAAGAAAAGAAAGTGCTCAGGGCGTCACGAACGGCAAAGCTCCGCCCCCTGAGAGCCCGGTGCGCAAGCCGCGTGCCGATTCACTGCGCAATCGGGAACGCTTGCTGGTGGCGGCGCGTCAGGTCTTTGCGGCGGGCGGCACAGGCGCCAGTCTGGAAGCCGTCGCGCGGGATGCCGGGGTTGGCATCGGCACGCTTTATCGCCATTTCCCGACCCGCGAGGCCCTGTTTCAGGCCGTCTACGCGCGCGAAGTCGATGAGCTTGTCGCGCTGGCAGAGGCGCTGGCGGAGGAGGTGGAGCCGGTCAGCGCGATCCGGCGCTGGCTGCATGGGATGGTGCGCATGGTGGCCACGAAACGTGGCATGCTGGCCGCGCTGGAGCCTGCGCTGGAGACCTCACAACCCTTGTTTTCAGCCTCCTCTGCGCGGATGCAGCAGGCGGCGGGGGGCTTGCTGCAACGTGGTGTGGAGCTGGGCGCGATCCGGGATGATGTCAGCGCAGAGGATGTCATGCGTGCGGTTCTGGGGATCTGTTACATCCGGCAGGACGACGGCTGGCAGGCGCGCACGATCCGTCTGCTGGATATCTTTGTCGATGGTCTGGTGGTTCTGCGCTGATGGTCTGGGCAGGCGCCTTCGGCCCTGTCCTGTTTTACCCCTATGGCCTTGACGCGCACCTTTCGGGCGCGCAAGGCTCAACCCTTGCACGCCGCCCTTCGGCGGTCCGGGAGGTCAAGATATGCGCGATCTGAACGATGACGGGACACGCTTGGTGGCCGAACTGGCGCAGCGCCATGGCTTCAGTCAGGACGCTGTGGAACACATGTTGCGCGCGATTGCCGCCGGGCAGGGGACTCAGGCGCAATTTCGCCATCCGGAATTCGGCGGCATGGGGCAATGGTCCTACGGCGGCATGACGATGATCGGCGACATGTTCAACAATGGCCTGAAGACACGGGTCAACGCCCTCTGCGCCGAGCTGTCGTCCTCTCTCGCGCAAGACAGCATTTTCAAGCCGACGTCGCAGACCAGCGGCCAGACCGGAGCCTCGTTTCAGCTCCAGTCGGGGCATATGTCATCGGGCAATGCCGACTGGCCTGCGGAACTGGGCGCGCCGACGTCGCAAGGCGCGCAAAATGATATGCGGTATGCCTACTTTCCGCAGACGCGGCGCCTCGGGATCGCCCATGGCGGGTCGATGATGATCTATGACACCGGAGAGCATCAGATCTATGGTTTCGGACAGGCGCAGAGCGGCTGGCAGTCCCTGACCTTCAACAGTCAGCTTGGTCAGGTGCATGTGACAGATCTGAAAGTTGTACCCATGCTGGATCTCGACACACTAGAGCGCCCTGACGCAGTGTCCGCGGCTGACCGCCCCGCCTCGCCAGCACCGGCGCCTGCAAAAACGGCGCCTGCAAAATCTGACGAGATCACGGCCTCAGCCGTGGACACCAGTGACGAGCAGATATTCTCCAAGATCGAACGTCTGGCGGATTTGCGGGATCGCGGCATTCTCAGTGAAGCCGAATTCACCGACAAGAAGACCGAGCTTTTGTCACGTCTGTAATGCCTCTTGGGGGCTCACTCAGGCAGCGTCACAGGGATATCCTGGCGCAGCTGGCCGCTGCCCGCATCAAAGATCAGGATGTGCTGGTTGCGCGTCACGACAGCGTACCATCCACGGCCTTGCGTGAAGGCGTCGGCCACCACACCATCGGGCAGAGTGATCGCTTCGGGCAGCTGAATTTGCGGTGCAGTGGCAAAACGGATGACAATCAGCCCCACCAGGCTTAGAAGGCCCAAAATCATTACCACCATCAGGGCGGTGACGAGCCTCCGCAGCAGCCGCAGATTTGCCGGTTCCGCGATGTCGTTTGTTGTCATGTTTTCCTGATCCGAACCCGAGTTACCCCGCATGAGCGAACACCGCCTTGTTGTCAGGATCTCCGCTGATCCACCCGCGCGTCTTGATAAAGCGCTTTCCCGTGATGTTCCAGAGGAGGCGGCGCTGTCGCGCACCCGCCTGGCCCGTCTGATCGCCGATGGTCAGGTGCAGCGCGATGGCGCCCCCCTGACCGACCCCAAGGCCAAAGTGGCCGAAGGGGATCTGATCGAGATTGCCGTGCCGCAAGCCACCGATGTCGAAACGGTGGCCGAGGTGATCCCGCTCAGCGTGATCTATGAGGACGAGCAGCTGATCGTGATCGACAAGCCTGCAGGCATGGTCGTGCATCCCGCGCCCGGCTCTCCCTCGGGCACGCTGGTCAACGCCCTCCTGGCGCATTGTGGTGATAGTCTTTCGGGGATCGGGGGCGAAAAGCGCCCCGGGATTGTGCACCGCATCGACAAGGAAACCTCTGGCCTGCTGGTCGTCGCGAAAAGTGACCGCGCCCACCACGCCCTTGCCGCCCAGTTCGAGGCGCACACGGCCGAGCGCGCCTACCTCGCCCTTTGCCACGGCGTTCCGGATGCGGGCGATCCGCGTCTGCGCGGTATCCGCGGCACCTCGTTCGAGCCGGGCAATGTACTGAAGATCACCACTCAGCTTGGGCGCCATCGCACGGACCGGCAGAAGCAGGCGGTCAGTTTTGACAGTGGCCGCCACGCCATCACCCGGGCGCGTCTGTTGCACAGCTTCGGCACGCCGCCGTCGATGGCGCTGATCGAGTGCCGTCTGGAGACCGGGCGCACCCACCAGATCCGTGTTCATATGGCCCATGCTGGGCATGCGCTGATCGGCGATCCGGTCTATGGGGGCGGTCGTCGTCGCGCCTCTCCCACCGCCCTTGGGGTTTCGGCAGCTGCAGCTGTTGATGGCTTCAGACGACAGGCCCTGCATGCCGCCACGCTTGGTTTCGTACATCCTACCACCGACGAATGGCTCAGCTTTTCTGCGCCGCTGCCCGATGACATGGTCGCGCTGATCCATGCGCTGCCCGGCGGCGTGGATCTGGACATTCAGAACTGATTGTACCCGGTGCCGGCCCATGCGGACTGGCACCGGGAGACATGGTTGCGACATCACTTTCCCCAAATTTGAGGCGTCGATCATGCAGATATGCGTGTTTCGGCAAAAATGGACCGACCCATGTGCGTGCATGCAGGGGCGGTTTACCTTGCTGCACCCCGGTGCGAGGGGATACCCGGTTGAGAACAAACCGGCGTGATGCACTGAAATCTTCGGATCTTTTTGAGACAGAAAACGTAAACCCTTCGTTAAAGTAACTGTGTCAGATGCTTGAACGCATCGTGCAACACGCCTATTTAGATGTTAAGCTCATTTACATGGGCAGAAAAGCAGGGGAAGGATCACACTTGAGCAATTATTCCACACTCCCGGCGCCGACTCCCGAAGGTGGCCTCAACCGTTACATGCAGGAAATCCGGAAGTTTCCGATGTTGGAGCCGGAGCAGGAATACATGCTGGCCAAACGGTGGGTCGAAGATCAGGATACGGTCGCGGCGCACAAGCTGGTCACATCTCACCTGCGCCTCGCGGCGAAGATCGCTATGGGCTATCGCGGTTATGGCCTTCCCCAGGCCGAGGTGATCTCCGAAGCGAATGTTGGTCTGATGCAGGCGGTCAAGCGGTTTGACCCCGAAAAAGGGTTCCGGCTTTCGACCTATGCCATGTGGTGGATCCGCGCCTCGATCCAGGAATACATCCTGAGGTCGTGGTCGCTGGTGAAACTGGGCACGACATCGGCGCAGAAAAAGCTGTTCTTCAATCTTCGCAAGGCCAAGTCCCGCATCGGTGCGCTGGAAGAGGGCGACCTGCGCCCTGAAAACGTCAAGCAAATTGCCAATGACCTCGGGGTGACCGAGGCCGAGGTGATCTCAATGAACCGGCGGATGTCGGGGGGCGATGCCTCACTGAACGCGACGGTGGGCAGTGACGGCGACAGCACGATGCAGTGGCAGGATTGGCTGGAGGACGAAGATGCCGACCAGGCCGCCGACTACGAGGCCCGCGACGAGATGACCGCACGGCGTGAGCTGCTGGCAGAGGCGATGGAAGTCCTCAACGATCGTGAGAAGGACATCCTGACGCAGCGCCGCCTGTCCGAGGAAACCGTGACTCTGGAAGATCTCAGCGCCGCCTATGACGTCAGCCGCGAACGCATCCGCCAGATTGAGGTGCGCGCCTTTGAAAAGCTGCAGACCCGTATGCGCGAGCTGGCGCAGGAAAAGGGTATGATGGCCACGGCCTGACCCGACGCCATGTTGCCCGATCGCAATTTGCACCGACCCTGATCTAGGCATGGGTCGGTGCAAATGAGTTCCGCTGCAGTCCCCGCCCTTGGGCGGGTTTTCTTTTGCGCAGCGCTTGGCTAGGCTTTCCCGAAATTGGAGGGACAGTCATGCGTGATTTCAAACCGGTCCGCTGGGGTATCCTTGGGGCCTCGAACTTTGCCCTCAAGCATATGGCACCTGCCATCGTGGCGGCGCGCAATGCTGAGGTGACAGCCATTGCCTCAAGCTCGGCCGACAAGGTGCTGCCGTTTCGTGACATCGCGCCTGGCTTGCGTCACCATACGGAATATGAGGCATTGCTGGCGGATCCTGCGATCGATGCGGTCTACATCCCTCTGCCCAACCATCTGCACGTCGAATGGAGTGAAAAGGCACTGCGCGCGGGTAAGGCCGTGCTGTGCGAAAAGCCGATGGCGCTTTCGGCGGGCGACTTCGACAGGCTGATCGCGGCGCGCAATGAGACAGGGCTGCTGATCTCAGAGGCCTTCATGATCGTGCATCATCCGCAGTGGCAGCGCGTCAAGGAGCTGCTGTCGCAGGGCCTGGCGGGGGATCTGTGGCATGTGAACGCCGCTTTCTCCTACAACAACCGAGATTCAGGGAATATCCGCAACAAGGCGGAGACCGGCGGCGGCGGCCTGCGCGATATCGGGGTTTACACCTTCGGGTCTGTGAGATTTGCGACGGCGGCCGAGCCGCTGGAGATGACGCATGCCCATCTGCGTCTGGAGCATGGGGTGGATGTCTTTGCCGAGGTCGGCTTCGAGTTCCCGGGCTTTACCTATCAGTCGATGACGGGCATCCGCATGGCCACCCGTCAGGAGGTGCATTTTCATGGCAGCCTGGCGGTGATCTCCGTGACATGCCCGTTCAACGCCAATGTGTTCGACATTGCCGAGATCCGCATCTCCTACCCCAACCAGACGGTCGTGACAGAACGCTTTCCTGCGGTGAACCAGTATGTCCTGCAGGTGGAGACTTTTGGCGCCGCGCTGCGAGGCGATGCAGAATGGCCATGGTCGCTTGAGGATGCCCGCGGCACGCAGGCAATGATCGATAGCGTGCTGGCGGCTGAATAGCTCTCAGTGGTCCGGGGGTGGTCCCCGCAAGGGGCTGCCCACAGGTTGCCTGCGCTGCATACGGGCCCGCAGCCAGCGCACATCCATGGCAATCAGGGCGACGCCAAGCGGCAACATCCAGAAGCCAAGGATCGGCAGAAACCCCAGAATTCCACCAATGCACAGCAGAATTCCGAGTGGCAGCCGAAACCCGTTCGGGACGCTGCGGCGGATGCGGACAAGCATCCGCCGCAGACGTACCCGGATCGAGTGACGGATCGTCGGAGCCTTGCCTGGCTCAGTCTTCCATCGCCTCAAGTTCATCAATGAACCCTTCGATCATCGACAGTCCCTTGTCCCAGAAGGCCGGATCCGAGGCATCCAGGCCGAAGGGGGCGAGCAGTTCCTTGTGGTGCTTGGAGCCACCGGCTTTCAGCATGTCGAAGTACTTCTCCTGGAAACCCTCGGGCTGCTCTTCGTAGACGGCGTAAAGGGCGTTCACGAGACCATCGCCGAAGGCATAGGCGTAGACGTAGAAGGGCGAGTGGATGAAGTGCGGGATGTAGGCCCAGAAGGTCTCGTATCCTTCCATGAAGTCAAAGCACGGCCCCAGACTCTCGGCCTGGACTGACATCCAGAGGGCATTGATATCCTCGGGCGTCAGTTCGCCGCTGCGACGGGCGTCGTGCAGTTTGCATTCGAAGTCATAAAAGGCGATCTGGCGCACGACCGTGTTGATCATGTCCTCGACCTTGCCGGCGAGCATGGTCTTGCGTTCGGCTTTGGTCTGGGCCTTTTCCAACATGGCGCGGAAGGTCAGCATCTCGCCGAAGACACTGGCTGTTTCGGCCAGCGTCAGGGGGGTGGAGGACAGCATCTCGCCTTGCCCGGCCGCCAGAACCTGGTGCACGCCATGGCCCAGCTCGTGCGCAAGGGTCATCACGTCGCGCGGTTTGCCAAGGTAGTTCAGCATGACGTAGGGGTGCACTTCGGTGACGGTCGGATGCGCGAAGGCACCGGGCGCCTTGCCGGGTTTGACGGCCGCGTCGATCCAGCCCTTGTCGAAGAAAGGCTCGGCAATGTCGGCCATCTTCGGGGAAAAGCCGCCATAGGCGCCCATCACCGTCTCACGCGCCTCGTCCCAGCCGACGACGCGCTGGTCTTCGCTGGGCAGAGGGGCGTTGCGATCCCAGACCTGCATGCGATCAAGGCCAAGCCATTTGCGCTTCAGCTCATAATAGCGATGGCTGAGGCGGGGATAGGCGGCGACAACGGCGTTGCGCAGCGCCTCGACGACCTCGGGTTCAACATGGTTCGACAAGTGACGCGACATCTGCGGGTTCGGCATGCCACGCCAGCGGTCCATGACCTCTTTTTCCTTGGCCTGCGTGTTGTGGACGCGGGCAAAGGTGCGCAGGTTGTCGGACAAAACGCGGGCGATCTCGCGGGCGGCGGACTCGCGCGTATCGCGGTTGTAGTCGGTTAGCAGGGTGAGCGTGCTTTCGATGTTCAGCTCATCTTCGCCGACATAGAAGCGCAGACCCGCGATTGTCTCATCGAACAGACGTTCCCAGGCGTCGCCGACGACGCCGAGATCGTGCAGGAAGCGCTCCAGCTCGTCTGACAACTGATAGGGTTTCATCGCACGGATGCGATCGAACACGGGTTTGTAGCGGCCAAGCGCTGCGTTTTCAGCGAAAAGTGTGTCGAGGTAGTGATCGGGCAGGCGGTTCAGCTCCAGCGTGAAGAAGACCAGCGGGGTGGTGTAGGTGGTCACCTTGTCCTGCATGTCGGACATGAACTTGGCCCGGTCGCCTGCTGTGGTCAGCTGGTAGTACCGCAGGCCTGCATAGGACATGATCCGGCCCGCAACAGACTGAATGCGCTCGTTGCGTATCACGCAGTCGAGGAACCCATCGGCATCGAGATTGCCCAGCTTGCCCTCGTAATCGGTGGCAAAACTGCGGCAGGCCTCCTCCAGCCAGTCCAGATCCCGTTTCAGCTCGGGCGCATCGGGGGCGGCGTAGAGATCGCTCAGATCCCATTCCGGCAGTTTCCCGAGCGGCGTGCCGTCCTCGGACAGCGCAGTGGCATCGCGGACAGGAAAGGGCAGGGACAGGGGCGTGTGCATGGGTCGCATGGATCCTCCAGGGGATTTCGTTCCGGCTTCTGGACATAGGCCGTAGTGGTCGGTTCAACAAGGTTTGCGGCTTGCCTTTGCATTGACCATGGCTGACTTTGCAGGGAAATGGAACGAGGAGACGACCATGAAATACCTTCGTTATGGCGAGATTGGGGCAGAAAAACCGGGCGTTTTGGATGCCGAAGGACGGCTGCGCGATCTCTCGGGGGTCGTTGACGATCTTTCTGGGGCAACTCTTGGCGCATTGCCGCAGGTCGACCCGGAGACGCTGCCTCTGGTCGAGGGGGCACCACGCCTTGGGGTGCCGGTCGCAGGGATTGGCAAGATCGTCTGCATCGGCCTGAACTATTCGGATCACGCGGCCGAGGCGGGCATGGCTGAGCCTGAGGAGCCGATCGTCTTCATGAAGGCAACCTCGGCGCTGTCGGGCCCCAATGATCCGGTGCGCCTGCCGCGTGGCGCGCTGAAAGGCGACTGGGAGGTCGAGCTGGGCGTCGTCATCGGCAAGACCGCGAAGTATGTTTCCGAGGCCGATGCGCTGAATTATGTGGCGGGCTATACCATCGTCAATGACGTGTCTGAGCGTGCCTTTCAGATTGAGCGTGGCGGCCAGTGGACCAAGGGCAAGAGCAGCGACACCTTCGGTCCCATCGGTCCCTGGCTTGTGACACCGGACGAAATCGGCGACCCGCAGACCCTGGCCCTCAGTCTTGATCTGAACGGAGAGCGGGCACAGCGGGGTTCGACGTCATCAATGATTTTCACAGTCGCGCAGATCATCTCTTATCTCAGCCAGATGATGAGCCTGCAGCCCGGCGATGTGATTGCCACTGGTACGCCGCCGGGTGTCGGCATGGGTATGAAGCCGCAGCGCTTTCTGAAAGCCGGCGATGTCATGGAGCTGAGGATCGATGGCCTTGGTGTTCAGCGTCAGCCCGTCTTGCAGGACTGAAGGCAGTTTTCGCGCCCCAGGCCTACGGCGCAGGCCTTGGGGCGTTGTCGTCCGTGTCACACCTCAGCCAGGTTTCCTGGTCCCAAGTTGGGCATTGAAATGCGCCGCACAGGTTTCAAAACAGAAGGCACGCACCTGCGGACTTTCCATCATGACCTCGTGGCGCGCGCCCTCAACCAGTTCTAGGTGTCCCTGTGGCCAGCGTACCATGCGGCTTCGGATGCTTTGCGGTGACACGATCGCCTCGTCCCCGCCCAGAAATGTCACGCAGGGGGTGGCGGGCGACGGCATTCCATTCAGGCGGCGCATTTCCACCAGCGCCTCATGGAGCCATGTCATCGTTGGACCGCCGATGTTGAGGTCCGGATGGGCGCGGGCCTGCGTTTGCATATAGTCGTACATCCCGGAATCGCTCGTCAGCTTGTTCGCGGCAAAAAGCTCATGCAGGACATAGGCGTCGGCATTTGTACCAGGTGCGAGGGTTTCACCGCGCCCCAGATACTCGGACGCGCTGCTGAGCATCCACGCCACGGGTTTGATCAGAAGCGGCAGGTGCAGGCCCCACATAGGCGCTGTAAACGCTGCGGCTTTTACAGGCAGCTTGCGGTGCAGGGCGCGCAGTCCGATCGCTCCACCCATCGAGTGCGCCAGCAGAAATAAAGGCCCCTCAATTCCCAGTTTGGGTAGCGCGGCCAGCACGGTATCGACGTCTTTCTGGTAGTCGCTGAACTTTGCCACGTGGCCGAGGGCTGGATCACCTGCCACCCGGTCTGCGAGACCTTGTCCCCGCCAGTCGATCGCGAGGGTACGATAGCCATGCGCCGCAAAATCGCGCGCCGCACGGCCGTATTTCTCGACATATTCCGTACGACCTGGGAACAGCAGGACTGTCCCCTTGGCACCCTCAAGCGGCCAGTCGCCCAGGCGAATCCGGACGCCATCGGCGGTGGTCAGCCAAAATGCGCGCCCGCCCGCAGGGCCATCGTCGACATCGGAATAAAACGGCGCCTGATCCATCGAATGCTCCTGAAACCTGTGGAGGCCGGCCCCGGTCGTCTGTGGCGACGTCAGGACAATGCAGACGCGAGTTGCATTGCCTTACCCATGTCGCCGTCAACGCTGAGTTTGCCGGTCATGAAGGCAGATGTAGGGTTAAGATCCCCTGAAAGTATGTCTTGAAAGGTGTCGGGGGCTGCGGTCAGGGTCACTTCTGCATCTTCGTCGGCTGTGGCTGCACGCGCGCCGTCACCGTCGACGATAATATCACCTTCGCCTTCGATGACAAATTTCGCTGTGCCATCAATGCCTTCGCCGCCCAGCTTTTCATTCAAAGCGGCCACGGCTGCTGTAATCACGTCGCTCATTTTGCGCCTTCCATCAAATTTAAGTAATCTGGGCTAACAATCCCGGTGACTCACGATACACTCGAAATAAGTTATGGGCGCCACAATGTCATATCGCAAACTTGCCATCGCGGCATTTGCCGCAGCGTCACTTTTGATGCTTCCGAGTCTGGGGGTAGCAGAGGAGTCTGTCGCGTCGCTGCTTGAAGAGCTTAAAGGCGCTGACGCGGTCGAAGGTCAGAAGATAGGGCGCGAGCTGGATCTGATATGGTCGCGCTCGGGATCCCCGACGATGGACCTCTTGTTGCGACGCGGCCGCGATGCAATGGAGGCCGGTGAACTGGAAGTCGCTGTGGGGCATCTTTCGGCACTCACGGATCATGCCCCTGATTTTGCTGAAGGCTGGCATCTGCGGGCAAAGGTGTTTTTCCGTGAGGAAGAATTCGGTCTGGCCCTCGCCGATCTGCAGCAGGCCGTTGCCCTGAACCCCTACAACTTTCAGGCGGTCTATGGCATGGCGCTCATCCTGGAACAGACCGGACGTATACCCGCGGCTTTGCGGGGCTATCAGGCGGTCCTTAATGTCTTCCCTGAGCATGAAGAAGCCAAGGCCGGCCGTGATCGACTTGCACGTCAGGTCGGAGAAAGCGATATCTAGGCCTCACATCATGTGACGCACGTCGAAGGTGCACATCAATTCGTACATCCAGAAGAGGTGCAGGCGATGTCTGGTCAGGGCAGGATAACGGCGGTCCTTGGGCCGACGAATACAGGCAAGACGCATTACGCCATTGAACGGATGCTTGGGTATCGCACGGGGGTGATCGGCCTGCCGTTGCGCCTTCTGGCGCGCGAGGTCTATGACCGTATCGTCGCGGCGCGCGGCCCCTCCGTTGTGGCATTGGTGACTGGCGAGGAGCGGATCGTGCCGCCGCGCACCCAGTACTGGGTCTGCACGGTCGAGGCGATGCCAGAGGGCATGGGCTGTGATTTCCTTGCCATCGACGAAATCCAGCTGTGCGCGGATCCCGAGCGTGGGCATGTCTTCACCGACCGCCTGCTGCGGGCGCGTGGTCTGCATGAGACTCTGTTTCTCGGAGCGGAGACCATGCGCAGCGCCATTGCCGATCTGGTGCCGACAGCGCAGTTCGTGCGGCGCGAACGGTTGTCCCAGCTGACCTATTCCGGTTCGCGCAAGATCAGCCGGATTCCGGCGCGCAGTGCGATTGTCGGGTTCTCGGTCGATAATATCTACGCCATGGCCGAGCTGGTGCGCCGCCAAAAGGGCGGTGCCGCAGTGGTCATGGGCGCGCTCAGCCCGCGTACCCGCAATGCTCAGGTCGAGCTCTATCAGAATGGCGATGTCGACTATCTGGTGGCGACCGATGCCATCGGGATGGGCCTGAACCTGGATGTGAATCACGTCGCGTTCTCATCGGTGACCAAGTTCGATGGTCGCCGGATGCGCGAACTTGCGCCGAACGAGCTGGCCCAGATCGCCGGGCGGGCAGGGCGCGGCATGTCCGACGGCACTTTTGGCGTGACGGGCGAGGCGGGACCGCTGCACCCCGAGGTTGTCGAGGCGATCATGGAGCATCGCTTTACTCCGATCCGCAAGCTGAACTGGCGCAATCACGACCTGAAGTTCGGGGGAATCGATCCCCTGATTTACTCGCTTGAGATGGCACCGAAGGACGAGC
Source organism: Pseudooceanicola spongiae (assembly GCF_014899185.1). Lineage (GTDB taxonomy): Bacteria > Pseudomonadota > Alphaproteobacteria > Rhodobacterales > Rhodobacteraceae > Pseudooceanicola > Pseudooceanicola spongiae. Next base: position 297,570 of record NZ_CP045201.1, read on the forward strand.
GGCTGGTGCGCTCACGCGACGCAGATGACCTTATTGCGCTGAAAACCATCGCAGCTGAGGCCGAAGTGCGCGCCCGTGCCTCCGATACAGCCTCGGTTCGTCTGCTTTGGGATGTTTGCCGTATTCCCGACTTCCGCGGGATCAGCCATAATGAGCACGCAGCGCTGTTGACGCAGATTTTTGGGTTCCTGCATGAAAAGGGCCGTGTTCCCGATGACTGGCTGGCCACGCAGGTGCACAGGATCGATCGGACCGAAGGCGATATCGATGCGCTCTCGAAAAGGCTCGCATTTATCCGCACATGGACCTATGTGGCACAACGCAATGGCTGGGTAAGTGATGAAAGTCATTGGCGTGACGAAACGCGCGCTGTAGAAGACCGCTTGTCGGATGCGCTACACGCACGTTTGACCCAAAGATTTGTGGACCGCCGTACAAGCGTATTGCTGCGGCGGCTCAAGCAGAAGGAGGCCCTCTTGGCCGAAGTGAGCGATACCGGCGAAGTGACCGTCGAAGGCGAATTCGTAGGACGTCTTGAAGGCTTCCGTTTCCGTCAGGATAAGGATGCCTCTGGGCAGGAGGCCAAGACGTTGCGGCAGGCAAGCCTGCAGGCGCTGGTTCCGCATTTCAACCTGAGGGCTGACCGTTTTTACAACGCGCCCGATACAGAGATCGACTATACCGAGCAGGGCGGCCTCATGTGGGGCGAGATGGCGATCGGTAAGCTGGTCGCTGGCCCCGAGCCGATGAAGCCGCAGATCGTGGCTTTCGTCGATGACGAGGCTGGGCCTGATGTGGCGCAGAAGGTGCAACGCCGTCTGCAGCACTTCATCGATCGCAAGATCGCGGCGCTGTTCGAGCCTCTGATGAACCTGCAGCGCGACGAGGCCCTGTCGGGTCTGGCGCGTGGCTTTGCATTCCGTCTGGTTGAAGCGCTCGGCATTTTGCCGCGCGGTGATGTCTCGGATGAGGTGAAGTCTCTGGATCAGGACGCCCGTGGCGCTTTGCGCAAACATGGTGTCCGCTTCGGTCAGTACACGGTCTTCATGCCGTTGCTGTTGAAGCCTGCGCCGACGCGTTTGCGTCTGGTGCTCTGGTCGCTTGCGGGCAATCTGGATGAATTCCCGGAAGCACCGCCCCCCGGTCTGGTGACGGTTCCCGCGCTCAAGCACATGCCTCAGGGCTATTATGCCATGGCCGGCTATCGTGCAGCGGGCGAGCGGGCGATCCGCATTGATATGCTGGAGCGTCTGGCGGACATGCTGCGCGGCGAAGACAGCCGCGGCGGTTTCGAGGCCAAGGCTGATATGCTGTCGATAACCGGCATGACGCTGGAGCAGTTCTCGGACCTTATGACAGGTCTCGGCTACAAGGCCGAAAAAGGCGAACGGGCCAAGGTCAAGGCTGAGCCGGTTGCCGAAACGCCTGTTGAGGCCGTTGCTGATGTGCCAGACGTGGCCGCTGAAGACGACGCTGCCGTGACCCCGGAAACGGAAGAAACTGCTCCGTCAGAGGCTGTTGCAGATGCCGCGGAAGACACTGCAGAGGTCTCCGGCGACGCTGAAACACCCGCTGAGCCGGTGACTGGCGAAGCTGAGGTCGAGAAGGAAGAGTTCTTTACCTTCACCTGGGCCGGACGCGCGGCACGCCAGAATGCCCGTGCCAAAGACGGTGAAAAGCGCGAGGGTCAGAAGCCACGCACTCAGAACCCTCGTGGTGAACGCCCCAAAGGCAACGCGGGTAAACCGCGCGGCAAGCCGGGGCAGGGTGGCAAGCCGCCTCGCGACAACAAGGCCAAGACTTTCGAGGCGACTCCGCCGAAGAAGAACGATCGTATTGATCCCGATAACCCCTTCGCAGCCGCGCTGATGGGGCTGAAAACCAAGAAGTGATCCTTGGTTGAGGCCGCACAGCCACGATTGCGCGTGGATAAATGGCTCTGGCAGGCACGGTTCTTCAAAAGCCGTAGCCTGTCAGCGGCTTGTGTCTCGGGTGGGCACATGCGGATCAATGGCAATCATGTGACAAAACCGGCGGCCAACGTCGGCGTCGGTGATGTGCTGACCTTCACGCAAGCGGACCGGGTGCGGGTGATCAAGATCGCCGCCCTCGGTATCCGCCGGGGCCCGGCAACTGAGGCGCAGACCCTTTACGAGGATCTGACGCCGAAAGATGATACTGAGAAACACGTTCCGCCAATTGCCCGTATCGAGGGCAATTCTCGTCCGACCAAGCGTGACCGAAGGAAACTCGATCTTGATCGCCGAGGGGCGCTTGAATGATCCCGTTCTCTGGTCTAGCTAAGCCCCTGTTCGATCTTCGAGAGTAAGCCATGACCTACGTCGTCACCGAAAACTGTATCGCCTGCAAATTCACCGACTGCGTTGAAGTCTGTCCGGTGGATTGTTTCTACGAGGGCGAGAATACGCTGGTGATTCACCCCGACGAGTGCATCGATTGCGGTGTTTGCGAGCCCGAATGCCCGGCTGATGCCATCCGACCGGACACCGAACCGGATATGGAGAAGTGGGTCGAGTTCAACCGCAAGTACTCTGAACTCTGGCCTGTTATCATTACCAAAAAAGACCCAATGCCAGATGCTGAAGAGCGGGATGGCGAATCTGGGAAGATGGAGAAATACTTCTCCGAAGCGCCTGGCGAAGGCGGCTGAACGTCCCATTTTGGGCTGCGCTAAGCACACCCTTTAAATCAGGGTGATTCTGTGGTATGTCTTGTCGTTACATATGACAATGACCACCCTTTTCTGGTCCGTGGGCGCTACTGACCGCCGGGCTGCTATCTGAAGAGAAGCTATCGCGTTTGGTGTCGCTGGTCGGCGCCGGACGTTTTCGTGCCCTCTGACGGAATGGGTGAGTGAGGAAGAACCTGTATGACCAAGACTAAAAAAGCTGAGTTCCGCCCCAACGAATACGTCGTCTACCCTGCGCATGGCGTAGGGCAGATCGTCTCGATCGAGAGCCAGGAAATCGCGGGCATTCCCCTCGAATTGTTCGTGATCTCTTTCGAGAAGGACAAGATGACGCTGCGCGTTCCGACGCACAAAGCGACTGAAATCGGCATGCGCTCGCTCTCGAGTCCAGATGTCGTTTCGCGCGCCATGTCGACCCTGAAAGGCAAGGCCAAGGTCAAGCGGGCCATGTGGTCGCGTCGTGCGCAGGAATATGAACAGAAAATCAACTCTGGCGATCTGATCGCAATTGCTGAGGTCGTGCGCGACCTGCACCGCAGCGATGACCAGCGCGAACAGAGCTACTCTGAGCGTCAGCTCTATGAAGCTGCTCTTGAGCGTCTGACCCGTGAAGTCGCGGCCGTCGCCGGTGGCGATGAAGTTGCAGCGGCAAAGCAGGTCGACGAAGTCCTCGTAGGCCGCGCTGCCTGACAGTAAACTTTAGCGAGATTACAGGGCCGTGGTGAAAGCTGCGGCCCTTTTTCGTTTCAGGGCGTTAACGCGAAAAGGATACCGATCTCAGCGATTTGCTGAGTGGCTCCCAGAATATCGCCGGTCTGGCCGCCAAGTTTAGCCGTCGCGATCCAAGCAATGATCAAGGTGGCTACAGCGGTGATCAGGATTGCGCCAATGGCGCTCCAGCCTAAGCACAGGCAAGCGAAAACCACACCGATCAAAGCTGCGAGCCCGGCACTGTGTGCGGTGGCCTTACCTACAGCGCGCGACAAGCCGTTGGCCCTGGCATGGGGCATGAACGCCATCATCATAGGCATCGTTGCGCGGGACAGGGCCGCAACTCCGACGACGGCCAGCCAGCTGCCCTCGACAGAAAACAGCGCTGACAGGCCGATCCAGCGCGCCAGCAGGCTCAGTACCAAGGCGATGACGCCATATGCACCGGTGCGGCTATCCTTCATGATCTCAAGGCGGCGCTCACGCTGATGACTGCCCCAAAGTCCGTCGGCGGTGTCGGCAAGACCATCCTCATGCAATGCGCCGGTCAGCAGGACGCTGGCCGTCAGCGCGATCAGAGCCGCGCCGCTTGCCGCCAATCCAAGGCCGAGCGCAATAAGACCCGCAACAGCGGCCAAGATGCCCAACACAGCCCCAGCAACGGGGTATGCCCATGCCGCCTCGGCACCGCGGCCATTATGTGAGGGCAGGGGTAGCCTGCTGAGCAGGCCGAGGGCGGACAGCAGGTCTTGCCAGGCGCGGGACGGTGTCATGTTTGTGGTTGCTCCAACTCTCAAGCGCGTTAGACACGGGGGACCGAGGAAATGCAACGGAGGCAAAATGACAGCCGCACTGACCTCTCTTAGCGACTTTCGCGCGGCACTGACTGCCGCGCCGGGCCCGGATACGACTGCAACGGCGGGTGCGGCAGAACGCAATGGGGTGCTGACCAAACCGCCGGGGGCCTTGGGACGTCTTGAGGATCTGGCGATCTGGTATGCGGGGTGGCGCGGCTCTGCCCGTCCCGAAATCTCGTCGCCACAGGTCATTATTTTCGCAGGGAATCACGGTGTCACTGCGCGTGGTGTATCGTCCTTCCCGCCGGAAGTGACGGCGCAGATGGTCATGAATTTCCAGCATGGCGGCGCGGCCATCAACCAGTTGTCGCGTGCTGCGGGTGCGCAGATGGACGTGTACGCCATCGAGCTGGACCGCCCGACGCGGGACTTTTGCGAAGCTCCGGCAATGGACGAAGCAGATCTACTGGCCGCGCTGAATGTCGGTTGGACGTCGGTAAATGAACAGTGCGATCTGCTGGTCACCGGTGAAATGGGCATCGGCAACACGACCTCGGCGGCGGCCATTGCTCTGGCGCTCTTCGGAGGTCAGGCACAGGACTGGACCGGTCGGGGCACGGGGCTTGATGACGCCGGTGTCGCCCTGAAGGCGCAAGTCGTCGCGCAGGCTGTCGCTTTGCATCACCCCAAGACCGGGCTTGATACTCTGCGGACGCTCGGCGGACGCGAGATCGCCGCGATGGCGGGCGCGATCGCTCGGGCACGGGTGCTGAGCATTCCGGTTATCCTTGATGGCTTCATCTGTTGTGCCGCTGCTGCGTGTCTGCTGGCCGAAAGTGGCGCTGCGCTCGATCACGCAATAGCGGGCCATGCCAGCGCTGAAGCGGCTCATCCTGCGCTGCTGTCGCGCCTGGGCAAGGCCCCCCTGCTTCAGCTTGGCCTGCGCCTTGGCGAAGGGTCGGGCGCGGCGCTGGCGATCAACATCCTCAAAGGTGCAGTCGCCTGTCATTCAGGTATGTCGACGTTTGCTGAAGCTGGCGTTTCAGGGAGCTGACACAGGTCTGCTCACTCTGAAAAGATTAAAGGCGCCCTGATGAAAGGGCGCCTTTAATCTTCTGCACACTCTTTCAAGGCTGATCGGAGAGGTGGGCGAGCAGGGCCGTTTCGAGATCTTTCTCGAGCTCCTTTGCCCGGGCGATGTACTCCATGTTGCGTGAGGTCGGGATGGCAGGATCCCAAAGCTCGGCCAGTTCGCGCACGGTCATGCGGTCATGGTTGAAGAAAATCTTCTGCGCTTCGGCAGCCTCAAATTCTGTCAGGCCGATATTTTCCAGAACGTAGCGCCCTGCGCGCAGAGAGCTATCGAAAGTCTCGCGTACGATGTCATCCGCGCCGGCCTGGTAGAGCTTGTAGACGTGCGTGCGGTCATAGGCGCGGGCAATGATGTGCAGCTCGGGCCGTTGGGCGCGCGCATAGGCAACCAGCTTGGTGACCGACTCCGGGTTGTCCATGGCCGCGACGAGCACGCGCGCCTTGTCCAGACCTGCGGCATGCAGGATGTCGGGTCTGGTCGGGTCACCAAAATAGCCCTTGAAGCCAAAGCGCCGCATGACCTCAATCATCTCGATATCATGATCCAGAATGACCGTCTTGAAACCGGAGTTTTGCACCATCCGGTGCACGATCTGGCCAAAACGCCCGACACCCGCAATGATCACCGGACCTTCATCTTCAAAGGTGTCCTGTTCGCGTTCGACCCCGGCCTCGGTCATCTTGCGAGAGATCACGTCGAAGACGATGAAGAACAGCGGGGTCAGCAGCATGGTCAATGTGATCGCCAGCAGGACCTTGTCGGCCAGCGCCCGAGGCAGGACGTCGAGCTGACTGGAGAAGGAAATCAGCACGAAGCCGAATTCCCCCGCCTGCGCGAGACTGAGCGTGAACAGCATCAGGTTGCGGCGACGCAGTTTGAAGATCAGCCCGAGGACGAAAAGGATCAGGCCCTTCAGGGCCATCAAGCCGACCGCAATGCCGACAATCGTGAACGGGTCGCTGAGAAAACTGTCGAAATCGATGCCCGCGCCGACGGTGATGAAGAACAGCCCAAGCAAAAGGCCCTTGAATGGCTGAATATCGCTTTCCAGTTCATGGCGAAATTCGCTGTTGGCCAGAACGACGCCCGCCAGAAACGTGCCCAGAGCGGGGGACAAACCGACCAGATTCATCAGCGAGGCGATACCGATGACGATGGCGAGTGACAGCGCCGTGTACATCTCTGGCAGGCGGGCGGAGTGGATGAAGCGGAAGACGGGCCCGATCAGATAGATGCCCGCCAGAATGATCACCGCGACCGCACTCAGGGTCACCAGAGTGACCCCCCACCCTGGTAGACCGTCGACGAGGGAGACAGCCTCCTGAACGGCTTCGGCGTTGCCAACGGTCAGGGAGCCATCCGGTTGCACGACCGCCAGCGTGGAAATGGCGAGCAGCGGCATGAAGGCGATCATCGGGATGACCGCGATGTCCTGCGTCAGCAACACTGCAAAGGCGGACCGGCCCCCTTGGGTCTGCATCAGCCCCTTTTCTGACAGGGTTTGCAGCACGATGGCAGTCGAGGACAGAGCGAGGACCATGCCGATGGCCAGCGCCGCATTCCAGTCCAGCCCAAAAGCCATGCCCGCGCCCATTACGGTGAGCATCGTCAGGATCACCTGCAAGCCCCCGAGGCCGAGCAGTTTGCTGCGCATATCCCAGAGCGCCTTAGGCTCCAGCTCAAGCCCGATCAGGAACAGCATCATCACGACGCCGAATTCCGCAAAGTGTTGAAGGCTATGGGTTTCATGCCCGACAAGGTGCAGAACAGGCCCGATCAGTATCCCCGCAGCAAGATAGCCAAGCACCGATCCTAAGCCGAGGCGCGCGGCGATCGGTACAGCGATCACGGCAGCGGTCAGGTAGATCGTAGCCTGGTAGAGAAAGCCTTCCATATCATCTCCTTGTGGCGGCTCCCGAACACTTTTGGGGGCGGCACCCTGCCAAATATAGTTGGCATCGTGTTGAAAAAGATCTGTGACAGGGTCCGTTTTTGAGGGCTACGCAGGATGCGCTGCTGAACTGGGTTCACTTGGCTGAGGCAACTGTCACCACTGCGATGATAGATATCCACCACGCTCAGGCAACAGACGAAACGTGATCACATCAGCGAAAAGTCGGCGAGCGATCGGTGTCAGCCGTCTTTTGGCATCCGAAGTGTCAGGTTGCGGTTGGATTTGATGTAGCGCAACTCATCCGCACCGATGGCCGCGACGCGCCCTCCGTCAAGTTTGTCGCCAACCTTCACCTTGAGGATCCGTCCATTGGACAGACGCACCAATGCCGAGCGATTGGACGGCTTGCCCATGACGCCGAGCAGGTTCATGGCGTTCAGCTTGAGCGCGTTCTTTTCCGTGGCCTCTTTCGCGACAGAGGCGCGTGTCGGGCCGGGGGGCTGAACGGTGGGCGCCTGAATTTGCGGTTCGGCGATGGGTCGACTGGCCGCCTGAGCCGCAGCAATCGAGGCTGCAAAATCGTTTGGACGGGCGCGGGGGCGAACGGCCTCTGCGGTTGCCAGCTCACTGCCCGTCTCTTCCAGGTCTGAGACCTCTTCTGGGTCCGCCTCTTTGATCAAGGCGGTGACCAGATCCTCAGGGCGCGCCTTGGGATGAAGCTGACCGGGCGGGGGGAGGGCTGACCTGTCGGGCGTGGGGGCCGTGGCTGGCTCTGCCTGGGCGTCCGTTTCAGGGGGCGTTCCAGTTGCCGTCGGTGCAGCGTTGGGTGTTGCGAGGCTCTCAGAAAGAGCGGCATCTTTGGTCGCGTCCGGGCGCGGCGGTGGCACTTTGCTCGGCGCGCCCAGATACACGAGGTGACCTTGCGGCGTCATGGCGCCTTTGGATGTACCAGCGACGAAGCCCCGCTCGTCCAGCGCGAACTTCTGGTCTGCTGCCGGGGGATTTGGCGGAGGTTGAAGTCCGGTCCCCACCTCTGGCCGAGCCTCGGGGCTGGGCAGGCCGACGACATCCTTGACGCGGTCAGCGGGGGAGACTTTGGAAAAGCGGATGTCGCCCAGCTCCGACGGGATCGGCGCTACGGATTGCGTGGGCGCCCGTTGCCAAATGCCGGTGGCGGCATAGCGCGCAGACGCTTCTGCGGGCGTTGAGGGATCGGTGCGCAGGGGCATGTCCGACAGGGGGGGGGCGGGTGCTGGCGCAACGGCTTCCCCGAGGTCTGGCAGGTCGATATCCGAAGAGGGAATGCCCTGTTTTGCCGTTTCAAGTGAAGGCACCGGCTGGGACGGGCTGGATGTGCCACCGTTTGCAGACGTCTCAACGTCTACAGACACGTCAGCGTCGGTTTGGCCCGGAAACAAGCCGAGGGTGTGATCGCTGCTCAGCAGTGCTGCACCCGCGGCGCCCAGTATCACAAAGCATATCAACAGCACAGTCATCTTGCGGCGTGCTGCCGGAGGATCCGCTTCCGCACCTCGTGCACCGAAAATCGTCATCTGCTCCGCTTCGTCCTCGGCGGGGCGGAGCGGCATAGTTGCCAATGCCGGCTGCGCGCCGGTAGACCCGGCGGTGCTTTGGTGTGCAGAGCCTAGTTCGGGCAGTGAGGTCTGCTGTCTCGTGCTGTCAGTCTTTACTGCCGAGGTCGTTTCTATATGGGGCGCAATCTGCGGAGTGAGGGCCTCTGGTCCCATGATGTCACGGCGACGTGGAAAGAGTATCTCGGGAAGAATCAGCAAAGGCCTGGTCGACAAGTTAGCCTCCGAGGAGGCAGGAATTACGGGTGTCTGCATGCTGTCAGCAGGCACGACATCCTCTAGCATGGGCAACTGCACGACATCGCGCTCAACAATCTCGCCGCCCAATTCTTGCGTGGCGAAATAGGTCGGACCGAAATAGGCCTCGCCAGAATATACGCCCGGCTCAGGGATGGCGACGAAAGACACCGGGTTGAAACCGTATTGGCTGGCAAAACCCTCAGCTTCCTCCAGAGTCTCGCGGGCGACAGCTGCAATCTGTGTGAAACCGCCTGACACGGACCAGGAAAAAGCCAGTTCTTCAATGTGATATGGGGTTTGGCCAACCAGAGCACGCATCACCATGTCGCGCCTGTCAATCTCGGTCACGTCGCCGGTCTCGATGGCAATATAGCGAATCTGATCGTTGGGGATGATCAGTTTGCAATGCATCGGCATAGGGTCACGGACCTGCGCGCGCTGCATCAGATGTGACAGATCAGTTTCCAAGTCCTCCGACGCAAGGTTCACATCCCCCACGCGCGCCCATCCCGTGGATGTACGATGAAACAGCGCGAGGCCAGCGGAGGTGAAGTTCAGAGCAAAATTCGGTCGCATGTCTGGTCGTTTGGGCTTTCGCCAGAAGCTGAGGGGACTGGAACCCCGTATGGAAGGAGTCCCACGAACGACAACCCAGAGGGCTCGCATTGATGTTGCGAGAGTATCGCAGTGAGACGGCGACGCAAAGCGAAACCCAAACCATCGGCAGAAAACGGTCGATGGTACCGCGTGAGATCAGTCGATCTGGCACTTTGTGGCAACCAGCCCCTCTTCAATAGGGGCTTTTCCCTTTGACCTTGAAGTCAACGCATTGAAATCGCGTTGTGAAATGTGCCTGCTCAGCGCAATAAAACTAAGAGGCAATCTGGACGAAGTGAACAGGATCAACCCGTCTCACTGTGTTTTTCACGCGTCGGACCTAGAAAAATCCAGCACATTCTATGTAAAAATATATGGGGTGAGGAGGGACACTGTGTGCCAAAATGGGCCTGTTTTGGACGATATGGCCGTCAAATGTCATGGCATTCCGGCGAGCGAATGTCGAACGCGCCGACTGGAAAAATGGGATCGCATTTGGTGCCGATGCTCAAGCTAGACGAATGGTCGGGTCTTGATGACAAGGTGCGTGGGAGTGGCGTGATATTTGTAAGTGAGCCTTAGGTGCGGTTTAAAGTGAGGTTGGCGAGCATTGGCCAATATTCTTGCGGAACGCGTCGCAAATTCCGGCCAGTTAGCGCAACCAGAACCCTGCGCGTTTCAGACGGTTTCGGATGGCCTGTTCCTTGCGCGGCAGATCGGTTTGATCGAACAGTTCCCGCACCTTCTTGCCGCGGCCCTGATAGATCATGCGCTTCATGGGCTCATAATTCTTGAGGACTTTCTTGATCTTGTTGGGGCCAGTCACAGCCTCGAGCGCGGTTATAACAGCCTCTTTTTCGCGCGCGTAAAGGAGTGGCAACATGCGGTAATGGCAGCTGATTTGTCCATCCAGAAGGCCCTCTGGCAGCGTGTCGCGGCCGCCTCCGAGAGCATGGATCACAAGAGGCAGCGCGATCTGATCCAGCCAAGGGTCAAGAGGCTGGCAAACAAGTGCGGCGGGCGGGTCGACTCGGATCGACAGCGCGATATCCAGAAAAAGCTGTCCAAAAATACGAGGGCATCGATAGAAAAAAAAACCTGCATTAAAATACAGGTATCGCCGCCAGAATTCATCGGGCCATTCATGGTCAAGCGAGGTCTCAAAGGTTAGCCCGAATCTATCATAAAGGCTTTTCCATATTTCTGTGTATCCAGGGCCATAGAGTTCAATCACTGGCCACGTGCCTTCGCGGCGAAGCGAGGCTGTGGGGCGAGCGAAATCAAAGGGCACCCGCGTCACTTCGTCCATAATCAGGGTGTCGCTGTCGAAAAACACGAATGCCTCTCCCTCCGGGAGAAATCTGAGACATTCTATTTTGTTTCCATATCCATAGGAGGCACCAAAGTGGCGGCTTTCAAAAGGCAAGATTTCAGCTCCGAGGGACGTTAGCAGTATCCGGAGATCTTCGTTATCGATGCGCGGATCCTGCGGCCACAGAGGGCCAGGCTGCGGCTCTGCTACGAACAGGCGGCCCTTGAAACCGGGGCTGTTGGCGCGCAGTGAGGCCGCGAAAAGTACAGCTTCATACTGGAGCCGACCGGATTGACCGACAATGACGATATTGAATGTCTGGTGCTCTTCCATCCGACCCATCCGATCTGATCAAGCGTGTAATTTCATGTGAAAACCAATTTCGGTAGCATAGTGGAACCAATCTTTCAGCCAAAGTCATCTGCAATAGGTGAACGAAAGTGTTGGGTTTGGCCAAGCGCAATGTAAACCAAGGCAAATAGAACAAAAGCGTATCATTCAGTGGAAGGACTTTGTTGCGCAAATCAGCTGACGGAAAGTTCTCGCCTTACCCCAGACGGATTTATCCCACGGCCTTTGTGACGGGGATGCCGAGGGCGGTGTAGCCGTTCAGGATCGCGATGCGCACCTGGACCTTCTCGACCTAGCGGTCGAAGTCCCGTGCCATCAGGCGTTGGCTGAGTAGTTTCACACAATGCATCCAATCGCCGGGAAAACGATCCCACGGATCGTTTTCTGGCCCGGTTCATATCTTGATGCGACTCCGGCGGTGATATCCGCTCCAGTTCCGCCAGAGCGCCCGACGATGCGCGGAGTGCGTCGTTCCTGGCGATGGCACCGGCGGTGGTTGGCGTCCATTGCAGGGCATTTCGGCGTGGCGTGATGACCGCGGCCGCACTGCGATCTGCAATGGCGTTGTGGCATTCGCGCGTGTCGTAGGCACCATCCGCGGTCACACTATCAATCTCCTGATCGCGCGGTATCTGGTTCAGCAGATGAGGTAACATCGGTGCATCCCCCGTGTTGCTGCCGGTGATCTCGACGGCTCTGATTTCGAGCGTTTGCTCGTCGATGCCCCGTCTCGGCAGATTGCTTCGCAATCGCCTGCCGGGCAGTGGATGTGGATCTTGCGCCAGACACGCCGTTTGCGGCCACCGTGCTTGCGGGTGCTCCATTCGCCTTCCGCTTCAACCTTGATGCCGGTGCTATCGATAAGCAGTTGCAGCGGGCCTTTCGAGCCGCAATACGGAATGTTGACCGCGAGTGTCTCCTGACGTCGGCAGATGGTGCTGAAGTCGGGCACAGGCCAGTCCAGCCCCGTCAGCCGCAGAAGACTTTCCACAAACCCAGTCGTCTGACGCAGCGCCATCCCGAACAGCACCTTCAAGGTCAGGCACGTCTGGATCGCGACGTCACTGAAAGTCCGCGATCTGCCCCTCTTGCCGGAAGGTTCGGCATCCCAGTCCATCTCGGGATCGAACCAACCCCTCGTGACATTGCTGCGCAATGCACTGCCGGTCAGTGGATCGTCAGAGATTCGCAGCGCTTCAGCGCCGCGTTATACTCAGCCCAGTTCGTCGTCTTGTAGGTCGGTGAGGTCGGTTTGCTCATGCGGGCCAGCTACCACATTGGGTTCACAACATGAAGCCCTCTTGGATTTGTGCAACACAGCCATCGAACAGCATAACCGAAAGGGTTAACATTTAAATCCTTGGTACTCAGGATTTTGCAACAATTCCGCGCCACAGCACCGAACTATATAGCCTGCGGCGAGCCAACAACTTTGTATTTGGATTATTGACAATGATCTCTTAGGACAGTGCGCTCAAAAATCTTCCCAAGTATCAGTATTGTGAGTTCCGGTTGCAACTGATGCGTTCACCGCTTTGGAGACAGGCTTGGGTTTTGTGGATACTTGCGCTGCTGCGCCGAATGGCACCACCTTCGCAGTGCCGCGTGCCAACTTGAATTGCCCAAGTGCGCGACGCAGGCTAACCGCTTCCTGAGTCATTGAACGGCTGGAATCCAATGTGTGCTGAAACTTGGCCGAATTATCTTGAGTGGTGCGGTCCAGATGCGCAACGGATGTATTGATTTCGCTTACTCCGGCTGATTGCTCATTTGCCGAGGTAGCGATATCCGAAATATGAGAGGCAATCTTCGCAACGGACCCAGAAATCTGGTCCAGCGACACTCCGGCCTCATTGACCAGAGAGACGCCCTCTTTAACGTGGTTGCTACTCTCCGTGATAAGCACATTGATTTCGCGAGCCGCCTCTGATGATCGCTGCGCCAGTGCGCGCACTTCCGAGGCAACGACAGCAAAGCCGCGCCCGGACTCACCCGCTCTTGCAGCTTCAATACCGGCATTCAGTGCGAGGAGGTTGGTTTGAAATGCAATATCGTCGATAACATCCATGATCTGAGCGATTTTACCCGAGCTGTTCTCGATTGCCCCCATGGCCGTGACAGCCCGGCGCACGACCTCGCCGCTTTGAGCCGCGTTGCCACGCGCTTCGGTTGCGATGACGTTTGCCTCCGACGCTCCCTTGGCGGCAAGTTTGACCGAGGACGTCAGTTCTTCGATCGCTGCGGCGGCCTCTTCGAGAGAGGCAGCAGATTCAATTGAACTGCGGGCGACAACTTCAGCCGAGCTGCTTATCTCTTCGCCGCGGTGCTCAAGACTGACTGAGGTCTCGCTGATCGTGCCTATCAGATCGGCAAGCTTATTCACTGCACCGTTAAAGTCACTCCGCAACGCTTCATAGCCATCGGGGAAAGGGTCCTTCAGCTGCGAACTTAAATCTCCAGTCGCAAGAAGCTTCAGGCCACGAGCCAATTCCGAAACCGCCACCTCCTGCTCGGCCTTGCGCCTCGCTGCCTCACGCTCAAGCCCTGCGCCATGACGAATATCCTGGCGGAAAGTCTCGACCGAGCGCGCCATTTCCCCGATTTCATCCGCTTTTTGAACGAAGGGTATTTCACTGGAAGAATCACCTTGGGTCAGGCTTCGCATGCGCGCATTCAATTTGTTGATAGGTCCTGTGACGCTTCTCGCAATGAACCAGCTGACAACGCCGAGACACAAAAGACCGATGCCAAAGGCGATATAGGCCCGCATCCTGATATTGGCGATTTGGGCTTCGATATCCTCGATATAGGAGCCTGTCGCAATGACCCACCCCCATGGGGTGAAGGCGCGCGAGAAGCTCATCTTGGCGAGCAGCTCGGAATTTTCGCCTCCGGTGCGTTGCGTTGCGTAAAACACCACGCCGCCACCGCCTTGCGCCGCTTTCAACAACGAACCGTAGACATCCACACCATTAGGATCAAGGGCGCCTCCCTTGCGCGCGCCAACTTGGTCGGGGCTCCGACCATGCGCCTTGACGGTGGTGTCGTAATCAAACGCGAAGAGGTAGTTGCCGTTATCATACCGCACTTTCTGGAGCAGATCGACAGCTTCTGCCTGCGCTTGCTCCAGGGTCTTTTTTCCGTCTATGACATCCTGATTCAACGCCGCGACCAGGCTTGCTGATGAATCCACAACGTCACGCAGGTGTGCTTCGCGCATGCTGTAGATGTTTCTGACTGTGATATCGTACATCGTGAATGCAAGCGCTGCGCTCGCAAATATCGAGACGATGATGATCGAATAGATACGGACACCGATCCTGAGGCCCCTAGTTGGTTTCATTGCCGCATCTCCTATGGCGTTTGCGCAAGGAATGAACTGAAAGTGTAAAGTCCAAGTTTATCCACGCGCGGAAACCAGAAGGAAACCTGTGGCATTTTAGGAAGCCTCTTGGTGTTTGATCCCATGGTTTGATGGTGCGTTCCTTTCTCAGGCTAGGAAGGAGGCTTTATGGGACAAGTTCGTCACGGGAGCGCCACGACCACGCACGCCGTCAGAGCTGCAATACAGCGATGCAAGCTTCGCTCGCGCAGCTACCTGAGCGCGTTCCAGTCGTTTACAGCTTGGGCGTCACCAATGGCCATGCCGATGAGAACGTCTTTACAGGCGGACGGGGCACTACGAAGACACGCGGCATGGACGGAAAGAGAGATGCACCTCCGGGCAGCGACTCGCCTTGTTGCTCCGATACCTGACAGCAAACCCCGATGGCTTGGTCAAAAAAGAAGACCATAAGAGGCCAGTTCTGATTGCAATGTTCACGGTCTCCCGTCTGAACGAAGTTGCCCAACTTCATATGAGCGACATGCAAGGTAGGGGAGGAATCTGGTGTTTCGATTTCAACGAAGCTGATGGGACGAAACGGAAGAACAATGCTTCTGCCCGCCTTGTACCTGTACACTCAAAGTTCCCTGGTTTTGGGCTGTTGGACTTGGTGTAACGTAGGTGCGCAAAGGCACACGCTTGGCTCTTCCTTTCGCTTACCTACACAACCCAGAACGGCTACGGGAGAAATGTCGGGAGATGGTTCAACAAGAAGCTGTTGCCTACCCTATGCATGAAGCGAGGTGGCTTGGTGTTTCAAAGCCTAGCCCATTCGATGATAACTCGACTATCGCAAGCCGATGTGCCTGACAGCATGGTCATCTGTTCATAGGTCATGGCGGCAAGCGATGCGCTGCGGAGTGCACTTTGTCCAACCAGCACCAGCGCGCGCGACATCGACTGTGCTTGCCGGGGAGATTGGGTGCGGAGCGAGACCCTCACGTGGCGCGTCCTGCCGCTTGGGTGCATCGTCTTCGGCAAGGTCCCGCGGAAGTAGCATATGCCGTGCCGGGAGGTCGTCAGATAGGAGGCCAGTTGCATAGCCGTGTTCCACCAAAGTGGCGCACCGGCAATGCCGTGTCATAAGTATCTGAAAAGAAAGGTGATGGTGGGCGACCCTGGAATCGAACCAGGCGTGGGTCTCCCCGGCGGAGTTACAGTCCGCTGCCGCACCTTGCAGCCCGTCGCCCTGATCTGCTGTGACCGTGTGGCCCCTCGCTGATCGTGTGGGGTGATTACCGGGGCCTCCGCGGGTCGTCAACCGGAAAAACGCAACGAGCTTGCTTGCAGTGAACTCAGCAGCAGCATAACACGCCAAAACCAGTTAGACTGGCGCAAATTGGCAGGGAAAAACCGACTTCGGTATCCCGTCGGTATGTGAACGGTATCCCGTCGGTATTGCGTTGCAGCATTTTGGCGCAGCACCCCGCAGGATTCTGTGCACGACGTCGCACAGAGATCGGGGCAGGCGACAAAATGCGCACAGGAGAAGAAGATGAAGAAGCCCAAGTGGATCGTCGAGAAGGAACAGGCCAAGAAGGCGAGCGCGGCCGAGACCGTCTGGCTGTTCGGGCTGCATGCGGTGCGTGACGCTCTGGAAAATCCGGCCCGTGAGAAACTGCGCCTCGTGGTGACGAAGAACGCGCTCGACAAGCTGGCGGACTCCATTGCGAAATCCGGCATGGAGCCGGAGATCAGTGATCCGCGCCGCTTTGATGCGCCGATCGATCCGCAATCGGTGCATCAGGGGGCGGCTCTGGAGGTCCGGACGCTCGACTGGGGATCGCTGATGGATCGTTGCATGGGCGATGGCACACGGCCCCCACGCGTCGTGCTGCTGGACCGGGTGACGGATCCGCATAACGTCGGGGCGATTCTGCGGTCGGCTGAGGTGTTTGGTGCCTGCGCTGTCGTCGCGCCGCGCCACCACTCCGCGCCCGAGACCGGAGCCCTGGCCAAGACGGCTAGCGGCGCGCTGGAGCGGCAGCCCTATCTGCAGGTGCGCAATCTGGCGGATGCCATTCAGGAATTGCAGAAGATGGGCTATCTGGTCTTCGGTCTGGCGGGCGAGGCCGAACAGACCATTGATCAGGCGATGGAGGGCGTGCGCGATCGCCCCATCGCGCTGGTGCTGGGCGCCGAGGGGCCGGGTCTGCGCGAGAAAACCCGCGAGACCTGCGATGCGCTGGTGCGAATCGAATATGCGGGCGACTTCGGCTCTCTCAACGTGTCGAACGCCGCTGCGGTGGCGCTCTATGCGGCGCGGGGCTAGGGCCAGTCTGAGGGGAGAGGGGCTGGGGGAAAGTGCCTCGCCATAAACGCGTCGTTCACATTCGTATTACAACCTCTTCTTATTCGCTTGGCCTGTCCTAATTACCATAGCAGAGGCTTCGGCACGGAACGCCGTCGTTTCCCTTTACTGTCCCTCGTTCCGCACTCGCGCCCAAGGTTTACCTTGGGCGCTTTTTTCTGTGCGGGGTCTTGTGAAAGGGCGATGAGGGGCGGGGGGGGCATACATCAGTTTAGGGGTGCAGGGGCGGGCGACCTTGATAGACTGAGGCCAACCGAATGGAGGGCACACAATGCCGATGGATGAGACCTACGCCGATGCGGATCTGAAACGCATCCTGAGTGACACCAAAGTGGTGGCTGTTGTCGGAATGACCCCCGATCCGGCCCGGCCTGATCATTTTGTCCCGGAGATCCTGCAAGCCCATGGCATGCGAATCGTCCCGGTGAACCCGAAATTCGCGGGTCAGGAGATTTTGGGGGAAACCGTCTATGCCTCGCTGACCGAGGCGGGCGCGGCGCTGGGAGAGGCCATCGAGATGGTCGATGTCTTTCGCCGCCCCGAGCAGGTGCCCCCCGTGGTCGAGGAGGCACTGGCCGCCTTGCCGGGGCTGAAGACGATCTGGATGCAGGTGGGCATCGCCCATGCCGAGGCGGCCGCGACAGCGCGCGCGCAGGGTGTTGAAGTCGTGATGAACCGTTGCCCGAAGATCGAACTGGCGCGGCTGTTCTGAGCGGAAACGGGCGGCTGGGCGCTCGGGCGGGGCATTCAGTTGTGGGGGAAGAGGGGGCTTTGCCCCCGGTGCGCGGGGCGCACCTCAACCAGAGTACAAGGCAAGAAGAAGCCGGGGCGATTACGCTTGCGGGCGCGCGGCCTTTTCGCTGATGCCGGAGGTGCCTTCGCGGCGCTCAAGCTCGGCCATGACATCAGCCAGCGTCACGTCACGGGCGGTCAGCATGACCAGCAGATGGTAGAGCACATCGGCGGCCTCGGACGTCAGGCGGTCGCGGTCGCCCTTGATGGCTTCGATGATCGCCTCAATGGATTCCTCGCCGAATTTCTCGGCGCATTTCTCCGGGCCCTTGTCGAGCAGTTTGGCGGTCCAGCTGGAGGACGGGTCAGCGCCCTTGCGGCTCTGGATCGTGGCGGCGAGTTTTTGCAGGGTGTCGGTCATTGCAGCCTCATGGGGATGCCGGCGGCGGCCATGTGATCTTTGGCCTGTGCTATGGTGTAGTCGCCGAAGTGAAAGATCGAGGCGGCGAGGACGGCGGAGGCACCGCCGATGGTCACGCCCTCGACAAGGTGGTCCAGATTGCCGACGCCGCCTGAGGCGATCACCGGCACCTCGACCGCGTCGGAGATGGCGCGCGTCAGGGGCAGGTTGAAGCCGGCGCGTGTGCCGTCGCGGTCCATCGAGGTCAGCAGGATTTCCCCCGCACCCTTGGCGGCGACGAGGCGGGCGAAGTCGACCGCGTCGATGCCGGTGGGTTTGCGCCCGCCATGGGTGAAGATCTCCCATTTCCCGGGGGCGACGGTCTTGGCGTCGATGGCGCAGACGATGCACTGGCTGCCGAAGTGGTCGGCGGCGCGGGCGATCACGTCCGGGTCGGCCACGGCGGCGGAGTTGAAGCTGACCTTGTCGGCGCCCGCCAGCAGCAGGGCGCGCACATCGGCGACGGTGCGCACGCCGCCGCCGACCGTCAGCGGGATGTAGCACTGCTCAGCCGTGCGGGTGACCACATCGAACATGGTGCCGCGGTTTTCATGTGTGGCGTGGATGTCGAGGAAGCAGAGCTCGTCCGCGCCGGCGGCGTCATAGGCGCGCGCGGCATCGACGGGATCGCCCGCGTCGCGCAGATCGACGAAGTTCACGCCCTTGACCACGCGGCCATCAGCGACGTCGAGGCAGGGGATGATGCGGGTCTTGAGCATGGGGACCTCGGGGGGCGATGGAGTTGAGTGCGGTTTAGCGCGCTTTGGCAGGGCTGGCCAGTGGGGCCCTTGTCGGTGTGTCGCGTCAGTCTTTCGGCTGGGCGATGAACAGGATCAGCCGCGTCAGGCCCCAGAGCATGGCGACACCGGCGCAGATCGGGAACAGGATCAGCGGCCCCCAGGCGGCGAAGAAGCCCAGCGAATAGGCGAGGTCGGTCAGATCGCGCCCGAGAAAGACGCAAGGATGCGAGGATCCTTCGTCGATCTGGCAGCCGAGCGAGGCAAGGAAGCGCACCAGCGCCAGCGCCAGCAGCCAGGCCGCGATAGGGGCCAGCGTGCCGATCAGGCCGATCCGGTTGAGCAGGCGGTATTTGCCCGTGTCGCGGCGCGCCATTGCGCCTATGCCTTCAGCAGGGCCAGCGCCTCGGCCAGATCCAGCGCGCCGTCATAGAGCGCTCGGCCCGAGATCGCGCCGTTCAGCGGGGCTCCGCAGGTTTTCAGCGCCCGCAGGTCATCGAGCGAGGAGACGCCGCCCGAGGCGATGACGGGGATCGAGACGGCGTTGCCCAGCTCGGCCGTGGCCGCAACATTGGGGCCCTGCATCGCGCCGTCGCGGTTGATGTCGGTGTAGATGATCGCCGCAACGCCTGCGTCCTCGAACGAGCGGGCAAGGTCGATGACCTGCACGTCGGTCTCGGTTGCCCAGCCCTTGGTCGCGACAAAGCCGTTGCGGGCGTCGATTCCGACCGCGACCTGACCGGGAAAGGCACGGGCTGCCTCGCGCACCAGCGCAGGGTTTTCCACCGCAACGGTGCCTAGTATGACGCGCGCCAGCCCGAGCGACAGCCAGCGGTCGATGGTCGCCATGTCGCGGATGCCGCCGCCGAGCTGCGCGGGCACCTTGGTGCGCTTGAGGATCGCCTCGACCGGGGCCGCGTTCACCGGAGTGCCAGCGAAGGCGCCGTTCAGGTCGACGAGGTGCAGCCATTCGCAGCCTGCCTCGACGAACTCCATCGCCTGAGCGGCGGGGTCATCGTTGAACACGGTGGCCTTGTCCATGTCGCCTTTGAACAGACGCACGGCCTGGCCGTCTTTGAGGTCGATAGCGGGATAGAGGATCATCGCGAGGCCTTTATTGCTGCTTGGAGGTCTTTTGCCTCTGTGCGCGTGGGAATGCAATGCGACGCATCCGTCGCGGTTGACCCAGCGTCGGCGATAAATCTGCTGGCCCCGACGCTGCGGCATGATTGCGCGAAACAGGCCCGTGGATGCAGGCTGAGCGCGGAGGAGCGCAGAGGAGGAGAGCGCAATGAGGATTACAAAACTGTATGCTGCGGTGGCCCTGTTAGCCCTGTCGGCAGGTGCCGCACTGGCCGATCCGGTCGAGGGGCAGTGGAAGACACAGGCGGATGACGGGGCCTATGCCGTCGTCACCGTGACGCCCTGTGGACCGGCGTTTTGCGGCGTGATCAGCCGCACGTTCAATGACAGCGGTGAATATGTCAGTGAAAACAAGGGCAAGGCTATCGTCTGGGATATGGTTGCCAAAGGCGGTGGCAGCTATAAGGACGGCAAGATCTGGCAGCCTTCGACCGGCAAGATCTACCGTTCAAAAATGACGCTGGAAGGCGGTCTGCTGAAAGTGTCGGGCTGCATCGGGCCGATCTGCAAGACACAGACCTGGCTGCGGGTGAAATAAGGCAGAGGGCGGGGCCGCGATGCCCCGCCGTTTGGTGCTCAGGGGGCCCAGGTCAGGAAGTTGGCGATCATGCGCAGGCCGGTGCCCTGACTTTTTTCCGGGTGAAACTGCATCCCGATCATGGTGTCGCGCCCGACAATGGCGGTGACGGGCTGGCCATAATCGACATGGGCAATCCGCTGCGCGGGGTCAGTGACGCTCATGTGGTAGGAGTGCACGAAATAGGCGTGCTGGCCGGTCTCAATGCCTGTCAGGACCGGGTGCGGCTGATCAATGACAAGGTCGTTCCAGCCCATATGGGGCACTTTCAGCGATGTGGCGCCGGGTGCAGGGTCGGCGGGTGTGATGCGTGTCACCTCGCCGTCGATCCAGCCCAAGCCTTTGGTTTCGCTGTACTCATGACCGACCCGCGCCATCAGTTGCATGCCGACGCAAATGCCGAGGAAAGGGCGTCCTTTGACCTCGACCGCCTCGCGCAGCGCCTCCAGCACCGAGCCTTCGCCCGCCCCGGCAAGGGCGGCGTGACAGGCGGGAAAGGCACCATCGCCGGGCAGCACGATGCGATCGGCGCGCGCCACGTCTTCAGGGCGGGCCGAGACGATGACCTCGCCGCCGCCGACCTCAGCCGCCATGCGCTGAAAGGCCTTCGCGGCAGAGTGGAGGTTGCCGCTCTCGTAGTCGATCAGAACTGTCAGCATTCAGAGGATGCCCTTGGTCGAGGGGATGGCATCCGCTTTGCGCGGATCGGATTCAACGGCGACGCGCAGGGCGCGGGCGACGGATTTGAACGCGGCCTCGGCGATGTGATGTGAATTAAGACCGTGCAGGCGGTCGACGTGCAGCGTGATGCCGCCGTGCGTCGAGAAGGCCTGGAAGAATTCGCGCACCAGTTCGGTGTCGAAGGTGCCGATCTTGTCGGTCGGAAAGTCGACGTTCCACACCAGATAGGGGCGGCCTGACAGATCGAGGGCAGCACGGATCAGCGTGTCATCCATCGCAAGGTGGCAATCGCCATAGCGGTTGATGCCGCGCTTGTCGCCAAGCGCATCGGCCAGCGCCTGACCCAGTGCGATTCCGACATCCTCGACCGAGTGGTGATCGTCGATATAGGTGTCGCCCTTGCAGGTGATCGCCATGTCGATCAGCGAATGGCGCGAGAGCTGGTCCAGCATGTGATCAAAAAAGCCAACGCCGGTGTCGTTCTCGTAGCGGCCGGTGCCGTCGAGGTCGATGAGGACCTGAATGTCGGTTTCGGCGGTGCTCCGGGTGATCTGGGCTCTGCGCATCGTGTCCTCCGGGTGCGGGATCTGGGCTGGATGCGGCGCTTATAGGATGCTGTGCGAGAGACGCCAAGGGGGCCGCCGTGCGATTGCGCGCAACACGTTGCGGGAAAACCCGTGGTGTCAGACGTGACCGGGCAGCGTCAGGGAGATTGCGGCGCCGCGGGCATCCTGACTGTCCATCACCTCGATCGTGCCGCCGAGGTTGCAGACGATCTTGCGCGCGAGGGTCAGACCGATGCCGGAGCCTTCGCAATCATCGCGCGGCCGCAATGTGCGCAGCATGTCGAACACAGCGGTGCGAAAGCGGCTGGGAATGCCAGGGCCGTCATCCGCGACGATGATGCGGACCATCTGATCTTTTGCGATGGCCGTGATGTCGATATGTCCAGTTGTCATGTCGTGGTGTTTGACACTGTTCGAGAACAGCGCGCCAAACAACTGGGCAAGCTCGTTTCCCGGTCCTGAGAGGCTGGCCGTGCCACGGATCGACAGAGTGAAACCGTCGGGCAGCGGGGCGGTACTGAGGCTGCGGCTGATGATGTCGCTCAGCCGGTGATCCTCAGTCGGGGCGGCCATACGGCCGATGCGGGAGTAGTCGCGCAGGTCCAGCAGCATCCTGTCACAGCGTCGGGCCTGAATGCGCAGCATCTCAAGGTGTTCTGCCAACATCCTTTGCTGGGGTTCAGGCAGGGGCGTCAGGTCTTCTTCGATGAAATCGGGAATCGTCAGGATGGCCCGAAATCCGGTGCGCAGATCGTGGGTGAGGACATAGAGCAGTTCCTCGACCGGGTCCGGGACGACATTGGGGCCAAGCGCGGCGGCACTGGCGGGCAGGGTGTGATCTGAGGGTGCGCTTTGGCCTGTCATGGGCACAGACTGTGACGCGGAGCGCTAACAACCGCTGAACTTTTCCTGTGGTGCGTCTGCGAACTGGGGCAAATTCGCAGACAATGCGACAGATAGCAGGTGAGGATCTTAACGAAACCTCAAGCCTGCTGAGAAAGTCTTGCGGTGCGACATGTGCAGAGTCTGCTCTCGAAAAAGGCTCTGTCTAGCAAGGAGGTTTCCGATGGATATTGATAAAACTGCAATTCATGCGACATCCGCGGCACGGGCCACGGCACTGCGGGCCTTTGCCACACCGCCCGAACCTGAGCCTGCCAGCATCGATGTATTGGTGCTGGATGACAGCCAGTTCGACGCGATGTGCATCCTGCGTGAATGCCGCCGCACAGAGCTGCCCGTCCGGGTGACAATCGCGACGAACATGGATCACTTCCGGGAATTGCTATCCAAGCAGAGGTATCACCTTGTTTTCATTGACTACATGCTGCCCGATGGCGACGGCCTCGCTGCGCAGCAGATTCTGCGCGACGGCGAAAAGAACGGCCATTCGCCTGTTGTCATGATCAGCGGCGAGGCTCGCCATGACGTCGCTGTTCGGGCGATGAAAGGCGGCTGTATCGACTACAAGTCCAAGACGGATCTGACCAAGGATGCCTTGAAATCCCTGATCCTGCGCGCTCTGGAAGAGGGCAGCAAGCTGGCCCGCTCTCATCTGGATCAGTCCATGGCGCTTCAGAAACAGGACATTGTCGCGGCGATCCGGGATGTGCTGCGCGAAGAGATGTCGTCGCTTGCCATGACGCCGTTTGGGGCGCCAGAGGCGATGCGTCGGATGCTGCAAAGCTATGGTCTGATCCCTGAGGGCGATGGTTATGACTGGTCGCAAGTGCTGGACGACCCCGCGGCAAATTTTGTGTTCCGCACCCACTGAAGGCTTTGATCCCTGGTGGTCGGGGCCTCCCGGTCAGCAGGGGGTTATCAGGTTGTTGGTAGAGACAGCGCCGCGTCGGATCTCCGGCGCGGCTGTTTTTGTCGCGCCAGACCCATCGTATTCTGTTTGGCGCGCGTCGCGGCGTACCAAGGTGGCATCAGGTCGAGCCAGCAAGCGCCGCTTGTGCCTGTTCCCGCGCCTGCGGCGGGTGAAGTTGATGGGCTGACTGACAGGAGCCATCGGCCAAAGGCTGAGCCCGCCCGTTGGAGAGCCAAATGCCGCCAGAGCAGGGCACGCGAGCCGCATTGATCACAGAAAACCGCGGTCCCGGTAGGTCTTAAGGATCTCCGCAATTGCGAAGTCGTCGATCGGTTTGGTGAAAAAATGCTCAACCATTCCCGTGTTGACCGAGCGAGCAATGTCGCGGTCATTGTCGGAGGAGGAGAACATGACAACGATCTGATGATCTAACCTGTCATCGGTCAGCCTGTTTTTCAACTCGTCCAGTGTTTCAAAACCGTTCAGTTCGGGCATGTTGATATCCATCAGGATCAGCGTCGGAATGTTGCCCGAAAGGGCTGCCCCCTCTGGCCGGCCAAAGTACTTTTGCAGAAAATCGAGTCCATCGACAGCCTCATCCATCGGTGCGAAGCAGCCAGTCTTTTGCAGGCGGCGGCGGGCGATGTAGCGATCCGACTGAACGTCATCGACGATATAAGTGTTGATCATTCAGTGACCTCCATCATTGGGAAGGAGAAGATGAAATCGGTGCGTTCAGGGCTGCTGCACAGAACGATGGTGCCGCCCAGGCGCAGGACGTTCTTTTGCACCAGTGCAAGGCCGAGGCCATGGCCCTTGCTATGGGTCGAGCGGCGAAACATCTCGAACACGCGGGGTTGGTCAGCCTCTGGAATGCCGACGCCATTGTCGCCGATCAGGATGCTGACAGCGCCATCCAAAGTCCGAAGTCGCACCTGTACCCAGTTTTCGGCTATGTCGGGGTTTTGAAAACGGCAGGCGTTGGACAGCACGTTTTCGATCACGGTGCTGAGGGTCTGGCGTTCGGTCCGCACGCAGGACGGGCCGTCCATTTCCACTGTGATGGCGGGTTTGGGGCGGCCATCGGCGGGCAGGTCATCCCAGCAGGCAGCGACAAGGCGGGGCAGGTCTATCACCTCCTCCGCAACTGGCGAGAGACCAGCGCGCGCCAATGTCAGGACCGCTTCGACCTTATGGATATTGCGGCGGCTGGTCTTCAGGGCGTCGGTGATATTGTGGCGCGTTTCAGAGAGTTCCCCGGCATCGAGGTCTTCCAGACACAGCTCCAGCAGGCCAGCGATCGTGGCGAGGGGGGCGCGCAGATCGTGGCTGGCGGAATAGGCGAATTGCGTCAGCTCTTCGTTGAGGGCGGCGAGGTGATCGTTGCGGGCCGTGATCTGGCGCTCATGCTCCAGCCGGTTGGTGATGTCGACGAGGGTGACCAGGACGCGTGGCCCGTCGGGCAGATCGATCTGACTGAGGGAAATTTCAACTGATGTTTCCTGCCTGTCCAGCCCGAGTGCCTTGAGCGAGCGCCCCCCCGCCATGGCGTGGGTACGGTGGCTGAGGGCGTGACCGGCGCGATAGCGGGCGTGGGCCTGGCGCGATATCTGCGGCACGTAGTCATCGACGCAGGAGCCAACCAGTTGCGACTCCGTGCCAGCCAGCAAACGGCAGGCCGCGTCATTGACCAGCTCAACCGTGCCGTCTTCGGCGACCATCATGATGGCGGCACCGGCGGCATTCAGTGCATCGGCGAGGTGTCTCTGACTGTGATCCGGCGAGGTCAGGGGCCGGCAGGTCATATAGCTGACCTGCTCCTCTCCGATCTGCAGGGGGGTGATGTGGAGGTGCGCGGAAATCGGGCCATCTGCCGCCAGAATGTCGAAGGGGGCCGCAAGCGCATGCGCTCCGGAGCGGGCGAGTGAGGCAGTGAGGCTGGCGCGCTGTGGGGCCTTGGGCAGCAGCGCCATGAGGTCGCGCCCGATCAGCGCCTGTGTGGCGCCGGCGAACAGCTGTTGGGCTGCATCGTTGCACATCTGGATCGTAGAGGGGCCTGTGATCACGAATGCGGGGACCGGCGACAGATCGAGCGCGAGGCGCAGGGCAGTGTTGTCGCCCCCGTAAACCGGCGCAGGTCGCGTCTGGGGCAACGCTTGCGCGTCAGCCGGGGCCACAGACCGCCGCTGGCTCAGCGTCCGCGCAGCTCGGTCGACGGTCTTATCCATGCCGGCACCGGCGCGTTGCCGGGCTCCCGGACACGCCGGGACAGACTGGGGCACCTGCAGCTTTGGCCGCCACAGTGCGATCCGCGACGTCAGACTTCTGATACTGTGTCATGAGCACACCTTCGACCACTGGCCCGACATATGGCATCGCCAGTGATCCCCGGTTCCAGGGTTGGACTGCATGTCACAGGGCGGCGGGGGGCAGAATTGCCCCGGTTCGCCCGCTGCGCGCCCCGCACCCTTCTAAGTGCGGCGATGGCCTAAAGGACCGTTATGAACCTGCACTTTAGGACAGGTTCAGTTGCGGATCTCTTAACAACTCCAAAGCGCCCATTTGGGCAGGTGCGTGGGATATGAGGTTTCATCCCGCTTCATAAAACTTTCATCGAAACGATACTTTTTCGTTTTCCACGACCCTTAGGACGCCCAGCAAGACTAAGGGATTATTGCATTGCTGAACATCGAGTTACTGACCAAGACTTTTGGCCGAAACACTGCCGTTGAGCGCGCCTCGATCGCCGTCGACAAGCCGATGATGATCGGCATCATCGGGCGCTCCGGCGCGGGAAAATCGACCCTGCTGCGGATGCTGAACCGGCTTGAGGACAGCTCCTCCGGCAGTATCCATTTCGAGGGGCGGGACGTGACGCGCCTCAGCGGGGCGGCGAAACGTGCCTGGCAGGCCGATTGCGCGATGATCTTTCAGCAGTTCAATCTGGTGCCGCGGATGGATGTGGTCAGCAACGTGCTGCATGGCACGCTGAACCGCCGCTCGACCCTTGCCAGCCTGTTCAGCCTGTACCCGACGGACGACATTCACCGCGCCATCGACATCCTCGACCGCCTTGGCATTGCCGAGCACGCGCCCAAACGCGCCGAGGCGCTGTCGGGTGGCCAGCAGCAGCGTGTGGCGATTGCCCGCGCGCTGATGCAGGACCCGAAGATGATCCTGGCGGATGAACCGATTGCCAGCCTTGACCCGATGAACGCCCAGGTCGTGATGGAGGCCCTGCGCCGCATCCACGAAGAGGACGGGCGCATGGTCATCGCCAACCTGCATACCCTCGACACCGCGCGCCGCTATTGCGACCGGGTGATCGGGATGCGCGACGGGCGCATCGTCTTTGACGGCACGCCCGAACAGCTGACCACCAGCATGGCGCGCGAGATTTACGGCGCCGATGCCAGCTTTTCCGAAAAGGCGACCTCGACCGAGATCGAGGCCATCGACCGCGTCACCCCCCACGACATGCCGATCCCGGCCTGACACATTCATCTGCCTTGCGCTGACATCGCGCGGGCATAATCCATGGGAGTTCCAAAGATGAACAAACTGATCGCCGCCGCCCTCGCCACCACCGCGCTCTGCGCGCCGGCCATGGCCCAAGACAAGATCACTGAGTTCCGCATCGGCGTTCTGGGCGGCGAAAACGCCCAGGACCGCGTGCAGAGCAACGCCTGCCTGGTCAAGTACACCGAAGAAGCCCTGGGCGTTCCGGTCAAGGTCTTCACCCCTGCCGACTACGACGGCGTGATCCAGGGCCTGCTGGGCGGTACGCTGGACATGGCCGTCATGGGCGCGTCGTCCTACGCCAAGATCTACCTCGAAGACCCCGAAGCCGTGACCCCGGTTCTGACCACTGAAAACCCCGATGGCAGCTTGGGCTACTACTCGATCGGGTTCGCGCGCAAAGACAGCGGCGTGAAAACGCTGATGGATCTTCAGGACAAGAAATTCGGCTTTGGTGATCCGAACTCGACCTCCGGTTACCTGATCCCCTCGATCGAGATCCCCGAAGTCACCGGCCATTCCATGGACAACGGCGATTTCTTTGGCGAGGTCGTCTTCACCGGCGGTCACGAGCAGACCATCGTTGCCGTCAACAACGGCGATGTTGATGCAGGCGTCACCTGGGCCGACGGCATGGGCAACTGGGAAGATGGCTACAACAACGGCGCGTTGCGCAAAGCGGTTGATGCCGGCCTCGTCGACATGAACGACATGGTCGAAATCTGGCGCTCGGACGTCATCGTCAACGGCCCGCTGGTGCTGCGCAATGCGCTGCCCGCCGATGTGCGCGCCAAGATGACCGACATGATGGACAACCTCTACGAAACCGATGCCGATTGCGCCTATGGCGTTGTGGGCGGCGACTCGCTCGGCTTCACGCCGATCACGGTTGATGCCTACAAGTCGATCTTTGCAGCCCGCAAAGCGGCCATCGGCGGCTGATCCCAGCGCTTCGCGACACGGCGGCTCCCTTCGGGGGGCCGCTTTTTCTTGTTCCTGACATAACCTACCGGAGACCCTGCCATGGCAGACAGTGCGATCCCGCGCCCACGACAGGCCGCGTCCGTGCGCGAGGCCTACCTCGCCCAGACCCGCCGCAAACGGCTGTATTCCGGGATCCTGTTGGGCGTGTTCATCGCCCTGATGTCGTCGGGCTTCATGCTGGCGGATTCGCGCAATGCGGGCGGCTTCTGGTCCGGTCTGCACCGTCTGCCCGATTTCCCCGCCGCGCTGTTTTCCGAGGCCTGGGCGAAACGCGCCGAGCTGCCCGAAAACCTCGCCAGGTATTTCCCCGCTCTGATCGAGACGCTGAACATCGCCGCCGTGTCGACGCTGGTCGGCACCATTGGCGGCACGCTGCTGTCGATGCTGTCGACGCAGGGTCTGGCGCGGTGGCCACGGCTGATTCCGGTGTTTCGCCGCCTGATGGACGTGATGCGGGCTGTGCCCGAGATCGTCATCGCACTGGTACTGATCTTCGTGCTGGGCGGTGGCCCGGTGCCCGCGATGATCGCCATCGCGTTCCACACCTGCGGCGCTCTGGGCAAGATGTTCTCGGAAGTGAACGAAAATGCCTCTCTCAAGCCCGTCGAAGGGCTGGCGTCGGTCGGCGCGAACTGGAGCCAGCGGATGCTGTTGGGCGTGGTGCCACAGGTGGCGCCGAACTATCTCAGCTACGCCCTGCTGCGGTTTGAGGTGAACATCCGCGCCTCGGCGATCCTCGGCTTCGTCGGCGCGGGCGGGATCGGGTATGAGCTGAAGAATGCGATTTCCTGGGGGCAGGGCAAATATGACGCCGCCGCCGCGATCTTCCTGCTGCTGATCACCACGATCATCATCGTCGATCAGCTGAGCAGCATGGGCCGTGATCGCATGACCCACGGCCGCAAATCGGAGATGATGGCATGAGCCTTTCTGTCAATCTGCCAGCCGCCAGCCTGAAGGATCAGGCCGAGGCAATGTTCCGCAGCAAACGCAACTTTGCCCTGCTGGTCCCGGTCGTGATCCTGGCCTATCTGGTCTACGCCTTCTTCGCCTTTGACGTGGCCGGGCTGGCGCAGCGCGCGAGCCTTGAGAACGCCGCGCGGCTGGTGTCGGACAGCTACAGCTACAAGACCCACGTGACGCGCGACAACCGCACCGGTGATGTCGAAGTGGCGATCGAGGGCGAGCGTAAGGGCACCTACGCGCCGGGGACGGGGCCGGACTGGGTCAGCTTTGGCAATGGCACGACGATTGACCTCGGGCGCGGCAATGTCGTGACCTATCTGCCCGATGGTGTCGTGACCTACGCCATTGCCGGCTATGGCACAGTCACTGCCAGCCCGAGCGCGCGCGGGGTAGTAGCGACGTTTCCCGAAGGGCCGCTGCCCGATTTCATCAGCGCGGCCAAGAACCGGGTGATGATCACCACCGATGCGGGCCGTCTGACGATCACGCGCAACCGCACCGAGGTCTTCAAGTATCAGATGGGGTGGGAGATGTTCTTCTTCACCCTCGACAGCCCCTATCACGGCCTCGGGTTTGGCCAGCTGGTCAGCCGGGCTGTGTCTGGTGAGGCGCCGCAGATCTGGCATGACTTCTGGTACAACCCGATGTGGCGTCACGCGGATGTCGCCTGGGCGCTGTTCGAGACGGTGCTGATGGCCTTCCTCGGCACCTTCGGCGCGGCTGTGGTTGCCCTGCCGCTGGCCTTTCTGGCAGCGCGGAATTTCACGCCGCTGATGGTGGTGCGGCAGGTCGCGCGGCGGGTGTTCGATCTGTTCCGCGGTGTTGACGCGCTGATCTGGACGGTGGTTCTGGCGCGCGCCTTTGGCCCCGGCCCGATGACTGGCGCTCTGGCGATCCTGCTGACGGATACGGGCAGTTTCGGCAAGATGTTCTCGGAAGCGCTGGAAAACGTCGATGACAAGCAGATCGAGGGTATCCGCTCAACCGGGGCGAGCCCGGTGCAGCGCTATCGGTTTGGCGTGATCCCGCAGGTGACGCCGGTGCTGCTGAGCCAGGTGCTGTATTTCTTTGAGAGCAACACCCGCAGCGCCACGGTGATCGGGGCGATCACCGGCGGCGGCATCGGGTTGCTGCTGACGCAGGCAATGATCACGCAGAAGGACTGGGAGGAGGTGACATACTACATCATCCTGGTGGTTCTGCTGGTCTTTGCGATGGATTCCTTTTCAGGTTGGTTGCGTCGTCGCCTGATCAAGGGCGATGGCGGCGGGCACTGAGCCTGTCGCGACCACAATGTGCAAGACAGTCGCGCGGGGCCCTCAGCCTCGCGCGCAATTTATAGGAGACGGCCGATGCCGCGCCTCAGTGAAAACGAACCCTTTTTGCATCCCGATGTGGACCTGACCGAGGTCACGCTGGGCCGCTTTACCGAGATCGGCAAGGGCAGCCGCATCGCCTATTCCGAGTTTCAGGACTATGCCTATTGCGACCGCTATGCGGATGTCGCCAACGCGACCATCGGCAAGTTCGCCAATATCGCCAGCTTTGTGCGGATTGGCGCCACGGATCATCCGCTGGAGACGGCGGCGCTGCATCACTTCCTCTATCGCTCGTCGGATTACTGGGATGATGCGGAGGTCGATCCGGCGTTCTTTACGGCCCGGCGTGCCCGTCGCGCGGTGATCGGCCACGACACCTGGATCGGCCATAACGCGCAGATCAAGCCGGGGATAACGGTGGGGGACGGGGCTGTTGTGGCCTCAGGCGCGATCGTGACCAAGGATGTGGCGCCCTACACCATTGTGGCAGGGACACCAGCCAAGGTGCTGCGCGTGCGTCAGCCTGCGGATATTGCCGAGCGGCTGATCGCGCTGGCCTGGTGGGACTGGGAGCATGACGCCCTGCGCGCGGCGCTGGAGGATTTCCGGGCGATGCCTGCGGCGGCGTTTCTTGAGAAGTACGAGGGGTAGGCGATTTCGGCGGGGGTGGCAGTGGGCTGTCTGCCCCCGTCGCCTTTGGCGACTCCCCCGAGAATATGGAGCAAGAAGAAGGTTATTCGGCGGCCATGGCGGCGCGGTGGGGGACGCAGGTGAAGCGGTGGGCGGCCTCGCCTGCGAGGTGGGTGATGCGGCCGCCGCTGATCGTCGCCTCGATGGCGCGGGTCGAGGGGTCGATCACCACCATGTCGGCGCGCAGGCCCGGGTCGAGGCGGCCCCGGTCGTGCAGGCGCAGGATATGTGCCGGGCGGGACGAGATCATGTCCCAGGCGGCGGCAAGCGGGAGCAGCCCGTCGTCGGCCAGCTGGAACGCGGCCTGTGCCAGGGCGGGGTAGTAGTAGTCCGAGACCAGCGCATCGCAAAGGCCGGCGCGGATCAGCTCGGTCGCGGCGATATTGCCGGCTTGCGAGCCGCCGCGCACCACGTTGGGCGCACCCATGAGGATCGGGTCGCCAACGGCACGCGCGAGGGCGGCGGCGGGGCGTGCGGTGGGAAATTCGCAGATCTTGGCGCCGATCATCGAGAAGGTCTCGCGGGTTTCACCATCGGGGTCGTCGTGGCTGCCGTAGGTGACGCCGAGCGCGTCGAACTGTTCGGCGAGACGGCAGAGGTAGCGCGGCACCTCTCGGCGCTGACGTTGTGCGGTGAGCAGGGCGGCGCGGTGGGTTTCGCTGGTGCGGCCCAGTCGCTTGGCCCAGAAGTGGAACTCCTCGGGGCGAGCGGCGAGCATATGTTCGGCTTCGTCGAGGTGGTCGTTGAAGACGACGTAGTCGATGCCGAAGTGGCGCACCGCCTCGACGAGTCGCGCTTCGGTCTCAACGGTGTGGGTTTCGCAGCGGATCTGCAGACGCAGGTCTGTCAGGGCGTCGCGGGCGCGATAATCGCTCAGTGCCTGCATCAGCGACAGGGCGAAGTCGGGGCCGCGTGTGCCGCCCTCCCAGCTCCAGCTCTGGGCGAGCCAGGCGGTGGTGATGCCGTTGGCGGCGGCGTCCCGGTCGGTGGCGCGCAGGCCGGTCTGCAAGGCGAAGGGGGCCGAGGGGCGGGGCGAGATGTGCCGCTCAAAGGCATCGCCGTGCAGGTCGATGATGCCAGGCAGGATGAGATAGCCAGTGAGGTCGACCTCGGGCAGCGGACCACGGGTGATCCGGCCTTCGGAAAAGGCGATGGAGCGTTGTTGCAAAGCCCCGTCCCGCAGGATGGTGGCACCGGTCAGACGCAGGCTGGGCAGGGTTTGTAACATCACGCGACCACGGCTTGGCTAGGGATTATGTAGACCTGTGGGTAACTTGCGAATGTATCGGGGTGATGACGGTTATATGTCATTTGCACGGTGAAACGCCTTCAGGTTGCAGCCTCCAGATCCCCCGCCAAGGTGAGGGTGACGCGATCGCCGGAGAACCATGTGCGCCCGTATTCCACCGGCGCGCCCGTGGCATCGAGGCTGAGGGAGATGGTGCGCAGGATCGGATCGCCTTCGCGCAGCTGCAGCTGCACCGCCTGCGTGGCCGAGGCCAGCTTGGCATTCACCCGTGTGAAGGCGCGGGTGTAATCGGGCACGCCGTTTTCCGCCAAGGCAGCCGTGACCGACGTCAGCCGCTCGAGCGAGGCAATGAGGCCCGGAAAGCGATCCGCCGGGAAGACCGAACGGAACAGGGCCAGCGGCTGGGCGTCGGCCAGAGAGATCCCTTCGGTCGAGACGACCTTGCCGCCTTTGGGCAGGCGCAGCATCTCGGCCTCGTCCGGATCGGCGGTGCGGATTTCGGTGAGGTGGATCTTGCGGCTGGGCAGGCGGCCGGCGGCGCGGATGTTCTGGTGAAAGCGCACGCGCCGGCCGATGGGGTAGTCGGTCGGGCGCTGCGCGACGAAGACACCCGCGCCGCGCCGGGCATGGGTCAGCCCGCCCTCGGCCAGCGTGGCAAGGCCTCGGCGCACCGTGTGGCGATTGACGCCGAAGCGGGCGGAGAGTTCCGCCTCGGTCGGCAGCCGGTCACCGGGCCCGTAGCGGCCTGAGGAGATGTCGGCGGTCAGCGCCTCGGCAATGGACTGCCAGAGCGGGGTCTTGGGGGCGGCTTGGGGGGGTGTCATGAAAGTTTCACCTCGGTCGGGCTTGTGCTGTGCGGGCAAGCTGTCTAATCATTTGTCTAGTTGTATAGTGAATCAGACAAATCGACAAGGTGTCTAGATGACAAACGAGACGATGGCGGACGCAGATCAGACTGCTCGCAAGGGCTGGATGAGCCTGCTTGCCAAGGCCCCGGCGGCAGAGCTGAAGCGGCTTTGGGCGGATGCGGGGCAAGAGGCGAAATTTCAGTGGCTGCGTGCGCCTGAGGTCGGCGGCGTCATGGTGCGCGGTCGGGCTGGTGGCACGGGCGCGGCCTTTAATCTGGGCGAGATGACGGTGACGCGCTGTTCACTGCGGCTGGAGAGTGGCGCGGTGGGTCATGCGATGGTGCAGGGGCGCGACCGCGACAAGGCCGAGGTGGCCGCAGTGATTGACGCGCTGATGCAGGGCGAGGCCTCCGAGGTGCTGCGCGCCACGGTGCTGGTGCCGCTGGAGGCTGGCATGGTCGAGACTGCGGGCAAGCGCGCGGCGAAGGCTGCACAGACCAAGGTTGATTTCTTTACCATGGTGCGGGGGGAAGACTGATGAGCATGGCAACCGAAGCCCTGACGGGCGGATTTTCCGACGCGCCGCGCCAGTCTGCGCGCGCCTTTCGCGCGGCGCTGGAGGCGATGGCGCGACCGGGGTCGACCTACGTTCTGCAGGAAATGGGCGATGCGCCCGCGCCGGTCAGCCGGGCTGCGGCGACGCTGCTGCTGGTGCTGTGTGATCCGGAGACTCCGCTGCATCTGGCGGGGGACTATGACACCGAGGCGTTGCGGGGCTGGGTGACCTTTCACACTGGCGCGCCTTTGCTCAGCGCCGACAAGGCGATGTTTGTGTTGGGGAGTTGGCGCGCGCTGGATCTGAGCGCACTGTCGCTGGGGACGGCGGAATATCCGGACCGCTCGGCCACGGTGATCGTCGATGGTGCTTTTAATGGCGTCGATGTGGCGCTGCGCGGCCCCGGCATCAAGGACGTGACGCAATCGCGCCTGCCCGAGGTTGCTGTGTTTCAGGACAATGCGGCGCAGTTTCCGCTCGGCCTCGATTTCTACTTTACCAGCGGCGCGAAACTGTCGGCGCTGCCACGCTCGACCAAAGTCACGCTTGGGGGGGATGTCTGATGTATGTGGCTGTAAAGGGTGGCGAACGCGCCATCGACAATGCCCATGACTGGCTGGCCGAAGAACGACGCGGCCCCGAGGATGTGGCCGAGCTGGGCGTGGCGCAGATCAAGACGCAGCTGAGCCTGGCGGTGAACCGGGTGATGGCGGAGGGGTCGCTGTTTGATCCCGATCTTGCTGCGCTGGCGATCAAGCAGTCGCGCGGCGATCTGATCGAGGCGATCTTTCTGATCCGCGCCTATCGCACGACGCTGCCACGGTTTGGCTATTCCGCGCCGGTGGAGACAGGCGCGATGGCCTGCGACCGGCGTATCTCGGCCACGTTCAAGGACGTGCCGGGCGGGCAGGTGCTGGGGCCGACGTTCGACTACACCCACCGTCTGCTGGATTTCGCGCTGGAGGCCGAGGGGCTGGATCGCGCCGCTGAGGTCGAGCCGGAGGTGCATCCGGTGATGCCCCGGGTCAGCCAGTTCCTCAACAAGGAAGGCCTGATCCAAGACGAGCCGAGGCCGGAGGTCGACGAGACGCCGGGCGATCTGACACGCGAACCGCTGGAGCTGCCTGCGGCGCGGCCGCTGCGCCTGCAGGCGCTGACGCGCGGCGATGAGGGCTTTGTGCTGTCGATGGCCTATTCGACGCAGCGCGGCTACGCCAAGAATCACCCCTTTGTCGGCGAGCTGCGCATCGGCACCGTGCCGGTCGAGATGGAGATCCCCGAGCTGGGCTTTGCCATCGAGATTGGCGAGGTTGTGCTGACGGAGTGTGAGACGGTCAACCAGTTCACGGGATCGAAAACCGAGCCGGCGCAGTTCACACGCGGCTATGGGCTGGTCTTCGGGCAGACCGAGAGGAAGGCCATCTCGATGGCGCTGGTGGATCGGGCGCTGCGCTGGAAGGAGCTGGGCGAAGACGACAAAGGCGCGCCGGCGCAGGACGAAGAATTCGTGCTTTATCATGCGGATAACATCCAGGCGACCGGGTTTCTGGAGCATATCAAGCTGCCGCATTACGTCGATTTTCAGAGCGAGCTTGAGTTGGTGAGGAAGCTGAGGCGTGAGGCGGATATGCGCCAGCAAATGCGGGAGGCGGCGGAATGAAACCGGCTTTGCAAGCCGGTGCCTCCGGCGGGGATATTTTGAACAGGGAAACGGGGGGGCTCGTGCCTTCTGTGGACGGGAGTGCGGACGCATGAACGCGTATAATTTTGCCTATCTGGATGAGCAGACCAAGCGGATGATCCGGCGTGCGTTGCTGAAGGGCATGGCCATTCCGGGGTATCAGGTGCCTTTTGCCAGCCGTGAGATGCCGATGCCTTATGGTTGGGGCACCGGGGGCGTGCAGGTTTCTGCGGCAGTGATGACGCCTGAGGATTGCTTCAAGGTGATCGATCAGGGGGCGGATGATACCACCAACGCTGTGTCGATCCGGCGGTTTTTTCAGGCCACGGCAGGGGTTGCGGTGACCGAGAAAACGGCGGAGGCGACCGTGATCCAGACGCGCCACCGGATCCCTGAGCGCGACTTGGTTGAGGGGCAGATCCTAGTTTACCAGGTGCCGATCCCAGAGCCGTTGCGGTTTCTGGAGCCCTCGGAGGTGGAGACGCGCAAGATGCATGCTCTGGAGGAGTATGGGTTGATGCATGTAAAGCTCTACGAGGATATTGCGCGGCATGGCGATATCTCGACCAGCTACGCCTATCCTGTGAAGGTGGAGGGGCGCTATGTGATGGACCCCTCTCCGATCCCGAAGTTCGACAATCCGAAGCTGTCGATGGCGGCGATCCAGCTGTTTGGCGCGGGCCGGGAGCAGCGGATCTATGCGCTGCCGCCCTATACGGAGGTGGTGAGCTTGGATTTCGAGGATTATCCGTTTCAGGCGGGGCGGGCGGATCATGACTGTGATCTTTGCGGAGCGGATAACAGCTATCTCGACGAGGTGATCACCGATGACGCGGGGGGGCGGATGTTCGTTTGCTCGGATACCGATTTCTGCAGCGAGCGGCGTGAGGCCGGGCATGTCGGGGCGTTGGGCGTGGAGGCTGTGGCATGAAGGATATGGCGATGACGGAGGCAGGGCTGAGCCCGCTTTTGCGGGTTGAGGGGCTGGCCAAGCGCTATGGCGCGCGGATCGGGTGTACGGAGGTGAGCTTTGACCTCTGGCCTGGTGAAGTGATGGGAATCGTTGGGGAAAGTGGGTCGGGCAAGACGACCTTGCTGAACTGTCTCGCGGGGCAGTTGGCGCCGGACGCGGGGCGCGTTCTGTTCGACACCCGCGGGCGTGGCATGGTCGATACGCTGACCATGTCGGAATCCGAGCGGCGGATGCTGGGGCGCACCGACTGGGCCTTTGTGCATCAGCACGCGCAGGACGGGCTGCGCATGAACGTCAGTGCCGGGGGCAACGTTGGTGAGCGGCTGATGGCTGTCGGAGCGCAGCACTACGGGGATATTCGGGACAAGGCGATTGACTGGCTGGACCGGGTGGAGATCGCGGAGGACCGCGTCGATGACCGCCCGAGCGCCTTTTCCGGCGGGATGCGGCAGCGCTTGCAGATCGCGCGCAATCTGGTGACGGGGCCGCGGCTGGTGTTCATGGATGAGCCGACGGGGGGACTCGATGTCTCCGTTCAGGCGCGTCTGCTGGATCTGTTGCGAGGGTTGGTGCGCGAGATGGGGCTGAGTGCGATTATCGTGACCCATGACCTGGCGGTGGTGCGGCTGTTGGCGGACCGGCTGATGGTGATGAAATCCGGGCATGTGGTGGAGACCGGGCTGACCGATCAGGTTCTGGATGATCCACAGCATGCCTATACGCAGCTGCTGGTCAGTTCGGTGTTGCAGGTTTGACGCCCGGGGGGTGGTTGCCGGGCTGGGGGCTCTGCCCCCGTCGCTGCGCGACTCCCCCGGAATATGGAGCAAGAAGAAGATGATATCGGTTGAGAACGTCAGCAAGACTTTTACCCTGCACAATCAAGGTGGCACGGTCATTCCGGTGATGGAGGGAGGATCGCTGTCTGTGGCGCCGGGCGAATGCGTGGCGCTGGTGGGGGCCTCGGGTTCGGGGAAATCGACCTTGATGCGGATGATTTATGGCAACTACCTGGCGGCCTCCGGGCGGATCATGGTTGGGGATGTCGATGTCGCACAGGCGGAGCCGCGCGAGATCCTGGCGCTGCGGCGGGAACGTCTGGGCTATGTGAGCCAGTTTCTGCGGGTGGTGCCGAGGGTGGCGACGCTGGATGTCGTGGCTGAGCCTTTACTGGCCCTTGGGGTGGCGCGGGATGCGGCGCGCGAACGGGCCAGTGCCTTGCTGGCGCGGCTGAACATTCCGGAGCGGCTTTGGGCGCTGTCGCCGACGACCTTTTCGGGGGGCGAGCAGCAGCGCGTCAATATCGCGCGCGGCTTCGCGCATGACTATCCAGCGCTGCTGCTGGATGAGCCGACGGCCAGTCTGGATGCTGCGAACCGGGAGCAGGTGATGGCGCTGATCGAAGAGGCCAAGGCGCGAGGTGCGGCGATTGTTGGGATATTTCATGATGTTGAGGCGCGCGACCGGGTCTGTGACCGTGTCGTGGATGTGACCGGGTTTACGCCCGTGCGGGTGGTCTGAGGTGACCTCGGGGCGGTTGATAGGGGTTGTTGGCCCCTCTGGCGTGGGCAAGGACAGCGTGATGCAGGCCGTGGCCGAGCAGCGCCCGGGCACGGTGCTGGTGCGCCGGGTGATCACGCGGCAGGCTGATGCGGGGGGCGAGGATTTCGAGCCGGTAACCCTGTCGGAGTTCCTGTCGCGCGAGGCCTCGGGAGAGTTCCTGCTGTCCTGGGCGGCGCATGGGTTGCACTATGGCATCCCCGACAGTGTGGCGGATGATCTGGCGCAGGGGCGGGACGCTCTGGTCAATCTCTCGCGTTCGGTCCTGCCGCAGGCGCAGGCGCGGTTTGCCGGGTTTCGCACCATTTTGCTGACCGCACCCGTGACGGTTCTGGCGGCGCGGCTGGCAGCACGGGGGCGCGAAAGTGCTGAGGATATCGCGCGGCGTCTGGCGCGGGCCGGGTTCGCCCTGCCGCCCGGTGTGCAGGCGGATGTCGTTGAGAATGCCGGGCCATTGTCTGAGGCGGTGGCTGAAGTGCTTGCATTGATTGAAGAAACACAGGTCCAGTGAAGGACGAGCTATGACAGATGAAGCGCGCGTGAGGGCGGATATGAAAGACGAAATCGTACTGGGTAACGCGCAACTGGTGCTGCCGGATGAGGTTGTGCAGGGGCATCTGGTGATCCGCGATGGGCGGGTGGCCGAGATCGGCACTGGCGCCCTGCCGCGGGGCGCGCTGGATTGCGAGGGCGACTACCTCAGCCCCGGTCTGGTGGAATTGCACACCGACAACCTTGAGCGCCATATCACGCCGCGCCCCAAGGTGCACTGGCCGCATCACGCTGCCATCGTGGCTCATGACGCCGAGCTTGCAAGCTGTGGAATTACCACGGTTTTCGATGCAATCCGGGTCGGCTCGATCACCTCGAGCGAGCGTGATTACCGGCGCTACGCACGGCCAATGGCGGATGAAATCCTGGCGATGCGCGAGGCCGGTGCGCTGAAGATCAGCCACCATCTGCACCTGCGCGCCGAGACCTGCTCGGAGACGCTGATCGAGGAGCTGGAGGAGTTCGGCGCGGATGACCGGGTGGGCATTGTCAGCCTGATGGATCACACGCCAGGGCAGAGACAATTCCGTGATATCAGTAAGTTCGAGGATTATGTCTGTGGCAAGCACGGCATGTCACGCGAGGGGTTCGAGACCTATGTGCAGTTCCTCTATGATCTGAACGACCGCCTCGGCGCCCGCCATGAGGCGGCGGCGGTCGCGGCGGCCAAACGCTATGGTGCGGTGCTGGCGAGCCATGATGACAGCACCACCGAGCAGGTTGAAACCAGTGCGCGGCATGGCATCCGGGTGGCGGAATTTCCAACCACTGTCGAGGCGGCGCAGGCTTGCCGGGCGGCGGGCATTGCCGTGATCATGGGGGCGCCCAACCTCGTAAGGGGCGGATCTCATTCAGGAAATGTATCTGCTGGGGACTTGGCGGAGCTGGGGCTGCTGGATATCATCAGCTCGGATTACGTGCCCTCGGCACTGCTGCTGGCCGCGGTGCAATTGGGTCAAAGGTATGGTGATATGGCGCGTGGGATGGCCACTGTGACGCGGACGCCGGCGCGGGCTGCTGGACTCTTGGACCGGGGCGAAGTGGCGCTGGGCCAGAGGGCGGATCTGATCCGCTTTGCGATCCGGGGCGCAGTGCCGGTCCTGCGTGGGGTCTTGGTGCAGGGCGCGCGCGTCGCCTGAGGAGAGCGCGACCCGGGCCTTGGCGCCCGGGTCACGCCCCGGCGCGGTGCGCGAATGGTTAATGCTGAAAAACCGCGAAACGGCCTGTCGGTATCGTGTCGGTATTGCGTCGGTAAGCGGACGGTGCGATTTGGCCGGTCAGTCGCTGGTTAACGCAGCGCTCTCACCGGCGTGCTGGGCGCAGCGGCAGGTCTGGGGCATCGCGCCAGCTGCCGGGGGCAAGGTCGCCGAGGCTCCACGGACCGATGGCGGCGCGGATCAGGCGCAGGCAGGGGTGGCCGATGTGGGCGACCATGCGGCGGACCTGACGATTGCGCCCTTCGGAAATTTCTAGCGACAGCCAGCAGTCGGGAATGGATTTGCGGACCCGGATCGGCGGGTCGCGGGGCCAGAGCTCTGCCGGGGCGTCGATCCGCTCGACAACGGCCGGGCGGGTGAGGCCGTCTTTCAGCGTGACGCCGTTGCGCAGGGCAGTGAGGGCGGCGTCGTCGGGCAGGCCTTCGACCTGCACCCAGTAGAGCTTGGTCAGCTTGTGTTTGGGATCAGCGATGCGGGCCTGCAGGCGGCCATCATCGGTCAGCACCATCAGGCCTTCGCTGTCGCGGTCCAGACGGCCTGCGGGATAGACACCGGGCAGGTCGATATAGCTGCTGAGCGTCGGGCGTGGGGTGCCCTCGGTTCCCTTGTCGGTGAACTGGGGCAGCGTGTCGAAGGGTTTGTTGAACAGGATGGTGCGGGGCATCTGCCGGGCCTAGCCTGTGGCGCGGGGAAAATCCAGAGGGCTGAGTGGCGCGGCTGTAGTGGTCTCGGCTTTGCGAGTGGTTTGCAAAGTTAAGAGAGGTATTTGCAAATCTGGCACCTGCGAGGTTTGCAAACCTGCGTCGTCGAGTTGCAAATCTGGCCGGGGCAGATCTGCGATTGGGTGCCGGGATGGGTTGCGCTTATCCACCAAGCGCGATCCTGTCTGGGACTGGGACTGGGACTGGGACTGGGACTGGGACTGGGACTGGGACTGGGACTGGGACTGGGACTGGGACTGGGACTGGGACTGGGACTGGGACTGGGACTGGGACTGGGACTGGGACTGGGACTGGGACTGGGACTGGGACTGGGACTGTATGGGGTGTTATTTCGTATGGCCGTTACGGCGGCGTCATGGCTGCGTTACCGGTGCGCCCTATGCGGTGGCGAAAGAGGGCTGGCCTCTTGATGCGCTTTGACACGACTTGCCCCGGAGACCACCGATGACCGAGATTTCGCCACTGCGTTTCGTGCTGCACTGCCTGATGGCTCCGCGCAAGGGCGGGTATACTGAGTGGCTGCTGGTGCGGGCGGGCGTCTGGCGTCTGTGAGCGGCGCGTAGATGTGCTGAACTGGGGGGACTCAGGCAGCCTTCCGGCTATGGCGCGGCTGTGGGCTTTCGGGCCAGCAGACGAGCCGCGCCCTCGGGCGACAGAGGCGACGAAAATGCCTCGTGCTGTGGTTTTCGGCCAGTAGATGGCCCGAGGTCGCTGGAAGTCAGAGACGGCGGTAGGGGAAGGGGCGGGCGGTGCGCAAGCCCTCTGAGGTGGGCTGCTGCGTGGCGGAGGTCAGGTGGTCGAGCAGGCGGCGCGCCTGCAGCTGTGCGATATCGCGGCCGCTGAGGTGGTTGCACCCCAGCGTGCCTGCCAGTTCGGTCAGGCCACTGCCTTCGGGGTCGGTGTCGATGATCCAGTGCCGGGGCGACAGGTTGCCAGGGCGGATCAGCGCATTGGGCATGGCGTGGGGTATGGCGCGGATGATGCCGTCGAAGCGGCGGTCACAGAAGCTGTCGAGGCTGGGCAGGGTGGTGCTGCGCATCCCGCTGCCCTGAGTCAGGAACAGCGACAGAGCCAGGGCGCGGTCGCGTCTGGGATCGAAGATCGCGATGGATTTCACCCCTGCGGAGGCCAGCGCACAAGCGGCGGCGCGGCCACGCAAACCCGCCCCGAGCAACAGGGCCTGAGCCCGTGGCAGTGGCGCGAGAAAGCGCGTCATCGCCCGTTTGCGCGCCCAGGCGCCGGTGTTGACGCCCGTCGCCTGACCGTTGCGAAACAGGATCAGATCGACCGCACCCTGCTGGCGCGCCATCGGGCTGAGGTCATCGAGCAGGGGCAGCATCGCCTCGGTCAGCGGGCCGATGAGATGCAGGGCGCTGAGCTGGGCTGTGCGTGCCTCGGCCAGCAGCGCGGCGGGGGTCAGCCCGGTCTCGGGGAAGGGGTGCAGGATCAGGGGCAGGCGCCAGGCCTGAGCCTTGGTCGTCAGCAGCAGACCGGCGCGGCTGGTGGGGCCAGGGTCGCCCGCGAGGCCGAGGCGCAGCGGAACCTGCCGATGCGCGCCGCTGAGCGCGCTGAGGGGCAGCGGCACGGCCTGAGGCTGGGGGACGGGCACGGATCTGGCCACTTTTGCGCACTTTCAGGTTGCTGTGAGCACAGCGTCCTCTGCCGAGGGGGGTGGTGTCAATCGCCTTGAATGTGTCACCGCTCAGCTGAGCGATGTCGCGGTGCGGCGGGTCAGGATCAGGCGGCGGGTGAAGGCGATCAGGAACAGGGCCGTCAGGATCAGGATGATGGTGGGCGCAGGGGCGCTGTCGAGCCAGAAGCTGGCGTAGGTGCCGAACAGCATGGAGGCCATGCAGACCACGACAGCCACCGGCAGCATGGCCGAAAAGCGGCGCACGGTCAGGAAGGCGATGGCACCGGGGGCAATCAGCAGTCCGACCGCAAGGATCAGTCCGGTGGCCGAGAGGGTGGCGACGATGGTCATCGAGAGCACCGTCAGCAACCCATAGTGCAGCAGGTTCACCGGAAGGCCCGAAGCGCGCGCCTGTGCCGGATCAAACGCGTGCAGCAGCAGATCCTTCCACTTCAGCACCAGAGCGAGGGTGACGAAGAGCGAGATGGCCCCCGCCGTCCACAGATCGTCCGGGCCGACGCCGAGCATATTGCCGAACAGGATATGGTCGAGATGCACATTGGTGTCGATCGAGGTGTAGAGCAGGATGCCGATGCCGAACATGCCCGAGAAGACGACGCCCATCACCGTGTCCTGCTTGACCCGGCTGTTGTAGGCGAGGAAGCCGGTCAGCAGCGAGGTGATCATGCCGGCCACGAAGGCTCCGAAAATCAGTGGCAGGCCGGAGGCATAGGCGATGACGATGCCGGGCAGGGTGGCGTGACTGACCGCATCCCCCATCAGCGCCCAGCCCTTGAGGACGAGGAAGCACGACAGCAGCGCCGTGGGGATCGAGACGATCAGGCAGATCAGGAAGGCGTGCTGCATGAAGGGGAACTGGAACGGGAAGGCGAGGCCGTCTTCGAGCATGAGGTCTATCATGGCTGTACCTCCCGGTTCAGGGCGGCGCGGGCTTTGCGGCGGGCGGCGAGGATGCCGTGCTTGGGGGCGAAGGTGAAGGCGGTGAGGAAGATCGCGGTTTGCAGTGTGGTGATGATGGCGCCGGTCGCGCCGTCGAGGAAGTAGCTGGCGTAGGCGCCGACGAAACCGGTGAGGGCTCCGATCAGGACAGAGGTCAGGATCAGCCGGGGGAAACGGTCGCAGAGCAGGTAGGCGGTGGCACCGGGCGTCACGACCATGGCGACGACGAGGAAAGCGCCGACGGTTTGCATGGCCGCGACGACGCAGGCGGAGAGCAGCACGAAGAACACGGCTTTGAGCAGCTGAGGCCGCAATCCGATGGCGCGGGCGTGGTTCTCATCGAAGAACGTCACCATGAGGTCGCGCCATTTCGCCAGCAGCACCACCAGCGTGACGAGGCCGATGATCACCAGTTGCAGGGTATCCTGTGGCGTGATGGCGAGGATGTTGCCCATGGTGATGGTCTGCACGGAGACCGACATCGGATTGACCGAAATCATGAACAGGCCGAGGCCGAAGAAGGAGGTGAAGATCATGCCGATCACCACGTCGACCTTCAGCCCCGAGCGGTCCGACAGGAACAGCATCGCTGCCGCGGCGAGGCCACCCGACAGGAACGCGCCCAGCGCGAAGGGCAGGCCGAGGAGGTAGGCGCCCGCAACGCCGGGGACAACGGAATGCGACAGCGCGTCGCCGATCAGCGACCAGCCCTTGAGCATCAGGTAGGCCGACAGGAAGGCGCAGACGCCGCCGATCAGCGCCGAGACCCACATGGCGTTGGTCATGTAGCCGTAGGAAAAGGGCACTAGCAGCACGCTCATGGCTGGGCCGGGGCGCTGGGCGTCGGTGGGGGTGGGGGGCGCTGCCCCCGTCCGCGCGGGGCGCGGACTCCCCCGGGATATTTCGAACAGGGAAACATACGGGTGGGGGCGCTGGGGGGGAGCGGGGTCATTCGGTGGGCTCCTTTTTGGCGCTGGGCGGGGGGGCGGCCGGGCGCGTCGTTGTGGAGGGCGCGCGATCTGCGTCGTGGCGGTGCAGCTTGTCGCCGTAGTGCACGAGGGGGCGTTCGTCGTCGGTGTAGATCGAGACGTGGCGGGGATCGTCGTCGTCGTGCAGGGTCGCTCCGCCGAGGGTGAAGTGGCGCAGGACGCCGCCGAAGGCCTCGGCCAGGTTCTTGTGGGTGAAGGTGGTCTCGGTCGGCCCGTAGGCCAGGACGGTGCCCTTGACCAGCACGGTGCGGTCGCAGAATTCGGGCACGGAGCCGAGGTTGTGGGTGGAGACAAGCATGACGCGGCCCTCGGCGCGCAGCTCTCGCAGGAGGGTGATGATCTGTTCCTCGGTGCCGACGTCGACGCCGGTGAAGGGTTCGTCGAGCAGGATCACCTGACCGTTCTGCGCCAGCGCGCGGGCGAGGAAGACGCGCTTCTTTTGGCCGCCCGACAGCTCGCCGATCTGGCGGTGGCGGAAGTCGGTCATGTTGACGCGCGCGAGGGCTTGGGTGACGGCGGTGTGATCGGCCGCGCGGGGGCGGCGCAGGAAGCCCATGTGGCCGTAGCGCCCCATCATCACCACGTCCTCGACAAGGACGGGGAAGGCCCAG
The DNA here is from genome assembly GCF_014899185.1 of Pseudooceanicola spongiae. Classification (GTDB taxonomy): domain Bacteria; phylum Pseudomonadota; class Alphaproteobacteria; order Rhodobacterales; family Rhodobacteraceae; genus Pseudooceanicola; species Pseudooceanicola spongiae. The sequence goes on from NZ_CP045201.1 coordinate 342,298, forward strand.
TCGACCTCCTCGGATTGCGGGACATAGGCGACGAGGTTGGCCTTGAGGGCCTGTTTGACGGTGAGGCCGAGCAGGCCGATGTCGCCACGCGCGGCCGGCACGAAGCCCATGATCGCCTTGAAGAGGGTGGATTTGCCCGCGCCGTTGACGCCGACGAGGGCGGTGATGGTGCCGCGCGGGATCTCGAAGCTGGCGTCGCGCAGGGCGGTCATGCCGTTGCGGTAGGTGACGGTGACGTTGCGGGCCGAGATGCCGCCATCGGGGGCGGTATTGTCTGGGGGGATCATTCAGTTGCTCCCTTTGGCGTCGAGGCCGTCGGCGATGGTCTGGGCCGTCACGCGCAGCAGGTCGAGGTAGCTCGGCACCGGGCCGTCGGGGCCCGACAGGCTGTCGACGTAGAGCACGCCGCCGAAGCGGACGCCGGTTTCGCGCGCCACCTGTTCGGCGGGCGCGGTGTTGACGGTGCTTTCGCAGAACACCACCGGAATGTCGTGGTCGCGCACGCCGTCGATGACGCCGCGCACCTGTTGCGGGGTGCCGGTCTGGTCGGCGTTCATCGGCCAGAGGTAGAGCTCCTGCATCGCGAAGTCGCGGGCGAGGTAGGAGAAAGCGCCCTCGCAGGTCACCAGCCAGCGCTGATCTTCGCGGATCTGGGCGACGCGGGCGCGCAGCGGCTCGATCGTGGCGATGAGCTGTTGTTTGTAAGCCGCGGCATTGGCGGTGTAGGTGGCGGCGTTGGCGGGGTCGTGCTTGGCGAGGGCGGCGGCGATATTGTCGACGTAGATCTGGGCGTTCGCGAGGCCCATCCAGGCGTGGGGGTTCGGCTTGCCCTCATAGGCACCTTGGGCCACGGGGATCTCGTCAATGCCGGTGGAGAGCGTTTCCGAGGGGATCACGCCGAGGTTGGCGATGAACTGGTCGAACCAAAGCTCAAGCCCAAGGCCATTGTAGAGGATCAGGTCGGATTTCGCGGCGCGCACGATGTCGCGGGGGGTCGGCTCATAACCGTGGATCTCGGCCCCCGGTTTGGTGATCGACACGACATCCGCGGCGTCACCGGCGACGTTCTGCGCCATGTCGGCCAGCACGGTGAAGGTGGTCACGACCTTGAGCCGGTCCGCAAGGGCGGGGGTGGCGGCGAGGCCAAGGGTGAGGGCCAAAAAGGGGGCATATGGCAGGCGCATGGATCGTCCTTTCGGGGCGGTCACTGTCCTACATGATATTGCGAGGCATTCGCAAAAAGACAAGGGGCGAGGTGCCGATTGGGCGATAATTCCTGATATTTGCGGGGGGTGGTGGCGCGAGAGGCACCTCGGTGCGGCGCGAAAGGGCTGGCTGATGTCGCGCGGCCAAGGGGCCGAAATGTCCGGGCTACGGTGCGAGGCTGGGAGCGATCAAGACCTGGCGGGCTACGTGGCGATGAGGGGACATTGGGGTCGCTGCTGAGAGCGGCGTGGATCGCTGGCTGGCGGGGGCGTGAGGCCTTGGCTTGCTGGCTGTCTTAAGAATGCTTCTAAACCGAAGTGGGGGTCTGCGCAAGGAAAAAGCGCAATGAAAACAAATAGTTGACTAATTTAGTCGGGAGTTTCTGGCCGAGTGAATCACTCAGGATTGCGCGGGGCATGGGGCTTTGGGCAAAAGTCATTGGCATCAGGGGGTTGGCGGGGGTGCTTGACAGGGGCGGGGGATGCGCGCAGTTTCAAGGTGTCACCCGGGGGGTCCCGACAAGGGGCTGAGATACTGATCGCGCACCCGCGCAGCGCAGTGACCCGATGAACCTGATCCAGTTCACACTGGCGTAGGGATGGTGTTGCGCGTCGCGGGCAGGCGGGGGTGATTCCCCCATGGTTCCCGCGTCGGGCTGTCCTCCATTCAGCGCGGAACTGGGTCTTCTTTGCAAAGGAGGCCTGACGCCGATGAATATTTCCAACCTTCCCACCCCCGAGGTCACGCAGGGGCCCTTGCCGGCCTCGCGCAAGGTCTGGCACGCCGGGGTGCTGCACCCCGCGATCCGCGTGCCGATGCGAGAGATCGACCTGCATCCGAGCGCGGGTGAACCGCCTGTGACCGTCTACGACAGCTCCGGCCCTTATACGGACCCTGAGACTCCGGTCGACATAAGCGCTGGCCTTGCGCGTGTCCGCCGGCCTTGGGTCGAAGCGCGCGGCGATGTGGAGGCCTATGACGGGCGGCATGTGCGGCCCGAGGACAACGGTTTTGTGCAGGGCGAGCGGCTGGTGCCCGAGTTCCCGCAGCGCCACCAGCCTCTGCGCGCCAAGGGCAGCGCGGCGGTGACGCAGCTGGCCTATGCCCGCGCCGGGATCGTCACGGCGGAGATGGAGTTCGTCGCCATCCGTGAAAACCTCGGGCGCCGCGCGGCGAAGGAGGCCGCTGTGCGCGATGGTCAGGACTGGGGCGCCGCGATCCCCGATCATGTGACGCCTGAGTTCGTGCGCGATGAGATCGCGCGCGGCCGGGCGATCCTGCCCTGCAACATCAACCACCCCGAGCTGGAGCCAATGGCGATCGGGCGCAATTTCCTCGTCAAGATCAACGCCAATATCGGCAACTCTGCCGTGACCTCCTCAATGGCCGAGGAGGTGGAGAAGATGGTCTGGGCGACGCGATGGGGCGCCGATACGGTGATGGACCTGTCGACGGGGCGCAATATCCACAACATCCGCGACTGGATCATTCGCAACAGCGCGGTGCCGATCGGGACGGTGCCGCTGTATCAGGCGCTTGAGAAGGTGAACGGCATTGCCGAGGATCTGACGTGGGAGGTCTACCGCGACACGCTGATCGAACAGGCCGAGCAGGGGGTGGATTACTTTACCATTCACGCGGGCGTGCGGCTGCACATGATCCCGCTGACGGTGAACCGTGTGACGGGGATTGTCAGCCGGGGCGGCTCGATCATGGCGAAGTGGTGTCTGCATCATCACCGTGAGAGCTTTCTCTACGAGCATTTCGAGGAGATCTGCCAGATTTGCCGCGCCTATGACGTGTCGTTCTCTCTGGGGGACGGGTTGCGCCCCGGCTCCATCGCCGATGCCAATGACGCGGCGCAGTTTGCCGAGCTGGAGACGTTGGGCAAGCTGACGCATATCGCCTGGGCGCATGACTGTCAGGTGATGATCGAGGGGCCGGGCCATGTGCCGATGCACAAGATCAAGCAGAACATGGACAAGCAGCTGGAGGTCTGTGACGAGGCGCCGTTCTACACTCTCGGGCCGCTGACGACCGATATTGCGCCGGGGTATGATCATATCACCAGCGGGATCGGCGCGGCGATGATCGGCTGGTTCGGCTGCGCGATGCTCTGCTACGTGACGCCGAAGGAACATCTGGGCCTGCCGGACCGCGATGACGTGAAGGTCGGGGTGATCACCTACAAGATCGCGGCACACGCCGCCGATCTGGCCAAGGGGCACCCCGGTGCGCAGGTCCGCGACGATGCACTGAGCCGCGCGCGGTTCGAGTTCCGCTGGGAGGATCAGTTCAACCTGTCGCTCGACCCTGAAACCGCCCGCGCCCTGCATGACGAGACCCTGCCGAAGGAGGCGCACAAGGTGGCGCATTTCTGTTCGATGTGCGGGCCGAAGTTCTGCTCGATGAAGATCAGCCACGACATCCGCGCCGAGGCGCAGAAGGAGGGCATGGCGAAGATGGCCGAGAAATATCGTGAGGGTGGAAGCCTTTATATGCCGCTCGATACCGTGAAGGAGGACGTGTGATGCAGGTCGGACAAACTTTACAGGCGATGCGCAGGGCGACGCCGCTGGTGCAGTGCATCACCAACTACGTCGCGATGAACATCGCCGCCAATGTGCTGCTGGCCGCAGGGGCGAGTCCCGCGATGGTCAGCGACGCGGAGGAGGCGGGCGAGTTTGCGGGCTTTGCCGATGCGCTGACGGTGAATATCGGCACGCTGTCGCCGCCGTTCGTGGCGGGGATGCGCGCCGCGATTGCCGGGGCAGAGGGCGCGGGCACGCCGTGGGTGCTGGACCCGGTGGCCTGTCAGGCGACAGTGCTGCGCCGGCGCGTGGCGGCGGATCTGCTGGCGCTGAAACCGACGATCATCCGGGCCAATGCCTCCGAGATCCTGAGCCTCGCGGGCGAGGCCAGCCGGGGGCAGGGTGTGGATGGGCGCGACAGTACCGCCTCGGCCGAGGGTGCAGCGCGCAGGTTGGCGCAGCGCACGGGCGGCGTGGTGGCGATGACCGGCGCGGTTGATTTCGTCACCGATGGCGCGCGGGCGGTGCGGATCGCGGGCGGGTCGGTCTGGATGCCGCTGAACACCGCTCTGGGCTGTTCGCTGACAGGCCTGTGCGGGGCGTTTGCTGCCGTGGCAGCGCCGTTTGAGGCCTCGGTCGCCGCTTTGGCGCTGTTCGCGGTGGCGGGCAGCCGGGCGCATGGCGCGGCGGAGGGGCCGGGCAGTTTCGCGCCGCTGTTTCTGGATGCGCTGCACCATGTCCGTCCCGAGGATCTGGACCGCGAGGCGAGGATCGAGGGGCTGGAGGAGGTCCCGGCATGATGGGCTTTGATCTGAGCCTCTACCTGATCCTTGATCCCGGCTTGTGCCGGGATCGGGGCATGGTCGAGACGGCGCGGCTGGCGGTGGCGGGCGGCGCGACCATGGTGCAGCTGCGCGACAAGACCGGCGGCACGGCGCGGCTGGTCGAGACAGGGCGCGCGCTGAAGGCGGCGCTGGCGGGCACCGGGGCCGTGCTGATCATCAATGACGACGTGGAGGCGGCTCTGGCGATTGATGCCGACGGTGTGCATGTCGGGCAGGGCGATATGGACCCGGGCGCCGTGCGGCGGCGGATCGGGCCGCGCCGGGTGCTGGGGCTGTCGGTGGAGAGCGCCGACGCAGCGATGGCGGTCGATCCGGTGCAGGTGGATTATGCCGGGGCGGGACCGGTCTTTGCCACCGCGACCAAGCCCGACCACAAGCCGCCCGTCGGGTTTGTCGGGCTGGGCGAGATGGTGCGGGCCTGCCCGGTGCCGGTGGTGGCCATCGGTGGGCTGAACGCCGAACACGCCGCCCCGGTGCGCAAGAGCGGCGCGCACGGCATGGCGGTCGTGTCGGCCATATGCGGGCAGAGCGATCCGCGCGCGGCGGCGCGGCGGATTGTTCTGGCGTGGCAGGGGGCTTTGGTCGGCTAGGAGGCGGTGAGGCGGGCTTATTCGCCCGCCTTCTCCAGTGGTGCGGGCCAGAGCGCATGGAAATGGTGCACCGGCCCGCGCCCTTCGCCGACGCTGAGCTGATGCGAGGCGATCAGCGCGCCGTGCAGATAGGTCTTGGCGCGGGCGACGGCCTCGGGGACCGGAAAATAAGGCAGCAGCGCGGCAATCGCCGAGGACAGCGTGCAGCCGGTGCCGTGATCATTGGGCGTGTCGATCCGGGGCGCGGGATAGCGGCGCGGCTCGCCATCGGGACCGAGCAGCAGATCGGTGCTCTCGTCACTCTCAGACAGGTGACCGCCCTTGAGCAGCACCCATTTCGAGCCCATCAGCAGCAGCTCTTCCATGGCGGCATGCAGACGCTCCTGCGTCCAGGCGTTGGAGCATTTCAGCAGCGTTGCGGCTTCGGGCAGGTTGGGGGTGATGACGGTGGCGAGCGGGATCAGGTGATCGCGCAGCGCCCGCAACGCATCGCGGTCCACGAGAGAGTCGCCGCTGGAGGCGATCATCACCGGGTCGAAGACGATATTGCGCGCACCATGCAGCGTCAGCCGTTCCGCAATGACACGGGAGATTTCGCCATTGGCGACCATGCCGATCTTGACGGCGTCGACGCGGACATCCTCGAACACGGCATCGATCTGATCGGCGACGAGGCCCGCGTCCATCGCCGTGAAACAGCGCACGCCCTGCGTGTTCTGCGCCACAACGGCGGTGATCGCGCTCATCGCATAGGCACCAAGGGCCGATATGGCCTTGATGTCAGCCTGAATTCCCGCACCGCCCGTCGGGTCAGTGCCCGCGATGGTCAAGACATTGGCGATCATTCGGTCCGTCATCCTTTCAATACTGCAAGTGTGGCGAGGCGCAGAACGTCCTCGCTGAGGCTCAGATCATCAGAGCGCAGCTGGTCCAGCGTGAACCAGCCCGCGTCGAGCGCATCGTCGGCCGCCACCGGTTCGCCGGCCTGCCAGTGGCAGAGCGTGACGACGAGGACATAGTGTCGCACAAGGTGCTGACCAGTGGTGCCACGATCAAAAATATCGAGGACGTCGAGCAGGGGGCCGGGGGTGGCTGTGACGCCGGTTTCCTCGGCCAGTTCGCGCAGGGTGGCCTGCGCGATGGTCTCTCCCGCGTCGACCTTGCCGCCGGGAAAGCCCCAGAGGCCGGCATCGGGCGGATTGGCGCGGCGCACCAGCAGCACCTGATCGCCGCGCGGCACAACCGCGATCACGGCAGCAACGGGGCGCAGGCCGGGAGCAGGGCTGGTGGGTTTGGCGGGTCTGGGAGAGGTCTGCAGCATCGCGCCGCCGGAATGATCGCTCATCAGCGGAAACGCTTGCATATCAGGCAGCTGGCTTCAGTCATCTCTACCACTTCCTTCACCGGCATCACCCGTATCAGGTTCGAAGGGTTTCACGGCAGCAGGCGAGGGTCGCCCGGTCTCTGCACGCACTCTCAGCCCGACCGCCGGGCACCCCTAGGTTGAACCGAGCTTAGCATAAATCAAGCCTTGCGGAAGGGGGTGCCGGGGACCTGCCACCGCGAGCCGCGACAAATTTGCGCACTGTCCTGAGGGGGGGCGTGGTGCGCGGTGAATGTGATGTGGCATCAGCGGGTTGCGGGGTGTTTCTACAGCAGCGGGGTTTTGCCTGTCTGGCGCAGGACGGGGCGCGGTCTGCCCGGCAGATCGCACAGCTTTGTCGATCATACTTTGGTTCGCTGGGATCGCCCGCGCTTCGGTTCTAGGGTCAGGGCAAACGACCCGCATCGGAGAAGAGACATGCCCGAAGACTCAATTCCCGGCCTCCATCACGTCACCTCGATCTGTGGCGCGCCGCAGGCCAACCTCGATTTCTATGGCGGCTGTCTGGGGCAGAGGCTGGTGAAGAAGACGGTCAACTTTGACGCCCCCGACACCTATCATCTGTATTATGGCGATACCGGCGGCGCGCCCGGCTCGATCATGACCTTCTTTCCCTTCGTGAACGCAGGTCCGGGGCGCGCCGGGCCCGGTATGGCCAGCGCCGTGGCCTATGCCGTGCCGCCCGCCGCCTTTGACGGATGGATGGAAAAGCTGGCGCTGGAGGCTGTGGATTTCGCGGGTCCAGTTGAGCGGTTCGGCCAGCGGATGATCGTGCTGGCCGATCCCGACGGCGCCCCGGTCGAGCTGATCGAGCGCGAAGGTTCGCGCGGCGAGGCGCTGGATGGGTTTCATTCGGTGACGCTGTGGGAGAAGGCCCCGGAGGTGACGGCGCGGCTGCTGACGGATCATTTCGGCTACGCCGAGGTCGGCTCGGTGACCGAGGGCGGGATCGCGCGGCTGCGGCTGCAGGCGCAGGGCGGCGGGCGCGGCTCGATCCTCGATATCATCCGCTCGGACGCGCCGACGATTGCGCGCAGCGGCGCGGGGACGATCCATCACGTCGCCTTTCGCGCGGAAACTGACGAGGTGCAGCAGGTCTGGCATGACAGGCTGGCGACGGCGGGGTTCGATGTGACGCCGGTGATCGACCGGCAGTATTTCAATGCGATCTACTTTCACGAACCCGGCGGCGTGCTGTTCGAGATTGCAACTGATCCGCCCGGTTTCGCCAATGATGAGCCGGCCGAGACGATGGGGCAGGCGCTGATGCTGCCGCCGCAATATGAAATGATGCGGGCGCAGATCGAACGGGTGCTGCCTGAGCTGAAACTGAGGCCGGTTGCATGAGCCCGGCTCTGCGATGGGGCGGCGCGCCTGTGGCGCGGGCGCGCGCCGGGCTGGTGGTGCTGCACGGGCGGGGCGGGTCCGCGGGGGACATGCTGTCTCTGGCCGAGGGGCTGGGCCTGCCCGATGTCGCTGTCGCCGCGCCCGAGGCTGCGGGGCGGTCGTGGTGGCCGACCAGCTTTCTCGCCCCGATGAACGAGCTTGCCAGCTGGCTCGACGGGGCGCTGAGCGCGGTCGACGCGGCGATCGACAGCCTGCAGGCGGAGGGGCTGGCGCGCAGTGCGATCAGCCTGTGCGGGTTCAGTCAGGGGGCCTGTCTGGCGCTGGAATATGCCGCGCGCTCAGGTGCCGGGCTGTCGGCGGTCTTTGGCTTTTCCGGGGCGCTGGTCGGCACGGGCGACGCGCCCGGAGCGGCGCAGGAGGCGCTGTACGGACATAGCCCGAAGCGCTTTGACTATGCGCCGAGGATCGAGGAGCTGGTGATCGACATGAGCTGTCACGAGCGCGATCCGCATATCCCGCTGTCGCGGTTCGAGGAGAGCGCGGTGATCCTGCGCCGTCTTGGGGCCTGTGTGACGCGCCGGGTCTATCCCGGCGCGGGGCATGGCATTCTGGACGCCGATATCACTGCTTTGCGGGCACATCTGAACCAGCCCGCCTGAGGGTGTGAGCGGTGGCGAGGGGCTGGCTCAGCTCCTCGCGCCACGTTGCATCAGGATTGCGGCGGCCCCGAGGGCCATGCCGATGGCGCAGATCGCCCACCAGCCCGCGTGGCTCCAGGCGAGGGTTGCCAGTGCCGAACCGGCGGCGCCGCCAAAGAACATCGTGCCCATGAACAGCGTGTTGATGCGCGAGCGGGCCTCGGGGCGCAGCGCGAAGATGATGTGCTGGTTCGACACCAGCGCCGCCTGCATTGCCACGTCGAGCAGCACCGTACCGACCGCCAGACCGGCCAGCGTCGGCCAGCCCCAGAACACGGCGAAGGACACGACGCTGAGGCAGCAGCCAAGGAAGATCACGCCCTGCGGGCCGCGCGTGTCGGCCAGCTTGCCCGCGACGGGGGCGGCCAGAATGCCGGCGGCGCCGATGATGCCGAACAGACCGGCGGTGCCCGCGCCCAGGCCGAACTGGGCATTCAGCCGGAAGGCCAGGATCGTCCAGAAGGCGGTAAAGGCGGCAAACAGCAGCGATTGCGTATAGGCGGCGCGGCGCAGGGCAGGCAGGTCGCGCCAGAGCTGCGCGAGAGAGCCGAGCGCCGAGGCCCAGCTGAGATCGGTGTCGGGTTTATGGCGCGGCAGTCGCCAGGCCATGATGCCGCCTGCAGCCAGCGACAGCGGTGCGGCGAGCCAGAACATCTCGCGCCAGCCGCCATGGGTGGCGACGAAACCCGCCAGCGTCCGGCTGAGCAGGATGCCGCAGAGCAGGCCCGACATCACCATGCCGACAGCGGCACCGCGTCGCTCGGGCGCGGCGAGCTGCGCGGCGTAGGGCACGATCAGCTGCGCGGCCGTGGCGAACAACCCGATCAGCGCCGAGGCGAGCAGAAGGACGGCGGTGCCGGGGGCCGCAGCCGTCAGCGCCAGCGCGGCCGCGAGGGCGATGAACTGCGCCACGATCAGGGCGCGGCGTTCGACCAGATCGCCCAGCGGCACCAGCAGGAACAGGCCCGCCGCATAGCCAAGCTGGGTGAAGGTCGGCACCAGACCGGCGGCGCTGCCGCCAAGGTCGGCCTCCATCAGCGCCAGCATCGGCTGGTTGTAGTAGATATTGGCGACGGCGATCCCGGCGGCGGCGGCCATGGCAAAGGTCAGGGCGCGCGACAGGGTGGGTGCAGCGGCCGGTGTTGCTGTGCCGCTGGGGGGCGTGGTCTGGTGCATCAGGATCTCCGGAGCAGTCGTGCCGCGTGAACGGGCGGGGACGTGGGTGCCATACCGCCCGGCGCTTGCCTGTGTCGAGGGCGCATGGGCGCATAGCGGGTGTGAGGTCTGCTCAAAGCGCGCGGGAGCGCTGTGGCGCGGCCTCGGCTGCCGCAGAATGGCGCAGCGGCGACCAGTCTGGTGGGGCGGGAAGCGGCGGCGGGGCGAGGCCCGCAAAGGCGCCGCTGGCATGGACGGGGGTGCCGGAGAGCAGCGTCAGGACCGAGGTGATGCCGCTGATCTCGGCCTCGGGGACGCCGAAGTAGTCGGCGCTGAGCAGGGCGAGGTCGGCCAGCTGGCCCGCCTTGATCTGTCCCTTCCTGCCGGTCTCGCAGGAAAACCGGGCGCTGCCCTCGGTCCACAGGCGCAGCGCCTCGGTGCGGGTCAGCCGGTTGCGCGCGGGTGTCACGACGCTGCCGCCGACGGTGCGGCCGCTGACCAGCCAGGACAGCGCGGTCCAGGGGTTGCAGGAGGCCACGCGGCTGCCGTCACTGCCCGCGCCGACGGGCACGCCCGCGTCCAGCATCCGGCGGATCGGCGGTGTCGCCCCGGCGGCACGCGCGCCGTAGCGGTCGAGGAAATCCTCGCCCTGAAACGCCATACGGTGCTGTATGGTAATGCCCCCGCCGAGGGCCGCGACACGTTCGATGCTGCGCTGGCTGATGGTTTCGGTATGTGCGAGGCTCCAGTGCAAACCGTCGAGGGGGATCTCGCGTGCCACCGCTTCGATCACGTCGAGGATGCGGGTGATCGTTTCCTCGTAGGTCGCATGCAGGCGAAACGGCCAGCGGCGGGAGACGAGGGCGCGCAGGACCACCGCAAGCTCGGCCTCCATGGTATGGGGCAGCTCGGGGCGGGCGCAGGAGAAATCCTCGAAATCCAGCGCAGAGTGGACCAGAATGTCACCCGCGCCATTCAGCCGGAGAAGGTCGTCGCCCTGATCGGGGGCGTCGGTTGCGCTCCAGCGGATGAGCTCGGCAGCTTCGCCGCGTGGGGTCTGCGGCGAGAGGATGCAGGCGACGCGCAGGCTGAGCAGGCCTTGGGCGTGCAGATCGCGTATCACGTTGTAATCGCGCGGATAGCTTTGCCCGATGCCGCCGGCGTCGATCACGCTGGTGACGCCGAGGCGGTTGAGGTCACGCATGAAATGGCGGGTCGAGGTTTTCTGATCTTCGCCGCTTAGCTGCGGGCTGCGCGCCAGCGTGGCATCGAGGATCGCGGGGTTGGGCCGGGCGACCAGCAGGCCGGTGGGGGTTCCGTCCCGGTCGCGCTGGATCTCGCCGCCGGGCGGGTTCGGCGTGTCCTGATCATAGCCGACAGCGCGCAGGGCGGCGGCGTTCAGCAGGGCGCGGTCCTGCAGGTGCTGGATGTAGACCGGGGTCTCGGGGGCGGCGCAGTTGATTTCGTTGATCGTGGGAAGGCGCTTTTCGGCGAACTGGTGGCGGGTGAAACCGCCGGTGACGCGCACCCAGTGCGGCGCGGGCGTGCGCGCGGCCTGCGCCTTGAGGCGGCGCATCGCCTCGGAGAGGGTGGAGATGCCGTCCCAGCGCAGTTCCGTCGTGTAGCTGAGGCCGGTGCGGATGAAGTGGGTGTGGCTGTCGATCAGGCCGGGGATGGCGCGCCGCCCGCCGCAATCAATCACCTGAGCGTCGCGCGCGGCGGCGGCGCGCACATGGCTTTGGCTGCCCACGGCGAGAAAGCGCCCGTCACGGATGGCCAAAGCCTGTGCCAGAGGGGTCTGGCGGTCGAACGTGGTGATCCTTGCGTTGACGAGGAGGAGATCTGTCATGAGGGCTGCTCCGGGCGAGGGGGATCTGCTGGGGCGCACCCGTCGCGAGAGGCTGGGGTGGGCCGGACGACAGGCCAGGGAAGGCGTGTCGTCCGGCGGTTCTGGGGGGACGGGGTATGAGGTTACTCGGCCGCGTGGCCTTCGGAGGCGTTGAACATCTGGCGGGCGTAGGCGATGCCGAGGCCGTAGCCGCCTGCGAATTTCTGCGCGATGCCGGTGGTCATGGCGTAGGTGTCGCTGCGGGCCCAGTCGCGCTGCATTTCCAGCAGGTACTGCACCGAGGTCATCGGCCGCGCGCCGGCCTGGATCATCCGGGTCATCGCCCGCTCATGCGCTTCAGTCGAGACATCGCCGCAGGCATCCGAGATCACGTAGACTTCAAAGCCCTGCTCCAGCGCCGAGAGCGCCGGGCCGACGATGCAGACCGAGGTCCACAGACCCGCCAGAACCACGCGCGGTTTGCCGATGGTGTTGACGGCGTCGATGACGGCAGCGTCCTCCCAGCAGTTCATCGAGGTGCGGTCGAGCAGGGGCTGGCCTGGGAAAGGCTCGGTCACTTCGTCGAACATCGGGCCGGAAAAGCTGGCGGCGGCGACGGTGGTCAGGATGGTCGGGGCGCCAAAGCCTGCGGCCGCAGCCGAGATCAGCGCGGCATTGGTGCGCAGCGACACCGGGTCGATCGAATTGGTTGCGAAGGCCATCTGGGATTGGAAGTCGATCAGGATCAGCGTGTGATCGGTCGGCGTCAGCAGGGCTTTGGCGGGGGTGGGGGTGGCTTTCGTCATGATATGACCTTTGGTTTGGCGCATGTGGCCCCGGGGGGCCCATGCTGTGGGGAAAGAGGGGCCCCGCCCCGCGCGCAGTGGCGCACAGGGCGGGGCCGGGACCGCATGGCTGAGATCAGCTGCGCGCGAAGGCGAGGAGATCGGGGTTCAGCACATCGGGGTTGGTTTGGCACATGCCATGGGGCAGCCCGGGGTAGGTCTTGAGCGTGCCGTTGGGGACCAGTTTGATCGAAAGCTCGGCGGAATCCGCGATCGGCACGATCTGGTCAGCCTCGCCGTGCAGGATCAGCACGGGCAGGGTCATCGCCTTGAGATCCTCGGTAAAGTCGGTTTCGGAGAAGGCGGAGATGCCGTCATAGTGGGCCAGCGCGCTGCCCATCATGCCCTGACGCCACCAGTTGTTGATCAGCCCCTGCGAGACCTTGGCGTCCGGCTGGTTGAAGCCGTAGAACGGGCCGGTCGGCACATCGACATAAAGTTGCGCGCGGTTGGTCGCGACACCGGCGCGGAACCCGTCGAACACCTCCATCGGCAGGCCGCCGGGGTTGGCGGCGGTCTTGAGCATGATCGGCGGCACGGCCGAGATCATCACGGCCTTGGCGGCGCGCCCCTTGGCATACTGCGCGACGTAGCGGCAGACTTCGCCGCCTCCGGTAGAATGGCCGATGTGGATCACGTTGCTGAGGTCCAGCGCCGTGACCACGGCATACGGCATCGGCATCCTGACAGTAGGTGTCCATGTCGTTGCCGGTCGCCGTCTGGGACGAGCGGCCATGGCCGCGCCGGTCATGGGCGATGACGCGGTAGCCGTTCAGCAGAAAGAAGATCATCTGCGTGTCCCAGTCATCGGCACTGAGCGGCCAGCCGTGGTGGAACATGACGGGTTGCGCGTCGCGCGGGCCCCAGTCCTTGTAAAAAAGCTCGGTGCCGTCTTCGGTTGTAACGTAGCCCATGAACGCGTCTCCGGTTGGGGGTGTTTGGGCGGATGCGGCCGTGAGGCCGAAGGAGGGAAGGGTGGCAATGGCGCCGGCCATGACCGTGGCTGTGGCAACGAAGGTCCGGCGCGACATCTGCAGCTGAGGTGAGCGGGTGGGGTCCGAGGCGGGCGTTTGGGTCAAGGCGGCTCTCTCTCTTTTCAACGGTTTGAGGGGCAAATGCGGGCGCATCCGGGCGGCTGCGGCTGCGGGTCGGGTGGCAGGCTGGCCCGGATCAGCCGCAGGGGCCGGGCTGGGGCGCCGTCCTGTCCTGCGCATCGCATTGTGTGTGGGCCTTCGACCTCAGAGTGGCGGTTTTGCGCCGGATCCGGAACCGACCAACGGTTTAGAGATCACCGACCAAAGGATTGCGGGCTCATACCTTGGTATCGTCGAGCGGCAGATGCGGGTGCGGGCCGCGCGGCGGGCTGAAATGCTGCACTGTCGCGTCGGGTGGTCTGAGGGAGCGCGAAAAACGCCGATCACCGGAGGAAAAGAATAGATGCGGCATCGTGATCGTGCGATTGCAAAAAGACTGACGCGGCGCTGCGTCCTGTTGTGAGCACCGGAGTTTGGCGTGAAGCGAATGGCCCTCGCCCTGATGATCTGCAATCTGCTGTTCGCGGCGGCCGGTGCCGTGGCGCAGGTCGCGCCCGAGATTACGCAGGCGCAGGTCGCGCCGGAGGTCGCACAGGCGCAGGTCGCGCCAAAGGTCGCGCAGGCGCAGATTTCGCCGGAGCTGATCACTCTGCCGGTGGTCGACGGGCAGGGAATCCGGTTTTCCCGGCTGTCGACGTCGCAGGGTCTGTCGCAGACCCGCGTGGCGCAGATCGTTCAGGATGATCAGGGCTTCATCTGGCTTGGCACGCAACACGGTCTGAACCGCTTTGACGGCTATGAATTTCGCATGCTGGTCCATGACACGCGCCAGCCCGAGAGCATTGGCGCGGTGTTCGTCACGGCGCTGTTCAAGGATCGCGACAACAAGATCTGGGTGGGCGGGGCGCAGACGCTGGACTGGCTGGACCCGGTCACCGAGGCAGTGCGCCATGTCTCGCTGGTCGAGGGGATACCGGGGGCGGATATCCCCACGGTGGTGCATATCGCGCAGGACAGCAGCGGCGCGATGTGGTTTGCCACCGGATCGGGGCTGTTTCGCCGCGACCCGGTGAGCGAGGGCATCACCCGGTTTCAGCATGACCCGGCGGACCCCGGGAGCCTGCCGAGCAACGACGTGCGCTTCAGCGGGCAGGACAGTCGCGGTGATTTCTGGGTGGGCACGACCAGGGGGCTGGACCGCTTTGATCCGCTCAGCGGGCGGGTGACGCTGCACGTGCCGATTGCCGATCCGGTGCAGATCACCTTTTTCGAGGACAGTCGGGGGCGGTTCTGGGTGCTGGGGGCCGCGGGCACCGGGCTGTCGCTGCTGGACCGCGACACTGGCACGCTGACCCGCTACAGTTTTTATGAGGAGGCGCCGGATCCGAACAGCCTGACCGGCGTCATGGGCATGGTCGAGGACGACGCAGGCGCGCTCTGGATCGGGTCGCCCGGCCTCGGGCTGATGCGGATGGAGATGGCGGGGGGCGTGCCTCAGCTGGTGCATTATGCCAATTCGGCCTCGGATCCGGGCAGCATCGCCGAGGACAAGGTGATCACCCTGTTCAAGGACCGAGAGGGCAATATCTGGAGCGGGCATCATTCCGCCCCGCCCAGCCACTTCAACCCCAGGCGGCCCCTGTTCGAGACGTTTCGTCATGACGGCGGCAATCCCAACAGCCTCGTGACCGATTTCGTCAATGACATCTTCGAGGACAGCCGGGGCTATCTCTGGGTCGGGAACGACCTCGGCGCGAGCCGGATTGACCGGGCCAGCGGAGAGTACACGCGGTTCCGCGACGGGCTGAGCGGCAAGCCGATGGTGATCACCATCGCCGAGGACCGCAACGGTGCGATCTGGGTGGGCAGCTATGGCAATGGCATCGCGCGGCTGGACCAGAACAGCGGGCAGTTCACAACCTACACCCACGATCCCGCAGACCCTGCGAGCCTTGCCAACAATCAGGTACATCGCCTGCTGGTGAGCCGCGATGGCACGCTCTGGGCCGGCACCGAAGACGGGCTGAGCCGCTTTGACGCCGCCACCGGCACCTTCACCACGTTCAAGGTGGACCCGCGCGATGCCCGCGCGCAGACCTATGTCTCGATGTCCGAGGCGGCGGATGGCACGCTGTGGCTGGGCACGCATTATTCCGGGCTGCACCACTTTGACCCCGCCACCGGCCAGATCGAGGTGTTTTCCGCCGATCCTTCGACGCCGGGGCGGCTGCGCGACAATACGGTGCCAACGGTGCTGATCGGGCGCGACGGCATCGTCTGGGCGGGCACGCAGAGCGGTCTGGACCGCTTCGATCCGGCAACAGGGCAGTTCAGCGCCATACACGACAGTGCAGACGCGCCGGACCGCGCCATCGCCAAGATCCTTGAGGATCAGGACGGCACGCTCTGGGTCAGTACCAACAAGGGATTGCTCCACTACGATCCGAGCGCCGGGACGGTGACCGAGTACCTCACCATCGTCGGGCTGAGCGGCAATGACTTTACCGGCTGGGGCAGCGGCTTTGCCAGCCCAAGCGGCGAGATGTTCTTTGGCGGCTATTCGGGCGGGGTTGCGTTTTTTCCGCAGCTTCTGGCCGACATGCAGCCAGCGATGCCGATCCAGCTGACCGAGGCCGACTTTCCCTTTCTGTCGGCGGGGGAGGTGGCCGCGCAGACGCAGGGCGTGCCGATCCGTGTCGCCAAAGCGCTGTCGCTGGATTACCGGGCCAACAGTCTGATCCTGAAGTTCGCCGCGCCCAGTTTCGTCAACCCAAGCTCCAGCCGCTATCGCTACAAGCTGGAGGGGCTGGAGGACAGCTGGCGCGAGGTCGACAGTTCGCAGCGTCTGGCCAGCTATACGACCCTGCCGGCGGGTGAGTATGTGTTTCGCGCCCAGGCGGCCTCGGCCCGGGTGGGCTGGAGCACGCCGGGCATCGTGCTGCCGATCGAGATCCGCGCGCCCTGGTGGGCGACGATCTGGTTCCGCGCAGCCTGTCTGGTGGTCTTCCTGATCAGCATTCTGGCCACGCTGAAACTGCGCACCATTCAGGTCGAGCAGCGCGAGCGCGAGTTTCGCAAGCTGGCGGAAAATGCCCCCGATATGGTGATGCGCTTTGACGGCGATATGCGGCTGTTCTACGCCAACAGCCTGGCGCGGCGCTTTGTCGGCGCGGATGCGGTGCGGGTGCTGAGCAGCCCCAACGCGGATCTCGACGGGGTGGAGGCGCGCCTGCCGGTGCAGCTGTCGGCGATGCGTCTGGTGCGTGACAGCCGGGTCGCGCAAACCACCGAGCTGCAGCTTCGGATGGGCACGCGGCTGCTGGATCTGGAAACGCGCATCGTGCCGGAAAGGAACGATGCCCAGTCGTCGGGGACGCTGCTGGTGATCGCGCGCGACATCACGCAGCGCAAGGCGACAGAGGCGGCGCTGCGCCGGGCAGAGGGCGATCTGGCGCATGCGATGCGGGTCGCCACGGTGGGCGAGCTGACGGCCTCGATCGCGCATGAGGTCAACCAGCCGCTGACCGGCATCGTCACCAATGGCGAGGCGGCGCGGCGCTGGCTGTCGGCGTCGCCGCCCAATCTGGACGAGGTGTCGCGCAGCCTGGAGCGGATCATCTTCGATGGCCGCCGCGCGGCCGATATCATCGCGCGTGTCGCGGCGCTCGTGCGCAAGACCGAGCCGGTGATGTCGCTGGTCGATGTCAATGCGGTGATCGGCGAGGCCTTGGCGCTGGCCGATCCGGAAGTGCGCCGCTGGGAGGTTGATGCGCGCCTTGATCTGGCGCGCGACGCCCCGACCATTCGCGGCGATCGCGTGCAGATACAGCAGGTGATCCTGAACCTTGTCAGCAATGCACTGGAGGCGATGTCGGCGGTGCCTTCGGGCAATCGGGTTCTGAGTGTGGTGACCCGCAGGCAGAACGGCCTTGTCGTCATCACGGTGTCAGATACCGGGCGGGGCCTGTCACGCGACCAGGAAGCGCGGGTGTTCGAGGCCTTTTATTCCACCCGCCCCAGCGGCATGGGCATGGGCCTGTCGATCACCCGCTCGATCATCCGCGCCCACAACGGCCAGATCCAGGTGCAGCGCAACACGCCGCGCGGCTGTCACTTCCGCATCGAAATCCCGGTGTCGCAGAAGCAGGGCTGACGGCGCTCGGGTTTCTGTGCTTGGGGTTTAGGTGCGCACCCTGAGAGCAGCCCTAGTGCTTGGTCTTGACCTGCTCAAGAACCGCCGCGACGAGGCTGCCTCCGTCGAAGGGTTTGCGAAAGAACCGCACCCCGTCTGGCAGGGGGCGTGCGGTGAGGGGGTGCGCGAAGGCGCTGATCAGGATGGTCGGCATGGCGCGCCCGCTCTGCTGCAGGGTATCCAAGAGATCCCAGCCGCTCATCCCCGGCATGTCGATATCGCAGATCAGGCCATCAGGTGGGGCGGTTCCGGTGGCGAGCACGGTGGCCAGAAAATCCTCAGCCGATGCGAAGAGGCTGACGCCGACCCCCATGGAGCGCAGCAGGCTGTCCAGTGCGGTGCGCACCGAGGGGTCATCGTCAACGACCGCGATCAGCAAAGGTGCAGCCGGGCTGCGCCGCAGTCTGCTCGAAAGTCGTGCCCGGCGGGGCTGGGTGGCGGAGGGGGCAGGGCGGTCAATCCTGTGCTGGGGGCCTGTCGAGGCCGAGTTCCCCGGCAAGGCGCACCAGATCCGCAAAGGTGCGCGCGTCCATCTTGCGCATGACCTTGCCACGGTGGATCTTGATGGTGATCTCGCTGAGGCCGAGTTCATAGGCAATCTGCTTGTTCATCATCCCTGCGGTGGCCAGCGCCATCACTTCGCGTTCGCGCGCGGTCAGCTGGGCATAGCGCCGCGCGGTTTCGGCGACGGCCGCACCGGAGTCGCGCCGCTGCAGATCCGATTTCACGGCTGCGGCAACCGCGTCCAGCATGTCCTGATCGCGGAACGGCTTGGGCAGGAAGTCGACCGCCCCGGCCTTCATCGCGCGCACGCTCATCGGGACATCACCATAACCGGTCATGAAGACGATCGGGATCTCGATATTGGCCTTGGCCAGCTCGGCCTGCAGATCGAAGCCGCTGAGTTCGGGCATCCGCACATCCAGAATGAGACAATTGGCCGTCTGCGCATCGTCACTGTCGAGAAAGGCCCGGGGCGAGGCATAGACCTGCACGAGATACCCGATCGAGCGCAGCAGGTTGTCCAGAGAAAAGCGCACGGAGTCGTCATCGTCAACGACGGCAACCGTTGTCTTGCGTGTCGGGTTGTCATCTGCAGGACAAGGCGACATCAGTCGTGTCCTGAGACAGGCCGGAAGCGGATGCGCATCTGTGGGGTCCGCCTTCCTTCGTGCAAATCAGACATGCTTAAATACTCCCTGAGGGCAGTGTTGAGCATACCCTGTTTGCGGGCGTCTCCGAAACCGAAATGACTGTTTAAAATGGCACCGCGTTAATCAATACACAGACAATTGCCTTGGGGGAGACGTTACGGCAGGCGCCCCGTGGAAATGCTACTGAAGTCTGAGGGCATCCTGCCATTATATTAAGGTTTATCGGCTCCTTTGCAGGTGTCGGCGCCAAATACGCTCTGGTCCCGTGGGTCGAGGGGCAGGGCAGGGCAGGCGTGGCCGCCGGGCGCTTGATTGCGGGCGTTATCGGCGGGGGCGGTAGGCTACAGTGTGGGCTCGGGCTGCGCTGCGCTTTGCGCCAGATCCGAATAGACGCAGACCCGGTTGCGGCCCTGCCGTTTGGCCTCGTAAAGCGCGGCATCGGACGCGGAGAGCAGCGTTTCGCGCGTGAGCATCGGGCCGCCAAGCGATGTGACCAGACCGATGCTGATGGTCTGGCTGCTCGGTGAGCCGGCCATGGCGCTGAGGGCCGACAGCTCGACCGCCGCACGCGCGCGCTCGGCGATGAGCAGGCTCGCCTCCGGGTCATAGCCCGGGAGCAGAACCACAAACTCCTCGCCACCATAGCGCGCCAGCAGGCAGTCCTTGTCAGGAATGGCAGCGCTGATCGCCTTGGAGAGCACCTTCAGACAATGGTCCCCGGCCTGATGGCCATAGGTGTCGTTGAAGGACTTGAAGTTGTCGACATCGATCATCAGGACCGAAATGAACGACTGCTCCTGCTGGGACATGGCCAGAGCCTCAGTGAGGGTGCGATCGAATTTGCGCCGGTTTGCCAGCCCGGTCAGGGGATCTTCGAAGGCGGTTGCCGCCAGCTTTTCGTTGGCAAAGCGCAGGAGTTCGTTCTTTTCGGTGATTTCCTGAATGAGCTGTTCGGTCCGGTGTTCTGCTTGCAACTGCGCCAGCCTGTTGCGCACCATTTGCAAAATGAAGGACACCAGAAACGCGAAATACAAGGCAGCGCCAAGCGCGAACAGATAGCTGCCATTGGCAATGCCGGCGATGCTGATGGAGCCGAGGACGCAGCCAATGTTGATGAAGGCTGTGCCGGCCATCATGTAGGCGCGCCCTGCCGCCCCCTGAACAATCGCGCAGGCCACTGCAAAGGCGATGATCTGTGTCGAGGCGCTTTGGTCATAGATCAGCAAGGAGAGCGCCAGGCCCCAGCTGATCCCTGATATCGTGGCACCTGACACGAAAAGGTGGACCCATTTCGTCTCGATTGGCCCCGCAGGCCGGGACAGGAAGCGCTGCTCAATTATCACGCGGTAGATCAGGCAAAGCACGGAGATCAGCAAAGCTACTGCACTGCTCCAGATGCTGCCGTTCCAGAGTGCGTCCAGTGCGACCAGCGCAATGCCGAGCGCCGCCACAATATGGGGCCGCTTGCTGAACAGCTCGCGAAGGGTTTCCTCTGCCTGGGTTTCCGAGGTGATGTCGGAGCCAACAAGTTCGGAAAACTTCAACATCGCAGCAACACGCATGGCAATTTCCTGTTTGGCGAGGCGTCTCTTTTGCTCGCTCTTTCGTCGATCTGGATACTCGAAATGAAATCCCGCCCTGTGCATGCGGGTGTGTAGCGTGAAATTTTATAGCCACCAAGCGGTCAGACTGCACCGGAAATCCGGCGAAGTTCCGCGCTTCAATGAGTGGAAAGGTAAGGCCGGGTTGAAAATGATCAAATTAAATCTATCGCAATGTGTCGTGCCATTGATGACGGAGGGGCTGCAGGTGGACTTAGGCCTCTGAAGTCACGTCATGAAACGCACGTATCAGAAAGGGGATGTCAGCGGCCGAGAGACGGGCAACATTGACGCGCCCGCCTTTTGCGACATGGATGCCGTGGCTCTGCGTCAGGGCGGTTTCTTGCGCTGCTGTGAGCGGCAAAAGCGAGAACATCCCCGATTGATCGGCAAGATAGCCGAGGGCGCTGCGCCCAAAGGCCTGCCGTTCCGTTTCGGCGATGGATCTGCGCACCTGCATGACACGCTGGCGCATCTGTTCCAGCTCCTCCAGCCAGAGGGATTTGAGGGAGGCATCCTCAAGGATCGTGCGCACCACGGATGGGCCATGGTCGGGCGCATGAGAGGGGCCGGAGCGCACGATGGCAGAGACGGCGCGCTGGATCCTTGGCTGATCGGCGGGCTTGGTCTTGATGTAGAGCGCGCCTGCGCGGTCACGGTAGATCCCGAAAGACTTCGACAGGGTGATGCAGATGACGCATTCGGGAAAGCGGGCGGCAATCTTGCGCGCCGTGTCGCAATCGGCGGTAAAACCCTGTGCAAATCCGAGATAGGCCAGATCGATCCAGGGGACGATCCCGCGCGACTCCAACAGGTCGAGCAGAGCACCGACCTGTTCGGGTGTCATGTCGGCGCCGGTCGGGTTGTGACAGATGCCCTGCATCAGGAAAACATCGCCACTGCGGGCGTCTTTCAATCCCTCCAGCATTTGATCAAACAGGATCGTGCAGGCAAGCGGGTCGTAGTAGGGCACCGTCCGGAAGGGGGCAGCGGCGGCTGTCAGGATCGGGACATAGTTGCCGTAGGTCGGGGCTTGCAGCCAGACGGTCGGGCGGTTCGGCATCTGCGACAGAAGGTCTGCCATGACACGCAACGCCACAGCACCCCCGGAGGTCTGCGCCGCCACGAAGTCGTCGTACAGCGGCGCGCCCAGAATGGCTTCGCCCAAGGCGCGGCAATACTCCGCATCCCCGGTCAGGGCGAGGTAGGATTTGCTGGTCTGGCTGTCGATCAGGCGCTGTTCGGCCAGTTTGACTGCGTTCAGGACGGGCGTTTTGCCGTCGCCGTCCTGATAGATCCCGACCGTCAGGTTCAGCTTGTCGACACGCGGATCCTGCGCAAAATACTCGGCTCCGATCATGATCGGGTCAACGGGATAGTCCTGCACTTTTTCAAACATGGCAGTTCCTTTTTGCGCGCCCGGAGCGGGGCGCTGCGTCAGAAGCTGGTGATGACTGTGGCCCCGACCGATTGGAAATTGTTCATGTTCATCAGGGCTTCGGGGGCGTCAGCGAGGGAAATCCGGGCACCGACGAGGCGGGCCGGATCAAGCTTGCCAGAGCTGATCATGTCCAGCATCGCGCCATAGCGATGCGCCTGCATGCCATGAGAGCCGAGGATTTCCAGCTCCTTGCCGATCACTCTGGCCATGGGGATCTGCGGCGTGGACTGGTCTCCCAGCATCAGGCCGACCTGGATATGTTTGCCGCGTGCGCGCAGGTTCTGGATCGAGTTGAAGCAGGTCGCAGGGTGGCCAAGCGCGTCGAGCGAGACATGCGCGCCGCCCCGTGTCAGCTCGATCACCGCGTCGGGCACATCGGCGATCGTGGTGCTGTTGAGCGTGGCGACAGCGCCCAGCTCTCTGGCCAGCGCCAGCTTGGCGTCGTCGATGTCGATGGCAATGACATTGGCGCCGACGGCCGTCGCGATCATCACGGCCGACAGCCCGACACCGCCACAGCCATGCACCGCGACCCATTGCCCGGCCGAGACCTTGCCCTGATCGACCACCGCGCGGAACGACGTTGCAAATCGGCAGCCAAGGCTGGCGGCGGTTGCATACTCCATCGTCTCGGGCAGGGCGACGAGGTTCAGGTCGGCCTTATGGATCGCGACATATTGCGCGAAGGAGCCCCAGTGCGTGAAGCCCGGCTGCTGCTGATTGTGGCAAACCTGCTGGTGCCCTGCATGGCATTCCGAACAGGCGCCACAGCCGGAAATGAACGGCACCGTCACCCGGTCGCCGATTTTCCAGTTGGCGACAGAGGCGCCGACGGCCTCGATCACCCCGGCGAGTTCGTGTCCGGGCACATGCGGCAGGTCGATGTCGCTGTCATGGCCCATCCAGCCGTGCCAGTCGCTGCGGCAGACGCCCGTCGCCTCGACCCGGATGACGACGCCATGGGGCTCGGGGGTGGGGTCCGGCACTGAGACGAGTTTGGGGGCCTGCTGGAATTTCTCGAACAAGACGGCTTTCATGGCAGCGCTTCCCTTTTTTACTCGTCTGGTTTTCACCACTTTGCGTGGAGACACACAAACAGCTTCGGGGTACGTGTCGCAATGGGGAAGTGTTGGCCAGGAACGATGCCTCTGCGATGTCATCAGCTGTGCGTCCGGGCCGCGTGGTGACGGCATCTGCCAGCGCATGAAGGGCCTGACGCCAATCTGGCCCGATCATACAGGTGCCGGGCCGATTGTGCCTCTGTCGATCAGGGGCGTGGGGATCAGGAGGCGTTGCGGCTCTGTCGTGTCGCCTTTCAGC
The DNA here is from genome assembly GCF_014899185.1 of Pseudooceanicola spongiae. Classification (GTDB taxonomy): domain Bacteria; phylum Pseudomonadota; class Alphaproteobacteria; order Rhodobacterales; family Rhodobacteraceae; genus Pseudooceanicola; species Pseudooceanicola spongiae. Next base: position 365,469 of record NZ_CP045201.1, read on the forward strand.
CGACGGATCAGACGCTCAGCTGCGCGTTGGCCAAAGAGATATGTGGGCTGGTCCACCACGGAAATTTGCGGAGAGGTCACGCGCGTCCAGTCGGCATCGAACCAGGACACGAGTGACATGTCGCGCGGCAGAGTCACGCCGCGATTGGTCAGGGCGCGGAACAGGCGCGCACCGACCAGACTGTCGGAGGCCAAAAGGGCCGTGATGCGCGGGCTTTCCGCCAGAACCTTGTCAACGATCCTGGCCGTTGCGGCGTCGTCGGTCGCATTGGTGAAGACCATCTGCCGGGGGGTGGGGACCCCGGCCTGGTCAGACGCGGCCAGAAAAACCCTCGATCCGTTCCCGCACCGCGGAAATTCCGACGTCTTCGGGGGCAGCAAGACGGCCCGAGCGAGAGGTCATCGCTGTGACATAGGCAACATGGCGATGTCCGGCCCCTTGCAGGTGCTGGAGCACCGAAATGGCACTGGCACGGTCGTCACCACAGACTGCATCGGCGGGCAGATCGGGGGACCAGCGGTCCAGCGTGACAACCGGCACCCCGGAGGTGATCGCGCTTTTCAGGTGATCAAGCTGGCGTGCATCGGTCGGAGCCACGATCAGCCCCGCCACGCGCTGGCGCAGCAGAACCGAGACCATCTCGCGTTCCTCCGTGATTTGCACGAAGCAGTTAGCGCTGCGCGGCACCTACTGACCAACAGCGGAGAACGACCCATGTCCCAGACCATTCGAAAGCAGACTTTCCTGTCCCGCCTCGCCACACCCCTTGCGGCGGTGGTGATGGCCATGACCCTGACCAGCCCGGCGCAAGCAGGGGACAACCCCTACAACCTGATTGATCCTGCGAGCGTCAGCGTCGGATCGCTGGGTGACGCAAAGCCCTATGCCCTCACCACAGCCGCCGGCGAATTAACCGGGTTCGATCCTGAGCAGATCCTGTTCACCGGTCAGGAATTCGCGGCCCTGCTGCCCTCGGTCGCCAATGGCCGTTTCGACATCGCCGCCGCGGCCATCGGCATCACCGAAAAGCGCGAGGAAGTCGTGGATTTCAGCGATGGTTATCTGGCAGGCTATCTGTCGGTGCTGTCAGGCGAGGATGCCGTGACGGACGATCCGGCAAGCCTGGCGGGCAAACGGCTTGGCGTGGTGCAGGGCACCTTGCAGGAAATGTACGCCCGCAAGACCTTCACCGATACGGATATCGTGCAGTTCCCTGACAACAACACCGGCGTTGCGGCGCTGAACAACGGTACGATCGACGCGCATTTCCTGGATTACGAAGCGGCCAAGACCTATGGCGAGCGCTACGATCTTGCCATCAGGGTCAACATTCCCTCCTTCGATGCGCCTGCAGGTTTTGCGGTCAAGCCGGGCAACGATGCCCTGCGCGAGGCGCTGAATACGGCGATGCATGAGGCGCTGGAGGATGGCACCTGGCGCGACCTTTATCAGAAATGGTTCCCCGGTTCGCCCATGCCGAAGGAGTACCTGCCGACAACCAACTGATCCCGTCGCCAGATGTCGGCTGCCGGGCTCTGCGCCCGGCAGCCGCTCTGACCAGTTCAAACTCCGCAGTGCCCCTGAGGGACCGCAACGGGAGATCCCCTTATGTGGTTGGAAAACCTGCAACGGACGTTCCTTGAATGGGACGCCATGACTGGGGCGCCATGGCCGAAATTCTGCCGATCATGATCGCGACCGGCCTCAAGAACACGCTGATCCTCGCCTTCGCCTCGACCGTCCTCGGCATCTTCCTTGGGCTTGTCCTGGCGGTGATGGGCATTTCGCGCACCCTCTGGCTGCGTCTGCCTGCGCGCCTCTATACCGACATCTTTCGCGGCCTGCCGGGCTGCTTCGTGGCCTTTTCCCATAGCGGCGCCGCGCTTGGTCTGATCGCAGGTGAACTTCTGGCTGAGGAAATGGCGCTCGGGGTGCGCCACCCGTTGTTCGAGGACTTCCGCCCGGAGCGTTTCGCCCTCCCCGCATAAGTCAGAACAGGCTGCAGTGCGCGCCGTTGCAGCCTGCCGGTTTTTGGCGAAGGACCAACCATCTTCCATTTGCAGGCGCATCGCCGCAGGTGCCAGACCCGTCCTGAGGGCGGCAGGATGGGCTGGAATACTCCGTCCCATCCTCTGAAACGATTTCAAATTGTCGAAAGATGTGCCTGGTAAAGCCTGCTGGATGCAACGCTTGGAAACAGTGGATGCGCTCAGACCTCGTACAACTCCAGAGGCAAGCCATCCGGGTCGGGGAAAAATGTAAACCGACATCCTGTAAACGGGTCGGTACGTATCTGTTCGACCAAAATCCCTTCTGCCATCAGATGCTCTTTGGCAGCGTCGATATCATCAACTTCAAAAGCGACATGTCGGAGGCCGGTTGCTTCTGGAAAACTGGCGCGAGCAGGGGACGCGGGGAAGGAAAACAATTCAATCTGTCCCCCCCCGGGCAGAGCAAGGTCCAGTTTGTAGGACGCACGATCCGCCCGGTAATTCTCGGCGACGATCTCAAGGCCCAGCACTTCGGTATAAAAGCGACGCGAGATGGCGTAATCGCTACAGATGATAGCCACGTGGTGCATTTTCTTGAGAAGCGGCAAAGGTCATTTCCTTGTGGTCGGATGTTACTATGTGTCTATCGCTCTGACAGGTCGAATTGGAGGTCAACGAACGTAGAGTAGCTTAGGGTCGGGTTCGAGACCAGAACATGACCACTGCGGTGAGGGTTTCTGCTGAGTGGAAGGCTTTAGGATATCTGTCGTCGTGCCTTGCGACCTCGCGCCGGTTTTCATGTGCCCGAATGTGATCTCGATCCTTTCGGCCTGCGTCAGATCTGACGGGTTTGGCACGCGAGGTGCGGCATGGGGTGCAGCCTTCGGGACGGGCCAAGACCGCGAACGGCGTGGGCCGCGGGTATGGCACCTCAGTTGGTTGCGTCCTGTCCACAGCACGTCCGTCGCGGCGTGAGACAGGTTCGCGCCATTCTCGGTGTTCGAAAGGTGATCTGACAGAACTTGCTCGGACAGGAGATGTCACTGCGCCCGGACGTGTCGAGACTCGAAAAACGGGTTCGGCAGATGGCCAGAACGAGCCGGTCTGCATGCGCCTGTGGCGATGCCCGGGGGGCGCAGTTGTCGCTATGACTTATCGATCTGCCGCGGCCAACCCTGCGCGCTTCAGCTCATGGAAGAACGTTGGCCCCCGCAATCGAGCGTGAGCCCAGCGATGATGGCATTCATTGTGCGGCGAACCAAAGGCGCTCAGATCGACTGTCAGACGGTCCATCTGAGCGCGGTTCATCTTCTTTTAGGTCCTGAGAGAATTGATAGCTTTGTGCGCCATTTGAGTGCCGAACTGGAAGATGCGCGGGCCATTTCCGAGGCAGCCATTTCGCTGGAGGAGAGGGGCCGCAGATGAACCAAAACCACCAGGCGGATAAGGTGCAGCGCGCAGGTTGCGGCAGCCGAGAGATGCAGAGCCTGTCGCTCTGCCCGCGCAGGTTCGTTCAGACGATAAGTGCTGCGCGAGATCTCGTCTCCGAACCTTTGCCCCGCCAAAGCCTTATCCGGCGGAGGGGCTGAAGAAGAATCGGATCATCTCGGCGCTCGCATCGGGACCTTGCGGATCGGTGTAGCTGCCTGCGGGCTGACCGCCGGACCATGCGTGCCCCATACCTTCCACGATCCAGTGTTCGACCGTTTCCGTACCATCGGCGTCGTAGGTCGTGCAGTGCCTGTAGGACCGCCCGTTCACCGTGCGCGCAGTCTCGGTTTGAACGTTCTGCCCCGTGTCGCCCTCAAGGGCTTGCCGGACGATCCGCGCGCCGTTCGACGGGTGAACCGTGGCATCCGCATCGCCGTGGAAAACGATGCTGCGCGTGACCGCCGTGCGTGGCGTGCTCGCGGCCTCGCGTCCGGCCATGGCCGCGAAGGCGGAGGGGATGTCCTTCGCCGCACCTGCGGGCAGACCTGAATGGGCACCCACAGCCTTGAAGACATCTGGATAGGCGCCGCCGAGGATGACGGCCATTGCCGCCCCGGCCGAGAGGCCCGCGACAAAGACACTGTCCTGGGGAATGGCATGGCGGGCGATGATTTCGCGCGTCAGGCCCGCAAGGATGGCAGGCTCGCCACGGTCCCGCGTCTGGTCACCACGACTGAACCAGTTCCAGCAGGACTGTGCGTTGTCGCCCCGCGATTGGTGCGGATAGACCACGATGAAGCCATGTTGCTCAGCCAGGGCGTTCATGCCCGTTCCGGCGGCAAAGTCCTCCGGCGTCTGGGTGCAGCCGTGGAGCATCACCACAAGGCCGGTCGCCCCTTCCTGCGCCGAGGCTGGCACATAGGTGCGATAGCGGCGCGTCCCCGCGGCGCAGGTGAAGCTGCCCTCGGCAAAGCTTGCGCCATTCGGCAGGTCCGAGGGTTGAGCTGCCGGTTGGCCGGAAGGTTGGAGGCGGGCCATGAGGCCGGAAAGCGCGGTCGTCAGTCTGTCGCTCCCGCCAGCGGCGGGGACACCGGCCATGGGCCCGGCGGTCAGACCGTGCTGGGCAAGGGTCCGGGTCACGAGGTCGTTGGCGGAGGCAAGCTGCGCGGCGCGCGTTTGCCCGGTCGCCGGGCGCAGGACGCCGGCGTTGAAGGTGATCATCTGTTTCGTCCTTGTGAGGGTCGCCGCTACAGGATGCGGTCGGCCAGTGCCTTCTTGATGTCCGCGGAGGCCTGAAGGCTGCCGAGAACGGTGATCGAGCCAATGGTGGCCCGGGCAAGTTCGGGCGTGACGTCTGAGCCGATGCGGGCCAGTCCCACCACCTTGATATGCAGGACTTCGCCAGCCGCGCGACACTGCTCGAGCTCCGCCCGGCCGAAGTCGCGCAGACCGAGCTCCATGGTATGGCGCTCAATGGAGCGCTCGACCGCCTCGCCATGCGCGTCGAGGTGCTTGCGGATCGCGGTGCGGATGAAGTCGCTGCGGTTGGAGTAGAACCCCTCCTGCACCAGCAGGTCGATGCGGCCAAGATCGACGAAGCCGAGATTGATGGTGATCTTCTCGTTGTCGGGCTGCTTGTCCCGGATCTGTCTTATGTCGGCCATTGTCGATTCTCCATCTGTATGGATGGTATATGGATGTCTATTGGATGTGCGCAAGGGCGGCTCGCCGATCTTTTCCAGCTGAGTGGCAAAGGAATGCCAATTCCAAACGAGCCGTTACGCTGGGCAAGTCCCGGCGCACACCTACCTGTCTCTTCGCCTTGAACGGGAGAAAGCAACGAATGAGCTCCAACCGCGACCACCAGACCCTCCGCGATGCCGTCCTGACCCATGGGGTCGTCAGTGCCCGCCCCGAAGTTCTGCTGACGGGCTCAGGCTGGCGTGTGGCCGTGGCCGTCGCCCAGGAAGCGGTCCTGCGGCTCTGGAACGACGATGCTTTCGGTCTTGCCGGCAACGTGGCCTTCCGGATGTTGATGGCGATCTTTCCGTTTCTGATCTTCACGAGTTCGCTGACCGCCTTCATCGGCGACCGCTCCATGGCCGACGACCTGACCGCGTTCCTGATCGAGATCGTGCCGCCGGTCATCGCCGATCCGATTGTCTCGGAGGTGGAGAAGGTCATGACCGCGCAGCGCGGCGGCGTGCTCAGCATCGGTATCCTGCTGACCGTCTGGTTTGCTGTGGGCGGGGTCGACGGCGTGCGTGTCGGTCTGAACCGCGCCTATGGCATCCGGGAAACCCGGTCGGGCATAATGATCTACGCGATCCAGGCGGGCGTGGTTCTCATGTCCGGTTTTGCCCTTGTGATGGTTGGCTACCTGCTGGTGCTGGCGCCGAGAGCCGGGTCCTGGCTGCATCAGTTCCTGCCCGGGTTCGATCCGGCCTCTGTCACGGTGAGCCTTATCCGCTACCCGGCGGCGGGAATCATCCTCCTTTCCTTGCTGTTTGCGGCGCATGTCATTCTGCCCGCGCGCCGCACCAGGTTCTCCAGCCTTTGGCCGGGCGTGCTCTTTACCGTCTGCGCGTGGATCGTCCTGACCGCGGCCTTTTCGGTCTATCTGTCCAGGTTCGCGAGTTATGCGAGCTATTACGCGGGCCTCGCAGGGATCATCGCAGCCCTTTACTTCATGTATCTCGCGGCCCTGATCCTGATTTTCGGGGGTGAGCTCAACCGGGCCATCAGAATCCGGCGACTGGCGCAGTCCCTGCGACCCAAAAAGAGCACATGAACGGGAGGTCTGAGCCCGTGTTCTGCTGTCTTTTCCGGACTCGCGCTGACGGGGGGAAGAGAGCCACCGTGGTCACTTTCTCAATTCCGGGTTTGCATATCAGAAGGAGTGAGCGCTCCTCGGGCTGTTCGCTCAGCGATACTTCTTCGCGGTCGATGTCCGCCTTTCATGCCCGACGCACCGGTCTGGGGTCCACCAGGCACGACCGTCGCATTTGGGCAGCTGCCTTGGGCTCCAGACATCGCTGAGGCCACAAAGGGGAAAGTAACGATGAACATGACGATGGACGCAAACACCAAACATTGGCTTGTGTGGCGGAAGATTGCTCCTGTGGTCGAAATCACTCAAGGCAAGACAACTTCGGCGGAGGCGAGCTGGTCCTCAGATCTGACAGGCTCCGAAATCGAGGGCTGGGTCGAGGATTCCAAATGGGGCTTTGAGACTGTACCGCGTGCCAATCTGATCGACATCCATCCCAATACGACAAGCAGTTGAAGGATCTGCAGGAGGCCTGCCGCGAGGAGTTGCTTGAGTTGTGTGCCTGAAAAAGGCGGCAGGCTAGGGGCGTCTCGGTGTCGATCGGCAAGCTTTGCACCTTGTTTGGCGTGCTGCGACTGAAGGTCTCGTACAAGCCGACCGAGGCGATGGTCGAGGAAAAACCATCCTTTGTCTATCGGACAGTGCCCTGGCTTCCGGGCTTCCGTGCGACAACAGCGATGACACGAACGCCATCGGTACGAATGGTCCAGCCGAATGATCGTACAACTATGCGGCCGCTCTTTCAGCTCAAGGACTGGTCGTGAGCAAGCAGGTTATGGGCATGTGGCCCCGGATCCCGCTCATTCCTTGCGTCGCCACAGCACCGAACGAACGCTTTCTGTCGGCAGATGTGCGCCTCAAATCGCTGGCCTGGAAACGGGTGCCCCACATTGGCCAAGGTCTTGAGCGGCAAAAGATCGCTGGACATCGCTGGCGCTGGTGATCGATTGCGAAATCATTGAGCGTCTAGGCTCTGACCTGTCGCGCACCGCCAAGGCAATCACCGGCATCATTTCGATAGCTTCTAAAACAACCATGCCGTCTTCGGGCACATGCCATGCGCATGCCTGCCGAGGCACTGAGGTGAGCGGCTCAATCAGAGTTGATTTAGCTGGATCACTGGACCTATTCCAAGGCTGTTGTCAGCATAGCTGCTGTTTGTCTCTCTCAAGCAAAACAGTAGATTGCTCACGGCATCGAACACAGGCGAGCCTATGCCGCCCATCAGCCCAGGCTGCCTGCAAATCGCTCTGCCAGACGGCCCTGTTTAAACGCGTCGGCGATAAAGTCGACGAACGCGCGGGTTTTGCCGGGCAATAGTGTCCGAGAGGCGAAATAAATTGAGATCGGTCCCGCATCGGCATACCATTTCGGCACCAGTCGGATGAGCGCGCCGCTTTCCAGATCTTCGATGACATCGGCCACCACCAGCATCGCGACGCCCAGTCCCAGCAAAGCGGATCGTCGCATCGCCGCGGGATCATTGAAGACAAAGGCCTCCTTGAGCGGCGCTGGCGTTTGCGCACCGGCGGCGTCGCGCATGGTCCAGTGCCGGATCCGCCCGGACTGCAGCGAGCGCATGACAATGCCGTCCAACTTTGCCAGATCAGCCGGACTGGCGGGAAGCCTGCGGTCTGCCATATAGGCGGGTGAAGCCACCGCAATAATGTGGGCCGGGGCCAGATTGCGAGCGACAACGCCAGGCGACAAGTCGAACCCGCCGCCAATCGCCGCATCATAGCCTTCGGCGATGATATCGACCTGCCTGTTCTCGAAATGCCACTCGGGACGCACACCGGGATAGCGGGTGATGAAGTCGGGCAGAAGCGGCAGAATGTGCATCGCGCCAAACGTCGGCGCCATACTCACCCTGAGCACGCCCGACGGCGCGCCGCCCGCTGTCGCCACGCCTGCAATCGCCGCCTGTATGTCGCTCAGGTTCCCCGAGATCGCCTGGTGAAACGCCTCGCCCGCTTCCGTCAGGGTCAGCTTGCGGGTTGAGCGGTGGAACAGGCGGACGCCCAGATTGCGCTCCAGCATGGCGACATTGCGGCTGACGGCCGCCGGAGTGAGCGCGAGACGGCGGGCCGCTTCGGAAAAGCTGCCATGGTCGGCACTGCGCACGAAGGATTCCAGATTGGCGAGCGTTTCCATAGGCGCATCTTCAATCAATCATTGAAGATAATGCAAGCCATATACGGCTAATCCTTGATGATCAGTTCCGTCATGTTCGCTTCAGGAACACAGATGGAGCGAAGACGATGACAAGCAATTCCCAACCCCTCCTCGGCAAGGTCGCCTTGGTCACTGGCGGCACCCGTGGCATTGGCGCAGCCATTGTACGCCGCCTTGCAAGCGATGGGGCAGACGTGGTTTTCAGCTATGCCGCCTCTATGGATCAGGCATCCGCCATCGCGCAGGAGGTCGAGGCGATGGGGCGTCGGGCTCTGGCTATCCGCGCGGATCAGGCGGACGCGGTCGAGGTCACAGCCCTCGTGCGGGAGGCCCATGCCGCATTCGGTCGGCTCGACATTCTTATCAATTCAGCCGGGGTTTTCGTGACCGGAAGCGTTGACGACGCTGACGCGGATCTCGCGGCGTTCGATCATCAGATCGCGGTCAATGTGAAGGGTGTTGCGACGGCGGTCCGGGCGGCGGTGCCACTGCTCAGCGACGGCGGACGCATTGTCTCCATCGGGACGACCGGGGCGGTCCACGTGCCTTTCGCCGGCGCCGCGGACTATATCGCCAGCAAGGCAGCGGTCGCGGCCTATAGCCGTGGCTGGGCGCGCGATCTTGGGCCCCGTGGCATCACCGTCAACGTGGTGCAGCCCGGCGCGATCAATACCGACATGAACCCGGAAACCGGCGACTTTGCGGCGATGCTGAGCGGCCTTGCCGCACTGGGCCGCTATGGCCAGCCGCAGGATATCGCCAACGCCGTCGCCTTTTTGGCCGGACCGGACGCCAGCTATATCACCGGCGCCACGCTTAACGTCGATGGCGGCCAGCTCGCCTGATCGCGCGCTCCCCCATCCATTTTCGCACATCGAAGGAATGAAACCATGACAACCATCGGAATTATCGGCGCAGGGCAGATCGGCAGCGCCATTGCCCGGGCCCTCGCCAACAAGGGCATTGCAGCAACCCTCGCCAATAGCCGGGGGCCGGAAAGCCTGCGCGACCTGCTGTCTGAGGTCGGTCCGGCCATCACGGGAGGCACCGTCGCAGAGGCCGCCGCGAAGGATATCGTCTTTGTTGCGGTCAACTGGTCGCGGCTGGCGGGTCTGTTGTCCACCTTGCCCGATTTTGGCGGGCGGATCGTGGTGGATGCGAACAATCCCATCGAGGCGCCGCTGTTCAAGCCGGTCGATCTTGGTCGGGTCGCTTCATCGGAAGTTGTTGCCGGGATGGCGCGCGGGGCCAAGCTGGTAAAGGGCTTCAACCACCTCCGGCCGCAGCTTCTGTCGGGCGATCCGCAAAGCGAAGGCGGCAAGCGCGTCCTGTTCTATTCTGGCGACGACGCAGCCGCCAAGGGAGAGGTCTGCGCGCTCATCGACCGGCTTGGCTTTGCAGGAATTGATCTCGGCTCGCTCGCTGACGGCGCGCGCCTCGTGCAATTTCCGGGCGGTCCGTTGCCTGCCCTGAACCTCGTTAAGTTTGACTGATCTGCCCTCCATACCGAAAGGAATTTACCATGACCGACACCACAATTCCCACCCCCGCCGCAGAGCCGGACTATGACGCTCTGCTGCACGCCAACCTACAGCGCGTTTTCAACCAGCGTGACGCTGTCCTGCGCGACGCGGCCATCGCGGATCTTTATGTGGCCGATCCCATCATGTACGAGCCGGACGCCATCGTGAACGGGCGTCAGGCCATCTCGGATATCGCAGGAAAGCTGCTTGAGAACTTTGGCCCCGACTTCACCTTTGTGCCCGACGGCAAGGGCCTCGGCCATCACGGCATGGGCACGCTGCGCTGGCACGCTGGAACCCCCGACAATCCCACAATGGTCTTGGGCGCTGATACAGCAGAGATCATTGGGGGTCGCATTGCCCGGCTCTGGGTCCTGCTGGATTTGGAACCGAACAGTTGAAACACGCTCTCATGAGGACGTTCTCCATGACCGACCTCTTCTCTTCCCACCGCTTGGGCCAGTTTGAGCTTTCCAATCGCTTCGTCATGGCCCGCAGGCGGACGGCACCCCCGGCGCAAGCGCGGCGCTTTACTATGGCCAGCGCGGCAGCATCGGCCTGATCATCAGCGAGGGCACGCAGCCCTCCGACGATGGTGAGGGGTGCCGTAATACTTGGCGAAGAAGGTCGCGACGGGCGTTTGCTGGCTTCCGCTGCCGGTGATCGTGGAGATTGGCTCTTTCAGGTCACGGCCTGTGCTCGCGCCAATGCGCGGCCCTCCATTCTGCTGGGCAAGGAACGCAGCAGCGACGGCGTGCTTGATGCCTCCGGCGACAACGGTGCCAAGCGGCTTTGTGATGTCGAGAGATCGTGTTGCCTGTCCCGGCCTTTCTCCGTATCCGGTCTGAATGAGCGTCGGCATGATGACAGCGTTCTGATCCTTACGGCTGGCGCAGATTGTTGAGTGGGGCAGCGTTGCCGGGCGGCAGTTTCCACCCTGCTGGGTGTAGGTCAGCACCGGCGCGATCAGCGCGCTGTGCCCGCCGCCGGCCAGCACGGTTGGATGCGGCGACGTGACCGCGCTGTCGCGGCGGGCTGTGCCTTTGAGCGACATGAGGCACGGTGCCAGCAGCCCCAGCGGGGCTGCGCCGCCGGGGCGCTTGATCCAGCTGTTGGCGGTGATCGTCGGCACGGGCGCGCGCAGGTCCGATCCGGTGGCACCGCCGTTGAACCGCGTCAGGCTCGGGGCGGCGAGATCTTCAACCCGACCGCCGTGGGTGAGGTTGACCAGGAAGGGGCGGTCGGCGTCCAGCACATAGCGTTTCATCCCGCGCGCGATGCGGGCGAGTGTATTTGCGGCCAGAGGGCGCTTGGCGCGCAGGCCGTGCTTCGCCATGATCTCGGCGGAGGTCTCGAAGATCGAGGGGCAGGGCAGCGACCAGTCGATGCACTCCGCCGCTGCGCGCCATGGCTGCAGCTGACCGGACATCACGTCGGCGCTGTCTAGGGCGCCGTGGGTTGGCGCGGGCCAGACGATGGGCTTGCCGTCAAAGCGGATGATGACGAAGCGACGCTTGCGGATGGTCGGGGCACCATAGTCGCAGCCGCGCAACTCGCGGGTCTGCATCTTGCCGCCGAGACGACGGATCTGCTTTTGCCAAACCCGGAAGGTCTCGCCGCGCCGGTCCGGGCAGGGCATGAGGCCGCGCGCTGTCTGCACCAGCGGGCCCCAGTCCTTCCACTCATCGACGTTCTCCATGATGACCACGTCAACCCGGCCACCCTTTCGCTGCAGGCGGTCGATCCAGCCCGGAATGATCCAGGCAAGATCGCGGATATTGCGCTCGACCGGCTTGCCGCCTTTGGCCTTGGAAAAGTGCTTACAGTCTGGGCTGAACCACATCAGGCCGATGTGGCGGCCCTGCAGGTGGTCGAGCGGATCGACCCGGAACACGTTCTCGGAGAGATGCAGTGTGTCCGGGTGGTTCGCGGCATGCAGCGCCAGCGCGGCGGCGTTGTGGTTGATGGCGATATCCGGACTGCGTCCGAGGGCGAGATCGATCCCGGTGCTGGCCCCGCCGCCGCCCGCGAAGCTGTCGACGATCAGCGGGCGGGCGTCGGGGTGCCGCACCGAAACAGGCGAGGGGTCCGCCAGAATGCCGAAGAGATCAGAGCCATCCACCAGGCCATCCCAAAGGCTTCTTTGTACATCTCCAGCACGGCTTGCGAATCTTGAGGCGGCGCGGTGGATCGTGCGAGCCGTCGGGCGCAGTCAGGGTCGGCAAAGCCGGTTCGGATTCCTGACGCGCGCCAAAATCGTCCAGCTGAAAGGGTTCAGATCCGCTCGGTTAAGGGGGGGCAGATCTGCACCACCCCTATAATAAGGATAAACCATATAAGAACCATAGGGGGCGCGAGGGTGCGCGCGAGCGCTCTCAGAACCCGATGGTTTGCAAGCGTGCCGAGGACGCTGTGCGCAGCTTTCGCGGCGGTCGGTCGGACGCCTTCGGGGAGCTGCCCGACTTCGTGAAAAATCACATCATCGCCGCAGACTTGCTGACGCCGGATGAGCGTCAGACGTCGGGTATTTTCTGAGAATGGAGGCGCTGGCCATGACCGAGGATCTCAAGACCGAAACCAAGCGCGACCGGGTGCGTCGCCTGCTGCTGACACCGATGGCCGAGCTGGGCTTCCGCTTTCCCAAGGCGGTCAGCGCCGAAGACGGCCAGCGCAAGCTGGACCGCATCGGCGAGCTTGCAAGAGCAGGGCAGGCGCCGAGCTGGCACCTCCCCGAGAAGACCCGCGTCGTGTCTTGTGAGTGGCGCACCACCAAGCACGGCACCTTTGCACAGACCGAGAGCGCCGGGATGCTCAGCTACGTGAGCCTGGGCAAACTCCGCGAGGTCGAGGTAAAATACTGCCCGATCACCAACCAGAACCGTCCCGGGGATGCTGCGGCTCTGAGGCGGGAAGATCTCGCCTGGTGGGGCGCACTGCTGGAGCTGCGCGATAGCTTTCGGATCTACGGCGGGCTGACCTCCTACGTCGTGACTTAGGCGATGCCGCCCCGCACGCCATGGAAGGACGCGGTGCGCTGATCGCGGGCGGGTGGCAACCAGCGTTTGGGGTTGCCAGTCCAGAGGGGGAGGCTAACCGAAAATCTGGGCGCAAGCACGTTGACCGGTTATATCACAGTTGTTTTCGTACAGTCGGAATTGGAGAAAAAAGCCCAAATGGAAAAGGTTAGAGCCTAGGGTCAGGATGCATTGATTTTAGCCTAGCGGTCTGTTTTATGGAGCCCCAAACGGAGGGGTCACATGAGCGATCTATACTGGCTGAACGACGAACAGATGGCCAAGCTGGAGCCCTTCTTCCCGAAGTCCCACGGCAAACCGCGTGTTGACGACAGGCGTGTTCTGAGCGGTATAATATTCATAAATCGCAATGGATTACGGTGGCGGGATGCCCCTGAGGCCTACGGCCCTCACAAGACCCTCTACAGTCGATGGAAGCGGTGGAGCGAGAAGGGCATCTTCGCTCAGATGCTGCTGGAACTGGCCGATCGGGGCGGTACGACCGATACGCTGATGATCGATGCAACCCATCTCAAGACGCACCGGACGGCCTCCAGTCTGGGGCTGAAAAAGGGGGGCGCGGCCGCCTGATTGGCCGCACCAAGGGTGGAATGAATTCCAAGCTGCACACCGTCACGGATGCCCAGGGTCGTCCCCTGCGGATGTTCCTGACGGCGGGCCAGCGTAGTGATTACATCGGCGCACGGGCGCTTCTGGACGGTCTGCCGCCTGCCAGACACATGCTGGCGGACCGGGGCTATGATGCAGACTGGTATCGCGAAGCGCTTGAAAACATGGGTATCACGCCATGCATACCGGCAAGGAAGGGCCGCAAGGTTCAGATCCGACACGACGAAGTTCGCTATCGCAAACGCCACAAGATCGAGAACAGTTTTGCCAGGCTCAAGGACTGGCGCCGTGTTGCGACCCGCTACGACAGATGCCCGAAGGTCTTCCTCTCCGCATGCGCATTGCCCGCCGTCGTTATGTTCTGGTTATGAATCCTGACCCTAGGCTTCAGACCCATTAATCGGCTTGAGGCTGTCAGGTCTGCGTGTTTCAAGTTCCTCCGAACTGAGGCGGATTTATGAGCAATCTTTACAGGCTGAGCGAAGAGCAAATGGTACGGCTTCGTCCTTATTTTCCGAAGAGCCATGGCGTGCGACGCGTGGATGACAGACGTGTGCTCAGTGGGATTATATTCACTAATCGCAATGGGGGGCGGTGGTGCGATGCGCCCAAGGAATACGGGCGTCGATGCTGGACTGCGTCAAGTGGCCTTTCGGTGTGCCAGCAGGTTTGGAGATTGAGGTCGCTCTGAAGGACAATGAGCACTACTGCGTCGTCTGGCAGATCCTGAACGCTCTTAACGCCCACCCGCCGGAACGAAAACGGTGCAGGTCCAGTATCTATTCAGAAGCCTCTAGAGAAATTGCCATATCAGCCTCATTAATTTCGTCGAAGAATTTCATGACAATTCTGTCCAGATGCGTTTCAGGGTAGGCGAAAGGTTCGGAGTAAGCGTGAGAAACCGCACTTATTGGGTCGCGGCCAATATCCAGTCCCCAGAAAGAAAGGTGGTTAGAGGTTATAGGGATTGCAGCTTCAGCGATCTGGCTGCCACCGCAAAACAGCCGGGCAGTCGCTGATCTGTCGCTCAAGACATGAAGAGCCAGGTCGCATTTGTCGCTGCCGTGGGTCATTGGACCGGTCAAGGTAATGGAATGCCCCCACTGAAGTGGTCCACCTTTTGGGATAGAGTTATCCCGTTTTCAGGAGGACGACGAGATGGCTGGCAAGCGAGAGAAGCCCGAGGATATCGTGCTGAAGCTGCGACAAGTTGAAGTGCTGCAAGGGCAAGGCAAATCAGTTCAGGAGGCCGTGCGGCAAATCGGTGTCACGGTTCAGACCTACTATCGGTGGCGCAAGGAGTATGGCGGCATGAGCCGGGATCAGCTCAAGCGGCTGAAAGAGCTGGAGGCTGAGAATACCCGGCTCAGACGTGCCGTGTCGGATCTGACGTTGGACAAGATGATCCTGGCCGAAGCTGCACGGGGAAACTACTGAGCCCTTCCCGCCGTAGGCGGTGCATCGACCATGTGCGGCAAACCCTCAGCGTATCGGAGCGCCGGGTTTGCCGCACATTGGGTCAGCATCGCTCTACGCAGCGCAAAGTGCCCTGCGGTCTGCCGGACGAAGCCCGGCTAACCGAGGACATCACCGCGCTGGCCGAAGAGTTCGGGCGCTATGGCTATCGCATGATCACCGGCATGCTGAACAACAGCGGCTGGCATGTAAACCACAAGCGCGTCGAGCGGATCTGGCGCCGGGAAGGGCTCAAAGTCCCGCAAAAACAGCCGAAGAAGGGCCGACTCTGGCTCAATGACGGGTCATGCGTGAGGCTGCGGCCGGAGCGCCCGAACCATGTCTGGTCCTATGACTTTGTTCAGGACCGGACCCACGACGGGCGGATCTTCCGCACGCTGAATATCATTGATGAGTTCACGAGGGAGGCGCTGGTGATCCGGGTCAAACGCAGGCTCAATTCAACGGATGTGGTCGATGCTTTGACGGATCTGTTCATCCTACGCGGCCCGCCGGAATACATAAGGTCGGACAATGGCGCAGAATTTATCGCCAAGAAGGTGCGTGCCTGGATCGGTGCCGTGGGCGCAAAAACCGCATTCATCACCCCAGGCTCACCGTGGGAGAACGGCTACTGCGAGAGCTTTAACGCCCGTTTCCGGGATGAGCTGCTCAACGGTGAAGTCTTCACCACGTTACGCGAGGCCCAGATCCTTATCGAACGCTGGCGGCGTCACTACAATACGGTCAGGCCTCACAGTGCTTTGGGATACCGGCCGCCAGCGCCCAAAAGCATCGTCCCGATAGACCAACGACCGACCATGCACTAACATTCAAACTGGACCACTCGATGGGGGCACTCCAGTCTCCGGCCAGCATCACGCGACGGGGTTCCGCATTCCGAGTTCCTGAAAGAACCGCAACAGATAGCCATCCGGGTCGGCGACGACGAATTGCCTGTTTCCGCCCTGGCAATCGCCTATGCGATACCACTTTTCCTCCACAGGAAGGAAAAGTGGGTGCTTGATGTTGGCAAGAGCTTCAACAAGCGGGTCTACAGAGGGCACACGGATTTGAACATTCAGCCCCATACCAAAGGGATAGCCGGCAGGAAGAAACCCATCATCGAAGGTGCGGCCTTGTCCTATCTGATCAATCATCAGCTCCGCGTCGCCAAGTTGGAGATAGCAGAAGCCTTCTTCGGGACGCTCATAGGCGCACTCGAAACCAAGCACATCGCAATAGAACGCCTTTGAAAGTCGCCAATCAGAGACTGAAAACTCCGGAACTAGTGCGTTACCCAAATCATGCCCTCCAAAAGTATTGGTGCAGCTTTAGCTCGAGGTGGCCTATCCGGAAAGGGCTCCTTCCGGACCCTTGCTGCGCGTGAGGGTCAACCGCCTGGTCGCCCCACACGCGGCGTCGCTCGCGGGGCCCAGACCGGACATTGGCCCTGCGTGTCGGCGCCGCATTGCAGCTTCACCAGACCAGTCATTCGTGCATGGCGCAGCATTTTGTTGGCTCAATCGTCGGTCAGCGGACTTAGCAGACCTTCCATGTACACATGCAAAGACCCGCATTCAGTCGTGGTGAAATGATGGGACACTTGCATGCTCAGGCGCTTCGCCGCCTTCTGGACTTGAGGTAATCGACCAGCGCCGCGAGCGCAGCCGACTTCTGGTGCCTGCCGGGATAGTAGAGATGATACCCCGACCAGAGTGGACAAAACTCTTCAAGGCAAGTCTGAAGCCGACCCGCTGCCAGATGCTCCGAGACGAACGGCTCGAACAGGTAGCTCAGCCCCTGACCTGCCAACGCGGCCTCTATCAGCGTATGGGCATCGTCGGTGATAAGCGGGCCGTTTACCGCCATCTCGACCCGGCGTTCGCCCTCCCTGAACGACCATCGGAACAGGTCGCCGTGGCTCGCTTGTCGATAGTTTAAGCAGGCTTGGTCGGCCAGATCATCCAGCCGCCTCGGCACGCCGCGTCGGGCGAAATAGTCCGGCGAACCGAAGACCACCGCGCGCAAATCGGGACCGAGGGGGACGGCCGACATGTCCTGCTCCAGGTGCGCGCCCATCCGGATGCCGGCGTCAAACCCGGATTCGACGATGTCGGTCAGCTTGTCACTGATGCGCAGATCCACGGTCACATTAGGGTATTGCTCCATGAAACCTGTCAGAGCAGGGATGATGATTGCCCTTGCCGGGTATTCAATGGACGTCAGCCGCAGAGTGCCGACGACGCCGCTGCGCGCCTCCTTGAGCTCGGTCAGCCCCTCCTCGATCAGTCGCAGGGCCGGGCTCAACGACTTCAAAAGGCGCTGCCCGGCCTCCGTAGGGCGAACATTGCGCGTCGTCCGCGCGAGCAACGGCACCCCGATGCGCTGCTCCAGTGCGGCGATCGCCTGGCTGATCCCCGACTGCGCCCGTCCCAGCCGCAGAGCCGCCCGGGTAAAGCTACCCTCCTCGGCCACGACCTGAAACAGCTGCAAGTCGGGGAGATCGCGACGATCCATTCATGGGCCTCACTGATAAGGGCTATCACTCGATCCAATATAGTGATCAATCACAGCCATAGCTACCTTGCCTCTAACACCGATTTCAACAATCTATAGAGGTACTGACAATGACAAACCTTCGCACTCTGTTCCTGTCCGGAAGCGTGGTGCTCGGCACCATGATGGCGCTGCCAGGCATGGCTGCCGCTGACGTTCACAACATCGTTCTGGTTCATGGGGCCAACGTCGATGGCACCACCTGGCGAGCGGTCTACGACCGCCTGACCGCCCGGGATTTTCACGTCACGATCGCTCAATTGCCGATGACATCCGTCGAAGATGACGTGGTGGCGGTCCAGCGCAACCTAGACACGCAGGATGGTCCGGTGCTACTCGTCGGCAATTCATATGGCGGCGTGGTCATCACGGAAGCCGGCAACGACCCGAACGTCAAAGGCCTTGTGTACGTCGCCGCGTTTCAGCCCGACACTGGGGAAAGCGCAAGCGACCTGCTGGCCTCGGTGTCCAGCGCGTTCAGCCCGGACAAGCTCACGATCTTTGATGATGGCTCTTACCTGATCAATGAGGACGCATTCGTTTCTCTGGTCGGCAACGGTCTTTTCGCCGAAGACGCCCTCTTTGCGGCAAGGGCTCAGGCAGGGGCCAACACGGCGAACATGGCGCACAAGATAGATGCGGCAGCCTGGAGGGCGAAACCGAGTTGGGCAGCCATTGCGACCGAGGACCACGTCATCGCGCCCGAGCTGCAGCGCCGTATGGCAAAGCGCGCCCGTGCGACGGTCGTCGAGATCGAGGGCGGCCACCTGCTGCCGATGGCGAACCCCGATGAGGTGGCGGAATTGATCGCGCAAGCCGCCGAGGAGATGAACTAACTCCGCACTCCCATGCGGACCGCAATAGCGGTCCGCATGTTATCCCCTTCACACAAGATCATTGCTTTCACGATCTGCTCGGTCGGGCAGACCATCGTATCAGACTATCCACCGCAATCTCGTCTGCCAGCCCGCCCCGGTCCGGAAAGTCGACAATCTGGGCTCGTGCCGGACCTTCGCTGCGCGGCAGGGCCAGGCGCCTGGTCACCCCTCGCGCGGCGTCGCTCCCGGCCCAATGCGGACATTCGAGAGGTTTGGCCTCGCTGCGGCGCAGCTTCCCCGAACCCGCCCTTCATGACATCATGCAGCGAAATCGGATGGTCGGAGGTCTGCTGAGCGGGACAAACCGAACCTTCGTTTGTCGTCTGTTCAATGCTGGGAATCTGCGGCAAGTTGAAAACATGCTTAGGGTTCTATTTCACGTCTTCATCTTCGTTTCACTGACCATCATTTCGCAAGTTGGCGGGCTGGCTTGGTTGATGGCCCTGTGTTCCAAGCAGAGAACCGTTGTTTTCGCGGCCACCTACTTCACACTATCACTGACGGCCCTTTGGGTTGCGCCGATGATGGGACGTGAACCAATCCCCTGCACCTCGGGAGAGGTGATTCAGATGCAGTCCAAGCTGTATTGTGCTCTGAACAGGCAATACGTTACTCCAGAGCTTCATGAAGTTTTGATCGACTTTGCCTCCCGAATGGAGCGCCAATACCCAGGAACAGAGACGCGTGTCTTGGATGCCAACTTTCCATATTTTTCTGGCTTTCCTTTGCTTCCACATCTTTCACATGATGATGGGAGAAAAGCCGATCTTGCTTTTTACTATGAGAGCGACGAGGGCTATTTGCCCGGTGTATCTAAAACGCCTGTTGGCTATTTCGCGTTCGAGGACGGGCCAACCGATTGTCCCGATAATACGATCACGTTGCGGTGGAATTTGACCTGGCTACAAGGCCTTTGGCCTGACTACAGACTTGACCCCCTAAGGATGAGAGAGGCCCTGCAGTTGCTTGGCGCAGACGATCGCGTGGGAAAAATCTTTATCGAACCGCATCTGAGAGAAAGGTTCGGCGCTAAAAACCCAAAGGTCAGATTTCAGGGGTGTCGCGCAGCACGCCACGATGATCATATACACGTCCAATTGTAGCATCGCTTACAAGTAACTCTGGGCTCACTGCCGACCTTCGCTGCACTTGCAAACGAAATCAGCGTCAAACCCGAGGGCGAGCGGCGGCACTGCGGGACGAACCGGACCATCGAGACGAATTACATGAGGTTCGCGACTTTGGCGGGATCGATCAAAGCCGTGAAGCACTGCAAACTGATACTTCGCGTGCTCATTGTCGACGCGCCATGTAGTACAAGTTCCAAAGCAGATACGGAGTAGATCAATGAATGACACCAAAACCCTGCGGCTGATGTTTCCGCAATGGCAAGGCGGCGGAAACCCGGACTACGTTCTCGGGGCGAGGCTTCTGGCCTGGCTCGCTCCACCGGCGGCCCATCATCTGGAAGTCGAGGTTCCTGTCAGTTTGCCGAATATGGAAGAGCTTGAGATCGAAAATGGCATTCTGGCCCGTGCGGCCCTTTTGCGCCAACTCGATGCAGCAAGGGACATCATCGACCAGCACCGCCCAGACAAGATGATCGTGTTCGGCGGGGACTGCCTTATGGATCAAGCCCCCTTTTCCTATCTAAGTGAACTCTATGGTGACCAACTTGGCGTTCTGTGGATTGATGCCCATCCGGACGTCGCAACGCCCGATGATCGCGATCGCGGACACACGATGGTGCTGGGAAACCTCCTCGGCTACGGCGACGCCGAATTTGCGGCCCGAGTACCATCTCCCTTGGCACCCGAGCGCGTCATGTTTGTAGGGTTGGGTCGGCTTTCGCCGCAGGAGGCTGCGTTCATCGCTCGGCACGGTATAAGGACGGCAGCGCCTGACGTGCTTCGCGCCGGTGCCGAGCCTGTAACTGAATGGATTCAGGAGACAGGCATTCGCCACCTTGCCATTCATCTCGATCTCGATGTTTTTGATCCAGAGCTGTTCGGTGGCGTGAGCTTTGCAAAGCCGGGACTGGATGGCGACACCCGCGCCTCAATGCGATCTGGATCAATGAGCTTCGAGCAGATTGCGAATATTCTCTCGGACGTGTCGAAGGAAACCGATGTCGTTGGGCTTGGCTTCGCAGAACATATCCCATGGGATGCGATCAACCTGCAGAACCTGATGGCAGGCATCCCAATATTTCGGGCATAAAATCGGTGTGTCACAAAGCCTCCGTGTCTGAAGTTAAAGGCTGAATTTTCCGATAAAGCCAAATGCTGAAGGATGGCTTTTGCTTAAGAGGGCTCACTGCCGACCTTCGCTGCACTTGCAAACGAAATCAGCGTCAAACCGGAGGGCTAGCGGCGGCACTGCGGACGAACCGGTCATTGGCTTCAATGGATTTTTGGACCGCTGATCTTGTGCTCAAGCTAAAATTCGGCGAAGTTTTTTGGCAACTCGTTTGCCGGGCAATACCAGAAAAAATACGGATCACCCATTGATTTCAAACATCCTGACTTTTGCCGTCATTTCCTTGACAATTTATTTTCTGATTGCATTTGGGATGATCATTTCTCAGCGTCCAAAACCACTGGAGGCCTGCGAAGGGCTGGATTTCAAAAAGTTATTGGCGTCCGGCACCATCAACCCGCCGGAGACGCCTGCTTTCTCACGCGAGAGTTTCACTGCGCGCGATGGTGCGGAAATCATGTACACCCATGTGAAATCCGACGGGCCTGAGGCTATGCCACTCGTGATCATGGTTCACGGATCAGGATGGTATGGTGGTCAGTTTGACCGCCTCGCCTGGGCGCTCAAGGATGTAGCTGAGGTCAAGGCGATCACACTGAGAGGCCATAGGGACAGGCCAGCCCGGCGCGGCGATGTAGATTACACAGGCCAGTTCGAAGACGACATCGCTGACCTCATCGCAGCGGACCCGCGAAGGCCAATTCTGTTGGGCCATTCCTCCGGCGGCGGTCTTGCGGTGCGCTTTGCAGGTGGCCCGCATGGAGACAAAATCGCCGGTGCAATCCTTCTTGCGCCCTTTCTGCAGTACAATGCCCCGACGACAAGACCCAATTCAGGTGGCTGGGCGCATGTTTTGATACGACGCATTATCGGGCTGGCGATGCTCAATAACCTTGGGATTCACTGGCTCGATCATCTGACCACAATTCAGTTCAATATGCCTAGCGCTGTTCTTGATGGTCCCCTTGGTGATTTTGCGACCACCTCGTATAGCTGGCGTCTTAACACGTCCTTCGCTCCACGCAGAGCCTATCACGATGATATTGCGAAACTGCCGCGATTTCTCTTGGTGGCGGGAGCTCAGGACGAAGCAATGGCAGCAGATCAATATGCGCCACTCATGGAGAATATTACAGATAAGGGGCGTTATGAGATTGTCGACGGCGCCGCGCATCTTGACATAGTGGACGCCCCTGAAACCGAAGCGCTGATACGAGATTATCTGGGCCGTATCGATAACTGAGAGCTTTTACCGAGTGGCGCTTCTGGTGTGATGCGACATCTGAGGGTTTGGGCTCGAAGCGGATCTGCGGCGGCGCAGCAGGAGGCACACGCGTGGTTGCCCCGGGTGCGCCGCAGCTCTCGGCCCGAAGCTGACCTTGACTGGGTCCGGTTACGCCGCGACGCAGCTTCACCGAACCTGCCATTCGTCTATCACGCAGCACTTGAAATGCTTGGATTACCGCCGTGTGGGATGATGCCGACGCTGCTGCGGCTCGCCATTATCATTAATCGCCCATCAGGAATGTCGGTTGACCCACTCGTCAGCCACATGACCCATAGTCTTGGGATTGCCGTCCTTGATCCAGAGCATGAAAGGTCGGTCAAACTTGAAATGCTCACCGCATTGGGACTTCATAAAACGCCGAACATTCTGCGTTGACATATAATTTTCAGTGACCGGTGTTTCGCGGTCGATATCGTCAGAATGCCAGTCAAACTTGGCCATCATCGATCTCCGCACAGATATTAATGTTAGCATACCAACCAAAGAAATTCTGGCAATCTTACCGAAGGCTGCGCGCCGGAAAATGCCAAGTGGGTAGAGCGGAAAGTGTCGGTTTGGGCTCACAGCCGACTTGCGGCGGCACGGCGGCGTTTCGCACGAATGGCAGAACTGATCGACGTGGACGGCCCAATGCGGACATTCGAGAGGTTTGGCCTCGCTGCGGCGCAGCTTCCCCGAACCCGCCCTTCATGACATCGTGCAGCGAAATCGGATGGTCGGAGGTCTGCTGAGCGGGACCTTGCTGCCGTTCGCTGCGCCTGCCTATGCTGCGGATTGGCACTCAACGGCTGAGAATTCCAATCGTTATCCACGTGGCCTGCCAAAGCCGTTCATTTCCTTGGCCCACTGGTAGCCGACGATCATCCCTTTCATCCTGGGCAGCATCAGAAGCGAGAGCGCTGTCGCGACTGTGCAGAGCAAAAGCGCAAGAATCAGGGGGTCCTCTCGCAGATATCCGAACGTCGCGTGCAGCATGAGGCCCATGATGTGCCCTACGATCAGGATCGTGAGGTAGGCAGGTCCATCATCCGCGCGGTGGTGGTATAGTTGAACCGCATTCAGGGCACCGATCGTTCACCTTGAGGTATCTTGAGAAGAGCTTTCCCTCTCCGCAGTTCGGGCACCGCTCCTTCAGCCCCTTCAGGACAGCGGGCTTCACGTCGCGCTCAGGTTCAGCTTGGGTGGTCGTCGTCATCGTGGACACTCCGCCAGAAAGGTCTTGGGGGTTCATATCGGGAAGTCTCATGGAGAGCGGTGCCGCCGCGCCCGCGCCGGCACCAGCCAATCGGGTCAGTAGCCGACTGTGAACCGCGCTCGGCTGTGCTTGGGCTCCTCCAGCTCGTCCACCATGGCGACTACGAAATCCTCGTAGGAGATTCGGCTGCCCTCAGGCCCGGCGATCAGCTGGTCCGTGCCCAGTCGGAAGGTGCCGGTGCGCTCGCCTGCCTCGAAGACGGCGGAGGGCGAAAGGAAGGTCCAGTCGAGCCCGTCGGTCCGCTTCAGCCGGTCGAGATAGGCACCTCCGGCTTCGGCTTCGGCGCGGTAGGCGTCGGGGAAATCGGGGGAGTCGATCAGCTTGACCCCGGGTGCCACCTCGAGGCTGCCGGCCCCGCCCACGACCAGATAGCGCGGCACGTCGGACGACTGGACCGCATGCAGCAGCTTCTCGGGATCGAAGGCGACGAACATGACCGAGCTGATGACGGCGTCGTGGCCTGAAAGGATCTCGGCCAGCGCCTCGGGTGCATCGATGTCGCCAGCCATGGCCCGGGTCCGGTCGAGCGGCTGCACCTTTTCCTGATTGCGCGCGATGGCGGTCACGGCGTGGTTACGCGAGACGAGTTCGGCGTGAAGGCGTTGCCCGGCATTGCCAGACGCGCCGATAAGAGCGACTTTCATGGTATTTCTCCGTTCTTTCATGGATCAGGCGGGTTCGCCGATTGCTGCAAGGACGGCGTCGCCGCCTGCGTAAAGGATCTGGCTGTCGAGAACGCGCGCGCCGCGCTCATCGGTCACGATCAGCTGCGGGATGCCTTGGACGCCGTGCCTCGACATCGTTGCGCGGCCCTCGGCAATGCGGCGGTCGGTTTCGACCTCGCGCGCCGGGTCGTCGGCGACCTTGGCCCGAAACGCGAAGGGATCGATCTCGACGCCCGCATCGCCCGCCACCCGCACGGCGATGTCTGCGACGACCGCCGCGCGGGACGTATCCTGCCCATCGACATAGCGGGCCGTCTGGGCAGCGTGCAGGAAGCGCGGTTCGAGCGCCGGGTCGATCTGTCCGAGCGCCACGAGCGCCCTGGTCAGCGCTTGCGAGCTGAAGACACCGCCGGGCGCGCGCATCACCCCCTGGTGATAGGCCTCGGTGAAACGCTGGCCGGTCAGCTCCTGGATGCGTCCGTCGTTCCTGCGGGCATGGTCCGCGATCGCGGCAACGGGGCGGGGTTCGACAAAAAGACCGGTGGGCATCATCCGCAGGTGGTCTGCGTGGGTCTCCGCGACCCGTTTCAGCGCCGGAGCAGATGCATAGCACCAGCCGCAGAGCGGGTCGAAGAGGTAGGTGAACTGAAGGGGCTGGGTCATGATGTATCCTTTCCGTGTCACCCCCATTTGGTGTTTCCTGTTTCGAAGAAAAACACTAAAGCATGCATGTCTGTGTTGCATGAAACGAGCGAATAATGTTGGACAGGATCACCGCCGCGCGGGTCTTCATCGAGACGGTCGAACGCGGCAGCGCCACGGCCGCCGCAGAGGCGCTCGGCATGTCGCGAGCAATGGCATCGCGCTATCTCACCGCCATGGAGGACTGGGTGGGCGCGCGGCTTTTGCATCGCTCGACCCGCCACATGTCGCTGTCGCCCGCGGGCGAGGGGGCGCTGGCATGCAGTCGGGAATTGGTCGAGATCGCCGAGGGCATCTCGGGCCGAAATGCTGATACCGCCATGCCGCAGGGCGAGATCCGCGTCGCCATGCCGGGGGTTCTGGCTGATGCGGTGGTTCTGCCGATGCTCGCCGATTTTGCGGCGCGCTACCCCAAGGTGTCGATCGACCTTCAGGTTACCGACCGCCTCGTGGACCTCGTCCAGGACCGGGTCGACGTTTCCTTGCGCATCACCGGATCGCTCGACCGCGCCGTTATTGCCCGACGCCTCGGCGGCGTCGGGTCGGTTCTCTGCGCCGCGCCCGCGCTCCTGTCTCGGATCGGCACTCCGGAGACCCCGGACGCGCTCGCAGACCGGCCCTGTATTACCTACGCACAGTTCGGCGCGCGGACCTGGACACTCATTGCGCATGACCGGACCGAAAAGATCCATGTCACCG
Organism: Pseudooceanicola spongiae; assembly: GCF_014899185.1. Classification (GTDB taxonomy): domain Bacteria; phylum Pseudomonadota; class Alphaproteobacteria; order Rhodobacterales; family Rhodobacteraceae; genus Pseudooceanicola; species Pseudooceanicola spongiae. The sequence continues at coordinate 390,823 of NZ_CP045201.1, forward strand.
GACCGCTTCAGACGAATGAAGCCTATCTGCTACTGCGCGCCGCCCTCGAGGGAATAGGGATTGCCATGCTGCCGACCTTCGCCGCCGCCCCGCATCTTGCCAGGGGGCAACTTGTGCAGGTCCTGCCGGGCTGGACACCGGCGGAGCTTTCCCTTTATGCCCTCTATGCGTCGCGCCGGAACCTGCCAGCCGCCACCCGATCCTTCATCGATTTCTCCGTGGAAAAAATTGGAGGAAACCCGGTGTTCCGATGAGGGGGAACTGCTGTTTCTCGAGAGGCATGCCGACGTTCGCACGACCCACTCTGCGACGAGACTGACCTTCTCGACCCCTGCCAGAAAGGGCCTTGGGCCGTTCAGAACAGAGCGCGTGTGGCTGCACGTGCAAAAAGCGAGCCGACGCGCAAGGTCAGTTAGGGCTCACAACCGACTTTCGCTGCAGCTGCAAACGAAATCAACGTAAAATCCAAGGGTGAGCGGCGGCAATGCGGACAGAGCGGACCTCTGGTCCTGCCGGCTTGCAAATGTAAAACGTTCGTTTTACATTTGTGTCCAAGGACGCCAAAGGAGGTTCCCATGGATATGACCCGCAAACTCACCGCAGCCGCCGAGCGGCTCTTCGACCGTCACGGCTACATGGCCACCGGCATGGACCGGCTGACGGATGCTGCAGGGATGTCGAGCCGCACGCTCTACAAGCACGCCGGCAGCAAGGCCGCGCTCATGGCGCGCGTCCTGACCGAGAGGGACCGGCGCTTCATGGCCCGGCTTGAGGTGCGGACCGTCGACGCCTTGTTTGCTGCACTTGAGGACTGGGTGCGGGTCGAGGGGTGTCGGGGCTGCCTGTTCCTTCGCTCTCGCGCGGAAACGGGTGGCGACACGCCGGGGATCGCCGAAGCCGTCGCGGCGCACAAGGAGGCTTTCCATCGGCGGGTCGGCGAGGTCGTCGCAACGGATCTGGGACGCGAGGACCCGGCGCTCGCAGAGCAGGTGCTGGTCCTCTTCGAGGGCGCGACCCACGCGGCTGTCTATCGTGGAGCACAAACCGTCTCCGCAGCAAAGGCGGCGGCGGCCATCTTGCTGGAGAGGGCGCGCTCATGAGCCCGGCCCTTCGCATCGGCGCGACAGGCTTCGCCCTCATCGCGGTCTGCTACGGTTTTGCCCGCTTCGCCTTCGGCCTGTTCCTGCCGCAGATTGACAACGAACTGGGCATTGGCACGTCCCTCAGTGGGGTGATCTCGGGTGGATCTTTCGCCGGCTACTGCATCGCTATTGTCGCCTCGGCCATCCTGACCGAACGGCTCGGCGCGCGCGCCGTCGCGGTCGGGGCGGCCCTCGTTGCGGCAATCGGCATGGCGGGCATCGCGCTCGCGCCGTCGCCCCTGATCCTGGCCATTGCCGTGGTGGTCGCCGGATCGAGCACGGGCCTTGCCTCGCCGCCTATGGCCGCCGCGGTTGCAGCGGCGGTCAGTAAAGGCCACCAGGACCTGACGAACACGGTGATCAATGCCGGCGTGAGCGCGGGCGTTGCGCTGTCGGGGCCAATCGCGCTTGGCCGCGCGGGACAATGGAGATTGGCCTTCGGAGCTTTCGCGGCCGTCGCACTGGTGTTGGCCATCACGGCCGCGACCTCGCTTCCTGCCGTCTCGGACAGCGGTCGCGCAGCTGGCCTTCCCACGATGACGGGGCCGGTCCTGCGGCTGATTTCGGCATCCTTCCTGATGGGAGCCGCGAGCACCGCGCTCTGGTCCTTCGGCGGCCAGATCGTTTCGAACCAGATGGGCTGGGGGCCGGGCGGAACCGGCCTTCTCTGGACCTGCATCGGCACCGGGGGGCTGGCTGGAGCCTTGGCCGGAACGCTCGTCTGCCGGTTCGGTCTCGACCGCGTTCACGGGGCCTTTCTCGGCCTGTTGGGGGCCAGCATCCTTTTGGTCGGGCTCGGCCTTGGTCCCGTCCCCACGCTGGTCGGAGGGGCCATCTTCGGCGCGGCCTATGTGATGCTCACGGGGGTCTACCTCATCTGGGGCACTCACGCCTTTCCGGACCGGCCTGCAACCGGGCTCATGGTCGGCTTCCTGACCATCGCCGTGGGCCAGACTGTCGGTGCCCCTCTCTTCGGATTTCTCTTGGCGGGGCCGGGCGTCGCGTCTGCCGTCATATGTTTCGCCGCCGTCGCGCTGATCGCCGGGACCTTCCGCTCAAGGTCCGCGGTGGATGGCGCAATTGAGTAGCCTGGACGCTAGCGGAACTTCCGCGGAGCGCCTTGGCAGGGCTCGAAGCAGACCTGCGGCAGCGTGGCGTGCTAGACACGCAGGTGAGTGGTCTGCCCGGCAGAGACGGCCCAGACCTGTCGTTGGCCAGATGTCCGAGCGCTGCGTTGCAGCTTCCCCGAAGCAGACGTTCGACAGATCGTGTAGCATTTTTTCGCCAAAGGTCTGCTGAGCGGACAATCCTGCCGTTGTTTGAAAGCGCTCCACACCAAATTGTTCTTTATTAGTTCGCCGCCGAACCCTAGGGTTACCATTAAAGGCAAAAAGGACAGATAAATGAAAATTAGGGTTAGTCAGTTCATCGACTTTGCGTACGGCGACAAGCGCCAAGACAAGGCCAAAGTAAAAAGCATAATTAGCGACCTCGATTTGCCGTATGATCCTATTAAGGATCGTTACAAGCAGTTCCGAGAAGCACTTATTTCTTTTGAAAATAAAAAAATTTCAACTGAGAAATTTCGCTCGCTGCATTCTAGCGTTTCCGCAAACAAGTCCACTGGATACCAAGTTCTGTGTCAAAACTATCTGGACTTGAAAGAGGATCATGCACTCATTTGGCAGGGGCATAGTCCGGTTGAAGCTGATATTTCTGGCTTAAGCATAACAACAGCTTGGTACTTGCGCACAGAGGCAAACAACCAGAGGAGGATTATTTTCCTACATTTCGGAAAAGAACAACTACCTCGGAAGAAGGAGCGAGGCCTGTTAACTATTCTTCGCTTGGCTCGACCAGAGTCGGCGGGAGTTGGCATTCTCAATATTCAGCCAGGAACACTAATAACTGCGACGCGAATGGATCAACGCGAGGCCGAATACCTACAGGGACGCGCTAAAAAATTTCTAGCTTGCGCTAAAAGTCTCCAGGCCGACGTTTAAAGGCTTTGAGCGCTACTAATTGGCTTCAACACAGAGGGCTTAAACCGGACTTGCGACGATGCGGCGCGCAAATCTTGACCCTTCAGGCTTCGGCGTGACCAACCGGATGACCGATCCCGGCTCGAAGCGAAAACAGAAAAATAAAAATTAAAAAAGAGTTTGCTCTCCAAATGCTTGAAAGTTCCGTCATAGCGCAACTTATGCCATTTTTAAAAAAGACAATATCCCCAAGCGATTTTAAAATTTTATATTAAATTCACATCCAAAACACATAATCTTGAACATGATACTCAGCCATATGCGCAAGCCGTTTATCTTCTACATCAATTGCTCTCAGTCCCGTCTTGATACTTTCTGGGACCTCCCTACCGTTTGGATTTTGAATGAAGACGTTAGGCAGAGCAGTAGCGGATCCAAAATCAAAAAGTCCATGTCTGTCAATCAAATCATCTTCTGCCAGGGCCCTTTGAAAGTATGTCATATGCCTTATCAATATAATTCCATCTATACTGGGATATGTGACCGGATCACCTGAAGAATCGATGTTCCACGTGTCTAAAGTCAACAACCCTCCTCTAATTCCAAGTAAAGACCCAATGGGCTCGTAGATGTAGTCATCCCAAACTATCACAGATATATTTGCTCCTGGGACTGTAGGGAAACCCGAGAATTTCTTTTCGCAACTAACCAAAAAATCTTTGACTGGGGTGTCCCGTGGGAGAGTGACGCTTTGATCCGAAACTAGCTCATCGATTTGCTCTAGTGGAACCAAACCTCTATGAGGCAATTGAATTCCATTGCTCGCCCTTTTCGCTTGATGATCAAGCAATGATGGGGATTTTACTTCAAATAGAAACTGGTGATCTGGTGTGCTGACCATTAATTCAGGTCGCTTCCCCGTGCGGCCAGCCGGCTCAAGAAAAAACGAAGTATTTTCTGGCCAAGACAACCCAAGAACCCTCTCAATAACAAGGATCTCAGCAAGTACTTGCAAAATCTGCTGGTAGTGCATCCGATCACTTTGGCGATTTGAGAGAGAGGCAATTCGAGAAACAAATGACACCCCCTCATTAGGCATCTTCGCCTCAATCTTGGCGCATCTACTAGCCAGCGCCAAGCCAACAGAATGTGGTCGGTATTGAGAAAAATGATACTTCAGCCAGTGCCAATCATTGGCAGTAATTAAATCAACAGCAAATAAATACATACAACAAATGTCCCTGCGAACACGTTGCCCCATGACGGAAACAACAAATTTCCGACGGGGGTCCGAAGCATAATCCTTTAAGTCCATTTTACTATCAAATTTTGTGCTTTCTGAGTTTTCTCCGGCCGATATTTATATTATCCCGGATTGAGCCTTCAACATGTCCAAATTTGTACTTTGTTTGCCAAGCGTTGCAAAGCCTGCTCTTGCGCACGGCCGACCTTGGTGCGCAGCGCAGCATCGGGGCTTCGGTCTGCTACGGTTTGAATGGCCACTTTTGCAATTCTGACACAGAACCTTCACGTTTGCAGCGAAGGTCCGGAATCCGCCCTTCATGTCAGATGCTGCACCTGCGAAACCGAAGCGCGCGACCGGCAAGTTTGGGCCGTCTCCGGCCCTCCGCTGCGCTTGGCACGAAGGTCGGCTCTTGGCCGCCCTTGCTTATAGGTGGCCCCGAAAGTTTGGCCTCCGCCTTTTCCTATTCCTCGTAATAGAACTTCAAATCGCGCCGCCCTCTCAGTTGCGCAGGCCGGTAGGGTTTGACCTCGCCGCACTGGGCAACGGCTTTCGCTCGCACGCGCTCTTGGACCGAAGGGTGGAGAGGAAAGTCGTCGCCAACTTCTCGGATACCTTTCTTCCAGCCTATGCGATACGGACCAAACGCAACCATCGCGTCTTCGCGGTGCTGCAGGCCGAATGGGTCAGGTGCACGATTGAGGAAATTCTCATTGATAAGGATCGACGGAACACATTCCTTTAGCTCGTCCACCATCCAGTCAAGGGCAATGTCGCTGAGGCGGGATTCGGCCTCGGGATAGCTTCCGCCGATGTCGCTGTGGCAGCCCGGAAACCAGACTTGCTTGAGCCACTTCGGCTCGCGGTCTTTGGTCTCAATCGCCGCCGCCTTGGATGCCCATCCAACTCTAGGAAAGTCGGCACGGTCTTCGTCGATTGCCATGGCGTGGCGCGCGTATTTGACGTCTGGATCAAGCCACTTGTCGTAGTTGCGCTTGTTCCAGGCGGCAAAATGCCCGGTCTTGATGATTTGAGCCCAATCGCTTGGCCGCCAGAGCCTGAGACTGCGATCGGGATCATCCGAGAAGTACTTGAAATTATCAAGCAACAGTTCACTGAGCTGCCAGATCAGAGCGATGAGGAGTACTCCAAGTGGGATGATCAAGAGCCATGACCATGCGAGCATCAAGCTGGCGGCAAAGGCAGCGCCGACAGCGAAGGTGCCCCCCCAGACCAGCGTGCGCACGATGGCGGTCCGCAATGAAGCCACCGTGTCAAAAACCCCGATAAAAGTTGGCTGGACGTTGCCTTGATTGTCTACACCTTCCAGAGGAAAGCTAGAATACTTCTTGCGAAACCGACGGCCAAGCTCTTCGCGGTTCACAAAATACGGGTTCTCTGTCCGCGGTTTTCCCGCACCGTGGTTGTAGACAAACTTCACCGCGTCTGTAGCTATCTTGCGCAAACCGGGCCCATAACGCGGAACCGCCGAACTATCAGGCATCTGTGTTGGGATGCCGCAGAGGTTCATGACATTGGCAAGCGCTCTGACTGTATAGGCACCTCGCGAGAACCCGAACAGCAGCACACGGTCCCCTGGCTCATAATGCGCGATGATCTGTTCATAGCAATCGATGATGTTGTGATCGATGCCTGTGCCGACTGCGCTTTCCAGAATTGGCTTGATACGACCGAAGAGTCCGCCGCTTTCGCCGGTTCCCAGACCTGGGTCGTAGAATGCTACTTGGTCCTTTGGGGGAATCCGGCCCAGGCCGCATCGCCCGATACATCTTGTAGACGTTCGAAAGCCGCTGGTCAGGCCTGGCGCCGCCCATCTGGCCGGTTCCATCCGAGAAGATGCAGATATTCTTGACCATTTGTCACCCTATCGGTGAATACCAAGGATCGGCTGCAATCCTTAAAGTTCGGCGATCGCCTCTGATGGAGTGGAGTGGGTTGCAGTGAGTGTAGTTCGCCCGATTCGTGACAAATTAGAACATAGCAGAAATGCATGAGTCCACCTGATATTGTAGTTGATAGACAGAGTGTGCTCGATATCTTCCATACAACACATTAAATGTAATTCTTTCCGACGACGGTTGATCTCAACCGGATCGATCTGTCTGACCTTCAGACCAATCTTGAAAAGAGTTGCCGATGGCCGCTGAAGCAGAGGTCCGTTTGTCCCGCAATGTGGTCGCCCATTACCCGGAAATGCTACGCATTGGAGCGAATGGCAGCGTCGCAGATTGGACGCTGGTGGCGAGTGACCGGTAAGGGCAGGTAGCAAAAGGCAAGATTTTCTGCTCCTGCGATATGATGCAGCGTAGCATTTGGTAAAGAGGGCTTGGACCGGACGTGTGGCTGCGCAGCGTGAACACAGCGGGCCCAAACCGCCTCGGCGATCATAGCAACGGTTCGCAGCCAGGCCAAAATGGACTCATATCTTGTTATCCGCCCGCCGAGGAAGCAAGCGCAGGCCGGCGGTCTTCGGTCAAGTTAACCGCGTGACAAGGGCAATGGATGTGGAGCATCTTTCAAGACGCTTTCTTAGTAAGTGCGATCAGGTCGCTGGGTCGTTTGCCGCCTTTGACTTTTGAGGGGGGGGGGTATTGCCAGCTGGCCATTTCATCGCAGAATTCGCCCGGCCCTAAGTTACGGGCTGCGCGGTATTATCGGCGCCACGTCCCGAGACGTGCCGCCGAAGTTGTTCTCTCGAAATCTCGAATCCAAGCGGTTACAATTCGGCAAAGACTGCGAACGGGCGGGATGCCGTCGGCAATCTCGTGCCAGAAAGCAGAGCGCCAAGACGTTCACCTATCACCACACAGGGGGCCATGGTGTTACCTGTAGTGACCCTGGGCATTATGGACGCGTCAGCGATCCGCAAGTTAGCGATACCGTAGACACGCAGCTCGGAATCAACCACGGACATCTCGTCTGTGCCCATCTTGGCGGTCCCGGACTGATGCCAGACGGTTGACGCCGTAAGTCGCACAAAGGCGCGCAGTGCCTCACCGCTCAGATTTCCCGGCATGACCTCGCGTTTGGCAAACGGCATCAATGCCGCGCTGTTGCCAATATCACGGCATAGCTCGACACTGCGGGCGAGGGCGGTCAGATCGTCGGGATGCGAAAGGACATTTGCATCGATGGCCACTGGGTCATTCGGATTGGGACCTGTCAAGTGTACGACACCCCTACTTTTGGGGCGAACCAAGCCAGGGAGCAAGGACCACGACGCGGCAGGCGGCGGTCCGTAATTGCCAATCGCTTCCTGTGTAGCGATCGGAACTTCGATCAGGAAGGCCTGGATGTCCGGAGTTTCAAGCGCCTCGTTGCTTTTCCAGAAAAAGGTGGCCTCACCGAGATTGTTGCGCGGCTCGATCACCTCGGGACTTTCCCAGACACAACCCGCGACCATGACATGATCCTGAAAGTTGCGCCCGACCCCTGGCAGATGCGCGACGGGTTTTATGCTGTGGCGGGACAGCATCTCGCTATCCCCGATACCGGACTGCATAAGCAGCTTCGGCGTCCCGATCGCCCCGAGCGACAGGACGGTTTCGCGGCCTGCCCGGATGGCGATCTGCCGACCCTCATGCGTGATCTGCACACCCACGGCCTTACCATTCTCGATGGTGATCCGGTTGACTGTGGTATGGGTCAGGATCGTGAGGTTGGATTGCGCCATCAGAGGTCGGATGTAGCGTTGGAACACGGATGAACGCGCGCCGTCGCGGATCGCCACGTTGCAGAGCGCCGCGCCGCCTGCTCCTTCCATCATCGCACCGTTGTGATCTGCGAAGGTCGGCAGTCCTGACGCCGCAGCGCCCCGAAGCATAGCATCCGCAATCGGATGAGGGTTCTGCGCCGGCTCGACGGGCAGAATGCCGCCATGTCCACGGCGGAGCGGATCGGGGGCGCCGCTCCAGTCCTCTATCGCCCGATAGATCTTGAGAATTGCCTCATAGTTCCATGCGGGGTCCTGGGTCTCAGCCGCAAAGAAGTCCCAGTCACTGGCATGGCCCCGGGCCCAGACCATGGCATTGACCGATGACCCGCCGCCTAAACCTTTGCCCATGGATAGCGGCATCGCTCGACCATCCAAATATGGGCTGGGCTCGGCAACAAATCCCCAGTCGCGCTCAGAGCCGAGATTGGTAGGCCAGAGGGAAGGATCTGAGACGCTGAGTGCCTCGTCGTCACCGCCTGCCTCAATCAGCAGGACAGTAACATCGCGGTTTTCGGCAAGCCTTCGCGCCACAACAGAGCCGGACGACCCTGCTCCGCACACGATAAAATCGTACAGAGGCCTCAGATTGGCGCGAAGCTCTGCCTGATTGGCGATGGCGCTTTTTTGCAGTGCAGCCCTATCGCCCGCTAATTTGTTGCCTGCCCCGGGGTTTTGCGGCGTTTCATTGGTCATGACAGATCCTTCATTGTGCTGTTCCCGTCAGACATGACCGCAGGAGTGCTTTCCTTGAGGCCTCTGGCGAGGCTCATAAGGGGGGCGCAAACGCAATCAGTTTATAAGCTATGCGGGACGATGCGGGTTGAAAGGCGTTCGAAGGGTCGGCACGGCGATCCGATACGGGTATCGCTTTGCGTCGCACTCCTGAGCCTAGCGTCAACAACTGATGGCAGATCCGCATCATGAATGAAAACGATGGATATGCAGTGTGAAGATGCACGGCGTTCATTATGGGGTGATGGACGTGAACCTCTCCCCAGGACATTCACAAAAACCTGGCGACCTGGCTCTGGCATCAACTAGGAACGCCTTTTGGCATCAGTTCCACAGCACGCTGCACGATTTTACGAAACCATAGATGTGCCGGATCATGATCGTTGCGGTTGTGCCAAATTCCGCGGAAGGTTGAGTGGCTGACCGGATAGGGTGGCAAAACCATCAGTAAATCGTCGGTTGCGACAAACAGGCGTGCCAATGAACAGGGCAGAATACTGAGCATCTCCGTCCTTTCCATCACTGAAGCGATAACCATCGAATGGGCGATCGTGATGCGGTATCGTGGAACTGCGCCGATCGTCGCCAGTGCCTCCTGCAATGCATTCCGGTCGAACATCTCGGATTGACGCGCAAGCCCTCGTTCGAGAATGAAACCGTCCACCGCGCCCTCCTCCTTTCCGCCGACTGAGATCGTCAGCAGAGGATAGGTGACCATGTCCTGTAGGGTCAGTTTGGGTCCCGCGGCTGGGTGCGAAGAGTGCATGATGACCAGATCGCCCTCAGTCATGAGAGCAAATGATCTGAAATGCTCAGGGATTTTCTGGAATACACCCATGGCAAGGTCGATGCGACCGACATCGATCTGCTCTGCCAAGTTGAGGCGCTTTCCCGCACGCAGCAGGTTCCTGTCCTCATAGACGGCATTGAAGATCTTGATCAGGTTCAGATCGATAGGGCCAAGAGCCGGTGCAGCCATTAGTTGAATTTCGTGCAGTTTCAACATGAAGAGCCATCGTTTCCGCTGCAGCAGGTAGTGTGACAGGTTTTGGATCACGGACCTAAGCCCCATCCGCGCGATCATCCGATCACCGAAAGAGCGCCAATCCTAACGCCACGCAATATGCGGGCTGCGGGTGCAATCCCCACGGCACTTCACCCGGCGGAGCGCGCGGGCACAATCAACCTCCAATGGAGACTGCTATGAAATCCCTGAACAACATCAAAAAAACTTTCCTTGCCTTCACCGCAGGCGCGTCGATGCTCTTGCAGCCAGTCATCGTGCCATCCGCCGCATATGCCCAAGAAGCGACCTCGACATTGCACCTTGACGGTCTGTCAAGAACGCCGACGGAGGCCGCAAAGAACGCGCTGTTTGATCCAAACGATGCGGTTTTGCTTTTGCTCGACCACCAGACAGGCCTGTTCCAGAGCGTGAACGACATCAGTATCGAAGAACTGCGCCGAAACACAGTTGCGCTTGCCAAGATCGCAGAGCAGGCGAACATCCCGATCTTCTACACCGCATCCGAGCCTGATGGTTCCAACGGTCCGATCATGGATGAGCTACCCGAAGCGATGCCAAACGCACAATATGTTGCGCGCAAGGGTGAAATCAGCGCATGGGATAACGCTGACTTTGTTGCCGCTGTCGAGGCAACGGGCCGAAAGACTCTGCTCATCGCGGGTGTCTGGACGAGCGTTTGTGTCGCCTTCCCCGCACTGCAAGCCAAAGCCGAAGGCTATGACGTGTTCGTTGTGATGGATGCTTCCGGCGACGTGAGCAAAATGGCGTCGAATGCGGCGATGATGCGCATGGCAAACGAAGGTATCGTGCCTGTCACCACCAACTCGATCCTCAGCGAAACACAGCGCACATGGAACCGTCCCGACGCTGCCGACTGGGGCGTTCTTTACGGTGAGGTGTCTCCCGGCTACCATGCTGTGTCAGAAAGCTTCAACCGCGCTCAGGAAGCTGCCCAAGCCGCTGAATGAGATAAAGCTTCTCAGAAGAACAGAGGCTGACACCAGTGGTCGCGCGTACTGTGCGGCCACTTCACGAGTGAGGTACTCCCCGATCGCTGGCTAGGATCTGGCGTAATTTCCGCTACTCGTTGCACCTGTCGATTGGGTTAGTTGTTATCATCTCTCTGCCAATAGACCAGCGCCGGTGGTGTGCCGCCCAAAGCTGAATGAGGGCGCTGGTGGGTGTAGAAGGTTATCCATTTCCGGAAAGCCATCTTCGTCTCGCAGCCGGTCTCCCAACCAAGCAGCTAGACGCACTCGTACTTCAGTTTCCACCAAATACTCGCGATGAAGATGTTATCGAGGAAGCGCATGTTTCCGTTCATCACGAGGCGCACAGAATCCGGCGCAGCCTGTCGGTTTAGGCGAAGGACGTGAACCGAGATCCTTGATCGGTATTTATGATCTTGCGCGGCCCGAACTCGCGGATGTCCCCGGTCAGCGCCTCAACACAGAAGTTTGCCTCCATGGTGTTCGAGATACGCCAGGTCAGGACCTTGCCAGTGTACCAATCCATGATAGCGACCAGATAAAGGCAGTCGCGCCGTATGGGGAGGTAGGGTGTATACGAGCACCCGCTGCCCGGTGGGGACATGCGCAGCATTATCCCGTGAGGGGGGGCTAGTTGGAGCGCTCTACACGCAGACCGCTGAGCAGATAGTGATAGATCTCGTGTACCTTCGATGGCCTGCTGGTTTTGTGATTTTGGTAAATCGCCATGGGCCTCATGAGGCGCACCGTCCGCCGGATACGCTTCTCGCTCACGAGGTGCCCGTCACTGCGCATGTACCAGATCACCCACTGCGCGGCAGTTTTCTGCAATGAATTCAGGTATGGTGTGGACGCGTGCTGATGAGCCGCTTAACGGGTGGGTATTCGATACCCTGCTGGACGCCAGACGCAAAATGGCGCTACGAAAGCAAAACTGTCACACCGTACTCATCGCTTGGAAACCAAACGCCGCAGGAAGCGCGACGGACGCTCGAGTATCTTGAGGGCTCTCCGCCCGGAACGATTGCCCAAAAGCACCCCTAGAGACGACCAAACGACGGACCAATGGGGGCAAGTCATACTAGGTTTCTCTGGGGATGATTTGAGCTTCCGACAAAACAAAAGCCGGTTCTAGGCTCGAAGTTTGTTAATATCGACGGAATCCAGTTTCAAGGAAGGAGTTCGTGGATCTGATTGTTGCGTTGCTCCGCCGCGACGACTTTGAGGAAAATGTCTCATGAGTGTAGACTTGTCCTGATCTGTTTGCAGTCCTTGCATTATGCTGTCGTCCGGGACGGTGATGCGTGGAGCCGACTAAAGTCCAAGGAGCGCGCCTGGGGCTGGCGATCTTCAGAGTTGCGTTATGCCGCCATCGGCGACCAGATCGATGCCCGTGGAATAGCTGCTTTCGTCGGATGCAAGAAACAGAATTGCCGAGGCCATTTCTTCCGCGCGACCTATACGGCCTAATGGGGTAAGCCTTTCAACGTGGCCGAGCGCCTCATCAGCCTCGTCTTGTGTCTCAAAGCGGTCTTTCGTGATGGGGGTGTCGATGGACCCTGGACTGAGCGTATTGACCCGGATGTTGCGATCAAGCAGTTCGTTCGCCCAGCTTCGCGCAAAAGAGCGGACCGCCGCCTTGCTTGCTGCATAGGTGCTGTGCGCTGCATATCCCTTGAGGTGCAGGTTCGAAGCGATCAGCACCACGGCACCGCCGCGCGACATCAGGGGCAACGCCTTTTGCACCGTGAAGAAGACGCCCCTCGCATTCACACCAAAGGTCATATCGAAATGATCTGGTGTTGCATCTTCAAGTGGCTGCGGTTCCACATAGCCCGCATTGGCCACGAGAATGTCGATGACGCCTTTTTCGGCGGAGACTTGAGCGTAGAGGCGATCCAGATCAGCCAAGCTCGCGACATCGCCATTCACCGTTGAAACATTCCGGCCAATCGCCAAGCGCGCGGCTTCCAGCGTCTCCGCCCTTCGCCCGGTGATGAACACATGTGCGCCTTCGGCAACAAAGCGATGCGCCGTGGCCAAACCTATTCCGCTGCTGCCGCCCGTGATGACGGCAACTTTTCCTTGTAGTCTGGCCACTGATTGACCTCCTTGTTGAAGTTGAATGTCTGCATCTCCGTAAGATGCCGTCTCCCGCTGTTCGGTTTGCGCCGCATCGAGCGCAGCCTGGAGCTGTTCATGGGAGTTTGCGCCTTCAGGCCTTGATGAAGGCAAGCAGGTCCGCGTTGATCAGGTCGGCGTGCGTCGTCGCCATGCCGTGGGGCAGTCCGTCGTAAACCTTTAGAGCGCCCTGGCTGAGCAGTTTCACGGTAGGCATCGCAGTGTTGCTGATGGGAACAACCTGATCGTCATCGCCATGCATGACCAATGTTGGCACATCGATGCTTTTCAGGTCGGCGGTGAAGTTCGTTTCCGACCAGGCCTTGATGCCGTCATAGTGCGCCTTTGCCGACCCCATCATGCCTTGACGCCACCAGTTGCGGATCGCGCCATCGCTGACCGTCGCGTCTGGCCGGTTGAAGCCGTAGAAGGGGCCGCTCGCCACGTCGAGGTAGAATTGTGCCCGATTGGCCGCCAGTCCGGAGCGGAACCCGTCGAACACTTCCATGCTCAGACCGCCCGGGTTGTCCGCGGATGCCAGCATGATCGGCGTGACCGCCCCGATTAGAACGGCCTTCGCTATCCGACCTTCCGGTTGACCATGCCGCGCCACATAGCGCGCCACTTCGCCACCACCTGTCGAGTGCCCGATATGGACCGCATCTCTCAGGTCAAGGTGCTGGGCCAGGGCCGCGACATCGGCCGCGTAGTGATCCATGTCATGGCCGTCAGAGACTTGGGCTGAGCGACCGTGACCGCGCCTGTCGTGGGCAATGACACGATAGCCATGATTAAGGAAAAACAGCATCTGGGTGTCCCAGTCGTCCGCGCTCAGCGGCCAGCCGTGGTGAAAGACGATCGGTTGAGCGTCCTTGGGACCCCAATCCTTGAAAAAAATCACTGCGCCATCTGTGGCTGTAATAGAGTTCATAATCATATTCCTTGTGTCTGAAAGAGCATCGGGAAGGTGGGTTTGTGCTGCGGCAGGAAGAACAGCGAGCGCCGCCGCACCAAGGCCCAGACTAAGGACGGCGCGGCGATCGGTTTCATAGGCGGCGTGCACGTAAAAGTCGGGTTTGGGCATGACTGCCTCCTTGAATGATTCAAAGCTCTGATCTTGCGTCCTTCGATGGTGTGCGGCATCTCCAAGGGCGGTGAGGACGTGTGCCGCATTTTTCGCGACCTCGGGCAATGATTGGCTCCCGCACTTGGATTAGAGGCGCGCAGGTTGCGTGTCCGGGCACCTGAAACCCCGCGTCTTACGCGGCGGCGAGGGCAGCCTGCATGCCGGCCCGGTCAAGCGGGATGCAATAACCCGGTGTGTCTGGCTGAAAGCGACGGCCTTCGGCCAACGGTCCGGCGTCAACAACATCAAAGCCAAACTGATCAAACAATTCGGTCACTATTTCTTTGGCCGCGGCGTTTTCACCGGCGATTGGCAATGCCCGACGCTTAGCTGCGCCAGCTGGTCGACCGTCCTTTTCAATATCAGCGGCCGCTATGGCGTTGAAGGCCTTCACAATCTGCGACTCTGGCAGATGGCGGGCAATCAGCTCGCTGCTGGTCAGCTCGCCACGATCGAGATCCTCGAGCTGTCCATCCCGAGCGGCGTAGTAGTTGTTTGCGTCCACAACGATTTTGCCTTTCAGTTCGGCAATCGGTATCGTCTGATAGGCTTTCAATGGAATGGCGATCACCACAAAATCGCCAAAGGCAGCGGCTTCGGCCGTCGTCCCTGCCTTGCAGCCTGTCGAGCCAACAAGGCTGAACAGTGTTTCCGGGCCGCGGCTGTTGGAAATCATGACATCATGCCCTGCCTTCATTGCAACGGCGGCGACGGCGCGGCCGATGAAACCCGCGCCAATAATTCCGATTTTCATGTGGATGTTCCTTAGATGAGAATTGCAGACAGGGGGGGGCGGGCTATAAGTTGAACCAGACCCTTCGTCGTGTAGCTCGCAATCGGGCGGTCGGCCGCCCGTGGGTGGGCGACGCGTCAGTGCGCATCACCCTGCGATATTTGCTGCGGCCAGAGCCGCTCCGAGGTGGCTCAGAGCCCGGCGGCAACTGCGGCGGCCTCGATCACGTCGGCCACATCTTGGGGGTGCGACAGAAACACCGAATGGCTTGCGTCGATCTCGGTTACGTCAGACCCGGCCCGGGCATACATCGAGCGCTGCAGGTCGGGATTGATCATCCGGTCCGATGTGGTGAGGACGGCAAAGCTGGGCTTGTACTGCCAGGCCGGCGCACCGATCGGAGTGCCCCAGATCTGACCATTCATCGGGATCTGCGAGATTGCCATGAACTCCGCCGTCGCTGCGGGCACATCGGCCGCGAAATCAGCCGGGAACTGTGCGGGATCGACCAGAAGGAAACCGTCCGAGGTCGCCGTGATGCTGTGCGAGGCGGGCGGCGTGCCTTCGGACATGGCCCCCAGGACGTCGCCCTCGGCGGGTGCGAAGGCGGCGACGTAGACCAGGCTGGCCACATTGGCGTGATTTCCTGCCTCGGTGATGACCGCGCCGCCGTAGCTGTGACCGACCAGAACGGCCGGGCCTGACTGGCCATCCAGAATGCGGTTGGTCGCCGCCACGTCATCGGCGACCGAGGTCATCGGCTGCTGGACGACGCTGACGGTATAGCCATCGGCCTGAAGGATTTCGGCGACCGGCTTCCAGCCCGAACCGTCGGCAAAGGCGCCGTGGACCAGGACGACATTGCGGACCGGTTCGGCAGATGCGGCTCCGGCAAGACTGGCGACAGAGACGGCGGCGAGAAGGGTTTTCGACAGGGTCATGCTATTCTCCTGCATCTTGCGGACGATGCCTGCAGACGCGTTTGCTAAAGGGGGGTAAGGTCGTGACACAAGCGATGTCACAGTTCCAACGACAGCGGAAACGATGGCTCTTCATCTTCAAGCTGCACGAAATTCAACAAGGAGCTGTCATGGCTATTGGCCCTATCGATCTGAACCTGATCAAGATCTTCAATGCCGTCTATGAGGACAGGAACCTGCTGCGTGCGGGAAAGCGGCTCAACCTGAGCGCGTCGGCTGTCAGTCATGCGCTGACCCGGCTTCGCCATGTGGTCGGCGACGAGCTGTTCGTGCGAACTCCTAGCGGCATGATGCCGACCGCCCGCGCGGACGCAATGGCACAGGATCTGACGGATTCATTGAACAGGATTGTCGCGACCCTCGGTGTGGACCCATTTAGCCCAGCCACATCGACGCGTCAGTTCGTGCTTGCCGCCAACGATCATCTCGCCTCTGTTATCATGCCCCACTTGACCCGGCTGATGAGCGCCGAAGCGCCGAGGATACAGTTGGTTGTGCGCCCGGCGACGCGGCTCGACCTGGCAGAGCAGATCGACGTCGGTCGCATCGACCTTGCCATGGGTGTATTCCAGAAAATCCCTGAGCATTTCAGATCATTTGCTCTCATGACTGAGGGCGATCTGGTCATCATGCACTCTTCGCACCCAGCCGCGGGACGCAAACTGACCCTACAGGACATGGTCACCTATCCTCTGCTGACGATCTCAGTCGGCGGAAAGGAGGAGGGCGCGGTGGACGGTTTCATTCTCGAACGAGGGCTTGCGCGTCAATCCGAGATGTTCGACCGGAATGCATTGCAGGAGGCACTGGCGACGATCGGCGCAGTTCCACGATACCACATCACGATCGCCCATTCGATGGTTATCGCTTCAGTGATGGAAAGGACGGAGATGCTCAGTATTCTGCCCTGTTCATTGGCACGCCTGTTTGTCGCAACCGACGATTTACTGATGGTTTTGCCACCCTATCCGGTCAGCCACTCAACCTTCCGCGGAATTTGGCACAACCGCAACGATCATGATCCGGCACATCTATGGTTTCGTAAAATCGTGCAGCGTGCTGTGGAGCTGATGCCAAAAGGCGTTCCTAGTTGATGCCAGAGCCAGGTCGCCAGGTTTTTGTGAATGTCCTGGGGGAGAGGTTCACTTCCATCACCCCATAATGAACGCCGTGCATCTTCACACTGCATATCCATCGTTTTCATTCATGATGCGGATCTGCCATCAGTTTTTGACGCTAGGCTCAGGAGTGCGACGCAAAGCGATACCGTATCGGATCGCCGTGCCGACCCTTCGAACGCCTTTCAACCCGCATTGTCCCGCATACCTTATAAACTGATTGCGCTTGCGCCCCCTTATGAGCCTCGCCAGAGGCCTCAAGGAAAGCACACCTGCGGTCATGTCTGACGGGATCAGCACAATGAAGGATCTGTCATGACCAATGAAACGTGCCAATTACTACTCCGCATAGACGAAACAATTGCGAGGTAGGGGTTAATATAACGGGGAGCGACTATTTTTAGGCTGAGCCCGGTTTCACCCCCTGTTCTTGGTATGTGTGCGGGCTCAGAGAAGTGATAAGTAATTGAAATCATTCGAAGTCTAAGCTATTCAAAATCCCTCGCCGCAACATTTCGTGCTTCAAGATGGTTCCCATTTACCTCGGTCTTTACTCCTTAATCGGACGCACTTTCGCCTTTGGCGAGCGCGAGAAGCCAAGGCCATTCGTCATACTTGTCACCCCTTTCGTGTAGATGAGTGTAGCGCTGGAGTGATTGCCAGGATCTGTGCCCTGAGACTGCAGCAGCTTGAGGAATATGTAGTCCCATTTCGAAAAGCCGGGATACTCCTTCGTGCCGGAGGTCGTGAAAACGCAAATCGTCGATGGCGAGTACTTTGCAAGCTCTCGTGAATGCCGCACTGATTGCATCGGTTGAAAATGGAAAAATGAACGCGCTGTTGCGAGGCATGCTGAGGGCTATGGAGCAAGCGGCGTCTGGCAGGTCACATAGGACATCGTTGCCAGCCTTGTCGCCCGGATGTTTCATGTCCTTGACCATGATCCTTTTGGCGTCGGCATCCAAGTCAGCCCATTTGATACGTGTGATCTCCTCCTGACGCCGCGTCGAAAAAAGAGCAAAGGCAGTGATCATGTGCATGGGGGCACTGGAGGGCCGCGCAGCGTGTTTTTTCGCAAAGTGTTCCATCAGGGAGTTCAGTTCAACCAAGGTGGGGCGGCGTGCGCGTGCGCGGGATTTTCCCGTGATTCCGAGTCGGTTACAGACCGCGAATGCATCCTTCATCTGTTGGTGCTCGAGCGGCATGTTCCAAGCAGGTTTGGCGATGGCGAAGACTGAGGATAGATGGGAAAGGTAGTTGCTGACCGTAGCAGCGGAGCGCTTTATGCCGAGTTCTCGTGCGAAAGCTACAATGTCCGAGCTTCGAATTTCTGCACAAAGCATGTCAGAAATGTCGAACTCCAAGATCGTCGAAAGGACTTGGGCCTTTGTTCTACCAATCTGCTTTTCGCTTTGATCGGTGTAGGTTCTGATAGCATCCGCCAGAGTTTTCTGCCGTGTCTTCAAAGCAAACAGGTTTTCGCCTGCTTTGTTCAGCTCATCGGTCCTCTTCTTGGCCCAGACTGTGGCAGCACTTTGGCGGTCGAAGGTTCGAGCTTCCCTGTAAGTGGGTCTACCCTTTTGTGTAAAGATGATCTGTACCATATAGGCGACTGAACCGTCTTTCCGGACCCGCTTTCGTATCGTAGCCATGGGTTATGACATCCTGATCTTAGTTATGACATTTGTCATGACTATAATCATAAACGGGCAAAGATGGGCAATATTCTTGTTGTGTTCTGCGTCGAGAAAGGCAGCTGATGTGGTGAAAAGTTATACAAAATCAGAGCTTTGGCGTGCGTCACGCCTATCTGTGGCGCCTATGATGGACTGGACGGATCGTCATTGCCGCTATCTGCACCGCCTGCTCAGCCGGCACACGTTGCTCTACACCGAGATGGTGACAGCGCCGGCTTTGGTGCGCGGTGGGGCACTGCATCTGCTGGACTTCAATGCCGAGGAACATCCCGTCGCACTACAACTTGGTGGATCGGATCCGGCAGAGCTGGCAAAGGCGGCAAAGCTGGGGCAGGCGGCGGGTTACGACGAGATCAATCTCAATTGTGGCTGCCCGTCTGACCGGGTGCAATCTGGCACCTTCGGGGCCATCCTGATGCAAGATCCGGGGCTTGTCGCGGAGTGCGTGCGTGCCATGCGTGAAGCGGTTGATATCGAAGTGACGGTGAAATGCCGCATTGGCGTTGATGACCAGATTGCAGAAGACGTCCTGCCCGAGTTTCTGTCGCGTGTTGGTGCAGCCGGGTGTGGGCGTTTTACGATCCACGCGCGCAAGGCTTGGCTTCAGGGTCTCAGCCCCAAGGAAAACCGTGATATTCCGCCACTTGATTACGGTTTGGTGCAGCAGATGCGCGGACTGTTTTCCGGGCTGCATCTGTCGGTGAACGGCGGCGTGACGACACTGGATCAGGCCGAGGCGTTTCTGGCAGCCGGGCTGGACGGCGTGATGATCGGCCGGTCTGCCTATCACGATCCGGCCAGCGTGCTGATAGATGCCGATCGGCGTATCTTTGGCGATACCGCTCCGGGTCATACTGCGGAAGGCGCTGTGCTGGCCATGCTGCCTTATATCGAGGCGCATCTGGCATCAGGTGGTAAGCTGGCACAAGTGACGCGGCATATGCTGGGGTTGTTTCAGGGGCGTCCCGGTGCGCGCGTCTGGCGGCGGATGCTGTCTGAGGGGGCGCATCGCAAGGGCGCTGGCACGGCGCTGGTGGAACAGGCTCTGGCTGCATTTGAACAGGCGCAGGCCGAGGCTGCGGACAGCGACGCGGCCTGAAAGCGCCATTGAAAAACGCGGACCAGAAGGCCCGCGTTTTGCAGTTGTTTCAGTCCTGTAAGTATCAGGCGACGGCTGGGCGGCGATTCAGAACCAGCGTCGTCAGCAGGAAGGCCATCAGGCCACAAACCGCAATTGCAGTGGCCATCGGCAGGGCTGTGCCATCGAAGAACGGCCCTGTCAGTGCGATCATCACCCCGCCCGCGACCATCTGCATCGTGCCCCCGATTGAGGACGCGAGGCCTGCAATATCGCCGTGTTCATCCAGCGCCAGCACCATCGAGGTCGGAATGACCAGCCCGAGGCAGGCGTTTGCCAGGATCAGGCAGCCCCCCATCACGAAAACTGAACCGAAACCGGCCAGCACCAGCAGGAACAGCAGCAGTGTGAACAGGAAGAACCCGGTCACGGCCAGTCGGACCATGCGCGACATGCCGACCTTTTGCGCGACCATGCCGGCGACCTGACTGGCGCCGAAAAAGCCGATGGCATTGACGGCAAAGGCCAACGAAAATTGTGTCTGGGTCAGCCCGAAGCTGCCCATGTAAACGAAAGAAGCAGAGGCGATGAAGACGAAAAAGCTCGCCATGCCGAAACCGCCAACCAGGGTCAGGCCCATGAAGGTCGGATCGGTGAACAGCACCTTGGCGCCCTTTGCCATATGGCTGAAGGAAATCGGTCGGCGGTTTTCTTTCGCCATCGTTTCAGGAAGCACGAACAAGGTCAGAGCGATTCCGACGGCCGCGAGCACCGCCAGCACGGCAAAGATCGCGCGCCAGTTGCCAAAGCTGAGTACGATGGTGCCGAACAACGGCGCGAGCATGGGCGAGATCGAGATGACCAGCATCACCATCGCCATCAGTTTGGTCGCGTCCGGGCCGGTATAGCGGTCCCGCACAACAGCGCGCGGGATCACCATCAGAGAGGCGCCGCCGAGACCCTGAAGAGCGCGCCAGCCGACGAGGCCGGGCAGGGTGGTGCTGAACAGCGCGCCGAGGGAGCCGATGAGGAAGATCCCAAGGCCCAGCAGCAGCGGCAGTTTGCGACCGCGGGAATCGGCGAGTGGGCCGTAGAACAGCTGCGCAAGGCCGAAGGGAATGAAATAGCCGATCAGGGTGGCCTGAACCGCGGCCTCGGTTGCGCCAAAGTCGCGGGCAAGCTGGGGTAGGGCGGGCAGGTACATATCAATCGCAAGCGGGCTGGTGAGAGCGAGAACTCCCAGCACTAGGGCAAATCTAAGCATTTGGAAAACCGGTTCTGTTTTGCGCAGTCAAGCTCTCAGGCTATCGCTGCAATGCGGCAAAGCCAAGAACGGTTACACAATTCCCTCGGTGCCTGAATGCACAGGCGGCTGTGCAGCAGCGTATTTCGACGTGCGCGCCCGAGGCAACTTCTTGCAAGTCAGCGCGAAACTTGCTTGAGGTCAGGCGCGGCGACAGGTTCACGAAAGGAACGACAATGGATGATATGGGTCTGGTGATGGCGATGTTCGCCCTGCTGGTGGTGATCGGCGGGATCGCCGGTGTGCTGGCGGGGTTGTTGGGTGTCGGGGGTGGTATCGTTCTGGTGCCGTCTTTCTTTTATGCGTTTCAGACGCTTGGATATGGCGGCCCGTCGCTGATGCAGGTCTGTCTGGGCACATCGCTGGCGACGATCATTGTCACCTCGCTGCGCTCTCTTCAAAGTCACAACAAGAAGGGCGCGGTTGACTGGTTCATCCTCAAGACCTGGGCACCCGGGATCGCCATCGGTGCGCTGATCGGTGTCTTTATCGCCTCCAAGCTGGCGTCGCGTGAATTGCAGGCGCTGTTTGGCTGTCTGGCGCTGATCATCAGCCTGTATCTGGCGTTTGGCAAAAGCGAATGGCGTATCGGAACAGAGATGCCCGGTGGGCTGACCCGCGCGATCCTGTCGCCGCTGATGGGCTTCCTGTCGGTGCTGATGGGGATCGGCGGCGGCAGCTTTGGCGTGCCGACGATGACGCTGTTTGGCCGACCGATCCACCGCGCCGTGGCGACGGCTGCGGGTTTTGGCCTGCTGATCGCGGTCCCCTCGGTGCTGGCATTCCTGCTTGTCAAGATCCCGGACGGATCGCGCCCGCCCTACAGCATCGGTGCCGTGAACCTGCCCGCGTTCTTCGTGGTGATCTGCATGACGACGCTGACCGCCCCGCTGGGGGCCAAGCTGGCCCATGCAACCGACCCCAAGCCGCTGCGCCGGATTTTTGCGGGGTTCCTCTTCCTCGTGGCACTGAACATGCTGCGCAAAACCTTCTACGGTTAAGCAAAAAGGGGGGCCTTGGCCCCCTTTTCAAATGCTCAGTCGAGGTCGCTCTGACGCCTCAGACGTCCGCTGCGTCCGCCCTTGCGTGTCGCTTTCAGCGGACCACGGGCAGGCAGCTCTGACATCACGGCGCGCCGCTCCTCCTGCGACATCTGTGACCAGCGCGTGATTTCGTCTATCGAGCGCAGGCAGCCGGTGCAGAGCCGCGCTTGCGGGTGGATGACGCAAATATTGATGCAGGGAGAGGCGACGTCCTCCCGCTGCCAGATGTCCTTGCCAGCACTCATACAGCACCCCCGCGCAGATGGCGCAGCCGGTCGAGAGCGCCTTGCAGGATATAGGACGCCGCAACATGGTCGATCACCTCGGCTCGGCGCCTGCGCGAAGTGTCGGCCTCCAGCAAGGCGCGTTCGGCGGCGACGGTGGACAGACGTTCATCCCAGTAGGAGATCGGGATCTCGGTCAGGCGCGCGAGGTTGCGCGCAAAGGCGCGGGTCGACTGACAGCGCGGCCCTTCCGAGCCGTCCATGTTGCGGGGCAGTCCCATGACGATGCCACCGATATTGCGCTTGGCCAGGATCTCCAGCAGCGCCTCTGCATCAAGGGTGAACTTGCGCCGCCGGATTGTCTCCAGCGGCGTCGCGATGCCGAGGAAGGTGTCGCTGACCGCCACACCGATGGTTTTTTCGCCAAGGTCCAGCCCGGCAATCGCGCGCATCGTGGGCAGGGCGGCGGCGAGGTCTTCAATGGTTTCGGCGATCATTCGGATATCCCAGCTTGGTTGGCGGCCCCGGCAAGCGTTGCAAGTGCCGCGTCTTTTCCGGCAAACACCTGTACCGCCTCTTTGTAAATCGCACTCGCGCGATCTTTTTGCCCCAGAACGCCAAGCGCGTTGATCAGGCGGGCCCATTCCTCGACGCTGCCACCCTGTGTGGCAAGGCGCGAGGAAAGGCCATCGACCATGCCCTGAACCATCTCCTGACGGGCCTCGGGCGTCATTTCGCCCGCCGCATCGATATCGGCGGCAGAGGGGCCTGACAGGGTTTCCTGCGGTGTGGGTTGCTGGTAGCGCGGCTGACCGGCGCGTTGCGCCACCTGATCGATCTGGCTGCGGATCGGCGGCATCCAGGGGGCATCCTCGGCACTGCGGCGCAACAGGCCATCCCAGAGACGGAAGGCGATGTCGGGCCGTCCGGTCTGTGCCATGAGCAGCCCGGTGTAATAGGTCGCCGCACCATTCGTGGGGTCGCGCTTGAGCGCATTTTGCAGCGCATCCGATGCCTCCGCCGAGATCAGGCCCCCTGCCGAGAGGATCATCATGTCGGCGTAATCGGCGTAGTCCTGCCCGGTGGCCGCCGCGCCTGCCAGCGCGATGACGCGGCTCTGCGCCTCGTACCCAGCCTTGAAGTTGCCCAGAGTGGCCTCATTCTGTGCCAGCAGGCGAAAGCCACGAATGTCGTCGGGACGGGTGGCGACGGTGGCGCGCAGCTTGTCCATCAGCTCGACGTATTCCGGCGCGGGGTTCATGTCCGGCACGCTCACGGGGCCATCCATGCGCGCCTCGGCCTGGGGTTGCGAGGGGCGGCTGTCGAGCGCGGATTTCGCAGCCAGAATGCGCGAACTGCGCGGCATGTCGGGATAGCCCGGCGCGCCCAGCCAGACGTACATGCAGAGCGCGGCGATAAACACTGTCCCCGCCAGAACCATTGCCATAGGACGGCCTGCACCGGGCGCGCGCTGCGCCGGTGCGATTTCTGTGTCGTCGGCATGACGGATCGCGGAGTCCGCGCTCAGAACCCGTCGTGAGATTTCGGTGCGCAGACGCTCTGCCTCGGGGGCGGAAATAACGCCGCGCGCCAGATCGCGGTCAACCTCGGCCAGCTGATCCCGGTAAACCCGCATGTCGAATTGCGCCGCCGGACCGGTTGCGCGGGCGCCACCATGCAGCGCCGCGCGACAGAGTAGCACCGCAACGGCGAAGGCGAGGGCAATCGAGACGAACCAGAAGACCATGCAGAGGCGACCTTTTTTTCAGCGACTTTCGTGTTGCTCCTGATCTACCCTGTGCCCGGGGTGCAAAAAAGGGGCAAATCCGCGCAACGACTGGCCATGTCGCAAGCGCACGGTATTGTGACGGTTTGCGGCGTGGCAAAGATGGGCAAAAGGCTAGGGTCTGCGAAACGGCAGGCCTTCGGTCCGCCGCTGAGTCTCATGCCCCGAAAACCATGCCGGATCACGCCCCCGGCCTTGACGCCCCCGCTGACACGATCCCAATTCCCTGCTTTCTCTGTCCCAGTGAGATGCCGATGAAACGATATTCTGCCTTTGCCATCGCCCGTGAAGCGGTTCGCCACCATACCGGGTGGGAGCGCGCATGGCGTTCGCCCAAGCCGAAGGACCGCTATGACGTGGTTATCGTCGGCGCCGGCGGGCATGGTCTGGCGACGGCCTATTACCTGGGCAAGAACTACGGCATCACCAATGTCGCGATCATCGAAAAGGGCTGGCTGGGCGGCGGCAACACTGGGCGCAATACCACCATCATCCGCTCGAACTACCTGCAGGACGACTCGGCGGCGATCTATGAAAAGGCCCGCTCGCTCTATGAGGGGCTCAGCCAGGATCTGAACTACAACGTCATGTTCAGCCCGCGCGGTGTCATCATGCTGGCGCAGACCGAGCATGAGGTGCGCGGCTACAAGCGCACCGCCCATGCCAATGCGCATCAGGGCGTCACGACGGAATACATCACCCGCGAACGCGTCAAGGAACTGGTGCCGATCATCAATATCGACGGACCGCGCTATCCGGTTCTGGGCGGGCTCTATCAGGCGCGTGGCGGCACGGCGCGTCACGATGCGGTGGCGTGGGGCTATGCAAGGGCCTGCTCCGGCATGGGCATGGACATCATTCAGCAGTGCGAAGTGACTGGCGTCGAGACGGGCGCGGATGGCAATGTCTCCGGCGTTCAAACCACCAAGGGCCGCATCGCCTGCGGCAAGCTGGGCATCGTCGTCGCCGGGCACTCCGGCGTTCTGGCGGAGATGGCCGGGTTCCGCCTGCCCATCGAGTCCGTTGCCCTGCAGGCGCTAGTCTCCGAGCCAATCAAGCCCTGTATGGATGTGGTCGTCATGGCCAACACGGTGCATGGCTATATGAGCCAGTCCGACAAAGGCGAAATGGTCATTGGCGGCGGCGCGGATGGCTACAACAATTACACGCAGCGCGGATCTTTCCACCATATCGAGGAGACTGTGCGCTCTCTGGTGGAAACCTTCCCGATGGTGTCACGGCTGAAGATGCTGCGGCAATGGGGTGGGATTGTCGACATGACGGGCGACCGTTCTCCGATCATCTCGCGCACGCCATTGGGCAATTGCTTCATCAACTGCGGCTGGGGCACCGGCGGCTTCAAGGCGATCCCGGGGTCCGGCTGGGCCATGGCCGAGATGATGTCGAAGGGTACACCCGGGCCGCTGGCCAAGGGGTTCGGGTTGGATCGGTTCCGCGAGGGGCGCTTTATCGACGAAAGCGTCGCTGCAGGCGTGGCACACTAGGGGGGAAGACCATGGCACTGGGTCATGAAACGAAGTCTTTCAGGATCCGGCCGGTCGATCGGAGATGACAATGTACGGTGGTCTTTGCTTTCCCCATCACATCCCCGCGCGCGCCAGCCGGAGGGCTGGTCGCGCAACGGTTTTTGACGGTGCTGTGTCGTTACTCCGCAGCCAGCGGAGCGATCGTCAGCTGCGACGCACTTCTGTGTGCCGCATCGATGTCGCGCACGGCGCGGCGCAGCGTATTGATCGGCGCGTTATGCACACGGCCCAATCGCTCTGCCAGACGGGCACTGTCACGTCCGGGCACCTCTTCCGCGATGGCGGCAAAGGTGAATCCCTGACGCAGCGCGGCCGCGAATTCGGGTTGAAACTTGAGGTGTCTCGACAGGCTGCCCGCGACATGGCCGAACGCCAAGGGACGCGGGGCTGCGTCCGGTTGCGCGCCCATCAGAACGTAAATCCCGGCCTCATCGGGCAAGGCGTCGAGGCTGTCGAGCACCGTGAAACGGATCGCTTTGTGAAGTGTGCCATCCAACGCACCGGTGTCAAACTCAAGGGGGAAGTCGATCGTGTCAGTCATGCTGCTCAATCTCCATCGCAGTTTCAGAAATGTCCGCGTGACGGGATCAGGGTACAGCAAATAGCTGTTTTTCCGTTAACGCGAACATATCCGAGGGGGTGGGCGCCTGCATGGTCGCCCAAATATCAAGCACAACGCGACGATCTCTACATTGGTTCCCCTGCCGCTGATCAGGCGTTGAGCGGGGCAACGGGGGCTGGCACTTTGTTCCGGAACCGAGTGACAGCATACGGCGTTCTTCTTTCGACACATGGTAGAAGAAAGAGATTAAAATGGCTGAAAGATCTGGCAACAGTGGTATCGCGTTTGTGCTTGGCGCGGTTGTCGTCGTGCTGGCGGGCCTCATCTGGTATCTCTATTCCGGCGGCGATTTGCCCGGCGCGGATGAGCCTGAAATCCAGATCAATCTGCCTGACGGCAACTGACACCACCCTTTTCCCAAATCTGTCCTATCGGCCGGTCGCGTCATGCGTCCGGCCTTTTTTCGTCCGCAAGCCAGATGTTTGCGGGTCGTTCTTCAACTACGGAGTTGCGTGATGCTGCTGCTGAATTGCCCCTGCTGCGGTGTCACCGCCGAGGAAACCGAATTCCATGGCGGCGGTGAGGCCCATGTCAAACGCGCCGGACCCGCGTCCGAGGATGCCGCGTTCGAGACCTACCTGTTTCACCGCGAAAACCCCAAGGGCGTGCATTTTGAGCGCTGGCGCCATGTCACGGGCTGCGGCAAGTGGTTTCTGGCGGCGCGCGACACCGCCACGCTTGAGGTTTTCGGCACCTACTCCGCCCAAACACTGGCCCCGCCAGAAGTTCTGCTGGCCCGGATCCGCGCCAAGCGGCCGGGCTTTACATGGCGGGATGTCCAATGATCGCCTTCTCTCAAGCAATCAAGTCACACGTATTTAACAAGGGAGCGCAGGCGCGATGAGCAGCAGGCTTGCGAAAGGCGGACGTAAGATCGACCGCAACACAAAGGTCACCTTCACCTTCAACGGACGGCAGATGCGCGGCTTTGCAGGCGACACGCTCGCCTCGGCGCTGCTGGCCAATGACCAGATGCTGGTGGGGCGGTCGTTCAAGTATCACCGCCCGCGCGGCATCGTCGCCTCGGGCGCGGAAGAACCCAACGCCCTCGTCGGTCTGGGGGAAGGTGCCCGGTTCGAGCCGAACCAGCGCGCCACCACGACCGAGCTGTTTGACGGTCTGGTCGCCACAAGCCAGAACCACTGGCCCAGCCTGGAATTCGACGTCGGTGCGATCAACAGCAAGCTGTCGCGGTTCTTTCCCGCCGGGTTCTACTACAAGACCTTCATGGGCCCGCGCGCCTTCTGGAAACATGTGTATGAGCCGATCATCCGCATGTCCGCCGGCCTCGGCAAGGCCCCCACGGAGAAGGACGCCGACACCTACGAACACCTATATGCTTTCGCTGATGTGCTGGTGATCGGCGGCGGCGTTGCGGGCCTGACGGCGGCGGCTGAGGCCGGTCGCGCCGGGGCGCGGGTGCTGCTGATGGAACAGACCGCCCATTGGGGTGGTCGCGCGCCGGTCGACGGTGGTCAGGTCAACGGCGCGCCAGTGGCCGATCATATCGACGCGCTGGTGGCCGAGCTTGCAGCCATGGAAAACGTCACGATGCGGCTGCGCTGCATGGGGGCGGGTGTCTACGATCACGGCTACGTGCTGGGCTATGAACGCCTGACTGACCACGCGCCACAATCGGGCGTGCCGCGTCATCGCCTCTGGCGGATCCGGGCGGCGCAGGTCGTGACGGCAACGGGTGCGATTGAGCGGCCTTTGTCTTTCGCGGGCAACGACATTCCCGGGGTCATGCTTGCCTCGGCTGTGCGCGACTATATCGTCGACCTCGGCGTTTCGCCCGGCGATCGGGTGGCGATTGTCACCAACAACGACGACGCTTATCGCACCGCCTTCGCGGTGAAAGACGCCGGGCTTGAGGTCGCGGTGATCCTTGACGCGCGTCCCGCTGGCGGCGGCGATCTGGCGATCCGTGCCCGCGAACTGGGGATCCGGGTCGAGGTGAACCGCGCCATCGCCCATGTCTCGGGTACTAAGCGCGTCACCGGCATTGCGATCTGCGCTCAGGCGGGCAGC
Organism: Pseudooceanicola spongiae; assembly: GCF_014899185.1. GTDB lineage: Bacteria > Pseudomonadota > Alphaproteobacteria > Rhodobacterales > Rhodobacteraceae > Pseudooceanicola > Pseudooceanicola spongiae. The sequence continues at coordinate 419,083 of NZ_CP045201.1, forward strand.
GGCAGTGTGATCGAGGAGATTGCCTGCGATGCGGTCGCCATGTCGGGTGGCTGGTCGCCGGTGGTTCATCTGTGGTCGCATTGCGGCGGCAAGCTCATCTGGGATGAGGCCGGTGCCATGTTCCGACCGGATGCGGAGCGCGCGCCGACAAGCCACGACGGCAAGCCCTTCGTCATCTGCGCCGGTGCTGCCAATGGCGCCTTCAGCCTGTCCGATGTGCTGGTGGATGCGCGTGCGGCAGGCGGGTCAGCTGTTTCGGCGACCGGATATTCGGCCGGTGAGGAAGTGGCCACAACTGTCGAGGATGTCGCGGAGATTCCGCTTGCGCCCGTCTGGATCATGCCGGCAGGGGCAACTGGAAAACTGCGCTCAAAATCATGGCTGGACTATCAGAACGACGTCAAGGTTTCCGATATCCAGCTGGCCGCTCAGGAAGGTTTCGAGAGCGTCGAACATGCCAAGCGCTATACCACTTTGGGCATGGCGACGGATCAGGGTAAATTGAGCAATATCAATGGACTCGCGGTGCTTTCTAATGCGTTGAATGAAGCGATTCCGCAGGTCGGTACGACCACTTTCCGCCCGCCATATACACCGATCTCTCTCGGCTCGATTGCCGGGGCGGCGCGCGATGCGGCCTTTCAGCCGCTGCGCCGGACACCTATGCATTCCTGGCACGAGGCCAATGGCGTGAAGTGGGAACCGGTCGGTCACTGGCGTCGCCCCTTCTGCTACACACGCGACGGCGAGACTGCGCACGAGGCAGTCACCCGAGAGGTCAATGGCACGCGCAATCGCGTCGGTCTGCTGGATGCCTCGACCCTCGGCAAGCTGGTGGTCAAGGGGCCGGATGCGGGCAAGTTCCTCGACCTGCTCTACACCAACATGATGAGCACGCTGAAGCCGGGGCGCTGCCGTTACGGCCTGATGTGCGACGAAAACGGCTTTCTGATGGACGACGGAGTCGTGGCGCGGATCGACGAGAATACCTTTCTGTGTCACACCACCACCGGCGGTGCGGACCGTATCCAGGCCCATATGGAGGAATGGCTGCAAACCGAATGGTGGGACCTCAAGGTCCATGTCGTCAACGCGACCGAGCAATACGCGCAGATCGGCGTTGTCGGTCCGCAGGCGCGCCAGCTGCTTGAGGTGCTGGGCACCGCAAGCATCGATGCCGAGACGCTGCCGTTCATGGCTTGGGCCGACCGCGTCGTCGCGGGCATTCCGGTGCGGCTCTACCGCATCAGTTTCTCGGGTGAGCTGAGCTATGAGCTGGCGGTGCCCGCGGGGCAGGGTCTGGCGCTTTGGCAGTCGCTGATCGAGGCGGGGCGCGCCTTTGACGCCGTGACCTATGGCACCGAGGCGCTGCACGTCATGCGGGCTGAAAAGGGCTTCATCATGATCGGTGACGAAACCGATGGTACCGTCATCCCGCAGGACCTCAACCTCGACTGGGCGATTTCCAAGAAGAAGACGGACTTCCTCGGCAAGCGTGGCCAGACCCGCAGCTTCCTTGCGGACCCGAACCGCTGGAAGCTGGTCGGGCTGGAAACCACCGACAGCAGTGTCATCGAGGATGGCGCCTATGTGCTGGCGGAGGGTCAGAACGACAAGGATCAGCGCAACATGCAGGGACGTATCACCTCGACCTACTATTCGCCAACGCTGGGACGAGGCATCGCGATGGGTCTGCTCAAGGGCGGCATGAGCCGTCTCGGCGACGTGGTGCAGGTCACGCGGATGAGCGGCGGACCGGTGTCGGCCAAGATCGTTGATCCGGTGTTTTACGACAAGGCAGGAGACAAGCAGAATGTCTGATCTGACAGGACCGGCGCCGGTGAGCGCGCTGCACGGCGCCAGCTATGACGGCTATGTGCGCGTGGCCGAAGAACCCATGCGCGCCATGATCACCCTGCGCGGCGATATCTCGGGGACGCTTGGAAAGGCTGCCAAGGCATTGACAAGCCTGGATGTTCCCGGCCAGCGCGAAGTCACGGTGATGACCGAGAAGGCAATCGCCTGGATGTCGCCGGATGAGCTGCTGGTGATGCTGCCCTATGCGGATCTGCCAGATGCCCTTGGGACGCTGGAGCAAAAGCTCAGCGACCCAATGGCCTCGGCTGTGGATGTCAGCCATGCGCGGGCGATCTTTTCGATCACCGGCCCGGATGCATTGGTGCGCGAAGTGGTGGCCAAGCTGGCACCCGTGGACATGGCTCCGGCCCAGTTTCGCCCGGGTATGTTCCGCCGCACGCGACTGGCGCAGGTGCCCGCAGCGTTGTGGCTGCCCGCACCGGGGCGGGTGGAACTGATCTGTTTCCGCTCCGTCGCAGAATATGTTTTCACCATCCTCTGCGATGCTGCAAAACCGGGCAGTGAGGCGGGGCTTTTCGCCTGAACGCCCAGAGGGTTAGCAGGGTTGTCAGCTTTACAACCCTGCACCTCTCTGAAGGGCGCATATGCATTGTTGCACGGGGGTAGCCCCTTGACCTTCGGTGCGCAGGAATACCATCTAGGCCACATCGCATTAACGAACTCCAGAAAAGGGGGCCCACATAATGGCTTTTGAACTTCCTGATCTTCCTTACGCACACGATGCTCTTGCCGACCTCGGCATGTCCAAGGAAACGCTGGAATATCACCACGACATTCACCACAAGGCCTATGTCGATAACGGCAACAAGCTGCTGGCCGCCTCGGAATACGAGGGGATGTCGATGGAAGACGTCATCACCAGCACCTACAACCCCGACGCGGTTGCCCAGAGCGGTCTGTTCAACAACATCTCGCAACTCTGGAACCACAACCAGTTCTGGGAAATGATGAGCCCCGGCACCTCGGCAATGCCGAGCGAGCTTGAGCTGGCCCTGGCCGAGAGCTTCGGTTCGGTCGACAAGTTCAAGGAAGAATTCTCTGCCGCCGGCGCAGGTCAGTTCGGCTCCGGCTGGGCATGGCTGGTCAAGGACAAAGATGGCAGCCTGAAGGTCACCAAGACCGAAAACGGCGTCAACCCGCTGTGCTTCGGCCAGACCGCTCTGCTGGGCTGCGACGTGTGGGAACACTCCTACTACATCGACTTCCGCAACAAGCGTCCTGCCTACCTGACCAACTTCCTCGACAAGCTGGTCAACTGGGAAAACGTCGCCTCGCGCATGTGATCCGCTAAGGTCCGCAAGACACTCAAGCAAACCCCCGCGCAGCATTGCGCGGGGGTTTCGCGTTGTGGAACTCTCGCCCGGTCTTCGCGTTTTGTTGTTGAGAAACAACACAAAAGGAGACGTCCCATGACAATCCGAATGACGCCTGAGGTGAAAACGGGGGCAGTGACATGAGCGGTCTTCCACACAAAGCCTGGGTTCTGGTCGCGGATGGCGAAAAGGCCCTGTTCCTGCGTAATGTCACGGATGAGGAGGACCCCTTCCTTCAGGTGATCCGCAAGGAAGAGCAGGACAATCCCAAGGACACAGAGCAATCTGCCAATCGCCCCGGTCGGGTCAGCGACAACGGCCCCGGGCAACGCTCGGCGCTGGATGACACTGACTGGCACGAGCTGGCCAAGGAACGCTTTGCCGCCGATCTGGCGCAGATGCTGTATGAACGGGCCCACCGGGGCGCGTTTGAGCATATCGCCCTGATCGCGCCGCCCAAGACGTTGGGTGAGCTTCGCCAGGCCTTGCACCAGGAGGTCAGCGATCGTGTGATCGCAGAGGTTCCCAAGACCCTGACCAACCACCCGATCGAAGAGATCGAGCGGCAGTTGCGCAATGGTCTGATCGCGGCTTAACCCGCGATCAGCACGCCGAGGGCGTCAATCGCGGCCTCGGCATCCACCGCCGTTTGAACCATGTCGAGCATGGACGGATCGGCAAAGCCTTCCTCGACAATCTGCTGCATCATCTGCAGGAGAGGGCTCCAGTAGCCTTCGGTATTGAGCAGGATGATTGGCTTGGCATGCAGCCCCAACTGGCGCCAAGTCAGGACCTCGAAGAACTCGTCGAGCGTTCCAGCCCCACCGGGCAGCACCACGATGGCATCCGAGTTCATGAACATGACTTTCTTGCGCTCATGCATGGTTTCGGTGATCACGAAGCGGGTCAGATCGCGCTTGCCAGCCTCGGCGCTCATCAGGTGGGTAGGGATGACGCCGAAGGTCTCTGCGCCATTGGATTGGGCGGCACGCGCCACCTCACCCATCAAACCGACGTCTCCGGCACCATAGACCAGCCGCCAGTCCTTGCTGGCCAGAAGCTGACCAAAGCGGGCAGCCTGTGCCACATATGCGGGTCGCGCCCCCGGACGTGAGCCGCAATAGACACAGATGGAGGGTTTCGTCATGGCTAGGCACTCCTTGAGACCATTGCGCTTTTGACCGTTGTTAACCCGGCTGATATATGTCCTCAACCGTGTTGAGCGGCCATTGTGTTGGGGGATGACACTTGAAATCGGGCGAATTTGCAGGATGGCCGGGCATCGCCGCCGCAACGACGTTCGTCGTTGTCGGTGCCGCTGCGATCCATTTCGGTTGGATCGGCCCGACTCCGCAAGCCCCGAACGAGACGGCCACGGCAGCCTCTCCCAATGTCGCTGCGCTCGATGCTCAGCCGACGGCGCAGGCGATCGCAGCGCCCGAGACCGTATCTGCCGCCAGTGAACCGCAGTCTTCCCGCATGCCACCACTTCCCGAGCCGCCTCGTTTCGACGTTGTGCGCATCGAGCTGGATGGCTCGACGCTCGTCGCGGGCGCCGGAGCACCGGACTGGCCGGTTGCGGTACTGCTCGACGGACATGAGGTGGATCGCCCCACCATCGGGAGCGACGGGCGCTTTGTGACGTTTCTGGACCTGATGCCAAGCGATGCGCCCCGTATCATGACGCTGGTCATGCATGGCCCCAAGGGTGAGGGCGATGTCACCTCGACCGAGCAGGTGATCCTCGCGCCGAGCGCGGCAGTGATCGCCGAGGCTCAATCCGACGTTTCACAGCAAAGTGAAGAGGTTGCGGACGTAACTTCGTCCGGTACTGCAGGCGATGATACGCCAGCTCTGGTCGAGATAGCGCAGACGCTGACTCAAGCCACGGCTGCGACAGATCAGAACATCACGGGCACCCCTGTGCTGCCCGAAGCCCCGGCCAAATCCGATGACGCGCCGCAAACCGAAGCGGCCCCGGCGCAGGCGAATGACACCGCGTTGATGTCTGCGCCAACTGCAGAGGCAGGAGCCGGCGAGCAGACCACCACGGTTCTGTTGGCTGACGGCAACGGCGTCCGGGTGCTGCAGGGCGGCGCGCCCGAGGTTGCCGGGACTGTGTTGCTGGATACGATCTCATACGACACGGCTGGCGAGGTGGTCTTGTCGGGGCGCGGCACGCCCGGTGCCTTCGTGCGGATCTATCTGGATGACCTGACGAATGCGACGGCCGAGATCGCACAGGATGGCAGCTGGGGGACGACACTGCCCGAAGTCGATACTGGCGTTTATCGTCTGCGTGTCGACGAAGTCGATGGCGCGGGCGCAGTGGTCAGCCGCGTTGAGACGCCCTTCAAACGCGCCGATCAGGAGCTGGCGGCCGAGCTGAATGATGGGCTTGTATCGCAGGTGACGGTACAGCCGGGATCGACTCTTTGGGCCATTGCCCGGCAGAATTATGGGGCAGGCGTGCTCTATGTGCGTGTATTTGAAGCAAATCGCCCGCTGATCCGTGATCCGGATCTGATTTACCCCGGCCAGATCTTTACGGTGCCCGAGCCTGACTGAGGCACTGCGCGCCGGCAAACATTGCTTTCATTTCATATGGTGCGAAGCCTCTGGCCACGGCGTGCTCCGCCTGAGCTTGTCGGGTGATCCTGTCGCGACGCGCAAGCAATGTTGAACCCGCAGAGTGATAGGGTATACCGCGCTCAGAACACGACAGGACCGTGCGACGCACGCCGTCCGCGATCACGCCCCAATGAGGGGCGGCAGGCCAGCCAGAGCGCCAGCCGGAACAAGGAGCCAACTGCATGAGCCCACGACATTCGGTGACAACATCGGCCGAGATGCCCAAGAACGGTGGCAAGATCGTGGCGCGCGTGGTGCCCTATCTCTGGCCCGCCGAGCACCCCTGGATCAAGCGTCGCGTCGTGCTGTCGCTGTTTGTGCTGTTTCTCGCCAAGTTCATCGCCGTGGGAACGCCGTTTCTCTACAAGGCTGCAGTGGATGCGCTGGCCAAGGACGGAGGCGACAGCGCGGCTTGGATGCTCGGGTTTGGCGCGGTCGGGCTGACCGTGGCCTACGGGATGGCGCGTCTGATGGGCGTCGGTTTTCAGCAGCTGCGCGATGTGATCTTTGCCCGCGTCGGGCAGAGGGCGTTGCGCAAGCTGGCGCTGGAGACCTTCGTGCATATTCACCGGCTTTCGATGCGCTATCATCTCACGCGCAAGACCGGCGGGCTGAGCCGGATTGTCGAGCGTGGCGTCAAGGGCGTCGAGTTTCTTCTGCGCTTTCTGCTGTTCTCGATCGGACCGTTGATCATCGAGCTGCTGATGATCGCCATCGTCCTCGCGACATTGTTTGATATCAGTTACTTGCTGGTCGTGGCGGCGGTGATTGCGCTCTATACCCTGTTCACGTTCAAGGTGACCGAGTGGCGCGTCAAGCTGCGCAAGGTGATGAACGATCAGGACACCGACGCGAACCAGAAAGCTGTCGACAGCCTGCTGAACTTCGAGACGGTGAAGTACTTCGGCGCCGAGGCGCGTGAGGCGCGGCGTTATGATCATGCTCAGGCGGGGTATGAGGCGGCGGCGGTCAAGACCTCGTATTCATTGGCGTTTCTCAACTTTGGGCAGGCGTTCCTGATCACCATTGGCCTTGTCGCCGTGATGGTGATGGCGGCGATCGGGGTGCAGAATGGCACGCTGACGGTGGGGGATTTCGTGCTGGTGAACTCCTACATGATCCAGATTACATTGCCGCTGAACATGCTGGGCACCGTCTATCGTGAGATCCGCCAGGCGCTGATCGATATGAGCGAGATGTTCGTGCTGCTGGATCAGCCGGCCGAGGTGCAGAACAAGCCGGGTGCCAAGGCTTTGGCGGTTGCTGGCGGTGAGATCGAGCTCGACAATGTGATCTTTGGCTACGACCCGGAGCGGGTGATCCTGAAGGGCGTCTCGCTGAAGGTCGGCGCGGGGCAGAAGGTGGCTTTGGTGGGCTCTTCCGGGTCGGGGAAATCGACCATCGGGCGGTTGCTGTTCCGGTTCTATGATGTGACCGGGGGGGCGATCCGCATTGATGGGCAGGACCTGCGCGACGTCACGCAGGACAGTCTGCACGATGCCATCGGGGTGGTACCTCAGGACACTGTTTTGTTCAATGATACAGTGGGTTACAATATCGCCTATGGCCGCGATAACGCCAGTCGAGAGGAGATCGAGGTAGCGGCGCGAGCGGCGCAGATCCATGACTTTATCGTATCGTTGCCGGAGGGGTATGAGACCCGGGTCGGCGAGCGGGGGTTGAAGCTGTCGGGCGGGGAAAAACAACGGGTTGGCATTGCAAGGACGCTGTTGAAGAACCCGCCGATCCTGTTGCTGGATGAGGCGACCTCGGCCCTGGATACCGATACCGAGCGTGAGATCCAGTCGGCTCTGAACCGGGCGGGCGAGGGGCGGACTGTGTTGACCATTGCGCACCGCTTGTCGACGATTGCCGATGCGGACAGGATTGTGGTTCTGGAACAGGGGCTTGTCGTGGAAGAGGGGACGCATGTCGAGCTGTTGGAGCGCAATGGGCGGTATGCGTCGTTGTGGCAGAGGCAGTCGGCGGAGGCGGATGAGGCGGCGTGAGCTGAGAGGGGTGTGGGGGGCGCTGCCCCCGGCGCGAGCGCGCCTCCCCCCGAAGTATTTTCGGCAAGATGACGGGGATGGCGGGGTGTTTGTTGCGGTCGTTGTGTCGTTGAAAAGCGGCAAATCGGGGTGTCGGTATCTGGTCGGTATCTGAACGGTAAGGGGGCGGTGCGTTATTGTGCCGGTTTCGCCGAGGCGGCGAGCTCTGGGGTGTCTTCAAGCGGCCAGAGGATTTCGGGAGAGCGGGTGCGCCGGGCTGACCTGCGCAACGCCCAGTCCTGCGCGGCTCGGCTGCCGCGTCCGAAGGAAAGCCGCGCCAGCAGGCGCGCCAACCACTGCGCATAGGTGGTGAGCCAGACGCGCAGGGCCAGCATCGACGGCGTGAAGACCAGCGTCAGCACCGTGGCGATGCCGAGGCCGAAGACCACGGCTGTCGCCAGCTGTTTCCACCAGAGCGCCGTCGGGCTGTCGATCGAGTAGCCGCCGCCGATGAAGTCGAGGCTGAGGCCGAACATCATTGGCGCGAGGCCTGCCATGGTGGTGATGGTGGTCAGCAGCACCGGGCGGATGCGATCCTCGGCGGTGCGGATGATCGCCTCGATCCTTGGCATGTAGCCGGAATATTCCTGATAGGTGTCGATCAGCACGATGTTGTTGTTCACCACGATGCCCGCCAGCGCGACGATGCCGGTGCCGGTCATGATGATGGAGAACGCCTGATCCATCACCAGCATGCCGATGAGGACGCCTGCGGTCGACATCACCACCGCCAGCAGCACCAGCGCCGCGTTGTAGAAGCTGTTGAACTGCGCCAGCAGGATGATGAACATCAGCGCCAGCGCGGCTGAAAAGGCGGTCATCAGGAAGGTCTGGCTTTCTTCCTGATCCTCCTGATCGCCGGTCCATTGGTAGCTGACGCCGGGCGGCAGGGCGCCGCTGTCGAGCCATGTGGTGAGCTTTTCGATCCGTTCGGACGGGGTGACGGGGGCTTGGGTGATCGTGCCGGTGTCGGGGTCGGTGCGGGGGGTGGTCAGGCCGCTGGCGACGCCGGCCTTGACGTCGAAGAAGCGTTTCTGGCCGACGCGCTTGATCTGGGCCAGTCTGGCGACCGGCTGGCGGGTGATGAAGTTTGACAGCGGCACGAGGCCTTGCGGCGTGCGCACCTTGAGGGTGTCGAGGGTGGAGAGCACCCGGTCGGCCTCTGGCAGGCGCAGGCGGATCTCGATCTCCTCATCCGAGGTGTCGACGGGCATGGTGTCGAGCAGCAGGCCTTGCGTGATCAGCTGGACCATGGCGCCGACGGTGGCGACATCGGCGCCGTAGCGACCGGCCTTTTCGACGTCGACGTCGATCTGCCAGTCGATGCCGGGCAGGGGCAGGGTATCCTCGATCAGGGTCAGCCCGCCGAGGCGTTCAAATTCGGCGCGCGCGGCCTGTGTTGCGGTGATCAGCTGGTCCCAGTCGTCACCGATCAGGCGCAGGTGGACGGGCTTGGCGGAGGCGGGGCCCATGTCACCGGCAAGGATCTCGATTTTGATGCCGGGGACGGCGGCGGTGGCGGCGGTGAGCTCGTCTATCACGCGGTTGCCGTCGAGGTCGGGGCGGTCGCGGCGATCCTCCCACGGGATGATCTCAAGCTGGACCTGACCGATGGTGTCGAGGGGGGCTTCGGCGCCGCCGGTGTTGGAGTTGAGGCCGCCCTCGCCCGCGAAGGCGAAGGCGGTCTTGACGCCGGGGTGGGCGAGGACGATGGCTTCGACCTGGGCCACCAGCGCGTCCTTTTGTGACAGGCTGAGATTGCCGCGGCCGCGCACGTAGACGATGGCCTGTTCGGGTTCGCTCTCGACAAAGAACTCCACGCCTTTGCTGTGGCTGCCGTAGTAGCCGAAGGTGGCGATGATGAAGCCCACGACGGCGGCGATGGTGACCAGCGGCATGATCGGGTTGCCGGCGATGAAGTGGATCAGCCAGCCGAAGGCGGTGCGGCGGTGGCCGCCGCGGATCCGGGGGCGGCGCCAGTGCAGCCGGGCCGCGCCGAGGGTGATGGATGCGGCGAAGGCGGAGAGCAGGAACAGCAGGATGCCCGGCAGCGGCGCTAGGACGCCGGGCAGGATCGGCGCGCCGGTGAGGTAGGCGGGGTTGATCGTCTGCATGGCGCCGAGGAACATCGCGTAGAGGGCGAGGGGCACCAGCGCCGCGCGCAGACCCCAAGGCAGGGTGCGGCGCAGGGCGTCGGAGGAGCGTTCAAAGCTGCGCGAGATGCGGCCAATGACGCCGCCCATCACCGGCAGGTAGATCAGCGCCACGATCAGCGAGGCCGAGAGCACGAAGATCAGCGTCACCGGCAGCATGCCCATGAACTGGCCGACGACGCCGGGCCAGAACAGCATCGGCAGGAAGGCGCAGAGGGTCGTGGCGGTGGACGACACAACGGGCCAGAACATGCGCTTGGCGGCCTCGACATAGGCGTGCATCGGGCCTGCGCCCTCAGAGATGCGCTTGTCGGCGTATTCCACCACGACGATGGCGCCGTCGACCAGCATGCCGACGGCGAGGATCAGGCCGAACATGACGATGTTGGAGATGGTGATGTTCATCATCCCCAGCAGCACGAAGCAGAGCAGGAACGACGTCGGGATCGAGAAGCCGACCAGCAGTGCCGGCCGTGGCCCGAGGGCGGCGAGGACGACGATCATCACCAGCGCGATGGCGGTCAGCACCGAGCCTTCGAGCTGGCTGACCATGGAGGCAACGACGCGGCTTTGGTCGTTTGAGGTGCCGACATGGACGGCGGCGCGCAGCTGGTCGGGCCACTCGGCCGCGCTGTCTTCGACGAGGCGCTTCACCTCGGCGGCGGTGTCGATCAGGTTGTAACCCTTGCGCTTGACGACCTGCAGGGCGACGGTGCGCTCTCCGTTAAAGCGGGCGGTGCCGGTGCGATCCTCAAACGTGCGGCGGATGGTGGCGAGATCGCCGAGGGTCACGACGCGGTCGCCGTTGAGCTTGACCGGCAGGGCGTAGATGTCGCGCACGTCATCGAAAGAGCCGGGGATCTTGATGGCGAAGGTGCCCTGATCGCTGTCGACCTCGCCCGCCGCGATCAGCTGGTTGTTGTTGCGCACGACGGAGAGGAGTTCGTTGGCGGTGACGTTGTAGCTCTCCAGCCGGAGGGGGTCGATCAGCACCTCGACCATCTCGTCACGCTCGCCCGCGATCCCGGCTTCGAGCACGGCGTCGAGGGATTCGACCTTTTCCTGCAGGGCTTTGGCGACGCGGATCATGGTGCGTTCGGGGACCGCGCCCGTCAGGTTGACGATGATGATGGGGAATTCGGAGAAGTTGATCTCGGACACGGAATAGGTGTCGGCGCCGTCGGGGAAATCGCCCTCGGCCTTGCCCATGGCATCGCGCACGTCGGCCATGGTCTTGGTCTTGTCCCAGCCGAACTCGAACTCCAGCGCGACACCGGCGTAACCCTCGGACGCGGTGGAGGTCATGGTCTTGAGGCCGTCGAGATCGGAGAACTGCGTCTCCATCGGCTTGACCAGCAGGGTTTCGCTGTCCTGTGCCGAGATGCCGGGGAAGGGGACCGAGACGAACAGGGCCGGGATCTCGATGTCCGGCTCGCCCTCTTTCGGCAGGCTGGCGTAGGTATAGCCGCCCGCGAGCAGGGAGACGGCGATGAAGGCAAGGATCATGCGGGCGCGCGAGGCGGCCCAGTCGATGACGCTGGTCATTGGCCGGGCTCCGCGTGCAGCGCACCGGGGTCGGTGAAGCTGGCGATCACGGGAACACCGGCGACGATGTAGTCCTGACCGATGGTGATGACGTCGGCGCGGTCGGGCAGGCCGGTCAGCAGGACCCCCTCAGAGGTGTCGCGCAGCAGGGTGACGGGGGCGAAGCTGGCAATGTCGTCGGTGACGAGGCGCACGCCAAGGGTGCCTGCGTCGTTCAGGGTCAGCGCGGATTGCGGCAAGAGGTGGGCGAGGACGCCGGGTGCTTCGATCGCGATGGCGGCGGTCTGGCCGTCGCGGATGGCGAAATCGGGGTTGGGCACCGAGACTTCGACCCGGAAGGTGCGGGTGGTGGGATCGGCGGAGCGCGACAGGAAGGTGACCTGCCCCGTGACCTCATCGCCGCTGGCCGAGAGACGGGCACGGGCGGGGGCGCCGAGGCGGGCGCGTTCGACATCGGTTTCGGGCATGTAGCCGACGAGGCGGATCGGATCGAGGCCGATCACCGTGGCGCAGAGGCCGCCGGGCTGCAGGAACGAGCCAAGCTCTGCCGTGTCGGATTCGAGCAGGCCGTCGAAAGGGGCGTGAATGGCGAGACGCTCGATCTCTTTCTCGGCGGTGGCGACGGTGGCGCGGGCCGACTGGATGCGGGCGCGGGTGCTGGAGAGACCGGCGCGCGCGGCGGCGAGCGTCGCCTCGGCAGAGCGGACGGAGGCGCGGGCGGAGGCGAGGGTGGTGTTGGAGGCAAAGCCGCCAGCGGAGAGTTTTTCGGCGGCGTTATAGTTGATCTGGGCTTCCTCAAGACGGGCTTCGGCTTCGGCGACGCGGGCCTCGTCTGTGGGGGGGCCGGTTTCGGCCTCCGACAGGCCGGCCTGCGCTTCGGAGAGCGCGGTTTCGCGGGTGCCGGATTCGAGTTTGCAGAGCAGGTCGCCCTTTTGCACCATGGTGCCCTTGGCGAGGGGTTCGGATTCGACGATGGAGTTGGTCTCGGAGCGCAGATCGACGGAGCGGGCGGCCTCGGTCTGGCCGCGCAGCAGGATGGCGCTGTCGACCATCTGGGCGGTGCTGTGCAGGGCCACGACGCGGACGGGGTCGGGGGCCGGTTCTGCGTCGGGCGTGCTTGGTGGCGGGGCGGTGCTGGCGTCGTCCGAGGCGGCGTCGCTGGAGGCGGCATCAGCGGGCGGCGTCGGGGCCTCGGTGCCCTTTGCGACGGCAATGGCGCGATCCAGCCCTTCGCCGCGGGCGAAGGTCATCAGGGCGTCGCGTTCGATCAGCAGCAGATAGAGCACCGCAACGACCAGCAGAGCAGAGATAAACGGGATCAAACGCATTGTGGTGCCTATCGTTCCGGGAAAAAATCAGTGTAGCGAAGAATTGATCGCAGGTGGTTATGGTTTGCGCCAATGCAACCTTTCCTTGCGAAATTCCTAAACCAGCGCGCGAAGAATGTGCCGAGTGATACCGCAGCGCAACTCAGGGACATTGGGTAGGCGCGCGGCTGTGCGCGGGCGGCGGGACGGCGTGAGATTGCCTGCGGGGCGGGCGGCGACGGGCCTGCGGGGCGGGGCGGGCTTGGCAGGGTCGGTGGGCTGGGGTAAGAGAGGCCGAAAGTCCCGAGGAGAGTGCGCGTGAGCGAGACCGACAGTTTCATCGATGAAGTCAACGACGAGGTCCGCCGCGACCGGCTGTTCCGGGCGTTCCGGCGCTATGGCTGGATTGCCGTTGTCGGGGTGGTGGCCGTTGTCGGCACGGCCGCGTGGTTCGAATATTCCCGCAGCCAGACCGAAAGCGATGCACAGGCCTTTGGTGACGCGATCCTGAACGCTCTGGATGACGAGACCTCGGAGCAGCGGATTGCTGCGCTGAAGGCGATCCCGACCGACCGCCCCGGACAGGAGGCGCTGGTGGCGTTCCTGACCTCGTCCGAGGCAGCTGCGGGTGCGGATGACAAGACTGCCGCTGCGGATGCGCTGAATGGCGTCGGCGGTGAGGGGCTGGAGCCGTTTTATGCGCAGCTCGCTCAGTTCAAGCGCCTGATGCTGGAGACCGACACGCTGGAGCCGCAGGCCCGCCGTGAGGAATTCCGCCAGCTGGCCGCGCCGGGCAGCCCGCTGAGCCTGCTGGCGCAGGAGCAGATCGCGCTGACCTATGTGGAAGAGGGCGATACGGTGAAGGCCATCAACAGCCTGCAGGAAATCCTCGACGATGCCGAGGTGACCCAGAGCTTGCGTCAACGGGCGTCTCAGTTGATGGTGGCGCTTGGCGGCGTCCCCAATCAGGCGGGCTGAGGCGCGTGGGGGAGGCTTTGGCCTCCTCCTCTCTCTAGGATACGGCGTCAGGGGGCGTGACCCGGCAAGACGGGCCATGTGAAAACCCCCTCAGGGCCGTGACGAAACGGATCAAGTCGTGCGGGCGCGAAAGCGCGCAAACGCCACGGCAACAAGGCGAAGGCAAGGGCATGGCGAAGGCAGTGACGAATTTGAGCGGGCTTTTGGCCGGAACGGCCGTGCGGCCCCTGTTGGGCGGCAAATCGGCGCGTCTGGTGTCGCTGGGACTGCTGGCCGGTCTGGCGCTGGCAGGCTGTACCGAACGCGAAGTGCTGCTGAGCGGCCCGCGCGAGCCGCTGCGCTCGGTGATGTCGGAGCAGGTGCCGGGTGATCTGGACACGCTGCCGGTGAACCGCAGTGCGCCGATCTCTCTGCCCGGTGCGCGCACCAACGCCGACTGGCCGCAGAGCGCAGGCTCGCCCGCCAGCCGGACCACCAACGCCGCGCTGAGTGGCGCACCGCAGCTGATCTGGTCCGCCGCGATCGGGCAGGGCGATGAGCGCAAGGCGCGTATCACCTCTGATCCGGTGGTCGCAGGCGGGCGCATCTATACCATCGACAGCGGTGCCACGGTGACGGCGACGGCGCTGAACGGGCAAACGCTCTGGAGCACCAATCTGGTGCCGGCGCAGGACGCCCCCGGCTCGGCCTCGGGCGGCGGTGTGGCCTATGCCAACGGCAAGGTCTTTGTCGCCTCGGGCTATGGCACGCTGACGGCGCTGGATGCGAGCACGGGCGCGCAGATCTGGCAGCAGAAGCTGCTGGCCTCGGCCACCGGCGCGCCGGGGGTTTACGGCGATCTGGTCTATGTCACCTCCGGTGCCGATCAGGCCTGGGCGGTCGATCAGAACAATGGCCGCGTGCGCTGGCAACTGTCGGCAACGCCCAACGTCAACAATCTGGCAGGCGCACCGACGCCTGCGGTGACGGACCAGTATGTGCTGTTCGGCTTCGGCTCGGGCGAGGTGCAGACCGCGTTCCGTCAGGGCGGCATGCGGGTCTGGGACGCGCTGATTTCCGGGCGTCGTGCCGGGTTTGCACGCTCCAACATCAATTCCATCACCGGCGATCCGGTGGTCGAGGGCGATACGGTCTATGCGGGCAACCAGTCGGGCCGCACGGTCGCGCTGAACCTGAGCAGTGGCGAGCGCCTCTGGACCGCCGACGAGGGCCCGATGAACCCGGTCTGGCCTGCGGGCGGGTCGGTCTTTCTGGTCAGCGATCAGAGCGAACTTGTGCGTCTGAACGCCAGCACGGGCGAACGCATCTGGGGCGTCAAGCTGCCGTTCTTCGTCAAGGACAAGCCCAAGAAGCAAGAGGCGATCTTTGCCCACTACGGCCCGATCCTGGCCGGTGGGCGTCTGGTCGTGGCCTCCAGCGACGATCTGCTGCGCTTCTTTGATCCGGTCTCGGGGGCGCTGGTGAACACCGTTGCGCTGCCCGGTGGCGCGGCCTCGGCCCCCGTGGTGGCGGGTGGTGTCCTTTATGTTCTGTCCAAGGATGGCAAGCTGCTGGCCTATCGCTGAGGGCGCCCATCGCGGGCCGATTGGGCGTCGCTGAGGCGCGCGCACAGCCGGCCTGCGCAGACAGACCTTTCCGCGCCGGGATAATTCGTGTATCTGGCGCGGTCTAACGCTTCGGAGCATTACCTCATGTCCTTCACCCTGGCCATTGTTGGCCGTCCCAATGTCGGCAAGTCGACGCTTTTCAACCGTCTGGTTGGCAAGAAGATCGCGTTGGTCGATGACCAGCCCGGCGTGACGCGCGATCTGCGCGAGGGTCAGGGGCGGATCGGGGATATCTCCTTTACCGTCATCGACACCGCCGGTCTCGAAGATGCCACCGACGACAGCCTGCAGGGCCGGATGCGCAAGCTGACGGAACGCGCGGTCGAAATGGCCGATGTCTGCCTGTTCCTGATCGATGCCCGCGTCGGCGTCACCCCGACCGACGAAGTGCTGGCCGAGATCCTGCGCAAGAAATCCGCCCGCGTGCTGGTGGCTGCCAACAAGAGCGAAGGCCGCGCCGCCGACGCCGGTGTGATCGAGGCCTGGAGCCTTGGCCTGGGCGAGCCGATCCGCCTTTCTGCCGAGCATGGCGAGGGGATTTCTGAACTTTATTCGATGCTTATGCCGATCTCGGATGAATTCGAGAACCGCGGGCAGGACATTCAGGAATTCGCGCCGACCACCGATGTCAGTGTCTCGGACGAGGACGACGAGGGCATCGACCTTGTGGCCGCAGAGCGCGTCTGGCGTCCCTCGGTCGAGCGGCCCTTGCAGGTTGCCGTCGTGGGCCGCCCGAACGCGGGCAAGTCGACCCTGATCAACAAGATTTTGGGCCATGAGCGCCTGCTGACCGGCCCGGAAGCCGGGATCACGCGCGATTCGATCTCGGTCCAGATCGACTGGGACGGCACGCCGATGCGGGTGTTCGACACCGCCGGTATGCGCAAGAAGGCCAAGGTTCAGGACAAGCTCGAGTCGATGTCGGTCAGCGATGGCTTGCGCGCGCTCAAGTTCGCCGAAGTCGTCGTGGTGCTGCTGGATGCTGCCATTCCGTTTGAAACCCAGGATCTGCGCATCGCCGATCTGGCGGAACGCGAGGGGCGCGCCGTCGTCATCGCGGTCAACAAATGGGATATCGAGGACGAAAAGCAGGACAAGCTGAAGGCGCTGAAGGAAGACTTCGAGCGCTCTCTGCCGCAGTTGCGTGGCGCGCCGCTGGTCACCGTCTCGGCCAAGACCGGCAAGGGACTGGACCGTCTGCAACAGGCGATCGTCAAGGCGCATGAGACCTGGAACCGCCGCGTCTCGACCGGGCAGCTGAACCGCTGGCTGATTGGCATGCTGGAGCAGCACCCACCGCCCGCGCCCTCGGGCCGTCGTATCAAGCTGCGCTACATGACGCAGGCCAAGACCCGTCCGCCGGGCTTTGTGGTGATGTGTTCGCAGCCCGACAAGATGCCCGAGAGCTATTCGCGCTATCTGGTCAACGGTCTGCGCGAAAGCTTCGACATGCAGGGCACGCCGATCCGGCTGTACATGCGCGGGCAGGGCGATCAGAACCCCTTCAAGGGCCGCACCAAATCGACGCCGTCGCGGCTGCGCAAGCACCTCGGCAAGGCGCCTGCGGATCAGAAGCCGAAGCGTGGCACGCGGCCAACCGGCGGGCGGCCTCTGGGGCGCAAGCCGAAGTAAGACGCTGAGATTTAACGGATTATACGAAAAGGGCGCCGGGATGACCGGCGCCCTTTTTAGGTTTTACGCCTTGGCCAGACGGGCCTTGGCGCGGGTGTAGTTCTGCCAGCCGGTCGGGATCAGCACCAGCAGGATGACCCCGGCGAGGGCGGCAAAGATCCAGCGCCCGGCCTGCAGGTTGTCCACCAGAATGCCGAAGCTGGCCCAGATCATCGCCAGCACATAGAAGGGATAGCCCGGCCCCATGCGCGCCAGCGTCAGCGCGATCCAGCTGGCGACGATCAGAAAGGCGGCATGCACCGGCTGCACCGGCACCGCGCCATAGCCGGTGGCGACGACAGCCGTGCCGACGTTGGCGGCGGCGGTCAGCCAGCCCGCATAGAGGCCGATGGGTGCCTGCAGCCACAGCCCGTCGCGCGCAGGCGTGCGGATCAGCGCCCAGAGCGCGGTGCCCAGCATCGCCCAGATCAGCAGGGTCGCCCAGAGCGGCGACAGGTTGGCGACCGGGATCCATGTCGCCCCAATGGCGAGGCTGGCGATCAGCGGCCAGCGCACGCGGTCCCAGTCGGGATTGTCAGCGCGCTTGACCAGCCCATAGACGGCCATGACCAGCAGCCAGAGGTAAATCACGCTCCAGATCACGGCAAAGGTCCAGCCGGTGGGCTGGATCGGCGGATCATTCTGCGGGATCGGGAACTGGTCGGCGGTAAAGCCGGAAAATCCGCTCGACAGCACCGGCGAGAGCATGAAGGCCACCGTCGCGACGAGGACCAGAATTGCTTTCATCCGTTTCATTTGATTCGACCTTTCAATGTCTTGCCCAATATATACGCAAAAGGCCCCGGTGTGGTTCACCGGGGCCTTTTTGTTTTCGCGTGGAGGGGGCGCCTCAGGCCAGCGTGCCGTCAGCGGCCAGCATCGTCTTGCCGCCAAGGTAGGGATGCAGGGCGGCGGGCAGGGCGACCGAGCCGTCCTCCTGCTGGCCATTTTCCAGCACCGCGATCAGGCAGCGCCCGACAGCCAGACCCGAACCGTTCAGCGTGTGCACGAACTCGGGCTTGCCACCGCCTTCGGGACGGAAGCGGGCGTTCATGCGGCGGGCCTGAAAATCCCCACAGACCGAGACCGACGAAATCTCGCGGTAAGTATCCTGACCGGGCAGCCAGACCTCGATATCGTGGGTGCGGCGGGCGCCAAAGCCCATGTCGCCAGTGCAGAGCGCCACGGTGCGATAGGCGAGGCCGAGCTTCTCGAGAATACCCTCGGCGCAGGCGGTCATACGGTCCAGCTCAGCCCGCGAGTGATCGGGATGGGTGATCGAGACCATCTCGACCTTCTCGAACTGGTGCTGGCGCAGCATCCCGGCGGTGTCACGCCCCGCCGAGCCTGCTTCGGAGCGGAAGCACTGCGTATGGGCAACCATGCGGTTTGGCAGGGTTTTTTCGTCAACAGTGGTGCCATTGACGGTATTGGTCAGCGTCACCTCGGCGGTCGGAACCAGCCACCAGCCATCGGTGGTCTTGTAGCTGTCCTCGCCGAATTTCGGCAGCTGGCCAGTGCCATACATCATCTCTTCGCGCACAAGTACGGGCGTCCAGGTCTCGCGCAACCCGTTCTCGTCGACATGGGTGTCGAGCATGAACTGCGCCAGAGCGCGGTGAATGCGCGCAACCGGCCCCGAAAGCACGACAAAACGCGCGCCCGAGAGCTTCGCGCCCATCTCGAAGTCCATGCCGGGTACGACGCCTGCAAGCTGGTAATGCTCCTTCGGGGCGAAGGCGAAACTCGGGATGTCGCCATGCCGGCGAACCTCGACGTTGTCGCTCTCGTCCTTGCCATCGGGGGTGTCCTCGAACGGCAGGTTCGGGATGCCCATCAGCAGATCAGTGAGCTCTGCGTCCAGATCCTTGGCCTCGGCCTGCATCGCGGCGATGGAGGCCTTGGTCTCGGCCACCAGCGCGCGCAGACGCTCGAACTCAGGCTCATCGCCGGAGGCTTTTGCGCGGCCGACGTCCTTGGAGGCTTTGTTCTGCTCAGCCTGCGCGGTCTCGGCGGCATGAATGCGGGCGCGGCGCGCATCGTCCAGCGCAAGGATCTGTGACGACATGGGGGAGGCATTCCGGCGCGACAGGGCCGCATCAAAGGCAGCAGGGTTGTCACGGATGGTGCGGATATCATGCATGTCTTGCACTCCCTCATATGGATTCGTGTGCGCGTTATGCCGGATTTATTTGGCAAGCGTAACCGGGCAGATGTCGGTGGTGGACAGAGGGGGGCTCTGCCCCCGCGCCTGACGGCGCTCCCCCGGAATATGAGAGCAAGAAGAAGCCGCGTCCCCCGCTCTGAGCACGAGGCTCAGGATCAGGGTAGAGCTGGAATGCGGAACTGTGCGATCAGGGGCGCAGAGGTCCTGCTGTTTCCCTGTTTCAAATATCCTGCGGGGGTGTGGGGGGCGCAAAGCCCCCCGCGGCTGTCCTCTCCGCCTCTCGAACGGCAGGGGGATCCGCGTCGCTCATGCAGCCATGTCGCACCCGCGGCGTTGTGCCTTGCAATCTTGCCCCCTCGCACATAGGTTCCGGCGGAATTCGCATGGGCGTAGTTGCGCTTCGTGTCGGGCTATTCGCGGCGCTGTCCGCGGTGTCATATCGTCAGCGGGCCCGCCCGCTCTGTCAAAAAGAAGGAACCCCCATGCAAGGGAACGCTATCGCGCAGTTTCTGCCGCTCGTCCTGATCTTCGCGATCATGTATTTTCTGCTGATCCGTCCGCAGCAAAAGAAACTCAAGGACCACAAGAAGATGGTCGAAGGCGTGCGCCGCGGCGATCAGGTGATCACCCAGGGCGGCATCATCGGCAAGGTGTCTAAAGTGCGTGAAGACGGCGAGATCGAAGTCGAGATCGCTGAGAACGTCAAAGTGCGCGTTCTGAAGTCGACCCTCGCAAATGTGATTTCCAAGACCGAGCCGGCGGCTGCAGAGAGCAAGTAAGCTCTTCGCATCCTCGACATAACCTCGAAAGGGCCGGCAAAATGCTGCACATCGAGACGTGGAAACGGGTCCTGATCTGGGGGCTTGTTGTCCTCGGGTTGCTGCTGGCCCTTCCCAATGCCTTCTACTCCCGAGTTGAAACGTATAATGACGCCGTCGCAGCCAATGGTGGCGATGACACCGGGGTCTCCGGCTGGCCGTCGTTCCTGCCCTCCGGGCTGGTGAACCTCGGCCTCGACCTGCGGGGCGGGGCGCATCTGCTGGCAGAGGTCCGCGTGACGGATGTCTATGAGACACGGATGCAGGGCCTTTGGCCCGAGATCCGCAACCTGCTGCGCAATGAACGCGAGAAGATCGGCACCATCCGCCTGCTGACCACCACGGACGGCACGCTCAAGGTGCGCATCGGCAACGCCGATGGCATGCCAGAGGCGATGCGTCTGGTGCGCACGCTGGCGCAGCCCGTGAGCAGCCTGACTGCCGCCGGAACCGATGACATTGTCGTGACCTCTGCTGGTGATACCCTCGTCGTCGGGCTCTCGGATCCCGAAAAAGAGGCGATGGACGACCGCACTGTGCGTCAGTCGCTTGAGATCATCCGCCGCCGCATCGACGAGGTCGGCACGCGAGAGCCGACCATCCAGCGTCAGGGCACCGACCGTATCCTCATCGAAGTGCCGGGCGTCGGATCTGCGGATGAGCTCAAGAGCATCATCGGCACCACCGCTCAGCTGACTTTCCAGCCGGTCGTCAGCCGCACCAGCGATGGCAGCACCCCTCCGGGTCCCGGAGAAGAAGTGCTGCCCGCCAGTGACGAGCCCGGCACGTTCTACGTGCTCGAGACCGTTCCTGTCGTGTCGGGCGAGCAGCTGACCGACGCGCAGCCGACCTTCGATCAGAACGGGCGGCCGGCCGTCAGCTTCCGCTTCAACCCGTCGGGCGCGCGCAAGTTCGGTGACTATACCGCGCAGAACATCGGCAACCCCTTCGCCATCGTGCTGGACAACGAGGTCATCTCGGCCCCGGTCATCCAGTCGCATATCGCGGGCGGCTCTGGCATCATCACCGGCAGCTTCAGCGTCGAGGAGAGCACCAATCTGGCGGTTCTGCTGCGCGCAGGGGCGCTGCCGGCGGGGCTCGACTTTCTTGAAGAGCGCACGATCGGGCCGGAACTGGGCGCTGACAGCATCCACGCCGGGCAGATTGCCTGCCTGATAGCGGGTGTCGCAGTGCTGGTGTTCATGTTCGCCAGCTACGGGCTGTTCGGCTTTTTCGCCAACGTCGCCCTAATGATCAACGTCGGGCTGATCTTCGGCCTGCTGTCGATGATCGGCGCCACGCTGACCCTGCCGGGGATCGCGGGGATTGTGCTGACCATCGGCATGGCGGTCGACGCCAACGTGCTGGTGTTCGAGCGGATCCGCGAAGAGCTCAAGAGCGCCAAGGGGCCGGCACGGGCGATGGAGCTGGGCTATGACCGGGCGCTGTCGGCCATTGTCGACGCCAATATCACCACGTTCATCATCGCGGTGATCCTGTTCCTGCTCGGCTCTGGGCCGGTCAAGGGTTTTGCCGTCACGCTGGGCATCGGGATCCTCACGTCGGTCTTCACGGCAATCTGGGTCACGCGACTGCTGATCGTCCTGTGGTTCGAACGGGCGCGTCCCAAAACGATCGAGGTATGACATGAAACGTCTGAGACTTGTTCCCGATGAGACCCATATCGACTTCTTCAAATACCGCGGGCTGACCTTCGGGATCTCCTGCGTGGCCATGGTCGCCTCGGTGATCATCTGGGCGACGATGGGGCTGAACTTCGGCATCGACTTCCGCGGCGGCACGACGATCCGCACGGAATCCGAGAGCGCGATCTCGGTCGCTGACTACCGCGCGGCGCTGGACCCTCTCGGCCTCGGGGACGTGGTGATTTCGGAGGTCTTCGATCCGACCTTCGAGGGCACCAAGCACGTCGCCTCGGTGCGTATCCAGAGCCAGGATGAGCAGGAAAGCGTCGCCACCGATACGATTGCAAAGGTCGAGACGGCGCTGAAAACGGTGGACGAGAGCGTCCGCTTCACCTCCGTTGAATCGGTCGGTCCGAAGGTCTCGGGCGAGCTTGTGACAACGGCGCTGCTGGCGGTCGGGGCCTCCCTTGGGGCGATCCTGCTCTACATCTGGCTGCGGTTTGAATGGCAGTTCTCGCTCGGCGCGGTGTTTGCGCTGTTCCACGATGTGCTGGTGACGATCGGGATCTTTGCGCTGCTGCAGATCCGGTTCGACCTCGCGACCATCGCGGCGCTGCTGACGATCATCGGGTATTCGATCAACGACACCGTGGTCATCTTCGACCGGCTCAGGGAAAACCTGCGCAAGTTCAAGACGATGCCACTTGTCGACGTGATGAACGTATCCGTGAACGAAACGCTGAGCCGGACGCTGATGACCTCGGGCACGACGTTGATCGCGCTGATTGCGCTGCTGGTGCTGGGCGGCGACGTGATCCGTGGCTTCGTCTTTGCCATCACCTGGGGCGTCATCATCGGGACCTATTCGTCGGTCTACGTCGCCAAGAACGTGGTTCTGTGGTTCGGGGTCAAGCGCGACTGGTCCAAACCGGACAAGAGCGCGGGCAACCAGTTCGCCAATATCGACGCCTGAGGGCGTGCCGGAGGCGATGCTCGCCTCCGGCTTTTGCACCGCAGCCCGGTTTGCTCGCAAGCGCGCTGCGACGTGACGCAAGAAAGGCTGGCACATGCATCTCAATGAAATCGACTACGGAAATGCCCGCCCGATCGAGGGCTATGGCCCCGGCTTTTTCCGCATTGCGGGCGAAGTCTATCAGGGGGCGCTTCTGGTCACCGCCGACGAAACCGAAAGCTGGGGCGGTTTCGATGACATCGCGACACTCCTGACATTCGCCGGTCAGGTCGATGTGCTGTTCATTGGCAACGGTCCGTTGATGGGCCCGATCCCCAAGGCGTTCCGCGACAGCCTCGAAGAAGCCGGTATCGGGATTGAACCGATGGCGACAGATGCCGCCTGCCGCACGTTCAACGTCCTGTTGTCCGAAGGCCGCCGGGTCGCCGCGGCGCTGCTGCCGATGTGATCAGGCCATAGGCCACCCCTGAGCGCAGGCCGTGTTTGCCTCCGGCGGAAGTATTTAGGGCAAAGTGAGAGAGCGCCTCCCAGTTCCTGAGGTCAGTTCACGGCGCAGAGGCTCCCAATCATCTTGCCAAAAATACTTCCGCCGGAGGCGTGGCCGCGGGCAAGCGGCACCGGGGCCGCAGTTGATTGGGTTCGGCAAGAAGCAGGCTTTTGCGTCGAGAAGCAATGCAGTAAGCGGGGGGCATGGAACTGGTGGTCAAAGAACTTGGCGTCGCGCGCGGCGGTGTGCGGGTGCTGGAGGGGCTGTCCTTCGTGCTCGGCGCGGGGCAGGCGTTGATCTTGCGTGGGCCAAATGGATCTGGAAAAACCACCTTGCTGCGGGTGCTGGCGGGGTTGCAGCCCTCCGTGGCCGGGCGCATTTCGGTCTCTCGTGACAGCGTGGCTTATGCCTCGCATGCCGACGGCATCAAGGGCCAGCTGAGTGTCGCCGAAAACCTGCACTTCTGGGCGCGTCTGCATGCCGAGCGCGATATCACCCGCGCTTTGGAGGCGTTTGATCTGCGCGCGCTGCAGGATCGTCTGGCGGGCGCCCTGTCGGCGGGGCAGAAGCGGCGGCTGGGACTGGCGCGCCTGATGGTGACCGGGCGGCCGCTCTGGTTGCTGGATGAACCGACCGTGTCGCTCGACAGTGAGGCGGTGGCTCTGTTTGGCGCGGCGATAGAAGCGCATTTGCAGCGCGGTGGCATGGCGGTGATCGCGACGCATATCGATCTGGGGCTGACCTCCGCGCGGGTGCTGGATGTGACACCCTTCCGGGCCCGGCGTCCTGTCGGGGATGCGTTTGACGAGGCCTTTCTGTGATCGCCCTGCTGATGCGCGATCTGCGGCTGGCGGTGCGGGCCGGGGGCGGCTTTGGTCTTGGGCTGGCGTTCTTCCTGATCGTGGTGGCGCTGGTGCCGTTCAGCGTCGGGCCGGAAACCGCTCTGCTGGCGCGGATCGCTCCGGGGGTGCTATGGCTCGGGGCACTTCTGGCCTGTCTGTTGTCTCTGGACCGTATACTGGCGCTGGATTGGGAGGATGGGTCGCTCGATCTGCTGGCCACAGCCCCTATTCCGCTGGAGGGCATTGTCAGCGTCAAGGCGCTGGCGCATTGGATCACGACGGCTCTGCCGCTGGTGATCGCTGCTCCGGTGCTGGGCGTTCTGCTGTCGCTGCCTGCGCAGGGCTATCTCTGGCTGATCGTGTCGTTGCTGGTGGGCACGCCCGCGCTGAGCGTGATCGGCACGTTTGGCGCGGCGCTGACGGTCGGCATCAAGCGCGGCGGCCTGCTGCTGAGCCTGCTGGTGCTGCCGCTCTATGTGCCCGTGCTGATATTCGGCGCCGAGGTGGCCCGGCGCGGTGCCGAGGGGCAGGCAGTGCAGGTGCATTTGCTGTTGCTCGGGGCGATCACCTGCGGCGCTATGGCGCTGCTGCCCTTTGCCAGTGCGGCGGTGTTGCGGGTGAACTTGCGATAATGTGAAGTGACGCCGCCCTGGCGTCAGGTAGGGAGGGGGCATGGCCTCGATCTGGGAATATGCGAACCCGAGGAAATTCCTCGAAACCTCCGACAGGGTACTGCCCTGGCTGGCGGCGCTTGCCGGCGTTGCTCTGGTGGTCGGGCTGGTCTGGGGGTTCTTCTTCACGCCGGACGATTACCGGCAGGGCAGCACGGTCAAGATCATCTACCTGCATGTGCCGAGCGCGCTGATCGCCATCAATGGCTGGCTGATGATGCTGGTCGCCTCGCTGATCTGGCTGATCCGGCGGCACCATGTCAGCGCATTGGCCGCACGGGCGGCCGCGCCGATTGGCGCCACGATGACGGTGATCGCCCTGCTGACCGGCGCGATCTGGGGCCAGCCGATGTGGGGCACCTGGTGGGCCTGGGATCCGCGGCTGACGTCCTTTCTGATCCTGTTCCTGTTCTATCTTGGCTATATCGCCCTCTGGGCGGCGGTCGAGGATGACGATACCGCGGCGGATCTCACCTCGATCCTCTGCCTCGTCGGATCGGTGTTTGCGGTGCTCAGCCGCTATGCGGTGAACTTCTGGAATCAGGGGTTGCACCAGGGCGCGTCGCTGTCGATGGACAAGGCCGACAATGTCGCGAATGTGTTCTATCTTCCGCTGCTCGTCTGCATGGCGGCCTTTGTGCTGCTGTTTCTGGCGCTTGTGCTGCTGCGCACCCAGACCGAGATCCGGGCGCGGCGGATGCGGGCGCTGCTGGCGCGCGAGCGGATGAGCTGAAGGAGTGATAATGCCGGAACTGGGAAAATACGCGGGCGCGGTGCTGTCGTCTTACGGGCTGTCACTGCTGCTTCTGGCGCTGCTGACGGGGCTGAGCCTGTGGCGGGCGCGCCGCATGAAGGCTGCGCTGCGCAAAGTTGAAGAAAGGGTGAAGCGACATGGCTAAGATCCGGCCCCTAATGGTGCTGCCTCCGGTGATTTTCCTCGGGCTGGCAGCTCTGTTCTATTTCGGGATGCAGCGCGAGGACCCGGACCAGCTGCCCTCTGCGCTGTCGGGCAAGCAGGCGCCGCCGGTTGTGATCACCCAGCTGGGGGATCTGCCGGGCTTTGACGATGCCACACTGCGCGATGGCCAGATCAAGCTGGTCAACTTCTGGGCCAGCTGGTGCGCGCCCTGCCGGGTCGAACATCCCAACCTTTCAGCCCTGTCAGAACAGGAAGGCGTGCCGATCTACGGCGTCAACTACAAGGACAAGCCGGAAAACGCGCTCGGCTTTCTGGCAGAGCTTGGCAATCCCTATGCCGCGACCGGCGCGGATTCGCAGGGGCGCATGGCGATCAACTGGGGCCTCTACGGGGTGCCGGAAACCTATGTGATCGACGGCGAGGGGCGTGTGCTGCTGCGCTTTGCCGGCCCCGTCACGCAGCGGGTGATCCGCGAACAGATCGCGCCTCTGATCGAGGGTGCCAAAGGCGGCAGCTGAACCCGACGCGGTGTCGCCTCCCTAATCACCGTGATCTGTCATGCGCGGGTCCATCATGCCCTCTTTCACGCCATGGCGGATCAGCCAGAGGTTCACCGGATAGGCCGCAAGCAAGCCGCAACTCAGCGAAATCACCATCGAGGACCAGAACTTCCAGTCGCCCATGCCAGCATTGCCCGCCAGCAGCAGATCGACTGCGATGGCGACAATCTCCATGACGGCGATCGAGGGCGTCTCGGCCAGAAGCGCGTCGTGAAAGGCCTGGCGAAAGCCGGTGCCGCCCTGCATCTCGGGCCCGATGGTCATGGCGAACCCTGACACATAGGCCAGCACGAAGGTGATCAGCGCCGTCCAGAGATTGCCGAGGGAAAACAGACCCACTGCGATCGACACCCCGATAATTTCGCCAAAGCCGCAGCCGGAATAGCAATGCGCGACCGAGCGGAAAGCGCGCCGCCAGTCGTTGTCATCCGCAATCTCCTTGCGCCCGGACATCCAGTAGATCAGCAACCCCAGCGGGCCGGAATAGGCCACGGTAAACCCCCAGACCAGCTTCATCAGCGGCATCAGATGGGCATTCCTGACGCGGATGTCCTGTATCAGTATGATCAGACTGGGGATCATCAGCACGGCCCAGAGGCCAACGAACCAGGGGCTGGAAACGATCATCTGAATGGTCTGCACGGCATTACCTCCTCAGTTCCAACCGATCAGACCCCGACATGTTCCAAAACCCCGCATCCTTTCTACCCGTCGCCGCCGCTCCAGCGACAAAAAAAGTCAGCCGAGCACCATTTCTGACCGCCAGAGCCAGATGTCTCGCCGCTCCGCAAAGCCTGTCCTGATCACCCCGCGGCCCCAGAGCGACGCTTCCCTGTCATCTTGCCCGAAATACTTCGGGGGGCCGCAAGGCGGGGGCAGCGCCCCCTCCACCGCCCGCCCAAAAGAAAAGGGCCCCCGAAGAGGCCCTTTCCGTCACACTTTCAACTGGCTTCAGCTTTTCGCCAGGTCACGCAGCACGTAGTGCAGAACACCACCGTTCTCGACGTATTCCTTTTCGATCGCGGTATCGATCCGGCATTTCAGCTCGATGTCTTTCGAGGTGCCGTCCGGGTAGGTGATCGTGCAAGGCACGTTCGACAGCGGCTTGAGATCGCCCTCAAGACCGGTGATCGACACGGTTTCTTCACCGGTCAGCTTCAGCGACTTGCGGCTGTCGCCATTGGTGAACTCGAACGGAATGACGCCCATGCCGACGAGGTTGGAGCGGTGAATACGCTCAAAGCTCTCGGCGATGACAGCCTTGACGCCGAGCA
This sequence comes from Pseudooceanicola spongiae, assembly GCF_014899185.1. GTDB lineage: Bacteria > Pseudomonadota > Alphaproteobacteria > Rhodobacterales > Rhodobacteraceae > Pseudooceanicola > Pseudooceanicola spongiae. Next base: position 446,571 of record NZ_CP045201.1, read on the forward strand.
GAGCCGTGCCTTTGGCCGCCCAGTCGCGCGACGAGCCCGCACCGTACTGTTCGCCACCGAAGATCACCAGCGGGGTGCCGTTGTCCTGATAGGCCATCGACGCGTCGTAGATCGAGGTCTGATGACCATCGGGACCGTTGGTGTAGCCACCTTCAACGCCGTCCAGCATCTCGTTCTTGATGCGGATGTTGGCGAAGGTGCCGCGCATCATGACTTCGTGGTTGCCGCGACGCGACCCGTAGGAGTTGAACTCGCGCACCGGCACCTGACGCTCGACCAGGTATTGACCGGCGGGGGTGGTTTCCTTGAACGACCCGGCAGGCGAGATGTGGTCGGTGGTGATCATGTCGCCGAGCAGAGCAAGAACGCGGGCGTCCTTGATGTCGGAGATCGTGCCGGCCTCTTGCGCCATGCCCTGGAAGTAGGGCGGGTTCTGGATGTAGGTCGAGGTCGGCGGCCAGTCGTAGGTGGCACCGCCCGACACTTCGACCGCCTGCCACTTTTCGTCGCCTTTGAAGACATCGGCGTATTTCGACAGGAAGGCTTCGCGGGTCACGACTTTTTCGACCAGCTCGGCAATTTCGGCGTCGGTGGGCCAGATGTCTTTCAGGTAGACGTCTTTGCCATCCGGCGTCTGCGCGATCGGATCGTTGGCGATGTCGATGTTCATGTCACCGGCCAGCGCATAGGCGACAACCAGCGGCGGCGAGGCCAGGTAGTTGGCGCGCACGTCGGGGCTGATGCGGCCCTCGAAGTTGCGGTTGCCCGACAGGACCGAGGTGGCGATCAGGTCGTTGTCGTTGATCGCCTTGGAGATCTCGGGCTGCAGCGGGCCGGAGTTGCCGATGCAGGTGGTGCAGCCATAGCCAACCAGGTTGAAGCCGACGGCGTCGAGATCTTCCGACAGGCCAGCCGCATCGAGGTATTGCGTGACAACCTGCGAGCCAGGCGCCAGCGAAGTCTTGACCCAGGGCTTGCGGTTCAGGCCGAGAGCGCGCGCCTTGCGTGCCACCAGACCCGCGCCGATCAGCACGTATGGGTTGGAGGTGTTGGTGCAGGACGTGATCGAGGCGATCACGACCGAGCCGTCGCGCAGCTGGTAGTCTTCGCCATCGACCGAAGCCGATTTGCGCGGATCAACGACGCTGTCGGGGGCAGGGGCTTCGTCCAGCATACGCTCGGATTCAGCGCTTTCGTCCTGACCGCGGAATTCCATCACGACCTTTTCAAAGGCGGCGGCGGCGGAGGTCAGCTTGACATAGTCCTGCGGGCGTTTCGGGCCGGAGATGGCGGGCACGATCGTGTCCATGTCCAGTTCCAGCGTCGAGGTGTAGATCGGGCTGTAGTCGGCATCGCGCCAGAAGCCGTTCTCTTTCGCATAGGCTTCGACCAGGGCGATACGGTCTTCGTCGCGGCCGGTCTGACGCAGGTAGCGCAGTGTCTCGTCGTCGATCGGGAAGAAGCCGCAGGTGGCGCCGTATTCGGGGGCCATGTTTGCGATCGTGGCCCGCTGTGCCAGCGGCAGGTTGTCGAGGCCTTCGCCGTAGAATTCGACGAACTTGCCGACAACGCCGTGCTTGCGCAGCATTTCGACGACCTTCAGCACCAGGTCGGTGCCGGTGGTGCCTTCAACCATCGCGCCGGTCAGCTTGAAGCCGACGACTTCGGGGATCAGCATCGAGATCGGCTGACCCAGCATCGCGGCCTCGGCCTCGATCCCGCCCACGCCCCAGCCAAGAACGGCCGCGCCGTTGACCATGGTAGTGTGGCTGTCGGTGCCGACGAGAGTGTCGGGATAGGCAACCTCTACGCCGTCCTGATCCTTGTCGGTCCAGACGGTCTGCGCGAGGTATTCCAGGTTGACCTGGTGGCAGATGCCGGTGCCCGGCGGCACGACGCGGAAGTTGTTGAACGCGGTCTGACCCCATTTCAGGAAGGTATACCGCTCCATGTTGCGTTCGTATTCGCGGTTCACGTTCTGCTGGAAGGCACGTGGGTTGCCGAATTCGTCGATCATCACCGAGTGGTCGATCACGAGGTCGACAGGCACCAGCGGGTTGATCTTTTTCGCGTCGCCACCCAGGGCGACGATCCCGTCACGCATCGCGGCGAGGTCGACAACGGCGGGAACGCCGGTGAAATCCTGCATCAGCACGCGGGCCGGACGGTAAGCGATTTCGCGGGGGTTCTGACCACCCTGAACGCCCCATTCGGAGAAGGCCTTGATGTCGTCAACGGTGACGGTCTTGCCGTCCTCGAAGCGCAGCATGTTCTCCAGCACCACCTTGAGCGCGGCGGGCAGCTTGGAGAATTCGCCGAGCCCGATGGCTTCGGCCTCGGGGATCGAATAATAGGCAATACTCTGGTCACCAACCGTCAGCGTCTTGCGCGTCTTGCTGGTATCCTGTCCGACTACGATGGTCATGGAGATGGCTCCCTTCCGGTATGTATGAGGGGTTCGTGCTGCTTTTGCTTCTGCCCGATTGGCGATTGGCAATCAAGAGGCTGTGCAAAATTTTAGTATACATTTGTGCACAACGGCGGAGTTTCTCTGATTTTCAAGCCCTCCTGTCCGGGGATGCGGCGATCTGTCGGGGCAATGCCTTGCCCTTGGGCGTTGGCGAGAAGCCACACTTGATCGCTGCGCACGCCCCTCTCGCAAAACCTTGATTGGCTATTTCAGGGCAGCTTGGGTAGCTAAAACAGGGACATGAACTCACCGGAGACATTGGGTATGATCGGACGGCGCGTGGCGATACTAATGGCGGGACTGCTGGCGGCGCCAGTTCTGGTCCCGACCTCGGGCGCCTTTGCGCAGGACGCGGGCGGGAAAAGCGCCGCGCCATCCCCCGTGGTGGTCGAGCTGTTTACCTCGCAGGGCTGTGCCTCCTGTCCCAATGCCGACCGCCTGATGACGCAGCTGGCGGACCGTCCTGACGTGCTGCCGCTGGCGCTGCATGTTGATTACTGGGACTACCTTGGCTGGAAAGATACGCTGGCCGACCCTCAGTATACCCGCCGCCAGAAGGCCTATGCCCGCGCGCGTGGGACGCGGATGATCTACACGCCGCAAATGGTCGTGTCGGGCACCGGGTTCGTCAAAGGCTCGCATCCGATGCAGCTGGCGGAGTACATCGACATCATGCAGAACCGGGCGCCGGAATATCAGATGGCCGTGTCGGCGATCGGTGAGGGGCGCTACCGTGTCGTGGCCCATGCCCTGAGCGGCGCCAAGACCGGGCCGATGGTGGTGCAGCTGGTTCACTACACGCCGAGCAAGACGGTGGACATCCTGCGCGGCGAAAATGCCGGGTCACAGATCACTTACGTCAACGTCGTCACCCAGTGGGCGCCCGTGGCTGAATGGGACGGCCAAGCCGATATGTCTGTCGAGATTGATGCCGGGCAGGATCAGCCCGGCGCGGTGCTGCTGCAGCGTCAGGGCTTTGGTGCGATCGAGGCTGCGGCCCGCCTGCCTGAGTGATCTTTCATCTGATATCTAAGTGAAATCAGGGGTGTAGGGTGCGAAGCTCAGCTTTCGCTGTCCTGGCTGCCGGGTTTCCAGCGGCGATGGATCCAGAACCACTGGTCAGGATATTCGCGGGTCATCGCCTCAAGTGAATCGTTGAGGGCCTGCGACATCTCGGTTGCGGTGCTGTGGGCCAGAGGCTCCTGCACCACGACGCGAAAGCTGAGGCCGTCGGGCTGGCGAATGCCATAGATCGGGATCATCAGGGCGTCGTATTTCAGGGCCATTTCCGCCGCCGATGTGGCGGTAAAGGCGGGCTGGCCGAAAAAGCTGAGTGCTGCGCCCTTGCCGAAATGCTGATCGGTCAGCATGGCGATGATATTGCCCTGACGCAGATATTTCACCATTTCGGCCAGACCGCGGCGGCCCCGGGCGAACATCGGGGTGGCGATGCTCTCCATCGCGCGGACGTAGTGACGGTTGAAATAGACGTTGTTCAGCGGACGATAGAGCGCGCCGACATTGCCGTAGCGCATGGCGACGGCGGCGCGGAAGGCGTCGTAATTGCCAAAATGCCCGGAGACCAGCACCACGGGACGCTTGGCGGCATGTGCCGCATCCAGCGCCGCAAGGCCGGGACCTTCCAGCGTGCCCTCGCCGAGGCGGGCCTTGAGCTCGGGTCCGGAGTAGATCTCGATGAGGGTGCGCCCGGCGTTGTCGGGGACGGCACGCTCCATCTCGCGAATGCGCGACGGTGCGATGTCGGGCCAGATATGGGTGAGGTTGTTGCGCACCCGGCCCCGGTAGGCGATGGGGGCGACGATCCGGCTGACCATCCAGCCCATCAGGCGCACCCGCATGGCATAGGGCAGCGCCAGTGCCAGGCGGACCAGACCGCCGAGGGCCAGGTTGACAATGTATTGGCCCGCACGCTGGCGTGGCGTCAGGTCGCTGGGTGTCATGGCGTCTCAGAGCCCCTCGGGCGGTGTCTTGGCTTCTGCGGGCAGCGCGGGGATGGCGCCGCGGGTTTCGCGGTGCCACACATAAACACCCGCCACGACGATCACAAGCGCACCGCAGATCGTCCAGGTGTCGGGGTATTCCCCGTAGGCAACGATTCCCCAGAAGGTCGCGTTGATCAGGCCGACATAGGCGAAGGGCGCCAGCATGGCGGCCTCTCCGATGGCGAGGGAGCGGATCATCATCAGTTGCGCGATGGTGCCGAGGCCCGCAATCAGCACCATCTTCAGCAGAACGCCGAGGGAGGGCGTCTGCCAATGGCCGGGCAGCAGCACGGTGATCACCAGAGCGCCCAGCAGGGCAGCGTAGAACAGCGAGGTCCAGGGATCTTCGCGCGACCCGACATAGCGCGTCGTCAGGGAGTAGCCCGCATAGGCGAAGGCCGCGATCAGGGGAAAGATCGCGTCGAGTGAGAATACCGACGAGCCGGGGCGTATGATGATCATCGCGCCGATCATTGCCGCGACGATGCCGGCAATGCGCCGAGGCCCGAGCTTTTCGCCCAGAAAAATCGCGGCCCCGAGGGTCACGAGGACAGGGTTCACATCCATGATGGCGGTGTTTTCTGCCAGCCCGTTGCGGGTGAGCCCGTAAAAAAAGCTCGCCGTGGCGGTCAGCAGGAAGGCCGAGCGCAGGAACTGCATCACCGGGTAGTGGGTCTGCGCGACGCTGCGGATGCGCGGCAGCACCAGCACGATCACCAGCAACGCCTGTCCCGCATACCGCGCCCAGAGCGCCATGACGGTGTTCGTCTCAAGCGCCACGGACTTGGCGGTGGCGTCCATCGAGGTGAAGCAGAAAACCGCAAGGATCATCATGAGAATCGCGCGGGCGTTGTTGGACATTGGGCGATCCTTGCCGACGCCGCATGTGGGGTCGGGGTGCGGGCTTGGGCAGGGGAGTCAGACGCGCAGGGGCAGTCAAACGGTTCGCCCGGACCCTAGGTGTGCGGTCGCGGCAAGTCCAGTGGTGGCGGCAGGTGCTCCCCGGTCGAGGGGGGAGCGGGTCCGGGCGCGCGGCGCGCTGCCGGGCTGGTACGTCGGCCGGAAAGGGCGCTAGCCCTCTTCCTCCTCGTCTCCGGTGAGGAGGAGGAGTTCGCCTGCGGCTTCGAGGGCGCGCACCTCGTTGACGACTTCTGTCATGGCTTCCTCGCCATCCTTGGCTTTGACCTTGCCGCGGTCCTTGACCTCCTCCCGGATGGAATCGGCAAGGCGGGCGGACATGTTGCCGAGGATGTATTCGGCGGTCTTGGCGGCTTCGGGGTCGGTTGAGGCCGCCAGCGCGGTGACCAGAATTGCCGGATCCAGACCGCGCACGATCTTGGGAATGTCGCGGGGCGCGATCCGTTGCGGGATGTTGGTATAGGTGAAGATCGCCTTGCGCACCCGTTCTGCAAAATCGGAGTCGGTCTCATCCAGGCCGGTCAGCACGTCATCGCGGGTGGCGGCGGTGGAAAAGTTGAGGATGGCGCCGACGCGTACCACAGGATCCTTGTCAAAGACACTGTCGGCGACGGCATCCAGCTGCGCCGCCAGAGAGATGCCGATCCGGTCGAGCGATTCGGCGGTGATGCCGCTGGTCAGCGACACGGCATAGGTGATGCGCCGCGCCTTGGGGCCGGGCAGCATCGACAGCAGCTTGGCCGCCTTGCCGGTGTCGAGCTTGGACAGCATCACGGCGGCGATTTCGGTGCTCTCGGAATCAAACACCGGCAGCAGCTTCTTGATGTCGAGCGCGCGCACCCGTTCCCATGGATCGCCGGTCTGGCGCACGCCGGCTTCCTTGCGCAGGCGGGCGGCGGTATGGGGGCTGATCTTGCCGTCGAGCTGCGCCAGCGCCCCGGCGAGGCCTTTCGGGAAGGTCAGGCCGAGTTCTTCGAGCTCAACGATGAATTCGTCGATGACATTGCCGAGGGTGTCGCGGTCGATATGGCGCATCGACCCGATCATCATGGTCAGATCGACCTGCAGTTCGTCCGGCAGATCCTTGAGCGGCAGGTCGGTGCCGTGTTGCAGCAAAAGCCGCACGATGATCGCCGCCTTCTGCCTGCGGTTCAACTGCCCCGGAAAGGTCGGGGGCGTCGGCGAGTATTGTGCCAGCGGCGTCAGATTGCCCATGATCCCCTCGTGTCTGGTTTCAGCCAGATAAACCGGGAAGGGTGAACAAAGGCTGAAAAGGGATGCGGTTAGGGGGGCTTCAACACGAACGCCGCGCCTGTTGCGGGCGCGGCGTGTGAATATTTCAGCAAGAAGAAGCCGGAGGCGGCTTAGCAGACTGCTGGCTTCACCTCAGCTGCGGGCCGGTGACAGCGGCCCGCAGGGCAGGGCGTCAGGCTTCGCCGAAGACGCGTTTGAAGATCGTGTCGACGTGTTTGGTGTGGTAGCCGATGTCGAATTTCTCTTCGATCTCGGCGGGGCTGAGGGCGGCAGTGACTTCGGGATCGGCCAGCAGCTCGGTCTTGAAATCAGCGCCCTTTTCCCAGACCTTCATGGCGTTGCGCTGCACCAGACGGTAGCTGTCTTCGCGGCTGACACCGGCTTGGGTGAGGGCGAGAAGCACGCGCTGGCTCATCACCAGACCGCGGAACTTGTTCATGTTGGCCAGCATGTTGTCGGGATAGATGACCAGTTTCTCGATCATGCCCGCAAGGCGGTTGAGGGCGAAATCCAGCGTCACGGTAGTGTCGGGGCCGATCGCGCGCTCAACGGAGGAGTGCGAGATGTCCCGCTCGTGCCAGAGGGTGACGTTTTCCATCGCCGGGGTCACCGACATGCGCACGAGGCGGGCGAGACCGGTCAGGTTTTCGGTCAGCACCGGGTTGCGCTTGTGCGGCATCGCGGAGGAGCCTTTCTGACCGGCGGAGAAGAACTCCTCGGCTTCCAGAACTTCGGTGCGCTGCATGTGGCGGACTTCGGTGGCGATGTTTTCCATCGACGAGGCGATGACGCCGAGGGTGGCGAAGAACATGGCGTGACGGTCGCGCGGGATCACTTGCGTCGAGATGGTTTCCGGCGTCAGGCCAAGCTGGGCGCAGACGTGTTCTTCAACCGAGGGGTCGATGTTGGCGAAGGTGCCGACAGCGCCGGAAATCGCACCGGTGGCGATCTCTTCACGGGCGGTGACAAGGCGTCTGCGGCCACGCTCCATCTCGGCGTAAAAGCGCGCGAAGGTCAGGCCCATGGTGGTCGGCTCGGCGTGGATGCCGTGGCTGCGACCAATGCGGACGGTGTCTTTATGCTCAAACGCGCGGGTCTTCAGGGCAGCCAGAACGCGGTCCATGTCGGCCAGCAGCAGGTCCGCGGCGCGGGTCAGCTGGACGTTGAAGCAGGTGTCGAGCACATCCGAGGAGGTCATGCCCTGGTGCACGAAGCGCGCGTGATCGGCGCCGACATGTTCGGCGAGGTGGGTCAGGAAGGCGATGACGTCATGCTTGGTGACGGCTTCGATCTCGTCGATGCGGGCAACGTCGAATTCCACGTCCTTGGCTTTCCAGACGGCCTCGGCGTTCTCTTTCGGGATCACGCCGATGGCGGCCAGCGCGTCGCAGGCATGGGCTTCGATCTCGAACCAGATGCGGAACTTGGTGGCGGGCTCCCAGATCGAGACCATTTCGGGGCGGGAATAGCGAGGGATCATCGGGGGCTCCTAGTTGTTTACGGGCGCGCGTGGTGCAGAGTGCATGGGCGGCGGGCGTGGCCACTGGCCAAAGGCTTTACGTCAACTTGCGCGGTCTTTACTGCCTTGACGCAAGGGCGGCAAGACCGCCGGGTGCTGTCGTCACGGGCGGAGGAGAGATAGATGCCGGAGCTGGCGGATTTTGAAGGCGCATGGCGGATCGAGCGGATCGTGCGCAATGCCATCGGTGAGGATGCGACCTTCGCAGGCGCTGCCAGATTCGTGCGCGAGGGCGACGTGCTGCGCCTGACCGAAGCCGGGCAGATGCGGATCGGCGCGCAGAGCTTTCATGCCGAGCGTCAGTATCTTTGGCAGCAGGACGGCGGGCTGATCCGACTGAACTTTGACGATGGGCGGTTCTTTCATGCCTTTGACCCTGCCGCCCCGGCCCCGCAGGCACATCACGACTGTGCGCCGGACCTCTACCGTGTGGGCTATGACTTTTCACACTGGCCCGACTGGCGCGCCGAGTGGCATGTGACGGGCCCGCGCAAGGATTATCGTATGTGTTCAAGCTATTTCCGCGACGCGGCATGAGGCTTGATTGGCGTCGCGGCCTAAGGCATTAAGGACGAAACGATGGATCCAAGGAGGAACACCCATGTCCCAAGCCGCCGACAAGGTGCTGAGCGAAGTTTTCGGCCCGCAGGAGGGCACTGCGCTGCGTCTCAAGCAGGTTGCCATGGTGCTGCTGGGCGTCGCCGTTCTGGCGCTGGCCGCCAAGATCAAGGTGCCGGTGCCCGGTTCGCCCGTTGCCATCAGCATGGGCACCTTCGCCGTGCTGAGCATTGGTGCCGCTTATGGCCCGCGCATGGGTCTGACCACGATCATGACCTGGATGCTTGTGGGCATGCTGGGCTTCGACGTCTTCCAGAGCTCGACCGCTGATCTGAACGGCGTCAGCTACATGATGGGCTCGACCGGCGGGTATCTGGTTGGCTACGTGATGGCTACGGTCCTGCTGGGCGTGCTGGCGCGGCGCGGCTGGGACAGGACGGTTGTCGGCATGGCGGCTGCGATGCTGCTGGGCAACGTGCTGATGTATGTGCCGGGCCTGCTGTGGCTGGGTGAGCTTTACGGCTGGGACAAACCGATTCTGGCCTGGGGCCTGACGCCCTTCATCCTCGGCGACGTGCTCAAGCTGGCACTGGCCGCTCTGGTGCTGCCGCTGACCTGGAAACTGATCGGCCGCGCCCGCGACTGATCACTCTATCCGCTGACTGTGACGAAGGGCGCCCGCTGTGGCGCCCTTTTTCGTTTGCGCCTCTTTTGCGCGGGAGTGGGGCGGTCTAGCCTGTTGGAATGAGAGAGATCCTGCAATCCCGACTGCCCTACGATATTCCCCAGCGCCTGCCGGGCACGGCGCCGATGGACCCTGCCGATTGGATCATGGTCGATGATGCCTTTGCCCCGCAGATGGCGCTGCGCGACGCGCTGATTGCAGAGCGCCCTGCGGAGGTGCTGGCACTGGACGTTGAGGCGCGCCCCGCAGCTGAGGAACTGCTGGCCGTCGTGCTGGGGGTTCTGTCCGGGCGCGGCGATTATAGCGTCGCTGCTGCTGACAGCGTGACCCGGCCCGACGGTGTGACAGTGCCGCTGGAGCGGGATGCGCCGATGCGCACGCTGGGGCGATTGGTGCAGCAGGATCTCTGCCTGATGGAAAAGCGCGGCGGCGAGGAGCATGTGCTGACAGCAGCGGTGCTGTGCTTTCCAGCCTATTGGACGCTGGCCGAGAAATTCCTGCGCCCCATGACGGCGATCCACACCCCTGTGCCGGAATATGACGCAGCGCTCGCGCGCAGGGTGCAGCGCTTGTTCGATGGCATTCAGGTGGGGCGTCCGATGTGGCGCGCCAATGAGCTGCGCCGCAGCGATCCCGGGTTGTTCCAGCCGCGCCCGGAGGCTGCCGAGCGCGAGCACCGGGTCGCGCCAGAGGGACCGTATCTGCGCAGCGAACGCCAGAGCCTGTGGCGGCTGGAGCAGACACGTGCCGTGGTCTTTGGCATCCACACGCACATGGTGCGGCTGCCACTATAAGGCACGCTGGGCTGACGCGAGTGACACGCCTGGGATGGTCTGCGCCGTATTTGCTCAGGCTGGGTCCAAGGGTGATTTGCGGAGCAAGGGGCGGTTTCGGTGCTTGAGCGAACACACATGAGGCCAGCAGAGGATCCTCTGCTGGCCTCATGCACTTCGGGAGTGCCTTGGCAAAGCCTTTATGGCCTGTCCGGGCGTGTCATCGCTCTGCCCAGACCCTGTGGTGTGAAGACGGGCACTTGCAGTCTGGGACGCCTCACTTCTGACGTCTGAGGGCGAGCCAGATCTGCCAGCTGCGGATATCTCCAGCAAATGCGTTCAGATCGACGATCCCTTTCACACCGGGCACGACACCGGTGCCGGTGTATTGCCAGAAGGTCCAACGCTCGCCCGGGTAGCGCTCAGAGGGGTGTCCCGCGACGGAGCGGAGCCAGAAATCATAGCCCTGCAGGGCGCCGAGGCTGTTTTCGGCGTAGAAATCCGGTGTCGTGTAGATGACGGGTGCGACGCCATAGTGCTGTTCGATGATCCGGGCGAATTGCTGGATATCGGCGCGCACGGTGGCAGCATCGGGGCGGCGCGGGCAGGTCTTGGACTGGTGGTTCCATTCCATGTCGAGCAGGGGCGGAAGATCACCCGGCACGGCGGGGACGTTCTTGATGAACCAGCGGGCCTGTTCGACCGGCGTCCGGCAGAAGTAATAGAAGTGATAGCCACCAACGGGCACGCCGGCGGCGCGCGCACTTGGGGCATTCAGCTCAAACCCCGGATCGCTGTGATCGCCGCCTTCGGTCGCCTTCAGCCAAGCGAAGTTGATGCCGTTGCGACGCGCGGTGAACCAGTCGATCTCGCCCTGATAGCGCGAGGCATCGATGCCGTGCACCGGATAGCGGTCAGGGGTGATGCCGTCCCATTCGATAGGCTTGGTATCCCCGAAATTGCCGGGCAGACCGCTGGTGCGATAATCCGCCGCGTTCAGGGGGCGAGGATCGGCCATCCGACCGCGCGAGGTTTCCTCCCGCGCCGAACACCCCAGCAGAACTGACGCTGCCAGTACGAGGGCAGCTCCGGCTTTCAGCCGACACATAAACAACCGCATTCAGAATTCCTTTGCCTCCGACGTTTCTGGGGGAGGAGCTAGCGCGATAAACGCGGATTTGTACCATTGCGTTCCAATGACTTGCGCGTTTTTTTGCGCGCCAGTCGTGGTCACTTTTATCGCAGCCGCAAAACGGGCGAAGGGGTGCCACGCGAAAGGGGCGCCCCGAAAGGCGCCCCCTCTTAAACCGAGATCCGTATAGGGATCAGCAGCTGTAGTACATCTTGTATTCGATGGGATGCGGCATGGTCTCATAGGCCAGCATCTCTTCGGTTTTCAGGTCGATATAGCCCTCGATCTGGTCTTTGGTGAAGACGTCGCCGGCCAGCAGGAAGTCCATGTCTTTCTGCAACTCGTCCAGGGCTTCGCGCAGCGAGCCGCAGACGGTCGGGATGTCGGCCAGCTCTTCCGGCGGCAGATCGTAGAGGTTCTTGTCCATGGCTTCGCCGGGATGGATCTTGTTCTTGATCCCGTCGAGGCCGGCCATGAGCAGAGCTGCGAAGCACAGGTAGGGGTTCGCCGACGGATCGGGGAAACGGGCTTCGACGCGCTTTGCCTTGGGGGATTCGGACCACGGGATCCGGACGCAGCCAGAGCGGTTGCGGGCCGAGTAGGCGCGCAGAACGGGCGCTTCAAAACCGGGGACCAGACGCTTGTAGGAGTTGGTGCCGGGGTTGGTGAAGGCGTTCAGGGCCTTGGCGTGGGTCAGGATGCCGCCGATGAAGTACAGCGCCTCGTCGGAGAGGTCGGCGTATTTGTCGCCAGCAAACAGCGGCTTGCCGTCTTTCCAGATCGACATGTTCACGTGCATGCCCGAACCGTTGTCGCCATAGATCGGCTTCGGCATGAAGGTCGCCGATTTGCCGTAAGCCTGAGCCACGTTGTGGATCACGTATTTGTACTTCTGGATCTCGTCAGCCTGCTTGGTCAGCGTGCCGAAGATCAGGCCGAGTTCGTGCTGCGACGAGGCCACTTCGTGGTGGTGCTTGTCGACCTTCATGCCCATGCGCTTCATGGTCGAGAGCATTTCGGCACGGATGTCCTGCGCGTCGTCGATCGGGTTGACCGGGAAATAGCCGCCCTTGATGCCGGGACGGTGGCCGGTGTTGCCCATCTCGTAGTCGGTGTCGGAGTTCCAGGCGGCGTCGATCGCGTCGACCTCAAACGAAACCTTATTCATTTCAACGGAGTATTTCACGTTGTCGAACAGGAAGAATTCCGCTTCGGGGCCCATGTAGGCCGCGTCACCAATGCCCGAGGACACGAGGTAAGCTTCGGCTTTTTCGGCCGTGCCGCGTGGGTCGCGGTCGTAGGCTTCGCCAGTGTCGGGTTCGACGACAGAGCAATGCAGGCAGATGGTTTTTTCTGCGTAGAACGGATCGATGTAGACCGACTCGGTGTCGGGCATCAGTTTCATGTCGGAGGCTTCGATCGACTTCCAGCCAGCAATCGACGAGCCGTCGAACATGAAGCCTTCGTCAAGGAAGTCTTCGTCGACCAGATCGGCGACAACTGTGACGTGCTGCAGCTTGCCACGCGTGTCGGTGAAGCGGATGTCGACGTAGGCGACGTCCTCATCCTTCATCAGTTTGAGAACCTTGTCCTTGCTCATTCCCTTTTCCCTTCGGTTTTGAGTCTCTTAGAAGTGCGCTGTTTTACAGAGCGTCGGTGCCGGTTTCCCCGGTCCGGATGCGGATGGCCGTCTCGATCGACGACACAAAGATCTTGCCGTCGCCGATTTTCTCGGTCTTGGCTGCATCAATGATCGCCTGAATCGCGCCATCCACCTGATCGTCGTCCAGCACTGCCTCGATTTTCACCTTCGGCAGGAAGTCGACAACATATTCGGCGCCACGATAGAGCTCGGTATGGCCTTTTTGACGGCCAAAGCCTTTGACTTCGATGACTGAGAGGCCCTGAACGCCCACGTCCTGAAGCGCCTCCTTCACTTCATCAAGCTTGAACGGCTTGATGATCGCTTCGATTTTCTTCATCGGAAACTCCTCGCAGTAACGTCGGACAGGTCAGAACACTTTCACGGCGCCCTAACAATTGAGTAATGTCAAACCGGGGGAAGAGGCCAGAGGCCACGGGAAAAAGGCGCAAGAATACTGTGCGTGTTGATTAAAATATAGGCGTTATGAAAAACACATGTCAAATCTCATGACTGGCGGACAGATGCGGACCCATGAACAGGCCGTGATCGGCGGGGGATCCGTCACCGGATTGGCGCTGATGCAGCGCGCCGGGCAAGGTGTGTTTGACGCAATTTCACAAGCTTTCCCTGAGCTGAGCGATGCTTGCGGACGGCGTGCGCTGATTCTGTGCGGACCCGGTAATAACGGCGGGGATGGTTTCGTCGTGGCGCATCTGCTGGCCGCGGCGGGATGGGCCGTGGATGTTGCCTTGCTCGGGGAGGCGGGACACCTGCCACCGGACGCTGCCGCAAACCATGCGAGATGGGTGGGGACGGGTGCGAAGCGGCGCGATGTGCTGTCGTTGGATCAGGTTGTGCCGCTGATCGCGGCGCAAGGGGCGCCCGATCTGGTGGTCGATGCGGTGTTCGGCACGGGGTTGCGCCGTGGCCTGAGCGCGGACGTGGTCGAGGCGCTGCGGGTCAGCATCGAGGCGGCCCGGCACTCCGTCGCCGTTGATATCCTCTCCGGCCTTTGTGCTGACAGTGGCAAATGGCTCGGTCAGGCGGCGGATTTGACCGTCGATCTGACGGTGACCTTCCATACCGCGAAACCGGGGCACTACCTTGCGGCAGGTGGTCGTGCGACGCGCCGCCTTGTCATCGTCGATATCGGTTTGCCGGTCCAGAGCGCGCGGATCGAGGATGCTGAGCTGATAGATGCGCCTGCGTATAGTGGCGAGGTGGCTCGAAAGGACCCCGCTTCGCACAAGTACGGTTCAGGTCACGCTCTGGTGCTGTCGGGCGGGCCGGGCCGCACCGGAGCTGCGCGTCTGGCCGCGCGTGCGGCGTTGAGGATCGGGGCAGGGCTGGTCACCATCGCCGTGCCGCCAGGCGCGCAGCAGGAAGTCGCCTGTCAGATCACCGCCATCATGCTGACGCGCGTGGCAGATTCCGAAGCCTTGGGCGTTGTCCTTGAAGATAAACGCTATTCGGCTCTCTGTCTTGGCCCCGGTCTGGGGGTAGGGGAGCGCACACGGTCGTTGGTGTCCGAGGCGCTCTCTGCCGGCAGATCGGTTGTGCTGGACGCTGACGCGCTGACGTCCTTCGCAGACGATCCGATGAGCCTGTTCGAGCAGGTGCGCGGCGCAGATGTTGTCCTGACACCCCATGGAGGAGAGTTCGCCCGCCTCTTCCCGGACTTGGCCGAGCAACTGAGGGCCGTGGCCGAAACAGGGCCGGCGGTTTCCAAAATAGACGTGGTGCGGGCCGCCGCAGCGCGGGCGGGCTGCACCGTTTTATTGAAGGGCGCTGATACGGTCATTGCTGCGCCTGACGGTCGGGTGCGGGTGCATGCCGCCTGCCGCGAACGCGCCGCCCCGTGGCTTGCGACGGCAGGGGCGGGCGATGTCCTTGCGGGTTTCGTGACTGGCCTGATGGCGCGCGGTCTGGAGCCGCTGGAGGCCGCAAGTCACGCGACCTGGCTGCATGTGGAATGCGCCCGTGCCTTCGGGCCGGGGCTGATTGCAGAGGATTTGCCAGAGGCTTTGCCGGGCGTGCTGAAGGCTTTGCTCTGACGCTGAGGCGCGGGTATCGCCCTGTGGATTTGCTATCCTGCGAGGAGAGTCGGAGGATCGGGCGGGCTCATGGTGATCCTGTCGCGAGACACGCATTTTAGCGCTTCTCTCTCATGCGTGGCTTTGCTAGAACACGCGTCACAAGTGGCGGGGCTGAGAGAGCATTGCACTTGTCGGATGCGGGTGTGGCGGAATTGGTAGACGCACCAGATTTAGGTTCTGGCGCCTAGGCGTGGGGGTTCGAGTCCCTTCACCCGCACCACTTATTGTTTTGGTTTCAAGTCAATACGAGACATTTCCCGAAGAATATCAGCTTTTAGCGCTCTGTGTCGCTCGTCCTGTTTGGCAGATTTCGTAGTTTTGGGCAGCCGTTTACGCGCGAAATACGAAGCGCGCGGGGATTCGTAATTTGTCGAGTATCCGGAAGCAGAAAACTGGCTGTTGGCAGGCGCAGATCGCGCGCCGTGGTGTCCGTAAATCCAAACTATTCGATACGAAGCAGCAGGCCAAGGATTGGCGCGCGCGAAGAATATTTGATACTCAACGCGGCCCACCCCTGCCGAAGCAGGCAGATGAGCGGCTTAGTCTGATCAGATGTGGATGGGTCGATACAGCGGCCTTTCCCGGGACGTTGGCCCCTGAATCTCGTGCCGCCAGCATCTATGTCGCTGCTCAAGGCACTGCGGTGGCGTTTGAACTGGGCGCCAGCCGGGCGCGGTAATCGCCGAAGCAGTGTTGGATCGACGACATCAAGCTGCGCTGCCGCAAGTCCGCTGCTCTATTTGGTCATTTGGGGCAAGCTCGTTTTCCTTCTTTCTTCAGGGCAGAACGTCAGGATCAACCGCTCGGAATTTCGATGACGAGATGCGGTGTGCCATCTGATGTCTTGCGTGGGGATCGACCGTCAGGGCCTACAACGCTTCTGATATGGCTACGCAGGTTTGAGAAGCTGGCGAACTGCACGATATCGACGGGTTGATCCAGCTGAAGAGAGATTTGTGTGTTTTTGCCTACCTTCGCAAGTGCCACGATCCGCCCTGTGAAGGGCTGGCTCATGTAGCGCCCTCTCACCGTCGCGTTCGGTGTGAAAGGCTCCTGCTTTGAACGTGACAGCCTCGCTTGCAACGTATTCCAGTCGCGCGATCCGTTCTGGTGAGCAATAAGCTCTAATGCCTGCGCATGGGTGAGGGGCTGCCCCTGCGCGGCAAGAGCAATCCGCAGGGCTTTGGCCTGTGATTTGGCTTGGGTCACAGAGTGCAGTTTCGTCATGCTTCCGCCCCCTCTGACATTCCGAAGCCGATGGCCTCACTGCCGACCCTTTGGCTCAGGATCATGATCCGAAGTGCGATGGCAACCACAATCCCATCCGCAATCGGGAAGGCAAACCAGATTGCCTTATCGCCGTAGAAAATTCCTAAAGTGGCAATTAGCAGAGGGCTGAGCAGGAATGGCTTGACCAAGGTGAGAGCCGCGGTGTGCAAAGGCTTTCCGATGGCCTGGAAATACAAGGCAAGGACGAGAATTGGACCAGCGAAAAGATAAAGCGGTGCCATTGGGGGCAGAACTTGACCGACCTGCGCGATGACTTCCAGATCCGTGACAAACCCACGGCCAATCCAGCAGTGTCCCGTCAACAAGATGACCTCGACCGCGGCACAATAAAGAGCTGACACAGTAAGTGCGAGCCGCAGAACGGCGTTCGAGCGCCGATAGCGTTTTGCGCCCACGTTGTTCCCGACAATGCTCTGGGTCGCCAGCGCAATGGCCATCAGCGGCATGAATGCGAAACTGAAGATCCGTGTGACGATCCCATAGGCAGCGATGCTGTCGACATAGCCCGAGGCCGAGGTCAGTCGAAGGGCCGCGATCACAGTTGCAGAAACCAATGCAATCCCTATGAAACTGAGGCTGACAGGGGCCCCAAGGGTCACTATGGCGCGCCATTTACCGATCCAACGAGAGGTTCTGAGGCCGGAAAGCGTCAAGGTGCCGGCCCCACGCCCGCGCAGGCCCAAGAGGAGCGCGAGCCCCAGAGATTGCGCGATTGCTGTCCCCCAAGCCGATCCGGCGACGCCCATGTCGAGACGCACGATCAATGCATAATTTAGCGCGATATTGGCAAAGGTGACGCCGACAGACATCAACGCCATGAGGCCCGCGCGCCCTTCATTGCGCCATGCATCTGCATGGACGCTCAGAAGCAGTTGGACAGGTGTCGCGAGGATCAGGATCGCCAGATAAGTGTAGGCCATCCGTGCAATTTCGGGTTGATTGTCCGCCAGAGCGTTGGTGATGAAACCTCCGCCAAGCCCAAAGGCGAGAATAAGGGTGATCGACAGGAACACCGCCAGTCCATGTGCTTGCGCAAAGACATCCGCTGCGTCACTGTGATGACCCGCCCCCAACTGTCGGGCCAAGAGGCTGGACATGCCCCCGCCGACAAGAGTCGAGAGGGCTATGGTGATCATGACAATCGGGAATACGACGCTGACGGCTGCAAGGGCATCGGCCCCGACAAAGTGACCCAGAAATGCAGCATCGACCACGGTCAGCAGTCCCCCCATCATCATGATGAGCATCATTGGCAGGGCATTGGTGAAAAACAGCCGTCCAGGCGAGGCCGTCAGAAATCGGTTATCGGATGCGTCTTGAAGCGACATCTTACACTCCTCAAAAGAGGCATTTCGAGAGAGATGGGAGCCTGCATTACCACCTGCGAAATGCTTCGAGGGTGAGTGTCGTTTTCAAGTTGGGCTTCACCGTGACTTACGTCCGCAGGCGGCAGGTGCCCAATACCTGTGCTTGCTGTACGGTCTTGTAGCTGGCGCTGTCAAGTTGGGGTGCGCACACCAAAGTGGACGATACACTGGGTTTTGTCGCATCCACTTGGGTC
The DNA here is from genome assembly GCF_014899185.1 of Pseudooceanicola spongiae. Classification (GTDB taxonomy): domain Bacteria; phylum Pseudomonadota; class Alphaproteobacteria; order Rhodobacterales; family Rhodobacteraceae; genus Pseudooceanicola; species Pseudooceanicola spongiae. The sequence continues at coordinate 464,475 of NZ_CP045201.1, forward strand.
GGCTATCAAAAGAGAGTTGTTGAACGGCTTGCGCAGTGCGGAGATTGCGGTGTGTGAACCTGCCTGCAGTATGTGCGTCTACCTGCGTAGGCGGGATTCCGAAAAGATGGTTTGGCGAGACAGCTTTGCCCGTGCCTAGACCTCGATGAAGTCACAGCCGCTTTCGTTGCCTGCGGTCTTAAGCCTTTGCGACAGCGGACCTCCGCAAATTGTGCGCTCCAGATCTTGTATCCGGCCCCAGCGGTGAGGAGCCGTTCGCCCAATCTTGGCGTGATCAATCACCAGTGTGCGCTCACGGGCACAGGCATAAATCGCCTGGCGCGCACGGATCTCGTCGAGATTGAAGTCAAGCAGATCCCCGGTCTCGGAGACGCCGCCAACAGAAAAGACCGCGTGGTCGAAGCAAAGGCCATCGAAAAAGTCGCGGCTCTCGGCCCCGATCAGGTCCAGATCACGCAAGCGAACCTTGCCCCCGGCCAGCAGGATGGTGATGTGTTCGGCCATGCGCAGCGCCAGAACCACGTGGATGTTGTTGGTGGCAACTGTCAGCCCCTCGTGTCCGACAAGGGCGCGCGCCACGGCCTCGACCGTCGTGCCGGTTCCCAGCGCGACGGTCGCGCCGTTTGGGATCATTTTGGCAACCGCTGCAGCGATCCTGTTCTTTTCCTGCCGTGAGACGGAGAGGCGAGGCTGATAGTCGATATTCTCGCTCGCCGCGAGGCTCGCTCCGCCGTGGCGGCGCTTGACGATTTGGGAGTCATCAAGGGCCCGCAGATCAGATCTGAGCGTTTGGACCGTCACGCCCAGCATCTCGGAAAGGGCCGAGGCAGACAGCTCTCCGTAGCTGGAGAGCAGGTTAACAATCCGGTCACGACGTCGGGCCGCTTCGCTGGAAATCATTTTCGATCGAACCTTGTTGCACTGATCTGAAACTACAGCGGAGCACTCGAAAACTCAACGATACCTCAATGAAATAAATATTCCGGCTTGTCGCGGAACTGTCATGTCGAGCCGATAGGAAGCCCGCAAGAGAGACGAATCGACATTCCGCTCTTTCGAACGAAAATTCACTTTGGCAGGAGACTTTGATGTCCCGTTCCCTTTTGGCCGCTACCCTCTTACTGGCGCTTCCGACTCTGGCAGGCGCGGAAACCTTGACGCTCTATACGTCGCAACCGAACGAGGATGCGCAGAAAACGGTTGATGCCTTCACCGCAGCCAACCCCGACATCGAAGTGGATTGGGTCCGTGACGGCACCACCAAGCTGATGGCACGTCTGACCGCCGAGATCGAGGCCGGTCAGCCGCAAGCAGATGTGCTGCTGATCGCAGACACGGTGACCCTTGAAGGTCTGGCGCAGGCCGGTCAGCTGGCCGCTTATGCCTCGCCCGAGGAGGCAGCATACGACGCCTCGCTCTACAGCGCCGAAGGATACTATCATTCCACCAAGCTGATCACGACGGGCATCGTCTATAACACTGGTGCCGACACGGTACCGACGTCCTGGGCCGACCTTGCCAAACCCGAGATGGCCAATCTGGTCGCCATGCCGTCGCCGCTGTATTCCGGCGCCGCGTTGATCCACCTGGCCACGCTGACCGGAACCGATGGTCTGGGCTGGGACTATTACGAGGCGCTTGCAGCCAACAACACGCGCGCCGAAGGCGGCAATGGCGGCACGTTCAAGGCCGTCGCATCGGGTGAAAAGCCCTACGGTGTGCTGGTCGACTACATGGCAGTGCGGGCCAAGGCCGAGGGATCGCCCGTCGATTTCGTGTTCCCGAAAGAGGGCGTGTCCTACGTCACCGAACCTGTCGCGATCATGGCCGGCACCAAGCACATGGATGCGGCAGAAAAGTTCGTTGATTTCGTTCTTAGCGAAAAGGGTCAGGATCTTGTTGTCGACATGGGCTACATCCCCGCGCGCAACGGCGTGGCCAGCCCCGAGGGTTTCCCGGCACGTGATGCGATCAAGCTGATGGATTTCGATCCGGCCAAAGCACTGGCCGAGACGGACGCCAACAAGGCCCGCTTCGCAGAGGTGTTTGGCGTCCAATGAGAACGCCCACGTTCACCAAAGGTGGCAGCCGGTCTCTGGACCGGCTGTTGCCGCTTATTCTGCTGCCGGTGGCGCTGATCGCGCTCGGCCCGGTCGTGCGCCTGTTGCTTGAGGGCATTGGGTTTGGCGACGGCCTGACCAGCGAGCATCTGACAACGGTTCTGTCGCGGCCGTCGACGGGCACCGCGCTGCTGCATTCGCTGATCACCGCAGGCGGCGGGACAGTGCTGTCAATCCTGATCGGTGCGAGCTTTGCCTTTCTCGTCGCGCTGACGGATATCCGGGGCAAGGGAGCTTTGGTCTTTTGCCTGATGATCCCGATGATGATCCCGCCGCAGATCACCGCGCTGGCCTGGATGCAAATGGCCGGTCCGTCTTCGACCTTGCTGAAGCTTATCGGACTGGCCCCGCCCCTTGGCAGCCCGCAACCGCTGCATTCGCCCGGTGGCATCATCCTGTTGCTCGGCATCCAGCATGCGTCGCTGGTTTTCCTGACCCTGCGCGCAGGTCTGCGGATGATCCCTGCTGATCTGGTCGAGGCCGCCCGGATGTCTGGCGCGGGATCGCTGCGGGTCTGGGCGCAAACCGTCCTGCCGCTCTCAATGCCCTCTCTGATTGCTGGCGGCGCGATGGCCTTTGTCACCGCCTTGGGCAATTTCGGCATTCCCGCCATGCTGGGTATTCCCGCAGGCTACGCGACCCTGCCGACACTGATTTATCAACGCCTTGTCGGCATGGGGCCATCGGTCCTGCCCGAGGTTGCCGTGCTGTCACTGTTGATCGGTGCGGTTGCGATTTTGGGCATTCTGTTCAGCCGCTATGTTCTGTCGCGCAAGGGCTTCGGGTTGGTCGGACTGTCTGGCAATCCGCTGGCATTGTCGCTCGGGCGGGGGCGTCGCGCCATTGAAGTGCTGCTCTGGGGGTTCATCTTCGTGATCCTCGGCCTGCCTCTCTTTGCCCTGCTCGCAACCTCGCTTATCCCGGCGTATGGGGTGCCGCTGACGTTCACGACCGCCACGTTTGACGCATGGAAAGAGGTGCTGTTCGTCCAGCCGGGTACTCGGCGCGCCTATGGCAATTCGCTGATGCTCGCGACCTCTGCGGCGGCGATCCTGCTGGTGATCAGCTTGCCTCTGGCCTGGCTGATGGAGCGCCGCTCCAACCGGCTCAGCCGCATTCTGGATGCGCTGATTGACTTGCCCTATGCCTTGCCTGGTGTCGTTCTGTCGATTGCCTGCATCCTGACCTTCCTGAACCTTCCGTTCACGGACATGACGCTGTACGGCACGATCTGGATCATCCTGCTGGCCTATCTGGCGCGGTTCTTTGTGGTGATGCTGCGACCGATCCAGGCCAGCATCGCGCAGCTTGATCCGGCGATGGAGGAAGCGGCGGCCAGCGTTGGTGCGCGCCTGTCGCGGCGTCTGCGCGACATCGTTTTGCCGCTCGCGGCACCGTCTGCGGCGGCAGGGGCGATCCTAGTGTTTCTGACGGCCGTGAATGAACTGACCGTGTCGGCGTTGCTCTGGTCCTCGGGGACCGAAACGCTGGGCGTTGTCATCTACAATCTCGAAGACAGCGGTGAAACCGTCATGGCCTCGGCCCTGGCGATGTCCATCGTGCTTCTCATCGTCTTGCTCATGGGGCTGGTTCAGGCCGGGGCAAAGCGTTTTCCAAAAGGTGTCATCCCATGGCAGAGCTGAGCTTTTCCAACCTCTCCAAGCAGTTCGACGGTGTCGCCGCGCTGGACAGCATCAATGCGCAGATCACCTCGGGGGAATTCGTCGCGCTGCTGGGACCGTCGGGCTGTGGCAAGACCACGCTGCTGCGTCTGACGGCGGGGTTTGAACACCCGAGTGCAGGTGAAATCCGTATCGGCGGTCAGACGGTGGCCGGCGCGAGCCAGTTTGTGCCGCCAGAAGATCGTGGCATCGGCATCGTCTTTCAATCCTATGCCCTCTGGCCGCATAAGAGCGTGTTTTCAAATGTCTCCTATCCGCTGGAAGTGCGCCGCGTGCCGCGCGCCGAACGTGAAGCGCGCGTGGCTGAGGCGCTGTCCCTGACGGGGCTAAGCGATTTGGCGCAGCGCATGCCTTCGCAATTGTCGGGTGGTCAACGTCAACGCGTGGCTCTGGCCCGCTGTCTGGTGTTCGATCCGCGCGCGGTTCTTCTGGATGAACCGCTTGCCAACCTCGATCTGGCTCTGCGAGCCTCGATGCAGGAGGTGTTTTCGATGTTCCACCGCCGGACGGGCGCCACCATGCTCTACGTCACCCATGATCAGGGCGAGGCGCTGGCCCTCGCCGACCGGGTTGCGGTGATGGCAGCGGGCAAGATCCGGCAATTTGCAGCACCTGAGGTTCTGTACCGCGAACCTGTGGATTGCTTCGTTGCAGGGTTTGTCGGCGATGGGGCCGTGGTCTCGGCCCGACGTACAGGGCAAACCGACAGAAACCTTCTGCTGCTGAATGTCCTTGGCCAGGAGGTTCTGTCGCGCAGCGCCACGCCAGAGCCGAGCCATGTCAGCGTCCGCCCCGAGTCGATTTCTCTCAGCGATGATGCGCCGCTGCGGGCCCGTGTCACCGGCTGCACATATCTCGGCGGACAATTCCGCCTGACGCTGGATACCGCCGGTGAAACCCTTGTCGCCTTCGCCCGCCAGCGCGCCCGCATCGGGGAAACCGTCGGTGTCAGGCTGCACGATCTCTGGGCCTTTCGCGATCCTGAAGGGGTGGTGACGATGGAGAGGGCCCTGGCACATGCGTGACGATAGCCTTCAGTACGCGCCCTGGATCGAGGTTCTTTCGGGGCTCGGCGAAAAGGGACCGGCCTGCATCCGCCTGTGGACGGGGCAGGCCCTTTGGGTGCTGGATGTGGGGGTCGGACCCGAAGCCACCTCTCCCTTCAATCCGGACTGGATCGAGGGCGCCGAGCGTGTGTTCATCACCCATGATCACATCGACCACATCGGCGGGGCCGCACATGCGGTGACCGCTGGCTTGCCGATCCATTGCACCGCCCAAACAGCGCGTGCGCTTCCGCCCGGCAGCAATGTCGCGGTTCTGCCCGAAGTCGGTCGCACTGTGATTGACGGGATCAGCGTGACCACTGGTCGCAATGGTCATGCCTTGGGCGGTGTCTGGCTTCATTTCGATCTCGGGGACGGATTGTTCTTTTCCGGCGACTGGTCCGAGGAAAGCGCATGGTTCGCTTTTGATCCTCCGCCCCGCGCCCAGACAGCCCTGATCGACTCATCCTATCATCTTGATGACATTCCGCAGGCGCAGCGCATTTCGGCGCTCGATCAGATGCTGCTTGAAAATCAGGGGCGGCAGATCCTGTTTCCGGTACCGCCTTCGGGGCGGGCGGGAGAGCTGGCATTGCATCTGATGCGGTATGGCGCGGTCAGCTTTGATGACAGTTGCCGCAGGGCAGTTGATCGCGCCCTGCACAGTGGCAGCCTGAACAGCATGGCAGATCAGCTGGCCCCGCTTCTGGACGTCGGTTTTGACCCCGAAGCACGCTTTCTGCTTTGTGATACACCGAATGCGGATGCTGGCATGGCCGCACAGGTTGTGCGCGACTGGCATGACGCAGGGCGGCTGGGACGGCAGGCGATGGTGCTGTTTACCGGGCATATGACGGCCCATGCGCGGGTGATTGCGGCGGAGGGCGGGCAGTTCCTGCGCTGGAACGTCCATCCGCCGCTGTCGGAGCAGATCTCCATGGTGCGCCGTCTTGAGGCGCAGCGCTACGCACCTCTGTTTTGCTCTCAACCCGAGGACTACCTGCTGGAGCCGCGCTTTCAGGCCCAGCTTGTGCTGAACGAAAGGTGCCTGTTGTGAGCTTGCCAGCGAAGCCATTCGTGCTGATCCGCCATGGTCAGACAGATGCAAACCGCGACCTGCGCATCGCAGGCCGCACAGAGGCGCAGTTGACACAAGCAGGCCGCCGCTCGGCCCAAGCGCTGTCGGGATGGGCATGGCCCCAGGACATGATGCTGTTCGCCAGCCCTCAGCAGCGGGCGCAGGAAACGGCCCGTCTGGCCTTTCCCCATAGCAGCCCGTTTCTGCTCGAGGGATTGCGGGAACGCGACTGGGGCCAGCTGGAGAACCGCCCGGTGTCCGAGCTTTTACCACGCGACCAGACGCCAGAGGGGGGCGAGCCCTGGGCGGACATGATTGATCGCGTTCGCATGGCGATCACCGAGGCGCAGAGGTTTGCCGCTGCTCACGTGCCGGTCTGTGTCGCCCATTCGGGCGTCATCAGGGCCGTGCGCCATCTGACTGGCGGTGCCGCCGATGGCCCGTCACCCGCAAACACCACACCCTATCTATTTTCGCCCGGCCCGGAGGGTTGGCGCGAAACACTGCTGGAACAGAAAGACACACGATGGATTGCGTAATTTTCGACATCGATGGCACTCTGGCTGAATTTGATGCAGATCGCTTGGGCCATCTTGTGCATGACGAGGTCAAGCACTGGCAGAGCTTTCACGAAGAGATGGCGAGCGCCGCGGTGATCGCACCGGTCGCGCGCCTTCTGCACAAGCTCAAAGCGCAGGGCGATGCAATCGTTCTGTGTTCCGGTCGCCCCGACGGATGGCGGAGTCATACTGCAGCTTGGCTCGAACAGATGGAAATACCATATGATGCGCTCTATCTCCGCGGCCATGACGAAGATGGTGCAAGCGATCCGGAGGTAAAGCGCAGCGCACTCGCACGGATACGCGGCGATGGGTATCGCCCCTGGCTTGTGGTAGATGACCGAAGCGCTGTCGTCGCGTTCTGGCGTGACGCCGGACTGACCTGCCTGCAGTGTGCTGTTGGGGATTTCTGATCGCAACACTCGCCGTCGGCACGGGCGAAGCTGACGCGGAAGCAATACGGAGCCCTAACAGCCAGATGGAGATAAGCCTTCGCCTTGCCCGCGCGACGCTTGCCTAGCAACTGTATCCCTCACGCGGTCGAAGGCGTCCATTTCTGACGGCTTTTACACAGAGCGTGAGCAAGGTTGACCCGTTTCCGGGCGCCGGCCGTTATGATGAGCTTGTGCGGTTTCCCGGCTTTTCGCAGGCGATCCGCAAAGGTTTTCATGGTCAGGTTGTGATGCGCGGCGACCGAAGCAGCTTGGAACATCACATGCCTCAGAGCACGGCGATCGCCTGCAATAGTTCGCTTCCCAGGAAGGGTTCCACTGTTATGCACGACGGGGGCGAGCCCTACGAGAGCTGCGGCCTGTTCGCCGGTGACGGTGCCAGGCTCATGCATCTGCGCGACCAGCATTGTGCTGGCCACTGGTCCGATCCCGGGGATGGAGTGTAGAACACCAGTGGTCTTTGCCCGCAAATCGTCGAAAGATATGGCGGCACCGATTCTATCTTCCATCGCCTTGATCCGGCAGTCGAGCCGCGCCTTCAGTTCGGTATCGATGCTGTCGAACATTTCGGCTGCGCCAGGCTTCTGATGCGCGCGCATCTGTGCCAGTTGCCGTTTGCGCATCTCGACGACCTGGGCCCGCCTTGAGGTCAAAGCTCTAAGAAATCGCAGCTTTTCTGTGGGAAGGCGGCGACCAGCATCGGGTCGAAAGGCAAAGAATCGGGCAATAAGCTCCGCGTCAATTCGGTCGGTCTTTGCACGCGTGCCCCGGCTTCATGCGAACGCCCTTATCTGCACGGGCGGCACTTGCCGGGCGATGACGCCTTCTGTTTCGAGCGTTTCAAAGCAAGCGACGGCCTCTCGATCGCGGGCAAGATCCGCGATGGCCCCGTGACTGTCTGGTCCATTCGGCACGCGACATTGGAGCCCATCGGGCAGGCAATGAAGGTCCAGCCAGTCACGGCTGACGTCTATGCCGACAACGCGGCGGTGTGATAGATTGTCCATGCTCTCTTCGTTCTGGTGCGCGGTCCAGAGCGGAAGCAATCAACTCTCCGAGACGGTGCCGACAGGCTAAGAAGCGCGGTCATGCCACAAGGGTCAGACGTCGCGCACCATCCCGTCATTGTCCTGGCCAGGGAGAGTGACGGGGGTCGTTTAGCAGATGCCAGATACAGAAGGGTCAGGACCCATTGATCACCTTGTGGCTATGAGGGTGTGCATAATTCGCCGTTCCCGAACCAAAGGGGCTTGATGCGCAATCTGTATAGGCCGAGCAAGGCTCAGATAGACTCGCTTCGGCCCTATTTCGCGAAGATACATGGCGTGACGCGGGGCGATGACCTGTTGCCCGGCAGGTGTGGCTTGGCATCGCCGACAGGGGACGAGGCCTGAGCTGCATTCTCTTTACCAATTGCAATGGATTGTACTGATTTGAAACGCCGTGGGAGTATGGTCCGCACTAGACGATCTCCATCGACGCGACTGATCTCGAAGCACATCACATAACGTAGACCCTTGGGTCAACTAAGGGAGGCGTGACGTCCAATCCACGACCCCGCAGGGTACTGCGCAGCAATGACACGAGAGGGGCCAAATTGCACACAATGAGTGATGCGCGCGGCCCATACGGAGGCGAAACCGGATCGAAATCAAGTTCGGACGTTTGAAAGGCTGGAGGCTAGTGGCCACACGGTGCAAACGAAGCGCCAATGTCTTTCCCTCAGCCATTGCTCTTGCTGCGTCGCTTTTCTCTTGGTTGTGAAGCCAGAGCCTAGATAGGTTTGATCATCGAAGACATGCCCTTGAAAGGGCGGAATAGCATGAAATCGTCCAAGGACCCTTGCGAGTCCAACACGCGCAACGCTCATGGTGCACCGGTGCAGGGTACTCGGCGGAGATCCAAAACCTGTCTGACCAGCCCGCACTCGTCTGCGAGAGGAGGCGCCATCAGGCGCCCGAACCACTCGACAGAGCATTTTGTGCGGACTAACAATACGCAAGAGGTTCGGCGCAGCCCGGATTAGACATTGTGAAATCAGGAGACTGAGCAGGCAGTCGCGTCGGCACTGTCCAGTTTCGTGGAGATGGGCTTTGCCGTCTCTGCCGAAGTGTGCTGGCTGGCGAACATGGCTTTGGCCGGGACAACGGGAAAACCAAATCTCGACGAGGCGGGCCGCGACGGCTGGATTGGTGACAAAGGCACATGCGGAATTCTGGCGCGAGTTGAGAAGGATCTTACCCTTGCAAGACACCACAATGGAAAACGATATCCTTTTGCGCGCGCTGGATGACGACGGCATCTTGCGCCTGACGCTGAATGACGTGCCTCGGCGCAATGCCCTGTCCGAGGCGATGCTGGCGGCTCTGGCGGCGGCGATCGGCGAGGCTGGTTCCAATCCTGCGGTGCGCGTGATGGTTCTGACGGCGAACGGACCGGCATTTTGCGCCGGGCATGACCTTAAGGAAATGACCGCGGGCCGGGCGGATGCGGATGGCGGCAGGGCCTATTTCGCGAAGGTGATGGTGATGTGCTCCGGTGTCATGCAAGCGATTGTGACTTGCCCCAAGCCGGTGATCGCCGAGGTGACGGGGGTTGCCACTGCAGCAGGCTGTCAGCTGGTCGCCAGCTGTGATCTTGCGCTGGCCGCAGATACCGCGCAGTTCAGCACACCGGGGGTGCATATCGGGCTGTTCTGCTCCACCCCCATGGTGGCGCTGTCGCGCAATGTGGCCGACAAGCACGCGATGGAAATGCTGCTGACCGGCGATATGACCCCGGCCCGCCGTGCGGCGGAAATCGGGCTGATCAATCGCGCCGTTGCCCCGGAGACCCTGCGGCAGGCGACGATGGAGATGGCCCGCAAGATCGCCGCCAAATCCAGCATGACTCTGGCCACCGGCAAGCGCGCCTATTACGCGCAGCGCGAGATGGACCTGTCCGACGCCTATGCCTATGCCTCGGGGGTGATGGTCGACAACATGCTGGCCCGCGACGCCGAAGAGGGCATTGGCGCCTTCCTTCAAAAACGCACACCCGAATGGCAGGATGCCTGATCCCATGAGTGATAGCCCCTATGACATCGGCCTGCAGCGCAGGCCCGCCAACCACCAGCCGCTGACGCCTCTGACCTTTCTGGAGCGCGCCGCGAGCGTGTTTCCCGAGCATACGGCGATCGTGCATGGCCCGTTGCGGCGCAGCTACGGCGCTTTCTATGCCCGTGCGCGGCAGCTCGCGTCGGCGCTGGCGCAGAACGGCATCGGGCGGCGCGACACGGTGTCGGTCGTTCTGGCGAACACACCCGCGATGTTGGAGTGCCACTACGGTGTGCCGATGAGCGGAGGCGTCCTGCATTCGGTCAACACCCGTCTGGATGCCGCCAATATCGCGTTTCAGCTCGATCATACGATGTCGCGTGTGGTGATCGTGGACCGCGAGTTCATGCCGCTGTTGCAGGACGCGCTGGCCTTGGCAAAGGCCCGGCCCCTGGTGATCCAGTATGATGATGCGGAGTTTGACGGGCCAGGTGCCGATGCGGGCGTCCTCGACTATGAGGCCTTTCTTGGCAACGGGGATCCGGAGTTCGCCTGGCTGATGCCCGAGGACGAGTGGGACGCGATTGCGATCAACTATACCTCCGGGACGACGGGCGATCCCAAGGGCGTGGTCACGCATCATCGCGGGGCATATCTGCTGGCGCAGGGCAATGCGCTGACCTCGTCCATGCACAAACATGCGGTCTATCTTTGGACGCTGCCAATGTTTCACTGCAATGGCTGGTGCTTTCCCTGGACGCTGTCGGCGATCATCGGCACCCACGTCTGCCTGCGGCAGGTGCGGGCGGAACCGATCTGGAGCGCGCTGTCGGAAGAGCGTGTCACGCATCTCTGCGGTGCGCCGATTGTCATGTCGCTGATGATTTCGGCCCCTGAGGACGCGAAACGCGACCTTGCGCAGCGGGTGCAGTTTTTCACCGCCGCAGCGCCCCCGCCCGAAAAGCTGCTGGCCGAGATGAAGACGGCGGGCTTTGACGTCACGCACCTTTATGGCCTGACCGAAACCTACGGCCCGGCGGTGGTGAATGACTGGCACGACAGCTGGTCTGATCTGCCCCCCGCGCAGCAGGCGGCGCTGAAGTCCCGTCAGGGGGTGCGCTATCTGCCGCTGGAACAGCTGGACGTGCTTGACCCGGACACCATGATGCCGGTGCCGCGCGATGGCGAGACGATGGGCGAAGTGATGTTTCGGGGCAACGTCGTCATGAAGGGCTATTTCCGCAATGCCGAGGCGACGGAGGCGGCCTTTGCCGGAGGCTGGTTCCATTCCGGTGATCTGGGCGTCGTGCATCCCGATGGCTATATCCAGCTCAAGGACCGCTCAAAGGATATCATCATCTCGGGGGGCGAGAATATCTCCTCCATCGAGGTCGAGGAAGCGCTGTACCGTCATCCCGCGGTGGCTGTGGCCGCCGTGGTGGCGATGCCGCATGAGAAGTGGGGAGAGACCCCCTGCGCCTTTGTCGAGCTGGCCAGAGGACAGCAGACGGATGCCGACACCCTGAAGGCGTGGTGCCGCGCCCAGTTGGCAGCCTACAAGGTGCCCGGTCGCTTCATCTTCATGGAGATCCCCAGAACATCAACGGGGAAGATCCAGAAATTTGCGCTGCGTGAACATGCCAGGACCCTGCCACTCTGCGCGACATCGTCACCGACCGGATAGGTCTGGGGCGGCGCTTGTCTGACGGTGTTTCGCCAAGGCAGCCGGGGAGGGCGTCGTGACGGGGGGGGCCGAAGCGGGGAGGCAAAACCGAACGTCCTGCATATTTCTGAGGTGCTTTATCGCGATCAAGGTCTCGCGACCACGGGTGTTCTGGCAGGACTGAGGCATTCATTGTCTTTGGAGAACCCTCATGAAAACTCTCAGCTTGATACTTGCCGTCCTTGGATGGGCGGGCGCCGTTGCGGCCAGCGACGGGCCTCTGCCCGTCGGGGCTGGCACGCTTGATTTGCCCGGGATCGAGACCGTGGTCCTCTATCCCACCAGCAGTGCCGCCCCCACCAGCCTGCTTGCGGACAATCCGGTCTTTGTTGGCGTGCCCGTGGTCCGCGATGGCGCCGTTGCCGCCGGTGTCCATCCGGTGGCGCTGCTGTCGCATGGCTATAGCGGCCTCTGGAGGAACCAGATCTGGCTGGCGGAAGAGTTGGCGCGGGCCGGATATATCGCCGTCCTGCCCAGTCATCCGGGCACGACCTTTGGCGATATGGACCCGTCCTGGGCGCTGCACCCCGCCGACCGTCCGCAGCAGATGTCGCGTGTGCTGGACGGCCTGCTGGCAGACGCAGAGTTTGCCGCGCACATCGATGCAAGCCGAATCTCAGTGATAGGGCATTCCCTCGGGGGATCGACGGCGTTGATGATGGCGGGCGGCGTATTTTCCGGTCCGCGTCTGATGGAGGCCTGTGGGGGGAGCACCGACAAGCTGGTCTGCCTGCTCTATCGCGACGGCGGCGCGGGCCAGAGCACAACCCCGGCCTCGGCCAGAGATCCCCGGATCACGGCGGCGGTGTTGCTGGATATGGAGGGGATTCAGGGCTTTACGCCCGAAAGTCTGGCGGACCTTTCGATCCCTGTTCTGGCTCTGGCCGCTGGCATCGAAGATCCCCGGCTGCCGCTCGGCTGGGAGTCGCGGATGCAGAGCCAGCGCCTGCCGGCTGCAACCTCGCGCTACGCGGAAATGATCGGGGCGACGCATTTCACCTTTATGAGCGAGTGCAAACCGGGCGCTGAGGAGATCCTGGAGGAAGACGCCTATGTCTGTCAGGGCGAGACCGCACCGCGAGCCACCCTGCACCAGGAGATCGCGGCGATCATCCTGCGCTTTCTGAACGCCGGTACGCAGTTGGAGTCTGCCCTGCAGTCGCTCTGAAGGCGCGATTGAAGTTCGACTTGGTTTGAAAGCCGGCGTCCAGCATCACCTGAGTGACAGGAAGATCGCTGTCTCTGAGAAGGCGCATGGCCTCGCGGACCCGGTATCCGTTGACCAGATCGGTCACAGTCGTTCCATGACCCCGGTTCACGGCGTGCGAGATTTTGCGCGCCGTGATGCCGGTCCGGCGGGCAATGCGTTGCAGCGTCAGATCATGGTCGCGATACAAACCGGCCTCAAGCGCCGTTTCGACGAGGGCAAGGATGTCCTGATCGACCTCTTCCGAGGGGGTGCTGTCAGCCTGCGTCTTGTCGGGAGGGGGTGCGACATCGCTGTCCACGATGGTTTCACCGGCGCGCCCGAACAGCGCTGCGGCGAGAGCAACCAGAATAAGCCCCATCATGGCCGCAATGGCGGGTGCGGCCGTTGTCCCCGCGCGCCCTGCGAGGTCCAGCGCAACGATCGTGTCAACAAGCGCACTGAGGATCAGCAGGATCGCAACACCATAACGTGCCCTGCCGACCGTCCACTCATCGCCGATCCGGATCTGGCTCAGTGCAGTGTCGGGCAGTTTCAGCCGCAGGATCAGCAGGCCGAAGACGACAAATTCAGTGATCAGGACCGCGTCGATCGCCACAGGCAGGACAAACCACAAAACGACGACCGAGACGGGCCAGAACAGGATGCGGGCCGACACCTTGCGGCCGCGAAGGCCGTCGAAGGCTGCGAAGGCGAGGGGCGGCAGGCAGGCTGCAGACACCGGCTGAACAAACTTCACCCAGCTGAGATCCAGGCTCCATCGGAGCCCCACCAGACCCGTCTGCAGCGCGCAAAGGGCCACGAACAGCAGGAACAGCGGTTGCTTGCGCTGCGCGCCCAGCATCCGGGCAAGAAGACCGAGCAATACGGCCGTGACGATAAACGGCAAGGGTATTGAAGGCATCGGTCGGATTTTCCTTGCCGGGGGAGAGAGAGGGGGCAGCGCGGGCGCCTCTCTGCCGAACGCACTCTCTCTGGTGTCACGCACTGCGTGCCCGAGGGTGTTGGACTTGGGGGGCTTTGTCCATAGTCCTGCGCCGGGAGTGAGGCGCGCAGACCTTGCAATTTGCCCCGGCACGACGGCGTGCCGGGGCATGAGAGGGGCGAAAGCGAGGGGCTTGGCCCGAAGCTCAGGCGGCTTTGAAATCCGCGTAGCATTCGTCCAGAACCTGCCGGGTGAACCGCCCGATCGAGGCGTATTCAATCTCCGTGAGGTTGGCGAGAGAGACGCGTGCGGAGGTGTCGACGACCTCAAACCCTTTGCCGGGCAGCAGGACGACACCGGTCTCTTGTGCAAGGCGGAACAGGAAGCTGAGGCCAAGATCACTGTTGATGAACCATGCCTTGAACTCTGCCCCGTAGAGATCGCCACCGATCTCCTGAAGGTCCAGCAGGGTGTAGTAATTGACGTCGTCTGGCAGATGCCGGGCCTCGATCCCCATGTGGCTGTAGAGGGTCTGGTATCTTTTGCGGATCAGTTGTTTCGCCGCATCTTTATAGCGGTGTTCGCGGTCCATCAGGCCATGTAGGGCAAACAGCGCCATCTGCAGCTGCTGGGGCACCGAGAGACCGGCGGTGTGGTTGAGGGCCACCGCGCGACTGTCCGCGACCAGCCGGTCGATGAACTTCAGCGCCCGCGGCTCGGTTGTCAGGGAGGCGTAGCGGGTGTCCAGACGGCGTTTCGTATCCTCTGGCAGCGCGGAGAGGGCGGCCTCGAACACGTTGTCGTCGTGCAGGGCGATCACCCCGAGGCGCCAGCCGGTCGCGCCGAAGTACTTCGAGAACGAATAGACGCAGAGCGTGTTGTAGGGGCACTTGGCGAAGACCGAGACGAAATCGTCGGCGAAGGTGCCATAGACGTCATCCGTCACGATGAACAGATCCGGCCGGTGATCGCGCACCAGCGCGGCCAGTTGATCCAGCACGGCGTCCGACAGTTTCGAGGAGGGCGGATTGCTGGGGTTCACAAGGCAGAAGATCTTGATCGCCGGGTCGAGCAGCTTGTCCAGCTCTGACTGCGGCAACTGCCAGTCGTCGGTGCGATCCATGCAGATGTCGATGATGTCCAATTGGTATTCGCTCAGGATCGGAATCTCGAGGTACGGCGAAAAGATCGGGGTCGCGATGGCGATCTTGTCGCCGGGTTTGATCAGGAAATTCGCGTGCAGCGTCTGGAAGATATAGGCCATCGCGGCTGTGCCACCTTCGGTGGCGAACAGCGATGTGCTGCCGGCGGGGGGCGTCGGGCCGAACATCTCCTGCGAGAGGTAGGCTTTCACGATCTCCTCGGTATGGGTCAGCATCCGGGGCGGCGTGGGGTAGGTGCTGCCGAGAAAGGCGCTGACCACCTCGAACAGAAAGTCATCGCGGTTCAGGCCCAGCTGATCCTTCACGAAAGCGATGGCTGAGCGCAGGAAAATGATCCCGTCGCTGTCGCGGTGGTGGGTCGCATAGGCGTCGAACCTCTGAACGATGCCGTTGCGCTCAGGCAAGCCGCCAAGGCCGCTGTCGAGGTAGGAATAGGACCGCTCGGCCTCGCGCAGGGCGAAATCGCCCAAGCTGAGAAAGGCCCAGCGGGGCAGGGTGGCGAGGAAGTTCGGATTGCCGCGCCCTGCATTCAGCATCAGGCGCTGGGCATCCGAGGACGCGATGGAGATCAATTCGTCCTTGAGTTCGAAAGGGCTGAGCTGCGCAAAACGACTGTAATTTGTGTCTGGCATGAGAGTGATCTGGACCTTTTCGAGGTTATGGGGTGGCGTTCTTGGTGATGACGCCGACGATGATCGGCCCCCAGAGCGTGAGGAACACGTTGGCGACCGCATAGGTGACGGTGAAGGACACGACCGGCGTGGCGTTTCCGGCCTTTTGCAGCAGGGCGGCGAAGGCGGGGTTGGCGCTGCGCCCACCCGCGACACAGGCCAGAGCCTCGATCGGGTTGCGGATGCGCAGGACGTAGTAGGAAAAGAAGAAGGTGACGATCTGCGGGATCAGCGTGACCGCAACGCCCAGCAGCAGCAGCGTCAGCCCGTATTGCTGGATCGCGACCAGCGCCTGCGGGCCGGCGGCGATGCCGACGATCCCGACAAAGACGGCCAGCCCGAAGTCTCGCAGAAAGTTCGACGCACCGAAGGGCAGGGCGGCAAAGCGTGGATGCACACTGCGCAGCCAGCCGAACAGCAGGCCCGACAGCAGGCAACCGCCGCCGCTGCCGATGGTGATCGGCACGCCCCAGATCGTGAAATGCGCCATGCCGATCAGGATACCGATCATCATGCCGATGCCGAAGAAGATGAAGTCAGTGACCTCGGCCGCCGTGATCTTGTAGCCGATCCGGGATTGCACCCGGTCGAGATCTGCCGGGCTGCCGGTGAAGTGCAGCTCATCCCCGCTTTTCAGTTCAAGTTTGGGCAGTAGGGGCAGATCGCGCCCCATCCGCTTGACGGCCGTCAGGAAGACACCCCGGCGGGTAGCGACGTTGACGCTATCGTGGATGTCGGAAATCGCGCGGCCACTGAGGGTGCGATTGGTCAGGATGATCTCGCGCCGCTCAAGCACCAGCAGCAGGCCATCGGGGGCGACAACTTCGCGCCCCAGAACCCCGACGGCGGTTTCCAGGCCCGCGATGTTGCCGGTCAGGGCAACGGTGTCGCCCGCGTGCAGGGTCGTGTCTGCGTCGAGGGTGATGATCTCGCCCTCGCGGAAGATGGCTTCGACGGCGGCGTCCGAGAGCTGCTCATCCAGGGCCGCGGGCGTCTTGCCGATGGCGGGGCTGTCGGGGCCCATCAGATAGATGCGCGTATCAATCGCGCGCACGGCGTTGAATTCGCCCGGATCAAGCTCGGCATGGCCGCCGGACATGGTTTTCGCCAGCTTGATGGCCTCCTGGCGGACGTTCCATTTCATGATCAGCGGCAGGAACCAGCTGACCATCAGGATCGGCCCGAGCGAGCCGAAGATATAACAGACCGCATAGCCGACGGCGATATTGGACTGCATGATCTTGGTGACATCCGGCGCGAGGCCGAGCTTTGCGATCGCATCGCCCGCCGTGCCCAGAATGGCCGATTGTGTCAGCCCGCCGGCGGCCAGGCCTGCTGCCATGCCGCGATCCAGCCCGAACATCCAGGCGGCCCCCAGCACACAGATCAGGCCGACGAGGCACATCACGAAGGCCGAGGTGAGCTGGTTCAGCGAGCGCAGGTTCAGCGCGTGAAAGAACTGCGGACCGCCCTGAAAGCCGACGGCATAGATGAACAATGCAAAGAAGATCGACTTGATGCCGCCGGCGATCTGGATGTCGAGCTGGCCAATGACCACGCCCACCAGCAATGTGCCAGCAATGCCGCCGAGGACAAAAGTACCGACCTTCAGTTTGCCGACGAAATAGCCAAGGGCGATGGTGAAAAAGAGCGCCAACAAGGGCTGACTCGCGAGGAGGTCGTGTAAGACTGTCATGCTGCTCTTTCAACTTGGCTTTGGATCAGGCGACAGTCGCGCCGATCAAGGGGGCGCACCGCTTTCGACGCAGCGCGAGACCCCGTTCAAGCCAGTAGCCCGAGCGTCAGCGCCGCCCATGCAAGGGTGTCGAAAGTGTGCTCGCACGGAGCCCTGCTCGATGCACTGACGCACGTTAGCCTTGGTTGAGTTGGCGAGGATGCCGGTGGTCGCGGTGCGGAGACTGCGAAAATTGACGGGCTGTGCGCAGTACCTGCTGCACACAGCCAGACGGGATCTAGCCTTTTGGCGGGATGATATTGCGCGCTCTCAGATCTTCGAAGACAGATATGAACATCGCTTCTGTGTCGATGTGCTGATGAAAGCCATGGCGTCTTGCTTTGGAGCCATCTGCAAAAAAGTCGTAGTTCCAGCTAAAGACCGCATCAGCAAACGCCCAGGACGATACGTTTTGATATGAGGCTTCTGAAAGCGCATGCTCCGTGACGAGTTGGCTCCAGAGATCTGCCTTGTCTGCCATGAGTGTCGACAGGGTCATCGGCAGCGGCGGCGCGATCTGCAGGTCGAAATACGCCGCGATCTTCGGCCACATTTCCGACCAGCGAAACAGATCGCCGTTGGTGATGTTGAACGCCTGATTGGCGCAGGAGGGTGTGGTTGCCGCCCAGACCATGGCGCGGGCAAGCAGGCCGGCGTCTGTCATTTCGATCAGGCTGTCGTAGGCTCCCGGTTTGCCGGGGAACCGCAGCGGCACGCCAAGCGCCTTGGAGAGTGTCGCGTAGACTGCGATGGCAATCGCGAGGTTCATGGGGTTGCCCAAGCCGAACCCGATCACAACCGAGGGGCGCAGGGCAGACCAGGACCAGGTCTGGCCAACCTGCCGCGCGTCGAGGAAATCCTGCTGATCAATGTTGAATTCCGGCGGCATGTGGTTGGCATCGCTTTCGCGCGCGGGCGTTTTGAAGGGGCCAAGGTGGGCACCATAGACCTTGTAGCCCTGCATCAGATTGATGTGTTGCAATCCCGGGGCCACGGCTTCGATCACCTCGACGACATTTTTCAGCATCGCGAGGTTGGGCGCCACAAGCTCCGCCCAGGAGGGTCTGTCCTGATAGGCGGCATAGAAAATATGCGTGACATCAGTGAGATGGGAGAGCTTGGCCTGTGTTTCCTGTCTGTCCAGAAGATCGACAGGAATATAGGTGATCTGATCCGTCGATGGGCCACCACGCCGCGACAGGCCGATGATCCGCCAGTCTTCTAGGGTCAGGAGGTGATCGATCAGGTTGCCACCGATGACCCCGTTTGCCCCAACGACGAGTGCCACTTTTTCAGAATTTTGCATGTTGTCTTCCCAATCTCATTGAAACGCATTGGCTGAAACGTCACACATTAGGATGAGTGGCAGAAGTGAGTTCCATCTTCTAATATTTATAAGCAAAGGTTCTGAATATTCATGGATATGCTGCGCGCCATGGCGTCATTTGTACGCGTCGTCGATGCTGGCAGCCTGTCTGCGGCGGGCAGGGATCTGGGGGTATCGCAATCGGCGATCAGTCAGCAGATCGCAGCGTTAGAGCAGCTGCTAAAAGTGCGCTTGATCCGCAGAACAACCCGACAAATGGCGCTGACAGACGCTGGAGCCGAATACTATCGAAAGGCCCAGGCAATCCTTGAGGCCGTGCAGGAAGCCGGCGAGGCCGCGGCGGGGCATGCCGCCGCTCTCAAGGGTCGGCTGCGGATTCACGCGCCGGTCGGCTTTGGTCAGAGCTACATTGCCGATGTCGCGATCGCGTTTCAAAAGAGCCACCCGGGTGTGATCGTGGAGCTTATTCTGGACGACCGCTTCATCGATCTGACCGCAGATGCTGTTGATATTGCGATCCGTTTCGGAAACCTCGCTTCCTCAGGTCTTGTTGTGCGGCGCCTGGGGCGCATGCGGCGCATTCTGGTAGCCTCTCCGGCCTATATTGCGGAAAACGGCCACCCCGATGACGCCACCATGCTTACGCACCATGTGCAAGTCCGCTTCAACGGCGCCCCCGAGCGGGACGCGATACCCCTGATTGGTCCTGACGGGCCTCTGGAGGTGCCCGTCAGGACGGTTTTCATGGCCAACAACGCGTTTGCGCTGACCAAAGCGCTGGTCGCAGGTGTCGGTCTGGGCGGGGCACAATTGCCGCTTGTCCAGACCGAACTGGAGAGCGGAGAGCTGGTGCGTCTGATGCCTGACTTTGAATATGCACCGCTTGATGTTCATGCTGTCTATCCGTCCGGACATTTCATTCCGCAGAAGGTGAGTGCTTTCGTCCTATACCTTCAACAGGCAACCAAGGGCGTCTGGTGAGCTCGGCTTTTGTCGGGGCCGTCGGATCTTGGGACATGATCCGGAAAGATGCGGGGCGGATCTGCTGCGGAATGCTTGCCGCGCCTCAGCCATGAAGCGGTCATTTCGCCCAAATACGGATCTTCAGGCGCGGGAAAAGCTTGTTTTGCAGCGTCTCATTGACTGCGCTGAGTCAGCCGCGCAGCCCAGTCTATGGAAGGTGCCGGAGGCCACTTCTGGCCTGCCGGATCGCGCGTTGGTTGGCATCTTGTGCCAGAGGAGAAGGGCAGTTGCGCCCTACATCGCCATGCGTTCGCTGCAGCGTTCGACCCAGTCCCGGATCGCTTTGTGATCTTGCAGAATGCCCGCAAACCACTGGAAGGGCGAGGCGCAGAGCATATCGGCCGCGGTGAACCGCGCGCCCAGAAGGAAGGGGCCGCGCGCGAGCGCTTCGTCAAGGCGCGCGATCATTGCGTCGAAATCGCGAAAAGTGGCCGTGAGGGCGGGGTGATGGATCCCCATCATGTGCTGAACGATCACGGGCTCCATCACCCCCTGATAGTAAAACAGCCAGGACAGATAGGCCCCGCGTCCCGGCTCGCCCGGCAGAGGCGCCAACCCGGCTGCAGGATAGGCATCGGTCAGGTAGGTGACGATGGCCCCGCGCTCGCGAACGCTCTGGTCGCCGTCGACCAGATAGGGGACCTTTTTCTCGGGGTGCGGATTGCGCGGGTCGGGCGCGCCCGAGCCATCCTGCCGCGAGATGGAGACTTCGACCATCTCGATATCGGCCTTCAGCATGTGCACCAGAGCGACGATGGTGTCGGAGCGCGATTGCGGCGCACAATAAAGTATGGGCATGGAGAGTACCTTTCAATTTCCTGAGCGTCAGGGTAGCTCTTGGCTGCTGACAGAAAGCGGCAGTAGGATATGGCACGACAAGACCGATTAATGCGCCTTCTGGCGGCCCTTCGGCGGCTGCCAGCGCCCGTCACAGCCGCCCGGCTTGCCGCCGAGACCGAGATCTCGCAGCGCCAGCTTTATCGTGACATCGCCACCCTGCGCGCGGGCGGGCTGTTGATCGATGGCGCCGCAGGGCTGGGCTATACGTTGACAGAGGATCCGGTGCTGCCGCCGCAGAGCTTTTCGCGGTTTGAGATCGAGGCGCTGATGCTGGCGGTGAGCAGCCTTGAACATTTCAGCGATGCGCGGCTGGCCGAGGCGGGGCGCGACGCGATGGCACGGATCATCGCGACGCTGCCGGACCGGCAGGCCCGCCAGGCCATGCATCGCGCCCTGCGCAGCTGGTGGCGGCCAGATCAGAGCCGCCCTGAGATTGCGTTCGATCTGGACGTGCTGTTGCAGGCCTGTTGGGACGAGACCAGCCTTCGAATCCGGTATCGCGATCTCAAGGAGCGTGTCACGGAGCGGGAAATCTGGCCGCTTGGCGTGTCCTATGGTCCGCAGTCGCTGATGTTGCTGGGGTTTTGTCAGCTTCGGCAGGACTACCGGACCTTTTATGTGGGTCGAATCGAAACGCTTGCCCCCGGAGGCACGACGTTTCGACCGCGACGTGCGGCTTTGCTGCGCGACTATGCGGCGTCGCGGCATCCGACTGATCGCTGATGCAACAGGACAGGCGTCCGTTGAAGGTCGCGAAGCGCGGCCTCTCGCGACCGTTCGGGGGTGGATGGCTGAAAAGCCGTCTTGACTTGCCGATCTGACCGGGCGCAAGGACAGGCCTGCGTCCAGCGCCCCACCTGTCCGGGAAATACTGAAACCTTGTCCACAAATCCCTATGAAACGGTCGGCTTTTACGACTCCGCCATCGTCGCCGGCAGGCATCGCGCCATTGTCGGTGGCCGCTGGGAAGAGACCGGCCGGATCGAGATGGCGGTCCTGCAAGAGGCTGGCCTCTTGCCGCATCATCATCTGCTGGACATCGGCGCCGGGGCGCTTCGGTTGGGCTGCAAGGCCGTGCCCTATCTGGACCCGGGGCATTACTGGGCAACGGATGCCTCGCGGAAAATCCTGCTCGCGGGGTATGACAATGAGCTGGCTGATCCGGAGAGGCTGAACCCCATGCAGCTTGTCGAGGATGCGGTTTTCGAGTTTCCGGGTGTGCCGGCGATCATCACGCATGCGATCGCCTTCGCGGTCTTTCCGCATCTGACCATGGCCTATCTGCGGCGCGCCCTGACAAACCTTCGCCGGTTTGACCGGCTGGAAAGTTTTCTGTTCACGGTCTTCCTGGCCCCCGATGTCGTCACCGCAATGTCGCCCTATCGGCAGCCCGATGGCGTCGTGACCCATGACATTCGCGCGCCATATCATGTGCTTGCCGAAGACGTGGCACATTTGGCGCAGTGCAGTGGCTGGCAGGTGACACGCAGCGATGTGATGCTTCCCCGGGGGCAGGTCCTGTTCGTGGCGCAGCCAATTCGGCTCTGATCTAAGGCTCCTCCACTGCTTGGGCCGCATTGGCCAAGTCCGAGAGCGAGTCCGTGTTTTTGATGGTCCAGTAAAAAGACCTTCTGCACACCCTGCCAAAGCATATGCCGGTGGTAACTGTAGTGTCGCCATCTGCGTCGCGTCCGGAGACATTCATAGCTCCGGGCTCTGCCGCTTCGGTGTCCAAGTCACCGAAGTTGAAAGCTTGGTTTCAAGAACAGATTTGATCGATGAACCGCGAGGATAACGGGGGCGAAGCGGGCAAAGCTGTCCTCGATCGAGCAGTTCAGGTTGGCGCGGCTGAAGCCTTCGGAGGCAGAGGCGAACACCGCGATCTCGTCACAGTCCGCAGCCAGCGCCTGATCGAGACCCCGTTCGTTGGGGGTCAGGGCGGCATAGGTCACGCCGTCCTGACGACTGATCCCGGCCATCACCTGCGCTGCATCGGCCATCTGCGGCACCCAGGGGGGGCTGACAAAGCTGGTCGCCTCGATCTTGCGCAGCCCGGCGCGGGCCAGCGCGTCGATCAGGGCGATTTTCGTCTGGGTTGCAACGTGCGCCCCCAGACTTTGCAAACCGTCGCGGGGGCCGACCTCAAAGACGGTGATGGTGTCGGACATCGGGCTACCTCGCGTTGGCGTTCAGGGCTTCGGGCAGCCAGGTGACAAGGCCGGGGAACACCGCGAACAGGATCAGCACGACGACCTGGATCAGGAAGAAGGGCACGACGCCGCGATAGACCTGCCCGATGCCGATGCCTTCTGGCAGCACGCCCTTGAGGTAGAACAGCGTGTAGCCGAAGGGCGGCGTGATATAGGCCATCTGCGCGGTGATCATGAACAGCACGCCGAACCACAGCGGGTCGAAATCCAGAGCGATGATGATCGGCAGGAACACCGGCACGCAGAGCAGGATGATGCCGATTTCGTCCAGGAACAGGCCGAGGAAGACCAGCACCAGCACCATGACGCCAAGGATCAGCCAGCGTGAGGCCTCAAGATTCTCGACGAAGCCGAGCAGGGAGTCCGCGCCGCCCGTGGCCACGAAGACCGAGATGAAGGCCCGCGCCCCGATGGTGATCCACAGGATCATGGCGGTGACGCGCAGGGTGTCCGTCGCGGCCTCCGACAGCATCGACGCCGACAGGCGCCGGGTGACGATGGCCGAGATCGCGGCGCCAAGGACACCGACGGCTGCGGCCTCGGTCGGGGTGGCGATGCCGGCGTAGATCGACCCCAGCACACCGACGACGACGAAGGCGGGCAGGATCAGGCTTTTCAGCTTGGAGAGTTTGACACGCAGCGGGATCGGCACGCTTTGATCCGGCTTCGGGGCGAGTGCGGGGTTCAGCCAGGTGCGCACCAGAATGTAGAGGACGTAGGCCGAGGCCAGGATGATGCCGGGCACGATCCCGGCGGCGAACATCTTGCCGATCGAGATCTGGGCGGTGATGGCATAGACGATGGTCACGACCGAGGGCGGGATCAGGATACCGAGGGTGCCCCCGGCGCAGATCGCCCCAAGCGCCAGCGGCGGGTAATAGCCACGTGACAACATGGCGGGCAGGGCGAGGATGCCCATGGCGGCGACGGCCGCGCCGACGACCCCTGTCATGGCAGCCAGAAGCGTGCAGATGGCAATGGTGCCAACCGCCAGCCCGCCATTGACGCCGGAGAACCAGGTCTCCATCGCATCATAGAGGGCGTCGATGATCGAGGATTTCTGCAGGATCGAGGCCATCAGCACATAAAGCGGGATCGCCATCAGGGATTCCGAGGTCATTGTCTCGAACGTGTTCAGCACCGCGACGATCAGCGCCGAGGGGCCCCAGAGCAGGATCGTCGAGATGAAGGCGATGGCGCCGAGCACGAAGGCCAGACCGGCCCCGCTGAGCATGAAGGCAATGAGCGAGAGGAACATGAACGCGAGGATCAGTGTGCTTTCCATCATGCGGCTTCTTTTTGGGAGGAGAGGGTGAACCCGACATCGGCCAGTGCCTGCAACAGCAGCAACAGCGCGGCCAGCGGCAGAAACGCCTTGGCGGGCCAGATCACCGGGTTGAAGGCGGAATAGCTGGTTTCGCCATAGCTGAAGGACTGCCAGACAAGCGGCAGGCTGAACCAGAGGAGGATCGCGCCGGTGACGGCGGCAAGCACAAGCCCGGCGAGTTTCAGCGCGGTGGCAAAGCTGCCGGTCGCCTTTTCAGAAATGATGTCGACGGCGACGTGCCCGCCGAGGTGCAGCAGGTAGGGGCCGCCCAGCAGGAAGTAGGGGCCGAAGGTCAGGGTGGCGAGCTCGGGCGCCCAGGAGGTCGGGCTGTTGAACAGGTAGCGCGACAGCACCTCCCACAGCATCAGCAGGACGATGGCATAGACCAGCCATTTCGCCCCGGTGAACAGCAAACGGTTGAGCGCGGTGATGCGCTGGCACAGGAAGATCATGGACCGCTCCACATAGGGGACGCCGCAGCCCGTCGGGCGCGGCGTCTTGGGGGCTTCAGAGAAGGCGCAGCTCTTGCATCAGGGCGACCTGGGACTCCATCATGCGGGTCGACAGATTGTCCGTTGCGGCCTTCTTCCAGGATTCCACCGCCTGATTGCGGGCCTCGGCGATATCCACCGGATCGAGATCGATGATCTCGACGCCCGCGTCCTGGTACTTTTTGAGGTATTCGCCATCCGAGACGATGATGTTCTGGCGCAGACTGCCGGAAATCTCGCGCGCAGCGACGGCGAGGGCGGCCTTCTGCTGGTCATCCAGCGCGTCATAGGCCCGCGTGTTGGCGACATAGGACGTGGCGGTGGTGGGCTGGTGTATGCCGGGCAGGATCAGGTATTTCGCGACTTCCTGCAGGCCTTCTTCGTAGTTGGCCTTGATGTCGCCCCGGTCGGCAACCTCGATCAGGCCTTTGTCGAGGGCGGAATAGACCTCGGACGTGGGCAGAGGCGAGACGGCAACGCCGAAATCCCCCATGACCGCCGCGGCGAGGCCGACAAAGCGGCCCTTCAGCCCGTTCAGATCGGCGATCGTGCGGATCGGTACGGTCGAGTGCATCGGTTCCTGACCATAGACCGTCGGGGCGATATAGGTCAGCCCGGCGGGGGCATAGCTTTCGCGCGCCAGCTCCAGACCGCCGCGTTCATAGAACCACGCCTCGTACTGGTCGGGATCGGGAAAGCCGAAGGGCACGGTGGACGAAAAGCCATGCGCCGGGATCTTGCCAGCGGTGTAGCCATCAAAGGTCTTCATCATCTCGAACGCGCCGCCGCGCACGGCGTCGAAGGCCTGCGCCGAAGGCACGATCTGCCCGCCCGCGAAGGGCGTGATTTCCAGCGACCCGTTGGTCAGCTCGGCGACGCGGGCGCAGAAGGCTTCCTCGTAGATCATCGGAGTGGTGCCGCCGCCCCAGAGGGCCTGCATGCGCCATTTCGTACCGTCGGCCGCGCGGGCCCTGCCGGCTGTCAGAAGTGCGGGCGCAGCCAGAGCCGCCGCCCCAAGCCGCAGGAATGCGCGCCTTTTGGACATAGTCATCGTGTATCCTCCCTTATTTGAAGTTCAGGCGCCCTCCAGCACCTTTTTTGCGTGTGCGACACTGACGTCGCCCGCAGCAACCAGGGCCTTTGCGACCCGGTCGATCTCTGCGCCGGCTGCGCCAGCGGTAATTGCGATGTTTCTGGCGTGCAAGGCCATGTGCCCGCGCTGAATGCCCTCGGTCGAGAGCGCGCGCAGGGCGGCCATGTTCTGGGCCAGCCCGACAGCCGCCGTCACTTCGCCCAGCTGCTGGGCCGAGGTGATCTGCATCAGCCTGAGCGAGGCCTGCGCGGCGGGGTGGGTGCGGGTGGCACCGCCGACGATGCCAAGCGCCATCGGCATTTCCAACGTGCCGATCAGCGCGCCATCGGTGGCAATTTCCCAGGTGGTCAGTGAGGTATAGCGCCCCGAGCGCGCGGCATAGGCATGTGCGCCCGCCTCGATCGCGCGCCAGTCGTTGCCGGTGGCGACGACGACCGGATCAATGCCGTTCATGATGCCCTTGTTGTGGGTGGCCGCCCGGTAGGGGTCGATGAGGGCGAGGGCGCAGGCCTCGACCATGCCTTGCGCGACCTCGGCGCCGGCCAGCGTCTTGGTCGTCAGCGCCTCGGCAGGGATGCGCACGCTGGCGGTGACAAGACGGCGATCGGCGAGGTTGGACAGGATGCGCAGGCGGACCTTGCCACCGCTGATCTGCTCGACCTTCGGGGCCAGCATTTCGGCCATCGAGTTGACGGTATTGGCGCCCATGGCGTCGCGCACGTCGACCATCAGGTGCAGCACGACCATCGGACCGATGGGCGAGGTGGCAAACACCTCGATCTCGATATCCTTGCAGCCGCCGCCGAGGCCGACCAGCACGGTGTCGCGGGAATTGGCCATCTCGATCAGGGTGTCGCGCTGTGACAGCAGGCGGGCGCGGGCGCCGTAAGGATCGCTGAGGCCGACAACCTGGATCTGGGCGCGCATGATCGGCAAGGTGCTGCTGGCAGTAAATCCGCCGCCCGCCCGCGCGATCCGGGCCATGTAGGACGCCGCAGCGACGACCGAAGGCTCCTCGACCGCCATGGGGATCAGGTAGTCGCGGCCGTTGACGGTAAAGTTGGTGGCGACCCCCATGGGCAGCTCGAAGGTGCCGATGACGTTCTCGATCATGCCATTGGCCATCTCGAGCGGTAGGGCGCCAGCGCCCGCCAGCAGGGCATCGTCGGATGGGGCCAGATTGGCGCAGTCGATGATGGCGCGGCGACGCGTGGCGGGGTCCATGTCGCGCATGCCTTCGATGCGGGAATTGACGTCGGGGGTGTCCGGGGTGGGGCTGGTCATGAACGCTCCTCCTTCATGTTGCGGCAGTTATCGCGGAGAGGGGCGGGTATGTATTGGTACAGTTTGAGGAAATGTCTCTGTACTGTACCTGCTCAATTCCGGGTACACTTGGCCATGGCTCAGACAAAGACAGACCGGATTTTTCATGCCCTGCGTGAGCGGATCGAAGCCGGCGAGCTGGCCGAGGGCGTCAAGCTGATGTCCATTCGCCAGGCGGCGGCGCATTTCGATGCCTCGAAAAACATCGTGGTGACAGCTTATGACAGGCTGGTCGCCCATGGCCTTGCGGCGTCGCGTCAGGGGGCGGGATTCTATGTCACGCGCAGGCTGGCCGCCAATGCCGAGCCTTTGAACCTGCAGGAGGCCAGCGACAACATCAGCCTCCTGCACGCCCAGCTTGACCGGCCCTATACTGTGCTGGTGGGCGACGGGCGTCCCCCGGGGGCTTGGTTGCTGACCAGTGCGCCAGCGGTGACGCTGACCCATGAGGAGGTCGGCTATGGTGCGCCGCATGGCTTGCTGGCGCTGCGCGACTGCATCGCCGCCGGCCAGATCGCGGCCGGAATTGAGGTCTCTCCGGCGCAGATTGTCACGACCTTTGGTGCCAACCATGCGCTGGATCTGGTCTTGCGCCGCTTTACCCGGCCGGGCGACACCGTGCTGGTGGACGACCCGGGGTACTATCCGCTGTTCGCCAAGCTGACGTTGGCTGGTGTTACCTTCGTCGGTGTGCCCAGAACGCCGCGCGGCCCGGACCCTGCTGCGCTTGCGGCTCTGGCGGATCTGCACGGGGCGCGCCTCTTCTTCACACAGTCGCTGGCGCAGAACCCGACGGGGTGTTCCATTGACCTGCCGACGGCCCATGCCATCCTCCAGGTGGCAGCACGGCGCGACATGCTGATCATAGACGACGATCCGTTCATCGATCTGCCCGGGGTCAGTGGCACGCGTCTGGCCGAGTTGGATCAGTTCAGCCGAGTCATTCAGATCGGCACCTATTCGAAGATCCTGTCACCCTCGCTACGCTCCGGCTTCATCATTGCCAGTGCCGAGATTGCAGACAGTCTGGCCGAGCTGAAGATGATCCTGGTGGTCAACAGCTCCAGCTACACCGAGCGTCTGATCGCTCAGATCATACGCTCGCGTCGCTACGAGAAGGTGCGCACCAGTCTGGCGAGGCGTTTGGAGCGTGAGCGCAGCAACGGTATCAGCAGGCTGGAGCAGCTGGGGTTCAGTCTGTTCGCGCCTCCCTCCGGAGGGCTGTATGGCTGGATCCGATTGGCGGAGGGGACGAATGATCTTGACGTCGCGCATGCCGCGGCGGGACACGGGATCTTCCTT
This sequence comes from Pseudooceanicola spongiae, assembly GCF_014899185.1. Lineage (GTDB taxonomy): Bacteria > Pseudomonadota > Alphaproteobacteria > Rhodobacterales > Rhodobacteraceae > Pseudooceanicola > Pseudooceanicola spongiae. Next base: position 492,808 of record NZ_CP045201.1, read on the forward strand.
GCACCGGGCACCTTGTTCCGCGCGGCCGAGGACACCAGCCTGCCGGGATTGCGAGTCAACTGGAGTCGCGTGAATGACAGTCGTTTCTTCTCTTTTCTAAAGGGATTGAGGTGATTGCCCGAGTATAGGAGTGCAAGGAAAAAGCGCCCCGCATGTGCGAGAGGTCGCAGTCGTTGCAGGCTATCAGCGCTGGCAAGCCGCGGTACCGAGAGTGCAAAATCGAGTAGTCAGTGGCGTGTGAACCGCTCCTCTCTGGGCGCGTCTGCGTCGGCTCCGCTGACAAACCGTGGCTGCGAAAATTGCAGTGTCAGTCGCTATGACAGGCAGCGCCTAGGGCTGGGACACTTGATAGTCCTCTGTCGAAAGTGCCGTCATCCAGCGCGACAAAGCCGGTGAACCAGCCAAAAGGTGACTGGCGACAAAGCCCTTGCGGGTCGATAGCCAAGCCTTTTGATGGTTCTACAAGGCCGGGATAGCCGTCAGCACGCCACCTTTTGAGGTGGATCACGTGCCGAAAGCCTCCGCCCGCCTGCCCCTAATCTGCGTACTGGCGAGTCCCTTCCACCCGTATCTTTGGGTGCCGCAGACAGCGAGCGATCTGGAACGCTAGGCTGGTTGGCCTGTCCTGTGGCCCCTCTCGTAATGCGCTTTGTGCCGAGTGGAGGGGTGCTGCGTGCCGCGTGTGACGGGCACAGGATCTGCTGTGACTTGAGACAGGAAGCCAAGCCGGAGCAATCCTCCCGGCCTGATCTGGAAGGAAACGTTCTAAATGGGGAAATTTGACGCAAACATTCTCGCTGGACGTGAGTTCCTTTCGGCGTAAAGGTTAATATCTCGTTAATTTTGGCTGGAAGAGAGGGACTTGTTCCCGCTGACTGTTTGCTGAGCCCCTTGCTCGGATCCACGTTCCCTAAGGACTTCCTGTTGTGATCAAAGCACTTTTGAGCTTCGCGCTTTCCATCCTCTTTGTGACCTCGCTTTCGCTACCTGCATCGGCGCATGGCGGCGGGTGCCGCAAAAGCTCCCCTCCGGGACAGTGCTGCCATATGGAAAAAGCCGTCGGTCGGGTGCACTGCCACTAATCCTGAAGGCCTAAAACTGGCGCCGGGCGGGCCGTCACGGACTTTCTTGGCGCCGAGAGGGGTGCCGACAGTGCCGGGTTGGCCGAGACTGTTTTTGGCGCAGTGCGATCTGCAAAACTCGGGATTTTCGCGTCGGTTTGCCTGTTTGGGCGGCGGGAAAACGAAGAGCGCGCGATCCGCGCCTGGCCCTGCGGGCTTGTCGTATCCAGATCGGTTTCAGAGCGATATCACCGAAAGTGTAAAGGGTTAGAAGGGGCGCGCCATGACCTGCGATGCACTTTGGCAAATGGATGCCACGGCACTTTCACAGGCATTCTCCAGAGGCGAGACGGATCCGGTGGACGCCCTTGAGGCCTGTCTGGCGCAGATGGATCTGCTGGAGCCAATGTTGAATGCCTATACCTGCCGGGGCCCGGAGGCGCGTGGCGAAGCGGAGCGGGCGGCCCGGCGCTGGCGTGAGGGCAGGGCGCTCAGCCCGTTGGACGGGGTGCCGGTGATCGTGAAGGACAACCTCTGCGTGGCCGGAATGGCGGCATCCTGGGGCACCAGGGTGCTGGCGGGGCGGGTGTGCGCGGGCGACGAAGCGCCGGTGCAGCGCCTGCGCTCGGGCGGAATTATCGTTGTGGGCAAAGGGAATACACCGGAGTTCGCAGTCGAGGGGTATACCGGAAATCAGACGTTCGGGGCGACGGGCAATCCCTTCGCGCCGGGGCTGACGCCGGGGGGATCTTCGGGCGGGGTGGTGGCGGCTGTGGCGGCGGGCATGGCCTTTGCCGGGCTGGCCACGGATGGCGGCGGATCGATCCGGCGTCCGGCGGGCTACACCGGGCTGTTTGGGCTGAAACCGGGCATCGGGCATGTCCATCGCGCCGGGGGGCTGGCGCAACTTTTGCTGGATTTTGAAGTGGTTGGCCCTGTCGCGCGATCGCTGCGTGACCTGCGGGCAATCGATACGCTGCTGAGCGAGAAGGCCCATGAAACGGTGCGCCCCGGGCCGCGCAGGATCCTCGCCGTTGCGGCGATTTCGGACCATCGGTATGACGTCGGTATCGCGTCGGTATTTGAACAGTGCGTTTCTGAGCTGGAGGCCGCCGGTCACACGATCACGCCCGGGCCTCTGCCGGTCGATCTGGAGCCGCTGAACGCGGTCTGGGGCAGCATCGCCGAGATCGGTCTGGCCCGCCTGTTTGCCGCCGATCCGGAGGTCGCCGCCTCGGCTGCGCCGAAATACCGCGAGATGGCGCAGCGCGGCCAGAGCTATGACGCGGCCTACCTCTATGACGTGCTGACCCGGGTCTATGCGCTGCGCGAGGCGGCGCGCGATCTCTGGGGGTATGACGCTGTGCTGATGCCGACGAGTGCGGCCTACCCCTGGCCTGCGGATCAGGCCTATCCGCCCCAGATCAATGGCCATGACGTCGGCCCACGCGGCCATGCGGTCTATACCGGCTGGGTCAATGCCGCAGGGTTGCCGGCGGTGGCGTTTCCGGCGTCGGTACCCGAGGGGCTGCCGGTCGGGGTGCAGCTGATCGGGCGCATGGGCAGCGAGGCCAGCCTGATGGCCATCGCGGAGGGCGTCGCGCCGCCGTTCCGCTGGCCGGATCTGGCGCTCAGCGCAGGGTGAGGGAGACGCTGCCCAGCCCGTCGATCTGGCCGCGCACTTCGCAGGTGTCGCGGACATAGGTCAGCGGGTGCAGCGATCCGGTGATGACGATCTGACCGACCTGAAGCCCACCGCAATGCGTGCCAATCTGGCCCAGCAGCGCCACGAGGGTGGCCAGAGCAGAGCCGCCGGGCACCTCGGCAGGGCCGTCGAGCAGCAGGGTGTCGCCCGCCTGCATCCGCGCGGTGACGGTGGCAAAGTCGCGTCCGTCCCAGTTGGCGAGGGGCGTGCCGATGATCAGACCGTGGTTGATCTGGAAGTCGGCGAGTTTGGCGAGCGGGTCTTCGGCGCGCGGACCGCTGAGCCTTGTATCGACCAGCTCGATCACCGGGACGGGCTGGATGCAGCGCAGCAGGGCGGCGTCGAACCCGGCCTCCGCTGGGTCGGGCAGCGGGGCGATGATCTTCCAGCCGACCTCAAGCTCGATCCCCATCTCGTCGCCAAGCGTCACTTCGGCGCCGGAGGGCAGGGTGAATTCGGCGCGGATGGGGGCCATGGTCGGGGGGGCTGCGGATTTGCACGCGGTCTTGAACCCGGCGACGGGGCCGAGATCGGCAAGGCCAGCGATGATGCGGCTTTGCACCTGATAGGCCTCGGCCAAGGTGGCGGGTGCGGGGGCGTCCGGTGCGGCGCGGGTGCCGCTGCGATGCGCCGCGATCAGGGCGTCGGCAAAGGCGTTGAGATCGGTCATGCGGTGTCCTGAAGGAGAAGAGCGAGGCCGCGTGCCGCCTCGGGGATGGGCGCGACAAGAGCGCAGGGGGCAAGCGGGCGCAAGCGCTCTGCGGCCTCGCCCAAGGGGCCGCCGCCGATGATCACGGCCTTGGCCCCTGCGGCATGGGCGCGGTGGGTGGCGGCCAGCAGAGCGGCGTCAAGCGCGATGGTATCGTGCGACAGCGCATCGGGGTCGCCGTTGGTCAGGAAGGTGCCGAGGTACGCGCCGTTGGGGGCAGAGCTGCGCATCAGGGCGTCGATGCCGGTGACCAGCGCGGGTGTATGCGTCACCACGGCGTAGCGCCGACCACCCTGCGCAGCGGCGCGTGCCGCAGCCGCGCCGATGCCGACGACGGGAATGGAGAGGCGCGCCGCGAGGGCCGCGCGCCCGGGATCGCCAAAGGCCGAGACGATGATGCCGCCGATGCCCGGGGGGATCGGCGCGCCGCCCACGACGCTGGCGGCCGCGGCGAGGCTGTCCAGCGTGGTGATCAGGGCGGGGCCGCTGGGGGCGGTCCAGCCCCGCACGCCCGGCAGCACGCGGCGCGCGATCGCCACCATGGCCTCGGTCGTGGCGGCGTTGCTGTTGGGGTTCATCAGCAGGACACGGGGTGCGGCAGGCATCGGTTAGCCGACGGCAAGCGGCGCGTTGGCGTGGATGCAGGCCACCCGTCGGCGGGCGTTCGGCACATGCACCGGCGGCAGGGCGGCGCGGCAGCGGTCCTCGGCCAGCGGGCAGCGCGGCGCGAAGGAGCAGGCATCTGGGCGGGTCTCCAGCGCGGGCGGGGCGCCGGGGATCGCGTTTAGCCGCGCACCGCGGGCCGCGTCGTGCAGGTTCGCCGCCAGCAGGCCCCGGGTGTAGGGGTGACGCGGGTCCTTGATGATCTCGCGGGTGGTGCCTTCCTCGACGATCTGACCGGCATACATGACGGCGATGCGTTCTGAGACTTCGACCGCGACGCCGATGTCATGGGTGACGAAGATCACGCCCATGCCGAATTCCTTCTGCAGGTCGCGCAGCAGCAGCAGGATCTGGATCTGCACGGTGGCATCCAGCGCCGTCGTCGGCTCATCCGCCAACAGCAGGCGCGGACGGCAGGCCAGCGCGAGGGCGATCATCACCCGTTGCAACATGCCGCCCGAGAGTTCGTGCGGATAGTTCTTCAGGCGGCGTTCCGGCGAGGGGATGCGCACCCGGCGCAGCATGTCGAGGGCGGTCGATATGGCCTCGACCTTGCTGATGCGCTTGTGGCGCATGACCGCCTCGGCGATCTGGTCACCGACGGTATAGACCGGGTCGAGCGCCAGCCCCGGTTCCTGAAACACCATCGAGACCTCCTCGCCGCGATAGGCCTGCAGCTTGCGCCCCGAGAGGGTGAGGACATCGGTACCGTTGACCTCGATCGCGCCGTCGATCTGGGTGCGTTTGGGGGGCAGCAGGCGCAGCAGGGTCTTCAGCGTCACCGATTTGCCCGACCCGCTTTCGCCCAGCAGGGCAAGGGTTTCGCCCTGTTGCAGGGTCAGGGTCAGGTCGTTGATGGCATGCACCGTGCGCGCGCCGGTAAAGCGGACGCTGAGGTTGCGGATGTCGACGAGGTTGGTGGTCACGAGAGCACGTCCTTTCCGGCCAGTTTGTGTCCCGATCCGAGGTCATGCAGGTGACAGGCCGCCATGTGCTGGCCCCCCGCCGTCAGGGGGCGCAGGGCGGGCACCTTGGTCTTGCAGACCGAATCGACAAAGCGACAGCGGGTGTGAAAGCGGCAGCCCGGCGGCGGGTTGATCGGGTTCGGTGGATCGCCGGCAAGGGGCGGCTCTTTGGTACGGTTGTCGGGGTCCATCGAGGGCATCGCTGAAAACAGCGACTTGGTGTAGGGGTGCGCCTGCGATGACCAGATGTCATCGACGGGCGCGATCTCGACCACCTCGCCGAGGTACATCACGAGGATGCGGTCCGAGATGTAGCGCACGACGTTCAGATCGTGGCTGATGAAAATATAGGTCAGGCCGAATTCGCGGCGCAGATCGGCGAGCAGGTTCAGCACCTGCGCCTCGACCGATTTGTCGAGGGCCGAGACGGCTTCGTCCAGCACCACGAGGCGCGGCGACATGGCCAGAGCGCGGGCGATGTTGATGCGCTGACGCTGGCCGCCCGAGACTTCGTGTGGATAGCGTTGCGCGAAGCGGTCGGGGGCGAGGCCGACGCGGTCCATCAGCTTGCGCGCCCGGCCCACGGGGTCGGAGAGGCCCTGGATGCGCGCGCCGAAGGCAATCGAATCCTCGATCGTCAGGCGCGGGTTGAGCGAGGCATAGCTGTCCTGAAACACCATCTGCACACCGCGCCGCAGATCGCGCAGGGACAAGGCTCCGCCCAGATCCTGCCCGTCATAGATGATCTCTCCGCTGTCTTTTTCCAGTAGGCCGATCAGCAGCCGGGCGGTGGTGGACTTGCCGCAGCCGGACTCGCCGACGATGCCGAGGGTCTCGCCCTTGCGGACCTCGAACGACACGCCGTCGACGGCCTGCACCACGGCCTTCTTGCCGCCGAGGATGCCGCCGCGCACGGGGAAATACTTCTGCAGGTCGCGCACGATCAGCAGCGGCTGGGCCGGGCCGCCCTTGTCGGGGGCGCTGTCGGCAAGGGGGGTGGGCAAGGGGGGCGTCTGGGGTTCAGTCACGGACATTCATTGCACTCCTCACGCCATCGCTGAGCAGGTTGAGGCAGAGCGAGGTGATAAAGATCATCAGCCCCGGCAGGGCCGACAGCCAGGGGTTCACATAGATCGCGGATCTCAGCGTGTTCAGCATCAGCCCCCATTCGGGCTCAGGTGGGCGCACGCCGATGCCGAGGAACGACAGGCCAGCGGCAAGGATCATGCAGACGGAGGTCAGCGAGGTGGCATAGACGAAGATCGGCGACAGCACATTGCCGATGACATGCACCCGGATCACCGTCAGCGCACTGGCCCCCGAGGCGCGGGCGGCGTCGATATAGTCAAGCGCGCGCACGCCGGAGGTGACGGCCTCGGCCACGCGGGTCAGGGGCGGGATGAAGACGATGGTCAGCGAGACGAGCGAGTTCACGATGCCCGCGCCAAGCGCGCCGGAGATGGCGATGGCCAGCAGGACCGAGGGGAAGGCGAAGAACACGTCGACCGTGCGCATGATCAGGGTGTTAACCCAGCCGCCCGCGTAGCCTGCAACGATGCCCAGCGTACCGCCAATGAAGAAGGCCAGCACCACCGGCGTCAGGCCGATGAACAGCGTCAGCCGTCCCCCATAGATCAGCCGGGCCAGCATGTCGCGGCCCTGTTCGTCCGTGCCGAGGATATGGCCGGGGGTGCCGATGGGCTTCAGTCTGGCGATCATCGAGCCCTTGTAGGGGTCGCCGAGGCCGAGCCAGGGGGCAAAGATCGCCGACAGGATCAGCAGGGCAATGACGCTCATGCAGATCAGCGTCAGCGGGTCGCGGATCAGCCGGGCGCCGACGCCGGACCAGTAGCCCTTGCCGGCTTCGGTGACGGGCATGTCGAGGGGGTCAATGGCGGTCATGGCTCAGCTCCTCTTGATGCGCGGGTCGATGGCGGCCTGGGCGACATCGACGATCAGGTTCATGGCGACAAAGAACAGCGCCAGCACCAGGATCGTGCCCTGCAACAGCGGCAGGTCGCGCTGGAAGATGGCGTTGGACAGCAGAAAGCCGGAGCCGGGCCAGTTGAACACCGTTTCGATCAGGATTGAGCCGCCGAGAAGGTAGCCGAGCTGCAGGCCCATCACCGACAGGGCGGTGGCGGCGGCGTTGCGCGCGACATGGCGCAGCACGTCGCCCCGGCTCATCCCCTTGGCATAGAGGGCGAGGACGAAGTCCTGCGTCAGCAGATCGCCCGCGAGTGCCCGCACGGTGCGCGCCACGATGCCGATGGGCACGACCGCCAGCGTCACGGCGGGAAGGACGAGGTGGCGCATGTGCAGCCAGTCCCAGGACCAGTCCTGCGAGCCGCCGGGGCCAGCCCCCATCGAGGGCAACCAGCCGAGGTTGACGGAAAAGATGATCACCAGAACGATGCCGAGCCAGTAATTCGGCACCGACACGCCCGCGATGGAGATCGCGGTGACGACGCGGTCGATCCAGGTGTCGCGGAAATACCCGGCCAGAAAGCCGAGGAAAATACCGATGGGAAAGGCGATGACGGCGGCGCTGAAGGCCAGCAGCAGCGAGTTGTTCACGGCACCAAAGACCTCGCCTGCGACGGGGCGGCCGGTGGCGATGCTCTTGCCCATGTCGCCATGGGCGAGGTTGCCGATCCAGATGGCGTATTGAATGGGGAGGGGTTTATCGAGGCCGTAGATGGCGCGCATGGCGGCCTGTTCATCGGCGGTGGCATCCACCGGCATGATCGCGGTCAACGGATCGCCGGGGGCGATCTGGACCAGCAGAAAACAGATGACCGACACGCCGAAGGCGACCGGCAGCATCAGGATCACACGGCGCAGGAAATAGCTGAACACATGCAGCTCCTCAACAAAGCGGGGAAAAAGCCCCCCTGCCGGTGGTCCGGCAGGGGGGAGAGGTCAGATCATTCCATCGTGATGGAGGAGAAGTTCTGATACCAGTTCTGGGCCTGCACGAAGCCTTTGACCTTGGGCGACAGGGCGCGCGGTGCGACGTCGTGGGTGACCATCAGGAACAGCGCGTCGTTGACGAACTTTTCGTGGGTTTCGCGCATCACGGCGTCCTGCGCCTCGGGGTCGAAGGTGGTCTTGATCTTGTCGAACAGGGCCTGCATCTCGGGGTCGCAGTAATGGCCCCAGTTGGTGCCGTTCGGCGCGATCAGATCGCAGGACAGGTGACGGATCAGACCGGTGAAGGGGTCTTGGATGAAGTAGGTGAAGTTGATCGACTCGGCCCCCTCGACCGCCGGATCGGCAGCGCCGGCGCGCCAGAGGTTGATCATCTGGTTCCACTCGACAACCATGAACTCGACCTCGATGCCGACTTCGGCGAGGCTCTGCTGGATGTATTCGTTCATCGGCAGCGGCAGCATCTGACCCGAACCGGAGGGCGAGATCAGCGCCTTGACCTTGAGCGGGTTGTCGACGCTGTAGCCTGCTTCGGCCAGCAGCTTCTTGGCTTCTTCGGGGTCATAGCGCACGTCGAAGGTGGGTTTGCCGAACCACTGCGAGGACGGCGGCAGGAAGCCCTTGGCGGGCACCATCAGGCCGCCCAGAAGCGCGCTCATCCCGTCGCGGTCGATGGCGAGGTTGGCGGCCTTGCGCACGCGGATGTCGTTCCAGGGCGACCCTTCCAGACGCGACAGGTGCCAGGTCCAGTTGTGCGGATAGGCGTTGGAGGAGATGACAAAGCCATTGCCGGTCATCGCGGGGATGGTGTCGGGCGCGGGCGCTTCGATCCAGTCGACCTGACCGGACAGCAGGGCGGCGGCGCGGGCGTTGGGTTCGGGCAGCGGGATCAGCACCATCTTGTCGAGCTGCGGCACGCGGGTTTCGTCCCAGTAAGCCTCGTTCGGGGTCAGCTCAGCGCGTTCGCGCGGCACGAAGGTGTCGAGCTTCCACGGGCCGGTGCCGGAGGGCGACATGGCGACCTTTTCCCAGCTCTTGTCGTTGGCTTCCCAGTTCGCCTTGGAGGACATCAGGATCCAGGCCAGCTGATAGGGCAGGGTGGCGTCGGGCTCCTTGGTGATGATTTCCAGCGTGTGGTCATCAATGGCGCTGTAGCTGGCGACCGCGGGAATACGCGATTTGCCCTGAGCGGACTGGCGCGAGTCGTATTGCTCGGAGGTATCATCCAGCAGCTTGTCGAGGTTCCAGACCACATCGGCGGCAGTGAAGGGGCTGCCATCGTGGAAGGTGACGCCGTCGCGCAGCTTGAACGTCCACTTGGTCTTGTCGTCGGCGTCAACGGCCCATTCGGTGGCAAGGCCCGGGATCAGCACCGAGGGTTTGTCGGCGCTGGTCAGATCCCATTCGATCAGCGAGTCATAGACGGTATAGCCCATGAAGCGCATACCTTCGCCGCCCTGATCGGTCTGGCCGGTGGTCAGGGGGATGTCGGACGCGGTCATGCCGATGCGCAATGTGCCCTGCGCGACGGCCCCCGTGGCGCAGAGAGAGGCCGCAACAACAAGCGCCGCGAAGCCTTTCGTCAGATGTTTCATTTTAAACTCCATGTCGTCTCGGGGCAGTTATGTCGCGCCCCTTGCGCCGGAGCTTGCGCGAGGCAGAAATCGCATTCCTGCCCGAAACGGGCGCAGCTGCGGCTGAGCGACGGGAATGCGGGCGTTGCGATTATTTTGCAGGCAATTCGGCGGCGTATGGTTGCTATTTAGGCAGTTTTACCACCTTTGCAGCCCGCTTTTGCCCGGATCAGCGATCCGCAGGCCCTTGCAGCTGCTGCGGGGCGGTGTGCCTCTTGCGTGGATCGGGTGGCCGCAACGGCGACGGGCCGCTCTTTTGGAGCGGCCCGTGCGTGGCAGATCAGCGGGGTGGGCAGGCCTGTCGGAGGCTTACCAGGAGGTGATGACCGCGCCGTCGTAGGACTGCTCGATGAAGGTTTTGACCGCATCGGAGTGATAGGCGTCGACCAGAGTCTTGACCCAGGGCAGATCCTCGTCGCCTTTACGCACGACGATGATGTTCACATAGGGGCTGTCGGGCTTTTCGATGGCGATCGAATCGTCCTTGGGGCTGAGGCCGGCCGAGGTGGCGTAGTTGGTGTTGATGATCGCGATATCGACATCGGCCAGGGTGCGGGGCAGTTGCGCTGCGTCCAGCTCAAGGAACTTCAGGCCCTTGGGGTTGTCCTGAATGTCGAGCGGGCTTGGCACCAGGCCGGAGCCTTCGGTCAGCGTGATGATCCCGAGATCCTGCAGCAGCAGCAGCGCGCGGCCACCGTTGGTGGGATCGTTCGGGATGGCAACCTTGGCGTCGTCGGCCAGATCGGCGATGTCCTTGATCTTGTCGGAATAGATGCCCATCGGCGTGGTGATCGTGGTGCCGACGACGCTCAGTTCAAAGCCCCGGTCCTTCATCTGGTTGTCCAGATAGGGTTCGTGCTGGAACGAGTTCGCCTGAATGTCGCCATCGACGAGGGCCGTGTTGGGGATCACGTAGTCGGAGAATTCCACGACATCGATGTCCAGACCCATGGGCGCGGCAACCTTGGCCACTTCTTCCATGATCTGGGCATGCGGGCCGGGGGTGACGCCGACCTTGATTTCCTCAGCCATGAGCGAGGTGGCGGCCAGCGCAAGAACGGAGGTGAGAGTGGTGAGACGCAGCATAGGGATACTCCTGATAATCGGTAGGGAAAGGGGTATGCGGGAGGGGCTTATTGCCCACGGCCCTTGGGGGCGCGTTTGTCGACCCGGGCGGCAAACCATTCGCCGATGGTCTGCACGAGCTGAACGAGAACGATGAGGATGACGACCACGATGGCCATGACCTCGGGCATGAAGCGCTGATAGCCGTAGCGAATGCCCAGATCGCCGAGGCCTTCGCCGCCCACGGCCCCGACCATGGCAGAGTAGCCGATCAGGCTGACCACGGCCAGCGTCAGGCCGAGGGTGATCGAGGGCAGGGCCTCGGGGATCAGCACCTTGCGGATGATCTGCAGGGGCGTGGCACCCATTGCGCGTGCGGCTTCGATCAGGCCGCTGTCGACCTCGCGGATGGCGTTTTCGATCAGGCGCGCGATGAAGGGGACGGCGGCGATGGTCAGCGGCACGATGGCCGCAGTGGTGCCGATCGAGGTGCCCGCAACCATGCGGGTGAAGGGGATGATCGCCACCACAAGGATGATGAACGGCACCGAGCGCGCGGCATTGACCACCAGCCCCAGCACCTTGTTGATCAGGGGGCGCGACAGCAGCTCTCCCCTCTGGGAGGTGGCCAGGAAGACGCCGAGCGGCAGGCCGAAGACCGTGCCCAGTGCAGCGGAAACGGCGACCATATAGAGCGTTTGCCAGGTCGCATCGATGAGCAGGTTGATCAGGTTAGCCGACATAGCCGAGTCCTTGCGTCAGAAGTCCGTGGCGTTCGAGATAGGCGCGCGCTTCGGCGGCCCGGTCCGCATCGAGCGAGATCAGCAGATTGCCGAAGGGCTGGTCGCCGATTTCCTCGATCGCGCCGGAGAGGATGTTGACCTGCAGCCCGAGATCGCGCGTCAGGAGCGCCAGCATCGGATCGGTCGCATGTTTGCCCGCGAAGGTGACATGGATGACCTCGTCGCAGGGTCGGGCGGGGCGTGTGTCGCTGATCTTGCCCTTGATGAAGGCGGGCAGGGTGACGCCGGTCAGCCCGGACAGGAAGGACCGCGTGGTGGGGTGCTGGGGCGCGGTGAAGACGTCATAGGTCTTGCCGGCCTCCACGATCCGGCCGCCCTCGATCACGGCGACGTGGCTGGCGATATCGCGCACCACGGCCATTTCATGGGTGATCAGCAGGATCGTCAGGCCCAGCTCTCGGTTGATGTCCTTGAGCAACTCAAGCACGGTTTGCGTGGTCTCTGGGTCCAGCGCCGAGGTCGCCTCGTCCGAGAGCAGCACCTTGGGTTCGGTTGCCAGAGCCCGGGCGATGCCGACGCGCTGTTTCTGACCGCCAGAGAGTTCCGCCGGATAGCGATCGGCCTGCGCGTCCAGACCGACGCGGTGGATCAGATCGGCGACACGGGCCTTGATGCGCGCGCCGGGCACACCGGCGACCTCAAGCGGCAGGGCGATATTGCCCGCGACGGTGCGCGAGGCCAGCAGGTTGAAGTGCTGGAACACCATGCCGACGTCACGCCGGATGGCGCGCAGGGCGGTCCCCTGCGCGGCGCCGACATCCTGCCCGCCGACCAGAATCTTGCCCGAGGTGGGACGCTCCAGCCCGTTGACCATGCGCAGCATCGTTGATTTGCCCGCGCCGGAGCGGCCGATGATTCCGGTGATGGCGCCCGCGTCGACGGTCAGGGACACGTCGTCCACGGCAGAGACCATGCCGCCGCCGGGTTTCGCAAAGGCCTTTCCAACCGATTGAAAAACGATGGAGGCTCCTTGGATTTTTCTGTCTGACATCAGGGTGCGATCCAACTGGTATGAGCTTTGTTTGGAGGTCGCTAAATAGAGTTCGGCGCATAAGTTCAAGACGCCATTCCCCCAAGGGGGCGGTGATGCCACGTCCGACGTTTGCGAAACAGGGCTAATTTGAGGGCGGCGTTGCGCAGGCGCGCAGGACGCCGGGCCGCTGTTTTGACGCAGCGCTCAGCGCCGGACAAACGTTCTTCTCATGCGGTTTGCGGGGCTCTGTGCTGTGCGACGATTCGGGGGGCTCAGATGTAGATTGCGGACTTTTGGTGACGCTCACGCGGGCTTGTGCGCGCGGTGGCGGACTTCGCTGTCGGAGTGTGCTAGCGCAAGGCGGCAATACCCGTGCTCAATCCAGGACAGCCCTTCATGACCCTCCCCACTCGTGTACTTGATCACGCTCGCATCCCCGAGCTCAGCAATCCCTATTTCGGCAAGGTGCGGGATTGTTACGACCTGCCGGGCAACCGGCGGATTCTGATCACGTCTGACAGGATTTCCGCGTTTGACCGGATTCTTGCGTCGATTCCCTTCAAGGGGCAGGTTCTGACGCAGATGGCGCGCTACTGGTTCGAGCGGACGGGCGATATCTGCGAGAATCACGTGATCAGCTATCCCGATCCCAATGTCGTGCTGGCGAAGAACCTGCAGATTCTGCCGGTGGAGATCGTCGTGCGCGGCTATCTGGCGGGCACCACCAGCACCTCGATCCTGACGCGCTACAAGGCTGGCGAGCGGGTGATCTACGGACACAGCTTCCCCGAGGGGCTGCGTGCGCATGAAAAACTGCCCGAGCCGATCATCACCCCGACCACCAAGGCCTTTGACGGTGGCCATGACGCGCCGCTGACGGCCGGGGATATCCTGTCGCAGGGCTTGCTGACGCAGGCGCAATGGGACCGGGTCTCGGCCATTTCGCTGGCGCTGTTCGCCCGTGGGCAGGAGATGGCGGCCGAGCGGGGGCTGATCCTGGCCGACACCAAGTACGAATTCGGCACCGATGAGACCGGCACCATCGTGCTGGCGGACGAAATTCACACGCCGGACAGTTCGCGGTTCTGGCTGGCCGATGGCTATGCCACCGCTTTTGCCGCCGGGACGCGGCCACCGTCGTTCGACAAGGATGTCATCCGCACCTGGGTCGATGCCAGATGCGACCCCTACAAGGACGATGTGCCGACCATACCGGAGGATCTGATCGCGACCACCTCTCAGGTCTATATCGACGCCTATCAGGCCATCACCGGCCAGACGTTCGAACCGGATCTGAGCGGCGAGACGCCATTGGCGCGCATTCGAGGCAATCTGGCGCAATATTTTTCCGCCAGCTGAGACCCGAGGCGCGGGCCGGGCTGCCCTGTGGTGGCCCGGCCCGCCGGATCAGCTCGACAGGACGGCGCTTTGCACGGTTTCGTCCCATCCCAGATAGAAGCTGTCGTGATCGCGCAGCACCGGGCGCATCATCACCTTGGGCTGTGCGGCAATCTGGGCCTCGGCCTCGGAGGCCTTGAGCCAGTCGCTCAAGCCTCTGTAATCATTCGATTTACGGTCCACGAGCCGGTCGCCGAACTCAATGATCAGCTCGGCCAGTTCCGCCTCGCTCAGCGGATCGGCGCGGATATCGCGAAAGACGACCTCTCTGCCCTCTGCCTCCAGCGCCTTGCGGGCCTTCTGGCAGGTGGCGCAGGTGCTCAGTCCATAGATGATCATGTCGCAATCTCCCTCGGCGATGATCTGGCACTGTCTCGCATCGCGGCGCGCGGCACAATGCGCCGTGGCAGGACGATGCGGGCGGGGCGGCTTAATCATTCCTACACGCGGATGGGATTTCCTCGGCTCCGCAATGGCCTTTTCTGAGGAGCTTCCCTTGTTTCGTCGAGTCTATCGCGCCCTGGTCGCAGTCCTTCAGCCGGGCCTTGTGGGCCTGTTCGTCCTTGCGCTGCCGGCCCACCCGTCGCTGGCGGAGGAGCCGTCGCCGCTGATCGAAGCCGCCAAGCGCAAGATCAACCTAGCGGGACGCCAGAGGATGCTGTCGCAGCGGATCGCGATGCAGGCCTGTTTTGCGCAGTCCGGCGTTTTGTCCGAGGTCAGCCTGACACGGGGCAGAGAGGCGGCGGATCTGTTCGATCGCACGCTGGACGGTTTGCGTCTGGGCGATCAGGGGCAGGGGCTCGCGGTGGAGGTCGACCCCGAGGTGCTCGCGGGCTTGAACGCGGTGGCAGCGCTCTGGCAGGGGTATGGTGCCTCTGTCGATGGCCTTTTCGGCAGCCCCAATGAAACGGCCTTGAAGCAGATTCACAGTCACAACGGGCCCGTTCTGGTGAGCATGAACAAATCCGTCGGCGTGATGGAGCGGGTCTATGGCGAGGGATTGATCGCGCCCGAAATTGCAGCCGCCCTCAACGTCGCCGGGCGCCAGCGCATGCTGGTGATGAAGGCCGTGAAAGAGGCCTGCATGATCACCCGAGGCTATGCGCCAGAGGAGGATCGCAAAACTCTGGCCAAGACGATCTCGCTGTTCGAGAGCAGCCTTTACAAGCTGCGCCAAGGCAATGAATGGGACAACATCATCGCGCCACCGTCGTTCGAGATCGAAATGCAGCTGGATCTGGTGCAGATGATCTGGGACTGGATGTCGCCCCGGCTGAAATCTCTGGCCGATGGCGAACAGATGGCGCCAAAGGAGATGGTCGAGATGGCCTACCACGCAGAAGTGGCGCTGACGGAAATGAACACGGCGGTCTGGCTGTACGAAGCCTTCTGATCTGCCTGCGCGAACGGCCCTTCCACCGTCCTTTCTGCTGTCTTGCGGTCCAAGTGCATCGGGATCGGCGTCAATCGCACCCCGCTCCGGCGCGTTCTGGCCCTCGGATTTTCTGTTGTTTTCTCCAAAGTCATCCGCCTCAGGGGCGCCTTCGCGCTGACAGGCCCATTGATATGCCGGGGTTTTTGGTAAACCGCTGGTCGGCGCAGTGAATCCGCCTTGCACGGCAGGGGTTGACCGCATAGAAGAGCGACTGATTTTGAAGGCCGCGCGACTGGCGCGGCACCCGGCATAGAAGGACACGCAAGGATGCAGGTCACTGAGACCACGAATGAGGGCCTGAAGCGCGGCTACACGATCACCGTCCCCGCCTCTGAACTCAATGACAAAGTGAACGCCAAGCTGGCCGAAGCTCAGCCCGAAGTCGAAATGAAGGGCTTCCGCAAAGGCAAAGTGCCGATGGCGCTGCTGAAAAAGCAGTTCGGTCAGCGCATCCTGGGCGAAGCAATGCAAGAGACCATCGACGGCGCGATGTCCAAGCATTTCGAAGACAGTGGCGACCGTCCGGCGATGCAGCCGGAAGTCACCATGGTGGATGGTGAGACCTGGAAAGAGGGCGACGATGTCGTCGTCAACATGTCCTACGAAGCTCTGCCCGAGATCCCGGACGTCGATCTGAAAGCGATCGAGCTGGAAAAGCTGATCGCCAAGGCTGACGATGCGGCTGTCGACGAAGCCCTTGCGAACCTTGCTGAATCCGCTCAGGATTTCGAGGAGAAAGAGGGCGCTGCGGAAGAGGGTGACCAGGTTGTCATCGATTTCCTCGGCAAGGTTGACGGCGTTGCCTTCGACGGTGGTTCGGCCGAGGATTACCCGCTTGTGCTGGGCTCCAACAGCTTTATTCCCGGCTTTGAAGAGCAGCTGAAAGGCGTCTCCGCCGGCGAAGAGAAAGCCGTCGAAGTGTCCTTCCCCGAGGAATACGGCGCTGAGAACCTGGCCGGCAAGGCCGCTGTCTTTGAATGCAAGATCAAAGCTGTCAAAGGTCCGAAAGCTGCCGAGATCAACGACGAGCTGGCGAAGAAGTTCGGCGCCGAAGATCTGGCCGCCCTCAAAGGTCAGATTGCTGAGCGTCTGGAAGCGGAATACGCCGGTGCTGCTCGCGCCGTGATGAAGCGTAACCTGCTGGACAAGCTGGACGAAGTTGTCACCTTTGACCTGCCGCCGAGCCTGGTCACCGCAGAAGCCGACCAGATCGCGCACCAGCTGTGGCACGAAGAGCATCCCGAGGTTCATGATCACAATCATGACAGCGTCGAGACGACCGACGAGCACAAGAAGCTGGCCGAACGTCGCGTGAAGCTGGGCCTGCTGCTGGCCGAGCTGGGCCAGAAAGCCGAAGTTCAGGTGACTGACTCCGAGATGACGCAAGCGATCATGAACCAGGCGCGTCAGTACCCCGGTCAGGAACGTCAGTTCTTTGAATTCATTCAGCAAAACCAGCAGATGCAACAGCAGCTGCGGGCGCCGATCTTTGAAGATAAAGTCGTCGACTATGTCTTTGAACTGTCCACAGTGACGGAAAAAGAGATCAGCAAGGATGAGCTTCAGGCCGCTGTCGAAGCGCTCGAAGAAGACGAATAATCCTTCAGGCTTTACCGCCTGATGCGAAGGGCCGCCCGGTTGGGCGGCCCTTTTGCGTTTGTGATCTGGCGGGGATGGGGGCGGTGTCGCCCGGCTGGACTGCGAAATCGCAACGTCGGTATCGCGTCGGTATCCGGTCGGTAAGTGGGCGGTGCGATTTTGGGCCGCGTCCGCTGTGGACCTCGGGTGGGGGCGGCGCAGTTGGGCGGCGAGCAGGTTAGCGGGTGCCGATCTCGATCCGGTCGCGGCCGGCAGATTTGGCGGCATAAAGGGCGGCGTCGGCGCGGGTGTAGATATCGTCCACGGTATCGCCAAACCGCAGATCGGCCAGACCGGCGGAAAAGGAATATCTGCACGGCTTATCCGGGCCAAGGGGATCGGAGCGGCGGATGCTGTAGAGCATGCGTTCGATCACCAGTTCGGCTTCGGGCAGGCTCGCCTCGGGGAGGATCAGCATGAACTCTTCCCCGCCGATCCGCCCGAAGGTGTCGTTACGGCGCAGCATCGCCAGCAGGGTCCGGGTGAAATCGCGCAGAACGACATCGCCGCCACTGTGGCCAAAGCGGTCGTTGATGCTTTTGAAGTGATCGATGTCGAGCAGGCAGACGCAGCCGAGGTGCTCGCCGGGCGCGGTGCCCTGCGCCAGAACATCCTGAAGCCGCTGGGTGACAAAACGGCGGTTGGCGATGCCCGTCAGATCGTCCGTCTGCGAGGCCTTGATGGCGAAGTCGCGATCCTGACGCAGCAGCCGATCTTCGGCGCGCAGGCCACTGATGTCGGTGGCAATGCTGAGCAGCCAGCCATCGGCCTGAACGGTTTCGGTCATCTGCAGCCAGCGACCATCGTAGAGGTCGGTCTCGTAGCTTTTGAAGCGCGATTTGCCGCGCCGCGCCTGTGTTTCCGTCAGCCACTTTTCAAAGTTGTCCGCCTTGATGATGGTGCCGAGCTTGAGGGGGTAATTGCGCCGCATATGATCGGCCCAGGTCGGCTCCTCGTCAGGGGTGAGGCCGAAGGCGTCGCGGAAGGCCGCATTGGCATAGCGCATGCGGTCAAATCCGTCATAAAGCGCGAACATCACACCCGACCGCTCGATCAGCCCGATGAGCTGCGTGTGGGCTTCGGTCAGTGTTGCTCTGGCTTTGCGGCCCTTCGGAGCAGTCTTGCCCTGCAGAGTATCAACGGTCTTCACGGGGCCTGAGCCTTGCGAAGTGGGAGCCAAAAAAGGTCGGATCATCTATTGCCCCGAAGATGCGGACAGCAAACTGTCCTTTGCGTCGATGCTTGGTCTGTTAAGAATAGTGCCATTTCTGCATATTGGATTCAACTTTAACAATATGTTTCGACGAAGAATGCAATAATCTTGCGGCTCAACCCAGATCCGGAGACACAGCGTGGGTCACTGCCCAAATCTTACAAGTCTGCTGTGTACAGGTCGAGAGGAGTCGGCCCGCGCAGAGGGCTAACTGCGCAATCGGTGAAAAAAGGGCCACCCCGTTGTCGGGATGGCCCTTTGTCATTCTGCGAGGTCGGCCTCAGCCGAGAAGCGGTCAGTCCTTGCGGCGCGGCGCGGAAGAGCCGCCGGGCTTGGCACCGCGTGCCGGGGCACCACGGGGCTTGCCTGCGGGTTTACCGGCCGGCTTGCTGCCGGGACGGGTCACACGCTGCGAGGGGTCGGAGGCCGAGAAGCGGGGCTTGGCGGGACCGTCGGATTTGCCCTCAGCCGCTTTGCCGTAGGGTTTGCCAGCCGGTTTGCCAAAGGATTTACCCTCGGATTTGCCGAACTTGCCTTCGGGTTTGCCGTAGGACTTGCCCTCGGATTTGCCGAACTTGCCCTCAGGCTTGCCGAATTTGCCAGCGGGTTTGCTGCCCGTCGGCTTGCCAGTGTACTTGCTGACGCCGGGCAGATCGCCCGCGACCTGCGGCTTGGGCTTTTTGAAGCCAGCGGGTTTGGACGCCGGTTTGCGATCGCCGGAGTAGGGCACCTTTTCAAAGGCGCGCTTTTCCGAGCGGGGCTCGGCAGGGGCTTCGACGGCCTCGGTGCGCGGGCTATGCTGGACGGCGGCGTCCTGCGCAGGCGCGGTCTGGGCGACGGCCTCATAGGCGGGTTTCTCGGCACGCGGTTTGTCGTAGGCGGGCTTGTCGGACGCGGGCTTGTCATAGGCAGGCTTGTCGCCGCGCGGCTTGTCGAACTTGGGCTTGTCGAACTTCGGTTTGTCGAATTTCGGCTTGTCGGAGCTGGGCGCGCGGTTGGGGCGCGGCGGGGCGTCGTCCATCGGGCGGACGCCGACGCCGTCTTCAAGCTCCTGTGCGGCACCGATGGCGTTCAGGAAGCCGGGGGCGCTGGATTCGAGGATCTCGACATAGGTCTCGGAGTCCTGCACGCGGATCGCGCCGATGGATTCCTTGGTCAGGTTGCCCGAACGGCAGAGCAGCGGCAGCAGCCAGCGGGCTTCGGCCTTGTTGTCACGACCGACCGAGAGGGCGAACCACTTGGACGGGCCGAAAGGCGTGCGGTCAGCGCGTTCGCCGCGCTCAGGGCGGGTCGGGCGCTCATCCGGGTTGCCGAGCTCTTCGGGCGCCGACTGGCGCGCACGGTAGAGGCGCAGGTAGGCGGCGGCGACCTTTTCAGGGCTGTGCTGTTCGAGAAGCTTGGCCGCGAAGGTTGCGGTCTCCTCGGAGATGTCCTCGTCCCATGCAGGATCGGTGAGCAGGCGTTCTTCGTCGCGGCGCAGGATCTCGTCTGCGGTGGGGGCGACGCCCCATTCGGCCTTGATCTTGGCCCAGCCGAGCAGACGCTCGGCCTTTTTCACATCGCGCGGGCCGACGATCAGGGCAGAGATGCCCTTGCGACCGGCGCGCCCGGTGCGACCCGAACGGTGCAGCAGGGCTTCGGCGTTGGTCGGCAGATCGGCGTGGATCACCAGCTCAAGATTGGGCAGGTCGATGCCGCGGGCGGCGACGTCGGTGGCGACGCAGACGCGGGCCCGTCCGTCACGCATGGCTTGCAGCGCGTGGGTGCGTTCGTTCTGGCTCAGCTCGCCGGAAAGGCAGACGACCGAGAAACCACGGTTCGAGAAGCGCGCGGTAAGGCGGTTCACGGCGGCGCGGGTGTTGGCGAAAACGATGGCGTTTTCAGCGTCATGGTAGCGCAGGGTGTTGATGATGGCGTTTTCGCCGTCCGCCTGTGCGACGCGCAGCGCCTGATAGGTGATGTCGGAGTGCTGCTTGCCCGAGGTGGCCGTGTTGACGCGCACGGCGTCACGCTGGAACTGCTTGGCAAGGTTGGCGATCATCGGCGGCACGGTGGCCGAGAACATCAGCGTGCGGCGGTCGGCAGGGGCCTCGCCCAGCATGAACTCAAGGTCTTCGCGGAAGCCGAGGTCGAGCATCTCGTCCGCCTCATCGAGCACGACAGCGCGCAGGCTGTTCATGTCGAGCGAGCGACGCTTGATGTGGTCGACCAGACGGCCGGGGGTGCCGACAACGATATGGGCGCCGCGTTCGAGGTTGCGACGCTCTTCGCGCATGTCCATGCCGCCAACGCAGGAGGCCATGCGGACGCCGGCCTTGGCATAGAGCCAGGCCAGTTCACGCATCACCTGCAGGGCCAGTTCGCGCGTCGGCGCGATGATCAGGGCCAGCGGGGCGGCGGGGGGCGCGAGGCGATATTCGTCGCCAAGAAGGGTGTGGCCAATGGCGAGGCCAAAGCCGACGGTCTTGCCGGAGCCGGTCTGGGCGGAGACCAGAAGGTCTGCGTCCTGCAGCTCAGGTGCGGTTACGGCCTCCTGTACGGGGGTCAGGCTGTCATAGCCACGCTCGGCGAGCGCATCGGAGAGGGAAGATATCATGCTTTGGGGCGATCCGTGAGATGGCGGGCGGAGCGGGGCTGGAGAGCGCCGGGGCCGCGGAAAAAGGGACGTTTAGCTGGGAATGTTGCCGTTGTATATCTTAAACTTCATCAGATTTCCATGCGCGATTGGCAAAACGTCTTTATGACGCGCGCGCGGGCCTGTCAGCCGGGAAAGATCCGCGCCATCTCGGCGTCGAAACGCGCCCATGTCATCGAGGCGCGGTTGCCTGCAAGGCCGTGGTAGTAGGATTTGCCAGAGGCGCTCGGCAGACCTGCCCAGACCTGCGAGAGGTTGTGCATGAAATCGTGACGCGACAGCTGGTTGCTGAGGAAGTCGTGATAGCCTGCGTCCTGCAGCAGCTTGTCGGCAAAGCGGTCCTGCAGCGCGGGCGAGAAGACCTCGCGCGGATCGGTGCCGAGGCTGGCAACGAGGTATTTCAGCGTCTTGGGGATGATCTGGTAGCGGCCAATGGCGTGCTGCTGGCCGGGGGTGGCGGTGGTCCAGTCGTAAATCTCCTGGAGGGTCATCTGGGTCGGGCGCTTGGCGGGGCGCACCGTGGCGGCGTATTGCACGGCGTCATAGCCATCGCGGTGGGATTCGACGCTGGCAATCAGGTGCTTGAGGCGCTGCGCGTGGCTGCCCGAGAGCAGGGGCGTGTAGCCCGGCGCGGCGAAGGCGGCTTTGCCGCGCGACGGACGCACACGCGTCGAGGGGGCAAACAGGCTGGTGGCACTCCGGCCGCTGAACAGGCTGGAGACGTGGTTGACGACTGGTGTTTTGGCAGAAGTCTGAATGACACCAGTAGGTTGCGCGATGTTGTTCAGGGTTTGCATCAGCGGGGGCATTGCGGATTTCGGGGCAGGATCGCTCTGGGCTTGGCGCAGCAGGTCGCGGGCGACGGCGGCGGCGATGTCGCCCGCACTGGCACCGGTGTTGGTATCGGCGGGCGGTCTGTCGGCCAGCGCCTGTCCGGGGGCGACACTGCCGAGGTCAGGCAGCAGCGCCGCACGGCGCGGCTGGGCGGAGAGAGGCGCAGCCTCAGCGCCCTGAGGGGCGAGCAGGGAGACGGGGGTGGCGAGGCCGGGCGCGGCGCTGAGCCCGCCCCAGAGGGCGAGGAGGATCAGACAGCAGCGCACCTTGGCGCAAAACCTCAACAACATGGCCAGCCTTCGTTTCTACGTCGGTGTCGGCGCTGCCGAAGGGGCAGACCGGAGCCGCAGAATGGCCGGGGAGAGGTTTATATTTCGTCAGCGCGATTTCGGGAGTGGGCTGAAAATGAAAGAACCGCGCCCCTTGCAGGGCGCGGTTCCGGTCGCGGCAGACGTGGCGAAGATTACTCTTCGTCTTCGTCCGATGCGTTGTCCGAGCCGGCGTAGTCGTCGTCGTTGGCAGCGGAGCCCATGTCGTCGAACAGTTCCGAAATCTCGAATTCGGCGGCGGCTTCTTCTTCAGCAGCCAGTTCGCGGATGGATTTGCCAGCGGCCTGAACTTCGGCTTCTTCGCGGGTGCGAGCGACGTTCAGGATGACTTCGACGACCACTTCGGGGTGCAGCGTCACGTTGGCGACGTGCAGGCCCAGATCCTTGATCGGCAGCGGGATGATGACCTGCTTGCGCGCAACGGTGTAGCCGTTTTCGGTGGCGATGATGGCGACGTCACGCGGGGTGACCGAACCATACAGGTTGCCGCCATCGGAAGCTGCGCGAATCACGACGAACTTCTGTCCGTCGAGTTTCTCGCCCAGAGCTTCGGCCTCTTTTTTCGATTCGAGGTTGTTGGCTTCGAGCTGAGCTTTCTGGCCTTCGAACTGAGCCAGGTTCTCTTTCGAGGCGGTCAGGGCCTTGCCTTGCAGCAGCAGGTAGTTGCGGGCGAAACCCGGCTTGACGGAGACAACGTCTCCCATCTGGCCAAGCTTGGCGACGCGTTCGAGAAGAATGACTTGCATCTGATCGGTCTCCTTACTTCACGGCGTAGGGGAGCAGGGCGAGGAAGCGGGCGCGTTTGATGGCGCGGGCCAGCTCACGTTGCTTCTTGGCCGAGACGGCGGTGATGCGGGACGGCACGATCTTGCCACGTTCGGAAACGTAGCGCTGCAGAAGGCGCGTATCTTTGTAGTCGATCTTCGGCGCATTGTCGCCCGAGAAGGGGCAGACCTTGCGGCGGCGGAAAAATGGTTTCGTGGCCATGTGTTAGGTCCTTTCGTTCAGGCGTTGATCAACGACGTTCGCGACGACGGTCGTCACGTTCGTCACGTTTCTGCATCTGCGCGGAGGGCAGCTCGGCGTGCTCGTCGACCTTGATGGTCAGGACGCGCATCACGTCGTCGTGCAGGCGCATCAGGCGTTCCATTTCCTGCACGGCGGCCGAAGGCGCGTCGGTGCGCAGGAAGGCATAGTGGCCCTTGCGGTTCTTGTTGATCTTGTAGGCCATCGTTTTGACACCCCAGTACTCGTGATCCACGAGCGTGCCACCGTTGTCGGTGACGACGGCGCCAAAGTGTTCGATGAGGCCTTCGGCCTGCGCGTTGGAAAGATCCTGGCGCGCGATAAAGACATGCTCGTAAAGCGGCATGTGCACTCCTGTTTATATCAAGGCGCATTTCATAGGAGGGCCGGATCCTTCCGCGACCCATCCACGAGAGACTGCGCGGTTCATCATTACCTGCGGAAGGAGCCGCCCAATACACCGGATGCCCGCGCAGGGCAAGCGCCGGGGTGCGCTTTTGGCAGCCCGTTTCTGAGCCCGGTTTCTGCGGGAGGGGCCTTTTAGGGGGCGGGGTGGCAGATGCGGTTCGATTCAAGGCCTGGGTAAGATTCGGCTGTGCATTTGGCGGCACCTGCCGGGCGGCTGTTTTCGGCGGGGATATCTGCGGTTGGCCTGTGAGCGGGCCGCGACGCGGGCAGCCGACAAGGAGAGCGGTGAGATGCGCAATGGACGGTTCAGTCAGGCAGAGGGCTATCAGCGCAACTTCGTGCCCGCACACCCCAGTTCTCAGATGCCGCGCGGCGTGCCGGCGCGGTTGTGTCTGCGCTTGCTGCTGCGGCAGGCGGTTTCTGTGACGCTGGTGTTTGCGGGGCCGCTGGTGGCGGTTCTGCATGGGGCGCATCTGACGCATCTGGCGACTGGCGCTGCGCTGTGTCTGATCGGGGTTGTCGGCACGAAGCGGGTGCGCGCGGATGCGCAGCGCCATCGCAGAAGCAGTCGTCGGCCGCGCTATCGCGCGTTCGATGATCCGCGCTTTGACGGTATTCGCACGGACCGACCGCGCTACTGAGGCGCGGGGCGGCGCAACCGCGTTGAGGGCTGAGCGCGGCCTTGCTTGGCAGGGCGGCATCGCCAGCAGTGCATTGCCATATGGCGCTCTGGCCGCTATCCCCCGGCGCAACATGACGCAAGGGAGTGAGCCATGAGCCGCGCATTTGTTTTTCCCGGTCAGGGAGCCCAGACCATCGGCATGGGCAAAGCTTTGGCCGATGCCTATCCGGCGGCCCGCGCCGTCTTCGACGAGGTCGACGCGGCGCTCGGTGAAAAGCTGAGCACGCTGATCTGGGAGGGCGATCAGGACGCGCTGACCCTGACGCAGAACGCCCAGCCCGCCCTGATGGCGACCTCGCTGGCCGCGTTTCGTGCGCTGGAGGCCGAGGGTGTCAGCATCACCGACGCAAGCTTTGTCGCCGGGCACAGCCTTGGCGAATATTCCGCACTGGCCGCCGCTGGCGCGCTGAGCGTGTCGGACGCGGCGCGTCTGCTGCGCATTCGCGGCCGGGCCATGCAGGAGGCCGTGCCGGTTGGTGTCGGCGCCATGGCGGCGCTGCTGGGTCTGGACTTTGAGACGGTGCGCGAGGTCGCGGCAGAGGCCGCTCAGGGGCAGGTCTGTCAGGCCGCCAACGACAACGATCCCAGTCAGGTGGTCGTCTCGGGGGACAAGGATGCCGTCGAGCGAGCCTGCGAGATTGCCAAGGCACGCGGTGCGAAACGTGCGCTGTTGCTGCCGGTGAGCGCACCGTTCCATTGCGCGCTGATGCAGCCTGCCGCCGAGGTGATGGCCGGAGCGCTGGCCGAGGTCACGCTGAATGCGCCTGCCGTGCCGCTGGTCGCCAACGTGCGCGCCGCAGCGGTGAGCGATCCCGACGAGATCCGCGCGCTGCTGGTCGAGCAGGTCACGGGCTCGGTCCGCTGGCGCGAGAGCGTGCTGTGGATGGCCGGGCAGGGTGTCGATGAGATTTGGGAAATTGGTGCCGGGAAGGCTCTGTCGGGGATGATCCGGCGGATCGACAAGGCGGTGGCCTGCAAGGCTGTTGGCACGCCGGACGAAGTGAAGGCGGCGGTGGCCCCGAGCGAGGGCTGAGACGCTAGCGGGGGATTGTGCGGGGCTTTGCGCCCCATTGGTTAAAGTAAAAGGGGGGCTTTGCGCCCCCCGGGCCCCCCGCAGGATATTTGAAACAGGGAAACCGGGTGTAGGTGCACCCTGAGGAGAACGGTATGTTTGATCTGACAGGCAAGACGGCGCTGGTGACCGGCGCGAGCGGTGGAATCGGTGGTGAGATCGCCAAGGCGCTGCACGGCGCGGGCGCGACCGTGGGGCTGAGCGGCACACGCGTGGCGCCGCTGGAGGCGCTGGCGGCGGAGCTGGGCGAGCGGGCACATGTGTTGCCGTGCAACCTCGGGGACGCGGCGGCGGTGGATGCGCTGCCCAAGCAGGCGATCGAGGCCATGGGGTCTCTGGATATTCTGGTGAACAATGCCGGGATCACCAAGGACCAGCTGTTCATGCGGATGAGCGACGAGGACTGGCAGAGCGTCATCGACGTCAATCTGACCTCGACCATGCGGCTGTGCCGGGCTGTCATGCGGCCGATGATGAAGGCGCGTTGGGGGCGGATCATCAATATCTCCTCCATCGTCGGGACGACGGGCAATCCGGGGCAGGCGAACTATGCGGCCTCCAAGGCCGGGATGGTGGGGCTGTCGAAGTCCATCGCCTATGAAGTGGCGAGCCGGGGCATCACGGTGAACTGTGTCGCGCCGGGCTTTATCGCCACCGCGATGACCGACAAGCTGAGCGACGAGCAGAAGGCCAAGATCAACGTGCAGATCCCGGCGGCGCGCATGGGCACGCCCGAGGAGATCGCGGCGGCGGTGATCTATCTGGCGAGCGTCGAGGCCGGCTATGTCACCGGCGCAACCCTGCATGTGAATGGCGGCATGGCGATGATCTGAGGGCCGTGGCGCGGGGAATCGTGGCGAAATGCCGGGGAAAACTGCGCTGCATCCGATGCAATCGAGAGGGGCCGGATCGCTGTATCCGGCCTTTTTTTATGGCGGAATCGGCCTCGTTTGCCAGGCGCGCGCGAAAAGGCGCGGCCCGGAGCAACTTGCAGGGGGCGAGGGAACACACCAGGTTGTGAAAGCGTTTGCCTACTGCTGAGCATGTGCTATAGGCGGCGCAGATTGGCGGGGCGCTTGCAAAGGCTGTCCCCGTGCCTACGCCATGCGGCGGAGGTGTCAGCGCCCGCAAGGGCATTGGTAGATGCCCCCGGTTGGGGGCAAGACAAGAACCGGGCCCGAGGGGCCCAACTGACGTGAGGGGAATACCTATGAGCGATGTCGCAGAACGCGTGAAGAAGATCGTTGTCGAACATCTCGGCGTGGAAGAAGACAAGGTCACCGAGAACGCTTCGTTCATCGACGACCTGGGCGCAGACAGCCTCGACACCGTCGAGCTGGTCATGGCCTTCGAAGAAGAATTCGGCATCGAGATCCCCGATGACGCCGCTGAGAACATCCAGACCTTCGGCGACGCGGTCAAGTTCATCACCGAAGCCGCCTGATTTCAGGCGCTGTCCCGGCATCGCCGGGGTGAGAAGATCCTGAAAGACCCCTGCCAATTCTGGCGGGGGTCTTTTCTTTTTGCGCCACAGGTGCAGATTGGGGGAGAGTTGCGCGGGGCGCGTGGACTTTTCTGAGGGGGGATTTGCGCAGAAATGCGCCTGCTGCCTCATAGGCTTGCCCCCGGAGGCTGCGCCGGGGTATGAGCGTCGGTGAGAAAATGAGAAGGGCAGTATAGATGCGTCGTGTCGTTGTCACCGGGCTTGGGCTTGTCACTCCTCTGGCCTGCGGGGTTGAGGAAAGTTGGAGCCGCTTGCTTGCGGGTCAGTCCGGTGCGGACCGGATTGGTCAATTTGATCCCGAAGGTCTGACCACAACCTATGCCTGCGAAGTGCCGCGCGGAGATGGCAGCAACGGCACCTTCAATGCCGATGACTGGATGGAGCCGAAGGAACAGCGCAAGGTTGATACCTTTATCCTGTTCGGTGTTGCCGCCGCGCAGCAGGCCGTCGAGGACAGTGGCTGGAAGCCCACCGACATCGAGGCGCAGGCGCGCACCGGCGTGCTGATCGGTTCGGGCATCGGGGGTCTGAATTCGATCGCCAATACCGCCGTGATGATGGAAGAGAAGGGCCCGCGCCGCGTCAGCCCGTTCTTCGTGCCGGGCGCGCTGATCAACCTGATCTCGGGTCAGGTCAGCATCCGCTACGGATTTCGCGGCCCGAACCATTCGGTCGTCACCGCCTGTTCGACGGGCGCCCACGCCATTGGCGATGCGGCGCGGCTGATCCAGTGGGGAGATGCGGATGTGATGGTTGCAGGCGGCGCCGAGGCGGCGATCTGCAAGATCGGCATCGCGGGCTTCAACGCCTGCAAGGCGCTGTCGACGAAATATGCCGATGATCCCACCAAGGCCAGCCGGCCCTATGACGCGGACCGCGATGGTTTCGTGATGGGCGAGGGCGCGGGCATTGTCGTGCTGGAAGAATACGAACACGCCGTGGCGCGCGGCGCCAAGATCTATGGTGAATACCTCGGCTATGGCATGTCGGGCGATGCCTATCACATCACGGCACCTGCCGAGGATGGCGATGGCGCGCGCCGCAGCATGGAGATGGCGCTGAAGCGCGCCGGGCTGACCCCTGCGGATATCGATTACGTCAACGCGCATGGCACCTCGACCATGGCCGACACGATTGAACTGGGCGCGGTGGAGCGTCTGATGGGCGATCACGCGAGCAAGGTCACCATGTCTTCGACCAAATCGGCCACCGGGCACCTGCTGGGGGCGGCGGGCGCGATCGAGGCGATCTTCTCGATTCTGGCGATCCGCGATCAGGTCGCACCGCCGACGATCAACCTGGACAACCCGGCCGTCGAGACCAAGATCGACCTGGCGCCGAATGCCAAGGTTGAACGCAAGATCGATACCGTGCTGTCGAACTCCTTCGGCTTTGGCGGCACCAATGCCAGCCTGGTCTTCGGGAAGGTCCGCTGAATGTGGCGCTCTATCGCGTCTAACGGGATCTCGCTGCTGATCGTGCTGACGCTGCTTCTGGGCGGCGCCATCATCTACGGCAAGCGGGAATACCGTGCCGAAGGCCCGCTGAGCGAGGCGATCTGCGTGCGGGTCGCGCCGGGCGAAACCATGCGCGGTGTCTCGGCTGATCTGCAGGAACAGGGCGCCGTCAAGAGTGGTGCGCTGATGCGGGTCGGGGCCGAGTACACGGAAAAGGCCGATGACCTGAAGGCGGGGGCCTTTCTGGTGCCCGCGCGCTCCAGCATGGCCGATATCGTGGGTCTGGTGACACGCGGCGGCGCCAGCACCTGCGGCACCGAGATTGTTTATCGCGTCGGCGTGCGCTCCTCTGATGTGCTGGTGCGGGAACTGGATCCGGCGACCAGCCGCTTTATCGAACGCGCCAAGTTCGTCCCCGGCGAGGGCGATGCGCCCCAGGCCTATACCGACGTCAAGGCGCAGTCTGACACGCGCTTTCGTGTGGCGATGGCCGAAGGCGTGACCAGCTGGCAGGTGGTTCAGGTGCTGAAGGCCGCCGATGTGCTGAGCGGTGATGTGGCGACGGTGCCTGCCGAGGGCTCGCTTGCCCCTGACAGCTACGAAGTGCTGAAGGGCGATTCCCGCGAAAGCGTGCTGGAGCGTATGGCCGCCCAGCAGAGCCTGCGTCTGCAGGCCGCCTGGGAAAGCCGCGCCGACGATCTGCCGTTTGATACGCCTGAAGAGGCGCTGATCATGGCTTCGATCATTGAGAAGGAAACTGGCGTGCCGGACGAGCGTGGCATGGTCGCCAGCGTCTTTGAAAACCGTCTGCGGCGCGGCATGCGTCTGCAGACCGACCCGACGGTGATCTATGGCATCACCAAGGGCGAAGGCATTCTGGATCGCGGGCTGCGCCGCAGCGAGCTGGACCGGGCGACGCCCTACAACACCTACCAGATCGACGGCATGCCTCCGACCCCGATCGCCAACCCCGGCCGTGCCAGCATCGAGGCGGCGGTGAACCCCGAGGTCAGCGATTACGTCTACTTCGTGGCGGACGGCTCGGGTGGTCATGCCTTTGCCGAGACGCTGGAGCAGCACAATGCCAACGTCGCCAAATGGCGCCAGATCGAACAGAATGGTGCCAACCAGTAGCGTGTGATATCAATGACTTGCGGCGGCTCTGCATGAAATCCTTGAGATTTCGTAAGCCGCCGCAAACGCGCGCATTTTTGACAGAGCGCGCGCTGTAGCGTATAGATTGTGACATGCTGGAAGACATGGGTAAGCGGCCCGGGAGAGATCCCGAGGCCGTTTTTTTCGTGCCGCTCGATCGGGGACAACAAACGCACGAGGCAGAGCAAAAATGACAAACGTAACGTCCGAGAGAGAAGACACCCGTTTGCGTACGACGATCGAAACGATCGAAAGACAGGTGCTGGACATCACACAAGACCTCAAGGCGCTGCAGGACAGGGTGCGCGCCGGAGAGGTCGAGGCGGTCAGCGACGCGACCGCGATGTGCGGCGAAATCCGGTTCTGGGTCCGGTTTGCTATGGAGATGGAGGCCAAGCTAGATGAAGGAAGACAACGCAATGGAGCACCGACCTCAGGAGGCGGGGATATCGACCTCGCCGCCGCAAGGACTTCGATCGGGTGCCGACTGGATCGCCTGCGCAGATGCGGATACGCAAAGGTCGTTTCTGGATGAACTGAATGAGGGAGAGCTTCGTGCTCTCCCTTTTTTGTTCGAGTTCTGGGCCTTGCCGCATCAATTGCCGCCCGAGGGCGACTGGCGGACATGGCTGATCCTGGGCGGGCGTGGCGCGGGCAAAAGCCGCGCCGGGTCGGAATGGGTGCGCTCTCAGGTCGAGGGGGCGGGGCCGCGGGATGCGGGCAAGTGCCGCCGCATCGCGCTGGTGGCCGAAACCTTCGATCAGGCGCGCGACGTGATGATCTTCGGCGAGAGCGGCATCATGGCCTGTTCGCCCCCCGACCGCCGCCCGGTCTGGAAGGCCAGCGAGCGCAAGCTGATCTGGCCCAACGGCGCCGAGGCGCAGGCGTTTTCCGCCAGTGAACCCGAGGCGCTGCGCGGGCCGCAGTTCGACGGCGCCTGGCTGGATGAGCTGGCCAAGTGGAAGAAGGCGCAAGGCACCTGGGACATGCTGCAGTTCGCGCTGCGGCTGGGCGAGGATCCGCGGGTTTGTGTGACCACCACGCCGCGCAATGTCGGGGTGCTGAAGCAGCTGATGGCCAGCCCCTCGACCGTGGTGACGCAGGCGCCGACCGAGGCCAATCGCGCCAATCTGGCGGAGGGTTTCCTCGAAGAGGTGCGGGCGCGCTACGCGGGCACATGGCTGGGCCGGCAGGAGCTGGACGGCGTGATGCTGGCCGATACCGAAGGCGCGCTCTGGACCGAGGCGATGATTGTGGGGGCGCAGGTGGATGTGGTGCCCGCGCTGGATCGCATCGTGGTGGCGGTGGACCCGCCGGTGACGGGGCACGCTGGCTCGGACGAGTGCGGCATCGTGGTTGCCGGTGTGGTGACCAAGGGGCCGCCGCAGACATGGCGGGCTTACGTGCTGGAGGATGCGAGCGTGTCGGCGGCCAGTCCCGCGCAATGGGCCGAGGCGGCGATTGCGGCGATGGAGCGCCACGGGGCTGACAAGATCGTCGCTGAGGTCAATCAGGGCGGTGATCTGGTGGAGGCGGTGATCCGGCAGGTCGACCCACTGGCGCCGGTCAAGAAGGTGCGCGCCGCGCGGGGCAAGTCGGCGCGGGCCGAGCCGGTGGCGGCGCTCTATGAACAGGGCCGTGTGTTCCATGTTCGCGGTCTGGGTGCGCTGGAAGATCAGCTGAGCCAGATGACCATGCGTGGCTGGGAGGGGCGCGGCAGCCCGGATCGCCTCGACGCGCTGGTCTGGGCGCTGCATGAGCTGATGATCGCGGCGCAGCCGAAATGGAACCCGACGGTGCGCAGCATCTGAGACGCGCCAACTTTGCAAAGTTTGACAGGGCCCCGGGAAACCGGGGCCCTTTTTGCATATTCAGGACTTAACCCACTGAAATTGCGCAGAACGCCCATCGTACGTTGGCCCAGCCAGTTCTTAAGGAATTGCAGACAAATTATGTCTCATGGATCGCCAGACGGGTGAGCCGGAACACGCAAGCAAGGAGACGCGCATGGGGGTCATCGACTATTTCCGCCGCGACGGGGCTGCCAAGACCACCGTTGCCGCGCCGGAGCAGAAGGCTTCGGCAACCGGCAAGCTGGTGGCCTATCAAAGCTCGGGCCGGGTCGCCTGGTCGCCGCGCGATGCGGTGTCGCTGACGCGGACCGGCTTTACCGGCAATCCGGTGGGCTACCGCGCGGTCAAGATGATCGCTGAGGCCGCCGCCGCCCTGCCGCTGATCCTGCAGGACCGTCAGCGCCGCTATGAGGAGCACCCGGTGCTGTCGCTGATCCGCAAGCCGAACCAGGCGCAGGGCCGCGCCGAGATGTTCGAGGCGCTCTATGGCCACCTGCTGCTGACTGGCAACGCCTATCTCGAGGCGGTCGCCGCAGAGGAGGGCGCGCCGGTCGAGCTGCATGTGCTGCGCAGTGACCGCATGAGCCTTGTGCCGGGTGATGACGGCTGGCCGGTGGCGTTTGATTACAACGTGAACGGCAGCAAGCACCGCTTTGACGTCACCGGCGACCGGCCCGCGATCTGTCACATGAAGAGCTTTCATCCGCAGGACGACCACTATGGTCTGTCGCCGATGCAGGCGGCGGCGCAGGCGCTGGACGTGCACAACAGCGCCTCGCGCTGGTCCAAGGCGCTGCTGGACAATTCTGCGCGGCCCTCAGGCGCGATCGTCTACAAGGGGTACGAGGGCGAAGGCTCGATGACCACGGAGCAATATGACCGGCTGGTCAACGAGATGGAGATGCACCATCAGGGCGCGCGCAATGCCGGGCGGCCGATGCTGCTGGAGGGCGGGCTGGACTGGAAACCGATGGGCTTCAGCCCCTCCGACATGGAGTTCCAGAAGACCAAGGAGGCCGCCGCGCGTGAGATCGCCCTTGCCTTCGGGGTGCCGCCGATGCTGCTGGGGATCCAGGGCGACGCGACCTACGCCAATTACCAGGAGGCGCACCGGGCTTTCTTTCGTCTGACGGTGCTGCCGCTGGCAACGCGTGTCACGGCCAGCGTGGGTGAGTGGCTGGAGCGCTTTACCGGCGAGGATCTGATGCTGGGCCCCGACCTCGACAAGGTGCCGGCGCTGGCGGACGAACGCGATGCGCAGTGGCGGCGCGTCAGCGAGGCGAGCTTTCTGAGCGAGGCCGAAAAGCGGCTGATGCTGGGTCTGCCGCCGCTGGACCCCGATCATGGGTAACCCCCGCGAGGTCGCGCGGATCAGCTACGAGAGCTTTGAGTGCGCGCCCTCGCTGAAGCTGGAAGCGCATGAGCGCGTCTCAAAATTGCAGATCGACGGGTTGAACGGGCGCATCGACCGGCTGGAGATCATCATCGAACGGCTGGAGCGGCGTCTGTGGCTGACCGTCTACGGCGTCGTCGGGGTGATCCTGGCGCAGGCCTTTCAGTCGATCATCGAACGTTTGCCGTGAGGAGTACAAGATGCAGGAAATGACCAGCGGGTTGGAGCGCAAGTTCTGCCAGTTCGACGAGGGCTTGAGCGTACAGGAGGACGGTCTGTCGATCGAGGGCTACGCCTCGCGCTTTGGCGCCTGTGATCAGGGTGGCGACGTGGTGGCGCAGGGGGCCTATGCGGCCAGCCTGGCCGCGCTGGCCGCCGAGGGTCGGCGGGTCAAGATGCTGTGGCAGCACGATCCGTCCCAGCCGATCGGCGTCTGGGACGAGATCCGTGAGGATGCCACCGGCCTCTGGGTCAAGGGCCGCCTGTTGGAGAGTGTCGCCAAGGGGCGCGAGGCGGCGGCGCTGATCGGCGCTGGCGCGATTGACGGGCTGTCGATCGGCTATCGCACCAAGCGCGCCACCAAGGATACCGGAGGCCGCAGGCTTCTGACGGAACTGGAGCTTTGGGAGGTGTCGCTGGTGACCTTCCCG
The DNA here is from genome assembly GCF_014899185.1 of Pseudooceanicola spongiae. Taxonomy (GTDB): domain Bacteria; phylum Pseudomonadota; class Alphaproteobacteria; order Rhodobacterales; family Rhodobacteraceae; genus Pseudooceanicola; species Pseudooceanicola spongiae. The sequence goes on from NZ_CP045201.1 coordinate 525,999, forward strand.
ATGCTGCCCAGTGCACGGGTTGCCGGCAAGGGGGACACCCCGTTCGACGATGGCCTGCGCGAGCTGGCAGCGGCCTTTCGGGTCGCACGGGCCGAATTGGGCGACCGCTAGGGCGCGCGCTCACTTTCCATCACAGGAGAAGACGATGGGTATGACCGAGATCACGTCTCGGCACGGAGAGCTTGTGTCTCCCGTGGCCGAGGTGAAATCCGCCGTGACGGATTTCATGAGGGAGTTCAAGGACTTCCAGTCTGATATTCACGCAAAGCTTCAACAACAGGAAAGCCGACTGACCATGCTTGATCGCAAAACCCTGACCGCAGCGCGCCCGGCGTTGGCACGGTCCGCCGAAATCGAAGCCCCGCATCAGAAGGCCTTCAACGCCTATCTGCGCTCTGGCGATGACGATGGCCTGCGTGGCCTTGAGCTGGAGGGCAAGGCGATGTCCACGGCCGTCAATGGCGACGGCGGCTACCTGATCGATCCGATGACCTCGGAGACGATCCGCTCGGTCCTGATGGCGTCGTCCTCGATCCGCCAGATCGCCAATGTGGTGAATGTCAACGCGACGTCCTACGATGTGCTGGTGGACACGACCGATATCGGGGCGGGCTGGAACGACGAAAGCTCGGTCTCGGAAACCTCGACGCCGACGGTGGATCGCATCGCCATTCCGCTGTTCGAGCTGTCGGCGCTGCCGAAAGCCTCGCAACGTCTGCTGGATGACAGCGCCTTCGACATCGAGAGCTGGCTGGCCGAGCGCATCGCCGACAAATTCTCGCGGGCGGAGGCGGCGGCGTTCATCAGCGGTGATGGTGTCGACAAACCCACTGGTTTCCTGAACCATCCCAAGGTCGCCGATGCCAGCTGGTCCTGGGATAACCTCGGCTATATCGCGACCGGCGCGAATGGCGATTTCGATCTGAACGATCCGGCCGATGCGATCGTCGATCTGGTCTATGCACTGGGGGCGCGCTACCGCGCCAATGGCACCTTCGTGATGAACTCCAAGACGGCGGGCGCGGTGCGCAAGCTCAAGGATGCCGATGGCCGCTTCCTGTGGTCCGACAGTCTGAGCGCAGGCGAGCCGGCGCGTCTGATGGGCTATCCGGTGCTGGTGGCCGAGGACATGCCCGACATCGCCTCGGATGCCTATGCGATTGCCTTCGGGGATTTCCACGCGGGCTATACCGTGGCCGAGCGCCCCGATCTGCGTGTGCTGCGCGACCCCTTCAGCGCCAAGCCGCATGTGCTGTTCTACGCCACCAAGCGTGTCGGTGGTGACGTCAGCGATTTCGGCGCCATCAAGCTGTTGAAATTCGCCGCAGTCTAAGCGCGGCGGGTCGGTAGGGCCGGGTTTCCGGCTCTACCGGGTGCGTGTCTTCTGAATGCGTTGTCCAGCTGCTCCCTCCGTCAGAGCAACGATGGGAGACACGCGCCGGGGGGGATGACCCGGAGCGTCATGGGGTCGGGGAACACCGGCCCGGATCGTCGGAGAAACAAGATGATATTGATCGAAGAATACCAAACGCCCCAGAGCAGTCTGCCGATCGAACATTTCAAGGCGCACCTGCACCTTGGCAGCGGGTTTTCGGAAGATGCCGTTCAGGATCAGGTTCTGGAGGGATACCTGCGGGCCGCAATCTCGGCGATCGAGGGGCGGACCGGGCAGGCGCTCTACGCGCGGGATTTCGAATGGTCCGTTGGCGCGTGGGAAAGCCCGGACAGCCAGCAGTTTCCGCTGTCCCCTGTCCGCACGATCACCGAGTTCAAGATCGTCAAAGCCAACGGCGACGAGACCAGTTTCGACGTGGGCCAGTTTCAGATCGTCACCGACAGCATGTCGCCGGTGTTGCGCAGCCTGTCGGGGTCTCTGCCGACAATCCCCGAGGGCGGCAAGGCGGTTGTGCGCATGTACGCGGGCAGCGCATCGCAATGGAGCGATGTGCCCCCAGATCTGGCGCAGGCCGTGCTGCTGATGGCAGCGCATTACTACGAATACCGCAGTGATCTGTCGTTGTCGCGCGGCTGCACGCCCTTTGGGGTCACCGCCCTGATCGAGCGCTACCGCACGATCCGCATTTCGATGCGAGGCACGGCATGATCCCGCGGCTGAACCGTCAGCTGGTGCTGGAGCAGTCGATGCGCAGCGCTGACGGCGCAGGCGGGTATGCTACGATCTGGTCCGAGCTTGGCACCCTCTGGGCCGAGGTCTTGCCGGGGTCGAGCACGGTGCTGCGTCAGGGTGGTCTGACGGTGCATCGCCAGACGCTGAAGATCTCGGTGCGGGGGGTGGCAATCGGGCGGCCCAGTCGCCCGCTGCCGGGCCAGAGGTTTCGTGATGGCGGGCGTATCTACGACATCGAAGCGGTGAGCGAACGCGATGCCGAGGGTCGTTTTCTGGTCTGTACTGCGCGCGAAGAGGTGACCTCATGACCTATGCGGTGTCCGCGGCCCTGCAGGCGGCGATCTTTCAGCACCTGAGTGCAGATGCGGCGCTGGTGGCGCTGGTCGGGGCCAATATCTTTGACGCACCGCCCGCCGGCACGCCGCCCGCCACCTACGTCAGTCTGGGCGAAGAGCAGGTCAGCGACCGGTCCGACAAGACCGGAGCGGGGGCGCTGCACGATCTGACGGTCTCGGTGATCACCGAGGAGTCCGGCTTTCAGGTGGCCAAGACCATTGCCGCCGCGATCAGCGACGCGCTGGCGCAGCCCTTGCCGGCCCTGACACGCGGTTTCCTCGTCAGTCTGAACTTTCTCAAGGCGCAGGCGCGCCGCGACGAAGCCGGTGCGCTGCGCCGGATCGATCTGAAATTCCGCGCCCGCGTGCAGGACAACTGAACCTTTCCATAGGAGTAGAGAACATGGTGGCCCAGAACGGCAAGGACCTTCTGATCAAGGTGGACATGACCGGTGCCGGTCTGTTCGAGACACTGGCGGGCCTGCGGGCCACACGGCTGAGCTTCAACGCCGAAACCGTGGATGTGACCAGCCTGGACAGCACCGGCGGCTGGCGCGAACTGCTGGGGGGCGCGGGCGTCCGCTCGGCCTCGATCAGCGGCTCGGGGGTGTTCAGGGACGAGGCCAGCGATGCGCGCGCACGCCAGATCTTCTTTGACCGCGAGACGCCGGATTTTCAGGTGATCATCCCCGATTTCGGCGTGGTGGAGGGCGCGTTCCAGCTGACCTCGATCGAATATGCCGGCAGCCACGATGGTGAGGCGACCTATGAGATGTCGCTGGCCTCGGCCGGGGCGCTGAGCTTTTCGGCGCTGTGATGGCCAACCCCTGGGCAGGTGAGGTGGCGCTGGTTCTGGATGGTCAGCGCCACGTCATGAAGCTGACGCTGGGTGCCTTGGCCGAGCTGGAAGCGGGGCTTGAAACAGGCTCGCTGGTCGAGCTGGTCGAACGGTTTGAGACCGGGGGCTATTCCAGCCGCGACGTGCTGGCGCTGATCGTCGCCGGTTTGCGCGGGGGGGGCTGGCAGGGGCGGGCGTCGGATCTGCTGGCGGTCGAGATCGAAGGCGGACCACTGGGGGCAGCGCGCAAGGCGGCTGAGCTTCTGGCGCGCGCCTTTTCGCTACCGCTTGAGCGGGCATGAGCGGCTTTGACTGGCCTGCTCTGATGCAGGCGGGGCTGCGCGGACTGGGGCTGCGCCCCGACGATTTCTGGCGGCTGACCCCGGCAGAGTTGCGGCTGTTGCTGGGCAATGCGCCCGGTGCCGAGACCAGGCTGGGCCGCGCCCGGCTGGATGAATTGCTGGCGACGTATCCGGATGACGGTGTTTCGCCTCGGACGTGAGGAGCGTGGTATGGATGAGCTGAACGGCATTGAGGATCTGCAGGCGCAGGCCGAGGCACTGGACGCCAGCCTCGGAGGCGCTGCCGGCATGGCCGCCGGGTTCGATGGTGAATTGCGCCGGATGCGGTCTTCGCTGTCGGAGACTGGCAAGGACGTCCAGATCCTCGAACGCGGTCTGAGCCGGGGTTTGCGCAGGGCGCTCGACGGTGTGGTGCTGGACGGCGGCAAGCTGTCGGATGCCTTGCAGACCATGCGCAACTCGATGGTCAATTCGGCCTATTCTGCGGCGGTGCGCCCGGTCACCGATCATTTCGGAGGCCTGATGGCGCAGGGGATCGGCGCGCTGATGAAGGGCGCCTTGCCCTTCGCCGATGGCGCCAGCTTCAGTCAGGGTCGGGTGCAGCCCTTTGCCACTGGCGGGGTGGTGTCGGGTGCGACCTATTTCCCGATGCGCGGCGGCGCTGGCCTGATGGGCGAGGCGGGCCCGGAGGCGATCATGCCGCTGGCCCGCGGCGCTGATGGACGGCTCGGCGTGCGCAGCAATGGGGCGGCCGCTCCGGTCACTGTGGTGATCAATATCTCCACCCCGGATGTCGAGGGGTTCCGCCGTTCGCAAAGCCAGATTGCCGCGCAGATGGGGCGTGCCCTGACCCGCGGCCAACGCAACCGATAAGGAGCGATTCAGATGAGCTTTCATGAGGTTCGTTTCCCCACCAACCTGTCCTTTGGCGCCATCGGCGGGCCTGAGCGGCGCACCGACGTCGTCACCCTCGCCAACGGGTTTGAGGAGCGCAATACGCCCTGGCAGCATTCGCGCCGCCGCTATGATGCGGGTGCCGCGATGCGCTCGCTCGACGATATTGAGATATTGATCGCCTTTTTCGAGGCGCGGCAGGGCCAGTTGCATGGCTTTCGCTGGAAGGACTGGACGGATCACAAGTCGTGCAAGCCCAGTGACACGCCTGCCTTCGACGATCAGGTCATCGGTGCAGGGGATGGCGCGTGCCAGACTTTCCAGCTGATAAAAACCTATGCTTCGGGCGATCAGAGCTATCAGCGCCCAATTTGCAAACCTGTGGGTGGCACTGTGCAAATTGGTGTGGCGGGGGTGCAGCGTACTGAAGGTGCAGAGTTCAGCATCGATGCGACGACGGGACTTGTGACGTTCGTGACCCCGCCTGCGGCTTCGGCAGTGATCACGGCGGGCTACGAATTTGACGTGCCGGTCCGGTTCGGGTCCGACAGCTTTCAGACCTCGGCGGCGTCGTTCGGGGTGGGGGATGTGCCCGATGTCCCGGTGGTCGAGGTGCGCGTCTGATGGCCTTCAACAGCGCACTCTCCGATCACATGGCCACCGGGGCCACCACCGTCTGTCATGCCTGGGCGATCACGCGGCGGGACGCAACCGTGATGGGGTTCACCGATCACGACCAGGCCCTGTCGTTCGATGGCATCACGTTTCTGGCGGACAGCGGTTTGTCGGCCTCTGCCTTGCAGCAGAGCACTGGCCTGTCCGTCGACAACGCCGAAGCGCTGGGGGCGTTGTCTGACGCCGCCATCAGCGCGGCCGAAATCGAGGCTGGCCGCTATGACGGGGCTCAGGTTCTTGCCTGGCTGGTCAACTGGGCCGACCCGTTGCAGCGCCAGATCATCTTTCGTGGCACTATTGGCGAGCTGACGCGCTCAGGCGGGGCATTTCGCGCTGAATTGCGCGGATTGTCTGAACTGCTGAACCAGCCGATGGGCCGGGTCTACCAAAAGCCATGCTCCGCTGTCCTCGGGGATGCACGTTGCGGTGTGGACCGGACGTTGAGCGCCTATCGCACAGATGTCACTTTGATCGGAGTGGAGCATGCGCAGCGGTTCACACTTCCCCCTCTAAGCGGATTTGCCGAGGGCTGGTTTGCGCGTGGTACGTTGACCGTCCTGGACGGGGCGGCGCAGGGCCTTTCCGCTGCGATCAAGAGCGACTCGGTCGCTGCAGGCGCGCGCGTCATCGAACTGTGGATGCCTTTGCGCATGGCGCCGATGTCAGGCGCGGCGCTGCGGCTGGACGCGGGGTGTGACAAACGCTTTGCAACCTGCCGCACGAAGTTTGCAAATGGGCAGAACTACCAAGGCTTCCCCGATATTCCGGGGGATGACTGGCAAATGGTCAATCCCGGCAACAGCGCCGCCCTGAATGGAGGCAGCCGCAGGTGACGCTCACAAACCCCTATGTTGCGGCCGCGCGTGGCTGGATCGGGACGCCTTACGTGCATCAGGCCTCACGACGGGGGGCAGGCACCGATTGCCTCGGCCTGCTGCGCGGTGTCTGGCGTGAGGTGCGCGGTAGAGAGCCTGAGTTGGTGCCGCCCTATACTGCCGACTGGTCCGAACCTCAGCGCCAGGAAAGCCTTTGGCAGGCGGCAGAGCGCCATCTGGTGCCAAAGCCGCTGAGCGATGCTGCCCCCGGTGATGTGCTGTTGTTTCGCATGCGCGCCGGGGCCGTGGCCAAGCATCTTGGCATCATGGCCGAGGTTGGCGCCAGCCCCAGCTTTATCCACGCCTATTCCGGCCACGCGGTTCTGGAAAGCCCGCTCAGCGCGCCCTGGGCCCGCCGGATCGTGGCGCGTTTCGCCTTTCCCAAGGAGGGCCTGTGATGGCTACCATTCTACTTTCTGCCGCAGGTGCGGCCATTGGCGGCACTGTCGGCGGCTCCGTGCTGGGGCTCTCCGCTGCTGTAACCGGGCGTTTCGCCGGCGCTCTGCTTGGCCGTGTGATTGACCAGCGCATCATCGGCGCAGGCTCGGACGCCGTAGAGACGGGACGTGTCGCGCGCTTTCGCCTGACCGGCGCGGGCGAGGGTGATGCCCTGCCACGTGTCTATGGCCGGATGCGCATCGCGGGCCAGGTGATCTGGGCCTCGCAGTTCTCTGAGGTGTCCACGACCTCAGGCGGTGGCAAGGGCGCGCCGCGCCCGCCCAAGGTCGCCAACTTCAGCTACAGCGTCAATCTGGGCATCGGCCTGTGCGAAGGGCAGATCTCCGGGGTTGGTCGCATCTGGGCGGACGGGGCCGAAGTCTCGCCCGAGATGCTCAACATCCGCGTCTATGGCGGCAGCACGACCCAGTTGCCCGATCCCAAGATGGAGGCGATCGAGGGCGCAGGCAAAGTGCCCGCCTATCGCGGCAGTGCTTATGTCGTGATGGAGGATCTCGACCTCGCGCCCTTCGGGAACCGTATTCCGCAATTCACCTTCGAGGTACTGCGCCCCGCGCCGGTATCCCTTGCTGGGGCGAACACCGAGCCAGCATTCGCGATCCGGGGCGTGGCTCTGATGCCAGGCAGCGGCGAATATGCCCTCGCAACCTCTGCCGTCAGCTATGACTACGGTGCGGGGCGCGGGGCGCTGGCGAATGTGAATTCTCCCTCCGGCAAATCCGACCTTGCCACGTCGCTGGATCAGCTGAATACCAGCCTGCCCAACTGCGAGGCGGCGTCGCTGATCGTCAGCTGGTTCGGCGATGACCTGCGCTGTGGCAGCTGCACGATCCGGCCCAAGGTCGAACAGAACGAACACGACGGGACCGAGATGCCCTGGCAGGTCGCCGGGGTGGATCGCAGCAGCGCGCAGGTCGTCGCGCAGGACAACGAGGGCCGCCCGATCTATGGCGGGACGCCGACCGATGCCTCGGTGATCGAGGCGATCGAGGCGCTGAACGCCCAAGGCAAGGCCGTGATGTTCTATCCCTTCATGCTGATGGATCAAGGCAGCGGCAATGTCCTGCCCAATCCCTATAGCGGCAGCGCCGGACAACCTGCCTTGCCCTGGCGCGGGCGGATCACCGGGTCTGTGGCACCGAACCAGCCGGGCACGCCTGATGGGACCGCTGCGCAGGCGGTCGAGGTCAGCGCCTTTTTCGGAACCGCTGACGCCAGCGACTTCGCGATCACGCCGGGACAGGTGGTCTACACCGGCCCGGCAGAGTGGCGCTATCGCCGTTTCATCCTGCACTGCGCTGCGCTTTGTGCGGCGGCTGGCGGCGTCGACTCCTTTTGCATCGGGTCCGAAATGCGCGGCCTGACCCAGCTGCGGGGCGCGGCCAACAGCTTTCCCGCCGTCGTGGCCCTGCGCGCGCTGGCCGCTGAGGTGCGCAGCATCCTCGGCGCCGGCACCAAGATCGGCTATGCCGCCGACTGGACCGAGTATTTCGGCTATCAACCCGAGGATGCGTCGGGCGACCGGTTCTTCCATCTCGATCCGCTCTGGGCCGATGCTAACATCGATTTCGTCGGGATCGACAACTACATGCCCCTGTCCGACTGGCGCGATGGCGATGATCATCTCGATGCGGCCAGCCACACCTCGATTTATGACCCCAGCTTTCTGATGGGCAATATCGAGGGGGGCGAGCTGTTTGACTGGTATTATGCCTCGGATGCCGACCGGGCCGCGCAGCTGCGCACCCCGATCACTGATGGGGCCTACGGCGAGCCTTGGGTCTATCGCATCAAGGATGTGGCGAACTGGTGGCAGAATGCTCACCACGATCGCATTGCCGGGGTGCGTCAGGCCAGCGCCACATCCTGGGTGCCGCAGTCGAAACCGATCTGGTTCACCGAGCTTGGGTGCGCCGCCATCGACAAGGGCACCAACCAGCCCAACAAGTTCCTCGATCCGAAGTCTTCGGAATCCGCTCTGCCGTTCCATTCCAACGGGCAGCGCGATGACACGATCCAGATGCAGTATTTGCGCGCCATGTATGGCTACTGGAGCGACCCGTCGCACAACCCTTCCTCTGCCGTCTATGGCGGCCCTATGATCGACATGTCGCGCGGCTTTGTCTGGGCCTGGGATGCGCGGCCCTTTCCCTTCTTCCCCAACAACCGCGCTCTGTGGAGCGACGGCGCCAATTATCACGCCGGTCACTGGATCAACGGACGCGCGTCCAACCGCTCTCTGGCGCTGATCGTCGCCGAAATCTGCGAAGACGCCGGGCTGACCCACTACGACGTCTCCGGCCTCTATGGCAGCGTCAGCGGCTACCTCGCCGATGATGGGGGAGAAGCGCGTCGCACCCTGCAGCCCCTCATGCTGCGCTACGGTTTCGACGCTGTTGAGCGTGAGGGCCAGATCGTGTTTCGCATGCGCACCGGGCGCGCCACGGCAACTGTCGATGCGTCAGAGGTCGCTCTGCATGCCGATGTCGAAGGACGGATCGAACATCAGCGCGCCGCCGAGGCCGAGCTTGCCGGCCGGATGCGTCTGAAGTTCATAGAGGCGGAGGCCGATTTTGCCGCCATCACCGAAGAGGCCATCCTGCCGGATGAGACGAGCCGCGCCGTTGCGGGCAGTGAGATGCCGCTTGCCATGTGGCGCGGCGAGGGGCGGCAGGTGGTCGAGCGCTGGTTGACCGAATCCCGTGTGGCCCGCGATACCCTGCGTCTCGCCCTGCCGCCATCGCGCTGTGATATCGGGGCAGGGGATGTCATCTCTCTGACCGAGGCGGGACAATCTGCTCCCTACCGCATTGACCGTGCCGAGGTCGGCACGGCCACGCTGATCGAGGGGGTGCGCGTCAAACCACAGGTTTACCTGCCCGGCAAGATCGATGCCGATCCCCCCAGCAGTCTTCCGTTCCGCGCGCCGCTGCCTGTCCTGCCGCTGTTTCTCGACCTGCCGCTGATGCGCGGCGATGAGGTGCCTCATGCGCCGCATCTTGCGGTGACCAGCGATCCCTGGCCGGGCAGTGTTGCTCTCTACAGCTCTGGCAGCGACTCGGGCTATGCTCTGGATCAGGTGATCCCGGTCCGTGCGACGGTCGGCGTCACCACCACGCCGCTGGCCCGTGGCCCTGTCGGGCGCATCGACCTTGGCACGCCGCTGGGCGTCGAACTGACCTCGGGCAGCGTTTCCTCGACCGACACGGCGGGTCTGTTGTCCGGGCGCAATCTGCTGGCCATCGGCGACGGCACCCCGGAGGCGTGGGAGGTGCTGCAGTTCCGCGATGCAACGCTCACCGCCCCCGGTCACTACCTGCTCAGCCACCGTTTGCGTGGCCAGCTTGGTACCGAAACCATGATGCCCGATGTCTGGCCCGTGGGCACGTACATCGTGCTGTTGGATGGCATTCCCGACCAGATCCCCCTCGCGCCGAACCAGCGCGGTTTGCAACGTCACTACCGGATCGGTCCGGCCAATCGCAGCCCGGATGATCCGTCCTATCGCCACCTCGTGCAGGCCTTCAACGGCGTCGGCCTGCGCCCCTATGCGCCCTGTCATCTGCGCGTTGCCTCCGGCGTGCCCGGCGATCTGCACTTCACCTGGATCCGCCGCACCCGCACCGGCGGCGACAGCTGGTCCGCTCCCGACGTGCCTTTGGGAGAGGAGAGCCAGTCCTTCCTGATCAGCATCCGAAGCGCGGGCGCTCTGGTGCGCCAGCTCTTCACCGATCAGCCGCAGTGGACCTACAGCGCGCTCGATCGCAGTGCGGATGGCCTGAGTGGCGCAGCAGAGATTGAGGTGGCGCAGGTGTCTGCCAGCTATGGGGCAGGGCCCTCCGCAACGCTCTCCTTCACCGCCTGAGATACGACCTCCTGCTTGACGGCCCTTTGCAACAAGGGCCGTCAGGCTATTTCAATCGGTGATCAACCGGTTCACGGTTTTGCGTTTCCCCATCTGACGCCTTTCTGCTAATCTTGGGCTCAAACTTTGGGAACATCGCCATGGCCAACACACGCGCAAAACTTGCCGAGCTCGACCCGGTCTGGGACCGTATCGTCCGCGAAGCAAAGGCAGCCATTGCCGACGAACCGCTGCTCGGCGGTCTCATTCACAACACCGTGCTGCACCATCCCTCGCTCGAACGCGCCCTCGCCTACCGGATCTCGCTGAAGCTGGCCTCGGATGAAATGTCCGGCCAGATTCTGCGTGAGATCTGTGATGAGGCTTTCGGTGCCGACACCGGCATTGCCGCCTCGGCGCGTGCCGATATCGTCGCGACCTATGAACGCGACGCCGCCTGCCACCGCTTCATCCAGCCGCTGCTCTACTTCAAGGGCTTCCAGGCAGTGCAGGCCTATCGCGTCGGGCACTGGCTTTGGCAGCAGGGCCGCGTCGATCTGGCCTATTTCTTCCAGATGCGTTCGTCCGAGGTCTTTGGCGTCGATATCCACCCCAATGCCCGCATCGGCAAGGGCATCATGATCGACCACGCGCATTCGATCGTGGTCGGCGAAACTGCGGTCGTGGGCGACAATGTCTCGATGCTGCATTCCGTCACGCTCGGCGGCACCGGCAAGGAAGAAGAGGACCGTCACCCCAAGATCGGCAACGGCGTTCTGATCGGTGCCGGGGCCAAGGTTCTGGGCAATATCCAGATCGGCCACTGCTCCCGTATCGCCGCAGGCTCTGTGGTTCTGCACGAAGTTCCGCCCTGCAAAACCGTCGCGGGTGTGCCGGCCAAAATCGTCGGTGAAGCCGGCTGCGATCAGCCTGCTCTGGCGATGAACCAGCTGCTCGGACTGTGACAATCCGAGCCTAACCCACTGCCACGATTTCGAAAACAAACCGCCCCGGCTTTCGGGGCGGTTTGTCGTTCTGCAACCATGCGCCTGCGTATCCATAAAAAATCTGCCCCGTTGGAAAAAACCGTCATGCCTTAAATCAAAATTTACCTGCTCTCGTCAGAAACTCTGTTTACGGCAAAAGCCGAGACAAGCAGGATTGTGAGGTGTGCAGATAATGATCGAAGGCGTGACTCGTAGGGCGTCCACGATGCCAGCGATAGAAATTTCCCTGATTCGGGAACGCGGGGCCGATGAATGGCGCCTCGACGGCGTCAAATTCGCACAGGAGGCGTTTCGTCTCTCCGTGGTGCCAATGGGGGAAAAACCCCGGCTCTCAAACGCTCTCTCGCCTCAGTTTCTTGAGGCGCTCACCCCCTATCTGCCGCTGCATGACGGCGCGGACAGTCTGCTGGCCTCGTCTGTCTGCATCGAGCTGCCTGAACTGGTGCTGGGCAAGATGCGGGCGTTTTTCACCAATCGCGGTGGCAGTGTCGAACGTATGATGGTGCGCTTTCAACAGGCGCTCGGGGATCTGCAGACCATCCTGTCGCCGCATCTGCGCAACACTTCGCTGTCCAATCGCACGATGGAGATCGAGGCCGCGCGGGCCCTGTTCGATCTGCTGCATCCCTGCCTCGACTTGGCCAATGTCGAGATATCCGATCTGAGCGCTGATCAATACCAGCTGATCATGGCGCGGCTGGTGGCGCTGAAAAGCACCAAGGCCGAACTCGGGATCTTCTCGCATCTGCTGCGCAGGTTTCTCGAACGCTCCAAGCCGGGCTGGGGGGATCCGCTGCTGGCTCTCAACTCGCCCGCTGAGGAGGCCGGAGATCTGATCGAGATGGAGCCGATCTACCCCCGCTATCAACCGCTCAACGGCATCTCCTGACCAGGGGCTCGCGCGGGTCAGGCTGCCGACCTGCGTCACCGGGGGACCCTTGCCCCGGAGATACCGACGCACAGCAAAAAGGCCGCCCTCGGGGGCGGCCTTTTCAGAGCATTATTATCGGCCCAAATCAGGCCAGCATGACCATCGGGTTCTCAAGGTTCTCGACGATGGCTTTCAGCAGCTCGGCCCCAAGCGCGCCGTCGATGACGCGGTGATCGACCGACAGCGTCACGGACATCACCGTGGCGACCTCGATCTCACCGTCCGCGTTGACGACAGGCTTCTTGACGCCCGAACCGACCGCCAGGATCGCGCCTTGCGGCGGGTTGATCACGGCGTCGAAGTTGTCGATCCCGAACATGCCGAGGTTGGACACGGCGAATGAGCCGCCCTGGTACTCATGCGGCGCCAGTTTCTTGTCGCGCGCACGTCCTGCCAGATCCTTCATCTCGGCAGACAGAGCCGAGAGGGACTTCATGTCGGCATCGCGCAGAACCGGCGTGAACAGCCCGCCCTCGATGGCGACAGCCACAGCCACATCCGACGGCTTCAGCTTCAGCACCCGGTCGCCTGCCCAGACGGCATTGGCATCCGGCACCGACTGCAGCGCCAGCGCGCAGGCCTTGATGATGAAGTCGTTGATCGACAACTTCACGCCACGGCCCTCAAGCTGCTTGTTCAGCTGCGCACGGAACTTCATCAGCGCGTCCAGCTTGATATCCCGACGCAGATAGAAGTGCGGGATGGTCTGCTTGGCTTCGGTCAGGCGGGCCGCGATGGTCTTGCGCATCCCGTCCAGCTTGACCTCTTCGAAGTCGCGATCGGCGTACATCTTCAGCACCGCGTCGGTGCTCAGACCCGTCGGCATGCCGCCAGTCGCCGCGGCAGGTTTCGCCGCCGCCGCAGAAGCAGGCGCCGCCTCGGCCGATTTCGCCGGAGCCGCCTCAGCCGCCTCGACATCCGCCTTGACGATCCGCCCATGCGGGCCGGATCCCTTCAGCGTGGCGAGGTCCAGACCCTTCTGCGCTGCAATCCGCCGCGCCAGTGGCGAGGCAAAGATGCGCTCGCCATCCGCGCCCTTGGGCGAGGCCGGGGCAGGGCTCACTTCGCCCTGCGGCCCCTTCTGAGCTTCCTTGGGGGCCGGAGCGGCCTTTGAGGTCTCTTCGGGGTTCGCCTTCGCTTCGGCGGGGGCCGACGCCTTGCCGATATCGTCGGCGGTCTCGCCCTCTTCCAGCAGCACGGCAATCGGCGTGTTCACTTTCACGCCTTCGGTGCCGGCCTCGATGAGGATCTTGCCGATGACACCTTCGTCAACGGCCTCGAACTCCATCGTCGCCTTGTCGGTCTCGATCTCGGCCAGCAGATCTCCGGAGGAGACAGTGTCCCCCTCCTTGACCAGCCATTTCGCCAGCGTGCCTTCCTCCATCGTCGGAGACAGCGCAGGCATCAGGATTTCCGTAGGCATATCGCTCTCTCCCTCAGCGGTAGGTGACTTTTTTCACCGCCGCGATGACCTCTTCCGTGGTCACCAGCGCCAGCTTCTCAAGGTTCGCCGCATATGGCATCGGCACGTCCTTGCCGGTGCAGTTGATCACCGGCGCGTCGAGGTAATCGAACGCGCGCTCCATGATCACAGCCGACAGGTGGTTGCCGATGGAGCCGACGGGGAAACCTTCCTCGACGGTGACGCAACGGTTGGTCTTCATGACGGAGGCCAGCACGGTGTCGTAATCCAGCGGACGGATCGTGCGCAGATCGATCACCTCGGCGTCGATGCCCTCTTCCGCCAGCTTTTCAGCGGCTTCTAGAGCGTACTGCATGCCGATCCCGAAGGACACGATGGTGACATCCTTGCCCTCTTTCCAGATCCGGGCCTTGCCGAAGGGAATCATGAAATCGTCGATCACGGGCACGTCGAACGAGCGACCATAAAGGATCTCGTTCTCGAGGAAGATCACCGGGTTCGGATCGTTGATCGCCGTCTTCATCAGGCCTTTATAGTCGGCCGCCGAATAGGGCATCACCACCTTCAGACCCGGGATCTGCGCATACCATGCCGCATAATCCTGGCTGTGCTGGGCACCAACGCGGGCAGCCGCCCCGTTCGGGCCACGGAACACCATCGGCGCCCCCATCTGACCACCGGACATATACAGCGTCTTGGCGGCCGAGTTGATGATCTGGTCAATCGCCTGCATGGCGAAGTTGAAGGTCATGAACTCGACGATCGGTTTCAGGCCACCAAAGGCCGCACCCACCGCGATACCGGTAAAGCCGTGCTCGGTGATCGGCGTGTCGACGACGCGCTTGGGGCCGAACTCGTCCAGCATGCCCTGAGACACCTTGTACGCGCCCTGATACTCGGCGACTTCCTCGCCCATCAGGTAGACGTTCTCGTCCTTGCGCATCTCTTCCGACATCGCATCTCGCAGCGCTTCGCGCACGGTCTGCGATTTCATCTCGGTGCCCTCGGGCCAGTCGGGGCTGGCCTTGGATTTCACCTCGACGGGGGCGGCGGCTTTGGCAGGGGCCTTTTCGGCCTCTGCCTTCGGCGCCTCGTCCTTGGCGGCAGGCGCCTCGGACGTCTTGCCGATATCGTCGGCGCTCTCACCCTCTTCCAGCATCACGGCGATCGGCGTGTTCACTTTCACGCCCTCGGTGCCGGCCTCGATCAGGATCTTGCCGACGACACCTTCGTCAACGGCTTCGAACTCCATCGTCGCCTTGTCGGTCTCGATCTCCGCCAGAATATCACCGGAGGCGACGGTATCGCCTTCCTTGACCAGCCATTTCGACAGCGTGCCTTCTTCCATGGTGGGAGAGAGGGCGGGCATCAGTATTTCAGTGGGCATATGCTAGTCCTCCCTCAGGCGTCTTCGTCTTGCGGCGCCACATCGGCATAAATATCGGTCCAGAGCTCATCCACGCCGGGCTCCGGGCTTTCCTTGGCGAACTCGGCCGACTGGTTGACGATGCTCTTGATGGATTTGTCGATCTCTTTCAGATCATCCTCGGTGGCATGGCCGCCCGACACCAGCAGATCACGCACGTGATCGATGGGGTCTTTCTCGGTGCGCATCTTCTGCACTTCTTCGCGGGTGCGGTACTTCGCCGGGTCCGACATCGAGTGGCCGCGATAGCGATAGGTCTTCACTTCTAGAATGTAGGGGCCGTCACCGGCGCGGCAGTGGGCAATCGCCTTCTCGCCTGCGGCTTTCACGGCCAGCACATCCATACCATCGACCATCTCGCCGGGGATGCCATAAGGCTCACCACGCTTGAAGATCTCGGGCGACGAGGTAGAGCGTTTCTGCGAGGTGCCCATGGCGTACTGGTTGTTCTCGATGACGAAAATCACCGGAAGCTTCCAGAGCGCCGCCATGTTGAAGCTCTCGTAGACCTGACCCTGGTTTGCGGCACCATCGCCGAAATAGGTGAAGGTCACGCGGTCATTGCCAAGGTACTTGTCAGCAAAGGCGAGGCCGGCACCGATCGGCACCTGCGCGCCCACGATGCCATGCCCACCGTAGAAGTTCTTTTCCTTGGAGAACATGTGCATAGAGCCGCCTTTCCCCTTGGAATAGCCGCCCTCGCGTCCGGTCAACTCGGCCATGACCCCATCGGGGTTCATGCCGCAGGCCAGCATGTGGCCGTGATCGCGGTAAGATGTGACGCGCTTGTCGCCTTCCTCCGCTGCGGCCTCAAGGCCGACAACAACGGCTTCCTGACCGATATAGAGGTGACAGAACCCCCCGATCAGACCCATGCCATATAGCTGCCCGGCTTTTTCTTCAAAGCGGCGGATCAACAGCATGTCGTGATAGTAGGTTTTCAGCTCATCTGCCGAAATATTCGGCGTGGCTGGGGCTTTGCGGGTTGCCATATAAGGTGTCCTCCCCGTGAATCGTCGCCGATCTTGTTGATAAGCCGGTGACTCAGTGGCGCAAAACTTGGATAGTTTAATACTAAACTATCTCTTACATCAGATCCCCGCAGGATGCGAGGGCGAAAATGCCGCAACCCTGGCGGCGGCAGTGCCTTTGGCGTTCACCCCGAAACATGCGTCGCAGGGCTTCCCGTTACCATAGCCCACTCAGTCTCAACGACAATCACTCTTTGAAAGTCCGCGCGCCAGCACTGGGCCACACCCGGCAAAACCCGCACGCCCCCACCCCGTCATCTTGCCACAAATACTTCGGGGGAGGCGCCCTGCGCCGGGGGCAGAGCCCCTCTTTTGCGCGCCCGGATCCGCCAAATCGCACCGTTCAGTTACCGTTCGGATACCGACGCAATACCGACAGTCAAATCAGGCAAAATCAGCCCCTTGCCGGGATGGGTTCCCACCCGGCCGGCACAGTCTCAGGCCATGCCGATCTCAGCGCAGAACGAATTCGTCGCCTCGCACCAGACCCAGCACATCGCGGGCCTGCTGGTCCAGCAGATCGAGGTCGAGGAAGCTGTCCGACAGCCGCCGCGTGCGATTTTCCATCACCGAGATTTCGCCCTTCAGCGCCTCAAGTTGTTGTTCCAGACGGGTATTGTCGGCCTGCACGACGGCACGTTTGAACAGCCCATATTCCCCCTGCACAGCGGCAAAGGTGAAATACATCCCCAACATGAGGACGGCGGCGAAATAGAAAAACAGCCCAAATGGCGGGCGATTGTCACTGATCATGGTTGCCTCACACCCCTTCAAGGGGGTTATCGCCTCTGACGGGCGGTATCCGGCCAACATGCCACATGCGATTCGCCAAGGGAATCCCATTTTTGACGGACAGCAAAAAGGGGCGCAAAAGCGCCCCTTTTCAGTGCCATAGAGCAACAGTCTCAGCCAGCGACAGAGGCCTGGTAGATGCCATCGATTGTCTCGGCCAGGGTCGCGTCGAACTCGGCTTCGGGCTGCTGGGCCGACAGGCCCTCGGTCAGAGCGCGCGAAAAGCTCGCGATCATGCCGGTCTGTTTCGACAGGCGTGCATTGGCATCCAGACGCTCATAGCCACCCGACAGCGCGACCACTTTCATGACCGCAGGGTGATCGACCAGTGCTTTGTATTGATTGACCTTTTCCGGGATCGACAGCTTCAGCATGACCTCGACGCCCGTCGGAAGGGCGTCCAGATGCGCCAGAATTTCGTCGCGCAGAAGGTCTTCCGCTTCGGCTTTATCGGCGATTGTGATGGTGACTTCCGGCTCAAGAATCGGCATCAGGCCATGGCTCAGGATCTGCATACCGACCTCGAACTGCTGGTCGACAATCGCCTTGATCCCGACCGGGTTCGCCTCATCGACAACACTGCGCATCTTGGTGCCGAAGATGCCCTTCTTGACGGCCCGCTCGCAGAGCGCATCCAGATCCGGCATCGCCTTCATCAGCTTGACGCCATCAGCTTCGTCTTTCAAGCCCTTGTCTACCTTCAGAAAAGGCACAACCTTGGTCTCTTTCCAGAGGTATTCTGCGGTCGGCACACCGTCGATATCGCCGTCCATCGTGCGCTCGAACAGGATCGCGCCGATGACTTTTTCCCCGTTGAAAGCCGGGCTCTTGATGATCCGCGCGCGCATCTGGTGCACCAGCGAAAACATCTCTGCCTCCGAGGAATAGGCATCCTCTTCAATGCCATAGAGCTTCAGCGCTTTCGGGGTCGAGCCGCCGCTCTGATCCAGGGCCGCGATGAAACCGTCGCCGCTGCGAATCTGTTCTGCCATGGCTGCGTCGGCGCGTACCAATTCGGCCTGAGTCGTTTCCGTCATTTGCAATCGCCTGAAAATAATTGGGTTGGTGCAGGCCGCGGCGCCTCCGCGACCTTTGCCCCATGTTTAAGGGGTTGCGCCATTTCATGCAATTCAGGTTGCGCTAACGGAGGGGAGATCCCCTCCGAAGTGCGCTAATCACCCGCCCAGAGCTGCGACGCCGGGCAGGGTCTTGCCCTCCATCCACTCAAGGAAAGCGCCCCCCGCGGTCGAGATATAGGTGAAGCTCTCGGCCGCGCCACTGGCGTTCAGCGCCGCCACGGTATCGCCGCCCCCGGCGACCGAGACAAGCTTGCCGGCCTTGGTCAGCTCGGCGGCTTTCAGGGCTGCTGCATCGGTCGCCGCATTGAACGGCTCGATCTCGAAGGCACCCAAAGGACCGTTCCAGATCAAGGTCTTGGAGGTCTCGAAGGCCTCGCTGAGGCGCGCCACACTCTCGGGGCCTGCGTCCAGAATCATCGCATCCGAAGGGCACTGTGTGGCAGGCACGGTCTCGTTCTCGGCATTGGCCTTGAACTCGCGTGCGACGACGACATCGGCGGGCAGGATGATCTCGCAGCCGACATCCAGCGCCTTCAACTGGATCTGTTTCGCGATCTCGGTCATGTCGTGTTCCGCCAGCGATTTGCCGACGTCGATGCCCTGAGCGGCCAGAAACGTATTGGCCATGCCGCCGCCGATCACCAGCCGGTCGACCTTGCTCACGAGGTTGCCCAGCAGCTCCAGCTTGCTCGACACCTTGGCGCCGCCGACGACCGCGATGACCGGACGCACCGGATCGCCAAGCGCGGTTTCCAGCGCCTCCAGCTCGGCCTGCATCAGGCGGCCTGCACAGCACGGCAGCTCACGCGCCAGCGCCTCGGTTGAGGCATGGGCGCGGTGCGCGGCAGAGAAGGCATCGTTGCAATAGATGTCACCCAGCTTGGCCAACTGCTTGGCAAACTCGGTATCGTTCTTTTCCTCACCGGGCCAAAAGCGAATGTTTTCCAGCAGGATAACATCTTCATCAAGACCAGCGGCGGCCTCCAGATCCTCGGCAAAGGCGACTTTCTGGCCGAGGGCCTCTTCCAGCGCGGGCAGCACTACCTGCAGGCTCATCTCCGGCACGACCTTGCCCTTGGGGCGGCCGAAATGCGCCAGCATCAGCACCTTGCCGCCCTGCTCGAGGATGTATTTCACGCTCGGCACGATTCGCTCGATCCGGGTGGCGTCGGTGACTTTGCCATCCTCGACAGGCACGTTGATATCCACGCGGGTCAGCACCCGTTTGCCGTCAAGCTCCATGTCGTCCAGCGTTTTCCAGCCCATGCGTCCCACTCCTTGTGTAAGTTGGGCCAAGTTCTGGCGGCTTCGCGCTCTCCGGTCAACACGGGTTACTTGGCAATTGCGCCTCATAACCGTATTGCTGGCGCAAACATGAGTAAGGAGAGACTAATGGCCGATATCAAGGATCCCGAAAACACCATCCTGATGGAGCTCAAAGGCGGCACTGTCGTCATCGAGCTGCTGGCGGACGTCGCCCCCAAGCACGCCGAGCGGATGAAGGAACTGGCGCGCGCCGGCTCTTATGATGGCGTGGTCTTCCACCGCGTGATCGACGGCTTCATGGCGCAGACCGGCGATGTGGCACACGGCAACTCGACCGGCGATTTCAATCTGCGCATGGCCGGCACCGGCAGCTCGGATCTGCCCGATCTGCCCGCCGAATTCTCCAAACTGCCGCATGAGCGCGGCACTTTGGGCGCGGCCCGCAGCCAGAACCCGAACTCGGCAAACTCGCAGTTCTTCATCAACTTCAAGGACAACAGCTTCCTGAACGGCCAGTACACCGTTTATGGCCGCGTCATTGACGGGATGGAGCACGTCGACGCCATCACCCGTGGCGAGCCGCCTGCGCAGCCCGACGTGATGATCTCGGTCAAGGTGGCCTCGGATGCGTAAGCTCACGATTGCTCTGGCGACGGCAGGCTTTGCCGCGCTGGCGGGGCAGGCGGGCGCCACCGGTCTGGATATCCAGGTCGAAGGTGCCGCCAATGGCACCGTCCACGTCGAGCTGTTTGACGACGTTGCCCCCAAGCATGTCGCCCAGATCACCGCTCTGGCGGAAAAAGGTGCCTATGACGGCGTCGTTTTCCACCGTGTGATTGATGGCTTCATGGCGCAGACCGGCGACGTTCAGTACGGCAAGGTCGGCGGCGACATGAGCATGGCTGGCCGTGGCGGCAGCGATCTGCCTGATATCAAGGCAGAGTTTTCCGACAAGCCGTTCAAGCGCGGCACGGTCGGTATGGCCCGCTCGCAAAGCCCGGATTCGGCGAATTCGCAGTTCTTCATCATGTTCGCGCCCGGCGATTTCCTGAACGGCCAGTATACGGTCGTCGGCGAAGTGACGGATGGCATGGATGTGGTGGATCGGATCAAGCGCGGCGAAGGTCAGAACGGTGCCGTTGTCGGCGCCCCTGACGTGATGTCGAAAGTCACCGTGACCGAGTGATCGGGTCTGGTTTGTATTGAGAAACGGGCGTGCCACTGGCGCGCCCGTTTTGCGTTTGCGGCTCAGCCCTTGGCCGTGCCCTCGATCAGCATCTGATCAATCTCGGCACCGGAAACGGATTTCTTGAGGCGCGAGAAACTGCCATCCTCGAAAACCTCGCTCATCGCGTCGATGATGACCCGGTGGGTGATGCGCGCCAGCGAAGAGCCGAGCGAAATCCGCGCCACACCGATGCGGGCGAAATCCTCAAGCGTATAGCTGGCAAGGGTGCCGACCGTCAGCGCATTGACCGGCAGAGTGGTGCTTTCGCAGATCTTCTGCAGGTCCTCAAAGCTGGCGGGCGCGGGGACGTAGAGGCAATCGGCGCCTGCGGCCTCGAACCCGGCAAGCCGGGCAAGGGCTTCGTCCAGATCGTAATTTTCCAGCATGACGCCATCGGCGCGGGCCACCAGCACGAAATCGCGGGGCAGGGCACGCGCGGTGGCGGCGGCGGCACGGATACGCTCGATCGCGAGGTCGCGGTCATAGGAGGTCTTGGCGCCACCGATGGTGTCCTCGATGGAAATCCCGGCCAGACCGGCCTCGAACGCCAGCTTCACCGTTTCGGCCACCATGTCGGGATCGTCGCCATAGCCATTCTCGAAGTCGCCAGAGACGGGCAAATCTGTCGCCGCGACAAGGCTTTGCGCGTGGGCGAGCGCCTCGTCCCGCGACACCTGACCGTCGGGCTTGCCGATGGTGAAGCCGAAGGCCGCAGAGGAGGTGCCGATGGCACTGGCCCCCATCGCCGCCAGCATGCGAGCCGATCCGACATCCCAGGCATTGGCGAGGACAAAGGGGGTGCCGGGCTGGTGCAGGGCGCGAAACGCCGGGCCGGGGTCATGCATGTGCTGCCTCCTCTTTCACAGATCTTTGCGGTGTTGCGGGAACGGTCCTGCAATACTCCGGTCAGCGCAAGGATTTTCCGGCCTGCAGCCCAAGGGCGGCAGGCGGTGGCTGACAAGATGATCAGGAACCCGAGGCGAGCCGGATGCAATGAACACTTGGCAAACCTGTGTCTGCGCTTTATCCACGGTGCCATGAACCGGAAAAGCTGCACCCTTATTTGCTGCATTATTCCCTGCTGAGATAATCTCGCGGGCGGCTTCTTCGTTTCCAACTTCCAACGATCCTGCTAAGCCGCCTGCGCACCTGCTTGCCCCATGAGGCATGCCCGAGAGGAACGTGAGATGGTCGAGATCAAGCTGCACAATTCGCGCACCCGCAAGAAGGACATTTTCACGCCGATCGATGCGGATGACGTGCGGATGTATGTCTGTGGCCCGACCGTGTATGACCGCGCCCACCTCGGCAATGCCCGACCCGTGGTGGTGTTCGATGTGCTCTATCGCATGCTGCGCCATGTCTATGGTGCGGATCACGTCAAATATGTGCGCAATTTCACCGACGTGGACGACAAGATCAACGCCCGCGCCACCCGCGATGGACGTTCGATCCGCGAGATCACGGATGAGACGATCGGTTGGTATCATTCGGATATGGAAGCCCTCGGCACGCTGCGCCCCGACCTGGAGCCGCGCGCAACCGAGTTCATCCCGCAGATGGTGGCGATGATCGAACGGCTGATCGCGAAGGGTCATGCCTATGAAGCCGAGGGGCATGTGCTGTTCTCCGTCGGCTCCTACGCCAACTACGGAGCGCTCTCGGGACGCACGGTTGAGGACATGATCGCCGGTGCGCGGGTCGAAGTCGCGCCCTACAAGCGCGATCCGATGGATTTCGTGCTCTGGAAGCCGTCGTCCGACGATCTGCCCGGCTGGGACAGCCCTTGGGGCCGCGGGCGTCCGGGCTGGCATATCGAGTGCTCGGCCATGAGCTATGAGCTGCTGGGCGAGAGTTTCGACATTCACGGCGGCGGCATCGATCTGCAGTTTCCCCACCACGAGAACGAGATCGCGCAGAGCTGCTGCGCCCATCCCGAGGGGGGATTTGCCAACGTCTGGCTGCACAACGAGATGCTGCAGGTCGAGGGCAAGAAGATGTCCAAATCCTTAGGCAATTTCTTCACCGTGCGCGATCTGCTGGATCAGGGCGTGCCGGGCGAGGTGATCCGGATGGTGTTCCTCGGCACGCATTACGGCAAGCCAATGGACTGGACCGAGAAGAAGCGGGCCGAGGCCGAGGCGACGCTGCGGAAGTGGCGGGAAATGGTTGGTGGTGTGGCTTACCTGCCTGAAGCGGAGCGTGTCTCCGAAGCTCTGGCTGATGATCTGAACACCTCGGAAGCTATTGCGCGGCTGCACAGTTTGTACAATCAGGGGGACGCGCAGGCACTGCTCGCCTCTGCTCGGTTGATGGGCTTGCTCCGTGACGAATTGGGGCAGTGGGCTGAGGCGGCGGACGTGGACTTGTCAGGTTTCGAGGCCGCGCTCGAGACAGCGCGGGCCGAGGCGATGCAGAGCAAGGATTTCTCGCGGGTGGATGCGTTGAAGGCCGGGCTGATCGCGGCCGGTGTCGAGGTCCGCATGTCCAAAGCGGGGGTTGAGCTGCTGGCGGGGCCACAGTTCGATGCCGCCAAGCTGGAGGGGCTGGTGTGATGCGGGCTGAGACCGGGGAGAGGGGGCTGTCTGCCCCCTCTTGCGCGGGGCGCGCAATTCACCCCCGAGAATATTTCGACCAGGGAAACATGACGGTTTGGGGAGAGCTGTGATGGAGCGACTCTATTTGTACGACACCACGTTGCGCGACGGGCAGCAGACTCAGGGGGTGCAGTTTTCGACGGCCGAAAAAGTGCGGATCGCCGAGATGCTGGATGGTCTTGGGGTCGATTATATCGAGGGTGGCTGGCCGGGGGCGAACCCGACGGACAGTGCGTTCTTCGAGGCGGCGCCGGCAACCCGTGCGACGATGGCGGCCTTTGGCATGACCAAGCGTGCCGGGGTATCGGCGGAGAACGACGATGTGTTGGCGGCGGTGGTCAATGCGGGGACAGAGGCAGTCTGTCTGGTGGGCAAGGCCCATGATTTTCATGTGACGACGGCTCTGGGCATCACGCTGGAGGAGAACCTCGAGAATATCTCACGCTCCGTCGCGCATCTGGTGTCGCTGGGGCGCGAGGCGCTGTTTGATGCCGAGCATTTCTTTGATGGCTGGAAGGCAAACCGCGAGTATGCTCTGGCCTCTGTCAGGGCTGCCTATGCGGCGGGGGCGCGCTGGATCGTGCTTTGCGATACCAATGGCGGCACCCTGCCGGTGCAGATCGGCGAGATCGTGGGCGAGGTGATTGCGGCGGGCATTCCCGGGGATCATCTGGGGATCCATACCCATAATGATACCGCCAATGCTGTCGCGGGCTCTCTGGCGGCGGTGGATGCCGGCGCGCGCCAGATTCAGGGGACGCTGAACGGCTTGGGCGAGCGGTGCGGCAATGCCAATCTGATCACGCTGATCCCGACGCTGCTGCTGAAGGAGCCTTACGCGCGCCTTTATGAGACTGGGATTGACCGGGCTGCCTTGCAGAGCCTCGTCAGTGTGTCGCGCAAGCTGGATGACATCCTGAACCGGGTGCCGGTGCGCCAGGCGCCCTTTGTCGGGGCCTCGGCCTTTGCGCATAAGGCGGGGCTTCATGCCAGTGCGATCCTGAAGGATCCCTCGACCTATGAGCATATCGACCCGGGGGTCGTGGGCAATGAACGCGTCATTCCGATGTCGAACCAGGCCGGGCAGTCGAACCTGCGGCGCCGTCTGGCTGATGCCGGGGTGGCGGTGGAGAAGGGCAATCCGGCGCTGGCGGCGATTCTGAACGAGGTCAAGGCGCGTGAGGATCGCGGCTATACCTACGATTCCGCTCAGGCCAGTTTCGAGCTGCTGGCGCGGCGGGAACTGGGGCTGTTGCCGGCCTTTTTCGAGGTGGAGCGGTATCGCGTGACCATCGAGCGCCGGCGCAATCTGGCGGGGCAGATGGTCAGCCTGTCAGAGGCGGTCGTGGTTGTGAACGTCGAGGGCGAGAAGCGCCTGTCTGTCTCGGAGAGCCTGGACGAGACCGGCGCGGACCGCGGGCCGATAAACGCCTTGTCCAAGGCGCTTGCGAAGGACCTCGGCAAGTATCAGGAGATCATCGACGACATGCGTCTGGTCGACTTCAAGGTGCGCATCACGCAAGGTGGCACCGAGGCCGTGACCCGGGTCATCATCGACAGTGAGGATGACTCCGGCCATCAATGGTCGACCGTGGGCGTGTCGGCGAACATAGTTGATGCCTCGTTCGAGGCCCTGCTGGATGCGGTGATCTGGAAGCTGCTGCATGCATCGCTGAAGGTCCCTGCCTGAGGCACCCACGCGCATTGCGCCCCTAATCGGAGATTTCCTTGCCCAACTCTGCGCCTGTGTCTGACTGGACCGACGATCTGACCGCCTGTGCCTCGCTTGTTGAACGCGGTGATCCGGGGCGGTTTCGCGCTGTGATGGCGGCGCCTTTGGCGGCCCGTCTGGCGTTGTTTCCGCTTTATGCCTTCAACATCGAGGTGGCGCGTGCGCCCTGGGTAACGCAGGAGCCGATGATTGCGGAAATGCGGCTGCAATGGTGGCGGGATGCGCTGGAGGAGATCGGCGCGGGCACGGGCATTCGTCGCCATGACGTCGTGACGCCGCTGTCGCTTCGGTTGTCGCCAGAGGGGGCCGCGCAGCTGGATGCGCTGGTCGATGCGCGCCGCTGGGATGTCTGGAAGGAGCCGTTCGAGGATGCGGCGCAGTTTGAAGACTATCTCGACGTGACCAGTGGCAATCTGTTGCGGGCCGGTGCGGTGATGTTGGGGGCGAGGTTGCCGGAGGCGGTGGCCGCGGATGCGGGCTATGCCATCGGGCTGGCCAACTGGTTGCGCGCGGTGCCGGAGCTGGAAGCCTCGGGGCGGTATCCGCTGCCAGACGGGCGGCGCGAGACCGTGCAGACGCTCGCCACTGAAGGTTTGGTGCGGATTGCCAGGGCGCGTCAGGCGCGGGGCTCGGTCGATGCCGTCGCTGCGCCCTTGCTGTTCGGGGTGTCCGAGGCTCAGGCGCTGCTGAAGCAGGCAGCGCGTGAGCCCGGAGCGGTGGTCTCGGGCGCCCTTGCCGTGGCCCCGTTTCGCGAACGCATCGGGCTGGCAAAGGCGGCGCTGACCGGGCGCTGGTAGGCGCGCCCTCAGACGGTGTCTTCGTCCTTGGGGCGCATGACCAGCCAGATCAGCGCGCCACCCGCCAGAACCAGCAGTGGCACCATCGCCAGATTGACCGCCGACCAGCCCGCCTCAGGGCTGGAGCCGGCGCAGTTCATCAGACCGCCTGACGCGAGCGAGCCTATGGTCACGCCGCCGAAGACGATCAGGTCGTTCAGGCCCTGCATGCGGCCCCGCTCAGACGGCTCATGCGCACCGGACAGCATCGTCGTGGCGCCGATGAAGCCGAAGTTCCAGCCGATGCCGAGCAGGATCAGCGTGCCGAAGAAATTCTCCAGCTGCACCCCCTGAAGCGCGACAACCCCGGCGCTGCCGAGGATCAGCAGGCCCAGCCCCATGATCTTGTGCACGCCGAAACGCGCGATCAGGTGGCCGGTGAAAAAGCTCGGGACATACATCGCCAGAACGTGGCTGGTGACGACGTCCGCCGCATTGCCCTTGTCAAAGCCACACCCGACGACCGCCAGCGGGGCCGAGGTCATCACCAGGTTCATCAGCATATAGCTGACGGTGGCGACGATGACGGCGACGGCGATGCGCGGGGTGGTGATCAGCTCACGCCGGGTGCGGCCCTTTGGGGCGTCATGGGCCGGGGCGACCGGCTTGGGGATGTCGAGGAACAGGAACAGGAACGAGCCCGCGACGTTCAGCGTGATCATCGTCAGGTAGGTGCCAAGGAAGGGGATCACCATGGCGTCCGCTGTGACCTTGACCAGCTGCGGCCCGATCACCGCCGCCGCCAGCCCCCCGGCCATGACGTAGGAAATCGCCTTGGGCCGGAAGGCATCCGACGCCGTGTCCGTGGCGGCAAAGCGGTAGAACCCCTGCGCCGACATGTAGACGCCTGTCAGCAAAGAGCCGAGCAGGAAGATCGGGAAGGACGCGAGGTACAGCCCCGTCGCGCCGACGATTGCCCCGATGGTGCCGAAGAACGCGCCGGTGAAGAACCCGGTGCGGCGGCCATATTTCTGCATGATCCCCGACACCGGCGTCGCCGCCAGCATGGAGCCGAGCACCACCAGCGAAATCGGCAGCGTGGCGAGGCAGGGGGTCGGCGCAAGGCTCTGCCCGGCGAGGCCGCCGATGGTGAAAAGCATCGGCATCTGCGCGCCGAGAATGGCCTGGGCCATGACCAGCACGCGGACGTTGCGGCGGGCTCGGCTGTCGTCGGGGAGGGGGGCTGTATGTGTCATGGCGAAATCCGTAGCGACTGCGCAGGGTTCCGGCAATAGGATGTTTGTGCAAAGATTTTGCCTGTGGCGCGGCGGTGTCTGACCCGTATAGGCGCGGGCTATCTCCGCTCGATCAGATGCGCGAAGCTGCCGCTGACCCTGCCGTGACGCAAGCCCATGGGTGGCAGGTGTGTGCCTTCGGCGTCGCGGGCGGTAAACAGCGCCTCGCCCTCGGCGCGCAGGGTCGTGGCATAGTGGAACTCATGCCCGGCCCAATCGCCCGTCATTGGGCCGGCACCTGCGGACAGACGACGATAGCCGAGGTGCAGTTTGCGCTGCTGAAAGCTGGTCTCAAGCCGCAGCAGGCCTGCCATGGCGTGGCGGGTGCCTTCGGCATCGGTCAGGCCATCGCCCAGCACCATGTAGCCCCCGCATTCGCCGTACACCGGCGCGGTTTCGGCGTGACGGCGCAGGCTGGTCAGAAAGCGTGCATTGGCGGCGATTCGCCCTGCGTGCAGCTCCGGATATCCGCCCGGCAGAAAGACCAGATCGCAGGCTGGCACCGGATCATCCGCGAGCGCAGAGAAGAACGTGACAGTCGCGCCCGCTGCACGCCAGCCGGTCAGCATATGCGGATAGGCAAAGGCAAAGGCCTGGTCCTGCGCCACGGCGATATGCTGGGCGGGGGGCGGTGTCTGGGGCGGGAGTGCGGGCTCTGCGAGCGGATTGGCGAGCGCCAGTGTGGTGGCGAGATCAAAGGGCTGATCGCCCGGCGCTCCCTCTGCCAGCGCATCAGCGGCGTTCTCCAGAAAGTGCTCCAGCTCTGCGGTCTCAGCCGCCTGTACCAACCCGAGATGGCGCGAGGGCAGCGCCAGATCGGTGCGGCGGGGCAGGGTCCCGAGGACGGGCAGACCGAGGGGGGCCAGCGCCGCGCGCAGCATCCTTGCGTGGCGGGGAGAGCCGACGCGGTTCAGGATGACCCCAGCGACCCGCACGCGTGGATCAAAGCCCGCAAAGCCCGCGACCAGCGGCGCGACGCTTTGTGCCATGCGCCCGGCGTCGACAATCAGGATCACCGGCAGATCCAGCTGGCGCGCCAGATCCGCCACTGCGCCGCGCCCCTCGGGCGGGGCACCGTCGAACAGACCCATGGCGCCCTCGATCAGCAGCAGCTCGGCCGGGGCTGAGGTGGCAAGCGTGGCGATGCGTTCGGGCGACATAGCCCAGGCATCAAGGTTGAGACAGGGCTGGTGACAGGCCGCCTCGTGAAACTTCGGGTCGATATAGTCGGGGCCGGATTTCGCGCCGCGCACCTGGACTCCGTTCCGCGCGAGCATCCGGAGCAGGGCCAGCGTCACGGTCGTCTTGCCCGCACCTGAGGAGGGCGCGGCGAGGATCAGCCCCTTCACGAGACCTCGGCCGGGCGGCCCCGTCCCAGCGGGTCCAGATCGCGTGGGCTCTCGCCTGCGGCCAGCGCCTGCCAGTCCAGCACCTGACGCATCAGGACAGAGCGACCGATGCACAGGATGGCGGGCGGCTTCATGTCCGAGGCGTCGATGTCGTCTGCCAGACGGCTCAGTGTCGTCTCAAGCACCTGCTGCTCTGGCGTGGTGGCGTTGCAGACCACGGCGGCGGGCTCATCCGCGGGGCGTCCGGCCTCCATCAGTGCGTCGGCGATGCGGCGGGCGTGCTTCATGCCCATGTAGATCACGAGGACCTGCGCGCCTTCGGCAATCGCGCGCCAGTTCAGCGAACCCGGAGCCTCGCCCGACTGATCATGGCCGGTGACAAAGGTGACGGACTGGTTGACGTCACGGTGGGTGACCGGGATGCCCGCATAGGCGAGGCCGCCGATGCCCGCTGAAATGCCGGGGATGATGCGCACATTGACGCCGTGCTGAATCAGGGTCTGCGCCTCTTCCCCGCCGCGGCCAAAGACGAAGGGATCGCCGCCCTTCAGCCGCAGCACCCGCTTGCCCGCGCGGGCCAGATCGACGAGATGCAGAGAGATGTCGCTTTGCCGGGCCGAGGGTTTGCCGCCGCGCTTGCCGGCATAGATATGCTCAGCCTGCGGTGCCCATTCCAGGATCGCGCTTTGTACCAGTGCGTCATAGACCACCACATCTGCCTGGCGCAGTGCGTTCAGGGCATGAAGCGTCAGCAACCCAGGATCCCCGGGGCCTGCGCCACAGAGCCAGACCCAGCCAGGTTGGAGGGCTGGCCAGGAGCTGCCGGGCAGCGACGGGGGCAAGGAAGGTGCAGGGGGCGTTGAGTCGGTCATGCGCGAGTATAGGCCGCTCTGCCTGCGCCGCGAAAGAGCGGGTCGCAAAAAGGACGGCGATTTCAGGTGGCTGCGCGGCGGGGTGGATTTCCGTCTGCACCGGTGCGGCGGGCCGGAAAAGTGTTTGCGCCGCGCGAAGCTTGGAGGGCCAGATTCCCGTGGCATCCCGCGATGGCCCGCCTATGATCGCGCGTGATGAGCCGTAAACCCGACAGAGAGTTGCGCCGTGGCTGGACCACAGGCGCCTGCGCCACCGCTGCCCTCAAGGCCGCGTTGCAGGCGCTGTGGGGTGGCGAGACGCCGCTGCGCGTCACGATCACCCTGCCGCGCGGCGAGGTGCCGGAATTCGCGGTTGAGGCCCTTGAGGTTGGCGAGGGCTGGGCGCAGGCCGCGATCATCAAGGATGCGGGCGATGATCCGGACGTGACCCATGGCGCGCACATTGCGGTGCGGGTCACTCCGGGCGGCGCGGGCATTCGATTTCGTGCGGGCGAGGGGGTCGGCATGGTGACGCGCCCCGGCCTGCCGATTGCGCCCGGTGAGCCAGCGATCAACCCGGTGCCGCGCCAGATGATGGAGGAGGTCCTGCGCGATATGGCCGCCGCGCATGACCGCGCACTGGACGCGGAAATCACGGTCTCGGTGGCGGATGGCGCAGCGCTGGCCCTGAAGACTTGGAACCCCCGGCTGGGGATTGAGGGCGGCCTGTCGATCCTCGGCACCACCGGGATCGTGCGACCGTTTTCCTGCGCGGCCTGGATCGCCTCGATCCACCGGGGCATTGATGTGGCGCGGGCCGGAGCGCTTGCCCGTGTCGCGGGCTGCACCGGGGCGACCTCGGAACGGGTGGTGCAGGGGCTCTACGGCCTGCCGGATCACGCGATGCTGGACATGGGGGATTTCGCGGGGGGAATGCTGAAGTACATCGCCGCCCATCCGGTGCCGCATGTGACGGTTGGCGGCGGGATCGGCAAGCTGACGAAACTGGCGCAGGGGGCGGGGGATTTGCACTCTGGCCGCTCTCAGGTGGATTTCGAGGCGCTGGCCACCACGTTCGAGGCACCGGAACTGCGCCAGATGCGCACGGCGCTGGAAGTGCTGGAGCATCTGGGGCCGCGCTTTGGTGCCTGGGTCGCGGAAAAATCCCTAGACGAAGTGCGCAGGCGGTTGCCGCCCGAGGTCGGGGCCGATGTCGTGGTCATTGATCGCAAGGGCAGCGTGGTGGGACGGGCATGACCTTGTTGCTGCTGGGCGGAACCGGCGAGGCGCGCCGCCTGGGTGGCAAGCTCGCCGAAGCGGGCAGGCCCGCCATCGTCTCGCTTGCGGGGGCGGTGCGTTGCACCACCCCTCAGCCCCTTGCGAGCCGCATCGGCGGGTTCGGGGGCGAGGCTGGATTTCGGGACTATCTGGCGGAGGCCCGGATCACAGCGATCCTTGATGCCACGCACCCCTTTGCGGCCCGCATCACAGCGCGCACGGCCCGCGTCTGCGCCGATCTCGGGCTGCCCTACGCGTTGTTGAGGCGCCCGGGCTGGCAGGCGCAGCCGGGCGACAAATGGACATTTCTGGCGCAGGAAAATGCCGTCGCCCAGCACATCCAACCCGGTGCCCATGCCTTTCTGGCGACGGGGCGGCAAAGCCTGACGGGCTATGCCAACATGCTCGGTCGGCGGATGACCCTGCGGGTGATTGACCCGCCCGAGCTGCCCTTTCCATATCCCGTAGGACAGTTCCTCGTTGGGCGCCCGCCGTTTTCCCAGGCCGAAGAAGAGGCTCTGTTTCGCGCGCTGCGCATCGACTGGCTGGTCACGAAAAATGCAGGAGGCGCGGCCTCGCGCAGCAAACTGGACGCGGCGCGTGCGCTTGGCCTGCCCGTGTTGCTGATCGCCCGCCCGGATGCGCCCGAGGGCGTGACGCTGCTGCGCTCCGTCGCTGCGGCATGGGACTGGGTCTGCGCGCTATGATCCTGCTCGAGAGTGAGGCCGTGCTGGCGCAGGGGGTTGCATGGCTGGCCGACCACGACGCGGGCATGGCGCAGATTGCGGCCTCGCTGCCCTTGCCGCCGCTGCGTCGCAAGCCGCAGGGCTTTGCCAGCCTGCTGAACGCCATCACCGGGCAACAGGTGTCAACCGCGTCTGCCGCCGCGATCTGGGGGCGTATCGAAGCCGCGGGCCTGATCACACCCGAGGCCGTGCTGCTGGCGGGGGAGGACGGGCTGCGCGCGGTCGGCCTCAGCCGCCCGAAAATCCGCTATGCACTCGCCATCGCAGCCTCGGGGCTGGACTTCGCCTCCCTTGCGGACCTTCCCGACGAGGAGGTGATAGCCCGTCTCGTTGCCCTTCCCGGTATCGGGCGGTGGAGCGCCGAAATCTATGCCACCACGGCCCTCGGGCGCCCCGACATCCTGCCTGCGGGCGATCTGGCCTTGCAGGAGGCCGCCCGCCTGCTTTACCGCTTGGACGCGCGGCCAAAGGAGTTGGCCTTTCGCGCCATGGGGCAGGCCTGGTCACCCTGGCGCGGGGTTGCGGCACGACTGCTGTGGTCCTTTTACCGGGCCGAGACAAACAAAGAGGGACTTGCATGACACGGGTATTGAACGCCGAAAGAAAACTACCGGTTTCGGGAGAGACCCGCTCCATCGTGGTGTTCCTGCACGGCTATGGTGCCAATGGCGCCGACCTGCTGGGGCTGGCCGATCCGATGGGGGAACACCTGCCTGATACGCTGTTCGTGGCGCCTGACGCGCCCGAAACTGTGCCGAGTTCGCCGATGGGCTTTCAGTGGTTTCCCATCCCCTGGCTCGACGGCTCCTCTGAGGAAGAGGCCGAGCGTGGCATGGCGGCGGCGGTTCAGGACCTTGACGCGTTTCTCGATGCGCTGATGGTGGACGAAGATGTCATGCCCGAACAGGTGGCGCTTGTCGGCTTCTCGCAGGGCTCGATGATGGCGCTGCATGTCGCACCGCGCCGCGAAGACGCCGTCTCGGGCGTGGTGTCGTTCTCGGGGCGTCTGCTGCGTCCGGAAACGCTCGCGGATGAGCTGACGGTGCGGATGCCGATCCTGCTGGTGCATGGCGACGAGGATGACGTTGTGTCACCCCAGAGCCTGCCGCAGGCCGCCGAGGCGCTGCAGGAGGCGGGCTTCAAGGAAGTCTTCGCCCATATTGAAAAAGGCACGGCGCATGGCATCGCCCCTGACGGTTTGTCAGTGGCACTGGCCTTTCTGCGCGACAAATGCGGCTTCTGAAAACGATCTGATCCGGGCGCCTGCGATCAGGCGTCCGGAAACCACAGGCGGGGCTCGGCAAATTCGATCGAATTGCCCGCAGGGTCGCGCAGATAGATCGAGCGTGCGCCGCCGGGCCAGTGGAAATCCGCTTCGATCTGCTGTCCCGCAGCGCTCAGCCGTTCGACCCAATAGGTCAGCTCGGCAGCGGTCGCGGCAAAGCACATATGCCCCTCGCCCCGTGCCCCATGTGCGGGGACCGGCAGGGCGGGATTTGCCCCTCCCTCAACGGTGCGGGCGGGATTGAAGATCAGCAGCACCGTATCGCCAAGGCGATAAAAGACGTGGCGATCCTCCGATCTGGTGATCTTTTCCAGACCAAGCACGCCGCCATAAAACGCTTCGGCCGCATCGAGGTCGGAAGCGTAGAGCGCGAATTCAAGCAAAGCAGCGGGGGGCGGGCCGACAGGCGGATCTATATCAATCATGGCACGACGATATCCCGGCGGCGTCCGGTGTCAACGGGCCGATGCGCGAGCCCGCAGTGTATCGCAGCGCAAAGGCCCGGCCCGCGAGGCGGCTGCAGGTGAAATCCCGGTCTGTTTCGCGATTGTCATTTGGGCGTTACGCTGCGGGGTTAGGGCTTTGCGGCGTATCTATATATCATGGGGCTTGTCAGGCCCTTAACGCGATATATAGTCAAAGTGTTGCTGGGGCGGGGTGTCCCGCTCTGGTGCCCCACGCGGGCAGACAGGGCGGAAACGGAGTCGCAGATGGACGGAGATTTCAGAACGGAATTCGTGAGAGAGCCAGCGGCGCTGAAACAGCACCCGGCGCTAGTGTTGAACGCGGATTACCGGCCCCTGTCATATTACCCATTGTCGTTATGGCCCTGGCAGGAAGCGGTGAAGGCGGCCTGGCTGAACAGGGTGGATATCGTGGCCGAGTACGACACCTTCGTGCGAAGCCCCAGTACCCGGATACGGATCCCTTCGGTCGTTGTCCTGAAAGATTATGTCAAACCTCAAAAGCGCGTGGCCTTCACGCGCTTTAATCTTTTTCTGAGGGATGAATTCGCCTGTCAGTACTGTGGCGCACGGGGCGATCTGACCTTTGATCATGTGGTGCCCCGCGCCAGTGGCGGGATCACCAGCTGGGAAAATGTCGTGGCGGCCTGTTCCCCCTGCAACCTCAGGAAAGGCAGCAACAGTCTGCGCCGGGCGGGCATGAACCTGCGCAAGCCGCCGCGCGCGCCGGGCGCTGAAGAGCTGCGCAACATGGGTCGGCGCTTCCCGCCAAACCATCTGCACGAAAGCTGGATGGACTACCTGTACTGGGATGCTGAGCTGGAGGCCTGAGCGCCTCCAGAGACCGGCCTGCACCCAAGCCTGAAACGCAAAAGCCCCGGCAAATCGCCGGGGCTTTGTCATGTCAGAGTCGCGGCCTTAGCCTTCGGTGGGGGCGTCCGGCGTCGGGGGCGCCAGTTTCTTCGGCGCGTTCTTGCCGCCGGTCAGAGGATCGTCCTGACGCTGAACGGAGCCTTCGAAATGCGCACCGGATTCGATGGCGATGGTCTTATGAATGATGTCGCCTTCGACGCGCGCGGTCGAGGTCAGACGCACCTTGAGGCCACGCACACGACCGATGATGCGACCGTTGATCACCACGTCATCCGCAGTGACTTCACCGCGGATCGTGGCGCCTTCGCCGATGGTCAGCAGATGGGCGCGGATATCGCCCTCAATGGTGCCTTCGACCTGAATGTCACCGGTGGTCTTGAGATTGCCGGTGATGTGCAGATCAGTCGAGAGAACCGAGGCAGGAGGCTTGGCCTTGGGCGCCGTCGGTTTGTAGTCAGGGCTGGTGGCAGTCTTGGGCGCCGAAACGTCTGTGCCTGCCGAATGTGTGCTCTCGGAGGTTTTCGGTCCGGGTTCGTTGATTTTGCTCTTAGAAAACATCTTTTGCAGCCTTGATATAGGTCATCGGGTTAACAGGTTTGCCATTTACACGCACTTCATAATGCACGTGCGATCCAGTCGAGCGTCCGGTTGACCCCATATCACCGATGCGGTCACCGCGCGAGACCCTTTGGCCCACCTTCACGGAAATGCGTGACATATGACCGTAACGGGTCTCGATCCCGAAGTCGTGCTGTATCTTTACCAGTTTGCCATAGCCGTTCGACCACCCTGCATGGATGACGACGCCATCGGCGGTGGAATAAAGCGGCGTGCCGACCGGGCCTGCCAGATCCACGCCATAGTGATTGCGCCGCCCGCCGGTCTTGGGGTCGCGGCGCACGCCGAAGGGCGAGGAGTAGCGGAACGACGAGTGCACCGGGATCGCAAAGGGCGCCTTGGAGGCCGCGAGGCGGTAGAGGTTCAGTGTGTCGAGCTTGGCCAGAATGGCGTTGGCACGATCCGCATCGGGAGAGGGGAGTTCGTCCGTCATGGGGAAGGAGATTGGTGTCAGCGGGCCGCCCTGGCCGGAATAGCCGCGGCGCACCTGCTTGAGAAGGCTGTCCGTGTTCAACCCTGCGGCGCGAAACATCTTGTTCAGCGGGGCGACAGAGACATCCATTGCGTCTTCAAGCTGGTGGAAGATGGCATCGTTCTGATCCTGCATCAGAGCGATACGCTGCGACAGCTCGTCCGCCTGCAGCAGGGCGTCCTGCGCGTTGGCGTCGATCTTGTCGCGCTCCATGGCCGTGTCGGTGAGGGCGCTGGACAGGAAGGCCAGTGTGTCTTCGGCGTAGGCAGGCAGCTCTTCACGCTCGCCGCTGGCATCGGGGGCTGTGGCGGCGGTCAGCTCGGTGCGGACCTCGTCGCGTTCGCGGATGGTGCGCCGCAGTGTCGTCTGGATGACGTCGATGCCGGTCTCAAGCTCGCGGTTGCGGGCCTCGGCCTTGAGCAGTTCGGTCTGCATGTCCGAGACGCGGGCGAGTGCGGCGTTGAAGCGGTTCTGCGCCGCGAGGGCTTCGGATTCACGCAGGTCACGCTCGGTCGCCATGTCGTTGAGGCTGACCTGATAGGTGATCTGATCGCGCAGCGCCTGTTCGCGGTAGTTGCCCGATCCGATGGTGTCCATCAGCAGGATCGCGGTGGCGATGATGGTCCAGGCGACAATGCAGGCGCTGCCAGCGAGGGCGAAAAGCTGGGTTGCGGGCCGAAGCCGGATGAACCGTGTTTCGCTGTCGGAGCGTAGAAAGAGCCGACGTTCCGGAAAGTGCCGTTCAAGCACCGCATGCAAGCGGATGGCGAGCCGTGTCCTCACGAGGTCAATGTCCCTTATCGTTCCCCTGCGCCCGTCGTTCATGGTCCCCACCAGGGCGCTTGAAACCTGTTACCCAAGCGATGGTCCTGCGGCAACCGTTTTGGCCGGAGAGCCCGGGTGAGAGGCGAAAAATCGCGGATCGGGCAGGAAATCGCCGAAATGAATGGTTTTTCGGGGCGGATGGCTGGGTGAGGGGGCGTCGGTCGCGCGGGATTTCGGAGGTCAATCGCGCTCGGTCAGGGGCCAGTAGAAATCTGGCGGAAGACCGGCTTCGGCGCGTTTTTCCTCGTTGAAGGGGGGCTTCAGGGTGCCGTGGAAGTACTGGCGTACGAGGGCGTGGAACATCGGTTTGGGGTCGTGTTCGTGGCGCCCGCAGAGGTAGTGGAACCACTTCGAGCCATAGGCGACATGGGCGACCTCTTCGGCGTAGATCGTCTCAAGCGCTTCTACGGCCTGGGAAATATCGGCCTTGCGGAAGATCTCGATGATGCCGGGGGTGACGTCGAGGCCGCGGGCCTCCAGCACCATCGGCACCACGGCGAGGCGGCCAAAGAGGTCGTCCACGGTATCCTCGGCAGCGCGCCACATGCCGGCATGGGCCGGCAGCGCGCCATAGTGCGAGCCGAGCGCCTCAAGACAGTCGCACATCAGGTTGAAATGCTTGCTTTCCTCATCCGCGGCCTTGACCCAGTCGTCATAAAATCCTTGCGGCATATGCACATGGCCGAAACGGGCGATGATGTCCCAGTGCAGGTCGACGGCGTTGAGCTCGATATGCGCGACGGCATGCAGCAGGGCGATACGGCCCGGGCCGGTGCCGGGACGACGGCGGGGCACGTCACGCGGTGCGAGCAGGTCGGGCTTGACGGGACGGGCGGGTTGCAGCGGCGGTGTGGCGGTGCCGATCGGGATCGGTGCACCGGCGTCGCGTGCGGCGCGCCAGGCGGCGGCATGGGCATGAGAGAGCGCCGTCTTGGCGCGGCCGTCGGCGGTGCTCAGCACCTCGACCGCCATTTGGGTGAGGGTCTTTGCACTGGCTGGCGTCATGGCGGGGTCCTTCATCTGGGTCGGTTGCCGGGGCCGGTATAGAGGGCGCGCGGCGTCGGCGGAAGGCTCGGAAACGGCTGAATCGGGATGTCGGTATCTGGTCGGTATCGCGTCGGCAACTGAACGGTGCGAAAACGCGGTGCAGGTGCTGCGGGGGCGGCGAGGTCCGAGAGCGCGCAGGGGGGGCTCTGCCCCCGCGCCTTTGGCGCTCCCCCGGAGTATTGAGGCAAGAAGAAGGTGGTGGCGGGGCGCTTGATGGGGGGCGACGGCGGCGAAGGGGGCCGCCGTCGGGGAGGGTCAGAGTGCCTTGACGGCTTCGAGGACCTCTTCGGCGTGGCCTGCGACCTTGACCTTGGGCCAGGCGCGCACGACGGTCCCGGTCGCATCGATCAGGAAGGTGGCGCGCTCGATCCCCATGTAGGTCTTGCCGTACATGTTCTTTTCCTTGAAGACGCCCCAGTCTTCGCAGACCGTGGTATCGGCATCCGAGAGCAGTTCGGTGGCAAGCTCATGTTTGGTGCGGAATTTCTCGTGCTTGGCGATGGTGTCTTTGGAGATGCCGAGGACGCGGGCACCGGCCTGCTGGAAATCCTGCGAGAGGGCGGTGAAATCCTTGTTTTCGGTGGTGCAGCCGGGGGTGTCGTCCTTGGGGTAGAAGAACACCACCACCGGCGCCGGACGCAGGGCCGAGAGAGTGATCGTGCCGCCGCTGGTGCTGGGGAGGGTGAAATCCGGGGCGGTATCGCCTTCGATGGGCATAGTTTTGCCTTTCCTGAGGAACATTTCGTGCTTCCATATTAAGCGCTGGCGGAAGAGATTAAAGGCATCGTCTGACGTGCTTCGCTTTTTCGCGGGCAAGCGGATGGTTTGCGTGCTGTAGCGATGGCCTGAGAGCAGGGCCCTGGCGCAGTGCGGGACGTAACGGGACAGGGTATGGACGACAGGCACAGGTCTTCAGGGGCGGACCAGGAGAGCGCGGGCGATGTCGTGGACCGGGGTGGCGAGGCTGGCCCGCAGGCGACGGCTGCGCCGGGCGATCATGCGCATGCCCATGGCACGGCCGCGGGCAAGGGCGCTGCCAAGGGCGCGCGGGCGCGCAAGCGGTTCGCCTTGCCGGGCAAGCCCGTGCCTGTCGCCAGCAAGGCGGCGGCGGACCCTGCGGCGCGCAAACGCTGGCGGGCGCGTCAGCGTGCGGCGGCCGAAAGTGCCTCCGAGACGACCCCGGCGACCGAGCATGGCCGCATGGGTCCGCGACGCTATCACCACAGGCGCAAGGCCCACTGGACGCTGCGCAGCTGTTCGGCGCTGATCCTGCTGTCGCTGCGCGCGGTCTTTGCTATGGCGCTGGTGATCCTGGGGGTCACGACCTTTTATGTCGCGGGCGACAACGGCAGGCTGGAGGTGCCCGAGTGGCTGCGTGCCGAGATCGAGCGCAAGATCGAGGCGCAGACACCGGGGCTGGAGGTCGGGTTTCAACAGCTGTCGCTGGTGGTGGAGCATGGCTGGCAGCCTCGGGTGCAGCTGAGCGGTGTCACACTGGCGATGGGGGACGGGCGCACCCGGCTGACGCTGGCGGACATGTCGGCGCGCATGGCGATGGAGCCGCTGTTGCTGGGGCGGTTGCAGCCGAGGGAGATCATGCTGTCGGGGGTGCATCTGCGGGTGCGGCGCAATGCCGATGGCGATTTCGACGTGGTGTCGCATAGCGAAGCGGCTCCGCTGACGGCGCCTGCGGGCGAGGATGCCTCGGCTGCGGAGGCGGGGCGCGATGTGGCCGAGGCCATGGAGGAGCTGAAAGACCTGCTGGGCACACCGGCGCTGTCGCGTCTGCGGCGAATCGACGGGCAGGGCCTGACGATGGTCTATGAGGATTTGCGGGCGGCGCGGCGCTGGTCGCTGGATGGTGGGCGGCTGAGCCTGAGCCGGGATGGCGATAACCTGCGCATCGGTGGCGACTTTGCGCTGCTGGGGGGGCGGTCCTATGCCACGGTGATCGACACCAGCTATACGACGACGCTGAGCAGCCGGGCCGGGCAGTTTGCCCTGTCGGTGCAGGATATGCCCGCGGCGGACCTTGCGACGCAGAGCCCGGCGCTGGCCTGGCTGGGGGTGCTGGATGCGCCGCTGTCGGGCGCCCTGCGGGTGAGCTTGGACGAGACCGGGGCCGTCGGGCCGCTGAACGCGACTTTGCAAATCGGCGCCGGGGTTTTGCAACCCACCCAAGGCGCCAAGCCGATCCCGTTCAATGCGGCGCGGACCTATTTCACCTATGATCCGGCCAGCCAGTCGCTGCGTTTTTCCGAACTATCGGTCGACAGCCATTGGGTGCAGCTGGAGGCAGAGGGCGAGCTGAAGCTGACCGGCGGCGAGGGCGCGCCGGTGGCGCTGGTCGGGCAGCTGCGCGCCAGTGACGTGGTGGCCGACCCGGCGGATCTGTTCCCCGAGCCCGTGCATGTCGAGGGGGCGCAGCTGGATCTGCAGTTGCAGCTGGAGCCGTTCCGCCTCAGCCTCGGGGCGCTGACGCTGCGCCAGGGCGATCAGCGGATGGTGTTGCGCGGCGACATGGCGGCGGATGCCGGGGGCTGGGGGCTGCATCTGGACGGCCATATGGACGCGATCGAGGCGCGCACGCTGCTGAGCTACTGGCCGCCCTCGGCCGTGGGCAAGACGCGCGACTGGATCGACAAGAACGTGCAGTCCGGCACGCTGGAGAACCTGCAGCTGGGGGTGCGCGCCACGGATGGCGGCAAGCCCGACATCTATCTGGGGTTCGAGTTTCGCGATTTGACGGCAAAGTACCTCAAGACCCTGCCGCCGATCACGGGTGGGCGTGGCCATGCCAGCCTGTTGCGCAACCGTTTCGTGGTGCAGGCCGATGCGGGGCAGGTTGCCGCCCCCGAGGGCGCAGGCACCGCCGGGATGATCGATATCGCGGGCTCCTCCTTCGTGGTGGCGGATGTGACGCAAAAGCCGACCATCGGGCAGATCAACCTGCGCACGCACAGTCAGATCCGCGACATGCTGGCCCTGCTGGACGAGGAGCCGTTCCGGTTTCTGAGCAAGGCCAACAAGCCGGTTGACCTCGCCTCGGGCGAGGCTCGGGCGCAGGCCGAGATCACCCTGCCGCTGATCAAGGATCTGCCGCTGGAGCAGGTGAAGCTGAAGCTGAGTGCCGAGCTGGTTGATGTGGCCAGCGATCAGCTGCTGCCGGGCAAGACGCTGAAAGCCGAGAACCTGTCGGTGACCGGCGACACCGGGCAGCTGAAGATCGCCGGGGCCGGGACGCTGGACGGCGTGCCCTTTGAGGGCGGCTGGAGCACGGCGCTGGGCAAGGATGCCAAGGGGTCTGAGGTTGTGGCCTCGGTGACGCTGGATGACCGCTTTGCCAAGGCCTTCCTCAACGGTTTGCCCGAGGGCACGGTGGCGGGGCGCGGCACGGCGCAGCTGCGGGTCGATCTGCCGAAAGGCGGGGTGCCTGCGTTCCGGCTGACCTCGGACCTTGCGGGGCTGGGCCTGCGCATCGACGGGATCGGCTGGCGGCTGAGCGAGGCCGCCAAGGGCACGCTGGAGATCGGCGGGCAGCTGAGCACGCCGGTGTCGATCGACAAGCTGCATCTGGAGGCGCCGGGACTGGCGGCCGATGGCAAGATCGAACTGGCGGCGGATGGCAGCATGGCGGCGGCGCGGTTTTCGCGCGTGACGGTCGGGCGCTGGCTGGATGCGCCGGTGGTGCTGAGCGGGCGCGGCAAGGGCCAGTCGCCCGGCGTGGCGGTCAATGGCGGCACCTTCGATCTGCGCTATCTGCCGCAGCTGCCGTCAGGTGGTGCGGGCGGTCCGCTCTCGGTCAAGTTTGACAGGTTGCTGATTTCAAACGCGATGCGGCTGGACGGGTTCGTCGGGGATTTCTCGACCGTTGGGGGGATGCAGGGCAACTTCAGCGGCCGCATGAATGGCGGCCCGGTGGTGCAGGGCCGGGTGATCCGCGACAAGGGCGATCAGGTGATCCGCATTGACGCCGCCGATGCGGGCGCGGTGATTGCCGCCGCCGGTCTGCTGTCCAAGGGGCGCGGCGGCGCGCTTGGCCTGACGCTGAGGCCCACGGGCGAGAAGGGCAGCTTTGACGGCAAGCTGGTGGTCAAGGACCTGTCGATTCAGGATGCCCCGGCGATGGCGGCCTTGCTGAGCTCGATCAGCGTGGTCGGTCTGCTGGAGCAGATGGCGGGGCAAGGCATCCTGTTTGCCGATGTCGAGGCCGATTTCCGCCTGACGCCGGACAAGCTGTACCTGCGCAGTTCAAGCGCTGTCGGGGCGTCGATGGGGATCTCGATGGACGGCACCTATGACATGGGCAGCAAGGCGATGGACATGCAGGGTGTGGTGTCGCCCTTCTATGTGCTCAACGGCATCGGGTCGTTCCTGACCCGCAAGGGCGAGGGGCTGTTCGGCATGAACTTCACGCTGAAGGGGCCCGCCTCGGCGCCGTCGGTCGGGGTCAACCCGCTGTCGCTGCTGACGCCGGGCATGTTCCGCGAGATCTTTCGCAGGCCCGCGCCGGTGGTGCCGAAATAGCCGCAGCATTGCGAAGCGGGGCGGTTTCGGTGTAGCGCAACAGCCGCTGCCAGGAGAGACGACATGCACCTATCCGATTTCGACTTTGATCTGCCCGAGCGGCTGATTGCGACCCGCCCCGCCAAGCCCCGCTCCGCCGCGCGGCTGCTGGTGGCCGAGGGCGATGCGATCAGCGATGCGGTGGTGCGCGACCTCGGCGACTGGCTGCGCCCCGGCGACCGGCTGGTGCTGAACGACACCAAGGTGATCCCGGCGCGGCTGTCGGGCGTGCGGGCGCGGAGTTCGGACGCAGGCGACACGCAGGCGCAGATCGAGGTGACGCTGCTGGAGCCGCGCGCCGATGGCACTTGGGCCGCGCTGCTGAAGCCGCTGCGCAAGGTGAAGGAGGGCGAGGTGATCCGCTTTTCCGACCGTCTGTCGGCGGTGCTGGAGGCCAAGGAAGACGGGCAGGGCCTGTTGCGCTTTGACCTTGCGGGCGAGGATTTCGATGCCGCGCTGGCCGAGGCCGGCAACATGCCGCTGCCGCCCTATATCGCGGCGCTGCGCGCCCCCGATGCGCAGGACAAGGATGACTACCAGACCGTCTGGGCGAAGCATTCCGGGGCGGTGGCGGCGCCCACGGCCTCGCTGCATTTCGACGAGGACCTGCTGGCGCGGCTGTCGCAGATGGGCGTCGGGTTCACCCATGTGACGCTGCATGTCGGCGCGGGCACCTTTCTGCCGGTCAAGGTCGAGGATGTCACGACCCACAAGATGCATGCCGAATGGGGCCATGTCAGCGAGGCTGCCGCGGCCGAGATTGCCGCCACGAAAGCGGCGGGGGGCCGTGTCATTCCCGTCGG
Source organism: Pseudooceanicola spongiae (assembly GCF_014899185.1). Lineage (GTDB taxonomy): Bacteria > Pseudomonadota > Alphaproteobacteria > Rhodobacterales > Rhodobacteraceae > Pseudooceanicola > Pseudooceanicola spongiae. The sequence continues at coordinate 568,109 of NZ_CP045201.1, forward strand.
CACCACGGCGCTGCGCCTGATCGAGAGCGCGGCGCGCGCGACCGGCGCGATCGCGCCCTGGCAGGGCGAGACGGATATTTTCATTTATCCGGGATTTAAGTTCGCCGTCGCCGATGCGCTGATAACAAATTTTCATCTGCCCAAGAGTACATTGATGATGCTGGTCTCGGCGCTGATGGGGCAAGAGCGGGTCCGGCAGATCTACGCCCATGCGGTGACGGAAAATTACCGATTCTTCTCGTACGGAGATGCCTCTCTGTTGATCCCGCGCTCGTGACGTGAAAAAGCAGGCACTTGTTGTATCGTGTCGTGACGCGACTGAATTTGAAACTGCCGTTCTCATGACCGATTGAGCCAAGTTCTGGTTTGACCCGGTCTGTTCGGTGCCCTGAAAGGGAGAAACCGGATGATCCAGGTTCTTAGAAGCTCTTGGGCGTTGCTGCTCGGTCTGATGTTGCTGATGCTGGGCAATGGTCTGCAAGGCACCCTGCTGGGTGTGCGCGGCGAGATCGAGGGCTTTTCGACCTTCCAGATGTCGCTGGTCATGTCGACCTATTTCGCAGGCTTCCTCGGCGGGTCGCGTCTGGCGCCGGGAATGATCCGGCGGGTCGGGCATGTGCGGGTGTTTGCGGCGCTGGCCTCGTTCATCTCGGCGGTGCTGATCCTCTATCCGGCCTATGCCAACCCCTATGCCTGGATGGTCGAGCGGCTGATCATCGGCTTCTGTTTCTCGGGCGTGTACGTCACCACCGAAAGCTGGCTGAACAACGCCGCCACCAACGAAACGCGCGGCCAGTCGCTGGCGCTCTATTCCATCGTGCAGGTGCTGGGCATCCTGTCGGCGCAGGGCATCCTGCTGCTGGGCGATCCGGCGGGCTTTGTGCTGTTCATCGTGCCCTCGATCCTCGTCTCGATCTCTTTTGCGCCGATTTTGCTGTCGATCTCGCCGACCCCGGCGTTCGAGAGTACCAAGCCGATGTCGTTGAAAGAGCTGTATAAAACCTCTCCGCTGAGTATCGTCGGCGTGTTCCTGGTGGGCGGCGCGTTCTCTGCGCAGTTCGGTATGGCGGCCGTTTTCGGCACACAAGCCGGGATGAGCATTCCGCAGATTTCGCTGTTCATCTCGATGTTCTATGTCGGCGCGGTGCTGGCGCTGTTCCCGCTGGGCTGGCTGTCGGACCGCATGGACCGCCGCCTGCTGATCGGCTGCGAAGCGGTCATCGCCGGGGTCGGGGCGCTGCTGGGCTTTGTCTTTGGCGACAACTTTTACGTGCTGCTGGTGGCGGCGGCGATCATCGGCTCGATGATCAACCCGCTCTATTCGCTGCTGCTGGCCTATCTGAACGACTACCTCGACACCGATCAGATGGCGGCGGGCAGCGCGGGCATGATGTTCATCAACGGCCTCGGCGCGATCGGCGGGCCGGTGCTGACCGGCTGGGTGATGACCATGGTGGGGCCGGGTGGCTTTTTCCTGTTCATCGCAACGCTGTTGCTGGCGACCGCAGGCTACGCAGCCTACCGCATGACGCGCCGCCCGGGCATGTCCTCGGACGATACGGCGAGCTATGTTCCGGTCATGATGTCGGCCTCGCCGGTGGCAGTCGAGGCGGCGCAGGAATGGGCGGCAGAGGCGGCTGAGGATGCAGCGGCGGACGAAAGCACCGCCTGAGGGCAATGTTAGCGCCTGAAATTCCGAGATTTGGCATTTCAATATTGTAAAACCTCTGTAAGGCTGCAGCCAACGGCGTAATGGCTAATAGAGAGGAGTCCGCCATGATTGCCCCAGATGAGGTGCTTTCGTTCTGGCTTGACGAGGTTGGACCGGCCGGGTGGTACTCGGGCGGCGAAGAGATTGATCAGACCATACGCGACCGGTTCGGCGACGCCTGGCAGAATGCCTGTGACGGTGCCTTCGGGCTGTGGCTGACCTATCCCGCTGGCGCGCTGGCCTATGTCATCCTGATGGACCAGTTCCCACGCAACATGTTCCGCGGAGACGGCAAGGCGTTCAAGACCGACGGTATCGCGCTGGCCGCGGCCAAGATGGCGATCCGCCACGGCTGGGACATGCGGATCGACGAACCGGCGCGGCAGTTCTTTTACCTGCCGCTGATGCATTCGGAAAACCTCTGCGATCAGGAACGCTGCATTCGCCTGATGGTGGATCGGATGCCCGAAACCGGCGATTCCAACATGCTGCACGCACAGGCGCACCGCGAAGTGATCCGCAAGTTCGGCCGCTTTCCTTACCGCAACGAGGCGCTGGACCGCTCTTTCACCGGGCCCGAGGCCGCCTATCTCGAAGAGGGTGGCTATGGCCTGACGGTGAAAAAGCTGCAAGCCGCAGGCTGATCCGGCACCGCCCGACGACATTGACCGCCGCACCCGGAAACGGGGGCGGCGTTTTCACATGCGCCGCAGGGCAGCTTGTTGTTTGACAGCGGGCGCAGGGGTTGTGACAGTGGGCGTCAGGCCGCGTCGCCCGCTATCGGGGCGATGCATAGCAGCCTGTCAGGTGCGACCGGGCAGAAGTGCCCTGGCGTTCTTGTGGGTTGAGTAGAGATAGTTTAACGTCAAACTATATTCTGAACGAGTTTGCAGCGGAGGGGCACATGGCGTCCAAATCTTTCGATTTCATCGTGATCGGGTCGGGTCCGGGCGGGTATGTCTCGGCCATTCGTGCCGCACAGCTTGGCCTGAACGTGGCCATCATCGAGCGTGAGAACCTGGGCGGCATCTGCCTGAACTGGGGCTGTATCCCGACGAAAGCGCTGCTGCGCTCCTCCGAGGTGTTCCACCTGATGGAGCGTGCCAAGGAGTTCGGGCTGTCGGCGGACAAGTTCGACTTTGACCTTGGCGCGGTGGTCAAGCGGTCGCGCGGGGTCGCGGCGCAGATGGAAGGTGGCGTGAAGCACCTTCTGAAGAAGAACAAGGTCACGGTAATCATGGGCGTGGCGAAACTGGCCGGCAAGGGCAAGGTCTCGGTGAAGACCGACAAGGGCAGCGAAGAGCTGACGGCCAAGCACATCGTCGTCGCCACCGGCGCGCGGGCGCGTGAGCTGCCGGGCTTGGAGGCCGACGGCGATCTGGTCTGGACCTACCGCCACGCGCTGAATCCGCCGCGGATGCCGAAGAAACTGCTGGTCATCGGCTCGGGCGCGATCGGCATCGAATTTGCCAGCTTCTACAACACCTTCGGCGCCGACACGACAGTGGTTGAGGTGATGGACCGCGTCCTGCCGGTGGAGGATGCCGACATCAGCGCCTTCGCCAAGAAGCAGTTCGTCAAGCAAGGCATGAAGATCATGGAGAAATCCGGGGTCAAGCAGCTGGACCGCAGCAAAGGCAAGGTCGTCGCCCATATCGAAACCGGCGGCAAGATCGAGAAGATGGAATTCGACACCGTGATCTCGGCTGTCGGGATCGTCGGCAATACCGAAAACCTCGGGCTGGAGGATCTGGGCGTCAAGATCGACCGCACCCATGTGGTGACGGACGAGTTCTGCCGCACCTCGGTCGAGGGCCTCTATGCCATCGGCGACATCGCCGGGGCGCCCTGGCTGGCGCATAAGGCGAGCCATGAAGGCGTCATGGTGGCCGAGCTGGCGGCAGGCGGTCATCCGCATCCGATCAAGCCGGGCAGCATCGCGGGCTGCACCTATTGCCACCCGCAGGTTGCCAGCGTTGGCCTGACCGAGGCGAAGGCGAAAGAGGCGGGCTTTGAGGTCAAGGTCGGCAAGTTCCCCTTCATCGGCAACGGCAAGGCCGTGGCGCTTGGTGAGCAGGAAGGCATGGTGAAAACCGTGTTCGACGCCAAGACCGGCGAGCTGTTGGGCGCGCATATGGTTGGCGCGGAAGTGACCGAGCTGATTCAGGGCTATGTCATCGGCCGTCAGCTGGAGACGACGGAGGAAGATCTGATCAACACCGTCTTCCCGCACCCGACGCTGAGCGAAATGATGCACGAGGCGGTCCTTGCCGCCTACGGTCGCGAGATCCATATGTAATCTGTCACCAGTCGCGCAAATCTGGGGGCGTCCTGCGGGGCGCCCTTTTGCTTTTGCGCGGGTCTGGGCCGCTGCAATGCGGCGAAAACCGTTAAGTTCGTTAAATGTTCTTCAATTACCCTTGGAAGATCGGCGGGCTTAAACTAGATTTCAACCATTCACCCGAGGGGGCCTGCAATGGCGGAACAGAAGAATATCGAGGTGCGCGGCGCGCGCGAACATAACCTGAAGAATATCGACGTGGATATTCCGCGCGATCAGCTGGTGGTGATCACCGGGCTGTCGGGCTCGGGCAAGTCGAGCCTGGCGTTCGACACGATCTATGCCGAGGGCCAGCGCCGTTATGTCGAGAGCCTGTCGGCTTATGCGCGCCAGTTCCTCGACATGATGGAAAAACCGGACGTGGACCATATCAGTGGCCTGTCCCCGGCGATTTCCATCGAACAGAAGACGACCAGCAAGAACCCACGTTCGACCGTGGGGACCGTGACCGAGATTTACGACTACCTGCGGCTGCTCTACGCGCGCTCCGGCACGCCGTTCAGCCCGGCGACCGGTTTGCCGATTGAGGCGCAGCAGGTGCAGGACATGGTAGACCGCGTCATGGGCATGGAAGAGGGCACCCGCGCCTTCCTGCTGGCGCCCATCGTGCGCGACCGCAAGGGGGAATACCGCAAGGAATTCCTCGAGTTGCGCAAGCAGGGCTTTCAGCGCGTCAAGGTCGACAACACGTTTTACGAGCTCGATGAGCCGCCGAAGCTGGACAAGAAATTCCGCCATGACATCGACGTCGTCGTCGACCGGATTGTCGTGCGCGAAGGCATGGAAACGCGTCTGGCAGATTCGTTCCGCACCGCGCTGGACCTGGCTGACGGTATCGCCGTGCTGGAAACCGCGCCTCGCGAAGAGGATGGCGGCGAGGCGGAGCGGATTACCTTCAGCGAGAATTTCTCGTGTCCCGTCAGCGGGTTTTCGATACCGTCGATTGAGCCGCGGCTGTTTTCCTTCAACGCGCCGGATGGGGCCTGCCCGCATTGCGATGGGTTGGGTGTCGAGCTGTTTTTTGACGAGCGGCTGATGGTGCCCGATGCGCAGCTGAAGATTGCGGATGGCGCGATCGCTCCCTGGCGCAAAGGCAAGTCGCCGTACTTTCTGCAGACGATCGAGGCGCTGGCCAAGCACTATGGTTTCGACGCCAACACCCGTTGGAAGGACCTGTCGGCGAAGGTCCAGAAGGCGTTTCTTTACGGCTCGGGCGAGGAAGAGATCGCCTTTCGCTATGACGAGGGCGGGCGCGTCTACAACGTCACCCGCACCTTTGAGGGCGTGGTGCCGAACATGGAGCGACGCTATCGCGAGACCGACAGCAACTGGGTGCGTGAGGAGTTCGAGCGCTACCAGAACAACCGGCCCTGCGGCGTCTGCAACGGGTTCCGTCTGAAGTCCGAAGCGCTGGCGGTGAAGATCGCCGGGCTGCACGTCGGGCATGTCGTGCAGATGTCGATCCGTGAGTCGCTGGACTGGATCCAGACGGTTTCCGATCAGCTGAGCAAGCAGAAGGGCGAGATTGCCCGGCCCATTCTGAAAGAGATCCGGGAACGTCTTGGGTTCCTGAATAACGTGGGTTTGGAATACCTTACGCTGGCACGTTCAAGTGGTACTTTAAGTGGTGGCGAGAGCCAGCGCATCCGGTTGGCCAGCCAGATCGGCTCGGGCCTGACGGGCGTTTTGTATGTGCTGGATGAGCCCTCGATCGGTCTGCATCAGCGCGACAACGGGCGCTTGCTGGAGACGCTGAAGAACCTGCGCGATCAGGGCAACTCGGTGCTGGTGGTGGAGCATGATGAGGAAGCGATCCGCGAGGCGGATTATGTCTTTGATATCGGCCCCGGTGCCGGGGTGCACGGCGGCCATGTCGTGGCCAAAGGCACACCAGAGGAGATCGCGGCCAATCCGGACAGCATGACCGGGCGATATCTGTCGGGCAAGCGCGCCATCGAGGTGCCGGCAGAGCGGCGCAAGGGCAATGGCAAGTCCATCGAGGTGGTCAAGGCGACGGGCAACAACCTGAAAGACGTCTCGGTCAAGTTCCCGATGGGGATGTTTGTCTGCGTCAGTGGGGTTTCGGGGGGCGGCAAGTCGACGCTGACCATCGAGACGCTGTTCAAGACGGCCTCGATGCGGCTGAACGGGGCGCGGCAGACCCCGGCACCCTGCGAGACGATCAAGGGGCTCGAACACCTCGACAAGGTCATCGACATCGACCAGCGGGCCATCGGGCGCACGCCGCGCAGTAACCCCGCGACCTACACCGGGGCCTTCACGCCGATCCGGGACTGGTTCGCCGGTCTGCCGGAATCCAAGGCGCGTGGCTACAAGCCGGGGCGGTTCAGCTTCAACATCAAGGGCGGGCGCTGCGAAGCCTGTCAGGGCGATGGCGTCATCAAGATCGAGATGCACTTCCTTGCCGATGTTTACGTCACCTGCGAGACCTGCCGCGGCAAGCGCTACAACCGTGAGACTTTGGAAGTTAAGTTCAAGAACAAGAGCATAGCCGACGTTCTTGATATGACGGTTGAAGATGCGCAGGAGTTCTTTCAGGCGGTGCCGAACATCCGCGAGAAGATGGATGCGCTGGTGCGTGTGGGCCTTGGCTACGTCAAGGTGGGCCAGCAGGCGACGACGCTTTCGGGCGGTGAGGCGCAGCGCGTCAAGCTGTCGAAAGAGCTGTCGCGTCGGGCCACGGGGCGCACGCTCTATATCCTCGACGAGCCGACGACGGGTCTGCACTTCGAGGACGTGCGCAAGCTGCTGGAGGTGCTGCACGAGCTGGTCGATCAGGGCAATACGGTGGTGGTGATCGAGCATAACCTCGACGTCATCAAGACGGCGGACTGGATCATCGACATCGGCCCCGAGGGCGGCGATGGCGGTGGCGAGGTCGTGGCCATCGGCACGCCGGAAGACGTGGCGCAGGTCGAGGCCAGCCATACCGGACGCTACCTGAAGGATATGCTGAAGACAGCGAAGGTGGCGGCCGAATAGGCCTCCACCGCTGGAGGATGCGAAAAGGGGCGCGCTGGTGACAGCGCGCCCCTTTTGGGTTCTGGTTCAGGGAAGGCTCAGCGGACGAGGCGGGCCTGATAGAAGGTGTTGGCCTCTTGCGTGACCCGGTCGATCACTTCGCGCGTGCTGAGGCTGGCGCGGTAGATCTGACCGTCGACGTCGAAATAGACCCAACCGTCTTGCGCATTCGGCAGGCCGTAGCGCGCGGTGTTCATCAGGACCATGTATTTGTAGGGCAGCACGTCGCCGGGCTGGAAAGCCTGCGTGTCGGCAGGCTGGGTGACGGCGTCCTGATCGATCAGGGACGAGTCGTTGCTGAGATGGGCGGCGGGATTGAGATCGGTGCTGATGGGCTCGGCCGAGAGGCAGGCGATACCTTCGCTGATGGCGTCACAGCTGCGGGCATTGGCGGCGGTTGCACTCAGGGCGGGAATGGCCAGCGACAGGGCAAGCAGGGTCGGCAGGCGCAGAGCAAAATGCGTCATCATCAGGTCCGTTTCGTGTTTTGCGGTGGGGCGTTACGCGATCAGGGGGCAGCCCTGTCGCGGGCGGGAAAGGGCCGTCAGTTCAGCACGTCAGCGACGGCACCGATCAGGCGGACGATCTTCATCGTCTGGCTGTCGACCTGCACCACACGATCATCGACGCGGTAGTATACGGCACGCGGGTCGAGGCCATAGAGGCCGGGCTGGCGCACGCGGATCACATCGCTGTAGCCGGGGTCGATACGGTCGCCGATGACATAGGGCATGACTTTCTTGGCCAGGCCCGGCGGCACGCAGGCGGGGGACTTCTTCGCCAGACCCGGAGGGCAGCCACGGGTGTTGCCATGGGAGGCGGCCTTGAAGACCATCACATCGTCGGGGATCAGAGCATTGGCGGAGTGTGGCAGGGTGGCAAGGGTCGCGCTGCCGAGGGCGATTGTCAGGGCGAGGGGGATCATGCGCTTCATCTGTCTCTCCATCTGGCTTTCCCGGGGGTCGTCTGTCTTGCCGGGATGGCGTCCCGTGTCCGGGATGTCGGCTTTTTTCCGCCTGTTGAGATGTGAACGCAAGCGCGCCCCGAAAGGTTCCGGGGCGCGCTTGTCGATTTGTTAATTATGTTTTCCGAGGCCGGATCAGCGCGTGACGGTCAGCGCGGTGAACAGCCCCAGTATCGCCAGAACCGCGCCGGTGTTGTCGTTGATACGCACAACCCGGTCACCGTCGCGGCGATAGGATTCGCCCCGTGGCAGACGCGGCAGGTGGTGGTATTCACGCTCGCTCAGACGGTAGAACTTGCGGCCATCGCGGTTGTCGTGACGGCTGTCGCGCTCGTACCGGTCGTCTCTGTCGTAGCGACGGTGGTCGTCTTTCTTGTCGTGGCGACCATGGTCGTCCTTCTTGTGGCCTTTGTCATACTGCACGATGCAGCGCTGACCCTTGCCGCAGTTTTCCGAGTGATCATTGCCGCGGGCCAGAGCCGGTGCGGTGACCATCCCGAGGGCGAGGCTGCCGGCCAGAAGGGTGCGGACGGTGTTCTTTACGAAAGAGAGTGACATGGGAAGCTCCTCTTTGCCTGTGTCATGCGTTCTTGAGAGGTTAAACGCGCAAGGAGAGAGCTTCCGTCTGATCTGATTTTCCGATGGGCCGAATGTCGCCGAAGGTCAGCTGCGGCTGCGCGCGGAAAAGCGCGGCAGCATGGCGCTGAAATCCCGGCCTTTGCCGTCTTCCTCCTCGACAAAGCGGGCATAGAGCTGTTCGGCGGCGGCGCCCATGGGGGTGTCGGCGTCTGCGCCTTTCGCGGCGAGCTGTGACAGGCGCAGGTCCTTGAGCATCAGATCGGCGGCAAAGCCGGGAGCATAGCCATTGTCGGCGGGGGATTTCGGGCCGATGCCGGGGGCCGGGCAATAGGTGTTCATCGACCACGACGACCCGGAGGACGTCGAGACGACATCGAACATGGCCTGCCGGTCGAGGCCCAGCTTGTCGGCGAGGGCAAAGGCCTCGCAGGTGGCGATCATGGTGACGCCGAGGATCATGTTGTTGCAGATCTTGGCCGCCTGACCATTGCCGGAAGCGCCGCAATGCACGGCCTTCTGGCCCATGATGTCGAACAGCGGTTTCGCGGTGGCAAAGGCGGCGTCGGAGGCACCGACCATGAAGGTCAGCGTGCCGGCCTCGGCCCCGCCTGTGCCGCCGGAGACGGGCGCATCGGCGGCCAGCAGGCCCTGCGCGACGGCGAGGTCGGCAACGGCGCGGGCGCTGTCGACATCGACGGTCGAGCAGTCGATGTGGCAGGCCCCCTTGGTCATCGCTGGCAGGATCTGGGCGGCGACGCGGCGCAGGATGTCGCCGTTGGGCAACATGGTGATGACGACGTCGCGGCCCGTCGCGGCCTCGGCTGCGGTGGCGGCCATGGTGACACCGTCGAGGCTGACGTTTGCCGTGTCAAAGCCGGTGACGGCATGGCCCGCGGCGGCCAGATTGCGCGCCATCGGGGCGCCCATGTTGCCAAGTCCGATAAATCCGATGTTCATCTCTGCTCCTCCTCCCAAAGGGCGCGCGCCGCTGATCGCTCAGGGCGCGCTGTCGAATGTCAGTTCCGCTTCGCCCAGCGGGGCGAGCATGTCGGTCACGGTCTGATCGGGCACGCTTTTCAGGCCATGACGCCATTTCGGTTTGCGGTCGCGGTCGATGATCTGGGCGCGGATGCCCTCCAGAAAATCGCCATGCTCCATCGCGCGGTGGGTAAAGCGGTACTCCAGCGCCAGCGCCTCGCGCAGGCTGTGCTGGCCGTGCAGGCGCGTCAGCATCTCAAGCGCGCAGGCCATGGAGAGCGGCGCGTTGCGCTGGATCGCCTTCAGCGCGGCGGCGGCGAATTCGTCGGAGACGTCCTCCTCCAGCGCGGCGGTGATGCTGGCGAGGTCGCGGGTGGCAAACAGCGCGTCGATCAGCGCCGATTCGCCGCTGAGGCGGCCCGGCTCGGGCTTGCGCGCGGCGCTGCGGATCGCGTCGGGCTTGCCGGTGGCGATCAGCGTGGCTTTCAGTGCCTCCCATCCGGCGGCAGGGACGTAGTGATCGGCAAAACCGGCGTGAATGGCGTCCGAGGCCCCCATGCGCGCGGCGGTCAGGGCAAGGTAGTCGCCCAGACGCCCCGGGGCCTGCGCCAGCAGTAGCGAGCCGCCGACGTCCGGCACAAGGCCGATGCTGACCTCGGGCATGGCGATCTGGGTGCTGTCGCAGACGATGCGGTGACTGGCGTGGCAGCCGACCCCGACGCCCCCGCCCATGACGAACCCCTGCAGAAAGGTCACGACGGGCTTGGGATATTCGGCGAGGCGCGCGTTCATGCGGTATTCGTCGCGCCAGAAGGTGCGGCCATAGCTGTAGTCGCCGGCGGTGCCGGTCTCGTACATCTCGCGGATGTCGCCGCCGGCACAGAAGGCCTTGTCGCCCTCGGCGTCGATGATCACCAGCGCGACGGCGTCGTCATCGGCCCAGCCGGCCAGCGCCGCATCAATCGCCATCCCCATGCCGTAGGTCAGGGCGTTCAGGGCGGCCGCGCGGGTCAGGGTGATATGCCCTGCGCGACCGGTCTTGCGAATTAAGATATCACTCATGCCTTGAGCATCGTCCTTGCTGTGATCAGCCGCATGATCTCGTTCGTGCCCTCAAGGATTTCATGGACACGCAGATCCCGCACCAGTTTTTCAATTCCGTAGTCGGCAAGATAGCCGTAGCCGCCATGAAGTTGCAGACACTGATTGACGATACGAGAGCCTGCTTCGGTGACAAATTTCTTCGCCATGGCGCAGTATTTGGTGGCATCTGGTGCGCCGGTGTCAAGCTTCCACGCGGCTTGCCGCAGGAATATGCGGGCGGCCTGCAGCTCGATCTCGATATCGGCGAGGCGGAATTGCAGAGCCTGGAACTGGTCGAGGCTGGAGCCGAAGGCGCGGCGTTCGGACATATAGGTCAGCGTGGCGTTCAGCGCGGCCTGCGCCGCCCCCAGCGAACAGGCCGAAATATTCAGCCGCCCGCCGTCGAGCCCGCCCATGGCATAGGCGAATCCCTTGCCCTCGACCCCCAGCAGGTTGTCGGCGGGGACCGGGCAGGCGTCCATCTGCACGGCGCGGGTCGGCTGAGAGCGCCAGCCCATCTTCTGCTCCAGCCCGCCGAAGGACAGCCCGTCGGTGTCGGCAGGCAGATAGAGGCAGGAGATGCCGCGCGACCCGGCTTCGCCCGTGCGGGCCATCACGAGGTAGCCGTCGGAATACCCGCCGCCGGAGATGAAGGCCTTGGTGCCGGTCAGGGTGTAGCCGTCCTGCGTCCGCTCGGCCCTGGATTTCAGCGCGGCGGCGTCGGAGCCTGAGCCGGGCTCGGTCAGGCAGTAGGACAGCACGGTGTCCATCGTCAGCACGCCAGGCAGCAGCGCGTCGCGCAGGGCGTCACTGGCGTAACTGTCGAGCATCTTGGCGCACATGTTGTGGATCGAGAGAAAGGCCGCGACCGAGGGGCAGGCCATCGACAGTGCCTCGAACACCAAGGTCGCATCAAGGCGCGTCAGACCGGCGCCGCCGTTGTCTTCGCTGACATAGAGGCCGCCAAAGCCGAACTCGGCAATCTCGGGCCAGAGCGTCTTGGGGATTTCTCCCCCGTCTTCCCACGCGCGGGCGTGGGGCGCAATCTTGTCCTGCCCAAAGGCATAGGCCATGTCGAAAATGGCCTGCTGTTCGTCGCTGAGTGCGAAATCCATCTGTCTCCTCCCTCCCAGTCGGATGTGAAGCGGCACCTCCTCAAACGCCGCTCAGAGTGACAGCCGATACCGTGCGGGCGAAAAGGTCAAGGCGATGTTGAAACCGCTTCCTGATTCCATTGCGTCGCGATATGGCAGACGCTGCGCATCGCCGTCGGACCTGTAGCCGCCGGCCGGCGCCTGGATCCTTCAAATTGTCTCAAGAACCTCTCGACTGTGTCGCGTGTGGTGCCTGCTGTTTCGGCGGCCACGACAGGTATATCCAACTGTTTCCCGAAGATCTGGGCCGTGGGCTGCCCGCCCATGCTGTGGTTGCGCTGGAGGGTGAAACCTACATGCGGATGGAGGCCGGGCATTGCGCCCAGCTGATGCCGCTGCCGGGGGGCGGGCTGGCCTGTGCGGTCTACGCGGCGCGCCCGACGGCCTGCCGGGCGTTTCGCGAGGGCAGCTTTGAATGTGGGCGCAGCCGTCATCACCGCTTGGCGCAGGCGGATGCGATACGCCTGCCACTGGTGGCCATCGTCGAGGTGCTGCAACCAGGCACGCCGGCCAATTTCCCGGACGTGCCAAGCGAGGATCCCTTCGCGGCGTGACGCCGGCAGGGTGGGCGGGACCGTCTAGTCCCGCTCGTAGCTGTCGGTCGGGCGAATCTGCCAGAGCTGCCCGGTATATCCGCCGCATTTCAACAGGATCGGCTGATTGTCATCCGGTCCGCCGTTGAACACGTCCAGACACATGCCGGGGCCGTGCAGGCGGGTGCTGAGACGCAGATAGCCCAATTCGCCCTCAGTGATGCGCCACAGCTGACCGTTGAAATCGGTGCAGGGAGCCAGCTTTGCCTCGCCCCGTTGGGCGCCGCTGGTGATCACTTCGAGGCACATAGAGCCGCCGCGAAACATCGTGCTGAGCCGCCAGAAGCCATGTCCGGCTGGCTGGATGCGCCAATATTGCCCCGAGACGCCAGAGGCCGAGGCGAGGCGCGGAGTATCCGTCTTCTCGCCCCCGTTGACGATATCGAGGCTCATCTTCGGGCCCCGGAACATCGTGCTGAGCCGGTAGTAACGCTGCCCCTCAAAATCCGGTGCGGAGGCTGCATATGCAGCAACGCCAACGGTGCAGGAAACGGCAGTCGTGAACCCCATCAAGGCCTTCCTCCAGACAGGACGCATTGTCAGTCTCCTTATTCAGATCGGTGTCAGTTCTCTCAGTCTGGCTGCAAAGCGAAAAGGAAGGGTTTCGTCGCCCCATCTCACTACAAATACGAAGGGGGCAGCCAAAGGCCACCCCCGACGTGTCATCGCGGCATGAAATTTCTATTCCATGGCTTTGAAATTGAACTCGCCGCCCTCTTTGATGCCGGAAAACCACCGCGCGGTGACGGTTTTGGTCTTGGTGTAGAATTTGAAAGCGTCGGGGCCATACTGGTTGAGATCGCCGAAAGCCGACTTCTTCCAGCCGCCGAAGCTGAAGTAGGACAGCGGCACGGGAATCGGGAAGTTGATGCCGACCATGCCGACGTTGACGCGGCTGGCAAAGTCGCGCGCGGTGTCGCCATCGGCGGTGAAGATCGAGGTGCCGTTGCCGTATTCATTGTCCATGGTCAGCTTGAGCGCTTCCTCATAGGTCTCGGCGCGGACCTGGCTGAGGACCGGGCCGAAGATCTCCTGCTTGTAGATCTCCATGTCGGCGGTGACGTTGTCGAACAGCGTCGGGCCGACGAAATAGCCATCCTCATAGCCCTGCAGCGAGAAGTTGCGACCGTCGGTCACAAGCGTCGCGCCCTGCTCAACCCCGGAGGTGATCAGGCCGTTGATCTTGTCCTTGGAGGCGGCAGTGATGACGGGGCCGTAGTCGACATCTTCGCCTGCGGTGTAGGGCCCGACCTTCAGCTTTTCGATCCGCGGGATCAGCTTTTCGATCAGAATGTCGGCGGTTTCCTTACCAACGGGCACCGCGACCGAGATCGCCATGCAGCGTTCGCCAGCCGCGCCGAACCCAGAGCCGACCAGCGCATCGGCGGCCTTGTCCATATCGGCGTCGGGCATGATGATCATGTGGTTCTTGGCACCACCAAAGCATTGAGCGCGCTTACCATTTGTCGCCGCGCGGCCATAGATGTACTGCGCGATCGGGGTCGAGCCGACAAAGCCGACAGCCTGAATGGTGTCGTTGTCGAGCAGGGCATCGACGGCCTCTTTATCGCCATGCACGACCTGCAGGATACCGGCGGGCAGGCCCGCTTCGACAAACAGTTCAGCCAGACGGATGGCGCAGGAGGGGGTGCGCTCAGAGGGCTTGAGCACCATGGCGTTGCCGCAGGCAATCGCGGGGGCCATCTTCCACAGCGGGATCATCGCGGGGAAGTTGAAGGGGGTGATGCCAGCCACAACGCCGAGGGGCTGACGCATCGAATAGAGGTCGATGCCGGGGCCGCCGGAGTCCATGAACTCGCCCTTCAACATGCTGGGTGCGCCCATGCAGACTTCGACCACTTCAAGGCCGCGCTGCACGTCGCCGCGCGCGTCGGGAAGGGTCTTGCCATGTTCGCGGCTGATCAGCTCGGCCAGCTCGTCCATGTGTTCGTTGATGAGTTGTCCGAACTTCATCATGACGCGGGCGCGGCGCTGCGGGTTGGTCGCGGCCCAGCCTTTTTGCGCCTCGGCCGCCTTTGCGACGATGGCATCGACTTCGGCAGGGGTGGCCAGCGGCACGCGCGCCTGCACTTCGCCGGTGGCGGGATTGTAGACATCGCTGAAGCGGCCCGAGGTGCCGGCAACTGCGACGCCGTCGATGTAATGTTTAAGTTCTTGCATAGGATCCTCCAAGATCTGTCCCGCGTAGCGTAGTCTTGCATTTCTGCGTGATAAAGAGGAAAGTTTTCAAATAGGCTTTGCAGAAATAGCTGTACGAGGTGGCGATGAATTGGGACGATTTGCGCTATTTTCTCAGTGTGGCGCGGCTGGAGAGCCTGTCTGCCGCCGCGCGTCAGCTCAAGATCGACCCTGCCACGGTGGGGCGGCGCATCGCCCGGCTTGAGGAAGGCGTCGGCGCGGCGCTGTTTGCCAAAAGCCCGCAGGGCTATGCGCTGACCGAGGCGGGGCAACGTCTGATGCAGCACGCGGCGCGTGCCGAGACGGCGCTGATGGCGGGCGAGGCAGAGGTGGCCGGGCAGGGAGAGGCGGGGCTTTCGGGGCAGATCCGCATCGGTGCGCCGGATGGTGTCGCGAACTTTCTGCTGCCGCAGGTCTGCGCCGGGATCGTCGATGAAAACCCCGATCTGGAGGTACAGATTGTCGCCCTGCCGCGCCTGTTCAACCTGTCGCGGCGCGAGGCGGATATTGCCATCACTGTCAGCGCCCCGACCGCCGGGCGACTGACGGTGCAGAAGATCAGCGACTACCATCTGCACCTTGCCGCGACACGCGGCTACCTCGCCGAGCATCCACCGATCCGCTCGCTTCAGGATCTGCGCCAGCACCGGCTGGTGGGCTATATCCCGGATATGATCTTCGACAAGGAACTGGACTATCTGGGCGAGATCGGCGCTGAACGGGTGCCGCTGGCCTCGAACTCGGTCTCCGTGCAATTTCATTGGGTTGTGCAGGGCTGCGGCGTTGGAATAATCCATGATTTTTCCCGCATGGGCTATCCGGGGCTGGTGAAGGTGCTGCCGAAAGTGGTCAGTCTGAAGCGCAGTTTCTATCTGGTGCGCCATGCCGATGATGGTCGACTTGAGCGCATGAACCGCTTTGCGGTGCTGCTGGCTGAGCGATTGAAGGCGGAAATCGCGCGGTGCGAAGCGCTCGCTTGACTTGCGGGGCGCGCTACCGGAGGCTTGTGGTTGAGGAGTGAGCTTCAACCAAGGGAGGAATCGCATGCTGGTTCAGCAGATTCTCAAGAGTAAATCCACAGACGGTGTTTTTACCGTGACACCCGACACCCCTGTGCATGAAGTCGCGCGGCTGCTGGCGGAAAAGCGGATCGGGGGTCTGGTGGTCAGCACGGACGGCGTGCACGCAGAAGGCATCCTGTCTGAGCGCGATATCGTACGGGCCCTTGCCGTGCGCGGGGCAAGCTGTCTGGAGCTGGCGACCTCGGCGCTGATGACAAAGGACCCGGTCTGCTGCACGCTGGACATGATGTCCGACGAAGTGCTGCGCAAGATGACCGAGGGCCGGTTTCGCCACATGCCCGTGACCAAGAACGGAGAGCTGGTGGGCATCGTCACCATCGGCGATGTGGTCAAGGCGCGGCTGACGCAGTTGTCGGCCGAAAAAGACGCGCTGGAAGGCATGATCATGGGGCATTGAGCCGCATGAGCGCTTTGCACCACGAGGGGGCGTCGCCGTTGGGTGGCGCCTTTTTTGATTTTCGCCAAGGCTGCCCGAGTGATACGCCATGCCAAAGGTTTGGTGCGGGGCCTTAAAATTCCAAGACAGCCCTTGCAAAGGCGCGCGCAATATTGTTGCGTGCGGCGCAGGTAAACCCCGTGGAGAGCCCCCTCATGCGTATCGGATTGTATCCCGGAACCTTCGATCCCATCACCCTTGGCCATATTGATATCATCCGTCGCGCGGCGGCTCTGGTGGATCGTCTGGTGATTGGCGTGGCGATCAACCGCGACAAGGGGCCGTTGTTTTCACTGGAAGAGCGTGTCGAGATGATCGAGGCGGAATGCGGCGCGCTTTCAGCCCAGACCGGCACGGAGATCATCGTGCATCCCTTCGAGAACCTGCTGATCCAATGCGCCCGCGATGTCGGGGCCGGGGTCATTGTGCGGGGGCTGCGGGCCGTCGCGGATTTTGAGTACGAATATCAGATGGTTGGCATGAACCGCTCGCTCGATTCCTCGGTCGAGACGGCGTTCCTTATGGCGGACGCCAAGCATCAGGCGATCGCCTCCAAACTGGTGAAAGAGATCTGCCGGCTGAACGGGGACGTCTCGAAATTCGTCCCCGCTGCGGTCAATGACAAGCTGAAAGCGAAATACGCCTGAGCCTTACGCGCCGGGCATGTCCTGCACGGCCTTGCGGATGAACTCGGCGCAGGTGTCGGGCTGCGTGACGGGCAGCATATGCCCGCCGGGCACCAGCGTCAGTCCGATGGCGGGGTGCAGGGCGGCCAGCTCCTGTCCCTGACGGGTGTGGTCGAGGGTGCGATCCTCGGTGCCGTAGAGGACGCGCACGGGCAGGGCGAGGCTGTCATAGCGCTCGGCCATCTGCTTGAGCCCGCGACCCGAGGCCATGAAGTCCCGGCTGGTGTTGAAGAAGTGGCGCGGGCGGAGCCCAAGCAGGCCACCGCCTTGTGTCGGGGCATTGGCGGGCATGGTCTCGGGGCCATAGATCTGGTCCAGCACCACGGCGGCATTGCGAAAACCGCCAGGTGTCGCCAGCGTCCAGGCGATCAGCCAGCGCAGCCAGTTGCTGGAAATCTTCAGGTTGTTGAAGGCCGCTGCCGGGGCGGTCTTGGAGGGCAGGGTCAGCGGCGCGATCAGCGCAAGACCACGCAGCTTTTCCGGGGCCTGCAGCGCCATGGCGAGGGAAATCGCCCCGCCGAGCGAATGGCCGACAACGAGGGGCCGGTCGATCTTCAGCGCCTCGATCACCTCGAACATCAGCTGTGCGTTTTCGGGGTGGCCGGTGGGGGCGGTGTCGGGACGTTCGGAGTAGCCCATGCCGGGGCGGTCGATGGCGATGACGCGGTGATCGCGCGCAAGGTTGTCGATCACGCCGCAGTCGAAATTGCCGAGCTGGCCGCCGAGGCCGTGGATCAGCAGCACGGCGGGGCCGGTGCCACGTTCGACATAGTGCAGCTTGCCGGTGGAGATCTGGGTGAACTGGCCACGCGGAGGCACGATCTTCTCGATCCGGATTTTCCAGCGCAGGGTGTAGGAGAGCAGCCCTATGCCCCAGAGCAGGGCGATGAAGATGACGATCGCAAGAAGGGTCAGAAGTGTGTGCATGGGGTCCGTCCGGGTCTGAAAAGGTGCCCGCCGAAACTGGGCCGTCTAGCGCCAGAAGGCAATCCATTCCAGAAAGTCGGAGAATTTGCGCAGCAGAAACAGCGTGTACGCACCGCCCGCCAGTTGCGCATCGGCCACCAGCGCGGCGAGGATGACCCCGCCAAGGAGGATCGCTGTCTTGTTGCTCATCACATCCCCTTTTGCGCGACTTTTCCCCGGCCTCGGGGCTCCGGCAAAGGAAAACCCCCACCTGCGTCATACTGCAGATGGGGGTTAAAAAGCACTAACGCGCTGCGGTCTCTTAGCGGATCAGGCCGCCAACGACGCCGGCCATGTCGGCCATGCGGTTCGAGAAGCCCCACTCATTGTCGTACCAGGACAGGATGCGCACCATGGTGCCGCCGATGACCTTGGTCTGGTCCAGCGCCACGGTCGAGGAGCGCGGGTCGTGGTTGAGGTCGATCGACACCAGCTTGTCGGTGGTGACCCCGAGGATGCCCTTCAGCGGGCCGGATTCGGAGGCCTTGACGAGGGCGGCGTTGATTTCCTCGGCCGTGGTTTCGCGCGAGGCGGTGAAGGTCAGATCAACGCAGGAGACGTTGGGGGTGGGGACGCGGATCGCGACGCCGTCCAGCTTGCCCTTCAGCTCCGGCAGCACCAGACCGACGGCCTTGGCAGCACCCGTCGAGGTCGGGATCATGCTCATCGCGGCAGCGCGGGCGCGGTAGAGGTCGGAGTGCGCGCGGTCCAGCGTCGGCTGGTCGCCGGTGTAGGAGTGGATCGTGGTCATGAAGCCATGCTCGATGCCGACGGTGTCGTTCAGCACCTTGGCGACGGGCGCGAGGCAGTTGGTGGTGCAGGAGGCGTTCGAGATGACCATGTGATCCGAGGTCACCGAGGTGTGGTTCACACCGTAGACAGCGGTCACGTCAGCGTCGGTGCAGGGCGCCGAGACCAGAACGCGCGCCGAGCCGTTTTCGAGGTGACGGGCAGCAGTGTCGCGCTTGGTGAAGAAGCCGGTGCATTCCAGCGCCACGTCGACGCCGGTCCAGGGCAGTTCCTCGGGGTTGCGGATCGCGGTGATCTTGATCTGTCCGCTGCCCACATCCATCCAGTCGTCGCCGGTCTTCACCTCGCCGTTGAAACGGCCATGCACGCTGTCGTAGCGAAACAGGTGCGCGTTGGTTTCGACCGACGTCAGATCGTTGACGGCGACGACTTCGATATCGGTGCGACCGCTTTCGGCGATGGCGCGCAAGACGTTGCGCCCGATACGCCCGAAACCGTTAATCGCGACTGTGGTGACCATGGTTTTTCCCTTTTCTCGGCAGACATGCGCGAGTCTCGCCGGTTAGCGCTAACACATTGCCTTGAAAATCCACCCTTTGGGGCCAAAGGTCAAGGGCCGCGTGGGCAAACGCGAAAAGGCCCGCCGGGAGGGAACCGGCGGGCCTTTCTGGCGCGGGGGACAGGCTTAGTGCTGCAGGTGGCCGAGGGCGGCGGCAACATCGGCCATGCGGCAGGAAAAGCCCCACTCGTTGTCGTACCAGGCCAACACGCGCACAAGGCGGCCACCGGAGACCTTGGTCTGATCGGGGGCGAAGATCGAGCTGTGTTCGGTGTGGCAGAAATCGATCGAGACTTTCGGCTCGGGGTCATAGGCGAGCACGTGGCCCATGTGACCGGCGGCGGCTTCGCGCACCACTTCGTTGACGTCGTTCACGGTGACGTCCTTCTTGGCGATGAAGGTCAGATCGACGCAGGAGACGTTGGGCGTGGGCACGCGGATCGACGACCCATCCAGCTTGCCCGCCAGTTCCGGCAGCACCAGACCGATGGCCTTGGCGGCCCCGGTCGAGGTGGGGATCATGCTCATCGCGGCGGCGCGGGCACGGTAGAGATCGCTGTGGCGACGGTCCAGCGTCGGCTGGTCGCCGGTGTAGGAGTGGATCGTGGTCATGATGCCGCTCTCGATGCCGATGGCATCGTTGAGGACCTTGGCCAGAGGCGCGAGGCAGTTGGTGGTGCAGGAGCCGTTGGAGATCACGGTGTCGGTCTCGACAAGGCTGCGGTGGTTGACGCCGTAGACGATGGTTTTCGAGACGTTGGTCGCCGGGGCCGAGATCAGCACCGCCTTGGCGCCGCGTTCACGGTGGATATTCGCCTTGAGGCCGTCGTTGAACTTGCCGCTGCATTCCAGCACGACGTCGACGCCTTCCCAGTCCAACTCGGACGGATCATAGGTCGAGAAGACCTCCATCGGGCCGCGGCCGATATCCATGGTGTTGCCGGCGACCTTGATATCGCGCCCGAAGCGGCCATGCACGGAGTCATATTTCAGCAGGTGTGCGTTTGTTTCGATCGGCCCGGTGGCGTTGATCTTGACGACGTGGACGTCATTGCGGGCGGCTTCGGCGATATGCGCCAGGGTGCTACGCCCGATGCGGCCAAACCCATTGATCCCCAGTGTGATGGTCATCCCGATGTCTCCTGCATGTCAGCTTGAGGACGTCTATAGCCGCCGGACATCACAAGAGTAAGGCAAAATACCATTTAAGGACAAAGTGTTAGCGGAAACATTAACGGTTTGCTCATGGTTGCGCTAACCCTCGGGCAGGGTTCGCGCTAACTGTTTGCGCCACCAGTCCCGGGCGGCAAATTGGCGCGACGGAGAGAGAATCTCTGCGGATGCCGCGATGCAGCGTCGGGGCCAGCGGCCAGAACGCGAAAAGGCCGGGCGAGGGGGGAACCCTGCGCCCGGCCTTTTGCGATTTTGTAAGCGGGATGCCTTACAGCAGCGCTTTGACCTTAGCGGCGATGGCTTCGGCGGTGATGCCGAACTTCTCGTAGAGGGTTTCGGCGGGGGCGGAGGCACCGAAGCCGTCCATCCCGACGAAATCCGCCTTGGCCTCGCGGCCACGCTCGCCCATCAGCCACTTGTCCCAGCCCATGCGCACGCCTGCCTCGACGGCGACGCGGACGGGACCGGCGGGCAGGACGCGCTTGCGGATCGCTTCGTCCTGCGCCTCGAACAGCTCCCAGCAGGGCATGGAGACGACGCGGGTGCCGATGCCTTCGGCCTCTAGCAGCGCGCGGGCGTCCATGGCAATCGCCACTTCCGAACCGGTCGCCATCAGGATCGCCTGACGTTTGCCAGTGGCCTCGGCCATCACATAGGCGCCCTGAGCGGTCAGGTTCTTGTTCTTGTGCTCGGTGCGCAGGGTCGGCACGTTCTGACGCGTCAGCGACAGGGTCGAGGGCGTCCCGGTCTGGCTGAGCGCCAGTTCCCAGGCCTCGGCCGTCTCGATCACATCGGCGGGGCGGAACACCAGCATGTTGGGCGTGGCGCGCAGCATGGCAAGGTGTTCAACCGGCTGGTGCGTCGGGCCGTCTTCGCCCAGGCCGATGGAATCGTGGGTCATGACGTAGATGGTGGAGGTGCGCATCAGCGCGGACAGACGCATCGCGGGGCGGGCGTAGTCGGTGAAGCACATGAAGGTGCCGGAGTAGGGCTTGATGCCGCCGTGCAGCGCCATGCCGTTCATCGCCGAGGCCATGCCGTGTTCGCGGATGCCCCAGTGCACGAAGCGGCCCTTGCGGTTGTCGATGTCAAAGACGCCGAGGTCGGGCGTCAGGGTGTTGTTCGAGCCGGTCAGATCGGCAGAGCCGCCGACGGTCTCTTCCAGCACCGGGTTGATCACCTCAAGCGCCATCTCGGACGCCTTGCGGGTCGCCACGTTGGGCTGGCTTTCGGAGAGCTGCTTTTTCAGCGCGCGCACGACAGCCGCCAGTTTGTTCGGGACTTCGCCCGACAGGCGACGGTTGAATTCGCCCTGACGACGCTCGGACAGACCGGCGAACCGCTCTTGCCATTCGGTGTATTCGCTCGCGCCACGGCGGCCGATGGTTTCCCAGGCGGCTTTGATGTCGGCGGGCACTTCGAACGGGCCGGTGGTCCAGCCGTAGGCGGCCTTGGCGGCGGCCATCTGATCGGCATTGGTCAGCGCGCCGTGACCCTTGGAGGTGTCCTGAGCGGCGTGGCCAAGCGCGATATGCGTCTTGCAGGCAATCATCGAGGGCTTGTTGGACTGCTTGGCGGCCGTGATGGCGGCATCAATCGCTTCGGGATCGTGACCGTCGATCTCCTGCACATGCCAGCCCGCAGATTTGAAGCGCATCGGCTGATCGGTGCGGTCGGACAGTTCGACCTTGCCGTCGATGGTGATATTGTTGTTGTCCCAGAAGACGATGAGCTTGGACAGCTCATGACGGCCGGCCAGCGCGATGGCTTCCTGGCTGACGCCCTCCATCAGGCAGCCGTCGCCGGCGATGACATAGGTGTGGTGATCCACGACCTTCTTGGAGAACTGGGCGCGCAGCATTTCCTCGGCCATGGCAAAGCCGACCGAATTCGCCAGCCCCTGACCCAGCGGGCCAGTCGTCGTCTCGATCGCCTCGGCGAGGAAGTTTTCCGGGTGGCCAGCGGTGCGGGCGCCCCACTGACGGAAATTGCGCAGCTCCTCAATCGGGAACTGTTCGTAGCCGGTCAGGTGCAGCAGCGAATAGAGCAGCATCGAGCCGTGGCCCGCCGACAGGATAAAGCGGTCGCGGTCCGGCCAGCTGGGCTGGGCGGCGTCGAATTTCAGGTGCTTTTCAAACAGCACGGTCGCCACATCGGCCATGCCCATCGGCATGCCGGAGTGACCGGAGTTGGCAGCAGCCACGGCATCAAGTGTCAGCGCGCGGATCGCGGCGGCCTTGGACCAGTGTTCGGGATGGGCGGAGCGCAGGGCGTCAATATCCACGGCAGGTTTCCTCTGTCCTGGGGGGCGGTGATAGCCGAAATGTTAGCGCTGCTCTTAGCAGCCGCACAGCGAAAGGCAAGGATAGCCGGGGCTTCTGGCCCGAAAACGTGGGGGATTTGGGAAAATACGGAGCATTCGATAGACTTGCCTAAACTCAACGCAGATCTATGATTCGCCAGATATGTCAAAAGGCTGGGCGGATTGCTTCAGGTGACGCCGAACGATATGAAAACCCGGATGCAAGTGCGCGCGGACCGGGATAAGACAGCCGGAACCAAAGGTCGGCTTCGTGATACCCCGGGCATTTCCGGACCAATTGCGCGGGTTGGCCGCAGTTTGATGAGGGCAGATGAGTAATCTCGAAGACTTGCAGGGCCGCATTCTTGCGGCAATGGAACGGATCGGTGCCGGCCTGGATGGCCTGGAGCCCGTCAAGGAGGCGCCGCCACCGGCCGCCCCTGGCGAGAGCGCTGAGGAGCTGATGCAGGCGCTTGAGGATGAGCGCTATGTCAGCGCCCAGCTGGAAGAACGCGTGCGTGCGCTGCATGAGCGACAGGACCAGCTGGAGGCCGAGCTTGAAGCGGCGCGCAACGCGCCCGCCGTGCTGCCAGAGGACGACACTGCCGCTGAAGTGATCGCAGCCCTTGGGCAAATGGAAACTGAAATCAACAAGTTGCGGGCGGTGAACGCGCATCTGCGTGAGAACAACCGTGCGATGCGGGACGTGCTGGCCAGTGGCTCAGGCGCGGATGTCGAGCTGCTGACGACCTCGGTCGAGGCCGAGATGGATGCATTGCGCGCTGATCACGCCGCTGCTCAGGCGCAGGCCGAGGCCATTCTGGCTGCTCTTGCGCCGTTTATTGCCGAACCCGAAACCGGAGAGAGCTGATGCCCGAAGTCGAGATTTCCGTTGGTGGCCGCACCTTTGAAGTCGCTTGCCAGGAAGGCGAAGAGGCGTTTCTTCAGGCGGCTGCGGCCATGCTGGACAGCGAAGCCACGGTTCTGGTCGAGCAGACGGGGCGTATTCCTGAAACCCGCATGTTGCTGATGTCGGGCCTGATGCTGGCGGATCGCACCGCCGGGGTCGAGGACAAGGTCAAAGGCATGGAGAGCGAAATCGAGTCGCTGAAAGCTGAGCTGAAGGCGTTGAAAGACGCGCCCCCGCCAGAACCTCAGCGTATCGAAGTGCCCGTCGTGCCCAATAGCGTGACCGACACGCTGGCCGAGCTGGCCGCACAGGCCGAAGCTCTGGCAGAGCGGGTTGAAGAGCGCGCCAGCGACAGTTGATCTGTCACGTTTAAGAAGTGCAAGGTGTTGAAGATGTTTACGAAAATATGTCTGACAGTTCTCGCTCTGGGCGCGGTTGCGGCGCCTTTGGCGGCTCAGGAGAGCCCCGTCCTCAAGGCGGTTTATACCTGCGAACGCGGTGTCAAAATCCCCGTGGCCTATATCATGGGGAAAAAACCGATGGCGGTGCTTTGGGCCGAAGGGCAGCTGGTGACGCTGTCGCAGAGCAAATCGGACGCGAATGAGCCCTATCGGACGGCCCAGGGCACCTCGGGCTATGTCTGGTGGAGCGAGGGCAAAAACGGCAAACTGGACTGGTTCGACAAGGAAAAAGGCGAAGAAGTGACCCTCTTCGCCTTCTGTAAAACACCAGAATAAAAGCCGGTTCAGCCGTTGGCTGCGCGGATCTTCTCAGCGGCGTCCTTGTCATAAGCGACGCCGCTTTGTTCAAACAGCGTGTCCAGCTCGCCCGACAGGGTCATTTCGGTGATGATGTCGCAGCCACCGACGAATTCGCCTTTGACATAAAGCTGCGGAATCGTCGGCCAGTCGGAATAATCCTTGATGCCCTGACGAATGTCGGTATCGGCCAGAACGTTGACGTCGGAATAATCGACGCCCATGTAGTTCAGCACACCGGCCACGCGGCTGGAAAACCCGCACTGCGGCATTTCCTTGGTGCCCTTCATGAAGAGAACGACGTCGTTCGCTTTTACGACGTCTGAGATTTTTTCTTTTACATCAGTCATTTGGTATCTCCGTTTAGGACGGGTGCGCTGGCTGTGTCAGCCGGGCCGCACTTGATTTCTCAGGGCGCGCGGGTGGTCAGGGCGAGGGCGTGCAGCTCGCCGGCGGGGCCGTCCATCTTGCCTTTCAGCGCGGCGTAGACCTCGCGCTGTTGCTGCACCCGGTTCTTGCCGCGGAAACTTTCATCCACGATCATGGCCGAGAAATGGGCGCCGTCGTCCCCCTGCACCTCGATTTGCGCATTGGGGAAGCTTTCGCGGATAAGTGCTTCGATATCCGAGGCCTGAATTGACATGCAACTCTCTCCGTATTCGTCTTCGTGGAAAATGTAAGCCTTGCCGGTCATGCCTGCAAGAGCCGTGGTTTTGAAGGCCTGACAGGGCCGTGCGGTATCCCGTCGGTACTGCGTCGGTAACACGTCGGTATTGCAGCGCGGCATTTCAACCGGGCCGCACCCGGCTGTTCAGCTGGTGCGGCCCGAAAAAACCATCGCTTGGCGTCAGGCGAACGCCGCGCCGAAGCTGGAGCGGTAGATCGCGGCGAGGTCTGCCAACGGCGCGGACTGGCCGCCGAAATTGACATTGTCACCGCCGAACTTGCCGACGGATGTCAGCGGCACGCCGGCGCGACCGGCATTGACCATCAGCGCCTCGGCCGAGTCGAAGTTGCAGGCGATGAGGTAGCGCGCCTGATCCTCGCCAAACAGCTCGGCCTGATCCGAGGTGGAGAGGGTGACGCCGACACCGGCGGTCTCGGCCATCTCGAAGGCGGCGAGGGCGAGGCCCCCGTCCGAGAGGTCCGTGCAGGCGGTGATCCAGTCGATATTGTCGCGGATGAAGGTGCCGTTGCGCTTTTCGACCTCAAGATCGACCGGCGGTGCGTCGCCCTCAACCCGGTTGAAGACCTCGGCGAGCAGGGCTGACTGGCCAAGGTGGCTGCCGACCTCGCCGACCATCAGCAGAACGTGGCCGTCGCGGGCCTTGCCGTTGATCGCCTTGGAGGCATCGGCAATCAGGCCAACGGCGCCAATCGTCGGGGTCGGCAGGATGCCGGAGCCGTCGGTTTCGTTGTAGAGCGAGACGTTGCCCGACACGATCGGCATGTCGAGGGCCGCGACGGCAAGGCCGATACCTTCGATGGCGCCGACGAACTGGCCCATGATCTCGGGCTTTTCGGGGTTGCCGAAGTTCAGGTTGTCGGTCGAGGCGAGGGGCAGGGCGCCGACGGCACAAAGGTTGCGATAGGCCTCGGCCACCGCTTGCTTGCCGCCCTCGACCGGGTTCGCCTTGACGTAGCGCGGGGTCACGTCCGAGGTGAAGGCGAGGGCTTTTTTCGTGCCGTGTACCCGGATGATGCCTGAGCCCAGACACGGGCCTCGTGTGGTATCGGCCATCACCATCGAATCGTACTGGTCATAGACCCACTGTTTCGAGGCGTAGTTGGGCGAGGAGATCAGCGCGCGCAGCCCGTCGATGGGATCGACAGAGGCAATTTCGCCCAGCGGCTCTGCCGGCGGGGTCGGCACATGCGGGCGGTCGTATTCCGGGGCGTTGCCCGAGAGCGCGCGCAGCGGCAGATCGGCCATGACCTTGCCATTGTGTTCGATGATGAAGCGATCCTCGGCAATGGTTTCACCGACGATGGCGAAGTCGAGGTCCCATTTGTCGAAGACGGCGCGGGCGACGTCTTCTTTTTCCGGGCGCAGCACCATGAGCATGCGCTCCTGGCTCTCGGACAGCATCATCTCATAGGCGGTCATGTTTTCTTCGCGGCAGGGCACGAGGTTGAGGTTGAGCTTGACGCCCAGCTCTCCCTTGTCGCCCATTTCCACGGCAGAGCAGGTCAGACCCGCAGCGCCCATATCCTGAATAGAGATGACGGCGCCGGTCTGCATCAGTTCAAGGCAGGCCTCCATCAGGCGTTTTTCGGTGAAGGGGTCACCGACCTGAACAGTGGGGCGCTTTTCCTCGATCGTGTCGTCGAATTCGGCCGAGGCCATGGTGGCCCCGCCGACGCCGTCGCGGCCGGTTTTCGCACCGAGGTAGACGACGGGCATCCCGACACCAGAGGCGGCGGAGTAAAAGATCTTGTCAGCATCGGCCAAGCCCGCCGCGAAGGCGTTGACCAGGCAGTTGCCGTTATAGGCGGGATCAAAGCGGACTTCGCCGCCGACCGTCGGCACGCCGAAGCAGTTGCCGTAACCGCCGACACCTTCCACGACGCCGTGCACCAGTTGCTTTGTCTTGGCCAGCGAAGGGTCGCCGAAGGAGAGCGAGTTCATCGCCGCAACCGGACGCGCGCCCATGGTGAAGACATCGCGCAGGATGCCGCCGACGCCGGTGGCCGCGCCCTGATAGGGTTCGATGTAGGAGGGGTGGTTGTGGCTTTCCATCTTGAAGACGACGGCCTGACCATCGCCGATATCCACCACACCGGCGTTTTCGCCGGGACCACAGATCACTTGCGGGCCTGTGGTCGGCAGGGTGCGAAGCCATTTCTTCGACGACTTGTAAGAACAATGTTCGTTCCACATGGCCGAAAAGATGCCGAGTTCGGTGAACGTCGGTTCGCGCCCGATGATGCGCAGGACTTCGGCATATTCCTCGGGTTTGATCCCGTGGCTCGCGATCAACGCATCGGTGATTGCCGGTTCTTGCATATTTGTCCCCTCTGACGATGCGCCCCGATTTACGCGACTGACGCGCGATGGGAAAGGGCTTGACGCAAAAATGCCGCTCTTGTGGTGTCCTTGGCGCATCCGGCGGCGTAACGCGCTGCGATTTTCGCGCCTTTGGTGGGCATGCAGTACTCTCGGGGCCGAGGACGGGACAGATAGAAGGGGACGCGAGCGTGCCGCATCTCCTTTCGGGCTCCCCCCATCTGGAGCATGGATCAATCGCGCTCTGCGATCAACTGGTCGTCATGCGCCGTCAGTACTGGCCGCCATTGGGTGTCACAGGGACAAATTCGCCACGACGGTCGTAGGTGACGTTGGACGAGGCGGTGGTGCTTTTGGTCACGATCATCGGGGTGTCGCCGGGTTTGGCAGGCACGATCATGCCGCGGCGGTCATAGGTGAAAGCGGTCGTGACGGTGGTGCCTTTGGTGACGATCATCGGAGTGTCGCCAGCCTGGGCGGGCACGATCTTGCCACGGCGATCATAGGTGAGGCTGGAGACGATGGTGTGGGTCGCCGTGCTGGTCACAACTGGTGCGCTGACGTCGCCGTTTCCGGTATAGCCATTGGCAACAGCGGTGAGTGGCAGAAGTGCGGCAATAGCAGCGCCAGAGATGATTTTTGCAAACGTGTTCATGGATTTAGTCCTTATTCAGAATGTCGCCGGACGGTGTCGTCTTGGCGTCTGGTAAGGATTTAAGCGCAGCAACGGCACTCTGCGAGGGCCCGAGACGAACAGTTCACTTTGCAGAAATGCACCATCTGAAAGTGATCAATTCCGGAGGGTATACGGGGCTCGTTCTGGGCAGGTTTCCAGTGGTGAAATCATCTCTGAAAATGCAAAAGGGGGACCCGAAATATCGGATCCCCCTTATATGAGGTGGGCCGCCTGAGCAGAGGCGGCTCAGATCAAGACCAATCAGTTGTTGGTTTTGATCTCGACACCTTCTTCGGCTTGGAACGTGGCTTTGATGGCGTCATAGTCGCCCTTCATGACCAAGCTGCCGTCGGTTGTGATCGTGGTCACCGGAAGCAGAGCGCGCATGGCTGTGGTTTCCAGCGTGGAGTCCAGTGCCACTTCGGCCAGCAGGTCGCCGTTGGCCTGTTCGTAAACGCTGCTCACCGAGCCGACCGCTTTGTTGTCGCTGGAGACGACCAGTTGGCCATCCAGCGGCGATTCGACCAGTTTGGCGTTGGCCAGCAGTGTGTCGAAATCACGCTCTTGCACGGGGATCATGTCGGGGCCGTTGGCTTTGGTTGCGACGATTGCATCGCTGAAGCGTTTGGCCGGATCCATGTCGCCACGGCTGTCATAAGTCTGGTCGGTGACAACCTTGGGATTGCTTTTGTCGGCTTCAACAGACTCGACGGAAGGGACGGCTTTGCCTGTGCCTTTGAAGGTCGAATTCACGTCAGCAACCGTTTCGGCATTGGCGATGCCCGCGAGGGGGATAAGTGCTGCAACGGATGCGCCGGCGAGGAATTTTGCAAAGGTGTTCATGGTGTTACTCCTTAAGTTCGTTCGTCGTTATCGTTGAGAATGAAATGCCTCGCAGGCCAAATAGTTCCCAAAAAATGCGCTGATCTACGTCGCTGTATGGTCCAGGACCGGGCGCATATGCATACTTTCGTATGCAAAAATCCTGATTTTTCCCAAAGGTTACGGGCTCCTAGAGGCTGAGGACCGAAGCACGACATCTGCGAAAAATAAAATGCGTCTGGCCTTGGATCTCCACGGTGATGTCTGGCATGGCCTGCAGTTTTTAGGGATCCGGCTGCAACTTCAGGCGCAGTGCGGCGGCAAAACCGGGGCGGCCTGGACATATAGAAGGGGACACGGCGCGCCGCATCCCCTTTCAGGCCCCTATTGAAGGGCAGAGTGATCAATCGCCTGTGCGATCAATCTGTCTTTGGGTCGTTCAATCGAAAAGCGTCTCTTTTGCGCGGTCGCCATTCTGGGCCGGCACGATTTTGCCGCGACGGTCATAGGTGAAGTTCGTGACGACGCTTTTGCCTTTGGATTCGATCAACGGCTGGTCACCTGGTGTGGCGGGCACGATGCGGCCACGGCTGTCATAGGTGTACTGACGCTTAACCGAGGTGGCGGCGGAGTCTTGCGCCACAGCGGCGGCATTGCGGCCGGTGCCCTCAAAAGTGACGTTCTGTTCTGCGCTGGTGTTGGCAAAAGCCGACAGAGGCAGAAGGGCAACAACGGCAGCGCCGGAGAGGATTTTTGTAAAGCTGTTCATAACATTTTCCTTTTCAGTCTCGTGCCGGACGTTTCCGTCTCGGCGTCTGTTATGGATCTAGGTGCGGCAGTGGTGGTCTTGTATGGTCCGAGATGAACAGCCGGGATGCGTATATGCACAGACGGAAATGGGAACCAAATGCGATGTCGCTGCAGCGCCTGCGATTCCGTTCCTGTCGGCTGATGCGGCGTTTGGAGGGAGCGGACATATAGAAGGGGACGCGGCACGCCGCATCCCCTTTCGGGCTCCGATCCCGGAGCAGAGTGATCCGTCGCGTTCTGCGACCGATCTGTCGTTGGGTCGATCAGTCGAAGTTCGAAACCACAGCGCCGTCATTGTGCGCCGGCACGAAGTCACCGCGACGGTCATAGGTGAAGTTCGACACGACGCCCGTACCTTTGGTCACGACGAGGGGGGTATCACCGGGGGTGGCGGGCACGATGCGGCCACGGCTGTCGTAGGTGTACTGACGCTCGACCGAAGTCGTGCCGGAATCGGCTGCAACGGCGGCTGCGTTACGGCCGGTGCCTTGGAAGGTGATGTTCTGTTCTGCATTGGTGTTGGCGAAAGCCGACAGCGGCAGAAGAGCAACAACAGCAGCACCGGAGAGAATTTTTGTAAACGTGGTCATAATCATAATCCTTTTCAGAGTGTCGCCGGACGTTCCCGTCTCGGCGTCTGTGAAGGATTTATGACGCGGGCATGCTCTCTGCCACCTGCCGAGATGAACAGTTCAGTTTGCAAAAACGCACAGGGTCCCCCCCCTTGAAATCCGAGACCGGCAGTACAGCAGGTTGGGGAGCGGTTGACGTCTGACAGCACGAATCGACCGGCCTGGCACCGGGGGATATTTATGACATGTTTTCGGGGAACAAAAAAAAGGCCGGACACGAAGTCCGGCCAAGTCCAACAGGGAGGTATGAAGATGATGCGCTGGTAAGCAGCATCACCGTCGAACGCTGAAATATGCGTCGGAGTTGAAACGATCAAGTCCGAAAATACCGCCGGTTTGACATGCCTGCCATGCGTCTTGCGCAAGGGCGGACGGCGCGATCCTGCCAGCGCCAAGCCTGCAAGGGTCCGCGGCTGTGCGGAGCCGCGCAATGTATCGGGGGTGTGGTGGTTCTGAGGCCAATATCTGCGCGCAGATGTCGCGGCGATAGGGCTGGGCCGTGTACCAGACAGGCAGCGGGGCTGCCGGTCTGGTATGTGTCGTGCTCAGTTGTCGTCGGGGGTGCGTTCGCGCAGCTCACGCAGGTTACGGCGGTGGCTGATGATCTCTTCCTGGACGAAATCACGGAAGGCGGCGACGCGCTTGGAATGGCGCAGCTCCTCCGGGAAGGCGAGGAAAACGGGGACTTCGACCGACTCGATATCGGGAAAGACCCGTTCGAGATTGGGGAAATCCTCAATCAGGTAGTCGGGTAGCACGCCGATACCAAGGTCATGGATGACGCCCTGCAACACGCCGAAGTAGTTGTTGACGGTCAGATTGGAGTGCACGTCATTGGCCAGCAGCCGGTTGATCAGCGACGCCCCGGCGGAAACCTGAGGCGCGCTCGGCGCCTGGCAGATCAGACGGTGCGAGGAGAGTTCCTCAAGCCGTTCGGGGCGGCCCATCTTGGCAAGGTAGCCGGAGCTGGCATAGCAGCGCATCCGGATCGACATCAGCCGCTTGCGGATCAGGTCGGCCTGAGAGGGTTCCTTCATGCGCACGGCCACGTCGGCCTCGCGCATCGGCAGGTCGAGCACACGTTCCTCAAGCATCAGGTCGATCTTGAGGTCGGGGTACTTGTCGTAGAGCTTGGGCAGGCGCGGCGCGAGCCACAGCGTGCCGAAGCCGACGGCGGTGGTGACGCGCAGCTCTCCGAAGACCTCTTCCTCGGAATCGCGGATCCGGGCGGTGGCTGTATCGAGTCGTTTTGCCATCGAGCGCGTGGCATCGAACAGCAATTCGCCCTGCTCGGTCAGAATCAACCCGCGTGCGTGGCGGTGAAACAGGGTGGTGTTGAGGCTTTCCTCAAGACCGCGGATCTGACGCGAGACGGCTGATTGTGACAGATGCAGGGAATCCCCGGCGTGTGTGAGACTGCCAGCATCCGCGACTGCGTGGAATATTCTGAGCTTGTCCCAGTCCATATTACTCAATTCTGCTGTTGGTTCTGACGTCCGCGCAATTATTCATCGCATAAACGGCTAACGCCAGTGTTAACGGGGGTAGGGCCATTTTCTTGGGGTCCACATAGCGATGACTATAGTGCAGTAACAGGAAATTTTTGAAATTTACTTCCTAAGGTCACCCTTTGTGACCTAACCTTGCTCTATAATAAGGCAGGGGAGGCACTATTATGACTCAACCTCGGATCAGCCTGAACGACAGGTTCGACCTGACCAAGTCCCCGGTGCTGCTGAACGGTACGCAGGCACTGGTGCGGCTTATGCTGGCACAAAAAGCGCGCGATACGGCACGGGGTCTGCATACGGCAGGCTTTGTCACCGGCTATCGCGGCTCGCCTCTGGGGGCAGTGGATCAGCAGATGTTGCGGGCGCAGAAAATTCTGACCGAACACGACATACGCTTTCAGGAGGGCCTGAACGAGGATCTGGCCGCGACCGCCCTCTGGGGGGCGCAGCAGGCCGAGCTGCGCGGCGAGGGGCGTTTCGACGGCGTCTTTGGCCTATGGTACGGCAAGGGGCCGGGGGTGGATCGGTCGGGCGACGCGATGCGCCATGCCAATATGGCCGGGACGGCGGCCAATGGCGGCGTGCTGATGGCCATGGGCGATGATCACACGGGCGAGAGCAGCACCGTGCTGCACCAGAGCGAGTGGGCGCTGGTGGATGCCTATATGCCCATCGTCAGCCCCGCCGGTGTGCAGGAGATCATGGACCTCGGGATCTATGGCTATGCGCTGAGCCGGTTTTCCGGGCTCTGGGTCGGTCTGAAGACGATGAAGGACACGGTTGAGGCGACCAGCGTTGTCGATGGCGATCCTGAACGCGTGCAGATCACCCTGCCAGAGTTCGACATGCCCGAGGGCGGGTTGAACATTCGTCTGGGAGATTCCCCGCCCGCGCAGGAAGCGCGGATGATCGACTACAAGCGCTACGCGGCGGAGGCGTTCGCGCGCGCCAACCGGATCGACAAGCGGGTCTGGGGCAAGCCCGGCGCCAAGATCGGCTTTGTCGCGGCGGGCAAGAACTGGCTGGATCTGCAACATGCGCTGAGCCTGCTGGGCGTGGATGAAGCCGAGGCCGAGCGTCTGGGCATCACCACCTACAAGGTGGCGCAGGTCTGGCCGCTGGACATGCTGTCGTTTCACGAGTGGGCCGAGGGGCTGGATCTGATCGTCGTGGTCGAGGAAAAGCGCAAGCTGATCGAGGTGCAGGTCAAGGAGGCGATCTTTGACGACCGCCGGGGCCGTCGCGTCTATGGCTGGCACAAGGGCGGTGGCGCGGGCAATATGCACGGGCCGGAGCTGTTTCAGACCAAGCTGGCGCTGGACCCGGTGATGATCGCCGAACGCCTCGGCGCGATCCTGATCGAGGAGGGGCGCGACACCGACCGCATCAAGGCGGGGCTGTCGGCCCTCGGCGAGGTACGGCGCAACGACAATGTCACCGATATTGCGGCACGGCTGCCGTACTTCTGTTCGGGGTGTCCGCATAACTCCTCCACCAAGGTGCCAGAGGGCAGCCGCGCTTATGCCGGGATCGGCTGTCACTATATGGTGCAGTGGATGGACCGAAAGACCGAGGGCTTCACCCATATGGGGGCCGAGGGCGCAAACTGGATTGGCGAGGCGCCGTTTTCCACCCGCGACCATGTGTTCCAGAATCTCGGGGATGGGACGTACAACCACTCCGGCGTGCAGGCGATCCGGGCGGCTTTGGCCAGTGGCGTCAACATCACCTACAAGATCCTGTTCAACGACGCGGTGGCGATGACCGGGGGCCAGGCGAATGAGGGCGGGTTGACCGCCTATCGCATCGCACGCGAACTGCTGGCCATGGGCGTCACCCATGTCGAGGCGGTGTACGACGAGAAGGAAGAGCTGGACCTGACGTTGTTCCCCAAAGAGGTCAAGCTGAGCGAGCGGGCCGAGCTGGAGCGCGTGCAGAAGGATTGCACTAGGATCGAGGGCGTCAGCGCCATCATCTACGTGCAGACCTGCGCCGCTGAAAAACGCCGCCGTCGCAAAAAGGGCAAGTTCCCTGATCCCGACAAGCGGGTGTTCATCAATACCGACGTTTGCGAAGGCTGTGGCGATTGCGGTGTGCAGTCGAACTGTGTCTCCATCGTCCCGGTCGAGACGGAGCTGGGCCGCAAGCGGGCGATTGACCAGTCCAGCTGCAACAAGGATTTCAGCTGTGTGAAGGGCTTCTGCCCCAGCTTCGTGACGCTGGAGGGCGCCGTGGTGCGCAAGGAGGCCGCGGATACCGCCGCGCTTGAGCTGCCCGAGATGCCGAGCCCCGAGATCGCGCCGATTGTCGGCACGCATAATATCGTCCTCACCGGCGTCGGCGGCACCGGCATCGTCACCATCGGCGCCGTGTTGGCGCAGGCCGCGCAGATCGACGGCAAGGGCGCGGGCATGATGGAGATGGCGGGCCTCGCCCAGAAGGGCGGCGCGGTGCATATCCACCTGCGGCTGGCCGAAACCCCCGGCGCGATCAACGCCATCCGTGTGGCCACCGGCGAGGCGGATGCGCTGATCGGTGGCGATCTGGTGGTCTCTGCCGGGTCCAAGACGCTGGGGCTGACGCGCACCGGCAAGACCGGCGGCGTGGTGAACAGCCATGAGATCATCACCGGCGATTTCACCCGCAATACCGAGTTCGCTCTGCCCGCCGACCGGCTGGCGCTGCAATTGCAGGCGCGCCTGAACGACCGGCTGAGCCTGTTCGACAGCTCGGATCTGGCGAAGACGACGATGGGTGACAGCATCTATTCCAACATGATGCTCTGTGGCGCGGCGTGGCAAAAGGGGCTGGTGCCGCTGAGCTATGATGCGATCTCTCAGGCGATCACGCTGAACGGGCAGGCGGTGGAGGCCAACAAGCGCGCCTTCGAGATTGGCCGCTGGGCGGTGCTCTATCCCGAGCAGGCCGAGGCGCTGCTGACCCCGAAGGCCGCCGCCGCCCCGAAAACGCTGGAGGAGCGCATTGCCTTCCGCGAGACGCATCTGACGGCCTATCAGAACAAGGCCCTCGCCCGCCGCTACCGCGCGGCGGTGGAGCGTTTCACCGACCCCGCGCTGAAGGAGGCGGTGGCGAAAAGCTATCACAAGCTGCTGGCCTATAAGGACGAATACGAAGTCGCCCGGCTGCTGCGCGATACCCGCAGAAAGGCCGAGGCGGAGTTCTCGGGTGATTTCCGCATGACCTATCACCTCGCCCCGCCGGTGGTTGAGAAGACCGGGCAGGACGGGCTGCCGGTGAAGCGTACCTTCGGCCAGTGGATGGGGGTGCCGTTGTCGGTGCTGTCGCACCTCAAGGTACTGCGCGGCACACGGCTCGACATCTTCGCGCGCACCGAGGAGCGCAAGATGGAGCGCGCCCTGATCACCCAGTTCGAGGCGGATATGGAGCTGTTGCTGGCGGGCTTTGCGCCGGAACAGCACGAAACGGCCCTCGCATTGGCCGAACTGCCGCTGTCGATCCGCGGCTATGGGCCGGTGAAGGCTGCGAACGAGGCCAAGGCAGCCAAGCAGAGAGAGGCTTTGCTGGCCAGTTTGCAACACGGACCTGTGCGGGCCGCAGCCGAATAAGGGGGATCTTAAGACAATGCTGGAACGAATCCGGGGAGGCGACTAGAGAACCTGAAATGTCTGCAGATAGTCCGGACCCGATGCCATGACTGTGAATGTCCTGCCCAATCCCGATGGCCCGCGCGCCCCGACCCGGCGTCAGATCGCGCGCGAGCTGTCCTATGCCCATAGCGCCGCAACGCGCGGTGGGCGGACGGTGATCCGCGTCATGGAAAACGCGCTCGGTCGGCATGCGCTGATCCGGCGCGCCGATGGCTATGATCGTGACATGGAAGAGGCCGGGCGCGATTTCTGGTCGATCATCATGGAGCGCTACGGGCTGAGCCTGAACGTGATCGGCGGCGCGCTGGAGAATATCCCCGCCACCGGGCCGCTGATCGTGATCGCAAACCATCCCTACGGTATCCTCGACGGGCTGATGATGGGGCATATCCTGCAGGAGCGGCGCGGCGATTTTCGCATCCTCGCCAACCGGGTCTTCAACAAGTCCAGCGATCTGGACCGGGTAATCCTGCCGATCAGCTTTGACGGCACGCGCGAGGCCGTGGCGATGAACCTTGAAACCCGCAAGGAGTCGCTGCGCTACCTCGGGCAGGGCGGCGCGATGGGGATCTTTCCCGGTGGTACCGTCAGCACAGCGATCAGGCCTTTTTCGCACCCGATGGACCCCGGCTGGCGCGGCTTTACCGCTCGTATGATCGCCAAAAGCGGCGCGACGGTGGTGCCGGTGTTCTTTGACGGGCAGACCTCTCGGCTGTTCCAGATCGCCAGCCACCTGCATTCGACCCTGCGCATGGGCCTGCTGCTGCGCGAATTCAAGACGCGGATCGATCTGCCGGTGAATGCTGTGATCGGGGAGCCGATAGCGCCAGCGGTGTTGCTCGGGCTTTCGGGCGATACGAAAGCAATGATGGATTTCCTGCGCAAAGCGACCTATGAACTGTCGCCGAAGCCGCTGGAAACTTACGACTACGGCTTTGAATTTGATACCAAATATCGGGCACAATAGACTGCGGGGCGCAGATCCCGCGGCACATCAAGACAGGCGCAGAACATGGCTGTTGGGATTTTCGATTCGGGTCTGGGCGGGCTGACCGTGCTAGATGCTTGCACAAAGCGGCTGCCTGAGGTGCCCTTTGTCTATTACGGCGACAACGCCTGCGCGCCTTATGGTGTGCGCGACGCCGATGACATTCTGGAGCTGACCAAGAAGGGCACGCAGCGGCTGTTCGACGCCGGCTGCGATCTGGTGATTCTGGCCTGCAACACCGCCAGCGCCGCCGCTCTGCGCCGGATGCAGGAAAGCTGGGTGCCGCAGGACAAGCGCGTGCTCGGCGTCTTCGTGCCGCTGATCGAGGCGCTGACAGAACGGCAATGGGGTGACAATTCGCCACCCCGCGCCGTCGCTGTGGAGCATGTGGCGCTGTTCGCTACGCCCGCGACCGTGTCCAGCCGGGCGTTCCAGCGTGAACTGGCGTTCCGCGCCATCGGTGTCGATGTCGAGGCACAGGCCTGTGGCGGTCTGGTCGATGCGATCGAGGAAGGCGACATGATCCTGGCCGAGGCGCTGGTGAAATCCCATGTCGAGGCGTTGAAGCGCAAGATGCCGAAACCACAGGCCGCGATCCTTGGCTGCACCCATTATCCATTGTTGCAGGAGGTGTTTCAGGCGGCGCTCGGGGCCGATGTCTCGGTCTACAGTCAGGCCAACCTCGTGGCCGAGTCACTGGCCGATTACCTGATCCGCCGCCCGCAGATGCGTGGCCCGGGCGAGGTGTCGATGTTCCTGACCACGGGCAATCCGGGCCGGGTATCGACCCATGCGACGCAATTCCTGCGCCGACGGATCGACTTTCACGCGGCCTGAGGGCTGGCGGCGCGTTGTTGCCATTGGGCCGCGCGCCACCGAAACGTCTTGAATGCATGCGGGCCATGCCGCATGTAAGTCTCGTTTACGCTGTTGCGGGGAAACCATGACCAAGAAGATCGCTATCATCGGCGCCTCGGGCTATACCGGGGCCGAGCTTATCCGTCTGATCGCCACCCATCCGGGGATGGAGATTGCCGCCCTGGCCGCCAATTCCAAGGCGGGGCAGAGCATGGCTTCGGTCTATCCGCATTTGCGACACCTCGGGCTGCCGGATCTGGTGACCGTGGATCAGATCGACTTTGACCAGATCGACCTCGCCTTCTGCGCACTGCCGCACAAAACCAGCCAGGAAGTGATCCGTGATCTGCCGAAAACGTTGAAGATCGTCGATCTTTCGGCGGATTTCCGGCTGCGGGACCCGGCAGAGTACGAGAAATGGTATGGCAATGCCCACGCCGCGGCCGAAATGCAGGGCGAGGCGGTTTATGGCCTGACCGAGTTCTACCGGACCGAGATCGCCGCTGCGCGTCTCGTGGCCGGCACCGGTTGCAACGCCGCGACGGGTCAGTTCACCATCCGTCCGCTGATCGAAGCTGGCGTCATCGACCTCGACGAGATCATCCTCGACATGAAATGCGCTGTCTCTGGCGCCGGGCGCAGCCTGAAGGAAAACCTGCTGCACGCCGAGCTGAGTGAGGGCTACAATGCCTATGCTGTTGGCGGCACGCACCGGCATCTGGGCGAGTTCGATCAGGAGTTCTCCAAACTGGCTGGGCGCGATGTGAAGGTGCAATTCACCCCACATCTGATGCCTGCAAACCGCGGTATCTTGTGCACCGCCTACCTCAAGGGCGAGGCGCAAGCCATTCACGCCGCGCTGCAAAACGCCTATGCCGATGAGCCGTTCATCGTGGTTCTGCCGTTTGGCGAGACGCCCTCGACCCACCATATCCGCGGCTCGAATTTCGTGCATATCGGGGTGACAGGGGATCGTATCGGCGGGCGTGCGATCGTGGTCTCTGCACTGGATAACCTGTGCAAAGGCTCCAGCGGGCAGGCGATTCAGAATGCCAACCTGATGCTTGGGCTGCCTGAGACAGAGGGGCTGATGATGGCCCCGCTGTTCCCGTAAGGTCGGCTGATGCGCGGGCTGAAGAAGAAGCGCCGGATCCAGATCATCGTTCTGGCTTTCGTGGCGCTGGCAGGCTCCACCGCCTTGGTGGGCTATGCCATGCAGGACGGCATCAACTTCTTCCGCTCGCCCAGTCAGGTGATGGCCCAGGCCCCCAGCCCGAACGAGCGGTTTCGCATCGGCGGGCTGGTGGAAGAGGGTACTCTGACGCGCGACGCGGGCGAGGTGATTCACTTTGCCGTGACGGATGGCGGGGCCTCGGTTCCCGTCGTCTACAAGGGTATCCTGCCGGATCTGTTCGGCGAGGGGCAAGGCATGATCGGCACCGGACGCTACATCAACGGTGTCTTTGAAGCCACAGAAATCCTTGCCAAACATGACGAGAGCTATATGCCGAAAGAGGTCGTCGACGCGCTGAAGGAACAGGGCGTCTACAAGCCCTCCGAAGGCAGCAAGGCCGGCAGCTGAGCGACAAGCGCGCGGTGGCAGAAGGCCCGGTTAACCGGGATTGCCACATCCTTGCCACGGTGAAAATCGTGCAGGAGACGCGACCATGTCCACCGAGGTACATCGCATAGCAGAGCAAATCGTGGCGCGCGAAGGCGGCTACGCCAATGATCCCGACGATCCCGGCGGGGCGACAAATTTTGGCGTCACACTGGCCACGATGCAGCGGTTGAAACTGGATCTGAACAATGATGGCCGCGTAAACGCGCAGGACGTGAAGACACTGAGCCGTGAGCAGGCGGTTGATATTTTCGTCGATCATTATTTTCACCGCCCCGGCATTTCGAAATTACCCGAACCGCTCTGGGCCAGTGTGTTTGACATGCAGGTCAATGCCGGATCGAACGCGGTCAAGATCCTGCAACGGCTGCTCTGTCAGATGGGCTGGGCTGTCAGTGTCGACGGTGCCATTGGCCCGCAGACCCTTCGTGCCTGTGCCGCCGCGTTCGAAGACGCGGGAGAGCTGCTGCGAGACGCCTATGGGATCGCGCGGCGCAATTATTACTTTCAGATTGCGGACAAACGTGTGTCGAGCCGGAAATACGTGCGCACGCGCGCGGGAGGGAAAGGCGGCTGGATCCGCCGGGCAGAGGAATTCATCTCGCCACGCTACCACATGACCGACGCGGATTTTCAGCGGAGGGTTGCCGCATGGGCCTGATCGATCTGGTCTTTGGTGCGCTGTTCGGTGGTGGCCGCAACGTCGTGCGCGAGACGGCGGAGGTGTTTCGCGTCAATGCCGAGGCCGCCTCGCAGCGCGAGAACGACGCGGTGAACGCTGCGTTGCAGCAGCACGCGGGCGAATTCCGGGACACGCGGCAGGGCTTTGATCGCTTCATGGATGCCCTGAACCGGTTGCCGCGCCCGGCCATGGCGCTTGGGTGTATCGGGCTGATGGCGTCCTCCATGGCCAGTCCGGTTTGGTTTGCCGAGCGGATGCAGGGCCTCGCGCTGGTGCCAGAAGCGCTGTGGTGGTTGATTGGGGCTGTCGTGTCGTTTTATTTCGGGGCGCGTCATCAGGCGAAAGGGCAAGAGTTTCAGCGCGACATCGTTCAAAGCGTGGCGCGCGTGCCGCAGGTAACCGAGGCGATACAGCGGCTGGAGGAGCTGCGCTCCGGCGCGAAGCCTACTGCTTTGCTCGAGGAAGCAGCGGATTCCAACGCGGCGCTGGAGGCATGGACCCAACGCCACTGAAATCATGCGGAAAGCGGCAGGGGGGCGCGACAATTCTGTCGCGTCCATACGCGTATTTGAATTGGCTCCGGAGCGACGGGGGCCCTATAACCGGGACATGTTTACAGAGCTTGGCCATTTCACCCTGATCCTTGCCTTCGTGGTCGCGATCTTTCAGACACTCGTGCCCTTGATCGGCGCGCATAAACGCTGGCCCGGCTGGATGGCGGCAGGCGAAACGGCGGCAATTGCCCAGTTTCTGCTGGTCGGGTTTTCCTTCGCGGCTCTGATGTATGCCTTCATCACCTCGGATTTCTCGCTGCGGCTGGTGGTGGAGAATTCGCACTCCGCCAAGCCGATGCTCTACAAGGTTAGCGGAGTCTGGGGGAATCACGAAGGCTCCATGTTGCTTTGGATCCTGATTTTGGCACTGTTTGGGGCCGCAGCGGCGCTGTTCGGAACCAACCTGCCACCGACCTTGCGGGCGAGGGTGCTGGCGGTACAGGGCTCCATCGGCGTGGCGTTTCTGGCGTTCAGCCTGTTCACCTCAAACCCGTTTCTGCGCCTTGCGGTGCCACCCTTTGATGGCAATGACCTGAACCCGCTGCTGCAGGACCCCGGTTTGGCGTTTCACCCGCCGTTCCTCTACCTAGGCTACGTTGGCCTTTCGATGAGCTTTTCCTTCGCCGTGGCCGCCCTGATCGAAGGTCGGGTCGATGCTGCCTGGGGTCGTTGGGTGCGGCCCTGGACGCTGGCAGCCTGGATCTTTTTGACCATCGGCATCGCGCTCGGATCCTGGTGGGCCTATTATGAGCTGGGCTGGGGCGGTTTCTGGTTCTGGGACCCGGTCGAGAACGCCAGCTTCATGCCTTGGCTGATCGCCGGAGCCTTGCTGCATTCGGCCATCGTCGTCGAAAAGCGTGAAAGTCTGAAAGCGTGGACGGTTCTGCTGGCGATCATCGCCTTCGGCTTTTCACTGATCGGGGCATTCATCACACGCTCAGGTGTGCTCACGTCGGTTCATGCGTTTGCAACCGATCCGGAGCGGGGAGTGTTTCTGCTGGGGATCCTTGCTCTGTTCATGGGCGGCGCGCTGCTGCTCTTCGCCGCGCGGGCCGAGGCAATGACCTCCAAGGGTGTGTTCTCTCTGGTCAGCCGGGAGTCTGCTTTGGTGGTCAACAACCTTCTGCTGGGGGTTGCGGCTTTTGTCGTCTTCACTGGCACCATCTGGCCGTTGGTCGCTGAGATGTTCTTTGATCGCAAACTGTCGGTCGGCGCGCCGTTTTTCGACATGGCCTTCACGCCCTTCATGGTGGCCATTGGCGTGGCCTTGCCCATCGGGTCCATGCTGGCCTGGAAGAGAGCCAAGCTGGGCCGTGTTTTGCGCCGTCTGATGCCAGCGGCGGTGCTGGCGATTGCCGTGGCCGCGCTGGTCTGGGCGATGCAATCCGGGCGCTCGGCGCTCGGTCCTGTGGGGATGATGCTGGGAACATGGCTGGTTGTCGGGGCTGCAACGGATTTGTGGAGCCGGACCGGCACGGGTGGTTTTGCCCGGTTGCGTCGTTTGCCGCGGGCCGACTGGGGCCGGGTCGTCGCGCATGGTGGGCTCGGCGTCTGTATCGCGGGTGTATCGGCCATGCTGGCCTGGCAGCAGGAAGATATCCGTGTCGTGCAGCTGGGCGATACGGTTGATCTGGCAGGCTACCAGATCACGCTGAATGCGGTCGAGCGTGTCGAGGGACCGAACTATGTCTCGACCATGGGCGATGTGACGTTGGCGAAAGGCGGGCGCGCGATTGCAACGATGCATCCCGAAAAACGGTTCTACCCGGTGGCAGGCATGCCAACGACCGAAGCGGCGATTAACAATGGTCCGTTGCGCGATCTCTATGTCGTGATCGGGGATGAACAGGCGGGCGGCGGCTGGGCCATGCGCAGCTATTACAAGCCGTTGGCCAGCTGGATTTGGGGCGGCGCGTTGCTGATGGCACTTGGCGGCGGGCTGAGCCTGTCGGACCGACGCTACCGGGTGGCGGCAGGCGCGGCAAAGGGTGCGCACCGCGAGGTGCCAGCGGAATGAGGCGGTTCTGGCTGACGATATCGCTGCTGCTGGCGCTGGCGGCCCCGGCCTTCGCTGTGCAACCGGATGAGATCCTGAGCGATCCTGTGATGGAAGCGAGGGCGCGCGAGATTTCGCAGGGGCTGCGCTGTCTGGTGTGTCGCAATGAAAACATCGACGATTCCAACGCCGATCTCGCGCGCGACCTGCGCTTGTTGGTGCGGGAGCGGCTGGTGGCGGGGGACAGCGATGCTGAGGTCGTGGATTTCATCGTCGCGCGCTACGGTGAATATGTGCTGCTGATGCCGACGACAGGTGGGTCAAACTGGCTGCTTTGGGGCGCGGGCCCGGGGATGCTGCTGATCGGTCTGGGGATCGGAGCGTTGTTCATCCGGCGCCGTGGGCGCGCTGGTGGAGAGGCGAGCGGGCTGACGGCCGAGGAAGAAGCCAGGCTGAAGGAAATTCTGCGCGACTGACGCAGTGTTTCTGTGGGATGCTTGGCTGACTTCTGGTTCTCTCTGGCAAAGTTCATGAGGGAGGAGCCACACTGTGACTTATCAGACCATTACGCTCGATATCACTGACGACATTGCCGTTCTGAAACTGAACCGGCCGGAGGTGATGAACGCACTCAACAGCCAGATGCGGGCCGAGATCACCGATGCCGCAAGATCAGTCGCGGACAAGGCGCGTGTGCTGGTGCTCACGGCCGAGGGGCGGGCATTTTGCTCTGGTCAGGATCTGTCGGACCGGTCCAGCGTTGCGAACCCGGATCTGGAGCGGTCGCTGCGCGATGAATATCTGCCTATGCTGCGGGCCATTGTGGAATGCCCGATCCCTACGATCAGTGCTGTCAACGGTGCTGCGGCAGGCGCGGGGGCGAACCTCGCGCTCTGCGCTGATGTGGTGATCGCGACGCAGAGCGCCTATTTTCTGCAGGCGTTTTCGCGCATCGGGCTGATCCCGGATGCCGGGGGCACCTACTGGATGCCGCGCAGCATGGGCACTGCGAAGGCCATGGGGGCTGCCTTGTTTGCCGACAAGATCAGCGCGACGCAAGCCGATGACTGGGGGATGATCTGGGAAGCGGTGCCGGATGAGAGCTTTGCCGAAGTCTGGCGGGGGCGTGCCGCGCATCTGGCGACGGGGCCGACGCTGGCCTATCAGCAGATCAAGCAGGTGATCCGGGGCAACTGGGACCGCACCTTGGAAGAGCAGTTGGCGGCAGAGGGCAAGGCTCAGGGGATTTGCGGCAACTCACGCGACTTCAAGGAAGGCGTGATGTCGTTTCTGGAGAAGCGTGCGCCAAAATTCGAAGGGCGGTAGGGGGCGCTGCCCCCCGTCGCGTCGCGACGTCCCCCGAAGTATTTCGGGCAAGATGACGGGGAGGCGCGGCTGGCGGGCTTGATGTGCAATAAAAAAGGGCGGTGCATATGGCACCGCCCTTTTTTGTGTGTCGGGTCGGTCCGCTCAGCGGTTTTCGACATCCACGTAGTCGCGCATTGTGGCGCCGGTGTAGAGCTGACGTGGGCGACCGATACGCATGGTCGGATCCTCGATCATCTCTTTCCACTGCGAAATCCAGCCGATGGTGCGCGACAGCGCGAAGATCGGGGTGAACATGGACGTGGGGAAACCCATCGCCTCAAGAATGATGCCGGAGTAGAAATCGACGTTCGGGAACAGCTTCTTCTCGGTGAAGTAGGGGTCCGCGAGAGCCTGACGTTCCAGTTCCTTAGCGACTTGCAGAGTGGGGTTATCCTCGATCCCGAGCAGGTCGAGGACCTCGTCCGCGGATTCCTTCATCACGGTCGCGCGGGGGTCGAAGTTCTTGTAGACGCGGTGGCCGAAGCCCATCAGGCGGAACGGATCGTTCTTGTCCTTGGCGCGGGCAATGAATTCGGGGATCCGGTCAACGGTGCCGATTTCACGCAGCATTTCCAGGCAGGCCTGGTTTGCGCCGCCATGTGCCGGACCCCAGAGGCAGGCGATGCCCGCTGCGATACAGGCGAAGGGGTTGGCGCCCGAAGACGAGGCCAGACGCACCGTCGAGGTCGAGGCGTTCTGTTCGTGGTCGGCGTGCAGCGTGAAAATCCGGTCCATGGCGCGGGCCAAGATCGGGTTGACCTGATATTCCTCGGCCGGGACGGCAAAACACATGCGCAGGAAGTTCGACGCATAGTCTAGGTCATTGCGCGGATACACGAAGGGCTGACCGATGGTATACTTGTAGGCCATCGCGGCGATCGTCGGCATCTTGGCGATCAGGCGGATCGAGGCGACCTCGCGCTGATGCGGATCATTGATGTCGGTGGAGTCGTGGTAGAAGGCCGACATGGCGCCGACTGTACCGACCATGATTGCCATCGGGTGTGCATCGCGACGGTAGCCGGTGAAAAAGCGGTGCATCTGTTCGTGTACCATCGTGTGGTTGGTCACGATGGATTCGAATTTCTCAAGGTCCGCGCCATTGGGCAGCTCGCCGTAGAGCAGCAGGTAGCAAACTTCGAGGAAATGCGATTTCGACGCCAGCTGGTCGATCGGATAGCCGCGGTGCAGCAGGATGCCTTCTTCGCCATCGATATAGGTGATGGTCGAGTCGCAGGCGGCCGTCGACGTGAAGCTTGGATCGTAGGTGAACATGCCGGTCGTGCCGTAAAGCTTACGGATGTCGATCACGTCGGGACCGGCGGAGGGCGAAAGAACCGGGAATTCGAAGGTCTTATCCCCGACGGTTAGAGTTGCCTTTTTGTTCGTATCAGACATTTACTATTTCCCTTCCTCTTTATCCCGCGCCAGTCCAATCCGGCGCCCCTATTTCTCATGGCCAGTCTCAACGATAGGTTAAGCTGTCCCCTTGACGTCCTGAAGGCGAAGAAGTGTTTCCTCGCGGCCCAGGAGAAACATCATGTCAAATACACTGGGGGTGGCG
The DNA here is from genome assembly GCF_014899185.1 of Pseudooceanicola spongiae. Lineage (GTDB taxonomy): Bacteria > Pseudomonadota > Alphaproteobacteria > Rhodobacterales > Rhodobacteraceae > Pseudooceanicola > Pseudooceanicola spongiae. The sequence goes on from NZ_CP045201.1 coordinate 613,093, forward strand.
CTGCGTCCCGCCAGCGCGGCGCGGAGAGGCCCGGCCAGTTGACCGAATTTCATCTCCCGCGCTTCGGCGAAAGCGTTCAATTCACCCTCCAGAGCTTGACGGTCCCAGCTAGCATTTTGCAGATGCGGCGTCAATTCACTCAGTATACCAAGGGATACCGCATCGAGGAATTTTGCCGCCTTTTCGTCGGGGGCAATTGGCCGGTCGGCCAGGATAAACTCTGCTTTTTCAATGAGTTCGATGTAGGTCTTGGCACGCTCCTGCAGCAGGGGCATGGCCTGGCTCAGAAGTGAAATTTTTGTGTCCGAGGGGGTCGGCTGGCCGGTCACTGCCATGAAGTCGAGCAAATCATGCAGCAGTGCAGCATTTTCAGCAGCCGCGATGTGCTGGCCGGAAATGCTTGCCAGTTTTTTGAAGTCGAACCGCGACGGGCTCTTGCCCATGCCGTCGAAACTGAACCATTCCTGCGCCTGAGCATCGGTGAAGAATTCGTCGTCGCCATGGCTCCAGCCGAGCCGCGCAAGGTAGTTGCGCATCCCAGCCGCAGGATAGCCCATGTCGCGATATTCCTCGACGCCGAGCGCGCCGTGACGTTTCGACAGCTTCTTGCCGTCGCCGCCGTGAATCAGCGGAATGTGGGCGTAAACGGGCAGGTCCCATCCCATCGCCTCGTAAATCCCCATCTGGCGGGCCGCGTTGTTGAGGTGGTCATCGCCGCGGATCACATGGGTCACGCCCATGTCGTGGTCGTCGACCACCACCGCCAGCATATAGACCGGTGTGCCGTCCGAGCGCAGCAGCACCATATCGTCGAGCTGATCGTTGCCGATTCTGACGTCGCCCTGCACCTTGTCATGGATCACGGTCTTGCCGGTCTCGGGCGTTTTCAGACGAATGACGAAAGGCAGGTCGGGGAAGGTCGACGGATCTGCATCGCGCCACGGGCTGACGAACAGGGTCGAGCGGCCCTCGGCCTTGGCGGCATCGCGGAAGGCCTGGATTTCATCCTGCGTCGAGAAGCATTTGAAGGCGCGGCCCTTTTCCAGCATCTCGAGTGCCACGGCGCGGTGACGGTCGGCGCGGTCAAACTGGCTGACGATCTCTCCGTCGTGGTCCAGACCGAGCCAGGCCAGACCGTCGATGATCGCCTGAGTGGCTTCGGGGGTGGAGCGGGCGCGATCGGTATCTTCGATCCGCAGCAGGAATTTACCGCCGTGACCACGGGCAAACAGCCAGTTGAACAGCGCAGTGCGCGCGCCACCGATGTGCAGAAATCCGGTGGGAGAGGGAGCGAAACGGGTGACGACCTGTTCAGTCACGGGCAGGGTATCCTAACGGTTGTTTAACTATGCGCCTTGTAGCGTTGCACATTGTCTATCGGCGGTCCGGAGGGGTGACAAGTGCAGCGGATCGGCGACGTCAGGTTGGCTGAGCTTTTCCGCAAGGCAGGTTCAGGCGCGGCGGGTATGATGCTGGCGCAGCGGGGGCAGTTGTTTCATTGGGTTCCGGTGTTCATGGGTATCGGGATCGGGGGCTACTTTGCCCTCAAGGTCGAACCGGCTCTGTGGATCTTGGGCTCAGCTTTGCTGCTTGCGATGATCTGCGCGGGTCTGGCTTTGCGTACCTCTGCCGTGGTGCAGCCGCTTCTGTTGGCGCTCGCTCTGGCCTTGGCGGGGGGGGGCCTTGCGGGTGCGCGCGCTCAGAGCGTCGGCGCCCCTGTTCTGGGGTGGCGCTATTATGGGCCAGTGGAAGGGCGGGTTGTCGAAATCGACCGCTCGGCCTCGGACGCGGTGCGCCTGACGTTGGATCGCGTGCATCTGGATCGGCTTGCGCCGGAAAAGACTCCGGCGCGTGTGCGGATATCGCTGCACGGACCCACCGGGACAGACCCTTTGCCGGGCATGGTGGTCATGACCACTGCGCATCTGTCGCCGCCGGGTGGCCCCGTCGAGCCCGGCGGATTTGATTTTCAGCGCCATGCCTGGTTTCAGCGTTTGGGAGCGGTGGGATACGCGCAGGTGCCACTGATGGCGCTGGAGCGGCCTGAGCCCGCAGATTTGCGCATTTTTCGCTGGAGCATGGCGCTCTCCGCCCGATTCCAGAGCGGCTTGCCGGGCGAGGCGGGGGCCTTTGCAGCCGCCGTCACGGCAGGCGATCGCTCGGGGATGGGGCAGGAGACATTGCGCGATCTTCGCGTGTCGAATCTGGCGCACCTTCTGGCGATCTCCGGGCTGCACATGGGGTTGCTGACGGGGTTCGTCTTTGCCGCCATTCGCACTGGGTTGAGCCTGTCGCGGCACGCCAGCCTGTTCTGGCCGGTCAAGATCATTGCCGCGATGGCGGCGCTGATGGCGGCAACAGGATATCTCATGCTCTCCGGCGGGAGTATCGCGACGGAGCGCGCCTTTGTCATGGTGGCCGTCGCGCTGGTTGCGGTGATGGCGCAGCGGCGCGCGATCAGTCTGCGCGCGGTGGCTCTGGCCGCGGTTCTGGTGTTGCTTCTGCGCCCCGAGGCGTTGCTCTCACCGGGGTTTCAGATGTCGTTCGCAGCGACTCTGGCCCTGATCGTCGTTTTCGGAGTGATGCGCGACAGGCAGTGGCGGCTGACCGGTTGGTGGGGGCATATCGCTGCAGTGATCCTCTCGTCAGCTGTCGCAGGCGCTGCCACCGCACCAGTCGCAGCGGCTCAGTTCAACCAGCTGGCGCACTACGGATTGCTGGCAAACTTGCTGTCTGTGCCGGTGATGGGCGTGCTGGTCATCCCTTCTGCGGTGGTTGCTGTTCTGGCGATGCCTCTTTCGCTGGAGGCACTGCCACTCTGGGTGATGGGGCTGGGCTTGAAGTGGATCCTCTGGGTTGCCCACTGGGTCGCGGGGCTTGACGGCGCGCGCAGCATGGTGCCCTCGCCACCCTCCGTTGTACTGCCGATGCTGACGCTGGGGGCTTTGGTTATGGCGCTGTGGTCGGGACGCGGCCGCTGGTTTGGCGTGCTGCCCGTCATGCTGGCCATGGTGCTCTGGGTGCAGGTTCAGCGCCCGCTGGTGGTGATCGCGGAGTCTGGCGGCCTTGTGGGTGTCATGACAGAGCAGGGCCGTGCGCTGAGTCGGGACAAGGCGCAGAGCTTTGTTGCCAGCATCTGGCTGGAGAATGACGGCGATCCCGCAACGCAGGAGTTGGCCGCACAGCGCTGGCCCCTTATTGACGGGCTAGAGGTGCGGCACTTCACAGGCCTGCGGGCGGCGGCGCAGGCTGGCCCTTGTGCGCCGGGCGGTATTCTTGTGCTCAACGTCGCCGCGAAACAGGCCCCGATGGCCACAGGCTGCAGGATTTACGACCCCGACAGCCTGCGGCGCAGTGGTGCCGTGGCGCTATGGCGCGACGGCACGGCAGTGCGGGTTGTCACCGCGCAAGAGGTAAGGGGAAAACGCTTCTGGACCCAGCCAGAGATCCACGACTCACTTGAGATGCGCTTGCAGGACCTGATGCGGCTGTTCAAGCTGCCAGAGCCAAGCAGGTCCGATCCGGACACACTGGCTCTGGCGCGATCATCTTCTCAGGTGATGGATCAGACCGACGCGTCTCAGTAGCTGCGGATCAGACCCACAAGACGGCCCTGAACACGCACCTTGTCTGCAGGTAGCACGCGTGTCGGATAGGCCGGGTTGGCGGCGACAAGTTCGACGGTGCCATCGCGACGGAACAGCTTTTTCAGTGTCGCCTCTTTCTCTTCGACCAGAGCCACGACGATATCGCCGTTATCAGCCGACGCGGTTTCGCGGATAATCACCACATCGCCATCATTGATCCCGGCTTCGACCATCGAATCGCCGTTCACTTCGAGTGCGTAGTGATCTCCGCCACGCGACAGCATGCTGCCCGGCACGGCAATGTGATACGAGACGTCGCTGATCGCGGCAATTGGCACACCGGCTGCTATCCGGCCCATCACGGGCAGCTCCATTGCATGAATCACTTCGATGCCCTGACCGGGCTCGCGCCGTGCGCCAGACTTGCCGCCACTTTCGGCGAAGTTCGGCGTAAAGACAGCAGCTGAAGAACCAGCGGTCATATTGTCCGGTAGCTTGACGATTTCGATCGCGCGGGCCCGATGCGCAAGGCGCCGGATGAAACCGCGTTCCTCAAGTGCCGTGATCAGGCGGTGGATGCCGGATTTCGACCGCAAATCCAATGCATCTTTCATTTCGTCAAACGACGGCGGTACGCTGTCGCGCTGCATACGATTGTGAATGAATACAAGTAGATCCAGCTGTTTCTTTGTCAGCATTACGGGTGCTCCTGATTTTTAACGGTTGCACGTCGTTCTATACATGTTCCCTTTTTGTGTCAACGCGTTGAGAGCAAAGGTTTATTCGTCAAACGCAAAAAAATCAGATCGGAATGTAGTGAACCGTCTCGCCAGCGACGGCTGCCGGGGCGTTCGGGGCGCGCAGGATAAGGGCGTCCGCATCTGACAGAACCGACAGCAGCGAACTGTCCTGACGGTCGGCGGCAAAGATCCCCTCAGGTGTGATGCGCCCACGCAGATAATGTTCTCGGGGGCCATTCGCGGCCAGCGGTTGGGACAGCGCGGCGGCATAGAGCTTTGCAGCACAGGCGGGCAGTCCCTGCATCGCGCGCAGCACGGGCGCGACGAAAACGTGCCCACACACAATGGCGGAGACAGGATTTCCCGGCAGGCCGATCATCATCGCGCTGCCCGTCTCAGCACTCATTTGCCCTGCCATGAGCGGTTTGCCGGGGCGCATGGCGACTTTGTAGAAACTCCGTTGCACGCCGAGTTCTTCGGCCACGGTGCCCACAAGATCGTGATCGCCAACCGAAGCGCCGCCGATTGTGATCACCAGATCAGCCCCCTGTGCCATCGTGAAGGCGGCACGCAGACTGGCGCGGGTATCGCGCGCGATCGGCAACATACGGGTGCGCGCACCGAGGCTGCGAAACAGCGCTTCGAGTGCAAAGGTATTGGAGGCGATGATCTGATCAGGGCCGGGTGTTTCTCCCGGCAGGACCAGCTCATCTCCGGTGGCGATCAGAGCCACTTCGGGGCGACGGGCAACACGCACCTGCGCGATATTCATCGACGCCAGTAATGCCAGATCCGAGGGAGAGAGAAGGCGCGGCGCCTGCATCTTGTCACCACGGCGGAAATCGGCACCCGCCGGGCGCACGTTGTCACCGCGATCCAGCCTGTCGCCAAGGGTGATCATGTTGCCGTCTCGGCGTACGTCTTCTTGAATCACGACGCGGTTGGTGCCTTTTGGCATCGGCGCGCCGGTGAAGATGCGGATCGCCTCGCCGGGTCCTGCGGTGCCGTCAAAGCGGTGGCCCGCCGCAGATTCGCCCGTGACGCGGAACTGTGCGCCGGGCTGTGCATCGCTGCCGTTCACCGCATAGCCGTCCATGGCTGACCCATCAAAGGGGGGCTGATCGCGCCCGGCAGTGACGGTTTCCGCGAGGACGCGCCCCGCGGCTGCGCGCAGCGGCACGGTTTCGGCCGGCAACGTTTTTGTCAGGGAGAATAGCGCCGAAAGCGCCTCTGAGACCGTAATCATTCCGCCTGATAACGGCCTGATTTGCCGCCCTCTTTTAGCAAAAGACGGATGCCGCCGATCTCCATCGCCTTATCGGCCGCCTTGACCATGTCGTAGATCGTCAGTGCAGCAGTCGACACCGCCGTCAGCGCCTCCATCTCGACACCCGTCTGCCCGCCGGTCTTGATCGTCGCTTCAATCCGCAGACCCGGCAGCTCGGGGTCGGCCGTGATCTCGACGGCGGCCTTGGTGATCGGCAGGGGGTGACAAAGCGGAATCAGCTCAGAGGTTTTCTTGGCCCCCATGATCCCGGCCAGCCGCGCGACGCCTGCGACATCGCCCTTCTTGGCAGTGCCTTCGGTGATCATCGCCAGGGTTTCTGGCAGCATCCTGACCCAGCCAGTCGCCACAGCCATGCGCGCTGTGGTGGGTTTGTCCGAGACATCCACCATATGCGCATCGCCCTTGCCGTCGAAATGGGTCAGTGCCATCAGATCATGCCCGTGGTCTGCGACCGGCTGAGCAGGGCGCGGGTTGCGGCCTCGACATCGTCCTGACGCATCAGGCTTTCGCCGATCAGGAAGCAACGCGCACCGAAACGGGCCAGCTCGGCCAGATCATCGGCACCGTCCAGTCCGCTCTCGGCGACGATCGTGCGATCCTCGGGCACAAGTCGCGCCAGCCGCCGCGAGGTGTCGAGCGAGGTTTCAAAGCTGCGCAGATCACGGTTGTTGATGCCGATGAGCGGGCTTTTGAGGGCACTGGCGCGCTCAAGTTCGGCTTCGTCATGCACCTCGATCAGCACGTCCATGTCCCAGTCCAGCGCGGTCTGCTCAAGCTCTTGCGCCTGTGCGTCACTGACCGAGGCCATGATGATCAGGATGGCATCGGCGTTCAGGGCGCGGGCTTCGACGACCTGATAGGGGTCGTACATGAAATCCTTGCGCAGGACCGGCAGCGAGCAGGCGGCGCGCGCCTGAGTGAGAAAGTCCTTTGCCCCCTGAAACGACGGCGTGTCGGTCAGCACCGAGAGGCAAGCCGCCCCGCCGGCCTCATAGGCTACGGCGATGGCTTCGGGATCAAAGTCAGGGCGAATCAAACCCTTGGAGGGGGAAGCTTTCTTGATTTCGGCAATCAGCCCATACCCCTCACGCGAGGCCTCGTGCAGAGCGGCAGCAAAACCGCGCACGGGGTCTGCACTGCGGGCCTCGCCCTCAAGAACGTCCTGAGGTTTGGCCAGCTTGTCGGCCTCAATCTCTTGCAGCTTGTACGCCTTGATGCGGTCCAGAACGGTTTCGCTCATGAGGGGGCTCCCGGGTTGGTCCAGTTGATTGCGTTTTCGCCTTTTCCTGTAAGCCAGTTATTGACAGTTGAAAATGGTCGCGTGCCGAAAAAACCCCGGTGTGCCGATAGCGGCGAGGGGTGCGGGCTGCTCAGGATCAGCGCATCTGGCGCGGTAATCAGCGGCGCATAGGCCTGCGCGGGCTTGCCCCAGAGCAGATAGGCGCGCGGGCGATCGTTCAGCGTTTCAAGGACCTGTCGGGTCAGGTCGCGCCAGCCGAGCTTGGCATGGGCGTTTGCCGCGCCCGCCGGCACCGAGAGCGCGGTGTTCAGCAGCAGAACCCCCTGTCGCGCCAGAAACCGCAGATCGGCATTGGGGGGGCAGGCTCCAAGATCGGCCTGCATCTCCTTGTAGATATTGGAAAGGGAGCGCGGAAGTGGGCGGACCTCCGGCTCAGCTGAAAACGCCAGACCATGGGCGTGGCCGGGGGTCGGATAGGGATCCTGACCAAGGATGACGACGCGCACGGCCTCAGGCGGCGTCAGATCCAGCGCGGCAAAGCGCTGCGCGGCGGGGGGCAGGATCTGACGGGTCTCTGCGGCAAGGGCGGCGGCAATGCGCGGATAGTCCTGGGAAAAGAACGGCAGATGGGCCCAGTCGGCGGGAATACCTGCACTCATGCTTGCGATGTAATGCGGGCGAGGGTTTCGATGCTTTTCAGAGCGGCACCACTGTCGATGCTTTCGGCAGCGATCCCAGCGGCCTCTTTCAGGTCCGTCGTGCGCCCGGCAACGACCAGAGCGGCGGCGGAGTTCAGCAAAACCGCGTCGCGATAGGCCGAGGCGGCGCCGTTCAACAGCGCCCGGAAAGCAGCGCCGTTTTCCTTTGGTGTGCCGCCGATGATCGCCTCAAAGGGATGCACAGGCAGACCGGCCTCTTCCGGGTGCAGTTCAAAGTCGCGGATGCTGCCATCTTCTTCCAGCGCCGAGATCCAGCTGATGCCGGTGATCGTCAGCTCGTCCGTGCCGTCCGAGCCGTGCACCAGCCAGGCTTTTTCAGACCCGAGCGCTCGAAGGGTCTCGGCCATCGGGCGGATCACGTCGCGGTTGAACGCACCGGTCAGCTGTCGTTTGACGCCCGCCGGATTGGTCAGCGGGCCAAGGATGTTGAAAATGGTGCGGGTGCCCAGCTCAACCCGTGTCGGGCCGACATGGGCCATGGCGGGGTGGTGCATAGGGGCCATCATGAAGGCGATACCGGCCTCGCGCAGCGCGCGCTCGACCACCTCGACCCCGACCATGACGTTGACGCCCATCTGGCTCAGCGCATCTGCAGAGCCGGATTTGGAGCTGAGGTTGCGGTTGCCGTGCTTGGCAACAGGCACCCCCGCGCCCGCCACAACAAAGGCCGTCGCGGTCGAGATGTTCAGCGTGCCCTTGCCGTCGCCGCCAGTGCCAACGATGTCGATCGCGCCCTCGGGAGCCCTGACCACATGGCATTTCGAGCGCATGACCTGCGCGGCGGCGGCATATTCATCCACCGTTTCGCCGCGTGTCCTCAGCGCCATCAGAAAGCCACCGATCTGGCTCGGGGTCGCTTCTCCCTCAAACAGGATCGCGAAGGCGCGCGCGGCCTCGTCACGGGTCAGAGGGCGTTCGGCGGCGGCGGCGATCAGCGGCTTGATGGCGTCGGACATGGGCATCTCCTCTCCCTCATCACGAGGGCGGTATCGGTCTGCCGAAGCCCCGGGAATGGGCCGGGTCCGGCGCTGTGCCCCCTTGCCTGTGCGGCGTTGCTCCGCCGATCGGCAGGTCGGCCGCAGGAGGGGTGGGGTGCGCGCCATAGATCCCGCGCTTGCAGGGCAGCGTCAAGGGCACTTTCCGCGCATCTGACGCGGCTGTCGGGGGTGACGCGCTGGCGTGATGATGCGAAGATGGGGTAAGCGGCTGGCAAGGCCAGCAGCCTAAGGTGTTGTAACAGTTGAAGGGGCGGACGTGGGACGCGGATTTTTCGCAGGGGTGATCTGGGGTGTGGGGCTGGCTGGGCTCGGCTTGGCGACAACGTCACTGAGCCTGCCATTGCCAGTTGCGGCGCCGGGCGCCAGCCCAGAGGCGGGATCAGATCAGACAACGCGTGCCGCGCCCTCTGGTCTTGAGACAGCGCCACAGGCCCGCACGCCTGACCTCTCACAAGCGCAGCAACAGGCGCAGGCGCCCCGCACCGGTCTGGCCGATGTGCCGGCCGGATCGCAGTTCAACCGTGGGCGCTCGGATGGGCCGGTGCGTCTGCCGGTTGTCGGGGGGGATCAGCCTCAGGTCAGCAGTGTCATGCGGCCGGAGGGGGCCGCGCCCGAAGCCTTTGCCTTCACCCCGGACACCACCCGCAATCCCGGTTTGCCGGATGCCACCGGCGTTGACTCGCGGTTTCCGCCTCTGCCCCAAATCGGCTCAGAGGCAGGCCCCGGTCTGGCGCTTGAGGAGGTTAGTCCCGTTCTGGCCAACCCGCTGATCCAGCCGCTTGTGGCGCCGCGTCAGGAAGGAGGGCCGGATCTGACGAACCGCCCTTCCATGCCTTCGGTCGACGCGACGCGGCAGACCCCGGTTCAACAGCCCGAGCCGACCGCCGGTTTTCCCGCGGGTGACCTCGACGCAGTGAACCAGGCCCCGGAGATCGCATTGGCCACGCCCGGTGCGCTGCCGGTGCCGCCCGAAGACCCCTCGGGCCTGCCCAGCTTGCCCGGAACGACGGCGGCGCGCAGTCCGCAAACGCCTGCCGCGCCGCGCCCCGAGATGACTCCTGAGGCTGCCCCAAGCGAAGATCTGGCGATGTCCGCACCCAGACCCTCCGCTCCGGCGCTGACGGTGACTTCCGCCGAGATCCCTGAAGGGGAGCGCGACATGGGCCCCAAAGTTGCCGCGATCGATGCCTTCGCGATGCCCTTTGACGCCAGTGATCCGCGTCCGCGCATGTCGATCGTGCTGATCGATGCGGGCACAGGGGCGGGGCTCGGCACCAGTGCTCTGCGCGATTTTCCCTACCCGGTGAGCTTTGCCGTCGATGTGACGCGCCCTGATGCCGTTGTCGCCATGGCGCGGTATCGCGCCGCCGGGTTCGAGGTGCTGGCTCTGGCCGGGTTGCCGGCGCATTACGCGGCCCGCGATATCTCTGCCGAGACTGCGGAGTGGTTCGCCCAACTGCCCGAGGTTGTCGCCGTCATGGAGGCCCGTCCCGGTGCCCTGCAACAAGGCCGTGCAGAGGCGGAGGCTTTGGCCGGCGCGCTGAGCGAAACGGGCCACGGCGTCCTGTTCTACCCTGAGGCGGGCGACACCACCCGCAAGCTGGCGGCGCGGGCAGGTGTCCCGGCCGCAACCCTGTTCCGGGACTTTGACGCTGGAGGCGAGGATGCGGCGGGAATCGGACGCTTCCTCGATGCTGCGGCGGTCCGGGCCGCGGATGAGCATGGCGTCGTCATGGTCGGGCGACTGCGGCCTGAGACCGTGTCGGCGTTGCTGGTCTGGGGCCTCGCGGATCGAGCCAGTCAGGTGCAGCTGGTGCCCGTCTCTGTGGTGCTGAAAGCGCAATCTTCGCAGCCGTGAGGGATGCGATAAGCCCTTGTCATTAAAGAAAAAGGCCGCCCACAGGGGCGGCCTTTCGTTTGTCTGAGGCGATGTCGCCTTACTGCATCTGTGCGTTGACGGCGTTCAGGGATTCCTGATTGATCCGCACGTCGGTACGGGCGCGGACATCGGCGCTGTAAGCCTGATAGATATCCTGAGCCAGCGAGCTTGAGACCTGATCCGACAGCGACTTGCGCAGTTCGGTGGTCTGGGCATTGTCCTCGGCAGGCGGGATGATCTGATCCAGACGCAGGATCAGCACGGAGTCGATGCCATCGGTGATCTGGACATCGCCCTGCTTCATGCCAAAGACCGTCTGGTTGAAACCCTGCGGCGTGCCAAGCACCGATCCATTGCGGCTGACCGAACCTTCGGACTTCAGCGTAAGGCCAAGATCTTCCAGCGTTTTGCCATCTTTCAGCTCAGCCACAAGCGCCTCAGCGCGAGCGCGCAGGCGGGCTTCGGTCTCGGCTGTGGTCCAGTCTTCGGCCACCTTGTCACGGGTTTCGGCCAACGGGATCGGCGCGGCGGGGATCACCTCCTCCAGACGCATGGCGAAGATGCCGCCGTCGTCCAGTTCGGCCACGGTGGGATAGTCGTCGGCGGTCAGCGCGGCGGCAGCCTTGGCAAAATCCGCATAGCCTGCGATGCCGTCGCTCATGCCCTGCGCCCAGTCGATGGTGCCGAGCTGCATCGGCGTCTCTTTGGCGACGTCTTCCAGTGTCGCTCCGCCTGCGAGCAGATCTTCGACCGGCTCCATCTGCTGCGCGACAAGGCGGCGCGCGGCATCGGCGGCAAGATCGGTGCGGATCGTCGCGGCGGCCTCTTCATAGTCGGTGCTGCTGGCTTGCAGAACACCGTTGACGCGGAACAGGGCCGGGCCGAGGTTGCTGTCGAGCGGGCCGACAACATCACCCTGCTGTGCGGCAAACACGGCATCGCCCGCGGCGCCAAGTTCGTCCTTGCCAAGGTCGCCAAGGTCGATGTCCGACAAGGCCAGACCGCGATCGGTGACCAGACTGTCAAAGTCCGTCTCGCCCGCATCGAGCTTGGCCTTGGCCGCTTTGGCCGCATCTTCGTCAGGAAAAACAAGACGTTCGACAAGGCGACGCTCAGGCTGTTCGAACTCGTCGAGGCGCGCGTCGTACTGCGCACGGATGGCGGCATCATCGATCTTGACCTGATCCATCACCATCTCTGGCGACAGTTCTACGTAGGTGATGCGCTTTTTCTCGGGCGCGGAGTAGTCCGCGACATGGGCATCGTAGAAGGTCTGCAACTGGTCGTCCGTCGGCGCGGGCACGGGGGCGTCGAGACTGTCGGGGGCCAGCGTGGCATAGGTCACGGCGCGCTCTTCCGCGACGTAGTTGGCCATCGTGTCTGAATAGGCGGCGGGCATCCGGGTGGCGGCGATCACGGCCGCCTGTAGCATGGAGCGCGCAGAATCCGAGCGCATGTCGGCTTCAAAATCGGCTTCGCTGATCCCGGCGCGGTCCAGAGCGAATTTGTATGTATCGCGTGAGAATTTGCCCGTAGCATCTTGGAAAGCCTGAATTTTCACGATCTGATCGCGCAGCTCGGCGTCGCCGATCGACAGGCCGATGCGGTCCGCTTCGGCATCAAGAGCGCGGTCGTTGACGAGGCTGGCGACCACCGAATTGGTGATGCCGAAAGCCTGCGCCTGGGCGAAAGTGATCGGCTGACCCAGCTGCTGCTGTAGGTTCGCAATCTGGTCCTGCACGGCGCGCGTATAGGTGTTGATGCGGATCGGCTTGCCGCCAACCTCGCCGATATTGGTCACGTTGCCGGTGAAATTGGTCGCGCCAAACCCACCAAGGCCCAGGACCAGGAGCACGAGAAGGCCCCAGACCAGCGTGTTGGATTTCTTCATCGCCATACGGCGTCCTCCGCTATTTCCGTTGCGCGCCAGAGGGTTGGCAGGCAACGCTCATGCCATGCGCCACGTTCCTCCGGGGAGGGGGCGTGGCGCGTCTGGCCCTTGTTAAAGCCTTGCCGGGTAAGGGGCAAGGCGGGGTTCTCAGCCCTGTGATGCCTGGGTGAGGCGGTCGATGAACTGGCCGATCCCGGCGGTGTCGAGATTGGCGAAGGCGATGCGCATCTGACGGGCGCCGCTGGGGTCATTTGCAGGCGTGAACATGGTGCCAGGCAACATCAGGATACCGGCCTCACGGACCAGCTGAGGGGCAAGCTCGGCCGAAGATTTCTCATTGGAATGAGACGCATAGCCGAAATAGGCCCCGGCGGAATGCAGCGTCCAGCCGACGGTCGCCAGGGCCTCGCGCCCGGCCAGCATGGCGGCGCGGCGGGCGAGGATCTCGTCCCGTTCACCGGCGAGCCATTGCGACAGGTTCTCCATCCCCCAGAGCGCTGCGATCTGGCCGAGTTGCGGCGCGCAGATGGCGACGGTATCTAGGAATTTCTCTATGTCTGCCAATGTCTTGGTCGAGGCGATCACCGCGCCTGTGCGGTGGCCGGTCAGCCGGTAGGCCTTGGAGAAGGAGTAGAGGTGGATCAGCACATCGTCCCAGTCGGGGTCGCTGAACAGGTCATGCGGCGCGCCCGAAACAGAATGAAAATCGCGGTAGGTCTCGTCCACGATGAGCTTCAGGCCATGGGCGCGGGCGAGGTCGCGGAAGGCGGCGATCAGGGCGGGTGGGTACTCCATCCCCGTCGGATTGTTCGGCGTGACCAGCACGATGGCCCGGGTGCGGGGCGTGATCAGGGCCGCCGCGCGGTCGGGATCGGGCAGCAGATCGGCCTCGCAAGGCAGCGGGACGGCGCGCACGCCTGCCATGTCGAGCCACATCTTATGGTTGAAATACCAAGGGGTTGGCAGGATGACTTCATCCCCTTCAGTGGTCAGTGCGGTGATCGTGGCGCAGAAGGCCTGGTTGCAACCGGCGGTGATGGCGACCTGAGCGTCGGCGATCTGGCCCCCATAGGCGGCGGACCAGTCGGCGGCGATACGGGCGCGCAACGCGGGCAGGCCGAGGACGGGGCCATAGAGGTGGGTCTCGGGGATTTGCAGCGCGCGGCTCATCGCCTCGATCATCGGCGCGGGGGGCGGCGCGACGGGCGCGGCCTGCGAGACGTTGATCAGGGGGCGGTCCGCCGGGAAGGTGACGCCGTCGAGCCAGCGGCGCGCCTCCATCACAGGGGGGGCGAAGGTGGCGTCGGTGCGGGTCAGCGCGTGGGTCATGCAAGCCTCGGAAAAGGTGAAATTCTGACGTCGGTATCTGGTCGGTATCTGAACGGTATCCGAACGGTGCGAAAATCGCCCGCCCGCGGGTCCGAGGAGAGGCTAGCAGGGGGCGGCGGAGAGGGAAAGCATCGCGTGCGACCCGCGCGCGACAGTCAGGCGACTGTGGCGCGAGCCGCCTCAGAGCGGCGCGGTTTCTAGGGTGTCGTAGAGGCGGCGCGAGGCGCGGATGGCGTCGTGATGGGCGCTGGCCCAGCTGACCAGCGCCACAACCGGCACCAGAGAGGATTCCCCCATCGCCGTCAGCGCATATTCGACCGAGGGCGGCTTGGTCGGGAAGACCTGCCGCGACACCAGCCCGTCGCGTTCGAGGGTGCGCAGCGACTGGGTGAGCATGCGTTTGGAGATATCGCCGATGGCGCGTTGCAGGGCGCTGAAGCGTTGCGGCGCGCGCGACAGGGCGATCAGGATCAGCAGGGTCCATTTGTCGCCGACCCGGTCGAGGATGTCGCGCACCGGGCAGCGCATCTCGTCCAGCGCGCGGGCCTCATCGGACTTGTCCCAGAAGATCTGCAGCACCGCGCGCGCGGCGGCGTCGAGGACCACTGGGTTACCTTTAGGTTCCCTTGTCATGAATTAGTGCCTCCTTACCATGCGCCTCGGGGTGGTCTACTTTTGAGACCATAGGCCGATTCGAGACTTGCCGATAGAGGGCAGGTGCGGGCCGCATAAGGAGAGAGATCATGGACGATAAGATTCTGGTAACCGGTGCTTCGGGTCAACTCGGCGCTTTGGTGGTGGATGCGCTGATCGCGCGGGTGCCGGCGGCGCAGGTTGTGGCGCTGGTGCGGCGTGAAGAGGCCGCCGAGGCGCTGCGCGCCAAGGGTGTCGAGGTGCGTCTGGCGAGCTATGACGACCGCGCCGCGCTTGAGTCCGCGTTTCAGGGTGTAGGGCGTCTGCTGCTGATCTCGGGCAATGATTTCGCCTCGCGTCTGGCGCAGCATACCACTGTGATCGAGGCGGCGCAGGCTGCGGGCGTCGGGTTTGTCGCCTATACCTCGGTGCTGCGGGCCGATACCTCTGCGCTGATGGTGGCGGATGATCACGTGCCGACAGAGGCGCTGCTTGTGGCCTCGGGGCTGGACTACGCGTTGCTGCGCAATGGTTGGTATACGGAGAATTACACCGTGTCGGCGCCGATGGCGGTGCAGCATGGCGCGCTGATCGGGGCGGCGGGTGAGGCGAAGATCGCCAGCGCGGCGCGGGCTGACTATGCCGAAGCGGCTGCGGTGGTGTTGAGTGCCGAGACGATCGAGAGCGGCAAGGTCTATGAGCTGGCGGGCAGTGAGTCCTATACGCTGGCCGAGCTGGCGGCGGTGATCAGCGACGTCTCGGGCAAGCCGGTGCCTTACGTCAATATGAGCGAGGCCGAGTACAAGGGCGCGCTGATCGGCGCGGGTCTGCCAGAGGGTCTGGCGACGCTGCTGGCCTCAAGCGATGCGGCGGCGCGTGATCATGGCGATCTGGACGGAGACGGGGCTGTGCTGGAGACGCTGATCGGGCGCAAAACGACTCCGTTGCGGGTCAGCGTTGAGGCGGCGTTGGCCTGAGAGGCTGTCGCGATCTGAGAGGGAGGGTGGGGGCGCTGCCCCCGCCTTCGGCTCCCCCGGGATATTTCTGACAGGGAAACGGAGTGGCGGGGGCACAGATTGACGGGGGCGCGGGGTGCCGGGGTGTTATTCGCGGCCGCGGTAAGGTTCGACGTATTGCAGGGCCATGTCCCAGGGGAAGAAGATCCAGGTGTCTTGCGAGACTTCGGTGATGAAGCTTTCGACCTGGGGTTTACCCTGGGGCTTGGCGTAGAGCGTGGCGAAATGCGCTTTGGGGTAGAGGGCGCGGACGAGTTCGAGGGTCTTGCCCGAGTCCACGAGGTCGTCGATCACCAGAATGCCGGTGCCATCGCCCATCATTGCCGCATCGGGGGATTTCAGGACGCTGGCCTCGGATTGGCTCTGGTGGTCGTAGGATTTGATCGAGATCGTATCGACGGTGCGGATGTCGAGTTCGCGCGCGATGATCATCGCCGGGGCCATGCCGCCGCGGGTGATGGCGACAACGGCTTTCCAGGCGCCGTCATCGGGGCCATGGCCGTCGAGCCGCCAGGCCAGGGCGCGGGCATCGCGGTGAAGCTGATCCCAGCTGACGTGGAAGCCTTTTTCGTGCGGCAGTCGATCGGTCATGGCAGGTCTCTTTCAGATCAGCTTTTGTCGATATCGGGGGCATCGACGGCTTTCATCCCGACGATGTGGTAGCCCGAATCAACGTGCAGGTTTTCGCCCGTGACCCCGGAGCCGAGATCGGACAGCAGGTAGAGCGCGGATTTGCCGACGTCGTCGATGGTGACATTGCGGCGCAGGGGCGAGTTCAGCTCGTTCCATTTCAGGATGTAGCGGAAGTCGCCGATGCCGGAGGCGGCGAGGGTGCGGATCGGGCCGGCGGAGATCGCGTTGACGCGGATGCCGTCCTTGCCGAGGTCTTCGGCGAGGTATTTCACCGAGGCCTCAAGCGCGGCCTTGGCGACGCCCATGACGTTATAATGCGGCATGACCTGTTCGGCACCGTAGTAGGTGAGGGTCAGCATCGAGCCGCCGTTGGGCATCATCTTCTCCGCACGCTGCGCCACGGCAGTGAAGGAATAGACGGAAATGTCCATTGTCAGGTTGAAATTGCCCCGGCTGGTGTCGACGTAGCGACCGCGCAATTCGTTCTTGTCCGAGAAGCCGATGGCGTGGACGATGAAGTCGATCGTCTCCCAGTCGGCTTTCAGCGCGTCGAAGGCGGCGTCGATCGAGGCTTCGTTCGAGACGTCGCAATCATAGAGCTTGGTGACGCCGAGCTGTTCCGCCAGCGGCACCACGCGTTTCTTGAACTGATCGCCCATATAGGTGAAGGCCAGTTCAGCCCCCGCGTCCGCCAGGGCTTTTGCGATGCCCCAGGCGATGGATTTGTCGTTGGCAAGGCCCATAATCAAGCCGCGCTTGCCCGCCATCAGAGTGTTCGCCATGCTGCGGTCTCCGCCCTGTAATTTCCGGTCAAACTCCTTTAGGCGATAGGGTGGGGCGCTTCAAGCCTGCCGAACGCGCCGAGGGGCGCCAATTCGGGGGCAGGGCGCAGTATTTCAGACGATGCAGGTGGCATCGTCGTGAGTGACGGAAGGGAAGCGACATGGCTGATCGTGAAGGTATATTTGCCGGGGCGGACCCGTTTGCCATTGCAAAGGACTGGCTGGCCGAGGCGACTGAGGCCGAGGTCAATGATCCCAACGCCATCGCCCTTGCCACGGTCGACGGTGAGGGCCTGCCAAATG
Organism: Pseudooceanicola spongiae; assembly: GCF_014899185.1. Taxonomy (GTDB): domain Bacteria; phylum Pseudomonadota; class Alphaproteobacteria; order Rhodobacterales; family Rhodobacteraceae; genus Pseudooceanicola; species Pseudooceanicola spongiae. The sequence goes on from NZ_CP045201.1 coordinate 630,131, forward strand.
TGCGAATGGTGCTGTTGAAGGATATTATGACAGACTCATTCGTATTTTATACGAATTACGAAAGTACCAAGGCGGGTGAGCTTGACCTCAGCGGAAAAGCTGCGTTTGTCATGCATTGGAAGAGTTTGCGTCGGCAGATTCGGGTTAGGGGTACGATTTCACGCCTTGAGGGCGCGGAAGCGGACTCCTATTTCGCGTCGCGGTCGTTGAAATCCAGATTGGGGGCATGGGCGTCGCAGCAATCGCGGCCCCTGGCCTCACGAGCGGCGCTCATGGCGGAGGTTGCAAAAGTTACGGCAACCAAGGGCATGAACCCGTCCAGACCCCCGTTCTGGGGTGGGTACCGAGTGACGCCGAGTGAGATCGAGTTTTGGGCTGATGGTGCGTTCCGGTTGCATGACCGGTTCCGCTGGACGCGCAATCCTGAGTCACAGACCTGGATTACGCAGCGTCTTAACCCTTGAATTCAGCCTCTCCGGAGGCATGAAAGCTTGATCTACCTCAGTTTTATAAGCCTAGTTGTGTGATCCGTACCGCTTGGGAACAATATTGCGGTGCGGACACGTGCAGAAAAACGGGGATAGAATTGACTCAGTTTGACGATACGACCCGGACGGTCGAAGGCCATGTAAAATGGTTTGATCCGTCCCGGGGCTTTGGCTTCGTCGTCTCAGAGGGAGGTGGATCTGATATTCTGCTGCACGCCAATGTGTTGCGGAACTTTGGACAAAGCTCAATTGCGGACGGAGCGCGGGTAGGAATTGTTGTGCAACAGACGTTAAGGGGGGAGCAGGCGGTAGAGGTCCTGCACATTGAGCCCCCCGAAGGCGCGGGCATGGCGATGCTTGAAGATTTCCGCAGTCTCGATCCTGAAATGATCCGGTCGGTTCCGATGGAACCGTCCCGGGTGAAATGGTTCGATAAAGTAAAAGGGTTCGGCTTTGCCAATGTGTTTGGCCGATCTGACGATGTTTTCATCCATGTCGAGGTGCTGCGCGCCTCGGGCCTTTCGGATCTGGCGCCCGGCGAAGCGGTGGCGTTGCGGGTCATCGACGGCAAACGCGGGCGCATGGCGACCGAGATCTGCGCATGGGAGGCCGCGCTTCGCACTGCGGACCCCTCTGCTGTGGAATCCTGCGGAGAGGCCAATGGCTGACCGGCTGCGTCCTTAGGCGCCGATCAATCGTGCACCGGAGCCTGTTTCGTGTTAGCCAACGGTGTGTAACAAACGCCGGGGAGAGCCCCGGATCTGCGCCTGAATTTCCAGGCGCATCAAAACGCGCCAGGACAGGCTCCGGCGCACAGAAAATGCAGGGAGCAGCCAAAGTGCGGTTTCAGTCGATCACTCTAGCCAGCCTCTGCCTTTTACTCACATCCCTTGTACCCGCCGCCGCGACAGAGACCTGCCGCGAGGACCGGGTGGAGCTGCGCGGGCCCTGGGGTGCGGCGCGGTTTCGCGTCGAGGTCGCCGATGATGCGACTGAGCGCGCACAGGGTCTGATGTTTCGTGAGCAGATGTCGAGCGGTGCTGGCATGCTGTTTATCTATGAGCGGCCGCAGATCGCCAATTTCTGGATGCGCAACACGCTGATCCCGCTCGACATGATCTTCATGGACCCGACCGGCAAGGTCACCGCCATCCAGCGTATGGCCAAACCCAAAGACGAGACCCCGCTGAGCGGTGGCGCGAATGTGCTCTATGTGCTCGAAATCAACGGCGGTCTGGCCGAGCGGATGGGAATCGATATCGGCAGCCAGATGCGCCATCCCGCCGTCGCGCCCGATCTGGCGGTCTGGAGCTGTGATCCTGCCGTCGCCGAGTGAGGTGCGACATCGGGTTTTACAGGGCAATTGGGGCGACTTTGAAGTTGCTGCGAAAAATCTGCGCTTTGGGCTTTTCAATCCGCGCAGGCTTCGCTAGAGACGACCTCGGTTCGGGGCGTAGCGCAGCCTGGTAGCGCATCTGTTTTGGGAACAGAGGGTCGGGAGTTCGAATCTCTCCGCCCCGACCACTTTCAGCCAGTCTTTGTGATGTGATAAGATCCCGCCTTGCGGCAGGGGTCTGATCACGCGTTTGTTGAGCGGCTTTGACTTGCCCAAGGGACGCTCTGTGGTCATACCGCCGCGACAGCCAGGACGCTCCACCCCAGCCAGATAGATGTGAGACAGACCCCGCAGGACGGGTAGGAGAGAGTTATGAGCGAACAGACGCCCGCTGTGGGCTGGATGGACACGACGCAGGCCTATGGTCGGATCAGCCGGATCCTGCACTGGGGGCTGGCGGCGCTGTTCCTGTGGCAGTTTCTGGGCATGGCGGTGAAGCTGGTGCTGGGCCGGGTGCCGCTGTCGGGGTTTTTCGTCGGGCTGCATCAGCCGGTCGGGCTGGCGATCTTTGCACTGATCGCGCTGCGGGTCCTCTGGGCGTTGCTGAACCGGGGTCATCGGCCCGGGCATGGCGCGGGCGCGCTGGGGCTGGCGGCGCGGCTGGGGCATCTGACGCTCTATACGGTGATGGTGGCGGTGCCGCTGCTGGCGCTGCTGCGCGCCTTCGGCAATACGCGCGGGTTCGCGCCCTGGGGGTTCGAGATCTTTGCGCCGCGCGCGCAGGAGATTGCGTGGATGGTCAACCTTGGCAATGCGGCGCATGGGCTGCTGGCCTGGACGCTGGCGGCGCTGATCGCGGGCCATATCGTGATGGCGCTGCTGCATCATTTCGTGCTGCGCGACGGTCTTTTGCGGCGCATGATCGGCTAGGGACGGGCTCTGCCGCTGCCATAGGCGATTCTCTGGCCGCGACCGGGGTTTCCCGCCCATCTACCAGATGTAGTGTCATGCACGTGTTGCATCTAAGGCATATTGTGCGCGCTTGGCACAAAAAATGGCAGCGGCCTGTCCACAAGGGGATGTGGACAGATTCAGGCAAAACCTGAGGTCGCTGGCCAAACGACCTGAATCTCAAGGATTTTCCATCGAGGTTTCATCCACCGGAGAATCGGTCGGGTTTACCAGCCTCTGTGAGTATTTCCGTCAACAGCAAAGATTCGCTTTTTTGCCATAACAGCGTGTTGACCGAGACCAAAAAAATACCGCAAATTGTTGCTGCAGGCGGGGTGTCCACTAGATCTAGTGGCCCCAACGGCACAAAGGACAGAGACAAAAGATCACCCTCCGGACGACCCGGTGGTGACGGCCGCGCAATGCAGGCCAAGGCTCCTTTGTGCCCGGAAACCGGCGGCATTGGTGGGGGATGACCCGGACCCGCGGACGCAAAGCGCACGCGAGGCCCGGTGGAGCATTCAGGCGCAGCTATGACGATGAGGCACAGCATATGAAGATTGACCGGACGTTCACGACGCAGGGGCAGGATGCCTATGCGGGGATCACATTCGTCACCACCACCTCGGAAATCCGCAATCCCGATGGCACGGTGGTCTTCAAGCTGGCCGATCTGGAAGTGCCGAGCAGCTGGAGCCAGGTCGCGAGCGACGTCATCGCCCAGAAATATTTCCGCAAGGCCGGCGTGCCGAGCGAGACCAAGCGCGTGCGCGAAAAAGACGTGCCGGAGTTCCTCTGGCGCTCGGTGCCCGCGCATGACGGTGTGACCTACGGTGGCGAGACCTCCTCCAAGCAAGTGTTCGACCGGCTGGCCGGAGCCTGGACCTATTGGGGCTGGAAGGGGGGCTATTTCACCTCCGAAGCCGATGCGCAGGCCTATTTCGACGAGATGCGCTTTATGCTGGCGACCCAGAAGGGCGCGCCGAACAGCCCACAGTGGTTCAACACAGGGCTGCATTGGGCCTATGGCATCGATGGTCCGGGGCAGGGTCACTACTATGTCGACTACAAGACCGGCAAGCTGACGAAATCCACCTCGGCCTATGAACATCCGCAGCCGCATGCCTGCTTCATCCAGTCGGTGAAGGATGATCTGGTGGGCGATGGCGGCATCATGGACCTGTGGGTGCGTGAGGCACGTCTGTTCAAGTATGGCTCAGGCACCGGCACCAACTTTTCCTCGCTTCGGGCGGCGAATGAGCAGCTGTCGGGCGGCGGTAAATCCTCTGGCCTGATGGGGTTCCTGAAGATCGGTGACCGGGCGGCGGGCGCGATCAAGTCGGGCGGCACCACGCGGCGGGCGGCCAAGATGGTCATCGTCGATGCCGATCACCCGGATGTGCAGGAATACATCAACTGGAAGGTGAAAGAGGAGCAGAAGGTTGCCTCGATCGTCGCCGGGTCAAAAATGCACGAGCAGAAGCTGAACGCGATCTTCAGCGCCATTCGCCTTTGGGATGGCAGCACCGAGGATGCGGTGGACCCGTCGAAAAACCCCGCTCTGAAGGATGCGATCCGCGACAGCAAGAAGACCGCGATCCCCGAGACCTACATCAAGCGCGTGCTGGATTATGCCAAGCAGGGATACACCAGCATCGAATTCCCGACCTACGACACCGATTGGGACAGCGAAGCCTATGCGAGCGTTTCGGGCCAGAACTCGAACAACTCGGTGCGGGTGACGGATGCATTTCTGAAGGCCGTTGAGGATGACGCGGATTGGGAGCTGATCCGGCGCACCGACGGCAAGGTTGCCAAGACCATCAAGGCGCGTGATCTGTGGGAAGACATCGGCCACGCGGCCTGGGCCTGCGCGGATCCGGGGATCCAGTACCACGACACCGTCAACGCCTGGCACACCTGCCCGGAAGATGGCGCGATCCGAGGTTCGAACCCGTGCTCGGAGTACATGTTCCTGGACGATACGGCGTGCAACCTGGCGTCGATGAACCTGCTGACCTTCCTCAAGGACGGCACGTTTCAGGTCGACGATTATATGCAGGCGACGCGTCTGTGGACGCTGACGCTGGAGATCAGCGTGACCATGGCGCAGTTCCCCTCCAAGGAAATCGCGCAATTGTCGTATGATTTCCGTACGTTGGGTCTGGGCTATGCGAACATCGGCGGTTTGCTGATGAACATGGGCTATTCCTATGACAGCGACGAGGGCCGTGCGCTCTGTGGTGCGCTGAGCGCGATCATGACCGGCGTCGCCTATGCGACCTCGGCTGAGGTGGCGGGCGAGCTGGGGGCGTTCTCAGGCTACGAACGCAACGCGAAACACATGCAGCGCGTCATGCGCAACCACCGCAATGCGGCCTATGGTGCGACGGACGGGTATGAGGGGTTGGCGATCAAGCCGGTGCCTCTGGACCTGACCAACTGCCCCGATCCGCGCCTGACCCAGCTTGCGATGACCGCCTGGGACGAGGCTGTGCGGCTGGGTGAGGTGCATGGCTTCCGCAATGCCCAGACCACGGTGATTGCCCCCACGGGCACCATCGGGCTGGTGATGGATTGCGACACCACGGGCATCGAGCCTGACTTTGCGCTGGTGAAATTCAAGAAGCTGGCGGGCGGCGGCTATTTCAAGATCATCAACCGCTCGGTCCCCGGCGCGCTGGCAAAGCTGGGCTATGCGCAGTCGCAGATACAGGAGATCATTGCCTATGCGGTCGGTCATGCCAGCCTGGGCAACTGCCCCGCGATCAACCACACCTCGCTGGTTGGTCATGGCTTCGGCCCGGTCGAACTGGCGAAGGTCGATGCGGCGCTGCAGGGTGCCTTCGACATCCGCTTCGTGTTCAACCAGTGGACGCTGGGCGAGGATTTCTGCAAGCAGACCCTCGGCATTCCTGAAGCCAAGCTGAACGACCCGAGCTTTGATCTGCTGCGCCATCTCGGCTTTACCAAGAAAGAGATCGAAGCGGCGAACGACCACGTTTGCGGCACGATGACGCTGGAGGGCGCGCCGTTCCTGAAGGACGCGCATCTGTCGATCTTCGATTGCGCCAACCCATGTGGGAAGACCGGCAAGCGCTACCTTTCGGTCAACAGCCACATCACCATGATGGCGGCGGCGCAGAGCTTTATCTCCGGTGCGATCTCCAAGACGATCAACATGCCGAACGACGCCACGATCGAGGACTGCAAGGCGGCCTATGCGCTGAGCTGGTCGTTGGGGATCAAGGCGAATGCGCTGTACCGCGACGGCTCCAAGCTGAGCCAGCCGCTGGCGGCGGCGCTGGTGGCTGAGGACGACGAGGCGGCGGAGGTGCTGGAGAGCGGCACACCGCAACAAAAGGCCGCCGTGCTGGCAGAGAAGATCATCGAGAAGGTGATCTACCGCGATGTCGCACGCGGCCGCGAGAAGATGCCGGAACGACGCAAGGGCTACACCCAGAAAGCCATCGTGGGCGGCCATAAGGTTTACCTTCGCACCGGTGAATACGGTGACGGCACGCTAGGCGAGATCTTCATCGACATGCACAAGGAGGGCGCGGGCTTTCGCGCCATGATGAACAACTTCGCCATCGCGGTCTCGGTCGGTCTGCAATACGGCGTGCCGCTGGAGGAATTCGTCGACGCCTTCACCTTCACCAAGTTTGAACCCGCCGGCATGGTGCAGGGTAACGACAGCATCAAGAACGCGACCTCGATCCTCGACTACATCTTCCGCGAGCTGGCGGTCAGCTATCTCGACCGCACCGACCTCGCCCATGTCAAACCGCAGGGCGCGAGCTTTGACGACCTTGGCAAGGGCGTTGAGGAAGGTGTCCACAATGTGCGCGAGATGAGCGAAGCTGCGGCCAGCAAGTCATTGCAAGTGCTGAAACAAATCAGCTCGACCGGGTATCTGCGCAAGCGGCTGCCGCAGGAGTTGATGGTGCTGAACGGTGGCGGTCTGGGCGATGTGGTCACGCTGTCGCCACGCGCGGCGCAGGTGGCGGCGACGGTCACCGCGACGGCGACCTCGACCACGGCGATCAGCGGTGGCGCGACCGGCATGGACGCCCGCGTCAAGGCCAAGATGCAGGGCTACGAGGGCGAGGCCTGCGGCGAGTGCGGCAACTACACGCTGGTGCGCAACGGCACCTGCATGAAGTGCAACACCTGCGGCGGCACCTCGGGCTGTAGCTGAGTTCTGGAATACGCGGGGCTGGCGCCGGATGCGCCGGTCCCGACATCAATGACCGTCCCGCGGCGCAAGGCGTCGCGCAGGGCAGAAGGGAACGCTCAATGGAGCTGATCGTCGGAAACACACGCCTGAGCCCGGTTGACATGCAACTGACAGAAGAGGGTGTCGTGGCAGAGGTGTCGGGGGCCGAGCTGGCCTCGGTGCTGAATGCGACCCATGGCGGCCGCATCTCGGTCGAATTGTTCGGCGAGGGGATGCCCGCGCGGCCCATGTCGGTGGCCGAGATCCGGATGCATGGCGCGTCGAGCACGGTGACGCTGCATTACGCGGGCGAGGCTGTGGTTCTCAACTGAACCTGAGTTCATAGAGTAACGGGCGCCCCGCGAAGGGCGCCCGTTTGCGTTCAGACAGACTGCATCTGGCGGGTCGCATTGGCCCAGTCCGGATCGTCGACCGCCTGCGCCAGAACGGCCGCCACGTCACCACGGGCGGCTTCGCCCTCGGGGTCGATGTCGTCACCGAAGCGGATATTGCGGTGGCCGTCGTCGTCGGTCAGCGCGATCGGGCGCAGGATGGCATAGCTCAGCCCGGAGGACTTGAGGTGGGCATCCGCGTCATGCTTGGCCTGCAGATAGTGGCCGAGCTTGCTGTCTGGATCGGGGTTTTCAGCGCCGTAGGAGCTGAGCATCACGAACCGCTTTGCACCCGCCTTGGCCGCCAGATCGACGAGGCGCTTTGCGCCATCGCGGTCGACCTTGTCGGTCATTTCGGGGCCGGTGCTGCCGCCTGAACCGGCGGCGAAGATCACGGCCTCGCAGCCCTCGCAGACGCCGTCCTGCAGGTCGGTCAGATCGCCGTGGCGCAGGGTCACGTCAGCAGGCAGGGCGCTGGTGTCGGAGCTGTCGCGCACCAGAGCGATGGGGGTATGGCCGTTGGATTTCAGCGCGTCGATCACGCGCAGGCCGGTTTTGCCGGTGGCACCGGCGACGAGGATGTTCATGACAAACTCCTGTTTTATATCTGGAATGAGGTGTGGGGCCGCGCGTGGCGCGACCCCTGTCCGTTACAGCAGCGTCAGCAGTTTGCGCGCAGCTTCTTCGGAGGAGGCAGGGTTCTGGCCGGTGACAAGCTTGCCATCCATGACCACGAAGGAGGCCCAGTCGGGACCTTTCTGGTAGTCGCCGCCATTTTCTTTCAGCATGTCTTCGACGAGGAAGGGCACCACCTTGGTGAGGCCGACGCCCTCTTCTTCGGTGTTGGTGAAGCCGGTCACGGTCTTGCCGGAGACGAGCGGCTTGCCGTCCGCGCCCTTGGTGTGGCGGAAGATGGCCGGGGCGTGGCAGACCGCACCGATGGGCATGTCCTGCGCGGCGAAGGTTTCGATCAGGGCGATGCTGTCGGAATCCTCGGCAAGGTCCCAGAGCGGGCCGTGGCCACCGGGGTAGAAGATCGCGTCATAGTCGGTTGCGGTCACATTGGTCAGCACCTGGGTATTGGCCAGGGCCGTCTGTGCGCCTTTGTCGGCTTTGAAGCGCTTGGTGGCTTCGGTCTGGGCATCCTCGGCGTCGCTGGAGGGATCGAGCGGCGGCTGACCACCTTTGGGCGAGGCGAGGGTGATGGCCGCGCCCGCGTCCTTGAAGACGTAATAGGGGGCCGCGAATTCCTCAAGCCAGAAGCCGGTCTTGTTGCCGGTGTCGCCAAGCTGGTCGTGGGAGGTGAGAATCATCAGAATTTTCATTGGGCTGTTGCCTCTGTCTTTATGGGTATTTCCGTCGCGGGACCTCTCGGCACAGGGGCAAAGGGCCGCGACCTTGCACTGCCCAACACGGGGCAGAGCGGGTTGTTCCACCGGCATCATCACGTCCGTGCGACCAGAGCCGGGTGCCGTGGCGGCAGGGGCGGCGCAACATCCGGTAGATCCCGCGCCATGGGCGGCTGAGCGGCGCATGCGGTGGCGCTGCATCGGGGCCCGCTGGCGGCGCTCTGGCAGAGCGGTACGCAGGGCGATAACATTCTCTTTATGGTTGTTAAGACTCGGTTCTTCATTTTAAACTATAGCCTTAAAGCCCGTACAGACTGGCCGCCGCATGTTCAGAGTTCTTCTTCTTGTCACGAGTGTTGTCAGTTGCCTTGCCGGTGTCAGCGCCGCTATTGCGCAGGATCTGAAGGTGACGGTGCCCTGGGCGCCCTTTGCCGGGCGCTATGAGCTTGCCCCCGATGGGACGCTCAGCGGCTATTACGCCGATCTGACGCGGCTGATTGCGGAGGAGGCGGGGCTGGAGGTCAGTTACCGCGAATATCCGCGTGTCTATGACGCCATGCGCTCGCTGGCTCTGGGCGAGACGGATATGCGGGCGGGGGTGGCGGCGCTGCCGGTGCTGGGCGAGAGCCTGCTGTCGGACCCGATCGCGGAGGCCGGGGTTTATCTGTTCGTGCGCGACGATCCCGATGTCACGCTGTCGGTGGATCAACTGGACGGGCAGAGCATCGGCGTCGTCAGTTCGGTGGCGCAGACACCGCGTGTGGTTGCCGAAAGCGGCGCCGAGGTGCGGGTCTTCGAGGATGCCTATGGCGCGTTCGGGGCGCTGGTGACGGGGCGGCTGGACGGGGTGGTGACCTCGCTCAAGCAGGCGACGGATCTGCTGCGCCGGACACGGCTGGACTACCGGGTGCAGATCTCCGGTGCGGCGCTGGAGCAGCCACAGATCTATGTCGCGGTGGCCCCGGGTCGCGCTGATCTGCTGCCCCCGATCAATGCGGCCATCGCGCGGCTTAAGGCCTCGGGCGCGTTGGACCGGCTGCTGGCGCGGTGGAATGTGATTCGCCCGGCGACGGTGCCCGATGTGCTGCGCGTCGGGGTGTCGCAGTTTCCGCCTTATCAGATTATCACCGAAACCGGGGAATTCACCGGCTATGGCGTCGAGGCGCTGCGCGATCTGGCGCGGCTGACCGGGCTGACGCTGGAGTTCCTGCCCCTCACCACCGAGGAATGGGCGGTTGGCCCGGCGCAGGACACCTATGACATGCTGCCGCCGCTGAGCATCACCGACGAAAAGCGGGTGATCATGGATTTCACCATCCCGATCCAGCAGTCGCCCTATTCCATCTTCATGCGTCAGGGCGAGGCCGCAGCGACAGGGGTCACGGGGCTGGAGGATCTGGTGGGCAAACGGGTCGGTGTGTCGGTCAACAACTGGGCGCTGCAGGTGGCGCAGCGTCAGGACGGGCTGGACCTGGTGATCTACGACACGCCCGAGGCCATGCTCTCCAGCCTGCTGGAGGGCGAGGTGACGGCGGTGCTCTACGCCACGCAGACCATGCAGCGTCTGGCCGAGGCCGAGGATGTGAGCGCAAAGATCGAGGCGGTGCAGCCGCCCTTTACGCAGTCTGAACGTGCCATTGCCCTGCGCCCCGGTCTTGCCACGATCCGCGAAAACCTCAATGCGGTGATCCCGGGGTATCTGTCCTCGGAAGCCTATCAGAACCTGCACAATCGCTGGCTGTCGCCGCCAAGCTTCTGGACGTCGCAGCGTGTCCGGCTGGCGCAGCTGGCGGGGGTCGCGTTGCTGGCGCTGATCGCCCTTGCCTTCGTCGTGCTGATCCTGCGGGGGCGTGCGGTCGCGCTGGATCATGCCCGGCGGATGGAGAGCGTCTCCAACCGCTACGGGGCGATCCTCAACACCGCGCGCAGTGGCATTCTGGCGCTGAACCGGGACGGGCGGATCGACACCGCCAACCCCGGCGCAGTGCGTATGCTGCGGCTGAGCGATCAGAACTGGCCAGCGCCCTGGCCCGCGGCGATCCGGTTTCTCGATCCCTACGACCTTTCGCCGCTGGAGGCCTCCAGCGATCCGGTGCGCCGGGCGCTGTCGGGGGCGGTGCTGAAGGGCGAAAAGGCCGTGCTGACCACCTCGGACGAGGCGGAGCCGATCCATGTGCATGTCTCGTCCTCGCCGGTCAATGACCCCTCGCAGCCCGAATTGTCGTCAGTTCTTGTGCTGGAGGACATCACCGAGCAGGAAACCGTGCGGCGTCTGGCAGAGCGGTCCAGCCGGCTGGATGCTCTGGGTCAGCTGACCGGGGGGGTGGCGCATGATTTCAACAACATCCTCGGCACCATCGAATATGCGACCGAACTCGCGATGCAGAAGACCGATGACGAGGGGCGTAAATATCTGCGCACCAGCCTCGGGTCGGTGCGGCGCGGGGCTGAGCTGACATCGCGCCTGCTGGCCTTTGCCAAGAAGCAACCGGGCAAGCGACGCTCGGTCGCGCTGATGTCCGTGTTCGGCGATCTGCGCCAGCTGGTCGAGCCGGTGCTTGAACGGTCGGTGGGCTTGCGGTTTGCGACGTTGTCGCCGGGGCTGCAGGTGTGCTGCGACCCCAGCCAGCTGGAGAACGCTCTGCTGAACCTGTGCCTGAACAGCCGCGACGCGATCGTCCAGTCGGGCAGAAGCGGCCAGATCTCGGTCAGTGTGGCGATCACGGACGAGCTGGGCATCAACGGGCGCCCTCTGGTGGCGGTCTCCGTGGTGGACGACGGGCCGGGCATGCCGCCGGAGGTGCGCGAACGCGCGACGGACCCGTTCTTTACCACCAAATCCGCCAACAAGGGCACCGGCTTGGGTCTGGCGATGGTCTATGGCTTTGCGGATCAGTCCGACGGGCGGATGGAGGTGGTGAGCGCCGTGGGCGAGGGCTGCCGCGTCACGCTCTATCTGCCGATGGGCGAGACCTCGGAAGCGGTGCCCGCGCAAGCCAATGAAACGCAGGTGCGCAACGGTGAGGGAGAGACGATCCTGATCGTCGAGGATCAGCCGGATCTGCTGGACATGCTGTCGGAGGTGCTGCGCGCGCTCGGCTATCAAGTGGTTTCGGCGCCCTCTGGCCGCGAGGCGGTGGTGCTGCTGGAGCAGGGCATCCGCTTTGATCTGCTGCTGACCGATATCGTGATGCCGGGGGGCGTCGGTGGCTATCAGCTGGCCGAACACATGCGCGGCCTCGGGATCACGCAGCCGATCGTTTATATGTCGGGGTATTCGGGGATCGGCAAGGACAGCTATCACTCGGTTCCCGGAGAGGTGCTGGCGAAACCCTGTTCGCCGTCCGAGCTGTCGGAGGTGCTGAGGCGCGCGCTTGGTTAGGCGCGCGCCTCAGGGTGTCATTTCTCTGGCATCAATCCGCGTGGGCTGAAGCGTAGCACCACCAGCAGGATGATCCCCATCACCAGCATGCGCATATGCGCGGCCGAGTTCAGCAGGTGGTCCTTGAGCGGGCCATCGGCGAAGGGCGAGGCCGCCCAGCCCATGATGTCCGGGCCCCAGTCGCCGGCCTTGACCCAGAGATACCAGACCAGAATACCGCCGAGGACCGAGCCCCAGTTGCTGCCTGACCCGCCGACGATCACCATGACGAGGATCAGGAAGGTATAGCGCAGCGGGTTGTAGCTGGCCGGGGTCATCTGCCCGTCGAGCGAGATCATCATCGCCCCCGCCAGACCGATCACCGCCGAGCCGAGCACAAAGATCTGCAGGTGGCGGCGGGTCACGTTCTTGCCCATGGCGGCGGCCGAAACCTCGTTATCGCGGATCGCGCGCATCATCCGGCCCCAAGGGGATTTCAGCGCCAGCTCGGTGCCCCAGATCAGCAGCAGGATCACCACGACGAAGAGGGCGAGGAAGGCCAGCTTCACCGTCAGCGTCGACGCGAGCGTCGGATCCATGCCCCAGCTCTGCGCCTTTGCGACGAAGCTAGCGGAGTTCTGCAGGTCGATCTCATACGGGACAGGCCAGGGGCGCGGGATGCCATTGACGTTGAGGACGCCGCGATCAAGCCACTGTTCGTTCTTCAGCACGGCGACGATGATTTCGGCAATCCCGAGCGTCGCAATGGCGAGGTAGTCCGAGCGCAGCCCAAGGGCAGTCTTGCCGACCAGCCAGGCAGCACCCGCGGCCAGCAGAGCGCCCACCGGCCAGGAGATCAGCGTCGGCCAGCCAAGCCCACCGAGGTTGCCCGCAGCGGAGGGGTTGATCGCCTCGACAGCCGTGACCGCCGGATCGAACACCCAGCGGAAGGCGAAGAAACCGACGATCAGGATCAGCGCCACCAGCAGACCGCGCAGCTTGCCCGACGTGCGCCGGTAGGCCTGAACGGCCAGCAGCACGGCGATCACCGCCACGGCGAAGGCGGTGATCAGCCCGGGCCCGCCCGCGCGAAACGCCCCCGGTGTCGGCGCGGTCGAGATCAGCACGGGCGCGAGGCCGCCGAGCGCGAGGAACCCCATGGCGCCGGCGTTGAACAGCCCGGCATAGCCCCACTGCATGTTGACGCCGAGCGCCATGATCGCCGACAGCAACCCCATGTTGAGGATGCCGAGGGTCGAATTCCAGCCCGAGGTCAGCCCCTCGATCACCAGCAGGGCGGCGAGGATGGCAAAGCAGATGGGGCCGCGCAGGGTGCTGCTCTGCCCCGGTTGATGGGTTCCGCTCATACGATTTTCCCCTTCAGAAGGCCCGTCGGCTTGAAGATCAGCACGAGGATCAGGATCGTGAAACTGACGGCGAATTTATAATCGGTGGAGAGCAGCTGGACGAGGCCGTCCGGCTCCCAGTGCGGGATCAGGTAGGTGGCGACCTTCTTCCAGGCGTAGGTCAGGCCCACCTCGGAGAAGGAAATCACAAACCCACCGAGGATCGCGCCCACCGGGCTGCCGATGCCGCCGACGATGGCAGCGGCAAAGATCGGCAGCAGCAGCTGGAAGTAGGTGAAGGCCTTGAAGGACTTGTCCAGCCCATAGAGCGTGCCCGCGATGGTCGCCAGCGCCCCGGTGATGATCCAGGTGACGGTGACGACGCGGTCGGGGTTGATGCCCGAGAGCAGGGCCAGATCCTCGTTATCAGAGAAGGCGCGCATCGATTTGCCGGTGCGGGTGCGGTTGAGGAACCAGAACAGCGCCACCATCACCAGCAGGGCGGTGACGATGGTGATGACCTGGGTCGAACGCAGGGTCAGCGGTTCGCTGAGGCCGGTCATGTCGCGCCACTGGCGGGCGCTGATGACGAAGCGTTCGCCGTCGTCAAAGGTGATCTGGTCGACGCCGATCAGAAAGCGGGTGAGGGCGTTCATCACGAACATCACCCCGACCGAGACCATGACGAGGATCACCGGCGCGGCGCGCACCTTTCGATAGAACTTGTAGACGACGCGGTCGGTCCCCAGAAGCAGCGCCGCCGTGACGATGATGCCGAAGGGCAGCGCCAGCAGGGCGGTCGGCAGCGGGCCGAGGCTGATGCCCCAGCTCTGGAACAGCCACGTGAACAGGATCACGATGCCGGTGCCAAACGCCATGGTGTCGCCATGGGCGAAGTTGGAAAACCGCAGGATCGAATAGACCAGCGTGACCCCGAGCGCGCCGAGCGCAAGCTGCGCGCCATAGGCGGTGGCGGGGATGAGGACGTAGTTGGTGAGTGCGACGAGCGCGTTGATGACATCCATCTCTCAACCCCCCAGAAAGGTGCGGCGGACCTCCGGATTGGCCAGAAGGGCCTCTCCGGTGTCGGTGTAGCGGTTTTCGCCCTGGGCGAGTACATAGCCTTTGTCCGCGATCTCAAGCGCTTGCCGGGCGTTTTGTTCGACCATCAGGATCGAGATGCCAGAGCGGGCGACCTCGATGATGCGATCAAACAGCTCGTCCATGACGATGGGGCTCACGCCTGCGGTGGGTTCGTCCAACATCAGAAGCTTGGGTTGCGTCATCAGCGCGCGCCCGACGGCGACCTGCTGGCGTTGCCCGCCCGACAGCTCGCCCGCGTTCTGGCGGCGCTTGTCCTTGAGGATCGGGAACAGATCGAAGACCTGCGCCATGGTGGCGCGGTAATCGTCGTTGCGGATGAAGGCGCCCATCTCGAGGTTTTCCTCGACCGACATGGTCGGGAAGACGTTGTTGACCTGCGGCACGAAGCCCATGCCCATCTTGACGCGATCCTGCGGCGACAGGGCGGTGATGTCCTGACCGTCCAGTGTGACCGAGCCTTCGCGCAGCGGCAGCATCCCGAAGACGGCCTTCATCGCGGTGGATTTACCAGCACCATTGGGGCCGACGATCACGGCAATTTCGCCCTTTTCGACGGTCAACGTGCAGCCGTGCAGAATGTCGGCCTTGCCGTAGCCGCCGGTCATGTTGGCGGCATTGAGATAGCTCATTGCGCGCCCTCTTTGGTTTTGTTCTTGAGGCCGGTGCCGAGGTAAGCCTCGATCACCGCTTCGTTTTCCATGATATGCGCGGCGGAGCCTTCGGCCAGCACGCGACCCTCGGCCATGACGATGACCGGGTCACACAGGCGGCCGATGAAATCCATGTCATGCTCGATGACGCAGAAGGTATAGCCGCGCTCCTTGTTGAGCCGCACGATGGCGTCGCCGATGGTGTTGAGCAGGGTGCGGTTCACGCCCGCGCCTACCTCGTCCAGAAAGACGATCTTGGCCTCGACCATCATGGTGCGACCGAGTTCCAGCAGCTTCTTCTGACCGCCGGAGAGGTTGCCTGCCTTCTCGTCGCGCAGGTGCGAGATGGTGAGGAAGTCGAGCACCTCATCGGCCTGTTTCAGCAGGGCGGCTTCGTCGTCGCGGATGCGTTTGCGCCCGATCAGCGTGTTCAGCAGCGTCTCGCCCGACTGGTGCGCGGGCACCATCATCAGGTTTTCGCGCACGGTGAGCGAGGGGAATTCATGCGCCACCTGAAAGGTGCGCAGCAGGCCCTTGTGAAACAGCTCATGCGGTTTCAGCCCGGTGATGTCTTCGCCGTCCATCGTCACGCGGCCAGAGGTTGGTTGATGAACCCCGGCGATAACGTTGAAAAGCGTGGATTTTCCGGCCCCGTTCGGGCCGATCAGACCGGTGATCGAGCCATCGGCGATCTCAAGACTTGCCCCATCGACGGCCCGGAACCCGCCGAAGGATTTCACTAGATTATCGACCCGGATCATGGGGCCCCCCGACTTTATGCGTTACACGAAGATCGCGCCGCAAAGTTCTGTTATAAATCGAAAATAGCCCGGACTGAATCCGGGCTATTTTCAGGTTGAGTAGAGATCAGCGGTATTTGACCGTGGTGATCTTGTCGTCCTTGATCTCGATCTCGCGGAAGGTGCCTGCGGCTTCGCCGTTGCCGATCAGGTTGATCGCGGTGGCGCCTTCATAGTCGATGGCGGTACCGGCTTCGATCAGCTCAAGGCCCTTGGCCAGCTCACCGGGATAGATCTTTTCGCCGGGACCGTTGGCGATTTCCATGATCTTGTCCTTGTAGACCGATGGGTCGGTGGACTCGGCGGCCTGCATCGCCAGCAGCATCAGCGCCGCGCCATCATAGGCACCGCCGGAATAGGCGGAGGAGCCGTCATAGCCTGCAGCCTCGGCCATCGAGAGGTAGGTCTGCATGCCCTGACCTTCGGAGTCGGGCAGCTGGCCGAAGGAGCCGTTGATCTCGGAGCCGAAGTTGTCCTCCAGCGTCTGGCTGACCATGCCGTCGGGGAAGACGAAGGTCTCGAACGCGCCGGAATCCAGCGCGCCGCGCAGCACGCCCGAGCCGCCCTGATCGACATACCCAGCCACGACCAGCGCATCGCCACCGGCGGAGGCGAGAGAGCCGACTTCGGCGGAATAGTCGCCTTTGCCGTCTTCATGAGCGGTCGAGATGGTGACGGTGCCGCCAGCTGCCTTGAACGCGGTTTCAAAGCTGTCGGCCAGACCCTTGCCGTAATCGTTGTTGGTATAGGTCACGGCGACGGATTTGAGGCCCTTTTCCATGAGCTCGTCGGACATGACTTCGCCCTGACGCGCGTCGGAAGGCGCGGTGCGGAAGAACAGGCCGTCGTCGTCCATCGTCGACAGAGCAGGCGAGGTGGCGGAGGGCGAGATCATCACGATGCCGTTGGGCATGGCGACGTTCTGCAGCGCGGCGGTGGTCGCACCAGAGCACATGGCGCCCAGGATGCCTTTTACGCCATCGGTGGTGACGAGGGTCTCAGCCGCAGCGGTGGCCGCTGCCGCGTCGACGCAGGTGGAATCACCGCGCACCGGGGTCACGGTATCGCCACCCAGCAGCTTGCCGGAGTCAGAGACCTCTTTCATCGCCATTTCGGCGCCTTGCGCCATGGCGGGGGCGAGCGATTCAAGCGGACCGGTAAAACCCAGCAGGACACCCATCTTGATGTCTTCTGCGTAAGACGCGCTTGCGCACAGGCTAATGGCCGCGGAGGCCAGAAGAAGCTTTTTCAATTCGTTACTCCCATGTTGGAACTTGCGTTCTGGGAAGAGATTAATTTGTGGTCAATGAAAAGGAAAGCACTGTGTTAGCGGCTAACAAAGTGTTTCTTATAGTAAAGTTTGCAAGGTTTTCGGCGACGTAGGGGAAAGGAAAAGCCCCGCCACGTATGGCAGGGCTGATCGGGCTTTTTGTGGCGAGTGCCGGGCTATTCCGCTGCGATGGCAATATCCTTGCGGCAGGCCATCAGCGGCTGGATGTGCTGGCCGAAGGCGTCGATGCCTTCGACGAAATCGTCAAAGGTCATCATGATGCCTTTCACGCCCGGCACGGCGGCGGCTTCGTCCAGCATCCGGGCGACGGTGGCGTAGGAACCGACGATCGTGCCCATGTTGAAGTTGACCGCGCCTTCGGGAAGGTTGATCGCCTTGGCGGTCGATTCCTCGCCTGCGGTGGCGTCGGCGGCGCCTTGCACGCCCATGTAGGAGAGCGCCTCCATATCCGCGCCTTCGCGGTAGCTGTCCCATTTGGCGCGCGCGGCCTCGTCCGTTTCATCGGCGATGATCATGAACAGCACATAGGCGCCAACATCACGACCGGTCTCGGCAGCCGCCTCGCTGAGGCGCGCGGCGGTGGTGGCGAAAGCGGTGGGGGTGTTGATGCCGGAGCCGAGCACGAAGGAATAGTCGGCGTAGTTCGACGAAAACGCCATGCCTGTGCCGGACTGGCCCGCCGCCACGATCTCGATCGGGCTGGAGGGTTTCGGCGAGAGCTTGCAGTCTTCCATGGTGAAGTGCTTGCCCTTGAAATCCGATGTGCCCTCGGACCACAGATCCTTCATCACCTGGACATATTCGCTGGCATATTCATAGCGATAGCCGAAGTAGTCGTCGCCGGGCCAGACGCCCATCTGGGTGTATTCATTGGGTGCCCAGCCGGTCACGATATTGATGCCGAAGCGGCCCGGTGCAACGCTGTCGATGGTCGAGGCCATGCGCGCAACGATGGCAGGGGGCAGGGTCAGGATTGCGGTCGAGGCGAAGAGCTTGATCTTGCTTGTGACGGCGGCGAGGGCCGACATCAGGGTAAAGCTCTCAAGGTTGTGGTCCCAGAATTCCGTCTCGCCACCAAAGCCGCGCAGCTTGACCATTGAGAGCGCGAAATCCAGCCCGTAGCCTTCGGCCTTTTGAACGATCACCCGGTTGAGGTCAAAAGACGGCATATATTGCGGCGACGATTTGGAAATCAGCCAGCCATTGTTCCCGATTGGAATGAAGACACCCATGTCCATGTCGAATCTCCCCTTATGTGCAGATGTTGATGGCGTGATTTTTGCATTTTTGAGGCGGGGCGTAATGTGGTGCGCTGATTATTCACGAAATGCAGCACAGAAATGTTGGGATATGCCTGCTTTTGAGGCGCGATTTCATGACGCCGAATGTGGCCAAAGGGAAACGGATTTAGCGCCGTAAATCAGTGATTTACAGCGCTGGTATGATTTGAAAAGGCATGGGGTCTTTGTGAGGCTCAATGCCCGCTATCAAGGCAAGGTCATTGGATCTCAGGCGGCCTGAGATGCCTTGGCTCCAATCCCATTTCGCGTTTTCATCAAGGGCTGGATGTATTGGCCGAATTGCTCGATCCCGATAACGAAATCATCAAATGTCAGCATGATGCCTTTCAACCCTTTGGTGGCGGCAATTTCATCCAGCATTTCAGCAACCTGTTCATAGGAGCCGATCAGTTTCAGCAATCCGGTAGGCTGGGGATTGGAAATGGCGCGGGTCAGAGCGACGGCGGTGGAGCCCTCCTTGGCGACCTTGTCCATGCCGGCCTGCGCGGCCTGCCACTCCAGCGCCTCGATATCGGTGCCCTCTTTGTAGAGGTTCCATTTGGCCCAGGCAGCTTCTTCGGTGCGGTCGGTGATGACCATCAGCAGCAGGAAGGCGCCGGTGTCGCGGCCATGCTTTTCCGCGGCGGCCGTGACCTTGGCGACCATCTCGCGGCTTTTTGTGGTCTCGTTGATGTCGCCTCCGGCACCGACGAAATTATAATCGCCATACTTGGCGACGAACTCCATGCCCTTTTCAGACTGGCCCGCTCCGACGATGGGGATGCGGTTGCCGGTGGGCTGCGGCGACAGTTTGCAGTCGTCCATCTGGAAGAAGTCGCCCTTGAAGTTGGAGGTGCCGGTGCCCCAGAGATCCTGCATGACCTGCACATATTCGCTGGCATAGTCGTAGCGGCGGGCGAAGTGTTCTGGGGTCAGCTCGATCCCCATCTGCTGGTACTCCTTTGGCTGCCAGCCGGTGACCATGTTGACGCCGAAACGGCCCGGCGCGATGGAATCGATGGTGGTGGCCATCCGCGCGGTGACGGCGGGCGGCATGGTCAGCATGGCGCAGGAGGCGAACAGCTTGATCCTGGTCGTCACGGCGGCAAGACCGGCCATGAGGGTGAAGCTTTCCAGATTGTGCACCCAGTATTCGGACGGGCCGTTGTAGCCGCGCAGCTTGATCATCGAGAGGGCGAAATCGAAGCCGAAATGTTCGGCCCGCTGCACCACGGCCTTGTTGAGATCAAAGCTCGGCATGGTTTTCGGCGAGGTGGTCGAGATCAGCCAGCCGCGGCTGCCGATCGGAATGAAGATGCCAATCTGGGTCATGTGCTACCTTTCAATGTCTCTCGACCACGGTGGGGTGGTGCGCTGGGTTGGGCTCAGCTTTCGCCAGACTGGGCTGCGGGCCAATCGACTTATTTCGCCGGGGGGCTTGAGATTTTCTCAGCCCCGGTGCGACGGGGCCTGTGTCTGCAGGGGCGAGGCGTGCCAGAACCGGCAGTGACAGCAGTGGGATCACGGCCATGCAGAGGAAGGCTGCGTGGAAATCGCCCAGAGAAACGGCAGCCGCGTCGCCCTGCAGCAGCGACAGCAGCGCCGCCGACAGCGATATGCCAAGGCCCATGGAGAGCTGCTGGAACACACCCGCCGAGGAGACGGCGCGCGACAGCTGGTGATCTGACAGCGCCGTATAGGTCAGCGTGTTTGCCGCGTTGAAATAGAGCGTGCGGATCGCCCCCGCGACGATGCAGACCGCGAGCAGAGGCAGCAATGGCCAGTTGGGCGTGATCAGAGCGAAGACGGCGACGGAGGCCGAGCCGGTCAGTGTCAGCGTGATCATCACGCAGCGAAAACCATGGCGCGCGATGAAGCCCTTGAGCAGAGGTTTCGAGGCGAAGGAGCCAAGGGCGGCGAGCGCCGAGAGCAGACCGGCGGTGATTGGGCGAAACCCCAGCCCCAGTTGCAGGATCAGCGGTGTCAGAAAGGCCATAGAGTTCAGCCCGCTGCGCCCGATGCCGCCCGCGACGACGCCGATGGCAAAGCCACGCTGCGCAAACAGCGACAGGTCTAGGGCGGGGGCCTGCATCCGGCGGGCGTGGCGGCGATAGACCAGAAACAGCGCCAGCGCGCCGCCCCCCAGACAGGCAGCACCAAGCGGGCCGAAGCGGGCATGGCCGAGCGCCTCGATCCCCAGCTGGAACAGGACCAGCGACAGCCCGGCAAGGGCGAAGCCTTTGAGATCAAAGCGTTTGGCACCCACGGGCGCCTCAGCCTCGATCAGGTGACGTGCGCCAAGGATCGCGGCGGCGCAGATCGGCAGGTTGACCAGAAACAGCAGCCGCCAATGCGCCATCTCGGCCAGTGCCGCGCCAATCAGCGGCCCGATAAGCGGCCCGATCAGCACCGGGATCGTCAGCCATGTCATCGCATCCAGCGTCCGCCCCCGGCCAAAGGCGCGCAACACGATCATGCGCCCGACGGGCGTCATCAGCGCGCCTCCGAACCCCTGGAGCAGGCGGAACGGCACCATCATCCACAGCTCCGGCATGACCGAGCACAGCACAGAGCCCGCCATGAAGACGCCCAGAGCGCCGCAGAACACCCGTCGCGCGCCAAAACGGTCGGCGAACCAGCCCGAGACCGGCATGAAGACCGCCAGACTGAGCAGATAGGCGGTGATCAGCACATGCAGCGACAGCGGCGACTGGCCCAGATCGCGGGCAATGGTCGGAATGGCGATCGTCAGCAGGGTTGAATCCACGCCCTGCATCAGAAAGGCGCAGGCCACGACGAAGGCGATCGAGATCTGGCGCCGATGAGACAGTTTGGACAAGGAACACCTCTACGTGCGACGAACAGGGCGCGTCCTGTTGGAATGGTCCGTGCGCGCGTGAGGCGTCAAAAGAGAAAAGCTAAAGCCGGCGCGCAACTTTTCTCAGCAGGGCGGTGCAAAGCTTTTCTCAGCCAGCGCCAGAGATTTCCGCATTCGGAGGCGGTGCCCGGGCGTCATAGCCTTTGCGCAACAACGACAGGAGAGGTGCGACATGGCGCGAGTTTGGGAAGAATTCCTCACGCAGGAGGACCGCGAGGTGGCGCGTCGGCGGAATTTGCGGGTGCCACACGGTCCGGGGCGGAAGACGGCGCTGCTGGTGATCGACATGCAGGTGACGGCGATTGGCGAGGACCGCCCGATTCATGAGCAGTTGGAGCGCTATCCGGGGGCCTGTGGGCCGCATGCCTGGGCGGCGATTCCGGTTCAGCAGCGGCTGCTGGCGGCGGCGCGCGCAGCGGGCATGCCGGTGATCTATTCCAAACATGTGTTCCACCCGCATACCGGCTTGGCCAAATCCGCCGCAGGCGTATTCGCCGCGAGCGATCCACGGTCGGAAATTCAGGCCGAAGTGGCGATGCAGCCGGGCGATATCCTGTTGGAAAAGCAGACTCCAAGCTGCTTCACCTTCACCAACCTGCACATGATCCTATCCGAGCTGGGCGTGGACGGGCTGCTGACCGTCGGCAACTCGACCTCGGGCTGCGTGCGCGCCTCCTGTGTCGAGGGCGAAGCCATGGGCTACAAGATGATGGTGGTCGAGGAGGGCGTGTTTGACCGCATCCAGATGAGCCATGCCGCCGCGCTGTTCGACATGCAGTTCAAGATCTGTGACGTGATCGACGAGGCGGCGGCGATGGCGATCATTGCCGGCCCCGATGCCGTGCAGAAATCTGCCTGAGGTGACGAGATGAGCCCCAATCGAACGCCTCAGGATCGCTTCAATGTCGCAGCGCTGCAACTTGGCCCGGCCTCCGCCACGATTCCCGAGACGACGGAGCGTATTGTCGCTCTGCTGGCAGAGGCGGCGGCGCGGCAGGTGAAGATCGCGGTCTTGCCTGAACTGGCGCTGACGCCTTAT
This sequence comes from Pseudooceanicola spongiae, assembly GCF_014899185.1. Lineage (GTDB taxonomy): Bacteria > Pseudomonadota > Alphaproteobacteria > Rhodobacterales > Rhodobacteraceae > Pseudooceanicola > Pseudooceanicola spongiae. Next base: position 652,615 of record NZ_CP045201.1, read on the forward strand.
TTCGCCACCGAAATCCGCCCGTCGGTCGAACCCTTTGCCTCGGTTGCGCTGAATGCGGCGGCGATGGCCCGGGTCTGCGCGGCGGCGAAAGAGCATGCCATGTCCGTGGTGCTTCCTCATGCCGAAGCGCATCCGGCTGGCGTCTACAATGCCATGGCCTTTATCGATGCACAGGGGCAGGCGCGCGGGCTGTTTCGCAAGGTGCATATCCCCGGCCAGACCACGCCGGACCCCGAAAAGGAGATCACGATTCTTGAGAAACACTATTTCCTCGAGGGTGATCTGGGGTTTCCGGTCTTCGATCTGGGGGCGGCGCAGGTTGGCGGAATGATCTGCTATGATCGTCGCTTTCCCGAAAGCTACCGCGCGCTGATGCAGGCCGGGGCCGAGCTGTTCGCCGTGTCCTACAACACGCCGGTGATGAACGGCGGCACGCTGGACAAGGCGCGCGCGGCGTCGCGGCTGGCGATCTGCGGCGGCGCTTTCGCCAATGCCACCTATACGATTGCGGCGGGCAAGGCGGGCGTGGAAAGCGGCGTGACTTATATCGGCGACAGTTTCATCTGCAGCCCCGAAGGCGAGGTGATCGCCACGGCGGAGACCATGGGCGACGAGGTCGTCGTGGTCGAAGTCTCACTCTCGCATCAGGCGGCGTTGCGCGCGCGCTGGGATTTCGCTGCCAACCTGCGCCCGCAGGCCTATCAGGCACGTCCGGGCGGCGTTTCCCGCCGCTGAGGTCATGGGCGCGCGATATGCGGGCCCATGGCTATTTAGGCACTTGTCCGGACGTATGCTCATTTTATCGCCGTTCGTTGTCAGTCTCGCAGGCAGCTGTTGCAGGCCGCTTGCGGCGTCACGGCCCGCTGTGGTTCGCTAAGCTCAGGGTGGGGATCCGCCCGGTTTCGGGCTTTGTGCAACAGGTGAGAAACATGCGAAAACGAGCGCCCCTGAATGCCATTCGTGCCTTTGAGGCAACGGCGCGCCACGGCTCTGTCGTCAAGGCTGCGGACGAGCTTTGCGTCACCCCGACGGCCGTCAGCCATCAGATCCGCATGTTGGAGGAGTTCCTGCAGGTGCAGTTGTTCCTGCGCAAGAACAGCCGGATCGAGTTGACGCAGGACGCCCGCGCCAATGTCGCCCGGATCACGCAGGCGCTGGATCTGATCAACGACGCGGTGATGTCGCTGACCCAGCTTGAGGAGGACGTGCGGCGCCGTCTGACCGTCTCGGCCTCGACCTCTGTCGCCTCGCTCTGGCTGATGCCGCGGCTGGGCGAGTTCATGGTGATCGAGCCTGATGTGGATCTGAATGTACGTACCTTCATCTCGCGCCGGGAGGCTGAGGAGCAGGAGAGCGATTTTCGCATCCTGAACTGGCAGAGCGCGCTGGATTGTCAGGTCGAGCCGCTGCTGGAAGAAGAGATCGTGCCGGTCTGCGCGCCGGAGTTGGCCGCGCGCTTTGGCAATGATCCGAAAGAGATACTGGCCCATGCGCCTCTGGTGCATGTCGACCGCAATCAGGACGGGCTGGAGGGGACATATCCCGACTGGACCCGATACCTCGCGGAATATGGCGTGTCGCGGGGCGATATCTCCCATGGATCGCGTTTCAATCAGGCTTCGACGGGTATTGATGCCGCGCGTGCCGGGGCCGGGGTGATCCTGGGGCGGTCGCTGCTGACGGGACAGGCGATTGCGCGTGGCGATCTGGTCAAGGTGGCGGAAAGCTATCCGATCCGCAGCGCCTATTACCTGCTGTCGCCGTGGAAGCCCGACAGCCGCGAGACGATGCAGCGGTTCAAGGACTGGATCCTTGGCAAAGTGCGCCAGAACACGCTGGTGCATGCGGCCTGACGGCCTGTTTGCAAATTTCCCAGCAGAGTTTGCATATCCGACAGGCCGCCCATGACACGGGCGGCCTGTCGCATTTCAGTGCGGCGCAGGCTCAAGTTGGTGCAAGGATATGTTCGTCGCTCGCCTGCCAGCTCATCATCGCGGTGTCGCCGATCTGGGGGTTTTGCGCGAAATAGTCAGTGTCGCTTTGCAAAACCGTCATCTCGTCCCCGAGTGGGGTTTGCAAAGTGATGCGGACGATATTGCCCTGATATTCGATCATCGCGATCTGGCCCTCGACGCTGCGCAGACCCGTCGCGTGACCGAGCCTGCAGCGATCCGTGCGCACAGAGACCTCGCGGCCATTGCTGTTGAGCACGTTTTGCCCGCCAAGGAAGCGCGCGACAAAGGCGTTCGTCGGCGTCTCGAACACCTCGCGCACCGGGGCGGCCTGCATGATTTTGGCATCATTCATCACGACGATCATGTCCGACAGGGCCAGAGCCTCGTCCTGCGAATGGGTGACGTGGATGAAGGAGATGCCGAGCTCTTTCTGGATACGCTTCAACTCTGAGCGCATCTTGACCCGCAGGAACGGGTCCAGCGCCGACAGCGGCTCATCCAGCAGCAGCACCTTGGGCCGGGTGATCAGCGAGCGCGCCAGCGCGACGCGTTGCTGTTGGCCGCCCGACAGCTGATTGGGCAGGCGGTCGGCGAGGTGGTCCATCTGCACCAGCTCAAGATATTGGCGGGCCTGCGCGCGGCGCTCCCTGGTGGCGACGCCGCGCACCTTCAGCGAAAAGGCGACGTTGTCGAGGCAGGACAGATGCGGAAACAATGCGTAGTCCTGAAACATCATCGAGGTGCCGCGATCGACCGGCAGCTTATGGGTGACCTCTTCGCCATGGATCAGGATGGCGCCTTCGCTGACGTCCTCATGCCCGGCGAGCATGCGCAGGGTGGTGGACTTGCCGCAGCCAGACGGGCCAAGCAGACAGCAGTAACTGCCACGCGGAATGCGCAGGGAGATATCTGCGACCGCCGCAGGCCCGGTGCCGTAGCGTTTGGTCACGGCAACCAGCTCGGCATCGAAACGGTGGCCCTGCGTGGCCTGCTTGAGGTGGCTTTTGCCGGACGCGGCGGGGGCGGTTTGCGGTTTCAGCTGGATCAGGCTCATTGGGCGGTCCTTGAAGAGCGGCGCTTGGCCAGTCGCGTCATGACGAGCAGCGACGCGATGACCAGCGAGAAGGAGACGAAGGTGGTGATGGTGCCGACGGCAAAGATCACGGGAGAGGTGGCGGCGGTCAGCAGGCCGGTGATCTCCATCGGCATGGTGTTGCCGGTGCCGACGTTCAGCTGGGTCCGCGCGATTTCCTCGTAAGATGAGGTCAGCGAGGCCATGGTGATGGCAATGATGCCGGGCAGGATGATCGGCACGATCACCATCCAGAACCGCTGGCGGGCATTGGCCCCAAGATCGGTCGCGGCTTCCTCGTAGGCGGGGTTGAAGCGGCCCAGCACGATGAACATGATCAGCATGCCGAAGGGCAGGGTCCATGTCAGCTGCGCGCCGATGCCGGAGGTGAACCAGTTCACCCGCCAGCCGAGCAGGTTGAAGGTCAGCGCGATGCCGAAGCCGACGAAGATGCCCGGCAGCACCATCGAGGCGATGGCGGAATAGAACACGAGGTTGGCACCGGGAAACTTGCGTCGGTAGGCCATGCCCGCCGCGACCGAGATGATCATGCTCAGCACGGCCACGATCACCGCCATGCGGATCGAGCGGCGGAAGGCGGCGGGAATGTCGCCGACGCCTTGCCCGCCGGTGCCCTGAAACAGCACCTCGAACCAATGCGTCGACCAGCCGACCATGGGAAAGGACATGCCCCCCTGTGGCCCCTGAAACGACAGCACATAGACGCAAGCCATTGGGGCATATAGAAAGATCGCATAGCCCCCAAGCAGCGTGGCGAGGACGTAGAAGCTGAGCGGGCGTTTGCGTTTGCGGGTGGCCATGGCGGGAACCTTCCTATTTCGTCAGTTCTTTGCGGATGTCGGCAAAGCGCAGCAGGATCGCCACAAGGCCCAGCACGATGGCCAGCATCAGCACGGACTTCGCGGCGGCGGGGGGGTACTGAAAGGCGTTCAGCTCGGTCACGATAGCCATGGTGGCCGTGTTGACCTGACCGCCGGACATCGTCTTGACGATGAAAAAATCACCCATGACGGCGGTGACGACAAAGATCGTGCCGATGGCGATGCCGGGACGGGCGAGGGGCAGAATGATCTCGCGGATGATCTGGAACTCGGACGCTCCGGCGTCCTGCGCGGCCTGAATGATCGAGCGGGGCACTTTCATCATCGAATTCGAGATGGTGATCACCATCGGCATGGTCAGCAGGTGGATATAGGCGATCAGAATGGCGAATTCGGAATACATCAGCCAGCTGACAGGCTCGGTCACGATGCCGAGGCCGAGCAGCGCCTGATTGACCAGCCCCTCGCGCCCCAGCAGGGGCACCCAAGCGACGGCGCGGATCGGGCCGGAGGTCCAGAATGGAATGGCGATGGCCGCCAGCAGCATCAGGCGCACCTGCATGGAGCGGACATGGAACACCAGAAAATACGCGATTGAAAAGCCCAGGGTGAAGGTGACTACCCAGACGATCGCGACGAATTTGAACGTCGTCTCGTAGAGGTTCAGCGTCAGCTGTGACGTGAACACATCCTTCCAGGAGCCGAGGTAGATCTCGGGGAAGACTTGGGCGAAATCGTAGTCGAGGAAGCTGACGACAAAGATGATCACCAGCGGCACCAGCACCATCGCCGCAAAGATGATGCCCATCGGCGCGATCTGAAGCAGCGAAACGGCTTTGGGAGAGAGCTTCATGAAAGGCCTCCTTTATGAGCGACAGGGGGCCGTGGCGCAGGCGCGCCACGGCCAGTCGGGGATCAGGCGGCGATGAAATCCTGCCAGCGACGCACCAGATAGCGGTCCTCGTCCATCAGCGAATTCCAGATGCCGATATTGCCCATCCGGTCCCAGAGGGCGCCGCCATCGCGCACGGCGCCAGCTGTCTCCATCACCTTGCCGAAGGGGTTGAGGATGTCGGCGGTGGCGGGCTTGCCCTCGTACCAGTAGCCGTATTCGTTCTCGCTCATCAGCGGCTTCACGTTGTCGGGGACCGAGTTGTAGAAGCCCTGACGTGAGATGAAGGCGCCGACCCAGCCGGAGTTGTACCAGTTCATGTACTCGATGGCGCAGTCGCGCTGCAGACCGGTCAGATGGCCCATGCCCATCATCATGATGTACCAGCCGCGATAGCCTTCCTTCATGCCGTTGTACTTGCACTCGATTCCGCGGGTGCGGACCTCGGTCACGGCGGGGGCCCACATCGATTCAAGCACCACTTCGCCGGAGGCCATCAGCTGTACCGACTGCTCGAATGTGGTCCAGAAGCTGCGGAAATGGCCGTCCTTCTTGTAGGCGATCAGCTTGTCTATGGTGGCGTCGATCTCGGCCTTGGTCATATTGCCCTTGTCGACGTAGGTGACTTCGCCCATGGCCTCCAGCGCCATGGCGGCGTCGGGCACGCCGATCGCCACGCCGTCCTGCAGCGCCACCTTGCCGGTGAACTCCGAGCTGAGCAGATCGGCCCAGCTGGTGATCGGACGGTCGATCAGATCGGGGCGGATGCCGATGGTGTCGGCGTTGTAATAAAGCGGCACACCGACCAGCCATTCCGTTGGGGTCAGCGAGTATTCATCTGCCTTTTCAGAGGTATAGTACTGCGCCTTGATCGGCGCATAGCCCTGCATCGAATAGGCCTCGCCGCTGGGATAGGTGCCGGCGGTGAACAGCGGCACGGTCTTGTCCCACCATTTGTAGTCCTTGACCGCCAGCGGCATCAGGATGTCACGCCCGAGGAAATATTTCATCGAGGTATTGGGCAGATCGACCACATCCAGCGTATCGGCCTGCGTCAGCATGCGGTTGGTCTGGGTGGTCTGGTCGAGGGTCTGCATCTCGACCGTGAAGCCCAGATCCTTGTTGGCCTGTTCGGCGATATTGGGGATCGTCGAATAGCTTTGCCCGGCATGGACGATCTTGATGTCCTTGATGTTCTGCGCCCAGAGCATCGGTGCCGGGAACAGGCTGGCGACGCCTGCGGCGGCACCGGTTTTCAGCAAGCTGCGGCGCGACAGGCCGGTCTTTTCGGCTTTCGGTGTCTTGGGTGTCATACATCCCTCCTGCGGACGTGAGTGGCGCACGGCCCATTTTTGTGACGCCACCCCGGGTTGCCTTTGCGGCGGGCCGGGGGGCGGCTGGGTCCTTGATGCGCGTCGGTTCTGTTGGTCTTGTGGTCTGGGCTGCGTCGGGCCGCCCCTTCTCAAAGCTTCGCGGAGGCAGGCGGGATCGGGCAATTGAGGAAAACTCACGCGTGCGCTGAGGAAAGCTGCGGTGCAGCGAAACGCGGATGCTGTTTAGGTGGTCCCGACCCGTTATGCAGAGGCACGCGATGAACTTCGAACACCAGATTGACCGTCCAAACCCGCAGTCCATGACGGCCTGCGCCCTTGTGGCCGAGGTCGCCTCGGGGCGCATCAGCGCGCTGGACGTGGCCGAAGCCACCATCGCCGCCATCGCCGAGAGCGAGCCCGATGTGCAGGCCTTTGCCTATTTCGACGCCGATCTGCTGCGCGCCCAGGCCGTGGCTGTCGATGCGGGCGAGAGCCTTGGTAAGCTGGCGGGCGTGACCGTGGGCGTCAAGGATGTGATTGCCACGTTCGATATGCCGACTAGCCATAATACGAAGCGTTATGAGGGGGTTATGACGGGCGTGGATGCCGCTTGCGTCGATACCCTGCGCGCCGCCGGGGCGCTGATCGTGGGCAAGACGGTGACCACGGAATTCGCCGCCGGGCAGCGCGGTGGCAAGACGCGCAATCCGCATGACCTGACGCGCACGCCGGGGGGGTCCTCCTCTGGCTCGGCAGCGGCGGTGGCGGCGGGGATGTGCGCGGTGGCGCTCGGCACGCAGACCGGGGGCTCGACCATCCGCCCGGCGTCGTTCAACGGCATCTTCGGCTGGAAGCCGACCTGGAACGCCATCTCGCGCGAGGGGCTGAAAGTTTATTCGCTGACCTGCGACACGCTGGGTCTATATGCCCGCGAGATAGGCGATCTGCAGCTTCTTGCGGATGTATTCGACCTCGACCCGAGCCCTGAGCCGCAGAGCCTTGAGGGATTGCGCATCGCGCTGTGCCGCACGCCGGTCTGGGAGGCGACAGAGCCCTCGATGCGCGATGCCATGGCGCGGGGCGCGACCTATCTGCGCGGGCAGGGCGCGCAGGTGGTCGAGCTGGAATTGCCCTCTATCTTCAATGACCTGCATGCGGCCCATACGATCATTCTGGCGCGCGAGGGACGCAGCGCCTTCCTGAACGAAGTCCGCCGCTGCCCCGAGCTGCACGACCAGTTTCACGACATGGTTGGCAATGCCCGCCAGATCACCCCGGATCAGGCCCGCTGGGCCTATGCCCATGCCGACAGCTGTCGCGCGGCCTTTGACGAAATTGCCCAAGGCTTTGATGCGGTTATGACCCCCTCCGCCTGTGGTGAGGCGCCCGTCGGGCTGGCCTTTACCGGCGATGCGACGATGAATTCACTCTGGACGCTGCTGCAGGTGCCTGTCGTCTCGGCGCCCGGTCTGACGGGGCCGAACGGGATGCCGCTGGGTCTGTCCTTCGTCACGCGGCGCTATGCGGATCGCACCGCTCTGGTGATCGCAGGGCTGGCGGCACAGGCGATTCTGGAGGGGTGAGGAATGCTCAGCCCCTGCCAAATGAAACGTCATTCGTCCGGGCGCGGTGCTCAGCTTAGGCTTTGGGAAAACAGGGAAAAAGGAAGATGTCATGCGCCATAGCCATGTCACTCAGGCGGCTTTTCGCGATGGGATGGCCAGCCTCGCAGGGGCGGTCAATATCGTCACCACGGATGGCGAGGCGGGGCGGTCGGGCTTCACCGCGTCCGCCGTCTGCTCGGTCACCGACAGCCCGCCGACCTTGCTGGTCTGCCTGAACCGATCCTCCTCGGCGGCCCCGGCGTTTCTGGCGCATGAGGCGCTCTGCGTGAATACGGTGGGGCCTCTGCATCAGGATCTGGCGATGCTGTTCGGCGGCAAGACCCCGATGGAGGAGCGCTTTGCAAAAGCCACCTGGGGGCGCGCGGTGACGGGCGCACCGGTGCTGGAACAGGCCGTCGTCAGCTTTGACTGCATGATCACCCACCGCCACGCAGTTGGCACCCATGAGGTGCTGTTTTGCGAGGTGGTGGGCATCGTGCAGCAGGCGGGCGCTGCGGCATCAGCCTATTTCGGGCGGCGATTTCATGAGCTTAGGGTTTGACAGATGATACTGCAGGATATGGATTTCGATGGGAACACCGCGCTGAGCGAAGAGGTTACACAGGCCTGTGAGGCGCTGGCCGAGGGCAGGATCGTCGTGCTGAGCGGCACCCGGGCCGGGCCGGTTCTGGCGATGGCGGCCGAGGCGGTGACGCCAGAGCGCGTGAACTTCATGGCGCGCGAGGCCCGTGGGCTGGTCGGCATGGCGCTGACACCGCGCAAGGCGGCAATGCTGGGACTGTCGCTGCAACCGCGCCGGGGCGGCGGCGAGCGGCCGCTTTTCACCGTCTCGATCGAAGCACGCGAGGGGATCGAGACCGGAATTTCCTCGGCAGATCGGGCGCTTACGATTCTGACGGCGACTCACTGCGACACCGGAGAGCGGATCGTCACACCGGGCCATATCTTCCCCCAGATCAGTGAGGGGGATGCCGGTGCGCAGGCCGATTGCGCACTGGCTTTGCTGAAGGCGGCGGGGCTTTCCCCGGTGGCGGCGCTCTGTTCGATGATCGGGGCGGGGGGAGAGGCGCTCAGCGATGCGGACGCCGAGGCCTTTGCCAGGGCGCAGGGGCTGGTCTGTGTCGATGCCAGAGCGATTGCGCCACTGGTCTGAGGTCGAAAAATAGCACGTAATTGCAAGGGGTTGAGGGGCGCCCGTGACAGGAAAATGCAGGAAGTTTCAGAACTTGGGAAATTCCTGCTTGACGCCTGCGCACCCTCGCCATAGAACGCGCTCCACGGCAGCTACGCGGTTGTAGCTCAGTTGGTTAGAGTACCGGCCTGTCACGCCGGGGGTCGCGGGTTCGAGCCCCGTCAACCGCGCCACTGCCGTCATAGAAAAGCGTCCCCTAGGGGACGCTTTTTTCATATCTGGCAATACCTTACACCCAAACAAAAAGATCTGACCAAGAGGTCATTTTTGCATTGACGCCCCCGGCCCCTCGGTCTATTCCGCCCCACATGCGCGGTTGTAGCTCAGTTGGTTAGAGTACCGGCCTGTCACGCCGGGGGTCGCGGGTTCGAGCCCCGTCAACCGCGCCACTTATCCCCTAAAGATATCCGATTGTGACACGCCCCCTTCGGGGGGCGCGGATCTCTTTGCGTTAACGATATGTTTCGGCTGCCGGTGACGGCTTGGGGCAGGGCAGCTGGCTCCTCCCGCCTCGGTCAGAGGTTAACGCCGCGAAATCCCTCAAATCGCCCTGTCGGTATCTGGTCGGTATTGCGTCGGTATCTGAACGGTGCGGTTTTGCGCTACGCCGCCGTGGTTAACGCCCCGGCGCGAGAGCCGCATTGCGCGACCTATCGATCATCTCGATCTCTCGTGCCCGCGCACCGGCGATCAGATCGGGGATCAGCGCGGCCTCTGGCAGGTTCTTCCAGTACTTCTTCGGCATCTCGCTGAGCATCGCCTTGGGGTTCAGGCGGGCGGGGTTGAAGATGGCGGCGTAATAGGCCTTCCAGACCTCCTCCAGCGGGTCACCGGGGGCGGCGTCCTGCACGCTGGCCCCGGGGCCCTGGCGCAGGGTCTCCGTGTCCCAGTGCAGCGAGGTGTCGGGCGTCAGAATCGACCAGTGCATCGTGGCGAAACGGCCGACGAAAAAGCCAGCATTGGCGCGGGTGATGTGGTGATCGGGTTCGAACCACGCCACATAGCGCGGGCCGGTCGCGGTGCTCATCTCGCGAAAGCGCAGGAAGGCGTGCATCTTGTGCATGTCGCGGTGGACGGTCTGCGCGAGGGCGTCGATGCGGCGGCACAGCGGGTCGGTCTTGTCGTGCAGCAGGCCGGGCTGGCGCGCGACGCGCAGCAGCAGCGCATAGAGCAGGGCAAAGCGTTCGGGATCGCGGTGCAACAGCGCGCTGCGGGCGAGGGGCAGGAAGCCTTTCGGCACGGTGAGGGCGCGCGTGGGCGTCGGCAGAGGGCGCGGCGCGGGGGCGAAGAGGTCGGCGGGCTGGTCGCCGACCTGCCACAGGATCTGGTCGGCGGGCACCTCGGCCGCGGCCAGCGCCCGGGCGGCGCTGCGCCAGCCGTCGAAATCATCGGCGGCGTCGAGGCGGATCAGATGGCGGGTCATGCGGGGAACAGCTCCAGCTGTTTTGGTTTCGGCGCGATGAGGGCCTTGAGGTCGGCGCTGTCGGTCAGGGTCACGGGGCGCCAGTCCTCGCAGATGATGAAGGGGCGCAGCTTTTTCAGCGAGGTGGTGGCGCGGGCGACGTCCGACAGGCGCAGGCTGCGGTAGCGGCGCGCGGCGAGCAGGCGTTTGACGGCGGTCGGCCCGAGGCCGGGGATTCGCAGCAGCATCTCGCGCGGGGCGCGGTTCACATCCACCGGGAACTGGTCGCGGAATTTCAGCGCGTAGGCGAGCTTTGGGTCGATATCGAGGGGGAGCATGCCGCTGGGGTCGGTGACGGAGGTGACGTCGGCCAGCGAAAAATCATAGCAGCGGATCAGCCAGTCGGACTGATAGAGCCGGTGTTCGCGCAGCATCGGCGGGCGCTGCAGCGGCAGCACGGCAGAGGCGTCGGGAATCGGGCTGAAGGCGGAGTAATAGACCCGCTTGAGCCGGTGGCGCGTATAAAGCCCGGAGGCGCGGTGCACGATGTCGCGGTCGCTGGCGGCGTCGGCGCCGATGATCATCTGGGTCGACTGGCCAGCGGCAAAGGCGGGCGCGGATTTGTAGCGCCGGCGGGCATCGGCGCCGTCCTCGATCACGCTGGCCATATTGGCCATGGCGCCTTCGATCTGGGTCTCGGATTTCTCGGGGGCGAGGATTTGCAGGCCCTGTGTCGTCGGCAGCTCGACGTTGATCGAGATGCGGTCGGCGTAGCGGCCAGCCTGCGCGATCAGCGCGGGGTCGGCATCGGGGATGGTCTTGAGGTGGATATAGCCGCGAAAGTCGTGGTCTTCGCGCAGGCAACGCGCGACCTCGTTGATCTGCTCCATCGTGTAGTTGGAGCTGGCGATGATGCCGGAGGAGAGGAAGAGGCCTTCGATATAGTTGCGGCGATAGAAGCTGAGGGTGAGGTCGACGACCTCCTGCGCGGTGAAACGGGCGCGGCGGACGTTGGAGCTGCGGCGGTTGATGCAATAGTGGCAGTCGAAGATGCAGCTGTTGGTCAGCAGGATCTTGAGCAGGCTGATGCAGCGCCCGTCCGGGGCATAGGCGTGGCAGATGCCGCCGCCGGTGATCGAGCCGATGCCGGTGCCCGTGCGCGAATCGCGTTTTTTGGCGCCGGAGGAGGCGCAGGAGGCATCGTATTTCGCGGCATCCGCGAGGATGGTGAGCTTTTCGCTGGTGTCGAGCTGCGCCATGGGCGGGGTCCTTCCTGTCTCAGCCCCTTTGCGCCGTCTTTGCAAACTGCGCTGAGGCTGTTTGCAAATATGCGAGTCGGGGGATTTGTGAACAAAGATAGAACATTGGCGCGGATTTGCAAGATTTGGGTCTTGGGCCGGTGGGCCAAGGGCACTTATCCGCCGGAAGTCGCCGAGAGCGGGGACGTTTAGAGCGAGGACGGCGGTTAGGACGGGAGGGTGGAAGGTAGTGCAGATGGCAGGGTGGATGGCGGTTCAGACGGCAGCTTGGACGGCGGCGCGGACTGTCCGAGGATCCAGCCCTCCCACTGCGTGACGCGGGGCGTGTCGGGGGCGCCTGAGGGGCGGTGACCGTCGAGCACGTCGAGCATCCCGAGCAGACCGATCAGCGCATCGAAGGGATCCTCGCCAGAGGGTTTGGGACCGAAGCCATCGGTGATGCTCTCTTGCAGACCGGGGGCGAGGGTGTGACCGCGCCGGGTGATGTGCGACAGGATTGCCGGGGCGACCGAGGCGCGGCCGGTCTGGGCGCGCTTGCTCCAGCGGGGGGCGCGGGGCAGGCCGATCTGGCCGTAGACTTCGCCCGGGTAGGTCTCGGCCACGGTGATGCCGCTGCGCAGCAGCGTGTGCAGCGGGCCGTGGAAGGGCCAGAGGCTGAGCTGGGCGAGGTTGGGTTGCAGCACCTCGCGCCAGCCGGTGATCGCGCCCTTGCCGACCTGATTGCCGCCCAGCGTCCAGAACAGCGCACAGGCGGCGGGGCGGTCGGGCGTGGCGGACTCGCACGCACGCAGCAGAGCGGCGGGTCCGGGCAGGGCGAGGCCGCTGAGCAGGTGGTCGCGCTTGGTGCCGCCGGGGCGTTTTGGGTAGAAGGGACGGTGCTGCGAGATCTGCGCTGGGGTTTCGCAGACGTCGAACCATTGCTCCCACGGCGGCGTGCCGAAGGCCCTGAGGGCGGCGGGAAAATCCGACAGGCCGGTGCGCGCGCCGTAGGCCGCAGGCAGGCCGATTGGGAAGTCGAAGCCGAGGAACAGCGCGCCCGGTGCGCGGGCCTGCAGGCGGGGCAGCAGGTCCTGCGTCGGGCCGACGGGCTCAGGGGCGGTGATGTGCCAGTGATCCGCTTTGCGCAGGGCCGTGGCCATCTGGCGTTTGTCTGGGTCCATGCTCCAGTCGCAATGGGCGACAAGGGCGGGTGTCGCGAGGGGTGTCGCGGCGTGGGTGGGCCGGGGCAGCGCATCGGCGACGAGACGGGCGATTTCAGCCGCGAGTTCGGTTGCGAAATCTTCGGTGATCGCGGCGATATGGGGCGTCAGAATGGTGTTGGGCAGGGTCGCAAAGCGCGGATCGGGCGTCGGCTCATCACGGAAGACGTCGAGGGCGGCGGCCTTGATGGTGCCGCAGGTCAGCGCCTCGATCAGGGCCTCCTCGTCGATGACGGAGCCGCGGGAGATGTTGATCAGCGCGCCGTTTGGGCCGAGGGCGCGCAGGATCGTGGCGTCGATCAGGCCAGTGGTGGCCGCGCCGCCCGGGACGGCGATGATCAGGAAGTCAGAGCGTTCGGCGAGCGTGGCAAGGTCAGGCTCGTGCGGCCATGGCGCGTCGGGGCGCGGGGTGCGGGTGTGGTAGATCGGCTTGAGGCCAGCCCCGGCGAGGCGGGTCGCGATCAGCCAGCCGATGCGGCCCAAGCCCACGACACCGACGGTCTTGCCCGCGACGCGGGTGCGGTGGCCGAAGTGCGCCTGCGCCCATGTGCCGGAGCGGACATGGGCATCGGCGTGGACGAGATCGCGGGCCAGCGCATAGAGCAGAGCGATCGCCATATCGGCGGTGTCGGAAGAGACCAGCGCGCCGGTGTCGCAGAGCGCAATGCCGCGCCGGGCGAGGTCATCTTGGTCGAACCGGTCGCGCCCGGCCCCGGCCGAGACGATGCGCGTGAGGTTGGGCAGCAGGTCGAGCAGCGCGGGAGGCGCGCCGTTCACGGCAGAGGTCACGGCGCAGGTGATGGCGTCGCGGCGGGCCTGTGGCAGGGCGGCGAGCTGATCGTGCGGGATCGGTGTGCCGAGGCGGCGCAGCTGGGCCTGAACGCTGTCCATCATGGAGCCCAGCAGCGCGATATCAGGCATCTTCGGACTTGTGCATCTCGGAATCGAGGAACAGCTGGCGCGTGGTCTCCCACGCGCGCCAGACCAGTTGCTCGGTGACGCTGCGGGCCTGCTCGACATGACCGGCGCGGATTTCGGCGACCATCTCGGCGTTGCTGGTGATCATCGAGGTCAGCATCTGCGGCATCTGGCGGTAGGCGCGGTAGCGATAGCGCAGGGCCGAGACGTCGAGCTGGCTGAGCAGGCGCACCAGAACGCCGTTGCCGCAGCGATTGTGCGACAGCAGGGTCATGCGGACGTTGGCCTCGAACCCGGCGAGGGGGTCGCCGCTGGTCTGGGCGGCGCGCATGGCGTCAAGCTCCACCTCCAGCGCGGCGGCGACGCGGGCGTGATCGGGCAGCGCGGCGAGCAGGCCGGAGCAGGCGGCCTCAAGCGGGGCGCGGCAGAGCGTGATCTCGTCCAGGGTCTGGACGGAAAGCTCGGTGACGCGGGTGCCGATGCGGGGGCGGCGTTCGACAAGGCCACGGTTCTCAAGGATCTGGAAGGCCTCGCGCAGGGGCGAGCGGGAGACGCCGAACTGGGCGCAGATCTCGACCTCGCGCAGCTTTTCACCGGGCGGGAAGGTTTCGCGCACGATGGCCGCTTCGAGACGGTCGGCGACCTCAAGCCCGATGGGGCGCAGGTTCAGCTGGGCATTGAGCTGGGTCATCGTGTCAGTCACGCCGTCCGAACAGAAGGTCGGCGGCGACCACCAGAACGAGGGTCATCAGGATGGAGACGGTGGACACGGCGGCGGCCTCGGGGGTGAAATTGAAACGCAGGTAGTCAAACAGCTGGATCGGCAGGGGTGCGGACCCGGTGCCCTTGAGGATGAAGGAAATCCCGAAGGTATCAAAGCTGATGATGAAGGCGAAAACCGCCCCCGTCGAGAGGCCGGGTGCAATCAGCGGCAGAGTCACGCGACGGAAGGCAGTGTAGCGCGACGCCCCCAGCGTGCGGGCAGCGAGTTCGATCGAGTCGTCGCGCCCCTGCAGCGAGGTGTTCACGTTGAGGAAGATGAACGGCAGGGTCATCAGCACGTGGCCGGTGAACAGGGCGATCTTGTGCTCGGTGCCGACGCCGATCTCATAAAAGAAGAACAGCAGGGCGATGGCGGTCAGGATTTCCGGCAGGATCAGCGGCAGCAGGACGGCGATGCGCACCGCCTCGGCGTGTTTGCCGGCGTGGCGGGTGAAGTAGAGCGAAGCCATGGTGCCCAGCACCAGCGAGACGGCCGTCGCGCAGGCGGCCAGCGTCGCGGAATAGGCGATGGCGTTGAGGAAGATGTCGTTGTTCAGGAAGGTCCAGAACCAGCGCAGGCTGAGGCCTTGGGGCGGGAAGGTCAGGAAGTTGCCTGCGTTCAGCGAGGCGAGGACCACGACAACGATGGGTGCCAACAGGAAGACATAGACCAGCGTGCGGAACAGGGCGAGCAGGGGGGTGGCGATACGCATCTCAGGTCCACTTCATGCGGGTCAGGCGGGCGAAGATCAGCACGACGATCCCGGCGGTGACGGCAAGGATCAGCGCCATGGCCGAGCCAAAGGGCCATTGGTACTGGTCGATCAGGGCGTCAATCACCAACAGCGTGGTGGTCTTGACGCGCATGCCCCCGACAAGTGAGGGCGTGACGTAGGAGGAGATCGCCAGCACGAAGACCAGGATGCAGCCTGCCTGAACGCCGGGCATCGAGACGGGAAAGGTCACGCGGCGGAAGATGGTGAAGCGGCGTGCGCCGAGCGAGCGGGCGGCTTGGGCGATGGCGGGGTCGATGCTTTGCAGCGATGACAGCAGCGGCAGCACCATGAACGGCAGGAAGACATGCGCCAGCGCAAGGATGACGCCGAAGTTGTTGTACATCAGCGGCAGCGGCCGGTCGATCAGGCCGAGGTTGCGCAGGGACGAGTTGATGACGCCGGAGTTGCCCAGAAGGATGGTCCAGCCGTAGCTGCGCACCACGATGCCGACCAGAAGCGGTGACAGCACGATGCCATAGAGCAGACCCCGCCAGCGGCGCGAGGCGGTCGCGATATGCAGGGCGATGGGATAGCCGAGCACGAGGCAGACAAAGGTCGTCGCCATGCCCAGCGCAAGCGAGCTTGGCAGCGACAGCGCATAGTAGGGCTGGCTGAAGAACTGCTGGTAGCCCTCAAGGCTGAACCCCTGACCGTAGGGCTGGCCGTCGGCGGGGGCGCGAAAGCTCATCAGCAGGACGGTGACATACGGCAGGATCACGAAGAAGAAGATCAGCGCGGCAGTGGGGACGATCAGGAGGGTGGCGCGGAACCGCTTCATTGCGCGCTCTCCGCATCGGGCAGGGGCCAGAGGCGGGCGGGATCGAAGCAGAGACCAACCGAGTCGCCCTCGGCGAAGTGCTGCGTCGTGGGGCCGGTGACGAACAGCGGGCCGCAGTCGGTCGCGACGCTGTATTCGACATGGCCGCCGCTGAAGTAGCGCTTCTCGATCCGGCCCGGAAGCTGGCCGAGGTCGGCGCTGGTCAGGGTGATCTGTTCGGGGCGGGCCATGACGCGCAGACGGCTCTGCCCTGAGGGCGCTGGGCGCGTGATCTGCAGTGTGGCACCGCCGGGCAGGGTGACGGTGGTGCCCTGTGCATCGGTCCGGGCGATGGGGAGGTCGAGGATATTGGCGTTGCCGACAAAGCGCGCGACGCGTTCGGACGCGGGGCGGTTGTAGACATCTTCGGGGGTCGCGGCCTGCGCGATCTCGCCGTCGAACATGACGACGACGCGGTCGGACATGGTCATCGCCTCGTTCTGGTCATGGGTGACGTAGATCGTGGTGATGCCGACGCGCTTTTGCAGATCGCGGATGAAACCGCGCATCTCGTCGCGCAGCTTGGCGTCGAGGTTGGCAAGGGGTTCGTCGAGCAGCAGGATCGCAGGCTCGATCACAAGGGCGCGGGCAAGGGCGACACGCTGCTGCTGACCACCCGAGAGCTTCTTGGGGTAGCGATCAGCATAGGGGGTGAGCTGGACCATCTCCATCGCGCGGGCGACGCGCTGGGCGATCTCGGCCTTGGGGACGTGGCGCATCTCGAGCCCGAAGGCGAGGTTCTGCGTCACAGTCATATGGGGGAAGAGTGCGTAGGACTGGAAGACCATGCCGATATCGCGGTCCTCGGGCAGTTTGCGCGAGATGTCCTTGTTGTCGAAGCAGATACGACCGTCGGTGATATCCTCGAAGCCGGCGATGCATTTCAGCGTGGTCGACTTGCCGCAGCCCGAGGGGCCGAGCAGGGAGACGAATTCACCGTGGTTGACGTCGAGCGAGATCGCCTTGAGCGCGGCAGTCTTGCCGTAGAACTTCTGCAGCGAGCGGAGGGAGACTTCGGTCATGGGATGAGGGCCGTTTCTGGATGAAAAGCCCGCCCGGCAGAGAGGCAGGCCGAACCTGGAAAAAAGCCCGCCCTGCACGAGGCAGAGCGGGAAGTTGGGGAGGTAACGGGGGTTAAGCGCCGAAGATCTCGTTCCAGCGGCGCGAAATTTCTTCGGCGTTGTCGTTCATCAGGTCCCAGTCCCAAGCGATGAACTGATCCATCGCGGCACCGGAGACGGGAACGTCGCGGGCCAGATCTTCGGGCACCGTCACGGTCTTGTTGACGGGGGAGACGAAGAATTCACGCATCAGCAGATCCTGACCGACCGGGCTGAGCACGAAGTCGAGGTACTGGTAGGCCGCATCACGCGCCGGGGTGTTCTTGCAGATGTTGAAGGTCTGGTCCCACATCATCAGCCCCTCGGCGGGGATGGTGCAATCGACGGGCAGGCCCTGATTGCGCAGACGGGCAATCTCACCGAAGTCGAAGGGGGCGATGGCGATTTCGCCGGTGGCCATGGCCGTGCTCATGTTGAAGTCGGTCTGGTAGACGGGGCCGAGTTCCTTGAGCATCTCGAAGCCGGTGTCGAGATCGTCCATGCCTTTGCCGTACATCATGGAGGTCAGCATCAGGAACATCTTACCGGCGGAGTTCTTGATGTTGTAGAGACCGATGCGGCCCTTGAACTCGGGGTTCTCCCAGAGATCCTTCCACGAGGTCGGGGGGGTAGAGACCATATCGCTGCGATAGCCCAGACCGATGGGAGAGATCAGCCCGACAGCGGCCCAGCCCTTGGAGGCTTCGGTCGCGACGGGATAGAGATCGGCGTAGTTCGGCAGCTTGGCGAGGTCGAGTTCCTCGAAGTAGCCCTCAGAGCGCAGGACGGTGGCGTAGATCTCGTTCGTCATCAGGCAGCTGTAGGGCGGGTTCTCGGTGCCGGCGGCGCGCAGGTTGGTCATGTAGGTGCGCCCAAGGCCGATATCGAGCGTCGGCTCGATCCCGGTCTCTTTGGTGAAGCCGGGCACGAGGGTGTCACGCCAGAACTTTTCCCAGGACCCGCCATAGGTGGTGATCACGAGGTTTTCTGCCTGCGCATAAACCGCGGGCACGTTGAGGATGGAAGCGCCGCCCAGGGCGACAAGCGCCTTGAGCATGTGGCGACGGTTCAGTTCGATCATATGGGTGGTTCCCTGTTGCTGGGTGCCTGTACGGTGCCTTGCGGGCCCTCAGGACGTTTTTTTGCGGTAGTCGTAGTTCTTGTTGAGCCGTTCCAGCAGATACTCGCCATAGAGCACCGGCTGCATCTGCGGGGTTTCACCGGCCTCAAGCATCTGCGCTGGGCATTCCACCAGAGCACGCATCGAGGGGTCATAGAAGAACGGCTGCGAATAGCGGTCGCGGCGGCTGAGGTTCTTCACCCGGTGGGGGGTAGAGACAAAACGCCCGTTGGACCATTTCGCAAGGATATCACCGACGTTCATCACGAAGGTGCCCTCAATGGGGGGCGCGGGGATCCAGTCGCCACGCTTGTTGCGCACCTCAAGCCCGCCGACGTTGTCCTGCTTGAGCAGGGTGACAAAGCCATAGTCGGTATGGGGAGCGGAGCCGAACAGCTCTTCCTCGTCCTTCTGCTCGGGGTAGTGCAGCAGACGCAGGAACAAGGTCGGGTCCTGGAAGTGGGGGGCGAACCAATCCCGCGGCAGGCCCAGCGCTTCAGCAAGGCCTTCGGCAATGCGCGCGCCAAGCTTGGTCATCTCGGCCATATAGGCTTTGGCAGTCTGTTCGACCTCGGGGAGGCTCTCGGGGAACTGGTTGGGGCCTTGCAGCGGCTCACCGGCATGGGGGGCGCCCTCGGGCACCTCATGCATGACCATCAGGCTTTCGGACTGGTTCGGCTTGGTCACCTTGGCCACCGAAGACGTCACGATCGTCGAGGTCGACATCGGCATGTAGCCACGGTGGAACTCGTTGATCTTGAGCGCGGCCTTCTCCTCCTCGGGGAGGGCGTGGGTGGCCACGTTCATCTGCCGCATCCGCTCGACCAGGTCCTCGGGGACGCCATGGTTGGACAGATAGGCAAAGCCGGATGTTTCAAGCGCGGCCTTCAGCGCGGCAACCGCCGCGGCCCGATCCTGCTCCGATGCCTCATTTGCGAGCCCGGAAAGGTCCACGATGGGAATGTTGTCGAATTCACCTTTCACACTGCACCTCTTGTTTGCATATTGTATACCAAAATGAAGCATTGCCGTATGGGAAGCTCTGCCGGGACCGGGACGCGAAAAAATCTCGACCCCTGTGCCGTCGCGCACAAAATTGCAGCGCAGAGTCACCTTATGGTTGCACCCCTCCCTGGAAAAGGACCCCTCCTATGCCGCGTATTCCCGTTATCATCGACACTGACCCGGGGCAGGACGACGCTTTTGCGATCCTGCTGGCGCTGGGCGCCCCTGAGCTGGAGGTGCTGGGCCTGACCACGGTCGCCGGAAACATGGGGCTGGAGCAGACCACCGATAACGCCCGCCGCATTGTCGAGCTGGCCGGGCGGGGCGATCTGGCGGTGACGGCGGGCTGTCCGCGCCCCTTGCTGCGCGCGCCGCGCCCGGTGCCCGAGATCCACGGCGAGACCGGGATTGACGGCTGGGACTGGGCGCCCGCGCGTCAGGGGCCGACAGAGGGGCACGCGGTGGACTTCATCGTGCAGAGCGTGCTGGCCCATCCTGAGCCGGTGACGCTGATTGCGCTGGGCCCGCAGACCAATATCGCGATGGCTTTGCGCCGTGCGCCCGAGATGGCGCAGAATATTGCGCGCATCGTCTTCATGGGGGGCGGCTACTTTGAGGGCGGCAACATGACCCCCGCCGCCGAGTACAACATCCTTGTCGACCCAGAGGCGGCGCGCATCGTGCTGGGCGCGGGCATCCCGGTGACGGCGGTGCCGCTGGATTGCACCCACGCCGCACCCGCGCCGGTGAACTGGTCGGCCAGTCTCGCGGCCCATGGCGGCGACGTGATGCTGGCCTGCGCGGGGATGATGGAGTTCTTCGAGCGTTACGGGAATGCGAAATACGGCACCGCCTCGCGGCCGCTGCATGATGCCGTGGCAGTGGCGGCGCTGATCTGGCCCGAGCTGTTCACCGGGCGGCTCTGCCCCGTCGATGTGGAATGCGCGGGTGAGCTGACGACGGGGATGACCGTGGTCGACTGGCTGCGCCAGACCGGCAATCCCGACAATTGCCTGTGGCTGAACGGCTGCACCGACCCGGCCGAGCTTTATGCCCGGATCGAGGGCGCGTTGCTGACGCTACGCGCGCCCGTCTGAGCTTTCCGCGACGCGCTGGGACGGGAGGGGTCTGACAGCGCGTCGGGGTTCGGAAAGTGGAATGGAACTCCCGTCCGGCGGGTGTTCGTGAGGGCCGATGCCTGTCGCCTTGTTGTGGCGCGCGGCTGCGTAGATTTAAAAATACCATTTGAAATCAGATGTATGGTCATCCGTTTCGATGGAAACCAATCCCTGAGCTGAAGGGGCTGCTGACACCAAGGCATCCGCTGTTTCAATCGGAGAGAGCCTCGGCTCCATCCTGTATCGCAACGGGACGAAGCTGGCGGAATGACCCTCTATCTTGTGGCCCTTTTGGTTTTCATGATCGTCGGTGTGCCGATTGCCTTTTCGCTGGGGCTGGCCCCGGTCGCTTATCTGCTGATCAACGATCAGTGGCGGCTGATGATCGGCTTGCCGCAAAAGATGATCGCCGGGATCGACAGCTTTGTGCTGCTGACCATGCCGTTCTTCATTCTGGCGGGCAACCTGATGGATTCGGAGAACCTGACGCGTCAGGTCCTGCGCTTTGCGCAGATGCTGGTGGGCCGGGTCAAGGGCGGGCTGGCGGTGGTCAAGGGCGTCTCTTCTATGATGTTTTCCGGTGTCTCGGGGGCGGCGACGGCCGAGGCTTCGGCCATCGGGGCGGTGATGATCCCGGCGCTGTTCCTGCCGGTGATCATCGTCGGGGGCATCCGCTTGGTCGTGTTCACCCCGACCGAGGCAGTGGTGGCGCTCTGTGCGCGGCTGATCGGCACGCTGCTCTATCGCACGCTGTCGGGCTCAAGCATCGCGCAGGCCTTCTTTGACACGGCGACGATGACGGCGGGGGTGATGCTGATTGTGGCCATGGCCTCGATGAGCGCGTTCATTCTGCGGATTGAGAATATCCCGCGCGCCATTGCCATCGGCATGCGCAGCATCAGCGCACAGCCTTGGATCATGACCCTGCTGCTGAACCTCGTGCTGCTGGTGCTGGGCCTGTCTCTGGAGCCGCTGGCGGCGCTGGTGCTGGCGATGCCGATCCTGAACGAGGTGTTTGCGCTGCTGGAGATCAAAGCGGTGCAGTTCGGCGTGCTGGTCGTGCAGAACCTGATGATCGGGATGATCACGCCGCTGGTGGGGCTGTGTCTGTTCATCGTCGCGGCCATCAGCAAGCAGCGGCTGGAAAAGGTCGCCCACGCCATTCTGCCAATGATCGGCATCTGCCTGATCGTGCTGGTTCTGATCGCCTTCGTGCCTTTCCTGTCACTGCCAGCTTTCTTCCGAGCTTAAGCATGACGGACATGACCAACTCCAACACCACCAACCAGTCAACGGTGGCGGCTTTCTCGATTCTTGAGGAAGTGGCGGCGCAGTCCCAGCCCAGCCGGGTGACGGATCTGGGGATCCCGCTGGGGATGCCGCGTGCCCGGGTCTATCGTTATCTGCAGACGCTGGTCAGCCTTGGCTGTGTGCTTCAGGACCCTGTGACCGAGCGCTATCGGCTGAGGCTGAAGCTGTTTCACATCGGCCAGGCGATTGCGGATGGCACGCAGCTGACCTCGGTGACGCGGGGCCGGTGCATGCCTGCATGGTCGCCGAACTGACCGAAAGCCCCAAGGGGATCTATCCTCCGCTGGCCTCGGTTCTGTCGGCCTTCGGCACTCTGGTGACGCCGGTGCGGATCGAGCGCGCGGCAGACCCGCGCAAGCTCCGCAGCACCTGCGATATTCTGGCGCTGTTCTAGGCAGAGTATCACCGCCAGTACGTACTGAAACTGGACGGGATGAAGGTCGAGATCGTCAACGGGCTGGTCACGGCGGCGGTCAGGCCCCAGATGACAGCGCCCGTGTCACGCAAACCCGGCCTGTGCAGATCCGGGGCGCGGCGCAGGAGGTGCCGGTGTGGCAGCGCGTTAGCATCACCAGTGTCGACCGCATTGCCGGCCCGGTGATCGTCGAAGAGCGCGAAACCACGATTTTTGTCCTCTCTGGCTGTCAGGTGACCCGCCAAGAAAGCGGCAGCTTGGTTGCCGAAAAAGTCGCAACTGAAAGGGACGCAAACTGATGGACGGCGTTAAACTGCAAGTCCTCTGGAGCAACCTGATCGGGATCGTCAGCGAACAGGCCTGCGCCCTGCAACGCAACGCCTTCAGCCCCATCGTGCGCGAAGCCGGGGACCTCTCCAATGCTCTGTTCGATGAGCAGGCGCACATGGTGGCACAGGCGGTGACGGGCACGCTGGGGCACTTTTTTGACATCACCCTCCTGTCGCCGATCTTTCGCGGCGATCGCATCATCGCCTATGCCGGATCGACGATCCACCACTCTGATATCGGCGGCTATGGCATCGGATCGGGGGCCCGCGACATCCATGAGGAGGGCCTCGGGATCCTGACGATGAAGCTCTATGAGGCGGGCAGGCCGAACGAGACGCTGTTCCAGATCATCCGCCGCAATGTGCCCCCGCCGGAGGCGCTGATGGGCGATCTTGGGGCTCAGGTGTCGTAGGGCATCATCGCCTCGGACCGGCTGAACGCGCTTTGCGATCGCTATGAACTGGAGGATATTTCCGAGCTTTCACAAGGGATTATCACCCGATCCGAAAAAATGACGCGCGAGGCCATGCGCAAGCTGCCGGGCGGGACCTATCACGGGGCGTCATGCTTTGATGGGCCGGGCGGGCAGGTGATCGACCTGCAGGTGGCCGTCACTGTCGAGGCGAAAAGGGCGAGATCCTCATCGATTTGAAGGCTCTTCGCCGCCGTCTTTGATGGGGATCAACGCAGGCTCGCTGGCGCCGATCCGCCTGAAATTGCCGGAGGGTTGCGTGGTCAATGCCAAGTACCCCTCGCACGTCAATGCGCGCCATCTCGGCCGTGTGTGATCCGACGCAGATGTCGCGCGGTGTGATGGCGGCGGCGCGGCAGGGCTGTTTCTGGGCCAACCCGCGCGCGAAGGTGAAGGGGCAGAGCAGGGGGCGAATCTGTGCGTGCTGGGCACCGATCAGAGCTTCGTGGTGCAGGGCGCGAAACGGGCGCCGGCCGAGATGACCGGAGCGCGGGGCGCGCCGGAGGGTTAGGGCCGCAGAGCGCGAAACGGCGCAATTTGGCCTGTCGGTATTGCGTCGGTATCTGAACGGTATCCGAACGGTGCGATGTTTCGCAGGCGAGCGGCGGTGAACGTGACGACAGGCAGGGGCTGGCGCGGCGTCGGGCAGGCTGAAATCCGGTGGGCGAGGCGTAAAGTTTTACACATTTGCGGGAGGGTGGTGGTGTAGCGTGGCGTCAACCACCGCCGATCAGGCGTGCAAACTCGGGATGCGCTTGACGGGGCGGCCCCATGCCTGACAGAACGAACAACCAAGACGCGGCTCGCAAAGGACGCTCGATGAAATTCCGTTTCCCCATCGTCATCATCGACGAAGACTTCCGCTCCGAGAACACCTCGGGGCTTGGCATCCGGGCGCTGGCCGATGCCATCGAGGCCGAAGGCATCGAGGTGCTTGGCGTCACCAGCTATGGCGACCTGTCGCAGTTCGCCCAGCAACAAAGCCGGGCCTCGGCCTTCGTGCTGTCCATCGACGACGAAGAATTCACCGCAGGGCCAGAGCTGGACCCGGCGGTTGAAAAACTGCGCGCCTTCATCGACGAAGTGCGCTGGAAAAACGCCGATGTGCCGATCTTCCTGCACGGCGAGACCAAGACCTCGCGCCACCTGCCCAATGGCATCCTGCGCGAGCTGCACGGCTTCATCCACATGTTCGAGGACACGCCGGAGTTCGTCGCCAAGCACCTGATCCGTGAGGCGAAGGTGTATCTTGAGGGCATCAAGCCGCCGTTCTTCAAGCAGCTGCTGGAATATGCCGAGGACGGGTCCTATTCCTGGCACTGCCCGGGGCACTCGGGGGGCGTCGCCTTCCTGAAATCCCCCATCGGCCAGATGTATCACCAGTTCTACGGCGAAAACATGCTGCGCGCGGATGTCTGCAACGCGGTCGAGGAGCTGGGCCAGCTGCTGGATCACAACGGGGCGATTGGCGCGTCCGAGCGCAATGCGGCGCGCATTTTCAACGCGGACCATTGCTTTTTCGTGACCAACGGCACCAGCACCAGCAACAAGATGGTCTGGCACCACACGGTTGCGCCGGGCGATGTCGTCGTGGTGGACCGCAACTGTCACAAGTCGATCCTGCACGCCATCATCATGACCGGCGCGATCCCTGTGTTCCTGCGCCCGACGCGCAACCAGTGGGGCATCATCGGCCCGATCCAGAAGTCCGAGTTCGAGCCGGAGGCGATCCGCGCCAAGATCCGCGCCAACCCGCTGCTGAAGGATTACGACGCGGATACGGTGCGCCCGCGCATCATGACGCTGACGCAATCGACCTATGACGGCGTGCTCTATAACACCGAAGTCATCAAGGGCATGCTCGACGGCTGGATCGACAACCTGCACTTTGACGAAGCCTGGCTGCCGCATGCTGCCTTCCACCCGTTCTATGGCCAGTTCCACGCCATGGGGCTGAAACGCGGTCGCACCAAAAAGTCGATGACCTATGCGACGCAATCGGTCCACAAGCTGCTGGCCGGCATCAGTCAGGCGAGCCATGTTCTGGTGCAGGACAGCGAGGAAGTGCAGCTGGACCGGCCGCTCTTCAACGAGAGCTATCTGATGCACACCTCCACCAGCCCGCAGTATTCGATCATTGCCAGCTGCGATGTCGCGGCGGCGATGATGGAGCCTCCGGGTGGCACGGCGCTGGTCGAGGAGAGCATCGTCGAGGCGTTGGATTTCCGCCGCGCCATGGGCAAGGTCGACGAGGAATACGGTGCCGACGACTGGTGGTTCCGGGTCTGGGGCCCGGAAGATTTCGACCATACCGAAGACGGTATGGGCGAGGCCAGCGACTGGGTGTTGCAGAAGACCAACGCGGATGGCGCGATCTCGGGCGGCGGCGAGAGCTGGCACGGCTTTGGCGACATGGCCCCCGGTTTCAACATGCTGGACCCGATCAAGGCGACGATCATCACGCCGGGTCTCGACCTTGACGGGCGCTTTGACGAGAGCGGGATTCCGGCCTCCATCGTGTCGAAATACCTCGCCGAGCATGGCGTTGTCGTTGAAAAGACCGGGCTTTACAGCTTCTTCATCCTGTTCACCATCGGCATCACCAAGGGCCGCTGGAACACGCTGCTGGCCGCCTTGCAACAGTTCAAGGACGACTACGATCGCAACCAGCCGCTTTGGCGGGTGATGCCGGAGTTCTGCGCCAAGCATCCGCGCTATGAGGGCATGGGTCTGAAGGATCTGAGCCTGCATGTGCACAAGCTCTATGCCAAGTACGACGTGGCGCGGCTGTCGACCGAGATCTATCTGACGGACCACCATCCGGCGATGACGCCCTCGGATGCCTTCGCCCATATCGCGCGGCGCAAGACCCAGCGGGTGCCGATCGATGAGCTGGAGGGGCGGATCACAACCAGCCTCGTCACACCTTATCCGCCGGGGATCCCGCTGTTGATCCCGGGCGAGGTGTTCAATGCGCGCATCGTCGATTACCTGCGCTTCAACCGTGAATTCGCGCAGGAATGCCCCGGATTTGAGACCGATATTCACGGGCTGGTGCATGAAGCGGGCGCGGATGGCGAGATGCAGTATTTCGCGGATTGCGTCGCCGTCTGATCTGGCAGTGACTTTGCAAACTGGGGCCGGCACGTTGCAAAGCGTGCCGGCCCCAGCCGTTTCGACCTACGGCGGGGCAGGAAATCTGCCACGGCAGCGAGAAACTTTGCAAACTGTCACATCAGTTACGTCTGGCAGGCTTAGGGCGCAGGTCTGATTCATCGAACGGACTGACCTGAATGACCTCTCCGACTTCTGTCTCTCTGACCTCTCCCGCCCGCCGCGGCGCGGGGGGGGCGGTGCGCGATCCCTTTGCCCTGCAACGGTCGGGCGTTTTGTTTCTGGCCGGGCTGTCGGGGGTGATCAACCTGCTGATGTTGACCGGCCCGATCTTCATGATGCAGGTCTATGACCGGGTGCTGTCGAGCCGCAGTGTCGTGACGCTGCTGGTGCTGCTCGGCATGGTGCTGGCGCTTTATGGGCTGCAGGCGGTGCTGGATGGCATCCGCAGCCGGGTCGCAACGCGGATTGCGGCGCAGAGCGATGCGGCGCTGGCACCGATGGCCTTTGCCATGGCGGGGCAGCGCGCAAGAATGTCGGCGCGCGACGGCGACGGGATGCAGCCCCTGCGCGATCTCGATACCCTGCGCCAGTTCGCCGGAGGGGCAGGGCCGATTGCGCTGTGCGATCTGCCGTGGACGCCGATTTATCTGATTGCGATCAGCCTGTTCCACCCGGTGCTGGGGATGATTGCGGCGGGCGGTGCTGCGGTGCTGTTCGTGCTGACGCTGCTGACCGAGCGGTTTTCCCATCGCGCCGGCCAGAACGCTTCGGAGAAGATGTCGCAGCGCAATGCCCTGGCCGAGACCGGGATGCAGGACGCCGAAACCCTCGGCGCGCTCGGGATATTTGACCGGCTGGGCGCGACCTGGGCGACCGCGCACGCAGGGATGGTGCGCGCGCAGGTGGCGCTGGCGGATCGTGCGGGGACGCTGGCCTCGGCGGCCAAGGGGTTCCGGTTCATGCTGCAGTCGGGCACGCTGGCGGCGGGCGCCTGGCTGGTCATTCAGGGAGAGCTTTCGGCGGGCTCGATGATGGCGACGTCGGTGTTGTCGTCGCGCGCTCTGGCGCCGATCGAACAGGTGATTGCACAATGGCGCGGCTTTAGCGCGTCGCGGGCGGCGCGGGGGCGGC
Organism: Pseudooceanicola spongiae; assembly: GCF_014899185.1. Taxonomy (GTDB): domain Bacteria; phylum Pseudomonadota; class Alphaproteobacteria; order Rhodobacterales; family Rhodobacteraceae; genus Pseudooceanicola; species Pseudooceanicola spongiae. The sequence goes on from NZ_CP045201.1 coordinate 679,758, forward strand.
TGCGCGCTTCGATGGCGCTGCTGCCGAAGGGGCAGGCGGGGATCGACCTGCCGCCGCCGGTGGAAAGTTTGCAAGTTAGCAATTTGCAGGTGGTGCCGGTGGGCGGCGCGCGGCCCTTGCTGGCGGGGGTGAGCTTCGCGCTGTCGGCGGGCGACGGGCTGGGCGTGATCGGGCCGAGCGGTGCGGGAAAGACGACTTTGCTGAGGGGGCTGCTGGGGATCTGGCCGGTGAATGACGGCGCGATCCGGTTGGACGGCGCGACGCCGGACCAGTGGCAGAACGGGGTGCGCGGCTTCACCGGCTATCTGCCGCAGGAGACGCGGCTGCTGCCCGGCACTATCGCCGAAAATATCGCCGGGTTCGATCCGGCGCAGAGCACGGAGGCGGTGCTGAAGGCGGCCCAGTTGGCCGGGGTGCACGAGATGATCCTGGCGCTGCCCGAAGGCTACAACTGTCGCATCGGGGCCACCGGCACGACGCTGTCGGCGGGGCAGCGGCAGCGGCTGGCGCTGGCGCGGGCGGTCTACGGCGATCCGTTTCTGATCGTGATGGACGAGCCGAACGCGCATCTGGACGCCGAGGGCGACACGGCGCTGGCGGGGGCAATTGCCGCTCTGCGGGCTGCGGGTCAGATCGTGATCTGCATCGCGCACAGGCCGAGCGCGCTGAAGGCGCTGAACATGGTGCTGATGATCGAACAGGGGCGGATGCGCAGCTTTGGCCCCAAGGACGAGGTTCTGGGGCAGGTGGTGGCCCATCCACGGGCGGTGCAACAATGACACATTCCTATTCCACACGCGGGCTCGCGTGGTCTGCGGCGACGGTCTGCGTTGTCGGCCTGGGCGGTTTCCTCGGTTGGTCGGCCTTTGCGCCGCTGCAGTCTGCGGTGATCGGCGCGGGCACGGTCGATGTCGAGGGCGCGATCAAGCACGTCCAGCATCCAGATGGCGGCGTGGTGGCGCAGCTGCCGGTGCGCGACGGGCAGAGCGTGGCGGCGGGCGATCTGGTGCTGCTGCTGGATGACACGGGGCTGCGCGCCGATCTCGACACGATCGAGACGCGGCTGATCGAGATTGATGCGCGCCGGGCGCGGCTGCTGGCGGAACGTGACGGGCGCGATCTGGTGTTTCCGGCGGCGCTGCTGGCGCTGGCCGAAGATGCGCAGCGCGGCGAGATGGCGCGCGAGGCGATGGCGGATGAGCGGATCCTGCGCGACGGGCGGCTGGCGGGCACGCAGGCCAAGATTGCGCAGCTGCGCGAACGCATCGGCCAGCTCGGCAATGAGGCGGAGGGGCTGCGGGCACAGAAGGCGGCGGCCGAACGCTCCGGCGAACTGGTGCGCGAGGAGCTGGCGGATCTGCATCAGCTGCTGGAAAAGAGCCTGATCTCGCGCACGCGGGTCCGCTCGGTCGAGCGGGAGGCGGCCGATCTGGAGGGGCAGCTGGGGTCGCTGATTGCCGATCTCGCGCGTACCGAGGGCGAGGCGAGCGAGATCCGGTTGCAGATCCTGCAGGCCGAGCAGGACACCCTGACCGGTGTGATCGAGGAGAGCCGCACGCTGGAGGCCGAGCGCGGCGAGCTGGTGCAACGCCAGATCGCGGCGCGGGACAAGCTGGGGCGGACGCAGATGCGCGCGCCGGTGGCGGGGGTGGTGCATGAGATGGCGGTGCATACCCGGGGCGGCGTGTTGCAGGCGGGGCAGACGGCGATGTCGATCGTGCCGGCCTCGGGTGTGCTGATGATCGAGACGCGGGTGTCGCCCGCCGATATCGATCAGGTGGCCGTCGGGGATGCGGCGCGGCTGCGGCTGAGCGCCTTCAACCAGCGCCAGACGCCGGAAATCACTGGAACCGTGACACATGTGGCCGCCGATCTGAGCCATGACGCGGAGACCGGCGCGAGCTGGTACACGCTGAGGATCACGCCCGATGCGGCGGATATGGCGGGGCTGCAGGGGCTGGTGCTGAAGCCGGGGATGCCGGTGGAGGTGTTTCTGCTGGGCAGTGAGCGGACGATGCTGAGCTATCTTCTGAAACCGGTGCGCGACCAGATGCAGATGGCGCTGCGTGAGGATTAGGTGAGGCCGACGCGGCCCCAGTCTTCACGCTCGGTCGCCTGAAAGAAGGTGCGCACGAGGGGGCTGCGGCGGCGCTCTTTCAGGCAGACGGCGTATTCGGTGAGCAGGATCGCCGCGTCGCGGATCGGGCGTTCGATCAGGCGGCTGTCGTGGCCCGCCTCAAGCGCGGCACCGATGCCGAGGCCGAAGCCCTGGGCGATCATCTCGCGCACCGCGTCTTGGCGGCCGACCTCAAGCACCGCGGCGGGCTCAAGCGCGGCGGCGGCGAGGTTGGCCTCGAACACCGCGCGGGTCTGGGAGCCGCGTTCGCGCAGGATCAGACGCTCGGCCACCAGATCCGACAGCGCCACGTCGGGCCGGGTGCTGAGCGGGTGGCCGAGGGGCAGGATCGCGACCAGCGCACTGCGCGCGAAGGGCAGGGTGAACAGGCGGCTGTCCTTCGTTTCATGGGCGGTGATGCCGACATCGGCGCGGTATTCAAACAACCCCTCCAGCACCTCGGAGGAGTTGGTCACGGTCAGGCTGAAACGCAGATCGGGGCGGTCGCGCGCCAGATGCGACAGGATGCGCGCGGGCAGGATCGCGCCGTCGCCCGTGACGCGCAGAGTGCCGCCGGCGAGGGCAATGCCGGCGTGCAGCAGGTTCTGGGCCTCGCGCTCGGCCTCGAACATACGCTCGGTCACGGCGTGCAGCGATTCCCCCTCAACCGTCAGGCGGACGCCGCGGGCGCGGCGTTCGAACAGCCGTACTCCGGCGGATTGTTCCAGCCCGCGCACCTGCGCCGACAGGGTCGATTGCGTGACCGAGTTGTCGCGCGCGGCCTGCGAGAAACTGCCCGCTTCGGCGACAAGGTGGAAGGCGCGCAGTTCTGTGAGGGAGGTCATGGCGGAGCCTGTGTGGTGTCAGGCGGCCTGTCTGCCGCAGCGGTGCGACAGGGGCATGACAAAACGCGCTGCCATCGAAAATACCACTGCAATCCATTGAGACAATGATTGGCTCGGCCCGGCGTCTGTCAAGGAACTGTTAACTATCGTTCCTAAGAACCGGGGGAGTACGGACCCGCAGCCAAGCCTCTGCCGGTTCTTTTCGATGCACACAGGAAGACACCATGCCCAGCCTCACAGCCCCCCTTCTGGATTTTCTTGTCAAGCGCGGCACCGACAGCCAGAGCTTTGATTTGTCGCAACATTTCGCGGGCGAGGGCCTGACGTACACGGTCACCTCATCGAATGGCACGGTGCTGGACGCCAGCATCGACGGCGCGGTGCTGAGCCTGAACTATCACGACGCGCTGGACTACAGCGACCTTGTGATCACAGCGACCGACAGCAGCGGCCATAGCGTCAGCGAGAGCACGCGGGTGCGGGTGACGGGCGAGAACGCCTTTACCATCGCGGTGCTGCCGGACACGCAGAACTACTCGGACGTGGCGGGTGCGCCGACGATGGTGAAAATGGCGCAGTGGCTGGTCGATCACAAGGACAGCCTCGGCATCGAATTTGTCACCCATGTCGGCGATATCACCAACTCCAACCAGCAGTTCCAGTGGGACAACATCAGTCAGGGCCTGCATATTCTGGATGGCGAGATCCCCTATGCGCTGACCGCAGGCAACCACGATCAGGGCCCCGGTGGCGGCGCGCAGGCGCATGAAACCGGCTATATGGACCAGTATTTCTCGCCCGAGGCGCAGGCGGCCAACAGCGACACCTTCGGCGGCACCTATGACATGGCGCCCGAGCGCGCGCCGAACAACTTTCATACCTTCACCGCGCCCGACGGCACCGAATGGCTGGTGCTGAGCCTTGAGTTCGGCGCCTCGGATGATGTCATCCGCTGGGGCAAGGACGTGATCGAGGCGCATCTGGATCACCGTGTCATCCTGACCACCCATGCCTATATGAACTGGGCCGGGCGCCATGATGCCACGGGCCGTCCGCTGTATGGTGAGGGCACGGGCTACGACTATGGCATGGGCAGCGCGCCGGAGAATGCCAACGACGGCGAGACGATGTACCGCGAGCTGGTGCAGCCCTATTCCAACGTCACGATGACCTTTTCGGGGCATATCTTTGGCGATGGGGCCGAGACGCTGGTGTCCTATGATGCCTTCGGCAATCCGGTGCATCAGATGCTGGTCAACTACCAGAACGGTGTGTCGACCGAGATCAACGATGGCAATGGCGGCTCTGGTGCGATCCGGCTGCTGACGATCGATCCGGCAAACGGTCAGGTCTATACCTCGACCTATTTCGCGGAAGAAGAGCGCTATCTGAGCAACGACCGGGGCGACGTGCTGGATCGCGATGATCTGGCGGGGCCGTACCGGGGACAGGAAGAGACGCTGCATATGGATCTCGGCACGCCGGATCTGCATGCGATCGCCAAGGCGGGCAATGACCTCTATCTTGACGTCGAAGGCACTGGCGCGACGGTTGTGACGCTGCAAGGTGCGGCGCTGAACCCCGGTCACGACGACGGGCTGAGCTATGTCTGGCGCGACGCGGACGGCAACATCGTGGCCGAAGGCGCGACGCCTGAGCTGACGCTGGAGGCCGGTCGCCACTCCCTGACGCTGACGGTGACTGACAGCACCGGGGCGCAGTCGCGTGACAGTGTGCTGGTGGTCGTGGGCAATGACGAGACGCTGCTGGTAGACAACTTCAACGACGGTGATGCCGCGGGATGGAGTTCATTCGTCGCGGTCGATGCGGTTGAGCTGAAGCATGGCACGACGGAAGACTTCGGGATTGTCGGCCTGCCCGGCGCGCCGACCCCGGTGGCGGCGCAACAGCCCGAGGCCGTGGTGGCCGCTGTCGCGCCTTTGCTGGACGGCGATCAGGCGGTGGATGCGGTGCTGGTTGCGGCGGCGAGCCCGGCGCAGAGCCTGCTGCTCAAGCCCGGTCTGGCGGCGCAGGGCAGTCTGCGCTCCTACTCCATCGCTTTTGATCTGATGGTGCCGTCGGCGACGGCCGAGGGCTATATGGGGTTGATCCAGTCGAACCTGAGCAATGGCGATGACGCCGACATGTTCCTGCGCAAGATTGGCTCCGGTGTCGGGATCGGCACGCTGGGGGATTACGCGGGCACCATGTCGATGGACGCCTGGCACCGCGTGGTGATCACCTACGAGCATATCGGCGAGGCGGTCACGATCACCAAATACGTCGATGGTGCGGCGGTCGGCAGCCAGACGCTGAGCGGGGATGTCGCCCGCTATGCGCTGGATACGGTGAACGGCCTGGCTCTGTTTGCCGACAATGACGGCGAGACCGCGCCGGTGGCCGTGTCGGGCGTGATGGTGACAGATGCGGTGATGAGCCCGCAGCAGGTCGCCGCCCTGGGTGGCACCAGCGCCGGGGGCATCGCGGTGCCCGAGGGCGCTGAGGGGACGGCGTTTGTCGCCGATGCTGCGGGGCTGAACTCTGTTTCAGGCGCTGGCAGCCTTGTGGCGCAGGGCGGTCTGGTCGTCGCGCCGACCACGGATGTGGACCTCGGCGTGGCGATTGGGGACGAGACACCTGAGGAGCCGGAGGTGCCGGAGCTGCCCGATACCCCGGATGCGGGTGTCAGCGCTGGCGTGACCTTCCTGCCCGCGCTCAGCAAGTCGCAGTCGATGCATGTGACGGTGGACAATCCTTTCCCCGAAGGCTCGGTCATCTCGAGCTATACGCTGGTCTATGACATCCTGTTGCCGGGGCAGACGGGGGGCTGGACCTCGCTGTTCCAAGCCGACACGACGAACAAATCCGACGGCGAGCTGTTCATCAACTCGGCGGGCGGCATCGGCATCAGTGGCGATTATGAGGGCTTCGTGTCGCCCAATGAATGGCACCGGATCGCCTTCGCGATTGAGCGGGTGAATGGCGCGTCCTTCATCAGCAAGTATATCGACGGTGTGCTGGTGGGCACCACGACGACGGATGCGGGGCGCTTTGATGTCGATCTGTCCAAGGGTCTGATGCTGTTCACGGACGAGACGGACGAGACCCGCGATCTTTATATCTCAAGCGTGCTGTTCACCGACAAGGTGATGGATGCGCAGGAGATCGGCGCGCTTGGCGGCGTCACGGCGGGCGGGATCGTGGCCGAAAAGCCCTCGGATCTCAGCTTCCAGCTGGATTTCTCGGGCGACACGATTGTTGATGATTTCGACGGGGTGTCCGTGTCGGTCGGCTCGGCTGACGCGGGGGATGGCAACTTTGTCGTCAAGGGGTCCTATGCGGATCGCGTCGACGGGGTCGAGGTGTCGACCGACGCCGAGGGCCGGGTCTACGAGAGCTCCAACACCCCCGGCAATGCGCTGATCTACAGCGGTGAGGGCGCGCAGCATTGGCAGAATTACCGCTACGAGGTGACGCTGCACTCGACTGACGACGACACGATTGGCGCGGTCTTCTACTTCAAGGACGACCAGAACACCTATCGCGTGACCTTCAACGCCTCGGAAAACACCCGCCAGTTGCTGCGGATCAAGGACGGCGTCGAGACGGTGCTGGCAACCGCCCATGCCGGGATGGCCTGGAGCCGCGACGTGGCGCTGGAAATCGCGGTGAGCGACGGCGAGATCCGGGTCTTCCTCGACGGGCAATCGGTGTTCGGGACGGTGGTCGACAGTGACCCGCTGAGCGGCGGCACGGTCGGGTTCTATTCCGATTTCCAGACCTCGTCGCAGTTCGATGACGTCTATGTCGGAGCTTTGGGGCTGCGCGCCCATGCCGGCGCGGATGTCGAAGTGCTGGACGTCGATGGCGACGGCAAGGTGAGCGTGACGCTGGATGCCACCGACAGCTACGGCGGCGCGGCGATCACCGGCGTGCGCTGGCTGGCGGCGGATGGCACCGTGCTGTCGAGCGAGGCGACGGCGGAGATTGCGCTGTCGGCCACCGGCCCGCAGAAGCTGACGCTGGAGCTGACCGACGCCGAAGGCCATGTGGCGCGCGACACTGTTGAGGTGGATGCGGTCAGTGCCGAGCGGATCCTGTTCTCGGACGATTTCTCGGATGCCGGCTTCGGCGATCGCTGGAGCATCGTGGACGAGGGTGAGCGCAATGGCGTCGGCGAGGGCGGCACACTTGGCGACTGGCAGGTCATCGACGGCGCGCTGGTGCAGTTGTCGGATGTCGACAGCCGCGAGCTGACGTGGTCCTCGGCTGATGCGGCGGACGACTGGGACAAGGGCTGGTCGCCGCTGGGGGATGGCACGCATGTGCTGCGTCGCGGCACGACGGCCATTCTGTCGGCGCCCGAGGCGAAAAGCTGGACGGATTATGCTGTCGAGGCCACCATCGAGACGCCGGACACAGGCGCGCTCGGGCTGATGGTACATTATCAGGATGCGGGCAATTACTATAAGGTCGAGCTGGACGCCCAGTCCGGCACCAGCCTGTTCCAGCTGATCGAGGTCAAGGACGGGGTCGAGAAGTTCCTGACCCAGATCCCGGCGCGCTACAGCCAGAACACCGCGTTCCAGCTGCGGGTTGAGGTGGTGGGCAATGCCATTCAGGCCTCGATCGACGGTGTGGCGCTGTTTGCCTATGCCATCGAGAGCCGGGCGACGACCTCGGGGACGGTCGGGCTGTTCTCCTGGGGCAGTGCGGGGCTGAGCTTTGACGATGTGCGCGTCGTCTCGCTGGCGGGGCAGGCGGCGCCTGTCACCAACGCCAGCCCGGATGCGGTCGATGACGGCGCCTATGTTGTCGGCGCGGGCGAGGTGCTGGCGCTGGCCGCCGGTGTGCTGCTGGCCAACGATACGGACCCGGATGGCGATGCCCTGTCGATCCTGTCGGTGACCTCGGGCACGGGTGGCATCGCGACGCTGAACGAGGACGGATCTGTCCGCTTTCAGGCCGAGGCGGGGTATGTCGGGTCGGGCCATTTCACCTATGTCGTGAGCGACGGCAGGGGGGGCATGGACCAAGCGCGCGTCGATGTCATGGTGACGCCGGAGGGCGGTCTGCACACAGGGACGGCCACCGGCGGCGCGCTGTTCGGCGATGCCGATCTGGCCTCGCTGATCATCGGCGGCGTCGGGCAGGACCGGGCCTTCGGTGGGCGTGGCGATGACCATGTCGAGACCGGGCAGGGCGATGACATGGCCTCGGGTGGCTGGGGCGACGATGTGATCCTGGGCGGCGCGGGCGATGATCAGCTGTTCGGCGGGCTTGGCAATGACAGTCTCGATGGCGGTGAGGGCAGTGACATGCTGCTCGGCGGTGCTGGCGACGACATGCTGTCGGGTGGGGCCGGTTCGGACATGCTGTTTGGCGGTGCCGGCGCGGATCGTCTTGACGGCGGTGCGGGCGACGACTGGCTGACCGGGGGCGAGGGGGGCGATACCTTTGTCTTCACGCAGGCTGGCGGCACCGACGTGGTGCTGGACTTTGAGCACGGCAGTGACGTCATCGACCTGAGCGCGTTCACCGAGCTGCAGAGCTTTGCCGATCTGTCGGCCGCGATGAGCGAGATCGACGGCAGCGTGGTGCTGCATCTGGATGCGGGCACCTCGGTGACGCTGAGCGGTCTGACCCACGCGGGCCTTGATGCGGATGATTTCCGCTTTGCATGATCTGGCGCACCGGGTCCGGCCCGGTGCGTCCTTCCTCATATCTTCCAATGACTTGGCGGGTTGACCGCCGTAACTCAGAGTAGTTCTCATGACACGTTTTGCCTTTGCGCTGATGCTTGCCCCCTTCGTTCTGTCCGCCTGCAGTGGCGGGGGCGGCGGCAGCGTCGCCCAGCCCGAGACCCCGGTGGAGATGACGCAGCTGGACGGGCTGCGCGCGCTGAATGCCACCTATGGCGCAGCCGCAACCACGCCGCTGGCGGCGATGCCCGTCACGGGCAGCGCGAGCTATACCGGGGCGGCGGCCTTTGGCGGTGATACCGCGATGACCGCGCTGCTGGCGGCCCCGGAGATGACGGCGGATGTCGCGCTGACGGCGGATTTCGCCAGTGGCAAGATGACGGGCCGCATGGATAACTTTCACACCGCCGGCAACGAGGCCGTGTCTGGCGCGCTGCTGCTGAGCGGCGGTCAGATCGCGGGCACTGCGCTGGCAGGGGATCTGGCGGGCAAGGTCGGGGCGCGCGACATTGATGCTCAGCTCGCGGGGCAGTTCCTGACGGACAGCGCGCAGGCCGTGTCTGGCACCGTGGCCGGGACCGATGGGGCGGGCGCGAATTTCAGCGGCGCGTTCATTGCCAACCGCTGATCCGCGCCGCTGTGCGAGGTTTGCGCGTTCCGGAGCGATCCGGGGCGCGCTTGTGGCGTTGGGGTTGGGGCTTGGCGGCGGGGCTTTTGCTGCGACGCCCGAACAGGTGGCACTGGCCGCGCCTGCGCTGCGGCTGGCGGTACTGGGTGACGGTGGGCTGAGCGACGGTGGGCTGAGCGCGCAGGCGCGTCCGGTGGCGCGCGCCCTGTTGCAGCGTCTGGGCTATGGCGCGGCGGCGCCGGGGCTGATGCAGTATCGCTGGGGCGTCGCGCCGGTGCTGACCTATGACCCCAATATCAACGGGGGATATGCCGACAGCACGGTGCTGCTGGGCGGGCTGAATTTTGCGCTGTCGCCCGCGCTGGTGGGGCGCTCTGGCCTGATGGGCGGGCTGCGCGCCGATACGGAGGCGACCTTCGGGCTGAGCGGGCGCGTGGCGCTGGATCTTGCCGCGCGTGGGCGGATGGTGCGCGCGCTGTCCGAGGACAGCGTGAAATCGGAGGCGAGCGCGCGCCTCTGCCTGCGCCGCATGGGCCGTGCGCTGACCGAAGTGCGCGGCTGCATCGACAGGACCATCGCGCGCACGCAGCTGAGCGCGTCGGCGCAGACCGGGGTCGAGCTTGGCCTGTCGCACCCCTTTGTGGCGTCGCAGGCGCTGGCGGAGGCGGGGGTGTTTCTGCGCCACCAGCGGGTCTCCTCGGGTGGGCGGTTCGGGCAGTGGCAGGCGGGTGGCGCGCTGACGCGGATCGGGCCCGCTGGGGTGCGGCTGGATCTTGGTGCAGCGCTTGGGGCGCCGGTTGCGGATCATGCGGTGATGCGCCAGCGGGTGACGCTGGGCGTGCTGGCGCGGGTTCTGGGGGACTGGACGCGGCTGTCATTGGGCGCCGAGCAGCGCCGTGGCGGGGTCTTCCTCGGCACGCCCCGGCAGGAGATCGCCACCAGCCTGAGCCTGCAGCGCAGCTTTGCCTGGCGCGGGCGCGCCGACAGGCGGCTGGACGTGACGGTGACGGCCACGCGGGTCGCCGCCGGTCAGGCGCTGCTGAACCGGCAGGGGATTTCGGTGGATGTCGGGATGAGCTTTTAGGGCCGGCCCCGTCGTGGCGATGATCCGACGGGGCCGGGCGGTAGGACTCAGTCTTTCTTTTCGGCCTCGGTGAACAGCAGATCCGGTTCGATGCCGCGCTTTTCGGCGCTGGCGCGCACGGCGGTCTGCAGATCCGGGCTGCGTTCCAGCAGGCGGCGGAAGCGTTCCTCGTCCAGCACCAGCAGCGTGGTGGGGGCAATGGCGCGCACTTCGGTGCGGCGGGTCTTGCGGGTCAGGATCGCCATCTGACCGAACATCTCGCCCCGCCCGAGCCGCCAGCTTTGCCCGGCGGTCAGGACTTCGACGGCACCGGAGGCGATGAAGTGCACGCTCTGGGCGTTGCTGTCCTTGTGGATGATGATCTTGCCGGGGTTGACGTATTGCGTCTGCAACACGCGCCCCAGCCGCTTGAGCGCGGCATCGTCGAAATTTACGAACAGCGGGAACTGGCGCACCAGTTCGGCGCGCTGCAGGGCGATGTCGAGGGTGGGGCGATGTTCGGCGGCGGCGCGGCGCGCGCCGAGGCCCTGCATCAGCGAGGTATAGACTTCGGCGCCGATCAGGCCGTCTTCGCGCATGGCGGTGTATTCGCGCTCCTCCAGCCGCAGGGCGGTGCGGCGGATGAAGCGACGCTCCAGCTCCTCGGCGTAGCCGGGGTATTGCAGGCGCAGACCGTCGAGCGCGGTTTCCACCATCTCGACCCGGCGCGACAGCAGTTCGTGCAACAGATCGGCGACGCGGCGGCCATGGATGCGGCGGATGCGCCCGTCGATGAAGGTGCCAAGGTCGCGCAGGATCAGCTTTTGCGACAGCAGCAGCTCAAAGCGGTCGGCGGTCAGACGGGCCAGCGGGCCGGTCAGATGCAGACGCCGTTGCAGGGCAACCCCGGCCTGAAAGGCGCGCCCATAGGCGACGCTGCGGCGCGCGGCGCGCTGATAGCCGGAGCGCCCGCCGGAGCGCGCGCCCTCGATCAGCTGGTCGGCGTCCGAGAGCACGCGTTCGGCCATGCGCGAGGCAATGGTGCGTTCGCGCATGCGCGCCAGAATGGTGTCGCGTTCATGCCCCGCCAGCGCGATCAGGCCGAGGGTGATGCGGTCCCGGTCCAGAATGTCGGCACTGTCTTCGGCGGAGTCCACGGCGCCATCGAGGCGCTCACCAAAGAGCTTGGCCTCGGAACGCACGATCTCGCGCGTGAGTTCGTAATTTTCGGAGGTGCGGGCGACGTCTTCGCGCACGGTCTGCAGGGCGACGGCGACGACCTGACGCGACAGCGCCTCGTCCAGCGGCGACAGCCGGTCGAGCCCGAGACGCCCGATCACCGCGCGCAGGGTCGTCCCCTGCACGATCAGGGTGAACAGGGTAAAGCCGGTGGCCAGGATACCGACGACGCGCTTGACCTCGACCGGGACACGGAAGCTCTCGGTGACGGCAAGGGCCAGCGCCAGCGTGACGGCGCCGCGCAGGCCGCCCCAGAGGATCGCGACGCGGTAGGGGCGTTCGATATGGGGCGAGACCTTCAGCAGGGTCAGCAGCGGGATCAGCGCAAACAGGATCACGGCGCGCGAGGCGACGGCGGCCATAATGACGACGCCGACAAGGGCGACATCGCTCAGGCGGACCTCTTCCAGCAGGCGCGGGATCAGCAGGGCGGCGAGGATAAAGATCAGCGCCCCGGCCCAGTGGGCCAGCAGATCCCAGACCTCGCTCATGTTGGTCCAGGCCTGTGGCAGCAGGCGGCCCGGGCCGACAAGGTTCATCGTCAGGCCCGCGGTGACAACAGCGATGACGCCCGAGGCCCCGACGCTTTGTTCGGCGACGATATAGGCGAGGTAGGGCAGCGCCACCGAGATCGAGATCTGGGCGCGTTCGTGATGGGCAAAGACCGACATGATGCGCAGCGCCAGACGCGCTGTGATCCAGCCGGTGGCCGCGCCCCCCGCGATCAGCATGGGAAAGCGGCCGAGCGCGTCCGACAGGCTCGGGTCCGGGACGCCCAGCATCACGAAGCCCATGAACAGGCCGAACAGCGCGATGGCGGCGGCATCGTTCAGCAGGCTTTCGCCCTCAATGATGCGCGCCAGACGACGCGGTGCCGAGATGGAACGGAAGATCGAGACCACGGCTGAGGGGTCCGTGGTCGAGACGATGGCCCCGATCAGCAGGCAGGCCGCCAGCGGCAGGGCCGAGGCGAAGGCGAGGGCATAGCCCACCGTCAGCGTGGCGACGACGACGGCGACCACGGCCAGCACGAGGATCGGCACCCAGTCGTCCAGCATGCGGCGCAGGTTCATGCCCAGCGTTGCCTGAAACAGCAGCGTCGGCAGGAAGACATAGAGGAACACGTTGGACCGGATCGGCAGCCCGGTGATCGCCGCGGCGACCGGGTTCAGCGCATCTGTCAGATCGGTGCGTATCAGAAACGTGGCACCCGCCGCGATCATCATGCCGAGAACAGCCAGAATAACGCTGTAGGGCAGGCGCAGACGTGCCGCGAGGGGTTCGGCCACGCCGATGACAAGGAAGAGCGACGCGATGACCGCCGTGATCAGAATAATGTCCATGAGGTTTGAATAGCCCGAAAGTTTGCGGGGGGGAATTACCCTGCCGCAAGAAGGTTGACCTTGAGGGGCCGCAGGAGCGCGAAAGCGAGCCCGGGAGAGGCAAACTTCCGCTGAATGCGGCCTCAGGCGTCGCCGGGTACGCCGTAGGAGGGCGCGGCGCGCGGGTCGAGGGCGCGTTGCACGTAGGCCTCCAGTTGTGGGGCGTAGACCTGCCATGCAGCAGCGACGGCCTCGATCGGGCAGGCGAGGGTCCAGTCGCAGCGTAGCTCAGCCACCGGCCAGCTGACGCGGTCGACGATGAGCAGGCCAGCCGAGTGCACAGGCCCGGCCTCGCCCCCCGCCGCAAGACCGGCGCGCAGGGCGGCGATCAGGCGGTCGCCGATATGGCCGGAGTTGGCGAGAAAGCTGTCCAGAATGGCCTGCGGCACGCCGTCATTGGCCAGCAGATTGCCCGCCGAGGCGACGTTGTCGGCCTGCGCCTGCGTCCAGATGCCAAGCGACTGCGGGCCGGAGTGGATCGCGGTCTGCCCCAGAACATCCACGGCAAGCACCTGACGATAGGCGATAAAACGGCCGCGCTTCTGGACTTCGGCAATCGCCTCGGCGGCGCTCAGACCCGATTGCATCAGGTCGAGCGTCAGCGGGCCCAGCGTCGGGTCAGTGACATTCTGGCTGGCCACGGCGCCAACCCCGGCGCGCGCAAAGGCGCAGCGCGCGGCCACGGCGGGCGAGGAGGAGGCGATGGCCATGCCGAACATGCCGGTTTCAGCGCAGCGCGCCACAAGCGAGAAGGTCATCCTCAGGCGTCCGGGATCACGGCTGTGGCGTCAATCTCGACCAGCCATTCGGGACGGGCGAGGGCGCTGACCACCAGACCGGTCGACACCGGGTGCACACCTTTGATGTAGCTGCCCATGGTGCGATAGACGGCCTCTCGGTGGCGCACGTCGGTGATATAGACGACGACCTTCACCAGATGCTCCATGCGGCCCCCGGCCTCTTCGATCAGCTGGCGGATGTTCTGCATCACCTTGTGGGTCTGATCCACCGGGTCGTGGCTGTCGATGCTTTTGGCGGTGTCCAGATCCTGTGGGCACTGGCCGCGCATATAGACGGTGCTGCCACCGCGTGTCACCACCGCCTGACAGAGATCGTTGTCGAGGCTCTGTTCGGGATAGGTCAGGGCCGTGTTGAAGGGGCGGATACGGGTATGGGCCATGGGGCGCTCCGGTTTGAGGATGTCTGGGGGCAGGTCAGGGGGCGGGGGTGTCAGGGAGGGGCGGCGTCAGGGCGTGGGGGTGTAGGCGCGATAATCGCGCTGTTTGGCGATGTGGTCGGCGATATATTTGGCGTCATACCAGACGCCCCAGATAAAGGACGAGCCGCGCCGCGTCTGCCACGGCAGGCCGAGGAAATAGAGCCCCGGTTCGCTTGCGATGCCGCGCCGGTGCAGCGGGCGCCCGGTGGCGTCGCAGGCGTCGAGCTTGAGCCAGCTGTAATCGGCGCTGTAGCCGGTGGCCCAGATCACCGTGGTGATCCCGGCGGCGGCCAGATCCAGACTGCGCAGGGGATCGCGGACGCAATCGGGGTCCGGGCCGATGATATGGGCGTCGAGGTCCTGCGGCAGGTTCAGCCCGTTGCGGGCAGCATAGGCATCCGCCTCGGCCAGCAGCGCCAAATAATAGGCATCGCCGCGCGCGATGTTGTCGCCCAGATCGGCGGCGAGCTGCAGCGCCCCCTCCGCAAACCCCTCGGCCCGGCCCAGCAGTGTCATGCCCGCGGCGGCGAGCTTGCGAAAGTCGATGGTCTGGCCGCCGTTGGCGCCGCTGACGGCAATGGTGGTGTGGCGATCGCGCGGGCGCGCCTCGGCGTCCCATTTGTTCAGCACGCCCAGCCACCAGACGAAATCACGCCCGCGATAGCGCCGGGGCGGGCGGTCATGCGCGCCGACGCTGAGATAGACCTTGCGCCCGGCCTCCTGCAGTTCCTGCGCGATCTGCACCCCCGAGGAGCCCGCGCCGATCACCAGAACCGCGCCGCTCGCCAGTGCGTCGGGGTTGCGATAGGCGGCGGAGTGCATCTGCGTGATGCCGGTGGAGTCGGGGATCAGCGGTGGAAACACCGGGGTCTGAAACGCGCCGGTGGCGGCGATGACATAATCGGCCTCGATCACCCCGGCGGAGGTTTCGGCGTGAAATCCCGGCTGGCCGCTGCGGCGCGTGACCGCGCGCACCTCAACCCCGCAGCGCACGGGCGCGGCGATCCGGGCGGCATAGGCCTCAAAATAATCGGCGACCTGTTCCTTGGGGGCGAACCCGTCGGGGCCGGTGTGGGCGAAGTCCATACCGGGAAAGCGGTCGTGCCACGCCGGGCCATTGGCCACCAGCGAAGCCCAGCGCCCGGTGCGCCAGCGCTCGGCGATGCGGTCCCGCTCGAGCACGATATGAGAGATGCCGCGCGCGCTGAGGTGTTCGCTCATCGCGAGACCCGCCTGTCCGGCGCCGACGATCAGGGCCTGAGTGGTTTCGGCTGACATGGCGTGGTCCTTTCGCAGGAAGCTGGTCGCAAAGGGGGGCGGCAGGGCAGTGGTGCGGCAACTCTAACGGCGCGGGCGGTGATGCCAAGGGGCCGCGTCCTGGCGGGGCGCTGTCGCTATGCCACAGGGCCTGCTTCGGGCAAATTGCGGGCAGGGCGGCAAAACCGGGCGGTTTCATGGGATTGCAGAGGCAAAGTGCAAGGGCGCGCAGGCCAATTCGTTCTGACAAGAAATTGAACATCGCGCAGCGCAAAGGGTCCCGCCGCGTCAGAGGGCGCGCGCATCCCGAAAGGCCGACCCCGGCATAGCGGAGTTCTGCCTTTTATTAAAAGCGTTTCTAGGCCCGGGCAGGGCGCAGGGCCAGCCCCCGTGGCGACCCGTTTCAGCACAGTTGCGTGAGGGTCGCGCGATCCATGCAAGACGCGCTGCGGCGCATTCTCGACTTGCCTCTGCGGCATGGGGCTTTATCCAAGGGACTTAGCAAACTGTAAACTGAGCGTTGCCCCCGAAACCGGGGTGCGGCGCATGTCTCGAGCGCAGCGTCGGCGGCATCGAGAGAGAGGATAATGGCCAGAGACTGATGTCCCTATTTCTGATCGTCGCATTACCGTTTCTCGGGGCGCTGCTGCCCGGCCTGATGGTTCAGGCGGGCCGGCGGACGTGTACCCTCATGACCTTCCTTGTCACGGCGACGGCGCTGATTGGTCTGCTGACCCATCTGCCGGCAGTGCTGCAGGGCGAGGTGATCTCGGCCCAGATCAGCTGGCTGCCGTCGCTGGGGCTGAACGTGAACCTGTTTCTGGACGGGCTGGGGATGTTCTTTGCCTGCCTGATCCTAGGCATCGGCCTGCTGGTGATCGTCTACGCCGGGGCATACCTGTCGCGTGACGACAACATGGGCGAGTTCTTCAGCTATCTGCTGCTGTTCCAAGGCGCGATGGTCGGCATCGTGTTGTGCGACAACATCCTGATGTTGCTGGTGTTCTGGGAGCTGACCTCGCTGTCGTCCTTCCTGCTGATCGGCTTCTGGAAGCACCTGCCCGAGGGGCGTCAGGGCGCGCGCATGGCACTGGCCGTGACCGGCATGGGCGGCCTTGCGATGATCGGGGGCATGCTGCTGCTGGGTCAGATCGCGGGCAGCTATGACCTGAGCACGATCCTGCAGAACCGAGAGCTGATCCAGGCCTCGCCGCTGTATCTGCCGGCGCTGCTGCTGATCCTGCTGGGCTGTTTCACCAAATCGGCGCAGTTCCCGTTCCACTTCTGGCTGCCGCATGCCATGGCCGCACCGACGCCGGTGTCGGCCTATCTGCACTCGGCCACGATGGTGAAGGCGGGGATTTTCCTGATGGCGCGGCTCTGGCCGGTGCTGTCGGGCACGCCGGAGTGGTTCTGGATCGTCACCTCGGCCGGTCTGATCACGATGGTGCTGGGCGCGGTGATCGCGCTGTTCAAGAATGACCTCAAGGCTCTGCTGGCGTTTTCCACCGTGTCGCACCTTGGTCTGATCACGATGCTGCTGGGGATCGGCACGCCTTACGCGGCGATGGCGGCGGTGTTTCACATCTTCAACCACGCCACCTTCAAGGCGGCACTGTTCATGAGCGCGGGGATCATCGACCACGGTGCTCATACCCGCGACATCCCAAAGCTTGGTGGGTTGCGCACGCTGATGCCGGTCACCTTCGTGATCAGCGCCATTGCGTCGCTGTCGATGGCGGGGATTCCCCTGTTCAACGGCTTCCTGTCGAAAGAGATGATGCTGGAGCAGGCCGTGCACACCACGCTCTGGGGCAATCCTTGGGTGATGCCGGTGCTGGCGACCTTTGGTGCGCTGTTTTCGGCGGCCTATGCATTTCGCTATATCAGCCACGTTTTTCTGGGGCCGGAGCGGCATGATTATCCCGCGCATCCGCATGATCCCGGTTTCGGCATGTGGGGCCCGCCCGCCTTTCTGACGGTTCTGGTGATCGTCGTCGGCGTCGCGCCTTTCCTCGCCGAGCCCTTTGTGCGGCTGGTCACAAGTGCGGTTCTGGGCGGCACGGCGCCGCTGCCGGATGCCCATCTGAAGATCTGGCACGGGCTGACGCCAGCGCTCTATATGTCGGGCATCGCGGTTGTCGGCGGTCTGATCCTGCTGGCCGGGCAGCGCCCGCTGGCGCGGGTCTGGGACGCGACGCCGCGCCCGGAGGCCAAGGTCATCTTCGACGGGCTGATCGCACGCTGTGTCAGCGCCGCCCGCCGTTTGACCGAAACCCTGCACGACGGATCGCTGACCCGCTACGCTGCGATCCTGACCGTGACGGCGGTGATAGTGGGCGCTTATGCCTGGTTCTCCGGCGGCACCTCTGTCCCGACACATGAGCTGATCCCGCTGTCGCCAATGCCCGTCGCGGGCTGGCTGCTGCTGGTGAGCGCGGCGGGCTTCCTCGTCTATTGTCACCGCAACCGCCTTCTGGCGCTGGTGCTCATGGGGGTGATCGGTCTGGTTGTCTCGATCGGGTTCAACTATCTCAGCGCGCCGGACCTTGCCCTGACCCAGCTGTCGGTCGAGGTGGTGACGATCATCCTGATGCTGCTCGCGCTCAACTTTCTGCCGGACTACACCCCGGTCGAGAGCAGCTGGCCGCGCCGCATCCGCGATGGCGTGATTGCGCTGGCGGCGGGGATTTCCACCTCGCTTCTGGTCTATGGCATGCTGATCCGGGATTTCCCGTTCTCCTCGATCTCTGAGTTCCATCTGGCGAATTCCTATAAGGGCGGCGGCGGCACCAATGTCGTCAACGTGATCCTCGTCGACTTCCGGGGCTTTGATACCTTTGGCGAGATCATCGTCCTCGGGATTGCTGCGCTGATCATCTACGCCATCACCGAGGCGCTGCTGAACGGCCCGGTGCGCCGCACTCTCGCCAAGCGCGAAGCGGAGTTTCCGCTGGCCGGGGATGCGCACCCGCTGCTGATGGTGGTGATCACCCGCGTCATGCTGCCGGTGGTGCTGATGGTCGGCATCTACATCCTGCTGCGTGGCCATAACGAGCCTGGCGGCGGTTTCATCGCCGGTCTGATCGTGGCGATCGCGGTGGTGGTGCAATACATGGCCTCGGGCTTTGCCTGGGCGGATGAGCGGCAGCGCTATCCCTATCACACGATCATCGGCTCGGGTGTGCTGGTGGCGGGCCTCACCGGCATCGGCGCCTGGTTTGCGGGCCAGCCCTTCCTGACCTCGGCGTTTGGCTACTTCCGGATCCCGCCGATGGCCAAGTTCGAGCTGGCGACAGCCATGGGCTTTGACCTTGGCGTGTTCCTGGCGGTGGTCGGCGCGGTGATGCTGTCGCTTGAGAGCTTCTCGCGGCTGGCGCGGCCCGCACGGGCCAAGGTCAGCGATCACGCGATGGATATCGACCCGTCGCGCAGCGAGGCCGCGACCGGCAAGATAGACGACCCGACCCTGGGTTCAAACGGCGGAAAGGAGGCCTGAGATGGAGTTTCTGGTTGCAAGCTCAATCGGTGTGCTGACCGTCGCGGGGGTCTACCTCGTGCTGCGTCTGCGCACCTTTCCGGTGATCCTGGGCACCTCGCTGCTCAGCTATGCAGTGAACGTGTTCCTGTTCGCGACGGGGCGGCTGGTGGTCAACCGTCCGCCGATCCTGTCTGACGACGCGCTGAGCTATACCGATCCGCTGCCGCAGGCGCTGGTGCTGACCGCCATCGTGATTTCCTTCGGGATGACGGCTGTGGTGGTGATGATCGCCCTTGGCGCCTACCTCAGTTCAAACGACGACCATGTCGATGACCTCCCCGAGGGGCTGACGACAAGTGACAAAGGCGAGGGCGGCGCATGACCCACTGGATCATTACCCCGATCGTCCTGCCGGCCATGATGGCCGCCTTCAACGTGCTGGTGCTGCGGCATCACATGACGCTTGAGCGTGTCTTTTCAATGGCTTCCATGGTGGCCCTGCTGGGGATTGCCGCGGGTCTGTTCTATGGCGCTTCGGATGGCACGATGACGCTCTACCAGCTCGGCAACTGGGCGGCGCCCTTTGGCATCGTGCTGGTGGGGGACCGTCTGTCGACGCTGTTCGTGCTGCTGACGGCCATTCTGGCGGTGCTGGTGCTGCTCTATGCCATCGGCTCGGGCTGGGACAAACGTGGCAAGCATTTCCACGCGCTGTTCCAGTTTCAGGTGATGGGCATCATGGGGGCGTTCCTGACGGGGGATGCGTTCAACCTGTTCGTCTTCTTCGAGGTGCTGCTGATTGCCTCCTACGGGCTGATGATCCATGCCGGTGGCGCGGATCGGTTTCGTGTCGGTGTGCAGTATGTGGTGTTCAACCTGCTCGGCTCCACCCTGTTCCTGTTCGCGCTCGGCACAATCTATGCCGAGACGGGGACGCTGAACATGGCCGACCTCGCACAGCGTATCGCAGCACTGCCCGCCGATCACACGGCGGGGCTGCGGGTTGGTGCGGTGTTGCTGCTGATGGTCTTCGCGATCAAGGCCGCGATCCTGCCGCTGCACTTCTGGCTGCCCTCGGCCTATGCCACGGCGCCCGCGCCAGTCGCGGCGCTGTTTGCCATCATGACCAAGGTCGGCGCCTATGCGATCATCCGCTTCTTCACGCTGGTTTTCCCGCCCGAGCTGACGATCACCCAAGGCCTGTTTGACACATGGCTGCTGCCGGCGGCGCTGCTGACACTGGCGCTCGGCATGATCGGGGTTCTGGCGGCACGTCAGCTGGACCGGCTGGTGGCGTTTTCGGTGATCGGCTCGATGGGGATGCTGATGGCGGCTGTGGCTGTCTTCACCCATGCGGGCATCACCGCTGCGCTCTATTATGCGCTGAACTCGACCTTCGCGACGGCCGCGCTGTTCCTGATCGTCGACGTGGTGCGCACCCGGCGGGCCCAGAACAGCGTCGCTCTGCAGGCTGAGGCTCCGATTGCGGGGGGCGCGCTGATTGCGGGCATGTTCTTTGCCGCGGCGATTGCCATGGCGGGCCTGCCGCCGCTGTCGGGCTTTGTCGGCAAGCTTATGATCCTGGAGGCGACCTTTGACTCACCTCTTGTTTGGTGGGTCTGGGCGGTTGTCCTCGGCTCCAGCCTTGTTGCGGTCGTCGGCTTTGCCCGCGCGGGCAGCACGCTGTTCTGGAAAAGCCACGCGATCGAGGGCGACCCCTATTGCGCCGACGATCCCGAAGATGATCAGGCCGAACATGAGCTGCGCGATCCGACCGAGGCCGTGCCCGCTTTGCCGGTGATCGCCATCGGTGGCCTGCTGGCCTGCCTTGTCGCCATCACCGTCTTTGCCGGGCCGATCCAGCGCCAGCTCTCGGCCACGGCTGACCAGCTGTTTGACACGGCCCCCTATATCTCGCTGGTGCTGGAGACTCCGGGCCGCGCGATCAAGGACAGCCATGGCGCGGACGGCGAAGACCACTCGGCGGACGCCGACCACGCCGAACCCCCTGCCATGGGCGAGAAGGAGCACTGAGATGCCTGTAAAGCTGTTTCACCGCGTGTTCCCGCACCCGCTGCTGACCCTGCTTCTGGTGGTCGTGTGGTGCCTGCTGAGCAATTACCTTAGCCTTGGTACGGTGGTTTTCGGGCTGATCCTCGGCACCATCATTCCCATCGTCACGGCCGCCTACTGGCCGCGCCGTCCGTTGCTGAAGCGCCCGGTCAAGCTGGGGTTTTACGTCCTGCTGGTGATCTGGGATATCCTTGTCGCCAACGTGCAAGTGGCGCTGATCGTGGTGTTCAAGAGCAATGCCAAGATGAAGCCCAACTGGGTCACCATTCCGCTGGATATCCGTACGCCCGAGGCGATTGCGATGCTGGCCGGCACCATCACCCTGACGCCCGGCACCGTTTCGGCGGATCTGTCGGACGAGGGGCATTCCCTGCTGGTGCATGCGCTGGATGCGCCGGACCCGGACGCCGTGCGCGATGACATCAAGAACCGCTACGAACGTCGACTGAAGGAGATTTTCGAATGATCACCTATGCGCTCTATTTCGCCTTCGCCTGCGTGGGCCTGTCGCTGGTCATGGCGATGTGGCGGCTGGCCCGGGGCCCCGGGATCGGCGACCGCGTGCTGGCGCTGGATACCATGTCGGTCAATGCGGTGGCGTTGATCATCGTGATGGGCATGGCCGGTCAGACCCAGATCTATTTCGAGGCGGCACTGATCATCGCCATGCTCGGATTTGTCTCAACCGTCGCCTATGCGCGCTTTGTCCTTCGGGCGGATATCATCGAATGAGCCAGATTGCCGAAATCCTCATCACCGCTCTGATCGTCATCGGATCGCTGTTCACGCTGATCGGCTCGTTCGGTTTGGTCAAGCTGAACCTGCCGATGTCGCGCCTGCATGCCCCCACCAAGGCCGGTACGCTGGGCGTCGGGGGCATCCTGCTGGCGTCGATGGTCTATAGCTTTGCCGTCGGCCAGGGATCGCTGCATGAGCTGTTGATCGCGGCCTTCCTGTTCGTCACCGCGCCTGTGTCGGCCTATTTCATCGCCAAGGTGCATATCCACAAGGGCAAGCTGGGGCAGGAGCTGCCACCGCCGCCCGCCGACAGCATCTGGGCGACCAAGGCGAAAGCCCTGCCGGAGGAGTGAGGCGTCACTCCTCCTTTTCAGAGGTGAAGGCCAGCGGGTAGCCGTGTTCGCGGCCCAGATCATTGGCCTGCTGTACCTTCATCTCGGCCACCTCACGGGTGAAGACGGCGACGACGCAGGCGCCGCGCTGGTGCGCGGTCATCATCACCACGTCGGATTCCGCTTCGGTTATGCGAAACACCCGTCGCAGCACCTGCACGACAAATTCGCGCGGCGTGAAGTCATCGTTGAGCAGGATCACCTTATAGAGACGCGGCCGCTCGGTGCGGGTCGCGGTGGTGGTCTTGCGGTCGGTAATCACGTTTGGCATCGGATCTGTCCTTTCTCAGGCAGCCGGGGCCGCCAGATCCTCAAGGATCGGGCAGTCGGGGCGTGCGTCGCCATGGCAGCGGTGCACCAGCGTCGTCAGGGTCTTCTGCATCGCCTGCAGCTCGGCAATCTTGGCGGCGACCTTTTCCAGATTCGCCTCGGCTACGGCGCGCACATCTGCGCTGGCGCGGCTGCGATCATCGTAGAGCTCCAGCAGGGCGCGGCAATCCTCGGTGGAAAACCCGAGCGAACGGGAGCGGGCGACAAAGTTCAGCTTGTGCAGGTCTTTCTCGTCAAAGGTGCGATAGCCGTTTTCGCCGCGTCGGGGCGCAATCAGCCCGATATCCTCATAATACCGGATGGTTTTCGCGGGCAGGCCGCTGGCCGCCGCCACATCGCCGATGTTCATATCCTGTCTCCTGAAACTCTTTCGGGCAAATCCCTTGACCTTCCAGTCACTGGAAGCCCTATGTGTGGTGTCCAAGATGATTCTCCAAGACCTGTCAGGAGGCAGTCATGCGCGACACCCCAGAAAAAACCGAAACACTCCTGCGCGATCCCGTCTGTGGCATGACGGTCGATCCCAGCAAGGGAAAGCCCGAGGCTGACCTTGATGGCCAGCACTATCACTTCTGTTCCGAAGGATGCCGGACCAAGTTCCTGGCCGACCCGGAGGCCTATTTGACCGCCCGCGATCCGGTCTGCGGCATGACGGTGAACCGCGCCAATGCGCCCTACATGAGCAAACATGAGGGCCAGCGCGTCTATTTCTGCTCGGCCGGCTGTCAGCACAAATTCGACGCCGATCCCGATGCATACAGCGGAGAGCTGCCGCAGGCCGCGCCGCAACCGGCGGGCACCGAATACACCTGTCCGATGCACCCCGAGATCGTACAGGACCACCCCGGCGACTGCCCGAAATGCGGCATGGCGCTGGAGCCGATGACGCCCTCCGCCGACTCTGGTCCCAACCCCGAATACGTTGATTTCAAACGCCGCCTTCGGATCACCGGCCCGCTGGCGCTGGCTGTCTTCGTGCTGGAAATGGGCGCGCATATCGGCGTGCCTTTTGCCGACTGGATCGGACACACGCTGTTCGGCTGGTTGCAATTCGCGCTGGCCACGCCGGTGGTGCTGATCTGCTGGCCGTTCTTCAAGCGCGGCTGGGCCTCGATCACCAACCGCTCGCCCAACATGTGGACCCTGATCGCGATCGGGACGGGCGCGGCCTATCTGTTCTCGCTGGTGTCACTGCTGGCCCCTGGTCTGTTTCCGGCGGCGATGCGCGACGACATGGGGATGACGCCGGTGTATTTTGAGGCCAGCGCCGTCATCCTCGTCCTCGTGCTGATCGGTCAGGTGATGGAGCTTGCGGCCCGCGAAAAGACCGGTGATGCGATCCGTGCGCTGATGGATCTGGCCCCGAAAACCGCGCGTCGCGTGAAAGACGGGCAGGAGGAGGATGTCCCCCTCGACCAGCTCCGCTCCGGTGACACGCTGCGGGTGCGCCCGGGTGAGGCCGTGCCTGTGGATGGCACGCTGACCGAGGGCCGGTCCTCCGTCGATGAAAGCATGATCACGGGCGAGCCTGTTCCGGTCGAGAAAACCGCAGGCGATACGGTCACCGGTGGCACCCTGAACAAGACCGGCAGCTTCGTCATGCAGGCCGGAGCGGTTGGTGCCGAGACCACCTTGTCGCGCATTGTCGCCATGGTCGCCAAGGCGCAACGTTCGCGTGCGCCGATCCAGGCGATGGCGGATCGCGTCGCCAACTACTTTGTGCCTGCGGTGGTCGGCTCGGCCATCCTTGCCTTCATGCTTTGGGTAATCTTCGGCCCGCAACCCGTTCTGTCCTATGCCTTTGTTGCAGCTGTGTCGGTGCTAATCATCGCCTGTCCCTGCGCCCTTGGACTGGCCACGCCGATGTCGATCATGGTCGCCACCGGGCGCGGTGCCCATGCCGGTGTGCTGATCCGCGACGCCGAAGCGCTGGAGCGGTTCTCCAAGGTCGATGTCCTGATCGTCGACAAGACCGGCACGCTGACCGAAGGCCGCCCCAGCCTGACCGACGTCGAACCGGTCGCGGGCGGGGATGCCAGCCGTCTGCTGTCGCTTGCTGCTGCGCTTGAGCGGGGGTCCGAGCACCCTCTCGCCGAAGCCATCGTGAAAGGCGCTGAAGAGCGTGACGCGCCCCGTGCCGAGGCGCAGGATTTCGATGCCGTTACCGGCAAGGGCGTGACCGGCACGGTGGACGGGGCGCAGGTTGCCCTGGGCAATGCGGCGCTGATGCAGCAGCTTTCGGTGTCCACGCAGGCGCTGTCGGATCGTGTCGACGCGCTTCAGGCTGAGGGGAAGACTGCGATGTTTGTCAGCATCGACGGCCACTTGGCAGGCCTTGTTGCTGTGGCCGACGCGATCAAGAAGACCACGCCCGAGGCGATACGCGGCCTGCATGATGCCGGTCTGCGGATCGTCATGGCCACTGGCGACGCCGAGGCCACGGCGCGGGTCGTAGCGAAAACGCTGGGCATCGACGAAGTGCACGCGGGCCTCAGCCCCGAGGACAAGAACGCCCTCGTCACGCGCCTTCAGGGCGAAGGGCGCTCGGTCGCGATGGCCGGGGATGGCGTCAATGATGCGCCGGCACTGGCTGCGGCCGACGTTGGCATCGCCATGGGCACGGGCGCCGATGTCGCGGTTGAAAGCGCGGGCATCACGCTTGTCAAAGGCGATCTGGGGGGCATCCTGCGCGCCCGGCATCTGGCGGTCGCCACCATGCGCAACATCCGTCAGAACCTGTTCTTTGCCTTCATCTACAACACCGCCGGGGTGCCGATCGCGGCGGGCATCCTCTATCCGATGTTCGGCATCCTGATGTCGCCCATCGTCGCGGCCGCCGCGATGAGCCTGTCCTCCGTCTCGGTGATCGGCAACGCTCTGCGGCTGCGCGGAACACGTCTGTAAGGCATGAGGCCTCCTCTGGTCAGAGGGCTTTGACCAGAGGAACGTCCCATAAGTGTTTGCCGTTTCGCGTCTATTTCCAATCTGCATATCGCGTCGGATGATCCGACATAACGCGATCCTACCCAGAATCTGGTATTTCCATTGCGGGGGAAACTTGTGAAAATTCTGCTCCCGGCATTAACCATAAATCTGATTATTTGGTCCATAATTGTTAATCGCACATGGCCTATGAAGCGGTTTCCTTTTTAGTTAATTAGATCAAAAATTTAACTGTCATCCGGGTCCGCTCAGTTATTTCCTCAATATTTATCAGTACGTTGCATATCCATATACCAATGGCGAGCTGGCGTTAGTGTCGCCATATCTGACCGCGGAGGGAGACGGGCAGTCGCAATCATCCATAAGTATTATGGCGTGACGCTCAATCCTTAACCAACATGTAACTCCGGTAATTGAATTTTAATAATTTACGTGTGTTAATCTCCTCAATGGCGATTTTGTCTTGCCGTGTCTGGACGCTCTGGCGCGGCGATTGTGTGTAAATTTGGGGTCGACTGCAGCATCGCAACGGAACGAAGCGATGTGTCGGAACACTCCGAGGGATGATTGATGAGTAGTGGTACTTCCGGTTCGGGATCTTCTGGTGGCAGCCAGTCTGGCAAGACACTTCAGGGGACAGACCGCGACGAAACGCTGGTCGGCGGCAACGGCAACGATCAGATCTTTGGCGGAAATGGCCGCGACAATATCTATGGCAAGGACGGCGATGACTCGCTTTACGGCCAAGGTGGTGAAGATCGCCTCTACGGCGGCAACGGCGATGACTACATCGACGGCGGCGAGTCGCGTGACACGATCATCGCCGGGGCTGGCAATGATGATCTGCACGGCGGCGACGGCGAAGACCTGATTTATGGCGAATCCGGCGACGATACACTCGACGGTGGGCAGGGCCAGGACACGCTGTATGGCGGTGCCGGCAATGATGTTCTCAACGGCGGCGACACGGCCTGGAACAAGGGCGTCGACATCCTGTTTGGCGGCGACGGTGACGACACGCTGTCCTCCAACGGCAATCAGGATGAGCTGTACGGCGAGCAGGGCAGCGACACCTTTACCGTGATTGCGGACGGCTCGAACCTGAACAATCTCTATGTCGATGGCGGCGAGGATTGTGACAATACCGATCAGGACGTGCTCGATCTCAGCCAATATACTGCGAAATATCCCGACCTGCAGATCATCTATGAACAGGGCAATCCGCAGTCGGAAAGCGGCCGCATCCTACTCAAGACCGGCTGGGGGCAGGAGCTGGGGAGGATCACTTACAAGAATATCGAGGTCATTCGCACCGAACCCGTCGTGATCTGCTTTGCGCCGGGCACTCTGATCGCCACGATCAAGGGCGAGGTTCCGGTCGAACAGCTGCGTCCCGGCGCCCGGGTGATCACTCGTGACAATGGCATGCAGCAATTGCACTGGATCGGCACGCGCAGGTTGAACGCGGCGGAGCTGGCCATGGCGCCGCATCTGCGGCCGGTGCGGATCCGCGCCGGGGCGCTTGGCCGGGGGCTGCCGGACCGCGACCTGACCGTCAGCCCGAACCACCGGATGCTGATCCGGTCTGACCGCGCCTCACTGCTCTATGAGGAAAGCGAAGTGCTGATCGCCGCGAAACATCTGGTCGGCATGCCGGGGGTCGAACGCCTTGATCAGGCGCAGGTCACCTACATTCACCTGCTGTTCGATCAGCATGAGGTGATCCTGGCCAATGGTGCCTGGAGCGAGAGCTTCCAACCCGGTGATTATTCGATGAAGGGTCTGGCGGAGGAGCAGCGCAGCGAGGTCTACCAACTCTTCCCCGAGCTGGTCGAGGCCGAGCATCTGGCGCAGTATTCTTCGGCCCGGCGCAGCCTGAAGCATCACGAGGTCAAGGTGCTGCGTGCCGGAAACGGTATCTTCGCCTGAGCTTGCGCTCAGCGCAGGGCACGCCAGTCGGCCCAGGCTTCGGGCGTATCCAGATCGGTCAGGGCATGGCGGTCTGGCAGGGGCACCAGATCCAGACGCGCGTGATGGGCGGCGATCACCGGGCGGGCGCCCTGATCGCCGCTTATCTTTTGCAGGTCGGGGAAGAGAGCGTCGGGAAACAGCACCGGATGGCCCGGCTTCGCTCCGCTTGCCCCGCGCCCGATGCGCCCCTGCGGGGTAACGTGCGCAAGGGTCCGCAGGTCCTGCGTCGTCAGGTCAGGCATATCCGCGGGCAGGATCATCACGCCGGACAGTCCCGGCGGCAGCGCCGCCACCCCGGCACGGATCGAGGCAGCCATACCTTCAGAGGCATCGTCCACGAAAACCGGCTGAACCTGCAGCTCTGCCAATTCCGCGAGGCGCGGATGATCGGCTGAGGGCAGGGTCACGAGCACCGGCCCCAGATCTGCCGCCAGCGCGCGCTTGCACATGAGGCGCAGCAGGCTCTCGCCGTCGATCTGTTCGCGCAGCTTGTCGCCTCCGCGCATCCGAGATGAGGCACCGGCGGCCAGAACCAGAATGGCGATCATTCCGCTGCGACCTTCGCCTTCAGATCCTCAAGCACAAACAACCGGATGGCAGAGGCGAGGCCGACATCAAGTTCGCGCTTTGCGTCAATTTCGGCAGCCATCGCATTGATTGCAGTGTCTTTGTCCGCAGCTATCCTGCGAAACTCCTGCCAGAAGGCATCCTCCAGAGACACGCTGGTGCGATGGCCCCGCAGCGTGAGAGAGCGTTTCTTCGGGCGACCGCTCATTCCTCGGGGCCGTCCAGCTTGTGGCCCTCAAGGCGTGCGCTTTCCAGACGGGCGCGCTCTTCCTCCAGCGTCCGCTCGGCCTTGCTGCGCCCGAAACGGGCGGCATTGGCATCGCCCTTGGCGCGCTTTTCATCGCGGGCACGGGACTTGCGAAACTGGTTCAGGTTGGTGACTTTGCTCATCCTGCCACTCTGCCACTGCGCCGCGCGTCCGGCAAGAACACCCGGCGGAAACAAAAAGGGCGACGCCGAAAAAACCGGCGCCGCCCCCGTGATATAAAAGAAACTTAGAGATCAGTCTTTCGGGCCGATCATGTCTTCGGGCCGCACGACGCGGTCAAAGGTTTCGGCGTCGACGAAGCCGAGCGCGATGGCCTCTTCCTTCAGCGTGGTGCCGTTCTTATGCGCGGTCTTGGCGACCTTGGTGGCGTTGTCATAGCCGATGGTCGGCGCCAGCGCTGTCACCAGCATCAGCGACTCTTTCATCAGCTTGTCGATCCGCTCCACGTTGGCCTGCGTGCCGACGACCATGTTGTCTGTGAAGGCCGAGGCGCTGTCGCCCAAAAGCTGCATGGATTGCAGCACGTTGTAGGACATCATCGGGTTGTAGACGTTCAGCTCAAAATGGCCCTGGCTGCCAGCGATGCCGACGGCGGCGTCATTGCCCATGACGTGCGCGCAGACCATCGTCAGAGCCTCCGCCTGCGTCGGGTTGACCTTGCCCGGCATGATCGACGACCCCGGCTCGTTCTCCGGCAGGATCAGCTCGCCCAGACCCGAACGCGGGCCGGAGCCGAGCAGACGCATGTCGTTGGCGATCTTGAACAGCGAGGCCGCAACAGACTTCAGCGCGCCCGAGAACATGACCATCGCGTCATGGGCCGCGAGGGCTTCGAACTTGTTCGGCGCGGTGACGAAGGGCAGGCCGGTGATTTCGGCCATGTTCGCCGCGACCATCTCGCCCCAGCCTTTTTTCGTGTTGAGCCCGGTGCCGACAGCGGTGCCGCCCTGCGCCAGCTCATAGATGTCGGGCAGGCAGGATTCGACGCGCTCGATCGCTTTCTTGACCTGATGCGCATAGCCGCCGAATTCCTGGCCCAGCGTCAGCGGGGTGGCATCCTGCGTGTGGGTGCGGCCGATCTTGATGATATCCTTGAACTCTTCCGACTTCGCCGCCAGCGCGGCCTGCAGCTTGCGAAGGCCCGGCAGCAAGATGTCACGCGCCTGCATGGCAATGCCGACGTGCATGGCGGTCGGGAAGGTATCGTTGGAGGACTGACCCATGTTGCAATGGTCGTTCGGGTGCACGGGCTTCTTGCTGCCCATCACGCCGCCCATCATTTCGATCGCGCGGTTCGAGATCACCTCGTTCGCGTTCATGTTCGACTGCGTGCCCGAGCCGGTCTGCCAGACCACCAGCGGGAAGTTGTCGTCGAACTTGCCGTCGATCACTTCGGTCGCGGCGGCGATGATTGCGTCACCGATCTGCTGGTCGATATCGCCGAGGGTCAGGTTCGCCTGAGCGCAGGCTTTCTTGACCACGCCGAGGGCGCGAATGATCGGCACCGGCTGCTTTTCCCAACCAATGGGAAAGTTCATGATCGAGCGCTGAGTCTGCGCGCCCCAATATTTGTCAGCAGGAACCTCTAGCGGGCCGAAGCTGTCGGTTTCGGTGCGGGTATTGGTCATAAATCAGCTCTCCCAATGGATCTTGCGAACGTCATACCGTATCTCGCCCCGGTTTCAATGCCGTTCGCGCCAACAGTCGCACGCGCAAAGCCTGACCCGCCTCAATGCGTTGCGCGGCGAAACTCGAACACACGGGCCGGGGGAAGATTGGCCCAGACGGTGCCACGTTTGCGCGCGGTGAGGCCCATTTCGGCCTGCACCTCCGGCGGAATCGGCGCATTGGGGCTATAGGTGATCTGGGCGAAGAACCCGTCGGGGGCCATCACGTTGAAGGCGCGTCCCACCACTTCGCGCTGGATCTGGGGCCGGGCCAGCACCGGCACGCCCGAGATCACGCAGCCAAGGTTGCTGACGCCGATCTGCTCGATGTCCTGCGCCGGCTGGTTCAGCACGCGGACACCGGGAAACTTGCGCCTCAGCTCTTCGCAAAAGCGCGGGTTCAGCTCCATCAGGATCAGCCGCTCTGGCGCGACGCCACGCTCCAGCATGGCGCGGGTGAAGGATCCGGTGCCGGGCCCGATCTCAAGGATCGGTCCGACGACATCTTCGACGCCCTCTGTCATCTTGCGCGCGACGGCGGCGGAGGAGGGCGCAATCGCCGACACCTCCATCGGATTGCGCATCATCTGCCCGAGGAACACGGTAAAATCGCTGGCCACCTTGGTCGCCTCCCTTGCACTTGTCACTTTGGGCAAAGTCATACGCAGCAAAACGGTAAGGCGCACAGGGGCGTCGTGCTGAATTTACAAAAAATTCACCGAAATCAGCGCTCTAGCTGTGGCAGTCTAGGATGAGAGCAGGGCGTTCCGACCGATGGTCGCGGGCGCGGTTCGGCGTTTCTGATCGGGTTTTGCCGGGCGGAAAAGGGCCTGAAAAACGGGCGGCACGATTGAGCCTCAGCGCGCGCCGACTCAGCAAGCCGGACATGAAAACCCCCTGAACGCCGAGGGGCACACAGGGGGATGTGGCAGAGCAGAGAGCGCCGCTTACTTGCGGAACTTGTCCAGACTCACGACCTCGGCATCCTGACCCGGGCGCTTGTCGTTTTTCCGGGGGCCGTCTTTCTTCGAGCGGTCGCGCAGGGGGCGGGGCGGCTCCGGTGGGGTCGGATCGTCTTCGCCGTCCATCAGATCGTCATCCTCATCTTCCGCGCCGCCCTGCGTTTCAAAGCGCAGGCCGAATTCGACCGAGGGGTCGACAAAGGTCTGGATGGAATCGAAGGGCACGGTCATCCGTTCCGGCGCATCCCCGAAGTTCAGCGTCACGGCAAAGCCATGGTCGGTGACCTCAAGATTGTCGAACCAGTGCTGGATCACCACCGTCATTTCGTGCGGATAGCGTTCCTTCAACCAGTCGGCCAGCTCGGCCTCCGGATGGGTGGTGTCGAAGGTGATGAAGAAATGATGCGCGCCGGGCAGGCCGTTGTCGGCGATGTCCGTCAGGACCTCCTGAATGAGGCTGCGCATCGCGCGATGCATGAGATTGCCGTAGTCGATTGTGCGAGGCATGGTGTCTTCCGCTTCTTTCGGGTGAGCATAGGGGATTCGATCCAAAACGAAAGGTCGCTGCCGGAAATTTCTGTCGGATCGGCGGGTGTTGGAACGGCGGGGTCACCGCCGGGTCAGGCCATCCAGCGCCCCAGAGCCAGACCGGCCAGCGCCATGCAGGCCAGCGCAGGCAACAGGCCAAGGCGCAGCGCGAATATCAGCGCCCCCGCGATCACCAGCAGCACCAGCGCAATGGGCTGCACGCTGGCCAGGACCGGCCAGGGCAGGGCGTGATAGGTTTGCACCACGTCGAACACCACATGCAGCGTGAACCACACCGCCAGATTGGCGATGATGCCGACGACGGCGGCGGTGATGGCGCGCAGGGCGGCGGCCAGGCGGGGCTGGGTCAGCAGCCGCTCGACATAGGGCGCAAAGGCGAAAATCCACAGGAAACACGGCACGAAGGTGACCCAGAGCACCAGCACACCCGCGCCCGCGCCATAAATCGGCCCATGGCGCAGCGCTGCGGCCAGCATGCCGACAAACTGCGTCACCAGAATCAGCGGCCCCGGCGTCGTCTCGGCCAGACCGAGGGCATCGATCATCTGCTCGGCGCTCAGCCAGGCATGATCCTGCACCACGGTCTGCGTCATCCAGGCCAGCAGGGCATAGGCGCCGCCAAAGCTGATAACGGCCAGTTTTGAAAAGAAAAACCCAAGCTCGGCCAGAAAATCCGACCCCACCAGCCAGAGCGTCAGCGTCGGGGCCGCCCACAGGGTGCCCCAAATCGCTACCATGCCCATGGTCCGGCGCAGCGGCGGCGGGGCGGAGGTGTCAGGCGGCACCGGCGCTGCCGCCCCGCTCGCATTGCGCAAATAACCCCAGAGGCCTGCTCCCAGCACGATCAGCGGAAACGGCAGGCCGATGGCAAAGATCGCCAGAAAGGCCAGTGTCGCCAGTGCAAACCCCTCGCGTCCGTTCAGCGCCTTGTTCGACAGTCGTATCAGCGCCTGCAGCACGATCATCACGACCAGCGCCTTGATGCCCAGAAATGCCTGCTGCACTAGTGGCACAGCGCCCCATTCGACATAGAGGATCGCCAGCGCGCCAATCACCAAAGCGCCGGGAATGACGAAGAGCAACCCGGCCAGCAGCCCTCCCGCGACGCCGCGCAGCAGCCAGCCGCAATAGGTTGCCAGCTGCATCGCCTCGGGGCCGGGCAGCAACATGCAAAAGCTCAGCGCGCCGAGAAAGCTCTGCTCGCCGATCCAGGCCCGCCGGGCGACAAGCTCATCATGCATCACGGAAACTTGAGCCGCCGGTCCGCCAAAACTGACCACGCCAATGCGTCCAAAGGCTGCGAACATGGCAGCCAAAGACGGCGGATTCCCCTGAGGCGTCGGGTTTTGCATGGCGGCTCCTCGGCTTTGGGTCGCTTGCGGATCTTTTACGGCGCCCGACCTGCGGCGCATCCTTTGCGGCTGCCGGGGGGGTGGTCAACCCTGTTTGCAGGGCGGCTCAGCGTAACGCAGCGGTCTGGTACAGCTTGACCCGCAGACCGCCATGGGCGACCGGCGCGCCCGGCGCAAGAAAGGACAGCCCGGTGGCCTGCGCCAGCTGCGGATCACTGGTGACAATGCCGACACGCCAGCCTGAAAACCGCGTCTTCAGAACCGTGCCGAGCGTCGCATGCACCGAGAACAGCAGCTTGCGATTGCCTATCCGCTCTCCGTAAGGCGGGTTCACCATGACGATGCCGGGCTCCGCGCCCTCGGGCGGTGTCAGATCCGCGACCGAGACATTCTGGAAATCAATCGCGGCGCCCAGCCCCGCCGCCTCGGCATTGCCACGGCTCATGCGGATGGCGCCGGGGTCGCGGTCGCTGCCCTGAAACTGTGGCAGATCGCTGCGCGGGGCCGGGCAGGCGGCCTTCATGTCGGCCCAGCGATCGGCGTTGAAACTGGCCAGATCCTCAAAGGCGAAGCGGCGCGAGCGCCCCGGCATCAGACCGGCGGCCATCTCGGCCGCCTCCAGCACGAAGGTGCCCGAACCGCACATCGGATCGACCACCGCCTGGCTGCCGTCATAGCCGCACTGGCGCAGAAACAGCGCCGCCAGAGTCTCGCGCATCGGCGCCTTGCCGACAGCGGGTTTGTGGCCGCGTTTGTGCAAACTCTCGCCCGAGGTGTCGATACTGAAGGTGACGATGTCCTTCTCGATCCGCGCCCGCAGCACAAGATCGGCGGTCTTGTCGATCACCGCGCCGAACTCTTCGACCAGAGCGGTTTCGATGCGCTGCTGCGCGGCGCCGGCGTGATAGATCTTGGAGCGTTGTGAGGCCGTGACCTCGACGCGCAGAGGAACATCGGCGCGCAGCGTTTCCCCCCAGGGAAAGGCGCGCGCTTTCTTGTCGAGCTCAGCGAGGTGATAAGCGGGAAAAGAGCCTATACGCGCCAGCACACGCCCGGCGCCCCGCATCACCAGATTGGCGCGCCAGACCGTGGTCCAGTGGCCCTTGAAGGTGACACCGCCGGGCACGACGACGGCATGGGCAAAGCCATTGGCCACGGCCTCTTCGCGTAGCACGTCTTCGAGCCCGGGTGCGGAGGAGAGGAAAATTTCAAAAGGAGCTGTCATAGCCGCGTGATATCGACAATCACGGCAGGCGGCGAGGTCAAAATTCACCGAGTGAGCGACGCCAATCAGGCTTCTTCTTGCTCTCATATTCCAGGGGTGAATTGCGCCGCAGGCGCAAGAGGGGACAGCGTCCCCTGACCGAGTAAGGAAATGAAGTGCAGGTTTCTGTTGCCAGGTACCTGCGAACCCCGCCTTACGTCGCTAAACGCAAGGACTTAGGTTTCGATCACTCGAACCGCTTACGCGGCCAGAGCCATCGGAGCACGATTGTCATTTGCAATTGTACTTTTTTCGCCGGTAACGGTGGCAGACAGCCGAGACAAAGCATAACCCCTTTAGACGTTCGTCGATCCTATTTCGACCCCATGATCCCAAATGAAAGGATGTTTGGTGGAGTCGCCGGGTACCGCCCCCGGGTCCGAGCCGCTTATTACGAGCGCGTTTATGTCCATAGTCCCCGAAGGGACAACGTTGATATAGGACGGGACGCGGCGGATTCAAAG
Organism: Pseudooceanicola spongiae; assembly: GCF_014899185.1. Taxonomy (GTDB): domain Bacteria; phylum Pseudomonadota; class Alphaproteobacteria; order Rhodobacterales; family Rhodobacteraceae; genus Pseudooceanicola; species Pseudooceanicola spongiae. Next base: position 714,230 of record NZ_CP045201.1, read on the forward strand.
GGGGAAATCGCAGGTTTTTTCGTTCCTGCATCGCGGCGCCTGCGCAGCGCATGCTCGGGCGCGTCGAAATTGCGATCAGCGATCGTCTGACGCATGCCGCGGGCGGGGCAAAGGGGGACGCTGTCCCCCTCACTGGCCTGCCGGCCAGTTCACCCCCTGAAGTATTTTCGGCAAGATGACGGGCAGGCCGCGAGGTGTTGCGGCCTGCGCTTTGGGATCAGGCCAGGCGCACCAGTGCATGGCGTTTGCGGCCAGCGGAGAGCTTGATGGGCGTGGCGAGGGCGGCCGCGTCGAGCACGAGGCCTGCGTCGGTCAGGGGGGCGTCGTCGAGGCGGGCGCCGTTGTCCGCGATCAGGCGCTTGGCCTCCTTGCCGGAGGCGACGAGGCCGGCGCGCACCATCAGCTGCACGATCGAGATGCCGCTGCCGATCTCCTCCGCCGTCAGGTCGAGGGTGGGGAGGTCGTCCCCGACGCCGCCGTTTTCGAAAACCTCGCGGGCGGTTGCCTCTGCTGTCTGGGCGGCCTCGGTGCCGTGCAGCAGCATCGTGACTTCGTTGGCCAGGATGATCTTTGCTGCATTGATCTCGGAGCCGCCGAGCGCGCCGAGGCGGTTGCATTCGTCCAGCGGCAGCTCTGTGTAGAGCTTTAGGAAGCGGCCGACATCGTCATCCGTGGTGTTGCGCCAGAATTGCCAGAACTCGTAGGGCGACATCATCTGATCGTTCAGCCAGGTCGCGCCATTGGCCGACTTGCCCATCTTGCGCCCGTCGCTGGTGGTCAGCAGCGGGGTGGTCAGGCCGTAGATCTGCTTGTCGATGACACGGCGGGTCAGGTCGATCCCGTTGACGATATTGCCCCATTGGTCTGATCCGCCCATCTGCACCAGGCAGCCGTAGCGGCGGTTCAGCTCAAGGAAGTCGTAGGCTTGCAGGATCATGTAGTTGAATTCGAGGAAGCTGAGCGATTGCTCGCGGTCGAGGCGCGACTTGACGCTCTCGAAGCTGAGCATGCGGTTGACGCTGAAATGCCGCCCGATGTCGCGCAGGAAATCGAGGTAGTTCAGCCCGTCCAGCCATTCGGCGTTGTTCAGCATCAGCGCGCCGCTGGGGCTGTCGCCGTAGTCGAGGTAGCGCGCAAAGACGCGGCCCATGCCGTCGATATTGGCGTCGATCTGCTGGGCGTCCAGCAGCGGGCGTTCGTCCGAGCGAAAGCTGGGGTCGCCGACCTTGGTGGTGCCGCCGCCCATCAGGGTGATCGGCTTGCCGCCGAGCTTCTGGAACCAGCGCAGCAGCATGATGTTCATCAGGTGGCCGACGTGCAGCGAGGCCGCCGTCGCGTCATAGCCGATATAGCCGGGCACGACCCCCTTCACCATCGCCTCGTCAAGGCTTTGATAATCGGTGCAGTCGGCGATGAAACCGCGCGCCTGAACGGTCGCGAGGAAGTCCGACTTGGGGGTGTAGGTCATGGCTCTTGTCCCTTAATAGGTTGCGCGGCACTCTATAGACCTGAGCAGAACAAAGGAAAAGGCCATGATGGACGGTGAGGGGCTGGCGGGCGTGGTCCGCGCGCTCGGGGCGATGTCGGGCACGTCGCTGGATGGCGTCGATGCGGCGGTGATCGAGACCGACGGCGCCGCGATTCATGCCTTCGGGCCAAGCGCCTATCGCAGCTATAGCGAGGCTGAGCGGGCCGTGCTGACAGGCGTGCTCGGGCGCTGGCCGGGGCCGGGGCTGGAGGCGGCGCAGGAGGTGGTGATGCAGAGCCATGCGGAGGTGCTCTCAGGCTTTGAGGATATCGCGCTGGTCGGCTTTCATGGCCAGACCCTGGCGCATGAGCCCGCCGGGCGTGGCACCCATCAGCTGGGGGATGGCGCGGCGCTGGCCGGGCGTCTTGGTCGGCCGGTGGTCTGGGATTTCCGCACGGCCGACGTCGCGGCGGGCGGCGAGGGTGCGCCTTTGGCGCCGTTCTTTCACCATGCATGTGCGCGCTGGATGGGGGCCGGGGCGCCTCTGGCCTTTCTCAACCTTGGCGGCGTCGGCAATCTGACCTGGGTCGATCCCTCTGTCGCCGCCCCGGAGGCGCCCGGCGCCTTGCTGTCCTTTGACACCGGGCCCGCCAATGCGCCGATCAACGATCTGATGCAGGCGCGCCGGGGGCTGGCCTATGACGAGGATGCAGGACTTGCCGCACAGGGCCGCATCGATCAGGCCGTGCTGAACGCCTTCATGACTGAGGCCTATTTCGCAAGACTGCCGCCGAAGTCCTTGGATCGCAACGACTTCGGCGATCTTCTGGGTCGCGTGGCCCATCTTGAGGACGCGGATGCGGCGGCCACCCTGACGGCGATGGCGGTGCAGTCCGTGCTGCAGGGCATCGCGCAGCTGCCGACTCCGCCAGAGCGCCTTCTGGTCACTGGCGGCGGGCGTCGCAACCCGGTGATGATGGCGATGCTGCGCGCCGCGCTGTCCTGTCCGGTCGAGCCGGTCGAGGCGCATGGCCTGGATGGCGACATGCTGGAGGCGCAGGCCTTTGCCTATCTGGCGGTGCGGGTGCTGCGGGGCCTGCCGACGTCTTGCGCCACGACCACCGGCGTCGGCCAGCCCACCTGTGGCGGTGTGATCAGCCATCCGTGACCCTGATCCGCGCCCGTCCCAGCGGCGCAAGAAGCGGCGATGGCCCGCAAACAGTGGGCCGGCGCGCCACGATCACGTCCAGCCCCTTGCGCCGCGTCACGGGATCGAGATGATCCGGGGCGCGTGACCGGGAACCGACAGCCGGTCAAAACTGCGCTGTTAACGCTAACGCCCGGCATTGTGGTGGGGCTGTCTTCTGCTAATGTGCTGCTGAACAGCCGGCTTCCCTGAAACCGGCACCAGAATAAGGGCAAACCCCACGGGCCGCGGTCCGTTGCCCCTGCGGAAAGGAGCTTTGATGGTCTCTCGCGTGATTCCCGTCGATGAATTCGACCTCGTCATTTTCGGCGGCACCGGCGATCTCGCCCGCCGCAAGATCCTGCCAGCGCTGTTCCGGCGCTTTTGTGCCGGCCAGATGGAGGGCAAGTCCCGTATCATTGGCGCCGCCCGTTCGGACCACTCCACCCAGGAATTCCGTGATTTCGTCACCGAATCGATCCGTGAATTCAACGGCGGCACCCATTGCGAAGATGGCACGCTCGAGTCTTTCCTGACCCATATCGACTATGTGCAGATTGACGCGCTCGGCACCGATGGCTGGGCAGAACTGGCCGAAAAAGTTGAGGAAAAGCGCATCCGTGCGTTCTATTTCTCGGTCGCACCCAGCCTGTTTGGCGCGCTGGCCGAACGGTTGCATGAACACGGCATGGCCGATTCCGATACGCGCATCGTGGTCGAAAAACCCTTTGGGCGCGATCTTGCCTCGGCAAAGGTGCTGAACGCCGGGCTGGCGCAGCACTTCGATGAGAGCCAGATCTATCGCATCGACCACTACCTCGGCAAAGAAACCGTGCAGAACCTTATGGCTGTGCGCTTTGGCAACATGCTGTTCGAACCGCTATGGAATTCGCAATATATCGACCACATCCAGATCACCGTCTCGGAAACCGTCGGTGTCGGGGGCAGGGGCGAATACTACGACAAATCCGGCGCGATGCGCGACATGGTGCAGAACCACCTGATGCAGCTGCTCTGCCTGATCGCGATGGAGCCGCCGGCGAAATTCGACCCCGCTGCGGTGCGTGATGAAAAGCTGAAGGTGATCCGCGCCCTTGATCCGGTGCCGCAGGATGACCTCGTGCGTGGCCAGTACCTTGCCGACGGGCCGGAGAAGGAAAGTTATCTGCAGGATGTGGGCGACACCTCCAGCCTGACCGAGAGCTATATCGCCATGAAAGTGAAGATCTCCAACTGGAGATGGGCTGGCACGCCGTTCTACATGCGCACCGGCAAACGCCTCAAGGCGCGCACTTCGGAGATTGCCGTGGTGTTCAAGGAAACCCCGCACTCGATCTTTGGCCCTGAATCCGGCAATCATCGCAATATCCTGACCATCCGCCTGCAACCGAACGAGGGCATGGAACTGGGCGTGACGATCAAGGAACCCGGTCCCGGCGGCATGCGTCTGGTGGATGTCCCCCTCGACATGACCTTTGCCGATGCCCTTGGCCCCGATGCCGAGGACGTGCCCGATGCCTATGAGCGGCTGATCATGGACGTGATCCGGGGCAACCAGACCCTGTTCATGCGCGGGGATGAGGTCGAGGCCGCATGGGCCTGGGCCGACCCGATGATCGAGGGCTGGGAAGACCGCGGCGACAAGCCGAAAACCTATGAGAGCGGCTCGACCGGGCCGGAAGAAGCGCTGATGCTGATGCACCGCGACGGACGCCGCTGGAGGGAGATCCGCACATGAATTTCGTCGAATACCCCGACCGCGACATGCTGGCGATGAGCCTGGCAGACCGTATCGCCTCTGATCTTGGCGCGGCCCTGCGCCATGATGAACGCGTCACGTTCTGCGTGCCCGGCGGCACCACGCCGGGGCCGATCTTTGATGCCCTGACGGCGGTCAAGCTGGATTGGGACCGTGTCGACGTGGTGCTGAATGATGAACGCTGGGTGCCCGAAAGCAGCCCGCGCTCCAACACCGCGCTGCTGCGTCAGCGACTGCTGAGAGGGCACGCGGCCGCCGCGACCATGCTGCCGCTCTATGCCGATACCGAGCGCCCCGAAGAGGCGCTGGATGCGCTGTCCGAGGCGCTGCGCCCGCATCTGCCGATCAACGTGCTGGTGCTGGGCATGGGCGCCGACATGCACACCGCCTCGATCTTTCCAGGCGCGGATCGCCTGACCGAGGCGCTGGCCGCCGATGCACCGATCCTGCTGCCGATGCGGGCCGATGCCGCCGCCGAGCCGCGCATCACCATCACCGCCCGCTACCTGCGCGGCGCGCTGTCCACCCATGTGGTGATCACCGGCGCTGAAAAGCGTGAGGTGCTGGAACGCGCCCGTACCCTCAGCCCCGAAGAGGCCCCGATCGCAGCCGTTCTGGCCGATGCGACCGTCCATTGGGCTGAATAAGCTTCGACGTGCAATTATATGACCTAAAAGGATTTTGATAGATGTGGGAAAAGCTGACTGGCCTTGCTGACAGCCTGCGGGATCGCCCGATCCTCAGTCTCTTCAACGAGGATTCCGCGCGCTTCCAGACCTTCTCGGCCCGCGCGGAGGGTCTGCTGTTCGACTACTCCAAAACCAATATCGACGCCGATGTCATGGCTGCGCTGCTTGAGCTGTGCGAGAATGCTGACCTGGCGGGCAAGCGCGCGGCGATGTTCGGGGGCGAAAAGATCAACGACACCGAAGGCCGCGCCGTGCTGCACACCGCGCTGCGCAACCTCGACGCCACGCCAGTGATGGTGGACGGCGAAGACGTGATGCCCGGCGTCCTCGACACCCTCGCGCGGATGGAGGCCTTTGCCGACGACCTGCGCGAGGGGCGCTTTACCGGTCAGGGCGGCGCGATCACCGATGTGGTCAACATCGGCATCGGCGGCTCTGATCTCGGCCCGGTCATGCTCGATATCGCGCTCAGCCCGTACCGCGACGGCCCACGCATCCACTACGTCTCCAACGTCGACGGAGCGCACATTCACGACGCGCTGCAAGGCCTTGATCCGTCGACGACTCTGGTGATCGTCGCCTCCAAGACCTTTACCACCATCGAGACGATGACCAATGCGGAAACCGCCCGCAAATGGATGGCGCAGCAGGTCTCGGACACCGGCGCGCAATTCGCCGCCCTCAGCTCCAACCTCGAGAAGACGACGCAATGGGGCATCGATCCGTGCCGCGTTTTCGGGTTCGAGGATTGGGTCGGTGGGCGCTATTCTCTCTGGGGGCCGATTGGCCTGTCGGTGATGCTCGCCACCGGGCCCGCAACCTTCCGCGAATTGCTCAGCGGTGCGCAGGCGATGGATCACCACTTCCGCGACGCCCCGCTGGCCGACAACCTGCCGGTGCTGCTGGCCCTCACGGGTATCTGGCACAACCAGGGCCTCGGCTACGCCACCCGCGCCGTGCTGCCCTACGAGCAGCGCCTGTTGCGGCTGCCCGCCTACCTCCAGCAACTCGAGATGGAGAGCAACGGCAAGCGCGTTTCCATGGACGGCTCCGATCTGCCGGTGCACTCCGGCCCCGTCGTCTGGGGAGAGCCCGGCACCAACGGCCAGCACGCCTTCTACCAGCTGATCCACCAGGGCACCCGCGTCGTGCCCTGCGAATTCATGGCCGGGATCAAAGGCCATGAACCAGACCTTGCGCACCAGCACGATCTGCTGCTCGCCAACTGCCTGGCGCAATCCGAAGCGCTGATGCTTGGCCGTTCGCTGGAGGAGGCCACCGCCCTGATGTCAGACAAGGGCTTCACCGGCGAGGAACTCTCGCGGCAGGCCGCGCACCGTGTCTTTCCGGGCAACCGCCCCTCGACGACGTTGCTCTACCCCCAGCTCACCGCCTTCGTGCTGGGCCAGATCATCGCGCTTTATGAACACCGGGTCTTTGTCGAAGGTGTCATCCTCGGCATCAACTCCTTTGATCAGTGGGGCGTGGAGCTGGGCAAGGAACTGGCACTGAAACTCGCCCCGATCCTGTCGGGCGATCAGAGCAGCGCGGACAAGGACGGCTCGACCGCCGGCCTGATCGCCGCCATTCAAAGCGCCCGCTAAACACGCGCCATACCGCGAAAAAAGCCGGTCATGAAACGCAAGAGGCGGGGCAATGCCCCGCCTCTTTTCCTGCCTGCCCGCCGACACGGTAACGTGGGAAACCCGTCCCGACGGCAGGAGGCTCATCCCCCGGCGAACACAGGACGCCGAAGCGACCGAACGCAGTCGCCGGCGCCCCACCGGGGGATGAGTGGGGAGCCACTCGTTAACAACGCAACAGGTTACTCGTCACAAACTCGACAGACTGATACGGCTCCACACAACATCACTCGCACAAGAAGACAGGACACTGCGCCAGCGCGGGCCGCACCCTGCAAGGGCCGGGGATGCGGCCTCTGCAGGGGCGTGGGCACAAACGGGGGCCGGCTACGGGGGGCCGTCCCTGATGTGCTCGGCTCCCATCACCGATGGGTCCGCCCTCGCGACTGTGGCAGGCCAGCTTGCACTGACATGCCCGACAGTGTCCTGAACGCTGTCTTCGGATCTATCCACGACAAGCCGCGCGACAAAGTTTCATCGCGCCACATCTTTTTTCAGATTTTTCTGACAGGCGGAAATTCACACCCGCCGACGCCTTCAAATGCTGGCGTCGCGCGGCCCCGGAATATCGAAATCGTCAGGGGCCAGCGTGAACCCGGCGAAATCGAAAGCGGGCGAGACAGTGCAGCCAACCAGCGCCCAGCCCCCCATGGCGCGCGCCGCCTGCCAGTGATGCACCGGCACGATGACCTGAGGACGCGCCCCACTGGCCAGATCCGGACCAAGGCGATGCGCGGCATAGGGCCCCTCTGTGGTGTCCGACAGACGCAGTTCAACCTCGGCTCCGGCGTAGTGATGCCAGATCTCCGTGCTGTCGACGGCGTGCCAATGGCTGGCCTCGCCCTCGCGCAGCAGGAAATAGATGCAGGTCCCGGCCGGGCGGGCTTCAGTGGCTCCGGCGATCCAGGTCTGGCGGAAATGGCCGCCCTCAGGATGCGGCTGAAGATCCAGAAGGGCGATGATGTCGTCAGCGGTCATGTGGGTTCCATCTTTCTGTTGGCACAGGCTATGCAATCATAGGTTAACTGGTTTGCTCTGGTGCGCTTGACGCAGGGCAAGCAGGCAGGCTATACCGCTAAAGCCGAAAAACGAACGACCGGTTGGTTATCCCGGTCACTGTGCAAAGCACGGTAGCTAGTCGATTTTCCGAACCCACGGCAGTTGTGACCCTCATAGCCTTGGCACGCTTTGTGCCGGGCCAACCCCTGTCTTGTCTTATCGGAGCCTGCCATGACCACCAATGCCAAAGCCACCCTCATCACCGCACAGATCTTCATCTCCTGCCTGATGGCGCTGTCGATGACCTTCGCCATGTCGATCCTGCCCTTCGGCTTCTCGGAAGGCTGGTTCGCCACCTGGATGCAACGCTGGCTGACCGCCTGGCCCGTCGCGTTCGTCCTGTCCCTGATCATCGGCCCGGTGGCCTTCAAACTCGCCGGACTGACGATGCGCCTTCTGCGGCTGAAAACACCAGCCTGAGGCGCGGCCCCCTGGGGCCCTCTGCGGCCTTCTTCTTGCTTCATACTCCCGCCGGAGGCATCCGCCCTCCGCCACAGATCCCGCCCGCTGGGGCGCCTCGCCGTACCAGCCCAGCCACCAGCGCGGCCCTCTTCCGCAAATCACGCAACAACCGAAACAAAATCGCCCCGCGGCCCGGTCATGGGCCGCGGGGCGCAACGTCAGATCCAGCAAAGACAGATCAGCGTTTCAGGATCGAGCGGCCGGCGTATTCCGCCGTCTCGCCCAGCATTTCCTCGATACGGATCAGCTGGTTGTACTTCGCCAGCCGGTCAGAGCGCGCCAGCGAGCCGGTCTTGATCTGGCCGCAGTTGGTCGCCACGGCGAGGTCGGCAATCGTCGCGTCCTCGGTCTCGCCCGAGCGGTGCGACATCACGTTGGTGTAGCGGGCGCGGTGCGCCATATCGACGGCCTTCAGCGTCTCGGTCAGGGTGCCGATCTGGTTGACCTTGACCAGCATCGAGTTGGCGACGCCTTTCTCAATGCCCATTTTCAGACGGGCGGGGTTGGTGACGAACAGATCGTCGCCGACCAGCTGCACCTTGTCGCCCAGAAGATCGGTCAGCATCTTCCAGCCGTCCCAGTCATCCTCGGCCATGCCGTCTTCGATCGAGATGATCGGATAGGCATCGCAAAGCGCCTTGAGGTAGTCGGCATTTTCCTGCGAGGTCAGGGACTTGCCCTCACCCTTCATCTCGTATTTGCCGTTCTTGTAGTACTCGGTCGAGGCGCAATCGAGCGCGAGGTAGATGTCCTCACCGGGTTTGTAGCCGGCCTTCTCGATGGATTTCAGAATGAAATCGAGCGCGTCGGTGGTCGACCCAAGCTCGGGCGCGAAGCCACCTTCATCGCCGAGACCGGTCGACATACCTGCAGCGGAGAGCTCTTTTTTCAGCGTGTGGAAGACCTCGGAGCCCATGCGCACGGCGTCGCGGATATTGTCCGCAGCGACCGGCATGATCATGAATTCCTGGATGTCGATCGGGTTGTCGGCATGTTCGCCGCCGTTGATGATGTTCATCATCGGCACCGGCAGAACACGCGCCGAGGTACCGCCGACATAGCGGAACAGCGGCTGCTGGGTGAACTCGGCGGCGGCCTTGGCGACGGCGAGCGAGACACCGAGGATCGCGTTGGCGCCGAGGCGGCCCTTGTTGTCGGTGCCATCAAGCTCGATCATCGACATGTCGATGCCGACCTGATCGGTGGCTTCGAAGCCGAGCAGTTCTTCGGCAATCTCGCCGTTTACGGCGGCCACGGCCTCAAGCACGCCCTTGCCCATATAGCGGCTCTTGTCGCCATCGCGGCGCTCAACGGCTTCGTGCACGCCGGTTGAGGCGCCCGAGGGCACGGCGGCGCGGCCCATGGTGCCGTCCTCCAAGGTCACGTCGACCTCGACCGTCGGATTACCACGGCTGTCCAGAATTTCGCGGGCGAAAATGTCGATAATCGTGCTCATTGGGGCGCTTTCCCTTTGCTGTTGGGCTGTTGCAGAAGTCTTAGGCTGTCGGGGGGACTGAGGAAAGGGGCAGGGTGCATCTGTTTGCGTTAACCTGCAAAAACACCGGGGCGCGAGGCCGTCTGTGGCAGCTCAGGACGCGGACGCGGCGTTTGGGGGCGCTGCCCCCTTGAGGCCTGCGGCCTCAATTCCCCCGGAGTATGGAGGGCAAGAAGAAGATCAGTCTTTCTTGACCGGCACGCCGTAGAGTTCAAGGCGGTGCCCTTGCAGGCGGTAGCCGAGCTTGGCGGCGATCTTTTCCTGCAGGGCCTCGATCTCGGGGTCGACGAATTCGATCACTGTGCCGGTCGTCATGTCGATCAGGTGGTCGTGGTGATCGCGCTCGGCATCCTCATAGCGGGCGCGGCCATCGCCGAAGTCAACTTTTTCGAGGATGCCGGCGCTCTCGAAGGCCTTGACGGTGCGATAGACCGTGGCGAGCGAGATGCGCGGATCGCGGGCATTGGCGCGGGCGTGCAGCTCTTCGACGTCGGGGTGATCGCGCGCCTTGTCCAGCACGTCGGATATCACCCGGCGCTGTTCGGTCATGCGCAGGCCACAGGCTTCGCAGCGCGCAAGGATCGTATGTGTCTTGGCCATGCGGGATTCCGTTCGGATCTGCCCCCTGTGTCGCAGAGGAGGGGGCGGACAGGCAAGGGAATTAGGCGCTCAGCCTTCCTCGACGCGGTAATCGCGCGGCAGGCCTTGCGTGATTTGGGCCCAGTCACTGGCGGCGGCGCGGGACTGGTGCTGCTCGAAAGCGGCGCGGCTGGCGAAAACTTCCGCAACCACGAACTGGCCCGGGGTGTCTTCGCTGACCTCAAAGGACAGGCAACCGGGTTCCGCGCGGGTCAGACGGATATGCTCGGGCAGGGCGGCGCGAACAGCCGCCCGCCGATCCGCGGGGCAGGACATGGCCCCGGTCAGGCGAACCTGACCGGTTTCACTCATTCCCACTCGATTGTCCCCGGAGGTTTCGAGGTGATGTCATAGGTGCAACGGTTGATGCCCTTGACCTCGTTGATGATGCGCGTGGCGGTTTCCCCCAGAAACTCGTGGGTGAAGGGGTAGTAGTCCGCCGTCATGCCATCGACCGAGGTGACCGCGCGCAGGGCGCAGGCGAAATCATAGGTGCGACCATCGCCCATGACGCCGACAGTGCGCACGGGCAGGATCGCGACGAACGCCTGCCAGATCTCGTCGTAGAGACCATGCTTGCGGATCTGGTCGATATAGACGGCGTCGGCCTTGCGCAGGATCTCCAGCTTTTCGCGGGTGATCTCGCCGGGGCAGCGGATCGCCAGACCCGGTCCGGGGAAGGGGTGACGGCCGATGAAGCTGGCGGGCAGGCCGAGCTCGCGGCCCAGCTCACGGACTTCGTCCTTGAACAGTTCGCGCAGCGGTTCGACCAGCTTCAGGCCCATCTTCTCGGGCAGGCCACCGACGTTGTGGTGGCTCTTGATGGTGACCGAGGGGCCACCGGAAAACGACACCGATTCAATCACATCGGGGTAGAGCGTGCCCTGGGCGAGGAACTCGGCGCCCTCGATCTGGTCGGCGTATTTCTGGAACACCTCGATGAACAGGCGGCCAATGATCTTGCGCTTGGTCTCGGGGTCGGAGACGCCCTCAAGCTGGCCCAGGAACAGCTCTTGTTCCTGCGCGTGGATCACCTTGAGGTTCATGTGATCGCGGAACATCGCGACGACTTCCTCGGCCTCGTTCAGGCGCAGCAACCCGTGGTCGACGAAGACGCAGGTCAGCTGATCGCCGATCGCTTCGTGCAACAGGGCCGCCGCGACCGAGCTGTCGACGCCGCCCGAAAGCGCACAGATCACCGGCTTGTCGCCGACCTGATCCTTGATCTTGCGGATCGCTTCTTCGCGGTAGGCGTCCATCGTCCAGTCGCCGGTAAAGCCCGCGTCCTTGACGAAGTTTTCGTACAGGGTCTTGCCGTTCGGGGTGTGGTGCACCTCGGGGTGGAACTGCACCGCGTAAAAGCGGCGTTCCAGATCGGCGGTGATGGCAAAAGGCGCGCCGGGCGAGGTTGCGTAGACCTCAAAGCCGGGGGCGATATGGCTGACGTGGTCGCCGTGGCTCATCCAGACCTGTTCGCGGCCCAGTCCCCCGAGGAACCAGCCGTTCATGAAGTCGATCTTCGCTTCCGTCGGGGTGACATAGGCCCGCCCGAATTCAGCGGTATGGGATTCGCCGGCTTCCACCTTGCCACCGAGGTCATTCATCATGACCTGCTGGCCATAGCAGATGCCGAGGATCGGCACGCCGAGGTCATAGGCGGCCTTTGGCGGACGCGGCGACCCCTCCCGCACGACCGAATCCGGCCCGCCCGAGAAGATGATCGCCTTGGGGGCGAACTCGGTCAGGAAGGCGTCGGTGACGTTCTGATAGGGGTGGATTTCGCAATAGACGTTCAGCTCTCTCAGGCGACGCGCGATCAGCTGCGTTACCTGGCTGCCAAAGTCGATAATCAGGAGGCGGTCATGGGATGTCTGGCTCATGCGCTTCGATTAGTGCGCGCGCGCCAAAGGCGCAAGAGAAAGAGCGCGCTGCGCCGCTTTGCCGGGGGTGTTTACGGTCGCTTGGGGCGCATTGCATGTCGCTTTCCCCCCTCACGCGCCGCAATCTGCGCGTCTTGCGGGCGCATGGACGCGCTATCACGGGGGAAACCCTGCGGCCCGACTCGGGCTTCGGGCGAAGGGCAAGAGGACGTGCGATGACAGAAGAAGCGGCAGTTGGCGGCAAACGGGTCCGGGGCGGGGGCGGCGCAGCCCGCCGTGCCGCCCGCAGCGCAGTCAGTTTCGACTCGGCCCGTTATATCGAGCGCAACATTCCCAACCTTGAGATGCTCTCGACCGAGGCGCTCGAGATCATCGAGGCCAATGCGGAAACCGTTCTGGAAGAGATCGGCGTCAACTTCGCCAACAATCCTGCGGCGTTGCAGCGCTGGCGCGATGCCGGTGCCGATGTACAGGGCGAACGGGTGCACATCCCCCGTGGTCTGGCGCGCAAGCTTTGCGCCACGGCACCCGAGCGCTTCACCCAGCACGCCCGCAACCCCGAGCGCAACGTCGAGATCGGCGGCAAGAGCCTGGTGCTGTCCCCGGTCTATGGCCCGCCCTTCGTGCGCGACCTCGACGGCGGCCGCCGCTACGCCACGATCGAGGATTTCCGCAGCTTCGTGAAGCTCGGCTACATGTCGAAATACCTGCACCACTCCGGCGGTACGGTCTGTGAGCCGACGGACGTGCCCGTCAACAAGCGCCATTTCGACATGCTGCTGGCGCATATGACTCTGTCGGACAAACCTTTCATGGGCTCGGTCACCGAACCCAGCCGGGCGCAGGATTCGGTCGACATGTGCAAGATCCTGTTCGGAGAGGAGTTTGCCACCAACAACACCGTCATGACCTCGCTGATCAACATCAACTCGCCGCTGACCTTCGACGACACGATGATGGGCGCGTTGGAGATCTATGCCGCCAATATGCAGGCGAGCATCATCTCGCCCTTCATCGTCGGCGGGGCGATGGCGCCGGTTTCGGTCGTCGGCACCCTGACGCAGGTGCTGGCCGAGGTGCTGGCCGGGATCGCCTATTCACAGCTTGTGCGCCCCGGGGCGCCGGTGATCTTCGGCGCCTTCGTGACCACCATCGACATGAACTCCGGTGCGCCCACGTTTGGCACGCCAGAAGCCAGCCAGATCCTCTATGGTGCGGGCCAGCTGGCGCGGCGTCTGAACCTGCCGTATCGCTCCGGCGGCGGCCTCTGCGGGTCGAAATTGCCTGACGCCCAAGCGGCTTACGAGACGGCGAACACCCTGAACGCGGCGCTGCTTGGCGGCGTCAATTTCATGCTGCACGCCTGTGGCTGGCTGGAGGGTGGGCTGGTTTCCTCCTTCGAGAAATTCGTCATGGACGCCGATCAGCTCGGTATCCTGCACCGCATGGCCGCTGGCGTGCCCCATGACGAGGAGGCACAGGCGATGGACGCGATCCGCGAGGTCGGCCCCGGTGGCCACTACCTTGGCTGCTCACACACCGAACGGCACTTCCAGACGGCCTTCTGGCGCTCGGACCTGCTCGACAACAAACCGTTCGAGACCTGGTTCGACGAGGGTGCGCGGGACACTCAGGCGCTTGCCGCCGTGCGGGTGAAAAAGCTGCTCGACAGCTACCAGCAGCCCTACCTCGACCCCGCCAAGGCCGAGGCGCTGGCCGCCTATGTCGCGCGCCGCAAGGCCGAGATGCCAGACGCTTTCGCCTGACAGACCTGTCGGGCACGGGCGCTACTGCGCCTGTGCCTGCAACAGTTGCGCCTCGGCGATCATCGCCGACAGCACCTCGACATGGGCCGAGGGCACATACATGCTGGAGCGGTTGCGGCGCAAACCGTCCAGTTCCGCCTCACGCTCCCACAGCTTCATCACCGCCGCACCATGGCGCGGCAGCACGCTCGCCCCCAGCAGCGCCGCCAGATGTGCCTCGCGGCGATAGCCCTCAGCCGCGATCCGCGCCGCACGGATCAACAGGCCGGGGCGACGCAGCTGCGCCATCATCGTTTGAATATCCTGCATCGTCGTTTCCTTCGGGTTTCCCAGGTTGCAAAGAGCGGCAAATCCCCCGGCAGCAGCGCCACGAAACTTGCCCAGACCCCATCAGGATCTCACGCTACTCAACGCTGGCGCGTGTTGCGTGTGTCTTTGCGCGGCGAACGGTCCCTCAAGAATAGTTTATCATTTGGAAACAATGGTTGTGCTGAGGGTTAATAGTTAACCTTTCGGAAACCTTAACGCCGTTTGCTGTGAGTAACTATGGGGATAACTCTGAGCGCAAGGCATGGCCACCTCGTGATCGACCAGATTCACACACTCGACGCCCGGCCTGACCGACAGGCGGGGCAGGTTGCGGACATGCCGTCCTGGCTGCCCGAGGCCGTGCGCCACTACATCGCCCATATCGAAAACGGCATCACCATCCGCCAACTGGCGCGCGACGCGGGCTGCCACGCCTCGACTGTGCTCCGTCAGATCCGGCGGTACGAAACCCTGCGCGATGATCCTCTGATGGACGCCGCGCTCAGCCGGTTTGGCCGGCACGGCGAAGCTGCCCTTCGCCGGGAAAACCAACAGGAGCATGACGCTATGAAACCCACTGGCTCGACCGAATTCCACCCGCCGCTCACCGAAGCCCGCCTCAACCGCGATGCCCTGCCGGTGCTGCGCCAGCTGTCGCACCCCGGCACCGTGCTGGCTGTGGCGCAGGATATGGACAAGGCCGTGGTCGTGCGCGACCGCATCGACGGCTCGCCCGATCGGCTCGACGTGATCAACCGTGACCTTGCCGAGGCGATGGCGCTGAAGGACTGGATCGCTTGCAAAAGCACGGGCCGGGTGTCGCGCTACACCATTACTCCCGCTGGAAGAACCTCTCTCAACCTGTTGATTGCACGCTCTGAAAATGCCGCACGCGGTTTCGCGGAAGGCATGGCGAGCTTTGAGATGCGTGGCGCCCAATCCGCCCTGTCACTGGACGAGAGTGAGGAGGACACCCCCCGCAGCCGTGGCTTTGTCAACGACACGCCTGTCGCCGCGCTGGCCCGTCGGCGTGATCGCGATGGCTCGCCGTTCCTCAAGCCGGAACACGTCCGCGCCGGGGAACGTCTGCGCGAGGATTTCGAGCTGTCGCAAATGGGCGTTCAGGTCGCCCAGAACTGGGATCACTTCCTGACCGCCGGTGTCAGCAGCGGCGCGCGCAAGGGCACGGCCCGTGGCCCCGAGGCCGCCCGTGATCGCGTCGCCGCCGCTCTGGCCGAGCTCGGACCCGGCCTCAGCGATGTCGCTCTGCGCTGCTGCTGCCACCTTGAGGGGTTGGAGACGGCAGAGCGCAAGATGGGTTGGTCGGCGCGCTCGGGCAAGATCGTGCTGCGCATCGCCCTGCAGCGGCTGCATGGCCACTACAGCACCTTGCCCCGCGACAGCGGCCTCATGGGCTGAAATCAGGACAATTTGACGAAAATTGAAGCGGCTGCCCCGGCGACCTCTTGACCCGGCCATCTGCACTTCGTCCCCGTCAAAAGCCGCGCTCTCATTAATAAACGGCCCGCAGGAAGATCCCTGCGGGCCGTTTCTTTGTTTCCGAATTGGCGACAATGCCGCCTTTGGCTCTGAACTGCACCGAACCTACTGGCCCGGAACAGTCGATAAAACACCTCGGCATCAGACGGAACTTCGTCAGACCTCGACCGGCGTATCGTCAGTCACCGAGATCGCGTTCACGTCATCCTCAACGGCCTTGCGCACGCCCGCTTCGTAGTCCGGGTGCACCTTGCGCAGAACGGCGTACCACCGCTCCTTGACGGAGTCCGAGCACGGCCCCATCGCCGAGGCCATGTTGGAATGCAGACGCCCCCGTTCCTCGTCGTTCATCACCTCGGCATAAAGTGCGCGGGGCTGCACGTAATCCGCATCCGGATCGGCGGGGTCATAGCGGGCCGCATCGCCGTCGATCTTCAGCGGAGGCTCGGCCACGCTGGGATCTGCCTTGGCCGATTCGGCGTATTGGTTCGGCTCGTAATAGGCGTCGACATGGCCGGTTTTCGGCGGGAAGAACCGCATCGAGCCGTCTTTATGATAGAAATTCACATCCGCATTCTTGGCCTGGTTGGCCGGCAGCTGCTCATAATGCGTGCCCAGACGATAGCGGTGCGCATCGGCGTAGGAAAAGATCCGCCCCTGCAGCATCTTGTCCGGGCTGAAGCCGATTCCCGGCACGACGTTGGACGGGCTGTAGGCCGCATTCTCGACGTACATGAAGTAGTTCTCGGGGTTCTCGTTCATCTCGACCATGCCGACTTCGATCAGCGGATAGTCCTTGTGCGACCAGACCTTGGTCACATCGAACGGGTTGAAGGGCAGGGTGGCCGCTTCTTCCTCGGGCATGACCTGAATCATCATCTTCCATTTCGGGAAGTTGCCCTCGTCGATCGCATTATACAGGTCTTCCTGATAGCTCTCGCGGGTTTTCCCGATCAGCGTTTCCGCTTCCTGGTTGGTATAATGCTTGTGGCCCTGCTGCACCTTGAAGTGGAACTTGACCCAGAAGCGTTCGCCCGCAGCGTTCCAGGTGCTGAAGGTGTGGCTGCCGTAGCCGTTCATGTGCATCGGGTTGGTGGGAATGCCCCGGTCGGACATCAGGATCGTCACCTGATGCACCGATTCGGGCTGTGCGGCCCAGAAATCGAACATGGCTTCGGGGCTGCGCAGGTTGGTCACCGGGTGACGCTTCTGCGTGCGGATGAAGTCGGGGAACTTGTAGGGGTCACGCACGAAGAACACGGGCGTGTTGTTGCCAACCATATCCCAGTTGCCTTCTTCTGTGTAAAATTTGAACGAAAAACCACGCACATCGCGTTCGGCGTCCGCCGCGCCCAGCTCGCCCGCAACGGTCGACCAACGGCTCAGCACTTCGGTGGTCTTGCCGACCTCAGAGAAGATTTTTGCCCGCGAATACATCGAGATATCGTTGGTGATCGTCAGCTTGCCCTTGGCGCCCCAGCCCTTGGCATGCACGACACGCTCGGGGATACGCTCGCGGTTCTGGTGGGCCAGCTTTTCGATCAGCTGGTAATCCTGCATCAGAACCGGGCCGCGGTTGCCTGCGGTCAGGGAATGTTCGTTGGTCGGCATCGGCGCGCCGGCTGTCGTCGTCAGTCGCTTCTGGTCAGTCATGAGTGGCTTCCTCCAAGGCTTTGCTGAGTCAGTATGTAGGTAAAAGACCATAAGAACCAATTGCAGTTTCTAAGACTTTCGATAACCTATACTTATGGCAGTGACCCTCAGACAGCTCAGCTACTTTAAATCGCTTGCCCAACAGCGCAATTTCGGTCGCGCGGCGGAGGCTGTGCATGTCTCGCAACCCGCGCTTTCCGTTCAAATTCGCGAGATGGAGCAGACTCTGGGCGCGCCTCTGGTCGAGCGGCGCAGCCGCGATGTGGTGCTCACCCCCTTTGGCCGATCGGTGCTGGCGCAGGCCGAAAAGGTCCTGTCCGAGATGCAGGTGCTGAGCGAGATTGCCCGTTGGAACAAGGGCCTGTCGGGCGAACTTCGCCTTGGTCTGATCCCGACAATTGCGCCCTATCTGCTGCCCGCCGCACTGGCCGCGATCCGCCAGCGTGACATCGGCCTCAACGTGCAGGTCCAGGAAGGCAAGACGGCCCGCCTGATCGAGGATCTGCGCGCCGGGCGTCTGGATGCGGCCGTCGTCGCCCTGCCGCTTGAGACGAGCGAGGATCTGATCAGCCGCACCCTGTTTGAGGATCGCTTTCTGCTCGCCGGATCTGCCGCGCGTCTGGCAGCTTTGGGCGAGCGGCGCGAGAGCCTGCGTCCCGATCATATTGGCCCCGAACAGCTGATGCTGCTTGAGGAGGGCCATTGCCTGACCGATCAGGCGCTTGAGGTCTGCGGCCGCGGGCGTGGGCACGCCCAGATCAACATGGGCGCCTCGTCTCTGGCGACTCTGTCGCGCCTCGTCGCGGCGGGGTTTGGCCTGACGCTGCTGCCCGAACTGGCGCTGGCCAGCGAAGGGCAGGGCCTGTCGCTGCGCCGCTTCTCCGCGCCCGAACCCTCGCGCCAGATCGCTCTGGTGCGCCGCGCTTCCAGTCCCGATGACGGCTGGTTTCGCGCCCTCGCCACCATCCTGTCGGACGCCGGAACCGATCTGGTGGGCGCGACACGGCCCGACTGAAATCAGCGATTTCGCACCGTTCGGATACCGTTCAGATACCGACGGGATACCGACATCGAAATCCGGCGATATCAGAGCTTTGCCGCCCCATGCTCAGCCGGTCCCGACAACGAAAAAGGCCCGGAGACATCCCCGGGCCTTCGCATCTGTTTCAGGGTCTGCCGCGCCTTGGCGCCGGGCAAACCGACCTCGAGATCAGGCCGCCGCTTCTTTGGCGCCTTCGAGGTATTTGATCAGGTTTTCCGGGCTCGACTCGCCATAGGGGTCTTCGCTGTGGTTGTCGCAGATGCCGGGCTCTTCGAACCACTGCTCGACAACACCGTCATTGATGACAGCGGCATACCGCCAGGAACGCAGACCGAAGCCGAGGTTATCCTTGCGCACCAGCATACCGACGCGACGGGTGAATTCGCCCGACCCGTCCGGAATAACTTTCACGTTTTCAATGCCTTGCGCTTTGGCCCACTGGTTCATCACAAAGCTGTCGTTGACCGACATGCAATAGATTTCCTCGATCCCCAGGTCTTTGAATGTCTCGAAGTTGTTCTCGAAACCGGGCAGCTGGTAGGTCGAGCAGGTGGGGGTGAAGGCACCGGGCAGCGAGAACAGGATGACGCGCTTGCCGGCGAAATAGTCGGCGGTGGTCATGTCCTGCCAGCGGAACGGGTTCGTGCCGCCGATGCTCTCGTCGCGAACGCGGGTGCGGAAGGTCAGGTCGGGAAGCTTGGAACCGGCTTGCATGGCTATATCCTCGAAAGTTCATGAAAAGACTCGACGGTTTTCTAGAATTGTTCCAAAAACGGTGCAAGGTCGTTTCCGCGCTGCGGCATGGTTAATTGGTGCTTGAAGCCAGATTTCGCCCCTATATACAGCAATTTGGCGCATGTCTTTCTGCAGGTGCATAACGGGTTTGCGCCCCACGCAACCCTGTCATGCGGAACTGGCCCTTCACCTCACCTGTGGCTATGATAGGCCAACTTCCGATAGGAAAGGCCCTGATATGCGCGACCTGAAGATCCCCGACCAGCGTCACCCCGAAAAGGCGCACCGTCCGGACAACGCCCAGCCGAAAAAGCCAGACTGGATCCGTGTAAAGGCACCCACCTCGAAGGAATACGCCGAGACCCGCAAGATCATGCGCGACAACCGCCTGGTCACCGTCTGCGAGGAAGCCGGCTGTCCCAATGTGGGTGAGTGCTGGAGCCAGGGTCACGCCACCATGATGATCATGGGCGACATCTGTACCCGCGGCTGCACCTTCTGCAACATTGCCACCGGCCGCCCCGAGACGCTGGATGCGTTCGAACCTGGCCGTGTGGCCCATGCCGTTGAAAAGCTTGGGCTTAAGCACGTCGTCATCACCTCCGTTGATCGCGATGACCTCAAGGATGGTGGTGCCGACCACTTCGCCCAGACGATCCGTGCCATCCGCCACCGCAGCCCCGACACCACGATCGAGATCCTGACGCCGGACTTTCTGAAGTGTGATCCGTCGGTGCTGGAAACGGTTGTTGAGGCGAAGCCTGACGTCTTCAACCACAACCTCGAAACCGTGCCGGGCCTCTATCCCGAGGTCCGTCCCGGTGCCCGCTACTTCCATTCCCTGCGCCTGTTGCAGCGGGTGAAGGAGCTGGACCCGACGATCTTCACCAAATCTGGCATCATGGTCGGTTTGGGGGAGGAGCGTCCTCAGGTGATGCAGGTCATGGACGACATGCGCGCCGCCGACATCGATTTCCTGACGGTCGGCCAGTACCTGCAACCGACGCCGAAGCACCATGCGGTGGCCAAGTTCATCCACCCCGATGAATTCGCGTCCTACGAAAAAGCTGCCTACGGCAAGGGCTTCCTGATGGTCTCAGCGACGCCGCTGACCCGCTCAAGCTATCATGCGGGGGATGACTTTGCCCGGCTGCGCACTGCCCGTCTCAAGAAACTCGGACAGGCCTAAGGTTCTGTCACTAAAATGAAAAAGGCCGCGGCGCACCTTCGTGCCCGCGGCCTTTTTTGTCACTGCAGCGATGCGCTAGTTCGCTGAAACCGCCGGAACAGCCTTCACATAAGCCGCAATCGCCGCACGATCCTCATCGGTGAGGTGGGCGATATTACCGACCACATCCGCCATCTCTCCGCCGACGACGTCGAAGTCCGGGGTGAAGCCTGACTTGAGGTATTCGGCAATCTCCGATTCGGACCAGGACAGCCCGCCAGAGGTGATATTGGGAATGCTGCCCTCGCCCGACGGGTTCGGTGCACCACCGAGCCAGCGCGCCGTATCCAGTCCGCCGATGGCATTGCGCGGCGTGTGACACTCCGCACAGTGTCCGAGGCCCTCAACAAGATAACGACCGCGCTCCAGCTGCGCCGAGGATGCCTCGTCCAGTACCCAATCGTCGTTCAGGAACAACAGCTTCCATCCGCCAAGTGCGCGACGGATGTTGAAGGGAAATCCGATTTCATGGGGCTTGCTGGGCGTCGCATCGGCCGGCAGAGTCTGCATAAAGGCGTAGAGATCTGCGATGTCCTGCAGGCTGGCATGGGTGTAGGTGGTATAGGGAAACGCCGGATAGAGGTGCTGGCCGTCAGGCGAGACCCCCCGTTTCATAGCATTGGCCAGATCCTGCGCGGTCCAGCCGCCGATGCCATGTTCGACGTCGGGCGAGATGTTCGGCGCATAGAATGTCCCGAAATCGGAGGTCAGGGCCCGCCCGCCTGCCAGCACAAGCATCGCATCTTCCGCCGCATCGGGTGCCGCGTGGCAGGACGCGCAGCCAGCAGCGTAGAAGATGGTTTCCCCCTTCGCTGCGGTCCCTGTTATCCCCGCCATCGCGTCAGCAGGCAGGGTTTTCGGTGCGGTGATCCACCAGGCAAACCCAGCACCGACAATGATTAGAATGCATATTGATATCAGTATTTTACGCAAGGAAGCTCACTTTCTGCCTTAAGTCGATCTCTGGAATGTTCTATCTGCATTCGGCAGCTGCAACAGGCCTTTTGCCGAAGCGTCAGGCATAGGGTAGCAGAGGCATTCCGTCCCCGTCCTGACGAATTCGTGATCACCTGTTCAGGTTTCGCACACTGTTCGGGCGCAAACCCTCGGGAAAGCCGAACATTTTCTCCGCCCCCCAGATCGCAAGGCAAGCCACGACAACGGCCACCACGAGTATCACGCGGCCTTGGGACGGAGGATGGCGCAGCCATCGCACCGCCCGCAAAAACCACATCGGGTTCATTCGGTGAACCGGACCTTGCCGATGAAAGGCAGGTTGCGATTGCACTGCGCATAATCGATTCCATAGCCCACAACGAACTCGTCCGGGATCTCGAAGCCGATCAGGTCAGCGCGGAAATCCACCTCACGCCGGGACGGTTTGTCGAGCAGAGCTATGGTCTGTAACCGTTTGGGAAGACGGGATTTCAGCAGGCTCACCACGTGGCTGAGGGTATAGCCGGTGTCGACGATATCTTCGACCACCAGAACATTTCGTCCACCGATCTCGCCGCGCAGATCCTTGAGAATCCGCACCTCACGGCTGCTTTCCATGGCATTGCCGTAGGAGGAGGCCTCAAGAAAATCGACCTCGACATCCCGGTCGCTGAGTTCGCGCACAAGATCGGCAATGAACACGAAGGAACCGCGCAGCAATCCGACCACCACCAGCCGTTCATTGCTGGGAAAGGTTTTACGGATCTCCCGGCAGAGGGCTTCTATTCTTGCAGCAATCTCCTTGGCTGAGATCATTTCGTCGATGACATAAGGACGCGAGGTCATGCTTTCCCCTTGAATATACTCGGCCAGTGTATGACATGAAGCCCCCAAGCTAGACCACATCCAATTGCCTTCGGGAGCGACATGCCAACCCATTCAGAAACGCGGAACCTGCCCTATGGCGCGCAGCAGATGTACGATCTGGTGGCGGACGTCGGCTCTTACCCGAAATTCCTGCCGTGGTGCGCAGCGGCGCGGATTCGCGACGTGACGCCGATGGGCGATCATGAGGTGATGGAGGCGGATCTGGTGATCTCCTTCAAGGTGTTCCGCGAACGCTTTGGCAGCCGCGTCACCCTCTGGCCCGAGGCGATGAAGATCGACACCGAATACCTCGACGGGCCCTTCCGCTATATGAAGAGCACATGGGCGTTTCGCGATGTAGAAGGGGGCTGCGAGGTCGACTTTTTCGTCGACTTCGAATTCAAGAATGCCGTGCTGCGCAGCATTATCGGCGTCGTTTTCAATGAAGCGATGCAGCGCATCGTGCGCGCCTTTGAACGCCGCGCGGCCGAGCTTTACAGCTAAGCGCCCGTCACAGCGTTTCTGCGGCCGTCAGCAGCAGTGTCAGGGCGTGCTCGACACTGCGGGCCCGTACCGCTTCGCGCCCGAGCGCACCGAATTCCACCGTTTGGGACTGCGTGCCCTTGGGCGTGGTGACGGCAAAGCAGACCCGGCCTTCGGGCTTATGCTCGGATCCGCCAGGGCCCGCGATACCCGTCGTGGACACAGCAATTTCAGCGTGAAAGCGCGTGGCCGCGCCGGTGGCCATCTGACGCGCGACGGGTTCGGACACTGCGCCATGGGCGTCGAGAGTGTCGGAGTGCACCCCCAGCAGGTCCATCTTGGCCGCGTTGGAATAGCTGACCACCCCGCCCAGCACCACATCTGAACTGCCAGCGACATCCGTCAGCGCTGCGGCGACGAGGCCGCCAGTACAGCTCTCGGCGGTGGCGAGGCAGACCCCTGCGGCGCGACAGGCGGCAAGCAACGCCTGTGCCAGACAGGGGTCGAGGCGGGTGGAGGCGGGGGCCGCATCGTTCACATCAGCACCAGATGTGCAAAGGCGGCGAGGGCGATGACCAACACGGCTGCGATCACACCGGCGATCACATCGTCCAGCATCACGCCCAGCGGATCATTGCGCCGGTCCGCCCAGCCGACGGGGCCGGGTTTCCAGATATCGAACAACCGAAAGCCGAGGAACGCCGCGACCCAGCCGGGCCAGAGGGCGGTGAGATCTGCGCCGACATGCGCGGCTCCGATCGAGACAGGCAGGAAGGCGATCCAGAGGCCGACGACTTCGTCAATCACGATCTCGGAGGGGTCGTGATTGGCAAGACCCGCCGTTTCGACCCGCGTCGCCCAGAGACCCCCGACAAACGCGAGCGCTGTTGCGATCACAAGCAGCACAGGCCCGCCGATCAGATGGATCGGCCAGGCCAGAATCAGGGCGGCGAGGGTGCCCCAGGTGCCCGGAGCGGGCTTGAAGTGGCCGACGCCACCAACCGTTGCGATCAGGTGAGATATCTTCATGCGCTAATCAATGTCGCGGTGGCGATGGCCGCGATCCCTTCTTCTCTGCCCGTGAAGCCCAGCTTCTCGGAGGTGGTGGCCTTGATCGAAATCCGGTCTGCCTGCATCCCGGTGATGTCGGCCATCCTCGCCTGCATCGCACTGGCGTGGGGGCCGACCTTGGGCTGTTCGCAGATCAGCGTGCAGTCGATGTTTGAGATACGGTAGCCCTTCGTTTTGGCAAGCGCCACCGCATGCGCCAGAAAGATGTGGCTTTCGGCGCCCTTCCATTGCGGATCGGATGGCGGAAAATGGCGGCCGATATCGCCCTCGGCCAGCGCCCCGTAGATGGCGTCGGTGACCGCGTGCATGCCGACATCGGCGTCCGAGTGGCCCTTCAGCGCCTTGTCATGCGGCACCTTGATGCCACAGAGCCAGCAGCCATCGCCGGGCTCGAACGCGTGCACGTCAAAGCCGTTGCCTAGTCGAATATCCATGGATCTGTCCTGTTGTCGGTTCAAGATCGCCTCGGCCCGGGCAAAATCCTCGGGCAGGGTGATTTTCAGGTTGTCTTCGTGTCCAGCGACGATGCGCACGCTCATGCCTGCCGCGCGGGCAACTTCGACGTCGTCGGCGGCACCTCCGGGATGCGCGGCATGGGCTGCGATAAGCGGGGCAAGGCGAAAGCCCTGTGGGGTCTGGGCGCGCAGCAACCCCTCGCGGGACTGCACGCCAGAGACGTGGTCATCATCGGCCCGCCAGAGCGCATCTGTGACGGCCAGCCCGGGCGCGGCGGCCTCGGAGTGATCAAGTGCGGCGCGCACGGCGGCAACGACGCTCAGCGGCACACAGGGGCGGGCAACATCGTGGATCAGAACATTGCGCACGACAGCAGGGTCCAGTTCCGCAAGGCCCGCGCGTACCGAAGCATCGCGCGATGCACCGCCTGCAACCCGGATCACCTCTTTCGGAAGGCCGCTGACTGCCATATCATCGGGGTGCAAAACCACGATGATCGGCGAAAGCCCTGCGCGCTGAATGGCGTCTATCGTCCAGTCCGCCACACGGCGTCCGCCTAGCATCTGCCATTGCTTTGCGGTCTGTCCTTTGGCCCGGGTGCCGCGCCCGGCGGCAACAATGATCGCGGCGTCTGTCATCGTGCACTGTCTCCTCGTGTTGCCTATCCCGAATAGGGCCCTGCGACACTGAGAGCAATGGCAGGTCTCCGGGCGCGCGCCCAAAAAACGGGCAGTTGTTTGGGTCTTCTTAGCTAATGCGGTGCGGTTTTGTTGTTCTTCCTCCAATTTCGGTCTAACGCATAGGCTGTTGCTCAAGGTTTAGGCATGTCCCTCTCATCACTGAACGATAAAGCTGCAAAGCCAGTCTGTCTTGCGCCTCTGGCGGGAATTACCGATCGTCCGTTCCGCGACCTCGTGTCGGGGTTCGGTGCGGATCTGGTGGTGTCCGAGATGGTGGCCAGTCAGGAAATGGTCCAGGCCAAACCCGGTGTGCGCGAGCGCGCCGAGCTGGGCCTTAGCTCGGCACGCACCTCCGTGCAGCTGGCCGGCCGCGATCCCTACTGGATCGGTGAGGCCGCGCGCATGGTCGAGGGGCAGGGCGCGAGCATCATCGATATCAACATGGGCTGCCCAGCCAAGAAGGTCGTGGGCGGTCTGTCCGGATCAGCGCTGATGCGCGATCTGGATCATGCGCTGACGCTGGTCGAGGCCGTGGTCGCCGCCGTCGCCATTCCGGTAACGCTGAAAATGCGCCTTGGCTGGGATGATGACACCCTCAACGCCCCCGAACTGGCGCGCCGCGCCGAGGCCGCGGGGGTGCAGATGGTCACCGTTCATGGGCGTACCCGGTGCCAGTTCTACAAGGGCCGCGCCGACTGGGCCGCGATCCGCGCAGTGAAAGAGGCGGTCTCGATCCCGCTGATCGCCAATGGCGACATCACCGACAGCGCCACTGCGGCCGATGCCCTGCGTCTGTCGGGGGCGGATGGCGTGATGATCGGGCGCGGTGCGCAGGGCAGGCCCTGGCTGCTGGCACAGGTCGCGGCAGAACTTCGCGGCGAGCCAGTGCCCCAAGCGCCGAGCGGCGAGGCCCTCGTCACGCTGGTCAGTGATCACTACGAAGCGATGCTCAGCTTTTACGGCCGCGATCTGGGACAGCGCGTCTCGCGCAAGCACCTTGGCTGGTACATGGACCATACCGGGTGCACTGGCGCTCTGCGTGGGCAGATCCTGCGCTCTGGCGATGCGGCCGAGGTGTTTCGCATGCTGCCAGACGCGCTGCTGCCATCTCCCGATTTCCTTTCCTCACAGACGACAAAGGCGGCTGCTGCATGACCTCGCAGGTGACACAAATAGACGCGGACAAACTGCAGGACGCCATCAGCGACGTCGAGGAGACGCCGGTCTGGGTTTCGCTGCCGGTGCCGGCGCTGCTGCTGGACCCCGACGACAACATCGTCTCGATCAACCCGGCGGCGGAGGGGTTTCTGAACACCTCTGCCAAGTCCATTCGCGGCCAGAAGGTCTGGGAGCGGGTGATGATCGACTCGCCCCTCGAGGAAGCCTTTGAGCGGGCGCGCGCCACGGCCTCGCCGCTGTTCGTGAACGACGTCGATGTCGGCACTGGGGATCGCGCGCCGCTGCATTGCAACCTGCAGATCTCGCCTTTGTCGGATCGCCCCGGTTTCATGCTGTTCCTGATTTCGCCGCGCGAGCTGGCGGGACGGATGACGCAGGACCATTCGGTGAAGTCCGCCGCCAAATCCGCCATCGGCATGGCCGAGATGCTGGCCCATGAAATCAAGAACCCTTTGGCGGGGATCATCGGCGCGGCACAACTGCTGTCGATGAACCTCAATACCGAGGACCGGGAGCTGACCGATCTGATCGTGGCCGAAAGCCGGCGCGTGGTGAAGCTGCTGGAACAGGTCGAACAGTTCGGTAACCTAACCATGCCGGACCTGAAGCCGGTCAACCTGCATGACGTGCTGGACCGCGCGCGCCGATCGGCTCTGCTGGGCTTTGGTGGCAGCATGAAGATCGTCGAGGATTACGACCCCTCGCTGCCGCTCGCCTACGGCGACCCGGATCAGCTGCTGCAAGTCGTGCTGAACCTGCTGAAGAACGCTGCTCAGGCGGCCGGCTCGGAAGGCGGCAGGATCAGGTTGCACACCTACTTTGAGCACAGTTTCCGGCTGCGCCGCGCCGACGGCAAGGGCAAGTCTCTGCCGCTGCAGATCGAGATTGAGGATGATGGCCCCGGGCTGCCCGAAGACATCGCCGGCGACATCTTCGATCCCTTCGTCTCGGGGCGTGAAAACGGCACCGGGCTGGGGCTGGCACTGGTCAGCAAGATTATCTCGGATCACGAGGGATGGATTTCCGTCACCTCGGTTCCGGGCAAGACGGTTTTTCGAATTTCGCTGCCGCGGGCACCGAAAGAGCTTATCGATAAGGAGATGAACTGATGGACGGCACTGTTCTCGTAGCTGATGACGACCGCACGATCCGTACGGTGCTGACGCAGGCGCTGACCCGCGCGGGCTGCAAGGTTCACGCCACCTCCTCTCTGACCACGCTGATGCGGTGGGTGGGCGAGGGCAAGGGTGACGTGGTCATCTCTGATGTCATGATGCCCGATGGCAATGGCCTGGAAATGCTGCCGAAGATCGCTCAGGACCGCCCGGGCCTGCCGGTCATCGTGATCTCGGCGCAAAACACCATCATGACTGCCATTCAGGCGGCCGAGGCCGAGGCCTATGACTATCTGCCCAAGCCCTTCGATCTGCCGGACCTGATGAAGCGAACTGCACGCGCTCTGGAACAACGCCAGCGCTCGCCCTCTTCCCAGCCCAAGACCGAGGAGAAAGAACGCCCCGACGAGCTGCCTCTGGTCGGACGGACCGCAGGCATGCAAGCCCTCTATCGCCTTGTCGCCCGGGTGATGAACACCGATCTGCCCGTGCTGATCGCAGGCGAAAGCGGCACCGGCAAAAGCCTGATCGCCAAGGCCATCCACGATTTCAGTGACCGGCGCAATCTGCCCTTCATTGCCGTTTCTGCGGGCGATTTGCAGGATCTGGAGGGACCGGCGCGGGTGCTGGCACGCTCCAAGGGCGGCACGATCCTGTTTGACGAGATCGCGGATATCGACGGTGAAGTGCAGGCCCGCATCGTGCGCATGATGGACGGCCCGCAGGACATGCTGCCGCGCTTCATGGCCACCTCGCAAACCGATCTGAACCGCGCGATGGAGGACGGCGATCTGCGTCAGGATCTGTTCTACCGCCTCACCGGTGCCACGATCAACGTGCCGGCGCTGCGCGAACGCGTCGACGATATCCCGCTGCTGGTCGAGCATTTCCTGCACCGTGCCGAGCGTGAGGGCGCGATGCGTCGCTACCTGGCCGAAGATGCGCTGGAAATGATGCGCACCTACTCCTGGCCCGGCAACGTGCGCCAGCTGGAGAACGCCATCCGCCGTCTGGTGCTGACCGCGCGCACGGATGAGATCAGCCGCGTCGAAGTCGAAAGCGTTCTTGGCAACCAGCCCGAGACCGAACCGCTGATGGGCGGGGCGAGCGATACCGAAAAGCTCTCCGGCTCCGTCGCGCGCCACCTGCGCCGCTACTTCGATCTGCATGGCAACATGCTGCCGCCACCGGGCCTCTACACCCGCATTCTGAAAGAGGTCGAGATGCCTCTGATCGAAATCGCGCTGGAAGCGACAGGCGGAAATCAGGCCAAATGTGCCGACCTGCTCGGGATCAACCGCAATACTTTGCGCAAGAAGATCACCGATCTGGATATTCGCGTGACACGCCGACGCAAGTTGATGTAAAATCGCCACATAACCGTGGCCGATGGGAAACATCCCATGACGAGTCACAAAATATGGCGGCTGGCGTCTTAGGACGCCACATCAAGGCGGGGGGAGCCTGTGGCGACCCGGGCACGTAAATTGAACTGGAACCGCCTTGCGCGGTTGCAGCGTATAAGGCGCGTACAGAACGTGGCGACCTTGGGTCTGGTGACTCTTGGTCCGCTGCTGGTTCTGGCGACATTTCTGGTATTGGGTCCGCTCGACAAGGGCAGTTCGGCCATTGCTCTGCGACTCGTTGTGTTGGCCGATCTGGTCTACATCATCGTCGTCGCAGCGCTGGTCATGCAGCGCGTGGCCAAGATGGTGGCGGCGCGGCGGGCTCAGTCGGCGGGTTCTCGCCTGCACTTGCGCCTGACCGGGGTGTTCACGCTTATGGCGCTGATCCCCACGGTTTCGGTGGCTATTTTCGCAGCGCTGACGATCAACATCGGGCTTGAGGGCTGGTTCTCGGATCGGGTGCGACAGGTGGTGGGCAGCTCGCTCGCGGCCGCGCAGGCCTATGAGAACGAACACCGCAACGACATGACACAGGATGCCACAGCGCTGGCCAATCTGCTGGACGCGAGCCGCGACGCGGCCTTCTTCGTGGGCGATGCGGAGCTGCGTCAGGTGCTGACCTCCGGCCAGTCCCAGATCCAGCGCGGGCTGCGCGAGGCCTATATCATCGATGGTGCTGGCGAGATCCGGGCCCGTGGTGATCGCTCCTATCTCTTTGATTATGAAAAGCCTTCGCTGCCCAGGATGACTGAATCCCGCGAAAATGGCATCGCGATCATCGAGGATTGGGACAACAACGAATTCCGTGCGCTCGTCGCGCTGAAACGCTTTCCTGACCGCTATCTCTATGTCAGCCGTCAGGTCGACGGAAAGATCCTGAACCTGCTCGACGATACGCAGGAAACCGTCCGCCTCTACCAGCAGCTTGAGAGCGAACGGGGCAGGGTGCTCTTTGAGTTCGGTCTGCTCTATGTCGGCTTTGCCGTGATCCTGATTCTGGCTGCGATCTGGCTTGGGCTTTGGTTCGCGGAACGGCTGTCGCGCCCGGTGGGCCGGCTGACCAGTGCCGCGCAGCAGGTGGGCGCCGGTGATCTGGACGTGCGGGTCTACGAGGAGGCCGGCAATGACGAATTCGCAATGCTCAGCCGCTATTTCAACCAGATGACCCGGGAACTGAAGACGCAGCGGCAGGCGCTGCTGGACAACACCGCCCATATCGAGCTGCGCCGCCGTATGTTCGACAGCGTTCTCAGCTCCGTGACGTCGGGTGTGGTGGGGTTGGACGCGGAGGGGCATGTCACCTTCGTCAACCGCTCGGCAGAGCGGCTGCTAGATTGGCATGGCGAAAAACAGGCGCTGTCGCTGAGCATGGCGGTGCCCGAGTTCGGCCCAATGTTCGAGGCTCTGCGCAGCAGCGGTGGTCAGGTCATTCAGGAAGAGGTCAAGGTGACGCGGGGCGGCCTGCTGGAAAACCTTCTGGTGCGTATGGCGACCCGGCGCAACGAAGACGGGGTCAGCGAGGGCTACGTGGTGGCCTTTGACGATGTGACCGATCTTGTGACGGCACAACGGATGGCCGCATGGGGGGATGTGGCGCGCCGTATTGCCCATGAAATCAAGAACCCCCTGACGCCGATCAAACTTTCCGCCGAACGGATCAAGCGCAAATTCTCCCGCCATCTTGAGGCGGAGCTGAGCGGTGATCTGGAAAGTCTGACCGATGTGATTGTGCGCCAGACGGACGATCTGCGACGCATCGTCGATGAATTTTCGAAATTTGCACGGATGCCAACGCCCGAACGGCGCGATCAGGATCTTGCCGCTCTGCTGCGTGATGCGGTTCTGCTGCAGCAATCCGGGCAACCGGATGTCGGATTCACTCTCTCGGTGCCCGAAGGGGTCATTCCTGCAGAGGTCGACGCAACGATGATCAGTCAGGCGCTAACCAACCTGATCAAGAACGCGGGCGAGGCCACCGAAGTTCTGGCCGAACGCGGCGCACCTGAAGGCTGGTCGCCTCAGATCCATGTCTCTCTTGAGGTGGTGGAGACCGAGCGCCTGCCAGAGGCGGTGATCCGCATCGCCGACAATGGCATCGGGCTGCCCGAAGATCGCGTCCGGCTGTTTGAACCCTACGTGACGACACGCGACAAAGGCACCGGCCTCGGCCTGCCCATCGTCAAGAAGATCATCGAGGAGCATGGCGGATCGCTGCTGCTGGATGATGCCCCTGCATTCGAAGGCGCGCCGTCCTCTCCGGGCGGCTCCCCCCACCGCGGCGCGATGGCCGTGATACGGCTGTCGCTGAAGCCGGTCGCCGCACATAATAAGCTATGAGGTAAAGATGAGTGATATTTTGATTGTGGATGATGAGCGCGATATCCGCGCCCTGATTTCAGACATCCTGAAGGATGAAGGGTACACCACGCGTCTGGCCGGCAACTCAGATGAGTGTATGGAGCAGATCAGCGCAGAGCCTCCGGCCATGATGATCCTGGATATCTGGCTCAAGGACAGCCAGATGGACGGCATCGACATCCTGAAATCGGTCAAGCGGGACAACCCGGAAATCCCGATCATCATCATCTCCGGGCACGGCAATATCGAAATTGCGGTCGCGGCGATCAAGCAGGGCGCCTATGACTTCATCGAAAAGCCCTTTAATATCGACCAGTTGCTGGTGGTCATCGGCCGCGCCATGGAAACCAGCCGTCTGCGGCGTGAAAATACACAGCTGAAAAAGCGCGAGGTCAACGCGGCCGAGATGATCGGGGCGTCGCCGGGCTTCCGTGCCATGGTCTCGCAGCTGGACAAGGTGACGAAATCCAATGGTCGGGTGATGTTCAACGGGCCATCGGGCAGCGGCAAGGAGATCGCCGCGCGCTATGTCCACGCCAATTCTCTGCGTGCCGAGGCGCCCTTCGTGGTGGTTTCCTGCGCGCAGATCGAAGCGGACCGGATGGAGGAAGTGCTGTTCGGGCGCGAAAGCCCTGAGCGCGGGATCGAGCCGGGGCTGCTGGAGCAGGCCGACGGCGGTGTTATCTATTTCGACGAAGTCGCGGATATGCCGATCGGCACTCAGTCCAAGATCCTGCGGGTGCTGGTCGATCAGCAGTTCCTGCGGGTTGGCGGCGCGGAAAAGGTGCGGGTGGATCTGCGGGTCCTGTCCTCCACCAGCCGAGATCTGGAGCAGGAAATCCTCGGCGGCCGCTTCCGCGAGGAGCTGTTTCACCGTCTCAACGTGGTGCCGGTTTTCGTCCCCTCGCTGTCTGAGCGGCGCGACGATATTCCGGTGCTGGCGGACCACTTCATCGACGTGCTGAATGCGACACAGGGTCTGCCGCGTCGCCGCCTGTCCGAGGAGGCCGCCGCGCTGATGCAGACGATGGTCTGGCCCGGCAACGTGCGCCAGCTGCGCAACATGATCGAACGCATCCTGATCCTCGGCGATGGCACCGGCGAGATTGACGTGCGCGAAGTGCCGAGCGAAGACGACCGAAATACTGATGGTGAGGGGCGTGTGGTGCTGTCGGGCTCGCTGGCGATGCTGCCGCTGCGCGAGGCCCGCGAGGCATTTGAGCGCGAATATCTGCTGACGCAGATCAACCGCTTTGGCGGAAATATCTCGAAGACGGCGCAGTTCGTCGGGATGGAGCGCAGCGCCCTGCACCGCAAGCTGAAATCCCTCAACGTGGTGACGATGACCCGTGCCGGGGGCCGTATCGCGCGGATCGAGGACGAGATGGACGAAAGCACCACCGCTGCCGAGTGATCTCGGCGGCGGCCGCGCCGGAGCATCTAACGTACCAGGATCATTGCCCCATTGCTGATCTCGATCTTGGCGTAGCGGTTCAGGTAGGACATGCCGAGCAGGGGGGTGAAGAGCTCTCCGTCATTCACCATGGCGCGCACATTGCGATCGCTCACAGGGCCGAGGCTGACGGTATCGAGGGTGACAGGCGCCGTGCGCACCATGCCATTGGCGGTCCCTGCACTGCCGGAATAGACCAGAGCATCGGGGTCGATGCCGATGTGCTTTGCCGCTTCGCGCGTCAGGACGATATCCGTCGCGCCCGTGTCGATGAGGAAGGATTGCGCTGTGCCGTCGACCTCAAGCGTCACGTAGTAGTGGCCGTCGGCGGATTGCGGGATGCTGATACGGGTGCCGTCTTCGCTGAGGCTCTGCGCCGGGGTGAGGGTGCTGCGCACGCTGTCCCACATCCCGATGCCTGCAATGACGCCGACAAAGATCAGCGCCCAGAGCAGGGCGTGTCGCGCCATCTGACCCACGCGGTTCCTGTTGGAAACAAAGAAGTATCCTGCCACGACCAGTAGCAGAAGCAGCAGATAGGTCAGTTGTCCGAAATCAATCCCACTCATGCTTGCCGATATAGGCGCGCGCAACCCGGATGTCATCGGCCTTGCTGAAAACCATTGTGTGAAAGACGCTTGGGGTCAGGTCGCGAAGCCGAAAGCCTTCAATCCATCAAGGACGAATTGCACCGACAACGCCGCGAGCAACATGCCCAGCAGCCGGGTCACGACGTTGATGCCGGTGCGCCCGAGGATGCTCTCCAACGGGCCGGCCATCAGGAACAGTGCGAAAACCACCGCGAGAACCAGCCCCGAAACGGCCAGAACCAAGGCCAGACCGCTCAGCCCCGGGTTTTGACCCGCCAGCAGGATCACGGTGGCGATGGCTCCGGGCCCTGCAATCAGCGGAATGGCGAGGGGAAAGACGGACGGGTCGGGGGCTTCGGCCTGATCGCTCTGATCCTCACGCCGTTTGGCGCGGCGTTCAAACAGCATGTCGAGGGCCGTCAGAAACAGCAAGAGCCCGCCCGCTATCCGAAAAGCCGGCATCGAAATGCCAACGAATCCAAGCACCTGCTCGCCGAACAGCGTGAAGGCGGCGAGGATGCCGAAGGCGATGACACAGCAGCGCACGGCGATGACGCGGCGCTCTTGGCGGCTTTGCCCCTGTGTCAGGGCGATGAACAGCGGCATCATTCCGATCGGATCGATGATCACGAACAGGGTGACAAATGCGGTGATGAGGAAGGCTGTGTCCATGCGTCCTCTATGCCTTGGGGGCGGGCCTGTTGCCAAGCCCGCCGCGCTCATTCAGCAGCGGCCTTTAGTTGGCCTGTGCCTTGTCCAGCTTTTCCTGTGCCGCGATCCACATGGCCTCGGCCCGCTCTGTGGCTTCGCGCACCTCGGCGTACTTGCGGTTCCAGACAGCCAGTTCGCCGACTTTTTCCTGCTCGTACAGCGCCGGATCGGCGAGGCGGGAGGACAGCTTGTCGCCCATGTCGTTCAGCTTGGCCAGCCGCTCTTCGCATTTGCGCACGTCCGAGCGCAGGGCCATCAGAACCTCGCGCGTGGCGCGCTTGGGCTTTTCGGCAACCTTGGTCTTGTCCTTGCCACCATTGGGTTTTTCCGGCGTCAGCAGCATCTGGCGATAGGATTCCAGATCCCCCTCATAGGGGGTGACATGGCCGTCCTTGACCAGCCAGAGACGGTCCGCAACAAGGCTCAGCAGGTGCATGTCGTGGCTGACGAGGATCACTGCGCCGCTATAGGCGGTCAGCGCCTCGACCAGCGCCTCGCGGCTCTCGATGTCGAGGTGGTTGGTCGGTTCATCGAGGATCAGCATATGCGGCGCATCCAGCGTCGCCAGCAGCAGTGACAGCCGTGCCTTCTGCCCACCTGACAGGCGGCCCACTTCGGTCTCGGCCTGATCAGCGCCAAGGCCGAACCCTGCCAGACGTGCGCGCAGTTTCGCCTGCTGCTCGCCCGGACGGGCCGTCAGCAAGTGCTGCAGCGGTGTTTCGTTGACGACCAGCTCATCCACCTGGTGCTGCGCAAAGAAACCGATGCGCAACTTGTTGGAGCGGATCATCTTGCCGTCGATCAGCGCGAGACGGTCCGAGAGCATCTTCGACAGCGTCGATTTGCCCTCGCCGTTGCGCCCCAGCAGGGCGATGCGGTCGTCCTGATCGATGCGCAGGTTCATGCCGCGCAGAATGACGGTCTCGCCATAGCCGGTAGACGCCGCCTCGACCGAGATGATCGGCGGCGACAGTTCTTCGGGCTCGGGGAAGGTGAAAACCGTGCGTGCCTCATCCTCGGGCGCGGTAATTTTCTCCATCTTTTCCAGCATCTTGACGCGCGACTGGGCCTGCTTGGCTTTGCTCGCCTTGGCTTTGAAGCGGTCGACAAAGGCTTGCAGATGCTCGCGTTTCGCGTCCTGCTTCTTGGCAGCGGCGGCCAGCAGAGCGCGCTTTTCCGCCCGCTGACGCACGAACTGGTCGTAGGGCCCGGCGTAGAGCGTCAGCTTCTTCGCATCCAGATGCATGATGTGGTTCACGGCGCGGTTCAGCAGGCCGCGATCGTGCGAAATGATCAGCACGGTGTGCGGATAGCGCACCAGATAGCTCTCCAGCCAGAGCGCGCCTTCCAGATCGAGGTAGTTGGTCGGCTCGTCGAGCAGCAGGATGTCGGGCTCGGCAAACAGCACGGCCGCAAGCGCCACTCGCATCCGCCAACCGCCCGAAAAGGCGGAGCAGGGCTGCTGCTGTTCCTCATAGGTGAACCCGAGCCCCTTGAGGATCGAGCTCGCCCGCGCCTCCGCAGACCAGGCATCGATATCGGCCAGACGGGTCTGGATCTCGGCTATCCTGTTGGGATCACGGGCTGTCTCAGCCTCCTCCAGTAGTGATGCGCGCTCGGTATCGGCGGCCAGAACGGTGTTCAGCAGGCTGACCTCGTTGCCGGGCACTTCTTGCGCAACGCCGCCAATGCGCGCGCCTGCGGGCAGCGTGACCTCGCCGTTATCAAGCGGCATTTCGCCCCTGATCAGCTTGAACAGGGTCGATTTGCCGGCGCCATTGCGACCGACGATACCGACCTTGTGGCCTTCGGGAATGGTGGCAGAAGCCTCAACGATGAGAGGGCGGCCAGCGACGGAGTAGGTGATGTTCTGGATGCGTAACATGCACGCTCTCTGCCCGAAGCTGAGGGGGGCGTCAATCGGGCGTTCGCGTGACGGCCACCGGCCCGCACGCCGCGCCGCTCGAATCCCTGCGCCAAGCTTGGTTAACAAGGTCAGATGCCCGAAATTGTGACGTCGGTATCGCGTCGGTATCGGGGCGGTATGTAAACGGTGCCAGATCCTACCCGACGCGACATCTTAACGGCCCCGCACCTGATCTCAACGCCGCCGCCCCTGGCGCGCGACCCTCCCCGTCATCTTGCCGGAAATACTTCGGGGGAGCCGCAGGCGGGGGCAGCGCCCCCTGCACCAAAAGCCACCCCGCACCAGCGCCTCCCCCACATCCCGGCTTTTCAAGCGGTGCGCCCCATGCTAGGCGGGCGCGGATAATTCTGCTGCCCCGGACCCTCGGTGCGGCCCACGATAGAGAGAGATTTGACCATGGCCCTCGAACGCACCCTTTCGATCATCAAGCCCGACGCCACCCGCCGCAACCTGACCGGCAAGATCGCCGCCAAGTTCGAAGATGCCGGCCTGCGCATCGTCGCGTCCAAGCGCATCCAGATGACCCCGGCACAGGCTGGCGTCTTCTACGAAGTCCACAAAGAGCGCCCCTTCTACGGTGAGCTCTGCGAATTCATGGCCTCCGGCCCGGTTGTCGTTCAGGTTCTGGAAGGCGAAGGCGCCATCGCGAAAAACCGCGAAGTCATGGGCGCGACCAACCCCAAGGACGCAGCGCCCGGCACCGTGCGCGCCGATTTCGCCGAGTCGGTTGGTGAAAACTCCGTACACGGGTCGGATGCTGCCGATACCGCAGCGGCTGAAATCGCCTACTTCTTCTCGGGTCTCGAACTGGTCGGCTGAGCCGCTCACGCCGATCTCTGAGACACGACAAAGGCCACCCGCAAGGGTGGCCTTTTTTGCATCTCGGTTCTGACTGGCGCTCTGGGGTCAGGCCAGAGGCGGGGTGCGCTTTATCTCACGGGCGATCTCGCGCTCGATTTCCTTGCGGATCAGCGCGACGTTGCGCAGGTTGCTCTTCCAGCCGACGTCGAAGACATCGCCCAGCAGGGGCACAGAGCCCAGCAGCCAATCCGCGCTGGTGTTGAACACCATCTGGCTCAGGGCGCGTTTGCGCAGCCCCATGCGCCAGCCTTCGATCATGATCCAGACCGCGGGCAGCAGCATCACCGTGTCGCCAATCGCAGGCACAAGTCCAACGATGGAATCCACCCCGAAGCGGACCGGCGTGCCCGGCAGGCGCAGCGCACTGTCGAGCGTGCGGGCAAGACGCTCCAACCGCTCAAGCCGCTTCAGGCGGGCATGACGCTCGCTCAGCCCGGGGGGGGGCGCGTCGGCGCGCGGCTGGGGCGCTGAGGTGATGACGCCGGTCATCGCAGTTTCGCGTGCCGGGACGCTGGCGACCATGCTGTCAGTCCCGCAGGATGATATAGAGGGCGTGGATGATGCCCGGGATATAGCCGAACAGGGTCAGGATCAGGTTGATCCAGAAATGCTTGCCAAAGCCGACTTGCAGCAGCACCCCGACGGGGGGCAGGAAGATGGCGATGATGACGCGGAGCAGGTCGGCGCCGATCGGGTCACGGGTACGTTCCATTGTGGGTCGTCCTTTCCGTTTTCAGTTACAACCTTAACGGAGAAGCCTCGGGGATTGTTCCCTGTCACTGTCGGGCAATCAGGTGCGCGGTGCCGTTCCCTGCGCCATGCCCTGACGGACCCCGATCTGATCGAGGAAGGCTGCAAGCTCCTGCGGCAGCCCGGCTGACGTGCGGGCGAGGGTCTGATGTCGGGCCTGCGCACAGAGCGCATCAAAGCGCAGGCGGAGGGCGGATTTCTCGGCCGTGCTGCAATCGTTCCAGGGGCGTCCCTGCAGACCCAGAACAAGGGCGTAATAGCCAATGAAATGCGGTCGCATCCCTGTCAGCATGGCCCGCAGATAGGCCGCATCCGCGCCGATCTCGCGCAGATCTTCCGCCGAGGTGATTCCGGCGCGGGTGAAGGTTTCCTCGGTCTTGGGGCCGAGGTTGCGGATGCTGCGAATGGCGCTCATGGGGCCTAAGCTGGCCGCTGGCGCGGGCAGGGTCAAGCCTCTCTGTGCCCGGATCTGTGCTTTGCGGAACGCGGGCAGCGCTTGATGCGGGGCGCGGGGCGAAGGTAGATTACATTTTGCCGGCAGGGCGTTTAAAGCCCGTCTCGGGGCGTCCCTCCTCAGGACCGGGCCGCCCTTATCCGCAACAGAACCAGCAGGGATCACAATGACTGATTTGGACCAGGCTATGCCTTCGGGGCGCAAGCGTCTGCGGTTTCTGGAGCGGGGCACGCCGAGGCTGCTGGCGGCGGCGATGCTGGCGCTGTTCGTGGCCGCGCTGGATCAGACGATTGTCGGGCCGGTGCTGGCGGATATTCTGGCCGAGTTCGGCGGTGGCGCCTTGCTGGCCTGGGTGGCCACGGGCTTTCTGATGGCGGCGATGGTGGCCGCGCCACTTTACGGAGCGATTGCCGATATCCGGGGCCGCCGCTTTGCGCTGGTGCTGGCGAACGGGCTGTTTCTGGGCGGTTCGGTGCTGTGTGCCATTGCGCCCTCGCTGGAGTTTCTGGTCGCAGCGCGGCTGTTGCAGGGCTGTGGTGCAGGGGGCCTCGTGTCGATCCCGTTTGTCATCGTGGCCGACCGGGTGCCGATGGCGCGGCGGGCGGTGTTCAGCGCCTTCATCTCGGCCATCTATGCGGCTGCCGGTCTGATCGGCCCGCTGGCGGGGGGCGCGCTGGCGCAATACCTCAGCTGGCGGTTCGTGTTCTGGATCAACCTGTTGCCCTGCCTCGTGGTGTTCTGGGGCGTGCTGACGGCGCTGGCGCCAAGTGCGGCGCTGAAGGGGCGGCGTGTGGACTGGCTGGGCGCGCTTGTGCTGTTGGCTGCGACCTTGCCGCTGCTGCTGATCTTTGGCGCGGCGGAGGGCGAGGCCTCGGCGCAGCTGCTGCCGGTCTGGGCGCTGGTCGCGATCAGCGCTGTGTTCTGGATTGGATTCGCCCTGCGCATGACGCGGGCGCGTGATCCGCTGATCCCGCTGTCCGTGTTCACCAACCGCTCGATCGTGCTGGCCTCGCTGGGGCTGGCGGCCTGTGTCGGTACCAACCTTGGCCTCGCGATCTATCTGCCGCTGTATTTCCAGAAGGTCTACGGGCTGAGCGCGGCGCAGGCGGGACTTGGCATTCTGGCGATGATCGGCGGCGGGCTGGTGGGCGCGTTCCTGACGCCGCAGATCCTCAAGCGTCGCCCGGCCTACAAGCTGCTGGTGGTATGCGGCGCGGCGATGGCGGTGGTCTTTGCCGGTGCCGTGACGCTGGTGATGGCGACCAGCCCGTCGCTGGCGCTGCTGATCCTGCCGACCACGGGCCTCGGCATGGGGGTGGGGATGCTGTTCCCGGTGTTCGCGCTGATCGTGCAGAACGCTGCCGCGCCGGGGCAGATGGGGGCCTCGATCGGGGTGCTGTCGTTCATGCGCTCAATGGGCGGGACGATGGGCGTCACGGTCGTCGGCATGATGGCGGTCGGATCGGGGCTGGCGGCGGACACGCTGGAGGGCGCGCGCCTGCCGCTCTGGAGCTTTGGCGCGACGCTGACCGGGTTGATGATGCTTTGCCTGATCGCGATGCTGTTGCTGCCGAGCCGCCGGCTGGAGGGCTACGGCGGTCAGTCCTGAGGCGCGTCCCAACCGCTGTCGGTCTTGCGCAGGATCGGGGTGGCGAAGGCGCCCTCGACCGGTAGCGCGCTGACCATGTCACGCCAAGCATCGCCTTGCAGCATGGCCGCGCCGATGACGGTGGGCGTGATCCCGGCCTTCTCCATCAGCGCCAGAACGGCGGCCATGGAAGTGCCGGTCGAGAGCACGTCGTCGATGATGGCGATGCGCCCCGCCAGCAGGGGTTTCATCCTCGGGTCCAGGTACAGACGCTTGCCCTGACCCGGCGAGGTGATCGAGGAGAGGGGGACCGAGAGATCCTCCTCATACCAGAACTTCTTCGAGGTGCCGAGCGGGACGAGGCGGGTATGCCCAAGGCGGCGGGCGACGGCCTCGGCCAGCGGCAGGCCGAGGGTCGGCACGGCGACGATGACATCGGGGGCATGGGCGCGCAGCTGGTCGGTCAGGCGGTCTGCGACGGCATCGAGCACGGCAAAGCTCGCCTGATTGAGGATCATTGAGGCGACGCCGCGCGTGCCACCCGCCAGAGTCCGGATCGGCAGCAGCAGCTGGTGCGCCCCGAGGGCGGTGGCATAGGTTTCCTGATCGGGCTGAACGCCGGGGGTCAGGTCTGAGTGCAGGTGCTGCCAGACATCGGTTCTCATCACGCGCTTTCCCATTTCTGCGGGCACGTGTATCTGCGTGCCAAAGCCAAACTTTGCCGCAGCACTACAGAAGGACCGCCGCCCATGAAAGACACCAGCCTGATGGACGCGGATGTTTTGCGCGATCTGACCGCGCTCCGCCGCGATCTGCATGCCCACCCTGAGCTGGGGTTCGAGGAAGAGCGGACCTCGGACATCGTGGCGCGCCGTTTGCAGGCGGCAGGGCTGGAGGTGACGCGCGGGCTGGGCGGGACGGGTGTTGTCGGCACGCTGCGCAAGGGCGATGGCAACCGCGCGATCCTGCTGCGCGCCGATATGGACGCGCTGGCGATGACGGAGGTGACGGGTCTCGACTATGCCTCGACCACGCCGGGTCGGATGCATGCCTGCGGCCACGACGGGCATACCACGATGCTGCTGGGGGCGGCGGAGGCGATGGCGGGGCGGGACTTTTCCGGCACCGTGCACTTTGTCTTTCAGCCGGCCGAGGAGGGACGCGGTGGCGGTGCCAAGATGGTCGCGGATGGGTTTTTCGAGCAGTTTCCGGTGGATGCGGCCTATGGTCTGCACAATATGCCGGGGCTGGATCTGGGCGTTGTCGCGGCGGTGGAGGGGCCTCAACTGGCGAGCTCGGATCACTGGCACGCAACCTTTCGCGGGGTTGGCAGCCATGGCGCCAAGCCGCATCAGGGGCGCGACGCGGTGACGGCGATGGCGGTGTTTCTGGGGCAGGTGCACAGCATCGTCGCGCGCGAGGTCGATCCGCTGGAGCCTGCGGTGATCTCGGCCTGCGCCGTCGAGGCGGGGGATTTCAACGCGCTGAACGTGATCCCCGAGGCGGTGCGCATCGGCGGCACCGCGCGGGCCTATTCGATGGGCGTGCGCGACCAGCTGGAAGAGGCGATCGGGCGCCATGCGAAGGGCGTCGCGGCGGGCTATGGGATCGAGGTCGACTATAGCTTCACCCGGCGCATTCCGCCGGTGGTCAATGACGCGGTGCCGGTCGGTGTGGCGCAGCGTGCGGTGGTGCAGGCCTTGGGCGAGGGGGCCTTGCGCACCGCGTTCCCGCCCTCGACCGCGGGGGATGACTTTGCCGAA
The DNA here is from genome assembly GCF_014899185.1 of Pseudooceanicola spongiae. Classification (GTDB taxonomy): domain Bacteria; phylum Pseudomonadota; class Alphaproteobacteria; order Rhodobacterales; family Rhodobacteraceae; genus Pseudooceanicola; species Pseudooceanicola spongiae. Next base: position 755,391 of record NZ_CP045201.1, read on the forward strand.
TTCGGCAGCCGTGTGCCGGGCGCCTATGTCTGGCTCGGCATGGGCGCGATGCGCGAGAACGGCGCGCATCACGCGACGAACTATGATTTCAACGACGATTGCATCCCGGCGGGGGTCGCCTGGTGGTGCGCGGTGGTCGAGGAAGAACTGGGCCTCTAGCGGCTGAGGCCGAGGCGCAGCGCGTCGCGCAGCGCGTCCGCATCCAGCGACATGGCGACGCTGATCTCGTGCTTGCCAGGGATCAGTGCGCCGGTCGTGGGGTCGACGGCGAGGTCGTAGGTTTCCACTGTGAACAACGCAGGGTGCAGCGCGAGGAGCGGTACGCAGGGGTCATGCAGAGGGCGGCTCTCACGCCCCTTTGCGGCGTCGAAATAGGCGTCGATCAGGTCGGCGCAGGTGGTCGCGGCGCTGGTGTTGAGGGCGCGCAGGCTGGCGACGTACTCGGCATCGGCGCGGATCTGGCGCGTGGCGTCGAGGGGGATCAGCGTCAGCGGCAGACGGGCGCGCAGGACACGGGCGGCGGCCTCTGGGTCGTGGGCGATGTTGAACTCGGCGCGGGTGCCGTGGACATTGCCCGGCTCAAAGATCGCGCCGCCCATGGCGATGACGCGGCGGATGCGCGACGCGGCTTCGGGCGCGTGATCCAGCAGCAGGGCGATATTGGTCAGGGGCGCGAGGCAGAGCAGGTCGATGGTGTTTGCGTCTTTGGCCATGAGGAGGGCGGCCATGGCCTCGACTGCGGGCACAGGGCTGGGCGGCGTTGCGGCATCGGGCAGGGTGACGCCGCCGAGGCCGTCTGTGCCGTGGATCGCAAGCTCGGGGTCCGGCGCGCGGGTCAGGGGCGTTGCGGCCCCGGCGTGGACAGGTGTCTCAACCCCCGCCAGCGTGGCGATGCGCCCGGCGTTGCGGGTGGTGACGTCGAGGCCGATGTTGCCCGCGACGGTGGTCATCAGGGCGACGTCGATGCCCGGATGACGCAGGGCGTAGAGGATCGCGATGGCGTCGTCGATGCCGGGGTCCGTGTCGATGATGACGCGCATGGGGGTGGTCTTTCTTGGCAGAGGGATCAGGTGGTTGCGTCTATTTCGACGATTTTCGCCTTGAAGCGGCGGGCGATCTGCAGCGCGTCGGAGAGGGCCTTTTCGCCCTCAACCGTGGTGCAGAGGCGGTCCTGCATCAGCCATTGCCCGGCGACCATGGTGGCGCGCACATCCGTGGGCATCGTCGCGAAGGTCAGCATCGAATAGATGTCGTAGATCGGATGCAGACGCGGATCGGCTAGGGAAATGCGGATCAGGTCGGCCTGTTTGCCGGGTTCGAGCGAGCCGATGCGCTGCTCCATGCCCAGGGTCGCCGCGCCCTCGATTGTGGCCATGCGGATCACGTCGGTGCAGGGCAGCGGTTGGCGCGAGCCGCCGGCGATCTTCTGGAACATGGCGGCGGGGGCGAACTGGCTGAAAAGGTCGAGCGTATTGCCCGACATCGGCCCGTCCGTCGCGATGCCGACGTTGATGCCACGCTCCCGCAGGGCGGTGATCGGGGCGATGCCGCGTCCGGCCTTGCCGTTGGAGCGGGCGTTATAGGCGACGTGGACGCCACGTTCCGCCATCAGGTCCATGTCGGACCCGGTCGGATACATCACATGGGCGGCGATCAGGGCGGGGCGCAGCAGGCCAGCGCGGTCCGTTACCTCGACTGTTGTTGCATCAAAGGTGTCGCGGGCCCATTGCACCTCGGGCTGGGTCTCGGCCAGGTGCATCTGCACGGGCAGGCCGGGGTGGGCGTCGGACCACTCAGCAACGCGGGTCATGACCTCAAGCCCGGTGGAATAGGGCGCGTGGGGCGCGGCGGAGGCGGTGATGCGGGGGTGATCGCGGTAGAGGTCAGCCAGCGCGTCGAGGCGGGCAAAGCCTTCGTCCATCGTGGCGTGATCGGGGGCGGCGAAATTGGCCAAGGTCTGGCCGACGACGCCGCGCAGCCCGGACTGGTCCAGCACCGCGCCGATGCGATCCTCGAAATAGTACATGTCGGCGACGGTGGTGACACCGCCCCGGATCATCTCCAGTGCGGCCAGACGCGCGCCGACCTCGACGACTTCGGCGGTCACAAGCGCGCGCTCCAGAGGCAGGATGTAGCGGAACAGGCGGTCGTCGACGTCTTCGCCCAAGCCCCGGAACAGCGTCATCGGCATGTGGCAGTGCGGATTGACCATGCCGGGCATGATCAGATCGCCGCCCATGTCCTGTGCGATGCCATAACGCGCAGGGGCGGACCCCGCACCGAGGCCGAGGATCTTGCTGCCCTCGACCGCGATCCAGCCGCTGGTGATGTCGGTCATGCCCGCATCCATGGTCAGGATGCGGGCGTTGGTCAGAACGATCATGCGGGCTCGGCTGGCAGCAGGCAGCACTGTTCGGCCTGCGGGATCAGTACGGCGTTGGAGCCACTCTCGAACGGTTGGGTGAGCGGGCCATTGGCCTTCAGCTCGCCCGCGGGCGTCTCGCACTGGTACTGGTAGGCGCGTCCCAGATAGGTGCGCAGACCGAGCGTGGTAGGGATGCCGTCACCGCTGGGCGCGACCAGCAGACCTTCGGGCCGGGTGGCCAGGATGAAGTTCTGCGCGGGCACGGTAAAGGTGTCCTTGGGCAGGCTCAGCGTTGCGCCACCGGGCATTTCGGCGCGCACGGCGTCACCGGATTCCGCGATGGCTTTCATCGGGATCATGTTCTCGAAACCGACGAAATCCGCGACGAAAGCGTTGGCGGGGCGGGAATAGAGCACCTCGGGCGCGTCGAGCTGCATGATGCGGCCCGCGTTCATGATCGCGACGCGGTCGGAGATCGAAAACGCCTCCTCCTGATCGTGGGTGACGTAGAGCGCGGTGGTGCCGTTGGCCTGCTGCAGGCGGCGGATTTCGACCCGCATGTCGACGCGCAGCTTGGCGTCGAGGTTTGACAGCGGCTCGTCAAACATCAGCAGCGGCGGTTCGATCACGAGGGCACGGGCGAGGGCGACGCGCTGGCGCTGACCGCCGGAGAGGTTGGCGGGATAGCGGTCCGCCAGCGCGTTCAGGCCAACGCGGTCGATCATGTCGTTGGCGCGCGTGTTGCGCTCCTTCGTCGACACGCCGCGTTGTTTCAGCCCGAAAGCGACGTTGTCGCGCACGGTGAGGTGCGGAAACAGCGCGTAGGTCTGGAACACCAGCCCGATGTCGCGGGAATGCGCGGGCAGGCGGGTCAGGTCGCGATCGCCGAGCATGATCCTGCCCGCGGTCGGTTCCAGGAAGCCCGCGACAAGGCGCAGCGTCGTGGTCTTGCCACAGCCCGAGGAGCCGAGCAGCGAGACAAGCTCGCCTTCTGCGATATGCAGCGACAGGTCCTCAAGCACCTTGGTGGTGCCGTAGTGGGCGGTGACGTTTTCGATGGAGAGGGATACGGTCATTCGTCAGGCCCTTTACTTGGTCAGGAATGTCAGGCCGAGCGTGCGTTCAACGATGGCCATGACGGCCACCGTGACACCCATCAGCAGCACCGACACCGACGCAATGGTCGGATCGAAGAACTGCTCCATATGGGCGAGAAGCTGGATCGGGAGGGTGGAAACGCCGGGGCCGGTCAGGAAGATCGACACCGAAACGTCATTGAGAGAGGTGATGAACGCCAGGATGAAACCGGCGATGATGCCCGCCTTCACGTTCGGCAGAAGCACGGTGAAGAAGGCTTTCCAGCGTGGGCAGCCCAGGGAGACGGCGGCCTCTTCGATGGAAAAGTCGAAGGAATTCAACGAGGCACCGACGACGCGCACGCAGTAGGGCAGCACGATCAGCGCGTGACCGACCAGCAGCGACACCATGATCGGCAGGTTGATCCCCATGGCCAGCGACTTCATCAGCGAAAAACCCAGCACGATTTCCGGGATCAGGATCGGCAGCACGAAGACGTTGCCGAGAAAGCGCGGCAGCTCGACCCGGTAGCGGGCCATGGCGTAGGCGGCGGGAATGCCGATGCACATCGACAGCGCGGTGCCCCCGACCGCCAGCATCAGCGAGGTCAGGAAGGTGCGCTTGAAGGCCGAAATCTCGAACGCGTTCTGATACCAGTGCAGGGTCAGGCCGCGCGGCGGGAAAGTGAGGAAGGACGTGTCGGAAAACGACGCGCCGATGATGATGATCAGCGGGCCGACGAGGAAGAGAAACGTCAGCACTGCGAAGGCGATCAACAGCGGATGTGTCTTGCGTTGCATGAGGTTACCCCGCGACCGGATTGAGGCGATGCGCCAGTTTCGACATCACGAGGACCGTGGCCAGCGTGACCACGACCATGATCGCGGCGACGGTCGATGCGGCGACCCAGTCAAAGCGCACCATGGCGTTCTGATAGAGGAAAGTACCCATCATCATCTGACGCTCGCCCCCCAGAAGCTGCGGCGTGGCGTAGCTGGTGAACGACCCGGTGAAGACCAGCACGGAGCCGACGATCAGCCCCGGCACGGCCATCGGCAGGACGACCTGACGAAAGGCGGCAGAGGGCTTCGCCCCAAGTGAGGCGGCGGCATCGGTGAGGTCCTGCGGGATGCCTTCCAGCACGCCGACAAGGGTCAGGATCATCAGCGGCACGAACAGGTAGATCATCGCCACGATGACGGAGCCTTGGGTGTAAAGCATTGAAAACGGCTCGGTTATCGCGCCGATCCAGATCAGGAAGTTGTTCAGGATGCCGTTCTTGCCCAGGATCACCAGCCAGGCGAAGGAGCGCACGACAACCCCCGTCAGCAGCGGGAATACTGCGGCGATAATCAGCAGGCTTTTCAGCCGCCCTGGGGTCTTGGCGACGACCCAGGCGGTGGCAAAGCCGACGGCGACCGAGACGATGGTGGTGATCAGCGCGACCTCCATCGTGCGCCACAGCACCGTGGTGCGAAAGCGGGAGTTGAAGAAGGCGGCGTAGGTGGCAAACGGTCCCTTGGGGTCGCCAAACGTGGTGGCGAAGGTCGAAAGTACCGGCAGACCAAGGAACAGCAGCACGAGCAATGTGGCCGGGGTGGCCAGCGCCCAGGCGCGCAATCGGGGGGGCATGTCAGGTGTCCTTTAACAAAGCGATACGGGGCGGCTTTTCAAAACCGCCCCGCGTCAAGATCAGATCAGACCCAAAGGACTGATCAGAAACAATGGCTTACATGCCGAAGATTTCGTTCCAGCGATCGATCCAGTCGGATTTGTTCGCGTTCATCTTGGCATAGTCCATGGTGTTCAGAGCGGCAATGGCATCGGCGCCATAGGTCCACATGGCGGCCTGCTCGTCCGAGAGTTTGACGTTGGTGTTGATCGGGGCGTCAACGCCTTCTTCGGCCTGTTTCTGCTGCACTTCGTCGGACAGCAGGAAGTTGATGAACTGATAGGCCAGCTCGGGGTTTTCGGCGCCGGTGGGGATGTTGACGGTGTTCAGAACCGCGATATCGCCATCGTCCAGATCGGCCCAGGTCATTGTGGGCACGGCTTCTTTCAGGGATTTCAGGGTGAAATCCTGGGTCATGGTGACGAAGGCTTCGCCGGTCGAGATCAGGTTCACCATCTCGGAGCCGGTGTTGTAGTTCTTGGCGACGTTGGGTTCGATTGCCTTGACGGCTTCAAAGGCACCATCAGAATCCGCGTAGGCATCAACGCCCGCGTGGGTGCCGGCCTGAACGACGAACATCGGGCCTGCGGTGGTGGTGATGCCGGGCAGGGAGATCTTGCCGGCCAGGTCTTCGCGCCAGAGGTCATCCCACTTGGTGATCGGCGCGACCGTGGCGCTGTCGTAGACCACGCCAATGCGGCCAACGGTATAGGCCGGGCCAAAGCCACCCTGCGGATCGCGGGCGATTTCGTAAATGTTTTCAATGTTCGGCACCTTGGAGGCGTCGAATTTCTGGAAGGTGCCGGCCTCGACGCCGATCTGGGAATAGGCGTCGGTGAGGAATATCACGTCGACGCCCTTGTTGCCGCGCGCCTGCAGTTTGCCGAGGCGGTCGGCGTTGTTGCCGGTCTCGAAGACGACGTCGCAGCCGCACTGAGCCTTGAACGGCTCGATGATGTTCGCGTTCAGCTTGTCGCCGTTATAGCCCCACCAGGAGATGGTCAGCGTTTCCGCCTGCGCCGAAGCGGCCGAGGCGATGAGGGCGAGGGCGGAGATTTGCGCCAGTCTTTTCATTGGATTTCCCTGTCTAGGTAAGAAGTGCATGTCCAGAATCGGACGGTGATCCTGATTTATGTGACGAGTGACGTATACCTGCGGCAACCGAAAAAGCACGGGTTTGCTGATTTGGCGGGCAGTCGGAAAACTCATTTGCACACATCTTAATCGCGCACTCGCGCTTGGCGCGAGCGGGGCCTGAGGTGCACTGATCTGCGCTGTGCCGGGGCCGCGCGGGGGGCGCAGATGGTGTTGCGATGGCCGGATCGGTGTGTCGGTATCCGGTCGGTATTGCGGCGGTATCTGAACGGTGCGATTTCGCCATCACCAGACCACCGGATGGGTGGCGCCGGTGGCGACATTGACCAGCCCTTCGGGCGCGTGATCGGACGGCGCGACGAGGCACCATTTCCACGGCGAGCAGGTCAGGGTGGCCCAGGCGAGGCGCTCGGGGAAGCCGGGTTGCCAGCGCGGGTTGAAGCTCGGCTCGTACATCCACTCGATGCCCTCGGCGGCTGTCAGCAGCGCCTGCATGTCGGCGTCCAGTGCGGCGGCGGGGCGCGCGCTCATCAGACCGGCGATTTCCCAGCGGATGGTGGCGAGGACCTCGCCGCCGGAAACCAGCGCCCAGCCGCCGTCCATGTCGGCGACGGTGTTGGCGGCCAGCGCCATGGCGTCGTCGGAGGAGCCGCAGGCCCAGAGGTTGTGCTTGTCATGCGCCATCGAGCAGGCGAGCGCGGTGTCGGGTGTCCTCGGCCCGCAGCCGAGCCAGAACATCTTAGAGACCGCGCCTTGGCCGGAGAACCGGTCGATCACGGCGAATTTGGTGACGTTCTGGGCTGAGGAGCGTTGCACAGCGCCGCCCGTCACGGGCAGCTCCGTCGTCAGGAAGTCGTCGGCCCAGTGGAAGGGGCGCAGCAGGGCGGCGGTGGCGGTGCCGCGGCCCTCAGGGGCTTTGATGCGGAAGTCATCAGCCACGAGCGCGCGGCCGACGTTGATCGTCTTGCGGGCCCAGTCGGGCCAGTCGATCTGGGGGATGTCCGCCAGATACTCGGTGCCGAGGGAGACCTGCGCGCCATCGGCCCAGACCTGATCGATGCTGAAGCTGTCGACATCGTTCAGCAGCACGATATCGGCGTAGCGACCGGGGGCGATCATGCCCACCCAGGCCTCAAGCCGCATGTGGCGGGCGGGGTTGATGGTGGCGCACTGGATGGCGATTTCCGGCGCAAGGCCCGCCTTGATCGCGGTGCGCACGTTGTGATCCGTCGCGCCGGTGTTCAGCGTGTCGGTGGCGGAGCGGTCATCGGTGGCGAAGGCGACGCGGGACCAGTCCTTGAGGCCGAGGGCGAGCAGACCCGAGACCATCTCGGGCAGGGAATGGATACGCAACTCGATGAACAGACCGGCGGCGAGCTTGTCCATCGCCTCCTCAGCTGTCCACATCTCGTGGTCGGAGGAGATCCCGGCGGCGGCGAAGGCGTTGATGGTGGGCAGATCGGTGAGGCCGGCGGCGTGCCCCTCGACCACGGCGCGGCGTTCCAGCGTGGCGCGGATCATGCCCCAGAGACGCTCGTGCGAGGGGTTTTCCGGGTCGCTGACACCGGGCCAGTCCATCACCTCGTCGAGGCCGGCAACCATGCGCGAGGCATCAAGGAAATCGCGCTGCGCGTCGTAGCCGAGCCAGCCGCCGCCATGTTCATAAGCGGTCGGGGGAACGGCAGAGCCGGGCAGCGGGAAGATCTTCAGCGGCGAGCCCTGACGGCGGGCTTCGAGCCAGAAATCGAGCGTGCGGTCGGCGTTGACGTTGGAGAATTCGTGGCTGGCCTCGCAGGTCCAGGTGTTGCCGCGCGGGATGACGAGGGCCGCCTCATACTCCGGCGTCAGGTGCGAGGATTCGATGTGCTTGTGGACCTCGCCAAGGCCGGGGATGGCCGAGAGGTCGGGCAGGTTCACGCGGGTCGTGGCGGTGCCCTGCCAGCTGCCGATGGGGCCGGTATAGGCGACGCGGCGGTCCTTGATGACGATCTCACGCTCCTCGCGCCAGATCCCGGTGCCGGTGTCGAGCAGACGCCCGACGCTGAGCACGCAGTCGGCGGGGGCACGGCCAAGCGCGACCTGCACGAGGTGACGACGGATCGCGACCTCGGTTTCGGGGTTCAGGTCGACGTCGGAGGGGCTGTGCTGGGTCATCGGGGTCCTGTGGTCTTCGGTGGGCCTGCGCAGGCCCTCAGTTGAACCGGGGGTAAATCATGCGCGAAAGACCGGCAAGAGACGGCGTTGCGCGGATTTGTGTCAGGCTTGGAGCGGGTCGCGCCTCAGCTCCTGGCGCAGGAACAGCGCATAGCCGGCCAGCACCATCAGCGCGAGGGCAAACCATGTCAGGGCATAGCTGAGGTGGGCATTGCGGAACTTGATCACCGTCTGCCCGCCACGCGGCCAGCTGTCATTGTCGGTCTTTTCCTGATCGACGAAATAGGGCGCGGTGGTCAGGTCCTTGGCGGCGGCGATCTCGGCCACGTCGCGGCGATACCAGGCGCCGTCCTCGGGGCGGTTGTCCTGACTGAACAGCCAGCCTTTATCCTCGGAGATGCGCAGCAGGCCGGTGACGGTCTGCTCGCCCATGGGCGCTTTGCGGGTCGCGGGATCGCGCAGTTCCTCCGGCACGACGCCGCGGTTGATCAGCACGGTGGTGCCATCGTCGCGCAGCAGCGGCGTCAGGACCCAGTAGGCGGGGCCGAAATCGGAGGGGGTGTAGACCTGCACCTCGTCGTCGTTGAGGAAGGTGCCGTGCAGGGTGACATGGCGGTATTCATCGCCCTCGCGCGTGATCGAGGGCCACTCGGCCGCATCGGGGGCGGGCTGGGCCGGGGCGTGGACGCGGGCGTCGACACGCTCGATCAGGGCGACCTTCCAGTGCAGGCGCTTGACCTGCCATGTGCCGAGGCTTGCAAAGCCGATGACGCCGAGGGCGGCGACAAGGGTGACGATGATCAGCAGGGGCCAGCGACGGGGACGGGACATGACGCACACTCGGGACATTGGGAAGGGGAAAAACAAAAACGGGGCCGGGCGGGCCGGCCCCGTTTGAAGGGTCAGGTGAGGTCTCAGCCCTGTTGGGACTGCAGCGACATCATCTTGTCCATGTCGGGCATCGGCATCATGTTTTCGTTCATGTTGTGCATGACCCAGAGCGAGCCTGCCAGAACGATGACCAGAATGACGACGGCGAGAATGGTCGCCGCGATGGTCCAGCCGCCCTCAGCCTTGGAGTTGAGGTGCAGGAAGTAGACCAGGTGGACGATGATCTGCAGGGCCGCGAAGCCCATGATGATCCCGATCTTGATGTAGCGCGAGAAATCCGGCTCTCCCAGGATGATCCCGAAGGGGATCACCGTCAGGATGGCGGCCAGCACGAAGCCGGTCATCAGCTGGTTCATCGTACCGTGGCTATGGTTTGAATGATCGCTCATCAGATCAGCCTCACGAGATAGACAAAGGAAAAGACGCCGATCCAGATCAGGTCGAGGAAGTGCCAGAACATGCTGAGGGTCGAGAGCCGCTGCATGTTGGCCGAGGTCAGACCGTGCATGCGCAGTTGCACCATCAGCGTCACCAGCCAGATGATACCGCAGGTCACGTGCAGACCGTGGGTGCCGACCAGCACGAAGAAGGCCGACAGGAAGGCCGAGCGGTCCGGACCTGCGCCGATGTGGATCAGGTGATGGAACTCATAGATCTCCATGCCGATGAAGCCGAGGCCGAGCAGACCGGTCACGACCAGCCATTTCAGCGCATTGTCAAGGCGGTGTGCCTCGGCTTGCAGCATGGCGACGCCGAAGGTGATCGAGGAGAACAGCAGCAGGGCTGTCTCGATCAGAACGAAGTCTGCCTCGAACAGGTCTTTCGGCGCCGGGCCACCGGCGTAGTTGTAGCCAAGCACGGCATAGGTCGCGAACAGCACCCCGAAGATGATGCAATCGCTCATCAGGTAGATCCAGAAGCCGATGGGAGTCGGGCTTTCGTGGTGGTGATCGGGATGGCTGTCCGGGCCCTCGGGCCCTTTCACGGGCCCGGTGACGGGGGTGTCCAACATGGTCATGCCGTAGCTCCCTTGCTTTCGGTTTTCGCGACTTCATCAACGGGGATGTAGTAGTCACGGTTGTAGTTGAAGGTATGCGCGATGCCGATGGCGATGCAGGCAAACAGCGACAGGATCGCCAGCCACCAGATGTACCAGACCATGGCAAAGCCGAAGCCCAGAGCAAACAGCGCGATCAGCGCCCCGGTTGCCGTGCTTTTCGGCATGTGGATCGGGGTGTAGTCGGTCGACCATTTGAAGCCGGTCTGCTTCATGTGCCAGAACTCGTCGCGGCCATGAACGTGGATGACCTGCGGGAAGTTGTAGGGCTGGATCGGCGACTGCGTGGCCCATTCCAGGGTGCGCGCATTCCACGGGTCAGAGCCACAGGCCAGAGCCTTGCGGTTCTTGATCGAGACGGCGAAGCCGATGAAGGTCGACAGGATGCCGAACAGGATCAGCACGGCGCCACAGGCGGCAGCGATGAAGTAGATCTGCCAGCCGGTGTCCATGTACTGTGCCATGCGGCGCGTCGCCCCCATCAGGCCAAGCGCATAGAGCGGCATGAAGGCAAGGTAGAAGCCTGTCAGCCAGAACCAGAAGGTGCGCTTGCTCCACTTGTCGTCCAGTTTGAAGCCGAACGCCTTGGGCCACCAGTAGGTGACAGCGGCATAGACGCCAAAGACAACGCCACCGATGATCACGTTATGGAAGTGGGCGATCAGGAACAGGGTGTTGTGCAGCTGGAAGTCGACGGGCGGAATGGCGAGCATCACGCCGGTCATGCCACCGATGGTGAAGGTGACGATGAACCCGATCGTCCAGAGCATCGGCACTTCAAAGCGCACGCGACCTTTGTACATCGTGAACAGCCAGTTGAAGATCTTGGCCCCCGTGGGCACCGAGATGATCATCGTGGTGATCCCGAAGAAGGTGTTCACGCTCGCGCCCGACCCCATGGTGAAGAAGTGGTGCAGCCAGACGAGGAACGACAGGACCATGATGCAGCAGGTGGCCCAGACCATGGTCTTGTAACCGAACAGCGGTTTGCCCGAGAAGGTCGCGACGATCTCGGAATAGACGCCGAACAGCGGCAGGATCAGGATGTAGACCTCCGGGTGGCCCCAGATCCAGATCAGGTTGACGTACATCATCGCGTTGCCACCAAGGTCATTGGTGAAGAAGTGCGTGCCGAGGTAGCGATCCAGCGTCAGCAGGGTCAGCGTGGCGGTCAGCACCGGGAAGGCGGCGACGATCAGGATGTTGGTACAGAGGGCGGTCCAGGTGAAGACCGGCATGTCGAACATCTTCATGCCCGGCGCGCGCATCTTGAAGATGGTGGCGATCAGGTTGATGCCCGACAGCGTTGTGCCGATCCCGGCGATCTGCAGCGACCACAGGTAGTAATCCATCCCCGGCCCGGTCGAGAACGACGCCCCCGACAGCGGTGGAAAGGCCAGCCAGCCGACACGGGCAAATTCCCCGATGAACAGCGACACGTTGACCAGCAGCGCGCCGGCAACCGTCATCCAGAACGAGAAGTTGTTCAGGAACGGAAAGGCGACGTCGCGGGCCCCGATCTGGGTCGGCATGACAAAGTTCATGATGCCGGTGACAAAGGCCATGGCCACGAAGAAGATCATGATGACGCCATGCGCCGTAAAGACCTGATCAAAGTGGTGCGGTGGCAGATAGCCCTCGGCCCCGCCAGCCGCCAGCGCCTGTTGCGCCCGCATCATCAGCGCATCGGCAAAGCCGCGCACCATCATGATAAAGCCCAGCACCATGTACATGATGCCGATTTTCTTGTGGTCGACCGTGATGACCCAGTTCTTGTAGAACGGCACCCAGAGACGATAGCGGGTCATCACCGCCAGCAGGGCAAGCCCGCCGAGCGCGATGGCCAGGAAGGTGCCGATCAAGATCGGCTCGTGGTAGGGAATCCAGTCCAGGCTCAGCCGACCAAAGATCGGCGAGACCGTTTCCCGTGTTGTTTCAACGACTTCAGTTGACATGTCAGTTGTGCTCCATTGCGGGGGCCGAACGGGTGTTCTTGTCGACGTCGGGCTTGTCGTTGGCGTCGGTGTCGTCGTTGCCGTCGATCAGGCCTGCACCGGGCGCATCCATCAGATTGCCGAAGCCGTCGATGGCGCGCTGGCCGTCGTATTCAAAGGCCGCCTTGTCCTTGATGCCGGCCAGACCGCCGCCACCATGCATGTCGACCATCATCATCTGGTCCATGCAGACCTTGCCTTCGCCGACGCAGAGATTGCGGATGCGGTCGAACAACCCATCCTCAACGGTGCTGTAGAAAGCGACGTCATTGCCGATGGAGGGCTTCTCCAGCTCAAGATAGCTGGCGCGGGTCAGCGGGGTGTCGACGGTCTTGGCCTTGGCGATCCAGGCGTCGAAATCGGCATCTGTCATCGACTTGGCGTCGAAGGTCATCTGCGAGAAACCCGGGCCGGAGTAGTGGGCGGAGCGACCGGCGAAGGTGCCGACCTCGTCCGCGATCATGTGGATCTTGGTCTGCATGGCGGGCATCGAATAGACCATGCCCGACAGCGCCGGGATCGACAGCGTGTTCATCACGGTGCTGGAGGTCAGGCGGAAGTTCACCGGGCGATTGACCGGCATGGCCAGCTCGTTGACCGAGGCGACGCCGTATTCGGGATAGATGAACAGCCATTTCCAGTCGAGCGAGACGGCCTCGACCTCGATCGGCTCACCGGCATGGGCGAGGTCGAGCGGGCGATAGGGGTCCAGCTTGTGCGTGTAGACCCAGGTGAAGGCGCCGAGCGCGATCACGATCAGGACCGGAACACCCCAGATCAGCACTTCGAGCTTGTTCGAGTGGGTGAAGGTGGGATCGTAGTCATCGGTCTCGGGGCGGTCGGCGCGATATTTCCACGGGAAATACACAGCCATGAACAGCACCGGAAGGATCACGATGAGCATGAGAAGGACGGAGATGATCAGAAGGTTGCGCTCCTGTCCGGCGACCCAGCCGGAGGGGTGGAGCACATCGTACTGGCATCCCGACAAGGACACTGCGAGCAGCAGCATCAAGGGGATCTTGAAGGGTTTCAACACAGCTAGCCTCTTGCGCGTTTACCGGGCGCGTCTGTCGCTGACGGGCGGCCCGGAGGGAGGAGATCCGACGCGGAACGCAAAGCCGCCGCAATCGAACTTGTGCCGGGCGAATAAGCCCGTGGCGGAGCGAGCGCGAGGCGTCACACGGCCGCACCTCACGCAACTTGCCGTTTATTCACAAATGCTTGAGTTGAGATTTATGCAACCAAAGGGGGACCGGATGGGTACGGCCAGCGGCAGGTCTTTGGCGCGAAACCGGAGTCTGCGGCGTAAATTTGCTTTGCAAACAAAGGGGATTGCCGGGGCGGTCGCGATGCGCCTTCGGGCCGGTTTTCCCGCAAGGCGGGTTCGCAGGTGCAGCACGATTTCGCAGGTGCAGCATATCGACACACGCTGAGATAACACAGGTTTGAAACCAGCGCAGAGCGGCAATGACTTGGATGCAGGGCGCGCGGTGAAAATGACGCCTTCGTGCGGGCCGGGAGCGGGCGTTGTCGCACCCCCGGAGCGGTGCGGAGGGCGCGCGTGATTCACTTTTGCGGGGAGCCGACCTCAACCGGCAGGGTCAGTGCGGCCTCAAATCCCGTCGCCGCGCCGGGACGCGGAGAGCTGAGGCGCAGCGGGCTGGCGATGCGTTCGGCAATGGCCGCGACGATGGCCAGACCGAGGCCGCTGCCCTCGGCGCTGGCCTCGGCGCGCTCAAACCGCAGGGTCAGGCGCGACAGCACCTCCGGCGGTACGACGGGACTGTCGTTGGCGACGCTGAGATGACCATCGCCGCGCAGGGTGACGTCGATGGGGGTGTCGGGGGTGGCGTGGCGCAGGGCGTTGTCGATCAGGTTGCGGAACAGGATGCCGAAGGCGTCGGGGTCGAGATCCGAGAGCACGGGCGCGTCGGGCAGGCTGAGGCGGATGCGGCCCGGCGCGGCCATGCGGGTCATGTCGTCAAGGACGATGCGGGCGACGGGGCGCAGATCGGCGGCGTGCCCGAGGCGCAGACGACCGCCCTCGGCGCGGGCCAGTTGCATCAGGCGTTCGGAGAGGCGGGTCAGGCGTTTCAGCGTCGCCTCGATCTCGGCGGCGCGCTGGCGGGCGGCGGCGTCGGTGGTTTCCGATTGCAGGCGCTGCGCCTGCGCCAGCGCCCCGGCGAGCGGCGTGCGCAACTCATGCGCGGCATTGGCGGCAAAGCTGCGCTCGGCCTCGAAGGCGGAGTTCAGGCGGGCGAGCAGGGTGTTCAGGGTGGCGGCGATCGGCGTGATCTCGGAGGGCAGATCGCTGGTGGGCACGGGCGAGAGGTCGCGGGCACTGCGCGCCCCGAGGCCTTCGCGGAACCGGCGCAGCGAGGTCAGGCTGGCGCGCACCGCCCACAGGATCGCCAGCAGCGCCAGTGGGATCACCACCAGCAGTGGCAGGCCAAGACCGAACTGGATCTCGCGCGCGACGGTGCGGCGATGGTCGAGCGGTTCCGCGATGGTGATGCGCAGACTGCCCTGCAACACGTCGTCATTATAGAGACGGTGCGTGGGCGTCTGGCGAAAGCCGCGCCCGTCGTAGGGGGGGAAATCCTCGGCCTCGGCACCCTGCGATTGCAGCAGGATGCGACCATGCGCATCGCGCAGAAGATAGGTGAAGACTTCGGTGTCATCGCCCACAGAGGCGAGCCGCTGCGGTATGCCGTCGTCATCGCGCCCGACGATGTCGAGGGCGGCGAGGGGCAGGATATGCTCGGCCGTCTGGCGCAGGGCGCTGTCGAAGACCTCGTTCGTCTCATGGCGCAGGATCAGCGCGGTGATCGTGGCGACGGCGATCCAGATCAGCGCCAGCGCCGCCCCCAGCGTCAGCGAAAGGCGGCTTTGCAGGCTGCGTGGGCGCCTCATGGCGTGCCCAGTCGATAGCCCATGCCGCGCTCGGTCTCGATCACGCGGGCGCCGAGCTTTTTGCGCAAGCGGCTGACGTGGACCTCGATGGTGTTGCTTTCGACCTCGGCATCGAAGGCATAGAGCTTGTCTTCGAGTTGCGCCTTGGAGAGCAGCTGCGCGGGGCGGGTGATGAGGGCCTCGAACAGGGCCCATTCGCGCGCGGTGAGGGAGACCGGTTTGCCATCGCGTTGCAGGGACCGCGCGGCGAGGTCGATCGAGAGCGCGCCGTGCTGGATGATCGGGTTGGGATTGCCGGAATAACGCCGCGCGACCGAGCCGATGCGGGCCGAAAGCTCGGCCAGATCAAAGGGTTTGACGAGGTAGTCATCGGCCCCGGCGTTCAGCCCCTCGATGCGGTCAGACACCTGATCGAGCGCGGTCAGGATGATCACGGGGGTCACGCCGCCGCGCGCGCGCAGGGTCTTCAGAAAGCCGATGCCGCGGCCATCGGGCAGCATCAGATCCAGCAGAACAAGGTCGAAGGCGGCGCCGTTCAGGGCATCCCCGGCGGTATCAAGGCGCATCGCCCAGTCGACGGTGTGGCCATCGGCGGCGATCTGGTCGCGCACGGCGGCGCCCAGAACTCGGTCGTCCTCAATCAGAAGGATGCGCATGGGGGGTCCTGTTCCTGGCCTCGGGCGGTGCTGTGTCGCGGCTTTTTGCACGTCCCACCTGACGCAAAGCTGACGCAGGTTTGCGCGCCGCTTCAGGTTCGCGTCAGCTTGGCGGTGCAAGCAGGCTCCGTGGCAGCCGCAACAGGGAGTCTGACCCATGAAACGAGCGGTGACAATTCTTAGTTTTCTCGCAGTCGCCACGGCGGTGGCTCCGGGGATGGCGTGGGCAGAGCAGGATTGCTTCGTGCCGATGGCCAACTGGCAGTCGCGCGCGGCGGTCGTGCAGATGGCGCAGGACAATGGCTGGGCGGTGCGGCGGCTCAAGATTGATGACGGCTGCTACGAGATCCACGCGACGGACGCGCAGGGGCGGCGCATCGAGGTGACGCTGCAGCCGCAGACGCTGCAGGTTCTCAGCCTTGAAATCGAGCGGGGCGGCCGGGACCGCGATGACTGACGCGACCGGCAGGGCCGTGCGCGCGCCCGTGCCACAGACTCTCCCGAAAGCGCCGCTTGTGGCGCAGATATTGCAAAGGACATTCGCATGAAAACCCTCCTCGCGGCTCTGGCCATGACCACGGCGCTGACCCTTCCCGGCGTCGCCATGGCAAAGCAGGTGACGCTAAGCACCACGATGACCCGCTATGGCGGCGAAGGGGCCTATCTGGCGATCTATCTGACCGACGCAAAGGGCGTCTATGCGGGCAGCCTGTGGATGGCGGGCGGCAAGTCGAAATACTATCGCCATCTGAGCGACTGGTACCGCGCCACCGGGGGCGACACGGCGCAGGTCGACGGCATCACCGGGGCGAGCGTCGGGGCCGGGCGCAAGCTCGAGGTGACGGTGGATCTGGCGGATGCGCTGATCGACGCGGGCTATACGCTGCATATCGATGCCGCCGTCGAGGACATGCGCGAAAGCCCGAACGAGATTGCGGTGCCGCTGACCTCGGCCGGGGCGGGCAAGGCGGTGCAGGGGCGGCGCTATATCGCTGACTTCAGCTACGGGATGTGAGGCGAGGCGAGATGATCCGCAAGCTGCATCGTTGGCCGGGCCTTGTGGCGCTGGCTCTGCTGATCGTGCTGACGCTGAGCGGCGCGGCGCTGTCGCTGTTTCCCGCCATCGGCCGCTTGAGCGCCGTGCCGGTTGAGGCGGGGCTGAGCGTGGCCACGCTCGCCAGTCGTATCCAGAGCGTCTATCCCGGGGTCGAGCAGATCAAGCGTGCGCCCTCGGGGCAGATCACCGCCTATTGGTTTGAGGATGGCACGCCCGGCGCGGCGGTGGTCGATCCGGCGAGCGGGCAGGCCGTTGCTTCGGCTGATCCGAGCCCGGTTGAGCGCTGGCTGACCAATCTGCACCGGTCGCTGTTTCTGGGCGATGGCGGGCGTATCACCATGGCGCTTGGGGCGCTCGCGATGCTGGGGCTGGCTGTGTCGGGCGTGGCTCTGGTGCTGCGCCGCGTCGGGGGGGCACGGCGCTGGTTCACGCGGTTGCGCGGGCCGCTGGCGGGGCGGCTGCATGTCGAGATTGCGCGGATTGCGGTGCTGGGACTGGGGCTGTCGGCGCTGACGGCCCTTTGGATGACGGCCTCGACCTTTGATCTGTTGCCAGACGCCGAGGCGGTCGCGGCTTTTCCGGCCGCCGTGAGTGGCGAGATGGGCGCGCCGCTGGCCGATATGGCAGGCTTGCGCGATGTGCCGGTGGCGGCGTTGCGCGCGCTGAGCTTTCCCTATGCGGGGGACGCGACGGATGTCTACACGCTGACCACCTCCGAAGGCACCGGCTATATCGATCAGGGCACGGGAGAGCGGCTGAGCTGGGCGCAGGCCGGGGTCGGGCAGAGGATCTCGGAGACGGT
Organism: Pseudooceanicola spongiae; assembly: GCF_014899185.1. Taxonomy (GTDB): domain Bacteria; phylum Pseudomonadota; class Alphaproteobacteria; order Rhodobacterales; family Rhodobacteraceae; genus Pseudooceanicola; species Pseudooceanicola spongiae. The sequence continues at coordinate 773,127 of NZ_CP045201.1, forward strand.
GTATATGCTGCACACCGGGCAGGGCGCGGCGTTGCTGGGGGTGCTGCTGGGTCTGATGGCGCTCGGCGTGCCGGCATTGGCGGTGACGGGCGTGCTGATCTGGCTGGCCGGGCGGCGGGGCCGGGTGCGCATCCATGGCAATCACGCCGCCCGCGACGCCGAAACGATCGTGCTGGTTGGCAGTGAGGGCGGCACCACATGGGCGCTGGCCGCGACCCTGCACAAGGCGCTGAGCGGGCAGGGTCAGAGCGTGCATGTCGCGCCGATGTCGGCCTTTGCGCCGGAGCGCTACGCTCGGGCGCAGCGGATCATCGTGCTGAGCGCCACCTATGGCGACGGCGACGCCCCGGCCTCGGCGAAGGGGTTTCTCGGCCGGTTGGGCAAAAGCGCGGCCTTGCAGGGGGTGCCGATGGCAGTGCTGGGCCTTGGCGATCGCTGCTTTCCGGCGTTTTGCGGTTACGCGCAGGCGCTGGCACGCGCGGCAGAGGCGCGGGGCTGGCAGAGCCTGCTGCCGCTGACCACCATCGACCGGCAATCGCCGCAGCAGATCGCGCGGTGGGGCCGTGCGCTTGGCGCGGCGATGGGGGGCGAACTGGAGCTGGTTTATGAACCGGTACGCCCGCCGAGCCATGTGCTGAGGCTGATCTCGCGGCGCGACTACGGCGTGGCGGTGCAGGCGCCGACGGCGATCCTGCGGTTTGCGCGGCCCCGGGTGTCGCTGTGGCAGCGGATCACGGGGCGCGGCTTCGGGCGGTATCAGGCGGGCGATCTGATCGGCATCGTGCCGGAGGGATCGGCCGTGCCGCGGCTCTATTCGCTGGCTTCTGGGCAGGGCGAGGGGTTTGTCGAGATTGTCGTGCGTCTGCATCCGGGCGGGCTGTGTTCGGGCCAGCTGATGCAGATGGTGCCGGGCGACAGCGTGCAGGGATTCGTGCGGCGCAATGCGGCGTTTCATGCCGGGGCGGGGACGGCGCCGCTGATCCTGATCGGGGCGGGAACCGGCATCGGGCCGCTGGCCGGGATCATCCGTGACAACTGGCTCAAACGTCCGGTGCATCTGTTCTTCGGGATGCGCGACCCGGGCAGCGATTTTCTCTATGACGCGGAGCTGGCCTTGTGGCGGGGCGCGGGCCATCTGACGACCCTCAGCACGGCGGTGTCGCGCGGGGCGCACCCCTCATATGTGCAGGACCGGTTGCGCGCCGAGCGGGCGGAGGTGGTCACGTCAATGCAGGCGGGGGCGCGGATCATGGTCTGTGGCGGGCGCGAGATGGCGGCGGGCGTGGCCGAGGCGCTGGCCGATATCCTGACGCCGCTGGGGCTGGAGCTGAGCACGCTGAAGGCGGAGGGGCGGTATGTCGAAGATGTCTACTGATCCGGTGCGCCATGTGCTGAGCGGGGCGACGATGGGCACGCGCTGGTCGGCGCAGTTTTTCGCGCCCCATGAAGTCGACGCGCAGGTTGTGGAGCGCGCCTTGCAGGCGGCGGTGGCGCAGGTCGATGCGCAGATGTCGACCTGGAACACGGGCAGTGATCTGATGCGCCTGAACGCCGCGCCGATTGGTCTGTGGTGCCCAGTGCCGGAGCGGCTGTTTGCGGTGCTGGAGCTGGGGCTGGCGATCGGCGCGGCCTCGGGCGGGGCGTTCGACATCGGGATGGGCGACGCGGTGACGGCCTGGGGCTTTGGCGCCGAGGCGGCCTCCGCTGCGGCGATCGGCGTGGCGATGGCGGGCCGGGGGCGCGCCGCCGGGGCGCTGGAGCTGGACGCGGGACGGGTGCGCAAATCGGCTGCCGTGACGCTGGATCTGAACGGCATTGCCAAGGGCTATGGCACTGACCGGCTGGCGGAGGTGCTGATGGATTTCGGGGTCAGGGACGCTCTGGTCGGGATCGACGGCGAGATGCGCGCGCTCGGGGCCAAGCCGGACGGCACCGCCTGGAGCGTCGCGGTGGAGGCGCCGGAGATCGCGCGCCGTGCCGCCCATTCGGTGCTGGTGCTGCAGGATGCCGCCGTCGCGACCTCGGGCGATTATCGTCATTGGGTCGAGGTGGCGGGGCAGCGTCTGTCGCACACGATGGACCCGGTTCGGGGCGCGCCACTACAGCGCCCGCCTGCCTCTGTCAGCGTGATCGCGCGCAGCTGCGCCGAGGCCGATGCCTGGGCCAGTGCGCTGATGGTGCTGGGGCCGCACGCCGGGGCCAAGGTAGTGCGCCGCCATGGCCTCAGCGCGCTGTTCCTGCTGCGCGAGGCGTCGCCAGAGGCCACAGGCGGGGTCAGTGCGCTTGGCATCGGGGCGTTGTTTGAGGCGCAGGTCCCGGCAGATGAGACGATATGAGGCGGCGTTGCGGTATCGGCAAAAACCAGCGCGCCAGCTTCCAATTTGCGGTTGCGCACAGGCGCGCGGCGCAGTCAATCACTCCGGGCGGTGCCCGGTTGTTCGTGCAGCTCGTATCACATAGGAATATCGACAATGGATTTCATTAACGCCGCAATCCTCGGCATCATCGAGGGGATCACGGAATTTCTTCCGATCTCCTCCACCGGGCACCTGATCATTGCCGAACACTGGCTGGGCGGGCGCTCCGAGACCTTCAACGTGGTCATTCAGGCGGGCGCCATTCTGGCGGTGACGCTGATCTACTGGCGCCGCATCGTCAGCCTGCTGACCGGCTGGAACGACCCCGAGGCGCGGGCCTATCTGGGCAAGATCCTGATCGCCTTCGGAATCACCGGCGTGCTGGGGCTGATCGTCAAGAAGCTGGGCTTCGAGCTGCCGACCGAGATCACGCCGGTGGCCTGGGCGCTGGTCATCGGGGGCTTCTGGATGCTCGCGGCCGAGGCCTTTGCCGCCAAGCTGCCGGACCGCACGAAGGTGACGCTGACGGTGGCGATTGCGGTGGGTCTGGGGCAGATCGTGGCGGGGGTTTTTCCGGGCACCTCGCGCTCGGCCACCACGATCTTTGTGGCGATGCTGTTCGGGCTGTCAAACCGGGCGGCGGCGACCGAGTTCGCCTTTCTGGTCGGCATCCCGACGATGTATGCCGCCAGCGGCTATGAGCTGTTGTCGCAGTTCAAGGATGGCGGCGGCATCGAGGAAGACTGGACAGCGCTCGGCGTGGCCTTCGTGTTTTCCACCATCACGGCCTTCATCGCGGTGAAATGGCTGCTGGGGTTCATCCAGACGCACCGCTTCACGGCCTTCGCGATCTACCGGATCCTGTTCGGTGGCGCTTTGCTGGCCGCAGCTTCGGCGGGCTTTCTGGCCTGACCGATGGGGGCTGTCGCAGGACGGCCCCCGAGACGCGCCGGGGCTATCTCCGCAGGACGATGGCAGCGTGATAGGCCGGGTCGCCGTAGGCCGCCATACGCATGAGGGTGCCCAGATCAACCGGGATGCAATCGACATCCGCGAGGGTCTCGGCATCGTCGGGTTCGGCCCAGGGATCATTGAGCAACACGCTGCCGTTGTCTTCGGCGTGCACCAGCACCCAGTGCGGCGCATGCTCGGCGTGGGTGTGGCACTGGTCGATCAGCAGGATGACCTGCGCGCCCTCCCGGATCAGGCGGGTCAGCTCTGCGCCGGTCAGCGCCTGTGGGTGGACGCGCAGGGTGCGGCGGGCTTCGGCGCGAAATTCGGCCTGCACAAAGCGCATCAGCTCCTGCTTTTCGGCACTGTTGCCACGGTCCAGCAGGATGGCGGTGTCGCTATCGAACCAGACCTCGACAGTCAGACCGCGCCGGGCGGCGGCCAGCGCGACGCCGTAGGGATCGCAGCCGCCCGGGCCGTTCAGCCCGATCAGGGTCGTGGCTTCGCGCCAGAGGGCGATTTCGGTGCTGCGGCTGACAGTGCGCTCCAGCGCCATGGCGAGGGCGACGGGGCCACAGGTGAACCCCGTGGTCTGGGTGAACTGGCCGGTGTCATGCGGGCTGGTGATTGCTGGGCCGATCCAGTGCTGGGCATAGCCGCGCCCGGTGTCGGCAAGGTGCAGGGCGCGGATCGCCTCCGGCCAGTCGGGCGTGGCGCGGATCAGGCGGGCCTTGCGCGCGGCGGCGAAGGCCATGACAGCGGCGGCGAGGGCGGGGCGATCCGCCTCGGCGCAGTGCCAGCCGACAAGCAGCAGCATCTGAGACGTGCGCCTTTGCCGGAACACGGCATAGGCCGACACCGGATCGCCAAGGCCGACGGCGAGGATATGCGCGGCCTTCTCGTGCTCGGTCGGGGCGGCCCCGGCGGGCAGGTCGGCGCAGCTGATACGGTGGGGTTCGGTGTCGCGTGTCCGGGTCATTGCGTGACCTCCGTGGCGAGATGGGCGATGCAGTCTCCGCGTACGACAAGGCCGGGATGGCGCAGGCAGAAGACGGTGCCGGGGCGGGCGAAATAGTGCGGGTGCGGGGCGTCGGCAAGGTCCTCGGTGCTCCAGATCGCGCCGCAGAGATGGCCGGTGTCGACGCCATCGCCCAGATCAACGGCGGGTTCGAAGATGCCCGCGCGGCTGGCGTAGACGTAGTGATCGCGCCCCATGATGCGGTATTCGGTGGCGGGGGCGCGCGCAGGCAGGGCCGCATCGATCAGTCCCCAATGCGCCAGAAGCCGGCGCAATCCATCCTCTACCAGCGCGATGCCGGAGCGGGAGACCGAGCCGCCGCCGCCGAACTCTCCGCCGAGCGAGACGACCTGCTGGCGGTTCGCTTCGGAGGTCGAGAGGCGGGGATCGGGGGAGTAGTCCCAGATGACGATCCGTTCGGCCCCGAAGGCGCGGGCGGAGGCGAGGGCGGTGTCGTCGACGTCTGCCACGCCACTGCGCCGGGTCGAGACGAAGGGCAGATATTGCAGGGACGAGCCGCCGGCGTGGATGTCGTGAAAGTAGTCTGCCATGGGCAGCAGCACCGAGGAGAGGTAGTGCGCGATCGCAGCGGTTGGCCCGCCAAGCGGATCGCCGGGGAAGGCGCGGTTGAGGTTGCCTCCATCCTCGGGCGAGGTGCGCAGACCGGCGCGAAAGGCGGGCGCGTTCAGCATCGGCAGGGCGATGATGCGGCCGCGCACCTCGGCCGGGGTCAGGCTGGCCAGCAGTTTGCGGATGGCGACGGGACCTTCATATTCATCGCCATGGGTGCCGCCGGTCAGCAGGACGGTGGGGCCGGGGCCGCCAGACAGCACGGCGATGGGGATCGTCAGTACGCCGTAGGCCGAACGGTGCACGGAATGGGGCAGGCACAGATCGCCGGTCTGATAGCCTGTGGCGTCGTAGTCGACGGTGGTCCAGATCGCAGAGGGGGTCACGTCAGGGTATCCTCGGTGGCGCGGCGCGCGGCGGCGGCCCGGTAGAGCTGCAGAGCCGCCAGCATCCGCGCAGGGGGTGTGAGTGTGGTGGGAACGAAAGCGGGCAGGTCATCGCTGCGCCAGCAGGCGACGGCGTGGGGTTTGGCGTCGTGCGGTGGTTTATCCGTCGCGCAGATGGCCTGAGCCTGCGGGCAGCGGGTGCGGAAGGTGCAGCCGGAGGGTGGGGCAAGCGGGCTGGGCACCTCTCCGGTCAGTTTCATCCGGGGGCGGCTGGCAGCGGGCAAAGGCTCCAGCGTGGCGGCGATCAGGGCGCGGGTATAGGGGTGGCGCGGGCTGGCGAAGACCTGTTCGGTGGGGCCTTCCTCGACAATGCGGCCCAGATACATGACGGCGACGCGGTGCGAGATATGACGCACCAGCGACAGCCCGTGCGAGATGAACAGCAGGGCGACACCTGTCTTGGCCTGAATCTCCTGCAGCAGGTTGGCGATCTGCGCCTGCACCGAGACATCGAGCGCCGAGACCGCCTCGTCACAGACGATCAGTTCGGGTTCGACCGCGAGGGCGCGGGCAAGGGCGACACGCTGGCGCTGGCCGCCGGAGAGTTCATGGGGATAGCGTCTGCCGATCTCGGGGCGCAGGCCGACGAGGCTCAGCAGACTGTCGAGGCGGGCCGGGATGGCGGCACGCGGCGCGAGATCATGCAGCAGGATCGGCTCGGTGATCAGGGCACCGACGGTCATCGTGGGGTTCAGCGAGCCGAAGGGGTCCTGAAACACGATCTGGATCTGGCGGGCGCGGGCCTTGCCCGTCTGGGCGGTCTGGCCGTTGACCTGCATCTGGCCGGAGGTGGCCTTGTGCAGCCCGGCAACGATCCATCCCAGAGTGGACTTGCCACAGCCGGATTCCCCGACCAGCGCCAGCGTTTCGCCCTTGTGGATCGTCAGGGTGATGTCGTCCAGCGCGCGCAGCACCAGCGGTTTGCCAAAGGCGCTGCCCTTCAGGCGGAAGTCCTTGCTGAGGTGGGTGAGGTGCAGAAGGCTCATGTGCGGGCTCCCAGAGTTTCCAGCAGCGGCGCGTAATGGCAGGCGGTGAGACGCGCGGGCCCGAGGCGGCGGAGCTGGGGCCGGACGGTTTCGCATGTGCCATTGGCGAAGGGGCAGCGGGTATGAAAGTGGCATCCCGGTGGCATGTGGCGCGGATCGGGGACGGTGCCTGTGATCGGCAGCATCGGCGCGCCGCGCTGGCTGAGCTGGGGCATCGAGCCGAGCAGACCGAGCGTATAGGGATGTTCGGGGCTGTCGAAGAGGTCAGCGGCCGAGGCCATCTCGACCATCCGCCCGGCATAGAGCACGGCCACGCGGTCGGCCATTTCGGCGACGACGCCCATGTCATGGGTGATGAAGATCGTCGCCGTGCCCACCTCACGCGCGAGATCGCGGATCAGGTCGAGGATCTGCGCCTGCACGGTGACGTCGAGCGCGGTGGTCGGTTCGTCTGCGATGAGCAAGCGGGGGCGGTGGATCAGCGCCATGGCGATCAGCGCCCGCTGGCGCATCCCCCCCGACAGCTGATGCGGATAGGCGCGGGCGCGCACGTCCGGCGAGGGGATGCCGGTGGCGGCCAGAGCCTCGACCGCGCGGGTATGGGCCCGCACGCGGGGCATGTCATCGTGCAGCAGGATCGCCTCGACCAGCTGATCGCCGATGCGCTGCACGGGGTTGAGGGCGGTCGCGGGCTCCTGAAAGATCATCGCCATGTCGCGCCCCCGCAGGGCGCGCTTGTCGCGCTGGCCGAGGCTGGCCAGATCCCTGCCGTCAAAGCTGAGGTGGTCGGCGGTCATCGTGGCCGTGGGTGGCAGCAGGTTCATCAGCGCCAGTGACAGGACGGATTTGCCCGAGCCGCTTTCGCCCACGACCGCCAGCGTTTCGCCCGGGCTGACGCCGAGACTGACGCCCTGCAGGGCGGGCAAGGGCCCGTGATCGGTGCGAAAGCTGACCGACAGGTTGTCGACGCGCAGCAGGGGCGCGGTGGTCTGGGGGGCCGGCAGGCTCTGCATCTTCATTGCGCCCTCCGATCACCGGCGTCGCGCAGGGCATCGCCGAGCAGGTTGAACGACAGCACGATCGCGAAGATCAGCAGCGAGGCCGCGGTCGAGACATGCGGCGCGATGAACAGGAAGGCGCGCCCTTCGGCGGCAATACCGCCCAGCTCGGCCGTGGGCGGTTGCAGGCCCAGACCGAGAAATCCCAGGGTCGCGGCCAGCAGGATCGCATCACCAAAGGCCAGCGTCGTATAGGTCAGGATCGGTGGATAGGCATTGGCCAGCAGGTAACGCGTCAGCAGGCGGTGATCGGGCAGGCCGATGGCGCGGCCGCTCTCGATATAGTCCTGTGTCATCACCGACAGGGCTGCGCCGCGCGAAATCCTTGCGATGCCGGGCATGACCGACAGGCCGACGGCGAGGATGAGGCTGTCGAGACCCGGCCCCAGGATCGCCGCAAGTGACAGGCCGAACAGGATCGAAGGGAACGACAGTAGCACATCGACCAGGCGCATCAGCACGCCGTCGAGTTTGCGGTAGAACGCAGCGCACAGGCCAATGCTGCCGCCCAGCAGCGCGCCAAAAGCGGTTCCCGCGCAGCCGATCATCAGGGTGGTGCGCGCGCCGTAGAGCAGGCGGGTCAGCATGTCGCGCCCCTGACTGTCGGTGCCCAGCAGATGGCCGTTGCCGGGGCCTTGCAGGCGCTGGCGCAGGGCGGTTTCGTAGGGATCGAAGGACGTCAGCAGCGGCGCGAAGATTGCGGCCAGCGCAATGGCGAGCAGCAGGCCGAGGGCGAGGGCGGCCATGGGGTTGCGCCGCAGTCGGGGGGGAAGCCGTCGGGGGCGGCGCGGCAGGGTGAGGGTGTCGCTCATGTGCGGGCTCCCAGTCTGGGGTCGGCAAGTTCGTTCAGCAGGTCGACGGCGACATTGACGATGATGAAGGCCGAGGCGAGGAAGATGATCGCGCCCTGTGCCATCGGATAGTCCCCGGCGATGATCGCGCCGACCGCCAGACGCCCGACCCCGGGCCAGGAAAAGATCGTCTCGGTGACGACAGCGCCGCCCATGAGAGAGCCGATCTGCAACCCGATCAGCGTGATCACCGGCAGGATGGCGGTGCGCAATGCGTGGTTCAGCACGACGCGGGTTTCTGAGGCACCCTTGGCGCGGGCGGTGCGGACGTGATCGGCATGCAGGGCATCCGACAGGGTGGTGCGGGTCATCCGCGCGATGGGTCCGATGAGGATCAGCCCGAGGGCGGTCGCGGGCAGGGCGATGTGGCTGAGCCCGTCCAGTGTCCAGAGCGGACCTCCGCGCCCCTGGATCGGAAAGGCGCGGGTGCGCACGGCAAACTGGATCATCAGCAGGCCGACCCAGAACACCGGGATAGACACGCCCATCACGGCCAGTGTCATCACCATCCGGTCGATGATCCCGCCGCGCCTGAGCGCCGCGAGTATGCCAAGCGCCAGAGCCGTCGGCACCGCCCAGAGCATGGCGGCGCACATCAGCTCAACCGTGGGGCCGATGGCGCGCAACAGCTCGGCGCTGACGGAGGCGTTGTTGATGACGGAGTGGCCCATATCACCGGAGAGCACCCGCTGCAGATAGTAGAGGAACTGCACGATCAGCGGCTGATCCAGCCCGAGGTGACGGCGGATTGCCTCGATCTCGGCCTCGGTGCCCTGCGGGCCGGCGATGGCGACAGCGGGATCGGCGGGGATCACCTGCAGCATCAGGAAGCCGATCAGCAGAACGCCGGTCAGAACGACAAGAGAGACGGCGGCGCGGCGCAAGAGACGAACCATCATGCGGGTCTGGTCCCGAGGCGCCCTGCCAGCGCGCGGCAGGCAGGGCGGTTGCGGGTAAGCCGATTCACTTCAGCGCCAGCGACAGGCCCGTGCCGAACGCGGCACCCGAGATCCCGGCGGGCGAGAAGGGCGCGATGCGTGGCCCGAATGCGACGGTTGGTGTCTCCAGCAGCAGGGGTTTCCACAGGACGGCTTCGTGCAGGTGCTTGCCGAGGGCCATGAAGGCGGCGGAGCGCGCCGCATCCGTCGTGGCGGTATTGCCCGCCTCAAGCAGACGGTCGGTTTCGGGGTCGTTCCACATCATCCGGTTCGGCGAGGGAATGGAGGCGGAGCTGAAGTAGAGGTTCAGCGCATCGCCCGCGTTCAGATAGGGGTAATCCATCTGGAACAGGTCATAGCTTTCCTCGCGCAGCTTGGCCCAGATCGCGGTGGAATCGAACAGCTCGACCTTGAGGTCGATGCCGACCTTGCGCAGATCCCCCTGGATCGCCTCGGCCTGTTCGCGGGCGCTGTTGAAACCGTAGTAGGTCAGCGTCAGGGGCGTGCCGTCCTTCTGCCAGAAACCGTCTGAGCCCATGGTGAAGCCTGCGCCTTCCAGCAGGGTGCGGGTCTTGTCGGGATCAAAGGTGAAGGGGCTGGTGTCGGTGGTCGGATCGTAATCCAGCGCGGCTTCGGAATAGTAAGAGTCCGCCGCATCGACGGTGCCGAAGAAGATGGCATCGGCAATGGCGGACTGGTCGATGGCGTGACTGATCGCCTCGCGCACATGCACGTCGCCCATGTTGGGACGCGAGGTTTTCATGCCGACGTAGTGGGTGCGGAAACTGGCGGCAGGCTGCGCCAACTGGATCGAGGGGTCGGCCTCCAGCTGGGCGATGGACCATGAGGGCAGGGAATAGGTGGCGTCGATTTCGCCCGCCTGCAGGCTGGCGACGAGGGTCGATTCCTCGGGAATGATCTTCCAGACGACCTTGTCGACCCTGGCAGGGCCGCTGTTGCCAAGCGCGGGCGATCCCCAGTCATAACCGTCATGACGGGTCAGCACGACGGCGTCGTTGGGCTGCCAGCTGTCGAAACAGAACGCGCCGGTGCCGTTGAAGGCGGTGACGCCGAAATCATCCCCCAGAGCCTCGGCCTCAGCGGGATCGATGATGATGAAGTTGAACTGCGCCATCTGGAACAGCAGGCCCGAGCTGGGGGCGCTCAGTTTATAGACCACGGTGCTGTCGTCCGGGGCGGTGACGCTGTCGACCATGCCGGCCTTCCAGGTGCTGACATAGGGGCCATCGGGTGTCAGCCAGCGCTGCATCGAGCCGACGACATCCTGCGCCGTGAGCGCCTTGCCGTCGCAATAGGTGACGCCGGGCTTGAGGTGGAACGTATAGGTCAGGCCGTCCTCGGAAACCTCCCAGCGTTCGGCCAGTGCGGGCTCCACGGACTTGAGATCATCGCTGAGGGTCACCAGCGTGTCGCCCACCATATAGAGCACCTCGGCGGCAGCGAGAGAGCTGGAGCGCTGCGGATCATAGCGGTCGGCGTCGTAGGTGCGCCCGAGGGTGACGACGCCGGCCTGCTGGGCGAGCGCCGAGGTGGCAATGCAGCTCAGCAGCAGCGTGCCGGCGAGGCGCGACAGGGTGACGGGGGGCGGGAAAGAGGACGGACGTGGCATAGGGGGACTCCTGTTGAAGGTGGCTTGACCGCAGTGCGCACCCCTCCCAGTCCGGCAGGTCATCAGGAGGGGCGGTATCTGCGACGCGCCGCTTGGCATTTGTTTGCTTTTATTGAGACCACGATAGGCGCGTTCTGCAGCGCGGCAAAACGACGAATGGGCGTGAATTCATTCCTTTGGGGAATGAACTTCGGGGCCCTGCGCGGTCTTCGCCTCCTCCAGCATCCAGCGGCGCAGGGCGGCCAGAGCGGGCATCTCGATCTTGCGTTCGGGATGGACCAGAAAGTACGACCCCGGGGTCGGCATGGCGCGCTGAAACGGGCGGTCCAGCTCCCGGGCGTCGATGTGTTCCTGTGCCATGAAACTGGGCACCAGACCGACGCCAAGGCCATGGCGCGCGCCGCGGATGATCATGTCGAAGGTGTCGAAACGGCTGCCGCGAAAGGCGTCGGTGCTGTTCAGATCGCCCGCCTCCAGCCAGTGTTTCCAGTCGCGGGGCCGGGCGCGGTGATGCAGCAGGGGCAGCAGGTCCAGGGCGGCGGTATCCTCGGCCGCAATAAGGCCGGGGGCGCAGACAGGCGTCATCTCCTCTCCGAACAGACGGTCGGAGGGGCCGCCGGGCCAGGAGGCTTCGGCGTAGAAGATCGCCGCATCGATGTTTTCCTGCATCATGTCGAAGGGCCACTGCCGCGAGGTGACGTTCAGCGAAATGTCTGGATGGAGGGCAGTGAAGCCCGCCATGCGCGGCAGCAGCCAGTGATTGCCGAACGAGGGCAGGGTTGCGATGTTCAGCGTGACGCCACCGGGCCGGAAGGACAGCGTCTCCATCGTCGCTTCCTCCATGATTTCAAGTGCTTCGCGGATACGGCTCAGGTAATGCGCGCCTGCCTCGGTGAGCACGATACGCTGGCGGACGCGTTCGAAAAGCTGCGTGCCCAACCAGCTTTCCAGCCCGGCGATGCGCTTGGACACGGCAGACTGGCTCATGTTCAGTTCTTCGCCCGCGCGGGTGAAACTGCCATGGCGCGCCGAAGCTTCGAACACGGTGAGAGAGGGCAGCGAGGGCAGAACGCGGCGCATGGGGCCTCCTTTGCAAGACTGGAAAAAGACGACCATTTCGCCCGGCCCGGTGCAAGGGAATGTTGAGCGGGACGGCGGCGCGCGGCACGGGCTGATCACACTCTTGTCATTGCCATTCTTCGGACCACACGATAGCAATTCGCCGGACCAAGATGTCAATGAGGGAGGACATTCGATGTTTTTGACTAAAATGCACAGCGCCGCTTTGCTTGCAGGGATCGCCACGCTGGCCGCAGGGGCCGCTTTTGCCCAGACCGAAGTGAAGATCGCCTACGCACTGGCGCCGGACTCGCACTATGGTGTGGCGGCGCAGAAGTGGCAGGATACGGTCGAGGCAGAGACCGACGGCAAGTTCACGTTCCGGCATTTCCCCTCGTCAGCCCTTGGTGGCGAGCGTGAGGTGATCGAGGGGCTGCAACTGGGCACTGTCGAGGCGACGATCGTGTCGACCGGGACGCTCAGCAACTTTGTCCCCGACACTGGCGTCACCGATATTCCGTTCCTGTTCCGTAGTTTGGAGCATGCGCGTCATGTGCTGGATGGCCCGATCGGGCAGGAGATCCTGGCCAAGTTCGACGATGCCGGTCTGGTCGCCGTTGCCTGGGGCGAGCAGGGCTTTCGCCATATCACCAACAACCGCAACCCGATTGAAACGCCCGAAGATCTGGCGGGCATGAAGCTGCGGACGATGGAAAACCCGGTGCACCTGGCGGCGTTCAACGCGCTTGGCGCGGCGCCGACGCCGATGGCCTGGCCCGAGGTGATCGGGGCGCTGCAGCAAGGCACCATAGACGGGCAGGAAAACCCGCTGTCGGTGATCGTGTCGGCGAAGCTGAACGAAGTGCAGAAGTATCTGACGCTGTCGGGTCACGTCTATTCGCCCGCCATGCTGTTGATCTCCAAACCGTTCTGGGAAGGTCTGTCGGACGAGGACAAGGCCGCCTTCATGGATGGCGCGGTTCAAGGTGCGGCTGCGATGCGTGGCTTTGTCGACGATGTCGAGACCAGCGGCGTCGAGACGCTGAAAGAGCGCGGCATGGAAGTGAACACCCTGTCGGCGGAGCAGAAAGCGGCCTTCCGCGCCTCGGTCGAGAGCGCCTATGAAGAGTACTACGATATCTACGGCAAGGACCTGATCGACCGTATTTCGGCGACCGAGTAATCCTTTGACCCCACACTTGATTGGCCGGTGGCAGATGCCGCCGGCCAATTTTTGCTTTTTACCGGAGGAAAGATGCGCAGGCTGGAACGCTTATTCGTGGCGCTGAACGGAGCTGTCGTGATCGCGATGCTGTCGTCGATGGCGCTGATTGTCGGGGCCAATGTGGCACTGCGCTATACCACCAACCATTCGCTGCCCTGGGCGGACGAGGCGGCGCGCTATCTGATGATCTGGATGACCTTCGTTGGGGCCGGGCTGGCGCTGCGCTGGGGTGGCCATGTGGCGATCACCAACCTGCATGATGTGCTGAGCACCCGCAGTCAGCAGATCCTGCGCGTTGTCATCGTGCTGATATTGCTGATCTTCTTTGCCTTCATGGTGCATGTCGGCCTGCAATACATGGACCGCGCCCGGTTTCAGAAAACCCCGGCGATGCGCCTGTCGTTTCTCTATGTCTATGCCGCGATGCCGGTCGGGTTCAGCCTGCTGATCGTGCATCTGCTGCTGATCGTGGGGCCGTTCATCCGTGCGGGCCAGTATAAACAGGAAGAGGGCGACGTGAACGCCATCTCGGGTGCTGCCAATGGTTGAGATCCTCTTTGCGTCGCTGTTCGTGCTGATGGTGCTGGGCCTGCCGGTGGCCTTTGCCATGGCGATCTCGGTCTTCGTGGCGATTGGTCTGGGCAGTTCCTATCCGCAGATCGTCGTGGTGAAGGAGATGTTCTCGGGGCTCGACAGCTTTCCGCTGCTGGCGGTGCCGTTCTTCATTCTGGCCGCCGAGATCATGACCGGCGGCGCGATCACCCACACGCTGCTGCGCTTTGCCTCGCAGTTCGTCGGGCATCTGCGCGGCGGTCTGGGCTATGCCAATGTAATCTCGTCGACGATGTTCGCGGGGATCTCGGGCTCGGCTTTGGCCGACGCAGCGGGCCCCGGCGCGATGATGATCAAGATGATGGAAAAGGGCGGGTATGATCGCGCCTATGCCGGGGCGCTGACGATTTCCAGCGCGGTCATCGGGCCGATCATTCCGCCGTCCATCGTGATGATCATCTATGCACTGCAGGACGAGGCGGTCTCGGTCGGCTCGCTTTTCATGGCGGGCGTGATCCCGGGGCTGTTGCTGGGGTTGGGCAATCTTGTGGCGAATGGCGTCGTCAGCTGGAAGCGGGATTACCGCAGTGACGCGCCGCGCCCCGACCGGGCCGAGATGCTGCGCACCACCGTCAAGGCGCTGCCGGCGCTTGGGCTGATCGTGCTGATCGTCGGCGGCATCCGGGGCGGGATCTTCACGCCGACCGAGGCCTCGGTCATGGCGGTGTTCTATGCGCTGTTCTGCGGCATGGTGATCTACCGGGCGCTGCACTGGCGCGATCTGCCGGGGATCATCCTGCGGGCGGCGCTGATCAGTGCTGCGGTGCTGCTGATCCTCGGGGCGGCGCGGGCCTTTGCCTGGGTGCTGGTGATCGAGGGGCTGCCGCAGTTTCTGGCGCAGACCATCATCAGCTGGGATCTGTCGCCCATCGTCTTCCTGCTGGCGGTCAACCTGCTGATGCTGATCTTCGGGCTGTTCATGGACCCGCTGCCGGGTGTGATGATCCTGGTGCCGATCCTAGCGCCGATCAGCCATGCCCTCGGGATTGCGCCGGACCACTTTGCCATCGTTGTGATCGTGAACCTGACGCTGGGGCTGACGACGCCTCCGGTGGGCAGTCTGATCTTTGTCGTCTCCTCGGCGGCGAACCTCAAGCCAGCGGCGCTGGTGCGGGAGATGCCGCCGTTCTTTCTGGCCAACCTGATCGTGCTGATGCTGCTGACCTTCGTGCCGTTGCTGAGCACATGGCTGCCAAGGATCAGCGGTTACTGAGCGCGGCGGAACATCAGCAGTTTCGAGAGGTCATCCTTGTGCGCGCCATGGCCCTTGTCGCCATAGATGCGTACAAGGGGCATCTGGAGCTGGTCGATCGCGTCACCAAGCGCGTCGAGCTTGTCGCCAAAGCCCTGCGCCTGCCAGTGCTCGGCGTGCACCGAAATCACCGCGAGGCCACCGGGGGCGAGGATGCGCACCACCTCGTCCAGCGCCTCGGGCCCGACATGGCCTGTGGTGAAGGTCCCGGTTGAGACGGCACCGGCGTAGGTGCCATCGTCGACGGCCAAACGCTCCAGCAGGTTGCCCTCGAACAGAGTTGCGTAGATGTCTTTGCGCCGTGCCACGGCGAGCATTTCCGGCGAGAGGTCGGTGGCATCCACCGGGGTGATGTTGAGCGCGCGCAGCGCCGCGCCGCACAAGCCGGTGCCTGCGCCGAGGTCAAGGACGGGGCCGCGCCCGCCGGCGTCGGCGAAGGCTTTAGCCACGGCGCCGGGCAGGGCGAAATCCATATCGGCGGCAAAGCTGCTGTCATAGGTATCCGCCCAGACGGCATAGAGCCGCTTGCTGTCGTCGGGGGTGCGCAGTCGATAGGCGGCCTGAAGATCGGTTTTGTCTGTCATGCAAGCAGCCTAGGGGCCGGGAGGGCCCCTTGTAAACGTCTGCCTGAGGTTTGCGGGTTTTGGCCCGGTCGCTGCCTGCTTAACGGTCGTCGCGGGGTGTGCCGGTTGTGCTGGCAGCCTCAAGCCGGTCGGCCTCGGCACTGTGTTCGGCGGCGGCGGCGCTGATCTTGTGCTTGTCTTCCTCGCTGAGGGTGTCGCGGCCTGCGCCCTCAAGGTTCACCTTGACCTCGCGGCGGGCGAACTGGATGCCAGCCTTTTCAAACTCTTCCTTGACGCGGGTGTAGACCTTCTTGCGGATCATGAACTGCGCGCCGGGCTTGTGGGTGAACTTGCCCCGGATGACGATGCCGTGGTCGTTGTATTCATAGACGCCCTGGCTCTTGAACGGTTCGATGAAGCCCTGACCAAGCTCGGGGTCGTCCAGCATCTCCTGGCCGATCTTCTTGAAGATCTTGCGGACCCTTTCGACGTCGGTGTCGAAGGGCACGGTAAAGCGCAGCTTCATGATGCCCCAGTCGCGGCCATAGTTGGTCACGGTGTTGATCTCGGAATAGGGCACGATCAGCACAGGGCCCTTGGCATCGCGCAGGCGCAGCGAGCGCAGGGAAATCCGGTCGACCGTGCCGATGGAGCCGCCCGCATTGACATATTCGTTCAGCCGGAAGGCGTCGTCGATCAGGAAGAACATCCCCGAAATCACATCGCTGACCAGTTTCTGAGAGCCGAAGCCGACGGCGATGCCGATGATCCCGGCACCGGCCAGCAGCGCGGTGACATCGACGCCGAGGTTGGCGAGCACCATCAGGACCGTCATGGTGAGGACAAAGAACTGCAGCGTCACGCTGATCGGCGGCAGGATGGTCCCGAGGCGGGTTGTCGCGGGCGCGCCCATGCCCTCGCCCTCAGAGGCATGGGCGGCGTCGCCTTCGCCGGGTTGCTCTCCCGCAAGGCGGACGTTGATCAGCAGGCGCACGGCTTCCCACACCAGATAGCCGCAGACGGTGATCAGCGCGACCCGGACAACCGTGCTGGCGAGCGGTTCGCCCACCCCGGCGGTGGCCATGCCGATGGCGGTGATGTGCCAGAGGCGGGCGGTCGCCAGAATGACGGCGCCAAAGACCAGCACGCGGCCAATGCGGATATAGGCGCGGCGGCTGGCCCGGTAGGCCTGTTGCGCCATCGGGCCTTCGCCCTCCATATCCGGCATGAAGTGGCGCACGATGGCATGGATCAGGGTGTCGAGCAGCGGTGCGACCAGCACGATCACCATGCTGACGAAATGCCGACCGCCCCCCAGAACGCCGGTGGCGTTCATCACGTTGGCCCCGACACAAAAGAGGTAGGTTGCGATGATCGCGACCACGGCAAGGTAGGGATAGGCGCGGATCGACCAGGCATCGAAGCGTGTCAGTTCTCGTCTGTCACCCGCCATGATCGAGCGCCAGCCGTTGCGGGTATAGATGAACAGCAGCAGCATCCATCCGAAGAAAAGCACGTTGAACCAGTGCCAGAAACCGGGCGCACCGCCAAAGCTGCGGTTCAGGGTGGACATCGCGAAGGTGAAGCCGACGCCATAGGCGATGCCGACGAAGTTCCAGTATATCACCTTGATGATATGGTCCGGGGCGGTCAGCAGCGGCGGCTGACGGTGGGTCGACGCAAGAAAGAACCGAAGCAGGATGATGGCAAATCGCGGCACGAACACGATCCAGAAGACGATCTGCGCGACCAGTGGCACGCGCTCATCAGGCTTGAGAAGCTGCAGCACGCCATAGGCCGAGAGCGTGAATATGAGGGCGCCGATCACTTCGTATTGCATACGGGACGCGGCGTAGCGCAGGCTTTGCATCAGGTTTGTGCTGTGCTCGCGCTGCATGCGGGACTTCGGGGTGCGAAAGACAAACCAGTGCATGGCTTTACTTGCCAACATGCCAACCACGATCGCGAGGGTCGCCGCGATCAGCATGCGGCGCACGCCACCCGGCCCGAGGCGGTCGGAAAACCGCTGCAGTACCGCACCTTCGGCCGCCAGAAAATCTGGCAGGTGGGTGAAGTTGAAAACCGTCGACTGCCACATGCGCCGCATCGTTTCCGCCAGGAGGGCACTCACGCTCTCATAGGGGGAGGTGGCGGCGCTGGCTGGATCGCTGGCGACAGCGTCCAGACGCTCCAGAAGCAATGTGCGGACTTCAGCGTCCGACAGGCGGGCGATCAGCGCATTGATCGACTCCGGTGTCAGCGGATCGGGCAGGGTGATCGGCTCAGGGGCTGCCTGGGCATGGGAGGAGGTCGTGAGATTGACAGTTTGCGCCGCAACCGGAGCCGTGGCGAGCCCGGCGAGCAATACCAGAAAGGCGCCAAGACGGAAAAGAACAGCGCGCATTTTCTCTCCTGCTGCCAGCTTGCCGCAGGGTAACAATGCGCACCGGTCGTGACAATGGATCAATGCGCCGAGGGCGGCTGATTTGGGCATGGCGCGGTGCAAAACGGATCCATGCCCAAGGCCATGGCGCTAGAGGAGGGAGACCGTGCCCGTTGCAATCTCGTAGTGCGCGGCGACGGCCCTCAGGTTTCCGGCCGCTGCCAGCTCGGCCAGGATCGGCCCTTGGGTCTGGGCGCGCTCGGCATTGCTTCGGGCGTTCTGCGCTGTGGCTGCGGCCAGAAGATTTTCCGGCTCACTGGGCATGACCTCGTAGACGGCGGGGCGGATTGCGTTGACGAGGCTGGGCAGGTGGCCCGGCGGCAGGGTGTTGTCCTGGATCGACGCGATGGTAGCATCGACGGCGCCGCAGGCGCTGTGGCCAAGCACGACGATGAGCTTGATGCCAAGAACTGCGGCGCCATATTCGAGACTGGCGAGCCCGTCTTCGTTGATGAAGTTTCCGGCAAGGCGCACGACGAAAAGCGCGCCCGGCCCCTGATCAAACAGCAGTTCCGGTGCGACACGCGAATCCGAGCAGCTGACGATCGCGGCGAAGGGTTGCTGCCCGGCGGCGCGGGCGGCGCGCCCGACCGAGTGGTCGATGTTGATCGGCGCGTTGGCGATATAGCGGGCATTGCCGTCCATCAGGCGTTGCAGGGCGTCCTCAGGCGTGGCGGGTGCGGCCTCGCTGGTCTGCGCCTGCGCCGCGGAAAGCGTCGCGCCGGCGGCGGCAAGCGCCAGCGTGCCCGCCATCAAATGCCGCCGGGTGACCTTGGGGTCTGCGTGGTCGTTGCACATGTCGGTTTCCTCTTTTGGGGGTCAGTGTCTGGAATAGGTCTGAAAGAGGTGCTGCATCACCTCGCCCACGGCGGTGTCGGCGGTCCGGCCGGGGAAGTTCGTCAGCACGACGACCGCCAGATCCTGCGCAGGATCAATCACCAAGCGGGCCAGGTTCATCGCGTTCGAGCCGTTGTGTGTCAGCAACGGAGTGTCGGCCCAGTCAAAATCGACCACCCCCCAGCCGAAGCCATAGGCACCGGTGCCCGGTGTTCCCGGCGGTGGGTTGAGGCGCACAGGGGTCTGAACGTGGACGGACTGGATCACGTGCAGCGTCTCGGGCGTGACGAGGGCCGGACCCCGCCGTCCCTGACCGGCGTTCCAGCCGGCCCAGCTGGCGTAGTCCAGGACCGACATATGCACGTTGCCGGCCGGCCCGAGGATGGGCGGCATATCCGCAGCCGGTCCCCAGAGCATCGCCACGACGGCTCCGTCCGTGCCGATGCGGTGACCGATGGCGGCGTCGATGCGCCCGAAAGTGGCCTGCGGGCCGAGCCCCGCCGTCTTCAGGCCGAGGGGGTCGAAGATGCGATCGAATATCAGGGTTTCCCATGGCTGGCCGCTGACCTTTTCGATCATCGCACCCACAATCATGTAGCCGAAGTTGGAATACTGGAAGGGCGAGCCCTCAGGCACCTTCAGCTCATGGTCTTTCCAGGCATCGATCCCGCGCAGGCGCAGATCCTTCGGGTTCTCGTCAAAGGCGTTGTCGTTGAAATAGATCTCAAGCATCGGCTCGTCATCGGTCGGGATGCCGCTGCTGTGGGACAGAAGCTGCTCAAGCGTGGCGGCGGAGAGGGTATCGCTCATCCCCGGGATGTCATCGCCCAGAACCTCGCCTACGGTGGAGGTCCAGCGCAGCTGCCCCTCCTCAACCATCATGCCCGCAAGGGTCGCCGTCATGGATTTGGCGTTCGAGCCGAGGTGAAAGCGGTCCTGCAGAGTGACCGGAGTGGTGCCGCCGTAAACGCGCGTGCCCACAGCGGCGGCGGCGATGACGGTACCGTCCTGCACCACAGCGGCGGCCAGCGCAGGAAGGTCGTAGGTGGCGCGGATGTCTGACAGATAGGGCGCAATGTCGTGAGATTGCGACAGCACCGGGGGCGCGACCCCCAGCAGCAGGAGCGCGACCGCGAGCGCATTGCGTAGCCTGGTGCGGCGCGTGGCAGAGGTGCCTTGAGGGTGCATCTGGTCATGCCCTTTCCTGCGTGCCTCGCCGTTCACAGGCGGGCGGTTCAAGTATGAAGCAGGGTCATGGTAGGCAGGGGTGGATTTGGGGCGCTATCCGAAAACCGCAAATGATGCGGGCGTGGCTTTACGTGCGGATGCAGCCAGCGTGGCGGATGGCGCTTCGCCAAAATGGCGTTTGTAGTCGCCCGCAAAGCGGCCAAGATGTTCAAAGCCGAGCTGCATCGCCACTTCGGTGACGGTGGTTGCCTGTGGGTCGCCGTCGCGCAGCGCGGCGCGGGCCTTGTTGAGGCGACACAGCCGAAGATAGGCGACGGGCGACAGGCCCACATAGCCGCGAAAGGCATAGTAGAGGCTGCGTTCAGACACGCCGGTTGCCGCACAGAGGTCTGCGACGCGCGGCAGGTGGTCCTCGTCCTGCCAGTCCTCGACGCAGGTTCTGGCGGCGCGGCAGATGCGCAGCGCCCGCCAGCCCGAGGGCGGCGTGCCGGTGTCCTCCTCTGACGCGCTCATCAGCTGGAGAACCGTGTGAAACACCCGGCGCGCCAGCCTCTGATCATCCCAGTCGTGGCCCCGTGCGGTGGCGTGGCGGACGGCGCCAAGGCAGGTCGCGAGCAGACCCGAGAGGGCCGCCCTGTTATGGCTGTTGAATACCATCAGCTGCAGCGGTGCGCGGTCCCATCGTCGCGGGTTGAGCGCCCGGGCGTCGCGCATCAGGGCCGCCTGATCGAGGCTGACATAGGTGGTCTGCACGCCGCTTGGCACGAAAAGATCGAAGGCCGTGTGCTCTGGCATCAGAAAGACCTCATCCCCGACGGCGCCGGGGTGATCCGAGAAACGGAAGCCGGGATCGGCGGTGCAAAAGGAGATCGTGCAGAGATTGGCGGGCGTCACGCCCAGCTTCTGGACGGCTGTGAGCTGGCGCTCCTGCACGATCTGCAGGGTGCCGAGGTCCAGACTTGCAAAATCGGCGAGGTGCTGGCCGCGGCTGAGCTGGACACAGTCCATCTCGATCCAGGGTTGCAGGGCGGCCTGTTGCCCGACATCCGCGATATCGGCCGCATGAAACCGCGCCTTGGCGGCGATGTCTGCCACGGGTGCGGCAGTCTGGGACGCGGCTGACATCATCTGGCTCACCTCCAGGAAAGCCACCCTAGGGTGAACTGGTGCGGGTTTAACTCGCGCAAGGATTGACCCGGAGGGCGCGCGCGTCAAGGGGCGAGCAGGGTGACGACGCGGGCGGTCTAGCGCTCAGGCACGCCCTTGGCGCGCAGAAGCCGCTTTTGCGCGGCGATGCGGAAGGGGGCGTTCGGGGCGCCAAAACCGCGATAGCCTGCGTCGCGCTGCAGGATTTCAAAGAACACGCCCCCCGCAAAAGCGCGGGAGTAGCACTGGAAGAAGGCCCCGCCGTCGTCGCGGTCATAGAGCACGTTTGCCGCTTTCATCCGCGCAAGCAGGCCCGTGGGGAAGTCGAAGCGTGAGGCGAGGTCATCATAGTAGTTGGGTGGCATCGGCAGGGGGGTAAAGCCGAGGGCTGAGAGTTTCTCAAGCGTGGCGAAGATATCTTCAGTGGCCAGTGCGATGTGCTGGACCGATGCCCCGAAGGTTTCCGACAGGAATGTCCCTGCGAGGGTCCGGTGACTGTCTGCGCCATTGAGTGTCACGCGCAGCGCGCCATCGGGCGCTTCGACCACCTGAGAGCGCACCAGCCCATCGGGATCGATGACATCCACCATCGGGGATTTCTTCATGTCGAAAAGCGAGGTGTAGAACAGCGACCAGCTCAGCATTTCGTCATAGGTCATGGTCTGGGCGATGTGGTCGACCCGGGTCAGCCCGGCGCCTTCGGGGCGGCCGGAGGCTGCGAATTCGATGTCCCAGACCCGGTCCAGTCCGCTTGCCGCGTCGATGAAATGCAACACGGAGCCTGACAACCCGCGGATGGCGGGGATGTCCAGCTCTCCCGCGCCGGCGGGCTGTCTGAAGGCATCGGCCCCGAGCGCCTCGGCCCGTGCGACGACATCGGCGGCAGAGCTGACGGACAGGCCGATGTCACATATCGTCGTGCCACGGGCGGTGAAGGTCGCACCGGCGTGGCCCGTAGTCTCTTGGTTCACCACGATCCTGATATCGCCCTGCTGCCACAGCGTCACGGCCTTGTTCAGGTGACGCCCGGCACGGGCAAAACCAAGGCTCTGCAGCATGGCTTCGAGCCGCTTTGCCTCCTCCCCGCGCGAGGTGAATTCAAGGAAACTGACCCCCTCAAGCGTCACGCGCGCAGGCATCAAAGGCACATCGAGCGCGAGGTCCGGTTCCTGCCGGCGCACGTCATCCATCAGCGACACCAGTGAGCGGTAACCGTCCTGCGCTGTCGCGCGGGCCAGGCCGCCACGAAACTGGTCGTTGAAGATCTCCAGACTGACCGGGCCGCGATAGCCGGTCGCCATCACGGCGCGCATGAAGGCGGTGACGTCGAGATCACCTTCGCCGGGCATGTTGCGAAAGTGGCGCGACCAGTAGAGCAGGTCCATCTCGATCAGCGGTGCATCGGCCAGCTGGACGAAGAACACCTTGTCGCCGGGGATGCGACGTATGGTTTCGGGGTCGATCTTGCGCGCCAGCGTGTGAAAACTGTCGAGAATGATACCGATGTTGGGGTGATCCGCGCGCCGGACAATCTCCCATGCGTCGCGGTGGTCGTTGACATGTTTGCCCCAGGCCAGCGCCTCGTAGCCGACGCGGATGCCACGCCTGGCGGCGCGCGCGCCGAGCTCGGCAAAGTCATCGGCTGCGCGGTCGATGCCGCCAAGCGCCTGCGGGTGGCAGGAGGAACAGATCAGCACCAGATCTGTTCCAAGCTCTCCCATCAGATCGAATTTACGCTCGGCCCGGTCAAAGGCCTTGGCCCGCAGCGGCTCTGGCAGGCCTTCAAAGTCGCGGAAGGGCTGGAACAGCAGGATCTCCAGCCCGTGATCGCGTGCCATGCGTCCGACATCGGCGGGGCTGCCATCATAGGCGATGAAGTCCTGCTCAAAGATCTCGATGCCATCATATCCCGCAGCGGCAATGGCCTCCAGCTTTTCGGTGAGGGTGCCGGAGATGGACACAGTGGCGATGGAGGTTTTCATCACGCTCACCCCTGATAGCCAAGAAGGCGCGGCAGGAAGAGCACGAAATCTGGCACGAAGGTGATGATGATCAGGGCGACCATCAGGGCAAGGATGAAGGGCCAGATGTCGCGGATGATCCTGCCGATCGGCTGATTGGTGATGTTCGCGGTGATGAAGAGCAGCAGTCCGTAGGGTGGTGTGATCAGCCCGATCATCGTGTTCACCACGACGATGACGCCAAAATGCAGCAGGTCTATCCCCATGGCCTGCACCGAGGGAATGAGGATCGGCACGATGATCAGCAGGATCGCGCCCCCCTCCAGCACCATGCCAAGCGCGAGCAGCAGCAGGTTTATCACGATCAGAAAGCCGACGCGGCTGAGCTCGTAGTGGCTGAGCATCTCGGCGATGGTGAGCGGCAGGTTTTCCCGCGTGATCACATAGTTGAACGTGATGGCCCCGGCGACCAGAATACCCACGTTCGCAGTGGAGCGCGCCGAGCCCAGCAAGGCCTTGTAGAAGTCCTGAAAGCTGACGGAGCGATAGATCGTCACCGAAATGATCAGCGCGTAGAAGGCGGCGACGGCCGCGGCTTCGGTCGGGGTCATGATCCCGCCATAGATGCCGCCCAGCAGGATGACCGGCAGCATCAGCGCGGGCAGGGCGCGCCATGTGATGCCGGGCAATTCGCGCAGAGGGACGATTTCGTCAACGGGAAAGTTGTGTTTGCGGGCCATGATATAGTTCATCACGGCCATAGAGAAGGCCATCAGCAGACCGGGCAGCATCCCGGCGGCGAACAGAAAGCCGACCGACTGATCGGACACGATGGCGTAGAGGACCATCGGGATCGACGGCGGGATGATCGGGCCGACGGTGGCGGTGGCGGCGGTGATGGCGGCAGCATAGCTGGCAGTGTATTTTCCATCGCGGGTCATCATGTTGATGATGATCTTGCCCATGCCGACGGCATCCGCCACGGCCGAGCCGGACATGCCCGAAAAGATCAGCGACGAGACGACGTTCACATGCCCCAGACCGCCGCGATAGCGCCCGACCAGAGCCTGGGCAAACCGCAGCAGACGATCGGCAAGCGAGCCGATGTTCATGATGTCGGCGGCAAGGATGAACAGCGGGATCGCCAGAAGGGTGTAGTTGTTGAACAGGCCCTGCAACATCGTTTCAGACGCGATGGAGGGGTCGAAGCCCTTCAGGATCAGGTAGACAAAACTGCCTGCGATCATCGACAGACCGACAGAGGCGCCCATGATCGCCAGAACAGCGATCAGGATCAGGGTGAGGGTGAAGGGATCAATCATAGTCGTGGGTCTCTGCCTGTTGCGCGGTGGTGAGTTTCGCCCCGGCGCCGGTGATCCCGACCCAGGCCGAGATCAGCCCCCGCACGACAACCGAAAGCGCGAAGGGGATGTAGATCACGAACACCCAGAAGAAGGGGATGCGCATATAGGCGGTCCGCTCGCGCATCATGAAGGAGATGTAGTCCCAGCTTGCCGGGATCGTGTAGAGGAACACCGCAGCCAACGTCAGACCGGTGATCACGTCCAGCACCCGGCGCCCTTTGGGCGGCAGGCCCGAATAGAGCACGTCGAGGCGGATGACCTCGGCCTCGCGCACGACGAAGGCATAGCCGAACAGGATGCCCCAGAGCCAGGCGATGGTCACCCATTCGACCGTCCAGCCAACCGGCAGGTTCAGAAAATAGCGAAACACGATTTGCAGCAGGAAGGCCACGAACATGCTAAACAGCATCAACGCCAGCACGTTTTCCGCGCGACGGCCCAACCAGCCCAAAGTGTTTTGAAGTCGCCCCATGATGTCCCCTCCCTGGAGATCGGCAGGCGAGGGGTCCCGCCTGCCCAGCCGTCTCAGACGTGGCGCTTACTGTCCGATGGCAACGATTGCATCGACCAGACCCTCGGGCCAGTCGGCAGAGAACTTGCTGTCGGCATAGACGCCCAGCACGTGCTTCTGGAACGCGGCGTTGTCGGGCATGTAAACGTCGACGCCAGCCTCTTCGATTTTCGCGCGCAGCTCGGTTTCGAGCCGGAGGGTTTCAGCGTCCAGGTCGGCTTCGAAGTTGTCCGCACAGCCCTGCACCTTGGTCTGCTGGCTCTCGGTCAGGGAGTTCCACTTGTCGAGGCCGATGGTGAATTCGTTGGCCGCGATGACATGCGCTGTGGTGCCCATGTGGGTCATCACCTCGTAGAACTTCATGCTGTAGGTGGCGGGAAAGCCGTTGTCCTGACCGTCGATGGCGCCGGTCTGCATGGCGGTGTAGACTTCGGTGAAGGGAACCGGCACAGGCGTCGCGCCCATTGCGGTGCCGATGAACTGCCAGCCCTCGCCCGGTGGCATCCGCAGCTTCATGCCCTTGAGATCCTCGGGCGTCATGACTTCCTTGTCGCCTTTGTAGCCGATGTGACGCGCGCCGATGTAGGGATAGGCGAGGATCTTGACTTCGGCCTTGGCTTCGATTTCGGCTTCGAGATCCTTCAGGACATCGGAATCATAGACCGCGCGCATGTGGTCGTAGTCGCGAAACAGGAACGGTGTGCCGAGCACGGATGTCGAGGGGACCTGGTTGTAGAAGTCGAAGATCGCCAGATTGCCCATGTCGAGGTTGCCCCGCTGCATGGCATTCATCTCGGTGCCTTGCTTGAACAGGGTGGCGCCGAAGTAGGGCTGAAAATCGAACTCGTCTCCCAGGCAGGCGCCAAAGCTCTCTTTCAGAATGACCGATCGGGGGTCGTTCTCAGCGACGGTGTCCGAATAGATCAGTGTGACTTTGTCTTGCGCCATAGCCGCCGTGGCGGCCATCAGGGCAATGGCAGAGATTGAGATGGTCAGACGCATGGTTTCCTCCCGTTACGCGTTCAGACTTGGTTTTCAAAGGCCTCGAACGTGGCCCGCATTCGTGCGGGGTCCGGCTCGAGGCCTGAGAAGAGTTTAAAGGCGCGCACGGCCTGAAAGACCGCCATGCCAGAGCCATCCAGGACCTGGCACCCGCGTGCACGCGCCGCGCGGAGCAATTCTGTTTCCCGAGGGAAGTAGACGATATCCGCCACCCAATGGCGCGGCTGGATCAGTGCGACATCCATCGCGGTGCCGGGCAGTTTGGCCATGCCCATGGGTGTTGCGTTGACGATGCCGTCTGCAAGGTCGGCCGCCTCGGCGAGCGAGGTCGGAACCTCGGCCCCGACCTGCGCGGCGAGATCATTGGCAAGCCCTTCGTCGCGATCAAAGATGAACAGGTTTTCGGTGCCGGTGTCGCGCAGCGCATGTGCGACCGCCCCGCCAGCGCCACCTGCCCCCAGCAGAAGTACGGCCTTGCGCGAGGCATCCGGCAGGCCCCGGCGCAGACTTTCGCCAAAGCCCCAGAAATCGGTGTTGTGGCCACGCCGTTTGCCATCCTCAAACACCACGGTGTTGACGGCACCCACCCTTTGCGCGGCCGGCGACAGCGCATCCAGCAGCGCGATCACGTCGCGTTTGTACGGGAAGGTAATGTTGAGCCCGGCGTAACCTTCGGCCTCGGCGCGCGCGATCAGGGTTTCGAGGCTGGGGGCCTCTGCCATCGTGTCGGGGTCGATCAGGTCATAGGTATAGGCCAGCCCAAGTGCTGCGCCCTCGGCCATGTGCATTCCCGGCGTACGGGATTGGCCGATGCCACGCCCCACGAGACCGACGCGCACGCTGGTTTGCGGGCTCAGGCTGCCTTGCGATGTGCTGTCTGCGAGCGGGCTCGTCCCCATGGTCCGGCAATCCTCCCATTGCTGTCCGAGTCACCCCGGAGTGCTGTCAAAATGGAATCAGGAGTACATTTCGTCAAGCCTTTTGTACTTCCCGTTTAATAATGGCTGTGCTAGCTTTTCCAGATCCGAAGGAGGGTGCATGTGGGCAAGCACTTGAACGAACAAGAAAAATCAAAGAGTGGCTGGAAGCAAAATCCCGAGGCCGTGCAGCGTGATATTATCGCCGCGGCCATTTTGGAGTTTGCAAAAAGCGGATTCTCAAGCGCGAAAATCGATGACATCGCGGCCCGCACCAAGACGTCGAAGCGGATGATCTACTATTACTTCGGGGACAAGGAAGGGCTCTATATTCAGGCGCTGGAAGCCGCATACGGCAGCGTACGGGTGGGCGAGAGGGCGCTGAACCTTGACGGTATGCCACCGCTGCAGGCGCTGGAGCGGCTTGTCGCCTTCACGTTCGATCACCATCGCCGCAACCCTGATTTCATTCGCATGGTGATGATCGAAAACGTCCATCACGCCGAGCATCTGCGCAGATCCAAAGTGGTGCGCGATGTGAACCTTGGTGCGATTTCGCGGCTTCAGGGCCTGATCGAACGCGGTGAAGCGGATGGTAGCTTTCGCCCCGGCCTCAATGCGACGGAGCTGCACTGGCAGATTTCGGCACTGAGCGTTTTCAATGTCTCCAACAAGCCGACCTTTTCCGCACTTTACGGCAAGTCGCTGTTCACCGCCGCGGGCCAGAAATCCCTGCGTGAGCGCGCAGCGGAAATGATCCTGGCTGCCGTACGAAATTCAGAAGGACCGACACGATGATCAATCCCCAAATCAATGACTTCATGGCGCGCTGGACGGCCGAATGGGCAACGCTGAAACCCGGTGCGACTGCGCAGGACCGGCGTGCGAAGTTTGAAGAGGTCGCGGCCAGCATGGCTCTGTCCGCGCCCGCCGACGTCGATATGAGCGTCGAGCACTGGGTGGACAGCGACAGCTCCGCAGGCAAGGTGCGCGTCCGGGTCTATCGCCATGCCGAGGGCGGTGCGCAGCCGGTGCTGATCTATCTGCACGGGGGGGCGTTCCTGCAGGGGTCGCCCGAAACCCATTCCGACATCACGGCGCGGATTGCCGCGTGGAACCGCCAGACTGTCATCAGCCTCGACTATGCGCTGTGTCCCGAACATCCGTTCCCGGCGGCGTTCGAGCAGACCTGCGATGTGGCACGTTGGGTGCGCAGCAATGCCGAAGCGCTCGGCATCGACCCGGACAAGATCGCGATTGGTGGTGACAGCGCGGGCGGTAACCTTGCGGCGGCTGTCGCGCTGGCGTTGCGCGATGAGCTGACCTTTGCGGCGCAGTTGCTGATCTATCCCTGTACCGAGTTTGACCTGACGCGGGAGTCGATGATCGCCAATGCCGAGGCGCCGCTCTTGCAGACGAAGGGGATGCCGGTCGTGAACCGGATGTATGTCGGCGGCGAAGCGAATGAGTATCTGCTGTCGGAGGATCCGCGCGTGGCGCCGTTTGTCGCAAAGGATCACTCCGGTCTGGCCCCGGCCTTTGTGGCGGTCGCGGAAAACGACCCGCTGCGCGACAGCGGCGTTGTCTATGCCGAGGCGCTGAAGGCGGCGGGCAATGATGTCACCCTCGACTTGGGCGAGGGGCTGATCCACGGCTATCTGCGCTCGATGGAGTACTGCACCGAGGCCGAAAACAAGCTGCGCAAGATGACCACATGGCTTGCGGAGACCTGCGCATGACGCCGGCCACACCGGGCCTTGAGCGGGTCTTTCAGATCGAAGCGGAGATTGAAGCGCCGAGAGGGTCCGGGCCCAGCCCGCTTGGGGAACGCCTGCATATTCCGATCCTTGGCGGCACGGTGCGCGGGCCTCGGCTGCAGGGGCGGGTTCTGGCCGGAGGCTCGGACTGGCCTGTTGTCGGGCCCGACGGCATCAGCCGGATCGATGCGCGCTATAGCATCGAGGCCGAGGATGGCACGCTGATCTATCTGGTCAACAGGGGCATGCGCACGTCCAGCGACGCGGTGCGGCAGCGCATGAGAGCCGGAGACGTGGTGCCGCCTGAGGATTACTACATGCGCAGCGTCGCCGTATTTGACGCCCCTGACGGGCCGCATCGCTGGCTGAGCGAGCATATCTTCCTGTGCTCCGTGGCGCCTGCTGGCAAGATCGTGCGGATCGATGTGTATCTTGTGACCTGACCTTTGCCGGGCGCGGCGGATTTGGCAGGCGCTTCAAGGGCGGCTCTGCAAGGCGTCGAGCACCCCTCCCATGACCGAGGCTGTGTCGGCCCAGCGGGGCAGAGTGCGACCCAGTTGGCGGGAGCGCAGGCCGAGATCGTGGCGAGCTTCGCGGGAGGTGAGCAGGGTGCGCAGCTGTGTGGCAAAGGCCTCCGCGTCGTCCACCGGGGCCAGAAGTGCTGCATCGCCGACCGTATCGGGGACGGCGCCGGTCGCGCAGGTCACGATGGGCAAACCATGGCAGAGCGCCTCGGCCAGTGCCATCCCGTAGCCCTCATACCGCGTCGCGAGCGCAAAGATCCGGGCGCTGCGGTAGGCATCGGAGAGCGCGGCATCGCTCAACTCGCCGGCAAGCGAGATGCGCCCGACCAGCCCCAGTCCGTCGATCAGGCTGGCCAGTTCGGCCGCGACCGACGGATCATGCGTTTTGCCGACGATCTGCGCCGTCCAGTCCAGGTCCTTCAGCTGTCCCAGTGCGCGGATCAGGACGTCGTGCCCCTTGCGCTGCGCCAGCAGGCCCACCGACAGAATGCGGGGGCCGGTATCGAGGCGGGGCAGGTCGCGTGATCCGTCGTAGCCGGGCAGGGCGGTCGTGATACGCTCGGGGTCGGCTCCGAGCTGGATGTAGGTCTGGCGGGTGTGATCGCTGGTCACCACGATATGCGCGGCCTTGGCGAGATTGGCTGTCTCCTGCGCCAGAAGCCGCCTGGACTGCGTTGGGGAGAGGCCGTGCTCCAGCCCCATGGGATGATGCAGCATCGCCACGACGGGACAGCTCAGCTGAGCCAGCGCCTCGGTCGGCATCGCCCCGAAGACCAGACCGTCGAGGATCAGCGGCTCATCGGCGGGGCGTGCCTGCAGGATCTGGTCAACCTGTTGGCGGATGGTCCGGCTTTGATCGACAGCGGCGGCCTCAGCGGGAAGCACGATGTGCCGTACCTGACGGCCGGTCTTTGCGAGCTCCTCCAGCAGGCGGCGTTCATAGATGAAGCCGCCGGTTTTCTGGCGGTGATCGCCGGGGATGGCGAAGGCGCAGTCTCTCATCTGGCAAGTTGCTCCGGGTTGGTGCGCGACAGGACCCAGCGTTCCAGCATCGAGACGAGCGCGTGGGACATAACAGCGGCAAACCCGATCAGGGCGATCGCGCTCCACAGCATGTTGTAGTCCGAGGTTGAGGCGACGGTTGCCATCAGCGCGCCGATGCCGCGCCCGGTGGCCAGCCATTCAGCGGTGGTGACGGCGAGGATTGCAGCAGGAATAGCCATTCGTGCAGAGGCGAAGAAGGCCGGCAGCATGGCTGGCAGTTGCGCGCCGAACAGCCGGCGGATCGGGCTGGAGGCGTAGACGGCAAAGATGTCGAGGACTGCGCGCGGTGTGCGGGCCAGTCCCTGGCGGCAGGCCACGAGCGTCGGAAAGAAGATCATCACGGCCACCACGGTGATGGTGCCTGTCGCGCCGCGGCCAAGTGCCCAGACGATCAGGGGCGCGCTGGCGATGATCGGTATGGACCTGAGCGCGATGGCAAAGGGGATCGCCGTGGCCGAAAGGCGCGGCATCAGGGTCAGGAGCATGGCCAGAGCCGCGCCAAGCGCCAGACCGGCAAGATATCCGGGCAGCGCAAGCGACAGGGTTTCGCTGAGGGCGGCAAAGAGCTGTGCGCGGGCGGCGGGATCGGAGGTGAGAAAGCGCCAGACATCCCAAGGCCGTTTTGCGAAAAACCGAGGGAGGTCATAGGCCTGCATCGCGACATGCCAGACCGACAGTGTGACCGTGAGGGCAAGGAACGCCTGTGCGGCCCCCGTCCAGCGGCTGGAGGGATTGCCCACAGGCGCCGCGAGCAAAACCTCGGGTGGGGCGAGATCCAGACGTCTGCCCAAGGCTCCGACGGCGCTGAAGGTACAGATCGAGACACCGGCGGCGAGGAGCGCGATGCTCCATGTCGCGGGCAGATCGAGCGCGCGCAGGGCCCGCACGGTCAATACCCCCAGCCCGCGTTCTGCTCCGGTGAACTCGCCGACCATGGCCCCGAGAAAGGCGGCGGGGGCCGCGATCTGGAAGCCGGCAACAGCGTAGGGCAGCGCGGCGGGAAGTCTGACATCGCGCAGGATTATCAAACGCCCGCGCCCATAGCTGCGGATCAGGTCGAACCAGCCCTGCGGGGCGGCGCGCAACCCGACCAGCACCGGCAGGAAGGTCGTGTAATAGACCGCCAGTGCCGCGAGGGTGACCTGTGGCCCGTCGCCGGGACCGAAGAGCACGCGCAGGATTGGACCGGTCGCGACCAGAGGCAGGCAGAAAACCAGCAGGGCGAGGGTCGACACCAACCGTTCGCTGCGCGGCAGCAGCGTTGCGACAAGCGCCAGCAAGATGCCTGCGAGGTTGCCCCAGAAGAAGCCGCGCGCCGCCGCCCAGAGTGTCGTGATGAAGGCGCGCCAGAGCAGACCGGCATGGGTCAAGCTGTAATCAAGGATCTGGCTGGGGGCGGCGATCACGAAGGAACTTGCCGATATGCGGGCGAGGACTTCCCAGATCATCAGGAAAATCAGTGTGCCGGTGCCGCGTGGCAGCCGTGAAATAGCTGTGCAAATAGCACCGAGGCGGCTGGTGGCGGCGCGCTTGCGGGGGGTCATTGCGCCGGGATGCCCTCTGACGCCTGATGCAGACGAAGCGCTTGGGAGACCTGCGCGCAGATGGCGCGAAAGGCATCCGACGCCAGAACCTCAGCGGTGCGCGTCCGCGCAAGGGTGACCGCAATATCGGCGGCAACACGGGCCGGGCGCGGTGTCAGCACGATGATCCGATCTGACAGGCGCACGGCCTCGGTGACCGAATGGGTGACCAGAACCGCCGTTGCGCCCCGCGCCTCCCAGAGGGGGGGCAGTTCGGTGTTCAGGCGGTCCCGGGTCAGTTCATCCACGGCGCCGAAGGGTTCGTCGAGCAACAGCAACTCTGGCAGACCCGCCAGTGCCCGCGCTATGGCCGCACGCTGCCGCATGCCGCCCGACAGCTCTGCCGGGCGGTGACGCTCAAACCCGGAGAGGCCGACCAGCCGGATCAGCTCGGCCACCGCTGCGCGGTCTCGCGGTCTGTGGGCCAGTGAACGACCCAGGGCGACGTTGCCGGTGACCGTGCGCCAGGGCAGCAAGGCGGCGTCCTGAAACGCGACAGCCAGACCGGCGCGGCGCCGAAGCTGATCCGGGGTTTCAGTGCCGATGCGGATCTGCCCACGCGTCGGAACCTCCAGCCCGGAGATCAGCCGCAGCAGCGTGGATTTGCCACAGCCCGACGGGCCGACGAGAGCTGTCATGCTGCCACCCTGCAGGACAAGGTCAGTCGGCGCGACCGCCTCGATCTGACGTCCCGGCGCGCCAAAGCTCTTTGTCACGCCCTGCAAGGTGATGTCCTGCTGCACGCCGGACGTCATGCACGCTGCCCCAACCTAGCCATAGACCTCTTCCAAGATGGAGCGATCCCAGAGGTCCGGGCTGACCGGAGTGCCGAGCAGGGCGAGCGTTTCGATATTCGCCGCGATCGCCTCGTCGGTGAACCAGCCAAACCCCTCAGCCTCGGTCAGATCCGAGAACATCAGCGGCACCTGACGCTCGGCCTGGAGCTTCTGAGTGGCAAGGTCCAGTCCGGCATCGGGGAACATCGCGACCGTCAACTCGGCTGCGGCCTCGGGGTCCGCCTGATAGTCCTGCCAGCCGTGCACCTCGCCCCGCATCAGGGCCACCAGTTCGGCGCGACGATTGGCGAGGCTGTCTTCGGTGGTGATATAGGTCTGCGAGTGGACGGCGTAACCGTGGTCGGCCAGCAGCATGGTCACGCTCTCGACGCCCTGCATTTCCATGGCGACAGGCAGGTCGGTGGCCCAGCAAAGCAGGCAATCCACTTGTCCCTGCACCAGAGGCGCGGCGTCGTATTGCGTGGGGACGATCTCGATCTGCGAGATGTCGATGTTGTTGATGGTGCAGAGCGCCTTGAGCACCGGAGTGTTGGCCAAGGCCATACCAATGCGTTTGCCGATCAGATCGGCGGGGGTCTTGACCGGTTTGCCGGGCAGTGAGGCGATAGTGAAGGGGTTCTTCTGCATGGCGACGGCGATGATCTTGAAGGGCGCGCCTTGGGAAACGGCGGCGGCAGTATAATCCGCAGCGGAAATCCCCACGAGCGCTGTGCCGGCAACGACAGGGGGTTCAACAGGCGCGTTTGGCCCACCCGGCAGCAAGGATACTGCGAGCCCGGCGTCCCGCCAGAGCCCCTTGTCCAGAGCGATGTAGCTGCCGCCGAACTGCACGGAGTGCAACCACGACAGCTGCAGGTTGACGGCGTCTTCTGCCCGGGCGCGCGTCGGGTGCCAAAGTGCGACGCCGGCTGTGGACAGGGCTCCCCCGAGGAAGAGGCGGCGGGTCGGTTTAAGGAACGTCATGCGAAACTCCTGCAATTTAAAGAAAAGTTTAGGGTGTTCGTGTCGTCTTGCAATGGGTGTAGCTTACTTAGGGTGGGCGGTGCGCGTGCGGGTGACGAAGAATGCGCCGGGCAGTGCAGAGATCAGCGCCGCGATGCCGAATGCGATGCTGGCGGCAAGTCCGGTTTCAGGGCTGAGACCGGCCATTGGAAACAAGGCGGCCGCTGCCCCCTCTCTCCAGCCCCAGCCTGCGACAGAGGTTGGCAGAAGCATCGCGGTCAGGATCAGGGGCACGATCAGCGCCGCCATTCCTGGCGAGAGCACGCTGCCAGTGGCACGGGCGGCGGTGACGAAGGCGGCGACGGTCAGCAGAGCGATGATGAGCGAGAGCGTCGCCTGAGCCGGAAACTGATGCAACAGGGCCCTGTGCGCGGCCGTGCGCCAGGCGTCTCGGCGCTCGCCAGATCCGGCAACGGCAAGGACGCCGCCCGCCAAGAGCAGCAGAGAAAGGAGCCCGGCGGGTAGCCACAGGGCAAGGGGGACGGCTGCCGATTCCGTGAGGCGGGGGGCCGAGGATACGAGCTTCCAGCAGACACCGCAGAGCGCGACTGTCGCCATGGCGGCCTGACCGGCCACGCGCTCCAGCACCACTGCCTGTGCGGCGCGGCGCATTGTGCCGCCCTTGCGGCTGCGGACTGCGCGGGCCGCGTCGCCAAGCACGCCGCCGGGCAGGGTCTGATTGGCGAGCTGCGCGAGGTAATATTCCCGTACCGCTTCGCCCATGGGAATCCGCAGGTCCAGCGCGGCTGCGGTCATCCGCCAGCGCATGGCCGACAGCAGCGTGACGGCGTTCAGCAGGCAGAGTGTGGCGATCATCCATCCAGGCGAAACATCCGCCAGCCGTGCCAGTGCGGCGCGCCCATCGGTCAGCATCAGGCAGAGCGCGATGAGCGCTAGCGGAAAGGCGATGCGCAGCAATCTCATGATCCGTCCCCGGTTGTCGCGCTGGTCGCCGCAAGAAATCTGTCGCGAAAGGCCTGCATGGGCCAAGGGGCGAGCTCTGCGTCCGGTGTCAGGACCGGCGACCACTGCCATGTGTCGAACAGAGCAATGGCCTCGGGTGGGCCGATCAGGTGAATGGGCACATCCTTGCCGCCATATTGCGACACGAAGCCCGCCGCCTGATGGTCGCCCAGCACGACCAGCAGCGGCGCCTTCGCGCGCGGTAGCGCGGCCCATGACAGAACGGTTTGCAGGGAATAGTCCAAGGCTCTTGCGTAGTGATCGCGTATGCGATCCGGATCGGCCCAGACCTCACGTGGGGAGGGACCTGTGACGGCTGCGGCATCAAAGACGCGTCCGTCACCGATCTGATCCCATGCAACCATTTTGGGCACAGGTGTCCAGGGCGCGTGGCTGGAAATCAGGGCGACCTCGGCCATCAGCGGTGCGCCACGGGGCGCGATCCTGTCAAAGGCCGACAGTGTGTACTGGTCCGGCATGGTCACCCAGTTGAAGGGCTGGCCCTGATAGCCCAGATCCGCGGCGGCGTAGATCGACTGAAACCCAAGAACTGATCCTTCGGGCCAGGGCATGACAATGGCTGGCGCGAAGGCGGCGGTGGCGTAGCCTGCCTTCGTCGCCAAGCTGAAAAGGGATTGGCGCGGACTGGCCAGCATGGCGTTGTATCGCCGCTGATCCTGGACCTCCAGACCGGTGGCAAACGTGCCGTGGGCAAGCCAGCTCTGACCGCCAATGACGGGCGATTGTAACCAGCCTGAGCGTGCGACGAGGCCCGCTGTCTCCAGCGCAGCCATGCCAGAGCTCAGAGTGTCGGCATGGCGCGCGCCGTAGAGAGGGTTGTCGAAGGCGGCGCGACCATAGCTCTCCACGAAGACAATCACCACGTCGCGTCCTTCCAGCCGTGACAGCAGAGCGCTGTTTTCCTGCCAGGGATCATTGTCAGCGGCACGTTTGAATGCGGCCAGTTCCGCGTGAGAACGGGCAAAATCGCGCAGATGTTCGGCGGCGAGGCGGGAGGTGAAGGCGGACCCCGGTGGCTGCCAGCCGGTCCATCCGTTCAGCGCAGTACGGATTTCCGCGACACAGAGGCCGACGAACATCAGGGCGACGACTCCCGAAATCACTCTCGGCGTTTGAGGCAACTGGCTGCCGGTGCGGGCCCAGAGCCGCAGCGCAAGAAAAAGCAGCGCCGCCCCTGAAGCAAGCAGCAGCAACAGCAAAAGGCCAGCGAACACAACGCCAGTCCGTCCCACCGTGCCAGACAGCAGCTGCACCCCCGCTGGCAAAAGGTGCATATCCGCCAGAGGATCGAAGCCTCGGTCAAAAGCGGAAAAGATCGCGAAATCGGCAAGCTTCAGCACGATCATGAACGTCAGCATCAGAGACGCCAGCGCCGCCAGAGGCACGGCCCTGCGCCCTATTGCGAGACATCCCAGCAGCAGAACCGGCAGCTCCAGTGGCACGAGGCGCAAAGCCTGCCAGCTCATCGCCGAGGGGTGGTTCGGCTGGATCAGCACGAGATCGATCAGCAGGGCGGAGGAGGCCAGCGCCATGATCTGTCGCACGCTGCGTCTCATTTCCGTCTCGCCAGCCAGATGACGTCCAGCGCAAAGGACCACGTCAGCAGCCCGAGCGCGACCAGCGCGATCCATTGGCTGAGCGGAGGCGTGACGAGTGGCGCGAGCATGACGACCAGTGCGCCGATCTGGAGGACACATACCAGTTTGCGGCGAAACCGCTGGGGCAGGGGCTGTGCCAGCCAAGGCAGGGCAAAAGAGGCCAGAACGAACAGGTAGCGCATTCCGCCCAGCAGCAGGACCCAGACGCCTGCCGCCCCGCTGCGCCAGACGACCAGCGCCAGAAGCAGTCCGAAGACGGCATCGACCTCCATGTCGAAACGCGCGCCCCAGGGTCCCGCCAGCCCACTACGCCGCGCCAGGGGGCCGTCCAGGCCGTCCAGCGCCAGTGTCATCAGCGCCAGAGCAAAGATCGCCCAGCCGGTTGCGCCCTGCGTCAGGTCTGGACGCGCGATCGGCAGCAGCATCAGCGCCGCAAGAGCCAGTCGCATGAGTGTCAGCGCATTTGCAGCGCCAAGGTGAGAGCCGCTCCAGTGGCGCCACAACAACACTGCCACGGCACCGGAGCCGAGGACGAACCCCAGAACGGGAAGCCAAAAGATGCGCCCCGCGAGCACCCAGGACACCGCCAAAACCACCACTGTCAGCGCCGCTGAGAGCAGCACATGCTTGGCGATTGGGCGCAGTCCGCTTGGATGGGTCGCGGGGACGCTTTGAGGGGCGTGAGACATTTTCATCTCAAACGAAGCGTCGCCATGGGTCCTGCTGTCAACCTTGTTGCTGTTTACGTAGAGGAATACGCCGCATAGGTTGAACTGGATCAGTTCAGAGGAGTGACTGCTTTGAGGCGCATGTCACAAACCGGCGAACCGCTGCGATATGTCTCCGCTGCGCGAGCGCTGCATTGGGTGACCGCTCTGCTGGTGCTCAGCACTCTTCCGGCGGGGTTGGTGATGGTGCAGGAGGGCTTGTCGCGTCCGCTGCAGAACGGGCTTTTTCTGTATCACAAGAATATTGGTCCGATCGTGCTGATACTCGTCATGTTGCGCCTTGTGCTGCGTGTTTTGAAGCGGCCACCGCCGATGCCTGATAGCGTGTCTCGTCCTCAGGCGATTGCGGCCGGGGTTGTTCACGCCCTGCTCTATCTCACGCTGCTGCTGATGGCAGTGTCGGGCATCATTCGCGTTCAGGCGGGCGGGTATCCGATGGAATTCTGGGATCCGCTGATGGGCGGCCTGATCGGCAGAGATGAGACCCTGGCCGAGGCCGCCAGTGCATTTCACGCGCTGTGCAAAACGGTGCTGATTGTCCTGCTTGCGGGCCATGTCGGAGCCGCGATGATACACGGGCTGATCAAGCGTGACGGTGTCTTCAGCCGGATGTGGCCTCCGGTGTGAGGCGGTTGTGCGTGTTTTGCGGGGCGGGCCGTATCCCCGTGTTCTTTGGACGTCGCAAAAGAGGACTCCGGTGCGTCGCGCTGTCGTAAAGCGTCATGTTTGCGGCGCAGATGTGACGCTGAGGCGGGGCCTTTTGTGCAAAGTCTCTGAAAGCCTGAAAGGCCAACCTCACGAAAGCAGAGCGCATGATTAAAGTACTGTCCGGGATCTGGGCCCTTTTGCTGGGCATCGTCCTCATCATGCTGGGCAACGGCATGCACTTCACGCTTATCGGGTTGCGCGGCGGGATCGAGGGGTTTTCAGCCGGGGCACTGGCGATTGTCACCTCGGGATATTTCGTGGGCTTTCTGGCGGGTGCGCGGATGAGCCCCGTTCTGATCCGCAGGGTCGGTCATGTCCGCGTCTTCGCAGCGCTCGCCAGTTTCATGTCGGCAGGGCTGATCGCCTTTCCGCTGCTGACCGACCCCATCGCCTGGACCATACTGCGCTTGGCGGTGGGTTTTTGCATGTCGGGGGTCTATGTCACGGCCGAGAGCTGGCTGAACAATGCGGCCACCAATGAAACACGCGGCAAGGTTCTGTCAGCTTACATGATCGCGCAGACGCTGGGGATCATCGGCGCGCAGGGGTTGTTGAGCCTGGGCGACGCCGGGACCTCCACGCTCTTTATCGGCGCATCGATCCTTGTCTCCCTCGCCTTTGCGCCGATCCTGCTGTCCGTGGCGCCTGCGCCTGCCGTCGAGGTGGCGCGACCGATGCCTTTGCGCACCCTTTTCGCCGGCTCGCCCCTTGGCACGGTGGGGATCTTTCTGCTGGGCAGTGTCTATGCCACGCAATCCGGCATGGGGGCGGTCTTTGGCAGCCAGATCGGTCTGACGACGGCGCAGATTGCCTTGTTCATCGCGATGCTGTTTGCCGGGGCCTTGGTGCTGCAATATCCCATTGGCTGGTTGTCGGACCAGATGGACCGGCGCAAACTGATCTTCGGCGCTGCCGTTGTGGGTGCGGCCTCCTGCGGGTTGGGATGGGGGACAAGCGGCGACCTGTGGCCTCTCATGGTGGCTGCATTTTTCGCGGGCGGTGTGACCACGCCGCTCTACGCGCTGTTTCTCGCCTTCACCAATGACGCCCTTTCCGCAGAGGAGATGCCGGCGGCGTCCGGGGGCCTTGTCTTCACGTTCGGGCTGGGCGCAATTGCAGGCCCGTTGAGCACAGGTTGGGCCATGCAGGGGTTAGGGCCGTCTGCCTTTTGGCTCGTGCTCGGGACGACCTTTTGCGCCATCGCTCTTTATGCGCTCTACCGTATGACGCAGCGCGCGGTTATCCCGGTCGATGACACCGAAAGCTATCTGAATGTTCTGCCCTCAAGTTCGCCCGTCGCGGTGGAAGCTGCGGGGGTCTGGGCCGCCGAAAACGCCGAGGCGGACAGGGAGGCTGCATCGAACGTGGAAGAGCGCAACCCGGGGCAGAGCCTCAAGCGTTGATCTGAAGGAGGACGGCATGTCGCAGCCAATAGACTTTGATGAACTGGTCGTGCAGATGGCGCGCCTCTCAAAAGGGCCAGAGCGCAGGATTGTCGCGCTCGCCGGTCCGCCCGGTGCGGGCAAGAGCCATCTCTCGGCTTTGCTTCTGGAGCGTCTTCAGGTGGTGATGCCCGGGGGCGCGACGATCCTGCCGATGGACGGCTATCACTATGATGACCTGATCCTGGGGCCGCGCGGTGATCTTGCGCGCAAAGGCGCACCGCACACATTTGACGTCGGGGGATTGAAAAGCACCATCGCGCGTGTGGCGGCCGCCGATGTGCCCGTCGCGGTTCCTGTGTTCGATCGAAGCCTGGAGATCGCGCGCGCAGGCGCAAGGATCATCGGCCCCGAAGTCCCTCTGGTGATCGTCGAGGGGAATTACCTGCTGCTGAAGGATCCCGCGTGGTTGGGGCTTGAACCCTACTTTGACATGACAATGATGATCGATGTGCCTGAGGCGGTCCTGCGAAAACGGCTGCTCCGGAGGTGGGCGCATTTGCCGAAAGATGAGGCCGAGGCCAAAGTGGCGCAAAACGATCTGATCAATATGCAGCAAGTCCTTGCAAACAGTCGGCCCGCCGATTTCACGCTGAACAATTCTGCTGAGTGATCTGGGGGGGAGGACCCCCGGCACGCCAAGGCGCGAGACTGAGCGGAAATACTGCTGTCCTGCATAGACTTCGCCGCGTGTTATTGAAGATGCAAGGAACAGGGGATAAGGTCAGGGAGCCTTGCAGACGGGACATCGCCGTGACGACCACAATCAAGCTCGCTCTCGGCAGCCTTTTGATCGGGGCTCTGGTTCTTGGCCTCAAGGTTCTGGCGTGGTGGATCACAGGATCTGTCGCTCTGCTGTCGGATGCCCTTGAAAGCACCGTCAATATCGCGACCGCCATCGCGGCAATCATTGCCATTCGGATCGCCAGCCGACCCGCGGACGCCAACCACCCCTACGGTCACCACAAGGCGGAGTACTTCAGCGCGGTGCTGGAAGGGGTGATGATCATCCTCGCTGCCCTGCTGATCCTGCGCGAAGCCTATGCAGGTCTGGCAAACCCGATAGGGGTGGAAACACCTGTTTTGGGGCTGGTTCTGAATGGTGTGGCGACGGCCATCAATGGGGCCTGGGCCTGGGTCCTGATCAGCCGTGGCAAAACCCTGAAATCTCCGGCCCTTGTCGCTGATGGAAGACATCTGATCACGGATGTCTTCACCTCGGGCGGGGTGGCGCTGGGGTTGGTGCTGGCGGTTGTGACGGGATGGTGGATACTGGACCCGGCGATGGCGGCACTTGTCGCGGTGAATATCCTCTGGTCAGGCTCGAAAGTGGTCAAGGAATCCCTGAGCAGTCTGATGGATGAGGCGGTGCCCGAAGACACCCTGAAGACAGTGCAGCAGGTTATCATACGTGAGGCCGGTGGCGCGCTTGAGGCGCATGACGTGCGCACCAGACAGGCCGGGACCGTGACCTTCATCGACTTTCACCTTGTGGTTCCGGGTGAGACGACCGTGTTTGATGCCCATGAAATCTGCGATCGGGTCGAGGCTGCGCTGGCCGACGCCGTTGCAGGCGCTAGGATCACCATTCACGTCGAACCTGAACACAAGACCAAGCCAACCGGCATTGCTGTGGGATGTGACCCAGCGATGTAGACGGTCACGAGATAGGATGGCTGCGGTGCGTATCGAGTTCAGGCAACGCAAAGGCTGATTTTTGCAGCCGCTTTGTTTTCGGAATGTGGATACCCTAGGCAGCGACGTTCCTAGCCAGCATTTGTGGACTGGTTTGCGACTATTATGTTCGCAGAGGAATCAAGTCTCTCTCTGGCGACACCTCGTATACTTAAGGGGCCGCGATGAACATTTTGTTGA
Source organism: Pseudooceanicola spongiae (assembly GCF_014899185.1). Lineage (GTDB taxonomy): Bacteria > Pseudomonadota > Alphaproteobacteria > Rhodobacterales > Rhodobacteraceae > Pseudooceanicola > Pseudooceanicola spongiae. The sequence goes on from NZ_CP045201.1 coordinate 814,054, forward strand.
AGCTTGCCTCTGAGCGCAGATCCCGCAACACGAAGGCGACCATGGTCTGCTGCGTCTACAGCTTGGGCTTTTGTCGCGCCGTCATCCAACTGAGAATGACGGGGGGTGGTTCTGTCTGCCGGAAGGACCGATGTCGGCAAGTGCTTCTTGGAACGAACGGCGAGCCCAGTTGTAGCTCGGGTCCTCCTTTAGGTGGGGCACAATGAGTACAGGAAAGTGATCCTCCACTGCCGCTTGGTCCGGTCAAGTTCCGTTCGTGCCGCGCTTGTAAATCACGTCTTGGACTGAAGCGGCGTCATCTTTCCGTTAGAAATTGGATCAGGCATTCGGCGCTAATCGTAGTGCAGTTTGCGGCAGATGATAGACACCTGTGGCGCATAACGAGGACTGCCAATGTGGGGTTTTGCAGAGCCCTTCGCGATGCAGTGCAAGAAGAAAATGGTAGGGGTGTGGACAAAAGGCGTTCTCCGTATGTGGCGGCGGGTGGTCGCGAATGCTGGAACTAGTTCTACAGCGCTGTGTGGCTGTGTGGCTGTGGGGTTAAAAACAACTTATCAATTTAAGCTCAATGGCCAGACGTTTTTTAAAGCTCCGGCGGTAGGGACCGGAGCCAAAACTTTTCTCCCGTAAGTCATTGAAATATATGGCGATCTGTCGCTTCCATCCGTGCGTTATGTCACAGTCTTATGTCACACTTTCACCAAGGGGCAAATTTGCTGAAGACCCAGATGATCGTCGATCTGCCGCTGCGATTTATTGGGGGTGCCGGAGAGGGGGCCGCCTCGAATTGGGAGATCTCCCTGGCCATCAGCAACTTCACCGCTTCGCGGCAGGTTCGGTCTTGTTCTGGACCGTATTTCATGCGCTTTTGCCGCTGTCTGGTGCCCGCATTGCTGGGAGAATCGGGAAGCTGGTGAAACTCCGGCACGTGCCCAACGCTGTAAAGGGGATGGTCTTAGTTCATGCCACTGGAGCAATCCGGGAAGGCGCTTTGATCAGACGACCCTGAGTCAGAAGACCGGCCAGACAGCATAGCCGGTTGCACGCGGACAGTGCGGCGGGCGCTTTCAAGTATTGTTGGGGATCAAACAATGCCAGAGATCTGCGCGCTGACGCAAGCCACGCCTTTTTCAGACGCCGAACGCGACGCCGTTTACAAAGCCATCCATACGCGCCGCGATGTGCGCGACCAGTTCCTGCCGGATGCGATCCCGGACGAGGTGCTGAACAAGCTTCTGAATGCGGCACACCATGCGCCCTCGGTGGGCTTCATGCAGCCGTGGAACTTCATCATCCTGCGTGCGCAGGAAGACCGTGACCGCATCTGGCAAGCGTTCAGCCGGGCCAATGAAGAGGCCGCCGAGATGTTCAGCGGGGACCGTCAGGCGACGTACCGGTCGCTGAAGCTTGAGGGCATCCGCAAGGCGCCGGTGAACATCTGTGTGACCTGCGATCGCACGCGCGGCGGCGAGGTGGTGCTGGGCCGCACCCACAACCGGGACATGGACCTCTACAGTACCGTCTGCGCGATCCAGAACCTCTGGCTTGCGGCACGGGCCGAAGGCATTGGCATGGGCTGGGTCAGTATCTTTCATGATGCTGACCTGAGGACTCTGCTCAACATTCCAAAGCGGATCGCGATCGTGGGGTACCTCTGCCTCGGCTATGTCGATGAGCTGTATGAGCAGCCCGAGCTTGAGGTCAAAGGCTGGGCCCGGCGCACACCACTGGAAGATCTGATCTTCGAGGGCAAGTGGCAGGGAGAGCCCTGAGGGGCGTGGTTCTTTGCCTCCCGTGCGCCGATGGCACACGGGAGGAACACGACGCTCAGCCGCGGCCGCGATAGGGCGGGACGCCTTGATCCGGGATCCACACGTCAGCCGGCGTGGCGCCGGTTTGCCAGAAGACGTCGATCGGAATGCCACCGCGCGGATACCAGTATCCGCCGATGCGCAGCCAGCGCGGCGACAGCAGATCGACCAGGCGCCGGGCGATAGAGATCGTGCAGTCCTCGTGAAAGGCGCCGTGATTGCGGAATGCTCCGAGGAACAGCTTGAGGGATTTCGATTCAACCAGAAACGCATCGGGCACGTAGTCGATGACCAGATGCGCAAAGTCCGGCTGTCCGGTCATCGGGCAGAGAGAGGTGAACTCTGGCGCGGTGAAACGCACGCAGTAGGACACGTCGGCCTGCGGGTTGGCGACGCGCTCCAGCACGGCGTCTTCGGGGGAGGCGGGCAGGTCGGTCTTGCCGCCGAGTTGTGTCAGGTCGCTGTAGATGGTTTGCATGTGTTTCTCCTCAACCGGGTCAGACCCCGCGTTTGTTGCCCCAGAGCAGGACGTGAAGTTGCGGCAGCACCCGAGGCGCGAACCAGCCGTCAGCCATGACCTTTTCGACCAGCCAGAGCAGCTTGTCCGACAGGTCTTGCGGGTTGAGGGGAACGGAGGGATCGACCTCAGGATTGCCGGGCTGCAGATAGAGAGGCAGGGCGGGGTATCTCTCGGCCGCCTTTTGCGCCCAGACATAGTCCCGGTCGTCGAAAATAACGATTTTCATGACGACCTGCCGGGCTGTTTCCGCCGCCGCAAGGCAGCTCTCGAACGCGTCCCAGTCGACGGTTTCGCCGCTGGACGGCGGTTTCGGGCTGAGCACCAAGGTATCAAGATCCGCGAACCATGGCTTTGCGATCGAGCCTTGGGTCTCACAGGCGAAGCGGTAGCCCGCAGCGTGGCCCTGAACAATGAGCTGGCTGAAGTCCTGAATGGCGGGGTTGCCGCCCGACAGCGAGACGGTCAGCGGTTTGCCTTGTGAAAGGCGTGAGATCTCGTCCCAGACGTCATCTGTCGTCATGGCGGCCCAAGTGTGGCGAAAAGCCGGGTCCACCGCATGCAAGCTGTCACACCACGTGCAGCGATAATCGCAGCCACCCGTGCGCACAAAGACCGTAGGCTCACCGATCAGGGCGCCTTCACCCTGGATCGTCGGACCGAAGATTTCAGCGATACGCAGCCGGCTCATGGTCGGTATTCTGCCCAGGTCTTTGGCGTCTCGCTGACCTTCACCGCGGTTGTTTCCGGCCAGCGCGCAGCACACCAGTCATAGAAATACCGCGCCATGTTTTCACCCGTGGAGGGGATGTCCATGACGTCGTTCAGATGTCGATGATCGAAGGTCTCGTCGATATATGTCTTCAGTGGCTTGAGCGCGCCGTAGTCCCGCACGAACCCGTCTGCGTTCAGGGTTTGCGCCGCAAGTTCGACGATCACGACGTAGTTGTGACCATGCAGGCGCGCGCACTGGTGCCCGTTTGGCAGGTGAGACAGTTGATGCGAGGCGGAGAAGTGGAATTCCTTAGTAATCCGATACATCAGCCAAGCGCCTTTCGTGCGACAGCCTCGCTCCAGAAGTCCGGGTCCTCATAGGTCGTGGGGTCCAATACGCCAGCAAGGTGAAAGGCTTCTCGCCGCTCGACACAGGTGCCGCAGCGCCCGCAGTGGTGCGTGCCGCCCTTGTAGCAGGACCAGGTTTCAGCAAAGGGCGTGTTGTGACGCGTGCCTGCTGTCACGATGTCTGCCTTGGTCTGATGCACGAAGGGCGTATAAAGCGAAACCTCTGCATATCCGTCCAGAGCCAGCTTTTGCATGGCTTCGAACGCCTCGGTGAAGGCCGGGCGGCAGTCGGGATAGATGAAATGATCGCCGCCATGCACGGCGGCAGCCACGGCCTGATCACCGCGCGCGGCCGCAACGCCGAAGGCCACAGTCAGCATGATCGCGTTGCGGTTTGGCACCACGGTGACACGCATGCTCTCTTCAGCATAATGGCCGTCGGGAACGTCAATGTCGTCGGTCAGGGCGGACCCTGTCAGGGCGCTGCCGATTGCGCGCAGGTCGATGATGTCGTGCGGCACGTCCAGACGTCTTGCGCAGAGGGCTGCAAAGTCGAGCTCCTTGCGGTGGCGCTGACCGTAGTCGAAAGAGACGAGGCGGGTCAGCTTGTGTTCGCTTGCAACCATGTGCGCAAGCGAAACGGAATCTAATCCGCCGGAGCAGATGACGATAGTCTTCATGTTTTTACCCTTGTTTTGATGCCCGGGTAGGCTGCGACCGGGACCTGGCGAGATAGACGGAGTCGCGCCTTTTGCCAAGGGGAGGGCAGCGGAAGGCAATCTACATCACTTGTGACGAGCGTGGATTTCGCCAGATTTCAGCGGAAAGATGCCTGCTTGCATTTGTCGAAATGCCGCAGCTGGGGGGGCATGTCACGCCCCTCGCGCTTGGCGCAGCGATTGATTTGCACCAGCCGTGGCGCGGCGGCGCGACAATAACAACGCACTCCGATGCGTGTTTCCTGGATTCTTGTTGAATAAAGAGGACGAACGGCGAGGCGAAGTTTCATAATTTGATGCTTCGCGGTACGCAGCGGGCGGCAGCTGTGCGCAGGAAGCGGTTGGTGCCAGAGAGCGGCTTGGCCTGAGTCAAGACAGCGCGAACGGCCCAAAGCCGACATTCGTGCCTGGCGCAGCGAGATTGATGCTTCAGGGGGCAACGTCATCCCAAGCCGACTTCCCGGAAGCTGCCGGTCGAGCCGCCTGGGCGGCCGTCAAGCGCAGAAGCGGACGATCACCATGCAGACCGCGTCAGGAAAGACCGTCCAAGAAGTCAGCGGTCAACACGGCCCCCAGATGAAGGGAGGCCCCAAAAGTGGGGGCGAAATGGGAGCTTTTAAGGTGGCATTTTGGGCGCACTTTGCTTATCGACCTTGTTCATTTCGGGTGGGTCGATGGCACAAAGTGAACGCCAGTGGCCGTGTGTTGGAGCTTTGAAGTGCGTTGGAAGGCTTAAACTCGGCACCGCCTTGCCTTGCCTATCTTCACTGCTTAAAGTTAAAGTATAAACCAAAGCGAGCTCCCAGACCAAAAATGAAAGGTCAGCACTGCTCATGGCGTATTGCAAGGCTAGTTCTGATCGTCGAGAATCTCACGGCTATGTCTTTAAGAGTTAGGGGTTTTGATTGACTGGTGGAAAGTACATTCACGTGGTCTATTTTCTTGTCTGCATGGTTATTGTCGGCATCTGCTTGTACCGCTTCCCGCTCCTTTTGCGTGGGGAGCAAGTCGCATTCTCAAATGTTAGCGGATTTGCCACTCTCTATGGAGTGGGTTTTGCGATAATCGAAACCTTCAGGGCGCGAGCAGCCTCCCAAGAAGCAAAGGCAGCAGCCTCTGAAGCCAGCAGGAAAATAGTGAAGCTACATCAGGTGAAAGACGTCGCAAAATGTCAGATGTTAATACAAGAAGAGTTGCAGGATTTAGAAGGGAGTAAAATCCTCTCCATGGCCAGAATAACAAAGATACTGGAACTTTATACGGCCGAGTTTTCGGATAAGTATGAAGATGAAACGTCTGCGCAGAGGATTAATATCGCCGCCCTTCAGAGTCATTCGGTTTTTTCAGGGGCTAAACCGCTATCCATTCGAGCAGCCAATGACCTAAGGAAGACGCTGATGAAGATGCTTGCAGACCTATCCACAGCAGCTACGAGAAAGCTTGCGGAGGAAAGCCGTTGATACCTAAACCTATGCGTACGTTTATGACAGAAGTGTTCTCAAACACCAATTCTGGCAGGATTATCTGGCGCGAAGCCGCTGATAACGCTTATTTCGCTGCTGTTAAAGATGCCAACTTACATCTCCGCCGATTTTTTGATCCAGATTCAGGGGAAGGTGGTTTTTCGTTTCGCATGACGCGCGGAGATAAAGAGGTATTTTTTATTGTCTCCGATACTGAAGAAGAGCAGCAATTCATGGGTGACCTTTATGCCGCGGCAGGCGTTTGCTCTGCTGGCGGGGAGGCATTCTTTAATGATCTTTTCAAATGATATACCTCGGGTGGCATGGCAATACTGACAGTTCAGATCCGGGTTTTGGTGTTGAATGATTCTTCTTCATTTTTTTGATGCGCCGGACCTTACGGTGCATCTTGAAGTTTGACGGTTCTGAACGTCCGCACTGGGCTTATTTTGTTGAAAACTCAGCTGCTTGAAAATCGCCCAATAAAGTTGGAAAGTTGCCCTCGCTACTGACCTACCGGCAAACATATTTTTTGAAAGTGGGGCTATATGGTGAGTTTTTCAACAGAATAGTCTGGCCGCTGCCTGATGCCCACACACCAAAACCCCGCTGCGTCGCCTTCGCCGAAGGTTTGGGCGCTGCGCCGCCGCAAGTCTGGTCGGAGCCCAACGTTTTGAACGCTGCGAACTGCATGAATGTCGGCTAATTGCAGGTGGAGTTGCTCGGACGCTCGCCATCCAAACCAGATCGACATATGCTGCCTTAAACGATTGAGAGAATTTCGCACTGTATCACGCAGCTCTTGAGGATTTGATGTCATCAGAGACTTATTCGCCACCTGACATTTTTGATCCTCCTGAAGAGAACTCTCTCTACCCCGAGCTGTTTAGACTCCATCGCGAAATTCATGAGTTTTCTCAAAACCTGGACGATTTTCCGCGTCTTCTGGAAATCCAGAGGCGGCTAATTACGGCAATCTCAGAGGCAGAAAGGAAGATTAGGGGAGCCAAGAAGGCCAGCTCTGATCCCAGAGGTTGGCAATACGTGCGTTACAACTTCTTGTGCCTTGGGGACTGCTTAGCGTTTCTCTACATGGACAGGTTTGCCTTGAAACAAACCTTTTTCGATGTAGATACGGTAAATCCAAAGCAAAGCGGCGGCTTTATCACAGACAAGGCTGGACACGCCAATGAAGTATCCCTTCTGGAAGATGCAATCTCGCACAACGTACCCGCAGTGCTTTGCGACATTACAAATGTTCTGCGCTACGGCGATATTTGCCTGTTGGGAGACAGTGATCCCGTTCCTATCGAAATCAAATCGTCCAAGACGAAAGACCGCCGAGGCAAACGCCAAAATTCGAAGCTCAAGACTCTCTATAGCTTTCTTGCGTCGGACCGCAGTGATGATTTTCGTGGCCTGCCGGGTACAACTTTCAGGACCGAATTTTCGGTTGCTCCAAAATCGTACTCCAACCAACTGCAAGTGGCGATCGTACGAGCAAACCTAAATGGTTCTTCGAGTTTTGAGGTCGATGGATGCCTGAAGGTCGTAGTCATCATGGAAGACCCAGACTATGAGGCCCTCTTCGGTGGTTTTGACTCGCCCAGAGTTTTGGTGAACTCCGTCAATCAAATCAAAACCAATAAGTTATGGGGGTGCTACTATCCGTATCCCTTAACACTTTCAGAACCATCGCACTATGAAGGATTTGTTCGCGGCGAAATTCATATATTCACGTTGCTAGACGTGGAGGCATTTGAGGAGAAACTTGCGCTTGAGGAGGGCACGAGTCTATCGGTTGACTTGGACGAAAATGATATCCAATGCCAAATCCATTTCTCGAATTTGTTCGCGGACGAGCAAGAAGCCTACTTCATTATCGGAGAGCATATGATGTGCCGCATGTGGACAGATTTCTTGTGTCCGAGTTGGATAGTTCAGAGTTCAATATCTTCAGTTGTAAGCAATGTGGAAGCGATTAGGGAGGCAGCAGATTCGTCGTAAAAAGCATAAATTTGAAACATCATACCAGACCGCCCTGGAGTGCCCCCATCGAGTGGTCCAGTTTGAATGTTAATGCATAGTCGGTCTTTGGTCTATCGGGACGATGCTCTTGGGCGCCGGCGGCCGGTATCCCAAAGCGCTGTGTGGCCTGATAGTGTTGTAGTGACGACGCCAGCGTTCGATCAGGATCTGGGCCTCGCGTAACGTGGTGAAGACCTCGCCGTTAAGCAACTCATCCCGGAAACGGGCGTTAAAGCTCTCACAGTAGCCGTTCTCCCACGGTGAGCCTGGTGTGATGAATGCGGTTTTTGCGCCCACGGCACCGATCCAGGCACGCACCTTCTTGGCAATAAATTCTGCGCCATTGTCCGACCTTATGTATTCCGGCGGACCGCGTAGGATGAACAGATCCGTCAAAGCATCGACCACATCCGTTGAATTGAGCCTGCGTTTGACCCGGATCACCAGCGCCTCTTTCGTGAACTCATCGATGATATTCAGCGTGCGGAAGATCCGCCCGTCGTGGGTTCGGTCCTGGACAAAGTCATAGGACCAGACATGGTTCGGGCGCTCCGGCCGCAGCCGGACGCAGGAACCATCATTCAGCCAAAGTCGGCCTTTTTTGGGCTGCTTTTGCGGGACTTTAAGCCCTTCCTGCCGCCATATCCGTTCAACGCGCTTGTGATTTACATGCCAGCCACTGTTGTTCAGCAGCCCAGTGATCATGCGATATCCATAGCGCCCAAACTCTTCGGCCAACGCGGTGATGTCCTCGGTCAGCCGGGCTTCGTCCGGCAGACCACAGGGCACCTTGCGCTGCGTCGAGCGATGCTGACCCAATGTGCGGCAAACCCTGCGCTCCGATACGCTGAGGGTTTGCCGCACATGGTCGATGCACTGCCTGCGGCGGGAAGGGCTTAGAAGTTTCCCCGTGCAGCCTCGGCCAGGATCATCTTGTCCAGCGTGAGATCCGACACGGCACGCCTGAGCCGGGTATTCTCGGCCTCCAGCTCTTTCAGCCGCTTGAGTTGATCGCGGCTCATGCCGCCATACTCCTTGCGCCACCGATAGTAGGTCTGAACAGTCACACCGATCTGCCGCACGGCCTCCTGAACTGATTTGCCTTGCCCTTGCAGCACTTCAACTTGTCGCAGCTTCAGCACGATATCCTCGGGCTTCTCTCGCTTGCCAGCCATCTCGTCGTCCTCCTGAAAACGGGATAATTCTATCCCAAAAGGTGGACCACTTCAGTGGGGGCATTCCACAACGCGCTTGTGATTTACATGCCAGCCACTGTTGTTCAGCAGCCCAGTGATCATGCGATATCCATAGCGCCCAAACTCTTCGGCCAACGCGGTGATGTCCTCGGTCAGCCGGGCTTCGTCCGGCAGACCACAGAGCACCTTGCGCTGCGTCGAGCGATGCTGACCCAATGTGCGGCAAACCCTGCGCTCCGATACGCTGAGGGTTTGCCGCACATGGTCGATGCACTGCCTGCGGCGGGAAGGGCTTAGAAGTTTCCCCGTGCAGCCTCGGCCAGGATCATCTTGTCCAGCGTGAGATCCGACACGGCACGCCTGAGCCGGGTATTCTCGGCCTCCAGCTCTTTCAGCCGCTTGAGTTGATCGCGGCTCATGCCGCCATACTCCTTGCGCCACCGATAGTAGGTCTGAACAGTCACACCGATCTGCCGCACGGCCTCCTGAACTGATTTGCCTTGCCCTTGCAGCACTTCAACTTGTCGCAGCTTCAGCACGATATCCTCGGGCTTCTCTCGCTTGCCAGCCATCTCGTCGTCCTCCTGAAAACGGGATAATTCTATCCCAAAAGGTGGACCACTTCAGTGGGGGCATTCCACTGAACCGTGTCCTGATGACCCTACGTCCGCTGCCCGAGATCCGGCGCGAGAATGCAGCTCTGCGTCAGATCGCGGGCCGTCAGCGTGCCATGAAACGGGATGCCGCCGTGATCACCTCTGGCATCATCACCTTCGGGGCCGAGGCCGCGAAGATGTTCAGGTCGCTGTCGGCCTCGGAGCAGGACGCCGCATTCCTGGACCTCGCAAGGACCATCGCTGAGCTACTCGGCACGCAGCTCGAGTCCCTCGTCGTTCACCTCGATGAGACTACGATCCACGCCCATTTCACTTTGCGCGGTTACACAGACAAGGGCCTTGCCGTCAGCGCGGCGACGAAGGCGGGGACAACGGCGCGGTTGCAGGACATCGCGGCTGAGGTGATGCAGCGCTATCACGCCGGGATTGAGCGCGGGCATCGCAAGCGCGACCGTCTGGACGCGGGCGCGGACTATGCCGAGACGCTCCACCGCAGCGTGCGCGAACTGCACCAGGATCTGCCGTTGGAGCTGGAGCAGCTGAGGGCGGTCCGGGACGAGGCGCAGGCCGGGATCGAGGCGCTGAGACAGGAGAAGGCGGCGCATCAGTCAGAGCTTGATGCGCTGGTGGCTTCTGCCGCGAAAACGCGTGGGCACCTCGAAAAGCTCACCGCCCGCGCGGAGCTCGCGGAGAAGGAAGAGAAGAGGCGGCAGACCTACGAGGCGCGCCTCGAAAAGAAAGAGGCCGCGATCGCGGCGGCGACCGCCGGGTTGGCGGAGCGGGCGCGGGCGCTTGCGGCGGCAGAGGCCGACCTGGCGCAGCGTGCGGGCGTGGTAGAGGCGGCTGAGTCGGAGGCCGAGGCAAAAGCAGCGGCCGTCGCCAAGGCGGAAACGGCAGCCCGTGCGGAAGCGGCGCGCCTTGCGACCCTGGCGGACGAAGTGTCTCAGACCGAAGAGATGCTGGCTCAGGCCCGGACGGAACTGGTGGAGGAAGCGCGGGTGGTATTGGACGAAAAGGCCGAGGTCGAAACCAGCCTCGAAGCTATTCACCATGTGGTCGCGGAGATCGGGGCCGGCACGATCCGGGTGACAGACGGCGGGAAGATCATGATGGCGGATCCTGCGCCGGTACAAGCGGCGCCCAAGCGCCTGAGAGCGCGGCTGCTGCCGCCGATCCTGCGCCTCGTCCGCAAGATTGATGAGACCGAACAGCGCGCGACATGGCTCGAGACGATGATGCACCGGGTTCGCAGCCTTCTGGGCCGCCCCGACTTGCCGGAGGAAATCGAGCAGGACGCACAGGACATCACACGCGACTGGGAGCCGTGAGGGGGGAAGGGGGCAGGAGGCTCGCAAGTACCCGGAGGCTGCCGCTCGCGAGGGGGGCGAGGGCAAAGGGAGCCAGCGCGTATGTGTCGGACGTTGCAAGTGCAGCCGAGGCGATACCGTGGCACGACGCGTCTGAAACGGTTGTCCGCCGCACTTGGCGCGAATTGAAGCGTCACGAATTTATCAGCGGCGCGCCTTTACGAGGATTCGGGCCACTTCCAGCATCCGTATCTTTGCCGCGCGCCGTTCCTCGCTGTCCGGTAGGCGGGCGTCCAGCACCGCCTCTAACTGGGCCCGAGCTGCCTGTCGTGTCAAACCGTCCAGACTTAGCCCGCATCGCAGCCAGATGCCGTCAATTGCCGTGGTCATGAGATCAGACAAAAGAGCCGCATCCTCTTCCGGCAGCAGGCTGCGCAAGGGGCCGATCAGGTTGGAACGCATGCGCGCGTAGATAACCGTCTGAATGCGTTGATAGGCCGGGACATAAGGCACGCCCGCACAGAGCGCGATCCAGGCATGTGCCACCTCGGGGCGGAAGGAGGTCGGCGAGAGGTTGGTTTCCACGACCGCGTAGACACGCTCAAGTGGGGTCCGTGCTTCGCCAAGCAACAGTACGGCTTCACGCAGAAGCTCTGCGTTGGCATAGCGCAGCGCGGCCGCCAGCAGGGCTTCCTTGCTTTTAAAATAATGCAGTACGTTGGCCTTTGAGACGCCGGCCTCTTCGGCCACACGCGCCAGCGAGGTGCCATCGTTTCCGTATCGCATAAGCGCACGATAGGCGGCAGCGGCATATTCAGCGCGTCTGAGCTTGGAGATATCTCTTCGTCCCACCTTGAGCCTCCGTTGGCCTGACCTACCCGAGGGATCTTTCTAAATTAGATTGACTGTCCGATCAATCTAATTGAAAACTACAAATATGAACCATTCGGTCAATCTATTATCCAAAAGGATCATAATTCCCATGAGACAGCTTTTTTCAACCGCGGGCGTGCTTGCAATCACCTCGGTTCTTCCGGCCTACGCCGATTGCTCTTTGGTACGCCTCGCCGAACCCGGCTGGACCGACCTGGCGCTGACCACGGCAGTCACGCAGACTCTGCTTGAAGGCATGGGTCACGAGACCAAGACAGATATCTTGGGAATTCCCGTGATCTACGAGTCGATGAAGCGCAATGATATAGACGCCTTCATGGGCTACTGGGATCCCGCGATGACGACTTACTTCGACGCATACCGTGACAGTGGCGCGATCGAAACGATCCACACCAACTTGGAAGGGGCGAAGTTCACTTGGGCCGTTCCCTCCTACGTCTACGAAGCTGGCGTCCATTCTTTCGCGGATCTGTCAGCACATGCCGAGGAGTTTGATAAGAAGCTCTACGGGATCGAGCCTGGGTCAAACGACATCATGCTGGACATCGTAAACAAGGACGCGTTTGGCTTGGGGGGCTGGGACGTGGTGGAGAGCTCCGAACAAGGCATGCTGTCGCAAGTCGCCCGCCTTGAACGGCGTGAGAAGTGGATCGCTTTCCTCGCCTGGGCGCCGCATCCGATGAATACGAACTTCGACATCAAATATCTCGAAGGGGGCGATGACTACTACGGTGCCGATTTTGGTGGCGCTACCGTCTCGACCCAGGTGCGTAAAGGCTATGTTTCGGAATGCCCGCAGGTCGGCAAGTTGCTGACGCAGCTTACCTTTAACGTCGCGCTGGAAAGTGAAGGCATGGGGTATATTTTGGATGACGGGATGAGCGGGAAAGAAGCGGCACGCAAGCTCATCGCGAGCCACCCCGAAATGCTGGATGTCTGGCTCGAGGGTATCTCCACAATTGACGGCAAAGCAGCCCTGCCAGTGATAAAGGCGGACTTGGGTCTTTGAGCAACGCGACTAGTACGCAGGACCGGTTTGCAGACCTGAACGGTGTTCAGATCTGCTACAGGGAAGACGGCTCATCAAAGGCGCCTGCGGTGTTCCTCATCGCAGGGCTCGGCATGCAGTTGATCGAATGGCCGGAAGATCTTGTCGATAGACTTGCAGATGACTTCCGGGTGATCCGGCTGGACAACCGCGACATCGGTCTGTCTGGTCGATGTGGCGGCTCGTTCTCCGAAATTCCCTCCGGGTTCTCGTGGACTGGCAGCTCAAACGTCCCAGCCGCGTACGATCTGGGCGATATGGCGCATGATGTTCTGGCTCTGGCCGACCATCTGGAGATCGGGCAGTTCGCCTGCATCGGGTTCTCAATGGGAGGCATGATCGCGCAAATCCTCGCCACGCGCGCGCCGCACCGGGTTACGCGATTTGTTTCCCTGTCCAGCACCGGAGGCGACGCCACGATCACGGCAGACGAGGTATCAAAGGAGCTGATGGAGCGTTTCTTCCTGCCGTTTCCTTCGGAGGCTGAGGCAATTGAGGCCGTTGTTGAGAGCAACGCGCATTTCTCGATGGGGCTGATGCCCTCGCAAAGCCCCCAGAATCTACAACTCGCCAAGGCCATCGTCTGCCGAGCTGTGGACGACGGTGGCTACCTTCGGCAGGCATTGGCGATCACAAGCTCGCCGTCGTGGAGCGTGGCGCTGACAGGCCTGACTATTCCCGCACTTCTTCTGCACGGAGACAGGGATCCCTGCATCGATGGAGCCGCCGCTCAAAGTCTGGCACCAAGGATGCCGCAGGCGACCTTCAAGATGCTAGCTGGACTAGGGCACTGGTTAGATGGGGAAACGTGTCGATATTGTTCGGACTGGCTACGGGACTGCTCTTCCATCAAGGCACACTGAACCCCAAGAGCGGACGCTCTGCAGGACGATGCTGCCGTTGATGATGCTGCAGGCTACTCGATAGGCAGGGATGCGCAGGGAGCGGACGGTGCCAAGGAGCGGCTGGGCCAAAGGCTCGACGGAGCGAACGGCCCAATGCCGACCATCAGCCTCGGATCGGAATGCTGCAGCGCGGCCCACCGAAGCAGCCCTTCGCCGCGCTTGCGAACCCCGGCGGGGTCGGAATTTCCGCAGTGCGGGACAAAGCTGAACTTTACTCTTTTTGCAGTAATGTCTTCTATTAGGGAGACGCAGTTTCTTGTGTATTTCTGCTTTGTTCAATTCAGTTGCGACAGAAATTTGTCGGCAATCTTCAAATGGCAGTCCTTGTTTTCAGGCTTCATCCGCTCTGCCGTGCGGCACATCATGGCCCAACGCGGGTTCTTTGCGAGCGCACCTGAATGCTTGAAAATGAAACGCCAATACAATCCGTCCCAGACCTCCGTCCAAGGTCCTTTGTCCCAGTGGCTCATTTTCCGGATGTAGTTTGAGCCGGAGAAGTAAGGCTTGGTGGTGATCAACCCACCATCTGCGTGCTGGCTCATAGCGTAGACATTGGGAACCATGACCCAATCGTAGCTGTCCACGAACATCTCCATGAACCAGCGATAAATGTCGTCCGGGTCGATCTCGCACATGAACATGAAGCCGCCAAGCACCATCAGCCGCTCGATATGGTGGCAATAACCGGTCGCGAGCACGCGCCGGATCGTGCCGTCTAGCGGGGCAATGCCGGTTGTGCCGTCATAGAAGGTATGGGGCATAGGGCGGTGGTGGCCCCAATAGTTCGTACGGCGCATGGGGACACCAAGGTCGTCATAGGTGGCGCGCATAAATTCACGCCAACCGATGATTTGACGGAGGAAACCTTCCAGCGAATTCAGAGGGATATCCCTGCGCTTTGCATAAGTAAGCGTGGTGTCCAGCACCTGGCGCGGGGTGAGCAGCCCGATATTCAGCACAGGGGTTAGAATGGCATGCCAGAGCCAGCTTTCATCTGCGACAATAGCATCCTCAAAGTCGCCGAACCGGTCAAGTCGCCGCTCGAGGAACTGATCGAACCAAGCGGCGGCACCCGCGTGCGAGGTCGGATAGTAGAGCTTTTCCAAACTGCCTGTCGCGTTTGGGAATTCGGCAAGAACGCTTGCTTTTGCGGCTTCATCGATGGCGTCATGGGCGGGCCAATCGATCCAGGGCAAGCTTGCCAGCAACGTCTTTGGCACCTTCTTACGGTTGTCTTCGTCAAAGCTCCATTTCCCGCCTAGGGGTTGGTCATTCTCCATCAACACGTCCAGGCGGCGGCGCTGGCTTTTATAGAAATCTGCCATGAACCAGCGCTTACGGCCTTGCGACCATTCAAGATTGTCGGCCGGGCTGTTCAGAAAGCCAGGAGAGGGCAGGATATCAAGTTCGATGCCTGTGTCATCGGCGGCCTCACGAAGGCGACGTTCGGCAATGAAATCAACCGGGTTGGCCATGACCACTTCTGTGATTTCTTGCCCTGTTAGGTTTTCGAAAAGCCGCAGGCACGCCCCCTTTTGCCCGTCATATGGAAAGATCTCCGCGCTCAACCCTTGTTTTACCAGCGCCTGTTGATAGCGCGCCATACTGGCGCGGTGCAGCCAAAGCTTCTGACGGTGCATGTTTGCCGGATATTGTGGGTCGCCAAAGAAGAGCGGGTCTTCGAAAAGCACCACATGCTTTACAGGGTTCAGCAGGGCTGGATGGTCAGAAAATAACTGATTTGGCAGCAGGATGACGGCTTTAGTCATGAGGTGTTGGCTCAAAGTCGTTTCGCTCTGCGGGGTCTGAAAAGTCAGGAAACGCCCCTGTCATTAGGATGTCCTGCAGCGTTTAGAACAATATTTCACCTCGTCCCAGACCTTTTCCCATTTCTTGCGCCAGACAAAGGGCCGACTACAGGCGGGGCAGATCTTCTGAGGCAAATCCGATTTCTTTTGGTGTTTCACTAAGACTCTCCAAAAAACAGGCTCAATTGGTCAGAGCGTTTCGGTGAAGGCACCTTGCGCCTAGAACGGCCTTTCCGGCTAGCATGTTTGGTCACGATAGCCTCGGCCTGTGCACGAAACTACGGGCGACGCCGGACCTCCCGGATCGTTTCACGCGCGGCTTTTGCGGCTGCAATATGATCAAAAATTCGTTCGGGGTAGAACCTGCCCAGCCGGTGCCGTGCAGGCCAAGGCAGCATGATCCGCAGAACGCAGATCTAGTTTGAACCAATCAACTTACATGAGCCATCCACCTCTAGCGGTCAATCTGATCGAGTACGTCAGTCGGCTTGGATCAGATCACAAAAGTATCGCAGTGAATAATGTGTGGAGCCAAAATTTCTGCTTTGCGGTCACTCAAGCGTTGTACCGCATCCGTCAATTTCGGCTCAGTGCCGATTTGCGGCGGCGCGGCGACGTTTCGCACGAATGGCAGAACTGATCGACGTGGACGGCCCGAAGCCGCCGTTCCCTTTAAGACGCCGTCGCTGGGGTGCGGCCCGTCAGACCGGCCATTCGCTGCGCTGGCGAAACCGTGGCTTGACCTGAGGTCCGGTGAGCGGGACGAAGCCGACATTCAGTCTCCGGCCGGCATCACGCGACGGGGGTCCGCATTCCGAGTTCCTGAAAGAACCGCAACAGATAGCCATCCGGGTCAGCGACGACGAATTGCCTGTTTCCGCCCTGGTAATCGCCTATGCGGTACCACTTTTCCTCCACAGGAAGGAAAAGTGGGTGCTTGATGTTGGCAAGAGCTTCAACAAGCGGGTCTACAGAGGGCACGCGGATTTGAACATTCAGCCCCATACCAAAGGGATAGCCGACAGGAAGATACCCATCATCGAAGGTGCGGCCCTGTCCTATCTGATCAATCATCAGCTCCGCGTCGCCAAGTTGGAGATAGCAGAAGCCTTCTTCGGGACGCTCATAGGCGCACTCGAAACCAAGCACATCGCAATAGAACGCTTTTGAAAGTCGCCAATCAGAGACTGAAAACTCCGGAACCAGTGCGTTACCCAAATCATGCCCTCCAAAAATATTGGGGCAGCTTTAGCTCGAGGTGGCCTATCCGGAAAGGGCTCCTTCCGGACCCTTGCTGCGCGTGAGGGTCAACCGCCTGGTCGCCCCACACGCGGCGACGCTTCCGGCCCGAAGCGGACTTTCACCCCGGCACAAAAGCAGGTCTACTTCAGTCGCCTGCCCATTTCGACTAAACACGAAAATAGCTTACAACCATAATCAAGAGGTAATGGAGGCGGCCGAAGGAGAGTGGCCGCCATCCGTGTTCAAAGAAAAGAAAAGCCGACCGCCACTAGCATCAATGCAATCACAACGACTGCACCGACAGCGACATTGCCGCTGGCGTTGGCCTCAAAGTTTTTTCCGATTTTGATGAGGAGTTTGTTTTCTTGGCTGCTCATGCCGAGGCTCCTCAACCCATAGTGTCCAACTGCTGCTGCATTACATGCAGCCGCACCGTTTTGAACAAATTGGCCCAGTGATTGCGGTTCTTACCCAGCGAGTCAGGCGCGTTGCCAATATCACGGATGGCCTGTTTGGTTTCCGAAATCAATTCGGGCGCAAGTTCACGCCAAGAGGCCAACACATTTTCGAAACCGCCAAGCCACTCAGCGGTCCCAGTCTCAGGGTCAACAACCACAAAGTTCCTGAACGCACCCAGAATAGGAAATGCTGCACCCTTGGTAAGACGTTGGTCATGATCATCCAGTTTCGCATAGCGAAATTGGAAGCGACCTTTGCTTGGCGGTGCCTTTTCAACAATACGCAAATTCCCCGCTCGGCCACCGACCGTTTCGTTATAAACTCGGAGAAAGTCGCGCCGAATATAATCGTAAAGAACCAGTGCATCGAGAAGCAGCGGCTCAAAAGCAGCATACTTCCGCTTTGATGGGTCAGTGCGGTTATCCTCGTAGTCATCTCCGAACTTCTTGAGAGGAGCAGACCACTTCTCATACGCCGCAATGGGGTGCTTCGAGTCACGGACTGGAAAATCCGTGATGTTCATCAGTTCGAGCACTGACACCAATTCGCGTACGTCAATGTCCTTCTTGTCCGACTCCTTGAAGCCAATGTCGCCTGCCCAGTCTTGATCCTTCACAATCGCTTTGAGGGTTTCAAACGCCCCATCAAGTTCGAAGATCGAACGGGGCTGTACGGAGATCCCAGTGTTTTGCCCCCTTGCAATGTCCACGCGCAGGGTGTGGTTTTCTCCACCTTCTAGCCCAGTGATGATTTTGACTTCGACGTGCTGGCCTTCGGCGATCGAGTCATCCTCTTGGCAGTCGTAAATAATCTGGGTGGTGTGGCCGCCATTTGCGATACCATAGTCATCGTCAATCATCACATCGAAGATCCGTTTGTCGATCACCTCGATGTCTTCGGCAATGATAGTAATCCCGAGATTGAGCAAATCGAAGGTGCCCGGAAGCGCCTCTTTGCCTTCAAGGCTCGCCTTAACATCCTTGTATACCTGCCGGTTCATACCAACTGGATCACGCAAGTTCGCCCCAGTCGGAACGTCCTTGGGAAATAGGCGCGCAGGCACCAAGAAAGTATGCTTGACGATGTTCGGGAGGGTTGGGTGTTTGACGCTACGCGCCTCGGACACCTCAAACCGATACGGTTTGATAGCCATTTTTAATACTCCATTGGTCACGGTGGACCGATGTTGCGGGGCGCGATGGCCCCGGTCGGCATGATTGCCTAATCAAGAGCTAGGCCAAATCGTCCGCCAAAGCAATAACGACCGACTTCTACCACCACATGCAGTCGTCACAAGTAGTCCGACGTAAAATGTTGGGCGCAATGTAAAGGTGGTTTACGCCAAAGCAGACCTTCATTTTCAGTGCAGCGAAAGTCAGCTTCCCGCCCAGTGTCGGCGCCACGCGTCATGCTGCACCAGGTACGAAGGTCGCGAAAGGGCTGCCAGCAGATCACTGGATGGTTTGAAGTTTGCCATGAGCAGGTCGAAGCGATACCGCACCGCCGCAAGTCCGCTCCGAGCAAAGCGAACATTGCTAGCCGTGAGACGATATGGTTCTATATCAAAAAAAAGGTTGGGGCGGAATTATGAGTTGGCTAAAGCGACATACTTGGACTTTCGTTGCGTTTCCCTTGATTGCTCTCGCCTCGGGATTAACCGCGTGGGCAATTCAAGCATATGATTGCAACGGCTCGAGCACATGCGACGCAGTTCTACGGATCGTCTTTTTTGGCCCTTGTAGTGTTCTGATCTATTTCGCGGCCAACGGCACCCATCGTTTCATCACAGGCGAAGACCCCGAGTAACTTGCTATCTTTCCAGATAAGTTTGATGTCGGCTTCGTGCCGCACTGCCGCAAGTCGGTTGGGACGTCAATGCTGAATTTCAACTCCTTCCGACCTGCGATCACATCACAATTTCTGCTTCTTAACTGCCGAAACACGAGTAGCGCGCATGTGCCACTGATTTAAGGAAGTGGGTTTTTAGTCTTGCCTTTTCATTTTGTGTTTTGTTTAAGAATGATTGTGGTAGTTGTCGATAGTTAAGATGTTGATTGATAATCGAAAATCATGGAAAATAATATGCTTTATCGTGCGAAATTTGCTCTGCTCTTGTCGTTGTCTCTCGCTGCATGCGCGCCCGCGCGACCGAGCCATCAGGAAGTGTGGAACACCATTGAAGGCTGTGATGGCAAAGAATTATGCTCCCTCGCCAACTTAGCTACGTCCGAATTCAACAAGCGAGCAGGAAAACCCGCACGTGGAGGAGTTTCCATCAGGGGAGCGACGACCGATGGCAGGGTGGTGGCAGTTAAGGTCAATATTCCTGACAGTATTAAAAACGAGCCAGTCAGGGGCGGTCAAACTGTTGCGGATCAATTGGCGGATTACGTCCAGAAAGACATTTGCCGCAAGAAAGATATACGTCGTTTCATTGGTTTAGGAGGAGAGTTGCAGCTTTCTACTTTCCTACCATCTGGTGAGCGATTCTCTGAAAACTCCATAAAATCCTGCTAGAAGAAGACGAACCCACCTGCATAGCTTAAGGCTTTTCGCGATAGCTGTCTGGCTGTGACTTGTGGATTGCGATGAATTTTCTGGCGCCGGTACCTGAACTTAAGGCATTCCGCGCCTTCGCTCTCTGCATTTGCATAAGGCAGGAAAATCTGCTGTGTTTGCGGCTGACCTAGCGAATTGCTGCTTTCTCCGTAGCTACCTGCTTTCGCTAGCGGAGCTGCGGCTTGAAATATGGTCGGCCGTGGTTGAAGGGCTGATTTGCAGACCCCTCGTCCTTCTGGCCGCTGCCCTTGATCCTCGGCGCTACCAATTGCAGCGATCTCTGCCGCGTCGATGGATGTGAATGGTGATCTCGCACATGTAGTCATGCCTGCAGCTGAGATTTCATGCCGGAGCGTACGGCTGAAAGCTAAGTGATCAGAGCTTTGATCAGTGTCGATTCAGGCCTTCAACTACCGTATTCTGTGTTGCTGGTACTTTTGCAGCCTCAGAGAGCTCGGCGCAGTTCGCCCTGACCAGTGCCTCGGCGAGGGGCGGGCACACGCTGTTACCGCAGCAGCTGACCTGGACGTCTTTGGTGAAGGGCCGGAACTCCCAAGCCCCGTCGGTTTCCTGCCAGTGGCCGTCGATCACGTAGTCTGGCGGAAAGCCCTGGGCGTTGAACAGCTCGCGCGGTGTGAGCATGCGCAGGCCGATATCGGTGATGACGTAGGTGGCGCCATCGATCTCCATAGTGACGACATCGCCGCCGTCCCAGACGCCATGTGCCCGGAGGAACTCGGCCACGGCGTGGGCGCGGGGCGCGTGGGCTTCGGTGAACGACGGCACCTGCAAAGCCGCCTGAACATGCGCCATGCGATCCTTGACGGTGATTGTGTGGCAGGGCGCGTCAGTCCAGGCGCCGTCTCCGGTGCCGTAGTATTTGGCGAAGAAGGTCGCGACGGGCGTTTGCTGGCTTCCGCTGCCCGTGATCGTGGAGATTGGCTCTTTTAGATCACGGCCTGTGCTCGCGCTCCTGCGCGGGCCTCCATTCTGCTGGGCAAGGAACGCGGCAGCGACGGCGTGCTTGATACCTCCGGCGACAACGGTGCCAAGCGGCTTTGTGAGGTCAAGAGATCGAGGCGCCTGTCCCGGCCTTTCTCCGTATCCGGTCTGAATCAGCGTCGGAATGATCGCAGCGTTCTGATCCTTGCGGCTGGCGCAGATGGTGGAATGGGGCAGGGTCGCCGGGCGGCAGGCGCCGCCCTGCTGGGCATAGGTCAGCACCGGGGCGATCAACACGCTGTGGCCACCGCCGGCGAGCACGGTCGGATGCGGTGCCGTGACCGCGCTGTCGCGGCGGGCCGTTCCCTTGAGCGACATGAGGGAGGGCGCTAGCAGTCCCAGCGGCGCTGCGCCGCCGGGGCGCTTGATCCAGCTGTTGGCGGTGATCGTTGGCGCCGGGGCGCGCAGGTCGGATCCTGTTGCCCCGCCGTTGAACCGCGTCAGGCTCGGGGCCACGAGGGCCTTTTCGCCCCGGTGCGCTCCGGTGATCGTGCGCAGGGGATCGGCGAGATCTTCAACCCTCCCGCCGTGGGTGAGATTGACCAAGAAGGGGCGCTCAGCGTCTAGCACATAGCGTTTCATCCCGCGCGCGATGCGGGCGAGGGTGTTGGCCGCGAGAGGGCGCTTGGCGCGCAGGCCGTGCTTCGTTTGGATCACGGCGCTGGTGTCGAAGATCGAGGGGCAGGGCAGCGACCAGTCGATGCACTCCGCCGCTGCGCGCCATGGTTGCCGCTGACCGGACATCACCTCTGCGCTGTCCGGAGCGCCGTGCGTCGGCGCGGGCCAGACGATGGGCCTGCCGTCAAAGCGGATGATGACGAACAGACGCTTGCGGATGGTCGGGGCACCATAGTCGCAGCCGCGCAGTTCGCGGGTTTGCATCTTGCCGCCGAGGCGTCGGATCTCCTTTTGCCACGCCCGGAAGGTCTCGCCGCGCCGGTCCGGGCAGGGCATCAACCCGCGCGAGGTTTGCACCAGTGGCCCCCAGTCCTTCCATTCTTCAACGTTTTCCATGATCACGACATCAACGCGGCCACCCTTGCGCTGCAGCCGATCGATCCACCCAGGAATGATCCAGGCAAGGTCGCGGATATTGCGCTCAACGGGCTTGCCGCCCTTGGCCTTGGAAAAGTGCTTACAGTCGGGGCTGAACCACATCAGGCCGATGTGGCGGCCCTGCAGGTGGTCGAGCGGATCGATCTGGAAGACGTTCTCGGAGAGGTGCAGGGTCTCCGGGTGATTGGCGGCATGCAGCGCCAGCGCGGCGGCGTTGTGGTTGATGGCAATGTCGGGGCTGCGCCCGAGGGCCATCTCGATCCCGGTGCTGGCGCCACCTCCGCCCGCGAAGCTGTCGACGATCAGCGGGCGGGCGTCGGGGTACACGGGACTGGGTGAGATGTCGGCCAGAAGGCCGAAGAGGTCGGAGCCGTCCATCACGCCATTCCCAGCGCTTCTTTGTACATCTCCAGCACGGCCTCTTCCTCGGCAATGTCGTCAGGCTCGCGCATGCGCAGGGCGATAACGCGGCGGATGATCTTGGTGTCGTAGCCGCGGCCCTTGGCTTCTGCGAAGACCTCCTTTTGCTGGTCGGCGCGCTCTTTCTTCTCAGCCGCCAGCCGTTCTATCCGTTCGATGAATGCGCGCAACTCGGCACCGGTGACGCGGAAGGCGTTATCGCGAACGGCCTTGTCGGCCTCGGTTTCTTTCATCGGCGTCTTGCCGGTGGGGTGGTCTGACATGGGGTGTCCCTTTGGTGCGGGGTAAATGGCGCAATCGAGCTTGGCGCAGGCATCGCGCTGGCCTGCAGCATTGGCGGGGTCGTAGACGGTGGGCGCTGCAACAACGGCCCATATCGCTATGGCAGCCAGCGCGCCGATGGCGGCGAATGTTTGCCATTTGAGGTCAGGTGCTTTGGACATGATGGCTCCTAGCGCGGGGCTGCGATCTTGCCGGTCCAGACGTCGAACTCGGTGATCAGGATGCTGAACCTGGCGAGGGCCTGCGCGTCACTGTGCAGGTCGGCGCGACTGAGAATGTTGCACTGGTCGCGCAGCCAAGCTGCCGTGAAGTCCTCGGTGAAGAAGCTGGCGCTGTAGCCGCATTGCTCCGAGGCGAAGCGCTGGAAGCGCGCATCCTTGCAGAGCAAGGCAGCCTGCGTCCCGGCGGGCAGATCTGTGAAGGCGGGGCGTCTGGCGGTGCGGGTCATGTCTGCCCTCCGACAAGAGCGGCCAGTAGCGGGCTCACGATGAGCCGCCAAACTGCGAAGCCAGTGCCGTAGAACAAGATCAGGCTGGCCAGCACGATGAGGATGCGCTGCGAGCGGACCGAGCGGCGGGCAAGGGAGTTCAGTGTCCGCTGCCATAGTGACAGGGTTGTAGATGTCGTGCTGATCGGGTGGCCGGACATAGGGATCTCCATCGGCCAGCAGAGCATGCGGCCGTCAGCGCTGAAGTGCGCCGGCTGAAAATGATGATTGGAAAAAGAGCCGGGCGGTTAGGCCCCGGCTGGCGCGCTCTCGAAGGTCACCGCACGGGCGGCCCGCTTCCACGCGCGGAAGGCATCTGCCTCGTCGTGCCCGGAGGCGCTGACGCCATGCAGGCTGATCTCGAACAGGTGGAGCGCGTGCGGTGTTTCGGGCGGTGCGTCATAGCGACCACCGGTCTCGACGATCTCGCTGACCAACGCGTCGCGCTGTCCGGCGGGATCGAGGCATTCGAGGTTGGTGAGGAACGCGGCGAGGCGGTTGTGCAGGGCATCAAGGGTCATGCCGCGCCTCCGCTACTCCGCCGCGCGATGATCTCGGCGAGACGCTGTTGGGTGCGCTGGCAATGCGGCTGGATCTGCTCTGCGACGGTGCCAACGGCTGGCATGGCCTGGCCGAGAGTGCGGCCTCGGGCGGAGCTGGTTTGATCGTGTTGAGGTGTCAGGCGGGCGAGGCGCTCGGGGTCGATCTCTTGGCCACGGGCGGCCTTGGCGGATGCCCAGTTTGCCGCTCTGGCGGCGGGGGAGCGCGCGATCAAGTTGGTGGTGCAGATGTGGGCGTAGTAGTCGGTGAGGGTAGGCGGATGCATGTGAGGCTCCATCATGTGATGGAATGCTCATACTACGCAAAATGCTTACTGCAAATCAAAAAAGTAAACAAATTGCTTACTGAAGACCCTGGTGCCGATTATCAAGTCTGGTACGGAGGGTGAACGGAAGGTGTGACCTTAGTCTCGCTCAGGAGGTTGCAGAAGATTCGAAGCAACCGCATCGCGTCAAGCAGACACCAGATGGACGGTATCTTGGCTCTACTTTCGAAAGGAGCTTTCTGAAGGACTCGCCTAGAGTTCTTTGGAAATCCTTGTTGGCAAATCATCAGTCATGCCGAAATATAGAAATTCAAGCGACAAGCCATACGTTTTGCGTAGTCTCTTAGCGCTTTGAAGCGACAGATCGCGCGTGCCGCCCTCAAATGGCCCGTATGTCTGCATCGAGAGCCCAGCTCTTTCTGCAAATTCCTTTTTTTCAAGGCGCAAAATCTCTCGAACCCGTTTGAGACGGGCCGCGACTGCTTCTCTCTTGTCTTCCATTTCCTCAAGCATGACGGCCATCATAGGCATCATTTGAAGACTATCACTGAACATTTTGCTTATTTACATGGTAAGCAAAATGCGTAGTAGTGCTCGGCATGGAAATTGAGTTCAAGACCGTTTCAGATTTCATTGATGGTATCACTCGAGCGCGGTTCGAGGCGGCGCTGCATCACAAAATTCAAGTTGTAACACGCGCCATTTCTGACAATCGAATGCCTGCTCACTGGTTTTTTGAGCGCGGCGACCTGTGTGCTGGAGTTAGTGCCGCGGTTCCAAAGCGACTCTTGAGGCAATCGCTTCACCGAATAGCGACCACGACTACGCAGATCGTTGAATTTGATGTCCTGCAAGAACCTCACTGCGACGCGTCTAGGGAGTGTTTTGAGTGATGCTTCGCGATCGGTCACATCAGTTTTCCTGTTTGGCGTGCCTAACATGTACGCCTGAATTTGCCCGAATGGGCTTCATCTGTCCCGCGAAACCGTCAGGAGAGTTTCCCCATGCGTAATGTGCGCCCTGCGTCGATTCAGTCGGCGGTCCAGTCCTCGATGCGAGCGGGCGGCGGCCTAGAGGCCGTCGCCAATGACCTCGGCGTCGGGGTGTCGACGTTGTCCCACGGCACCGAGTTGTCCGAACAGCGCCCCGGCGGGTTGGGTGTGAACTACCTCGACCGGCTCGGGCGGATCTCGCCGAAGGCGGCGGTGCCGATCGCGCAGCACTTCGCGGCGCTCGGCGGCGGGGTGTTCCATCCGCTGGAGGTTGAGGGCCGGCTGGCCTCGGACATCCACCAGATCACCCGGGATTTCTCGGATGTGCTGCAGCGCCATGGCGAGGCGCATTCGCCAAGTTCGGAGAACCCGAACGATTACACCCCGAAAGAGGCGATGGCGCAGGTGGTCGAGCTGGACCAGATGGTTTGCGCCGCGATGAACTTCCGCGCGGCTCTGCTGCAGAAAGCAGGCGTCTCCATGGTGCCATCGCAGGCGCGTGCTCAATGACGCGGGGCCTGATTTTGGAGGTGTCGGCATGGACATCCTGACCGAAGAGGAGCGCCGTTTGATCGATGAAGCTCTGGCGCGCATCCCGGAAGAGGCGCGTCGCGTGCCAACCGGCGTAAGCGGTATGGACCCGGACTACGTCTGGGACCCCAAGACCCAGCGGATCATCACGCGCAACGAGGTCTTCGCCGGTGGCTATCGGACGATGACCCTGCGCAACGTCCGCAGCCCCGAGGATCGCATGAAGGATCGCGAGATCTCTCTCGATATCCGCGACGGGCTGAGCTTCAGCGAGATCTCTCTGCTGCGCCACACCAGCCGCGAGCGCATCCAGCGCGTGGCGCGCGAGTACGGCATAGAGGTGGCGCGTGCCAAGCCAGCGCCGCGCCAGAAGACCGCGTCGGGCAATGACGACGATATCACCCGCAAGATCCTGACCTTCGTGGATGGGGAGCGCGGCTTGACCGAGATCGCGCGCCTCGCGGGCTGCCACAAGGACGCGGTGCGGCTGCGTCGGGACCGGCTGGGGCTCAACATCCCGGCGGCAAATCGGGGGCAGGCGGCATGAACATGCAGGCCTATACCCCCCTGTGGCGGGGCGCCTGCGCTGCGACGTGCCGCGCGCCGCCGTGATCTGCGCCCTCTTTAAGGACTGACATCACAACACGGAACACACCGCGCAGTGCGCGCGGCGTTGATGCGGCTTCGGTCCATCGACGCTTTTGGGCTGTCTGGAGGACAGGATGCAAAACACAGCGATGAGAGAAGATGCTTCGGCCGCTTCGATACCGGACGGAGGCTTCACGGCCCCCGAGGGCTGCCGCCTGATCGTCAGGGCGGACTGGGAGCGTCAGCGGTGGGACTGGCTGGAGGGCGTGCGCCGCGATGGCGGCCCCGGTGGTCTCAGCCCCACGGCGCGGCTGCTGGCGCATGCGCTGGTTCTGGACTTTGCCAACCATCGCACCGCGCGGTGCGATCCGACGATTGCCGAGATCGCCTCGGCCATGGGCACCTCGGCGGCGACCGTCAAGCGGGCTCTGGCGGACCTTGAGGCAGGGCGCTGGATCGTGCGGGACTCCGGGCGCGGCAAAGGCCGTCACAGTCGCTACGGCTTTCTGACACGGGCCAAAATCGTCCAGCTGAAAGGGGTCAGAACTGAGCCATCAAAAGGCGGCAGCGATGCCCCTGCTAAAGGGTGCAGGAATGAGCCATCAAAAGGGGGCACGAATGAGCCATCCCCCACGACCAAAAGGGGTCAGATTTGCTCAGTTGATGGGTCAGATATGAGCCATCCCTATAATAAGGATAAACCATATAAGAACCATAAGGGGCGCGAGGGTGCGCACCAGCGCTCAAAAAACCCGATGGTTTGCAAGCGAGCCGAGGACGCTGTGCGCAGCTTTCGAGGGGGTCGCTCCGAGGCTTTCGCCGAGCTTCCCGGCTACGTCCTGAACCACATCATCGCCGCAGACCTGCTGACGCCGGATGAGCGTCAGACGTCGGGCATTTTCTGAGAATGGAGGCGCTGGCCATGACCGAGGATCTCAAGACAGAAACCAAGCGCGACCGGGTGCGTCGCCTGCTGCTGACACCGATGGCCGAGCTCGGCTTCCGGTTCCCGAAGGCAGTGAGCGCCGAGGACGGCCAACGCAAGCTGGACCGCATCGCCGATGACCTGGCCTACATGGCCGATGACCGCCTTCAGCTGCGGATGCTGCCGGTCCTGCGGACCAAGGGGCAGGGCAGCGCGCGCAACTTCTGGCCCGACCACGCGACCTTCATCGCCTATGCCCAGATCGCCCAGCCGCGCCCCCTCAGCGAGATGCCGGGCATTGCGAGCTGGTTCGGCAGCGTCGCCGGTCAGCAAGCGCTCGACGGCGGCCGCCTTGTCGCCGAGTTCCGGTTCTGGCTGGAGAAGAACCGCCCGCCGCAGGGCGAGGCTGAGAAGCGCCGTGTGGCGTCGAAGGGCGCTGAGGACCAGAGCCGCGTGACGCGGATCCGGGAGCGCCTGAGCCATAACCTCGCGGTCGACGTGATTGATCGCGGCTGGCTCGCAGAGTTCGAGCAGAGTGAGGCCCGGGCCATGGCTCTGGTCGACGCAAAACGGGGAGAAGTGGCATGACGGTGCAGATGCCGATCCGGGCGACCCGGCGCAGCCATGACATGCGCGAGGTCAGCATTCTCCAGCTGATCGAGTGGGCGTTCCAGCGCGAGAAGGTGCGCATCGACTTTGACCAAGGCACCCAGCAGCGTCCGCAAGGCGCGCTCAAGGGCTACGGCATGGAGCACATCCTGATGCGCCAGGCGGAGCTCGGCTGCCGCGTTGACGGCGGCGGCACCTCGGAGCCGCACCCGGACGCAGACGCGGTCGCAGACGCTTTGGCGGTGCTGCCCGAGGGCCACGGCGGCCAACGCATGGCGATGCGCATCGGCGAGCTTGCGAGGGCAGGGCAGGTGCCGAGCTGGCACATCCCCGAGAAGACCCGCGTCGTGCCCTGCGAATGGCGCACCACCAAGCACGGCACCTTCGCGCAGACTGAGAGCGCCGGGATGCTGAGCTACATGAGCCGGGGCAAACTGCGCGAGGTCGAGGTCAAATACTGCCCGATCACCATCCAGAACCATCCGGGCGATGCGGCGGCTCTGCGGCGGGAATATCTCGGCTGGTGGGGTGCGCTGCTGGAGCTGCGCGATACCTTCCGGATCTACGGCGGGTTGACCTCCTATGTCGTGACGGAGGCGATGCCACCGCGCACGCCATGGAAGGACGCGACGCGCTGATCGCGAGCGGGCGGCCCCCAGCGTTGGGGGCTGCCGATCGAGGTGTTTCACCGCGTAGGGGGGGGGCTATCCGAAAATCTGAGCGCAAGCACGTTGACCGGTTACATAACAGTTGTTTTCGTACGCGCCGAATTGGAGAAAAAAGCCCACTTTCAGTAGGTTAAGGTTAGGTTTTGTTTGTGAGGTTACGGTTGGTGAATTTTGCTTGCTTCTATTCCGGGAAACCCCGTAGCAGTTCAATCGCATCCCGGAGTTTTGCCATCGGCGATGCCTTTCTGTACACGCGCTCGTGGGTGTCTTTGCCCTCATGACCTACGAGGTCCCTGACGATGCCTTCGTCAACTTCGCAATTTTCGAGTGCGTTCTGAACGTAGTGGCGGAGACTGTGGAATGTGAGCTTCGCACCATCCAGCCCGAGTGTTTCATCGACAATGTCTCGCATTCTCCGGCCCACCTTTCTGCCGAGGTTGCCCTTTGATTGCTGAGATAGATCAGGGAAAAGATACCGCTTCTTGGAGGATCTTGCCTTGGCAACATGCTCCAAGAAGCCCAAATTTATCAGGCTGCTGTGAATCGGAACTAGGCGGACAGATGACAGATTTTTTACGCGGCGGATCTCAGAATCTTCTATTGAAAAGCACATAATGCCGTCGACATCTATGATGTCGGAGGGGGCGAGGCCGGCAATCTCCTCACGTCGGGCGCCGGTGACAGCACCAATCAATGGGCACCAAAAAATACCGTTGCGATATATCTTCGGCCCCGATCGGGTTTGAAATCGCTCAGAGTACGAGCCTTTCCATACGGGCGAGTCGAATAGCGTCACCAGCTGCTCTTCACTGAAAGCGTCTCGCTTATCGCGTGCCCGCACGGTTTCCTTCCGCTTTAGCTTTCCGGGATTGAGCCTCCGGTCCACAGCGATTCCTTCACCATCCGCCCACTCTGCGATCTGCCCCAGGTGTTCCAAGTGCCGGTTGATGGTCCCAACAGACAGTCCGACCTTCTCAGCAGGCAAGGTGGCTGCCTTCGCCATGATCTGCTCGCGCGATGCCGTGCTATCTTTTGGGCTTTTGCCCCAACTCTTCGGGATCTGATAGACTGCTGAGCGAAAACTGGTGACATGAGATTGCCGGATTTCACTTACCTTTTGAATACCGGTCAGGAGCGTGAAGAGGGATGCGAAGCTTTGATATTGCCGGAGGGTCTTTTCTTCTATGCCGTCCTCGCGCTTGATCGCATTCATTCTTTCAACGACCGCAGTGATCGACGGATCGAGGCCGGTGTCCTCTACTGGTGCGGGGTTCTCAGCCTTAGGCGAAGGCGGTTCTGACACCTCAAGGAAGGAAGTCACGTTTTTTGCCAGTGTGTCGGCAACCTCTTCGATCGCGTGCAAGGCGTCTGGGTGGCGCTCCCAAGCTGCACGTTTCCCGGAGATCCAGAGGTTGGCAATCTTGGCATAATCGAGAGCAGCTATGGTGCCCTCATGACCAGTAAGGTCCCGGTAATCCCGGCAAATGATGCGCCGGCGCGCCTCACTGGCCAAATCGCGGCGGATCAGCTCCACGTTGGATTTTATCAAATCGTCAGAGATTGAATGCCCCGGATCATTCAGGGCGGTTTCAGCCACATGCTTCCAGGCAGCAGCCATTGCTGCATCATGGCGCGCATCATCAGCCGGTGAGAGAGAATCAACACGCCTCAAGAGCTGGAGCTGCTCAATTTTCTCATGCTCAACCTGCACAACGCGTGACAACCATTTGCGCGCGTCTTCAGCCGTCATCTCTTTGGCGTTGACCTGATCCATAATGCTATCGCTCTCCGCAGTGATCTTGCGAGACAGCATAACAGCAATCCTGAAATCAGTCGTCCTCAGGGAGAGCCGGATATGTGCGATTCTTGTGGATTGTCGATGAATTAGCCGCCGCCATTGATAGACGTTCCCTCGCTTTGTGAGGTGGGGCTGACCCTTCATCTTGTCGTCCGATCCTTGTCAGGTACGGACGGAATTGCGACTAAGGTATGTCACATACCTATGTCACACCTACGAAGCCACTAGGCTAACTTCGCAATGTTTCCAATACCTTAAGAGGGGTATTGGCTCCGGCGGTAGGGATCGAACCTACGACCAATTGATTAACAGTCAACTGCTCTACCGCTGAGCTACGCCGGAACATGCGGGCCTTATAGTAATCGGATTCTGTGGCCGCAAGAGACTTTTTGCCTGCGAAGAGATATTTTTTGGACCCAAGCATTTCCTCTGCTGATGGGCCTGCTCAAAACTCCAACAAACGTTGGAAAATTGCCTCTGCATGGAGGGGGCCAACTGGGGCGACCTTCTTTTTCCCCGTCAGGTCAATGAGATGCGCAAGAACATTTCGGGTCGCCGCGGGAAGAAGATGAGAGGGGGTATCGTTGTAAATGAGCGCAGCGAGCTGCTCGGCAGTAGCGCTTTGAGTCGTCAGTGCGTCGAGCAGGGACGCCTCACGCGCATTCCTGTGGGCGATCAGCCAAGCCAGGCGGTCTTGTGGATCTGTCACTGCAGGACCGTGGCCTGGAAGGAAAACGTCAGTCTTCATTGACTTCAGTTTCTCGCAGGAGCTCATGAAGTCCGTCAGGTCGCCGTCGGGCGGGGAGACGAGCGAAGAAGACCATCCCATCACAAGGTCACCGGTGAAAATAATGCCATTCAGATCAAAGCACAGATGGTTGCCAAAGTGCCCAGGCGTCCAAAGCGCCCGCATCTGCCATCTATCCCCGCTCAGGAGAGCACCATCCGGAACGACATGATCGGGGATGAAGTGCAGGTCCGTTCCCTCGCCGCCCCCCAAATCTGACACTGCGGCAAGCTGCTGCATGATCTCTGAGCGCCCGGAATGCGCGTCTCCATAAGCAAAAACCGGGGCACCTGTAATCTCGGAGAGAGGGCGGGCCAGGGGCGAGTGATCCAGATGCGCGTGCGTGACAAGAATATGCGTGATCCTCTGCTGCGGCCGAATGGCTTGCAGAATGGCCTCCAAATGCGCCGGATTATCCGGGCCTGGATCGATCACTGCCAATCCGCCTTGTCCCACCAGGTATGTATTGGTGCCCGGGCCGGTAAAGGGAGAGGGGTTTGGCGCCAGCAAACGGCGCACGTCTGGCGCAACGTCGACAGGGGTTCCCGGGCGCCCCAAGCCCATAGCGGCGGATAAGGTGTCGGTTGGCTGCATGGCGCTTTTCTCCTGTCGCGGACAGGCTTAGGTTAACGCATGTTCTTTAGTTGGCTCAAACAATATGTCCCTCGGGGACTTTACGGTCGGGCAGCGCTGATTCTCGTGCTGCCGGTCGTCACATTGCAACTTGTCGTCTCGGTCGTCTTCATTCAGCGGCATTTCGAAGGCGTCACCGTTCAGATGACCGACAGCATAAGCCGTGACGTGCGCCTTATACTGAACGATCCCGAAGGCGGCGGCCGTCCCGAGATGGCTGGCATTCTCGGAATAGGTATCCAGACGGTGCCCGTCGGCTCGGTTCCGACTGCGGATAATGCGCGGTGGTATGATTTGTCCGGCCGGGTCGTGATCCGAACCCTTCACAGCGTGGTGCCCGAGATCGACGCCGTGGTCTTGCCGGATGACCATGTCGTTCACGCGTATATCGTGCGAGGGCCCGAGGCGCTGCTGCTGAGCTTTCAACGCGCCCGGGTCTCGGCCTCGAACCCGCATCAATTGCTGGTGAACATGTTGGTTTTCGGCGTTCTGATGACGCTGATTTCCTTCATCTATCTGCGCAACCAGCTGCGCCCGATCACCCGGCTGGCCAAGGCGGCTGAGGCATTCGGCAAGGGGCGGCACATCCCCTACCGGCCTGGTGGGGCAGTTGAGGTCCGCGCCGCAGGCAATGCTTTTCTGGAGATGCGCGGCCGCATCGAACGCCAGATCGAACAACGCACTCTGATGCTCTCTGGTGTCAGCCATGATCTGCGCACACCGCTGACGCGGATGCGTCTGGCGCTGTCGATGCTCGAGGACGAGGACCGCATCGGGCTGGAGCGCGACGTTGACGACATGCAGAGGATGTTGGACGAGTTCCTGTCCTTTGCGCGCGGCACGGCAGAGGAACTTGCGCAGGACGTCGATCCCATCGAGCTTGTGCGTGTAATTGTCAGTGACGCGCAGCGGGGTGGACAGAATGTGACGCTGGTTCACGCTGTCGGGGCCGGACAGATGCCATTGCGTCCGCAGGCGGTACGCCGCGCGGTTGATAATCTGATCGGAAATGCTGTCCGCTACGGCTCACGCGCAGAGGTTCATATTGATCTGACGCCGCGCAGCCTGCGCATTCGTGTGGAGGATGATGGCCCCGGCATTCCCGCGTCGCGACGTGAGGAGGCTGCCCGCCCCTTTACGCGTCTGGAACCGGCGCGCAATCAGAACAAGGGAACTGGTGTGGGGCTAGGGCTTTCAATCGCCACAGACATAGCGCGCGCCCACGGTGGTGTGTTGCGATTGACCCAGAGCGAGACCCTCGGAGGACTTCGGGCAGACATCGTTATCGCCCGCTGAAATGGCGCAATTGATACGGGAAACTCTCGCCTGAGCGCGCGGCCTGCCAACAACACCGAAGATATGAGTCAGGCTTGGATGGGGGCGATGCCAAGCGCGCGACTTTTATAAGCAGGACAGGCTGGGTCGTTTCCTGACCTTGGCAATTCGTTTGAATTTCGATCTGGTGGCGGTGGCCCAGGTCGGGATACCGAACGCGGCGCCAGAGCGACTAAATTAGGCGAAATCCAATCTCTGCGACGATTTCTCGAACAAGGGCGTGCCGGAAATCTTCAGGTGGGAACAAAAGCGGAAACTGAGGCTTTTGTCCATGCGGGGCGGCTGGCGCCACGGGACCATCAAAAAGGTAGGCGCATGTATAATTCTGTCTTTCAGTCGGCGATGCAGTGGCAAGCTGCGGCGATGAGCGCAATGAAAATGAGTATGTCAGCTGCAGCGGTTATTCAGGTGCGCACGATGCAGATGTCACTCGGGACGATGAAGCCCGCCGAGGCTATACGCATGGTGCTTGAAAAGCCGTCTGTTCTTATGCGTGCCGTTGAACTGTCGGCGCGCGCTCTTGGTGAGAACAAGGGGCTGGCGGCGGCGACTATCGCCGGCATTGCCCCCATCCAGCAAGCAACGCAAGCTAATGCCAAGCGGTTAAGTGCCAAGGTTACCTCGACTTCAAAGCGGAAAGGCTGAGAAAATGTCATTCGCGCAGGGATAGTATAGCCATCATGTTATTTGTGGCATGAATTGTTGGACTTGAAGAGATAAAATTTCCGTCGCGTCCGGCTCTACATATTGAAATATGAATCCGCCAATTGCCCTAATCGTTCATTGACATTTTCTGCAACGTTGGGTGTTGGCGGTCTCTGGCTCGCCATGATATCGCGTTGCGCCGTTCTTCTATGGTATTAATGGCCGAGCGAAGCAATATTCAGCGCTGATGTGAGTAATCGACGCGTCTTGACTGACTATGCCTTTGGTACGCCGTTCCAAGATCCCATTGCTACATAGCTGATGTGGCTGGGGTCATCCCGCCTTCCTCCATTGGTCCGAATCCAATTGAGGTGGACTGAAGTGCGCCGGGCGAGGGGCGTCAGCGTGCATATGCTGTATTAGCCAAAATTTTTTGCTAGAGCGCGGAAGGCGGCGCAAACGGTGTCGACGATCGAAGTTAACGGCATGGGGGCAAGTATTGAAGCCTTTTCTGTCGGCCATTCTACCAACCGAGCTCGAAGCCTTCTTCGTCGCAACGGTGCGAACTTAGCCGAGCGGTGGTTAATGGATGGCTGTTGATCATTGATTAAGATGGTCGGACGGGCGTCTATATTGCCCATGGTTATCCAAAGGGCTGGTGCAAATCGGCAAACTAAAACTACGTCAGGGGAGCATGGATTTGTGGCAGAGCACCCGTCAACGCGGCAGTCGCATCGAAACTCACCGGTGAGACGGCATTTTCCATCCCACCGGTGCTCTAACCGGCGGCTCTAACAGGCTGCTGAAGAAGTCGGGCTCGAAGGACGCTGTTCCTGCCGCCATGATTTAAAGGCGGCTCTCTACGGCATCGGCGGCAGACTCCGGGTCTGGATCGCCGTTTCCGTCATGCCGCCAAGAGTTTCGGCAGCCTTGCGAGGTTGCAGGCCGCCATGGTCATCGTGAACTGCGCCCGGACCCTGTCGAGGCCGCGGTGAACCGTCTGAGCCATGCCGCCCACGCTCTTGATCCAGCCGAAGGACTCCTCGATCTTCTTTCTGCACCTTTGGGACAAGGCGTAGCCGGGATGCTAGGTGGTCCGCCCGTCGATGGCGGAATGTCGGGCCTTCTTCGCGACATGTGGTGTCACGATCATTCGCCTGAGGGCGGCGACAAAGTCGGCGCTGTCATATCCCTTGTCGGCCCCGAGCGTCAGGCGCCGAGTCGAGCCCGGTGAGTGGCTATTGATCATCTTGAGCGCCGCCTTGCGCTCGCCATGGCCGTCGGCGTGGGTCAGGTCCGCCTGTACGACCAGGCCGTTGCGGCTCTCTATCAGCGTATGGCCCATGAAGCACAGCATCGCCGCGGCGCCTTCTCGTGGAGACGGGCATCGGGGTCCGTCACCGACGCATGGGTCGTGTTCGAGCACTTCTCGCCTCGGAAGTTCACTTCGGCGTTGCGCGTCTGACGGGGCTTGTTGGGCATCGGCTGGGTCTCGGTCTGCTGGTCGGTGTCGCGGGGACTCTTGGGTTGGTGGCGGCGGGCCGTCGGGATGGTCGTCGTAATCGGGCGGCGGGCTGTCCTTCGGCTGAAAACGCTTCGTGGAGGCCCACGCCTTCACCAGGGTGCCGTCGACCGAAAAGTGCTCGTCCGATAGAAGCGGCTTGACCTCAGGGCCTCACAAGACACCGTGCCGTTGAACACGCGGGGCCAGGCATGAAGCGCGCCACAGACACCAATCAGCCGGTGATCCAACATATAAGCAGCGCCGTGAGCATGCCTGTCAGCGACATCTACCGGCTCTGCGCGCGGCCTTGACCGTTGCGCCGGATTGCGCGGGATGCTGGCGGAATAAGGCAGTGTCGACGCGGCCCACGACGCCGAGATCCAGCCCATGGCGCAGGTGGCCCGCAATGCGCGGACCTGAACACTCATCTCAACACATCCCGGCCGCTGCAGATCGGCCCGTGACCATGGAGGCGCGTATGCATTACGCAGACGACGACACAGAGCTGATTTCAGAGACATGGTGTTATCCGCTGCAGTGGGGCGACACACTGTCAAACCACGACTGGATACCGCTCTATATCAACCGGCTGCTGACCTCGGATTTCATCGCCTATTCGGTGGCCGAGGGCCGGCGCGCCGATATCGCCACCGCGTTAATCCTTTGGTCGGAGAGCTTCAAGCAGGGCCCGGCAGGCACGCTGCCCGATGACCATGTCCAACTTGCGCAGATCGCGCGGTTCCGTTCCGACATCGAGGGCTGGAACGCGGCGCGCGATGGCGTGTTGCACGGCTGGCAGGCAAAGCAGATCGACGGCGAAAGCAACCGATCCCGCACGTGGACCCAGCGGGTGCGCTGGCGCGGCGTCGGCGAGTGCCGGCTATTGGCTGGCCAGTCAGGCGCGTGAGATCACGGTCGCACCCGGCGCGTCGCTCGGCAGCATCGGGGCGGGTGTGATGACGGGCGCCCATATGCAGCCGGGGCAAAGGTCGGGGATCCAGCTCTATGACTTCATCTCGCCGCACGCCCGTGCCAAGTGGCCCGACCCCTCGACGGAAGAGGGCCGCACCGAGATCCTGCGCAGTCTGGGCGAGGCCGAGGCACGGTTCCATGTCGCGGCAGCGGCGGGCCGGGGCATGACACTAGACGATCTGCGCAGCCGCGCCATCGTGACGGAGGGTGTGAGAGACGGCGGCGCATTGTTCGACGGTGCCGAGGCGGTGAAGCGCGGGCTTGCCGATCGCGAGGAAAGTCGCATGGCGTTTTATACGCGTATCCTCGGGACATATGCCCCCGCGGCGCGCAAGACGGCGGGGCGCTGTGCACTGGCGCGGGCTGCAGTGGCGGGCGCGGTGTTCTAGGGTCAGGATGCATTGATTTTAGCCTAGCGGTCTGTTTCATGGAGCCCCAAACGGAGGGGTCACATGAGCGATCTATACTGGCTGAACGACGAACAGATGGCCAAGCTGGAGCCCTTCTTCCCGAAGTCCCACGGCAATCCGCGTGTTGACGACAGGCGTGTTCTGAGCGGTATAATATTCATAAATCGCAATGGATTACGGTGGCGGGATGCCCCTGAGGCCTACGGCCCTCACAAGACCCTCTGCAGTCGATGGAAGCGGTGGAGCGAGAAGGGCATCTTCGCTCAGATGCTGCTGGAACTGGCCGATCGGGGCGGTACGACCGATACGCTGATGATCGATGCAACCCATCTCAAGACGCACCGGACGGCCTCCAGTCTGGGGCTGAAAAAGGGGGGGCGCGGCCGCCTGATTGGCCGCACCAAGGGTGGAATGAATTCCAAGCTGCACACCGTCACGGATGCCCAGGGTCGTCCCCTGCGGATGTTCCTGACGGCGGGCCAGCGTAGTGATTACATCGGCGCACGGGCGCTTCTGGACGGTCTGCCGCCTGCCAGACACATGCTGGCGGACCGGGGCTATGATGCAGACTGGTATCGCGAAGCGCTTGAAAACATGGGTATCACGCCATGCATACCGGCAAGGAAGGGCCGCAAGGTTCAGATCCGACACGACGAAGTTCGCTATCGCAAACGCCACAAGATCGAGAACAGTTTTGCCAGGCTCAAGGACTGGCGCCGTGTTGCGACCCGCTACGACAGATGCCCGAAGGTCTTCCTCTCCGCATGCGCATTGCCCGCCGTCGTTATGTTCTGGTTATGAATCCTGACCCTAATTCATAACATTGCCCGCCGGTTGCTTCACCACAACCTCTGGCGACGGTATCTTTCGACGTTCATTAAATAGCAGTTCGATGCTGGACAAAGTGTATGCAACGATTAGAAGAAATATGAAAACCCTGCACTAACCATTCTATTCAACAGCAGGCCACATAAAGACATCAGTTATAGATGAATGAAATTACCTCAACCAACCGTCTAACATATCTCGAAACTGCGCGTGGTATCGCGTCAGTGATTGTCGTTTTTCACCATTTTCTGCTCGGTTTTTTTCCGCTGCTTAAAACATCTGTAACGCAGGGTGGGTTGGCAGGGACGCCACTCTATGTGCTCGTAAATGGTCTTGGAGCAGTTGCGTTTTTCTTCGTGCTCTCGGGCTTTGTGCTAACGCGAAAGTTTTATCAGAAGTTCTTGATCCAGGACCTCGCGGCGTCATTACTGAAGCGATTACCGCGCCTGATGCTTCCAGCTGCACTAAGCGTGATGATTGGCGCCGCAATTGTAATTTACTATCCCGAGGCGCACGGTGCGGCCGCCCAGCTTACAGGTTCGGACTGGCTTGCAGCTTTCGCATACGCCGGATTTCCTAAGGACTTCATTCCGAGTTTCTCGGACGCAGCGGCAAATTCTCTTCTAGTCTTTCTTCGGCCGGGCCATGCATACTACAATTCTAATCTCTGGACGATGGTTTACGAGTTCTACGGTAGCTTGATAGTCTTCGCGATCGTGGCGATAAGTGTCGCGCTATTTTTTAGCAAACATTCCAGTGTCATCCTGATCCACATATTTCTTGCCGTGCTTTTTCTTGTGTTGCCTCTGATGATGTACGTGCCCTTCGTGATTGGTTCGCTGCTCGCCTTTCTTCACAGCAAGCGATCCATGCTGTTTAAGCTCCGTCCTTGGTCGGTAGCCGTGCTGGTTCTCACTATGCTCGCGGGCTATTCATTCGACAGCTGGTACGCAATCATCATCGCCTCCACTGCGACGATGATTTTACTTCTTGGCATCACCTCTCTGGAGAAGAAGTTAAGCGGCCCTTTTGGACTATTCCTTGGGCGATTGTCTTTCCCTCTCTACCTCGTTCACGTGCTGGTAATCCTTAGCGTGACCAGTGCAGCTTATACCGTTCTTACAGTACAAGGGGTGCCACTCTGGGGAGTGCTGATGCTTTGTCTCGCACTAACGTGGGCAGTGTCTCTGCTTGCAGCGCTGCCATTCATGGCGCTTGAGAGCTTCTGGGTTACAGCGCTAAACCGCTGGTCACGTGCATTGGTTCGCCAATTCGTGAGATAGGGCGATCCGCGCACTGAATGAAATGTCGGCGCGCCTACAGTCACATGAAAACCGTCTAAAACAACAGTCCTTCGTTGCTGTGCCAAACGTCCTTCAAGGTGTATGCATGCGTGAGCCCTTTGCGGGTGGCCTAACAGGCAGCTTCGGACATTTGCCGCATCCTAGACCGGGCAGGCAGCACAGCCGCGCGCCCTTCTTTGATCCTTGCCAACCCTTGAAAGCGTCAAGTCGCTCTCCCGACCTCGGCAAACTCCTTGGGAAAGGGCTGCGCCCCGAACCGCCGTAGGGGACGTTTGCAGCATCCTTACCTTTGGTCATCAGAAAGGGATTTGACAATTTCTGGCCTCCACTAGGTTAAGTGAGAGAGCGGAATACGTTGATGTTTTGCTTTTTTCTGAATTTATCGGACTATTATCTTGCTCAAACTTCTATGCTAGATGCATGAAAACCGGCTGGAGCACGGTCAACCAATCACGCGCAGCGATGTGCGGGAAATGTGTGGAACACGACACGGAATGACGATGCAGCACGACTTTCAGGATGACATCGACGCAATCGGGCGGAGCAAAATCGTCCCTACCTTGCTTGAGACTGTCATATTGGCCACTGGGATGGGGTTTGCAGCCGTCGCCCGCGTCACCCAATCTCGCTGGGTGACCTGCCGAGCTCTCGATCATATATCTTTCGGCCTCACACCAGGCGATGAGTTGGAAGTGGAGAGCACGCTATGTCATGAGGTCAGGCAGTATGACCGTGAAATTGTCATAGACGATGTTGCCACTGACCCGATCTACGTCAATCACCACTGTCCAGCCCGATATGGCTTTCGCAGCTACATCTCGGTGCCGATCCGCAGAGCGGATGGGGCATTTTTTGGGACGCTCTGCGCCATTGATCCAGCGCCGCGCAATCTGAAGGAAGACCGCATCCTGTCGATGTTTCGGCTTTTTGCCAAGATGATTGGCGAGAGCCTTGATGCCGAAGAGGCGCTGTCGCAGAGTCAGGTTGAACTGACACGCGAACGCACGATTGCTGGCGTGCAGGAACAGTTCATTGCAATTCTCGCCCATGATCTTCGGAATCCGATCAGTGCATTGACTGCCGGTCTTCGCATGATCGAGAAAGGCGATATCGATAGCCGTGGTTTGGAGCTCGTCGACCTGATGCGGGGCTCGGTCAATCGCATGGGGTTGCTGATCGAAAACCTGTTGGATCAGGCGCGCAAGCGCAATGGCGCGGGAATCGTCATCGAGCGGATACAAACCGATGACCTGAGCAAAACACTTGAACAGATCATCGCGGAGCTTCAGGCCGTTGCCCCGGACAGGAAAATTGAAGCAGACATCGACCTGCCTGTTTCTGTCCATTGCGATTCCCCGCGAGTGTCGCAACTCTTTTCAAACCTCCTCGCCAATGCGCTGACACATGGTGCGCAAGGAGCCGCGATTCAGGTCAAAGCGCGCGCCACTGAACAAAGCTTCACACTCTCCGTCGCGAACTGCGGTGAGAAAATCGCTGACGAAATGTTGCCGAACCTGTTCAAGCCGTTCGAGCGGGGCGACGTTCGCCCGAGCCGGGAGGGCTTGGGCCTTGGCCTGTTCATCGCATCAGAAATCGCGCGCGGCCATGATGGCACGTTGAACGTGGAATCCACCGACGACGAAACGGTATTCACGTTTCAAATGCCTAACGTCTAGGGCCGATGGTTCGTCAGGAGCAGGTGGCGCTCATCTGTTCTTTGACCAAAGATAGGGCGTTGTTCGCTATTCGCGGCATCTGATACCCTGTCAGCACAACGACATACACTGAACCCACGCATGCCGCTTTGGCGCGCGCCGCCCTCTGATTTATCCCCACTTTTTCACACCACCCACACCTCGACCGCCCGGCGCGGCCGGGGCCGTACTGCTGCGTGCGCGCAGCCCTTCCACAGTAGCTACCCCCATGAAAAACCTCGATGACCTGCGCCGCGCCCGCAAAGCCGCCGCCGACCAGATGCAGCAAGCCGCGCTGAAGCTCGGCGAGCTGGAAGGCGAGACGGAAGTCGACGATCAGGCGCTGGCCACGGCGCAGACCGATTTTGATGGTGCTGACGCCGAGTTTCAGGCTGCATATTGCGCGGTCAGCATTCTCGTCGGGGCGTCCAATACGCGGGGGCTGATCCTGCATGGCCGGGGGATCAGGACCAGCGATATCCGGGTGATCTACAGCGTGTTCCAGGACAGCACGAACCCCGAAAGCATCGGCGTCGCCTTCCGCGATCTGTCGCACTCCAAGCTGGGCTTTCTTGAGGTCTTCGGGGCCGCGAAGAGCTTTGCCCAGGATCCAGCCTTGGCGAAGAACTGGTTCTTCGACAATGAGATCGACGCGCTGCGGGCCTTCCGGTTCTCTGTCGTCGGGGTGAGTATCTGGCCCACAAACGAAGGCAATACGCCCAGCGTGATCCATTCGATCTCGGTCCTGGCCCCGTTCACGTCGGGCGGCGAGCCTCTCAGCATCACCCGCTCTGGTGAGGACGGAACCAAGGTCACCCAGCTGCAGCCGGGTCTTGCCGTCGCCGTGCAGCTGCGGGGGACCAAGGGGCTTGTGGTCGACAATATGGTGATCGAGAGCACCGCCGCGTCGGATGCGCTGCTGGACATCCGCAATTGCGACGGGTTTGAGATCGGCACCCTTCATTTTGAGGGGGTCGAGCTGACCGCGCGATATGCCGCTCTGGTTGCTCTGCAGGAGAGCTTCGGCCGCATCGGTGCGATCACCGGGTACGACATTGCGACCGGTGGTATCAGTCTGGCCACGGACACCTGCATCATTCGCGGGCAGGGCGATGCCTTTGTGGATTGCAACGTGATCTCTCTCACGGGCAAGCATTATCCAGGGGCGAGCGTGAGCATCGTGCGCGCCGCACAGGGCAATATCGCGCGCATCAACAAGTGGGTCGATAAGGTTGTCCCCTCGGGCACCGGCGGGAATTACGTTCTCGGCGCGCCGCATCTGCCGGTGACGGACTACACGCCGGGCGGGGTGCATATCCCGCTGATCTCGCATTTTGACGGGATCGAAGTCCTGCCTGCTGTTGCGGCGCAGGGCGTCGGATCGACGGTTGTCGATGCCGCCGGGGGGGAAGTCGTTCTGACCTTCAACGAGTTCAGGGATAGCTGTGCGATGTATGACCCGGCAACGGGCACGGTGATCATCCCGCGCTCGGGGGTTTACAGGGTCAGCGCGAAGGTCAAGGCGGAGGATGGCTTCACGGCCACGGTCGTCATTCGCCGCAATGGCACCGATATTCTGAACAAGTGGACCCATAACGCGGAGGGCGATCCCGAGCAGGACACCCTCAACCAGAGCCACGGCCCTGACATGTTGTTGAACGCGGGCGACACGCTGAAGCTCTACCTGAGGTCCGGGCGCGCGCGGATCGACATCACCTGTAACTTCTCTGTCGTGTGGAGTGCGTGAGGGCTGCGCGAATGACACTCAAACGAAACGGCGGAGGACGTGCATGTCAACTGCCGAAGCGCTGCGCTCCGATCAGCCGCCCGAACAGATCGCGCGCCAAAATGATGAGGCGTGGAAATGAGGTGCGGGGCAGTGTTGATGGCTCTGGCGTTCGCCGCCTGCACGCCAACGATCCCGAGCGACGCCGGATGCACTACATACGGTGCGGAGCGCAGCCACATGCCCAGACCGCTTCCCAACGGCAAGCTTGGTACGTCGGTTGCTGTCACTGATGCGGCCATGACTGGAGCCTGCAGGTGAGCTGAGCGGGGCGGTACGACCGTTTTCGCCCCGTCACTGGTTTGTTGAATCACATGCAGTGCGGTAGCCGATCGATTGCGATCGGCACGTGACGCAAACATCTTCGCTTCACTGCAAGACTTCGGATCACGCTGCCGTTGCTGGACGAGATCGCCACTTTCCGTCATTTCCGTTGTTGTGTGATCTTCCGGTGTCCTGATCGTGGGAAACGGAAAAGCGCGAAACAAGGGAAACGAGTTTGTCAGCATTGGACTGAAGGCGTTGTGTGACCGCCAAAGAGTTTTCAACCATGGCCACATTTCTCTGCGTCACGCTGTCAAGGTCGCTGATGCCGCTGTTGATCTCACCCAAGCTTACCGATTGCTCCGATGCGCCTGCACTGATGTCCGCTATAAGAGTTGAGATATTGCTCACCCGTTCCACGATCCGCTCCAGACTCTTGCCTGCGGTATCTACCTCCGATACTCCGCGTGATACCAACTGCGCGCTATTGCCGATCAAGGATTTAATCTCGTTTGATGCGTCAGAAGAGCGTTGTGCCAGCGCACGTACTTCAGAAGCGACGACGGCAAACCCACGGCCGCCCTCACCGGCACGGGCTGCTTCGACCCCGGCGTTGAGTGCCAACAGATTGGTCTGAAAAGCGATGTCGTCTATCAGACCGATGATCGAAGCAATCTGGTCGGAGGACTGCTTTATGCCGTTGATTGCAACAATGGCATTGCGCACCACCTCGTCGCCTTTGTTGGCCTCGACCTGCGCTTCGGCGACGATAGTTTCGACCCCACGTGCACCCGTGGCAGCAGACCGGACGCTGGTGGTAATAAGTTCCAGCGCCGCGGCAGTTTCCTCGAGTGTTGCAGCCTGACTCGTCGTGCGTCGCGACAGATCGGTACTCGAAGTCGTGATGTCGCTCGCTTCCTCCCTAATCATCGCCGAGACATCGACCACTTGTGCAATGACCGTGCTGAGCACGTCGATTGTACGGTTGTAGTTAATTCGCAGCGTCTCGTAGTCATCGGGGAATGGATCGTTGATGGTATGGGACAGATTGCCTTCTGACAGATGCTTCAATCCGATGCCGAGTTCCTTGACGACACGTTGCTGTGTTCCCTCCTTCAGCTCACGTTCCAGCTCTCGCGCCTTGACCAACGTGCGTCGCAACGCCTCAAGTGCAGTTGCGATATTGCCGACCTCATCTTCACGTCCGACGCCAGAAATCGCAGCGTCAAGGTTTCCGTTGGCCACGTTGACGATCGAGGCCTTTACCGAGTTCAGCGGTCCGGTGATCCTTTTTGATATGATCAGAGTCAGGACGACGGTTGCGGCAATCGTTGCACATGAAAGGGCAAGTAACAGATTGATCCAAAGAATATTCTCTTTCCGGGCCAACTCGCCTGCCTGATTACCAAGAGTCTCAATCTCTTCGCCAAGAACCTCCATCACATCTTCCAGGTCGCCGAACGCAGTGTCGAATTTAGGACGTTGCACCGCAGCTTTATCAGCGTCAGTCAGAGCGAGCGTAAACGTCGAGAGCGACTGTTCGATATAGGCTTCTAAAAGAGGTGCCACGGCATCCACACCGGAACGGACTTTTTGTGCCAGCGGCAGGGCTTCAAGAGCAGAAATAGACGCGCGGAATTCCGCGGCATGTGCCTCAATTTCCTGCTTGGCGGTGGCCTTCTCCTCGGCTGCTCCCTCCGGACCGGTCAGATATGCAGAGAGGACATCGGAGCGCATGGTATCATGCATCATGTCGGCCTGTTTCTGATGCAGGACTGCAGACGTGGCCGTTACGGAAACCGCAAGCGCCGCATTGCTACGGGTCATACCAATCAGGCCGAAGCCTGCAGTGATCCCTATGGCAGCGGTCGATACCAGGCAAATTAGCAAGAGCCGGTAGCGTACTGAAACGAATTTTTTCATAGGGCCATGTACCTTTTCAGACCGAGTCGATTCCAACCTCCCACGTGGAGATAAAGAAAATCACAACTCTGGTGGTCCGGCCTGAAGGGATAGTCCCGAAACTTCGTTTTAAATCCCACGGTGCCACGCTTTTCGTTCTCAGCGTATCGTGAACATTGCGCGACGAAGCCGGACAAAACGTCATCCAGGTTGACGTTTCCGCTGCGAATTATGGCTTTTCGAATAAGATTGGGGGCATTTCTGAGCGTGCTGCAACTATGAGAGGCAACCATATGTGCAAAGATGGTGGACGCCTTGGAGGCCTTCGGTGCCACCGAAAAGAATCATGGTCCACTTTCCAGCTAACCCATTGATAAGTGGTAGGTCGAAAACAAGGTGCGTGGCGCAGTTACCCATTGAAATTATTGTATAAAATGGGTTTATTGGTAGGCCCGGCAGGATTTGAACCCGCAACCAAAGCGTTATGAGCGCTCTGCTCTAACCGTTGAGCTACAGGCCCTACCTTGGGCGAGAGTGGTAGTTTGCGCACGCGGGAGCGTCAAGAGCAGCGCTTTGTGAGTGCAAAGCAGTGGCCCGGCATTTGTTGGTTGCCACTGGAATTGCGCGGCCGGTACGCGGCTTGGGCGGCTTTGTGATTGCGCCAATGAGGCAGATCGGCTACCGGGTGCCGCAACGTTCCCGGTGTTTTCCGGGGAAAATCGCGGCGTGAGAAGGAGCCAGCAATGACCGAGGGCAAGAACGGCATTACCTACGCGGATGCAGGTGTCGATATCCACGCCGGGAATGAGCTGGTTGAGCGGATCAAGCCTGCAGCCAAGCGTACCAGCCGCCCCGGCACGATGTCGGGTCTCGGCGGCTTTGGGGCTCTGTTCGATCTGAAGGGCGCTGGCTACGAGGATCCGATCCTTGTTGCAGCAACGGACGGAGTGGGCACCAAGTTGCGCATCGCAATCG
This sequence comes from Pseudooceanicola spongiae, assembly GCF_014899185.1. Classification (GTDB taxonomy): domain Bacteria; phylum Pseudomonadota; class Alphaproteobacteria; order Rhodobacterales; family Rhodobacteraceae; genus Pseudooceanicola; species Pseudooceanicola spongiae. The sequence continues at coordinate 858,912 of NZ_CP045201.1, forward strand.
ATACCGGACACGTCGACACGATCGGCATCGATCTGGTCGCAATGTGCGTCAATGATCTGGTTTGCCAGGGCGCGGAGCCGCTGTTCTTCCTCGACTACTTCGCCACCGGCAAGCTGGAACTGGAAAGCGCGACGGCGATTATCGAAGGCATTGCCAAAGGGTGTGAACTGTCTGGTTGCGCCTTGATTGGCGGCGAAACTGCGGAAATGCCCGGCATGTACGCCAAGGATGACTTTGATCTGGCGGGCTTTGCCGTTGGTGCGATGGAGCGCGGTTCCGACCTGCCGAAGGATGTCGCGGCCGGTGATGTGCTTCTCGGGTTGGCGTCGGATGGGGTGCATTCCAACGGGTATTCGCTGGTGCGCAAGCTGGTTGACGTCTCGGGCCTTGGCTGGGACGCCGCGAGTCCCTTTGGCGAGGGCACTCTGGGCGAGGCGCTGCTGACGCCGACGCGGCTCTATGTGAAATCCTGTCTTGAGGCGGTACGCGCAGGCGGCGTGCATGCGCTGGCGCATATCACAGGCGGTGGCTTGACCGAGAACCTGCCGCGCGTCCTGTCGGGACATGGTGCGGAAATCGATCTCGATTCTTGGGAAAAACCGGGCGTCTTCCAGTGGCTTCAAGGGATTGGCGGCACCTCAACAGCGAATATGCTGGAAACGTTCAACTACGGGATTGGCATGGTGCTCGTCATCGCGCCTGAGCGCGCCGATGCCCTCAGCGCGCTGCTGTCTGAGGCAGGCGAGACCGTCTTCCGCCTCGGCACGGTTCAGGAAGAACCGGGCGTGCGCTATACCGGCGCGGGTTCGTGAGGCTGGCCAAGTGAGCAAGCGCGTCGCGATTTTGCTGTCCGGTGGCGGATCCAACATGGTCCGTCTGGTTGAGAGCATGGGGCAGGGGCATCCGGCGAGACCCGTCCTTGTGATGTCGAATGACCCGAAAGCGGGTGGCCTGATCAAGGCGGCCGACATGGGGGTGCCGGTTGCCTCGGTCGATCACAAACCTTTCGGCAAGGACCGCGCCGCGTTCGAGGCACAGTTGATCGCACATCTGGACGCCGCAGAACCAGATATCCTCTGTCTGGCCGGTTTCATGCGCATCCTGACGCCTGATTTCATTCGTCATTTCGAGGGGCGGATGTTGAATATCCACCCCTCCTTGCTGCCGAAATACAAAGGACTGCACACCCACGAACGCGCCATTGCCGCTGGTGATACCGAGGCGGGGTGTTCGGTTCACGAAGTCACTGCCGAACTCGACGGGGGCCCGATCCTGGGGCAGGCACAGGTGCCTGTTTTGCCGGATGACACCGCAGATACCCTCGCGGCGCGCGTACTGGTGCAGGAGCATCGCCTGTACCCCGAGGCGCTGCGTCGCTTCGCGGCCGGGGATCGCAGCCGCTTTCAGCTCTGATCAGCTGTTGCGCGCATCATAGGCCGATCGGGCGCTTTGCACGTCGGCCAAGTGATGTTTCGTCCAGCCATAGAGCGTGCGAAACGGCGGCAGAAGGGTGTTGCCCAGATCGCTCAGTGCATATTGCACGGCGACGGGTGAGGAATGAATCACCTCGCGGGTGACCAGCCCGTTGCGCTCCAGCTTGCGCAGGGTCTGGGTCAGGGACTTTTGCGAGATCCCCTCCAGTTGGCGTTTGATGTCATTGAAGCGGGTCGGGCCCCGATCCAGCACCGTCAGGATCATCATCGACCACTTGTCCGCGATCTGATCGAACAGTTCCCGATTGGGGCAGTCCACCGAAAAGGCTGTCACGTCACAACGGACATACTCGTAGCTGAAATCTTCCATGCGGTTACCTCGGGGTGACGTGGTGCACTTCAGGTGCGTGATTGACACTAGGTCTCTCGAATATACTTAAGCCCGGACGAGATTGAAAGGATACTTCTCATGTCCCATCCGACCGACATTCTGTTCCGTCCCTTCACCCTGAAGGGGCTGGAACTGAAGAACCGCATCGTCATGGCGCCGATGACGCGCTCCATGGCACCCGAAGGCCTGCCGGGTCAGCCGCAAGCCGATTACTATACCCGTCGCGCCGAAAACGAAGTCGGCCTGATCCTCTCCGAGGGCACCGTGATTGACCGTCCGGCATCGCGCAACACCGCCGGCATTCCGTTTTTCCATGGCGAAGCACTCAACGGCTGGAAAACCGTGATCGACTCTGTGCACGCCGCTGGTGGACGTATGGGGCCGCAAATCTGGCACACCGGTTCGACCCGTGGCGGCAAGTGGGAACCAGAAGCGCCGGTCGAGAGCCCCTCCGGTTTGATCGGCCCGAATGACCCCCGCGGCGTCGAAATGTCTGAGGACGATATTCAAGCGACCATCGCAGCCTTCGCCTCGGCCGCCGCAGATGCCAAGCGTCTGGGCTTCGATGTGGCCGAGCTGCACGGCGCGCATGGCTATCTGATCGACCAGTTCTTCTGGGCGGGCAGCAACCTGCGCACGGATGCCTGGGGCGGCAAGACCCTTGCCGAGCGTTCGCGCTTCGCAGTTGAAGTGGTCAAGGCCGTCCGTGCTGCCGTGGGCCCGGACTTTCCCATCATCCTGCGGATCAGCCAATGGAAACAACAAGACTTTACGGTCAAGCTCGCCGAAAACCCTGAGGAAATGGAAGCATGGCTGCAACCGCTGGCCGACGCTGGCGTTGACGTCTTCCATTGCTCGCAACGTCGTTTCTGGGAGCCTGAGTTCCCCGAGATTGACGGCGAAGAGGGGCTGAACTTCGCAGGTTGGGTCAAGAAGATCACGGGCAAGCCGACGATCTCGGTTGGCTCGGTCGGCCTGTCGGGGGAATTCATCGCATCCTTCGGTGGCGAAGGCTCGCAAGCAACCTCGCTCGATAAACTGGTGGCGCGGATGGAGCGTGACGAGTTTGATCTGATCGCCGTTGGCCGCGCCCTGATCAGTGATCCGGCATGGGCGGCAAAGGTCAAACGGGGCGCGGCAGACGAACTGCAAGGCTTCGAAGCCAAGGATCTGGCCGAACTGGTCTGATCGTCGAGCCAATGAAAAAGACCCACCCCTGCGCTGCTGTGCAGGGGTGAACAAGCGGACAGACCACGACGCGGTGCTTCGTGGTCTTTTCAACCCCGCCAATGCACTTTATGACGGTGAAGTGAACGCGGGATGAGCCCGCACCCCAAAGAAAGTGCGAGATGCAGACGATTACCAGTACCGAGGGCTTGGCGGCCTTCTGCGAGCAGGCAAAATCCCATCCTTACGTCACTGTCGACACCGAGTTTCTGCGCGAGCGCACGTATTACTCCCAGCTCTGCCTGATTCAGTTGGCTTTTCCCGGTCCGGAGGCCACCTGTGCCGCGATCGTCGATCCGCTGGCCGAAGGGCTGTCGCTTGAACCCCTGTATGACCTGTTTCGCGATACCTCTGTCGTAAAGGTGTTCCACGCCGCACGTCAGGATCTTGAGATCTTCTTTGTCGATGCGGGTCTCATCCCCGAACCCTTGTTCGACACGCAGGTTGCGGCCATGGTCTGCGGCTTTGGTGAACAGGTCGGATACGAGACTCTGGTGCGCAAGATCGCGCATCATCCGCTCGACAAATCCTCGCGCTTTACAGACTGGTCGCGCCGTCCGCTGAGCGATGCTCAGCTGAAATACGCGCTGGCTGATGTCACCCACCTGCGCGAGATTTACGAATACCTCGCCAAGCAGATCAAAAAAGCAGGCCGCGAAAAGTGGGTCGAGGAAGAATTGGGCATTCTGACCAGTCCCGACACCTATATCGTGCAGCCTGACGAGGCCTGGCAACGGGTGCGCACCCGCACGAGTTCGGGACGCTTCCTGGCCATCCTCCGCGAGCTGGCCAAGTTCCGCGAGAGTTTTGCCCAGACGCGCAACGTGCCGCGCAACCGTGTCTACAAGGACGACGCCATGGTGGAGCTGGCCTCAACCAAACCCCTGAATGCGCAGGATCTGTCCCGGTCGCGTCTGTTGCTGCGCGAGGCCCGCAAGGGCGAGATCGCCGATGGCATCATCGCCGCCGTCAAAGCTGGGATGGAGTGCCCTGACAGCGATCTGCCGCGTCCTGACATGTCGGCGGAGAAACTGCAGGTCAACCCGGCGCTGGCAGATCTGCTGCGTGTCTTGTTGAAAGCCAAGTCCGACACGGCGGGTGTAGCGGCCAAGCTGATTGCAGCGACCTCTGAGCTGGATGCGCTGGCGGCGGGTTTGCGCGATGTGCCGTCGTTGCATGGCTGGCGTCGGGATGTATTTGGGGCTGACGCCCTGCGCCTCTGCGATGGAGAGATCGGTCTGGCCACCAAGGGCCAGAAAGTCGTCACCGTCGATCTGCGCTAAAACACCGATAAAGCAAGGGGGCGCCGCGCAGCATGCGTGCGCCCCTTTTCTATCAGCGGGTCTTGCTGAGAGCGTTCTGCCCGCCGACCACTTCGATCTTGCTGACGCCTGACAATTCGATATCCGAGAGCCGCGTCGCAGCAACCACTTTGCGCGAGGCATCTGTGCCGACGGGCAAAAGGCCACCACGCGTTACGGGCAGATATGCCTTCAAGGTGTATTGTGCCACGCCATCAACCGGGCCATCCACGCTCTGCGGAACCAGACCAACCTGGAACGAGCCCTGATAGGCCGCCGTGGCGCTGACGCGAATGATCGCGCCGCCGGGCACTTTTTCAATGTCCAGGGTATCAATCCGGGCGACGGGATCGCGCCGGTCGACGACCTCTTTCTTGCTGCTCAGCAGACGCTCGGGAATCAGCGGGTTGGCGGTGCCTGCGGTGGTGTTGACAGGTGCTGAATAGCTCCGTCCGAACCAATTGGCCGGGTTGGCCCGGCTGTTTCGGATTGTGGCGCATCCGGCCAATGTGAGGGCGGCGATCACCACGACGGGAATAGTCTTGCGCATATGTCCGGGGCCTTTGTGAACCAGTGTCTCCATCTAACCCACTCGGGGACGGTTGAAAAGCCGCGCGTGGCTCTGGACCTTCCCGGGATCGGCGGCTACCTCGGTGGGCATAGCATCGGAACACTGCAGAGGAAGCGGAATATGGCGCAGGAAGCCTTTGAAGAGATCGTCGCGGACTTTGAGTTTCTCGAGGATTGGGAGGATCGCTATCGTCATGTCATCGATATGGGCAAGGCAATGGACCCACTGCCGGATGCGCTGAAGGTGCCCGCTACCAAGGTGGACGGATGCGCCAGTCAGGTCTGGCTGCATCCGCGCCCTGAAAACGGCACCTTCTATTTTGACGGCGAAAGCGATGCGATGATCGTGCGCGGGCTGATTGCCGTGCTGCGCGCACTCTACAATGGCGTCCCGATGGATCAGCTGGCCAAGGTCGATGCCCATGCCGAACTGGCGCGGCTCAGCCTTGAGGACAACCTTTCGGCGCAACGCTCCAACGGGCTGCGGGCCATGATCAAGCGGATCGGCGAGCAGGCGTAAAGTCAGCGCGTCTGGGCCTGTGCGACGTAGCGCCTGAGCGAGCGGACAAAGGCATCAATGGCCTTCTCCGCGGTGCTGGCAGGGAAGGCGGCGACAATCTGTGGGTCCAGTTTGGCCGACAACTTGTCGATATGGGCGCAGCGGATCGCCTCGTCACTGACGGACAGAGGCAATGCCCCTGCCGCGACCAGAAGTTCGATCCTCTGGTGAATGGCGCGCATGCCCGCAAAAGACGTGATCATCGGCCCTGCCAGCTTGGGCAGATCCCGCCAGCTGAGGCCGTCGTAAATCTCCTGCGTGACCCGTTGCCCGGCGCCGAGGCAGTCATAGGCGACGCATCCTGAATAGCCTTTCGGTATCAACTGACTGTGGATCGAACAGTCATGACCTGAGAGGTTGGGGCAGGGCAGACCTGCAGGCTTGTCGATGGCAAAGCTGTCACCTGCGTCCAGCGCCAAAGCCAGGCAGCACAGGGCCGCGCATTGGCTGCAGTCGGCCTTCAACTCGGGTGCAGTCATCGGGTGGCCTCCTCCGTCAGCTCTCGTGCCAGATCGCCGTAGCCGGTGAAGCGGCGCTCAAAGGACAGGCCCAAGCGGGCTGCGCAGTCGCGCGCCTTCTCGGTGAGGCCGGGGTCCTCTGTCTGGGCCAAGAATACCAGCGTTTCATAGTTGGAAAAGTACATCTCGCGCAGGTCCGGATGGCGGTCGAGACCAAGAGGCTGCCAAACGAAGGCATCGAACTGCCGAGCGAGGAAATCTGTAAGGTAGAAGGATGTCACCTCGCCGCGCGCCTCGAATTCTGCGACGCCATCGAAAAACGCATAGCAATGCGGCCCGGAGAGCATCGTAACGCCCATCTCCCTGCAGGCCACCTCCAGTAGCCCCCCGGTGCCACAATCGGCATATAGGACGAAAATGCGCGGATAGGTGGCGCGATGCTCGGCCACTTTGGCGCGCACGGCGTCGGTGATCCGGTCAGGCGTATTGTGCAGAATCGCGGGCAGACAGATCAGATCCAGATGATCCCAGCCGTTGATGCGTTTCAGTGCAAGCACTTCGCGCGCCAATGCGCCACAGGCGATCAGCAATGTACGCTCGGCGCGCGGTGCGAGATCCCGCAGGTCCGCGCCGTCGCAGGTCAGAACCGGGTCAGTCGGAAGCGCACTCATCTCAGCGCCGTTTCTTGTTCAGCACCACGCGCAGCAGCAGGACGCCCCCGATCAGGATGGGCATGCCAACGGGGGCAAGCTGCGGATAGCTGGACGCAACCCAGACGGTGACGCCGGCAAAGGCGACGACAGCGGCGAGCAGCAGCATGAATTGGGGCCAGGGCATAGGGGATCCTCCTGCCTTTTAGGTAATGGGTTGGGGCGGAAACAAAAGGCCCGCCGAAGCGGGCCTTGTCGGAATACCAAGAATACCCCGGTCAGATCCGCCGCAAATCAGCTCGGCGCGCGGTTGTGTTTGCGCGCCATGAAGGATTTCGCGGTCTCGACGGCGACGGCGGCATCCCGGCAATAGGCATCTGCGCCAATGGCACGACCGAATTCCTCGTTCAGAGGGGCACCGCCGACCAGCACGATATAGTCGTCGCGTTTGCCTTGTTCCTTCAGCGTGTCGATCACGACCTTCATGTAGGGCATCGTCGTGGTCAACAGCGCCGACATCCCGAGGATATCTGCCTTTTCGTTTTCCAGCGCCTCAAGATAGCCATCGACGGCGTTGTTGATGCCGAGGTCGACGATCTCGAAGCCCGCACCCTCCATCATCATGGCGACGAGGTTCTTGCCGATGTCGTGGATATCGCCCTTGACCGTGCCAATAACCATCTTGCCGATGGTCGGCGCGCCGGTTTCCACCAGCAGGGGCTTCAGGATCGACATGCCGCCCTTCATCGCATTGGCGGCCAGCAGCACCTCGGGTACAAACAGGATACCGTCGCGGAAGTCGTTGCCAACGATGGTCATGCCGCCGACCAGAGGCCGGGTGAGGATGTCGTAGGGGGTCCAGTTCCGCTCAAGAAGGATGTTGACGGACTCCATGATCTCGTCTTTCAAACCATCATAGAGGTCGTCCATCATCTGATCGACAAGGTCGTCGTCGCTGAGGTCGGACAGGATGATATCGTCTTCTTCGTCGGACATGTGCGTTCCTGTGTCTGTTTGCGCGCTAAGGATCAGTCCATAGACCAAGCCTTGTCGCAACTCGGGTCAAGCGACTTTGCGAAATGCGACTTATCGCGCGATGCTGCCGACTTATAGCGTTTCTGACAAAAAGAAATATTGAAAAAATTTCATGGAGATCATGGGGCTGACAGTCTAAGTTCCGTCTATGTTCCAGACAGACTCACATCCCGTTGAAAAAGAGACCCGCAAAGGCCGTGCCGCAGGCAGCAATGCCAGTGGCCGTTTCGAGGCGCATGAGCGTGTGCCCGAAGACGACGGCTGGGATATTCCGGAGGAAACCGGTCAGATCCGCACCCAGGTGCGCGACGAAATAGCGCGCAGCCTGATCAGTTACAATGCATCGCCCGACCTGCCCTTTGATCGATCGATCAACCCCTATCGCGGGTGTGAACATGGCTGCATCTATTGCTTTGCCCGTCCCACCCATGCCTACCTTGGTCTCTCTGCCGGGCTGGATTTCGAAACCCGTTTGATCGCGCGGCCGAATGCGGCGGCGGTGCTTGCTGAAGAATTAGGCAAGCGCAGCTATCAGGTGGCGCCAATTGCCATCGGGACCAACACAGATCCTTATCAGCCGATCGAGAAACAGCGCGGAATCATGCGGGAATGTCTTGAGGTCCTGTGGGAGCATCGTCACCCGGTTGCGATCGTCACCAAAGGCACGGGAATTCTGCGCGACATGGATATCCTGCGCAAGATGGCGAAACTGGGGCTGGTGCGCGTCGGGATCTCTCTCACCACTCTGGACCGCGACATCGCCCGAACGATGGAGCCTCGGGTGCCCGCGCCGGAAAAACGCCTGCAAGTGGTACGCTCTCTGGCGCGGGCACAGATCCCCGTGCGGGTCATGGTCTCGCCCGTGGTGCCGGGGCTGACGGACGCTGAGGTTGAGGCGATCCTGACCGCTGCGCAGGCTGCGGGCGCCAGCTCCGCCAGCTGGATCATGCTGCGTTTGCCACGAGAAGTGTCGCCGTTGTTTCAGGATTGGCTGGCCGAGCATTATCCAAACCGGGCCGCCCGCGTGATGGCCCGCTTGCGCGAAATGCATGGCGGCAAGGAGTACGACGCCAACTGGCATCGTCGGATGCGCGGGGAAGGGCCCTATGCAGCGATGATCGGTCAGCGCTTCAAGACAGCGGCCAAACGGCTGGGGCTGGATGAGGCGCAACCGCCGCTGCGCTGTGATCTGTTTCGCGTGCCGGTCAAGCCGGTTGAGCAGTTGAGCCTGTTTTGAGGGAGTTGGCGCGTCTGGCGACGCGACAAGCCTCCGGCGGGAATATTAAGAGCAAGAAGAAGCTGGGTGTATCGCCGGGGGAAATGCAAAAGGCGCCCGTTCAGGGGCGCCTTTGGGTTGGTCAGCTTTGGTCTGTCAGACGCGGCGCCGGCGCGTTGCGCGACGGGTGGGAGCGTCGCTGAGATCGCCTGTGCCATCATTGGCGGAAGAAAACCCGCCCAGCAGTTCGGTGATCTGTTCGAGTGTCGGACGCGGGCCGCGGGGCCGTGAGGAGAGCGCCTCGTGCATTTTGGAGAGGTGGTCGGGCATGGTGCCACAGCAGCCGCCGATGATCATTGCGCCACAGTCGCGCGCCATGACGGCGTATTCGCCCATCAGCTCGGGTGTGCCGTCATAGTGGATGTGACCGTCTTCGTATTTCGGGATGCCCGCATTGCCCTTGGCGATGATTGGACGTTCGACACCCATGGCGGCAAAGCCCAGCACGGTGCGCAGCAGGTCGGAAGCGCCGACGCCACAATTCGCGCCATAGGCAATGGGCGGATTTTCCAGCTTTTCCACCATTTTGACCATCGCCTCTGAGGTCACGCCCATCATGGTGCGACCGGCGGTGTCGAAACTCATCGTGCCGCACCAAGGCATGTCGGCGAGTTTGAACGCCTCGGCAGCGGCCTTGTATTCTTCGGGTGCCGAGATCGTCTCAAGCCAGAGAACGTCGGCGCCTCCCTCTTTCAGACCTTCCGCCTGCTGGTGAAAAATTTCGACAGCAAGCTCATGTGTCAGCGGGCCCATGGGGGCCATAATTTCACCGGTCGGGCCGACAGACCCCGCGACGATCACAGGACGCCCGGCCTTGTCGGCAACCTCGCGGCCAAGTTCGGCCGAGATGCGCGACAGTTCGCCCGCGCGCTTTTCCGCATTATGAAGCTTGAGGCGTGAGGCATTGCCGCCAAAGGAGTTGGTCAAAAAGATATCCGAGCCTGCGTCCACGGCGCCCTGATAGAGCTTCATGATGCGATCGGGATGCTCCTCGTTCCACATTTCTGGTGCGTCGCCAGAGCTGAGGCCCATGTTGAAGAGGTTCGTGCCAGTGGCGCCATCGGCCATCAGCCAATCTCGTTTCTCCAGCAGGCGGGAGAGGGCATTCGTCATAGCGGACTCCTTGCGGGTTTCACGGCCGCGTTTCTCACATGGGTGCAGCCGGGGCAATTCCATGGTCTTCATACGCCTCCTCGTCCCCGGTTGGAAGGGGATGGGCAGGTGAGGGGCGCCTTCGCATGGTCAGAGCCAGATCGATTGCCCCAAGGATCAGCGACGCATGAGACGGGGCTGCGATATACAGAGGGATGCGGCGTGGCGCAAAGCTGTCCTTGAACCGGCACAGCCCGTCTCCCCCTGTCCGTTTGGCGACATGCGCACGAAAGCGGGCCAGAAGGGCGTGTTCGGCGACGCTGCGGGCAGGCATCGCGGCGAGGGAGAGCGGCACGCCGTCCCGAGCCGCGTCCTCGATCGCGCGCAGGACCAGCAGGTGCATGGTGCCGTCGGGCAGGCTTGCGCCATGGCGCATCAGATCCAGACAGAGCTGGTTTGGGTTCGTGTGGAAGCTAACGAAGGCCACCAGCTGCTGCTCACGCCAGGCGCAATACACGCGCTGATGATGGATATATCCGACCTCGAAACGCCCTGTGGAGAGGCCGCGAGGTTCGCCATGTGTCTGTTTCCATTGCTGATCGAGCCTGGCCATCTGCTCCAGCAGGCAGGGGGACAGTCCTGCGGCAGGCTGCGTGATCTCGACACCGGCCTTTTCGGCCTGACGGATTTTGCGGCGCAGTTGGCGATGGCGCGCCCCGGAGAGGCAGAAATCACCAGGGTCCAGTACGGCCTCATCAGCGACCCGGGCCACACGCCAACCGGCGCGGCGCGCGGCGATGGCGTGGGAGGCCGTGCATTTATACACCAGCGGGAGCCGGTTGGAGGCGCGCGCTGCGGCGGCGAGCCGTGGCAGCAGTGCCGTGATCGGGCCGTTCAGGGGGTCAAACAACAGCGTCAGGCTCTGTGAGGTATCAACCGTCAGCGCATTGGCATGCGGGCTGGCCAATACGCGGGCGCTGTTCTGGCGTGCAATCCCTACCTCGGCGCGCGCGGCCTGCTGTAGCAGCGCCTCTGGCACGCGCCGTGTGATGCGTTCGCGGGGCAAGGTGTCAATCTGGGCACGTGGGCGAAACACATGTGCCGAGGCGATCACGGCAGGCAGGGCGTAGTAGATCAGGCGAAACGCGAGGATGGCAGCGATCAGATCAGCCTCGGCCACCTGTGGAAGCAGGGCGAGCATCGTCAGTTCGAACGGACCCACTCCGCCGGGCGTTCCGGCGAAAAGTCCAGCTCCGAGGGCCAGCAGGAATGCCGGGAACAGGGTTGTGAAGGCCAGGCCTTCAGGCAGAAAAACCTGCAGGGCAGCCGCGGCGGCGAGAGTATCGATCAGCGCGAAAAAACCTATTGCGCTCATGGCTTGAAGGCTCGGCAGCCGCAGCTTGAGGTGGTGGATCCTGAGGGTGGGAAACAGCAGGCTGATCAGCGGCAGGCTGAGGGCGAGGGCGATGGTGCATCCCGCAAGCCAGCCCGGCAGCAGCGACGGCGCCAGTAGCACACAGGCCAGAGCGGCAATCACCGCCCAGGCCAGCAGAAAGGAGGCCGCCACGGCAGCCGTTACCTTGGCGGCGCGGATCGGGCCGAGATCTGGCAGCAAGCGCCAGCGCGCCAGCGTACCTGTCAGCATACCGAGGCCAAGCACCTGCGACAGGGCGATGGCTGTGATGCCGGATGTCTGGGCGCGCCCCTCAGAGACCCCGGTGCGCAGATGACGGTGCATGACCGCATCGTAGCGTCCGAGCGACCAGAAACTGACCGCTGTCGCCGCCGCAGCTGCCAGCCATTGCGGGTAGGTCACCGCAGTGAAGGCCTGCCACATCAAGGCGGGCTCAAGCGCGGTCAGGCGCCCTGCCAACATCCAGAAACAGACCGCGCCAACCAGAAAAGGTACCGCAAGACGAACCCATCCACTGCGCGCCCAAAGACGCGATCCCATTGCCCAAGCCATTGCTCTAACCCTTCCACTCAACCCACTTCAGGGAGTAGGCAGGCTTTCTTGCCGAGTTCTTAATGCCGTCGCCAGAAACCCGTCGCATTGTAGTGGATCCGGCGTGCCGCGCGCAGGGCCACGGCCAAATTCGCGTTCTATCCCAAGGAGCTGGTCGGTCTGCGCCGGAACACCCAGGGGAACGGGGTCTGTCATGGGGCGTTTGAGCGCTTGGAGCAGGGTGCTGAAGACACCGCTGCCCGAGGGCTGCAATCCGGTGCGTTTACCGCCATTTCCTGAGGTTTTCGCGACGCTTGCAGTCGCGCGCGACGCGGCGTTACTTGCGACACATCACGAGGTACACTAAGAGGGCGCAAAGGCGAGACTCTCTCGCTGCATCAAAAGAGGCCGTTCGCCCATGGCACGACGCAAGAAAATCTATGAAGGCAAGGCCAAGATCCTGTACGAAGGCCCGGAGCCGGGAACGATCGTGCAGTACTTCAAGGATGATGCAACCGCCTTCAACGCCCAGAAAAAGGACGTGATCGAAGGCAAGGGCGTGCTGAACAACCGCTTGTCGGAATTCTTCATGACCGGGCTGAACAACATCGGTGTACCGACCCATTTTATCCGCCGTCTGAACATGCGTGAGCAGCTGTGCCGCAGCTGCGAGATCATTCCCCTCGAAGTGATCGTGCGCAATTTCGCGGCCGGGTCGATGTCCAAGCGTCTGGGCATCGAAGAGGGCACGCCGCTGCCACGGCCCATCGTCGAATATTGCTACAAGGACGATGCCCTGGGCGACCCGCTGGTCACCGAGGAGCATATCGCCGCCTTCGGCTGGGCCAGCCAGCAGGACATGGATGACATCGTGCACCTCGCGCTGCGGGTGAACGACTTCCTCTCCGGGGTCATGATGGCGGTCGGCATCAAGCTGGTCGACTTCAAGATCGAGATCGGCCGCGTCTATGAAGGCGACTTCCAACGTCTTGTTGTTGCTGATGAAATCAGCCCCGACAGCTGCCGCCTCTGGGATATCGAAACCGGTCAGCACCTCGACAAGGACGTGTTCCGCCGTGACCTTGGCAGCCTGACGGATGCCTATACCGAAGTGGCGCGCCGCCTTGGCGTGCTGCCGAAAAACACCGGGCCGTCCAAGCCCACGCTGATCAATTAAGGAGCCTTGCCGATGAAAGCCCGCGTCCATGTCATGCTGAAGAATGGCGTCCTCGATCCGCAGGGCGAAGCCGTGCGCCACGCGCTCGGTGCGCTTGGGTTTGATGGGGTCCAGGGGGTCCGTCAGGGCAAGGTCATCGAGCTTGATCTGGCCGATGGTACCCCTGAGGCCACCGTCACCGAAATGTGCGAAAAGCTGCTGGCGAACACCGTGATCGAGAGCTACTCGGTCGAGCTGGTCTGAGCGACGCACCCCACGCCTGAGGCGCGGGAGACCCCCGAAAAAAGACCCCGGCCGCGACAGCGGTGCGGGGTCTTTTGCTGTGCCCGGAGCGGGCATTCTGACGGCGCCGGGCCGCACGGCAAAGTGGCGAAAACCGCCAGATCGGGGTGTCGGTATCCGGTCGGTATTGCGTCGGTATCTGAACGGTGCGGAAAATCGCAAACTGCACGTCAGGTCACCATTGCTTTACCCCGGTGCGATATGCAGGCGCAGGCGCGGCTAAAGGCTTGATCTGCCGGTGCGGCGCGCGTATCAGCCACGGGATATTCCGCCCGTCCCTTTTTGCCATGGAGTGCCGCCCATGAAAGCTGCCGTCCTCGTCTTTCCCGGATCCAATTGCGACCGTGACCTGCAAACCGCCTTCGAGGCCGTGGGCGTCGACGTCACCATGGTCTGGCACAAGGAGTCCGAGCTGCCCGAGGGCATCGACATTGTCGGCATCCCCGGTGGCTTTTCCTATGGCGACTATCTGCGCTGCGGTGCGATTGCGGCGAACTCGCCAATCTGCACCTCGCTCAAGCGGCATGTCGAACGCGGCGGCTATGCCATCGGCGTCTGCAACGGTTTTCAGATCCTGACCGAAACCCGCATTCTGCCGGGCGCGCTGCTGCGCAACGCCGGGCTGAAGTACATCTGCAAGCATGTGCCGCTGACGGTGACGACGACGGACTCGATCTTTACCCAAGGCTATGAAGCGGGTGCCAGCATCTCGGTGCCGATCGCGCATCACGACGGCAACTATCAGGCCGATGCGGAGCTGCAGGCCCTGCTGAAGGGCGAGGACCGGATTGCCTTCACCTATGGCGACAACCCCAACGGGTCGGCTGCCGACATCGCCGGCGTGCTGAGCGACAACCGTCGTGTGCTGGGCATGATGCCCCACCCGGAGCGGGCCGCGGACGAGGCCCATGGCGGATCTGACGGCGCTGCGGTCTTTACCGGTATCGTCAGCGCGCTGGTCGCGGCCTGACGGCCCGACCGGTTTCACGACAAACAAAAGTTTCGGCGTAATCGAGCCGGTCGGGCCAGACACTGCCGCTGGCCCGCCGCAAGGCCTCTGCGTGCCGGCTTGAGTGGGCGCGCGGGGCGGAGTACCCTCAGCGCATGGCAAAAAAACCTTCCCGACGCGGCCTGAATGGCCGCAAGAGCCGCACCATCTCGTGGCGGGCGCGTGTCGCCCTTGGTCTGTTCATCGTGCTGGTGGTGGCGGTCGTGGCGATCACCAATGCCATGCTGATGAGCCGCTTTACCGAAACGACGCGCAACCGGGCCGAACTGCGGCTGGCGCTGTTCGGGGCCAATCTGGTCAGCGAACTGCGGCGCAATTCCATCGTGCCGCAACTGCTGGCGCGCGACCCCGAGCTGATCGGGGCGCTCAATTCTGCCGATTACAGCCGCTCGACCCAGCGGCTGATTTCGTTTGTCGACGAGATCGGCGCGGCCAGCCTGATGCTGCTGGACAAGGACGGGCGCACGGTGGCGGCGACGGATCGCAACCGTCTGGGCGAACAGCACAAGTCGGATGCCTATTTCGTCGAGGCGCAACGCTCCAACGAGACGGTTTTTTCGGTGATCCAGCGCGAGGCGTCAGGATTTCTGTTCGCCTATTCGCGCCGGGTCGAGCTGCAGGGGCAGTTTCTCGGCGTGATCATCGTTGAGGTCGATCTGCAGAAATTTGAACGGACCTGGGCCGGGTTCTCGGATGCGCTGCTGGTGATGGATTCCCAGGGCCAGATCATCCTCGCGACCGAGCCGGTCTGGCGCGGGCTGACCGAGCCGCAGGCGGTGGCGCGCGAAACCCCCGACAGTGCCATTCAGCGGGCGCTGATGGCGACGACGGACTGGGGCTCGGAAGTCGACGGCTATCTGCAGGGCGAGGCGGTGATGCGGGTGAGTTCGCGCATCCCGTTCCGCGGCTGGCAGGTGGCGAGTTACACAACCTATTCGAGTGTGCGCGAAAAAGTGAACGGCGTTCTGGCGCTGGAGATCATGGGATTCGCGATCCTGCTGGCGCTGGCCTTCTATGTGCTGAGCCGCAAGACGATGCTGCGGATGGCGCTGTTTCAGCGGGAATCGGCGGAACTTCGCGCACTTAACGCAAGGCTGCAGCGAGAGATCGCCGAGCGTGAGCGGATGGAAAAGAGCCTTGAGGTGGCGGGACAAACGCTGGCGCAGAGCCAGAAACTGGCCGCCTTGGGCGAGATGTCGGCGGCGGTAAGCCATGAGCTGAACCAGCCGCTGGCGGCGATGAAGACCTACCTTGCTGGCGCCATGCTGTTGCTGCGCCGCAACCGTCCTGACGAGGCGCTGTCGAGCTTTGGGCGCATCGACGATCTGATCGGGCGGATGGGCGCGATCACACGACAGCTTAAAAGTTACGCAAGTAAGGGCGGCGACAGCTTTGCGCCTGTAAACGTTGGCGAGTCCCTTGCGACCTCGCTGTCGATGATGGAGCCGCAACTGCGTCTGCGAAAGGTGCGGATCACCCGCGCATTGCCGGAAAAACCTGTTATGGTGATGGCCGACAAGGTGCGGCTGGAACAGGTGATGATCAACCTGTTGCGCAATGCTCTGGATGCGACCTCCAGCGTCGAGGATGCCCAGATCGACATCCTGTTGTCGGCCGGCGAGACGGCGACGCTGACGGTGCGCGACAATGGCTATGGCATCGCCGATCTAGATGCGCTGTTTGAGCCTTTCTACACCACCAAGCAGCCCGGCGATGGCGTCGGACTGGGGCTTGCCATCTCCTCCGGCATCGTCAACGACCTCGGCGGGCGTCTGACGGCACGGAACGCAGTAGGGGGTGGGGCTGTTTTTGAAGTACAGCTTCCTATCTTGTCAGAAGAAATAGAAGCCGCAGAGTAGTTGAAGGCGGAGACATATATGCAAAAGGCCATGAAGATCGCGATCGTCGATGACGAGCAGGACATGCGTCAGTCGATCAGCCAGTGGTTGGCCCTGTCGGGCTATGACACTGAGACTTTCCCGAGCGCGGAAGAAGCGCTGAAGAAACTGGGGCCGGATTATCCGGGCATCGTGATTTCGGACATCAAGATGCCGGGAATGGACGGTATGGCGTTCCTGAAGAAACTGATGGGCAGTGACTCGGCTTTGCCGGTGATCATGATCACCGGGCACGGCGATGTGCCGATGGCGGTGGAGGCGATGCGTCTTGGCGCGTTCGACTTCCTTGAAAAGCCGTTCAACCCGGACAAGATGACGGCGCTGGCCAAGAAGGCCGCCAATGCGCGCCGTCTGGTGATGGACAACCGCCAGCTGCGCAAGGAGCTGTCGGATGGTGGCCAGATCATGCGCAAGCTGATCGGCACCAGCCCGGTGATGGAGCGTCTGCGCGAGGATATCCTCGACCTCGGTCAGGCGGATGGCCATGTGCTGATCGACGGCGAAACCGGCACCGGCAAGACGCTGGTGGCGCATTCGTTGCACGCGGTCGGCGCGCGGGCGGGCAAGAAATTCGTGCTGATTTCCTGTGCGGCGCTGGAAGAAGAGGCGCTGAGCAAGCGTCTGTTCGGCCCGATGATGCCCGAGGACAGCCGTCTGCCGGCGATCGAGGAAGCGCGCGGCGGCACGCTGGTGCTGGAGGATGTCGAGGCACTGTCCGACAGTCTGCAGGCGCGTCTGCTGAGCGTGATCAACGAGCAGGGGATGCCGGGCGAGACGCGGATCGTCGCGATTTCCAACCTGCAGGAGCAGGATCGCACCTGCGAGGACATGCTGCGCCCGGATCTGTTCTATCGCCTCGCGGCGCTGCGGATCACCGTGCCGCCGCTGCGCCAGCGCGGCGAGGACATCCTGACGCTGTTCACGCGGTTGTCGGAGCAGTTCAGCGATGAATATGGTTGCGATGCGCCGCAGGTCTCGGCGCAGGAAGCGGCTCAGCTGTTGCAGGCGCCCTGGCCGGGCAACGTGCGTCAGCTGATCAACGTGGCCGAGCGCGCCGTGCTGCAATCGCGCCGCGGCTCTGGCACCATCGCCAGCCTGCTGATGAGCGAGCATGAGGAAATGCAGCCCGTCATGACGACGGAGGGCAAGCCGCTGAAGGAATATGTCGAGGCGTTCGAGCGGATGCTGATCGACAACACCATGCGGCGACACAAGGGCTCGATTTCGTCGGTGATGGACGAGCTGTGTCTGCCACGCCGGACGCTGAACGAGAAGATGGCGAAATACGGGCTGCAACGCTCGGATTATCTGGGCTGAAGCGGGTCTGAGGTCTGGCAGGGGGCGGAGCGGCGTAGGCCGGCTCCGCCTTTTTGCTGTTGAGGGGGCGCTGCCCCCGCCTGCGGCCCCCCGAAGTATTTTGGGCAAGATGACAGGGGAGAGGCGCAGGATTGGCGGAGTCGGACCATCTTGGGCGCGGCGCGGTTTACCCTGTGTTTAGGGGCGGGCGTTAGACCGGGGTGCAGAGCGGGTTCGGGCGCGCGAAAGGGTCCAAGGTCTGGCTGGGGTTGCACAATCGGGGGCGCTTGCCCGGGGTGTGTGATTTTCTCCATTGTCATTGGGCGGTGCTGGGCCTTATGTTCAATTGACGGGGTTGGGTGTTTCCAGCTCCGCGAGAGTTTCGCTGAAGACGGGCGTGACGGAGTGACATCCGGCCCCGGTTTCAGAAAAGATTGAACCCTGACAACAGGGTTTGTGCATCGCCGGAGGGCCTCAGGGTCCGGCCGGCAAAGAATGGGCGGTGCGCCCTCCGACGCGGGAGGTTCCTGAAACAGGGACCGATACCGCGAGAGGGGGCAGCCGTCGGAGAAGAAACGCGATGAGGCGTGTGAGGAGAGAGACAGTGAGTGGGAGCGCCCTGATGGACGCCCGCGACGCTGTTACATCCACCGCCGACATTGCCCCTGACAGACGCGCTCTACGTACCCTTGGTCCCCCTGGCACTGCCCGGGCTCCGGGGGCGGTCTGGCGCGCAATTGGATCCAATGGCAAAGAAGATGCTTATCGATGCCACACACGCAGAAGAAACGCGTGTCGTGGTTGTGGACGGAAACAAAGTTGAGGAATTCGATTTTGAGTCCGAGAACAAACGCCAGCTAGCTGGCAACATTTATCTGGCGAAAGTCACGCGGGTCGAACCGTCGCTGCAGGCGGCGTTCATCGACTACGGCGGGAATCGCCACGGTTTCCTGGCGTTTTCGGAGATTCACCCCGATTACTACCAGATCCCCGTCGCCGACCGTCAGGCGCTGATGGCGGAAGAACATGCCTATGCCGAAGCGCTGAAGGCGCGTGAGGACGAGGACGAAAAGCCCAAGCGCCGCACCCGGACGCGCAGCAAGACGCGCGCCGAAGAGGCCGGTTCGGACGATGCCAGGGTCAGTCAGGACATCGAGTCCGATGACGATAGCCCCGAAATCAGCGGCATGGAGACCATCGACCTTGATGAGGGCGATGATGAGGGCCTGTCGCCCATGGAAACCGTGGCGGAAACGCCTGTCGAGGAGTCCGATGCGTCGGAGGATGACGACGGTGACTATGACGACGACGGCTCGGACGACGACGGTGATGACGATGGCGATGATGACCATGCCCATAACGGCAATGGCACGCGCAGCCGTGGCCGTCGCAGCCGTCGCAAGGATGCCGGTCAGAAAGACAGCGAGATCGAGCACGTCTCGGAAGATGACGACCATGACGACATCCGCCCGCCGCGCAAACCGCGCCCCAAGCGCTATCGCATTCAGGAAGTCATCAAGGTCCGTCAGATTCTTCTGGTGCAGGTCGTCAAGGAAGAGCGCGGCAATAAAGGCGCGGCGCTGACCACTTACCTCAGCCTGGCGGGTCGCTATTGCGTGCTGATGCCGAATACGGCCCGTGGTGGCGGTATTTCGCGCAAGATCACCAATGCCGTCGACCGCAAGAAGCTGAAGGAAATCGCTGCCGAGATCGACGTGCCGCGTGGCGCGGGTCTGATCGTGCGGACCGCCGGTGCCAAGCGTACCAAGTCCGAGATCAAACGCGACTATGAATACCTGCAGCGCCTGTGGGAACAGATCCGGGAGCTGACGCTGCAGAGCATCGCGCCGGCGAAGATCTATGAAGAGGGCGATCTGATCAAACGCTCGATCCGCGATCTTTATAGCCGCGAGATCGACGAGGTTCTGGTGGAAGGCGAACGCGGCTATCGCAACGCCAAGGACTTCATGAAGATGATCATGCCGTCCCACGCCAAGAACGTGAAAAACTACTCGGACGGTCTGCCGTTGTTCGCGCGCTTCCAGGTCGAGAGCTATCTGGCGGGCATGTTCAACCCCGTCGTGCAGCTGAAATCCGGTGGCTATATCGTGATCGGCGTCACCGAGGCGCTGGTGGCGATCGACGTCAACTCCGGTCGAGCGACCAAGGAAGGCTCGATCGAGGAGACGGCGACCAAGACCAACCTGGAGGCCGCCGAAGAGGTGGCGCGCCAGCTGCGTCTGCGTGACCTTGCCGGTCTGATCGTCATCGACTTCATCGACATGGACGAGCGGCGCAACAACCTGGCTGTCGAAAAGCGGATCAAGGACAAGCTGAAGACCGACCGGGCGCGTATCCAGGTCGGCCGTATCAGCGGCTTTGGTCTGATGGAGATGAGCCGTCAGCGTCTGCGCCCCGGCATGATCGAGGCGACAACGCAGCCGTGCTCTGCCTGCCATGGCACCGGTCTGATCCGCTCGGACGACAACATGGCGCTGAACATCCTGCGCCAGATCGAGGAAGAGGGCACCCGTCGCCGCACCCGTGAGGTGCTGGTGAAATGCCCGGTCGCGATCGCCAACTACCTGATGAACCAGAAGCGCGAGCATGTCGCGCAGATCGAGTCGCGCTACGGCATGGCGGTGATGATCGAAGGCCATCCGCATCTGGTCAGCCCGGACTTCGAGATGGAGAAGTTCAAGACTGCGACGCGTAAGGTTGTCGAAGTGGCACATATTGTTTCGGCGGACATGTCGCTGATGGACAGCGTCGATGGCAATGCCTGGGACGATGATGACGCGGCCGAGGAGGACGAGGATGAGGTCGAGACCTCGGTCCCCGAGAAGGCTGCCGAGAAGCCCGTCGAGACCAAGGCCGAGGCGAAAGCCGAGCCGCGCAAGGACGAGACTGGCCCCGAGGCTGGGGGCGAGGGCGACGAGCAGCCCAAACCCAAGCGGCGTCGTCGGCGTCGGCGCAAGAAGAAGGGTGGCGGTCAGGACGACGGCGGCTCGGGTGATGACAATATGAGCGCCTCGGACAGTGAGTCCGACAGCGATGGCGACGACAGTGCCGATGGCGACAACGATGACGCACCGAGCACGGACAAGCCCTCGGGCAGCCGGTCGAGCCGTCGTTCGCGTGGTCGCCGCTCGGGCAATCGGGATGCCTCGCAGGAGACTGCGGGCAGCCAGACCGGGACGACCCAGGGTGACGTCGTGGCTGAGGCCCGCGAAGAGATCGCGGCTGAGGCACATGCCGAGACTACGCCTGATGCTCGGGCAGAGGTCGAAGCGGAGGCCCGCGAAGAGGTGAAAGCCGAAGCGCAGACCTCGCAGCAGGCGGTGCCTGAGGGGCAGGTTGTTGGAAGCCCGGCGACGCAGGACAGTGTTGCAGCCGTGGCTGAGAGCACGGAACCCGCTCCTGTTGCCGAGACCGTTGCGGCGGAGAAGACTTCTGATGCTTTGGCCGAGGTGTCCTCTGGCGAGGTTGCGGCGGAGGCCAGTGCCCTGACGCAGGATCCGGCGCAGGATACGGCCCGCCCGGAACCGGTGGCCGAGACGCCGAAGGCCGAGGTGCCCGCTGCGACACCGCAGGCAGAGCCCGCCATGGCGGAGGAGGCCCCCCAGCCAGAGCAGGAGACTGCCGAGGATGGCGCCAAGCCGAAACGGCGTGGCTGGTGGTCGCTGGGAAGCTGATCACAGGCTGTGAGCCGAGAGATGAAACGCCGCGCAGGAGACTGCGCGGCGTTTCGCGTCAGGTCGGGCGTGGGACCGCTTGGGGCGGGTTGTGTTCAAGTATTTAAGGCAAGATGAGAAAGCTGGGGCGTCCCGTGAGGCAGCGGGCCGCGGGGCTTGGGATCAGGCGCGGGGTTTGCGGATCACGAAGGCATGGCCGGGCTTGGCGGTGTCGAGGTCCGTGGCGGAGAGCAGCTCATACCCGGCCTGGGCGCAGAAATGCGGCATGTCGATCAGGGCCATGGGATCATCGGTGAGAATGCGCAGGCAGGCACCGGGGGCCAGGGCCATCAGGCGCTTGCGCGCGCGCAGCACGGGCAGCGGGCAGAGCAGCCCGCGGGCGTCGATATCCTCGGCAATCTCCATGGCACTCTGGATAGGAGGCGGGCGCGGGCAAGTCCAGTGGCTCCTGAGGTTGGGTGCAACAGTTTGACACGGCGATGTGAGGTGGGGCGCGGGTGACGCGCACGCGCGAACCGGGTAGGAGGGAGGCAATCCTAGGAGGGGTCATGTTCGGAATCGAGATCATGGATGCGGCGCTGATGCCCGCGATGCTGGTGGCGCTGCTGGCGGGGGTGGTGTCGTTCCTGAGCCCCTGTGTGTTGCCGATCGTGCCGCCCTACCTCGCCTATATGTCGGGCGTGTCGCTGAATGACATGGGGCGCAGGGGGGCACGGTCGCGCGCGTTGGTGCCGGCTCTGTTCTTTGTCATGGGCCTGTCGACGGTGTTTCTGTTTCTGGGCTTTGCGGCCTCGGCCATCGGGTCGGTGTTTCTGTCCTATCAGGGGTGGTTCAACACGATTGCCGGGGTGCTGGTGATGGTGATCGGGGCGCATTTCGTCGGGCTCTACCGCATCGGCTTTCTGGACCGCGAGGCGCGGCTGGATGCCGGGGATCGCGGCGGCAGTGCCTTTGGCGCCTATGTGCTGGGGCTGGCCTTTGCCTTTGGCTGGACGCCCTGCATCGGGCCGCAGCTGGGCGCGATCCTGTCGCTGGCGGCGCAGGAGGCCTCGCTGAGCCGCGGGACGCTGTTGCTGGCGGTCTATGCGGCGGGGCTTGGCATTCCGTTTCTGCTGGTCGCGGCCTTCCTGCCGAGCCTGACCGGGCTGATGGGCTGGATGAAGCGGCATATGGAGCAGATCGAGCGCGCCATGGGGCTGTTGCTCTGGACCATTGGCCTGCTGATGCTGACGGGCGGATTTTCGCGCTTCTCTTATTGGCTGCTTGAGACCTTTCCGGGTCTTGCCGTTCTGGGATAAGCCTCTACCTTTGCGAAAAGGTAAGAGTTTTCTGCGCCAAGGGACAGGACATGAGCCGAGACGCCACATTCCATTCCCGCGCTGAGAGCGGCCCTGACGGCGCAGACCCCGCGCCCGTGGTTTTGCGCCGTCAGGTGTTTTACATCCCCGGCTATGATCCGATCCATCCGCGCCGCTACCGTGAGCTCTACCGCAAGGAAGCGGCTGTGCAGGGCGCGATCTCGGGGTATGGCATCGGGGTCAAGGCGCGCCGGCGACGGGCGGCCTATGGCTGGCAGGTCAATGCCGAGATCGAAGGGCAGGCTGTCGAGGCGGATGTCGAGGTCATGCTCTGGTCCGATATCGTGCGCGACAGCATGGGGACCTCGATCGCCGGGACCTATCTGCAGCTGGCGCGCACGGCCTGGAGCTATGTCGCGTCGGGGGCGCTGCTGCGGCTGATGCGGCTGCGCAAGGGACCGGTGCTGGCGGCGCTCTATCCGGTGGGGTTTTTGCTGGCGCAGCTGCTGATTGCTGTGCTGATCGGCGGGCTGATCGGGGGCGTGTTCAACTGGGCTGCGCGCGGATCGCATCTGAACGGGCTGTCACCTTGGATCGGGATCGCGGTCGGGCTGGGCATCGTGCCGTTTGTGCTGGGCTGGTTCAAGGCGCGCGATGGTCGCTTTTACGCCTATTACCTGATGCATGACTATTCGTTCTCTGCACGCGACAAGGGCGCCTACCCGGAGCTGCTGGAGCAGCGTCTGTCCCAGTTTCGCACCCGCATTGAAGAGGCGCTGAGGGGCGATGCGCAGGAGGTGCTGGTGGTCGGGCATTCCTCTGGCGCGCATCTTGCGGTGTCGGTTCTGGCGGATCTGTTGCGGGTCGGGGGGCTGCCGGAGGGCGCTCCCGTGCTGTCGTTGGTCACGCTGGGGCAGGTGGTGCCGATGGTGTCGTTCCTGCCGGAGGCGAAGCGGTTGCGCCGCGACCTTGCCTATCTCAGCGCGCAGGATCGGGTGTTCTGGCTGGACGTCAGCGCGCCGGGCGATGGCTGTGCCTTTGCGCTGTGTGATCCTGTGGCGGTGACGGGGGTGGCCCCGGTGGACAAACGCTGGCCTCTGGTGATCTCGGCGGCATTTTCCCAGAGCCTGAGCCCGGAGAGATGGGCCGAACTGCGCTGGCGGTTCTTTCGCGTGCATTTTCAGTATCTTTGCGCCTTTGATCGCCCGAAGGATTACGACTATTTCCGCATCACCGCCGGGCCGCAGACGCTGGCGCAGCGCTATGCGGGACGGCCCGCGTCGCCGGGGCGGATCGAGCGGGCGGTGAACCGGCATACCTCGGTCGCGCCATGACGCCACCAAAGCCGCCCGCGCGTGAGGGGGCGGTGTCGCTCTGGCGGTATGCGCGGCTGTTTCGGGCGGATATCCTGTCGGCGCAGCCTGCGCGGCTCTATCGGGCGTGGATGGCGGAGTTTCGCACGCCGTTCTTCCGTTCGTTCTTGATCAATCAGCCGGAGCTGGTGAAACGGGTGCTGAAGGAGCGCCCCGGTGCCTTTCCCAAATCGGCGCGCGTGGGCGAGGGGTTGCGACCCCTGCTGGGCAATTCGGTGTTTCTGAGCAATGGCGCGACCTGGGAGCGTCAGCGGCGCATCATCGACCCCGCGTTTGAAGGGGGGCGGCTGCGTGTGCAGTTTCCCGCGATGCGCGACGCGGCGCAGGCCTGCGTGGCGCGCCTGGAGGCTGTTGCGGGAACAGAGGTGGAGATCGAGGCGGAGACGAGCCATGCGGCGGCAGATGTAATCTTTCGCACGCTGTTTTCGATCCCCATTGAGCATGCACAGGCGGGCGCGGTCTTCGATCAGTTTCGCGTCTATCAGCGGGCGCAGCCGGTGCTGAATCTTGCTGCGCTGCTGCCTGTGCCCCGGTGGATGCCGCGCTATTTTCCGCGCCGGGTGCGTCGGGCTGGCCGTGCGATCCGCGGTCTGATCCGGACTTTGGTCGAGGAGCGTTTGCGTGCGATCGAGGCCGGAGTGGCGCCGGACGATCTGGCGACCCGGATCATGACGACGCGCGATCCGGTGAGCGGCGAGACATTCGATGTCGAAGAGATGGTCGATCAGGTGGCGATCTTTTTCCTCGCCGGACATGAGACTTCTGCTTCGGCTCTGGCCTGGACGCTGTATCTGCTGGCGACGCATGAGGATTGGCAGGAGGCTGTGGCGGCCGAGGTTGCCTCGGCGCAAGAGTTGTCCTTTGCCGATCTGTCGCGGCTGGTGCTGACCCGGGACGTGTTTCGCGAGGCGTTACGGCTGTATCCGCCGGTGCCGATGATGGTGCGCGAGGCGGTTGAGCGTGATGTGTTTCGTGGGCGGGTGGTGCCTGTGGGCGCGCAGATCGTGCTGAGCCCCTGGCATCTGCATCGACATGAGCGGCTCTGGCCCGATCCGGATGCCTTCGATCCAGGGCGCTGGCAGAGCGAGGCCGGGCGGCTGGCACAGCGAGAGGCCTATATGCCGTTCTCCGCTGGGCCGCGGGTCTGTCCGGGGGCCGGGTTTGCCATGATCGAAGGCGTCGTGCTGCTGGCCGAGATCCTGCGGCGGTATCGAGTCGAGCCGGTGGTCGGTCGGGTGCCCGAACCTGTGGCGCATCTGACGGTGCGCAGTCGGACTGGCATCTGGCTGCGCCTTGTTCAGCGCGATCAGGGGGCGCTGCCCCCGCGCCTGGCGGCGCCCCCCGAAGTATTTGGGGCAAGATGAGAGAGCTCAGGCCCGCAGGGCGCTGCCGTCGGGATCAAAGCCGGTGTCGGTGAGGACGGTGGCGGGGCACATCTGACCGAGGATCTCGATCTCGGCAGTGGTGCCGGGACAGGCAAGGGCGGTTGGCAGAAAGCCGAAGGCGAGGCTTTTGTGCAGGTGGTGGGAATAGCCGCCGGAGGTGCAGAACCCGACCACGGTGCCGTCGTGCCAGATCGGCTCATAGGCCTGGACGTCGGCGTCGGTCGTGGTGACCTCGAAGGCGCAGAGCTTGCGGTTGGGGGGCGTGGTGCGCGCCGTCTCAGCAGCGGTGCGGCCGATGAAGGCCTCGGGTTTGGACCATTGGATGAAGCGGTCCAGGCCCGTTTCGGCCGGGGTGTAGTCTGGGGAGTATTCCCGCAACCAGGAGCCGAAGAGGCGGTCGAGGCGCAGCGACATCATGGCGCGCATGCCGAAGGGGTGCATGTCGTGCGGCTGGCCGGCTTGCCAGAGTGTCCACCAGAGGCTGCGTTGCGCCATGGGATCGGTGTAGATCTCGTACCCGAGATCGCCGGTGTAGGAGACGCGCTGGACGATGCAGTCGGCATTGCCGATGGTCATGCGCGCCACATCAAGGAAGCGCAGCGTGCTGACGTCCGACAGGGTACAGGCTTGCAGGACCTCTTTTGCTTTCGGACCCGCGATTTGGAATCCTGTGGAAAGGTCTGAAATATTCGTGACTTCCACGCCATCTTTGATGTTCTGCATGAACCATCGCAGGTGGTAGGCCTGGGCGGAGTAGCTGGCGGTCAGGCGGAACTCACGCTCTGACAGGCAGGAGATCGTGAAGTCGCCGATGATGCGGCCTGAGGGGGCGAGCATCGGCGAGAGCGAGATGCGGCCCGGTTTTGGCACGCGGCCCGCCATGATCGTGTTGAGCCAGCTGCGGGCGTTCGGCCCCGTGACGAGGTATTTCCCGAAGTTCTGAAGTTCATTGATTCCAACGGATTGGCGAACGGCTTTCACCTCTCGTGCGGTGGCTTGAAACGCGTTGGAGCGGCGGAAGGATGGGGTCTCGAACGTCGGCTCACCGCCTTGCGCGAAGTAGTTGGCGACTTCGAGTCCGTATTGCTGGCCCCAGACCGCACCAAGGTCGGAGAAGATGTCGTACATTGGCGTGGTGCGGAACGGGCGCGCGGCGGGAAGCTCTTCGTTCGGGTAGGAGACGGAGAAGCGTTTCTGATAGTTTTCAATGACTTTGGGCCGGGTGTAGCCCGGCGTGATCCAGGAGCCGAAGCGTGCCACGTCGAGGGCGGTGGTGTCGCGTTCGCATTCGCCCTCGATCATCCATTGCGCCAGCATCAGGCCGACACCGCCGCCTTGGCTGAACCCGGCCATGACGGCGCAGGCGCTCCAGTAATTGCGCAATCCGGGGACCGGGCCGACCAGCGGGTTGCCGTCGGGGGCGAAGGTGAAGGGGCCGTGGATGACGTTTTTCACGCCCGCCGTGGCCAGAACCGGGAAGCGGCGATAGGCAAATTCGATTGAGTCCGAGATCTTGTCGAGGTCGTCGGGCAGGAGTTCGTGGCCAAAGCTCCACGGGGTGCCGTTGACGGCCCAGGGCTTGGCGCGTTGTTCGTAAAAGCCGATGCAGAGGCCGCGGCCTTCCTGGCGCAGGTAGCTCTCGCCCGCCGGATCCATGACGTGGGGGTGTTCGCTAGGGCGTTGATATATTTCGGGAATATCGTCGGTGACGATGTAGTGATGCTCCATCGGGTGCAGCGGCAGATAGACGCCGGCCATCGCCGCGACCTCGCGCGCCCAGAGGCCGGCGGCATTGACGACGTGCTCGGCGTGGATGGTGCCCTTGTCGGTGACGACGTCCCATGTGCCGTCGCCGCGCTGGTTGGTCTCTCGCACCATGCAGTGGGTTTCGATCAACGCGCCGGCCATCTTGGCGGCGCGGGCATAGGCGTGAGTGGTGCCGGAAGGGTCGAGGTGACCGTCGAGGGGATCGTAGAGTGCACCGATGATGCCCTCGAGGTTGGTCACGGGGGCTATATCGCGGATCTCATCCGGCGTGACGATGCGGGTGTCGAGGCCCATGTGCCGGTGCTTGGCGCGTTCCGCCACCAGCATATCGAAGCGATCCTGTGTGTCGGCGAGAGTGACGCCACCAACGTGGTGCAAGCCGCAGGACATGCCGGTGATCTGCTCCAGCTCGCGGTAGAGGCGGATCGTGTAGCCCTGCAGCGCGGCCATATTGGTGTCGCCGTTCAGTGTATGAAACCCGCCCGCCGCATGCCAGGTCGAGCCGGAGGTCAGCTCCGAGCGTTCCAGCAGCATGACGTCGGACCAGCCGAGTTTTGTCAGGTGGTAGAGCACGGAACAGCCGACGACACCGCCTCCGATAACAACGACTCGGGTTGTGGTCTTCATGGGTCATGCTCCTGTGCTCTCTTCCTGGGATGCTGTGGGGGCTGAACGGGCAGAGCAAGCCTGATTGCGACAGGTCGTGTCGAATTTGACGGATGCCGCTGGGATTGGCCAAGGGCGGATAGGCTGGCGGCGCGTATTGGCTGAAATCCGGGCGATTTTCGGGCTTTGCGCATTAGTTTGCAAATTCAGTGCAGGCCTTTGCATATCTGCGAGGCACGATGGAGGTGCGCAGCTGAGGTCATGACGGCGCATCGTCGGGAAATGCAGACTTTCCCAAAGGCGAAAATGACTTACCTTGCGCAGGGCGACCCGAAAGCGGGGTCGGATCACAGCAGATACCAAAGGCAGGCCGACTGATGCTCCCATCCCTTTTGCGCAAGATGCACGAATTCTCGCGCCGCCTCGTGATCCGCGTCATGCTGATTGCCTTGCTGGCGGTGCTCTCGGTGGGCCTGGCAAAGCTCCTGTCCGGTCTGATCCCGGAAGCCTGGGACGGTCTGGTCGGCAAGGATGCTGTCGATCATATCCTGTCGATTATCGCCAACTCGATGCTGACGGTCACGACGTTTTCGCTGACGGTGATGGCGGCGGCACATCGCAACGTCAGCTCTCAGTGGACGCCGCGCGCGCACCAGATGCTGTTGCAGGACACCACGACGCATACGGTTCTGGCGACTTTCGTGGGTGCTTACCTCTATGCTTTGCTGGCGATCATTCTGCGCGATACCGGGATTTTCGTGCATCAGGGGCTGGCGGTGCTGTTTGGCATGACGATGCTGGTCGTCGCGATGATCGTGATCGCGATCATTCGCTGGATCTCGCATCTTGAGATGCTGGGCAGCCTGATCGAGACCTCGCAGAAGATCGAGGATCAGACCGCTGTCGCCTATGAAATGCGGGCCGAGTATCCCGCCCTCGGGGCACGTATACTGGATGTGGCGCAGATCCCTGAGAGCGCCTCAAATGTCTATGCGCATCAGACGGGCTATGTGCAGAAGATCTATCAGGATCTCTTGCAGGATGCGGCGAAGGACGCGGAGGCCTGTATCTGGTTGCTGCACCCGGTGGGCGGCTTCGTCCACAAGGGTCAGATTCTGGCGCGGGTCGACAGGGAGGGAGAGGCGCTGCTGGATACCGTGCGGCGCAACGTGGCCATCGGCAGTCTGCGCAACTTTGAGCAGGATCCGATCTTTGGCCTGATCTGCCTGTCTGAAATCGCCGTGCGGGCGCTGTCACCTGGGGTCAACGATCCGGGCACGGCTGTCGACATGATGCGGCGCATCACCCGCGTGCTGATGGATGTGAACGATCCGTTGAACGGCGCGGATCATGAGATCCTGCACGACCGGTTGTTCCTGCCAGAACTGGAGCGCGCCGAGCTGGTCTCGAGGCCTCTTGAGCCGATCCTGCACGATTGGAACCGCCGGCCGGAGATGTTGGAGGCGATGCACCAGACCCTCGATGCGCTGTCTGAGCATCACGATCCCGATGTCGCTGGCGCGGCGCGGAAATTGCGGGCCGAGACCTTCGCGGAGCAGATGAACGTCCCCCAGTAGAGCGTTGTTTTAAAATGATCTGCTGGGGGAGTGGGTTACTCTGTGGCGTCCATCAGGGGACGGATCTTGAGGCGTGTCAGACGGTTGTCCTTGCGCGCCGAGACTTCAAAACGGAAGCCGTGGAAGGCGAAGACCTGGCCGACTGTCGGGATCATCTGCGCCTCGTGGATGACCAGTCCGGCGATCGTGTTGGCCTCTTCATCGGGCAGTGACCATTCCATCGCCCGGTTGAGGTCACGGATCGTCATGGCGCCATCGACAAGGTAGTTGCCATCCTCGCCCGGGCGCACGACGTGATCGGCACCGGCGGGGTCGAATTCATCGGTGATCTCGCCGACGATCTCCTCAAGGATATCCTCAAGCGTCAGAAGACCTTGCAGCGAGCCGTATTCGTCAACCACCAGCGCGAAGTGGGTGCGCATGTGCAGAAACTGGCGCATCTGTTCGTCGAGCGTGGTGGTTTCGGGGACGAAGTAGGGCTTCATCATCACATCCGTCACCTTGAACTTGTCGAGCGCATTGGCGACGCTGCCGCCTTCGGTGCCCAGCTTGTAGATGGCGCGCAGCAGGTCCTTGGTGTGCAGGATGCCGATGATATTCTCGGGCTCGTTGCGGTAAACGGGCAGCCGGGTGTGGTTGGATTTCATGCATTGCGACAGGATATCGGCAGGGGCATCGGTGGCGTTGATCATCTCGATCTGGCTCCGATGCAGCATGATTTCCTCGACAGCACGGTCACTTAGGTCGAGCGCGCCGAGGATGCGATCACGGTCTTCCTTTTCGACCACGCCCTCGGAGTGACCCAGTTGCAGGGCACCGGCGATCTCTTCGCGCACGGCGAGGATCTGGCTGTCGGGGTCGGCGCGCACGCCAAACAGACGCAGCACCAGACGCACCAGCAGACGCACCGCACTGACCACCGGAGAGGCGATGGCGATGATGAAGGCGATGGGGGCGGCGACGCGGGCGGCGGCAACCTCGGCATTGGTGATGGCGTAGGTTTTCGGCAGCACCTCGGCGAAGATCAGCACCAGAAGCGTCATCACCAGCGTCGCCAGCGCCACGCCGCCATCGCCGAAAACGCCGGTGAACAGCGAGGTCGCGAGCGAGGTGGCGAGGATGTTCACCATGTTGTTGCCCAGCAGCACGGAGCCGATAAGCCGTTCATTATCCTCGGTTATTTTCAACGCTTTTTCGGCGCCGCGGCTGCCTTTGTCGGCAATGCTGCGCAGTTTGCCGCGCGAGGCGGCTGTCAGGGCGGTTTCCGAGCCGGAGAAAAAGGCCGAGAAGACAAGCAGCAACAGAATGCCGCCTGCGGTAAGCCAGAATGTACTGTCCATTGTTCCTGTTTCGACAAGAGCTGTCGCGCTGTCCATGAGAGTTCCTCTTCTTTGAAGGAGTTATGGGCATGGCGACGCCATGGTTCAAGTGGTGGTGCGGGGTGCGGCGGGCAGAGGCGCGCACAAAGGCGATTTCGCGAAAATCGGGCTGTCGGTATCTGGTCGGTATCGCGTCGGTATCCGGGCGGTGCGCCCAGAAGGGGCGCCGCGGTCTCAGGCGGGCTTGCGGTTGAGGGGATGGTGATCCTCGACGAGGTCGCGCAGGCGCTCCTCGACGACATGGGTGTAGATCTCGGTGGTGGCGAGGTCGGCGTGGCCGAGCAGTGTCTGGATGGCGCGCAGGTCCGCGCCGTTCTCCAGCAGATGCGTCGCGAAGGCATGGCGCAGACGGTGCGGTGTCACCTTGTCCGGCGCGATCCCGGCGGCGACGGCCATTTCCTTGATCAGCAGATAGAAGCGGTGCCGCGTCAGGTGGCCTTCCTTGGAGCGCGAGGCAAACAGGAAGCGCGAGGTCGGCTTGCCCTGAAGCTTGGCCAGCGCCTCGTCTTCGTCGCGCACACTCAGCCAGGCCTGCATCGCGTCTTTGGCATGATCGGAGAGCGGCACGAGGCGTTCCTTGTCGCCCTTGCCCTTGATCAGCAGCATGTCGGGCGCGCCGCGCACGGCGGCGACGGGCAGGGTGACCAGCTCGCTCACCCGCATCCCGGTGGCATAGAGCAGCTCCATCAGGCAGGTGTTGCGCAGGTGGTCGCGTGAGGAACGCCCCTGACTGCGCGCGGCGTCCAGCAGGGCGTCGACCTCGGACACCGAGAGGGTCTTGGGCAGGCTGCGGGCGCGGCCGGGGCCACGGATCTGGATCGCCGGATTGTCGGCGCGCCAGCCTTCTTCAAACGCGAAGCGGTAAAGCTGGCGGATGGAGGACAGACGCCGCGCCCGGGTGGCCTTGGAAAAGCCCTGCGCTTCGCAGTGGATCAGGTAGCCCTCGACCCCCGCGCGGTCGAGCGTCTGCCAACTGAGGCCGCGTGCGCCGAGCCAGTCCTGCGCGTCCTTGAGGTCGCGGCCATAGGCCAGCAGGGTGTTGCGCGCGGCCCCGGCCTCGGCGGCCTGTGCATCGAGGAAGGCGGAAATCCAGCGGTGATCGGGAGTGCCGGTCATGCTGCCTCAGCCCCGCCGTTCCAGCAGTAGCAGCTGCAGGGCGGCGCGGCGCGCGGTATCTTCAAGCCCAACGGCGCGGAAGGTGGCGAGGGCGTCGCCGGCATCCTTCATCTCGCCCGTCATGGCAGAGGCATAGAGGCGCATGGCACCAAGGATCGCCTCGCCCAACTGGCCGTTGTCGAGCTGACTTTGCAAACGTTGCGGCGGCCGGGCCGAGTTTGCAAACCCGGCGGCGACGATACGCGAGGCGGCGTTATAGGGCGGCGCACGGTCGGGGCGACCGGCGGCGAGGGCGATCAGGAAGGCCTCGGTGGTGTCGCGGGGGCTGAGGCCGCGCACGTTCGCCTCATACCCCGGGCCCAGCAGGGTCGCGGTGAAGGCGATGCGGCCCGCAGCCCCGGGAGCATCGGCATAGGCGGCCAGCGCCGGACCGTAGAGGCGGGCGAAGGGCTCTTCGAGCTGCGCGGCGACCATGGCCTGCCAGACATCGGGCAGCGCGGCGAGGACGGCGGCGCGATCGACGGGGTCGGCATTGATGGCGTTGTCGAAGCTCTGCACCGCCTCAACCCGGTCCCAGATCCCGCCGGAGGCCGAGGGGCGGCCATTTGTATAGACACCCAGCAGGTGATTTTCGGGCAGCGCACCGGTACGGGCAAGGCGTTCGGCGGCCTCAAGCTCGGCCTTCCAGCCGGTCAGGCCGCGCAGGTCCGACACGGCATAGGCGCGCGGCAGGGAGGCGGTGGAGAGCGGCTCGCCAATCGCCTCGGCCATGCGGAAAGAGAGCGGCGTGATGGTGGAGGGCGGCGGCAGGCGCACGGCATCCTCGTCCATATCGACGTTGAGAAAACGGGTCAGCAGGCGTTCCTCGGCCGGATCAAAGGCCCCGAGGGCGCGGGTGGTGTCGAGGATCAGCGCGGCGGTGTCCCACTGGCTTTCGCGCGCCAGACAGAAGATGCGGGCGGCCTGACCGGGGGCCAGACGCGGATCGGCAACCATCTGCTGGCAGGCCTCGGTCTCGGTCCCTGCGAGCAGCGACAGGTCGAACCAGCTGGCAAAGAGCGCGGGCGTGCGACTGGGGCCAGCACGCTCGATCAGGGCGAGGGCGGGGTCGACGGCGCCGAGATCGAGCAGCTTGGCAAGGCGCGCCAGCAACATCAGATCCTGATCGCTGGTGTCGGAGGGGGGCTCTCCCTCGGCCAGCAGCAGGGTGTAGAGCAGGGATTGCATCGCAGGCAGCTCGCTGACGTCGAGGCCGCGGATCAGGCGGATGACATCCGCGCTGCGCGAGGCCTGCCAGAGCGTCGTCGGCAGACCGGTGATCTTGGCGGGCAGCAGACCGACGGCGCCGACCTGCTGGGCATCAAGGGGCTGAGAGCTGACCACGGGAATATCGGCGCGCTGGCTGACGGGCGGCTCATCGCGGGTCATGGGATGCGGGTGCGCAGAGGACGCCGGGCGTTGCGCGGCGATGCTGCGCGCGGTGTTGGGCATCGTGCCGGAGAGCGGACCTGTGGCGGGCAGGCTGTTGAGCCAGTCGATGGCCGACATCGGGCCATGGCTCGAGCGGGCACGCGTGGTTTCGTTGAACGATGTGGGCTCGGCAAGGAGCGCGCCGCCGAGAGGGACGCAGACCAGCGCCGCCCAGAGGCCGAGGCGCGAGGCCCGGCCCACAGCGCGAAGGGTCAGGCCCCTGTGAGTGACCATCCTGTCATTGAACATCCAGCACCACAGGCGTTCGCATCTCTTGCACGGGAGGCGAAAAGTCCGCGCCAAGCCATGGTCCGACGTAGGCGTAGGCCACGAGGGCGATTCCCCCGAGGATAGCCAGATAAACCAGCCACTTGATAATGCGCAGCATAAAGATATTGCCCCATTCGTTTGTCCAATGGCCGAACTTATAACTGGCCTTTTTCGCAAGATCACGTCATTCAGGCCGGAAATCCGTTAAAAGGCAGGGCAGCGCCGACAGGCGCAATCGTGATGAGCTGGAAACTGAATAAAACTGTCGTCATGGTCGGCATGATGGGGGCGGGGAAAACCGCCGTAGGCAAGGCGCTGGCGCAGGTGCTGGACGTTGGCTTTCGCGATTCGGACGCCGAGATCGAGCTGGCTGCAAATATGAGCATCGCCGAGATCTTCGGCCGTGACGGAGAGAGCTTTTTCCGCGATCGCGAATCGCAGGTCATCGCGCGGATGCTGGAGGAGGAGCCCTGCGTCCTCTCGACCGGCGGCGGCGCTTTCATGAGCCCGGCGAACCGCAAGCTGATTTCGGAACGGGGCGTGTCGCTCTGGCTGAATGTCGATCTCGATCTGCTGTGGAGCCGGGTGAAGCACCGGGACTCACGCCCCTTGCTGAAGACGCCGAACCCGCGCGCGACGCTGCGCGGGCTGTATGAGACGCGGATGCCGATCTACGCCGAAGCCGACCTCGAAGTGCGGGCCGAGCCGCGCTACAGCGTGTCGGACATGGCGCGTCATGTGGTCACGGCGCTGGCACAGCGTCCGGATGTACTGGAGGCTGTATGATGCGGCATTTGCAGGAAAAATTGCGGGTTGAGCTGGGCGAGCGCGCCTATGATATCCTGATCGGGCCGGGCCTGCTGGCCGAAGCCGGGGGCCATATCGCGCCCTTGCTACGGCGCAAGAGGGTCGCCGTGCTGACGGATGAAACCGTGGCGGGACTGCACCTTGAAACGCTGAAAGACGGTCTGGCCTCGGCGGGGATCGAGATGGTCTCGCTGGCGCTGCCTGCGGGGGAAGCCACCAAGAGCTGGCCACATTTCACCCGTGCGGTGGAATGGCTTCTGGATCAGAAAGTTGAGCGAAACGATGTGGTTGTGGCCCTCGGTGGAGGTGTCATTGGCGACCTCGCGGGATTTGCGGCCTCGGTTCTGCGGCGCGGCGTGCGTTTCGTGCAGATCCCGACCAGCCTGCTGGCGCAGGTCGACAGTTCTGTCGGCGGCAAGACCGGGATCAACGCACCCCAGGGTAAGAACCTGATCGGCGCATTTCATCAGCCGAGCCTCGTTCTGGCCGATACCTCTGTGCTGGGAACGCTGAAACCGCGTGATTTCCTCGCGGGTTACGGCGAGGTCGTAAAGTATGGCATGCTCGGCGACGCGGCCTTTTTCGACTGGCTTGAGCGGATGGGCCCGGCACTTGCGGCCGGCGATATGGCGGCCCGTGTCGCCGCCGTCAAACGCAGCTGCCAGATGAAGGCCGAGATCGTGGTGCGTGACGAGACCGAGCAGGGCGATCGCGCGCGGCTCAACCTCGGGCACACGTTCGGCCATGCTCTGGAGGCTGCGACGGGGTATTCCGACCGGCTGCTGCATGGCGAAGGTGTGGCGATCGGCTGTGCTCTGGCGTTTGAGCTGTCGTCGAAGCTGGGCCTCTGTGCGCAGGAAGATCCCAGCCGCGTGCGGGCGCATCTGAAACAGATGGGCATGAAGGTTGACCTCAGCGATATTGCTGGCGATCTGCCGGATGCCGATGGGCTGCTGGCGCTGATGGGGCAGGACAAGAAGGTCGTCGATGGCCAGCTGCGCTTTATCCTGGCCCGTGGCATCGGCGAGGCCTTCGTCACCTCCGACGTGCCGGGGTCCGTGGTGCGCGACCTGCTGCAAGAGGCGCTGCGCGCCCGCTGAGGCCTTGCATTCCGACCCGCAAGGGGGTGTTGTCACGGTGTCATCATGCCGGGGCCGTGCCGCTCTCTCCCTGATCTGTACGCGCTTCTGGCCGGACGCAGCGACCGCTTGGCCCTGGACTTTGGGTTAAGGCTTTGCATGAGGAGTGTAGGGTAAGGTCAGGATATATTGGAGGAAAGATGTTCAAAGCTTTGCTGGTGGAGAAGGACGAGGGCGGCACTGTCACCGCCGCTGTGAAAGAGCTGAGCGAGGCGGATCTGCCGCATGGCGAGGTGCTGGTCGCGGTCGATTATTCGACGGTGAACTACAAGGACGGTCTGTGCCTGTCGCCTAATGGCGGCGGTTTGGTGCGTCATTATCCGCATGTGCCGGGCATCGATTTTGCTGGCACCGTCGAAGAGAGCAGCGATGATCGCTACGCCAAAGGCGATAAGGTCGTGCTGACCGGCTGGCGCGTTGGCGAGGCGCATTGGGGCGGCTATTCCCAGAAAGCGCGCGTCAAGGCCGACTGGCTTGTGCCGCTGCCAGAGGGGCTGAGCACGCGGGACGCGATGGCTGTCGGCACGGCTGGCTTTACCGCGATGCTGGCTGTCATGGCGCTGGAAGATCATGGGCTAACTCCCGAGAAAGGCGAGGTTCTGGTGACCGGTGCCGCGGGTGGCGTCGGGTCTGTCGCGACCGCGATCCTCGGGCATCTGGGTTATCAGGTGGCGGCCGTCACCGGGCGGCCGGAGACGGCTGAGTATCTGACGGCGCTCGGCGCGACGCGGATTGTCGCGCGCGGCGATCTGAACGAGACGGTCAAGCGTCCGCTGGAATCCGAAACCTGGGCGGGCTGCGTCGATGCGGTTGGCGGAGACATGCTGGCGCGCGTCCTCGGGCAGATGAAATATGGCGGATCGGTTGCGGCTGTCGGGCTGGCTGGCGGCGCGAAGCTGCCGACCTCCGTGGTGCCGTTTCTGTTGCGCGGTGTGAACCTGCTGGGCATCGACAGCGTTTTGCAGCCCTTTGCAAACCGTCAGCGCGCTTGGGCACGGGTGGCGCGTGATCTGCCGATGGATAAGCTGTCGGCGATGATCCAGCCGGCGGTCCTTTCGGATCTGCCGAGGCTCGGCGCGGATATTCTGGCGGGTCAGGTCAAGGGCCGCGTGCTGGTCGACGTAAACGCGTAACCGAAGGGAGTGCGCCTGATGTATAGCAAGATCCTCGTGCCTGTTGATCTGGCGCACCCCGACCGCTCATCCAAGGCGCTGGCGAGTGCCGCCGCCATGGCGCGCAGCTTTGCCGCTCAGGTGATCTGCGTCGGCGTCACCTCGGCGCTTGGTGGCGAGGTTGCCGCCGATCCGCGAGAGTTTGCAAACAAGCTTTCAGATTTTGCAAAGGGACAGGCGGAGGCGCTTGGTTGTGAGATCTCTGCGCATACGGTGATCAGCCGCGATATGGAGGTTGAGGTCGACCTTGAGCTGCTGAACGCCATTGAGCAGACCGGAGCCGATCTGATCGTGATGGCCAGCCATGCGCCGAAACTAACGGATCTGCTGTGGCCTTCGAACGGGGGCCGCGTTGCGAGCCATGCCAAGATTTCGGTCATGCTGGTGCGTTGAACGAGCCGACTCTGGGGACCAAGTTGCTGAGCTCGCTGCCTTTTGTGTCGCGCTTTGCAAGAGGCGGGACTCGGTTTTGCAGCCTTGACCCGGGGCGCAACGCGCTAGGTTCTGCTGCAATCTGTTGAGGAGCCTTCATGACCAATCCGACCTTGCTGTGGCTGCGGCGCGACCTGCGCCTGAGTGATCATCCGGCGCTGAGCGCTGCCGTGGCGCGGGGCGGGCCGGTGATTGCGGTGTTCATCCATGATGGCGGCGTCTCCGGCCTCGGGGCTGCACCGCGCTTTCGGCTCGGGCTTGGGCTGGCGGCTTTGCAGGGCGAGCTTGAAAGCAGGGGTCAGCGCCTGATCCTGCGGCGGGGGCCGGCGCGCGAGGTTCTGGAGGAACTGATTGCGGAAACCGGCGCCGATGCGGTCTATTGGTCGCGACTTTACGATCCTGAGGCAATCGACCGGGACAGTCGCATCAAATCAGCCCTCAAGGAGGCGGGTGTCGAGGCGCAGAGCTTTGCGGGGCATGTGCTGTTTGAACCCTGGGACGTGCAAACCGGGCAGGGCAGCTACTACAAGGTCTACTCGCCCATGTGGCGTGCGGTGAAGGATCGTGAGATCGCCGCGCCCTTGCACACGCCGGAGAAAATCCCGGCGCCCGAGAGCTGGCCGGAGAGCGAGACTTTGCAAAGTTGGCAGCTCGACTTTGCAATGCGGCGTGGCGGGCCCGTCGTCGCAAAGCATGTCGCGGCGGGAGAGGCGGCGGCGCAACAGGCTCTGGCCACTTTCGCCCAACGCCGGATCGAAAGCTATGGCACGCGGCGTGACTTTCCGGCCGAGGCAGCGACCTCGGATCTGTCGCAGCACCTCAGCCTCGGGGAAATCTCGCCCAGGCAGTGCTGGCATGCTGGGTTGCGCGCGCGAGAGGCGGGCAAGACGGGGGCAGAGACCTTTCTGAAGGAAGTGGTCTGGCGCGAATTTGCCTATCATCTGATGTATCACACACCGCAGATCCTGACCGAAAACTGGCGGTCTGAGTGGAACGATTTTCCCTGGAATGAGGATGCCGGCAGCGCCGAGGCACAGGCCTGGCAAAAGGGGCGCACCGGCGTGCCTTTTGTCGACGCGGCGATGCGCGAGATGTTCGTGACCGGGCGGATGCACAATCGTGCCCGGATGATCTGCGCCAGCTATCTGACCAAGCATCTGATGTGCCACTGGAGCATCGGAGCGGAGTGGTTTCGCGACTGTCTGGTGGATTGGGACCCGGCCTCGAACGCGATGGGGTGGCAATGGGCGGCGGGCTGTGGCCCGGACGCCGCGCCTTATTTCCGCGTCTTCAACCCCGAGACGCAGGCGGAAAAGTTCGACCGAGGCGGCCTCTACCGTCAGCGCTGGATTGCGGAGGGCGCAGAGGCGCCGAGTGAGACGAGCCTGAGCTATTTCGACGCCATCCCAAAGACTTGGGGTCTGAGCCCGCAGGATCCCTATCCCGCGCCGCTGATCGGGCTGAAAGAGGGGCGGGAACGGGCGCTTGAGGCCTATGCCGCGCTGAAAAGATGACAGAAAAATGACAAAAGGCTTTCGCAGCGCCGTGAGCTTGCTAGCATCGTGTGATCTGCCGAGAGGAATGATTAGATGAGCGCCAGTCCGCAAATTATGACTGACACCAAAGGGGAAACCGGCCTGCCGCGCTATTTTGCGCAGGTCTTTCACCTCGCCCGCGATCTGCAACATGGCCAGCTTGACTTTCAGCTCGCCGATGGTCGGGTGTTTCGGGCCGAGGGGCGCGCGCCGGGGCCGGTTGCCGTGCTGCAGGTTCACAACGACGATCTGTTCGCGCGGCTGATCCGCGAGGGCGATCTGGGGTTTTGCGATGCCTATCTTGAGGGCTGGTGGTCCTCGCCTGATTTGCAGGCGTTTCTGGACATGCTGCATGCGGACAACGATGCGATTTATGACGGGTTTCCCGGCATGGCGCTGGTGCGGGCCTTCGAGAAGGCGCGGCACTGGATGCGGCGCAATTCCAAGGCGCAGGCGAAGAAAAATATCTCGTATCACTACGATCTGGGGAATGAATTTTACAAGCTCTGGCTGGATGACAGCATGACCTATTCGTCGGCGCTATTCGAGGATCCGCAGATGAGCCTGGAGGCCGGGCAGCGGGCGAAATATGCCAGCATGGTGGACCGGATGGGCGTGAAACCGGGCGATCATGTGCTGGAAATCGGCTGCGGCTGGGGCGGGTTCGCCGAATATGCCGCGAAGGAACGCGGGCTGCGCGTGACGGGTCTGACGATCAGTCAGGAGCAGTTGAACTATGCGCGCGATCGCATTGAAAAGGCAGGACTTTCGGGGCAAGTTGATCTGAAGCTTCAGGATTACCGCGACGAACGCGGCAGCTATGACGGTATCGCCAGCATCGAGATGTTCGAGGCAGTGGGCGAACGCTACTGGCCGGTCTATTTCGAGACGTTGAAGCGGTGTCTGAAGCCGGGGCGCGACGCGGTTCTGCAGATCATCACCGTGCAGGACAAACGCTGGGATACCTACCGCAAGGGCGTTGATTTCATTCAGAAACACATCTTTCCCGGGGGCATGTTGCCAAGTCCGTCGGTGCTTCAGGCGGAGGTCATCAAGGCGGGCTTGCTGGTCAAGGGATCGGTGGAGTTTGGCGACAGTTACAGCCAGACCCTGCGGCGTTGGCATGATTCCTTCAACGAAAAGTGGGAGGATGTCGCCGAGATGGGATTCGACGACCGGTTTCGCCGGATGTGGAATTTCTATCTGACGGCCTGTGCCGGGGCGTTTGCGGGCGGCAATTGTGACGTGACCCAGATTACCGTGTCGCGCGCCGCCTGAGGAAAGGGGCCGCCTGATCACAGGGCCCACCTGTTGGGGCCAGCTGATCACGGGCAAGTCACCGCCGGATCGGGCTCTGCGCCCGGTTTGCGGTTGTGCCTGACCTCGGCTTTGGACAACACAACGGGCAGCGAGCGGGGCGCACCCGGCGCAACCCAATTGCTTCAGGAGGTTCTGTGGCCACTCATCTGTTTCTGTTCGGTACGTTGCGCCATGCGCCCCTGCTGGAAATCGTCGCCGGATCGCTGCCCGTGACCGAAGGCGCCGTGCGCGAAGGCTACCGGATTGCGCCTTCGGGCAATGGCGACTGGCCGGTGCTGGTGCAGGAACCGGGTGCGATGGCGCATGGGTTGCTGATCCGTGATATCGCGCCAGACGTGCTGGACCGGCTGCGGCACTACGAATCCGCCTATGACATGCATCTGGAAAAGGCGCAGGTCACTGTCGGGCAGGAGACGGTTGCGGTCGATGTCTTCGTGCCCGGCACGCCGTCGATGGTTGAGCCTGGGGTCTGGGATCTGCGGGCCTGGGTGGCGCGGCGCGCGGCGCTTGATTGTCTGTCCGCGGCCGAGATCATGCGGCTCTGGGGGCGGTTCTGTGGTGATGAGCTGCGCTTTCGCGTCGGCCAGATCGAGGCGCGGGCCGGCTCGCGTATCCGCGCCCAGACCACGCCGCCGCCGCATGTCGTGGGGCAGGGTCCGAAGACCCCTCAGGCGCAGGTGCTGAGCCAGTTTGATGATCATGCGGGCTATTTCTTCACCCGCACGTTTGATCTGCAGTATGCGACCTTTGCGGGCGGCACCTCGGATGTGGTGCGGCGCGAGGTGTTTCTGGCGCCGGATGCGGCGATTGTGCTGCCCTATGATCCGGTGCGCGACCGGGTGCTGCTGGTCGAACAGTTCCGCATGGCGCCGTTTGCGCGTGGCGAGGCGCTGCCCTGGATGCTGGAGCCTGTCGCGGGCCGTGTCGATCCCGGCGAAACCCCGGAGGAATGCGCGCGCCGCGAGGCGGTGGAGGAGGCGGGGCTGGACCTGCGCGCCCTGCATCACGTGGCCTCGTGCTATCCGACGCCGGGGTGTTCGACCGAGTATTTCCACATCTATCTGGGGGTTTGCGACCTGCCGGATGTCGAAACTGCCAGCCACGGCCTTGAGGAAGAACATGAGGACATCCGGACCCATGTTTTGAGTTACGACGCCGCGATGGAACTTGTGTCCAGCGGCGAGGCGCAGAATGCGCCGCTTATCCTGTCGCTGATGTGGCTTTCGGGCAAGCGGTCCCTATTGCGGGGCGCTGCTTGAGTTGAGGCTAAGGCCCGGATACATCAGGGCCAAAGGTAACGTAGAAGGAAGACCTCGATGCAATTCGCCAAGGATCTGGCCAGCGCTGTTGGCAATACGCCGTTGATCAAGTTGCGCCGCGTCAGCGAGGAGACCGGATGCACCATTCTCGGCAAGGCCGAGTTTCTGAACCCCGGCCAGTCGGTCAAGGATCGCGCGGCGCTTTATATCATCCGCGACGCGGTGGCGCGTGGCGATCTCAAGCCCGGCGGCACGATTGTCGAGGGCACGGCGGGCAACACCGGCATCGGTCTGGCGCTGGTCGGGGCCTCGATGGGGTTC
Organism: Pseudooceanicola spongiae; assembly: GCF_014899185.1. Lineage (GTDB taxonomy): Bacteria > Pseudomonadota > Alphaproteobacteria > Rhodobacterales > Rhodobacteraceae > Pseudooceanicola > Pseudooceanicola spongiae. The sequence continues at coordinate 900,432 of NZ_CP045201.1, forward strand.
AAGACCGTCATCGTCATCCCTGAGACGCAGAGTCAGGAAAAGAAGGACATGTTGCGCCTTGCCGGGGCCGAGCTGGTGCAGGTGCCCGCGGCGCCTTATCGCAACCCCAACAACTTCGTGCGCTATTCGCAGCGTCTGGCCGAGAACCTGGCCAAGACGGAAAAGAACGGTGTGATCTGGGCCAACCAGTTCGACAATATCGCCAACCGGCAGGCTCATATCGAGACGACCGGCCCGGAAATCTGGGAACAGACCGATGGTAAGGTTGATGGCTTTACATGCGCCGTCGGCTCGGGGGGGACGCTGGCGGGCACCGCGATGGCGCTGCAGCCCAAGGGCGTGAAGATCGCGCTGGCGGACCCGATGGGGGCGTCCTTGTACAGCTATTACACCACCGGGGAGCTGGCGGCAGAGGGCTCATCGATCACCGAAGGCATCGGGCAGGCGCGCATCACCGCCAACCTTGAAGGCTTCACGCCCGATTTCTCGTACCAGATCCCCGACGCCGAGGCGCTGCCTTATGTCTTTGATCTGCTGTCCGAAGAGGGTCTTTGCCTCGGTGGGTCCTCTGGCATCAACGTGGCGGGCGCGGTGCGTCTGGCGCGCGAAATGGGCCCGGGCCACACCATCGTGACGATCCTGTGCGATTATGGCACGCGCTATCAGTCGAAACTGTTCAACCCCGACTTCCTGCGCGAAAAGGGTCTGCCGACCCCAAGCTGGATGACAGAGGCGCCGCGCTCCATCCCCGGCGTCTTCACCGAGTAAGAGGCCAAGATGACCGGTTCCCGCAGTCGCGTGATCCGCAGAGCTTTCCCGATCCGGGCTCTGCTGATGGCAAGTTTCATACTGGCACTGATTGCGGGGCCGGGCGCGGGCGTTCTGTCGCCCGGCACGGCTTATGCCCAGACCGATGCGGCGGTGACCAGTTCGGCGCCGCTGACCGATGCCGATTACAAGGAATGGGAAAAGGTCGCGGACCGCGCGGAAGAGGCCATTCAGGCCAACCGTGTGTCGGATGCGGCGCTTGAGGAGCTGCGGGTCGAGCTGGTGGACTGGCGCGCGCGCTTTGACGCGAACCACACCGATACCTCGGCAGCGGCCAGCGCGGTGCAGGCCCAGCTGGACACGCTGGGTGCCCCCCCGGCGGAGGGCCAGGAAGAAGCCCCCGAGATTGCCTCGCAACGGGCCTCGCTGAACGACAAGCTGGCCGAGATTCAGGCGCCATCGCGCCGGGCCGAACTGGCGCATAGTCAGGCGGATGCTCTGGTGCGCTCGATCGACAGCATGCTGCGCGCGCGTCAGACGGATGCGCTGCTGGAGCTGGGACCGGCCCCGATCGATCCGACCAAATGGCCCACGGCCGTCACCGATTTGTCGAGCTATGTCGTCTCGATGGCCGAGGGCGCGCGTGAGGCCTGGGGCAATCAGAAAAAACGCGATGCTTTTGTCAAGAACCTGCCGGTGCTGCTGGGTCTGGTGGCCCTTGCACTGCTGCTGGTGCTGCGTGGGCGCAGCTGGTTTGAACGTCTGGCGTTCCGGCTGGTGGCCAAGGACCGTTCGGCGGCGCGCTGGCTGATTTCGTTTGTCGTGTCGCTGGGGCAGTTCATCATTCCGACCGGCGGGGCCTTCATGATCGCGGGGGCCATCACTGGCAGCGGCGTTGCCGGTGCGTCGATTGATGCTCTGGCGCCGGCGCTGCCTGCGGCGCTGTTCCAGCTGTTCTTCTCGCGCTGGATCGGGAACAACATCTTTCCGCAGTCCGAGACCGGCGATCTGCCGCTGGAGCTGAGCACGGCTCAACGGCGCGAGGGGCGGCTTTATGCCTTGGCCTTCGGGATTCTGCTGGCGGCCGATACGCTGCTGAGTGCCGCCGGAACCGCTGCGGGCTGGGACGCTGCGACCCATAACGTGCTGCACTTCCCCATTGTCGCCCTGATCGGCCTGTTTCTGCTGCGGATTTCGCGGTTCATGGTGGTCCATGCCCGTGCCGACCAGAGCGAGAGCGAAGACCGGTCCTTCCGCCGTCACCTGATCATCCTGCTGGCGCGTGTTGTCAGCGTCATGGCGATCGTTGGCCCGCTGCTTGCGGCCGTGGGCTATTTCAAGGTCGGCAGTTCGTTCTCGATCCAGACCTTGCAGTCGCTGATGCTGATCGCGCTGCTGATGGGCCTGCAGAAGCTGACCGAGGAATTGTATGTCCTGATCACCCGCGACCGTGCCGGGGTGGCCGATGCGCTCTGGCCGGTTCTGGCGGGGTTTGTCTTTGCATTGATGTCCTTGCCGGTCTTTTCGCTGATCTGGGGGGCACGCGCCACGGATCTTGCGGAAATCTGGTCTGAGTTCAAAGGCGGCTTCAGCATTGGCGAGACCCATATCTCGCCCGGGGATTTTGTCACCTTCGTGATCGTCTTCGGGATCGGCTATGCCTTTACCCGCGTCATCCAGGGGGCGCTGAAAACCACCGTTCTGCCGAAGACCAAGCTGGATATCGGCGGGCAGAATGCGGTTGTGTCGGGGCTTGGCTATATCGGGATGTTCCTAGCGGCGCTGACGGCGATCACCACGGCGGGCATCGACCTCAGCTCTCTGGCGATTGTCGCGGGGGCGCTGTCGGTCGGCGTCGGTTTCGGGCTGCGCACCATCGTGGAGAACTTCGTTTCGGGGATCATCCTGCTGGTGGAGCGGCCGATTTCGGAGGGCGACTGGATCGAGGCGGGCGGCCAGATGGGTTTTGTGCGCAATATCTCGGTGCGCTCGACCCGGATCGAGACGTTTGACCGCACGGATGTGATTGTGCCGAACGCCGATCTGATTTCCGGCGTCGTTACCAACTGGACCCGGGGCAACATGATCGGGCGGCTGATCGTCAAGGTTGGCGTTGCCTATGGCAACGACACCCGCCGCGTGCAGGACATCCTGCAGGAGATCGCGGAGGCCCAGCCGCTGGTGCTGCTGAACCCGCCGCCGGGGATCATCTTCAACGGCTTCGGCTCGGATTCGCTGGATTTCGAGATGCGGATGATTCTGCGCGACATCACCCAGATGCTGGTGGTGCAGACCGAGGTGAACCACCAGATCGCGGAGCGCTTCAAGGCCGAGGGTATCGAGATACCCTTTTCACAGCGCGATATCTGGCTGCGCAACCCCGAGACGCTGTTTCAGGGCAAGGGCCCGGTCTCTGTGTCGCCGCCTGAGGAACCGGCCTCCAAACCCGCGCCTGTGGCGCATCATGACCATAGTCCCACAGGAGAGCGTGCCCCGGCGCATATGCGCGATCGCGACACCGATCACGACGGCGATACGGACGGCGACGGCGACGCGGATCGCTGACGCCGGAGGGGCAATTTCGCTCTGAAAATCAAGCTCCTGCGCGCCGCAGAAAAATGGCGCGCAGGAAAGCGACAAAAAAGCAAAAATAGCTGTTGAACTCCAACCGGTTCCGACGCTAAAGAGACCCCCACGGAGAGGTGGCCGAGTGGTCGAAGGCGCACGCCTGGAAAGTGTGTAGGCGGGAGACCGTCTCCAGGGTTCGAATCCCTGTCTCTCCGCCATTACCCCTGAAATGACCCGCTGACCCCGCCCTTAGGGGCTGGCTTTTGCGTGGGCGTTCAGAGGGTTGATGGCGTTTGCCGGGATTTGGCGCGGGACGGGATCACAGCAGCTTTTCGATCTCCTGCGCGCTCAGCACCTTGCCGGCGGAGACCAGCTTTTCATCAATCACCAGTCCCGGCGTCGACATCAGCCCATAGGCTGCGATCTGCGCGATATCGGTGACCTTGACGATCTCGGCCTGTTTGCCGGCCGAGCGCGCTGCGGTCTGGGCATTGGTCCCGAGGGTGAGGCATTTCTTGCAGCCGGAGCCGAGGATCTTGATGATCATGGGACGCGTTTCCTTTCAGAGAAACAGAGGTGTGAGGGCGTTGAACAGCACGCCGATGCCGAGGATCCCGCCGGTCACGACCACCAGAAACAGCACCAGCAGGGGCGTCTTGACGACACGCCTGAGCATGATGATCGAGGGCAGCGACAGCGCCGTCACGGCCATCATGAAGGCCAGAACCGTGCCAAGACCGGCCCCCTTGGTCACCAGAGCCTCGGCAATCGGCAGGGTGCCGAAGATATCGGCGTACATCGGGATACCGATCAGCGTGGCCAGCGGCACCGACCACCAGTTGCCCTGACCCAGCAGCGCCGTGATCGTGGTGGCGGGGATCCAGTTGTGAATCACCGCACCGATGCCGACCCCGATCAGGATGTAGGGCCAGACGCGATGCACGATCTCGGTGACCTGATCGCGGGCGAAGGCGAGACGCTCGGCGCGGGTCATGCTCTGGTCGGTGTCGCTCACGGGGGTGGTGCGCACGAAGTCTGCCACCTGATCCTCCATCCCGGCGCGCCCGATTAGGGTGCCGCCCACCACGGCGATCACCAGACCGACGGCGACATAGGCCAGCGCGATCGGCCAGCTGAAGATCGAGGCGAGCAGGATGACCGAGGCGAGGTCCACCAGCGGCGAGGAAATCAGGAAGGAAAAGGTGATGGCCAGAGGCAGGCCCGCTGCGGTGAAGCCGATAAAGATCGGGATCGACGAACAGGAACAGAAGGGCGTGATGGTGCCCAGCAGCGCGGCAAGGGTGTTGGCCCAGAGGCCGGAACGGCCCCCGAGGATGCGGCGGGTGCGTTCGGGTGGAAAAAAGCTCTGAACGTAGGAAATTGCGAAGATCAGAACCGATAGCAGCAGGAAGATCTTCAGCACGTCATAGACGAAGAACTGCACCGACCCGCCAAGGCGCGTGGCGGGGTCGAGACCGACAGCCGAGACCGAGGAGGTGACAAGATCCGACAGCCATTGCATCCTGAGCAGCTGATCATTCAGCCAGCCAAAGAGGCTCAAGTCCGTGTCTCCGGGGGGCGGGGCGGTGTGGGCAGGACTGTGGGGCGCATGAGATCTCCTCTTGCGGGACATCTGCGCATAGCCGGGCGTGAATGTGGTTGATCTGGATCAGGACGCGGGATGTCTTGCGCCGGGCGTCGGGGGGGCGGCGGCAGAGCTGGCCTCGATCAACAGCTGGCGCAACACGCGAATCCGGATCGGCTTGGCGATCACGTCATCAAGACCGGCAGCTTGCAGCCTCTCGGTCACGTCGTCGCCGACATGGGCGGTGAGCGCGATGATCCGAGTGTGCTGACAGGGGCCGGGGCTGGCGCGAATGGCCGCAGTCGCCTCAACCCCGTCCATCACCGGCATGGAAACATCCATCAAGATGATGTCGAAGGGCGCCTTCTGAGCGAGCTCGACGCCGCGCTTGCCATTTTCGGCTTCGGTCACGCTGTGGCCGTCGCGTTCCAACATCCGGCGGGCAACGAAGCGGTTTGTAGGGTTGTCCTCGACCAGCAGGATGCGCTGCGGCGGGGCTGTGAGGATGTCGTCCTGATCCACATCGCGGACGGGGTGAATCTGCTGCACGGCGGGCAGGGGCAGGCGCACCTGAAAGGTGGTGCCAAGGCCCACCTCGCTCTGCACGCAGATGGTGCCGCGCATGGCGGTTGTGATGTGGCGCGAGATCCCCAGACCAAGCCCGGTGCCCTGAATTTGCAGCGCAATGGCCCCGTCGAGGCGGACGAAATCCTCAAATATGCGCTCGCTTTCCTCGGCGCTCATCCCGATCCCGGTGTCGTGAACGCTGAAGGTGACCGTGTCGCCCTGCCGCTGGGAGTCGAGCGTGACACTGCCGTTGCGGGTGAATTTCACCGCGTTCGAAACCAGATTGAGCAGCACCTGACGCAGCCGTGTCGCATCGCCGATGGCCCATCCGAGAGGGCTCGCGCCGCTCTGGCGCAGGCTGTTGCCCTGAGTGCGCGCGCGCGGGGTCTCGCTGGCGAGGATGTCCTGCAGCAGCTGGTCCATGTCGAAAGGTGCGGGCTTGATCAGCACGTCGCTGTTTTCAATCTGGGTGATGTCGAGGACGTCGTTGACGAGGTCCAGCAACGTCTGCGCCGAGGTGCGCACGACATTCAGATAGGTCGAGGTTTCGGCAGACTCATCGCCTTCGGCCATCAGGTCAATGGTGCCGAGAATACCGTTCAGGGGGGTGCGCATCTCATGGCTGATGACACCGAGAAAGCGGGCCTTGGCGCGTTCTCCCGCCAGCGCCTGATCGCGCGAGGCGGTCAGCTCGGCCTCCGAAGCAACCTGGTGGGAAATATCACGCACGACGCAGACCAGCATGGCGATGCCAGCGCGATTGCTGACATCCATCGAGAGTTCGACGGGAAAGGACGAACCGGTGCGGTCGCGTCCGAGCAGCCGATAGCCGGTTTTTGGCCCCTGCGCGCATGACTGGAAGAGATCGGCACCCGAGACCCCCAGCAGACCACTTGCGCCTTCCCGTCGCAGGAAAGTGCCCGCCGGCAGGCCGTCAATCTCGCCCTCGGAAAGCTGGAACATCTCCTCTGCGGCGCGATTTGCGTCGCGCAGGCGGCCGCGCGGATCCAGAACCAGAATGGCATCGCGGGAGGTGCTGAAAATCGTCTCAAGTCGGGCCGAGGCGGCCAGTTTCTGCTGCAGCCGTTTCTTCGATACCTGAGCGAGAGAGCGAAACAGGATCACCATCGCCGTCAGCGCCCCAAGCAAGACCGAACTGGCCCAGGCCAGACGTTTCAGCACATGCGCCACGTCAAGCCGGGCAATGTCGGATTGCGCCACAAACTCAAGGTTGCTGTAGGACAGGATGTCGCGAAGGCTGGGGCGAACTTGTGTCAGGGCGCGTTGCATCGTGTCCATAGCGTCGATCAGCCCGGCGTCAGAGCCGTCGATCTGGGGCGCGAAACCCTTGACAAGGCGTTGCAGGGTGCCGAAATCGTCGCCGAGCGAAGGGTTGAACAGAACGTTGGAATAGTGTTCTGCCTGCGACAGGGTGTCGAGGCGGCTATAGAGGATATCGTAGCGCTTTCTGAGGTGAGTAAGGGACTGGCTGAGGGGCTCTGCAAGGTCTGCATTGGGGCTGTCGATCGGTAGGGGATTGGTGCGCGAAAGCAACTTTGCCGCCTGCACGGAGAGTTGGAATTCCAGAAATTCGACCTCAAGCTGCGACAGGGTCCACTGGATATTGTCCGTGGGGGAGGATGCAAGTTCACCGAGTTTCTGGCGGACATCTGTCAGCAGATAGACAATGACAACAAGGCAGAGACCCGTGATCGTGCCCAGGAGCGCAAGCCGGATGACGCTGGTGTCCATGCCGGCCGAGTTTATTGCGAGACGTGACATCTTCGCCCCCCGTCAAAATCGGGCTGAGGTCCCGGGCGGTTCACAGACCACAGTGCGCAGCGATCACTCGGTTGCGGACATTCTGTCGAGTTGCCAGATCGAGTTGGAATAGATCACCTCGGATTGAAACTTTGGCGATGAATCATAGGGATAGACCACCCACAATGGCCCCTTGGTGCGCAGGGTCATGGTCTGGCCATTGCGCTGATAGGCCAGGATTGCCCCGTCGTCGGTGAAGCTGTCTACAGGCACGTCGATCGAATAATCGTTGGCGGCTGTCAGTTTCAGCGTGCCGCTTTCGATGCCGAAATGCGCCAGCAGATCGACCATACGCACGCCACGAAACACCTGTGGGCCCTCGGTCCAGATGGTGCTGGTTTCAAACTCGGTCACCGGCAGGGCCTCCAGTTCGTCCATCGTCATGCCGACCACCGCGTCGGGCAATGTCATGGTCAGAACATCCTCGGTGGAGGCGATGCCGGGAAGTGGCATGAGAGCGAGGCAGGTCAGCCCGATCAATGTAGTTCTTTTGCAACGATCCACGTCTGTCCCTTTCAACGGGCCGGCCTTGTCGCGCAATCGGGCGCGGCAGGTGAAAGCCGGCAGTGCTCACGGAGAAAGACCCCGCTGCATGAATCGCTAGGTCAAAGACCTTAAGGTTCTCTATCGCTCCTCTAGGGAAATGCGGAGAAAAGGCAAAAATTAGAGAAAAATGGGTGCCTTGGAGGGGCTGCGGATGGCGCAACCTACGCGCGCCTCTGAGGCCGTGTTGTCTGCAATTTTCGTGAAATTTGCAAAGGTGCTGCCGGATCAGAATGCGCTGATTAAAGCTATCTTCACGCCTGTTCTTTCATACCAACCTGCAGATTTGGGCTGCACCGGATGTCCGGGCGCCGTGGATGACATGCAGAGGATACTCATGGGCCTTTCCAGGATTCGCATCGCATACAGGTTGCCTGCTGCGTTCATTTTGATCGTCGCACTTTCGCTGGGGGTGCTCGGGGTCTTTTCCTATCGCTCTGCCAAAGTGACGCTGATCAACAGCGGCGAGGCTGAGCTTCTCGATATCGCCCAATCGCGCGGAGAAGCGCTGAAACATTGGTCCGATGAGGTGGAAACAGATCTGATGATGCAGGCCCGCAGCCCACTGCTGCACAATGCCTTACGGACCTTTTCGGCGGCCTGGTCTGTGCTGGGGCCGGATGCTCAGGAAAAGCTCTACCGCCTTTATGTTGCCGACAATACCTTCCCGGCTTTCCAGCGTCTCGACTTGATGGATGCAGGGGATGGTTCGGTCTATTCGCGGGCGCATCTCAGGTTTCATGATCACTTTCGATCTCTGATGAAGCGCGGGGCGTATCGCGACGTCTACGTTTTCGATGCTTCGGGTAACATGGTCTATTCCGTCGCAAAACAGGATGATTTCGCAAGGTCGACGACCGACGGCGCGGGCGGTGCCTTCTTGCAGGCCGTTGGGCGTATTCTGTCTGACGCTGATTTTCAGGGTCCGGAATTCATCGATTTCTTCAAATATGGCAGTGCTGGCGAATCTTCCTCCTTCGTGGTGGCCCCTGTTCGTCAGCAGGACGGGACGACCATCGGCGCAATCGCCTATCGAATGACCATCGCGACATTGTCGGAAAACATCGGCAAGAGTGCGGGCCTTGGCCAGACGGGCCAGATTTTCGCCATTGGCCCTGACGGTATCGCGAGAACCGAGGCGACAGGTTGGCACGATGACCCTCTGCCTGAGGGGTCACCGCTGCTGGGTGCACTGACCGGGGTGAGTGCCATCCTGCACGATCCTGCAAGCCTGGCGTTGAGCGATCTGAGTGACCAGATGACAGCCTATGCCCCGGCAAACGTCTTTGGCGGAGAGTGGATTGTCATCGCCTCAAAAAACCTCAATGAAATCCTTGAACCGGTTTCGAATTTCATGAGCAACACCGTGACCTTCGGGGGGCTGACTCTGCTGGTCGCAGCCGCGATCGGGTTGTTCATCGCTCTTGGGGTGTCCAGACCCTTGCATGATATCAAGCAGAGCATCGAACAGGTCAGCAAGGAAGACTACGACCATGCTGTGCCCCACGGAAACCGCCGCGACGAGATTGGAGACATTGGCCGGTCGCTGGAAGAGCTGCGGATGCGTCTTGCCAGTGCCAGTGCACTGACCCGGGAAATGTCTTTCAAGAGTGCCGCGCTGGTCTCGACTTCGGCGGCGTTGATGATCACCGACGAGAATTTCAACATCACCTATATGAACGATGCCGTGAAGGTGATGATGCAAAAGCAGATCGCGGAATTCCGTACCGTTCTGAAAAGTTTTGACCCCGAAAAGCTCATTGGCGTCAATATCGACCTCTTCCATGCCAAGCCGGATCAGATAAGACGGTTGATCGAAGACCCCTCAAAAATGCCGTTTCGCACCGATATCCGCGTTGGAAATGCGCGTATTCAGATCGAACTGAGCCCGGTCTGGGGGCCGGAGGGTGAATTTGGTGGGCTTGTCGTAGAATGGGCCGATGTCACCGAAGAGCGCCGCAAGACCTCGGTTCTGAGTGCTATCGAAAGCGGGCAGATCATGGCCGAATGTGATGTAGATGGCCGATTTGTCCGCGTGAACAGCAACTTCGCCACCATGATCGGTGTGGCCGAGTCGCGCATCATTGGCCGGACCTTCATGGATATGGTCAGTCTGGACGCGCAGACGGAGCATAGTGGTACAATTCTTGCCACGATCCATGCCGGAACAGCAGTCCAAGGGCGCTTTACCGTCAAATGCGACGCGAAGGGCGATGCGATTGTCGAGGGTGGATTTTACCCGGTGATCGATCGGCGCAATGATACGATCGGTGTCACGCTGATCGGCTCCGACGTGACTGCGGCACAGGCACAGCTGAGGATGGCCGAGGAGCGCCAGCAGATCATGCAGGCCGCGCAACAATCTGTGGTGGAATCCCTCAGCGTGGGCATGCGCGATATCTCGAATGGAGATCTGACAACGCGTCTCAACGTGGCCTTCGCCCCCGAATACGAACAGCTGCGGACGGATTTCAATGACGCTCTGGAAAATCTGACCCGTGCCATGCGCAATATTTCCGCCGAGACTGGCGCCATGCACCACGAAACCTCCGAGATCGTGAAAGCGGCAGATGAGATGTCCGTGCGCACGGAGCGCCAGGCGATGACCCTGCAGGAGACAGCCTCCAGTCTGGATGAGCTGACGACGAACATCACGCAAACCGCCAATGGCGCCGCGAAAGCCAATCAGGTTGTCAGCGAAGCGAGAACCCGGGCTGAACAGAGCGGCAGCGTGGTGGATGAAGCGGAAAACGCGATGGCACAGATTGCGGCTTCGTCAAAAGAAATCGTCAAGGTCATCAGTGTGATCGATGATATTTCCTTCCAGACCAACCTTTTGGCCCTGAATGCGGGGGTTGAGGCCGCGCGTGCGGGTGAAGCTGGCCGTGGCTTTGCCGTCGTCGCAACGGAGGTGCGCGCACTGGCGCAACGCTGCGCCAATGCGGCAGCTGAAATCAACCAGCTGATCTCCGTCTCGGGGCAACATGTGTCTAGGGGGGTGGAACTGGTTGGCGTGACTGGCGAGACGCTGAAAAAGATCGTGAATTCGATTTCCGATATCTCTGGTTACATCGCTGAGATTGCGGAGGCGGGCAAAGAGCAGTCCATTGGGCTGGCTCAGGTCAATACGGCGGTCAACCAGATCGACCATGTGACCCAGCAGAATGCCGCGATGTTCGAGGAAACGACCTCTGCCAGCCATGCGTTGGCGCAACGGGCCAATAGCCTGTCGGAAACCATCGGCCACTTTCAAATCGGAAAGACGGAGACTATGCGGCCTGCATCCCCGAAAAAGCTTCGCTCGGCCCGCGCGCCTGCGGTGCGGGGTAATCTCGCGATGGCTCAAGCTCCTAAATCTGATCCAAACGACTGGGAGGATTTCTGATGATGAACTTGCCAGAGAACGGAGCTGACAGGACATGACCTCGACCCCCACCAAAGTGCTGATCGTGGATGATCAGCCATCGGTTCAGAACCTTATCCGTCATGCACTGGCAAAGGACCCGGAGATCGAGGTTGTGGGTGTCGCAGGCGATGCCTATCAGGCGCGCGATCTGATCAAGCGGCTAAATCCTGACGTGATTACACTGGATATCGAGATGCCCCGGATGAGCGGGTTGGACTTTCTGGAGCGTCTGATGCGCCTCAGGCCAATGCCTGTGATCATGTTTTCCTCGCTCACACAGAAAGGCAGTGAGCAGGCCGTCAAAGCACTCTCCCTTGGGGCGGTTGATGTGCTGTCCAAACCGCTTGAGGGATTCACGACGGATATTTTGCAAAAGCTGACCCAGAGTGTCAAAAATGCCCGCCATGGTCAAAGTGCCAAGGGATCAGGCGTGGTCGGCCCTGTGATCAAAGGCGCGCCTGAGCAGGTCAGCATGGCGCGCTGGAACGGCAAGATCGTCCTGATGGGGGCCTCCACCGGTGGGGTGGCGGCAGTCGAGGCGGTCTTGACGCGGATGCCCTTGGACTGTCCCCCGATTGTCATTTCGCAGCACATGCCCGAAACGTTCCTCAAGAGCTTTGCTGGCCGTCTGAATGATCTCTTGCCTCAGAGAGTTCAGTTGGGGCGCCATGGCACCTCCCTTGATCAAGGCAATATTTACCTTTCGCCCGGAGGGTTGGCGCATACCGGGGTTCGTCGCAATGGAAGACTTTTTGAAGTGACCGCAATAGAGGCGCCCAAACGCAACGGACACATTCCCTCGGTGGATGAGCTGTTCTACTCAGGCGTCGATATTGCCGAAAACATCACTGCGGTACTGTTGACAGGCATCGGCAAGGACGGCGCCGAGGGGATGCGCGAACTGAAGCAAAAGGGTGCCTATTGCATTGGGCAGGATGAGGCCAGCTGCGTTGTTTACGGAATGCCTCGGGCTGCGGCGGATATGGGAATTCTGGACCAGCAGTTACCTCTTCAGGATATCGCAAGAGCAATATGTGCAAGCTGTGAGACGCGCAGGGCATGACGGGAGTACGATGTGAAAAGAGCTGCTGATAGAGGCCCGAATATCAATATCACCCAGGGTGAATATGCGGTTTCGGAGATTGAGGGTGGTGTCATCACGACCATACTTGGGTCGTGCATCGCCACCTGCATCTGGGATCCTGTCCGTAAAGTTGGCGGCATGAACCACATTCTTTTGGCCCGGTCTCAAACCGCTGGCGGCGTCAGCGACTATGCCGGGGTCAATGCCATGGAGCTGCTTATCAACGGATTGGTACGTCTGGGCGCGGATCGCAACCGACTGAATGCAAAGATATTTGGCGGCGCGCGCATGATCTCGGGACTCTCTGACGTTGGGAATACAAACGCCAGTTTCGTCGTTGAATACCTGGAACGAGAGGGCATTCCTTGCCTCGGCAAGAGTTTGGGCGGCGTTTCAGCGCGCCAGATCCGCTTTTTCCCCTCAGAAGGACGCGTCATGCAGCGCACCGTGGCGAGCGCGCCCGAACCTGTGGAACCCGTGCGCCAGGCTCCGCCAGAACGCAACGGCGTGGAGCTTTTCTGAATTTGCGCACGAGGAATGTCCGGCCAGATCAAAGGAAGAAACGCTGCAGCCGATGTGACGGCGGATTTCACGCGCCCGTTTCGCGCCGCGCCCGCATCCTGCGATAACTGAGCGAGATATGTGTGCGATGGATCGAAGCCGCTGCATCGAGATCCCCGGCCTCCAGCGCGGCCAAAACGTCGGCAACCTCACGTGCGAAAACACTCAGTTCCTCTGCAAGGTCGAGGGAGGATGTGAACAGCGATTGCACCCAGATCCGGGCCGTCTGAAAGTAGAGGTGCTGAGTGACCTCCATCAGGGGCTTGTTCGCGCAGAGTTGCGACTGGGCCAGGATGAAGTCCATGATCAGCTGCGCAAAAGGTCGCGGCGTTTCAGGGTCCGGTTGCAGGGCCATGGCGCGATCGGCAAGGTCACGAAACTGCGTCAGAAGCGCAGTCGAGGGCGGCACGGGATCAAGGCGTCCTGCGAGCTGCGCCAATTCGATCCGCAACCGATAGATCTGGTCCAACTCCTCATCCGCCAGGTCGGTGACAAAGGTGCCGACACCATGCACCGAGTGCAGAAGATGCGCGCTTTCCAGGCGCGCAAGGACACGGCGAAGCGGCGTGCGCGAGATGCCGAACTCCTCCGCCAGCTCGGCCTCGGAGAGGCGCATACCCGGAGGGTAGTCGAGCACGCAGATGCGGTCGCGCAAAATCTCCTCAATCCGCTCGGCACGATCACGCGCCGACAGGGGCGCGCTATCCTGTGCCATGGGCGACGCCGAGCTTGCGCAAAAGGGCCAGGCACTGGGCCAACTGGTCGATGTCGATGAATTCGTCCGGCTTGTGCGCTTGCTCTATCGAGCCGGGCCCGCAGATCACTGTCTCGATGCCAATCTGCTGGAACAATCCCGCCTCGGTCCCGAAGGGCACGCACGAGGCACCGTTGGCCCCTGTCAGGCGTTGGATCAGATCGCGCATCTGGTTGTCAGGCATCGGGATCAGGCCCGCAACCTCGCCAATCACTTCGGTCAGAATATCGGCGCGTGGGGCGACACGGCGCATGGCGGGCAGTAAAGCCTCCTCGCAATAGGCCGCAATATGGGACTTCACGAAGGCCATGTCCGCATCGTTAACGGGCCGCATCTCCCACTCCAGAGTCGCCGCACCGGGGATCACGTTATGGGCGTGGCCGCCGTGCAAGGCCCCGATGTTGATCGTGGTGTGAGGCGGCTCAAAGGGCGAACCTTCGGGCGTGCGCGCCATCAGGTCTTGGCGCAACTCCATCAGCCGGGCGATATAGCGGCTGGCGTATTCCACAGCATTGACGCCGCGCTCGGGCGCCGATCCATGACCTTCGGCACCGGAAAACCGCACGGTATATTCGCAGCAGCCCTTGTGGCCTTCGATCACCTGCATCTGCGTCGGCTCGCCGATCAGGGCCATCGCGGGGCGGAGACCGCGCTGTGACAGGGTTTCGACCAGAGCCCGACCGCCGAGGCAGCCGACCTCTTCGTCATGGGTGAAGGCGAAATGGATCGGTTTCGTAAGCGGCAGGGCGGCGAATTCAGGCGCCATGGCGACACATGCGGCGATAAACCCCTTCATGTCGCAGGTGCCACGGCCATAAAGACGGCCATCGCGGGCGACCATCTCGAAGGGATCGCTGCTCCAGTCCTGCTCGGCCACGGGCACCACGTCGCTGTGACCGGACAGGACCAGACCGCCGTCGCCCGCAGGCCCCAAGGTTGCCCAGAGATTGGCCTTCTGACCCGAGGGATCGCGCAGGACCTCGACCCGCGCACCGGCGCGTTCGAGATGCCCGGCGAGGAAGGCGATCGCATCCATGTTGCTGTCGGAGGAGATCGTCGGAAATCCGACAAGCTCCCCCAGCAGCGCGATTGTTGTGTCGAGGTCGCTCATCAATCCTTCACGAACAGCTTGCGTTCGACGTTGCAGAGGGTTTCGGCGGCACCGTCTTCGCGGATCAGAATGGTCTCGGTGGTCTCCAGACCCCAGTCATCCATCCAGAGGCCGGGCATGAAGTGGAAGGTCATGCCGGGTTCCAGAACCGTTTCGTCCATGGCGCGGATCGAGACGGTGTGTTCGCCCCAGTCCGGCGGATAGGACAGACCGACGGCGTAGCCGGCGCGGTTGGGTCGCTCGATCCCGACCTTCATCATCTCGACATCCAGAGCGCGGGCAATGTCACAGGCGCGGTTGCCGGGACGGGCGACTTCGATCCCGGCGTTGAGGCCCGCCGTCAGAGCTTCGGAGGCGTCGATCATGAATTGCGGCGGTTTGCCGAAGAAGATCGTGCGCGACAGCGGCGCGTGGTAGCGGCGGTAACAGCCTGATTGTTCGATGAAAGTGGCCTCGCCGGATTTCAGCGCCTCGCCGTTCCATGTCAGGTGCGGGGCTGAGGCGTCTTCGCCCGAGGGCAGCAGCGGCACGATGGCGGGGTAGTCGCCCCAGCTGTCGGCCTCGCCCTGAACGGCGGTCTTGAACAGCTCGCCGACGAGATCGTGTTTGCGCATGCCGGGCTCGGCCAGCTCCATCGCGCGGCCGATCACCAGCTCGGAAATCCGCGCGGCGCGGCGCATGAAGGCCAGCTCTTCATCGGATTTTATCAGGCGTTTCCAATTGACGAGCGTCGAGCCGTCGATGATCGTCGCATCCGGCAGGCCCTCGACCAGCACCTGATGCGCCTTGGCGGTGTAGAAGTAGGTCTCCATCTCGACGCCGATGCGCTTGTCGCCGAAGCCCATGATGCGCAGGTGGCTGGCGAGGTCTTCCATCGGGTGGCAGTCGGTCGACTGGATGTAGCGGTCCGCGTAGTAAAGGATTTGACTGTTATCCATCCAGACGGTGCGCTTGGCGCCATTGGCATCCTGCATCCGGCCCCACCAGTAGGGATCGCCCTCCAGCGACAGGATGACGCCCTGGTGGACGTAAAAACTCCAGCCATCGTAACCGGTTAGCCAATACTGGTTGGAGGGGTTGGTGACGAAAAGCACATCGATCCCGGCCTCGACCATGGCGGCGCGGGTGATGCGGATACGCCGGTCATATTCGGCGGCGGAGAAGGGGGCCTTACTGGCGGTCATCGCGGTTCTTTCGATTTGTGCACATCTTGAGCATACAGTGCCGGAGGGCCTTGGGAGAACCGGCAATAACATGAGCAGGATGGGGCGGCAGAGGTTTGCCTGTTTGCGACTCGGGTGCTGTTGTGCACATCATAAGCGAATGTCATCAGCCACACGTCAATAACCAAGATCGGCGGGAGGCATGGAAAGCGAAATCGTGATCTGTGTCGCACGCGATGTCGCCTGCCGAATGAGCAGTAAGCGCGGTGCGGCGGTCGGGCCCTGAGCAAGAAGCGGCCTGCGTAACCGGCTGAGAAGAAACGAAAGACAGCGCCTACGCCAATCCGCCGGGCGCCAGAAAGGAGCATATGATGCTGACCAACGACCAACTGGCGAAATGGGACCGCGAGTCCTTCTTCCACCCCTCGACTCATCTGGCGCAACACGCGCGGGGCGAGACGCCGACGCGGATCATCAAGACCGCCAAGGGGGTCTATATCGAGGATCGTGATGGCAAGAAGATGCTCGACGCGTTTGCCGGGCTTTACTGCGTCAACGTCGGCTATGGCCGTCCCGAGATTGCCGAGGCGATTGCCGAGCAGGCCAAGGAACTGGCCTATTACCACGCCTATGTCGGGCATGGCACCGAGGCGAGCGTGACGCTGGCGCATATGGTGCTGGAGCGCGCGCCGGCGGGGATGAGCAAGGTCTACTTCGGTCTTTCAGGCTCGGATGCGAATGAGACCAACATCAAATTGATCTGGTATTACAACAACATCCGCGGCCTTCCTGAGAAGAAGAAGATCATCTCGCGCTGGCGTGGCTATCATGGCTCGGGCGTGATGACCGGTTCGCTGACCGGGTTGGAGGCGTTCCACAACAAGTTCGACCTGCCGCGTGCGCCGATCCTGCACACCGAGGCGCCGTATTATTTCCGCCGCGCCGACATGAACATGTCCGAGGAAGCCTTTGTTTCGCATTGTGTTTCCGAACTGGAAGCGATGATCGAACGTGAAGGTGCCGACACCATCGCGGCCTTCATCGGCGAGCCGGTTCTGGGCACTGGGGGTATCGTGCCGCCGCCTGCAGGGTATTGGGAAGCGATCCAGAAGGTATTGAACAAGCACGATATTCTGCTGGT
Organism: Pseudooceanicola spongiae; assembly: GCF_014899185.1. GTDB lineage: Bacteria > Pseudomonadota > Alphaproteobacteria > Rhodobacterales > Rhodobacteraceae > Pseudooceanicola > Pseudooceanicola spongiae. The sequence goes on from NZ_CP045201.1 coordinate 917,504, forward strand.
CGCGGATGAGGTTGTGACGGGCTTTGGCCGGTTGGGGACGATGTTCGGCTCGGATCACTACGGCATGAAGCCGGATCTGATCACCATCGCCAAGGGTCTGACCAGCGCCTATGCGCCTCTGTCGGGCAGCATCGTCGGCGACAAGATGTGGAAGGTGCTGGAGCAAGGCACCGATGAAAACGGCCCGATCGGGCATGGCTGGACCTACTCGGCGCACCCCATTGGTGCGGCGGCGGGCGTGGCCAATCTCAAGCTGATCGACAGCCTCGGGCTGGTGAAAAACGCCGGGGAGACGGGTGCGTACCTGAACGAAGCCATGCGCCAAGCCGTTGGAAACCATGCCAATGTTGGCGATGTGCGCGGCGAAGGGATGCTCTGCGCGGTCGAGTTCGTCGAGGACAAGGACAGCCGGACCTTCTATGATCCGAGCAAGAAGATCGGCTATCAGATCGCGGCGGCCTTGGCGGCTGAGGGCGTCATCGGGCGGGCCATGCCGCAGGGTGATATCCTGGGCTTTGCGCCGCCGCTGTGCCTGACGCGGGACGAGGCCGACACTATCGTTGGTGCGATGCAGAAGGCCGTCAAATCCGTCCTCGGCTGAGGGCAGGTTTACGAGACATGAAGGGGTGGTGCGCGCTGCACCGCCCCTTTTTTCACGACTGGCGCTGCGGGCCTTGGTTAACAGGGCAAAAGCGGCAAAACGGCACGTCGGTATCCGGTCGGTATCTGCACGGTATCCGGGCGGTGCGTTTTCGGGGGCAGAGCGCGGGTTAACGCAGCGTGCGGACAAAAGAAAAGACCGCCCGAGGCGGCCTTTCAATCTTCTTTCGTGCGTCTTTCGTGTGGCTCGTGTCAGATCACGGGATCAGGCGCCCCAGGTCCGTACCGCGCCGCAATCCATATGCACGAAGTCCGAGCCGCTGTAGCGACCGACGCCGCCCGCGTTGCACGATGCCGCAGCCTTGGCCATCTGGTTGACCGAACGCGAGGTGAGGCGCAGATCGGCGGCCTGGGCTTTCATGTGGAGAGAGTGTTTGGCGACACCGCCGGAGCGCGACCGCAACATGGCGTTGGTCTTGGGTGTCCGGTAACCCGACAGCAACATGTAGGGTTCGTCGATGTCCATCAGGTTGTGCGCGGCGGTCATGATATCGACAGTGCGCAGGTCGATCTGCTTGACCTCGTCGCTGCGCCAGTCGCGCATGAAATTGGAAATCTCGGTCAGGGAGTCTGTGAGGTACTGGCCTTCGATCCAGTAGACCAGATCCAGATGTTCGCCTGTGCGCGCTGAGTACATCTTGATGCGGCGGATATCGCCTGCGTTTCGTAGAAAACCTGCTGCCTTGGAGTAGGTCGGTGCGGCCATTACTGCTGTTGCCGCAAATGCCCCCAAGAGGGAGCGTCGCGATATCATCGCGGTGCTTTGCTTGCTCATTTAGCGCTGTCCCGTCGCTTACCTGTTATAATTCAGACCCACGATGTTACGCGGATCTTGCAATCTCATCCCCAGATGCAGGGTCGTTATGACATGTGGAGGGTTAAACTCAAACCAAGGATTGATTTGGTTCCATGCAATCTGCTTTTTTTGGCGGATTTTCGCCAAAATGACTGCAGTGATGAACCATTTCGGCTGCAGAACGTTTCCTTCCTACATCGCTTGTCAGGAAGTTTCACGGCATACCGATTTGTGAATGGACAGCCACAAGTCCTTGTCAGATCAGTGTTTCAAGCAAGTGACCAAGTGTTTTTGAAAGGACCTTTGCATGAAAGTGCCCCTGTTTTGTGCGATCCGCCCGCGTCTGGCCTCCAGCTTGGGGGCCATCGTGCTGGCCGCGGCGCTGTCTGGCAGTTTCGTGCAACCCGCAACCGCACAGGTGACGCTGGAGGCGCAGGCCATCGCGCAGAGCTCTGCGCAGAATGACGATGTTGCGGCCTATTACCGGGCGCGCGATTTCGCTCCGATCTGGACTGCGGCAGGGCCTGAGGCGGCCGACAGACGCTCAGCGCTGCTGACGGCGATCGATTTTGCCCCGCTGCACGGATTGCCCGCGTCGCGCTATGACGCCAATGCGCTGATGGCGCAGATGGGGGCGGCGCGTACCGCCAAGGAGCGTGGCGTGCTGGATGTGGCGTTGACGCGGATCTATCTGCGGCTGGCGCGCGATCTGCAGACCGGCATGCTGACGCCAAGCAAGGTGGTGCCCGAGATCATCCGCGAAGTGCCGCTGCGCGATGTCTCGCAATACCTCGACGGGATCCTGTCGGCGGATCCGCTGGCCTTCGTGCATTCGCTGCCGCCGCATAACGCCGAATACGTCCGTCTTATGAAGGCGAAGTTCCAGATGGAGCGGCTGATGCAGGCCGGCGGCTATGGCCCTACCGTGCCCGCCACCCAGACGATGAAGCCCGGTCAGAGTGGGCGTGCGGTGATTGCGCTGCGCGACCGTCTGATGGCGATGGGGTATCTCAAGGTGTCGTTCACCTCGACCTATGACGCCAGCATCGAAGCGGCTGTGCGCCAGTATCAGTCGGATATGGGCATGAACATCGATGGTGTGGTCGGGCCGGCCACGCTGGGCATGATCAACACCAGCGTCGAGGATCGTCTGAAATCGGTGATCGTCGCGATGGAGCGGGAACGCTGGCTGAACCGGCCGCGCGGTGACCGCCATGTGCTGGTCAACCTGGCTGACTTCAGCGCCAAGATCGTCGATTTCGACCGCGTGACCTTCGAGACCCGCGCCGTGATCGGGGCCGACAAGGTGGGCCGTCGCAGCCCCGAGTTTTCCGATGTCATGGAATTCATGATCATCAACCCGACCTGGCACGTGCCGCGCTCGATCGTGGTGAAGGAATATCTGCCCCAGTTGCAGCAAAACCCCAATGCGGCCGCACAACTGAATGTGATCGACCGGAACGGGCAGGTGGTGCCGCGCGGCGCTGTCGACTGGCGCCAGTTCAACGCCCGCAACTTTCCCTTCGAGATGAAGCAGCCGCCCTCCAACAGCAATGCGCTTGGGTTGGTGAAGTTCATGTTCCCGAACGCCAACAACATCTATCTGCACGACACCCCCTCCAAGAGCCTGTTCGCGCGGGATAGTCGTGCGTTTTCACATGGTTGCATCCGTCTGCAGGACCCGTTCGATTTTGCCTATGCGCTGCTGGCGCCGCAGATGAAGGACCCCAAGAGCTTTTTCCAGGCCAAGCTGGCCTCCGGCAAGGAGACGCAGGTCAACCTTGAAACGCCGATCCAGGTGCATCTGATCTATCGCACCGCGGTCACCACGCCGAAGGGCGAGATCGGGTTTCGCGACGATGTGTACGGTCGTGATCGCGCGATATGGGAAGCGCTTGCCGCTGAGGGGGTGACTCTGGCACCGGTTCGCGGCTAAACCTGCCCCCGTATCTGATACGGGGGACGTGGCCCGATGGCCCATAGCATTCAAGACATCGCCAACGCCCTGGGCTGTGAGGCCCTGGGCAACACCGAACTGACATTCAACAGCGTCGCTGAGCCCGCTTCTGCCGGGCCCGACGATCTGGCTCTGGCGATGAAGCCGGAGTACGCCGAAGCGCTGCACACCAGCCAGGCCCGCATGGCGATCCTGTGGGAGGGCGCGGACTGGCAGGCGCTTGGGCTGGAGGCCGCGCTGATTGCGCCGCGCCCACGTATGGCCATGGCATCGCTCACCAAAACGCTGGACGCAGGTCCGGGCTATTCCACCGGCATCCACCCGATGGCGTCGATTGACGACACGGCGATGCTGGAGGAGGGCGTCTCGGTTGGCGCGTTCACCGTGATTGCGGCGGGCGCGCGGATCGGCAAAGGCTCGGTCATCGGGCCGCAGTGCTATGTCGGACCCGACAGCGAGCTGGGCGCGGGCGCCTTGCTGCATGTCGGCGCCAAGGTCGGCCCCCGGGTCAGGATCGGCGCCAACTTCACTCTGCATCCCGGCGGCATGATCGGCGCGGACGGCTTCAGTTTCGTCACGCCCGAGGTCAACAACGTCGAGAAGGCCCGCAAGAGCTTTACCAATGAGGTCGAGGAAAACGCCCAGTCCTGGGTGCGGATCCATTCGCTCGGCGCGGTGATCATCGGCGACAATGTCGAAATCGGCTGCTATGCCACGATTGACGCCGGCACCATCCGCGCGACTGAGATCAAGGACGGCACCAAGATCGACAACCATGTGCACGTCGGACATAATTGCATCGTCGGACGCGATTGCCTGTTTGCCGCCTTCGTGGGGATTGCGGGCTCGGTCACGATCGGGGACAACGTGGTCATGGGCGGTCAGGTCGGTGTGTCGGACAATATCTCGATCGGCAACGGCGTGATTGCGACCGGGGGCACGACGATCCTCAGCTCGGTTCCGGCGGGACGGGTGCTGATGGGCTATCCGGCCACGAAAATGGAAACTCAGCTTGAGTCCTACAAGGCCCTGCGCCGTTTGCCGCGCCTGTTCAAGCAGGTCGCCGAGCTGCAGAAAGCGGTTTCAAAGGGAAATGAGAATGACTAAATCGGCGCTGAAGGTAGCACAGGGGGACGGGGTGATGACGGATATCAAGGACAAGGTGATCGCAATCATCGCGGAACAAGCGGTGCTTGAGCCCGCCGACGTGTCGATGGACAACACCCTGGAAGACGTCGGCATCGATAGCCTCGGGCTGGTCGAGTGCATCTTTGCCATTGAAGAGGCCTTTGATATTCAGGTGCCCTTCAACGCCAATGAGCCGAACCAGAGCGACTTTGACATCTCGACCATTGCCTCGATCATCGCGGGCGTCGAAAAACTGGTGGCGGAACAACACGCGTGAAAAGAGTAGTCATCACAGGCGCCGGGACGATCAATGCCATCGGTCACAATGTGGCCGAAACGCTGGAGTCGTTCCGTGAGGGGCGTTGCGGCATTGCCGAACTGGACGTGCGCGATTCTGAGCGCCTGTCGGTGACGATCGGCGCGCAGGTCAAGAACTTCAGCTCGGAAGGGTTGTTCAACCGTCAGCAGATGGTGCTGTATGACCGCTTCACCATGTTCGCGCTGATCGCGGCGCGGGAGGCGATTGGCCAGTCGGGTCTGGAGTTTTCCGGCGAGCTGGCGGCCAAGACCGGCGCCGTTCTGGGCAATTCCGGCGGCGGCATGACGACGCTGGACGAGAATTACCGCTCGGTCTACGAGGACGGCAAGAACCGGGTGCATCCCTTCGTGGTGCCCAAGCTGATGAACAATGCCGCGGCCAGCCACGTCAGCATGGAGTTCAACCTCAAGGGCCCGACGTTTACGGTGTCTTCCGCCTGCGCCAGTTCCAACCACGCGATGAGCCAGGCCTTCCAGATGGTGCGCACCGGCATGTCGCCGGTGATGATCACCGGCGGGTCCGAGAGCATGTTGTGCTTTGGCGGCGTCAAGGCCTGGGAAGGGCTGCGCGTCATGTCCAAGGATGGCTGTCGCCCCTTCAGCGCCAACCGCAACGGCATGGTGCAGGGCGAGGGCGCGGGCGTTTTCGTCTTCGAGGAGCTGGAGCACGCGCAAAAACGTGGGGCCGAGATCCTGGCCGAGGTGATCGGGTTCGCGATGACCTCGGATGCGTCGGACATCGTGATGCCGTCCAAGCAGGGCGCTGCGCGGGCGATTTCGGGGGCCATTCAGGACGCCCGGCTGAACCCCTCGGACGTGGGTTATATCAACGCGCACGGCACCGGGACGGCGGCGAACGACAAGACCGAGAGCGCGGCTGTGGCCGATGCCTTTGGCCGTCATGCGGACACGCTGATGATCTCCTCAACCAAGTCGATGCACGGTCATCTGATCGGCGGCACGGGGGCTGTCGAGCTGCTGGCCTGCATCATGGCGGTGCGCGACGGGATCATCGCGCCGACGATCAGCTATGAAGAGCCGGACCCTGAGTGCGCGCTTGACGTGGTGCCGAACGAGGCGCGCGAGGCGAAGGTCGAGGTCGCTCTGTCCAATGCCTTTGCCTTTGGCGGGCTCAACGCCGTGCTGGCGCTGCGCCGCTTCGCCTGAAACGTTCAAGGTTGAATTGAAAACGCCGCCTGCGAGGGGATCGCAGGCGGCGTTTTCTGTTTGGGGTGGGGGCGCGAGGCCCCCGAAGGCCGTTACTGGTTGCCGATGGGCATCTGGCTGGTCTTGTCGAAACCGGCAGTGAAGCCGATCAGCGACGCGGGCAGCTTGACCTCAACATCCGGCGCGCTGAAGGGGCGGATGACGATATTGGCTTGTTTGCCGTTCTTCATCGCGTTGACTTCAGCTTCGGTCAGGCCGATGCGGGCGACACAGCCAACACGCGAGCAGACGCTGAAGGGGTATTTCTTCGGCTGGCCATCGTCGACGCTGAGCAGCACGCCCGAGGGCAGCAGCGTTTGCAGCGGTGCGATCACGCTGGCACCGGCTGCGACCTGACCGGCGCCGGAGACGCGGAACAGGACGATTTCGGCGACGGGGTTGTCGGTGTCATCGCGCAGCAGCTGATAGAGCTGGCAGGGCTCGTCCTTGCCGTCTTCGGTCTTGACGCATTGCAGGGCCCAGTCGCCGATCTCTTCCTTGATATAGGTCTGGCCGGCCTGCGGCGTGGCGTTGGGATCTTCGCCCATCGACAGGCCGCCCGTGCTGTTGGCGTCGGCCGGAGCGGCCTCAGCCGCGGGGGCGGTGGTCTCTGGCGCGGTGGTGTCCTGCGCGGGGGCCGCGGCATCCTGCGCAAGGGCAGGGCCTGCCAGAAGGCCGAGCACGGCCAGGGCGGAAGTGAACTTCGTGACTGCGAGCATGACGTTCCCGTTCTTTGCAATATTTTCGTCGACTTACCATGCAGGCCGGACGGTGTCAGGCCTTTTACAGCAGATTGCGGGTCAATTTACAGGGAAAGGCCGTGATTGGCGGAGGCCCGCCGGTCTGGTCACAAAATGCGGCGCAGGCATTGTGCCGAGGCGCCGGGGGGCACAGATTGGGACTAAGACGTGCCATAGAAAAAGGGGCCTCGTACAGACCCCTTTTCCGCCGTTTATTCTCCCCGTCGGACCGGCCGACTTGTAATTGCATGGAAGGCTAGGGCCTTTGCGCGCCGTCGTCAATATGCAAAATATTCCGTTTTGTCCGTATGTTAGTTGGGGAGGTTTCCCGCTTGCAGCCTATGGTTGCGCGCTGACCTGCGCGTCAGGCGCTTTGACCACCCGGACATGAAAAAAGCCGCGCCCGTGAGGCGCGGCCAGTCTGACAGGGAGGAAGTTTGTCCAAGTTCATGAGACTACGATCCTGAACCCCTTCTCAATAGCACTAAAGTGTTAAGCAAGTCTTTGCACATACAAGAACATTTGCGTGTAGAACCGCCCGGGGACCGCGGTTGCTGGCGCGGCGAGCCTGCGGGGGGCGCTTTAGATCGACAGCCGCCCGGCCTGACTGCCGCGTTCGCGGTAGGGGGTGGTCTGATACTGCGCACGGTAGCATTTGGAAAAATGCGACGGGCTGGCAAACCCACAGGAGAGGGCGACGTTGATCACGCTCATATCCGTTTGCATCAACAGGTTACGGGCCTTCTGCAGGCGCAGCTCCATGTAGTAGCGCTTGGGCGAGCGGTTGAGATACCGGCGAAACAGCCGCTCCAGCTGGCGGGTCGACATCAGCACATCGCGGGCCAGAGTGGCGGGGCTGATCGGTTCTTCGATATTGGCCTCCATCATCTGGATGACCTGGCTGAGCTTGGGGTGGCGCACACCGATGCGCGTCGGCACGGACAACCTCTGCGTGTCCTGATCGGTGCGGATCGAAGAATAGATCAGCTGGTCCGCGACGGCATTGGCCAGTTCTTCGCCGTGATGATCGGCGACGAGTTTCAGCATCAGGTCGATGGAGGAAGTGCCGCCCGCCGTCGTCAGGCGATTGCCGTCGGCGACAAAGACCGATTTGGTCAGCAGGACCTCCTCGAACTCCTCGGCAAAGCTGTCGTGGTTTTCCCAGTGGATGGTGGCGCGCTTGCCATCGAGCAGACCGGCGCGGGCCAGCACATGGGCGGCGGTGCACAGGCCACCGATCGCCAGACCCTTGCGGGCTTCGCGGCGCAGCCAGTTCAGCAGCTTCTTCGTGGTCTCGTCCTGCACGGCAATCCCGGCGCAGACCAGCACGGTGTCGTCGCGCGACAGCTCGCCCAGAGGCGCGTCGATGGCGAAGGCCGTGCCGCCGGAACAGCTGACCATCTCTCCGGTCTCGCTCTGCAGCTCCCATGTATAGAGGGTGCGGCCCGACATGCGATTGGCAATGCGCAGGCATTCCAGCGCCGAAGCGAAGGAGAGCAGGGAGAAGTTGTTGAGAAGGACAAAGATGAATTTGCGCGGTTTGGTTGTTGGCCCGTCCAGCGGGACCGTGAAATTCTGGACCGAGGACATCGGCTCGGGCATGGGAGAACCTGCGCATCAGAGGAAGCCGGGGCGAAACCGGAACTGGGCGACATAAATTCAGAGGCCGCAAGCGACGTCAATAGTCGCAAATATAATGTGGCCCTTTAACGCTAACTTAGCTATACGCTTGGCGCTCTATGCATCGAACCCGGAGGAAAAGATGGGTACCTGGCAAAAATCCGACTGGCGCAACAAGCCGCGGGTGCAGATGCCTGACTATCAGGATCAGGAAGCGCTGGCGACGACCGAGGCTCAGCTTTCGAAGTATCCGCCGCTGGTGTTTGCAGGTGAGGCGCGCCGCCTACGTGCCGCACTTGGGGCAGCTGGTCGGGGTGAAGCCTTCCTGTTGCAGGGCGGCGACTGCGCTGAAAGCTTTCAGCAATTCACGGCAGATGCGATCCGCGACACCTTCAAGGTGATGTTGCAGATGGCGATGGTGCTGACCTTTGGCGCCAAGGTGCCGGTGGTGAAAGTGGGCCGCATGGCGGGCCAGTTCGCCAAGCCGCGCAGTGCACCGACCGAAGTGATCAATGGTGTCGAGCTGCCGAGCTATCGCGGCGATATCATCAACGAGCTGGACTTCACGCCCGAGAGCCGCATCCCGAATCCGGCCAAGATGCTGCAGGCTTACACGCAGTCGGCCGCGACGCTGAACCTGTTGCGGGCTTTTTCGACGGGTGGCTACGCCGACGTGAATCAGGTGCACCGCTGGACTCTGGGCTTTACCGCCTCGGACAAGGCCGAACGGTTCCGCGACATGTCGAACCGGATCAGCGATACGCTGGATTTCATCAAGGCGGCTGGGGTCAATTCCGACAATGCGCATTCGCTGCGCACGGTTGATTTCTATGTCAGCCACGAAGCGCTGCTGCTGGAATACGAAGAAGCGCTGTGCCGGATGGACACCACCTCGGGCAACTGGCTGGCGGGGTCGGGTCACATGATCTGGATCGGCGACCGGACACGTCAGCCGGACGGCGCACATGTCGAATTCTGCAAGGGCGTGCTGAACCCGATCGGGCTGAAGTGCGGCCCCTCGATGACGGCGGAGGATCTGAAGGTCCTGATGAAGACGCTGAACCCGAAGAACGAGATGGGCCGTCTGACCCTGATCTGCCGCTTCGGCGCAGGCAAGGTGCACGACCATCTGCCGCGCCTGATCGAGACCGTGCGCTCGGAAGGGGCCAATGTGGTCTGGGTCTGTGATCCGATGCATGGCAACACCATCAAGTCGTCGACCGGCTACAAGACCCGGCCCTTCGATCTGGTGCTGCGCGAGGTGCAGGAGTTCTTCCGCGTGCACCGTGTCGAGGGCACGATCCCCGGCGGTGTGCACTTTGAGATGACCGGTCTGGACGTGACCGAATGCACCGGTGGCGTGCAGGCGGTGTCGGACGAGGATCTGTCGGATCGCTATCACACGGCCTGCGATCCGCGTCTGAACGCCTCGCAGTCGCTGGAACTGGCGTTCCTGGTCGCCGAAGAGCTGACGGCACTGCGTGAGGAGCGTCTGGCCGAAGCGGGCTGACGCCCCCAAGGGCTTTGCGAAACACGGAAGGGCCGCCAGATCTGGCGGCCCTTTTCCGTGGGGCAGAGCGTCCGAACGGCTGGCAAGAGGGCTGGCGTCGGAGGATGCGAAGGCGCTCAGTCGTCGGAGGTGTCGACAACGCTGAGGTAGGGACGCGGGCCGGGACGCAGCCGCGTGACGTTTCCTGTGGCCGCGGCGATCTGCTGCGGGATTGTGGGGAAGGGGCGCTCTGTGCGGCGACGCTCGCCCGAGGTATCTGGGTTGCGGTCCTGCGTCAGCGGAGCCTGGGCGTTTGGCATGAAATCCCCCAGCAGCGGCGTGGCGCTGTGGCTGGTGATGTCGAAGCGACGCGGCGCGCGGCCGATGTCGCCATAGGTGGCAAAGCAGCCCAGCGCCCGGCTGATATCGCCGAGATCGCTTTTCATCGGCAGCAGCACCAGACGGGCGTCGATCGCGGGCTTGCCGATGGCGCTGTCGGAGTGCAGGTCGATGGTGGCGCGGGCGGGGCTGTCGAAGACCTGCTCCAGCACGGTCGACATCGTCTCGCGGCCGGCAGGGGTGATGAAGGCGCTAAGGGGCATGCCGCGCACCTCCATCCCCATCATGTCCGACAGGTGAGAGCCGGCGATGCGCAGGCGGGCGATGCCGGGGGCGACGCGTTCAAGGATGAAGGCGAACTCCAGCGCGCGCTCGATCCCGCGCGGGTCGATGTCAGAGCGGCGCGGCACCAGACGACCGGCACGGATCGCGTCCCAGTAGCTCTCGACCTCGGTGATCGCGTTGAAGCGCGTCGCGCTCATGAATCCGCTCATGCTGATGACGGACTGCCCGTCAGTATTGTCTTGTCGCATCTCGACAGCTCCGAATTGAACATGTGTTTCCTCTGTGACAGGTCGCGGGCGACCGGGTCGTGTCTGGATTGCGCCTGTATGGTTAAAGCAATCTTCACAGAGGTTACGTGAACATTAATATGGCACATTTCATTCGAAATTTTCTTGAAATCGTTGCAAATGGTTAACCCAACGCTGATCCTGCAGGCCGTTACAGTGCAGAATACAACAGCAGCGAGCAGAGTTCATGACACGATCAATGACGGCATTTTCGTCGCAAAAAGGCAGTGAGGCCGGGTTTTTCTGGTCTTGGGAGCTGCGCTCGGTCAATGGCAAGGGGCTGGATCTGCGGTTGCGCGTGCCCGACTGGGTGCCGGGGCTTGAGGCGGCCTTGCGCGCCCGTCTGGGCAAGGCGCTGGCGCGCGGCAATGTCACGCTGAACCTGCGGCTGTCGCGAGAGGAGACCGGGGGCACGTTGCGGGTGAACGCGGCGCAGCTCTCCTCGGTGCTGGAGGCGCTGCAGCTGGTCGAGGACACGGCACTGGCGCGCGGCATGACGCTGGCGCCGTCGCGGGCGGCGGATCTGCTGGGGCTGCGCGGGGTGCTGGAAACCGGCGCAGCCGACGAGGAGGTCGAGGGGCTGGCCGGTATGCTGCTGCGTGATTTCGAGCCGCTGCTGGCGGATTTCATCGCCATGCGGGGGCGCGAGGGCGCGGCGATTGACGCGGTGCTGCTGGATCAGGTGGCGCAGATCGAGGTTTTGGTGGCGCGCGCGGCGGCGGTGGTCGAGGCGCGGGCGGCGCGGATGGGCGCGGCGGTGCAGAGCGCGCTGGCCCGTGTCGTCGAGGCCGGTGCGCAGGACCCCCAGCGCATCGCGCAGGAACTGGCGCTGATCGCCATCAAGGCCGATGTCACCGAGGAACTGGACCGGCTGCGCGCCCATATCAGCGCGGCGCGTGATCTGCTGGCGCAGGAGGGGACCGTCGGGCGCAAGCTGGATTTCCTGTCTCAGGAGTTCAACCGAGAGGCCAATACCCTGTGTGCCAAGGCGCAGGACGCCGAGCTGACGACCCTCGGGCTGGAGCTGAAGGCGGTGATCGACCAGCTGCGCGAGCAGGTGCAGAACATCGAATAGCGCGCATGCGGGGGCAAGCATTGCTCCGAGCGGGAAAACCTGCATAACCCTGCGGGCAAACGAACCAAGCGGAGCCTGAGATATGAGCCATAGGCGCGGCCTTCTGATCATCCTGTCCTCTCCCTCCGGGGCGGGCAAGTCGACCCTGTCGAAGAGGCTGCTGGCCTGGGACCCGGCGATCCGGTTTTCCGTCTCTGCGACGACGCGCGCGCCCCGGGTGGGTGAAGAGCATGGGCGCGAGTACTACTTTCACAGCCATGACGATTTCGCCGACATGGTGGCGCGCGACCAGATGCTGGAACATGCCACGGTCTTCGGCAATTCCTATGGTTCACCCCGCGGGCCGGTCGAGGCGGCGATCAATGCCGGGCAGGACCTGCTGTTCGATATCGACTGGCAGGGCGGGCAACAGATCCGCAACTCGGCCCTTGGCAAGCATGTGCTGTCGATCTTCATCCTGCCGCCGACCATGGCCGAGCTGGAGCGGCGTCTGATCAGCCGCGCACAGGACGAAGCCGATGTCATCGCGCAGCGGATGCAGAAAAGCCGTGACGAGATCAGCCATTGGCCGGAATATGACTATGTGCTGATCAACGACGATCTGGACGAAAGCGAAACCCGCCTGCGCACCATCATCGAGGCCGAGCGCATGCGGCTGTCCCAACAACCCGGCGTCGTCGATCTGGTGCGCCGTCTGAACGCGGAATTCGAGGAAAACCAATGACGCTCTACGCTCTGGACGGCCATGCGCCGAAGCTGCCTGAGGATGGTGATTGCTGGATCGCACCGGATGCCAATGTCATTGGCCGGGTGGTGCTGGAGAGCGGCGCCTCGGTCTGGTTCGGGGTGACGATCCGGGGCGACAATGAGGTGATCCATATCGGTGCGGGCAGCAATGTGCAGGAAAACACCGTGATGCACACGGATATCGGCTATCCGCTGACGATTGGTGTCAACTGCACCATCGGCCACAAGGCGATGCTGCACGGCTGCACCATTGGCGACAACTCCCTCGTGGGGATGGGCGCGATGGTGATGAACGGCGCAAAGATCGGCAAGAACTGCCTGATCGGCGCGGGGGCTCTGGTGCCGGAAAACCGCGAGATCCCGGACAATTCCATGGTGCTGGGGATGCCCGGGCGCGTGGTGCAGAGCCTCGACGCGACATGGGTGCAGCGGCTTGAGGCCTCGGCGCTTACCTATCAGAAAAACATGCGGCGGTTTCGCGACGGTCTGACCGCGCTCTGAAACCCCTCTCAGTCAGGACGACCTTGAAATGACGGACTCCTCCCTCACGGCGCTGCTGAGTGCGATCCCGCTGCCTGCCATGCTGGTGGGCCGGGGCGAGCGTATCATCGCCGCCAATGCCAGGACGGCTTCGCTGTTCGGGCCCGGCATCACGGGGCGGCACTTTATCACCGTCATTCGCCAGCCCGCGGTGCTGGACGCGGTGGAATCCTGCCTGCAGGACCGCAAGCCGCACGACACGCGCTATCTTGCGACGCGGCGGGGGCAGGAGACGAACTATGAGGTGAGCTGCTCTTACGTGGATTCGCCGCTGGGGCAGGGTGTGGTGGTGTGTTTTCAGGACATCACCATGCTGGAGAAGGCCGAGGTGATGCGCCGCGATTTCGTCGCCAACGTCAGCCATGAGCTGCGCACGCCGCTGACCGCGCTGATCGGGTTCATCGAGACGCTGCTGGGGCCCGCCAAGGACGACGCGCCGGCGCGCGAACGCTTCCTCGGCATCATGGCGAATGAGGCCGGCCGTATGGAGCGGCTGGTCAAGGATCTGCTGTCGCTGAGCCAGGTCGAGGGCGAGGCGCGGATGCGCCCGACCGAGCGGGTCGATATGCACGGGCTGATGCAATCGGTGCAGAACGCGCTGGCGCCGCTGGCGCGGCGGGCCGAGGTTGAGCTGATCGTGACGGCCGAGCAGACGGATATCTTCGTGCAGGGCGATAGCGACCAGCTGCGGCAGGTGCTGAACAATCTGGTGGAGAACGCGATCAAGTACGGCGGGCGCGGCAAGCAGGTCACCATGGCCCTGTCGGCGCGCGCCGAGATGCCGGAGCTGCGCGGCCCCGGTGTGGCGCTGACCGTCAGCGATCAGGGCCCGGGAATCGAAGAAGTGCACCTGCCGCGACTCACCGAACGCTTCTACCGCGTTGATTCTCATCGTTCGCGCGAAATGGGGGGAACCGGCCTCGGGTTGGCGATCGTGAAGCATATCGTGAACCGTCACCGCGGGCGGATGCGGATTTCGTCGAAAATGGGCCAGGGCACCACAATCCGGGTGGTTTTGCCGGTCAGCTGAGCCGGAAAGCCTGCCGTAAAAGCGTTAAGGTACTGTCATAAAAGGGGCTTTGCGTCTGTGCGCGAGGCCCTTTTTCACGCGCGGGCGGCGGGAAAGGGCAATGAAATCAGAATAATTCGGGCTTTGTCATGAAAGCGTTACACTCATGTCACAAAAGCATCGCGACGAAGGCCTAGCAGGGGCCACGAGGCTGCCGGGGATGGTGGCCAGACACGACAACAGGAGCTTTCCATGTCCTTCATGAAACTGACCGCTTCGGCAATTGCGCTCGCTGCCGTTTCCGCAACCGGCGCCATGGCGCGCGACCAGATTCAGGTTGCAGGGTCGTCGACCGTGCTGCCCTACGCTTCGATCGTTGCTGAAGCTTTCGGCGAGAACTTTGACTTCCCGACCCCCGTTGTTGAATCGGGCGGCTCTTCCTCCGGCCTGAAACGCTTCTGCGAAGGCGTCGGCGAGAACACCATCGACATCGCCAACGCATCGCGCCCGATCAAAGACAAAGAGATCAAGGCCTGCGCCGAAGCTGGCGTGACCGACATCATCCAGGTCCGCATCGGCTATGACGGCATCGTTTTCGCCAGCCAGCTGAACGGCCCGGCCTTCACCGCTTTCGTGCCCACCGACTGGTTCAAGGCGCTGGCCGCCGAGCTGCCCGTCGACGGCAAGATGGTCGCCAACCCGAACATGAAATGGTCCGACGTCAACGCCGATCTGCCGGCCGAAGACATCATGGCCTTCATTCCCGGCACCAAGCACGGCACCCGTGAAGTGTTCGAGGAAAAAGTCCTGATCCAGGGCTGCAAAGACTCCGGCGCGATGGAAGAGATGATCGCAACCGGCCTCGACGAAAAAGCCGCTGAAGCTGCGTGCAAAGCCGTGCGTACCGATGGCAAATCTGTCGACATCGATGGCGACTACACCGAGACCCTGGCGCGTATCGACAGCAACCCGCACGGTCTGGGCGTCTTCGGCCTGGCGTTCTACGAGAACAACACCGACAAGCTGAAAGTCGCGACCATGGGCGGCGTTGCGCCCTCCACCGAGACCATCGCTTCGGGTGACTATCCCGTGTCGCGTCCGCTGTACTTCTACATCAAGAAAGCCCACATCGGCGTCATCCCCGGCCTGAAAGAATACGCTGAATTCTTCGTGTCCGATGACATTGCTGGCCCCTCCGGCCCGCTGGCTGAATATGGCCTCGTGTCCGACCCCGAGCTGGCAGCAACCCAAGCGCAGGTTGCTGACGAAAAGACCATGGCGTCGAACATGTAATCCAGACGACCCCGGGCAGCGCGAGGTTTCGCGCTGCCCGATTTTCGTTTTCCGATCCCGCCGTTCCCGATCTCGCTGCGCGCCTGTCCCATGAGGGCGCGACAAGATTTCAAAAGACCATTCCAGAGAGTACCTCATGCCGGCCACCTGGATTTTCCTCATTGTATTGGCGCTTGCTGCCATCGGCTATGTGCTGGGTCGCAGCCGCGCCCTGGCCTCGGCCAGTGGTGACAGCCGCAATCTGCATTCTCTGCCTTCTTATTACGGCAGCCATGTCGCGCTTTATGCGGCGGTGCCGTCGCTGCTGCTGTTCGGCCTTTGGCTGATCGTGCAGCCTGTCATGATCGAACATCACGTCCAGAAGCTGATCCCCGAGACGAGCTATACCAGTCAGGGCGAGCTGAACCTGTTGATGTCGGATGTGCACCGCATCGCCAACGGGCTGGACTACGCCGTGCGCAACGGCACCCTTGGCGCGCAGGCGGCACGGGACCTGAGCACAGAGACCTCTGATATCCGCGCCGTGCTGGCGAATTCCGGTGTTGCTCTGGGTTCGGACGTTTCGGCGCCGACGCTGGTGGCGGCCAAGGAATACCGCGCGCTGAGCGTGACGGGCGACAGCTACCGCGCCATAGCGGTTCTGGCGCTGGCGCTGGCCGGTCTGGCCTTTGCCGTGATCAAGACCAACCGCGATTTCCGCGCCCGTAATGCGGTGGAGCGGGTGATCCTGTCGCTGCTGATCCTTGCCGCCTCGCTGGCGATCCTGACGACCGTGGGCATCGTGCTGTCGCTGGTCTTCAACACCATCGAGTTCTTCAAGCTCTACCCGGCGATGGATTTCTTCTTCGGCACCACCTGGAGCCCGTCGTTCGGCGGTGGCTCGCAGCTGGGCATCCTGCCGCTGTTCTGGGGCACCTTCTACATCTCGCTGATCGCGCTGGCGGTGGCTGTGCCCATCGGGCTGTTCGCGGCGATTTATACCTCTGAGTACGCCTCGCCACGTATCCGTGGTCTGGCCAAACCGATGCTGGAGATCCTCGCCGGGATCCCGACCATCGTCTACGGTCTGTTTGCGCTGCTGACGGTTGGCCCGTCGCTGATGGCGGTCTTTGGCCCCGGCACCGGCCTTGGCTGGATGCAGGGCGGCACGGCCGTGATGACGGCGGGTCTGGTCATGGGGGTCATGCTGATCCCCTTCGTCAGCTCGCTGTCGGACGACATCATCAACTCGGTGCCCCAAAGCCTGCGGGATGGCTCGCTCGGCCTTGGGGCGACGAAATCCGAAACTATCAAGCAGGTCGTTCTGCCTGCGGCGCTGCCGGGCATCGTCGGTGCCATCCTGCTGGCCGCATCGCGTGCCATTGGCGAGACGATGATCGTGGTGCTGGGGGCAGGGGCTGCGGCCCGCCTGTCGATGAACCCCTTCGAGGCGATGACCACCGTGACGGCCAAGATCGTCAGCCAGCTGACCGGGGACGCTGATTTCGCCAGCCCAGAAGCGCTGGTGGCCTTCGCGCTTGGCATGACGCTGTTCGTCATCACGCTGTGCCTCAATATCTTTGCACTCTGGATCGTGCGCAAATACCGGGAGCAATACGAATGACCGATGCTAGCATTTCCGGTCCTGCGGGCAAACCGCAGCTGAAGAAGACCTCCGGCTCGCTGCTCGAACTCGACAAGGGCACACGCCGCCGCAACGCTGCCGAAAAACGCTTTCGCATCTATGGCATGGCGGCGGTGGGTGTCGGGCTGATCTTCCTGCTGGTGCTTTTGTTCACCATCGTGCGCAACGGCGTGCCGGCCTTCACCCAGACCTTCATCGAACTGCCGGTGGAGCTGAGCGAGGCCAAGCTGGACAAGTCGGGCAACCGCGATGTCGAAGAGATCAAGAAGGTCACGACCTTTGGCTACAGTGGGTTGATCAATGATGCGCTGGCCGCGTCTCTGGTCAATGAGGGGATCACCTCTCCGTTCAAGAAGGCCAGCGATCTCAACAAGCTGGTGTCGTCGTCTGCCGCCGCGCAGATCCGCGACTATGTGCTGGCCAACCCCGATCAGATCGGCAAGACGGTCAATTTCGAGGTGCTCGCCTCGTCGCGTGTCGATGGCTATGAAAAGGGCCGTGTCACCCGTGTGGCGCTGGTCAACGACAAGAACCTGGATGCCGCGCATCTGGATG
Organism: Pseudooceanicola spongiae; assembly: GCF_014899185.1. Classification (GTDB taxonomy): domain Bacteria; phylum Pseudomonadota; class Alphaproteobacteria; order Rhodobacterales; family Rhodobacteraceae; genus Pseudooceanicola; species Pseudooceanicola spongiae. The sequence goes on from NZ_CP045201.1 coordinate 935,172, forward strand.
TCGCGGATCAGCTGAAAGCTGCGGGCACGCTGAAGCGCAAGTTCAACTGGGCCTTCATCACTGGCGCGGATGCCTCCGAAAGCCGCCCCGAACAGGCCGGGATCGGCGTGTCGATGCTGGGCTCTCTGTTCATGATGCTGGTTGTGCTGGTGCTGTCACTGCCCATCGGTGTCGCGGCTTCGGTCTATCTTGAGGAATTCGCACCGAAAAACTGGATCACCGACGTGATCGAGGTGAATATCTCGAACCTCGCGGCGGTGCCCTCGATCGTCTTCGGTATCCTTGGCCTTGCGGTGTTCATCCAGTTCATCGAGCTGCCGCAATCGGCGCCGCTGGTCGGTGGTCTGGTGCTGACGCTGATGACCTTGCCGACGATCATCATCTCGACCCGGGCGTCGCTGAAGGCGGTGCCACCGTCGATCCGCGATGCGGCACTGGGGGTAGGGGCCTCAAAAATGCAGTCGGTGTTCCACCATGTGCTGCCCCTCGCCATGCCCGGCATTCTGACCGGCACGATCCTTGGCCTCGCGCAGGCTTTGGGCGAAACCGCGCCGCTGCTGCTGATCGGGATGGTGGGCTATATCGCCTCGAACTATCCTGACGGGATCGCCTCGGGCTTTCTCGATCCGAACTCGGCCATGCCTGCCCAGATCTATGAATGGGCGAAACGGGCGGACCCGGCCTATTACGAACGCGCCTGGGGCGGTATCATCATCCTGTTGGTATTCCTCATGACCATGAACATCATTGCCATCATTCTGCGCCGCCGCTTTGAGCGTCGCTGGTAAGCAAGGGGGAAGAACCATGTACGACTCGCCCACCCTGGAGACCAAATTGGACACCAAGAACATCAAGATCGCCGCGGATAATGTGCAGGTCTATTATGGCGAAACCCACGCCATCAAGGACGTCAGCGTACAGATCCAGGAAAAGACCGTCACCGCCTTCATCGGGCCGTCGGGCTGCGGTAAATCGACCTTTCTGCGCACACTGAACCGCATGAACGACACCATCGACATCTGCCGCGTGCAGGGCACCATCCTGCTGGATGGCGAGAATATCTATGATCCGCGTGTTGATCCGGTGCAGCTGCGCGCCAAGGTCGGCATGGTGTTCCAGAAGCCGAACCCGTTCCCGAAGTCGATCTATGACAACGTGGCTTATGGGCCGCGCATCCACGGCATGTCGAAAAGCAAGGCGGACCTCGATCAGATCGTCGAGATGGCCCTGCGTCGCGGTGCGATCTGGGATGAGGTCAAGGACCGTCTGCATTCGCCCGGCACCGGCCTTTCGGGTGGTCAGCAACAGCGTCTGTGCATCGCGCGCGCTGTCGCCACCGAACCCGAAGTGCTGCTGATGGACGAGCCTTGCTCGGCCCTCGACCCCATCGCGACCGGTCAGGTCGAGGAGCTGATCGACGAGCTGCGCGAGGATTACTCGGTGGTGATCGTGACGCACTCGATGCAGCAGGCGGCGCGCGTCAGCCAGAAGACCGCGTTCTTCCACCTCGGGAACCTCGTGGAATATGGCGACACCAGCCAGATCTTCACCAACCCGGTCGACCCCCGCACCGAGAGCTATATCACTGGCCGTATCGGCTAAGCCCGCATCCAACAGGAGCCAATATCCATGGCACAGCATATCGCGAGCGCATATGACCGCGATCTTGAAGCCGTTCAGGCCAAGATCATGAAAATGGGCGGACTGGTCGAACAGGCCATTTTCGACGCCAGCCAGGCGTTGGAGAACCGCGACGAAGAAATGGCCGAAAAGGTGCGTGCCGGTGACAAGGTCATCGACGGACTGGAAGAGATGATCCAGGAAGACGCCGCCCGCATCATCGCGCTGCGCGCGCCCACGGCGGGCGATCTGCGCATCGTGCTGTCGATCATGAAGATCGCCGGCAACCTTGAGCGCATTGGCGACTACGCCAAGAACATGGCCAAGCGAACCTCCGTTCTGGTGCAGATGCAGCCCATCACCGGCGCGCATTCGGCATTGCGCCGCATGGCGCGTGAGGTTGAGGGGATGCTGCGCGATGCGCTCGACGCCTATATCCAGCGCGACCCGGAGCTGGCGCAGGACGTGATCAACCGCGACCGTGACGTCGACCAGATGTACAACGCGCTGTTTCGCGAATTCCTGACCTTCATGATGGAAGATCCGCGCAACATCACCGCCTGCATGCACCTGCACTTCATGGCCAAGAACACCGAGCGGATGGGCGACCATGTGACCTCGATCGCCGAGCAGGTGATCTATCTGGTGACGGGTGCCGCGCCCGAAGACACCCGGCCCAAGCAGGACAAGACCTCGGTCGATCCGAGCTTTGCGCCGCCGCAACCGATGGGCGGAGACAAGTAAGATGGCCGCTGACCAGCAACCCACGGTCCTTGTGGTCGAAGACGAACCCGCACAGCGTGAGGTGTTGGCCTATAACCTTGAAGCCGAGGGCTTCAAGGTGAGCCGTGCCGAGAATGGTGAAGAGGCGATGCTGCTGGTGCAGGAGATCGCACCGGACATCATCGTGCTGGACTGGATGCTGCCGAACCTGTCGGGCATCGAGGTCTGTCGCCAGCTGAAGATGCGGGCCGAAACCCGCGGCGTGCCGATCATCATGCTGTCGGCGCGCTCGGAAGAGTTCGACCGTGTGCGCGGGCTTGAGACCGGCGCGGATGACTATGTGGTCAAGCCGTATTCGGTGATCGAGCTGATGGCGCGGGTGCGCGCGCAGCTGCGCCGCACGCGGCCAGCCTCGATGGGCGAGCGTCTGGAGTACGAGGACATCATGCTGGACGCTGAGACGCACCGCGTCATGCGTGACGGGCAGGAATTGAAGCTGGGGCCGACGGAGTTTCGTCTGCTCTCGACCTTCATGGAAAAGCCGGGCCGTGTGTGGTCGCGTGAACAGCTGCTCGACCGGGTATGGGGCCGCGACATCTACGTCGACACGCGCACCGTCGACGTTCACATCGGGCGGCTGCGCAAGGCGCTGTGTACGCATGGCGGTGACGATCCGCTGCGCACGGTGCGCGGCGCGGGCTATGCGCTCGGCTGAGGTTTCCACGAATGACAGGATCAGGGGGCGTTTCAGAGGCCCTCTGGTTATACTATGATGTATCTCATAATCGGTATTATGTAATATATAGAGACTGAAACCAAGGGAATTTGGGCTCGTAGAGCCTATTTTCAGTTCATCTGTTACCTGAGGGTCGCCTCAGAAGGCACTGTTGTGATTGGGTTTGTGCCAAAGCTATTCAATGGCACGGCGAAATCCGCCCGCGCAGAAATCAACCAGCACCTTGCGATAGCCCAGCGGTGTGCGTGGCGCGGGTTTGCCGGACAGCCCGTCGATGCGCAGGTTGCTGGCGACGATGGAAATCATCGAGGCGACCGTCAGCACCAGTGCCGTGGCCATCAGCTGCGGGTCGGCCTTGGGATAGAGCTCGGCAATGGCGGCGAGGTATTCCAGCGCCACGGGGTCGTAGCGGTCCTTCATCTCGGGATAGTAGCGATCATCCGAGACCAGCCGCGCGATCAGCTGCGCATAGGCACGCCACTGCGGATCGCCGCGTGAGGCGATGTCGAGATACGGCGTGATATAGGCGTCGATCAGGTCCTCCAGCGTGACACTTTCGTTCGCTCTCAGCTGCGCCAGAGACTCGCGTCGCAGCCGGTTCAGGGTTTCGGTGCGGCGCGCGAGGACGGTGCGAAACAGCTCCTCCTTGCTGCCGCCGTGAAAGCCGACAACGCCCAGGGTGACGCCGGACTCAGCGGCGATCTGACGAATCGAGACGGCATCGAAACCGGTGGCGGCAAAGCAACGCTCGGCAGCGTCCAGCACCCGCGCCCGGGTGATCTCGCCCCGCGCCACCCTGCCGTCCGGCTTGGGCGATTTCGATGGTATGTCAGAGGGTTGCGTCATGATCTTCGCTCTGCTTTCCGGTCGCTTTCGGGGGGATCGCTTTCAGGCTGTTGACTTTTTATACGAACGTTCAGATAGTTTGTCTACGTTGCGACCGCCGGTGAGGAGACACCGGCGCAACCGGGAGGACCCCCTATGAAATATACCAAACTGCTGGCCAGCGGTCTGATGTCTGCTGCCATGTTGAGCGCCCCTGTGAGCCTATCTGTCGCCCATGCCGAGACGCTGGATGTTACGGCCGTGGCCGGGCATCCGCCCGTGTTCCTTTGGGTCAAGACCATGTCCGAGAGCTTTATTCCGGCGGTGAATGCGGCGCTTGAGGGCACCGACACCAGCATCGACTGGACCGAAGCCTATGGCGGCACCCTTGCCAAGGTCGGTGGCGAACTGGAGGCCATGGAGGATGGTCTGGCACAGGTCGGCATCGTTGCCTCGCTGTTCGAGCCCTCGCTGCTGAGTTTTCAGAACGTGACCTATGTGACGCCTTTCGGCCCGACCGACGTGAACCTCGTGCTGAACACGGTCGACCAGATGACCGACGACATTCCCGCGATGCGCAAGCTCTGGGAGGATCTGGATCTGGAGTATCTGGGCGGTGGTTTCGGGCTGGAGGATTATCTGATGATGACCTCGTTCCCCGTGACTTCAATGGCGGATCTGAAGGGGCGCAAGATCAATGCTCCGGGGCCTGCGGTGAACTGGCTGGACGGCACGGGTGCTGTGGGCGTCGCCGGGGATCTGACGACCTATTACAACGACATCAAGACCGGCGTCGCCGATGGTGTGATCGTGTTCCCGACAGCCGCCGCTGCGGCCAAGCTGTTTGAGGTCGCGCCCTATGTGACCCGAGTGCATTTCGGTGCGCAGTATGCCGGTGGCATCGTCGCCAAGAAAAGCTGGTTCGACGAGCAGTCGCCCGAGGTTCAGGCCGCGTTTCGCACTGGCGCAGATGCCTTTGCCAAGGACTATGCCGCCGGGCTTGAAGGCCGCGTCACGGGGGCTTTTGCCGCCATGACCGAGGGTGGCGCGACCATCACCGAGCTGAGCGACGAAGCGCGTCTGGAGTGGGCCAATGCCCTGCCGAACCTGACGCAGAACTGGGCCGATGCGCTTGAGGCCAAGGGCCTGCCGGCGAACGAGGTGGTCAACACCTATGTGCGCCACATCCAGGAGGCTGGCGTCACCCTGCCCCGCGACTGGTCGGTGAAATGAGCGAGGCTGTCGAAATCGCGGACACCACCTATCTGGGTCGGGCCGCGGTTGCACTGATGGGGGTTGCCAATGTCGTGGCAACCCTCTGGATCCTCGGGCTGATGGTGCTGATCGTCTCTGATATCGCGGGACGAGAGCTGTTTGGCCATCCCATCGCCGGGGTGCCGGAGATGGTGAAATATTCCATCGTCGGCATCGTCTTCCTGCAGATTTCGCACACCCATCGCGCCGGTCAGATGATCCGCTCGGACGGGATTCTGGGCTGGGTGCGGGCCAAACGGCCGGCCGCCGGGGCTGCGCTGGATCTGTTGGCGCAGGTCTGTGGCGCGGCGTTCGCGGCGATGCTGGCCTGGACCGTCTGGCCGAAGGTGCTGCGCGCCTATGCGCGGGGCGAGATGGAGGGCATCGCGGGCCATTTCACCATGCCGCTGTGGCCGTTTCTGGCGCTGATCGTGCTGGGTTCGGGGTTGCTGGCGGCGTCCTTTGCGATGTCGGCGTTTGATGCGGCATTCAATATGCGAAAGAGGTCCTGATGGATCCGATCCTTGTGGGCTACCTGTCGCTGATCGCGATTGCGGTGGCGATCTATGCCGGGCTGCATGTGGCCATTGCTCTGGGCGGCGTGTCGCTGTTCGGGGTCTGGGCGATCACCGGCAAGCTGAAGCTGGCGACCAGTTTCGTCGCACTGGCAGCCACGGACAGCATCGCCGAATATACCTTTGGCGTGGTGCCGCTGTTCGTCCTCATGGGCCTTGCGGTGTCCGAGAGCGGCCTTGGCCGGGACACCTTTGCGATCATCGCGCGCTCCATGCAGCGCTGGCGTGCGGGGCTGAGCGTGGCGACGGTGCTGTCGAATGCGGTCTTTGCGGCGATCACCGGCGTTTCCATCGCCTCGGCGGCGGTCTTTTCCAAGGTGGCAGTGCCCGAGATGGTGCGCGCCGGCACCTCGCGCAGCATTGCGGTCGGTGTGGTGGCGGGCTCGTCCGTGCTGGGGATGCTGATCCCACCGTCGTTGCTGCTGATCCTGTTCGCGATCCTGACGGATTCCTCGGTCGGAGATCTGTTCATCGGCGGCGTCGGGCCCGGTGTGCTGCTGGCGTTGGCCTATATCGCCTACCTCAGCATCCTCGGTTATCGCCGCCCGGATCTGTTCAACCTGCCGAGCGAATTTCAGAGCAGCGACCGGGTGCCGACGCGCGCCATCATTCCGATCCTCGGACTGGCGGGCATGGTGCTGTCGGGCATCTACCTCGGGTTCTTCACGCCGACCGAGGCTGGCGCCGTGGGGGCTGCGGCGGCGCTGCTGATCGGTGTGCTGATGCGGCGCATCGGGATGCGCGAAGGCTGGCGGATCGCGGTGCAGACCGGCCATATCACCGCCGCCGTCAGCTTTCTGATCATTGGCGCGTCGATCTACAGCCGGATGCTGGCCTACTCCGGCCTGCCCGCCTCGATCACCGAGGTCGCCATTGCCTCGGGTATCGGGCCGAGCGCGTTTCTGATCGTCTTCGCGCTGATCCTGGTGCTGCTGGGCACGGTGCTCGACTCCTCGTCGATCATGCTGGTGACGGTCCCCCTCGCCTACCCGATCACGCAGCAGATGGGCGTCGACATTGTCCACTTCGGCCTGATCACGGTGCTGGCGGTCGAGATCGGCCTGCTGACGCCACCCTTGGGCCTGTCGGTGTTTGTGGTGCATGCCACGCTGCGCGACACCGGCATCACCCTGGGCGAAGTGTTCCGCGGCGCGGCCCCCTTTGCGCTGATCATGGCGGGCATGCTGCTGACCCTGATCTTCGTTCCCCAAATCGCGACCGGCCTTTTAGGTCGCTGAATCTATTCCCCATAAGGATCATAGAGATGCAACTGATTGACCTGTCCCGGTCACTGGAAAATACCGACTATGCCGACCCTCCGGGGCTTGGCCCCAAGATCACCTATTTCAGGCATGACGAAACCGCCGATCAGCTGCTGCAGTTCTTTCCCGGAGTCACCCGGGATCAGCTGCCCGGTGGCGAAGGCTGGGCCGTGGAAAGCGCCACGATCTCGACCCACAACGGCACCCATCTGGATGCGCCTTATCATTATCATTCGACCATGGACGGCGGAAAGCGCGCCATCACCATCGACGAAGTGCCGCTGGAGTGGTGCATCGGGCGTGGCGTGAAGCTGGACTTTCGTCACTTGCCCGATGGCCATGTCGTCACGGCCGCTGAGATCGAGGCCGAGTTCGCGCGCATCGGCCATGACCTGGCCCCCGGAGACATCGTTCTGGTGAATACGGCGGCGGGCGCGAAATACGGCACAGCCGCGTACGTGGCCTCTGGGTGCGGTATCGGGCGGGATGCGACGCTATGGATGACAGAGCGCGGGATGCGCGTCTGTGGTACCGATGCGTGGAGCTGGGACGCTCCTTTCGTGCATACCGCCGAAAAAGTTGCTCAGAGTGGCAATGCCGGGCTGATCTGGGAAGGCCATCGTGCCGGAATGGAGCGCGCCTATTGCCACATGGAGAAGCTGGCCAATCTGGACCAGCTGCCCGACACCGGCTTCGAGGTGCAGTGCTTTCCGGTCAAGATCAAGGCCGCCTCGGCTGGCTGGACGCGCCCCGTCGCGATCCTCCGCAATCAACCATAATCAGGAGACGACTTTATGAAACTGGCAACTTTTGACGCAGGCCATGGCCCGCGCCTTGGCGCATTGACGCAAAACGGCGATGCTCTGGTCGATCTGACGGCGACCGGCCTGCCCGCTCTGGCGTCGATGCAGGCTTTGATCGAGGCGGGAGACGCTGGCCTGAAGGACGCGCAAAGCGCGCTGGCCGCAGGCACCGGCCTTGCGCTGGACAGTGTGACGCTGCTGGCGCCCCTGCCCTGTCCGCCGCAAATTCGCGACGCTTCGACCGCGCCGCGCCACATCAAGCACGCCCCTGTCGGCATGCGCCGTCTTGCGGCCCTGCTTGAAGGTCAGCCCGATCCAGGACCCGCCGAAGGCTCCATCCCGGATATATATCGTGCTCAGCCAATCTTTTACATCACGAACCGCTTTTCGGTGGCGGGCCCGGAGGCAGACATCCACTGGCCGTCCTATTCAAAGTACATGGACTATGAACTGGAAGTTGCTGTTATCATAGGGAAAGGTGGTCGGGACATCAAGGCGGAAAATGCCATGGAGCATGTTTTCGGCTATACGATCTTCAACGACTTTTCGGCCCGCGACACGCAGCTGCGCGAAATGCAGGGGTTGCTGGGGCCGGCCAAGGGCAAGAGCTTTGATGCCGGGAATGTCTTCGGTCCCTGGATCGTCACCCGCGACGAGATCCTCGACTACCGCGCCCTGCGCTGCACCGCCCATATCAACGGGCGGCTGGTGACGGACAGCCGGCTGGGCGAAATGCTGCATGGCTTCGAGGATATGATCGCCTTCATCTCGGACAGCGAAACGCTGCATCCGGGCGAGATCATCGGTAGTGGCACTGTCGATGATGGCTGTGGTCTGGAACGCTGCGAGTTCCTGTCGGATGGCGATGATGTGGCGCTGACGGTGGACGGCATCGGCACGCTGCGCAACCGTATCGTCGCCAAGGGCTGAGCACGGCCATAGGTTAAAAAAGGGGGCGGCTGGCATGGCGGCCCCCTTTCGTTTGCTCTGCGGTGGCTATTGTGCGGCGCAGAGCATTGACCCTCGGGTCAGCTCTCCCCGCGTCGATCCGGTTCGATCTGGCCTTTGCGGCCCATCTGACGCGCCAGCAACCACACGCCCAGTGCCCAAGCCGCGCCGAGGGTCCAGCCCGCCAGCACGTCTGAGGGCCAGTGCACGCCGAGATAGACGCGGCTGACCCCGACGAGCATCGCCAGAATGGCCGCGACGCTGATGTAGAACGCGCGGATGCTGAGATGGCGTTCAGAGCGCGCCAGCATCACCGCAAGCGTCAGGTAGGTCACGGCCGCCATCATCGAGTGGCCAGAGGGAAAGGAGGTGGTCGCCACCTCGACCCCATGTGGCACCAGATCAGGCCGGGGCCGCGAAAAGCCCAGTTTCGCCAGATGCGACAGCGCCTGCCCGCCGAGGATCGCCACACCCATGAACAGGGCCGAGGCGCGCTGGCGACGCAACACCAGAAACACCAGCACGCAGAGCGTGATCAGTGTCAGCACCGTGACGCCACCAAGGGCCGTCAGATCACGCATCGCCACTTCGACCTGTGGCCCGCCAATCGGGTCACTGAGATCGCCGGGAACCCGCAGAGCCAGCAGCACGGCCTTGTCGAAGGAATGCAGATCGCCCTCCAGCATCTCGGCCGCCAGCGCCACAAAGGCCCAGAGTGCGCCGCCAATGACGATGATGACGACCAGGGTGAGGACCTCAACCCGGCGGATCAGGTCGAGGAAAACGGAGCGAGCTGACATGGCGGTCCTGCGTTGTCTGGGTGTGATCTCTGGCGAAGGAGATGGGGCGCAGGCGCTTTGGGACAAGCCGACTGCCGTTTTTTGCGCCTTGTGCGGCGCGTTGCGCAGGGTGTCAAAGGGTCCGCCCCCCTGCCCGCGATCCAAAGCGCGCTTTGGGTGACACAGGACAGACCCTTCCTGCGAGCAGACATGATTTTTTTTGAGCGCGGGCTTGCTAAGAGCCATGCATTTGCTGGCATATTGGGTGAGACTGTATGAGGTGAAGACATACGTGGACCGACCTGCGAGAAACGAGCTGGGAATGAGCGGAACTGTGACTCAGACGACACTTGTAAATGCTCTGGAAAAGGGCCCGTTTGTCTATGGGTATATCGATACCGCCATGACCCTGCTGCGGCACAATGCGCCCGCTGCGGACTGGTTGGGCCAGCCGGGGCAGAACCTTGTCGGGACATCGCTGCAAGATCTGGTTGCACGGGACGTGATGGAGAGTGTCGGGCCGTCACTGGCGCTGGCGCTGGCGGGTGAGACGCAGGAATACGAACGCTCTGCCCCCCATGGGACGGGCACCAGAACGTCGATTTCGCGCTATATTCCAGAGTGTGACGCGAGCGGCGCCGTCATCGGGCTGCATATCTTCGTCATCGATATCACCGATCAGAAAGAGACAGAGAACGAGGCCTTCGCGCTGCGGGAACGCTTTCGGGGCGCCTTCCACCACGCGGCTATCGGGATGGCCGTCGTCTCGATCGAGGGGCGGTTCCTGTCTGTCAACGCGTCGCTGTGCAAGATGCTGGGCTATACCCCGGAGGAACTTCTTGAGGTCGACTTCAAGGATCTGACCCACCCCGACGATCTGGCGGCCGACCTTGCCAATCTGTCGCAGCTTCTGGAGGGCGCGCTGGATTCCTACACGATGGAAAAGCGCTATCTCTCGAAATCGGGCGGGACGATCTACGCCATCCTGAGCGTCACCGTCGCCAGGACGACCGATGGCGCGCCGCTGCACCTCGTCGGGCAGATCCAGGATATTTCGGCGCGCAAGATCGCCGAGGACAAGCTGTTCCGCGAACATGAAATGGCCGAGGTCACGCTGCTCTCGATCGGCGACGGGGTGATCACCTGCGATCCGGAGGGCGGTGTGGTCTATCTGAACCCGGTGGCGCAGGGCCTGACCGGATGGAGCAACGAAGCGGCCTCGGGGCTGCCGATTGCAACGATTTTCGATGTCCGCGATGCCGAGGACCATACCGTGCCCTGCCCCATGTCCGAGGCGCTTGAAACCGGCCGGATCGTGGCACTGCAGGCCAATTCGCTGCTGGTCAGCAAGGACGGCTTGCGGGTGCCGGTCGAGGATTCCGCTGCGCCGATCCGGGACAGGTCGGGCAAGGTGGTGGGCGGTGTGCTGGTGTTTCATGACGTCTCGCATCAGCGGGCCATGGCGATCAAGCTGGAGTTCCTTGCCCATCACGACATGCTGACAGAGCTGCCGAACCGGGCGCTGTTCAAGGACCGGCTGGCGATGACCCTCTGGGCGAACCGCCGCGAGGACAAGAAGTGCGCCGTGCTGTTCTGCGACCTCGACCGGTTCAAATCGATCAACGATGCGCATGGCCATGCCGCCGGGGATGAGGTGCTCAGCGAGCTGGCTCTGCGGCTGAAGAAAAGCGTGCGCGATGGCGATACGGTGTGCCGCTGGGCGGGGGATGAGTTTGCCATCCTTCTGCCTGAAGTCAGCTCCGAGCGTGATGCCCGGATGGTGGCCAGCCGGATCGTCGAAAGTGCCCGGACGCCGATCTACCTGAAATCCTCGGTCGGGCGTGTGGATGTGGGCGTCAGCGTCGGGATCGGCATGTTCCCTGAAGACGGGATGGATGCGAGCAGTCTGCTCGCCGCCGCAGATGCCGCGCTTTATGAAGTCAAGCGGACCGGGCGCAATCGCTTTGCCTTCCACCATGAGGGCCTCAACATCCTGACCCGCGAACGTGCCCGCCAAGAGGCGCAGCTGCGCGAGGCCCTGCTGACCGAGGCGATGGAGCTGCATTATCAGCCGCGTGTCTCGCTGAAGGACGGCAGCATCACCGGGGTCGAGGCGCTGGTCCGCCTGCGCATCAAGGGCGAGCTGATCTATCCCGATGAATTCATCGCCATCGCCGAGGACACCGGCCTGATCCACGATCTGAGCCGCTGGGTGCTGCGCGAGGCCTGCCGTCAGAGCAAGAAGTGGAAGTCCGGCCCGCTGCGCGATGTGCTGGTGGCGATCAATATGTCGCCCATGCGTCTGCGCCAGCCTGACCTGTCCGAAGAAATCGCCAGCGTTCTGCTGGAATTCGACCTTGAGCCGAGCCGCATCGAGTTCGAGATCACCGAGACGATGATGGCCAATGCCACGCAGGAGTGCAGCCATCAGATACATGCGCTGTCGGATCTGGGGTTCAAGCTGTCTCTTGATGATTTCGGGACCGGGTTTTCCAACCTCGCCTATCTGCGCAGCCTTCCGGTCGACACGCTGAAGATCGACCGCAGCTTCGTGTCGCTGACGGAGGGTGACATGACCATCGCCAACGCCATCATTGGGCTCGGGGCGTCGTTCGGCAAAACCATTGTCGCCGAGGGCATCGAGACGCGCGAACAGGAGCAGGCTCTGATCCGGCTCGGCTGCGACGAGGGTCAGGGCTTTCTCTACTCCAAAGCCGTGCCCGCCTCCCGGATCGAGGAGATGTTCGGGACCGTCTTCGTGCATTAGCCCGTGCCGCTTGGCCCTGCCATCGATCAGATCGCTATGCGCGTTCTGATGCGGTGCAGGACCTTGCGTGCAGATGTCGTAAATCGCTGAAATAGAATAGGAATTCGCATATGTCCGAAACGTCTGGCCTCACCGTCCGCCCCGTTCGCCCGCAGGATCGGGCGCAATGGGATGTCTTGTACCAGGGCTATGCGGCGTTCTACGGGGTCGCACAGACGGTCGAGATGCGTGATACGCTCTGGTCCTGGCTGCACGATACGGCCAAGGAATCCGAGGGGCTGGTTGCGGAGCTGCCGGGGGGCAAACTGGTCGGTCTGACCCATTGCCGCCCCTATGCCCGCGCGCTGGCTGCCTCGACCGGCATGTTCCTCGACGATCTGTTCGTCATCCCCGAGGCACGGGGCACGGGCGCGGCTGAGGCGCTGATCGACGCGGTGCGCGCTTTGGCGCTCGAGCGTGGCTATACCGTGGTGCGCTGGATCACGGACGAGACCAACTACCGGGGCCGCGGTCTGTATGACCGCGTCGCGACGCGCACCCCTTGGGTGACCTACGATATCAAGCTCTAGTCGCGGCCGCTTTCGGGGCAGTTGGACAACTCCTGCAGAGGGGGCTGGCACGGGCATTCGCAATTCGGTGCGGCGCGAACGCGTCTTCGACTTGACCCCGGAGCCATTTAGGTAGACCGATCTACCTAAATGGAGGCCTTTTGATGTCTGCACTCCCTGCCGAAACCGTACGAGAGCGCCTGCTGCGCGCCGCCGCTGAGCTGTTCTATGACGAGGGCCTGACGGCGACCGGCATCGACGCGATCACGCAGCGCGCCGGTGTCGCCAAGCAGAGCCTTTACAACAATTTCGCGTCCAAGGCCGATCTTGTCGCCGCCTATATCGAGGCGCGTCATGCCGAATGGCTCGGCCTCTATGGCGCCCGCGAAGTTCAGGTTGCGGCGCAGGACAACGCTGGGAAAATCCTCGCGGTGTTCGACGCGTATGGTGATCATGCGGCCTTTGCCTATGCGCGGGGATTTCGCGGTTGCGGGCTGCTCAACGCGGCGGCGGAACTGCCGGCGGGGCATGAGGGGCGCGCGGCGGTGCGGCGTCATAAGGAGGAGGTCGATGCCATCCTGACGTCGCATCTTGCGCGCCTCCTGCCCGATCAGCCTGAAGAGGTGAAGGTACTGACGGCGCATCTGTCGTTTCTGCTGGAAGGCGCCATGGTGCGCGCGGGTCTGGAGGGCAGCGGCGCGCGTGTGCAGGAGGCGCGGGCGATCGCCCAGGCGCTGCTACAGGGGCGTTCGCATGACATCTGAGATCGGTCAGCCGGGGCGCGGCGCGGGTGTCGTATGCTGCCTTCTCGCCGCGACGCTCTGGGGCACGACCGGCACCGCGGCGACATTCGCGCCGGGCGTGCCTGCGGTGGCGATTGGGGCGGCGGCGATGGGGATAGGCGGGGTGCTGCAGGCCCTCATCGCGCTGCGGGGTATCCGGGCCAGCCTGTCTGTCCTCGCCCGGCACCGGCTGCTTCTGGGGCTGGGGGCGCTTTCGGTCGCGCTCTATCCCCTCGCGTTTTATGCCTCGATGCGGCTGGCGGGGGTCACCATTGGCACTGTCATCTCCATTGGCTCGGCGCCTGCGATTTCGGCGCTGATCGAGAACCGGATCGAGGGCCATCGTCTGACGCTGCGCTGGGGGATTGGCGCCGCCCTCGGAATTTTGGGGATGGCGCTGCTGGGTGTCGCGGAGGGCGGGCATGAGAGCCTTGCGCCGAATGTGCCGCTCGGGATCCTGCTCGGCCTGATCGCGGGGGCGACCTATGCGCTTTATTCCTGGTGTGCGCGCCAGCTGATGCAGCATGGCGTGCGATCGCGTGCTGCGATGGGGGCGACGTTTGGATTGGGCGGGCTGCTGCTGATGCCGGTGCTTGTGGTCACGGGGGCGCCCTTCCTCGACAGCGCGACCAATCTGGCGGTTGGTGCCTATATGGCCATTGTCCCGATGTTTCTCGGCTATGTCGCCTTTGGCATTGCCCTGTCGCGGATCCCCAGCAGTCAGGCCACGACCCTTTCGCTGTTTGAGCCGGTCGTGGCGGCCTGTCTCGCCATTCTCATTGTCGGGGAGCGCCTGCCCGCGATCGGCTGGTGGGGTGTTGGCCTGATCATTGCCTGCCTTTTCTGGACGGAGCTGCCCGTGCCGCGCCGATGGCGCAGGTCTGGCCAGACCGGGTGACGCTCTGCGCCACCCCGAAAGCTTTGCGATGGCGCAGGCTTATTCCCCCCTTCGCCTCCAGCGTGTGCGATAGATGGCGATGCCGATGACCAGCCCATAGACCAGCATCGCGCCGCCGATGCTGGCAAAGACGCCGCGCACGCCGAGGGGGGTGAACGAGGTCAGTAGGACTGCGCCGAGCACAGCGACAAAGATCCGGCTGAGGCTGCCGGTCACGGGCCAGACCATCCGGCCTGCCCCCTGAGAGGCGAAATACATCGCCAGTCCGAGGCCGAAGAAGCAATAGAATGGCGCGACGATGCGGAAATAGCTGCGCCCAACGGCGAGTGCGGCGTCATTCGAGGGCTCCAGAAAGATGCCGAGCCACAGATCCGGCATCAGAGCCAGAAGAGCGCCAACACTGCCAACGACGACTGCGGCGGCCAAGGCTCCGGTCCAGGCGATCTGCAGGGCGCGGTCCCGGTTGCCGGCACCGATATTCGCGCCGACCATGGCCGTCAGGGCGGCACCGATGCCGAAGATCACCGGGATCATCAGGAACTCCAGCCGGGCCCCCAGACCATAGCCTGCCAGCGCTGCTTCGCCGAACTGACCGACAAGGCCGACCATGATCACGGTGGTCAGAACCGTCAGCACCGTATTGATCGCCGCCATCGTGCCGACCTGAAGAATGTCGCGGATCATGCTGGTGTCGATGCGTCTGGCGGCCCCTGCGAAGGTCAGGCCGGTGCGCCCCGTGGCGATATAGGCGATCGCGCCGAGTGCGCCGGTGCCATAGGCGACGACCAGTCCCAGTGGCAGCCCGGCCATGCCGAGGGCAGGCAAGCCGCCCCAGCCGAGCGCAAAGCCACCGGACAGGGGAATGGACGCCGCGGCCACGACCAGCAGCAACATCGAGGGTGTCTGCATGTCGCCCGTGCCGCGGATCACGCTGAGCGCGGTGTTGAACAGCCAGATGGCCACGCAGCCGGGAAAGAAGACGGCGGCGTAGGACGCGGCGGCACTGATCGTTTCTGGCCCGCCGCCGAGGACGCCGAAAATCGCGCGTCCGCACAGTGCCATGAGCACTGCCGTCACCAGCGCAAAACCGATGGCGATCAGCCCGGCGACGAGCGCGAGTGAGGCGGCCCGGTCAGGCTTGCGCGCGCCGAGGGCCCGGGCAATGGCGGCGGAGACAGAGCCGCCAATAGCGCCCGCCGACAGCATCTGCGTGAGCATGA
The DNA here is from genome assembly GCF_014899185.1 of Pseudooceanicola spongiae. Taxonomy (GTDB): domain Bacteria; phylum Pseudomonadota; class Alphaproteobacteria; order Rhodobacterales; family Rhodobacteraceae; genus Pseudooceanicola; species Pseudooceanicola spongiae. The sequence goes on from NZ_CP045201.1 coordinate 950,912, forward strand.
CCAGGGGAAAGACCAGAGCCAGCCCCGCCAGCGCTGTGACCCCCAGAACGCTGGCATAATAGGCCTCGGCAATGCTCTGGGCGGATTGCACGAACATCGCCAGCACGTTGGGCGCGGCGAGCCTGAGCAGAGTGGGGCCAATCGGCGCGGTCAGCAGCAGTGTGGTGCGTGCCGCCCTGAGGCTGGCCGCGGCGTCCGGTTGCCCTATCGGAGACGTGATATCGCTCATGATGTGGTGGCGGCGCAGACGCGCCCTGCCCGGCCCGATTGGGATATCTGGCTGTCGTGATCCATGCAGCGCCTCCTCTCCGTGTCTCCTGAAGGATAATGCCTGCGCACAAACCGACAGGGTTCCGATATGGAACCCTCTCTGGGTAAGTTCTCTTTCGGAACCTGTCAATTCCTGATACGATCCGGGCATGAAATGGAACGAGCTTCACGAAGATGCCTGCCCGGTTGCCCGCGGTCTGTCCGTGATCGGCGACCGCTGGACGATGCTTGTGGTACGCGACTGTTTCATGGGCATCCGCCGCTTTGACCAGATGCAGCAGCGCCTCGGCATCACGCGTCACGTGCTTGCCGACCGTTTGCGCAAGCTTGAAGCCGATGGCGTGCTGCGCCGGGAGGCCTATCAGGAACGCCCGCTGCGCTACGAATACCGCCTGACCGACAAGGGCAAGGCGCTGTATCCGATACTGGTGACGCTGATCGACTGGGCCAATACGAACATGCCGGTTGAAGGGGGCCCCTCCGTCGTGCTGACATCGCGCGCCACGCAAGACCCGATCAGGCCAAAGCTCATCGACGCCGAAACCGGGGAAGAGATCACGACGCGCAGTGTGCTGGCGGTTCCCAACGCAGACCAGAGCGACTGACACGCCGGATCTGCTCGCTGTTGGTCCGATGCGCTTACGCTCGGTGATCCTTTTCCGGGGTTTTGGGCGAGGTTGCCGCCTGCGACGGGCCGCTATTCTGCGTCGGTGTTGCGCACCCGGCGCGCGCCCTCCCGTGGTTGCAGGGCATCGAGCGCATCCGCATTGTCGCGGCCCCAGTCATAGACCATATCCACCAGCCCCACGAACCGTTGCCCAAGGGGCGTGAGGGCATAGGTCACGGCGGGGGGTACGGTGCTGTCGATGCGACGGTCGATCAGGCCGCCGGCTTCCATGTCACGCAGGGTCTGAACGAACATCTTCTTGGAGAGGCCTGGCAAGCTGCGGTGCAGGGCGCCACTGCGCGCCGCCCCCCTGTGTCGGGCCTTTAATGTGTGCAGGATCATGCTGGTCCATTTCGTCGCAAAGATCTCCAACACGCGGCGCGGCGCGCAGTCTTCACGCCAGTCGGTTTCCTTCATGGTGGTCTCCTTTTGGTGACTACGTTCCGTTTTGGTGCCGTCTAGCGCACTGCGGTCCGGCTGGCTAGGTGGGTGTCATATCTTGTAACGACAGGAGAGATCACATGACAAAGACCGCACTCGTCGTCGGCGCGACCGGCATTCAGGGCAGCGCCATCGCGACCAAACTGGTTGAGGACGGCTGGAACGTCCTGGGGTTGGCGCGCACGCCACAGGATCAGCCCGGCGTCACCCCTATTGCGGCAGACCTGCTGAACCCTGAGGCGCTGGCGCAGGCACTTGAGGGCCACAAGCCGACCCATGTCTTCCTGACGACCTGGCTGCGTCAGGATACCGAGGCCGAGAATATTCGCGTCAATGCCACCATGGTGCGCAATCTGCTGGACGCCCTGCGCCCGGTTGGTGGCCTGGAGCATGTCGCCCTGGTGACCGGCCTGAAACACTATCTCGGGCCGTTCGAGGCCTATGGCAAGGGCACGCTGCCAAAGACCCCATTTCGCGAAGATCAGGGCCGCCTGGACGTCGCCAACTTCTATTACGCGCAGGAGGACGAGGTCTTTACCGCTGCGGCCCGCGACGGGTTTGGCTACAGCATCCACCGCCCGCATACGGTCATCGGCAAGGCTGTCGGGAACGCGATGAACATGGGCACCACGCTGGCGGTCTATGCCACGCTGTGCAAAGCGACCGGACGTCCTTTCCGGTTTCCGGGATCGCAGGTGCAGTGGGACTCGCTGACCGACATGACCGATGCCCGCCAGCTGGCGGATCAGGTGATCTGGGCCTCGGTGACGCCTGCTAAGCGCAACGAAGACTTCAATATCGTCAATGGTGACGTCTTTCGCTGGAGCTGGATGTGGCACCGGATCGGTGACTATTTCGGCGTGCAGGTCGAGGACTTCGATGGCGTTGAACGCCCGCTTGAGCAGCAGATGAAAGACGATGCCGCCGCATGGACGCAGATCGCGCAGCAGCAGGGGCTGGCGGAAAAAGACCTCGCACGTCTTGCCTCGCCCTGGCACACCGATGCTGATTTGGGACGTCCGATCGAGGTTGTAACCGATATGGGCAAGAGCCGGGCCATGGGGTTCTCTGGCTATGTCGCGACGGATACGGCCTTTTTTGATCTGTTCGACCGGTTGCGTGCCGATGGGATCATCCCCAAGGCGTGACCTACAGAGCGGCGGGCTGAGTCCCACATACCAAAGCGATGCGCCCCTTTTCGCGAGGGGCGCATCGCTTTTTTTTTGGCCGTGCGCCGAAGTGTCAGCTTGCTGCTTTGCCAGTCTGCCGGCGCGCCATAATCACTGTCAGAAATAACATCACGGCCGTCAGCGCATAGATTGCCAGCGCGATGGAGCTGTGAACCAGAATCCCGAAATCTCCGCCCGAAATGGACAGCGCGCGGCGCAGGTTGTTTTCCATATCCGCCCCCAGCAGCAGACCCAGCACAACCGGCACCAGCGAGATGTCGAGCTTGCGCAGCGCATAGCCCAGCACCCCGAAGGCGATCATCACGAAGAGGTCGAACGGCGCATGGCTGATCGAATAGATGCCGATGAAACTGACCATGATCACCACCGGCATCAGCAGCCACTGGGGCAAAGACAGCAACCGGGTGAAGATGCCCACCAGTGGCACGTTCATTACCAGCAGCACGACGTTGGCGATATAGAGCGAGGCGATCAGGCCCCAGACGATCTCGGGCTGGCGTTCGAACAGCAGCGGACCGGGCTGGATGTTGAGTGAAATCAGCAGGGCCAGCATCACGGCGGTCGTGCCACTGCCCGGAACGCCGAGGGTCAGCATCGGGATGAGAGCGCCGCCCGAAGCGGCGTTGTTGCCCGCCTCAGGCGCGGCAATGCCGCGTGGGTCGCCGGTGCCGAAGGTGCCGTCCTTGTCGCTGACCTGCTTTTCCACGTTGTAGGACACGAAGGCCCCCAGCGATGCGCCCGCGCCCGGCAGAACGCCGCAGATGAAGCCGATGACCGACCCGCGCAGCGACGCCGGGAACCCGGCGAACACCTCTCGCAGTTTGGGCAGGCCACGATCCAGGGGCACCGCCTCGCCGCCCTCGCCCGCAATCCGCTCGAAATACATCAGGATTTCGCTGATTGCGAACAGACCCACGATCGAGACGATGGGGTCGAAACCGTCATACAGGTTGTAGGATCCGAAGGTGAAACGCGCCGTCCCCGTCGCCGGGTCCAGCCCGACCGAGGCCAGCATCAGCCCGATGACCGCCGCCAGAAGCGTCTTGATCGGGTTCACCCCGGCGACACCACCGATGGTCGCAAACGCCATGACGTAGAGCGCGAAATAGTCGGCCGGTCCGAAATAGATCGCGGCCTTTGCAAGGTAGGGCGCAAAGAAGGTCAGTCCCAGCGTCGCCACTGTCGCCCCCACGAACGAGGCCACGGCCGAGATGCCAAGTGCCTGCGCCGCCTTGCCCTTCTTCGCCATAGGATAGCCGTCGAGGGTGGTCATGATTGCCGGTTCGTCGCCGGGAATGTTCAGCATGATCGAGGAAATCCGTCCTCCGTACATGCAGCCGTAATAGATGCAGGACAGCAGGATCAGCGCCGAGCCGGGCGACAGTTTCATCGCGAAGGCGACGGGGATCAGGATGGCAACACCGTTCACTGGGCCAAGCCCCGGTAGCGCGCCGATCAGCGTGCCAATAAAGCAGCCGAAGACCGCCAGCCCGAGGTTGGTTGGGGTCAGCGCCACCGAAAAACCGTCCATCAGCGCGTTCAGAATATCCATGTCACCCTCAGCCGATGAACGCAGGGGCCAGTGGCAAAGGCAGCCCCAGAACGTTGTTGAAAAGCAGATACAGCCCGACGCCTGTCCCAAGGCCCGTCGCGAGGGCGCGCATCGCCCGTGCCCCGAACAAGGCCGCGAGCAGTGCGGTGGCGAGCGTCGTCGAAACCGGAAAGCCCAGCGGCTCCAGCAGCAGGACGTAGCCGATCAGAACGGCCAGCGTGGCCAGTTGTTTCAGCCGCGCGCGATCCATGCGGAAGTCGGGGTTCGGGTCCGGTCGAAAGATCATGCCGAGGCTGAGGATGGCCGCCAGCGCGGCGACCATCTGCGGGAAGACCGCGGGGCCCAAAGGGTCCCCGAAGCCTGCCTCATAGCCCCGGGCGACCAAAAATACCGTGACCGAAATCACCAGTATCATCAGCCCCACAAGGCGGTCGATCATTTGATGACGCCGATCTGGCGGGAGATTTCCTCCATCTGCTGCGCCTGTTGTTCGACATAGGTTTCGAACTCTGCACCGCCGCGCCAGACCGGGATCAGCCCGTTCGCCTCAGCCGCAGCCTTCCACTCCTCGCTGTCGTAAAGGGTGTTCAAGGCCGCGACCCAGCCGTCGTAATCGGCATCCGAGACCTCGCCGCCGGTGTAGAACCCGCGCCAGTTGTAGCCGGTCACGTCATAGCCCTGCGCCTTGGCCGTGGGCGCGTCGGGGAAAGCCGGGATCGGGTCGTCCGACAGGGCCGCGAGAATGCGGATGTCGCCCGATTGCACGAAGCCCGCGATCTCGCCCAGGTCGGTCGACACCGCGCCAACCTGCCCGCCCATCATCTGGGTCACGGCGGGGCCACCCCCATCGAACTGCACCCAGCGGATTGCCTTGTAGGCGTCGCCGGTCATGCCCGCGCTGTCGGCCAGCATCAGCAAGCGGATGTGATCCCAGCCCCCTGCGCCTGACGAGCCTGCGACCGGCACCGAGGTCGGATCGTCCTTCAATGCGCCCAGCAAATCGTCGAGCGAGGCATAGGGCGAGGCTGCGGGCACCACGATGACGCCAACGTCAGAGCCGAGCATCCCGACCCAACGCATCACATCCACACCACCGGGATATTTGCCCTGCGCGATCTGCGTGACACCGACGGTCGAGGTGGCGACCAGCAGATCGCCTTCATCCGCACGTTTGCCGGCCACATTGGCAAAGGCTACCGCGCCGACACCGCCAGGCATGTTGGTGACCTGCACAGGGGCCTCTTCGATGCCAAGCTCGGTCAGCAGCCGCCCGACGGTGCGGCAGGTGAAATCCCAACCGCCACCGGGATCTGCCGGGGCAATGCATTCGGCCGCGCTCGCAGCTGTTGCCGACATTCCGGCAGCCATCACGACCGCCACTAAAAGGTTGCGTTTCATAGACATGTCTCCTCCCTGAGTTCTGTCTTCTTTCGGTTTTGGGGGGTAAGCCCCCTCCGCTCCAGTCTTTGGGGGCAAGCCCCCTCTCCGCGCGGTCCTCCACCGCGCGAAGTCGTCAGTCTTGCGCCGTGCTGTCCACGATCCCACGCGTGCCAAGAAACCGTTTGGCATTGCCGACGGCGACAAGGATCTGGTCGCGCACGGCGCGCGTGTGAAGTCGTACCGCCTCCGCTGCCGCCTCTTCGTTCCGGGCCGCAACGTGATCCAGTATCGCACAATGCTCCGTCCAAGCCGTTTCGCGCTGCGCTGGATCACTGGCCAGCAGCCAGCGCAGACGCAGGGCACGCGCGACGGCATTCTGCACCGCGTCGCGCAGGAACACATTGCCCGAGAGCGCCGCCAGCTCGACATGGATATCGAGGCCTTGCGCCAGCCATTCCTCAGGGTCGATATCGGCGCGACCGCGATCGACCGTGGCACGCAAGGCAGCCAGTCCCTCGGGGCTGGCACGTCGACTGGCCAGACGCACCGCGTCGTCCTCAACCTCCTCGCGGTACTCGAACAGCGCGTGGATCTCCTGAATGTCGATGGGGGCAACCTCATAACCGCCGCGGGCGCCACGGTTGATCAGGCCCTGCTGCACCAGCATGGCCAGCGCCTGACGGATCGGGGTGCGCGACACGCCATAGCGATCCTGCAGAAACCGCTCTGACACGGCCTCGCCCGGGGCGAAGGTCATCGACAGGATCTCCTGGCGCAGCAGCAGCAGGGCCTGATCCCCGCGCGGCGCAACAAGCCCTTGTTCGGCACCCGTTTTATGATCTCTGATTGTCGGCATTGACCCCTCTGGTTGAGTCGGTATACCACGTTGGTGGACCACATCAACAGATTTGGCGGAGGAAAACGAATGTCGCATCACAGAGTGCAGGGGTTCCCCGAACACGTCCGCGTCGTGGATGTGGGGCCACGGGACGGATTGCAGGCCTGGCCTGATCCGGTGCCGACCGAGACCAAGATCGCCATGGTCAACGGGCTGATTGATGCCGGTATCCCTCAGCTGGAGGTGACCTCATTTGTCTCGCCGCGCGCGGTGCCGCAGCTCTCCGATGCGGCCGAGGTGCTGGCCCAGATCGACCGCAGTCGCGGGGCCGAGCTGACGGCACTGGTGCCGAATGCGAAAGGTGCCGCGCGCGCGATTGAGGCCGGGATCGATGCGATGGTCGTGTTCCTGTCCGCCTCGGAGAGCCACAATCAGGCCAATGTGAATGGGTCGCGCGCCCGCTCTCTGGCGGCGGCCGCAGAGATTGCCCGCATGGGCGAACAGGCCGGTATTCCGGTTTATGGCGCCATCGCCACCGCCTTTGGCTGCCCGTTTGAGGGCAATGTGCCCGTCGCCGATATCGTGCATGTGGCACAGGCCTATGCCGACAGCGGTATTCGCAAGATCAGCCTTGGCGACACCACTGGCATGGCGACGCCGCTGCTGGTGCAGGAGCGTTGCCGCAACCTAGCCGAGGCGGTCCCCGAGGCCGACATTGCCCTGCATTTTCACAATACGCGCGGCGTCGGTCTGGCCTGTGTCTATGCCGGTTTGCTGGAGGGGATCACCCGGTATGAGGCCAGTCTTGGCGGCATTGGCGGCTGCCCCTTTGCGCCCGGCGCCACCGGCAATATCTGCACCGAGGATCTGGTCTATCTGCTGCACGAAAGCGGCGTCGAGACTGGGATCGATGCCGACAAGCTGCTCAGCCTCGCCCGCTGGACGGAAACGCAACTGGGCCGCGCCCTGCCCGGTCAGCTGATCAAGGCCGGACCGCGGCTGCATCTACGTCAGCGCGACGAAGTGCGCAGCGCCAGTGGGCGCGCGTGATGGGCGTGTCGGCAAAGCTTCCCCTCGACGGCGTGCGGGTGATCGATCTGACGCGCATCCTGTCGGGGCCGTTCTGCTCGATGCTGCTCGGGGATATGGGCGCAGAGGTGATCAAGATCGAAAGCCGGGACGGAGATCCGGTGCGGGCACAGGGCCATCACAAGGACGGGTTGTCGTGGTATTTCGCCGGGTTCAACCGCAACAAGAAGTCCGTCGTGCTGGATCTGCACACCGATGAGGGCAAGGCCGCGTTGACCCGTTTGCTGGAGGGCGCGGATGTCCTGGTCGAAAACTATCGCCCCGGCGTGCTGGCGCGTATGGGCTTTTCTCAGGCCCGCCTTGAGGCGCTGAATCCGGGCCTTGTGACCGCCAGCATCAACGGGTTCGGCAGCGAAGGCCCCTATACGGAGCGTCCTGCTTTTGACTTCATCGCTCAGGCGATGAGTGGATTCATGAGCGTGAATGGCCCTGATGCGGCGCATCCCATGCGGGCCGCACAGCCGATTTCCGACCTGATTGCGGGCCTCTATTCCGCCTTCGGCATTGTCTCTGCGCTGCGCGGGCGCGACCGCGACGGCCTTGGCCAGCATGTCGAAACGGCGATGGTGAACGGCGCGCTGAGCTTTATGGCCTATCTTGCGTCAGAGCATTTCGTGACCGATCGCAACCCGGTTCAGACCGGCAATGATCACCCGCTCGTGGCGCCCTATGGTCTGTATGAAACAGCCGATGGGCAGATCGCCATCGCCCCGTCAAACGAGCAGATCCTGCAAAAGCTGCTGAGCGAGATCGGCCTGCCGACCCTGATGCAGGACCCGCGCTTTGACAGCAACGACAAGCGCTTTGCGCGCCGTGCCGAGTTGCATGACATCCTCGATGCGGCGATGGCCACGGACAGTCGCGACAACTGGATCGCCCGTTTGAACCGGGCCGGTGTGCCAGCCGGCAAGGTCCAGTCGTTGCAGGATGTTTTCACGGACCCGCAAATCGTGGCTCAGGAGATGGCGATCGACGTGCATCATGAAGGGCACGGAAACGTGCGGATGCTCGGCTTTCCGGTCAAGCTGAGCCGGACCCCCTGTGCGGCCCGCCTGCCCGCTCCGAAGCTGGGCGAACACACAGATGCCGTGCTGTCCGCCGCTGGCGTGAGCCCCATGGCCACAGGTAGAGAGATTTCCTGAGGCGTTGAAACTCTGGCTTGTACGGGCTTCTCTTTTGGCATCGGAAGAAAAGCAGATCAGCGCGAAGGGGGCGCTGCTGTCTAGCAAGTAAGATGGTGTCGTCAGGGCGAGCGCGACACATCATATGGTGATCTGTGAAAATTCACGGCATTATATGTTTCATATGGTATTGCCCATAAAATCCTATATTGCTCCTTAAAGTGTCACCGCTACGCTGCTATTTGGGCCACCGGGCCCGCAGGCGATGGCACTGGCCACGCCACACAGACAGGAGACAGGCGCATGAGTGGAAAGACGTTTTTCCTCGACAAGGACGGTGACAGCATTGCTGACAAGGTCCTGCGCCGGATCCGCTTTGATATCATCACCAATACTCTGAAGCCCGGTGACCGGCTGCGGCTGGAGCGCCTGCGTGAAACATATGGTGCCAGTGTCAGCACGCTGCGAGAGATCCTCAACCGGCTGGCGGCGGAGTACTTCGTCGTGGCCGAGGGCAATCGTGGCTTCGGCGTGGCCCCGATCAGTCAGCGGGACCTGCGCGATATCTGTGAAATGCGTCTGCTTCTGGAATGCCATGCCCTGCGCCGCTCGATCGAGGTTGGCTCGCTCGACTGGGAAGCGCAGGTGGTCTGCTGCCATCACAAGCTGCATACGGTCGAAAGCCAGCTGATCGGCGGTGACGACACGCAGGTCATGAAATGGGTGCAGTACGACTGGGATTTTCACCATGCGACGGTTGTGGCCTGCGACAGGCCCGTCCTCAGCGCCAGCCACTCCAACATCTTTGACCGCTTCATGCGTTACCATCTCTACGTGCTGGACTTTCGCGGCCGCCCCGCTGCGGAAGAACATGCCCGCTTGCGGGATCTGGTGGTCGGGCGCGATGCAGACGGAGCCGTCGCGCTGCTCACCTCTCATGTCACGGCCGGGATGGAACACATCATTGCAAGCGGCAAGATCCCGGCCTGACAGTCAGGCGGCGACCTTGTCTGCAGCCATCTCGAGCAGCAGCTTCACGGCGTAGCCATAGCCCCGAGTGCCGGTGCCCGCCATCACGGCCGTCGCCACCCCCGAGACCAGAGAGTTATGGTACATCGGTTCACGCCGGTGGACATTGGTGATGTGGAACTCGATCAGCGGATGCGGGTACATCTTCAGCGCATCCATGATGGCCATTGAGTAAAACGTGAAGGCCGCCGGATTGATCAACAAAGCGCAGGAACCATCGATCGCCTCGTGAATCCAGTCGATCATCTGTTCTTCCGAGTTCGTCTGACGGAACACCAGCCCCACCGAACCCGCAGCCTCGGTGCACAGAGCTTCCACCTCCGCAAGTGTCACGTGGCCATAGATCTCGGGCTCGCGCTTGCCGAGGCGGTTCAGGTTGGGGCCATTCAGAACATAGACAGGTTTGGTCATGTTTTCTTATCCATTGTAACCGAAGAGACGCGGCAGCCAGAGCGAAAGCTCCGGGATCAGCGTGATGAGGAGCAGCGCGACCAGCAAGGCGCAGAGGAACGGCAGGATTTCCCTGATGATCTGGCTGAGCGAGCAGCCTGAGATCGTGGTCATCACAAAGAGCAGCAGGCCGTAGGGCGGCGTGATGAGCCCCAGCATGATGTTGACCACGCAGACGATCCCGAAATGCACCATGTCGATGCCCAGAGCGCTGGCTGTTGGAATGAAGACCGGTACGATGACCAGCAGGATCGTGGTGCCTTCAAGCAGGCATCCAAGGACCAGCAGGATCAGATTGACGATCAGCAGAAAGGCGATCGGCGAGAGGTCGAAACCGGCAAGCCAGAGGCTGAGCGCTGCGGGAATGTTCTCCACCGTGATCACGTAGTTGAAGACGAGGGCTCCGGCGATCAGCATGCCGATGGAGGCCGTGGTGCGTGCGCTGGAGAGGACAGAGGTGTAGGTCGAGCGCAGCGATATGCTGCGATAGAGAACGGCCGAGACAATCAGCGCATAGAGCGCCGCAACGGCCGCGGCTTCGGTCGGTGTGGTGGCGCCCCCGTAGATCCCGCCCAATAGGACGACCGGCATCATCAGGGCGGGAAACGCATCGAAGGTAATCTTGGGCAGCTCGCGCAGGGGCACTGGCTGCTCGACAGGGAAATTTCTGCGGCGCGCCGTCAGTATGATGATGCCCGCCTGCACAAGCCCCATCAGAAGGCCCGGCACGACACCGGCCAGAAAAAGGTAGCCGATGGAGGCATCCGAGACGAGAGCGTAGATCACCATCGGGATCGACGGCGGGATGATCGGACCGATCACCGCTGTGGACGCCGTCAGCGCGGCAGCGAATGCGGGGGGATATTTGCCGCCTTCCGTCATCATCCTCTGCATCATCTTACCCGAGCCAGCCGCATCGGCGATGGCCGAGCCAGACATGCCGGCAAAGATGATGGACTGCGCCACGTTGACCAGAGCAAGGCCGCCCTGAAAGCGCCCGATGAATGCGTTGCAGAAGGCCAGAAGCCGCAGTGTCATGTTGCCCGAGTTCATCAGCTCGGCCGCGAGGATGAAAAGAGGGACCGCCAGCAGGATATAGCTTGAGAACATGCCGTTCAGCAGCTGTTCGGCGGCGGTGCCCATGTCCTGCCCGCTCATCAGCAGGTAGAGGATCGACGAGGTGATCATCGCATGGCCAACGGGCAGACCCAGCAGCGCCAGCAGAATGATCGACAGAATGGCGGCACTAAACGGATCTATCACGGCTCGCCCTCCGCGCCGCCAGAGCGGCGGGCATCGGCGTCACGCCCGCGCAGCGCCGCCCAGAGCAACCAGCCGTAGCGTGCCAGCGTGGCCACCGCGAAGATGATGTAGATAGAGTAGACCCAGTCGTAGCGCAGATCGAGGTAGGAGGTTTCCTGTATCTTCATGAAGGTGACGAAGTCCCAGGCCGCAGGCAGTGAATATCCGTAGAGAAACAACAGTGCTATGCAGGCGAGTATCGTCATCAATCGGCGGGTCCGCGGCCCGACCATCGAGATCAGGAAGTCGAAGCGGATTTCTTCACGCTCTCGCAACACGAAGGACGCCCCCCAGAGAACCAGCCAGAGCCACATGATCGTGGTCAGCTCCGAAGCGCCACCGACAGGGAGGTTCAGCAGATAGCGAAAGGCCACCTGCACAACGAAGGCAATGAACATCACTGTCAGCATCGCGACGGCAATATCCTCGGCCCTGCGCCGCAGCCAGGACCCGAGCACAGTCAGTCTTTCCAAGTTTCTCACCTTTCAGCCACCGCACCCCGAAACAGGGTGCGGCAGTGGTTGGAAGCAGTGGATGGAGGCAGCGGGTCAGAGGCTGTTGATGCGCTCAAGCATGCCGTCGGGCCAGTCCTGGGACAGTTCCGACTCCAGGTACATCTGCTGCGCATGGGTGCGGAAGGCTTCCAGGTCGGGGGTGTATATCTTGACGCCCTGTTCCTTGAAGAAGGACGCAAGCTCCTCCTCGCGTGCGAGATGTTGCTGGGCGCTCCATGCGATTGCCTCGTCCGCGGCAGCCTGGAACGTGGCGCGTTGCTCCTGCGTGAAGCCGTTCCAGACCTCACTGGAGACGACCAGCAGATCGTAGCCCACCAAGTGCGACGTCAACACGATCTGCTTCAACACCTCATAGAACTTCATGTTCTGGACGTTGGGCAAGGGGTTGTCCTGACCATCGATCGCGCCGGTTTGCAGGCCGGTATAGACTTCGGCGTAGGCCATGGGCGTCGGATTGGCCCCCAGCGACTTGCCCAGAAATTGCCATGCATCTCCGCCTGGCATCCGTAGCTTCACGCCGGCCATGTCCTGTGGTGTATTGATCTGCTTGTCGATCCGCAGGCCCACCTGTCGGGTACCGAAGTACGTCGGCCCCAGGATGTGAATGCCCAGCTTTTCTTCCGCCAGTCCCACCATCTCCGCCCCGGCGTCACTGTTGAAGAAGGCGTTCAGGTGTTCGACGTCCCGGAAGAGATAGGCAGATGTCAGGATCGAGAACTCCTTGATCTGTGTCGCGATATCTTGAGGCGCGACATTGCCCATATCCAGGTTGCCGCGCTGGATCGCGATGATTTCGGTGGTCTGCTTGAACAGGTTGCCGCCGTAGAAAAGTTCGAGATTTGCAAAGTCCGAGACAGAAGCGGCCAGCTTCTTCATCATCTCTGCACGGATGTCCTGCTCAGAGAAAACAGCCGAGAAGCGAAGCTGCTTCGCGTCCTGCGCGAAAGCTGGCACACCTGTGCCAAGCGTCAGGCCGGCAGCTGCCATACCCCCTAGAAATATCCTACGGTTTGTCATCAATCCCTCCCTTTTTTGCGCATACGATTAATAAATCATATGACGATCTAATCATCCTAAGATGAAGTCTCTTTATTGGTAAAGGGGGAATTCACACGCACGCACCTTAAAGTTGCAAGAAGACAAAGAAAAACAGCCTTCGCTGATCTGCACGGGAAAGGTTTTCTTGATTTTAGACAGTCAGGACTTTCGGCTCTATTCAGTTCCCAAATTTCTCAGAACAGATGCACCGCGCGCTGAGCTTGGCCGCTGGGGACTCTGCATATCAGGTGCAAGCTCCACGATATTCTTTTGGGTCACAGGAGTTTACTGGCCGAAAAGAGCCCCTCCCTACAGTCAAGCTCCGACATGTGCTGCTCGTCTCCAGACATCTTGGCACCGGGGTCGCCGTTTCCCCAAGTTGCCCGAGCGAACCGTGAGCCTCTACAGCGATCACACCCGACGCCGGAACGGGATCCTGCCTCACTGTCAACCAAAGTGATCAAATCAGACCGCTGGCTGCGGACGTCGCAGCAGTGCTGGGCAGTGGCAAATCTAAATTCCTAGGCTATTTGACAGTAAAGCACTCGGCGTTGGGAGAATGATGCCCAGAGATCACTTCTGATGCTCCCTGCCTCTCTTTAAAGTTTCTTGCTCTGTCTTGAGGATACGGACATCGGTCCCACTCCGGTCTGAATGTCGGACGAGATAACGATACCTTTCCGACATCAGCTCAGTGCTTCGATGTACGGGGGTCGTATAGCGAAGGTCAGAAAGCCAATACACAGCAAGCCAGCGGACTGTTTATACGTCAGGGCTTGATCGACAGATCCATGCAAGTGAATGACGCTGCGCGCCATCGCGCAACGAAATCATCTGGCGAACTGATCTGCTCCTCATCTTCGGACTGGATATGGAGCTTTCTAGCTTTTCTTCTGATGATCGCGTTGCGTGTATGTTGGATGTCACTCATAACTGACCGAGCATTGTCACCGAGAACTGACCCGCCCGTTTGTTATGTCTTCTGGTTCATGACGTGGTCAATGGCGCTGTATCCTTCCGTTTCTTTTTCGCTGTCTCGGAGCTGGCTTTGAAGCGGTAGCTGTCGTTTCCGGTCTCGAGGATGTGGCAGCGGTGGGTGAGGCGATCGAGGAGTGCAGTGGTCATCTTGGCGTCGCCAAAAACGCTGGCCCACTCGCTGAAGCTCAGATTGGTGGTAATGACCACACTGGTGCGCTCGTATAGTTTGCTGAGAAGATGGAACAGCAGCGCACCGCCCGAGGCGCTGAACGGCAGGTAGCCGAGCTCGTCCAGGATCACCAATTCGGTCTTCACCAGCGCCTCGGCGATCTTTCCAGCTTTTCCCTGGGCCTTTTCTTGTTCCAGCGCATTCACCAGTTCGACGGTCGAGAAGAAGCGCACCCGCTTGCGATGATGCTCAATGGCCTGAATGCTCAATGTCACGCCAAAGGCGTGCTTTCAGCACGACCGCAACGTGGCTTTTCCCAGTTCCGGGTCCGCCGATCAGGACCACGTTCTCGGCCGCGTCCATGAACTCGCACCGATGCAGTTGGCGCACGAGGGCTTCGTTGACCTCGCTGGTGGCAAAGTCGAAGCGGGACAGGTCCTTGTAGGCCGGGAAGCGCGCGGCCTTCATGTGATAGGCCCCTCTCGTGCATGTAAACATGCACTGCCGGGCAGTGGATGGAGCGCACCTCGCGTTCGGCCATTTCAGCCTTGAGCAGTTGCGACAGGATCGGGGCCGTGCCGGAGGCACGCTTTCAGCGTGACCGCGTCAAATGCAGGCGCTCCCTGTTCCATGAGGTCATGCACTGCCTGCGCCATGCGTCGTGCTGGAAGCACGCCTTTGGCGTGATGCATCTTGAGGCTGCGCAGCATGATGACAATTGCGGCGTCGCGCCAGAGGCGCGCAGGATTGAATGGGCGGGATCATGACGCATGGCGTGTGCCTCCCCGCAGTCCATCGTAGCGCGCAACGTTGGCCTCAGGCTCCTTCTTCAGGGCGAGACTTGAAGGTGGCGTCACATCGGGCTGGTCGATTGGCGTGCCATCCACCAGCCTGTGGAGCAGGTTCAGCACATGGGTCTTGGTCGGCACGCCCGCCTCCAGCGCCATGTCCACGGCGCACAGAACGGCCTGTTCGTCATGCTGAAAGCATGCCTCCGGCATGACGTGATGCAAAACCAAGGACAGAATCTCGACCATCTCGCGATCGCCGCCGGGCTTGCGCAGCATCTGCCCCTGCAATTGACGGAACGCCTCTGGCATCTCGACGAAGGGCGCACCATTTCGTAGCGCGCCCGGCTTGCGCTGGACCACGGCGAGGCAATGTTGCCAGTCATAGATGACGCGGCCAGGTTGCCGGTGCGACCGCTCAATGATGCGCCGATGCTCGCAGACCACGTGCCCTTCGGCCGTCACGCCAAAGGCGTGCTTTCCAGCACGACCACCAGCCGTTCAGGGTAGATGTGCAGGCTGACGGGGCGGTTTGCGAAGCTGGCAGGCACAGAGTAGCGATTGCGGTCGAAGGTGATAAGGCCCCCTCTCGGCAGCATGCTTCGCATGCGCCTGCCGGGCAATGCGTGGGCGATACGCGCTTGCTCTGTTCGACGAAGCCATCAAAGGCCGTAGGCAAGGGCATCAGCGTCGGCTTCTCGGCCTCCCAGGCATCGGCAATACTGCCCGCTGACCGGCAACACATGCTTGCATGTGTGAGAGGGGGACAAAGTGCCATGCGCAGTCTCGGCCCACAGAACCTTGCAGCGCTCTTCAAGCCAGTCATTCAGCGCATCGAGATCTGAGAAGGCTGGCATCACCTGCCAGAGCCGTAGTGCCGGAGGCGCGCTTTCAGCGCGACGCGCATCGCGGACGTTCTTCTCCACCTGTCCTTTCTCCCAGCCCGCTGCCGGATTGCAAAAATTGGGCTCAAAAACGTAGTGGCTGGCTCCTCTCGGCAGAATTGCTGCGCAATTCGCCTGCCGGGCAATGCATGGCCAGGAACCGCGCATTCACATCACGCTTCTTGCCAGCGCCCACGCGATCCACCGCCGTCTTCGCGTCCATTGTCCTCGGACCAATGGCGGACAATTCCCGCTGTCGTAGATCCCGCGGCCCGGGAGCCCTCAAAGACCCGGAACGCTTGCCAGTGCGCGTCAAACAGCATCTCATGCGTCTGCAACAGATAGGCCCTGACCAGAAACGCCCGACTGTGCGACAGCTTGATATGGGCCACCTGCAACTTGATGCGCTCGCCGCCGACGCCGTGCCGGAGGCGCGCAGACCGTGCGCGACCCCAGTCCTCGCTCCAGTCAAACTGGAACGCCTCGCCCGGCTGGAACACCAGCGGCACGAATGTCCCGCGATCGGTGGTTTGCAGCGCAGGTTGCCGATCCCCCTTCCATACCCGCACGAAGGCTGCGACCCGCTCATACGAGCCGCCATAGCCAAGCTGAACAAGATCAGCGTGCATCTGCTTGGCGGTGCGCCGGTCCTTGCGCGACTTGCGCTGCTCCGTCACCAGCCAGCCTGTCAGCTTCGCGGCATACGGGTCCAGCTTGCTTGGCCTTGATGGTGCCTGGAACTTGGGCTCAACAGTGCCCGCCCGCAGATACCTCCTGATGGTGTTGCGAGACAGCCCGGTCCGCCGTGAAATCTCGCGGATGGGCATCTTGTCCCGCAACGCCCAACGTCGAATGACGCTTAAAAAAATCCTTGTCGATCACTCCAATAACCCCCGACAAATCCCGTCAGGGGCAAGGTTCCACATGGGTCAATTCTCAGTGACAATTTCGACTGCTGCTGGGTCAGCTCTGAGTGACATCCAACAGCGTGATTTCTATTTTCAGCGAGTAGACACTCTCGGGTAGTCGGTAGCCAAAGGCGTTGGGCGGGCAGCGCTGATCGCCGACTTGCATCCATTTTCGCGGCTGGAGACCCGGTCTGACAGGCACAAAAGTATAACACCCTTATTCCAAAAATCATCGCACAATGAAAGGTTTGTGTTCCATCCCGGACGGTCACATAGCCTCTCGGCAATCTGCATTTTTCATGGAGAGGCCGGTTCTGATCGACGTTTTGGACGGGGTGCAACCACTCTGATCCATCGTCTCAAACAGGCGACGACGATACCCACGGTAAGGGCGGCGATCCAGGCCAGTGACGAGCCTGCATCGACCTTGGCTGAACGCTTCGGCACGACCGAGCAGACGGTGTCAAAATGGAAGCACGGCGACAGTGTCGAGGGTCGCAGCCACACGCCGCACCGGCTGCAGACGACGCTGAGGCCCGCGCAGGATGCCGTTGCGGTAGCGCTACGCAAGACATTGCTGGTGTCACTTGATGACCTACTGGCGGTGGTGCGCGAGTTCTTGAACCCGAATGACTCGCGCTTGGGGTTGGTTCGCTGCCTGCGTCGCCACGGTGTGGGGAGCCTGCGCGACATGTAGGCCGAGGCAGCAAGACCGAAACACAGCGCCTTCAAGGCCTTTGAGCTTGGCTAGATCCACATCGACGTGAAATACGTGCCCCAGATGGCAAATGCCCGCCGCTTCTTTCGTGACCTGTAGCGCGTTTGCCCGCTGCGCATCTGCACCATTCGCACGGACAACGGCAAGGAGTTCACGGATCGCCTCTTCGGCTTGCGCAAGCGTGCAGCGACTGGCGCACACCAGTTCGACACGCTGTGCGCCGCCCTCGGCATCGAGCATCGCCTCACGCCGCCGAAGTCGCCTCAGACCAACGGCATGGTCAAGCATTTCCCCTCTCGTGCATTTTCAATGCACTGCCGGGCAGTGAATGGCCGGATCGAAGAGGTGCTGCAAAGCCAATACTTCCTATCCGGCGAAGAGTTGGAGGCAACGCTGCACCGCTACGTTTGGCTCTATAACCAGCAGCTTCCGCAATCAGCCCTAGGCAGCAAGCCCCCCTTGCAGGCGATGAAGGACGTGCACAAACTCAAGCCAGAGCGGTTCAAGAAACAGCCATATTACCTTCGGGATGTAACAAGTGTGTCTAGGTAGCGGGCCTTGCTATCCATAAAGATAAGGATGCCCGACTGACGCACGTAGTCTGTCCGAGTCAAGAATATGAATTGGCCTCCTAGATCTACAGTCCGACAGTGGTTTGCTTTCAAACCATGCGACGGCAGTTCATTATTTCGGAGGACTCGAACCTGCAGATTGTCTTGTTCAGCACTTAGACGCAGACGTCGGCGTCCGGCGCGTTCGATAACCGCCACGGCAAAATCTTGCGGGCGTGCCAATCCGCGATCTCCACCAGACAAAGGACCCCTCTGGGCATCGGTTGCCCCGGAGGTGATTTGCCAGGAAAATCTTCCTGCAGGGGGAAGCTGGGTGATGTCCGACCCCTATGGTCATGCACAACATGATCCCGTGAGGAAACTCTGATTTGATCTGCTAATCCTCCGCAGACCTAAGGTGAAGCGGACGTAGAATTTTCTCAGCAAGATACCTGAGGAGATTCTGATGGAGATGACGAGATTGAGTGACCCACAGATCCTTGAGATCCTGCGTCAGGCCGCGGTTGGTGTGCCGGTTGCTGAGCTGTGTCGTGAGCACGGCATGAGCACGGCGTCCTTTTATAATTGGCGTGCCAAACGAGCCATGGAACGCCACCAGTCCGTGAGAGCCTGAACAGGCTCCTGGAAAAAAGTGACGCGGCCATCTCAGCGTCGCAAAATGGCTGCCACGGCAGTGGAGCACCGGGGGGGGGCAGCATCGCATTGGCCTGTCGGAAGTGTGGTGTGAGCGAGACCTGCTATCGCTACAGCCTGCTGCTCAGAGATGAAAACGATCGGATCGCTGACCTGCTGGCCGGCCTGACCGACGCCCGCAAGACTTGGGTTTTCAGGCTGTGCTTCGTGCACCTGCGCAACGTGAGGGTCCTGCCTCCTTGGCTGTGCCTGAAAGGCCCACCTTGACCTTGACCTCGAGGGTATTCTGTTTTCGTCTCGAGATTTTCAATCTCCCGCGTGGTGAAGATCAGAGTTTAGGTCAGCGCGGGACGACCTCAGGAATAGACCAACCATCCCTACCCCGCCCGAAAAGTCATTACAGCCTGGGACAGCTCTTCCGGTCGTTCGCATCACGCGCAGCGAGATCGAAAGCGCAGTTGCAGAACCTTTGAGCGAGCTCACTTTTGTCTGGCCTGCGGCAAGGAGCCAGTCCGATCGAAAGGAGAAAAATTTCAATGTTCTGCAGATGTCGCCAGACACTTTATCAAGCTCAGACATTTCACGAGGCTGCTCAGAACACGCCGTGTTGCAGCTAGCAAAATGGTCATGTTGCAGAGGCATATGCCGGAAAAGTGAGTGCCGCGAAAAAACTCAGGCCAGTCGGGCCGAAGACGTGAACTCCGCAATATGCCCTACAGCTTTGCGTTGCGTTCCATGAGTACGGAATGCACTTGTCGCACGCCTCAGGGCTGCCGCTTCGGCTTGCAATGCATAGACCGCCGCGTTGGTTTCTTCGAGGGCCGCCACGTTGTTTTGAGATATGCGGTCCAGATCTTTCGTTGATTTGGAAATCTCCTCGATCCCGCTCGCAGTTTCATTCGACACGTTCACGATTTGCCGGATCTGTGATGAGGCGATATCGATTCCTCCGACAATGTCCTGGAATGCCCTGCCGGATGCCTGAACGAGTTCAACACCGCGATCAATGTTGCCCCCTGACGCTTCAATCAGATCTGCGATTTCACCTGCAGCTTCGGCAGAGCGTCGAGCAAGTGCGCGGACTTCGGTGGCCACGACGGCAAAGCCACGCCCCGCATCCCCTGCGCGCGCGGCTTCGACGCCCGCGTTCAAAGCCAGGAGATTGGTTTGAAAGGATATTTCGTCAATAACATGCAGTATGCTACCGATCGCTGATGATGAACTTTGTATAGCATCCATTGCGTCAACCGCCCGCCTGACGACGTCATAGCCAGCGGTCGCTCCCGACGAGACGCCCTCTACGGAAAGGCAGGCCGTCTCTGCAAAATCCGCTGCTGCCTTCACAGTCCTGGACATATGTTCAAGCTGCACAGCGGTACTTTCCAGCATCGAGGCATTCGTTTCCGAGCGTTTTGCCAGATCACTGGCCACAGTCGCGATCTCGCGCGACGAGACATCAACCGTTTCAGAGGATTCAGATATCCCCGCCAGAGTTTCCCCCAGTGTCTGCGTGGCGGTATTCATTTCCTTCGCAATCTGGGAAAATATGCCCGCGAAGTTTTCCGGCATGCGCTGAGTCAGATTTCCTGCAGCCATTTCCTGCAAGCCGCACAGAACCGCTCCCAGCCCCGTATTTGCAGCCTCGCCAACCTTGTTCAGCCCCTCGCATATTTCCGCAAACACGCCCTCTTTATCATCCGTGCGCAGGGATTTTGAGAAGTCGCCTGCAGCACAGGCCCGCACGACCTGCCCGATGTCCTCGACGATGGCGCGTTCTCTTGCATGCTTTGCCTGCATCGCCAGCTCTCGCTCTGCGGCGTCGCGTGCCTGCGCTTGCGCTTGGTCCACCCGCGATTTTTCCCTCTCGCGCTGCCGCTCGTGCTGCTGTTCAAGTGCGAGACGCTCACTCTCCTTGCGGCTGCGCGTCTCTGACAGACTTTGTCGAAAAGCATCAAGTGCCCGCGCAACCGGGCCAAGTTCGTCTGTTCTGCCCGGATCCAGTTTCCAACTGAGCTGATCAGTCGTTTCACTCATCACCGCAATAATGTCGCTGTCGAGATCGCTGAAACTGCGCGTCAGGGTGCGGAAAAGATAGATCACCCCCAAGGCCGTCACGATCGCTGCAAGAACGGAAAACACCCCGAGTTGCCACATCATGCGCGTATTGGCGGCGGTGACATCGTCGGTGATCGCAGTCAGCTGCGTGGCGAGTTTTTCTCGGTGGACGTCCATGACAGTCACAAGATTATCCATCGCGGCGCTCATCACCTCAGCCACCTCATCGAAGGCCTCCATCTGCGGGTTGCCCCCTTGCGGACCGGAATCTATATATGCTTTCGCCATTTTCTTTCCGCCCTGGTAGAAAGACGGGAAGGCGTTCAGAAGTCCGTCAAGCGCAACGGCAACATCGGAAATCCCCAGCATCTTGGCATGGTCCCTTGCCAGAGCGACGTCCTTTTCAAAGGTGTCGGCATAGACCTGAGCCTCACTGAAGCCGTCATCAAATCCGGGGGCTGCCCGGGTTGCCGAAATATCGGTCAGCCATTGCTGGACCTGGATCACATCGGTCTTTACGTCCTTCACCGCAGAAAACAGGGGCATCAGGTGATCCGTGAGGGCGCGGGACACATGCGCACTTTGCTCCATCCGCGTGTTCTGGACAATCAGCAACGAAATCGTCGTGAGTATTCCACCCCATGCCAGAAGTGTGACCAGCGCGAGAACGCTGAAAATCTTTCTCTTAAGGGTCATGTCTGACGGTCTCCGACGATGTGCTGTAAAGCTCCCGAGCATTTGCTGCATTTCATAACGTCATTATTATTTGGTGAACTCCCGCCGGTGCATCCTTATGGCATTTCTGTCTCTTTTTTGGTTTCTGCTCCCTGGAAGCGAATGCCTCGATATCCGCGTGACGCCGAGGGAGGTCGCGTTGGTCGTAGCTGACGTGGGTTCCCCCGCTTCACCTATCGCGTCAGCGGCGATAGCGTTTGCTTCAGCCGTTCTGCGAGGCCAAATCAGACCGGGTTCGGCGACATGCCAGTCAAGCGCATGAACTCCGGGTTGAAAATCGACTTTTTGGCAAATCCCGCAGCCAGCCAGATTTCAAGAACTGTCTTGTCGGAGTCCGTCTGCAACCGGCGAAGAGCCGGTGCGCAACGAGCGTCATGTCTGTGGTCCAGATCAATCGGATCAGAGCGAGGATGAGCACAAGTGTCGCCAACAGCGGCCGTGGCCCGAACTGCATGGCACGCGATCTCGGGGGCAGATGGCGTCGTCGCATCCTCAATTATGCAAAAGGATGTCCTTTATCGCGTTTCAGGGCGCCAGCGATGGGGAGACTGCAGACAGTCGCCTGTATTGCAACCTCCCCTGAAAGGATCGCGACATGGTCTCCGTTAAGCAATTTCTGACATCCGCCACTTTGGTCGCCGTGCTGGGGCTGGCAGGCTGGGCCGTTTGTACGTTGACCCGTCCCGCCTATGACGGGCGCGCCGGCATCGCCTATGGTCACGCCTTCGCGCCAGCACGGCAGGACGACGTCGCCTTTCACATCTGGTATCCTGCCCAGCCCGGTGGCCGGGCGGTCACCGTCGGCGGCAATGGCGTCTTCCATGGCACCCCGGCGGGCCGAAACGCGCCGCATGCGCCGGGGCGCTTTCCGCTGGTCATCATCTCGCACGGGGCGGGTGGCAATGCGGGGCAGTTCGGCTGGATCGCGTCGACGCTGGCCCAGGCGGGCTTCGTGGTCGTTCTGCCAAACCACCCGGGCACGACATCGGGCAATGCCTCTGCCCTGGCCGCCCTGCGGGTTTGGGAGCGTCCTAAGGATGTCTCTGCCGTCCTGGACGAGATCGCGGGCAACCCCGAGGAGTATCCCTTCGTCGATATCGATCGCGTGGCGGCGCTGGGGTTTTCCGCAGGCGGCTATACCGCCATGGCGCTCATGGGGGCGCGCGTCGATCCGGGGCGCTTGCAAAGCTACTGTGACAGCGGCGATCACGGGATGTCGGATTGCGCCTTCCTTGCGCACTTCGGGGTCGATCCGCAGGATTTCGATCTGACGGACGCGGCGCAGGACCTGACAGATCCACGCATCCGCACTGCCGTCGTTATTGATCCCGGCATCGTCGAGACACTGACCCCGCGCAGCCTGTCTCACATCACTCGACCCATGGCGCTGATTAACCTCGGGGATGCAGGCCGCGTGCCGCGCGGGGTGGACGCCGTGGCAGCGGCGGCGCTGATCCCGCAGGCCGAGTTTATCCGCGTCAACGACGCGATCCACTTCAGCTTTCTTGCAGAGTGCAAGCCCAAGGGGGCGGCGATCCTGCGCGATGAAGCCGAGCCGGATCCGCTTTGCGACGACGCGGGCGGGCGGGGACGGGCCGCTATCCATGCAGACCTGAAGCGGATCATCGTCGACTATCTGAGGCAGCATATGTCGCTAGGTGAACGACAGATCGGTTCCTGAAGGCGGAGCCTGTCGGCCCTCAAAAGCCGCCTGCCCGTCTGTCTCTACCCCGCATTCTCAACAGTGCTGCATCTGGAGCTGCTCAGAAAGCTGTCAACGTGGCGCTGTCAGCGAAAGAGAGCCATCAGGATGGCAAACTGGCCTAGACCGCCTCTCGGATCGTCTGGAAAATCAGGCTCAGATCCTCTGTTCCAATGCCTCCGAACGCGAGCCTCAGGGCCTGCAGAGTGGCGAGGGTCGTGGTAAACGGCTCGGCGCCCGACACCAGAACGCCCTGCTCTTTCAGGCGCGACACGATCGGTTCGGCCCTGATGCCCTTGTCGAGCGGCAACCAGACAAACCCCTTGTTGCGATGCGACAGGATCGCTGCCTCCCCCAAGACGGACCGGCAGATCTTCTGGCGCTCGGCCCCGTGTCGCCTGCGGGTCTCTTCGGAGCGGCACAGCGTGCCGTCCGCCACCTAGCCGGAGACCAGTGCGGAAATCAGCGCCGGGGCATTCCAGGTTATGGCCCGGATCGCCTCAAGCAGACCACCCGTTTGCGTTGGTGGGGCAATCAGGTAGCCCAGACGCAGCGCCGTCCCGAGGCTCTTTAAAAAGCTCCCGACATGGATCGTGCGTTCCGGCGCCAGAGCGACGAGGCTGGGCGGAGGGGCCGGCTCCAGAAAAGCATAGGCGGCGTCTTCGATGATCAGAAGGTCATGTTTGCGGGCGATTTCGATCAGACGCAGGCGCGTCGGCTCATCCATGACGGCCCCCAGCGGATTGTGAACGGTCGGCATCAGATAGACCCCTCGCAGCCTCGTCGCACGGCACTGTCTGTCCAGATCGTCAGGGTCCATCACGCCCTCCCACCCCTCGACCGGCACAAGGTTTAGCCCTTGCAATGCCGCAACCGATTTGAAGCCGGGATAGCTCAGCGGGTCGGTGGCGATCGCCTCGCCCAGCTGCAGGACCCCGAGGGCGATGCTCGCCAGCCCATGCTGACCGCCCGAGGTGACCAGAAGGCGGTCCGATCAATCTCGCCAAGGCGCGGCAGGAGGCTTTCGGCAAGGCTCCGGCGTTCATGCGTCCTGCCGCCGTGCGGCTGGTAGCGCAACATCGCCTCAAGATCGCCCGCCGCCGCAAGCCGCCGTAACCCTCCGCATCCTCCACCGCGCCCGGCATATTGAACACGAGGTCGACAAAGCCATCGGCGTCCGTCTGCTGAACCCCGAGCGTCAGCGGCAAGCCGAAATCGCGCAGGAACATGCCGCGACCGGCTTCGTCGACGATGCAGCCCCGGCGCTCCAGCTCGCCATAGGCCCGCGTTGCCGTGGCGATGGCGACACTGAACTGCTGCGCAAGCGCAGGATGCGTCGGTAGTTTGGTTCCGGGAGCCAGTCTGCCCTCCCGAATTGCCGCCGCGATCATGTCGGCCAGACGTATCTACCGGGCTGTCCTCATCCGCTCATTGTATCTAGGACAATAGAAAAATTGTCATGCGGAATGGCGCGTGGCATCCCGATCTCATGTCCCGCGTGTTTCCCGTTGCCCTGCTCGCTCTTGCCCTCTTTACGGTGAGGTTTGCCGTGAACCTTCAGGCCCCGCTCTATGATGTCTATGCGGCGGGACATGAGCTCCGGGCGACGGCGGTGACGGTTGCTTTCGCCGCCTATGTCGGGGGTCTCATGCCGACGCTCTTGCTGCTGGGCGGGCTGTCGGACCGGATCGGGCGACGCGCGCCGATTGCCCTCGCGCTGATCCTTGGCACGCTAGCGACAGCGCTGCTGCTGCGGCTGCCGGTCTTTCCCGCGGGTACATGGATGTTCGGGGCGGCGATGGCGCTGGCCGGGTCCACGACCGGCATGACCATCGCTGTCGTCCCGCTGGAGCTTGCGGCCAACGATCTTGGCGGATGGACGGGCCTCGTGATCTTTCTGGCGATGTTCGTCGCGTTCCTCTGCCAGCCGTTCGCGCGACGCATGACCAAGGACCGGGCGCGCGCGACGGCCGGCCTGTTCGTCTACGCCTACGTCGGGTTTTCACTTCCGGTCATCGCCAGCGATGCCTTGGCCGACCGGCTCGGCCTTTTGGCGGCGATGGTGGTTTTCGCCGTCGTTCAGAGCGCCATGACAGGTCTCATCGTCAAGCTCTGGAAAACGCGCACTGATCCGCTGGGCCAGCCGCAAAAACCGGGTTGAGATGCGATGAGTGAGACCTTCGCCCCTGCCCCACCTCAGGCCCGTCGCCTTTGTGCCGACGGGCCTGGCACTTTCTCAGACCAGAAGCGCACGCAAGGCGTCGAGCGTGCGCTCAATGCCCGCCTCTGTGGTCATAACGCCGGGCGACATCCGCAGGATCTGGCTGCGGTTATCGACGTAGATCTGCTGCTCGCGCAGGGCGGCCACCACATCTGCGGCGGGGATGTGATCTGGCAGGATGACCATCAGGCTGCCACCGCGCTTTTCGGGGTCCGACGGGCTGGCCAGCTGCAGTCCCATGCCTTCCAGCCCCGCCTGTAGCAGCGTCGTCAGAGCACGGTTCCCCGCTGCGATTGCCGCATCATCCTGCGCCATGCGCCACTGCATCGCGGGCAGACTGGCGAGGGCCGAAACGCTCGACGGGGTGCCGCTGTCGAGGCGGCGGGCATCATCGGCAAACGCGAAGGCATCCAGCGCCCATGAGAACGGATTGTCCTGCGAAAACCAGCCGCGCATCTCAGGCTCGCTGCGGGCCAGAAGGTCGCTGTCCATGTAGATGATGCCCGCGCCGGGGGTGCCGCACATCCACTTCAGGCTGGTCGACAGGGCGAAATCCACCTTCGGGGTCGTGACGTCATAGGGCAAAAGGCCCGCGCCCTGCGTCAGATCCACCCCGATCAGCGACCCCATGGCGCGGCCATGCGCGACCAGTCGTGGAATATCGAGGCGGTGCGAACTGGTCGAACTGACCCAGGTGAGCAAGGCCAGCGCCACGCCTTCGTCCCACTCCGCCATCATGTCCTCTTCCTCGACCCAATGCCCGCCCTGCCGGATCGGCACGGTGGTCAGGGTGAAGCCAAAGCGCTGCGACAGCCCGGTCAGCAGGAAGTGCAGCGAGGGAAAGCCGTCTTCGGACACAAGCACCTTCTTGCCACGTAAAGTGCCCTCGGGCAGCGCGCCGATCACGGCCATCAGGCCCGTGGTCACGCTCTCTGTCGTGGTGACAGTGCCCTTGGGCGCATGGATCAGCTGGGCCCAGAGGTCGATGAATTGCTGGCGCTTGCCCAGCACATCGCCCCATTGATCGCCATTGGGCGCGCCCCAGACATCTGCAAAGCCCGCAAGGGCCGCGGTCATATCTTCGCGCTTACCCTCGTATTGACCGATGGAGTGGTAGAGCAGATAGGCGTCGCCCTTTCCCGGGAGTGTGGACATGGTGGTCTCCGTTCATATGTGCGGTGCAAGGCCTGCGCCTGTTGATGGCGCGCGCGACAGAGCGCGTCTCAGCGATAGCCCCGCTTGAAATGTTGTTCGAGCCAGCCGGTCAGGCGCACCAGCGGCCACAGGATCGCGATATAGAGCAGCGCTGCCAGCACCAGCGGTGTCGGGTTGGCAAACAGCGCCTGCGCATCGGTGGCTTGCTTGAGCAGATCATCCATCGCCACGACCGACGCCAGCGAGGTGTCCTTCATGATGGCAACGCCATAAGAGGCCAGCGGCGGGATCATCATGCGGAAGGCCTGAGGCAGGACGACCTTGCGCATCGTTGTCGCGAACGACAGGCCAAGCGCGTCACAGGCTTCGAACTGCCCTTTAGGCACCGCTTCGATGCCCGCGCGCACCACCTCGGCCGTATAGGCCGCCAGCACCAGCGCCAGCGCAATGGTCGCGGCCACGAAGGACGAAAACACGATCCCCGCAAAGGGCAGCGCGTAATAGACAAGGATCAGCACGACCAGAACCGGGATGGCGCGAAAGATATCGATGTAGAACACCGCCAGCAGACGCAGCCACTTGGGCGCATAGAGCCGCACCAGACAGATCAGCACGCCGAGCACGCCCCCCACCACGATCGCCGCCGTGCCGAGGAAAATCGTGTTCAACATCCCGCGCATGAGAATGGGAAACGCACGGCGCATCACGTCGAGGTTGAAGAAGATGTCGAAGATTTCCATGGCGTGCTCCGATCAGGTCGCGGTGGTGTGGCGGGCCGACAGCTCAGGGCGCAGACCGCGAGGGATGCGGTCTGCGCCCGAAAAATCAGTCAGCCGAGGTTGGGATCGGCAGCGGCGTGACGGTCACGCTGTCCGCAGCCGGGGCAACGCCGAGCCATTTTTCATAGAGCGTCGCCATGGTGCCGTCTTCCTTCATGGCGGAAATGGCATCGTTGAACCCCTGCAGATGCGCGGAGTCTTTCGGCAGCATGATGGCAAACTTGTCGCCGGTCGGGATCTCGGCCGCGACCTCAAGCATATTCATCTGCGGTTGCGCAAAGGCATAGCGCAGGCTGACGATGTCGTTCACCGCCGCATCGATGCGCCCGCTGCGCAGATCGGTCAGCATGTTTGCGGTGGTGTCGTAGCTGGAATAGGCCTTGTAGCCCAGCTCGTCCTCACGCTCTTTCAGCCAGTTTTCCGGGAAAGACGTCGCGATCGAACCGATGCGCTTGCCCTTGAGGTCCTCGATGCTGCTGATGCCCGCATCCTTCTTGGTGCCCACACCAAGCGCGCCGGAGAAATATGGCTGCGTGAAGGACTGCGCCTCAAGGCGTTCATCCGTGATCGTGAGCGAGGAAATCACGGCATCCACACGGCCCGAGGCTGTCGCCACGAAAAGGGCGCGAAAGTCGAGGCCATCAATCTCGGTAGTCGTGCCGAGGCGGGCGGCGATCTCATTGATGATGTCGACTTCGAAGCCCTCAAAGTCACCCGCTTCGTTCTTGAATTCCCAAGGCGGATTCGCCGGATAGGAGCCGATCTTGAGGGCATCCTGCGCCATGGCCGCGACGCCGGAAAACGTGGTCAGCGCCGCAACTGCGAGGCCGGTGAGCAGAGTTCTTCTGGATGACATTGTGGTATCCCTTGTTGTGAGGTGCAGCGCGTTTTCGCGTCTTGGCATCGCTATCGCTGACATGTTTCGTATACGGATACAAACATTTTGTTTAGACTTAAAGCTTCTTATAGTGCGCTATACGCAGATTATGCTAAGCTGCCTGAAATTTAGCGTGTCGCTTCAGTATACAATTTGGGGATGATTATGGCCGAAATGCCCAAGCGCCACATGAAGGACAAGATTTACGAAACCTACCTCGGGCGCATCCAGAGGGGCGAGATCACCTATGACGACCGGCTCGTTGACACCGCGGTCGCCGAGGAATTTCATGTCTCGCGGATGCCGGTGCGCGATGCCCTGATGCGCCTGACCCATGAGGGGTATCTCGACAGCACGACGCGCGGCTTCACCTTGCCCAACCTGCAGCACGCCCAGATCCTCGACATCTTCGAACTGCGTCGCCTGCTGGAGCCTCGCGCGGCGGCGCTGGCCACAGCCAGGCTGACCGAGGCTGATCTGGAAACGCTGGCTCAGGCTGTCGCGCGATCCGAGCGCACCCTTGAGACGGGCGATATCGAGAGCCTCTATGCCGCGTCAGAGGACATTCGCCGTACCTGGATCATGGCTGTGCCGAACGTTGAGCTGCGCGAAACCATCCTGCGCTACATGGCGCAAATTCAGTCTGTCCGCCTCGTGACCCTGCGGGACGAGGAATCGCATCACACGCTGGTAGACCTGCACCGCCAGATGCTGAGGGCCTTTTCAAGCCGCAACGCCGCCCATGTGGAGCTTTTGCTGCTGCGCTACGTCTTCGCCGGTGAAGCGAGTTTCCTGCGGATCAAGGGATTGTCTGGCGCGCGGGAGGACAAGAACTGATCGCTGCGGAGGCTAACCGACCGAGCTTGGCACTCTCTATACGACGGTTGCGGCTCGCTGAACCATAGGTATTGCCTGTGTCTTTGCAGAACCGAGGCGCAGGCTCAGCGCAACACCCATGCCCTCGGCAAGACCCAAGGCTGCCGCCATTCTACACGTGCCTGACAATCAGGCAAATCGGTGTGGGACCAAAACAACGCACGCCAAACCTTTGCCAAATCTGCGAAGCTGAACCAGTCCCTCGCACCAACAAATCGATTGGTAAAAGCCGGTCGCAAGACTGGAATCGGCCACGTCCGCCTGATCAAAGCTCCAAACACTCGGAATTTCGCTTCATACCCAACAATATTTTGAAAAGTGGTGCACCCAACAGGATTCGAACCTGTGGCCTCTGCCTTCGGAGGGCAGCGCTCTATCCAGCTGAGCTATGGGTGCCTGCGGGGGTCTATAGCGGCTCGCAGGAATCTCTGCAATGGCTTGCGCACCGCTGGCGTACAGTTTTCCCGCTCATGCCTTCACGGCCTGCGCCAGCATCGTCATCTGCGGGATCATCGTCGCGATGCTGACGTCGGTAAAGCCGCCATCGCTCAGCGTGTCCGTCAGCCAGCCGGCATCCAGCGATCGCGCCTCTGGCGTGAAGGCCGTGTGCTGCAGCTGCCAGAGCGCCGCCAGCGACGGCCCGGTACGATCCGCCTCGACAATGAAATCATGGATCAGGATCTTGCCGCCGGGGTTCAGCACGGACAGCGCCTTTTCGATCAACCCGTCATGCGAGTCCCCCGGAACCCCGGAAAACAGATAGGACATCAGCACGACATCCTGCCCCTCGGGCCAATCGGCCTCCAGCGCGTTGCCTTCGCGGTAGCTGATGCGATCGCTCAGCCCGGCCTCCTCGACATAGGCGCGCCCTAGGCTCGCCACATTGGGAAACTCCAGAACGGTCGCGCTCAGATCGTCGAAGGCCTTGCACAGGGTGATGTCGAAGGCCGCGGTGCCCCCGCCGACATCCAGCAACGCCTTGCCGCCCGACAGATCCAGCGAGCGCGCCAGTTGCCGCGCCGGGCCCAGCGATCCAGCATGCTGGCTCTCGGAATAAAGCCGCGCCTCCTCGGGGTCGGAAAACCAGTCGGCATAGCTCTGCGTCGTGCCCTCCTCCATGGTGCCCATCAGCGCGCCCTCGATCTGGTCCAGCAGCGGATACATCTGCTTGCCGACCTGCAGGCGGATATAGTCGCCAAAGTCATACTTGGCCCCCTTGACCAGAAACGCCTCCGCCGCCGGAGAGTTGGAAAACACCACATCCTGCACACTGACAAGCCCGAGCCCGGCCAGCGCCGTCAGCAGCGTCATCGCACGATCCTCATGGATACCCTCGGCCTGCGCCAGTGCGGCCGCCGTCATCGGCGCCTCGGCCAGATGGGAAAACACCTTCAGCTCAAGAGCCGCGAACAGCGCCTTCGACCCCATGAATCCGAATGCGATGTGCGAAATTTCGTCAGCTTCGGTCAAAAGGGTCATGGAAAGCTCCTGTGTTTCGGAAAATCTACCCCGAGCCTAGGCCCCTTCCCGTCCCATTGATACCCATATGCCGAAAAACGACACACCAAGTGTCGCATCTGCGCAATTCAACCGCAAACGACAACGGCGCGAAGGCCCCTCGTGCCCCGCGCCGCTTCTTCTTGCCTTCATATTCCCGCCGGAGGCATGCCTGCCCCCGCGACCCGCGCCTCAGGCGAACAGATCGTGCGCCAGTTCCAGCGCCTCGATCAGCACATCCACCTCGGCCTCGGTGTTGTACATGGCAAAGCTGGCCCGGCAACTCGCCGTGATCCCCAGCGTTTCCATCAGCGGGCCAGCGCAGTGATGCCCGGCGCGCACGGCGACGCCCTTCTTGTCGAGGATGGTCGAGATGTCATGGGCATGTGCCGCACCGTCCAGCGTAAAGCTGAAGATACCGCCCTTGCCCGGCGCATTGCCCTGCACGTTCAGCCAGTTCAGCCCCTTCAGACGATCACTCGCATAAGCGGTCAGCTGCATTTCCCGCTCATGAATGGCCTGCATCCCGATGCCGGTCATGTAATCCAGCGCCACGCCGAGGCCGATCATCTGCACGATACCGGGGGTGCCGGCCTCAAACTTCATCGGCGGATCGTTGTAGATCACCGTGTCACGCGTGACCTCCCGGATCATGTCGCCGCCGCCCATGAAGGGGCGCATCTCGGCCAGCCGCTCGGCACGGCAATAGATCGCACCAGAGCCCGACGGCCCATAGAGCTTGTGCCCGGTGATCGCAAAGAAATCGCAGCCGATGTCCTGCACGTCGACGGGCATGTGCACCGCCGATTGCGAGCCATCGATCAGGCTCGCCACACCGCGGGCGCGCGCCGCCGCACAGATCGTTTTGACGTCGACAATCGTGCCCAGCACATTCGACATCTGGGTCACGGCGACCAGTTTGGTCTTTGGCCCCATCGCCTCGATGACCCTCTGGGGGTCCAGACTGCCGTCTGCCTCGACCTCGACCCATTTCAGCACCACGCCCATGCGTTCGCGCAGGAAATGCCAGGGCACGATATTGGCGTGATGCTCCATCACCGACAGCACGATCTCGTCGCCGGCCTGCAGATGCGGCATCGCCCAGGCATAGGCCACCATGTTGATGCCCTCGGTGGTGCCCGAGTTCATCACGATCTCATCTTCGCTGCCCGCATTCAGGAACCGCGCGATGGTGCCGCGCACGGCCTCGTACTTGTCGGTGGCGAGGTTCGATAGGTAATGCAAACCCCTGTGCACATTGGCATATTCCTGCGAATAGGCCTGCGTGATCGCGTCAATCACCACCTGCGGCTTCTGCGCCGAGGCGCCATTGTCGAGATAGACCAGCGGCTTGCCGTTGACCTGCCGCGACAGGATCGGGAAATCGGCACGGATTGCGTTCACGTCGAACATATCAGACCTCCACGGGCGCAACGCCCATAGCAGACAGCAGCACCGACAACAGCAGCACCGCCGAAACAAAAGTAACGCCCACAACGCCAACCGCCTTGAGGCGGGTGTCAAAGCCATGGGCGGCCGCGACGAAGCAGATCATCATGTAGATGCCCCAGATCCCCGCCGCCATGCCGACCATCCACGCCAGACCGGGCACGATCATGCCAACCACGCTGAGCACGACCTGCGCCGTCAGCCGCAGGATCTGCAGCCAGAGCGTCACGCGCAGCAGCGTCGTTGTGGTGCCATGGCCGCCGAACATCCGCCCGACAGCGGCCAGAATGGCGGCACTGCCCCAGACCACACCGCCGACCAGCGTCGCCAGCACGATGGGCGAGGCAAAGCCGCCGGAAAAGAAATCGACCGGCAGCAGGATACCGTAGAGCAGCCCGTTCAGCACCGCGACCAGCGCCAGCGTCAGCGGCACGACCGCCGGGTTCAGCGGTGTGCTGACCAGCAGCGGAGCGGCGGCCATCGGGTTCAGAATGCTTTGACGCGCAAGGTCAAGCCAGGATGAAGTCATGCGTGTCGGCTCCCCGATTGCGGGCTGAAGTGGGCTTCGATCAGCCCAGCCGTCCAGAAAACAAGGACGGCGAGGCACCATAATATTCCGACCGCGATCTTCGCCGGGCCGGGGCCGATGAAACCTCCGACCAGACCGTCCAGCAGCATCAGCGGCAAGGCTGCCGCCAGCGCCCAGAACAGCGCGATCCGGCTGGCATAGCCGCTGCCCTGCCCGCCAAAAAGACGCGCCAGCAGATGCGACAGCGCCGCCAGCACGTACATAAGCAGTGGCAGGATGAAGACCAGACCCAGCAGCGATCCCCCCAGCAACATTTGCAGATCTTCGCCACTGGCGTCCGCCACGCGCACCAGCCGGGGCCATTGCGCAACGAAGGCCATCGCGCCCACGCCCATGGCCAGCACCAGCGCACGATCCTCGCGCACGCCCGCCGACAGCAAGTGTCGGAGGACGCGGCGCGGATGCACATAGGTCGCCGCGATATTGCCGAGCAGCGACATCAGTCGATGCGTCGATCCAGCCAGGCGCTCAGACGCTCCAGCAGGACGTCACGCAGGGCTTCGTCCTCGATCTCCTCCAGCGCCTGCGCCAGAAACGCTAGTGTCAGAAGATTGGTCGCCTCGGCCTCGCTGACGCCACGGGCGCGCAGATAGAACAGCGCGTCCTCGTCGATGGCCCCGGTGGTCGAGCCGTGCGAACAGGCGACATCATCGGCATAGATCTCAAGCTCGGGCTTGGCGAGGAACTCACTGTCGCCGTCCAGCAGCAGCGCCTGGCTCAGCTGATAGCCATCGGTCTTCTGCGCCCCGGCCTTGACCAGGATCTTGCCCTGGAACACGCCCTTGGCACCGTTCCGCAGCACCTTCTTGAACACCTGACGGCTTTCGCAGTTCAGCGCGTCATGCGTCACGAACACCGTGTCGTCATGCAGAAAGTCACCGTCGCCCATGCAGGCACCCGCGACATGCGCCACCGCGTCATCGCCCAGCATCTCGATGATGCATTCGTTGCGCGTCAGCACGCCATTGGCGGTCATAGTGAAGCTCTTGAACAGAGCCTCCGCCTTGAGACGCGCAAAGATATGCGTCACGGCCCGGCGCTCATGATCGCGCCCCTGAGCGCGGACATGGTGGAACTTCGCCCCCTTGCCGACCTCGACCTCCATTACCTTGTTGAAGCGCGCGGCTGCAGGGCCGTTCTCCAGCAGGGTCAGCTCGGCCCCGTCATCCAGCTTGATGACATGGTGCATCATAACGTCCGAGGCTTCGTCGCGGTGATGATAGACGATCGAGACCGCCTTTTCCGTCTGCCCGCTGACCCGGATCAGCAGGCCATCGGTCGCCGCCCAGGTGTTCAGCGCCGCCAGAGGGCGCGGCACCGGATCCTGGCCAGCGGTCTCCAGCTTGCCGTAAAGGGCCTTGGCCCAGTGGATGTCCGAGTTGGCCTGCGACAGCCGTTCGATCGTGACGCCATTGGGCGCGAGAGCGTCGCTCTCCTCGGGATCGAAGACACCATCGACGAAGACGATCTTCACCCGGTCGACCCCGTCAAAGATCTGCGCTTCCCCTGCGTCGAACACCGCGGCTTTAGGGGCCTCGGGTTGCACCAGACTTTGCGGCTTGGTGAACTTCCAGTATTCATCGCGCGGGCCCGGAAGACCCATGGCACGCAGCCGGCTCAGCGCATCCGCGCGCAGATCCGCACTCCAGCCGCGCACGACGGGCGGCGTGATCGCCTTGATCCGAGCGTCCGTGGCGTCGATCTTGGCCTGCGTCAGCTTCGGTTTGCTCGGTGCAATCATGCCTGCGCCTCCGCCAGCAGATCCTTGTAGCCGTTCTCTTCAACATCCAGCGCCAGCTCGGGGCCGCCGGTCTTGATGATGCGGCCGTTCGACATGATGTGCACGACGTCCGGTTTGATGTGGTCCAGCAGGCGCTGGTAGTGGGTGATCACCAGGAAGGACCGCTTGCCGTCGCGCAGCGCGTTGACGCCTTCCGACACCAGTTTCATCGCATCGACGTCGAGGCCGGAGTCGGTCTCGTCCAGGATGCACATCTTCGGCTCAAGCATGGCCATCTGCAGGATCTCGTTGCGCTTCTTCTCGCCGCCGGAAAAGCCGACGTTGACCGGGCGCTTCAGCATCTCGGCGTCGATCTTCAGGCTCTTGGCCTTTTCGCGTACCGCTTTCAGGAACTCGGCGGCGGTCAGCTCGTCTTCGCCACGGGCCTTGCGCTGCGAATTCACCGCGGTGCGCAGGAAGGTCATGTTGCCGACGCCGGGGATCTCGACCGGGTACTGGAACGCCAGGAACAGACCGGCAGCGGCGCGCGCTTCGGGGTCCATCGACAGCAGGTCATTGCCCTCCAGCGTCGCCGAGCCTTCGGTCACCTCATAGCCGCCCTTGCCCGACAGGACATAAGACAGCGTCGACTTGCCCGAGCCGTTCGGCCCCATGATCGCATGGACCATGCCGGGTTCGATCTTGAGGTCGACACCCTTCAGGATCTGTTTATCTTCTTCTTCAAGTTTGACGTGCAGGTTGTTGATTTCCAGCATGTTTTGTCCTTTCGTCGCGCAGCGCCTCAGGCGTGCGTCATCATTCTGAATACGTCCAACAGACGGTCCCCAGGGACCGCCATCGGCGCTATGTCAAAGACGGCCAGTCGGCCGATATGTGTCGGTTGGCCCACAAATGCCTCGATCTCGTGGTACTCTGGGCGGTTAACATAATCATCAAACAGCAGGGTCACGGGCCGCGTGATGCGAAACGCCGTGGCCAGCACGCAGCCGGTGCGAAACCGGCCATCCACCAGCACCACATCCGGGTGCGGCATGTCGGGCCGGTCCCAGACCGCCATCGGATAGGCCGCGAAACTGCGCCAAGCGCTGTCATCCAGCGGATAGCCCCAGTTCTCCATCTGCCCGATATCGGCATGCACCACCTCAACGCGCGAGGCCGGTGGATTGGCGGCAAACCAGTCGCGCATCATCTGCGCCCAGGTGCCGTCGCTTTCCACGCTGGTGACATGTTTGCCCGGCATTTCTGCCGCCATCACGGTGGACCCGCCAGAGCCATACTCCAGGATCACCCCGGCCTCGGCGTAGGCCAGCCGCACCGCCTCAACCACCTTCGGTGGAAAGGTCAGCTCGGGCCGCTTGGGCATGGCAGTCTGCAGCGCCGGGTTCATCTTACGCGACCACCACCGCCGTGCCGGACACGCTCACCATCAGCATCGAGTCCCCAACCACTTCGTAGTCGAGGTCGACGCCCACCACCGCATTGGCCCCAAGCGAGGCCGCGCGCTGTTCCAGCTCGCGCATCGCCGTGTCGCGGGCATCCTGCAGCTTGCTCTCATAGGCACCCGAGCGGCCACCTATGATATCGGTGATCCCGGCGAAGAAATCACGCACCACATTGGCGCCCATAATGGCCTCACCCACCACGATACCGCGGTATTCGGTGATCTTGCGGCCCTCGATGCTGTTGGTCGTCGTCAGGATCATGTCGTTTTCCTAGTACCATCGTCAGGCGCGCCCCGGCAGGGACACGCCGCAAGGCGGGCCTGATCAGCCCACCGACCCTTCCAGCGAAATCGCAACCAGCTGCTGCGCTTCCATGGCGAACTCCATCGGCAGCGCCTGCAGCACGTCGCGGCAGAAGCCGTTGACCACCAGCGCCACCGCTGCCTCTTCGTCCATGCCGCGCTGACGGCAATAGAACAGCTGCTCGTCATCGACCTTGGAGGTCGTCGCCTCATGCTCAACCCGCGAGGAGTTATTCTTTACCTCGATATAAGGCACGGTATGCGC
Source organism: Pseudooceanicola spongiae (assembly GCF_014899185.1). Taxonomy (GTDB): domain Bacteria; phylum Pseudomonadota; class Alphaproteobacteria; order Rhodobacterales; family Rhodobacteraceae; genus Pseudooceanicola; species Pseudooceanicola spongiae. The sequence goes on from NZ_CP045201.1 coordinate 987,129, forward strand.
CCCACATTCCGAACCGATCAGCAGGCTGTCGCACTGGGTATAGTTGCGGCTGTTCTTGGCCTTCGGGTGCATCGAGACAAGCCCGCGATAGGTGTTCTGCGCCTTACCGGCGCTGATCCCTTTCGAGACGATCCGGCTCTTGGTGTTCTTGCCAAGGTGGACCATCTTCGTGCCGGTGTCGGCCTGCTGCATGTTGTTGGCGATGGCGATCGAGTAGAACTCGCCCTGGCTGTCATCGCCGCGCAGGATGCACGACGGATACTTCCAGGTCACGGCAGAGCCGGTTTCGACCTGCGTCCACATCACCTTGGAGCGATCGCCGCGGCAATCGGCACGCTTGGTGACGAAGTTGTAGATCCCGCCCTTGCCGTTTTCATCGCCCGGATACCAGTTCTGCACCGTGGAGTATTTCACCTCGGCATCTTCCAGCAGCACGATCTCGACCACGGCTGCGTGCAGTTGCGCCACGTCGCGTTGCGGCGCGGTGCAGCCCTCAAGGTAGCTGACATAAGCCCCCTTGTCGCAGATGATCAGGGTGCGTTCGAACTGGCCGGTGTTCTCCGCATTGATGCGGAAATAGGTGCTCAGCTCCATCGGGCAGCGCACGCCCGGCGGGACGTAAACGAACGAGCCATCCGAGAAGACAGCCGAGTTCAGCGTCGCATAGAAGTTGTCCGACACCGGCACGACCGAGCCGAGGTATTTCTGCACCAGCTCGGGGTGGTCGCGGATCGCTTCCGAGATCGAGCAGAAGATCACGCCAGCGGCCTTCAGTTCCTTCTGGAACGTCGTACCGACCGAGACGGAGTCAAACACCGCATCCACGGCGACACGGCGTTCTTCCACCGGCTCGTCGCCCTCGGGCACTTCGACCCCGGCCAGGATCATCTGTTCCTTCAGCGGAATGCCGAGCTTTTTATACGTTTCCAGCAGTTTCGGGTCCACGTCGTCCAGCGACTGCGGCTTCACCTCCATGCTTTTCGGCCGGGCATAGTAGTATTGGTTCTGGAAGTTGATCTTGGGATAGTCGACCATGGCCCAGGTCGGCTCTTCCTTTTCCAGCCAGCGACGATAGGCCTGCAGACGCCACTCAAGCATCCACTCCGGCTCGCCGTTCTTGCTCGAGATCAGACGAACGATATCCTCGTTCAGCCCCATCGGGGCATAGTCCATCTCGATATCCGTATTCCAGCCGTACTTATAGGCGCCGCCAACCTTGCGGACCGCATCTACGGTCTCTTGATCGACGCCCTCTTTGACGTCTGCATTGGTGACATCGGGCGTGTCCATCTTGGTCATGGCATCCTCGTCCTGTTCGCTTGCTCACGCCGCTCTGGCGTGATGTTTCGTCCGTTGCGCCAGCCAGATTTTGGCAAAGCGCTCAATTTCGTCGTCCGTCGTCCACGGACCCAAGGACACCCGCAGCGCACCGCTGGCAGCCTCGTCATCATATCCCATGGCCCGCAGCACCTTGCTGGCGCGCACCTTGCCACTGGAGCAGGCCGATCCGGCGCTGACCGCGATGCCAGCCAGATCCATCTGCATCACCTGCGTTTCGCCCTTCCACCCGGGCGAGATCAGGTTGGAGGTATTGGGAAGGCGCATTGGCCCTGTCCCGGCCCTGTCGTCAACCCCTGCAATCACCAGATCGGGGCAGGTATCGCGCAGCATCGCCTCCATCCGGTCGCGGCGCGCGCCGACTTCGTCCCAGACACCGCCAGCAAGATCTTTCGCGGCGGCCTCAGCAGCCGCACCGAACCCGGCGATGCCGATGACGTTTTCTGTACCCGCGCGACGGCCCATTTCCTGACCGCCTCCGCGGATCTGCGCCGCCAGATCGGTGCCGCGTTTCAGAACCAGCGCGCCTATGCCTTTCGGCCCGCCCAGCTTGTGCGCCGAGACCAGTCCCATCTGGCACCCGAGCCAGTTGAACGCAATGGGCAGCTTACCGAAAGCCTGTGTCAGATCGCTGACAGCCAGACCCTCCGGCAGGCTTTGCACCACGCCGGTTTCGCTGTTTGCAAGTTGCAAAGCCGACTTTGCAGGCTCTGCAACGCTGACACGCCCAAGGCCATCGACGGGCAGATCTTCGCCACCCCAGGCCAGCATCGCGTCATGTTCAATCTGCGCCATGGCAAGGCCACGCCCCGCCAAGGCCAGCGCCGCCCCTTCGGTCGAGCCTGAGACGAAAACGATATCCGCCCCCTCGGCCCCAAGCGCGGCAGCAACCTGTGCCCGCGACCGCTCGATCAGCGACTTCGCCCCGCGCCCCTCGGCATGCACCGAGGACGGGTTGCCCGAGACATCCATCGCCGCAATCATCGCCTCGCGCGCCTCAGAGCGCAGCGGCGTTGTCGCGTTATGATCCAGATAGACCCGAGCCATCGCAGTATTACCTTCCACGCCAACCCTGTGGCGTCTTGTTGTCATATATAGGGTGCGGATCGCCCGACGGGCAGCCCCTCACGCCTCGTCGATGATCTCGAAGAGGTTCGGCACCGCAGGACAGGGCGCGAGTTCATTGCGCACCACATCGCCCAGCGTGGTCTGGTGCAGGAACACATAGACATGTGCGCTCAGCCCCTCCCACAAACGGTTCGTCATCGACTGGGCGCGGCTGCCGGATGTCCCACCCGAGGCGCCTGCCCCCTTGTGCATCGCGCTCACCGTCTCATCGACGGCGGCCAGAATATCGACCACCCGGATCTCCATCGCGGGCTTGGCCAGACGATAGCCGCCCCCCGGCCCGCGCACACTGTCCACCAGACCTGAGCGCCGTAGCTTGACGAAAAGTTGTTCCAGATAGGGCAGCGACACTGACTGGCGTTTGGAAATATCACCAAGCGCCACCAGCGAATCCGGCGGTTGCAGGGCAATATCGGCCAGCGCGACCATGGCGTAACGCCCCTTGGTACTTAGTTTCACGCGGAACTCCTTGCCCGAGAGGTTGATTTCATTGACCTTAGCGCCCGCGCAGACTATCTGGCTGGATAGCCCGCGCCGGACCCGTCCGGCCGGTTTAGAACATTTCTAAGGTGCCCGATAAAATTCGTCAAGAATATAGCACCACACACGAGGATTCTCCATAATGCCCGAGGTCATCTTTCCCGGACCCGAAGGTCGCCTTGAAGGGCGTTACCACCCACAAAAAGACCGTGACGCGCCGATTGCCATCGTGTTGCATCCGCACCCGCAGTTTGGCGGGACGATGAACAACAAGATCGTCTACAATCTGCACTACGCCTTCTACAACATGGGCTTCACCGTGCTGCGGTTCAACTTCCGTGGCGTGGGCCGTAGCCAGGGCGAATACGATCAGGGGATTGGCGAGCTGTCTGATGCTGCCTCCGCCCTCGATTACCTGCAGTCGATGAACAACAACTCCAAGCATTGCTGGGTTGCTGGCTTCTCGTTCGGTGCCTGGATCGGCATGCAACTGCTGATGCGCCGGCCCGAGATCACCGGCTTCATCTCGGTCAGCCCGCCTGCCAATATGTACGACTTTTCGTTCCTGGCGCCCTGCCCGGCGTCCGGTCTGATCATCAACGGCGGCGCCGACCGTGTCGCGCCCCCCGCCGACACCACGACGCTTGTCTCCAAGCTGCAAGAGCAGAAGGGCATCACCGTCACCCATGACGAAGTTCCGGGTGCGGGCCACTTCTTCTCCGAAGGCGATCAGATGGAAAACATGATCGGCACCGTCAGCGACTACGTCAAACGTCGCCTCACGGAAACCAGCCGCTAAGCTTCTCTCCACGGTCCCCACGATGGGGGCCGTGGCCCCCTGTCCCTGCCTTGCGCTTGGCGCGCGACCGGCATACCCCTGCGCCAAACGCCGCAGACCGGACAGGACCCCATGGATATCACACGCCTCGACGCCCAGCTCGCCTTCCTGACCGAGGCTGATCGGCTCAAAAGCGTCACCCGCGCCACCACCCTGACCAATCAGTCGCGCGCCGAAAACTCGGCCGAGCATTCCTGGCAAGCCGCCCTCGCCGCGATGATCTTCCTGCCCGACCTCGCGCCTGAGCGTCTGGATCGCGTTCTGTCGATGATCCTGCTGCATGATCTGGTTGAGATCGACGCAGGCGACCAACCCATTGATCTGCCTCATGATACCGTCGCACTGGCCGAGGCTGAGCACGCCGCCGCCACGCGCCTCTTTGCCTTGCTGCCCGCCGATCAGGGCGCCCGTTTCCACGCCCTATGGTCCGAGTTCGAAGCCAACGAGACCCCCGACGCCCGACTCGCCAAGTCCATCGACTACGCCGTGCCGGTCATTCAGGTCTGGGCCGCCAATCCGCGCCGCGCCGATCACGCCTTGGTCGCCCGCGACAACTGCGCCACCGGCCGCGCCCGCCTGATCCACGAGACTCTGCCCGACCTTTTCGCCCATCTCGAGTCCGAGCTCTCGGGCACCGATCCCGACACCATCGCCCGCACGACCTTCGTGGCCGAGGCTGACAAGCTGAAAAACATCGTCCGCGCGACGACCCTCTGCGATGCCTCGCGGTTTGAGAACTCCGCCGAACACTCCTGGCACCTCGCGCTCTACGCGCTGACGCTGGCCGAACACGCCCCAGAAGGCGTCTCGTCCTTCCGCGTTATCCGTATGCTTTTGCTGCATGATCTGGTTGAGATCGACGCCGGCGACGCCCCGATCTACGCCCAGACCGAGGCCTCTCAGGCCGCCATGGCCGATCTTGAGGAGGCCGCCGCCGCTCGCCTCTTCGGCCTTCTGCCGACCGAACAAGGCGCGGCTCTCAACGCCCTCTGGCATGAGTTCGAGGGTTCGCAAACCCCTGATGCCCGCTTTGCAAAGGCGCTGGACCGCTTCCAACCGCCAATGCAGAACATCGCCTCCAAGGGCGTCTCCTGGCGCAGCCACAACGTGACCTACGAGATGGTCGATGCCCGAGTCGGCGCCGCCGTGCGCCGCTCCGTCCCCGAACTCTGGGCGCATGTCAGCCCGAAAATCGCCGCACTTCTGTCCTGAGGCCCGCAAGGCTCTGTCTTAACCGCTGCGCCCGAAAAGAGTGAACATGAGCGACGGCCTGTATCCGCTGCGTTCCGCCCGCTGGTGTCGCTCTCTCTTTTGGACATCGCGCGATGCCTTGGCCTTTACCGCGCCACTCTGTCAGAACCGGCTCCGCCCTATGTTCGTCGCGTTTGGGCCACTGTCATAGGGCCGGTACAGCCTGCTCGCTGCTCTCTCTATCCTTCGCAGGGAACGCGCAGCCCTCTGTTCTCCCTCCCGCCGCTCTGCCTGCACCGCTCCACGCTATGATTGTCTACCTGGCTGATTTTCCTGCGGCCGGTGTACTCTGACCGCTCGCATGCTTTTAACTTTCGCACGGACCGCGCAGGCCTCTGGCCTCTGCCACGCCGATCCGCCATTCTGGGTCCGACCCCAGAAGGACCGGCGCATGGACCCCTATTTCGATCTCGGCAGCTACAGCTTTGCCGTCACCACATCCTCGACCGAGGGGCAGATCTGGTTCGATCGCGGCCTGATCTGGACCTATGGCTACCACCACGAGGAAGCCATCGCGTGCTTCCGCCGCGCCATTCAGGCCGACCCTGCCTGCGCCATGGCCCACTGGGGCATCGCCTATGCCTCAGGTCCGAACTACAACTACCCATGGGCGCTTCAGGACGACAAGACCCGCAGCACTGCTTTGGCTCAGGCAACAGACGCGATGCGCACCGCCCTCGCTCTGACTGACCGCGTGAGCCCGCTTGAGGCCGCGCTGATCAATGCTTTGCCCGCGCGCTATCCGCAAAGCACCCCGAACCCCGATTTGCATATTTGGGATCATGACTTTGCAAATGCGATGCGCGACGTCCACGCCAACTTTGACACATCGCCCGAGGTGGCCACGATCTTCGCCGAAAGCCTGCTGAACCTGACCCCTTGGAAGATGTGGGATCTCACCACCGGCGACCCGACCAGCCCCGCCACGCTCGAGTGCCGCAGGGTGCTGGAGGCCGCACTGGCTCGTCCTGACGCGCTGCAGCACCCGGGACTGCTGCATCTCTACATTCACCTGATGGAGATGTCGCCGACCCCCGAAGCCGCGCTCCCTGCCGCCGACGCCCTGCGCACGTTGGTGCCCGATGCGGGCCACCTCGTCCACATGCCCACCCATATCGACGTGCTCTGCGGCGACTACGCCAATGTCGTCGCCTGGAACCAGCGCGCCGTCGCTGCCGACATGAAGTGGTACCAGACCCGCGGCGGCATGGATTTCTACACCGGCTACCGTCAACATAACCTTCACTTTGTCCTCTATGGCGCTCTTTTCCTTGGACAATACGACCCCGCCATGCAGGCCGTTCGTGACTTGCGCGCGACAACCCCCGACGACATGCTGCGCATCGAAAGCCCACCCATGGCCGATTTCTTTGAGGCTTTCCTTGGGTTCGAGCCTCATGTTCTGATCCGTTTCGGCCGCTGGCAGCAACTGATCGAGATGCCGTTGCCAGACGATCCTGACCTGTTCCGCTGCCTCACCACCTTCACGCTCTACGGCAAGGCGCTCGCCCATGCCGCGCTCAACAACGTCGCTGAAGCCATTGAGGCAGAAGGCATCTTCCTCGCATCTGCCGCCCGCGTCCCCGCCACCCGCCTGCTGCACAACAACCGGGTCATCGACCTGATCGAGGTCGCGAAGGCCATGTTGCGGGGCGAAATCCTTTACCGCCAGGGCGATTTCGACGCCGCCTTCGCTGAATTGCGTCGCTCCATCGCGCTTGATGACGCGCTGCCCTATGATGAGCCTTGGGGCTGGATGCAACCGCCGCGCCATGCCCTCGGCGCGCTGTTGTTTGAGCAGGGTCACATTGCCGAGGCCGAGGATACCTATCGCATTGACCTTGGCCTCAACAATACTCTGTCACGCGCTTCTATCCATCCCGATAATGTATGGTCTCTGAAGGGCTTGCATGACTGTCTTAAAGCGCGAAATGACACTGCAGAATTGCCTCTCATTCGCCAGCGCCTAGACTTTGCCCTGGCCCGCGCCGACACAGAAGTTGCCGCCTCGTGCTTTTGCGCCCAAGCTGCCATGGACCCGAAATGCTGCGCCTCACCTAGCTGACTTCGGTCAGATATCTATTGACGAGGTATTATTATCTGACCTAAGTCAGCGACATGACCCATGATCCCATCGCCCGTCTCCGCCGTTTCAACCGCGCCGTCACCACCGAGGTCGGGGCGCTGGATCACTCCTTCCTTGGTCGCGGCCGCCCCCTTGGCGCCGCGCGCGTATTGAATGCGATCGGTCAGGGTTTCACAGAAGTGTCTGAAATCCGTGATTATCTCGGCCTTGACTCGGGCTTGATGAGCCGGCTTTTGCGCAGTCTAGAAGGCGAAGGTCTGCTGACGACGACACCCGATGAAGCCGATGCCCGCCGCCGTATCGCCCGTCTGACAGAGGCTGGCCAAGCAGAGTTTACCGCCTACGAAAGCCTGTCGGATAGCCGTGCCGAGGCGCTCTTTTCACGTCACCCCAAGCCACAGGCGCTGCTCGCTGCGATGGATCTGGTCGCCTCCGTGCTCGGGCGCGACCGCATTCTGATCACCGAACAGGATCCGCGATGCCAGGCCGCAGTTTTTTGCCTCGGTGAATACTATAGCGAGCTTGCGCGACGTTTTGAGCGCGGCTTCGACGTTTCGCTGTCCTGCGATCCCGACGCCGCCGACATGATCCGACCGCGGGGCGTGTTCCTCGTCGCGCTCTCCGACGGACTGCCGTTGGGGTGTGTTGGCCTGAAAGGGTCCGGTGCCTCTGCTGATCCGATGGACTTGGATCAGGCCGACTCGCCTCGCAAGGCAGAGATCAAGCGTCTCTGGGTCTCGCCCGCCGCTCGCGGCCTTGGGCTGGCGCGGGACCTGATGACCCGTGTCGAAGAGATCGCCTGCGATCTCGGCTACACACATCTGCGGCTGGACACCAACAGCGCGCTCCCCGAGGCGGTGAACCTCTATCGCGCCTCTGGCTGGGTCGAGATTGATCGTTTCAACGATGATCCTTACCCAGATTTTTTCTTTGAAAAGAAGATCGGTCGCTCGCCTGGCGTTTCCTGACCTTGATAGTGCCGGCAGGCTTCGCCGAGAGATTTGCAAATAGGCACACCAAAATTTGCAGAATTGCAGCAAGTGCCTTTGCAAAGTAGCGACATGGCATTTGCAAATTGCGCTAGCCACGACATTCAAAACAGCTCAGCGAGGCAGCGAGAACAATCGCGGCAGCAAATTCGCACCATCGATGCAGGCCGTGCAGCGAAGCCCCGCACCGACCAGATACCGACGCGACACCGTTCTGATACCGACCTGGAAAATCAGCGATTTCCAGTGCTTGCACGAATGCACAATCCGTCAGCTGCGGGCCTTCGCCTTCTTCTCTTTGGTCACCACAATTTCCGCCAGATCCCGGGCGATCGCAAAGGCACCCTTGATCCGCTCTCCATCGCTTTTCCAGTCGCTTTGCAGCACGATACGGTTATCCTTGACCCGTGCCGTGCCACCCTGATCGCGGATGAAGGCCACCAACCCCTCAGGGCTTGCGAACTTGTCGTTGTGGAACTGGATCGTGGCCCCCCTCGGCCCCGCGTCCAGCTTGGCGATCCCGGCCCGCTTGCACATCGCCTTGATCCGGACAACCAGCAGCAAGGTATTGACCTCCTTGGGCAATTTCCCAAAACGGTCGATCAGTTCAGCCGCGAACCCTTCCAGCTCGACCTTCTTCGACAGGCTTGAGAGGCGCCGATAGAGCCCCAGCCGCAGGTCCAGATCCGGCACATAGTCTTCGGGGATCAGCACCGGCACACCCAGGTTCAGCTGCGGCGCCCATTGCCCATCGCTCTCGGTCAGGCCTTCCAGCTCTCCGGAGCGGATCTTGGCAATCGCCTCCTCCAGCATCGACTGGTACAGCTCATACCCAACGTCCCGCATGTTGCCCGACTGCTCCTCGCCCAGCAAATTGCCGGCGCCGCGAATATCAAGGTCTTGAGATGCAAGCGTAAATCCGGCGCCCAGCGTGTCGAGACTGCTCAGCACCCGCAGTCGTTTCTGCGCGGCATCCGTCAGTTTCATACGCGGTGTCGTCGTCATGTAGGCATAGGCGCGGGTCTTGGCGCGGCCAACGCGGCCACGGATCTGGTAGAGCTGCGCGAGGCCGAACATATCCGCGCGGTGCACGATCATCGTATTGGCGCGCGGGATGTCGAGGCCGCTTTCCACGATCGTCGTGGCCAGCAAAACATCGTATTTCCCATCGTAAAACGCGTTCATCCGCTTGTCGAGATCGCCTGCCGCCATCTGCCCGTGCGCCACAACGAAGCTGACCTCAGGCACCTGCGTTTTCAGAAACTCCTCGATCTCGGGAAGATCGCTCAGCCGTGGCACCACGAAGAAGCTTTGGCCCCCACGATAATGCTCTCTTAACAGGGCCTCGCGTACGGTGACGGCATCGAATTCACTGACGTAGGTGCGGATCGCCAGACGGTCGACCGGCGGCGTCCCGATGATGGAAAGGTCACGCACACCAGACAGGCTGAGTTGCAGCGTCCGCGGGATTGGCGTCGCCGTCAGCGTCAGCACATGAACGTCAGAGCGCATCTGCTTCAGACGTTCCTTATGCGACACCCCGAAGCGTTGCTCTTCGTCGATGATCAGCAGGCCGAGGTTCCGGAAGTTGATCCCCTTGGCCAGCAGCGCATGCGTGCCGACCGCAATATCGACAGTGCCATCGGCAATGCCAGCGCGGGTGCGCGTTGCGTCCGATGCGCTAACAAAGCGCGACAATGCATTGACTTCAATCGGAAATCCACGAAACCGCTCGGCAAATCCCTGATAGTGCTGGCGGGCCAGCAGGGTCGTCGGGGCAATTACGGCGACCTGAGCGCCGGACATCGCGGCAACAAAGGCCGCCCGAAGCGCAACCTCGGTCTTGCCAAAGCCGACGTCACCGCAGATCAGCCGATCCATCGGATGGCCGGACTCCATATCCGTCAGCACATCGTGAATGGCGCTCAGCTGGTCATCGGTCTCCTGGTAGGGAAAACGCGCCTGAAACGCGTCCCATTCGCCTGAGGGCGGGTCCATGATCGGCGCTCGCCGCAGCGCGCGTTCGGCGGCAACGCGGATCAGCTTGTCGGCCATCTCGCGGATGCGTTCTTTCAGCCGGGCCTTCTTGGCCTGCCAGGCGCCACCGCCCAGCTTGTCGAGGAAGCCTTCCTCGTGGCCATATTTCGAGAGCAGTTCGATATTCTCGACGGGCAAATAAAGCCGAGCGTTTTCAGCATATTCAAGCAGAATGCACTCATGCGCTGCGCCGGCGGCGGTGATCACTTCCAGCCCATGATAGCGCCCGATGCCGTGATCCACATGGACCACCAGATCGCCTGTGCTCAGGCTCTGCGTTTCGGTCAGGAAATTCTCGGCCCGCTTGCGCTTGCGTGCGCCGCGGATCAGCCGGTCGCCCAGAACGTCCTGCTCGGAAATCACCGTCAGGGCGCGGTCGCGCCACTTGCCAGTGAACCCGTGCTCCAATGGCCAGATCGCAAGATGCAGCCCGGTCTTGCCGAGGCGAGAGGCATCATTCAGCGACACAGCACCGCCCAGCCCTTCGTCCTCGATCAGCCCTTCAAGACGCTCTCGCGCGCCCTCGGAATAGGACGCAACGACCACCGGACCGTCGTGAAGTTTCGCACGAATATGATCTGCCAGAGCGCTGAAAAGGTTGATATTTTCAAGCTGCCGTTCGGGTGAGAAATTGCGCCCCTGACGCCCTCCGGCATCCAGAACGTTCACCCCCGGCGACTGTGGCAAGGGCGACAGCTGGATCACCCGACGCGCGCCAATCGCCGCCTCCCATGCGGCATCCGTCAGATAGAGCAGCGCTGGCGGCACCGGTTTGTAGACCGAGTCCATGCGCCCCTTTTGCCCCAGGGCAATGCGGCGGGTTTCGTATTGGTCCGTGATCGTGTCCCACCGCGACAGCCGCGCCGGGGTGACCTGATCGTCCAGCGTGATGGTCGCGTCCGGCAGGTAGTCGAACAGCGTCTCGAGCCGCTCATGAAAGAACGGCAGCCAGTGCTCGATCCCCTGCTGTTTGCGCCCGGCGCTGACAGCCTCGTACAGCGGGTCATCGGTGCCGGCAGCGCCAAACTCGATGCGATAGTTCTGGCGGAACCGGGTGATCGCGGCATCGTCCAGAATGACTTCGGAAACCGGAGCAAGTTCAATGACATCCAGCTTATCAGTGGTGCGCTGCGTGGCCGCATCAAAGCGGCGTGCGCCGTCCAGAACATCGCCGAACAGGTCGAGGCGCACCGGCCCGCCACTGCCCGCAGGATAGATGTCGATGATCCCGCCGCGCAGCGCGTAATCGCCGGGCTCCGTGACCGCATTGCTCTGCGAAAAGCCCATGCGGACAAGGAAATTGCGCAGGGCTTTTTCGTCGATCCGGTCGCCAACGCGGGCGGTGAAGGCGGCGTCGCGCAGCACCTCGCGGGCGGGCACTTTCTGGGTCGCGGCGCTCATTGTCGTCAGCAGGATGAACCGGCTGGGCATGCCGTGCACCAGTCCCGCCAGCGTCGCCATCCGCATCGCCGAGATATCGGCATTGGGCGAAACCCGGTCATAGGGCAGACAGTCCCAGGCCGGAAATGTCAGCACCGGGATGTCGGGCGCAAAGAAGTGCAGCGCATCAACCATGGCGGCCAAGCGCTTGTCATCACGTGCAATATGCACGACGGGACCAGCACTTTTGTGGGCCTCTGCGATCAACAGAGCGGCGTCGAACCCCTCGGGCGCACCGCCGAGGGTGATATGCGTTTTATTGGCCATTTTCAGCGCCCCAATACGCCGAGTGAGGCGTTGATGAACATTCCCCAGGTCGAGGTGACGAGGATCGCCAACAACCCGATCGCCTGGATCGCGATGCGCAGGCGGCGCAGTCGCAGGTAAAGATCTTCTGTGCCCGGCTGCTCGCGGGCGATTTTATGTGCGGCCCGCACGCTCAGCAGCCACACAAGCGACAGAGGCAGCGCCAAAAGAAACAAAGCCTGCGCAAATTCAACGCCGTAGCGAAAGCCCAGCAAGGCCAGCGCTGTCAGGGCAAAGCCCCCCAGACCTGCAATCAGCAGCCAGGAGGTGTCCGAGATCGTGAGGATGCGATTGACGTTGATGCGCACAAGATCCTGCAGATCGGCCTCTGCCTTCGCGCCCTTGTTCTGGGCGCGCAGGATCACATCGAAGGGCACGCCAAGCACCCAATGGCTGGCGGATGACCAGACCACAGCCAAGGCGATCCAGAACCACAGGTTTGAAAACGACCGCAGGTCAATGAGTTCGAAAATACTGGCCGCCGCGCCCACTGGCCCTCTGTCCTTTCGTACACCGTGACGGCTGTCGGATCGCTCCGGTGCCACGGCCTGTCTTGTCTGTCAGGCGGATATAGCCCGACTTTACGGGGTTGCCTACCCCCGGCCCCGCAGGATCACGCGGCTGAGAGCCGCGCAGCGCGACACCCTGCCCCTTGAGCTTGGGTCCGGTTCTGTGCGACCCCTCTGTCGCGGGCCCCGACCGGCCCCTCAGCAGCCCCGAGGTCTCCCTATGCAGCCGATTTTCGCCCCCTTTCCAGCCACCCGCCTGCGGCGCACCCGCAAATCCGCCGCGATCCGCGATCTGGTGCAGGAAAATTCGCTCAGCGTCAGCGACCTGATCTGGCCGGTCTTCGTGACCGAGGGTGACAATCATATCGAGCCCGTGCCCTCCATGCGCGGCGTGTTCCGCCGCAGCGTGGATCGCATTGCCGAGGCCGCGCGCGAGGCGTTTGATCTTGGGATCCCGGCGATCTGCCTGTTCCCCTATACCCCCGCCGACAAGCGCACCGCCGATTGCGCCGAGGCCTGGAACCCGGGAAACCTCACCAACCGGGCCATCCGCGCCATCAAGGCCGCCGTGCCAGAGATGCTGGTGATGACGGACGTCGCGCTCGACCCCTATTCCGACACTGGTCAGGATGGCTTTGTCGTCGACGGAGAGGTCGTGAATGACCCCACGGTCGAGGCGCTTGTGAAACAGACCCTGTCGCAGGCTGAAGCGGGCGCCGACATCATCGGCCCCTCCGACATGATGGACCACCGCATCGGCGCCATGCGCGACGCGCTTGAGGCCGCTGATTTTCAGAATGTCATGATCCTCAGCTACGCCGCCAAATACGCCTCGGCGTTCTACGGACCGTTCCGCGATGCGGTTGGTGCTTCGGGGGCGCTGAAGGGCGACAAGAAGACCTATCAGATGAACCCGGCCAATTCGGACGAGGCGCTGCGCCTTGTCGCGCGTGATCTGTCGGAGGGCGCGGATATGGTGATGATCAAGCCCGGCATGCCCTACCTCGACATCTGCCGCCGCGTGAAGGACCAGTTCGGCGTGCCGACCTTTGCCTATCAGGTGTCGGGTGAATACGCGATGATCCAGGCCGCGGCCCAGAACGGCTGGATCGATGGCGACAAGGCCATGCTTGAGAGCCTGATGGCCTTCAAACGTGCCGGATGTGACGGCGTTCTCAGCTACTTTGCCCCTGCTTTTGCCGCTCATATCAACGGCGTCTGAGCGCGCGCAGACCCGGTCCGCCGCGCCCGGTCTTCATCATTTGGTGACACGGCGCGGTGCAGGCTTTATACTGCGCGGGAGATGCCGGAAAACCGGTGCATGGCCTCCCAAGGGGGCCTTCAGGCAGGAGCATCCCCGGCGCATGGGGACATAGACAGGCAGTGACATGAGCAATCTGACAAGACGATCCTTCGCATTCGCGGCCCTTGCCGCCCTTCCGGCGCTGGCCGCCTGCAGCGGTGGTGTCGGCAACTCTGGCCCCGCCCAGATCGACGCGCGTGTGGATGCGACCCTGTCGCAAATGTACTCCCAATTCCCGGGCACACGCGATCTCGCGCAGAAATCCGCCGGTATGCTGGTGATGCCGCTGATCACTGAGGCAGGTTTTGGCCTGGGCGGTGGGTACGGTCGCGGCGCGCTGCGCGTCGGTGGCGGCACGGTCGAATACTACTCCGCCACGCAGGCCAATGTCGGTCTGCAGATCGGCGCCCAGCAATATGCCCACGTGCTGTTTTTCATGACACAGGAGGCGCTTGCCGAATTCCGCCGCTCGGACGGTTGGGTCGCCAGTGCCGACGCCGAGGTGGTGTTCAGCGATCAGGGCGAAACCCTGCGCGCCGATACCACGACCTCGCTGTCGCCGGTGATTGCCGTGATTTTTGCGCAAGCCGGCTTGAAGATCGGGGCCACGGTCGAAGGACTGAAATACTCCCGCATCCTTCCGTAAGCGGACAGGCCAACCGGCTGCGGCGCTCTTTCTGCGCCGCAGCACTAAATCGTGACGCGCGGTGATGACACTCAGCGCAACGATTTCGAAAGGCTCGCGTTAGGGTGGTGCACTCCCCCTTTGACGCGAAAGGAACAGCCCATGCGGCTTCCGCTGATTTCCCCCGATGATCTGACCGATGTTCAGAAGCCTCTTTACGAGGATATGCACAAAGGCATTGGCAGCAATTTCAACAGCTTCAAGGCGGTCGCCGAGGATGGCGCGCTGATGGGCCCGTGGAATCCATGGCTGCACGAGCCCAAGATCGGCGGCGCCATCTGGGATCTGACCAAGGTCATGAGCATGGAAGCCACCCTGCCCGAGGAAGCCCGTCAGGTCGCCATCCTCGTCACCGGTGCCCAGTTCGATGCGGCTTATGAGCTTTACGCTCATGTGGCCGTCGCCGAATCTGCCGGCATGGACAAGGACCGGATTGCCACCATCGTCGCCGGCACCCGTCCCTCTGGCATGAGCGAGCCTGAGGCCGTCAGTTACGACGTGGCCATTTCGCTGGCGTCGGGGCGCAAACTGGCACGCGCCACCTATGATCGCGCGGTAGAGACCTTCGGCCAGCACGGCACGAACGAGCTGATCTACCTCGTTGGCCTCTATTGCCTTGTCAGCGTCACCCTGAACGGCTTTGCCGTGCCCGTGCCAGATGAGGCGCAGTAGCGCTCAGTGGTAGCGAAATTCACCCACGACATTGCGCCATTCGCCTGAGCTGAGCTGCTTTCGGTGTGAAAACCGCACCGAATGCAGCGGCCCCTCGATCTTGGTCTGCCAATATTCGATGAATTTGAACAGCCTTGGGTGGTCCGGTGCGATGTCATAATCCTGCCAGACAAAGCTGTTCAACACATGGATATGATCCGGCATGCGGTAGAAAAATTCCGCCGTTGTCAGCCCGTATCCCTTCAACATCAGCTCGGTTTCGCTCTGCGCCATTTTTGTGCCCCTGAAGTTGCCTCCAGAAAACCATCGCACGGGGAAATTAATTTTCAACAAAAACAGCATGTTGGCAGTCTAACGTCAGTGCTGCCAAGACGGGGTTGCACCAACCATTGCACCCCAGATAAGCCCGGTGTTATAGTCCGCTCAACAATATATAGCGAACAAACGCAGACAGGCCTGTCCATTGACCGATACTCCGGAACCTCCTGAAAACGAAACAGAAAACGTACCCGCACCCGCGAGCGGACCGACGATTTCGATCGCCGATGAAATGCGTTCCTCCTACCTCGACTATGCGATGTCGGTTATTGTCAGCCGTGCGATCCCTGATCTGCGCGACGGCCTAAAACCTGTGCACCGCCGCATCATCTTCGCGATGAACGAGGTCGGAAACACCTACGACAAGCCCTATCGGAAGTCGTCGCGCCCCGTCGCGGACACCATGGGCAAGTATCACCCCCACGGCGACTCGGCGATCTATGACGCGCTGGTGCGGATGGCGCAGGACTTTTCGATGTCCCTGCCTCTGCTCGACGGTCAGGGTAACTTCGGCTCGATGGACGGCGACAAGGCTGCGGCGTTCCGCTATACCGAAGTGCGCATGGCCAAGACCGCCAGTTACCTGATCGACGATATCGACAAGGATACGGTCGATTTCCAGGACAACTACGATGGCAAGGACCGCGAACCTTCTGTTCTGCCTGCGAAATTCCCCAACATGCTGGTCAACGGCGCGGGCGGTATCGCTGTCGGCATGGCGACCAACATTCCGCCGCACAACCTGGGCGAAGTGATCGATGCCACGCTGGCGCTGATCGAAAACCCCGACATGTCGATCGAGGATCTGATCGAATACGTGCCGGGTCCCGACTTCCCGACAGGTGCAATCCTGCTCGGCCGTTCCGGCGCGCGCAAAGCCTATCTTGAAGGCCGCGGTTCCTGCATCATCCGCTCCAAGACCCATATCGAAGAGCTGCGCAAAGACCGCTTCGCCATCATCATCGACGAGATTCCCTATCAGGTGAACAAGTCGGTCATGATCGAGAAGATCGCCGAACTGGTGCGCGAAAAGCGCGTCGACGGCATTGCCCACGTTCAGGACGAAAGCGACCGTCAGGGCGTGCGCGTCGTGATCGAGCTGAAGCGTGACGCGACCGCCGAGGTCGTGTTGAACCAGCTGTTCCGCTTTACCCCGATGCAGACCTATTTCGGCTGTAACATGCTGGCGCTGAACGGTGGTAAACCGGAAACGCTGACGCTTTATGGCTTCCTGTCGGCCTTTGTTGATTTCCGCGAAGAAGTCGTCGCCCGCCGCACCGCTTTCCTGTTGCGCAAGGCGCGGGAACGCAGCCATGTGCTCTGCGGTCTGGCTGTCGCCGTCTCCAACGTTGATGAAATCGTCGCGACGATCCGTGGCTCGGCCGATGCGGCTGAAGCGCGCGAACAGTTGATGACCCGTCGCTGGCCGGCTGGGGCGATTGCCGAATATATCTCGCTGATCGACGATCCGACCCATAAGATGAACGACGACGGCACCTATAACCTGTCCGAGACGCAAGCCCGCGCCATTCTGGAGCTGCGTCTGCAGCGCCTGACCCAGATCGGCGTCAAGGAAGTCACGGACGAGCTGCAGGAACTTGCCTCGAAAATCCGCGAATACCTCGAAATTCTCGGCAGCCGCGAGCGGATCATGGAGATCATCTCGAACGAGCTGCGTGAGATCAAGACGCTGTTTGCCGTCCCCCGTCGTACCGAAATCGTCGATTGGGGCGGTGATATGGACGACGAGGACCTGATCGAGCGTGAGGACATGGTCGTCACCGTTACGGCGGGTGGCTACATTCGCCGCACGCCGCTGGCCGATTTCCGTGCGCAACGTCGCGGCGGTAAGGGCGTGTCCGGTGGCTCGATGAAGGAAGACGACGCGGTCACCTCGCTGTTCGTCGCCAATACCCATACGCAGCTGCTGTTCTTCACGACCGAAGGCATGGTCTACAAGCTCAAGACCTGGCGTCTGCCGCTTGGCAGCCGCACGTCCAAGGGCAAGGCGATCGTCAACATCCTGCCGATTCCGACCGGTGTGTCGATCGCGGCCATCATGCCCGTCGACCGTCCCGAGGAAGAATGGGAAGACCTGCAGATCGTCTTCGCGACCTCTGCTGGCGACGTGCGCCGCAATGCGCTGTCGGACTTCACCAATGTCATGCGCAACGGCAAGATCGCAATGGATCTGCCCGAGGGTGTCGAGCTGGTGAATGCCCGCATCGCGTCGGAGGATGACGATGTCATGCTGATCACCGACTCCGGTCGTGCGATCCGCTTCTCGACCACCGCCGTGCGCGTCTTCAAGGGCCGAAAATCGACCGGTGTCCGCGGTATTCGCCTCTCCGGTGAGGATCGTGTCGTGTCGATGGCAATCATCCGCCACTTCGAGGCAAGCGCCGAAGAACGCGCCGCCTACCTCAAGATGCGCCGTGCCATGGCCGGTCTTGCTGACGACGCGGAAAGCGATGACGAAGACGCTGTCGCCGCTGACCCGAACTTCTCCAACGAACGCTATGCCGAGATGTCGGCGGTCGAGAACCTGATCCTGACGATCACCGCCAATGGTGCCGGCAAGCTGTCGTCCTCGCATGATTATCCAGTGCGCGGCCGTGGCGGCATGGGCGTGACAGCGATGGACAAGGCCATGCGTGGCGGCGCCATCGTTGCCTCCTTCCCGGTCGAGATGGACGACCAGATCATGCTGGCCACGACGCGCGGCCAGTCGATCCGGGTGCCCGTCGACGGAATCTCGTTCCGCTCGCGCAACGCCGGTGGTGTGCGTGTGTTCAATACGGGGGCCGACGAACAGGTCGTGTCGGTCGCACGTATTGTCGATCAGGGCGATGAAGAAACTGAAGGCAGTGCCGAAGGATAACAGCACTGTCCTGCGCCTTGGGGGCCGGGAAATCGTGAAGAACTGGGACGACCTGCGCTATCTGGTGGCCGTGCACAAGACAGGCTCGATGAGCGCGGCGGCACGGTTGCTGGACACCAATCCGGCAACCGTGTCCCGCCGCCTCGCCCGGCTCTCGGAAACCCTCGGCTTCGATCTGTTTCTCAAAACCCCTCAGGGCTGGGCTGCGAACGAGGCGATTGGCGATCTCATCGAATGCATAACCGCCTTCGAGAATGAGATTGAAAGTTACCTCAATGCTCGCGACAACAGCGATGCTTCTGCCATGCGTGGGCGTATCAATATCGGCTGTCCGCCCTCGATAGCGTCCTATGTGATGTATCCTGGGCTGAAAGATTTTATCGCGGAAAATCCTGGGCTTGAGATCACCTTCACCAGCCAGTTCTATCAGGATGCCTTGGGCGATAACGATCTCTTCGTTTCGGCCACGCGGCCGCAGCAGGGGCGGCTTGTGGTGCGTTTTGTCGGCAAATACGCGACCAACGTCTACGCTTATCCCGACAGCCCGCGTGATGGCGCCTGGGTTGGGCTGCATGCCCGGCATGACCGGTTCCCGCCTTCTCAACAGGCGCGCTCGATCATGGGCGGCGGCGATCCGATTATCCGTGTTGAGACCCTGCATGAAGTGGTCAATACGGTTCGGGCCACGCGCCTGCCGGGGCTGATGCCAAGGATCGGCGCCAAAGAAGACCCTGCCCTGCGCCTCTATGATCCTGACAGCCGGCCCATGCAGACGCCGCTGTATCTCTGCTTTCATGAGACCCGCCGCAAGGACCCTCTGCTGCAACTGGTCGCCGACTGGATCGCCTCGCGCTTCAATTCCTTCGCTGAACTTTAAGCGCATTGCAAAAATGCAATGGCAGGTATGTCCATGGGCCTTCTTGTCGCTCTTTGCCAACCCCTTCATACTATCCGCACGGGCATTGTTTCTTATCGGATGCACGGCGTGAAAAACATTTGGACCCGAGCGTTTAGTCGTTCCGCGTCCGTTTTCTGCATGCCGTATGTCAAGGAAATGATCTCTGACTTTGGTTGTTTTTTTCCAGAGTATATCGATTTTTTCGGTGTCCCTAGAAGGGTTGTTTTAACACGCGTGTTCAGCGGCGGATTGAGTTCCCCAATTCGTAACAACCTTTCGAACAACGGTTTGACGCTTCTACCCCGTCAATCCCTTCAACTGGGTCGGCCTGAACAGCCGACCCATTTTTTATGAGCAGACCCGCTTGCAGCGCCTTGCTTGCGCTGGCTGTGAGCGTGAAAAGCTCTTGGTCAACTGTGTCTCAGACACTGCATCTACGGGCAAATTTTCGGGCAAACTGGAAATTATGTCAGCATTGCCCCAATTAAGCTCCAGAACATCGGTCCGCGGTCAACGGGCCCAGTATTTGATGGAACAAAGATATGAATACTAATCAAAGGATCGCGCGCCTCACACATCTGGGTCGTATCGGGCTGTTTGCCGTGCCGCTGGCTGTTCTCTCCGCAGCTCCCGCGCGTGCGGAGCTGACGTTGAACGGGACGTTCGAGGTTGAGCTGGCGCGCAACTCCGACACCCTGATCAATACCAAACGTGTCGAGGGTTCGTTCGCCGGTATGGTCTGGCATAACTTCGGCGCTCAGTTCGATCTCGGCATCGGCAAGCACGAACAATACACTTCGACCTCGCCTTCTGCCGGCGCGCATGTCTTCTACAAGCCGTCCGAGGAAGCCGCGGTTGGTGTTTACCTCGCCGCCGAGGATCGCCGGCCTGGCAATTCCTACTTCTACGGTGTTGAGGGCGCCTATCGCACGGAACGCTATGGTATTGAGGGCTACCTCGCCATGCGCGACGACATTGCCGAAACCACGACCGGTCATCGCGTCGGCTTTGATGCCACCTATTCCTTTGCAGATCTGTCGCAGCTCAGCGTGCTGACGGGCGCCGTCTACGATGATGGCGGCCCGCTTGAGCGTGGATATGGCTATGTCGGCGCGTCATACGAGATTTCGGATGGCTTTGCCCTGGGCGGCACGGTGGGGCGTACCGACAATGGCGCAACGGTCGCGGCGATCAGCGCGACCCTGACCTTCGGCAAGGGCAGCACCTTTGGCCGCCGCGACAGCTTCGGCCTCTACCCCGGCTACTAAGCCAATGGATGCGGAAAGGGCCGGAGCGAACTCCGGCCCCTCTCCCTAAAGTCCGTAAATTTCCGAGAACTTCGCCTCGATATAGTCGAGCAATGGCGCTGCCGTGGGTGCGGCACCGCAAGCCTGCGTGATGACCTCGCGTGGTTCATACAGACCGCCATGGCGTTGCACCTTGTCCCGCAACCATGTTGTCGCCGGGGCGGTATTGCCCGCCGCAAGAGCAGTGTCGAGGTCTGGAACATCAGCGCGCAGCGCATTCGACAGACAGCCCGCATAGACATTGCCCAGCGAATAGGTCGCGAAATAGCCAAACAGGCCCAGCGACCAATGCACATCCTGCAAACATCCGAGCGAGGCTTTAGGAACGTCATAGCCAAAGTCCGCCTTGAAGCGCGTGTTCCAGGCGCTCTCAAGATCCGCAACGGGCAAATCGCCCGAGATCAACGCGCGCTCCAAATCGAAGCGCAGCATGATGTGCAGGTTATACTGCAACTCGTCCGACTCGGTGCGGATGAAGTCCTTCTGCACCCGGTTCACCGCAGCATAGAAGGCGTCGGCATCTGCAACGCCGATATCACCGAAGGCCGTCTTCATTTCCTCGAACATCCAGCCAGTGAACGCGCGCGAGCGGCCCAGCTGGTTCTCATAGATCCGGCTCTGACTTTCATGAACGCCCATCGACACGCCACCGCCAAGCGGCGTCAGCGCATAGCCTGCGTCAATGTTCTGCTCATAGCAGGCGTGGCCGACTTCGTGGATCGTTGAATAGAAGCAATTGAACGGATCGGTGGCACTGGTGCGGGTGGTGATCCGCACGTCACTGCCCGATCCCGACGAGAACGGATGCACCGCCATATCGATGCGTCCCCGGCTGAGGTCATAGCCGAACGCCAGAGCCAGCTTGGCGGTAAAGGCCATCTGCTCGGCCTCGCCAAAGGTGCCGCTCAGCCCTGCAGGCGCGGGCTTTTCCAGCACCTTGCCGCGCAGCTCGACCAGCCGGGGGCGCATTTCGGCAAACATCGCCTCTAGCTGAACCGCCGTGGCGCCCGGCTCATAGTCCTCCAGCAGCGCGTCGTAGGTGTCGCCGCCATTCGCCAGCGCCTGCCCCTCTTGCTGACGCAGTGCGACCACACGGGCCAAAACCGGCGCGAAGCTGGCAAAGTCGTCCTTGCCGCGCGCCTCGGCCCAGTGCCCCTGAGCCACAGAGGTGACCCGCGCCAGCTCAGACGCCAGATCGGCGGGCACGCGACTCGCCCGCTCAAAACTGCGCCGGATATGGCGCAGCTGCGCCGCATCGACTTCGGACAGGCTCTCGCCCTCTGCTGCGGCCAGCCAATCTCCGATGCGCGGATCGGTGCGCCGGGCATGCAGGACGGACTCGATCGCCGCCATCTCTTCGCCGCGTTGGTCGGCCGCGCCGCGCGGCATCATGGTTTCCTGATCCCAGCCAAGCCGGCCCGCGATCTGGCCCAGAGCCTCGGTGTCTTTCTGATAGGTAAACAGGTCGGTCAAAGCGGTCATGGCTCAGCCTCTTACACTGGTGGAGACAGGATAGGCCGCCGCAAAGCGCGCCCGGATGATCAGCACGAAGAGCGCCACCGCCATCAGCTGGTGAGTGATCGCGACATGCGACATCGCCGCGGTCATCACGGCCGCGATCCCGAGGCAGACCTGAAGGATCATCGCCAGCCAGGCGGCCGTGAAGGCCGAACGCGTCGTGCGGTTGACCGAGCGGCGGCCGCGCAGAAACGCCACCGTACCGAAGGCAAACAGCAGATAGCCCGACATCCGGTGAATGAACTGAACCAGTCCGGGGTTCTCAAGGAAGTTGCGCCAGAGCGGTTCGATATCAAAGGCATAGGGCGGGAAGAACTGCCCGCCCATTGTCGGCCAGTCGGTGTAGGAGCGGCCCGCATCGATGCCCGCGACAAGCGCCCCCAAGAGGATCTGCAGGAAGGCAAAGTGCATCCAGCCGGTCGCCAGACCGAACTGCTTTTTCTCGCGGACCCGGCGGGCCTGCATCAGGTCACGCTCCTCCCGGCCCAGCAGCAGGACGTACCAGCTGATCGTGCCGAGGATGATGAACGCGAGGCCAAGGTGCGTCGCCAGACGGTAGGATGCAACGCTCAGCATCCCCTCGCCGAGGCCGGATGCGACCATCCACCAGCCAATCGCCCCCTGAAGGCCACCGAGAGCGCCAATCAGAACGCAGCGCTTCTTCCAGCCCGTCGGGATCTTGCCAGCCGCCCAAAGCCCGAAAAAGCCGAGCGCCCAGACCATGCCGATCAGGCGACCAAGGTTACGGTGGCCCCATTCCCACCAGTAGATCGATTTGAAATCAGACGGTTGCATCCAGCTGTTCTGCTCGGTGAACTGCGGGATCTGCTGGTATTTCTCGAACTCGGATTGCCAGTCGGCGGCGTTCATCGGGGGTAGAGCCCCATGGATCGGTTTCCACTCGGTAATCGACAACCCGCTGTCGCTGAGGCGGGTCCACCCGCCAACGCCGATCATTGCCACGACCAGCGCGAACAACAGGATCAGCCACCAGCGGACAGCGCGGCGCGATCCGCGCCGGGCGCCGTCGATCACGCCGGTGCGGACCTCGGGTTTCTGGTCATGGCTGACCTCTTCGAAAATGCTGCGCTTCTGGCTCATCTTCCGGCTCTCCTTATGCGTTGGCGACCGTAGAACCGGCGCGCGGTGGCGGCAAGTCAGTCGCCACGTTCTTTCCATCGGACCATCTGACGCAGGACGCCATGTAGCGTCTGCACGTCCGAGCGTGTCAGCGGCATCCGCGACCACAGATTGCGCAGGTTCAGCTTCATGCTGTCGGCCTTGATCTCGGGAAAGAAGAAGCCCGCCTGATCAAGACGCTCGTCGTAATGCTCGGCCAGCTTCTCGACTTCGATCTGGCTGGCCCATTCGGAGCCGGCCATCTCGACCCGCTCGGCCGCGATCTCGCCCGTCTGGCGGCGCCACTCATAGGCGGTCAGCAGCACACATTGTGCGAGGTTGAGCGAGGCAAACTCCGGGTTCACCGGGACCGAGATGATGGCATTGGCGCGGGCGATATCGTCGTTCTCAAGCCCAGCCCTTTCCGGACCGAACAGCACAGCAACCTTTTCACCAGCAGCGATCTTTTCGCGCGCCATCTCCATCGCGCGCTCGGGCGAGACGACGGGTTTGGTGAGGTCGCGGTTGCGCGCGGTGGTGGCAAATACGAAGTGGCAATCTTCAAGTGCTGCGGCAGTGGTCTCGTACAGCCCCGCCTCGTCCAGCAAACGCCCCGCGCCGCTGGCCATGGCCACGGCCTTCTGATTGGGCCAGCCGTCGCGCGGCGCCACCAGTCGCATCCGGTCGAGGCCGAAATTCCACATGGCGCGCGCGGCTCCGCCGATATTCTCGCCCATCTGCGGGCGGACGAGGACAAAAGCTGGCTGGGACATGCGCACTCCGATGGTTCGGCTTTGTTTTACAGGCCCTCTCCTAGCCAAGCTGGGCTGGGGTGTCGAGAGGGGGCGCTGCTATGATCGGGACTGGCGCCTGTGGCTGAGTGCGGGTGCCTCCGGCGGGAGTATTATCGGCAAGAAGAAGGCGGGGCTGGCTTTGCAATCTCTTTGCGTCCCCCTGAATTCCGGGGTATATCGGCCAAAATTCAAGAGGATCGCCCATGTCCGAGGACGAGCAGCCGCAGATCTATCTGATCTCCCCACCCGATTTCGACCTGATGGAGTTTCCCACCCGTCTGGCCGCCGTGCTGGATTCGCAGGAAATCGCCTGTGTGCGTCTGGCGCTGGCCACGCATGATGAGGACCGTCTGTGCCGTGCTGCCGATGCGCTGCGCGAGGTCACCCATGCCCGCGACGTGGCGTTGGTGATCGATCGGCATATCCTGCTGGCCGAACGCCTTGGCCTGGACGGCGTGCACCTGGAAGATGGTGCGCGCTCCGTGCGCAAGGCGCGCAAGGCGCTTGGCCCGGATGCGGTCATTGGCAGCTATTGTGCCGCCTCGCGCCATGAGGGCATGAACGCCGGTGAAGCGGGCTGTGACTATATCAGCTTCGGCCCTGTCACGGAAACGGCTCTGGTTGACGGCGAAGTCGCCGATACCGAGCTGTTTGAGTGGTGGTCGCAGATGATCGAGCTGCCGGTCGTCGCCGAAGGTGGGCTGGACCCCAACATCATTGCCCTGCTTGCCCCCGTCACCGATTTCTTCGGCATTGGCGACGAGATCTGGCGCGAAGACGATGCGGTCGAAGCGCTGAAGCGGCTGACCTTCGCCTTCAACGGTTGATCTGGTAATCCCAGGGCATTCCCCCGCGCACTGCCTCTTCGCAGGCGCGGGCGAGCGCCTTGCGGTTGGCGAAATCACTGACGCTCAGCGGTTCGTGATAGATCACTTCCACCATACCCTGACGGCGCGCACCCAGAACCTTGCTCAGGTGGCTGCCGAATTCCATATCCCCCCACCAGCCGTAAAAGCCTGGCGCCGCACCTTTGGCGGCGCGGTAGATCACGGTGACGGGCTGGATCTTGAGGCGGTCCCGCAGGGCAGCGTCGAAAAACGGCCCGAACAGGGTCGCCTTGAAGGGCAGCACACGGCGACCATCGGTTGATGTGCCTTCGGGGAAAAACAGCAGCTTGTCGCCTGCCAGCAGCCGGTCGAGGAAGACGTTCTGCTGCGCCTTGGCCTCGCGCCGGTCACGGTTGATGAAGACGGTGCCGGTAGCGCGGGCCAGCAGGCCGATGCCCGGCCAGCTGCGCACTTCGGCCTTGGAGACGAAGACCACCCGCATCGGCGCCGACAAGGTAAAGATGTCGATCCAGCTGGAATGATTGGCCACCACTGCGCCCGCGCCCGTCATGGGAAGGCCGGAGTAGCGCAGCCTGATGCCGCTGATGGCGAAGAACGCCTTGCAGACGCCTTGCTGGAGATAGCGCGACAAGGGCCGGTTGCCGCCCCAGATCTGACGTTCGACAAGGCGCACCAAAACAAGCAGCACGAAGCCGATCAGGCAGGTCAGTGCGAACGGTATCGCACGCAGGACGAAGATCACCCAACCGAGCCTGTCCAGCCGCGGCTCGGGCGGCGGCGGGCTTTCTGATCTCCAGGTGTCGCTCATCGTGCTGCGCCTTGCGGCCGGGTGTAGAGGCGCGTCTGCTTTTCATTCAACCGCGTCATGTCGAGGATCAGGCAGACGTCTATCGTATTGAAATCGTGATCGATAAAGGCGCCCTCGCCGACAAAACCACCCAGCTTGAGGTAGCCCTTGATCAGCGCCGGTACAGCCTTCATCGCTGCCACGCGGTCCAGATCCGCCTCAGCCATCTGGTCCATCTGCAGAAAGTTGCTGTCTTGCGCGCGCACCCGCAATTCGGGCGGAGCCAGATATCGCGCGTGCAGCAGCGACAGCGAGGGCGCAAGCGCCTCGGTATCCGTGCCATGGAACGAGGCGACGCCGAACAGCACCTCGATATCGCGGGCAGCAACATACTCCGACAGCGCAGTCCAGAGCTGGTACATCGCCTCGCCGCCACGATAATCGGGATGCAGGCAGGACCGGCCCAGCTCCAGCAGTTTGCGCCCCGAGGAGGTGAGCGCGCTGAGGTCATATTCATCCGCGCTATAGAACTGCCCCATGGCGCGGGCTCGGTCATCCGTCAGCAGCCGGTAGACCCCGACCACCTGTTCGCGCAAACCGCCCGGCCGGGCGTGATCCAACAACAGCAAGTGGTCGAAAAACGGATCAAAGCGATCGCGTTCCAGCTGGGCTGCGTGATCCACCATGTCGCCGCTGCCGCCAAGCTCCTCGACGAAGACGCGATAGCGCAGGTGCTGGGCGGCGGCCAGATCCTCTTCGCTGAGGGCCAGTCGGGTTTCAAACTGCGGGGCGGCTGCGGTCATGCGTCGGCTCACGTCCTTGCGGCAGGTTCGGGGGATG
Source organism: Pseudooceanicola spongiae (assembly GCF_014899185.1). Taxonomy (GTDB): domain Bacteria; phylum Pseudomonadota; class Alphaproteobacteria; order Rhodobacterales; family Rhodobacteraceae; genus Pseudooceanicola; species Pseudooceanicola spongiae. The sequence continues at coordinate 1,013,501 of NZ_CP045201.1, forward strand.
TCGCGCCCGGGCACAGGCCCGCATCTCACCCCAAGACTTTGTGGCGTTTTATGAGACACAGGACAGGCATGCAAGACACCTGGCCGCGCGCTATTCATTCAGTGGAGCACAAGCCTCGGTTGTGTTAACCATTCATAAACCAATTACCGGCCTGACTGGTCGAACACCGGGATCAAGTCTATCTGGGAGCCTTCAATGACCACCTTCCCTGCTTCGGGAAAATTCACCGTGATGCGTCCGCCAATATTGGATTGCACCTGCCCGATACCCCATTCCGGCAAGGTCGGATGGCGGACGCGCATGCCCGGCTCCAAAAGATCATTCAGATCGCCCATGATGTGTCCCGTCTCTGTTTGTAAAAAGTTGAAAGGCCGCTGACTGTGCAGAATAGCCACCTCCTCGCCTCGCTGATAGGGTCGCGTATCTGTCACGATCTGATTTCCCCCGTGGGTGCCATTCAGAACGGCATCGAACTGCTGGCGCTCGAAGGCGCGGTCCGGGGCCCCGAGATGCTGCTGATCTCGGATTCCGTCAGCGCCGCCTCCGCCAAGATCCGCTTTCTGCGCGTCGCGTTCGGACTTCCCGGGCATGGGCAAAAGATCGGCCCGCTTGAGGTGACGCGCATTCTCGATGACCTCAGCCAGTCCGGCCGCGTCACCTTTGACTGGACGCCACAGGGCAGTTTTGAGCGGTCTGACATTCAGGAGGTCTTCCTGGCGCTGCTCTGCCTTGAAAGCGCGATGCCCTTCGGTGGCACCATCACCGTGACCCGCCCCGATGACAGCGCCGTCGGGTGGGAAGTTTCGGGCCCGGCGCAAACAGCGCGCCCCGACCCTGCGGTTTGGAAAACCCTTCAGACTGGCGATGGCGCCGATGCGGTCATGCCCGCACATGTGCAGTTCGCCCTGCTGCCCGCGCTGGTGAAAGAGCGATTCGGCGCGATCCGGCTGATCGAGACCGACGTCAGTCTGACCATCCAATTCTAGCGGCCAAAGAGGAGGGGTGCAAAAGGTCTCCCTCTGCGCCCCCTCCATCTCACCCATTTCGTCCTAGTCGCGCAGACTGCCGTTTCCGACCACCAGATATTTGAAGCTTGTCAGCTGCTCGGCTCCGACCGGGCCACGCGCATGCATCTTGCCGGTGGCGATGCCGATTTCGGCGCCCATGCCAAATTCGCCGCCATCGGCGAACTGGGTCGAGGCGTTGCGCATCAGTATGGCACTGTCGAGCCGCTCAAAGAACCGCGACGCCACCGCATCATCCGCCGTGACGATCGCATCGGTGTGGTTGGAGCCATAGGTGCGGATATGGGCAATCGCGTCATCGACCCCATCCACCACCTTGGCCGCACAGATCATGTCGAGGAATTCATGCCCGAAATCATCGGGTTGCGCCTCAATGACGCCCTCGATCGCGGCCAAATCCCCTGCCCCACGCACCTCCACACCGGCCTGTACAAGCGCATCGATGACAAGGCTGCCGTGGGCCGCATAAAACGCCCGGTCGACCAGCAGACACTCCATCGAGCCGCAGATCCCTGTGCGCCGCGTCTTGGCGTTCAGCACGATCTCGACCGCCATCGCAGGATTGGCATCAGCCCCGACGTAGATGTGGCAAATCCCTTCAAGATGGGCAAACACCGGCACCCGCGCCTCGCGCTGCACCAGACCGACCAGCCCCTTGCCGCCGCGCGGCACGATCACGTCGATATAGCTTGTCATGGTCAGCATTTCGCTGACGGCGGCGCGGTCCCGCGTCGGCACCAGCTGAATGGCCGCCTCTGGCAGGCCCGCCGATACCAGCCCCTCAACGAGGCATTGGTGGATCATGGACGAGGAATGAAAGCTCTCGGAGCCACCGCGCAGGATCACCGCATTACCGGATTTCAGGCACAGTGCACCGGCATCGGCAGTCACGTTCGGGCGGCTCTCGTAGATCACGCCAATCACCCCAAGCGGCGTGCGCACCCGGCTGATATGCAGACCCGAGGGCATGTCCCATTCGGTCAGCACTTCGCCGACCGGATCGCGTTGTTCTGCAATCGCGCGCAGGCTGTCGATGATGCCACGGACACGGTCTTCGTCCAGCTTCAGACGGTCCATCATCGCCGGGCTCAGGCCCTTTTCAGCGCCATACGCCATATCTTTGGCATTGGCCTCAAGGATCGCGGCCATGTTGCGCTGAACGGCTTCAGCCGCGCCAATCAGTGCCGCATGTTTGCGCTCTGCACTTGCAAAGGCCAGCTCGGCTGCGGCGGCCTTGGCGGCATGCCCGATACGTTCCATCAGGCTGTGAACGTCTTCCCCGTCTTTCATATCGTCTCTCCCGTCCCCAAGATCTCACTCTGCGCCGAGGCGTGGCCAAACTGAGCGCGATGGCTCAGGACCATGTCATCGCGGTGCACCAGCGCGGCGCGGCCCGGATAGCCCAGGATCGCCTCGATTTCCTGGCTGCGATGGCCCGCCAGCGCCTGCGCTTCATCCAGCGTATAGCGCGTCAACCCCTGGCCGAGGATATCCCCGCCCGGCCCGACAATCTCCACCGGATCGCCACGGCCAAAGCGGCCTGTCACCCGCGTGACACCCGCAGGCAGCAGAGACCGCCCCTGTTCCAGCGCCCGCACAGCGCCCGCGTCGACGATGATCTGCCCGCGCGTCTTCATCGCGACGATCCAGCCCTTGCGCGCCGCTTGCGGATCGCCCTGTGCGGTGAACCAGGTCGACGGTGCGCCGTTCTGCAAAGCTTTCAGTGGGTTGGTCCGTGATCCTAATGTGATTGCCATGGCGCAGCCTGCCGAAGTTGCGGTCTTTGCGGCCATCACTTTGGTCTTCATCCCGCCCTTGGACAGGCTTGATGCGGCGTCGCCCGCCATCGCCTCGATCTCGGGGGTGATATGTTCGATCACGTCCAGACGCCGGGCGGTCGGATCCAGATTGGGGTTCGCCGTGTACAGCCCATCGACGTCCGACAGCAGCACCAGCCGGTCCGCCCCGACCGTCACCGCGACCTGCGCGGCAAGGCGATCGTTGTCGCCATAGCGGATCTCATCCGTCGCGATGGTGTCGTTTTCATTGACGATCGGCACCGCGCCAAGGCTCAGCAGCTGATCCAGAGTAGCACGAGAGTTGAGGTAGCGGCGCCGGTTCTCGCTGTCTTCCAGCGTCACCAGCACCTGCGCGACGATGATCCCGTGCGCGCCGAGCGCCTTGTCATAGGCCGCGGCCAGACCGATCTGGCCCACGGCCGCAGCCGCCTGCGCCTGTTCCAGCGGCAGCGCGCCAAGCCCGAGGCCCAACACGCCGCGTCCAAGCGCGATAGAGCCGGAGGAGACCAGAACAACCTCGGTCCCGCTGTCGCGCAAAGCAGCGACATCCTGCGCGAGGCCTGTCAGCCAACCCTCGCGCAGACGTCCGGTAGAGGAGTCGACCAACAGGGCCGACCCGATTTTAACAACGACACGTTTTGCACCTGTCAGGGACGCCACGCCTCATCCTCCTCGGCCTCGAGGCCATTGCGTTCTTTCAGACGGTTTGCGTCGATTTTCGAGCGCAGCGCCCGCAGAACCTCTGTCAGCCCTTCGCCCGAGGCGCCGGACATGAACATCACCGGCCCGCCGGTGACTTCCTCAAGGAAGGTCCGCTGCATCTCGCGCAGCTCGTCATCCAGAGCATCGATCTTGTTCAGAACCGTAATACGCGGCTTGTCGACCAGCCCTTCGCCATAGGCATTCAGCTCGCCGATGATCGTCTCGTAATCGTCGGCAACCTCGTCCGAGGTGCCATCGACGAGATGCAGCAGAACCGCACAGCGCTCGACATGGCCGAGAAACATGTCGCCAAGGCCCCGCCCTTCGGAGGCGCCCTCGATCAGGCCGGGAATATCGGCGACGACGAACTCAACGCCATCGACCCCAACAACCCCGAGGTTCGGGTGCAGCGTGGTAAATGGATAATCCGCCACTTTCGGGCGCGCGTTGGAGGTCGCCGCCAGAAACGTCGACTTGCCCGCGTTCGGCAGGCCCAGCAGACCAACGTCGGCGATCAGCTTCAGGCGCAGCCAGATGGTGCGCTCGATTTCTTCCTGACCGGGGTTGGCGCGGCGCGGCGCCTGGTTCACCGAGGTCTTGAAGTGCGCGTTGCCGAAGCCGCCGTTGCCGCCCTTGGCCAGCATCACGCGTTGACCGACTTCGGTCATGTCGGCGATGACGGTCTCTTCGTCCTCATCGAGGATTTCGGTGCCGACGGGCACGCGCAGGATGATGTCTTCGCCATCGGCACCGGTGCGCAGGTTGCCCATGCCACCCTGCCCGTTGCGGGCAAAAAAGTGCTGTTGATAGCGGAAATCGATCAGCGTGTTCAGGCCGTCCACGGCCTCGGCGATGACATCGCCACCGCGTCCGCCGTTGCCGCCGTTGGGTCCACCGAATTCGATGTACTTCTCGCGCCGGAACGAGATGCTGCCGTTACCGCCAGCACCCGACCGGATATAGACCTTTGCGAGATCGAGGAATTTCATTGTCTCACTCCTACCGCAAAGGTGCTCTAGCTCAGCGCACCGGACGGCTCAATCGAGTTTTCGTATATAAGTCCACGTGGCCACAGTTGCGGCCCGGGCCACCGAATAGGTTTCTGCATCGCCCACGTATTCAAAACCGTTTTTGGTCAGAACACGGGCCGAGGCCGGGTTGTCTTGGAACACGCTGGCAAAGATCGACCGATCTGCCAACGGATTTGCCTGCACGAGAGCCGTGACGGCCGCCGAGGCGACACTGGCGTTCCACCAGGCAGGGGCCACCCAATAGCCGATCTCGGACTGTGCGTCTTCAATCCGCTTCAGGCTGATGATGCCTTTCAGCTCCGCGCCGCCGAAACGGCTCGAATCCATCGCCCAGATCACCTCATGCGGGTTCGGGGCCATGGCGCGGGCGATGAACGACTCGGTCGTGCCCGGCGGCAGCGGATGCGGCACCGAGGTGGTCATATTGGCCACCCGTGGATCTGCCGCATACATGCCGATCAGACCCGTATCCGACAGCCGCAGCGGCCGCAAATCCAGTCCCTCGGCTTCGATCACCGGCTGGGCGATCATCATGTCGTCGTTCATGTGGTGTTCCTCCTGCTGAGGGTTCGACTGGGAAGGCCCATATCGCCACCGAAAACGGCGAAGGGGACCGGCGCTATTGCCGATCCCCTTCTTGTCATCATGTGATGAAGGTCGGCTTACTCAGCGGCCTCGGCCACTGGCATGACCGAAATGAAGGTACGACCCTTGAGGCCCTTGCGGAACTCAACGTTGCCTTCAACGGTTGCGAAGATCGTGTGATCCTTGCCCATGCCAACGCCCATGCCCGGATACCATTTGGTACCGCGCTGACGCGCCAGGATGTTGCCGGGGATTACGGCTTCGCCGCCGTACTTCTTGATACCGAGGCGGCGACCGGCAGAGTCGCGACCGTTGCGGGATGAGCCGCCAGCTTTCTTGTGTGCCATATCGGTGGTCTCCTTTTCCTGATCTTACTCGGCGAGGGCTTTGGCCTGATCGACCCAGCCTTCTTTTTCGATTTTGCCTTTCAGCGCCAGCTCTTCGTCGATGCGGGCGATGTCAGCGTCGGTCCAAGCGGCAACCTGTGCGAAGCTGGTGATGCCAGCGTCGTTCAGTTTCGTGGCCATTGCGGGGCCAACACCGGACAGTTTCTTCAGATCGTCACCACCGGCAGCGGCCGTGGTCGAAGCGGAGGACGAAACCGACCCCGAACCGATCGCAGCTTTGACACCGGAGTCATCTGCGCCAGAGGCCAGAATGTCCGTGACACGGATCAGGGTCAGCTTCTGACGGTGACCCTTGGTGCGCTTGGACGAGTGCTTCCGGCGACGTTTGACGAAGTGGATGAGTTTCTCACCCTTGATCTGGTCGACGACTTCGGCCTGCACGCCGGCGCCAGCCACGAGGGGCGCGCCAACGGTGATCGTGTCACCACCCAGCATCAGGATGTCGTTGAATTGGATCTTGTCACCAGCGTCAGCCGCCAGTTTCTCGACGCGCAACAGGTCACCGGACTGGACCTTGTATTGCTTGCCGCCGGTCTTGATAACCGCAAACATAGTGTTCTTCCTCTTCTGACGCGTCCTGCGGCCCCCTTGCGGGTGTTCGTGACCTTTGTCGTCAGAGCGGTCTCTGACAGGTCGCCTTTGAACAGCGCGCCCGTCGATGCGGGCGAAATTGAAATGCCCGGCAAGGCGTTTGCCCTCCGGGATGGGCGGCTTATCCTGTGTCAGGCCTGTCTTGTCAAGCCCTGCACGCCCGTCGCCGGGCGGCAAATCACGCTCACAATTCCTGCCCCGACATCAAGGACGAGATCGACTGCCCCAGCGAACGGTAGATGTCGTTGTAGAGCATGCCGAAGCCGTCGAACAGCACCTGGTTCAGCGCCGCACCCGCGTCGCTTCTCGACAGATCGACATAGGCCTGCAGGTCGGCGCGCGCCAGCCCACCATAGGCCTGCAGCAGGTAACCGTTCAGCCAGCGCGCCGAGTCCGCCCGCGTTTCCTCTTCCTGCTCCCAGACATCCGACAGGATCTGCGTCTCGTCGATGTCATAGCCACCACCCTCGATCAGCCCGAGGTAGAAGTTGTAATTCGCCGTCAGCGCGCCGCTGACATTCTGCTCGACCAGATCATTGGCCGCGATATAGCCCCCGATCAGACGTCCCAGTTCCGGATCGCGGGCCGCGATATCCTCGCCGCGTGTCTCTGCGGCGTCCTCGATCCCGTCGTCCAGAAAATCACGGCGTGCGGTCAGTTCCGCCGGCACTAGCCGGACGCCCGCGCCCTCGCTGAAAAAAGCGATCAGCTGCGCCATCTGCGCGTCCGAGGCCCGGCTCTCAAGCCCCGAGACGAAAGCGCCCCGCATCACCCCGTCCATCGTCGCGACGTCGTAGATCTGCTGCACGCGGGCGTCGAAGCTGGTCACGACACGGTTGGGGAAATACTCCTCCGCCATGTCCGCGCCCAGCTTCAGCCCCTCCTTGCGCATCACGCCCAGCAGCTCCGGCATCTCCATCAGCTCATAGAGCGCCTCAGCCTGCCCAGTGTCGGCGGCGGCGGGGTGTCCCGCCAGCACGCCACAGCTCAGCACGCCCCAGATCAGGGCGAGGTTCAGCACACCACGCGACAGGTGCACCCGCGGCACGCTTTACAGATCCTGCGCCGGCTGGATGCCATGCAGACGGGCCGCCACCGCTTCAAAGCGGTTCGCCATGATCTCGTATTGCACCGCGTTCATCAGGTCATAGACGCGCTGCATCCCCGGATCTTCCAGCGCCTTGGCATAGGTCGCCAGCTCCTCGGTGGTGAAATCGCGATAGGTATAGGCGGAGTTGGCCAGCGCCTGCGCCTTGTTGGCATCGCGCATCGCCTCGGCTTGCGTCAGCAGAGACTGTTTCAGCGCCTCATCATCCACCTTGAACTCGATCACACCGGCATCGCGCGCCGCGGTCAGAAACCGGAACTGGATCTCGACAATCGCCTTCTCGGAGTTGTCCGAGCTGTCGACCGCCCGGTTCAGCCGGTCCAGCTCGGCGATCCGATCGGTTTCGCCCTCGTTGAGAATCCGGTCCAGCTCGGCCGCGGCGTTCTCGGCCCGGTCATCGCGTTCCGCCATATGCGAGGTGTTTTCGGTCTCGACCAGACGCTTGCCCAGATCCGAGCCATAGAAACCCTGCGCGACTTTCAGGTCGTCTTCCTTGATCGTGCCCTCAAGGATATCGATTCCCATGTCCTGCATGGTTTTGACGTCGAACACGTCCTTGGTCAGAATCGTCCAGGTGGTGGCAAAATCCGACCCCTCCAGCCCCAGCATCTGCGGGCCCCCTGCCGCGGACAGCTTGATGCTCTCCAGCGCAACGTCAAACCCGGTGATCTGCAGAAAGTTCTCCAGCTCCTCGCGGCTGGCTGCGCGTCCGGGCAGCGCCATCGCGGCCAGCAGCACCAATGCGCTCAGCCCCATCGTCAGCGCTGTCATTGCGCCGCGCAGGCCTGTCTGGGCCAATGCTGCATGGGCGCCTGCCCCCTTCGAACGCGCAACGGCTGCGGTATATGTCTTCATCACTCACTCTCCCTCAATGGGCACCTGATCGGCGAAATTCCTGCGCCACCCCCTGCCCGCGCACCTGCGCAGCCGGGTCGCGGCGGCCTCGACTGCAGAGCCTAGGGCAAATACATTCCCCCGCAATGCAAAACGCCTCTTGCACCCTCGGGCAATCGTGTTTAAACGGCGCCCACCACACCAACGGAGAGGTGCCGGAGTGGTCGAACGGGGCGGTCTCGAAAACCGTTGAGCCTTTACGGGTTCCCAGGGTTCGAATCCCTGTCTCTCCGCCACTTTCCCTACTCGGGAAAGTTTATTCAAGAAAACCAGTCGTTTGGTCCATCCCCCTCGGGGGTGACCAACCGGCTGGTTTCCTGTTTTACGCCCCTTCCAACCTCAATGACCGTCAGAGGCTGCTTTTCGCCGATGCTCCCGGCTGCGCAGGTTGCGGGTGCGTAGCTTGGCGCACCCGTGATCAACAGTTCGTCATCTGCGGGCGTCAGGCCCCGGCCCGTGCCGCCTCGGCCATCGCCGCCGCGTGCCGCAGCGCCAGCATCATCGAGGCCGGATCGGCGACGCCCTGCCCGGCAATATCGAACGCTGTGCCATGATCGGGCGAGGTCCGCACGAAAGGCAGACCCAGCGTGATGTTCACCCCCTGCTCCAGCCCGAGGTATTTCACCGGGATCAGCCCCTGATCGTGATACTGCGCCACCACGACATCGAACTGTCCGCGGCGCGCCTGCATGAACACCGTATCGCCCGGCCAGGGCCCGCTGACGTCCATCCCCTCGGCCCGCGCCTGCGCAATGGCGGGAGCGATGATCTCGATCTCCTCGCGCCCAAACAGCCCGGATTCGCCCGCATGGGGGTTCAGCCCGGCCACAGCGATGCGCGGAGCCTCGATCCCAAACGCCCGGCACCCCTCATGCGCCAGCCGGATCGCGCGCATGTTGGCGTCGAAATCCGCCAGTTTGATGGCATCACGCAACGCCACATGGATCGTCACCAGCACGGTGCGGATCACGTCATTGGCCAGCATCATCACCACTTCGACACCGCCTGCGTAGTGCGCCAGCATCTCGGTATGGCCCGGAAACGGCACGCCTGCGGCCGACAGGGCCTCCTTGTGGATCGGCGCCGTCACGACGCCTGCCACGCGGCCCGACATCGCCGCCTCGATGGCGGCACGAATCGCGTCAAAGGCCGCCTGACCCGCGATCTGCGAGACCGCGCCATAGGGCACCGGCGCGACCATCTTGGCGCCGGTCTCGACCAGCCGCAGATGCCTGTCCGACAGCGCGGCCTCGCCCGGATCGTTCACGATTTGAAGGGTGTAGTCGGGCGCCACCAGCGCCAGTGCCCGCGCGGCGAACACCCGATGCCCGAACAACACAGCGTCAGGGGCATCCTTGGCGATCATCGCGCGCAGGGCAATTTCAGGTCCGATCCCGGCGGGATCGCCAAGGGTCACGGCAAGCGGGGTATCGCGGGATATCTGTTTCATACCCCGCACCATAGCCAAAGCCCGCGCCGCGAAAAGCCCGTTCTCAGGCCCCGTCTTCTCTCAGGCCCCGTCTTCTCTCAGGCGTCGTCGTCGCTCTCGCTCTCGGCGTCGGTGCCACGCCCCCTGAACCCGGTCGCCACGACGAATTTCTCCGAAGAATCCGACCGCGACGACGGCGGCTTCATGTTCGCCACCTTGGTGAACTTCTGCTTCAGCAGCTTCTGCAGCTCTCCCTCGGTGCCCCCGGCCAGAACCTTGGCGACAAAGGTGCCACCCTCTTCCAGCACGTCGAACGCCAGATAGGCGGCGGCCTCGCAAAGCGCGATAATGCGCAGGTGGTCGGTCTGTTTGTGCCCCGAGGAGGAGGCCGCCATATCGCTCATCACGACATCGGCCCGTCCACCCAGCCATTCCTTGACCTGCAGATCCGCGTCATCGCTCATGAAGTCCAGCTGATAGACCTCAGCGCCCGGCACCGGATCGACCTCCTGAAGGTCAACCCCGACGATCCGTCCAACCGCCTTGCCGCTCTTCTCGCCAAGCGCATTGATCCGTGGCACGGCGACCTGAATCCAGCCCCCCGGCGCACAGCCAAGGTCCAGCACCCGCGCGCCGGGCACCAGAAAGCGGAACTTGTCGTCCAGCTCCATGATCTTGAACGCGGCGCGCCCGCGATAGCCCTCGGCCTTGGCGCGCACCACATAAGGATCGTTCAGCTGCCGTTGCAGCCACCGGGTCGAGGACAGAGTGCGCCCACGTGCGGTCTTCACCTTCACGGTCAGATCCCGCTGCCCCCGTCCGGAGGTATTCTTGCCAGTCGGTTTCTTCGCCACGCCGCGCCTCTTCTTCTTGCTCAAAATACTCCGGGGGAATCGGTCTTGGCCGATGGGGGCAGCGCCCCCTTCTCCCCCCGCAATGACAGACCAGACCTGCTATCTGAAAACGACAGGCTCAGAAAGGCCCATCTTCCAACACCCCATCCGCCGACATCTGCGCATAGAGCAGGCCTTCCCGCAAACCCCGGTCTGCCACGCTCAGCCGATCCGTCGGCCAGCAGCGCAGCAGCGCCTGCAGAATGGCCGAACCGGACATGATCAGCGCCTGACGGTCCTGCCCGATGCGCGGGTCGCGCCTGCGCCCCTCCTGCCCCAGTTCCAGATAGCCCCGGATCACCTTGTCGATCTGATCCGAAGTCATCCTCAGCCCATCGACCTTGGTGCGGTCATAGCGCTTCAGCCCCAGATGGCTCGCCGCAACCGTGGTCACGGTGCCGGAGGTGCCGACGATCTGAAACCCCTCGCGGGCCTGCTCATCCTTGTAGGGCGCGAATTCCGCCAGACTTTCCTCAAAGAACCACGACATCAGCGCAAAGCGCGCCGAATCGTCCTCGACATCGCGGAACTGGTCGCGCAGCGTCGCCACGCCGAGGGGAACCGAGATCCAGTCGACCACCTTGGCGGCAGGAAACGGGCTCTCGGGCGGGTGAAATCCGGCATGCAGACGCATGATGGCACGGGGCCGCTCGCGATGCGGCACGCTTGTCAGATCGATCCACACCAGCTCGGTCGAGCCGCCGCCGATGTCGACCACCAGCAGCTGGTCCGTGCGCGTACTCACCAGCGGCGCGCAGGAGATCACCGCCAGACGCGCCTCTTCCTCCGGCTCGATGATCTCCAGCTGCAGCCCGGTCTCGCGCCGCACCTGCTGGATGAACCCCGCGCCGTTGGTGGCCCGCCGGCAGGCCTCGGTCGCCACCAGACGCATCCGCGTCACCTTGTGCCGCTTCAGCTTTTGCGAACAGATTCGCATCGCCTGAATGGTGCGCGCCATCGAGGATCGTGACAGCCGTCCTGATTGCTCCAGCCCGGACCCGAGCTGAACCGACTTCGAAAAGCTGTCGACCACATGGAACTGACTGCCCTTTGGCTGGGCAATCAACATGCGGCAACTGTTGGTTCCCAGATCAAGCGCAGCATATAGCTCCGACGGATCGGGGATCTTGGGCGCGGGGCTTTCGACCGGCTTCGGGAATGCGCCCGCACCTTTGGGACGCCTGGGCGCCATGGTTGCGCCCTCCATATATCGTGTTGCCTTTGAAACTAATCCTTAGACACCCACCGTGCAAGGCGCTTCACACAAGCGACACGCGGGCAGCATCGCCTGCCTTGCACAGCCGCGCGCGATCTGGTGTCTATGCCCCTCGAATACCGCATTCCACGACAGCAAAAGGACCGCCCCCATGCCCGACGTCACCATCGTCTACTGGCGCGACATTCCCGCTCAGGTCATCGTCGGCAAGGGCCGCCGCGCCTCCAAGGCCGTCCTGCCCGAGCGTTTCGAGCAGGCCATCGACCGTGCCGCGATGAAAACCGGCGCGGCCGAGACCGACGCCTACCTGGCTGAGTGGCGCAAAGGCGACCCCTATCCTGTCGAAGGTGAGCCTCAGGACGTCGCAACCAGCGAAATCACCCGCCTCGATGCGGAGTATGATCAGGAACGACTGAAAGCCCTGATCGCCGGTGACGGCTGGGCCTGAGGTCCCCCTCAGCGGGTCCGCCCGCCCGGCTATCGGAGATCCATGCGCATGAGCCTGCTTCCCTTCCGTCGCAAATCTGCCCATCCCGACACGACCGCGCCTGCTCTGGATGGCATCCTTGCGGGCTATTCGATCGAGGTGATGCCGCGCACGGCGGACAAGGTCTCCGATTTCCGCGCCCTGCTGCCCAAGGGCACCCGCGTCTATATCGCCCATATCGACGGCACCGAGATCGCGGATATGGTCGCCACCGCCCGACGCCTCGCCGCTGAGGGGTTCGAGGTGATGCCGCACTTTCCGGCCCGCCTGATCCCCGACGCCGCCACGCTGACCGACTGGATCGCCCGCTATCAGGGCGAGGCGGGCGTGCGTCAGGCCCTGCTGCTCGGCGGCGGCCTCGCCACCCCGCGCGGGGCCTTCGACAACTCCATGCAGCTGATCGAGACCGGCGCCTTCGATCGCGCCGGCTTCACCCATCTGCACGTCGCCGGTCACCCCGAGGGCAACCGCGACATCGACCCCGATGGCAGCGACGCCATGGTGATGCAGGCCCTGCGTTGGAAACAGGCCTTTGCCGAGCGTTCCGATGCCCGCATGGCCATGGCGACCCAGTTCGCCTTCGAGGCCGCGCCCGTCATCGCCTGGGCGGAGCGCCTGAAAGCCGAAGGTATCACCCTGCCCATCCACCTCGGCATCGCGGGCCCCGCCAAGCTGCAGACGCTGATCCGCTTTGCCATCGCCTGCGGTGTCGGCCCTTCGCTGAAGGTCCTGCAAAAGCGCGCGCTGGATGTCACCAAATTGCTGCTGCCCTACGAGCCGACCGAGATCCTCTCTGACCTCGCCGCCCACAAGCGCCGCGACCCCGACAGCCTGATCGAACAGATCCACCTCTTCCCACTCGGTGGCATCAAGACGGCCGCGCAGTTCGCCATCGACCACGGTGGCGCCGCGACCCTGCCGATGCACGCCAAGGCCTGAGCGCCCCCACGCTTCCCAAGGCCGTTGTTCGCCGCTAGAGCTATGCTCCGCAGGTCGCCTCCGCGTCTGCGACTTGCACCTATGCGATACCAACGTCATACCGACCCAATACCGACGCGCTTTTTGAAGGATCACCTATGACCCGCACCGTGCTTGAATCCGCTTCCAAGACCGTGACCATCGGCTTTGACGAGCCCTTCTGCGTCATCGGCGAACGCATCAACCCCACCGGCCGCAAGAAACTCGCCGCCGAGCTTGAGGCCGGTGATTACTCCACGGTCGAGATGGACGCGCTGGCACAGGTCGCCTGCGGTGCCGCCGTTCTGGATATCAACGCCGGTGTTGTCTACAACTCCAACCCCAACCCGAACGAGACAGAGCCGCCGTTGATGCGCGCTGTTATTGAGCTTGTTCAAGGGCTTGTGGACGTTCCTTTGTGCATCGACAGCTCCGTTCCCGCTGCGCTCGAGGCCGGTTTGGCTGCCGCAAATGGCCGCCCTCTGGTCAACTCCGTGACCGGCGAGGAAGACCGGCTTGAGCTGGTTTTGCCGCTGATCAAGAAATACAACGTGCCGGTCGTGGCGATCTCCAACGATGATACCGGCATCTCGGAAGACCCCGATGTGCGATTCGAAGTCGCCAAGAAGATCGTCCAGCGCGCCGCCGACTTCGGCATCCCGGCCCATGATATCGTGGTCGATCCGCTGGTGATGCCGATCGGTGCCATGGCCACTGCCGGTCACCAGGTCTTTGCTTTGGTACGCAGATTGCGCGAAGAGCTGGGCGTGAACACGACCTGCGGCGCGTCCAACATCTCGTTCGGGCTGCCGAATCGTCATGGCGTCAACGCCGCCTTCCTGCCGATGGCGATTGCCTCCGGCATGACCTCCGCCATCATGAATCCGCTCCGCCAGCCGGAAATGGAAGCTGTGAAGGCCGCCAACCTTCTGATGAACAACGATGCCAACGGAGGGGAGTGGATCCGCTTCGCCCGCGTCGTTGAGGCCATTAAGGACGGCGCGACGTTTGAGGAAGCCGCCAAGGCTTCTGCCGCTGCCGGGACCGGCCGTGGCGGTCGCCGCCGCCGTCGCTGATCAGGTCCAGCGACAAACGACTGATTTTGTGGAAACTCATACAGCCGCGCCCCTTAGACCGGGCGCGGTTTTGCTTTGCTTGGCTCGCTCTTCAGGCCCGCCAGAGCAATTCTTTCAATTTTTGGCAAATACAAATTTGAAACAGGGATTGCGCGCGGAACGCCTCGACAGCCTGACATTCTCAGCGTCTTTCAGGCTCCGGATCAGGAGGTTTACCTCTATCTCTCGGGACAGCTAAGAAACTGACAAGGCTACATAAACGTGCCGAAGCCTTACTCCTGAAAGACCGCTAGTCCGCTCTAGAACAGACGCATGCTCCCGGGCCCATGATCTACAAACCGGTTCCTGGTTTCAGCTCCACGCCCACTGCATCCTGCAAAATCCAGATAAACCCTGAGGCAGTGTAACTTCGTCTTAACGGCCCGCGCTCTATCACCGCTGTAACGCAATGGAACGATGGGAGTCCGGCATGATTTTGCTCCGCCCGCTTGCTACTGGCAGGTGGCCATGACCGAGCCACTGGTCCTTCAACAAAAACTGGATCTTCCAGCAGCAGCACCTCTGGCAGAAGAGCTCAAGGCCCGCCTTGACAGCGATGTCGTCGTCGATGTCGGCCAGGTTACACAGATTGGTGCCTTGTGCCTTCAGGTCCTGCTTTCGGCGGCAACTTCGCTCAAGGCAGCAGATCACAGCATGAGCTTGATCAATGTGAATGATCGCGTGGTCGAACAACTGGCCCAGATGGGCTTTTCCCCCGAAACCGTGGCGGAGGGCCGGGTATGACTCTGACAGTTCTGGCAGTAGATGACAGTCGTACCATGCGCGATATGATCCGTATGGCGCTGATGCCCGCAGGCTTCACCGTCCACCTTGCCGAAGATGGCGTCCATGGGATTGAGGTTCTGGGCGGCATTGCCCCTGGTGACATCGACGCGATCATCACGGACATCAACATGCCGCGCATGGATGGCTTCGGCTTCATCGATGCCGTGCGCGAGCAGTATGATCACCGGGCCACACCTATCCTGGTGCTCACCACGGAAAGCTCTCCCGAACTCAAGATGCGGGCCCGAGAGGCCGGGGCCACCGGTTGGATCGTCAAACCATTCGACCCTGCGAAACTGGTCAAGGCCCTGCAAATGGTAGCCGGATAGGAGCGCGATTATGTCCGAACAGAATGATCCGATGGCCGAAATCCGCGCCTCCTTCTTCATAGAATGCGAGGAGCTGCTTGAGGCGTTGCAGGATGGTCTGCAGGAACTTGACGAAGGCGGAGACGACCCCGAGACGATCAACGTCGTCTTCCGGGCTGTCCATTCGATCAAGGGCGGCGCGGGCGCCTTTGGCCTTGAGGCACTGGTACGTTTCGCCCACCGCTTTGAAACTGTGATGGACGAAGTGCGCGGCGGGCGGATGACGCCGGATGCGGACACGATGAAGCTGTTTTTCCTCGCGGCGGACCATGTGTCGGATCTTGTGCGGGCCTGCCGCGACGAAGCTCCGATCCCTGAATCCACCAGTGAGGAACTGCTTGCCCGGCTCGATGAACTGCTCGGCGATGAGGTCGAAACCGAAGAGGCTGACGCCAGCGACTTTACGCCTCTCGGCTTTTCCATGTCGCTCGACTTGCCTGATCTGGAGCCTGAGGGGAGCACCTTCGAAATCCGCTTCAAGCCCGAGCAGGAGCTTTTCGCGACAGGCAACGAACCTGCGACGCTGTTGCGCAACCTCTGCGCGCTTGGCGAGGCCACGGTACGGTGCAACTCTTCAGAGCTGCCAGATCTCGAGGATCTCGCGGCCGAGGCACCCTATATCGAATGGAATATTACTCTCAAGACCGAAGCCGCTGAGGCAGAAGTCCGCGATATCTTTGAGTTTGTCGATGGTCTTTGCGTGCTGGAGATCACCAGCACCAGTCCTGACGCAGGCGATGACGTGCCGGACGTTGATATCGACGCTGGTATCGAAGTGCCCGCCGTCCTTGAGGTTGTCGCTCCCTCCCCGTCGCAACCTTCAGCGCCAGTTTCCAAGAAATCGACGAAGGACAGTGGTGAGGAAGCGGGAGGCGAACCTGAATCGAAAAAGGGCACCGCGCCCGCGGCGAAATCTGTCGTACGTGTCGATCTTGAGCGGATCGAACGTCTGGTCAACCTCGTCGGCGAACTCGTCATCAACCAGGCCATGCTGTCACAAAGCCTAGATCAGGCCGGGTTGTCGCCGCACTCTGATGCCATGAACGGGTTGGAGGAGTTCCAGCGCCTGACGCGGGACATTCAGGACAGCGTCATGATGATCCGTGCGCAGCCTGTGAAGTCCCTGTTTCAGCGCATGTCACGTATTGTGCGTGAAGCCTCCGCTGCAGTCGAGAAGGACGTCCGTCTCGTTACTGAAGGTGAGGCGACAGAGGTTGACAAAACCGTCATCGAACGACTGGCCGATCCGCTGACCCACATGATCCGCAATGCCGTCGACCACGGTCTTGAAAAGTCTGACACACGTCTGGCCAACGGCAAGTCGCGCGCGGGCACCGTGACATTGATGGCCGCGCACCGCTCCGGTCGCGTGATCATCGAGGTGACGGATGATGGCGCTGGCATCAATCGCGAACGCGTCTTTGAAATTGCCGTCGCCAAAGGTCTGGTGCCGCCGGATGCCCAACTCTCGGACGGAGAAATCGATAACCTTCTGTTCTTGCCCGGGTTTTCAACAGCCAGTCAGGTTTCGGCACTGTCCGGGCGCGGCGTCGGAATGGATGTCGTCAAGACCTCCATTCAATCGCTCGGTGGGCGGATCACGATTTCTTCCGAGGCTGGAAAGGGCACGAAGTTTTCGATCAGCTTGCCCCTGACACTCGCCGTGCTCGACGGCATGGTGGTAAATGTCGCTGGCGAGACCCTTGTTCTGCCGCTCAACGTGGTGGTCGAGACCCTCTCCCTCGGGCCGGAAGACGTTCAGATGCTCCGCCCTGGTGCCTATGTTGTCAGGGTTCGCGGTGGCTTTGTGCCCCTCTATGACCTTGGCGTCATGCTGGGCTACCGGGCGCATCGCAAGACGGATGCCGGCGCAATCGTTTTGCTGATTTCGCTCGACGATGGCAGTCGTGCAGCGCTGGTGATCGACGGAATTCAGGACCAGCGTCAGGTCGTGATCAAGGGGCTGGATGACAGCTTCTATCGCGCCCCTGGCATCGCCGCAGCCACGATCCTCGGCGACGGCCAGATCGCTCTCATTCTTGACCCGGCGGATGTCATCGCCGGTATGGGTAACCCGCGCGGTGCGGATATCATGCTCTCGGAAAGGAAGATCGCAAATGAGTGATCAGGGACAGACAAACGACCTGGAGCTGCTCACGTTTCGTGTAGCTGATCAGGAGTATTCACTGGATATCATGTCCGTGCGCGAGATCCGAGGCTGGACCCGCACCACCCCGATGCCCCATGCACCAGACTTCATGCGAGGTGTCATCAATCTGCGTGGGACGGTGCTGCCCGTGATGGATCTGGCGCGTCGCCTCAACCTTCCCTCCCATGAAACAAATGACCGAAATGTCATTATCGTGGTCAAGCTGCAGGGAACGCTGACGGGCCTCCTGGTCGATGCGGTGTCGGATATCGTTGCCATCACGGAAGATGATCTCCAGGCACCTCCGGATATCTCGTCCGATCCGCAGCTTTCCGTTGTCCGCGCCCTGACGGTGATTGACGATCGTATGATCCGTGTCCTGGATCTCAGTGCTGTCGTACCAAACACCAGTGATGAGGCGGCATGACCAGTCCGGGTCGGGATCCAGGGACGATCGCTATGGACCCGCAGTCCTTCCAGGCGATCGCCGCATTGGCCAAGGAAGAGGCTGGCCTCATTCTGCCGACTGGCAAGATGACTATGGTTCAGTCGCGCCTGCGCAAGCGGCTGGCTGAGACGGGGCAAGCCTCCTACGAAAGTTACTGCAAGTTCGTCTGCTCCTCCGCAGGAACAGAAGAACGGCGCTACATGATTTCGGCGCTCACCACGAACGTTTCGCATTTCTTTCGCGAGTCACATCACTTCGATATCTTGCGCACCAAGGTGCTACCCGTGCTGAAGCAAAAGGCCCGCAACGGTGAGCGGATCAGGATCTGGTCCGCCGGTTGTTCCAGCGGGCAGGAACCCTACTCGATCTCCATGTGCCTTCAGGCTGCCGCACCCGAACTCGCGCAGAGCGATGTGCTTATCTTGGGAACTGACATTGATCCCGCGATACTGGAAAAGGCCGAGGCCGCAGAATACTCAGAACAGCAGATCGCCGGGATCCCCGACGATATGCGTCGCAACTACCTTGAACACAACAAGGCAAACCAGACCTATCGCGTCACGCCAGCGATCAAACGCCTAGTGCGGTTTCGCGAACTCAACCTGCTGCGGGACTGGCCGATGAAGGGGCACTTCGACGTCGTCTTCTGTCGCAACGTCGTGATCTATTTCGACCCGGAAACCCAGGCATCACTTTGGCCCCGTTTCCGGCAACGTATCACCAACGAAGGCTGGATTTTTCTCGGCCATTCGGAGCGGATCGCAGACTCGGCGATCTCCTTGTTCGAACCCAACGGAATGACGGCTTATCGGGTTGCCGGTTCCAAAGCATCCTCAGTCGGGAAGGAATGATTGAATGGCTTTGCGAGACCAGATCAGAATCATGGTTGTTGACGACATGTCCACCAGCCGGGGCCTCATTACGCAGGCACTGGATGCATTCGGCATCGGCAATGTCGCTTCGGCGTCCGACGGTGCCGGCGCTCTGAAGGAACTTGAGGCCAAGCCGGTCCACCTTGTGATCTCGGATTACAACATGCCTGGCATGGACGGTTTGCAACTGCTGCATCAACTCCGCACCGGTGCGAAAACCAAAGGTGTCGGATTTATCCTGATCACGGGCAAGGCCGACAAGGCCATCATTGATCAGGGCAAAAAGCTGGGCATGAACAACTTCCTCAAGAAACCGTTTGAGCCGAATGAACTACGCGCCTGCATCGAAGCGGTGGTCGGACGGCTGTAATGATTGAGCCTGCTCAGAACATGTCCGGAGGCGACCCTTCGGATCCCGTTGATATCAGCGCCGCCGATCTGGCGACGGTTCTCGCGGGACAGGTCTCAGGACTACAGGGCATGACCGCAGGGCTGGAGGAGGCTCTCTCCGCCAGCCTTTGCTCCTGCAATCCTCTGACTGAGGCCGCCTTCGTGACGTTTCAACGCATCGACTATATGCGGCAATCGCTGAAGGATATCGAAGGGCTCCTGCTGGAATTTGGTCCAAATTTGGGTTGGCTGGATAAAAGCATTATCACGAAAGAGGCCTTTTCCCGCTCTGTCGATATGGCCGACAGCATCAGCCCTATGTTGAAGCGAGAGGTCGGCGCTCCGGTGGATGAGCCATCAAGCCAGGCCGGAGATCTTGATCTTTGGTGATATGGTCGCTGGCCTGTTGACGCCAGAGGACGCATTTAAAGTTGCAGCTCGTCAGCCTGAGACTGGCGGGCTGTCTTTGTATCTGGCGCATGATATTTCGCAAGATTACGGAAAAGCCGCGTCGATCAAACGAAAATTCACGTCTCTTCTTCAGTTTGTTAAAACTCTTTTCTCGACTCTCGTTTCGAAAATATGGCTCGGCCATTTATCCGGGCCCCTAAAAAGCGAACCCGGTTCCTGCACCCGGTTCGTTTTTTGGGACTATGACGCTCTCCTAAAAATACCATTTGTTCAGTGTTCTACATGCCGCCACCCTCTCGACAAAAACGCGTCAGTCGGGCTAGATCGTGTCTGAACAAACATATGTATGCTGGCAATGACCAAGCGAAGCCATATCATGTGGCGCGACAGCCCTGTATGCAGTGAGAAAGTGGAGCGCGTAGCAGAATGATGCGCCGGGAATACCTCGAACAACTGACCAACGCTCAATCCATTGAAGAGCTGTGGAATATTCATTGTGCCAAGATGGCGGAATTCGGCTTTGATCGGCTATTGTATGGATTTACTCGGTATCGCACATCCACATCTCTTGGCGATCCGGAAGATTTTGTCATTCTGACAAACCACTCCCCCGAATACCGGAAACAATTCCTCGACAATGGTCTCTATTTCCATGCGCCCATGGTCCGCTGGGCGCTGGACAATGAAGGCGCCTGTTCTTGGCGTATTCTGAGCGAGATGACCGCAAGCGGTACGCTGACCGAGAGCGAGCGAAAGGTGATCGCGTTCAATCGCAGCATGGAGGTGACGGCAGGCTATTCGATCTCTTTCAAGTCGATTTCTCCGCGCACCAAGGGGGCCATCGCCCTGACCGCCGCGCCGGGCATGACGCAGGCCAGTGTCGATGCGATCTGGGCTGAGCATGGCCGCGACATCGTGATCATGAACAACGTCGCGCACCTCAAGATCCTGTCCCTGCCCTATTACGGGCCAGCCCGGGAACTGACCCGCCGTCAGCGCGAAGCGCTGCAATGGGTCGGCGACGGCAAGACAACGCAGGATATCGCCCTGCTGATGGGGCTGACCTCTGCGACCGTCGAAAAGCACCTTAGACTTGCGCGCGACACGCTGAACGTCGAGACGACAGCTCAGGCTGTGCTGAAAGCGGCCTTCCTCAACCAGATGTTCATTTTCGATGCATGATCGTACGGCGGTCTGAACCGCTGGATAAATGTTAACGCTCTCAACACCCGAAACCCCATGTTTTAAGGGATTTCTCAAGGTTCGGTAAACCAAGGTATGGATTACCTTACTTTCTACCCGGCGTTAAAAAAGACATTGTGCAGGTGTTCCGTGAGTGGTGGCATTTAGGCCATGGAGCACCGGCCCGTACCCCTGCGATCACAGGGCCATACGCGTCGACCGGGCAACCGGACGCCGGCTGGAGAGCGTATTGATCCGCTCTTCATCCGGCACAGCAATGGCGGATACGTTAACATCCCCGTTTCCAAACCCCCATTGCTTGAATGGCGGTGCCGGTTGTCCCGACCGGCACCGTTTTCGTTCGCCCGCCCCTCAGCACCAGTCATCTCGTGATAAGCTCATGCAGAAAGGGCCGGAGGTTTCCCCCCGGCCCTGATCCGATAGCGCAAAACCAATCCCGAAAGGATCAGCCCTTGGCGGCTTTTGCCACTTCGGCTGCGAAATCTTCGACTTCTTTTTCAATGCCTTCGCCGACTTCGAGACGCACGAAGCCAACGACTTCAACGCCAGCTTCCTTGGCAGCCGCCTCGACCGTCAGGTCGGGGTTGATGACAAAGGCCTGACCCAGCAGGGTCACTTCGCCGAGGTATTTCTTCATGCGGCCTTTGATCATGTTTTCGATGATCGCTTCCGGCTTGCCGGATTCGCGGGCCTGCTCGGTCAGCACAGACCGCTCACGCTCGACCAGCGCCGGGTCGAGATCGGCTTCGCCGAGCGACGCGGGGTTGGCAGCGGCGATGTGCATCGCAACCTGACGACCGAAGTCTTCGTTGTCACCTTTCAGCGCAACCAGAACACCGATCTTGCCCATGCCTTCAGCCGCAGCGTTGTGCACGTAGGACACGACCTGCTCGCCTTCCAGCGTCGCCATCCGGCGCAGGGTCATGTTTTCGCCGATGGTGGCGATCTTGTCGGTGATCAGCGTCTCGACAGCTTTGCCGTTCACGTCTGCGGTCTTCAGCGCGTCCAGATCGGACACACCGAGGGCAGCCGATGCGATCGACGCAACCATTTGCTGGAATTCAGCATTCTTGCCAACAAAGTCGGTTTCCGAGTTCACTTCGACAGCAACACCCTTGCCATCTTGCACGGCCAGAGCGACGAGGCCCTCGGCTGCGGTACGGCCGGCCTTCTTGGCGGCTTTCGCCAGGCCTTTGGTGCGCAGCCAGTCAACGGCCGCTTCGATGTCGCCATCGGTCTCGGTCAGCGCCTTTTTGGCATCCATCATGCCTGCGCCGGTCATCTCGCGCAGTTCTTTAACCTGAGCAGCAGTGATCGCCATGGGGGATCTCCTTACGTCTGAAATGGGGTCCGGCCGCGGATATCACGCGGCCGGTGACAGTTCTGTAACGGCCCGCCCCTTTGGTGAAATCACACCGGGGACGTGGCCGAAATCCTTAGGCTTCAGCGACAGTTTCTTCGACGGGGGCGTCGAGGAATTCACCCATGTCAACGCCAGCGGCGCCGAGCTGAGCGGTCATGCCGTCGAGCGCTGCGCGCGATGCCAGATCGCAATAGAGCGAGATGGCGCGTGCGGCGTCGTCGTTGCCGGGGATGATGTAGTCGATGCCATCGGGCGAGCAGTTGGTGTCGACGATGGCGACAACCGGGATGCCCAGCTTCTTGGCTTCCAGGATGGCCAGCGCTTCTTTCTTGACGTCGATGACGAAAAGCAGGTCGGGAACGCCGCCCATTTCACGAATGCCGCCGAGCGACGCTTGCAGTTTGGTCTGCTCACGTTCCATGCCAAGACGCTCTTTCTTGGTCAGGCCTTCGGCACCACCTTCGAGCTTCTCATCGACTTCTTTCAGACGGTTGATCGACTGGGAAACGGTTTTCCAGTTGGTCAGCGTGCCGCCGAGCCAGCGGTGGTTCATGTAGTATTGTGCGCATTTTTCAGCGGCTTCGGCGATCGGCGCTGCGGCCTGACGCTTGGTGCCAACGAACAGAACGCGGCCGTTTTTCGCGACGGTGTCACGAATGACCTGCAGAGCCTGGTCGAGCATCGGCAGAGTTTGCGTCAGATCCATGATGTGGATGCCGTTGCGCGCGCCGTAGATGTATTCGCCCATACGGGGATTCCAGCGCTGCGTCTGGTGGCCGAAGTGTACGCCGGCTTCAAGCAGCTGACGCATGGTGAACTCAGGAAGAGCCATGTCTATATCCTTTCCGGTTTACGCCTTGGCGAGGGGTGTGAACCAGAACCGCCCTGCAAAGGGGGACAAGGTCAACCGGTGGACGCATGGGGATGTCTCTCCCATAGGCCCGCCCCCGCCTGCGGGATTGAGTGGCGCTGCATTACACGCCCTTTTGCGCCATTGCAACCCCAGAGCGGTGCAACCTGCGCGACCCCCGGCAAACGCCTTCAGATAAAGGCCCGCTCCAGCAGCGTGTAAAAGCCCAGACTGGCCACGGCGACCGCGACCGGCAGCGCGACACGGGTGCGGTACCAGGCCTGATTCCGGGTCCAGACACCCAGCACCACGAAGGCCAGCAGCAGCACCGCAATCTGGCCCAGCCCCACGCCGATGCTGAAGCCTGCCAGCTCCGGCAGCGCCTGCCCCTTGGGCCAGCCGGTCTCGCGCAGGATCCGTGCCCAGCTCAGCCCCTGCAGCAGCCCGACGCCAAAAACCAGCGACGTGCGAAACCACGTCACACCGCTGGCGGAACTGGCAGAGAAGATCGTCTCGATTGCCAGCAGCGTGATCGACAAGGCCAGCAACGGCCCCAGAATCTGCATGGGCAGATCGATCATGCCGAAGGTGCCGAGGGCCAGCGTCGCACTCTGCGCCACAGCGAACGCGACCGCCTGCCAGAGCAATGGCTTGAGAAAGGGCGACAGGATGAACAACGCCAAAAGGAACAGCATATGGTCGCCACCGAACGGCAGGATCTGGTCAAATCCGACAGCGATGAAATCCAGCAAAGTCGTCAACGCGGAAACAGCGTCCGAAGACCCTCCGGTGTCGGCCATCGCACCCACGGCCCCCGACAGGCTCAGACCTGCCGCTATCAACATCACTGCACCACAACGAAGGCTCAACCGCCCCGGAACTTGCGAAACAAATCTGCGCACTGCGCCAACCTCTTAAGACTAAAAATCAGTGACTTTCTGAATAGGGAAAAATTGAAACACTTCCTTGAACAGTTCAAGCGCCAAGGCAGACTTTTGCGGTTTTGCACGCGGCGGTGCCAAAAGCCTGTGCATCGAAGTCTGTGGGGGCGCAGGGCAAGCTCACACCGACCGCGCGGCGCGCTCCGGCATTTTCCTTGCGCTTGGCACAGACAGCGCTAACAAGGCGCCATGAACAAGCCATCCGACATCCTCTGTATCGGCGCCGTCCTGTGGGACATCATCGGGCGCTCTGCCAGCCATATGCGTCAGGGCTCCGATGTGCCCGGTCGCATCACCCGCCTGCCCGGTGGCGTCGCGATGAACATCGCCATGACGCTGGCCCGCTTCGGCATGCGCCCGGCCCTGCTGACCGCCATCGGCCGCGACCCCGAGGGCGACGAGCTGGTGCGTGCCTGCGCCGATCTCGGCATGGACACCGACCATATCTATCGCTCCGAGGATCTGCCGACCGACCGCTATATGGCCGTCGAGGGCGCCAATGGCCTGATCGCCGCCGTCGCCGACGCCCATTCGCTTGAGGCTGCGGGCTCCAAGATCCTGCGCCCGCTGATGGATGGCACGCTCGGCTCGGCCGAGGCGCCCTATGCGGGCCCCGTCGCGCTCGATGGCAACCTGACGCTTAATCTGCTGGAGGAGATCGCCGCATCGCCCGCTTTCGCGCGTGCTGACCTGCGCGTCGCCCCGGCCTCGCCCGGCAAGGCCGAGCGTCTGCGCCCCTTCCTCGCCCATGGCCGCGCCCTGCTCTATGTGAACCTTGAGGAAGCCGGGCTGCTCTGCCAGCGCGAATTCACCTCCTCCGAAGCCGCAGCCGCAGGCCTTTTGAAACGCGGTGCCACCCGTGTTCTGGTCACCGATGGCGGCGGCGCGGCCTGCGACGGCACTGCCGAGGGGCTGATCAGCCAAGCCCCGCCCGCCGTTCTGGTGACCCGCGTCACCGGCGCGGGCGACACCTTCATGGCCGCCCATATTGTGGCTGAGGCCGAGGGCGCGCCGCGCGCCGAGGCCCTGCAACGCGCCCTGATGGCCGCTGCGCGCTATGTCTCCGGCGATACCGCGCTTTAATTCCGACACACTAGAGACCACAGAAAAGGACATCCCCATGGCGATGATCACCAAATCGGCCGAGCTTTTGAAAGCACAGGAAACCGGCCAGCCCATCGTCGCGCTGGAAAGCACGATCATCACGCATGGCATGCCGTTTCCGCAGAACCTCGAAACCGCCCGCATGGTCGAGGATGACATCCGCGCCGCTGGCGCCGTGCCCGCCACCATGGCCGTGCTCAACGGCACCCTGCACGCCGGGCTTGAGCCTGAGCAGCTGGAAGCCCTCGCGCAGGCCAAGGACGTCGACAAGGTCAGCCGCGCCGATATGGCCGTCTGCATGTCGCTGGGCCGCACCGGTGCCACGACCGTGGCCGCGACGATGATCGCTGCCCGCCTCGCCGGCATCTCGGTCTTTGCCACTGGCGGCATCGGTGGCGTGCACCGCGGCGCCGAGCAGACCTTCGACATCTCCGCTGACCTCGCCGAGCTGGGCCAGACCGCCGTGACGGTCGTCGCCGCTGGCGCCAAGGCCATCCTCGACGTGCCGAAAACGCTTGAGGTGCTGGAAACCTACGGCGTGCCCGTCATCGCCTATGGCCAGCCCGACATGCCCGCCTTCTGGTCGCGCCACTCCGATCTGCCCGCCCCGCTCAGCATGTCGCGCGCCGAAGACATCGCCGCCTCGCACAAGATGCGCGCCGCCCTCGGCCTGCCCGGTGGTCAGCTGATCGCCAACCCGGTGCCCGAAGCGGACGAGATCCCGGCCGAGCAGATCAACCCGATCATCGCGCAAGCTCTGGCCGAGGCCGAGGCGCAGGGCATCACCGCCAAGAAGGTGACCCCCTTCCTGCTGCAGCGCATTTTTGAGCTGACCGAGGGCCGTTCGCTGGTGACCAATATCGCGCTCGTGCGCAACAACGCCCGTCTGGCCGCCGAAATCGCCCGCCATCTTGTCTGAGCCACTGGCGCAGGCGTTGATCACAAAGATTAACGCCTGCGCCCCATTGTCGCAAAGCGCCCCAGTGCCTAGGTTTGTCTCCGATGCACGCACCCTGTTCGGAACCTAAATGAACGACCCGCTCAACGACCATGCGCCCAACAAACCCAAAGTGTTCGCACGCCTGCGCTCATCCTTCCTGACCGGCATCGTCGTCATCCTGCCGGTGGCGCTGACGATCTGGCTGCTCTGGTCTCTGCTAGGCTGGGTTGACGGCTTTGTGCTGCCGCTGGTCCCCGAACGCTTCCAGCCCGAAGAATACATCGGCATCAACCTGCGCGGCGTCGGGATCATCTTCTTTCTGATCTTCACCATCATCATCGGCTGGGTCGCCAAGGGCCTGATCGGGCGCTCGCTGATCCGCTACGGCGAAAGCATCGTCAACCGCATGCCGGTGGTCCGCTCGATCTACTCGGGCGTCAAGCAGATCGCCGAAACCGTCTTTGCCCAGCAAGAGCGCAGCTTTGAACAGGCCTGCCTCGTGCAATATCCGCGCCGGGGCATCTGGGCCATCGGCTTCGTCTCGACCGAGGCAAAGGGCGAGATTTCGGTGCGTGCGGAAACCGGATCGCGGCTCTTGTCGGTCTTCGTGCCGACCACGCCGAACCCGACCTCGGGCTTCCTGCTGTATTTCCCCGAAGAAGACGTCACCATCCTCGACATGTCGATCGAGGATGCGGCCAAACTGGTGATCTCCGCCGGCCTCGTCTACCCGACCCCGAAAGAGCCCGCCAAGCCGCTGATCCGCGACGCGAAGTGATCCGCGCCGCGGCCGAGCGCTCAATCGCGGCGTCTCAGTTGAACATCTCTCTCAGATTGACGGTCGAGACCTTGTTCAGATCGTCACGATGCTCCGCGAGGAACGTCTCGGCCGAGGCCCGTCCCGCCGCTTTCAGCGCGTTCAGCAGATAGGCATTCGGGAACATCTTGGTGACCATCGACAGGTCCAGCATGATCTTGTCGTCCGACACCATATGCACCAGCACACGCTTCATCTGGCCCTCGGTGACCTTGCCCTCCTCGATCAGCCGCTGCACGAACTCGATGGCGCGCATCTCGCGCAGCAGCGACGAATTGAAGCTGATCTCGTTGATCCGGTTCTGGATCTGATTGGGCAGCATCGGCACTTCGTCGCGTTCCAGCGGGTTGATGTTGATCACCATAATGTCGTCTGGCAAGTCCTGGCGATACAACGGAAACAGCGCCGGGTTGCCACTGAAACCGCCGTCCCAGAACGCCTCCATCCGGCCAGAGCGTTCGTCAAAGAATTCCACCGCCGTGAACACCGTCGGCAAACAGGCCGAGGCCAGCAGCGCCTCCGTCGTCAGCTCAGGCCCGCTGAACACGCGGATCTTGCCGTCACGCACCTTGGTGGCGCAGACGAACAGTTCCGGCCCCTCGCCGTCATGCACTGCGGTAAAGTCGAACTGTTCGACGATCTTGCGCAGCGGATTGCGGTAGAACGGCCCGAGCGCATAGGGCGTCGTCACCAGCGCCAGCATGTCCGAGATGGTGCCCGCATAGGACATCTCCATCGCCCGGCCGATATCCATGCTGCCCGGCACCGGCACCCCCGCCATCATCCAGGGCCAGAGACCGCCTTCCTTGACCGCCCCCATCTGCGCCCAGAACCAGTCGAGCTCGGCGCGCGCGCCCTCGCGCCCGCCCTTGACCCAACCGGCCTTCAGCGCCGCGCCGTTCATGGCCCCGGCCGAGGTGCCCGACATGGCGGCGATCTCAAGGTCTTCGTCTTCCAGCAGCCGGTCCAGAACACCCCAGGTATAGGCGCCATGGGCCCCGCCGCCCTGCAGCGCCAGATTGATCCGTTTCTTCTCTGCCATCGCGCTCTCTCCTGACTGACTATCTCGTCACATCCAGCCAGATCAGCCTCTGTGCGACATCCGATTTGACACAACCCTAGCAGATGCTGCACTGCAGCGATAGCGTGGAGGCAGACGGCCGGTCAACACAATCGCGGCACAGGGCAGGCCAGCCCCGGTGTACGAGGCCGGCCCGCACGTCGCGCTGTTATTCCGCCGTCCAGCCGCCATCGACACTGATCGCGGTGCCGGTGATCTGATCCGCACTCGGCGAACACAGGAAAATCGCGATACCGCCGACCTGCTCGACCGTGGCGAACTCCTTGCTCGGGGTCTTGGCCAGGATGACCTTCTCGATCACCTCGTCCTCGCTCATGTTGTATTCTTTTGCGGTGTCGGGGATCTGCGCCTCGACCAGCGGGGTCAGCACATAGCCGGGGCAGATCGCATTGACCGTGATGGGCTCTTTCGCGGTTTCCAGCGCGACGGTCTTGGTCATGCCGACGATGCCATGCTTGGCGCTGACATAGGCCGATTTGAACGGGCTCGCGCGCAGACCATGGGCGCTGGAGATGTTGATGATCCGCCCCCAGCCCGCCTTGCGCATCCGTGGCAGCGCCATCGCCGTGGTGTGGAACGCCGACGTCAGGTTGATCGCGATGATCGCATCCCATTTCGCCACGGGGAATTCATCGATCGGCGCCACATACTGAATCCCGGCGTTGTTCACCAGAATATCGCAGCCCGGCGCCTTTTCGATCAGCGCGCGGCACTGATCGCCCTTCGACATGTCGGCCTGAATATAGACCGCCTTGACGCCAAACTCTGCCGCAAGGTCGGCGGCGATTTTGTGATCTGCTTCGGTGTCGCTGAAGGAATTCAGCACGACATCCGCCCCGGCCTTGGCCAGTTCCTTCGCGATGCCCAGTCCGATGCCCGAGGTGGAGCCTGTGATGATGGCCGTTTTACCGCTCAAACTCATGGCTAATCTCCTTGTCCCGTCCGGACCGCCCGGACTTGCTGACAACACAATAATGCTGCGTCTGCGAAAAGCGAGGGGGTCGCGCAATCGCTGCGTGCATAATCGCCGTTTTGTGAAGCGCCGCGACGCGACCGAGAGCCGCCCTGACCCTCTCACCCTGCCCCGGCGCAACCCGCGCAAACCCGATTCTCGCACCGTTCAGTTACCGTTCAGATACCGACGCAATACCGACAGTGATTTCTGGCCATCAGACACAAAAAAAACGCCAGCGCGAAGCTGGCGTTCAGTTATTGAGGCAGGTTTCATACAGGCAAGAAACCTATCGAGCAGTGATCTCTTTATAGGCGTTATAACGCCGTCATGGAAGCTAAAAGTTTGAAAAGACGTGAATCCGAAGTTACGGTCTGCGCCAAACAAACAAGGGCAGAACAGGATGGCGCGCCATATGAGAGCGGATTTTTTCCCCATAGGTCGCCTGACGGCACTCGGGTTCGGCTTATTGACCGCCGGGTCGATTCTCGCGGGGATGGCGCAGGCCGAGCCTCAGCACGCCATAGCTATGTATGGCGACCCCGCTTTGCCACCGGATTTTGTAGCCCTTCCCTACGTAAACGCCGATGCGCCGACGGGTGGCACGCTGGTGGATGGCAACACCGGCGGCTTTGACTCGCTCAATCCCTTCATCGTGCGCGGCACGCCGCCCTGGCAGCTGCGATTTCTGACCCACGAGTCCCTGATGTACCGCAGTCAGGACGAACCCTTCACCGTCTACGGCCTGCTCGCCGAATCGGTTGAGACGGGTCCGAATCGCGACTGGGTGGAATTCACCCTGCGCCCCGAAGCGCGGTTTTCCGACGGCGCCCCCGTCACCGCCGAAGATGTGATCTGGTCATACGAGACCCTCGGCACCGAGGGCAACGCGCGTTATCTCGGCCTCTGGTCCTCGATCGACAGAATTGAAAAGACCGGCCCGCGCAAGGTCCGCCTGACCTTCAAGACCGAGAACCGCGAGCTGGCGCTGGTCGCCGGTCTGCTGCCGATCCTGAAAAAGGCGCAGTGGGACGACAAGGATTTCACCAAATCCGGGCTGACGGATATTCCTGTCGGATCAGCCCCTTACGTGGTCGACAGCTTTGTGGCCGGACGCAATGTCGTGCTGAAACGCGACCCGAATTACTGGGGCAAGGATCTGCCCGTGCGCCGTGGTACCAACAATATCGACACCATCCGGATCGAGTTCTACGGCGACCAGAACGTGCTGTTCGAGGCCTTCAAGGCGGGCAACATCAGCTTCATCCGCGAATTCAATGCCGAGAAATGGGCTCGTGATTACGATTTCCCTGCGGTGCAGCGCGGCGATGTCATCCAGACCGAGATCCCCAGCCAGCGTCCCTCCGGGATCACCGGGTTCGTGATGAACACCCGGCGCGCGCCTTTCGACGACATCCGCGTGCGCGACGCGCTGATCCATGCGTTCAATTTCGAATACATTAACGAGACGATCACCGGTGGACGCCAGCCGCGCATCACCTCGTACTTTTCGCACTCGAATCTGTCGATGCAGCCCGGTCCCGCCACGGGACGCGTCAAAGAGTTGCTGGAGCCTTTCGCGAGCGAGCTGCCCGAAGGCGCGCTGGAGGGCTACGCCCTGCCCGAAGGCGACGGCTCTGCGCGCAACCGCAAGAACCTCGCCCTCGCCGCGGCGGAGCTTGAAGCTGCTGGCTGGGGGGTCGAGAACGGCAAACGCGTCAACGCTGCCGGCCAGCCCCTGACCTTCAACATCCTGCTGCGCCAGGGCGATCAGCAGAACCAGTCGATCATCGATATCTACCTCAAGGCCTTGGAACGCTTGGGAATTGAGGCGCGCGTGACCACGGTCGACGATGCGCAATACACCATGCGGATTCAGGATTTCGACTTCGACATGACCGATATCCGGCGCCAGTTCTCGCTCTCTCCGGGCAATGAGCAGCGCCTCTACTGGGGGACCGAAACGGCGGATGAGCCGGGATCGCGCAATCTCATGGGCCTGAAAAGCGCCGCGGCCGATGCGATGATCGACGCCATGTTGCAAAGCCGCAGCGCCGAGGATTTCACCTCGGCCGTGCGCGCCCTCGACCGGGTTCTGACCAGCGGACGCTATGTGATTCCGATCTTCCTGTTCGACACGGGCCGTATCGCCCACGTCAAGGATCTGACCTGGTCCGGGAAAATTCCGATCTATGGCGACGGCGTGAACTTCATGCCCGAAACCTGGTATTTCGCCGGAAAATAGGGCGGACATAGGCACCGCTCCGGAACGTCATAGCCTCGGCTCGCGTTATCCTTTCAACAGCAAAAGGATAACGCTCATGCAATGGATCGCCATTTCAAAACACTGGACCGCCTTTCTTCCCGCCATCCTGCAGCGTTGGCCCGAGGCCGAGGAAGATGATCTCATCTCGCTCGACGGCACCCAGACGTCGCTTGCGTCCTACCTTGCGAAGAAGACCGGCCGGCCGATTTCCGAGCTTGATGAAGAGCTTGAGGAATGGCGTGCGGGGGCGACACCTGCTGATATCCGAATGGATGAAAGCGAGGATATGCGCAATATCGATGCCTCGGCGCAGTATGTGCCCGTTGGCGAAGACCCTTCGGATGATGATGCGGCTTTTGGGGATGATGGGGCGGAGCAGAACCCCGTCGGGCGCACAGGCTGAAACGGCGGGAGCCTCCGGCGGAAGTATTTTTGGCAAGATGACGGGGTGGGCCGGCGCGCTTGTGCGAGTGGCCCGCTCTGGCTTGCGGGTAGGAGGAATGCCTGTGCGCGGATCAGGCGAGCGAGGTGACCCAGAGGATTGTCGCGTCGTCGTCGCTGAGCGAGACCACGTTGTGGCCCATGGAGGCGTCGTAATAGGCGCTGTCGCCGCGCCGCATCTCGATCGGTTCGTAAAATTCGGTGTAGAGACGGATGACGCCTGTCAGGACATAGAGGAACTCCTCTCCGTCGTGGCGTACCCAGCCGTCGAATTCTTCCATTGTGCGGGCGCGGATGCGGGCGCGGTAAGGCAGCATCTGCTTCTTCACCAATGTGGCGGCGAGCAGTTCATGCTCGTAGGTGGCCGTGGCATAGGCGCTGCCGTCGCCGGATTTGGTGAACGACATGCGGCCCATGACCTGTGCGGCTTTGGGGGCTGTAAACAGTTGCGGCACTGAGATATTCAGGCCTGTCGCCAGTTTCTTCAGCGCATCATAGGTGGGCGACATCTGACCGTTTTCGATCTTGGACAGGGTGGAGCGTGCGAGGCCCGCCTGCGCGGCGGCCTGTTCCAGCGTCCAGTCACGCGCCTTGCGCAATTCGCGCACACGCTCGCCCAGATCCAGCGGCACGGTACTGGCATCCTCTCCGCTTTCGCGGGCGATACGGATCAATTGGCGTGGGTCAGTTTCACTCATGGCACTGGCTATAGGCAGGCGATGCGGCGCTGGCAACTGTCCTGCGTGCTCTTGCCAGCAGAACCTGCATTGCCTAGCTAGATCCCATGCTCTGCGATGTCGATCCGGCGGCTGCCGCGCTCTGCACTGCCCGACGCTCCGCTTCACAAGGTCGCCGCAGCCCGGCTGGCCAACACAACAACCGCGCTTTCCTGCATGGCCCGATCTGCTGGCCGACCCGTATGGAAAGCCGCTGCGCCCTGCGCGCCCAATGGGAGGCTCACTTTGTCCGTCAAGCTCGATATTCTCTCCGATCCGATCTGCCCCTGGTGCTATATCGGCAAGACCCAGCTGGACCGCGCCCTGGCGCAGCGCCCGGCGCATCCGTTTGTTGTCGAGTGGCACCCGTTTCAACTGAACCCGGAGATGCCGCGCGAGGGGATGAACCGGCACGACTATCTTGCCGCGCGCTTTGGTGGCGATGCAGGCTTTGAGCGCGCCGAGGCGCAGCTCTCTGCCGCCGCGGCTGCTGCCGGAGCTGAGATCAACCTTGCGGCGCTGGCCCGCATCCCCAACACGCTGGACGCGCACCGCCTGATCCACTGGGGCGGGCTGGAGAATTGTCAGAGCCTTGTCGTCGATGGATTGTTCGCCGCCAATTTCCGCGACGGTCGCGACATCGGTCAGCATGACGTGCTGGCGGATATCGCCGACAGCGCCGGGATGGATGCCGCCCTTGTGACGCGCCTGCTGCAATCGGACGCTGATCTGCAGGCCATCCGCGACCGCGATGCCCATTCGCGTGAGATGGGCATCAGCTCGGTGCCCACCTTCGTGGTGGCCAATCAGCATGCGGTGCCCGGTGCGCAGCCGGTGGAGCTCTGGCTGAAGGTCATTGACGAGATCACCCAGAAGATCGCCACAGACGAGCAGAC
The DNA here is from genome assembly GCF_014899185.1 of Pseudooceanicola spongiae. GTDB lineage: Bacteria > Pseudomonadota > Alphaproteobacteria > Rhodobacterales > Rhodobacteraceae > Pseudooceanicola > Pseudooceanicola spongiae. The sequence goes on from NZ_CP045201.1 coordinate 1,046,734, forward strand.
CGAGGTCTGACAGCCGGGCCATTGTTCATTTTCGCACATCCGTCTCCGCACTGCGGGGAAGGATGTGCGTCTGGTGTGGCGACCCGAAATCTGCTAGCGGCCAGCCCATTCAACTTTGAAAGGACTGCCCATGGCGCGTCGATTGCACCCGGTGGAATTCGTAGCCCTGATGGCGATGATGATGGCGACCGTCGCCTTCTCGATCGATGCGATGCTGCCTGCCCTCTCCGAGATCGCGGCAGAGCTTTCGCCCGACAACGTCAACAACGCCCAATTCGTCCTCTCGGCCTTCATGATCGGTATGGGGGTCGGCACGCTGTTCTCTGGCCCGCTGTCGGACAGTTTCGGGCGCAAGACGGTGATCCTGTTCAGCGCCGCGATCTATATCCTCGGTGCCGTGCTGGCCTGGCGCGCCCCCACGCTGGAGCTGCTGGTGATGGCGCGCATGCTGCAGGGGCTTGGCGCCGCCGGTCCGCGCGTCATCTCGATCGCCATCATCCGTGACCTCTATTCGGGACGCGAGATGGCCAAGCTCGTCTCTTTCGTGATGATGGTCTTTACCATTTTCCCCGCCATGGCGCCGCTTCTGGGGGCTCTGATCGTGGAATATGGCAATGGCTGGCGCACCCTGTTTCTGGTGTTCTTCGGCTTCTCGGCCCTCAGCTCGCTCTGGCTGGCGACCCGTCTGGACGAACCTCTGCCAGTGGAACGCCGCGTGCCCTTCCGACTGAAAAAGCTCGGGGTGGCGCTGGTGCAGATGCTGTCGATCCCGATGGTGCGTCTGACGCTGTTGGTGCAGGTCATGATCGTGTCCATGATGTTCACCACGATCAGCCTGATCGAGCCCGCCTTCTCGGTGGTCTTTGAACGCTCTGCCGAATTCCCCTATTGGTTCTTCGCACTTGGCGGGATGGCGGCGACATCCTCAATGGTGAACGCGATCTTTGTGGTGCGCTACGGCATGCGCAAGATCATCACACTGGCGGTTGGCGGCTTTCTGGTCGTCAGCCTGGTGATGATGGCGATGTACCTCTTCGGGCCCGGCGGCACGCCTCAGTTCATCGTCTACATGATCTGGATGGCCGCGCTCTACTACCAGATCGGCCTGACACTGGGGAACCTCAACGCCCTCGCGATGGAGCCGCTGGGCCATATCGCGGGCCTTGCCGCTTCGGTCATGGGGGCGATTTCCACCGTCGTCGGCGCCGTCGTCTCGACCCTCGTGGCGCAGACCTTCAACGGCACCATCCTGCCGCAGCTGCTGGCCTGCACGATTTTTGCGCTGATCGCCCTGCCCGTCATGCTGCGGGTCGGCAAGCTTGAGCGGATCCGCGACCAGTAAACGCAGCCCATTTTTGCCAATAAAACGCGCGCCGGTCGCCCCGGCGCGCGTTTTTGTTTCGTTAGCGCCACCAACCGGGCCGATTTGTCGCAATCACATTTCAGTATACAAAGGCATACACAGCTTTTCGTGCACCAATCTTTAGGCTATGGAGGCGCAGAACCCCCCAAAGACCCCGATTCCTGTCAGGTGCAAGGAGCCTTCCCATGACAAAGATCAAGGTAGCCAATCCCGTTGTTGAACTCGACGGCGATGAAATGACCCGCATTATCTGGGACTTCATCAAGCAAAAGCTGATCCTGCCCTATCTCGATATCGACCTGCTGTACTACGACCTCGGGATCGAGGAGCGTGACCGCACCGACGATCAGGTCACCATCGACGCCGCCAACAAGATCAAGGAGATCGGCGTTGGCGTAAAATGCGCCACCATCACCCCGGACGAGGCGCGGGTCGAGGAATTCGGCCTCAAGAAGATGTGGAAATCGCCCAACGGCACCATCCGTAACATCCTCGGCGGTGTTGTCTTCCGCCAGCCGATCATCTGCCGCAACGTGCCCCGCCTCGTGCCCGGCTGGACCTCGCCCATCGTGGTGGGCCGTCACGCCTTCGGCGATCAGTACAAGGCCACCGACTTCACCTTCCCCGGCTCCGGTCAGCTGACGATGAAATTCGTCGGCGACGACGGCACCGTGATCGAGAAGATCGTCTATGATGCGCCCTCCGCCGGGGTCTACATGGGCATGTACAACCTCGACCAGTCGATCCGCGATTTTGCCCGCGCCTCGTTCAACTACGGTCTGTCGCTGGGCTGGCCGGTATACCTCTCGACCAAGAACACCATCCTCAAGGCCTATGACGGCCGCTTCAAGGACCTGTTCCAGGAGATTTTCGAGGCCGAGTTCGAGGACAAGTTCAAGACCGCCGGCATCTGGTACGAACACCGCCTGATCGACGACATGGTCGCCTGCGCGCTGAAATGGAACGGCAAGTTCGTATGGGCCCTGAAGAACTATGATGGTGACGTGCAGTCCGACACCGTGGCGCAGGGCTTTGGCTCGCTCGGCATGATGACCAGCCAGCTGATGACCCCCGATGGCCAGATTGTCGAGGCCGAGGCCGCGCATGGCACCGTCACCCGCCACTACCGTCAGCACCAGGAAGGCAAGTCGACCTCGACCAACTCTATCGCCTCGATCTACGCCTGGACCGGCGCGTTGAAGCACCGTGCCAAGCTCGACGACAACACCGCCCTGATGACCTTCGCCACGACGCTGGAAAAGGTCGTGGTCGATACGGTCGAGAGCGGATCGATGACAAAGGATCTGGCGCTGCTGGTTGGACCCGATCAGGGCTGGCTGACCACCATCGGCTTCCTCGAAAAGGTCGATCAGAACCTCAACAAGGCGCTGGCGGGCTAAGCCTGTCCCAGACAGGTCGCGAAATTTGCAGGGGGCGTGTCGCAGGGCACGCCCCCTTTAGCATTCATGAACCGGCGCATTCACGCCGATCGGGGGCGAAGGCCTGCACTGACGCAATACCGTCAAGATACCGACGTAAGACAGCGGTGTGATTTGCCGGGGTAACCAACCGTTAACCCGCAACTTGCTAAAACGTTAAATAGTTAACTCCGGGGCCGGCGAGCGGCCCTGGAACAGGCACCAATACCGATTTCATGCTCTGGGAAATCCGTCTCTCAGACGCCCTTTGCACGACCATCTTTTCGCACTCCTGCCCCTCGCCGCCCTGCGTCGCGGCGCTACCTACCACGCTCAGGCAGGACAACCAGAACGAGGACATCATGCGGGCATTGCACAATTTTCCGCGCACGGACGCCTTTCAGATCGACACCCTGATCGACGAGGTCATCGCGGATGCACTCCGCGCCCTGCGCGCCACCAACCGCCCCGATATCTGGACTCTGGCGCTGCACTGCAGCCCGTTCCGCCACACGCTCTCGGTCAGTGCCGATACCCGTTCCAATTCGGACGAGGTGGTGGCGCGGATGAACACTTTCTCACGCATCCACTTCAAACAGGAAATCGAGGATGGCAACTTCGCCAGCGCCCAGCTTTGGCAGGCAAATGCCGGGCGCAATATGGGTCTTGCCGACTTTGACCTGCCCGATCTGGCGACACGCGCGCTGCCCGAAACCGTGATCCGCGGCGCTGATTTCTATCTCTCCCTGACGGAGGGCATGATGCGGCACCACCCCGCGTTGCTGTCGTGCTGCGCCGACAAAGCGCCTGTCCTGTTTGCCACCTCGACCGCCGACGAAGAGCTTGGCATGGTCTGGAGCGCCCGCTAACCCTCTGCTGATGCACATGAAAAAAGGCCGACCCCAAGGGATCGGCCTTTCCGTCAGACCCACGTTAAGGGTCGACTAACCGTTCGGCGACAGCGATCAAGCCGCCTGACGGTTATGGGTGCCCTCTTCAATCTCTTCGGCAATCTTGCTGACGAAAGCGTCGAGGTCGCCGGGGTTGCGCGAGGTCACGATGCCCTTGTCGCAGGCCACCTGGCTGTCCTCCCAGAGACCGCCGGCATTGATCACGTCAGTCTTGATCGACGGATAGGAGGTTACGGCGCGTCCCTTGACGATATCAGCCTCGACCAGCATCCAAGGCCCATGGCAAATCGCGCCGATCACCTTGCCGGCGGTGTGAAATGCCTTCACCAGCGCCACAGCTTCGGGGATGGTGCGCAGGATGTCGGGGTTGATCTGACCGCCCGGCAAGACCAGCGCGTCATAGTCAGCCACCATGACGCCAGAGATCGCCAGATCGGCCTCGGCCTCACGGCCCCAATTGTCTTCGTCCCAACCCTTGATCGGAGTGCCGTCGGGCGTGGCGACATGCACGGTCGCCCCCTTGGCGCGCAGCTGGTCGCGCGGCACTTCCAGCTCGGACTGCTCGAAGCCATTGGTGGACAGGATCAGGATGCGTGCGTCTTTGATATTAGGCATGATGTTACCTTTCTCTTTTATTTCCGGTGTCATGCAGGCGGATTGGCCCGACATGACGGGGCGTTCTCTGCCCCTCGGCAACACAACCGTTGCCGCCGCGCATCGTTCCACAAAGAATTGGCCAGAGGCAGGAACCTGCTGATCCTTGCAGCACAATTGCTCCGCTTCGCGACGTCACAGCGCGCGCTGACCTGATTTTGCTGTCGCCCGCCCACGCACCCGATTACAAAGGAAGCAATGCTGACCTATTATCCGGTGCCCCATGCCCTCTCCCCTGACGATCCCGAATGAACTCCGCCAGAACCACACCCCTCTGGAGGATGTGCAGGGCCTCTCGATCGCGCTGCTGACGGCCTCGGTCGGGCTGGTGTTCCTGACCCACCTCGGATTTCTGACCGGGCAGACCGCGGGCCTGGCGCTGATCATCGCCTATGTGACCGGCTGGGATTTCGGGCCGGTGTTCTTTCTGGTCAACCTGCCGTTCTACGCCCTCGCCTGGAAGCGCCTGGGCGCCGAGTTCACTCTAAAATCGATGCTTTGCGTGACGATCCTCTCGGTGACGGTGGACTACATGCCGCTGGGATTGTCGTTTGACTACCTCAACCCGGTGCTGGGCACAGCGATCTTTGGCGTGCTGACGGGCTATGGTCTGCTCGGCGTATTTCGCCACAAGGGCAGCCTCGGCGGGCTCGGCGTGATCGCCCTGTTGATCCAGGACCGCACCGGATTTCGCGCCGGATACGTCCAGCTGATCGTCGATGCGATGTTGTTTGCGGTGGCGTTTTTCCTATTTGACACGCGCACCGTGGGATATTCGTTGTTCGGAGCCCTGATCCTGAATGGCGTGATCGCCTTCAACCACCGGCGCGACCGCTATATCGCGGACTAGAGTGCTGGACACAAAGGCCCGCCCCGCTTACCAAACCGCAATACCGACAGGGGCAGTCCATGACCGATGACACCAGCAAACCGCACAACCACTCCTTGCTCGAAGACGTGCAGGGCATCTTGTTCGGGTCGACCATGGCCGGTCTCGGCATCGTCATCCTGACCCATCTCGGCCTTGTCACCGGCCAGACTGCGGGCCTCGCGGTGCTGATTTCCTACGTCACGGGGTGGAGCTTCGGGGCGGTGTTCTTTGTGCTCAACCTGCCCTTTTACTGGCTCGGCTATTCCCGCATGGGCCTGCGCTTTACCATCAAGACCTTCATCGCCGTGGCGCTTTTGTCGGTGCTGACAAAGTTTCTGGCCACGCAGATCAGTTTTGACACCCTGACGCCCTGGACCGGCGCCGTGATCTTCGGGATGATCATCGGATCGGGCCTTCTGGCGCTCTTCCGGCACGGTGCGTCGCTCGGCGGAGTCGGTATTCTCGCCCTCTATCTGCAGGATAAGACGGGGTTTCGGGCTGGCTACACCCAGCTATGCTTTGACGCCTGCGTCTTTGCGGCGGCGCTGTTCGTGTTGCCGCTGATGTCGGTGATCTGGTCGCTGCTCGGCGCACTGGTCATCAATCTGGTCATCGCGATCAACCACCGCAAAGACTGGTACGTTGCCACCTGAGGAGGCGGAATTGCCCACCTATCTGACGCTGATCATCGCCGTGATTGCCGAAACCATCGGCACAACCGCCCTGCAGGCCAGCCAGCAGTTCACCAGGCCGATCCCTGCGGTGATCACCGTGATCGGCTATGCGGCGGCGTTTTATTTCCTGTCTCTGACCCTGCGCACCCTGCCCGTCGGCGTCGTCTATGCACTCTGGAGCGGACTTGGCATCGTCCTGATCGCCATCATCGGCTTTGTCGTGTTCGGGCAAAAGCTCGACCTCGCGGCGATTCTGGGCATGGGGCTGATCTTTGCCGGCATCGCCGTGATCCAGCTCCTGTCCAACACCACGACCCACTGACCCTCCCGGGTAAGGCGCACCGAAGGCACAGCAGCGAAGAAGGCGCGCAACCGCCCCTTCTTCTTGCTCTTAATACTCCCGCCGGAGGCCCGGTCGACAGGCCGGAAACCTTACCAGAGCATGGTCAACCGCTTGATAAGGCTCGAAGTATCCCACCGCGCTCCGCCGAGTTTCTGCACGTCCTTGTAGAACTGATCGACCAGAGCCGTCACCGGAAGGCTGGCCCCGATCTCATCCCCGGTGCTCAGGCAAATCCCGAGATCCTTGCGCATCCAGTCGACGGCAAATCCGTGTTCGAACTCATCCGCCAGCATGGTCTTGTAGCGGTTGCTCATCTGCCAGCTGCCCGCGGCCCCGGCGCTGATGACCTCGACCACCTTTTCACCATCCAGCCCGGCTTTCTGGCAGAAATGTAGTGCCTCACTGAGGCCCTGAACCGCCCCGGCGATGGCGATCTGGTTGCACATCTTGGTGATCTGCCCCGCGCCGCTTTCGCCGATCAGGCGGCAGATCTTGGCATAGGCGGCAATCACCGGCTCGGCGCTGGCAAAGACATCGGCGTCGCCGCCACACATCACCGACAGTGCGCCATTCTCGGCCCCCGCCTGCCCGCCAGAGATCGGCGCATCGACAAACCCGAGGCCCTTTTCCTTGGCAATATCATAGAGTTCTCGGGTGACCTTCGCGGAAACTGTCGTGTGATCAACCAGCACCGCACCGGGCTTCATGCCGGAAAAAGCGCCAGTCTCGCCGGTGCAAACCGCACGCAGATCATCGTCGTTGCCAACGCAGGTCATCACGAAATCGGCGTCCTTGGCTGCCTCGGCTGGCGTTGTGGCAAAGGCACCGCCGTGCTCGGACACCCAAGCTTCCGCTTTGGCGGTGGTCCGGTTGTAGACGGTCACTTCGTGGCCCTTGGCGGCCAGATGACCGGCCATCGGATAGCCCATCACACCCAATCCCAGAAACGCGACTTTCACCATGGTTCAATCCCTTGTATTGCAGCAGTCGCACAAAGTAGTGTCGGCCCGAGGCCCGGAACGCAAGAGCCGGACCCGATCGCCGGGCGACAGGCCGGGGAATTGCCCGGGACAAGGCAAGGGATCTGAATGAGACGTGTTTTCCGATGGCTGCTCCGCATCGCGGGGGGCATGATCATTCTCTCCGTTCTCACCGTTTCCGGGGTCTACTACCTCGCGTCCCGGTCCCTGCCCGACTATGACAAGACATTGAGCGTCAAGGGTATTTCCGCCCCCGTCGAGATCGTGCGCGACAATGCCAACGTGCCTCATATCTTCGGCAAGTCCGACGCGGACGTCTATTTCGGCTTGGGCTATGCCCATGCGCAGGATCGCCTCTGGCAGATGATCACCATGCGCCGCACCGTGCAGGGCCGCCTGTCAGAGGTCTTCGGCATGCGCACTCTGGCCATCGACAAGCTGATGCGCCGCTATGACCTCTATGCCCTCGCCATCAAATCAGTCGCCGCACAGGATGCGCGCACCACGACCGCGCTGAACGCCTATGCTGCAGGCGTCAACGCGCGCCTGGACGAGATCAACCGTGACGCTCTGGGGCGCGGTGCGCCCGAGATGTTCCTGTTCAACGTCCCCGTAGCACCCTGGCAACCCGCTGATTCCATTGCCATCGGCAAGCTGATGGCGGTCCAGCTCTCGGGCAGTCTCTCGTCCGAGATTGAGCGGGCGCGTGTCTCTCTCGCCCTGCCGGATCGCAAGATGCTGGCCGATATCCTGCCCGACGTTCCGGGCAAGGGCATCGCCGAACTGCCCGATTACGCCAGCCTCGTGCCCGGCGAAGAGCTGAACCGCTTCGCGCAGTCCAGCGGCCCCGGCCTGCCCGATAGTCCGCTGAGCCCGTTTCCCGCACCGGGGCTTGAGGGTGCCTCGAACGCCTTTGCCGCCGCGCCCTCGCGCTCGGCCTCAGGGGGGACACTGCTGGCGAACGACCCGCACCTCGGCTTCACCGCCCCGACGATCTGGTACCTCGCGCGGCTTGAGCTGCAGCAGGGTGGCGTCATCGGCGGCACGATTCCCGGCATTCCCTCCGTGTTGACCGGGCGCTCGCATTTCCTCGGCTGGGGGCTGACCTCGTCCTACCTTGACGACCTCGACGTCTATATGGAGGAGATAAACCCCGAGAATACCGAGGAATACCGCACGCCTGACGGCTGGAAACGCTTCAAGACCCGCAAGTCGATCATCGAGATCAAGGACGAAGCCCCCGTCACCCTGACCCTGCGCTGGACCGACAACGGCCCGGTGCTGCCCGGCAGCCATTACAACCTCGATACCGTCACGCCTCCGGGCTATGTCGCCTCGGTCAACTGGACCGCTCTGTCGGATCACGACACGACCCTGACCGCCGGGGTCGAGCTGATGTATGCCCGCAACGTCCAACAGGCGATCGAGGCGACGAAAGTTCAGATCGCGCCCTCGCAGAACCTGATGCTGGCCGATGCCGACACCATCGCCTTCAAGACCATCGGCGCCATGCCGGAACGCGACCCCGCTCACGACAGCCAGGGCCGCATGCCGAGCCTTGGATGGCGCGCCGAGAACCGCTGGAAAGGCATCCTGCCGAATGCCGACAACCCTGAGATCATCTCTCCCGAGAGCGGTATTCTGGGCAATACCAACAACAAGACGGTGGATCGCCCTTTCCCCTACCACGTCACCTTCGACTGGGGCGACACGCAGCGCATTCACCGCCTGCAACGGCTGATGCAATCGCGTCAGGTGCACACCCGCGACAGCTTCATCGAGGCGCAGCTCGACACCGTGTCTTTTACCGCGCGCACCCTGCTGCCGCTGATCGGCAAGGATCTGTGGTTCACCGGCGAACCCGCCCCCAAGGGCACGCCGGAACGTCTGCGGCAGGATGCGCTGACCCTGCTGGCCGAATGGAACGGTGAGATGAACGAGCATATGCCCGAGCCGCTGATCTACGCCGCCTGGGTTGCTGCCCTGCAAGACCGTCTGATCCGCGATGAACTGGGCCCCGTGGCCGATGACTTCACCCATGTGCAGCCGGTGTTCATCGAACGGGTGTTCCGTGACGTCGATGGCGCCTCGCGCTGGTGCGACATCATCCAGTCGACCCCGGTCGAGACCTGCACAGATATCGCCCGCCAGAGCCTTGATGCTGCGCTGATCTGGATCTCCGAACGCTATGGCGACAACCTGGAATCGCTGCGTTGGGGCGATGTGCACCAGGCGGCGCAGGATCACCCGACGCTCGGCAATATCCCGATCCTGCGCTACTTCGTGAACATCCGCCAGAGCACCTCGGGCGGCGACAATACGCTGATGCGCGGCGCGACCAAAGGCACCGGCAGTGATCCCTATCTCAACGTGCACGGCGCGGGGTATCGCGGGGTCTATGACTTCGCCGATCCCGACAGTTCGGTCTTCATCACCTCGACAGGGCAATCCGGGCACCCGCTGTCACGCCACTATGACGACCTGGCGCAGCTGTGGCGGCGCGGTGAATATATCCCGATGTCGCTCGATACGGCGCTGGCACGGGCGGCGGCCGTGGGCATCACCCATCTCAACCCCGCCGCGCCCTAGCCGTTTGCCTCTGGCGCAGACGCGCTAGATGCTAGGACCAGACCTAAATCTTAGGCCAGACACGGAATCTACAGGAGCACGCCATGAAATCTCTTCCCTTAGGCAAAACCGGCCTGATGACCTCTCCCATCGTGTTCGGCGGCAACGTCTTCGGCTGGACGGCGGACGAGCCGCTCAGCTATCGCCTGCTCGATCAGATGGTTGAGGCCGGACTGAACACCATCGACACCGCCGATGTCTATTCCCGCTGGGCCGACGGCAATTCGGGTGGCGAGAGCGAGACGGTCATCGGCAACTGGCTGGCGGCCAATCCCGGCAAGCGCGACAGCGTCGTGCTGATCACCAAGGTCGGCTCGGACATGGGGGGCGAGGGCGAAAAGGGCCTCAAGGCCGCCTGGATCGAAAAGGCGGTTGAGAACTCGCTGTCGCGCCTCAAGACCGATGTGATCGACCTCTACCTCTCGCACTGGCCCGATGAAGACACCTCGGACGAGGAAACCCTGACCGCCTTTGACGCGCTGCTGAAGGCCGGCAAGGTCCGTGCCATTGGCACCTCGAACCGCGACCGCGCGCAGATGGAGCGTGCCGCCAAAGCCGCCGCCGATGCGGGCCTGCCCCGCTATGACGTGCTGCAGCCCGAATACAACCTCCACGCCCGAGGCACGTTCGAGGGGCCGCTGGCCGACTACTGCATCGACAACGACATCGGCGTGATCACCTATTTCTCGCTCGCGTCGGGCTTTCTGTCGGGCAAGTACCGCAGCCAGGATGATGTCAGCGGCGAACGTGCCCGCATGGTCGGCAAATACCTCGACGACCGGGGCATGCGAATCCTCGCCGCACTGGACGCAATCGCGGCCGACACGGGCGCGACACAGGCCGAGATCGCCCTCGCCTGGCTGCGCCAGAAACCCGGTGTCACGGCTCCGATTGCCTCGGCGACGAAACCCGCCCAGCTCGACAGCCTGATCAAGGCCGCGACGCTGGATCTGTCGGACGAGGCGATGGCGGCGCTCGACGCGACGCTCTGAGCCCGCACAGGGGCGAAAAAGCCACCCTTTCTGCGTGGCAGCGAGGGGTATGGGGAATTGAATTGACCCCCATGCCCCTCTCTGCCATTCAGGTCTTCCAGAGGCAGCAGGACATGCAGACATGAAGGTCATCATCTGCGGAGCCGGACAAGTGGGCTGGCAGATTGCCCGCCATCTTTCGGGCGAAAACAACGATGTTACCGTTGTGGACAACAATCCCGACCTGGTCCGCCGCGCAACAGATACGCTCGACGTGCAGGGCATTGCAGGCTTTGCCTCCTATCCCGATATTCTTGAGCGCGCCGGCGCGCGCGACGCCGATATGATCATCGCCGCGACCTTCTCGGACGAGGTAAATATGGTGATCTGTCAGGTCGCGCATTCGGTGTTTTCGGTGCCGCGCAAGATCGCCCGGCTGCGCGCGCGCTCCTACCTCGATGCGATCTATTCCGACCTCTACCGCCGCGATCACATGCCCATCGACGTCGTGATCTCGCCCGAGCTTGAGGTGGCCGAGGCCGCTTTGCAACGTCTTGCCGCGCCCGCCGCCTTTGACGTGGAGCAGTTCCTTGACGGCAAGGCGCAACTGCTGGGCATCACGATTGACGACGATTGCCCTGTGGTCAACACGCCGCTGCGCCAGCTGACGGACCTGTTTTCGACCCTGCGCGCGGTCGTTGTCGGCATCCGCCGCGAAGGCCGCCTGTTTGCCCCCGATCCCAACGACCAGATCTTTCCACAGGACGAATGCTATGTCTGCGCCCATACCGATGACATCTCGCGCACGCTTGAGGTCTTCGGCAAGACCAACCGCCAGCAGGAACGCGTTGTCATCGTCGGTGGCGGCAATGTCGGCCTGACCGTCGCCAAGGCGCTTGAGGAAAAGGGCCGCCGCATCCGCGCCAAGGTGATCGAGAAGAACCGCAAATGTGCCGAACTCGCCGCTGACGCGCTGGAACGCACGATCGTGCTGAACGGCGACGGCCTTGATTCCGCGCTGCTGGCCGAGGCCGGGATTGGTCGCGCCGATGCCATCCTTTGCGTCACCGACGATGACAAGACCAACATGCTGACCGCCGTGCGCGCCAAATCCCTTGGCTGTCCGATGGCGATTGCCCTGATCAACGATCCCACGCTGGTGCCCCTGCTCGGCCCGCTCGGGATCGACGCCTATATCAACCCGCGTTCGACCACCGTGTCCTCGATCCTGCGCCACATCCGCCATGGCCGTGTGCGCGGCGTCTATTCCATCGGCGACGCCGAGGCCGAGGTGATCGAGGCCGAAGTCCTGTCGACCTCGCCGATGACCGGCAAGATGATCCGCGACATCGCCTTCCCCGAAGGTGTGCTGGTCGGCGCCGTGATGAAGGACGGCAACGTGATCAGGCCAAGCGCGGATATGGTGATCGACGAAGGCGACACCATCGTGATCTTCGCCCTCGCCAACGACGTGCCAGAGGTGGAGCGGCTGCTGCAAGTCTCCATCGACTACTTCTAGGGCCCGGCTCGCAGCATATGCGCAAGCCAATCCATAACACGATCGAAGGGTTGCCGCTGTTTCTGGTGCTCTTCGTCTTCCTGTCGGTGTCGATGCTGCTGCCCGCCGCCGTGGCTCTGGTGCAGGAGGAATTCCTGACCGCGCGCAACTTCTTTTATACCTCGCTGCTGGGCACCTCCGGGGCGGTTCTGGTGGCTGTGGCGCGCGGCAATCGCCCCTTCCTGATCACCGGGCGCACCGACCTCTATGCGCTGCTGTCGCTGTTTGCGGCCTTCCTGCTGCTGCCGGTCCTGCTGGCCCTGCCGTTCTGGGAAAGCCTCAAGGACACCCGCTTCGTCAATGCCTACGCCGAGATGGTCTCCTGTTTCACCACCACCGGCATGACCTTTTTCGACGATCCCCGTCGCCTCACGGCCCCGCTGCACCTCTGGCGCGCTCAGGTCGGCTGGATGGGCGGTTTCCTGATCTGGGTGGCGGCCGCCGCCGTCATGGCCCCCCTCTCGCTCGGCGGGTTCGAGGTGACGGCAGCCGGGCGCGAACAGGGCGACACCCGCATCGACCGGTTTCAGCGCGCGGGCGTCATCCGCCGCATGGTGCGCGGCAGCGTCCACCTCGGGCCGATCTACGTCGGGCTGACCGGCACGCTCTGGGTCGCGCTGCTGATCGCGGGCGACAAGCCGCTGGTGGCGCTGACCCATGCGATGTCGACGCTCTCCACCTCCGGGATCTCGCCGATTGGTGGCACGCAGAACGCCGCCTCGGGCGTCTCGGGCGAAATCGCCATTGCCCTGTTCATGCTCTTCGCCCTGTCGCGGGTCGCATTTTCGTCCGACACCGTCACTTCGCGCATCGGCTTGCACCGCGATCCTGAATTCCGCATGGGCCTCGCCATCGTCATCGCCGTGCCGCTGCTGCTGTTCCTGCGCCACTGGATCGCCGCTTTTGACGTCGACTCGGGCGAGGATATCTGGCTCGGCTTCGGCGCGCTCTGGGGCAGCATGTTCACCGTACTGTCGTTCCTGACGACGACCGGCTGGGAAAGCACCCACTGGGACACCGCGCAGGCCTGGTCGGGCCTGTCGACCCCCGGCATGATCCTCATGGGCCTCGCGATGATCGGCGGCGGCGTCGCCACCACGGCGGGCGGCGTCAAGCTGCTGCGCGTCTACGCGCTATACCTCAACGGCAAGCAGGAGCTTGAGCGTCTGGTCCATCCCTCCTCGGTCAGCGGCACCGGCATCGCCGGGCGTCGCATCCGCCGCCACGGGGCGTTCCACGCCTGGGTCTTCTTCATGCTCTTCGCGCTCAGCCTCTCGGCTTCCATGGCGCTGCTGGCCCTGTTCGGCATCAACTTCGAGCAGGCCACGGTGCTGGCCGTCGCGGCGCTCTCGAACACCGGCCCCGTCACGATCCATGGCGGAGCCGAGCCGATTGCCACCGCTTTTCTGCCCGCCGGCGCCAAGATGGTGCTCAGCGGCATCATGATTCTGGGCCGCCTGGAGCTGCTGGCGATCATCGCCCTGTTCAACCCCGATCTGTGGCGCGATTGACGAAAAGCGACCCAAGGGTCAACATTGCGGTTTAGGGGGGTTTAAACTTGCCCGCCGGCACTCCATAATCATGAAAAGATCTGAAAAGCCGCCACCGGCAATTAACAAGAAAAAAAGGCTTAGCGAGAATGGCTTCCGACAGACAGAACCTCCAGGATGCTTTCCTGAATCACGTCCGCAAAACCAAGGTTCCGGTCACCATCTTCCTGATTAACGGCGTCAAGCTGCAGGGTGTGATCACCTGGTTCGACAATTTCTGTGTGCTGCTGCGCCGCGACGGCCAGGCACAGCTGGTTTACAAGCACGCAATTTCCACGATCATGCCGTCGCAGCCGATCTCTCTCTATGAAGGCGAAGACAACAATTGATCCCGCATGAGGCAGCGTCGACACGCGCCTTCGTGATCCACCCCGACATGCGGCGCGATGATACGCGCCACGCTCCGATCTATGCTCTGGGCGAGGCCACAAGCCTTGCCCTCGCATTGCCGGGGCTTGAAGTCGTTGGCTCCGAAGTCGTCCGTCTGGCCACCCCGCAGCCGAAAACCCTCTTCGGCTCGGGCAAAGTACTCGAACTCAAGGCCATGTTCGCGGCCGCCGAGGCCGAGCTGGTCCTGATCGACGGACCCGTCAGCCCCAAGCAGCAGCGCAATCTGGAAAAGGCCTGGAACGTCAAGATCCTCGACCGCACCGGGCTGATCCTCGAGATCTTCTCGGACCGCGCCCGCACGCGCGAAGGCGTGCTGCAGGTGGAAATGGCAGCACTGTCCTATCAGCGCACGCGCCTCGTGCGCGCCTGGACCCACCTTGAGCGTCAGCGTGGCGGCCTCGGCTTCGTCGGTGGCCCCGGCGAAACCCAGATCGAGGCGGACCGTCGTGCCATCGACGAACAGATCATCAGCTTGAAACGCCAGCTCGGCAAGGTCGTGCGCACGCGCGAGCTGCACCGCGCCGGGCGCGCCAAGGTGCCCTTCCCGATCGTCGCGCTCGTCGGCTACACCAACGCCGGCAAATCGACCCTGTTCAACCGGCTGACCGGTGCCGATGTGCTGGCGAAAGACATGCTCTTTGCCACGCTCGACCCGACCATGCGTCGCGTCAAGCTCGATACCGGTGCTGAGATCATCCTCTCCGACACCGTGGGCTTCATCTCCAACCTGCCGACACAGCTCGTCGCCTCCTTCCGCGCCACGCTGGAAGAGGTGCTCGAGGCCGATCTGGTGCTGCACGTCCGCGACATCTCGCACCCCGAGACGGAAGAGCAGAAGGCCGACGTCGAGGATATCCTCTCTAACCTCGGCATGCCCGAACACATCCCGGTGCTGGAGCTCTGGAACAAGATCGACCTGCTGGGCGAAGAAAAGGCCCATGCCCTCGCCCTGCGCGCGGAACGCGAAGAGGGCGTGCTCGCGATCTCCTCGATCACCGGGTTCGGCCTGCCACGCCTTCTCGAAATGGTCACGACGACCCTGGATTCCGAGCGCCACGAGACAACACTGACGCTGGCCTTCAGTGCCGGACGCGAACGCGCCTGGCTGTTTCGCGAAGGTGTCGTGCAAGCCGAGCGCCAGACAGAAGAGGCCACCGAAGTCGATGTCCTCTGGACAGCGCGCCAGTCAGCGCGGTTCCGCGACCTCTGACACGAGTCCTCTATTGGTTTCCCTGTCTTGAAATATCCCCGCCGGAGGCCTGGTCCGGCAGAGCCGGACCAGATCTTGCCTGGGTCGCAAATGGCGCGATGCGCCATCGCTTCGCGGAGGATATTTGCAACAGGGAAACCGAAAAGGAAGGTCTCAGCGGGCAGAACTCTCCGCCTTTTTTTCCCATCGCCCCGAATCCTCGGACCAATAGACGGCGGCGCAGCCAGCGCCGGTGAGTGTTTTCCACTGGTTGCGGGCATGGGCCACGGCCTCGGGGTCGGTGCCGTCGAAGAGGATGCAGGTGCGTTTTGCCGCCGTGACCTCTTCTGCGCTCAGGGCGGCGCCGTCGATGCTCATCACGCAGTCGGGATCATTTGCCGCCACGCCGAGGGTCAGCAGGATCGGCTGCAGCTCGGGGTGCGGGTCCTTGTCCTGGCCGTGGGGCAGAAAATCCTCGTCCCGCCCGAGCCACAGTTTCTGATCCAGCCAGTCGAGCCGGTCAGCATCCTGACCGCGCACCGCGACGCGCCAGCCCGCACCAATGGCGCGGGGCAGCAGGCTTTGCAGGGCCGTGTCCACCGAGGAAAACGTCAGGTGGTAGAAATAGACCTCGCCCATGGCGGCCGCCCTCCGCTCAGGCCTCGAACCCGTCCTGCACCAGACGGTTCAGCGCCATCACGCCCCAGCCGGTGGCCCCCGCAGGCGCCGTTGCCGTCTCTCCCTTGACCGAGGCGACCCCGGCGATGTCGAGGTGGATCCAGGGCGTCTCGTCCTTGACGAAGCGTTTGAGGTATTGCGCGGCGACGATCGCGCCACCGGGCCGGCCGCCGACGTTCTTCATGTCCGCGATGCGGCTTTTCAGCGTGTCGTCATAGGCCTGGCCCATCGGCAGGCGCCAGGCGCCTTCGCCCTCGGCCCCGGCCGCCTTGAGGAAGGCATTGCACAGCGGATCGGAGTTGGAGAACACCCCGGCATTCTCATGCCCCAGGGCCACAATGCAGGCGCCGGTCAGCGTTGCGAGGTCGATCATCGCCTTGGGCTGGAACCGTTCCTGCGCGTACCACATCACGTCGCAGAGCACGAGGCGCCCCTCCGCATCGGTGTTGATCACCTCGACCGTATCGCCCTTCATCGTCGTCACCACGTCGCCCGGGCGCACCGCATTGCCCGACGGCATGTTCTCGACGATCCCGACGATGCCGACGACTTTGGCGGGGGCCTTGCGCAGCGCCAGCGTCTTCATGGTGCCCGCCACAGTGCCCGCGCCGCCCATGTCCATCGTCATGTCCTCCATGCCGGCCGCGCCCTTCAGCGAGATACCGCCCGTATCGAAGACCACGCCCTTGCCGATCAGCGCCAGCGGCGCCTCGTCCGGGGCGCCGCCCTTCCAGTGCATCACCACCACCTTGGAGGGGCTGTCAGAGCCCTGCCCGACCGCCAGCAGCGCGCCCATCCCCAGCTCGCGCAACTGATCTTCGACCAGGATCTCGATCTCGATCCCGAAAGAGGACAGCTCGGCCAGCAGGTCGGCGAAATGCGTCGTGGTCAGAACATTGGCCGGGGCATTGATCAGATCGCGGGTGAAAAAGACGCCCGATGCGATGGCCTCAAGCGCGGTCATGTCAACCTCGGGTTTCGAGCACATCACGGTGACAGCGCCCTTCGCCGGGGCCTTTTCGGTCTTTTGCGCATCATAGTCATAGGCGCGCAGCATCATCCCCAGAGCCAGCTCGTTCGGGGTGTTGAGATTGCCGGCCAGCACCAGGGCGCCCTCTGCCCCAACGGTCTTGGCCAGTTTCGCGCCGGTCTTGCGCAGCAGGGCCGTCTCGGCGCGTCGCGGCAGCAGCACCACGTCCAGCGCCTCGGCCACCAGACCCTGCGGCCAGGCAAGGGTGATCACATCGCCGGCTTTCTTCTTGGCAAAGCTCTCGGCCTCGGTCAGGCGGGCCAGTGCGCCCCGGGTCAGCTTGTTGACGCGCCGCGCCACCACCGACAGCCCGCCTTCGGGATCGATGACCACAGCGACGCGTCCCTTCCGGGTCGCGATGGCGTCTAGGTCGGTCTCGGCAAAGGTCAGCGCCAGGGGTTGGGTCACGGGGGTCACTCCTCGAAATCAGAAATTGCGCGCTTGGCGAGGCCTGCGGACAGGCCGGCCCCGCGCTGTTTGAGCGGGAGGCTACCGCCTTGGCCAGCCATTGACCAGATTGCAGTTTTCCCGCCCCGCCAAACCCGCTAGAGTGACCTGCACCGCCTGCCAGAGTGCAGGACGCACCGTGCCATGGGCCAGCCCCCTGCGCCGGATAAAACATAACTGCACTCGGGGGATATGCGTGCCACGATTCGACAGATACCTGCTGTCGCAACTGATGACGCTGTTCGCCTTCTTTGCGCTCGTCCTTGTTGCGATCTACTGGATCAACAGCGCCGTGCGTCTGTTCGACCAGCTGATATCGGACAATCAGTCGAGCTGGGTGTTTCTCGAATATACCGCGCTGACCCTGCCCAACGTCATCCGCAACACGCTGCCGATGTCGGTCTTTGCCGCTGCCGTCTATGTGACCAACCGTCTGTCGGGCGACAGTGAGCTGGTGGTCATGCAGGCCACCGGGTTTTCGCCCTGGCGGCTGGCGCGTCCGGCGCTGATCTTCGGGCTGATCACGACGATGATGATGATGGTGATGACAAACTACCTCGTGCCCGCCAGCCAGCAGCAGATCCAGCGCCGCAACCACGAGATCGCGCAGAACGTCACCGCCCGCCTGCTGAGCGAGGGCAGTTTTCTGCATCCCTCGGCCGGTGTCACCTTCTATATCCGCGCCATCGACGAAGACGGCACGCTGCACGACGTCTTCCTGTCCGACCGCCGCACCCCGCTGGAGCCGCAGACCTATACCGCCGCGCGCGCCTATATCATCAACGCCAACGATGATCCCGACGGCGTGCCCGAGCCGAAGATGGTCATGGTCGATGGTCTGGCGCAGGACTTCCACAGTGAAACCGGCAAGCTCTTCACCACGCATTTTCAGGATTTCTCCTATGATATCGGCGGGCTGGTGAACGCCTCGGATTACCTCGGCGTCTCGCTGCGCACTGCCCCCACCTGGCAGATGATGACCCAGCCCGAGGCGATTTCCAAAGTGACCGGCGACCAGATCGGACGAATCGTGCAGGAAGCCCATGGTCGCGTCACCCAGTCCCTGCTCTGCATCGTCGCCGCGCTGATCGGCTTTTCGGCGCTGCAGATCGGCGGGTTCAGCCGCTTCGGGGTCTGGAAGCAGATCATCTTCGCAATCCTGCTGCTGGTCATCGTCAAATTTGCCGAAGGTGTGGTGACGGGCCCTGTGCGCAAGAATGCCGTGCTCTGGCCGCTGCTCTATCTGCCGGTCGTCCTCGGTCTGGTCATGTCGGTGCTGCTGCTGTGGTGGGCCGCGCGTCCCCGCCGCCCCCGACGCCGCGCCCGCATGGCCGAGGTTGCCGCATGATCCTGCACCGCTACTTTGCCCGCCGGTTTCTGCGCGCCTTCCTCGGCATCTTTGCCGTGTTCTTCCTGCTGACCGGCATGATCGACCTCGTCGAACAGATGCGCAAACTCTCCAACGTAGATGTCAGCCTAGGCCGCGTGCTGGAGCTGGTGCTGCTCAATATCCCCAAGGGGATCTACGACATCCTGCCGCTGATCATGATCCTGGCGACGCTGGCGCTGTTTCTGACCCTGGCGCGCAGCTCCGAACTGGTCGTGGTGCGCGCCGCCGGGCGTTCGGCGCTGCACACGCTGGTGTCGCCGCTGATCGTCGCCTTTGTGATCGGCGTGCTGACGGTCGCGGTGCTGAACCCCATCGTCGCCTCGACCAGCACCCGCTATACCGATCTCTACGAGAAATACCGCTCCGGCGGGGCCGACACCCTGTCGCTCTCCGCCGAAGGGCTCTGGCTGCGTCAGGGCGGCGACGAGGGGCAGACCGTGATCCGTGCCGCCCGCGCCAATCCGCAGGCGACCGAGCTTTACGACGTCACCATGCTGACCTATGCGCCGCAGACCCCGACCGGCGGTGGCGGCCCGGTGCGCCGGATCGAGGCCGCAAAGGCGCAGCTGGTCCGCGGTGCCTGGGCGCTGCAGGACGTCAAGATCTGGCCGCTGGAAAATGGCGTCAACTCCGAGGCAGGCTCGCAGCAGATGGCCACCTATGAGCTGCCCTCGACCCTGACCGAGGAACGCATCCGCGACAGCTTCGGCGAACCCTCCGCCATCCCGATCTGGGAACTTCCTGCCTATATCGCGCAATTGGAACAGGCGGGCTTTTCGGCGCGCCGCCACTCGGTCTGGTTCCAGATGGAGCTGGCCCGGCCGCTGTTTCTGGTCGCCATGGTGATGATCGCTTCGGCCTTCACCATGCGCCCGGCGCGCTTTGGCAAAACGGGCGAGGCCGTCACCGCGACGATCCTGCTCGGATTCACCCTTTATTACATCCGCAATTTCGCGCAGGTGCTGGGAGAGAACGGTCAGATTCCGATCCTTCTGGCCGCATGGGCCCCGCCGGTGGCGTCGGTCCTGCTTGCAATTGGTATCCTGTTACAGATGGAGGACGGCTGATGCCGACCCCCCGCACTGCTCTGAAATCCGAACTCCGCAGGCCGCTGGCGCTGCTGCGCAGGCTCGCCTGTGCCACGGCGCTCAGTGCGCCGGCCTTCTGCGCCGCCACGCTGCTGCCGCTCGCCGCACAGGCACAGGCACAGGCCCAAGGTCAGGCAGAGACCCGCGACGACGCCGTGCTGATTGCCGACCGGGTCTATCTCGACGGGCGCAAGCGCATCATCGCCGAGGGCAATGTCGAGGCGCTGCAGGGCACCTCGCGGCTGCGTGCCGCCCGCGTCGTCTATGATCAGGACACCGAAGAGCTGACGCTGGAAGGCCCGATCACCCTGACCGAGGAATCCGACACCCCCGGCGGCCCGGTCAATACCGTGGTGCTGGCGGATTCGGGTGCTCTGGACCGCGACATGCGCAACGGCCTGCTGAACGGCGCGCGCATGATGCTGGACCAGCAGGTGCAGATCGCCGCCACGCAGCTGTCGCGGGTCGAGGGGCGCTACTCCCAGCTCTACAAGACCACCGTTTCCTCCTGCCACGTCTGCAGCGAGGACAGCTCGCCGCTCTGGCAGATCCGTGCCAGCCGCGTCGTGCACGACAATGTTGAACGCCAGCTCTACTTCGACAATGCGATTGTCGAGATCAAGGGCGTGCCGGTGCTCTACCTGCCGCACCTGCGCCTGCCCGATCCGACACAGCGCCGCGCCACCGGCCTGCTGCTGCCCTCGATCGAGCGGAATTCGCTGCTCGGCACCGGGCTCAAGCTGCCCTATTTCATCAATATCGACGATCAGCGCGACCTGACTCTGACGCCCTATATCTCGTCCGAAACCACCACGCTGGAATACCGCTACCGGCAGGCCTTCTCAAATGGCGCGCTCTCGTTCAGCGGCGCGCTCTCAAAGGATAACCTGCGCCCCGGTGCCCTGCGTGGCTATGTCGAGGCGGCGGGCAAGTTCTATCTGCCCCGCGATTTTGAGCTGAAGTTCAATGTCGAGGCCGTCGGCGACGACGCCTATCTCAACAACTACAGCTATTCCGACAAGGACCGCCTCAAGAGCCAGGTCTCGGTAGAGCGGGCCGAGCGCGATGAATGGAACCGCGCCGCACTGACCTTCTACCACTCGATGCGCACGACCGAGGATAACGCCACCATCCCCTCGACCATCGGCGATGCGAATTATGAAAAGAGGTTGTTTCCCAGTCAGTTGGGCGGCGAACTTCGCCTTGCTTTCGATCTGCACGGGCACTTCCGGTCCTCCGATCAGGACATCGACGGGCCCGATACCGACACGATCACCGACGGCCGCGATGTCACCCGCATGACGGCGACGGCGAACTGGCTGCGCACCTGGACCCTGCCGATGGGCGTGCGCGCCGAGGTGCTGGGCGGCGTCGCCATCGACAATTTCCGCACCCAGCAGGACAGCGCCCTGCCGTCCAGCCAGACCGGGGTCACCCCGACGACCGCCATCACCCTGCGCTGGCCGCTGCAAAAGGTCAGCGCCTCGGGCACGACGCAGGTTCTGGAGCCGGTCGCCCAGATCGCCTGGTCCGGTGGTCACGCGCTCGACATCGCCAATGACGAATCCACCCGTCCCGAGCTGGACGAGGGCAACCTGCTCTCCCTGACCCGCTTTGCCTCGCCCGACCGGCGCGAACGCGGGTTGCGCGGCGCCTATGGCCTGCAATGGAGCCGCTTCACCCCCTCCGGCTGGCAAAGTCAGCTGGTGCTCGGTCAGGTGGTTCAGGATCACCCCGATTCCGCGATGACCCGGTCCTCGGGCCTGCAGGAGACCTTCTCGGATCTGCTGGTGGCCGGTCAGATCCAGACGCCCGGCGGCTTCTCGATCACGGCGCGCGGTCTGTTTGACACCGAGTTCCAGACCAACAAGGCCGAGGGGCGCGCCGCCTGGTCGTTCAGCCGCACCTATCTCGCGGCCTCCTACATCTGGCTGGGGCCGGATGCGGTGGAAGAACGCCCCGACGTCCTGTCGGAATGGGCGCTGAGCGGCTCCTATCAGGTGACGCCGAACTGGGGCACATCGGCGAATATCCGCTATGATATCGCGTCGGATTCTCCCGCTGCCGCTGGCCTTGGCATCACCTATGTGAATGAATGTGTGGACGTCGCCCTGTCTGTTAGCCGCAGTTTTACCTCCTCCACCGTGGTGACACCCTCGACCGCCTTCGCCTTCACCGTCGGTCTGCGCGGCTTTTCCGCAGGCTCCGCGGGCGGGCCGATACAGGGTCAATGCAGGAACTGATTGAGACCGGGACACAAAACGATATAGAAAGACCGCGAAACACAGGCTCCTTTCCCTCCCGGACCGGGGCTTGGACACCATCGCAAGACCCATAGGCACGCAGCCGACACCAAGGCCCAAGGGGCAGATTCAGACCCTACAGCCGGTGTCGCCCGGCCCCCCCGCCGACCGACAGGCAAGATCGAAGACAGGCAGAGATGACAATGACCAACCGCCCGTATATCCGCCCTGCGCAGCACCCCACCAGCCGGCACTGGCTGCGCGGCATGACCACGGCGCTGCTTGTCGGGATGACCGCAGTGACCAGCACCGCCATTCCCGCCGCGGCGCAAAGCTTTGGCCCCGCGATCCGCGTCAACGACAAGGTCATCACGCAGTATGAGATCGACCAGCGCGTCCGCCTGCTGCAACTTCTCAACGCCCCCGGTGATCCGCGCGCGCTGGCCCGCGATCAGCTGATCGAAGACCGCCTCAAGCTCGGCGCGACCGAACAGTTCGGCGTCAAGACCGACGAGGCCGCGATTGCCGATGGCATCAAAGAATTCGCCGGACGCGCCAATATGGAGCCCGATGCCTTCCTTGCCGCAATTGCCCGCGATGGCGTCTCCAAGCAGACCTTCCGCGACTTTATCGCCGCCGGTGTCGCCTGGCGCACGCTGATCCGTGGCCGCTATGGCAACAAGGTCGAAATCTCCGAAGGCGACGTCGACCGCGCCATTGCCAGTCAGGCCAATGTCGGCGGCGTGCGGGTGCTGATCTCCGAGATCTTCATTCCCACCGCCCAGGACCCGGCACAGGCTCAGGCGCTGGCAAACCAGATCAGCCAGATCCGCTCGGTCTCGGAGTTTTCCTCCGCCGCCATGAAATATTCCGCCGCCTCGACCCGCGACAATGGCGGCAAGGTCGACTGGATGGACATCACCAGCCTGCCGCCCACCTTGCAATCGGTGCTGATGGGCCTCTCCACCGGTCAGGTCTCGCAGCCGCTGCCGGTCGATGGCGCGCTGGCGCTGTTCCAGCTGCGCGGCATGCAGGAAACCACCGCCGCCAAGGTCAGCTACTCTGCCATCGACTATGCGATCTACTACATCGACGGGGGCCGCACCCCCGAAGCTCTGGGCCGCGCCAAGCAGATCACCGACAAGATCGACACCTGCGATGATCTCTACGCTGTCGCCAAGGGTCAGCCCGAACAGGTGCTGGCGCGCGAAACCAAGGCCCCCGGCGAGATCCCGCAGGACATCGCGATCGAGCTGGCCAAGCTCGACGACAACGAGACCTCCGTCAACCTGACCGCCAACAACGGCCAGACGCTGGAGCTGGTGATGCTCTGTGGTCGCACCCCCTCGAACGCGCCCGAAACCGAGGATGGCAAGGTCAACCGCGCCGAGATCGTGACCCAGCTGCAGAACCGCCGTCTGGCCTCCTATGCCGATGGCTACCTCGCCCAGCTGCGCGCCGAAGCGCGTATTGTCGAGTAACGCATGGCAACCATCGACGGCCTGCCGCCCCTGCGTGATGTCATCAACACGCATGGGCTCTCTGCGCGCAAATCTCTGGGGCAGAACTTCCTGCTCGACCTCAACCTCACCGCCAAGATCGCCCGGCAAGCCGGCGATCTGACGGGCTGTGATGTGCTGGAGGTTGGCCCCGGTCCCGGCGGCCTGACCCGAGGCCTGCTGTCCGAGGGCGCGCGCCGCGTGCTGGCGATCGAGAAAGACCGCCGCTGCCTGCCCGCTCTGGCCGAAATCGCGGATCACTACCCCGGTCGCTTGCAGGTGATTGAGGGCGACGCGCTCGAAATCAACCCGCTGGCCTATCTGACGCCGCCGATCCGCATCTGCTCGAACCTGCCCTACAATGTCGGGACCGAGCTGCTGGTGCGCTGGCTGACGCCGCCGGAGTGGCCGCCCTTCTGGCAGAGCCTGACGCTGATGTTCCAGCGCGAAGTGGCCGAGCGCATCGTCGCCACCCCCGGCTCCAAGGCCTATGGCCGTCTGGCGCTGCTGGTCTCCTGGCGGGCCGAGGCGCGTATCGCGATCAATCTGCCCCCCGAGGCCTTCACGCCGCCGCCCAAGGTCTCCTCCGCCGTGGTGCACCTGACAGCCCTGCCCGAGCCGCGCTATCCCGCCGATCCCAAGGTGCTGGAGCGTGTTGTCGCGCAGGCTTTCAACCAGCGTCGCAAGATGCTGCGCGCCGCGCTGAAAGGTCTGGTCCCGGATCTGGAGGATCGTCTGATCGCCTCCGGCATCCAGCCCACCGACCGCGCCGAAACCGTTGGCCTTGAACAGTTCTGCGCCCTTGCGCGCAACGTCAAAGCCAGCTGAGCCGGTCTCACGCAGGCGACCCCAAACTATCGGCAGACACGAAAAAGGCGGCTCTGAAACAGAGCCGCCTTTTTTCATCTCTCACCGGGTCCCGAGGTTACTCGGCGGCGGTCTTGTTGCTGTCGTCCGAGGAGGCATCCGTGCTCGCGTCGCCAGCGTCCTGCTGCGCAGGCTCAACCGGCTTCTTGGCGCGGGGTGCGCGTTTGCGCGGTGCGGGCTTTTCGCTGTTCTCCGGTGTTTCCACCAGCATCGAGCTGTTCTCGTCCGAAGTGTCGATCACATCGTCCGGCACGGTATTGCGGGCCCGTGTGCGACGCGGTGTTTTCGCCGGTGCAGCAGCCTCTTCCGTATGGACGGCAGGCTTGCGGTTGCTGCGCGGACGGCTTGGCTTGTCCTGCTGGGTCGACGCCGGAGCCTGATCGGTGGTTTCTACCGCACGCTCCTGCTGAACAGTCTCAGCGCGCGTGTCGTCGTTGCGCTGGTTGTCCTGCCGACCATGATCCTGACGGGGCGCGTCCTGACGATTGCCGTCATGCTGCGGCGCGTTGTCCTGCCGGGTATACTCGCCCCGGCTGTCGTTGCGCCCGTTGCCATCGCCACGCGAGCTGTCGCGGTTGCCATTGTCGCGATTGTTATCGCGGTTCTGGTTGTCCCGGTTCTGAGTGTCGCGGTTCTGGTGATCCCGGTTCTGGTTGTCCCGGTTGCCATTGTCGCGAGACTGATTGTCACGGTTCTGAGTGTCGCGACTGTTGTTGTCACGCCCCTGATCATCCCCCTGACCCGAGTGGCCATTGCCGTCACGGTCCTGACGATTGCCGCCATTGCCGTTGCCGTTCTGACTCCCGTTGCCGTTCTGGCCGCCACGGTCATTGTTGGTCTGACGCTGGCGGTTGTCCTGATCCTGCTGCTGGCGCTGGTCCAGCTCGCGCTGTGCCTCGGCCAGCATGCGCAGATAGTGCTCTGCGTGCTGCTGGAAGTTTTCAGTGGCAACCCGATCACCGGACAGCTGAGCGTCACGCGCCAGCTGGTTGTACTTGTCGATGATCTGTTGCGGCGTGCCGCGCACCTTGCCCTCAGGCCCCGACGAATCGAAGACGCGGTTGGTGATATTGCCGACGGTGCGGCTGCGGGACTTGCTCCGCGAGCGTGATTTAGAAGATCTCATAAGGTCTGCTGTCCAGCCTTGTTCTCTTAAGCTGCCTATTCGCCCCTGCAACGCCTCATTGCGTCGTAAGCGGGGGGGTCGGCTCTTGTCTGGCTTGGTATCTGGGGGGAGAGCTAAACAATGAGCTTCCGCGTCCCGGATACGTTCGACTAACCATGCCGAAGCACAAAAGACAAGAGGGAACTGACAGTTTTAGGCAGATTTCCAAATTTTCAATGACACATCCCAGATATTCATTTGTGAACATCACCCGGGGCTTGCACCGCTCCTGAGGGCACTGACCACCCTGTCCTTGCCGCCGAGGTCGCTGTGCACCTGCACCTGCGCCAGTCCAGCGTCGCGAAAGATCTGCTGCACCGCCGGGCCCTGCTGCCAGCCGATCTCGACCAGCAAGCGGCCACCATTGCGCAGATGCCGCCCCGCGCCCGCCGCAATCACCCGGTACGGCGACAGCCCGTCGCCGCCCGGCGTCAGCGCCATGCGCGGCTCATGCAGCACTTCGGGCGACAGCTCCGCCATCTCCGCCTCCGAGATATAGGGCGGGTTCGACACGATCAGATCAAACGCCCCCTCGATCGCGTCAAACCAATCCGACAGCACGAAAGAGGCGCGCGCCGCCACCCCCAGATCCGCCGCATTGCCCGCCGCCACCTGCAAGGCAGCCGGCGACAGATCGGCACCGACCCCGGTGGCCTCGCCCCGCTCCGCCAGCAATGTCAGCAGCACACAGCCCGAGCCGAGCCCCAGATCCAGCACATCGCGAAACGGCGCCTGCAGGGCCTGTTCGATCAGTGTCTCGGTCTCGGGCCTGGGGTCGAGCACATCCGCGCTGACCTGAAACGCCCGGCCATAGAACAACCGGCTGCCGGTGATATGGGACAGCGGCTCACGCGCCGCGCGCCGCGCCACCAGAGCCGCAAACTCCGCCTCCTGCGCCGCGCTCAGCCCTGCGGGCATGTCGACCACCAGCCGTTCCGCCGCGATCCCCAGCAGATGCGCCAGCAGACGGCGGGCATCGCGCATCGCGTCCTCGACCCCCGCCGCGCGCAGCCGCACCGAGGCATCGCGCAGAATCAGCCCGGTCGGCGTCACCCCGCCGCCTCGGCCAGCAGCGTCGCCTGATGGTCGGCAATCAGCGCATCGATCACCTCGTCCAGATCGCCCTGCATCACCTGATCCAGCTTGTAGAGCGTCAGGTTGATCCGGTGATCCGTCATGCGCCCCTGCGGGAAGTTATACGTCCGGATCCGCTCCGAACGATCCCCGCTGCCCACCTGCGCCCGCCGGTCGGCCGAGCGCGCGTCATCCGCCTTCTGCCGCTCCATGTCGAACAGCCGGTTGCGCAGCACCTGCATGGCAATCGCGCGGTTCTGGTGCTGGCTCTTCTCGGCCGAGGTCACGACAATCCCGCTTGGGATATGGGTGATCCGCACCGCCGAGTCGGTTGTGTTGACGTGCTGCCCGCCCGCGCCCGAAGCGCGCATGGTGTCGATACGGATGTCGTTGGCGTCGATCTTGATATCGACTTCCTCGGCCTCGGGCAGCACCGCCACCGTCGCCGCCGAGGTATGGATGCGCCCGCCGCTCTCGGTGGTCGGCACCCGTTGCACCCGGTGCACGCCGCTCTCGAATTTCAGCCGGGCAAAAACGTTGTCGCCCCGGATTGCCGCAGTCAGCTCCTTGATGCCGCCCAGCTCGGTCAGCTGCTGCTCGACGATCTCGAACTTCCAGCCGCGCGCCTCGCAGTAGCGCTGGTACATCCGCAGCAGATCCGCCGCGAACAGCGCCGCCTCGTCGCCGCCGGTGCCGGGCCGGATCTCGATCATCGCCGGGCGCGAATCAGCCGCATCCTTCGGCAACAGCGCCAGCTGCACCTCATGCTCCAGCCCGGGCAATTGCGCGCGCAGACCATAGAGCTCTTCCTCGGCCAGCGCCTTCATTTCCGGATCGGCCAGCATCGCCTCGGCTTCGCGCAGCCCCTCGATCAGCGCCTGATAGCGGCGCACCGCCTCAACCACCGGCTTCAGCTCGGCATATTCGCGCGACAACGCAGCGAAGTCGCCGCCGCCGGCGGACATTTTCGCTTCCAGATATTCATATCGGCCCGTGATGAGGGCTAGCCTGTCTTCCGAAATCATGGCGCGACCTGTCCATGATCATCGCGCCTTGGTCAAGCCCCGCGCGGGGGCTGGAGGCCGCTCAGCGCTGCGGCTGCGCCAGCCCGCTCTGCCACTGCGCAAGCCGCGCGGCGTTGACGCCAAAGTCCTTCTCGCCAAACCGCTGTCGCGCCCAGAGCGTCAGCACATCGCCCTGCTGCTGCGCCGTGGTGTAGTCGGGAAAGCCCATCACCTTGGAGCGCGTCACCCAGGTCATCATCCCCGCCTCGACACTGCCCGCCAGAACACTGGTGCGCGGCGTCGCGGCGGCCACCGCGCTCAACCGCGCCAGACCATCCGGCCCGGCATCGATGCTGAGGCGCGCGCCCTTGCTGGCGGTTTCGGGCATCTGGTTCCAGACCTCAGGGTCCGAGGGCGCCAGACGCACCCAAAGCCCCAGCCCGACAGCGGCCACGACGATCAGCAACGCGAGGATGGACAGAAACCGCATGGGGATACCTCTCAGATGTTCTTCGCCATGGCGTGGTTTGCCCCCGTCACGCCCCTCAAATGGGGTCGCAGAAGGTCAAAACCGCACCGTTCACTTACCGTCGCAATACCGACCGGATACCGACATCCCGATCTGGCGGTTTTTCGGTCTCAGACGCCCTCGCGCCGGGTCCAGCACCACAGCGCAATGATCTCCATCGCGACATGCGCGCCAGCGATCGCCGTCGCCCCGGTCGTGTCAAACGGCGGCGAGACTTCGACGATATCGCCACCCTGCAGATTGACCCCTGCAATGCCGCGTAAAATCGCCGCCGCCTGCGCACTGGAGAGGCCGCCCCACACCGGCGTCCCCGTGCCCGGCGCGAACGCAGGGTCGAGGCAATCGATGTCGAAACTCAGGTAAGCGGGCCTGTCCCCGACGATTTCACGTATCTTTTCGGCGGTCTTTTTTGGACCGATTTCATGCACTTGCGGGGCGTCGATAATGTTCATACCCCAAGTTTCGTCATTGACGGTGCGGATGCCGATCTGCACGCTGGTCGCCGGGTCGATCAGACCCAGCTTGATGGCCTTGTAGAACATGGTGCCGTGGTCGATCCGGCTCATGTCATCGTCCTGCCAGGTGTCGGAGTGGGCATCGAAGTGGATCAGCGACAGAGGCCCGAACTTCTCCGCGTAAGCCTTTAGAATCGGGAAGGAAATATAGTGATCCCCGCCCAGAACAACGCTGCCGGCCCCTTGGTTGAGGATGCCTTGGATATGCGCGGTCAGGGTGTCGGGAAAGTCCGCGACCTTGGCATAATCGAACGCCAGATCGCCATAATCCGCGATGGCAAACTCTCCCAGCGGATCAAACCCCCAGCCATAGGGCGGATCATAGGGTTGCAGGGTCGACGCCTCGCGGATCGCCCGCGGCCCCAGACGTGTGCCGCTGCGATTGGTCACCGCCTGATCGAAGGGCACCCCCGTCACCGCAAGGTCGAACCCGCTGAGGTCTTTGGTATAGCGCCGCCGCAGGAAACTGGTGGCGCCACCGAAGGCGTTCTCGAAGCTGGCGCCACGTGAGCTATCACGGGTAAACGCCTGATCAACTTGTGTTTTCGCGTCTTCCAAAGCCATGCTTCAAGCCTCCTCAACCTGCTTCAGTGACCGCTCAAGCGGCAGCGCGGTCTCCACAAGCCGGGCAAAAAAGCTGGCCCCGACGGGCGCGATGCGGTCGTTGAAATCGTATTTCGTCTGATGCACAGCGGCCGTGTCGCCTTGCCCGATGAACAGGAAAGCGCCGGGCCGCGCATTCAGCATGAACGAGAAATCCTCGGCCCCCATCTCTCGTCCCTGATCCCAGAAGACCATGCCAGGCCCCGAGATTTCCCGAGCGATATCAGCGGCAAAGGCCGCACGCTCGGGGTTGTTGACCGTCGCCGGATACCAGCGTTCGTAGATCAGTTCTGCCTCGACCCCATAGGCCGCCGCCTGACCCTTAACGATCTCGTTCAGGCGTTTTTCGACCATATCCTGCACTTTGGGATCATAGGTGCGGATGGTGCCATTGATATAGGCAGTCTCCGGTATGACGTTCTCGGCGCTGCCAGTGTGGATCTGAGTGATCGAAATCACCAAGTCTTCCAATGGGTTATGGTTGCGCGTGATGATATTCTGGATCGCCGTGACCATGCCGATGACCGCTGGAATCGGGTCGCGGGTTTCCTGAGGAGTGGCGGCATGCCCCCCCACGCCCTTGATATGGATATGCAGCGTATCGACCGCCGCCATGATCGGCCCCGGCGTGGTCATGAACGACCCCTCGGGCAACCCCGGCGCATTGTGCAGCGCATAGACCTCTGAGACGTCAAAGCGGTCCATGATCCCGGCCTCGACCATCCGACCTCCGCCGCCGCCATCCTCTTCTGCAGGCTGAAAGATCAGCGCCACGCGACCGGAAAATTTCCGTGTCTCTGCAAGGTACTTGGCTGCTCCAAGCAACATCGAGCTATGACCGTCGTGACCGCAGGCGTGCATCCGCCCGGGCGTCACAGAGGCGTATTCAGCGCCGGTTTCTTCCTGCATCGGCAGCGCATCCATATCGGCACGCAGCGCGACAGTGGGGCCGCTACCCTGCCCGTTCACGATCGCGACGATGCCGGTTTTTGCGATGCCTTCATGAATCTCATCAACGCCGAATTCGCGCAGACGCTCGGCAATGAAACGCGCAGTTTCATGGCATTCAAAGCCCAGTTCCGGGTTGGCATGGATGTGTTTGCGCCAGCCCTCCATCTCAGAGGCCAGGCCGGCAATTCTGTTCACCACGGGCATCGGCTGGACTCCTTCTCATGCTGCCGTCAGGGTGCACAAAAGCTGAAACCGAGAGGGGCTGCAATGCCTGACACGCGCCAAGATCCGATCCACGACGTTCCCGCGGGCCTTCCCCGCCTTCTGCAGATCATGCGCCGGTTGCGTGATCCCGAAACCGGCTGCCCCTGGGACATCGAACAGGATTTCGCCTCGATCGCGCCCTATACAATTGAGGAAGCCTATGAGGTCGCCGACGCCATTGAGCGTGACGCCATGGGAGAGCTGGAGGGCGAGTTGGGTGACCTCCTCCTTCAGGTGATTTTCCACGCGCAAATAGCTGAAGAGAAAGATATTTTCGATTTTGACAGTGTTGCGGAACGGGTCGCGCAGAAGATGATCAGCCGGCATCCGCATATCTTTGGCACCGAGAGCCGCGACAAGAGCCCGGAGCAACAGACCGTCGACTGGGAGCGGATCAAGGCCGCAGAGCGTGCCTCGAACAAAGAGACACGCGTTCTTGATGGCGTCGCCATGGGCCTGCCAGCCCTGATGCGCGCGGTTAAGTTGCAAAATCGTGCAGCGCGTGTCGGCTTCGACTGGCCAGACGCCGCCAATGTTCTGGACAAGATCGTCGAGGAAGCAGCCGAGCTGGTCGAAGCCCGCGATGAGCTGACGCAGGCCGAGGTTGAGGAAGAATATGGTGACCTGTTGTTTGTCATGGCCAATCTCGGGCGCCATCTGAAACTGGATCCCGAGCAGGCCCTGCGAAATGCAAATGCCAAATTCACACGTCGTTTCAACATGATCGAGGACGCTCTTGCAGTAGACGGCAGAAAGCCGCAGGACAGTGACCTTGCCGAGCTTGACGCTCTGTGGGATCAGGCCAAACTGCAGGAAAAAGTGGCGCAGTAAGCTGCCGCTGTCCTCACACTTCAATCCGGCAGATGCTCTGCCCCTTCAAGCCGACAGGAAGACCGCCATGTCCGCCACGCGCTATACCACCCTCCTCCTTGCCCCGCTCGCGCTTGGGGTCGTCCCAGCCTTCGCTGATGACGTGAACCTCTATTCCTATCGCCAGCCGGAGCTGATTGCCCCGCTGGTCGAGGCTTTCACCAAGGAAACCGGGATCAACGTCAACGTCGCGTTTCTTGAACAGGGCATGGTTGAGCGTCTGAAGGCCGAGGGCGATCGCTCCCCCGCGGATCTGGTGCTGACGGTTGATATCGCGCGCCTTTCGGCCATTGTCGACGCAGGCGTCACGCAGCCCATCGAAAGCGCCCTGCTCGAAGAAAAGGTGCCGGCCGCCTTCCATGATCCGAAAGGTCATTGGTGGGGGCTGACCAGCCGCGCGCGCATCGTTTATGCCAGCAAGGAGCGCGTCGCCGATGGTGAGGTCACGACTTACGAGGATCTGGCCAATCCGAAATGGCAGGGCCGCATCTGCACCCGGTCGGGGACGCACCCCTATAATATCGCGCTGACCGCCGCCTATTTGCATCACCACGGCGAAGACGAGACCAAGCAGTGGCTCACGGCGCTGAAATCAAATCTGGCGCGCAAGCCGCAGGGCAATGACCGCGCGCAGGTCAAGGCGATCTGGGCGGGCGAGTGCGATATCTCGATCGGGAACACCTATTATCTGGGCGAAATGCTGGCCGATCCCACAGAACGCGCTTGGGCCGAGACCGTACGCCCGGTTTTCCCGACTTTTGAGAACGGTGGCGCACACGTGAATATCTCGGGCATCGCGATGACGAAATCCGCGCCCCACAAAGAGAATGCACTGAAATTCGTCGAATTTCTGGTCTCTCCTGAGGCGCAGCAGATCTATGCCAACGCCAATTATGAATACCCCATCGTTCCCGGTGTCGACCCCGCGCCTCTGGTGAAAAGCTGGGGGGATTTCACACCCGATGACGTCAACCTGATCGAACTGGCCAAACTGCGCCCCGATGCGTTGCGTCTGATGGAAGAGGTTGATTTCGACGGCTAATCGCGTCACGAGCGGGGCACGCATCGTTTCGGGTTCGCGCGGCCCTGCTTCTGCAGGCTGCCCGAACCCGAGGGATTTCCGCCGGTCCCCTCTGCCCCCATGGACATTGCACCGGGGGCGCGCCACATTCGCCGCGATTTCGACACAGGAGTGCCCATGGCCCGCAAGATCATCATCGACACAGACCCCGGGCAGGATGATGCCGTGGCAATCCTTCTGGCACTGGCCAGCCCTGACGAGATCGAGGTGCTCGGACTCACCGCCGTCGCCGGGAATGTCCCTCTCGCGCTGACGGAAAAGAACGCGCGCATCACCTGTGAGCTGGCAGGCCGCCCTGACATCAAGGTCTTTGCAGGCTGCGACAAACCGCTGGGCCGGGTGCTGGTCACCGCCGAGCATGTGCATGGTCAGACCGGGCTGAACGGCCCGGTACTGCCCGACCCGGAAATGCCCTTGCAGGCGCAACATGGCGTCGACTTCATCATCGACACGCTGCGCGCTGAGCCTGCAGGCACCGTCACCCTTTGCCCTCTAGGGCCTCTGACCAATATCGCGACGGCCTTTAATAAAGCCCCGGATATCATTGAGAAGGTTCAGGAAATCGTCCTGATGGGTGGCGCTTATTTCGAGGTCGGCAATATTACTCCCGCGGCCGAGTTCAACATCTATGTTGACCCACAGGCGGCGGAGATCGTCTTTCACTCCGGCGTGCCGCTTGTCGTCATGCCGCTGGACGTGACCCATAAGATTCTGGTGACCAAGGCCCGCAGCACACCACTGCGTGATCTCGGCACCAAGGTCGGCATCGCCGTGGCCGAGATGACCGATTTCTTTGAGCGTTTCGACGCTGAAAAATACGGCGCCGAGGGGGCTCCGCTGCATGACCCCTGCGTCACCGCCTACCTGATCAAGCCTGAGCTGTTCTCGGGGCGCTACATCAACGTCGAGATTGAGACGCAGTCCGAACTGACCATGGGCATGACCGTTGCCGACTGGTGGCGGGTCAGTGATCGTGCACCGAATGCAATGTTCATGGGCGATGTCGATGCCGATGGCTTCTTTACCCTGCTGACGGAGCGGCTGGCCCGACTATGACCACTTCATTGCATTTGGCGAATGCGGCGGACCTTGAGCGGCTTCTGCCAATGGTGCGCGCCTGCCACGAAGAGCTCGGCTATGCGTTGCTCACCCCCGAGGCGCTGAGCGAGTCCGTCTTGCCCCTGTTGGAGGGCGATCCGCATGGCGCGATCTATATCATTGGCCCGTACCGTGCGCCGATTGGCTATGCCGCACTGTCCTTTGGCTGGTCGCTGGAGTTTGGTGGCCTGGATGGCAGCGTGCAGCAGATCTGGATCCGTCCGGGTGTGAGGGGCCGCGGAATTGGCACCGAGGTGCTCTCCTCGATCCCCCGTGCGCTTGCGCAGGCTGGTTTGACGGCGCTTCATCTCGAGGTCAAACGCGGCGACGAAAAAACCCGCCGCCTGTATCACCTCAGCGGGTTTCGCGCCCGCGACGATTATATGCTGATGTCACGGCGCTTCTGACTGGTTTTCGCGGGTCTCTGGCAATTCACATCGCGCCCACCTAGGTTAAGCACATGAAACCCAGCATTCCCTTCGACAATTCCTACGCCGCCTTGCCCGATGGCTTTTTCGCGCGTAGCAAACCGCGCGCGGCCACGGCGCCACGCCTGCTTGCCTTCAACGCGCCCCTCGCCAGCGAGCTGGGAATAGACGCAGGCTCGGACGAAGCGGCGCTCGCGCAAGCCTTTGCAGGCAATGCGCTGCCTGAAGGTGCCGATCCGCTGGCGCAGGCCTATGCCGGTCACCAGTTCGGAGGCTTTTCGCCCCAGCTCGGGGACGGACGCGCCCTGCTGATTGGCGAAGTCGTGGACCGCCAAGGGAAACGGCGCGATTTGCAGCTGAAAGGGTCAGGTCGCACGCCATTTTCACGCGGCGGCGACGGTCTTGCGGCGATCGGGCCGGTCCTGCGCGAATATCTGATGTCCGAGGCGATGTTTGCTCTCGGGGTTCCGACCACACGCTCTCTCGCGGCCGTGGCGACTGGCGATGAGGTGTTTCGCGAAACCCCACTGCCCGGGGCCGTGCTGACGCGGGTTGCCTCTTCTCATCTTCGCGTTGGGACATTCGAGTTTTTCGCCGCAAGGCGCGATGCGTCCCGTATGCGGCAGTTGCTGGAATTCGCGATTGCACGGCACTTTCCGCATGCCAGCACACCGCTTGAGTTCCTGCAGGCCGTCATCGCCGCGCAGGCCGAGCTGGTCGCCCACTGGATGTCGATCGGGTTTATTCACGGTGTGATGAATACCGACAACACCACTATTTCCGGCGAGACCATCGATTACGGCCCCTGTGCTTTCATGGACAATTTCCATCCCGCGACGGTCTATTCCTCGATCGATCGTCAGGGGCGGTATGCCTACGACAACCAACGCCATGTTCTGCCTTGGAATATGGCACAGCTGGCCTCCTCGCTCTTGCTGCTGGAAGACAACACTGACAGCTCGCTGCAGGCCTACACTCAGGCGGTTCACGACATGCCGGGACAGATCGATGCGGCATGGCTGCGCCGGTTCGGTGCCAAGCTGGGGATATCTGCTGCCACAGAAGACGATCGCCCGCTGATCGAGGCGCTACTGGCCCTGATGGCCAATCAAGGCGCCGATTTCACCAACACTTTCCGCGCTCTGTCCTCGGGCGACGTCCGGGCGGCAGCTGCTCTGTTCTCGGATCCGGCGCCTTTGCAGGACTGGGCTGAGGGCTGGCAAAGCAGACTGGCCGCCGAATACGCCCCGTGCGACCTCATGCGCTCCGTCAATCCGGCGGTGATCGCGCGAAACCATCGTGTGGACCAAGCGCTGGTGGCGGCCATGAACGATAACCTGCAGCCGTTTCAGGATCTGCACAGGGTTCTCGCCACGCCGTTTGACCTTGCTGAGACGGATGCAGACTACGCTCAGCCGCCGCGCCCGGAAGAAGAGATCACGGCAACCTTCTGCGGAACCTAGTTCTTGCGGTCAGGCCATTTCTTTAGGCGACGGAAAAAACGTGGGTTACGCTGCACGAAGTCGGCAATCAGGGCTGTGAGCCCGCCCTTTTCCTGCCCCCGCAGATAGCCATAGCCGACCGAGGCGCCGAACGCCGCCCCGATGTGGTCGACGATGATGTCGCCCATGGTGTCGATCAGCCCGGATTTCTGCATATTTGTGCCGAAGATCTGATCCATGCCAAACTCGAAGACCTCCCACATCGCACCCATCGTCACGCCGAAACAAAAGGCGAAAAAGGCGATGGCGAGGGGCGGCGCGGCGTAGCGGTCGCCCTGAAACATCACGAAGACCAGCACAAAACCGATCATCCCGAATCCGACGGCGGAACCGGCGTGCATCACCACGTCCCACCACCAGTATTTGTTATAAAAATCAAACACTTCACCCAAGAACAGCGTCCCCCAGATAAAGGCGACAATCGCCGTCAGAAAGCTCGGCGGGATGCGCACCTGGGTCCAACGCGCCACGTAGATCGGCGCCAGAGACAACCCCAGCGTCGCCGCGGCAACAAACGCGAGAGGCCATCGGCCCAGCACCAGCGACTCTGCTATCGAGAAAAGCAGCGACAGCCAGATCAGCCGCGTCACGATGGTTTGCTCTCTCAACATCTTTGCTTTCCCGATTTCCACGTGTCACATCGCTGATATGAAAACACCCTCGCTTCGTATCGCAACCTACAACCTGCAGAAATGCGTCGGCATGGACCTGAGGCGCAATCCAAGGCGCTCACTTGAGGTGCTGGAGGATACAGGTGCCCTGATATGCGTGCTGCAAGAGGCTGACAAGCGATTGCCACCACGCCCTGCTGCGCTGCCGCACGACATGGTGACGGCTGAAAAATGGCAGATCCTGCAGTTCGGGGCGCCCGGAGGCTCTATCGGCTGGCACGGCAACGCCATGCTGATGCGCCCCGGCACCATCCATGTGGTTGAGACCGATCAGATCGACCTGCCCGGGTTTGAGCCGCGCGGCGCCATCCGGGCGGATCTCGACACACCCATCGGGCCGTTGCGCGTCATCGGGGTGCATCTGGGCCTCGTGCCCCGGTCGCGCCGTCAGCAATGCGCGGCGCTGCGCCGGATGCTGGAGCGTTTGCCGCCCCGTCCGACGATCATCGCGGGTGATTTCAACGAATGGGGCAGTGGCGCAGATCTGAATGCCGAACTGGCGCCCCTGCGCTTTCTGCCCTGCCCGCCCAGCTATCCCGCGATACGTCCCATAGCCGCGCTGGACCGTTTCTGGATCAGCGCCGACCTGAGCGCGGGTCCGGTGCGCCCGCATCTCGCGCAGCCAGCGCGTATCGCGTCTGACCATCTGCCGGTCACTGTAGAGCTGACGGCCCAGCAGCGATAGCCAGCCCGGCTTTGGCGTGCTATCTGCATGTAAACATTTGCAGAACAGAGGTCTTCCATGAACCTGCTTCAGATCGCCTCGCTGTTGATCGTGCTCGCGGCCGCATTTGGCTCCGTGAACTATTTCTTTCTCCGCTTGCCCTCCTCCATCGGCATTCTGCTGGTCGCTCTGCTGACATCCCTTGCAATGCTGGTCTTTGATATCTTTCTGCCGCAGTTCGGGCTGGCAGATCGCATCCGCTCCATCGTCAGCGGCATCGATTTCTCCGAAGCGCTGCTGGAGGGCATGTTGGGTCTGCTGCTGTTTGCCGGAGCCTTGCATGTCAAACTGTCGGATCTGCGCGAGCAATGGCGGATTGTCCTGCTGATGGCGACGATCGGTGTCGCGCTGTCGACCGCCATTGTCGGTGCCGGTTTCAGCTATTTGACGGGCATGCCGATCCTGATTGCGCTGGTCTTTGGCGCGTTGATCGCGCCGACAGATCCGGTGGCGGTTCTGGGTGTCTTGCGCGACGCCGCACTGCCCAAATCGCTGGAGACGAAGATCGCCGGTGAAAGCCTGTTCAACGATGGCGTCGGCTATGTGGTGTTTCTGGTCCTGATCGGCATCGCCTTCCCCAGCACCGAGGGTCATGGGGAGACTGGGATCGCAGCTGCGACAAAGCTGTTCCTTCAGGAGGCCGTCGGCGGCGCTGTGCTTGGCCTCGCACTTGGCTACCTTACCTTTCGGCTGATGCGGCTGATTGATGATGCGTCACTTGAGGTGCTGATCACCCTCGCGCTGGCCTTTGGCGGATACGAGCTTTCCGTGGCTTTGCATGTTTCCGCACCGATCATGGCCGTCTGCGCCGGGCTGTTGATCGGCGATATCGGCGCGCGCCACGGCATGTCGGAAAATACCCGCAAACATGTCGAGATGTTCTGGCACCTGATTGATGAGATCCTCAACGCTGTCCTCTTCCTGCTGATCGGGTTCGAGGTTTTCGCAGTGGCCTTCAGCGCGGACTATCTGCTTGCCGGAGCCATGGCGATCGTGCTGTCGCTGCTGGCGCGACTGGTCGCCGTGGCTGTCCCGGTTCTGATGCTGCGCAGCGTGCGCGATTTCAGCAATGGCACGATCCCGATCATGACGTGGGGCGGGCTGAAAGGCGGCATTTCAGTCGCACTGGTTCTTTCGCTGCCAGAGGGCGAGTGGAAACCCATGATCCTTGCTGCGACCTATTTTATCGTGATCTTTTCAATCGTTGTGCAAGGCCTCACG
The DNA here is from genome assembly GCF_014899185.1 of Pseudooceanicola spongiae. GTDB lineage: Bacteria > Pseudomonadota > Alphaproteobacteria > Rhodobacterales > Rhodobacteraceae > Pseudooceanicola > Pseudooceanicola spongiae. The sequence goes on from NZ_CP045201.1 coordinate 1,085,176, forward strand.
GTCGGTCGGCTGGCGAAGCGCGTCGGTCGTCAACCTGAACTGATGTAGGTCATGGCAGAATTGCCCGCCCGCCTTCCCCATACAAAGATCACAGTTCACGTAATTCCGCAAAACGCAGCTTGAACCTGTCGACGCGTCATAGAACAAGACAGCCAAAGGCCCGCACGGAGTGAGAGAATGACAAGTCGCAAAGATATCCTTCGGGCCGTGTTCTGGATGAGCGGCTCGGTCATCTCCTTCCTGACCATGGCGCTGGCGGGCCGCAGCCTCGGCAAGACTCTGGATACCTTCGAGATCATGACCTGGCGCAGCCTGACGGGCGCCGTCATCATGATCGTCCTCCTGACACTGCGGGGCAGCTGGAAGCAGATCCGTTTCGATCACATGGGCCTGCATGTCGCGCGAAATATTGCGCATTTCACTGGCCAGAACCTGTGGTTCTTCGCGGTGACGATGATCCCGATTGCACAGGTCTTTGCGCTGGAGTTCACCTCTCCGCTCTGGGTGCTGGCCCTGTCACCCCTCATCCTGGGGGAACGGCTGACCTCGATCCGGGTTGCGGCAGCGCTGCTGGGCTTCGTTGGCATCCTGATGGTGGCGCGACCGGGGGCCGAGGCGATTTCCCCCGGTATCATCGCGGCAGCCACTGCCGCGATCACCTTCGCGTTCACCATGGTCTTTACCAAGCGCCTGACACGCGATGTCAGCACGCTCTGTATTATCTTCTGGATGACGATCACGCAGAGTGTCTTTGGATTGCTCTGCGCCGGCTACGATCTCGACATCACCATGCCCGACATGGCGAGCTTTCCGCTGTTGCTGCTCGTTGGTTGCGCCGGGTTGTTCGGGCATTTCTGTGTCACTACAGCCCTGTCCTTCGCCCCCGCCACGGTCGTCGTGCCGATCGATTTCACCCGCCTGCCACTGGCGGCGATCATCGGCGCGCTGTTCCTTGGAGACAGAATCGATCTTTGGGTTCTGGCGGGCGCCTGCGTGATTTTCGCCGGGAATTATCTGAATATCTGGTCTGAGACACGGCCTCTGACGGTTGCAGACCGGCTCTGACACGGCGTAACCCCGGTTGCAGGCTCGATTTGAGCATCTCCTGCGGTTGTGCAGCTTCCCTTACGCTACGTTTACGCGATCATCCCGCTACGTCAACTTACAAGAGCGATTGATTGCCTAAACAAACATGTGAATATGGCTGACAATCTGACGTCGTAATCTTTAGGGAGGAGGTCGACATGAAACTTCAAGCCGGTATCGCACTGGTCTGTCTGAGTGCATCCACCGCTTATGCGGGCGGAATTGAACGGACAACACAATCAGCCATGATCCTGTATTCCGAAGGAAACCGGGTCGAGCTTAGCTATGGCTATGTCAAACCCAGTGTCTCCGGGACGAGCCGCAGGTTGGTTGCGCCCATCGGCAATGTGGCCAAGGATTTTTCGGTGCCTTCATTCGCGCTGAAAATGGATGTCGATGAAAAGCTCGCCTTTGCGCTGATCTACGACACCCCCTTTGCTTCTGACGTTGAATATCCGGCGAATCCGATGCTGGGCGGTACAATGGCGTCCTCCAACACCGACACGCTGACGGCGCTTGGCAAATACCAGCTGACCGAACAGGCCAGTGTCTTTGGTGGCCTGCGCATTCAGAAAGCCAGCGGCGCGATCACCTTGAAGGGCCTCGCGTATGGTCCGCTGTCGGGCTATTCGGTCGATCTGGGCGAAGATACGGCTGTCGGCTATGTCCTGGGCGCCGCCTATGAGATCCCCGACATCGCAATGCGCGTTGCCCTGACCTACAACTCGGATATTGAGCACGATTTCGACACCGTCGAGAACCTAGCCCCGACCGTCACCAGTTCGACAAAAACCAAGACGCCGTCGTCCTGGAACCTTGAGTTCCAGACCGGGATTGCGGCTGACACGCTGCTGATGGGGTCGATCCGCTACGTCAAGCACTCAGAGTTCAAGGTCGTCCCCGTTGTTTTCGGCAAGTTCCGTCCCGATGGACTTGTGAACCTCGAAGACACCACGACCTACCGTCTGGGCGTCGGGCGTCGGTTCAATGATCGCCTCTCGGGATCGATCATGGTCGGCTACGAAAAGGAAGGCGATCCGCTGGTTTCGCCTCTGGCCCCCAGCACGGGCATGACCTCGCTCACCCTCGGTGTGTCGTACAAGATCTCCGACCAAGTCGAACTGGGCGGCGGGATCAGCCGGACATGGCTTGGCAATGCAACGCCGCAGACTGCCAACTTGGCACAGGCCGATTTCAAGGACAACTCGGCAACCGCTCTGGGCCTGAAGGTCACCTATTCCTTCTAAGCACACGACACGACTTTGGGCGATACGCCCTTCTGCCCGGCCTTTTCACGAAGGTCGGGTTTTTTCGTGTCCGCCCTAAGCGTGTTAACCTAGCATTAGGATTTGACCGCCCCGCGCGCCTCGCCTACCCATGGCCTCAGGCTGGACCCCGGGATACTAAGGAAAACCAATGCTCTACAATTCGCCCCAAGACTGGCGCGACGCCGAAGAAAAGCGCGTACTGCTGTTCGGCATGTCCGGTCTGGGCAAGACCCACGTGTCCAATCTGCTGCGTGATGATGGCGGCTGGTTCCACTATTCCATCGACTACCGGATTGGCACGCGTCACATGGGCGAACACATCGCCGACAATGCCAAGCGTCACGCCATGCAGGTGCCGTTCCTGCGCGAACTGCTGATGACGGATTCGATCTACATCGGCTCCAACATCACGTTCAACAACCTCGCCCCGCTCTCGACCTATCTTGGCAAGCCCGGTGACCCCGCCAAGGGCGGTCTGAGCTTTGAGGACTACATGATCCGTCAGGAGCAGCACCGGGTCGCGGAGATCGCCTCTCTGCTGGACACCGAGCGTTTTGCGCAGCGCGCCGTGACGCTCTATGGCTATCCGCATTTCGTTTGCGACAGCGGAGGCTCGATCTGCGAGGTGGTCAATCCCGAAGATCCAGAAGACGAGGTGCTGAACGCCCTCGAGCAGACGACCCTGCTGGTCTGGATCAAGGGAGATGACGCGCATACCGAGCAATTGGTGCGTCGTTTTGATCGTGCCCCGAAACCGATGTATTACGAACCGGGTTTTCTGCGGCAGGCCTGGCAGGACTACCTGACCTCAAACGAGGTTGCGCCCGATGCGGTGGACCCGGATGCGTTCGTGCGCTGGACCTATGCCCGCGCCCTTGCACATCGCCAACCGCGCTATGCTGCCATGGCCAAACGCGGTGTCACCGTTTCTGCGGATGAAGTTGCGGCCGTGAAAACAGCTGAGGATTTCGAAACCTTGATCGCCGATGCTCTTGCACGACGCACGCCAGCGACTACTTAAACAAACCGCCGCGTCGGCCAACAATCAGGACAGCCCATGCCTATCAAAATCCCCGAAGACCTGCCCGCCTACGATGTACTCACCCGTGAGGGCGTCATGGTCATGTCCGAGGGTCAGGCGGCGCTGCAGGATATCCGCCCGCTACGGATTGGCCTGCTGAACCTGATGCCGAAGAAGATCCAGACCGAGAACCAGTTCGCGCGTCTGATCGGGGCCACGCCGCTGCAGATCGAGCTGAGCCTGATCCGCATGAGCGAGCATCAGACGAAAAACACGGCTGCTGAGCATATGGAGAGCTTTTATCGCCCCTTCTCGGAGGTCGCAGCGACGGGCGAAAAGTTCGACGGTTTCATCATCACTGGCGCTCCGATCGAACATCTTGAGTTCGAGAACGTCACCTATTGGGATGAGATGCGGCAAGTCTTCGAGTGGACGAAAACGCATGTCCATTCGACGTTCGGCGTCTGCTGGGGCGGCATGGCAATGATCAACTACCTGCATGGCGTGCCAAAGCACATGCTGGATGCCAAGTACTTCGGGTGCTTCCCACAGACCAACCTTGAACCCGCCTCACCCTACCTGCGGGGGTTTTCAGACGTCTGCACGGTCCCGGTCAGCCGTTGGACCGAGGTACGACAGTCAGACATTCTCGCTGTCGACGGCCTGAATACATTGCTCGGGGATGAAGACACTGGACCCTGCCTGGTCGAGGATCCCAGCAACAGGGCCCTCTACGTCTTCAACCACTTCGAGTATGACAGCGATACACTGAAGCAGGAATACGACCGTGACGTCGCCGAAGGCAAACAGATCGACGTTCCGCTGAACTACTTCCCCGGCGATGACCCGAGCCGGCGTCCGCAAAACCGCTGGCGCAGCCACGCGCATCTTCTCTACGGCAACTGGATCAACCAGATCTACCAGACGACGCCCTTCGACATGGCCAAAATCGGGACGACGGATAGCGATAGTGCGTAAACCATTTCGGATCGCGGTCGCTATCTGCCTTTGCTTTGCGGCAGTTACAGTCTGGCGGGTGCACGCGCGCAGCGCAGCCTTCGAGGCGGAGTTCCCGCCAGAGGGTCAATTCCTGAGCGTTGACGGCCACCCTGTGCACTACCTCCAGCTCGGGGCGGGGCCGGATCTGGTGCTGATCCATGGGGCATCTGGCAGCACGCGGGATTTCACCTTCTCGCTGGCGGATAAGCTGGCAAAACAGTTTCGCGTCACGCTTTTTGACCGCCCTGGCCTTGGCTATACGCCAGCGCTGGCCCCGCAAGGCGTCACTCTGGACGCTCAAACCGATCTTCTGGCCCATGCCGCGCGCGATCTTGGCCTCGAGGCCCCGATCGTCGTTGGACACAGCTTTGGCGGCGCACTTCTGATGGACTGGGCCGTCCGCCACCCTGACCAGATTGCTGCGGCGGTTTCAATCTCGGGGGCCACATATCCCTGGCCGGGCGAACTCGACAGGTTCAACAGTCTCCTCTCTCAGCCCATTCTGGGCACTGTGATGGCCTATGTTCTTTGTGCCTGGGTCCCGAGAAGCTATGTCATCAGCGAAGTCGGCAGCGTTTTTGCCCCTCAGCAGGCCCCCGCTGGCTATGCCGATTACATCGGTGCGGAACTGAACCTGCGCCCTGAAAGCCTGATTGCGAATGCACAGCAGCGCACGGACCTGCGCCGTCAACTGCGGGAACTCAGCCCGCATTATGCAGAACTGACCCTGCCGATCGAAATCGTGCACGGCACGGCGGATACCACTGTCGACCTCGAAATCCACTCAGCCGCGCTGGCACAGAATGCTCAGCATGCCCATCTTCAGCGGCTGGAGGGGATCGGTCACATGCCCCATCACGTCGCGGAACCTGATGTCATTGCAGCAATTGAGCGCGCAGCCCGCCGCGCCGGATTGCACTGACCGGGTAAGAGTTCCATATTGTATCAAAAGGATACCCCTATGGATCTGCCATTTGACGGCGCCATCAGCGCTTACTTCGAGAATGACGCCCCCGAGCCGATCCGCCAGGCGATCAAGCGGTACGACAAGGGTGATATTCTGAACCCATCCTACCCATATTCGGAACGTATGTCGGGCAAGACCTACGAAAAGGATCTGAGGGCGCTGCAGATTGAACTGGTCAACATGCAAGCCTGGGCCAAGGCAACAGGCGCCCGTATCGTCTGCCTTTTCGAGGGTCGGGATGCGGCGGGCAAAGGCGGTACGATCAAGCGGTTCCGGGAAAACCTGAACCCGCGTGGTGCAAATGTGATTGCCTTGCCGACCCCGAACAACCGCGAACAGGGTCAATGGTATTTCCAGCGCTACATCGATCACCTGCCTGCCCCGGGTGAAATCGTCTTCTACGACCGCTCTTGGTACAACCGCGCTGTGGTCGAGCACGTCTTCGGATTTTGCACACCCTCTGAGCGGGAACAGTTTTTCGCCCAGGTCGGGGATCTGGAAAAGATGCTGGTGGCAGACGGTATCCATCTGTTCAAGTTCTGGCTGAACGTCGGGCGCGCCGAGCAGCTGCGGCGCTTCATCGATCGTGAGCAAGACCTTCTGAAGCAATGGAAGATCAGCAATATCGACGTGAACGGACTGGCGAAGTGGGACGACTATTCCGAGGCCATTTCTGAAACCTTCCTGCGCACTCATACCGATTTCGCGCCCTGGACGGTGATCCGGTCGGATGACAAGCGGCGTGCAAGGCTTGCAGCCATGCGCAAAGTGGTCAGTTGCATCGACTACGATCGCAAATCCAAGACGGCGATTGGTGCGATAGACGATAAGATTTGCGGCGGCCCGGATATCTGGGATGCCTAAGAAACGCGGATATCACCACGGCAACCTGCGACAGGCGCTCGTCGAGGCCGCATTGGAACTGATCGAAGCCAAGGGGCCGACGGGCTTTACCCTCTCAGAGGCCGCAAAGCAGGCTGGCGTCACCCCTGCAGCGGTGTATCGTCATTTTGAGGGGCGCGAGGATCTGATCGCGGAGGCTGCGCACCAAGGCTATGAGATCTTTGCCGATGTCATCGATTATGCCTACCAGAGCGGCCAGCCCTCAGCGCTAGCAGCGTTTGAGGCGACGGGGCGCGCCTATCTCGCCTTTGCGCGCAAGTACCCCGGGCACTACATTGCGATGTTTGAAAGCGGCATCTCCGTCAACCGCAACCCTGAGCTTGCCAAAGTCGCGCGCCACGCATGGGACGTGTTGGAGCGCGCCGCCGAAGATCTGTCCCAGCATATTCCAGCTGAAAAGCGCCCTCCTGCGTCCATGTTTTCGGCCCATATCTGGGCGATGAGCCACGGCGTTGTAGAGCTCTTTGCGCGCAACTCACCGGGCAAGCAAAGCGCCTTTGCGGCTGAGGATTTGCTGGAAACCGGCATCGGTGTCTATCTGCGCGGCCTTGGCCTGATCGCGCCGGACGATTAGCGACATTGAGCGAGGCGAGGGCGTAATCTGTCGCACCGCCCGTTGCGGATCAATTTTTGGGGCCATTTCAGGTCGTGTCAGGCACAACTAACAAAAGTTGATTTCAACCTCGAGACATTAGGCCAGCGTTTTGCGGATCACCGCCGCTTTTCAACCAATGTCGTTCGCAGACTAGTTTCGCCCTACGTATTCGCTTTAGTTGTGCGCGCGTGCTGCATGGCGACCTCTCCTGATTGCATCTTAGGTGTTTGATCCCACGGTTTGATGGTGCGATCCTATCTCAGGATTGGAAGGAAGCATTATGGGACAAGTTCGTCACGGGAGCGCCACGACAACGCACGCCGTCAGAGCTGCAATACAGCGATCCGCTGCCCGGCAGGGTCATGCACAGCATGATCCCGAGAGGGGCAAGCTTCGCTCGCGCAGTTGAGAAAGGAGTTGGCATCAACCCCAAGACCGTCGCAAAGTGGCGCAAGCGTCCGACGGTATAGGATCTGAAGACCGGCCCAAAGGAGCCGCGTTCAATCGTTCTCTCTGAAGCTGAGCAGGCCATTATCGTCGCATTCCGACGGCGCACGCTGCTGCCGCTGGATGATTGCCTCTATGCCCTTCAGCTATCGATTCCGCATCTAACCCGATCGGCACTGCATCTTGCGTCGGGAAAACAATCCCTCGGATCGTTTTCTGACCCTCCTCACCTTCAGCGGCACGGCATCTCTCGCCTGCCGGATATCGAAGGAGACAAGCCAAAGCGCCAGAAGTTCAAGCGCTATCCCATCGGCTTCTTTCATATCGATATCGCGGAAGTTCAGACGGTGGAGGGCAAGCTCTATCTCTTTGCGGGCATTTGACCGGACTAGCAAATTTGCAGCCACGCAACTCGTGGCTAAGGCGGATCGCAAGACAGCGTGGGAGTTCCTCGAGCGTCTGCTCAAGGCCGTCCCCTATCGCATCCACACGATGCTGACTGATAGCGGCATCCAATTCGCCGAACAGCCCCGCAACCGGAACACAGCATACTCACGGCAGATGCGCTTTGACATGATCTGCGAAGTAAATGGGATTGAGCACGGGCTGACCAAACCATCCGTGGACCAATGGCCAGGTCGAGCGGATGAACCGCACGATCAAGGAGGGTGAGGCCCCACGCCGATCCGGGGGATCGGCGACGGCGGAACGTGAAGCGATACCATTACGACAGCCATGATCAGCTGCGCACGCACCTCGCCGACTTCATGGACGCATACAACTTCGCACGCTGGCTAAAGCCCCTGAACGGCCTCACGCCCTACGAATACATCTGCAACATCTGGACTTCAGAGCCACATCGATTCATCAGAAATCCGATCCACCAGATGCCAAAACCAATACACGACATGTCAAACAAAAAAGGCCGCCCAGAGGGCGGCCTTTTCTGAAAAGAAATAATCCAGATCAGCGCTTGGAGAACTGGAAGCTACGGCGGGCTTTGGCCTTACCGTATTTCTTACGTTCCACAACGCGACTGTCGCGTGTCAGGAAGCCAGCAGCTTTCAGAGCGCCGCGCAGGCTCGGTTCGTACAGCTGCAGGGCTTTCGAGATACCATGCTTAACCGCACCAGCCTGACCAGACAGACCACCGCCTTTGACGGTTGCCATAACGTCGAATTCACCTTCGACACCAGCAATCGTGAAAGGTTGACGCAGGATCATCTGCAGAACCGGACGTGCAAAATATGCGGACATATCCTTACCGTTGACGGTTACTTTGCCAGAACCTGGCTTGATCCAGACGCGGGCAACCGCATCCTTACGTTTGCCGGTTGCATAAGAACGGCCAAGCTCGTCACGGGTCGGTGCGGGCAGAGCGTCGGAGTCGAGAGCAGCAGCAACGGAACCGGTGTTAACCGCAACGGTGCCCTTGAGCTCTTCAAGCGAATTGATTTGATCAGCCATCTATCAGCTCCGCGTGTTCTTGGAGTTCATGGATTTTACATCCAGCACGTCAGGCGCTTGCGCCTCATGCGGATGTTCTGCTCCGGCGTAGACGCGCAGGTTGGTCATCTGCTGGCGGCTCAGGCGGTTACCTGGCAGCATGCGTTTGACGGCTGCAGTCACGACACGCTCCGGATAGGCGCCTTCCAGAATCTGGGCGGCGGTGCGGTTTTTAATGCCGCCCGGGTGGCCTGTGTGCCAGTAGTAAGTCTTGTCCGTCCGTTTTTTACCAGTCAGCTGGATCTTGTCAGCGTTGATGATAATCACGTTGTCGCCCATATCCATGTGCGGCGTGAAGGAAGGCTTGTGCTTGCCACGCAGACGCATGGCGACAATCGATGCGAGCCGACCGAGAACAACGCCTTCAGCGTCGATCAGGATCCACTTCTTGTCGATGTCTGCAGGTGTTGCAGAGAAGGTTTTCATGGGGGTGCCCTTTAAGATTGGCAGCCCGCGCGGCGAATGCTTAGCGGGCGAATTGATTGGGCGGTTATACAGGGGAAAAGGCCCCAGTCAAGTGAGCTTAATTCTGAAAACACAAGCAGTTTCAGTTACTTATAATTTAGGTATCTATATACCCCATATTTTTGCGCATCACAGACACCGAAATCTTATCGTCAGACCCCTCCACGAAGCCCCTGTCGGTATCCCGTCGGTACTACGACGGTATTGCGTATGTCATAGTGGCGCGTGCGACAGGTGCGTCGGCCCCCTCAGACCGCAATAGTACGTCGCCCACAGCCAGGGTGCGGCCGAGCTTGAGCAACGTGCAGCTGGCGATCAGATCCGCATGCGCCCGGGGCTTGCGCATGAAGTCCATCGAGCAGCCAGTGGTCACCGTCAGCGCCTTCGGTCCGATCATGGACAGAACCGCCAGGTAGACGCCAACATCGGCCAACGCGAACATGGATGGACCCGAGACTGTGCCACCGGGGCGCAAGTGCCGCTCTGCCACCTTGAGGCGGACGCGAACGGCCATCTCCTCGACATGCTCGATCGCAAAATCCTCGTGCACCTGTGGAAACACTTCGACCAGAAAAGCCGATAGGGCCTCTTTGTCCATCTTCACTGCCATGTCTGATCACTCCTCCCAAAGTGTGACGGTCGCACCCTGCCCTGAGGCAACCCTTATCCGCATCAGCGTCGACCATGTGATGCAGCAACTCAAGCACACGAATTTGCAACGTCACGGCACATGCTTTGCAAAGTGCTCTCCAGCTCAAATGCCTTTGCCTTCAACGCGGCGATGCCGTAAATCGCAGACATGACACAAAAGCTCCATATCATCGGCGGCGGCATGGCCGGATCCGAGGCCGCATGGCAAGCCGCGCAAGCAGGCTGCCCCGTGGTAATTCACGAGATGCGCCCCAGCGTTGAAACCTTCGCACATCGCACCGGCAACCTTGCCGAGATGGTGTGTTCCAACTCCTTCCGCTCGGACGACAGCGAACAGAACGCTGTCGGCCTGCTGCATTGGGAAATGCGCGCCGCGGGCGGCATCATCATGGCCACAGCAGACCGGCATCGTCTTCCCGCGGGCGGCGCATTGGCGGTGGATCGCGATCCCTTCTCCGCTGCCGTCACCGAGACTTTGATGAACCACCCGCTGATCGAGGTGGAGTATGGTGAGATCACCGAGCTGCCGAACGAGGGTCACTGGATCATCGCCACAGGCCCGCTGACCTCCGAAGGACTGGGCCGTGCCATTCAGGCGGAAACCGGGACCGAGGCTCTGGCTTTCTTCGACGCCATTGCACCGATCGTCTATGCCGACAGTATCAACATGGACGTCGCCTGGATGCAGTCGCGCTATGACAAGGGCGAGACCGAGGAAGAGCAGCGCGCTTACCTCAACTGCCCGATGGACAAAGATGACTATGAAGGCTTCATGGACGCGCTGCTGGAGGCCGACAAGGCCGCGTTCCATGAGGGCGAGACGGCAGGCTATTTCGACGGCTGCCTGCCCATCGAAGTCATGGCCGAACGTGGCCGTGAAACCCTGCGCCATGGACCGATGAAGCCTGTTGGTCTGACCAATTCGCACAAGCCACAGGACAAACCCTATGCCGTGGTGCAGCTGCGCCGCGACAACGCTCTTGGCACGCTCTACAATATCGTCGGCTTTCAGACCAAAATGAAGTATGGCTCGCAAGCTGATGTTTTCCGGATGATTCCTGGTCTGGAGGAAGCGCGATTTGCGCGTCTGGGGGGCATTCACCGCAATACCTTCATCAATTCTCCGACGCTGCTGGACGGTCAGATGCGCCTGCGCTCACGTCCCAATATCCGTTTTGCCGGTCAAATCACCGGGGTTGAAGGCTATGTCGAAAGCGCCGCTATGGGCCTGCTGGCCGGGCGAATGGCCGCTGCCGAAATCGCCGGACGCGAGTTGCTGCCCCCGCCACCGGAAACCGCGCTCGGCGCTCTGGTGACGCATATTACCGGCGGCGCAGATGCCAAGACGTTTCAGCCAATGAACGTGAATTTTGGGCTGTTCCCGCCTGTGGATGGGCTGAAAAGCGGCCGTCGCGGACGCAAGGACCGCTACAAGGCCTATACGGATCGCGCCAAGGAGTTGTGGCAAGGCTGGCTGGATGCACAAGAGCCTGTTGCCGCAGACTGATTGCATGAGCATCACCCTGCATATGATTGATATGACATGGTTGTGACCCGATTTGCCCCGTCACCAACGGGACCTTTGCATTTGGGTCACGCCTATTCTGCGCTCACCGCTGAGGCGCTCGCAAGGGGGGCTGGCGGTACGTTTCTGCTGCGCATCGAAGATATCGACAGGTCCCGCGCCCGCCCGGAGTGGGAGGAGCAGATTTACGACGACCTGCACTGGCTGGGTATCGCATGGCCAGTGCCAGTGATGCGTCAGTCGGATCGTTTGCAAAGCTACAGTGAAGCTTTGCAAAGCCTTTGGGACAAGGGCCTGCTCTACCCCTGCCACTGCAGCCGCCGCGACATCGCCGACGCTCTGTCGGCCCCGCAGGACGGCGTCGTTCCAGCCTTCGGACCGGATGGCCCTGTCTACCCTGGTACATGCCGCCCCCACGCGCCCCTGAACGGTGCGATGCCGCTGAACCTGCCGCTAAGGCTGGATATGGCGCGTGCAATAAGGGGCATCGACCTGGTATTCAGCGAGATTGGGTGTGGGCCCGATGGCCAGAGCGGCACCATCACCTATGACGCATCTCATATGATCGCTGAGATAGGTGACGTCGTGCTGGCGCGCCGCGATATGGGCACGTCCTACCATCTGTCGGTTGTGTGTGATGATGCCGCGCAACAGGTCACTGACGTGGTGCGCGGTCAGGATCTGTTCGAGGCGACGGCAATCCACGTGCTGTTGCAGCGCCTCCTCGGCCTGAAGACACCCCTCTATCACCATCACCGCCTCATCCGCGACGCCGACGGCAAACGACTGGCCAAACGCGACGACGCACGCGCGATAGCGGCCTATCGAAACGAGGGCGCGACGCCTGCAGATATCCGTCGCATGGTCGGCCTCTAGACCATCGGCTGCATAAGCTCGACTTCGGCCCCGTCCTGAATGGCGGTGTAAAAGCAGCTGCGGCGGTTGGTATGGCAGGCCGGTCCCGTCTGACGCACCTGGAACAACAGGCTGTCACGGTCGCAATCAACGCGCATCTCGACCAGCTCCTGCACATGGCCAGAGGTCTCGCCCTTGATCCAGAAACCCTGGCGCGAGCGAGACCAATAGGTCACCTTGCCGGTGTTCAGGGTCATGGCGATGGACTCGGCGTTCATCCAGGCCATCATCAGGATCTCACCCGTGTCCGCATCCTGAGCGATCGCGGGAATCAGGCCCTTTTCATCAAACTTGAGTGTCGAGGGATCAAAGCTCATGTACAAACCCTTTGCATCCGGTAAATCGCAGCCTATCTAAGCCAGATGCAATCTGCTGAACAGTGCGGAAAGGATGCGCCATGGCCGAGACGGACCTGATCAAACTCTATTCCAACCGGATCCTGGCGCTCGCGGCCGATATTCCACGGCAGCAGCGGCTCGAGACGCCCGACGCCACCGTCAAGAAACGCGCGCCGCTCTGCGGCTCGACCGTGACTGTGGATGTGCAGGTTTCAGACGACAAGATCATCGATTATGGGCAAGAGGTGCGCGCCTGTGCGCTTGGTCAGGCGGCGGCCAGTATCGTCGGTCAGGCGGTGATCGGCCAGAGCCGCGACCAGATCCATGCCGCCCGGGATGCCCTGAAGGCGATGCTGAAAGACGACGGGCCGACGCCGCCTGCCCCATTTGACGGGCTTGAGGTGCTGCGCCCTGCCCGCGACTACAAGAACCGCCATGCCTCCATCCTGCTGTCCCTGGACGCGCTGTCCGAAGCACTGGATGACGTGCGCAAACGCGACTGCGCTTAACAGCTTCTTCGGATATCGCCACTATCCCTGAGAAAGACGTCATTTCTTTGGTCAGGTATGGAACAGAAAAGCGATTTCTCCGATTCATCGCCCGTGGGCGCCTCGCTGGACCGTATGGCGGCGCATGCTGCCGAACTCGGGCAGGAGGTTGTGGACGTTGAGGGCTTTCTTGCTGAACTAAACAAGCACACCGGTGATTTGCTGGCAGAATTGCGCACGGTCCGCCACGGCTCGGGCAAGGTGCTGCAGATGAACGCCAGCGTCATGGTCACGATCAAGGAGGCCTACGCCGAGCTTGAACAGACTCAAGCGCGCTTCATGGAAGGATATGACAAGACGCGTCAGGCCGGCCAGCTGGGCCGCGAAGTCACGGACTGGATCGATACGCTCGAAAAACGCACGGTCAGCGTTGGTCAGATCCTGACGGACGTTCAGCAGAGTAACAATCATGTCGCTTCCATTGCCGCCCAGGTCAATATGCTGGCCATAAACGCCAAGATCGAGGCTGCGCGCGCCGGCGAGGCGGGTCGCGGCTTCTCGGTCGTCGCCGATGCAATAAACACATTGTCGCAACAGACCGGCACCGCCGCAGATCTGATCAGCGATAATGTGTTGCGGCTGGTGGACTGGATCGTCGAACTGCAGACTGAAACCAGTCGGGTCGCGAAAACATCGCAGGAACTGTCAGGCGTCAGCAATATGTCGCAGGAGCTGACGCTGCAGGTTCGAGCCGCGCTAGAGCTCACCGTCGGGCGGATGAAACTGGTGCGCGACGATGCCATCGAAGCAGACAAGGCCCTTCGCAAATACGCCCCTCAGATTGAGGAAACCTTCAACATCGTGCGCGACAGCGCGGAGGCGGTGGCCGAGGTTCACGAACGAGTTCACGACCTTGTCGATCTGTCCGAAGCCATGGTGCAGGACAGCGTCATCGCGGGTGGCGGCGCCTCAGACCTTCCTTTGATCCGCGCGGTTCAGGCCCGTGCAAAACAGATATCCGATCTGTTCAATGCGGCGGTAGACGCTGGTCGGATCGATTTCGACGATATGTTTGACGATGAGTACCGAAGTATCCCGCGCACCGACCCCGAGCAACTGATGGCCACGTTCACCGGGCTGACGGATGCGCTGCTACCGGACATTCTGGAAAGCGCGCTGGAGCTGGACTCCCGGATCGTCTTTTGCGCTGCGGTCGACTGCAATGGCTATCTGCCGACGCACAATCGAAAATTCTCTCAGCCGCAAAGCGATGATCCGGTTTGGAACATGGCGCATTGCCGCAACAGACGTATCTTTGACGATCGCGTCGGACTGAAGGCCGGGTTGAACAAGGATCCATTTCTTCTGCAGGTCTATCGCCGCGATATGGGCGGTGGCGACTTCATGTTGATGAAAGATCTCTCAGCGCCCATTTTCGTCAAGAACCGCCATTGGGGTGGGCTGCGTCTGGCCTTTCAATTCTAATGCTTCTATCGCGGAATCTTGTCGCGAATTGATATTGGACATAAAAATGCCGCCGCATCGTTAAATGCGGCGGCCAGTGATGCAGTGTCGCTTGGGACAGACGCGGTATCGGGGATGAGGCAGTTCCGATCCTCAGGGACAGGCAATCCCGGAGGTCACCGCTGGGGAAGCGGCCGCGCCATGAACGACATGCAGGCAGAAAACTTAAGTCAAGACAGGCAGGAACAACGATCCGACGAGCAGGACAATCAGCGCAGCTGCGCCAACCAGATCCTCCAGAAAAGTTGCCCGAGACCGCCGCGCGGCATTGAGTATATCGTTCAGCATTTTCCAGTTCCTTTCCATCTTCGCCGGAGTTGCCCCTTTGTTCCCACATGAAAAGCCTCACGTAAAGAACTTTTTAAGAACATTGGGGAACAAAGTGGAATTTCTTACCGTCGAAGGGATTAACCTACTGAAATCAAACGAATTGCCTCATCCTGTCCCATCAGCCACAAAAGTGAACGCGCAGCTTTCCCCCGGGGCGATTCGAGCTTGGGGTCGCGTGCCAAAAGCGAACGCGCATCGCTTTGGGCAATCGCCATCAGGTCCGTCTGATGTTCGAGATCGGCAATGCGGAATCTCGGCAGACCGCTTTGAGCGGTGCCGATCAGATCACCTGCCCCACGCATCCCCAGATCTGCCTCGGCAATACGAAAACCATCTTCGGTTTCGCGCAGCAAGGTCAGCCGTTTCAACCCGCTGTCGGCGATCGGGGGCTGGTACATCAGCAGACAGGTCGACTGCGCAGATCCCCGTCCGACGCGCCCCCGAAGCTGGTGCAATTGAGCCAGACCGAAAATTTCGGCCCGCTCAATGACCATGATCGACGCATTGGGCACGTTCACACCAACCTCGATCACGGTCGTCGCCACCAGAATATCTGTCTCGCCCCGCTGAAAGGCAGCCATTGCAGCGTCTTTCTGATCCGGGGGCATCTGCCCATGAACCAGCCCGACACGCGCTTCGCCTAAGCGCGCGCGCAGATGCTTGAAGCGTTGCTCAGCGGACGTCAGATCAACGCTCTCGCTTTCTTCCACAAGCGGGCAAACCCAATAGGCCTGCTTGCCGTCACGGGTTGCGCGGTCGAGATGGGCAATCACTTCCTCCATCCGCTCAGTCGAGGCGAGAGAGGTCTGCACAGGTTTGCGCCCGGGCGGTTTTTCATCCAGCACCGAAATATCCATGTCGCCGTATTGTGCCAGCGACAGGCTGCGCGGGATGGGCGTGGCCGTCATCACCAGAATGTCGACGCCCTGCCCTTTTTGCCCCAGCTGAAGCCGCTGACGCACACCGAATTTATGCTGCTCGTCGATGATCGCCAGACGAAGATCGGCAAAAACCACGTCGTCCTGAAAGACCGCATGCGTCCCGACCAGGATGCGGATCTCTCCCGCAGCCAGAGCGGCGAGCTTGGCGCGCCGATCGGCCCCCTTGTCGCGACCTGTCAGGATATCGAGCCGAACACCGGCCGCGTCTGCCAGCGGCGCCAACCCCTCAAGATGTTGACGTGCAAGGATTTCTGTCGGGGCCATCATGACACCCTGCCCGCCCGCCTCGACCGCAATCAACAAAGCCAACAAGCCGACCAGCGTCTTGCCTGAGCCGACGTCGCCCTGCAGCAGGCGCGACATGCGCTCACCAGTGGCCATATCGGCAGCAATCTCGGCAACCGCGCGACTCTGTGCCCCAGTTGGGCTGTAGGGCAAGGCAGCGAGCACCTTTTTGCTCAACGCACCAGTGCCGATGCTGGCGCGCCCTCTGGTTTTGCGCTCGCGCATGCGCGCCAGGGCAAGCGTTAACTGATGCGCCAGGAATTCATCATAGGCCAGTCGTGTGCGCGCGGGATCAAACGGGCTCACAGCGGCTGTGCTGTCTGGGTTATGGGCTTGCTGCAAGGCCGCGCGCCAGTCTGGCCACTCAGCCAAGGATTTCTGTGATGGATCGATCCATTCGGCAAGGTCTGGGGTCAGCGCCAGTGCCGAAGCCGCCGCCTTGGCCATCAGTTTTTGTGTGATACCGGCGGTCAGGGGATAAACAGGTTCAAAATCCGGGATCTCATCGGCCTCATCCTCGGCGAGGATATGATCGGGGTGCGGCATCTGCGCCTGACCGTCGTAGAGTTCCAAGCGACCAGAGATCAGCCGGCGTGCCCCGACTGGCAGAATACGCTCCAGGTAAGGGGCCTTGGCGTGGAAAAAGATCAGATCGAAGGTCGTTTCCGCATCAGCGACCTGTATGCGATAAGCGCCGCGATTGCGCGGAGGCGTGTGGCGCATCACAGTCACTTCAACCGTGGCCACGCTGGGCAAGGTCAGGCCAAGGATCGTATCGCGCCGCCGCCGGTCGATCGCCCCCTGCGGCAGCACGAACAACAGGTCGCGCGGCAGCAGAACGCGTAGCGCTTCCATATGCTTAGCTGTCTTTGGGCCGATCCCGTCAAGGCTCTCCAACTTGGCAAAGAGCGGGAAAAGGGCTTCGGGTCGGGTGCTCATGCGTCGCCAATCAGAGCCAGCCAGCCATCTTCGTCCATGGTCTCAATCCCGAGGTCAGCGGCCTTCTTGGCCTTTGAGCCGGCACCCGGACCTGCGACCAGAATATCCGTCTTGGCCGAGACCGAGCCTGCGACCTTGGCACCAAGGGCTTCGGCGCGGGCTTTCGCCTCAGACCGCGTCATCTTTTCCAAAGTGCCGGTGAATACCACGGTCTTGCCTGCGACGGGACTATCGCTGGTGTCGGGCGGCCTGATCGCTTGCACGTCAAGCTGCGCGATCAGGCGGTCGATAGACGCACGTTCAGCCTCCTGCGCGAAGGTCGCCACAAGCGATGTCGCCATGACTGTGCCGACGCCGTCGATACCCAGCAGTTCGTCCCAGGCCTCACCCGGTTCCTGCGCAGCCAGAACACCCTCCTCCAGCGCCTGCCAGGTACCGTAGTGCTGGGCAATCAGCCGCGAGGCCGCCTCCCCAAGATGCCGGATACCAAGAGCAAAGAGCAGCTTGTCGAGTCCAACCTTGCGGCTGATGTCGATGCCGTCGAAAAGATTGGCGGCGCTTTTTTCGCCCCAGCCTTCGCGATTTTTCAACTGCTGGAGGCCCGCTCCATATTTGTCGCGCAGCAGGAAAATATCGGCGGGCTCGCGGATCCAGTCGTCACGATAGAATTGCTCAACCTGCTTGGCGCCGAGCCCCTCGATGTCAAAGGCACCACGCGAAACAAAATGCTTCAGCTTTTCAACCGCCTGCGCCGGACAGATCAGGCCACCACTACAGCGGCGCACAGCATCGCCAGGCTCTCGGATCGCGTCCGAGTTACACTCCGGGCAGGTCATGGGGAACTGAAAAACGGGCGCATCTGGGCTACGTTTGGAGAGATCCACATTGGCGATCTTCGGGATCACATCACCTGCACGGTAAATCTGCACCCAATCGCCAATGCGGATGTCTTTTCCTTCGCGGATCTGCTCGCCCTTGCTGTCGCGACCGGCAATATAATCCTCGTTGTGCAGCGTCGCGTTGGAGACGACAACCCCGCCGACTGTCACCGGAAGAAGCCGCGCAACCGGGCTGAGAGCACCAGTGCGCCCCACCTGAATGTCAATTGCCTCAAGCGTGGTCCAAGCGAGTTCAGCGGGAAACTTATGCGCAATGGCCCAACGGGGCGTCGTCGAACGAAAGCCCAGCCTTGCCTGCAAGCCAAGGTCGTTCACCTTGTAGACGACGCCGTCGATATCATAACCAAGCGTGGCGCGCTGCGCCTCGATCCCGCGATAGTGGGCCACCATTTCTGTAGGGCCGTCACAGAGCGCCGTCAGTGGGTTGGTCTGGAAGCCGAGCTGTTGCAGACGCTGGATCGCGTCCATCTGGCTCTCCGCCAGAGGCTCCGACAGCACGCCCCAGGCATAGGCAAAAAAGCGCAAAGGCCGCGCGCGTGTGATGCCGGGATCTAGCTGGCGTAACGATCCGGCTGCCGCGTTGCGCGGATTGGCGAAGGTCTTGGCGCCTAATTCGCTTTGCCGGATGTTGAGCGACTGAAAGTCCTCGTGGCTCATGTAGACTTCGCCCCGCACTTCCATGCGAGACGGCGCACCGTGCAACTCACTGGGGATATCGTTGATTGTCAGCGCATTTGCCGTCACGTTTTCGCCAACCTCGCCATCACCCCGGGTGGCCGCACGCACCAGTTTGCCATTTTCGTAGAGCAATGACAGGCTCAGCCCGTCGATCTTTGGCTCCGCAGTGAAGACCAGCGCGGCATCCGATGCCAGATTCAGATAGCGACGGATGCGTTGATCAAAGTCAGTGATATCCTCATCAGAAAAAGCGTTGGAGAGGGATAGCATCCGCTGTTCATGCCGGATTTTGCCAAACCCGTCAGCCGGCGCGGCCCCCACCTGATCACTGGGACTGTCGTCGCGTTTCAGGTCCGGAAACTGAGCCTCGATTTCCGCATTCCGGCGCTTGAGGCGATCATACTCGGCGTCTGAAATGTCCGGCCTGTCTTCCTGATGATAGGAGAGATTCGCCTGACCCAGGATCAAAGCGAGATCAGCGAGGGCCTTTTCGGCTTGCGCCTCGGTCATTGCCTCCGGGGTCAGATCCTCAGAGGTGTCTGATGTGGGTTCCTGATGCGCGGCCATGACAAACGCCCCCTTGATTCACTTTTTCGACAGGCCCGAGGGCCGTTTCCGGAAGTGATAGGGGGCGTCTGGTGCAAGGTCCAGTCGTGAGTGGTGGTCGGGAGAGACCGATTTCCCGGGACAGTTCGTCAGCTCGCGGCGCCGAGCGCCATACGCTTTTGATCCATGCGACCGGGTTCAGGATCACGTAGCACATATCCTCGGCCCCAGACCGTCTCTATGTAATTGTCGCCTTCCGTCGCGGTGGAGAGCTTCTTGCGAAGTTTGCAGATAAATACGTCAATGATCTTCAGCTCAGGTTCGTCCATGCCACCGTAGAGATGGTTCAAAAACATTTCCTTGGTCAGCGTGGTCCCCTTGCGCAGACTGAGGAGCTCAAGCATCTGGTATTCCTTGCCGGTCAGATGCACTGGCTTACCGTCGGCCTCGACCGTCTTGGCATCCAGATTGACCTCGATCCGCCCAGTACTGATGACAGATTGGGAATGTCCCTTGGAGCGACGGATGATCGCGTGAATGCGCGCCACCAGTTCCTCCCGGTGGAAGGGTTTTGTAAGGTAGTCATCGGCGCCGAATCCAAAGCCTTTCAGCTTGTTTTCGGTGTCGTCGGCGCCAGACAGGATAAGGATCGGCGTTTCGATACGCGCCAGACGCAATTGCCGCAGAACCTCGTGTCCGTTCATGTCGGGCAAGCCCAGATCCAACAGGATCAGATCGTAATCATAAAGCTTCGCCAGATCGATCCCTTCTTCGCCCAAGTCCGTTGTATAGACATTGAGATTTGCATGGGTCAGCATCAACTCGATACTCTTCGACGTCGTCGGATCATCTTCAACCAAAAGCACACGCATACCGAGTTTTCTCCGTTTATCCCCTTGACGCTCTCGACCCTGACGCCATT
Organism: Pseudooceanicola spongiae; assembly: GCF_014899185.1. Taxonomy (GTDB): domain Bacteria; phylum Pseudomonadota; class Alphaproteobacteria; order Rhodobacterales; family Rhodobacteraceae; genus Pseudooceanicola; species Pseudooceanicola spongiae. The sequence goes on from NZ_CP045201.1 coordinate 1,105,414, forward strand.
TGGTTAATCTTAAGTTACCGCATATGACGCTTTTCAGCAACAACTTAAGGTTGACGGAACTTTTGCAGAGCCGTGGTTTTCAACGCTTCTTCCCCATGATTGGCGACGGCGCTGACCCACTCCAGAAACTCTTCGGCAGAAATTTCATATCTTTCCAAGGCTTCGTCCTGCGTGATCAGACCATGCACGACGCCGCGCACGACCGCCGCCTTGCGTGACGCCACCCAGCGTCGGGTCTCTGGCGGAGGCAGATCTGCCCGCGTCATGACGCGACCATCAGGCAAGGTTATCGCCCGCGGCCCCTGTACTTTTTTCAGATACATCGCTCTGATCCTCGTTCACTCACGAGCATCTTTGGGCTTGGGATTTAACGCAGGGTGAAACAGCGGGTTGAGAGTATCTCGCATTTTCCTATATTCACTTGGTCTTGCACCCCCAAACGGGGCAGATCAGGAGCAATCATGGCCTTGGACGCTGACACCAGACTGAATTCCTTGGGATTTCCCAAGCCCCCGCAGCAGACGCGCGTGGTCGTTGCCATGTCCGGCGGCGTCGACAGTTCCGTCGTGGCGGCCAAACTGGCGGAAGAAGGCTACGATGTCGTCGGCGTGACGCTGCAGCTCTATGACCACGGCGCAGCCTTGGCCAAGAAGGGTGCCTGCTGCGCCGGCCTGGACATACACGACGCCCGTCGCGTCGCCGAGGAGATGGGTTTTCCTCACTATGTCCTTGATTACGAGAACATTTTCAAAGACGCCGTGATTGATGAATTCGCCGACAGCTACCTCGCGGGCGCGACCCCCGTGCCCTGCATCCGGTGCAACGAGCGCGTGAAATTCAAGGATCTGCTGCAAACCGCCAAGGATCTCGACGCCGACTGCATGGCGACCGGCCACTACATCCAGCGCAAGATGGGCGCGAACGGAGCGGAGCTGCACAGTGCAGAGGACGCGAATCGCGATCAGAGCTATTTTCTGTTCTCCACGACACCAGAACAGTTAGAATTTTTGCGATTTCCTTTGGGTCACCTGGCCTCCAAGGCGGAAACACGTGCGCTTGCAGCGCAATACGGCCTTGCAGTGGCCGACAAGCCCGACAGCCAGGACATCTGCTTCGTGCCCAATGGCGACTACGCCAGCGTCATCGAAAAACTGCGCCCCGGTGCGGCCGAAGCCGGTGACATCGTGGATATGGAGGGCAACGTTCTGGGGACGCACAATGGCGTCATCCATTATACGATCGGTCAGCGACGTGGCCTTGGCATCGGCGGGCTGGCAGATCCGCTCTATGTGGTGAAACTGGACGTCGACAACCGCAAGGTGATCGTCGGCCCGAAAGAGTTGCTCTCCACACGGATCATTCCGGTGCGTGAGATCAACTGGCTCGGCGACGGCAGTCTGATGGATCAGGAGAGCTACGAGATCTCCGTCAAGGTCCGCTCCACCCGTCCGCCGCGCGAAGCGATCCTGCGCCCGATCTCGGCGACTGAGGCGGAAGTGGAGCTGTTGACGCCCGAAGAGGGTGTCTCGCCCGGTCAGGCCTGCGTGTTCTATGAGACGGGTGGCAGCCGCATCTTGGGCGGCGGTTGGATCTGGCGCGGCTAGAGCCGCGCCAGAATGGCCCGGGCCGCACGCAGGCCCGGCGCCTCTCCGCCCTTGCCAAGGCGCTGCATCGTCAGCGCCATGGCGTTCAGTTGCGCCTGCGGGGTTTCCAGCACCTGAGAAACCGCGGGAGCAATCAGCTCAGCCCGGCAATCTTGTGCAATGAATTCAGGGATGATGCGGGTTTCCGACACGAGGCTCACCAGAGTCACGGTGTCAGTCAGTAGCATCCGCTTGATGATACGGCGCGACAGCCAGTGCATGTCGTAGGCGATGACCATTGGCGTGGCCGAAGCGGCAAGCTCCAGCGAGACCGTGCCCGAGGCCGCAAGCGCCAGATTTGCCGCACCGAAAGCCGCGCGCTTTTCAGCCGCGAAGGTGCTGGGATGAATGCCGCGCGGGTCGAGAACGATCGGCGCGACGGGCCAACCAGCGACCATCTCCTGCACCGTTGCGACGACGTGATCTGCTGCGGGCAAGACCATCCGAAGCTCGGGATGGGTGGCTTTTGCCCGCGCCAGAACATCCGCAAAGACAGGGCCAAGCTTTGACACTTCGCCCCGGCGCGAGCCCGGCAGGACCAGCAGCAAGGGCGCATCGCCGATGCCGTGTCGTTCGCGGAACGCCGCGGTTTCCTGTTGTGTTGCAATGGGTTCGTTGACGACCGGGTGCCCGACAAAATCGCACTCCATCCCGGCGCGCTGCATATAGGGCGGCTCAAACGGGAACAGGGCGAGCACCTGATTGATCACCTGAGCCATCTTGACAGCGCGTTTCGGACGCCAGGCCCAAACGGTCGGGGCGACGTAATGAACGGTCCGGATGTCGGACTTTTCCTTGACCAGACGGGCAACGCGCAGGCAGAAATCGGGGCTGTCGATGGTCAGCAGAAGATCAGGCGGATCGGCCAGAACGGCCTCGGCGCATTCACGGATCCGGCGCTTGAGGTGGAAATACTTCGGCGCGATTTCGGCCAACCCCATGACCGACAGCTCGTCCATGGGAAAGCGGCTGGAGAGGCCTTCGGCCTGCATCTTTGCACCGCCGACACCGTCGAAACGGATGTCGGGAACGAGGCTCTTGAGCCCGGCCATGACAGCCGCGCCAAGGGAGTCGCCAGAGGGCTCTCCGGCGATCACGAATATACGCATCAGACCTCCACCGCGATGATTGAGACGCCGAGTTCGGCGGACAGGGACAGCAGGGTTTTCCGCTCGATCAGCAGCACACGACCGGCGGCAATGACGATGCCTTCCAGCCCGGCCTCAGCCGCGCGGCGCAGGGTTTCGGGGCCGATGGCGGGCATATCGACGCGCAAATCCTGCCCTGATTTCGGGAACTTACAGAGCACACCCTTGCCGCGGCGCAGGCGGTCCGGCGTCGATGCGGCAAATCGCAACATGGCATCCGTGCCCTGGATTGTCTCAATCCCGAGGCACATGCCCCCCGCCACGACGCAGGCCTGCGAGACGTCCAGAGGTGCCAGACCATCGAGGATTTCGCGCCCGCGATCGCTGTCAGCGCGGGCGTGTTTCGACAGGGCCACACCGCTCAGAACGCCGGCTTGCGCGGTCAGATCGGGCAGCAGATCATGGGCCCCGACGACGGCAAATCCCTGCTCCTCAAACACCGAAATCACCAGCCGCAACAGCGCGTCATCGCGCCCACTGCTCATGGCTTTGAGGATGCGCGGCGCCAGAGCCATCACGGTCAGATCGAGCTGTTTCATGTCGAGAACGGGGCGCGTCGTCGCACCGGCCATGACGATGCGGGTGACGCCTTCGGCCCGCAAAGCGGTGAAGACAGAGCCCAGTTTTTCGTATCGGTATCGCGTCAGTATTGCGTCGGTAAGTGAACAGTCCGTTCCCTCAAACGACAGGCAATATGCGTCGGGATAAGCTTCGGCCAGCAGGACCGGTAAAGTGCCGCTGCCCGCGATGATTCCGAGACGGCCCTGCCCCCCCGCCGACACGGGACTGAGGGCAGAGTTTGTCTTGCGCCTCGACAACCACGACATGGCGCGCGCGACCTATTGCTTGCCGGGGGTCAGGAAAGACCGGTCACTGCCTGCGAGCACGAAATCGACGATCTGGCGCACGTAGTCGCTTTCGGTTTCCTCGCCCAGACGGCGGGCGCGGTCCTGAAAGGCGCCCTCGCCCTGTGCCAGCATCTGAAAGGCGGCGCGCAGAGCCGTGATATCCGAGCGTGCCACGCCACGGCGCTTCAGTCCGACGAGGTTCAGCCCGTCCAGCTTGCCGCGTTCCGCCTGCACGAGGCCGTAGGGGATCACGTCGTGGGTCACCATGGTCACCGCGCCGATGATGGCACCGCGCCCGATGCGCACCCACTGGTGCACGCCCGAAAGGCCACCGATGATCACGTCATCCTCGATCACGCAATGCCCCGCGAGGGCCGCGTTGTTGACGATGATGACCTTGCTGCCAACCTGACAGTCATGGGCGACGTGACAGCCTGCCATGAACAGACCATCGTCGCCGACGCGGGTCACACCGCCACCGCCTTCGGTGCCGGCATTCATGGTGACGTGTTCACGGATGCGATTGCGTGCACCGACAACCAGACGGGTTTTCTCGCCGTTGAACTTGAGGTCCTGGGGGATGCCACCGATCACCGCGAAGGGATGGATCAGGGTGTCGGCACCGATCTCGGTGATGCCCTGCACCACCACATGGCTCATCAGTTCGACATTGGCACCAATGGTGACCTCGGCGCCGACGTGGCAGAAGGGGCCGATCCTGGCACCTGCGCCGATGGTCGCGCCGTCTTCGACCAGAGCCATGGGGTGAACGAGGGCTTCGTGACTGATCGCCATGCCCTCAGCCCTCAGCCGGTTGGTCGATCATGGCCATGAATTCGCTTTCACAGGCCAGCTCTCCGTCGACCGTCGCGACGCCGCTGAATTTCCAGACCTTGCCGCCGGGCTTGCCGCGCAGGGTTTCCACCCGCATTTCCAGCACGTCACCGGGCACGACCATACGGCGGAATTTGCTTTTCTCGATCGACATGAAATAGATCAGGATGTTCTTGTCTTCAAAGCCAAGGGTCGCGCCGACCATCACGGCTGCGGTCTGGGCCATTGCCTCGATGATGGTGACGCCGGGCATGATCGGCTTTGCGGGGAAGTGGCCCTGAAAATGCGGCTCGTTCATCGTGACGTTCTTGATGCCGAGCGCGGATTTGGTGCCGTCGATCTCGACCACCTTGTCCACCAGAAGAAACGGATAGCGATGGGGAATGATGCGAGTGATGCGATTGATATCGGCGCTTTGGAGCGTCTCGGTCATGCTGGTCTATCCTCGTGCGCAAGGAAGGGTCTGTCTGCCCTTCTGGTCTGAAGTGTCCCTAACAAGTCAGCCGCCGTGCGGCAAGCGCACTCGCGCTGAGGCGGCCAGAGTGTGGCCGGTTGAAATCAGTCGGCCGACGGCTTGGCAGGCATGACGGGCACGGCTGGCAACACCGGCTGCACCTTGGGGGCGCTGTCGGTTGGGCTGTCGGTGGGGCTGTCTGTGGCGGGCATGTCGTCGGGTGTGGGCGTCGCGTCGTCGAGCAAAGCCGCGTCGATACGCTCGATCGCTTCATCGGTGATATCGACGATATCGCGCGACACGAAGATGTTGCGATGTTCGAGGATGACGGCGGCCCCTGCCTCCTGCATCAGCGCATTCAGCACAGGCTCGGCCGCCTTGAGGAAAGCGCGGCGTGCGGCGTCGCTGTCCTGCCCGAGGGTTTTGGTCATTTCCTCACGCTCACGACGGATATCGGTGACCTTGTCGTCGAAGGCCTCGGCCATGGCGCGGAATTTTTCGGGCTCGGTCTTGGGGCGCAGATCGGTCAGGCGGCGCTCCTCATCCGCGAGCTCGCCTTCGATGCGGCGGTTGTCGGCGGCGATTTCCGCCGCCTGTGCCTCGATCTTGCTGGCCAGACTGGCACCATAGCGACTGTCTGCGAACAGGCGTTCGCTGTCGACGGTCAGAATGGGCGAGCGGGGCAAGCCACTGAACTGCTGCGCGCTGGCCAGCCCGGGACACAGGGAAAGCCAGGCGGCAAAGACGACGCTCAGCAGCCCTGTGATGCGCATCCCCTGCCCCTAGAAATCGGTGCGGATGGAGAGGTCGAAGCTCTGCTCGCGGTCAAAGGTCTCTTTCTGCAGAGCCTTGGACCAGTTGAACCGCAGCGGACCGATCGGCGTATCCCAGAAGACCGACAGACCGATGACCTGACGGATCGGGCCGTCCTCGTACAGCACGTTGGAGGAGCTGTTATCCAGGCCCCAGGAGCTGCCGATGTCATAGAACACGCCGCCGCTGATGCCATATTCTTCGGGCAGGCCAAGCGGGAACTCCATGTCGAACTGGGCGACGGCAAAGGCCGTACCGCCAAGCGCATCGTTGTAGGAGCCTGCCTGATATTCCCGCGGGCCGACACCGTTGGGAGAGAAGCCGCGCATGTAGTTGCTGCCGATCAGGAAGCGATCGGTGACCATGGAAGAGGACGAGCCGATGGACTGGATGGCACCGCCACGCAGGCTGGCGCGCAGGGTGACCTCTTCGTTGAAGACTTTCTTCTGCGCCACGGCGCGGGCCATGCTGCGAATATATTCCATATCGCCACCGACACCGGCAAAGTCCTGGCTGAATTCCAGCAACACACCGGCATTCGGGTTCAGGCCCGAGACGCGCGTGTCGTAGCTGTATTTGTAGCCCAGGGACGAGGTGTACTGCACAGGCAGATCAGATTCGGCCTGCAACAGCGGGCCGACCTTGCTGCCGGAGGAGCCGGTATTCGCACTGATATCAGTGCCTTTGATGGCGTAGTTGAAGTTCAGCGTCGACTTTTCGCCCGCTGGGAAGGTCAAACCGGTCGAGATCAGGCCCTGCTTGGTATCATAGGATGCGTAATCGGATTCGGTTTCTTCATAGCTGCCGTTGATGTCGAACTTGAGGTCACGACCAAGGAAGTGCGGTTCGGCAAAACGCAGGCTGTAGACGCGGTCGGAGGAGGCGCCAGAAACGGTCACGGCAACGGCCTGACCCCGCCCAAGGAAGTTGTTTTCCTTGAAGCTGATCGCCAGCCCGAAGCCGTCGGTCGACGAATAGGTGCCGCCGAAGGACAGCGAACCGGTGGTTGTTTCATCGACGTTGACGTCGACGATCACCTGATCCGAGGACGAGCCTTCGCGGGCATTGACCTGCGCATCGGTGAAAAACCCGAGCGCACGGATGCGCTCAGCGGCTTCGCGGATCTCACGGGGGTTGAAGGGGTCGCCCTCAACGCTGTTGAACTCGGCGCGGATGACGCGATCCAGGGTGGTCGTGTTGCCCTCGATGTCGATGCGTTCGACGAAAATGCGCGGGCCACGGGTCAGCACGAAATCAATGTCCAGCGTCATGTCGCGGTCATTGCGGGTGACGCGCGGCTCGACCCGCAGGAAGTCGAGGCCATTGCGGATGGCCAGACGTTCGATCCGGGCAATGGAATTTTCGATCAGGCTGGGGGAATAGACCTGCCCCGGCTTGATGTTGAGTGCGTCATTGTAGACGGCACTGTCGACACCCTCATACTGGCTGGTCGTCGTGACCTTGCCGAGGTGGAACTGCTGGCCCTCCTGCACATTGAAGGTCACGAGGTAGCCATCGCGTTCCTGCGACAGCTCGGCGTTGACGCCGGTGATGCGGAAATCGACATAGCCGCGGGACTGGTAGAAGTCCTTCAGCACCTGCTTGTCGAATTCGACCCGGTCGGCCACGAAGGTATCGTTCTTGAACAGCACGCGCAGCAAACCGGCCTGCTTGCTTTGCAGAACCTGACGCAGTCGACGGTCGGAGTAGTTGGTGTTGCCAACGAAGGAGATCCGCTCAACCTCTGTGACGCCACCCTCGAACACTTCAAAGACCAGATCGACACGGTTGTCGGAGCGGCGGATGATACGGGGTGTCACGCGCGCCGCCAGACGGCCCTGCGCGGAATAAGCCTCGGAGATCAGCGCCGCGTCGGCTTCGGCCTGCGCGGGCGAGAAGACCTGGCGCGAGGTCGACTTGACCAGCTTGGTCAGGACCTCGTCCTTGATGCGCTTGTTGCCCTCGAAGTTGACGACGTTGATCGTCGGGAACTCGGTCACCTTGATGACGAGATTGCCGCCGTTCGGCGTCAGTTCGACCGTTTCAAACAGGCCGGAGGCGACGATGCGCTGGTAGGCTTCGTTCAGCGTGCCGGCGTCGGTGGCCGCGCCCTTTGCGATTCCCGCGTAGGACAGGATCGTACCGGTCGGGATCCGTTCGTTGCCCTGAACCGTGACAGAGTTGAAGCTGTAGGTCTGCGCTGCGGCAAACGTCGGATAAACCGCGTAAGCGCCTGAAAGCAAAACGAAACCGCTAAGGATCGAAGATCCCAAGACAGTGCGGGTGCGATCCACGCTGGCAGCCCCGATTTTAAAGTACTTGTTCATGCGCCAGACCCACTCAGACATCCTATTCACGACGTGAGTAACGGGAATGAAACCAGTTGTCAAAACGCCAAAGTGCCCAATCGGTTGTGGGTCGCACGCGTGAGCATGGCCGATGTAGTTTCCAGCGGGAAATGCGGCTCTCACGTCACAAGAGAGGTGAAAATCCGCCGATGGCCATGACTGCGCCCTGTGTCAGAGGCCTTCTGCCCCCTCAGGGACAGAAGACATCATTTGTCAGCGCAAAGAGCATCACCCCGAGCACAATCGTCAGCCCGGCGAACATCAACACCCGCAGCGCGCGATCCGAAGGCGGACGGCCCGTGACGGCCTCATAGGCGTGAAACACCAGATGCCCGCCATCCAGCACGGGCACCGGGAACAGGTTCAGCAGGCCCACGCCCGTCGACAGCGCGGCGACGAACCAGACGAAGCTGACCACACCCTGGCTGGCCATCGCGCCAGAGGTCTTGGCGATCCCGATCGGGCCGGTCATGTTGCAGGACGAAATCGCCCCCGTGGCAATATGGTAGAGCCCCGAGAGCGAACTGAGGATGACCTGCCAGGTCTGGATCAGACCGCCCTGAATGCTCTCGAACACGCCGACGCGGGTGGTGGCCAGCTCAAACGCCATGCCACCGGCGATGCCGATCCGCCATTCCGTGCGGAAACCGCCTGCGGGATTCGGCTCGTCCACACGACGCGGGGTCAGGGCGAATTTCAGCGCCTCGTCCGTTTCGGGACGCCAGACATCCAGCAGAAGCGGCGCGCCGCTGGAGGCCTCGACGCTGGTCTTGAGCTGCTCGAACGAAAAGATCGGCGCACCGTCGATCGCTGTGATCACATCACCATTCTCAAGCCCGATGTCATAGGCGGCCGAGTTCGGCGACAGTTGAGTGATCACGGGCGGATAAGGATAGGGCCCCGGCACTGTCATCGTCTGACCGTCGCGGGCGATATCATAGTCGATCACCGGCGCCTTCGGCAGGCTGTCGCCAAACTGTGCCATGGCAGCGGAATCGCTGAACGCGGGCACGGCGACGCCGCCAATGGCGCGGATCTCGTCTCCGGCCCGCAGATCGGGTTGTTGCGGCGCACCGGCGACGGCCGGAAGAGGGCGCATCGCACCGACGGTCATCGGCTCGGCCACGTCGCCACGGGCGAACAACAAGACCGCGAAAAGCACCGTCGAGAGGATGAAGTTGAACACCGGGCCGGCGGCGACGGTCGCAGCGCGCGCCCAGAGCGGGGCACCCTGCATCGTGGCGCGGCGATCTTTCGCGCTCATCGCGCGGATCGCGTCGCCGTCACTGCCCGCCGAAGCCGGATCGGCGTCGCCGAGGAATTTCACATAGCCGCCAAAGGGAAGCGCCGCGAACTGCCAGCGGGTGCCATGCTTGTCGACGCGCGAAAACAGCACCGGGCCGAAGCCGAGCGAAAACACCTCGGCCTTGATGCCAGAGACGCGGCCGATGATGTAGTGACCGTATTCATGGATGGCCACGATGACCGAAAGCGCGACCACGAAGGCCAGTAAGGTATAGAGCGTGCTGCCGAACTCTGGCAAAAAAGTCATCAATTCATCCCTGCATTGGCAGTGTTGGACAGGCCTTCGGCGGCATATATCCGGGCCATGTGGTCTACCGCCATGACGTTATCAAGGGTGAAACTGGCGTCGATCAAGGTCGCGTCGCCGTCAAGGCGATCAAGAACGCGCGAGACGAGGGTCGCCATGTCCATGAAACCGATGCGCCGGTCGATGAAAGCGTCGAGGGCCACCTCTTTGGCGGCGTTCATCGCCGCGCCGGACATGCCGCCCCTCTGCATCACCCGCTGCGCAATGGCGAGCGCCGGATAGCGGCCCGGTTCAGGCGCACGGAAGGTCAGGCTGGCAACACGGGCAAGGTCGAGGCGTTCGACGGGCAGCGTGACACGCTCGGGCCAGTTCAGCGCATAGCCGATGGCATGGCGCATATCCGGCGCCCCGAGATGCGCCAGGATGCCGCCGTCGACATGGCCGACCAAGGCGTGCACCAGGCTTTCGGGATGAATGAGGACCTCGATCTGATCCGGTCGAAGACCGAAGAACTCTTTGGCCTCAATGACTTCCAGCGCTTTGTTAAACATGGAGGCGCTGTCGATGGTGATGCGCTGACCCATGTCCCAGTTGGGATGCGTGGCGGCCTGCTCGGGGGTCGCCTGCGCCAGTTTCTCGATCGGCCAGTCGCGGAATGCCCCCCCCGAGGCGGTCAGGATGACACGTTCGACACTGTCGATGGAGTCGCCCTGAAGCGCCTGAAAGACGGCGGAATGTTCGCTGTCGACGGGCAGCAAAGTAGCGTCATGACGCGCGGCCTCGGCCATGACCAGCGGGCCGGCGCAGACCAGGCTCTCCTTGTTGGCCAGAGCCAGAGTGCCGCCATTTTTCAACGCGGCAAGGCCGGGCGCAAGGCCCGCAGCCCCGACAATCGCCGACATCACCAGATCGGCCGGGCGTGCCCCTGCGTCATGGATGGCCTGCGTGCCCGCTGCAACCTCGATCCCGCTGCCAGACAGGGCCTCGCGCAGATCGGACAGACGATCCTCATGGGCGGTGACGGCCATGCGGGCGTTCAGAGCGATGGCATCGCGGGCCAGCTGGGCGATGTTGTGCCCGCCGGTCAGCGCCTCGACCGCAAAGGCGTCGGGGCGGCGGGCAATGAGGTCGATTGTGCTCTGCCCGATAGACCCGGTGGCCCCGAGAATCGAAATGCGTCGCATGTGTTATCCTACGATGAAGAACAGCCCCGTCCAGGGTCCGGTGATCAGCAGCATCAGCGAGGCGCCGAGCATCCCGTCAAAGCGGTCCAGCAAACCGCCGTGCCCGGGGATCAGGTTCGAGCTGTCCTTGACCCCAACGCGGCGCTTGGCGGCGCTTTCGGCCATGTCGCCCATTTGCGACGCCATCGAGAGAGCGACAGAAATGCCAGCCATCTGAATACCTTCGCCGGTCCAGATGCCGAAGATGATGCCGACCACGGCAGCAGCAATCCAGCCCGCAATCGTGCCGGACCAGGTCTTTTTCGGGCTGACGCGGGGCCAGAACTTGGGCCCGCCGATCATGCGGCCTGCGAAATAGCCCGCGATGTCGGTCACGACGACGACCGCCACCAGCCAACCCAGCCAGATGATCCCCTGATCATCGCGCAGACGCACCATGCCGTAGCCCGACAACAGGATCATCGCGCAGAAGGTCAGGAACATCGTCCGCCGGTGCGGCACGAGAGAGATCCCGACCATCGAGGGCGCGAGCAGGAATGGTAGCGCCAGCCCGCCCGGCAGATACAGCGCCAGCGCCAGACAAAGCGCGGCAATACCGCCCATCTGCAGCGGCATCATCTTGTTTTCGGGCGCGATCATGCGCGCCAGTTCCCACACCATGCCGCCGGAAATCAGCGCCAGAGAGATGCGGAACCAGTTGCCGCCGACCCAGATCAGCGCCAGGCCGATCAGAACCATCGCCACACCAGACGCCATACGCGGCGCGAGATCGGACCAGTTGCGTTGTGTCATGCGTGAGCCTTTCGCCCCTAGCCTTTTGCCCCACCGAAACGGCGGTCACGGCTGGCATAGCTGGCGACAAGGCCCGCCAGCACGTCGGGGGTAAAGTCAGGCCAGAGTGTATCAGTGAATTCATATTCCGCATAGGCAGACTGCCAGAGCAGAAAGTTCGAGATCCGGGCCTCGCCACTGGTGCGGATCACCAAGTCGGGATCGGGCAGCACGCAGGTGTCGAGGTATTTCGGCAAGGTCTCTTCGTCGATCGCACTGGGGTCGAGCCGCCCGGCCGCCACATCTTCGGCCAGCCGCTTGGTGGCGCGGGCGACTTCGTCACGGCCACCGTAGTTCAGGGCGATGGTCAGGTTGGTCCCGGTGCAGCCCGCCGTCATTTCCTCAAGCTCGTCCATCAGGGCCTGAAGTTTGCGATCCAGTCCCGGCCGGTCGCCGATGAAGCGCACGCAGACGTTCTGTTCGCGCAGCGCGCGGGCTTCCCTGCGGATGTAGGAGCGAAACAGGCTCATCAGGCCCGCGACCTCGATCTGGGTACGCTTCCAGTTCTCGGTCGAAAAAGCGAAGATCGTCAGATACTTGACGCCAAGGCTCGGGCAGGCTTCGACGATCTCGCGCACGCGACGCGCACCGGCGTGATGCCCGAACAAGCGCGGACGGCCACGCATCTTGGCCCAGCGGCCATTGCCATCCATGATAATGGCGACATGGCGCGGCCCCAAGGGGGCGACGGAGGCTTCATCCTGCGCCATATGCACTCCTTTCAAGGCCGACCTCCCCTCATGCAGCGGATGAGAGGAGGACCAGCGTGCCGTCTCAGACTTGCATGATCTCAGCTTGCTTGGTGTCAAGCGTCTCGTCGACCTTGGAAATATAGCTGTTGGTCAGATCCTGAACGGTCTGTTCCCAAAACTTCTGATCGTCCTCGGACAGGCTGTCCGCCTTGGCCTTCTTGATCTGGTCCATGCCATCACGGCGCAGGTTGCGGATCGAGACGCGGCAATGTTCGGCGTATTGCGCGGCGACCTTGGTCAGCTCGCGGCGGCGCTCTTCGTTCAGCTCGGGGATCGGCAGCATGATGATCGTGCCGTTCATCTGCGGGTTGATCCCGAGGCCGCTTTCACGGATGGCTTTCTCGACCTTGTTCACAAGGCCTTTATCCCAGACGTTGATCGTGACCATCCGCGGTTCCGGCACGTTGACCGTGCCGACCTGGTTGATCGGGGTCGGGCTGCCATAAGCGTCCACCATGATCGGTTCCAGCATCGAGCCAGAGGCCCGGCCCGTCCGCAACGAGGCGAATTCGGTTCTGAGGCTGGCAATAGCACCGTCCATGCGACGGGACAGGTCATCTGTATCCAGCTCGAAATCATCAGCCATTTGTCATTCCCTCAAGTCGTCTTTTCCGGTGCACCTATATCGCGACCGGGCGGAGTTTGTATAGTCTGCGGGCCGCAATTTGCGCGTGCGCCAACATCAGCTCACAGCGCGTTTGCGCGGCCAGGCGCGGAAGGCCAGCCACAGCGGCTGGCCCATCATGTGATTAATCCTGAACCTTCGTGTAGGTTCCCTGCCCCGACAGGATGCCACGGAACCCACCCGGTTCGTCCAGCGAAAAGACGATGATAGGTTTACGGTTGTCGCGCGCCAGAGCGATCGCCGAGGCGTCCATGACATTGAGGTGCTTGGCCAGCACTTCGTCGTAGGTCACGGTGTCATAGCGTTTCGCGTCGTCGTGCTTCATCGGGTCCTTGTCGTAGACGCCATCGACCTTGGTGCCCTTGAAGATCGCTTCGCAGGCCATTTCGTTGGCGCGCAGCGTCGCGGCAGTGTCGGTGGTGAAATACGGGTTGCCGGTGCCGGCCGCAAAGATGCAGACGCGCTTTTTCTCAAGGTGGCGCACGGCGCGACGGCGGATGTAGGGCTCGGCCACTTCATCCATGCGGATGGCGCTGATCACACGGGTGAAGACACCGATTTCCTCAAGCGAGGATTGCATCGCCAGCGCGTTCATCACAGTCGCCAGCATGCCCATGTAATCCGCCGTGGTGCGTTCCATGCCCTGTGCGGAGCCTGCGAGACCGCGGAAGATATTGCCGCCGCCGATCACCATGCAGATCTCGACACCCATGTCGCGCACCGACTTCACTTCGTTGGCGATACGCTCAACCGTGGGGGGATGCAGACCGTAGCCCTGCGGGCCCATCAGGGCCTCGCCTGATATTTTCAGCATGACCCGCTTGTAAGTGGGCTCCTGAACACTTTCGGGCATGTTGCACTCCTGCATGACGGGGTAATAGGATCGGGCGCAAAATGTCGCAAAAGCCGGTCAGGTTCAATGCGCGAAATGGCCTGACCGAGAGGAGAACGAGCGTTTTGCAGATCAACCGGCCCTTGGGCCTTTCCGTGGAGCGCCCGATACTTATTGCCGGGCCGACCGCATCGGGCAAATCCGCGCTCGCCATGCAGATCGCCGAACAGGACGGCGGGATCATCGTCAATGCCGATGCGATACAGGTCTATGCCAACTGGCGCGTGCTGACTGCGCGCCCCAGTCTGGCGGATGAAGCGGCCTTGCCACACAGGCTGTTCGGCCATGTAGCGGGCGATCACAGCTACAGTGTCGGGGAATGGCTGCGCGAGGTCGAGGCGCTGCTGAACGGCCCTGATCGGCTGATCATCATCGGCGGAACCGGCCTCTATTTCCGCGCTCTGACCGAAGGTCTGGCCGAGATCCCGGCGATTCCGCAGGACGTGCGCGCGGCGGGCGATGCGTTGCGTAAAGATGGGGCACTTGCACAGATGCGCGCCGAGGTTGATCCCGCCAGCGCCGCCCGCATCGACATGGCCAATCCCGCCCGCGTGCAGCGCGCCTGGGAGGTGCTGCGCGCCACAGGACGCGGCATTGCCGATTGGCAGGACGCAACCCCTGCCCCGCTGTTGCCCGACAGCAGAACCGAGCGGCTGGTGCTGGAGGCGCCGAAAGACTGGCTGAGCCCGCGAATCGCGCAGCGATTTGATCTGATGATGGAGGGCGGCGCGCTGGAGGAAGCCCGCGCCAACCTGCCCCACTGGGACGCCAGCCTGCCCTCGAACAAGGCCATCGGCGCACCGGAACTGATTGCGCATCTGCGGGGTGAGATGACGCTGGCGCAGGCCCGCGACGCCTCGGTGATTGCGACGCGTCAGTTTGCCAAGCGCCAGCGGACGTGGTTTCGCGCCCGGATGTCGCACTGGCGCGCAATCGCGATGGGATGAGCCTGCGACACAGGTTTGCACTTGCGCTTGAAGGCCGTGTCGCATTTCAATCATGAAACTGTCGCAATCACACGACCTGCGCGCGGTAGCTGAGAGGTGTGACGCGTCATTTTGCGGCCCCCTTAGCGCAAAAGAGGCAGATCAGGGCCAGTGGGCCGAAATAGTTCAGGATTTTGCGGCCAGTCGCTCTAGAGTTCCGGTCAGTGAAAAAGGTTACAGGGAGAATAGCATGACGTATCGCAACACCCCGCTGGGACGGGTCCACCCGGCGGCCAGCATGTACGCCGAGGAATTCAAGGCCGGCAAGCTGAGCCGCCGTGAGTTTCTGACCCGCGCCTCTGCTCTCGGCGTTGCCACCTCGACCGCCTATGCCCTTGGCGGGATCACGCAGGCGGCACAGGCCCAGACGGCCGAGCCGAAGATGGGCGGCACCCTGCGCATGAACATGCAGACCAAGGCGCTGAAGGACCCGCGCAGCTTTGACTGGTCTGAAATGGCCAACTTTGCCCGGGGCTGGCTGGAGTATCTGGTCGAATACCAGAAAGACGGCTCCTTCGATCCGATGCTGCTGGAGAGCTGGGACGTCAACGACGACGCCACCGAATATGTGCTGCACGTCCGCCCCGGTGTGACCTGGAACAACGGCGATCCCTTCACCGCCGAAGACGTCGCCTTCAACATTGCCCGCTGGTGCGAAGCCAATGCCGAGGGCAACTCGATGGCGTCGCGCATGACCTCGCTGATCGACGAGGCCACAGGCGTGGCGCGCGAAGGCGCGATCCTCGTCGAGGACGAGCATACGGTGAAGCTGGTCTGCTCAGTGCCCGATGTCACCGTGATTGCGACCTTCGCCGACTACCCCGCCTCGATCGTGCACCAAGGCTATGACGGCGGTGATCCTTCGGCCAACCCCATCGGCACCGGCCCCTTCCTGCCCGAAACCAACGAGGTGGGCGTCAAGCAGGTGCTGGTCAAGAACACCGAACACACATGGTGGGGCACCGGCGCCTATCTGGACCGGATCGAGTTCATCGACTTCGGCTCGGACATGGCCTCCTGGGTGGCAGCGGCGGATGCGGATGAGATCGATCTGACCTATCAGTCGACCGGCGAATTCATCGAAGTGCTGAGCGCCATGGGCTGGAAACAGTCCGAAGCGATCACTGCTGCGACGCTGGCGATCCGCTTCAACCAGACGCAGGCACCCTACGACAATGTTGCGGTGCGTCAGGCGCTGGCGATGGCGGTCGACAACTCGGTCGTGCTGGAGCTGGGCTATGCCGGTTACGGTACCGTGGCGGAAAATCACCACGTCTGCCCGGTCCACCCCGATTACGCCGCGATCCCGGCAATCCCCACGGACACCGACAAGGCCAAGGCGATGCTGGCCGAGGCCGGGCACGCCGATACCGTATTCGAGCTGATCTCGATCGACGACCAGTGGATCTCGGAAACCTGTGACGCGGTGGCGGCGCAGGTGCGTGACGCGGGCATCAACATCGAACGCAAGATCCTGCCCGGCTCGACCTTCTGGAACGACTGGCTGTCCTATCCGTGGTCCGCAACCGACTGGGCGATGCGCCCGCTTGGCGTGCAGGTGCTGGCGCTGGCCTATAAATCCGGTGTGCCGTGGAATGAATCCGCCATGGCCAACCCCGAGTTCGACGCGCTGCTGGCCGAGGCCCTGTCGATTGCCGATGCTGAAAAGCGTAAAGTCGTGATGGCCAAGCTGGAACAGATCATGCTGGACGAGGGCGTGATGATCCAACCCTACTGGCGCTCGCTTTACAACCACGCCAAGCCCGAGGTGATGGGGACCGACATGCACCCCTCGATCGAGCTGCATCACTACAAGTGGTGGATCGACGCCTGATCCATTTGCCGGGGCCGCCCTCTGAGGGGTGGCCCCGGTGCCTTTCGTGCCTCCACCACCTGCGGACGCCAAAACAATAAGGGGCCTCTGACGCCCCACTGACAGGGACAGTGCATGCTCTTCTTCCTCCTGCGACGGACGGCGACGATGATTCTGACGGCGCTCTGCCTTAGCTTCATCGTGTTTTACCTGACCAACCTGCCGCCCAACCTTGAAAAGGTGGCGAAGTTTCAGGGCAACAGCCGGATGACCGACGAAGAGGTCGACCGGTGGCTGGAGCATAATGGGTTCACGCAGCCGACCTATGTGCGCTACGGCGAATGGCTGGGCGTCAAACCCGGCTGGACAGATCTGCGCGATGGCAAGCTCAGCGGGCGCTGCATCGGCGCCGAGATGACCAAAGAGACCGCGCCGCGCTTCTGCGGCATCCTGCAGGGCAACTGGGGCACCAGCACGGTGTTTCGCGAAGACGTCAGCCATATCGTGGCGGTGCGCATGGCGCAGACCGGCAAGCTGATGTTCTGGGTGATGCTGCTGATGGTGCCGATGGCGCTGCTGATCGGGGTGCTGGCGGGGATGCGCGAGGGGTCCAAGCTCGACCGTGCGCTGTCGACGTTTTCGATCATGACGACGGCAACGCCGGAATATGTTTCGGGGGTCATCCTGATCGCGGTCTTTGCCTCATCCACCGTGGGGTTGAAATGGTTCAAGGGCACGGCAACCTCGGCCATGGACGGCGCGAATTTCGAGAACTTCTTTCTGCCGGTGCTGACCATCGCGCTTTACGGCACGGGCTACGTGGCGCGGATGACACGGGCCTCGATGGCTGAGGTGATGACGGCGCAATATGTGCGCACCGCCCGGCTCAAGGGGGTGTCGTTTCGCAATATCGTGCTGAAACATGCCCTGAGGAACGCGCTGATCGCACCCTTTACGGTGATCATGCTGCAGTTTCCCTGGTTGCTGAACGGCGTGGTAATCGTCGAGACTCTGTTCAACTTCAAGGGATTGGGCTGGGCTTTGGTGCAGGCCGCTGGCAATAACGACATCGACCTGCTGCTGGGCATATCGGTGGTTTCGGTGATCGTGGTTCTGGTGACGCAGCTGATCTCGGACATCGGCTACGTCTATCTGAATCCACGCATCCGGATGTCCTGAGGAGGATCGACACCATGGAAGACCTGTCCTGGGGCGCGATCCTGCTGCGTGTTTTCATCCGGTTCCTGCCGGTCTGGATTGCGCTGATCGTGACGTTTTCGCTGTCGATCGCCTTCAAGCGGCGGCTGGGCCTTTATGGCAAGTTGTTCGACAACAGCATCGGTGTGGTCGGCTTCGGGCTGGTGATGTTCTGGGTCTACACCGCGCTGAGCGTCGGGCTGTTCGGCTGGATCGCCACACAGGACCCGTTGTCTGCCGCAACCGGCATGAAGAACGCCATGCCCGGGTCGCCCCTGCGCGGAGCGGGTCCGGGGGATTATCCGTTTTATCTGCTGGGCGGAGACACGCTGGCGCGCGATGTCTTCAGCCGGATGATTGCGGGCTCCTGGGTGGTGATCCGGATCGCGCCGCTGGCGACACTGTTTTCCTTTATGGTCGGCATCACTCTTGGGCTGCCTGCGGGGTATGTCGGCGGCAAGCTCGATACGGTGCTGAGCTTTCTCGCCAACCTGATCCTGGCATTTCCGGTGATCCTGCTGTTCTACCTGCTGGTGACCCCCGAAATGGTCGAGACCGGCATTCCGAGCTATATGGCGATCGTGCTGTTCCTGTTTCCCATCATCTTTCTGACGGTGCTGATCAATGCGCGCTTTTATACCCAGCCCCGGCGCAGAAACATCACCCTTGCAGTGCTGCTGGTTGTGCTTGGCTGGACCTATCTGTCGCTGATCTCGGACCCGGAAACCGTGGTGCGGTTCTGGCCGCAAGCGCTGGATCTGTTCAACGTGCCGGCGGGGATTCTGGTGGTCTTCGTCTCGGTTGTCTTCGTCAATGCGCCGACGGTATTCCGCATCGTGCGCGGGCTGACGATGGACATCAAGACGCGGGATTATGTCGCCGCCGCGCAGACGCGTGGCGAAGGCCCTTGGTACATCATGCTGTGGGAGATCCTGCCGAATGCCCGTGGGCCGCTGATCGTCGATTTCTGCCTGCGCATCGGCTATACGACGATCCTGCTGGGCACGCTGGGCTTTTTCGGCCTCGGCCTGCCGACCGAGAGCCCGGACTGGGGCAGCACGATCAATCAGGGGCGCAAGTTGCTGTCGATCTATCCCCATGCGGCGATCGTGCCGGCTGTGGCGCTGCTGAGCCTGGTGCTGGGGCTGAACCTGCTGGCCGATGGGTTGCGCGAAGAAAGTCTGAAGGACTGAGTGCGGTTTCGGGACCGGGGGCCAGCCCCCGGACCCCCGGCATATTTGTACCAGGGAAACGGGGCAGGCTTGCGCCCCGGTTTGCAAACAGGGGCTGCGGCGCCCCGGGGAGAAGTGTCATGGACGCGTATGACGGACCCATACTGGAGATCGAAAATCTGTCGATTTCCTTTTTCACCCGATTGCGGGAAATCCCTGCTGTGATGGATTTCTCGGTCTCGGTGCGTCCCGGTGAGGCGGTCGGGCTGGTGGGTGAGAGTGGCTGTGGCAAATCCACCGTGGCGCTTGGCGTGATGCAGGATCTCGGCGTCAACGGGCAGGTCGTCGGGGGCTCGATCCGATTCAAGGGACGCGATCTGGGGGAGATGAGCGAGACGGAGCTGCGCGCGATCCGGGGCAATGAGATCGCGATGATCTATCAGGAACCCATGGCGAGCCTGAACCCTGCGATGCGGATCGGCAAGCAGCTGATGGAAGTGCCGATGATCCATGAGGGGATTGGCGAGAAAGAGGCCTATGCCCGCGCGCTGCAGGTGGTGAGCGACGTGAAACTGCCCGACCCCGAGCGCATTCTGAAGGCTTTTCCGCATCAGCTTTCGGGGGGGCAGCAGCAGCGCATCGTGATTGCCATGGCGCTGATGTCCAAGCCGGCGCTGCTGATCCTGGACGAGCCGACGACGGCGCTGGATGTCACGGTCGAGGCCGCGATTGTCGAGTTGGTGCGTGATCTCGGCAAGAAGTACGGCACCTCCATGTTGTTCATCAGCCACAACCTCGGGCTGGTGCTGGAGACATGCGACCGGATCTGCGTGATGTATTCGGGAGAGGCGGTCGAGCGCGGCTCGATTGCGGATGTCTTCGACAGCATGCGCCATCCCTATACGCAGGCGCTGTTCCGCTCGATTCCCCTGCCTGGTGCGGACAAGACCGCGCGGCCCCTCAAGGCCATTCCGGGGAATTTCCCCCTGCCCCATGAGCGCCCCGAGGGATGCAATTTCGGGCCAAGGTGTGATTATTTCGAAGCGGGCCGCTGTGATGTCGCCGACATTCCCATGACGCATGTGACAGGGGATGCGCGCCACACCACGCGCTGCCTGCGGTTTGACGAGATCGACTGGGCCGCGCCCTATACGGCCAGCGACAAGAAGCCCAAGGGCGAGATCGGGCGCACCGTGCTGAAGGTCAGCAATCTGAAGAAATACTATGAGGTTGCGGCCTCATCCCTGTTCACGCGCGGTGAAAAGAAGGTCGTGAAGGCGAACGAGACCCTGAGTTTCGAAGCCCGCGAGAGCGAGACGCTGGCGATTGTCGGCGAGAGCGGCTGTGGCAAATCAACCCTCGCCAAGGTGTTGATGGGGCTGGAGACGGCGACCGAGGGCACCATTCTGCTGGATGATCGCGAGATCCAGAACACCCCCATCGAAAAGCGCGGCGCCCGAACGATTGCCGATGTGCAGATGGTGTTTCAGAACCCCTTCGACACGCTGAACCCCTCGATGACCGTGGGGCGTCAGATCACCCGCGCACTGGAGGTCTTTGGCATCGGCGACAGTACGCAGGAGCGGCGCGAGCGGATGCTGACCCTGCTGGACCTCGTGAAACTGCCGCGCGCCTTTGCCGAGCGGATGCCAAGGCAGCTCTCTGGCGGGCAGAAACAGCGGGTCGGGATTGCCCGCGCTTTTGCGGGCGGCGCGCGGATCGTTGTCGCGGATGAGCCTGTCTCGGCGCTCGACGTATCGGTGCAGGCGGCTGTGACGGATCTGCTGATGGAGATCCAGCGCGAGGAAAAGACCACCCTGCTGTTCATCTCGCATGATCTGTCCATCGTGCGCTATCTCAGCGACCGGGTGCTGGTGATGTACCTCGGCCATGTGGTTGAGATCGGCACCACGGATCAGGTCTTTGCCCCGCCCTATCACCCCTATACCGAGGCGCTGCTGTCGGCGGTGCCGATTGCCGACACTTCGGTTGAAAAGGCGCGGATCGTGCTGGAGGGGGATATTCCCTCGGCGATGAACCCACCGTCCGGCTGTCCGTTTCAGACGCGCTGTCGCTGGAAATCCATGGTGCCGGGCAACCTCTGTGAGCGTGAGGTGCCGGTCAGCCGTGCGGTGGCCGAAGGGCATGACATCAAATGTCATCTGACGGATGCGCAGTTCGCCCAGATGGAACCGGTGATCAAGATCGCGGCGGAGTGAACTGGGCCGGAGTGAACTGGGCCGGAGCAACCAGCTCTGGCCTCAGCCGCCCCAGATGACTTTCACGTAGTTCTGGGTTTCGGCGTAGGGCGGGATGCCGCCGTAGCGCTTGACCACTTTCGGGCCGGCGTTATAGGCCGCCAGCGCCAGAGGCCAGGAGCCGAACTCGCGGTATTGCAGCGCAAGATAGCGCGCGCCGCCTTCAAGGTTTTCGTAGGGGTCGGTCGCATCGACGTTCAGGATGCGGGCGGTGTCGGGCATCAGCTGCGCCAGACCGAAGGCGCCCTTGACGGACTGGGCGGTTGCGCTCCAGCCGCTTTCCTGTTGCACGAGGCGCAGAAAGACCCCCTCAGGCACCCCGTGGCGCTGCGCGGCGGAGCGCGCCATGTCGAGGTAGGGTCCGTTGTACTTGCCCTTGTAGATCATCACGCCCCATTTCGTGGGCGCTTCAAACGCCTGCGGCTGCAGGCGGACCGAGGCGGAATATTGCTGGGCGGAACGGGTGTCGAGAACCCGGGTTTGTGCGCTGAACTGCGCTTTGCGCGCCTTTGAGGCCAGAACATCGGCCGAAACCGTGATCGGCGTGGCCAGCGCCAAACCCGTGGCGCAGAACAAAATGTGCAGCTTCACCCGCATCCCCTTTTTACTGTTCCACCCGGCAGTCTTCCCCAAAAAGGCCGAGCCATCGTTTTCGGTGTGAACCTTATCCTGAAGTTTTCAAAAAATGCACCCCTTTTGCGCCGCAATCGGCAGCAGCCCGCGCATCTGCGCTGTCAGAGCAATTTATTTCGGAACCTTTCTGAAACTTTACCTTTCGCCGCCGCTCTGTTGTAACGCTGCGAACGGCTGGCGCGGATTCGCGGACGGCCCTATGGTTTAATCGATACGCTTTTCGAACGAAGGGGAATTGCGACATGGCTGGATCTGTCAACAAGGTCATCCTGATCGGCAATTTGGGGCGCGACCCCGAGGTGCGGAACTTTGCGAACGGCGGCAAGGTGTGCAACCTGCGCATCGCCACCTCCGAGACCTGGAAAGACCGCAACAGCGGCGAACGCAAGGAGCGCACCGAGTGGCACACCGTCGCGATCTTTTCCGAGCCTCTGGTGCGCGTGGCCGAGCAATATCTGCGCAAGGGCTCCAAGGTTTACATCGAGGGCCAGCTGGAAACCCGCAAATGGCAGGACCAGAGCGGCGCGGACAAGTACAGCACTGAAATCGTGCTGCGTCCCTTCAAGTCCGAGCTGACCATGCTGGATGGCCGCAGCGAAGGCGGCAGCGGTGGCGGTGGCGGCGGCAACTTCGGTGGCGGCGGTGGTGGCGGCGGTTATGATGACCGTGGCGGCCAGGGCGGCGGCTACGACGATCGTGGCGGCTCCGGCGGCGGTTACGGTGGCGGGTCGGGCGGTGGCAGCACCCCCAACCGCGACATCGACGACGAAATCCCGTTCTGATAGCGGCCGGATCTTATCGCAGCGCCCAGTCCCACAAGGTCAGCGCAACGAAGACCGGTATGCCCAGAGCCAGAAACACCAGCAAAGCCGCCTGCCACGTCGGGCGGCTTTGTTCTATTTTAAGATGTGAAATCCTGCGCATGATGGCTTCTATTAACCATTGATAAGGTTTTTAATGTCTTAACAGACGGATGAACGGCGAGCGTTTTTCCCACTCTGTAGCTTTCGGATCGACCGGGCGTGCCGCGCCCGACACCGAGGCGACGCGCCTGCACAGTCACCGCGCCTATGCTCAGACCCTCGCGGCACTTGGGGCGCAAGTGATGGCCCTGCCCGACGGCACTCTGGTGGTGCAACGTCGGATCGGCCCGCTGCGGCTGTCCTGGATCCCCGCCCCCGTGCGGCTGCCGGATCTGACGCACCTGCGCCGCACCGTATTGATCAATGCCCGCGACGCCGCGATGGATCAGGCCTTGGCGGGTAGTGGCGCCATAAAGGTCATGATGCCGCAAACCCACGCAATGCTGGACCTGCGCCCCCCCGAGATCGAGCGGCGGGCGATGCTGCATCAGAAGTGGCGCAACCGTCTGTCTGTGTCCGAACGGACGATGCTCTCGGTGACCAACGGCCCGTTTCGCCGCGACCCCGATCACTGGCTGCTGCCGCTGGAAACCGCACAGCGGCTCGAAAACGGCTATAGCGCCCTGCCCCACAGCTTCGCCCTCGCCTGGCCCGACAGCCGCCTTTTCGTGGCGCGCCTTCATGGCACGCCCGTCGCGGCCGTTCTGATCCTGTTGCATGCCCCCGGCGCCAGCTATCACATCGGCTGGAGCGGGCTGGAGGGACGCGCCGCCTCGGCGCATAATCTGCTGCTCTGGCGCGCCAGCGGCTGGTTGCACGCGCGCGGTTTCACGCAACTCGACCTCGGCGTGATCGATACGATGCGCGGCGCGGGGCTGGCGCGCTTCAAGCTCGGCGCGGGCGCGCGGGCCGAACAATCGGGGCATACGTGGCTCTATAGCCGCTTAACTGCGCCGCTTGGCCGCCTGATCAGCTGAGTTTCACCCTTTCCTCTGGCAATTCGCGTCCAGTCAGTATAGGCGCGGGCGCAAGCTAATAAGGGATGTCCAATGGACCTGCGCAACATCGCCATCATCGCTCACGTGGACCACGGTAAAACCACGCTTGTGGATGAGCTTCTGAAACAGTCGGGTGCTTTCCGCGCCAACCAGGCCGTGGCCGAACGTGCGATGGACTCGAACGACCTCGAACGCGAACGGGGTATCACCATCCTCGCGAAAGCCACCTCGGTGGAATGGAAAGGCCTGCGGATCAACATCGTTGACACGCCCGGCCACGCTGACTTCGGCGGCGAAGTCGAACGTATTCTGTCGATGGTCGACGGCGTTGTTCTGCTCGTCGACGCGGCTGAGGGGCCGATGCCCCAGACCAAATTCGTGACCTCCAAGGCGCTTGCCCTCGGCCTGCGCCCCATCGTCGTCCTGAACAAAGTCGACAAGCCCGACGCCGAGCCTGATCGTGCGCTGGATGAATGCTTTGACCTCTTCGGCAACCTCGGCGCCGACGACGATCAGCTTGATTTCCCGCATCTTTATGCCTCTGGCCGTAACGGCTGGTGTGACGCTGAACTCGACGGCCCCCGCAAGGATCTGTCGGCGCTGTTCCAGCTGATCGTCAACCATGTGCCGCGCCCGAAACAGATCGCGCGTCAGGACGAAGACTTCACCATGCTGGCAACGACCCTCGGGTCCGACCCATTTGTGGGCCGCATCCTGACCGGCCGCGTTGAATCCGGCAAGCTCAAGGTCGGCGCAACCGTCCAGGCTCTGTCGCGCATCGGCCAGAAGATCGAACAGTTCCGCGTCACCAAGATCCAGGCGTTCCGCGGCCTCGGCCAGCAGGACATCGAAGAAGCTCAGGCTGGCGATATCGTATCGCTCGCTGGCATGACCAAGGCGACCGTGGCTGACACGATCTGCGCTCTGGCCGTCGACACGCCGCTCGATGCACAGCCGATCGATCCACCGACCATCACCGTGACCTTCGGCATCAATGATTCGCCCCTCGCCGGTCGTGACGGCAAGAAGGTGCAATCGCGCGTCATTCGTGAGCGCCTGATGAAAGAAGCCGAATCGAACGTCGCCATCAAGGTCAAGGACACACCCGGCGGCGAGGCCTTCGAGGTTTCCGGTCGTGGCGAACTCCAGATGGGCGTTCTGATCGAGAACATGCGTCGCGAAGGCTTCGAGCTGTCGATCTCGCGTCCGCAGGTGATCATGAAAGAGGGCGAGAACGGCGAACGTCTTGAGCCCATCGAAGAAGTCACCATCGACGTCGACGACGAATACTCGGGTGCCGTGATCGAAAAGATCACCGGCGCGCGCAAAGGCGACCTGACCGAGATGAAACAGGCCGGCGCTGGCAAAACGCGGATCATGGCCCACGTTCCCTCGCGTGGTCTGATCGGCTATCACGGCGAATTCCTGACCGACACGCGCGGCACAGGCGTTCTGAACCGTGTGTTCCACAGCTGGGCACCGCACAAAGGTCCGATCCCGGGCCGTCGCGCCGGTGTTCTGATTTCCATGGATGACGGTACCGCCGTTGCCTATGCGCTTTGGAAACTGGAAGATCGCGGCAAGTTCTTCATCGGTGCACAGGCCCCCGTTTATCAGGGTATGGTCATCGGCGAACACAGCCGTGAAAACGATCTGGAAGTGAACCCGCTGAAGGGCAAACAGCTGACCAACGTGCGTGCTTCGGGCACCGACGATGCGGTTCGTCTGACCACCCCCGTCACGCTGTCGCTGGAAGAGGCTATCGCCTACATCAACGACGACGAGCTGGTTGAAGTCACGCCGCTGTCGATCCGGATCCGCAAACGCTACCTTGACCCGCATGAGCGCAAGCGCCACTCGCGCGGTCAATAAGACCTGAGACACGAAAAAGGGCGGTGCCAAAAGCACCGCCCTTTCTGTATCTGGCAAAGTGTTCAGAAGAACCGCTTCAGAACGGTCCGCGAAAGATCACCACGGCCCCGGCGAAGATCAGACCAAAGCCGACCACATGGTTGAGCGTCAGCGCTTCTTTGAGGTAAACAACTGAGAAGGCTGCAAAAACCGACAGGGTAATAACCTCCTGAATGGTTTTCAGCTCAGCCGCGGAATAGACCGTATGGCCGATCCGGTTGGCGGGCACCGCGAGGCAATATTCCAGCAGCGCGATGCCCCAACTGACGAAAATCACCAACACCAGCGGTTTGTCGGTGAATTTCAGATGTCCGTACCAAGCCAGCGTCATGAACAGGTTCGAGCCGACAAGCAGAAGAACCGGCGCAAGATATGCGAACATGGCGCGAGGTCAGTCGAGAGCTTCGATGATCACCAGATCACGCTCGGACGCACCACGGGCATGCGCCAGCGCCTCCTGGTAATCGGGACCACGATAGCAGGCTTCCGCCTCTTCCAGGCTGGGGAAAAGCGCGACGACATTGCGCGCGTGCTCGGTCCCCTCAAGCGAGACATAGCGCCCGCCGCGGGCCAGAAACTTGCCGCCGTGTTTGGCGATGGCAGGTCCGGCCAGCTTGGCGTAGCGGCCATAGGCCTCTTCATCCGTGACGGTGACGTGGGCGATCCAATAGGCTTGGGGCATGGTTATTGTCCTTCGATGACAGCAGTTGCAGCGGCAATGGCTTCGGCGGCATTGGCGGCATCCTTCGCGCCACCCTGCGCCATATCGGCGCGCCCGCCGCCGCCCTTGCCACCAAGGGCCGGAACAGCTGCGCGCACTAGATCGACAGCAGAGACACGGTCGGTCAGATCACTGGTGACCCCTGCCGCCACGGCAGCCCGGCCATCCGCATCCGCGATCAACAGCACCACGCCTGACCCGAGCCGGTCCTTGTGCGCATCGATCAGCGCCGGAAGGTCCTTGCCCGACACGCCGGTCAGCACCTGCGCGAGGAATTTGATGCCGTTGACCTCAACCGCTTCGGGGGCCGCGCCCTGCCCGGCACCGCCAGACATAGCCAGCTCTCGCCGCAATTGCGCGACCTCGTTGGCCAGCGCCTTGCGTTCATCCGACAGCGCCTTGACCCGCTCGACAACCTCAGCCGCCGGTGCCTTCAGCATCGCGGCGATCTCAGACACTCGGTCCGATTGCGCCCCGAGATAGTCCATCGCCGCCTGGCCGGTCAGCGCCTCGATCCGGCGGACGCCAGCCGAGGAGGCCGAATCGCCCAGAATCACGCAGAGGCCGATATCGCCGGTCTGCACGACATGGGTGCCGCCGCAGAGCTCAAGCGAGTAGGTCTTGCCGTCGTGCCCCTTGCCGGTATCGGCACGGCCCATCGACACGACCCGCACTTCGTCGCCATATTTCTCGCCGAACAGAGCCTGCGCCCCGATGGCGCGGGCATCGTCGGGGGTCATGATGCGGGTCTCGACGGGCGTATTCTGCCAGATATAGCGGTTCACATCCGCCTCGACCTTCGCCAGTTCCTGCGCCGACAGGGCCTGCGAATGACTGAAGTCAAAGCGCAGACGGTCCGGTGCGTTCAAGGAGCCGCGCTGTGCAACGTGATCGCCGAGCGCCTCGCGTAGCGCCTCGTGCAGCAGGTGCGTCGCGGAGTGGTTGGCGCGGATCGTGCCACGGCGGGCATGGTCGACCTCAAGGATCGCCGCCTCGCCCGGTTTCACGGTGCCCTCGACGACTTCGCCGATGTGCATGAAGATCCCGTTCACCTTCTTGGTCTCGGTGATACGCACCTTGGCGGACTCAGTGCGAATCTCGCCGGTATCGCCAACCTGACCACCGCTTTCCGCGTAGAACGGCGTCTGGTTCAGCACCACAGTCACCGTATCACCGGGACCGGCCGCCGCGATCGCGACGCCATCCCTGACCAGCGCCAGGATCTGACCCTCAGCCGTTTCGGTGTCGTAGCCGAGGAATTCGGTCGCGCCGTTCTTGTCGGCCAAGTCAAACCAGATCGCGGCATCGGCGCTTTCGCCCGTGCCCGACCATGCGGCGCGCGCCTTGGCCTTCTGTTCGGCCATGGCACTGTCAAAGCCGTCGGTATCAACGGTGCGGCCCTTTTCACGCAAGGCATCCTGCGTCAGGTCCAGCGGGAAACCGTAGGTGTCATAGAGCTTGAACGCCGAGGCACCCGGCAGCGCGGCATCCTCAGGCAGGCCCGACAGCTCATCATCCAGCAGCTTCAGACCACGGTCGAGGGTCTGCTTGAAGCGGGTTTCCTCCAGCTTCAGCGTCTCTTCGATCAGTGACTGAGCGCGGCGCAGCTCAGGATAGGCCTCGCCCATCTGGCGCACCAGTTCGGGCACGAGGCGATACATCAGCGGATCCTGGCTGCCAAGCAGATGCGCGTGACGCATCGCGCGGCGCATGATCCGACGCAGCACATAGCCGCGCCCGTCGTTCGACGGCATCACGCCATCGGCAATCAGGAAGGAGGTCGAGCGCAAATGGTCCGCGATCACCCGGTGATGGGTGCGCCCCGGGCCATCGGGGTCCGAGCTGGTCGCATGGGCCGAAGCCTCGATCAGCGAGCGCATCAGGTCCGTCGCGTAGTTGTCGTTGGTGCCCTGCAGCAGCGCGGCAACCCGTTCGATCCCCATGCCGGTGTCGATCGACTGCATGTCGAGCGCGCGCATCGTGCCGTCCTCGAACTGCTCGTTCTGCATGAAAACGACGTTCCAGATCTCGATAAACCGGTCGCCATCCTCATCGGGCGATCCCGGAGGGCCACCCCAGAACTTGTCGCCATGGTCAAAGAAGATCTCGGTGCAGGGGCCGCAGGGGCCGGTCGGGCCCATCTGCCAGAAGTTGTCGGAGGTCGGGATGCGAATGATCCGGTCGTCCGAGAAGCCGGCGACCTTCTTCCACATCTCCGCCGCTTCGTCATCGGTGTGATAGACCGTGACCAGCAGCTTGTCCTTGGGGATGCCGAGCTCCTTGGTGATCAGCTCCCAGGCGAAGGGAATCGCTTCGGATTTGAAGTAATCCCCGAAAGAGAAGTTACCGAGCATCTCGAAAAAGGTGTGGTGCCGGTTGGTATAGCCGACATTGTCGAGGTCATTGTGCTTGCCGCCCGCGCGCACACATTTCTGCGCCGAGGTGGCGCGGGTGTAATCGCGGTGCTCGACCCCGGTGAACAGGTTCTTGAACTGAACCATGCCGGAGTTCGCGAACATCAGCGTCGGATCGTTGCGCGGCACCAGCGGGCTGGACGGCACGACCTCGTGCCCCTGCCGCTTGAAGTAGTCAAGGAAAGTGCTGCGGATATCGTTCAACGACTGCATAGGGGCGGCCTTTTTCGGTTGCCTGACGGTCTTGCTGATTTAGCCGTCACGAGCGGCGGTGTCCACCGGGTCTAAGCCCTTAGCAACATGGCAGTCGCAGCTGGTTGCAGATGCGTGCCGCAAACTTTGCAAATTTCCGTCTGCAAAACTGAAAAAAGACGGTCCAAAGACCGCCTTTTCCCAGAGTTTCTCAACGATACGCAGCCAGTGCTGTATCGAAGGGGGCTTTCTGCAGTGCCCGTCTGCGATCACTGGCGATGAAAGGCCTCAGCCCTCCGTCACCTCGTCGTCGCTGTCTTCCTTGAAGCCATTGCCGAAATCCAGACCATGTGCGGCGCGGATCTTGTCCTCGATCTCAAACGCCAGATCGGGGTTTTCCTTCATGAAGACCTTGGCGTTCTCACGCCCCTGCCCGATCCGTTCATCCCCGTAGGAATACCACGAGCCTGATTTTTCGACCACGCCGGCCTTCACACCCAGATCCAGCAGCTCGCCGGTTTTCGAGATGCCCTCGCCGTACATGATGTCGAACTCGACCTGCTTGAAGGGCGGTGCGACCTTGTTCTTGACGACCTTGACGCGGGTGGCGTTGCCGACAACCTCGTCACGGTCCTTGATCGCGCCGATGCGGCGGATGTCCAGACGCACGGAGGAGTAGAACTTCAGCGCATTGCCACCCGTCGTGGTTTCGGGCGAGCCGAACATCACGCCGATTTTCATGCGGATCTGGTTGATGAAGATCACCATGCACTTGGAACGGCTGATCGAACCGGTCAGCTTGCGCATTGCCTGGCTCATCAGACGGGCATGAACGCCGACGTTAGAATCGCCCATGTCGCCTTCAAGCTCGGACTTCGGCGTCAGCGCCGCAACCGAGTCGACGACGACCATGGAGACCGCGCCGGAACGCACCAGCGTATCGACGATTTCCAGCGCCTGCTCACCAGTATCGGGCTGCGAGATCAGCAGCTCGTCCAGATCGACACCCAGCTTGCGGGCATAGAGAGGATCGAGCGCATGTTCGGCGTCGACAAAGGCGCAGACGCCGCCTTTTTTCTGCTCTTCCGCCACGCAATGCAGTGTCAGAGTGGTCTTGCCCGAGCTTTCCGGCCCGTAGATCTCGATGATCCGACCCTTCGGCAGACCGCCGATCCCAAGCGCGATGTCGAGACCGAGCGAGCCGGTCGAGGTCGACTCGATTTCCTGGATGGCACCTTTGCCCCCCAGCGTCATGATGGAACCCTTGCCGAACTGACGTTCGATCTGCGCCAACGCGCTGTCCAGGGCCTTCTGCTTGTTGGGGTCTCGTTTGCTGTCCATGGATAATAGATCTGCCGTTGCCATTTTCTGCACCCTTATTTCACACCCGAAGGTGAGCGGCAATGATTGCCGATGTTCGCGCCTTGTTCCGACCTATATGAGGCTAAACCAAGAACACTTCAACCAGAATCTTGGTAAATCGACTTTGCGCGGTCAGGGTTAAGGATTAGTTTACACTGGAATGCTCAACTGCATTTCGGTCGAAGGGTTTGAGTATGCTGGTTTTTTCCAATGCGCGGCTGGTTTTTTTGTCGGTTCCCAAGACCGGTACGACCGCCTATGAAACAGCCCTCGCGCCGCTCGCCTCGATGGTGATCAGCGATCCGCCGGAACTGAAACATGCGCCGGTCTTTCGCTACAACCGCTTTTTCCGCCCCGCGCTGGAAAAATTCATCGGCCCCGATCTCGACGTGATCGCCGTCATGCGCGAGCCGATCTCCTGGCTTGGCAGTTGGTATCGTTACCGACAGCGCCCCTTCATGCAGGGTCGCCCCAATGCCACGCATGACCTCAGTTTCGATGCCTTTGTCGAGGGGTATTGCCAGTCCACGCGCCCCGGCTTTGCCAATGTCGGCAGTCAGGCCAAGTTTCTGGAGCCGTCGAAAAATGGCACATGCGTGACACGGTTGTTTCGCTATGAGGACCCGCCAAGCCTGATCCACTTCCTGCAAGAGCGGCTTGAGACGACCTTCGAGCTCAAGCGCGAAAACGTCGCTCCGCCCATGGCGCTCAGCCTCTCGGCCGGGACCGAAGCACGCCTGCGCGCCCGCCACGCTGAAGAATTCGCCCTTTACGCTTCGATCCCCTGAACCGCCTCAGCGGATCTGCTTGCGCACGGTCTCGGTCAGCTCAGCCAGAGAGAAAGGCTTGGGCAGGAAGACCGAATTCGCGATCTTGGCGTTGGAATCGCGGAAACTGTCCTCGGCATAACCCGACACGAAAACCACCCGCACATCGGGGTAGGTTTCACGCGCCTTGCGCACCCAGGTCGGCCCGTCCATGCCCGGCATGATCACATCGGTCACGAAGACGTCGATCTTCATCTCGCAACTGTCCAGCATCTCCAGCGCCTGCTCGGCACTGTCGGCCTCAAGCACCGTATAGCCGCGCAGACGTAGCGCGCGCGAGGCAAAGGCACGCACCGGCGCCTCGTCCTCGACCAGCAGCACAACGCCGTCCGCCCGCCCCGAGGTGTCCGGCTCCACCACAGGCGCCGGCAGCGCCATCACCACATCCTCCTCCCGCTGCGCCGGGAACATCAGGGTGAAACAGGTGCCTTCCCCCGGCGTGCTGTCGACAAAGATGAAGCCGCCGGATTGCTTGACGATCCCGTAGGCGGTCGACAGGCCAAGGCCCGTCCCCTCGCCGACGCGCTTGGTGGTAAAGAACGGCTCGAACACCTTGGGCAGCTTGTCGGGCGGAATGCCGACGCCGGTATCGGTGACAGTCACGATGACATATTCGCCCGGCACCAGAGAGGCGCGATCGCGCAGCATTTCCTCCGCCAGATGCAGGGTCTCGGTCTCGATCTGGATCTCGCCGCCGTTGGGCATGGCATCGCGGGCGTTGACCACGAGGTTCATCAGGACCTGCTCCAGCTGCCGCTTGTCCGCCCGGATCTTGGGCAGTGCCGGATCATGGCGCAGCGCCAGCGTGACCTTTTCGCCCACCAGCCGGTTCAGCAGATGCGTCAGATCCGACAGCGTGTTACGCAGATCCAGCGTTTCCGGCCGCAGCGTCTGCTTGCGCGAAAACGCCAGCAGCTGGCCGACGAGAGAGGCCGCGCGATTGGCGTTCTGGTTGATCTGGATCAGATCGCCATAGTCCGGATCACCATGATCATGGCGCAGCAACAACAGGTCGCAATGTCCTGAAATCGCAGTCAAAAGATTGTTGAAGTCATGCGCCACGCCACCGGCCAGCTGGCCGATCGCCTGCATCTTCTGGCTTTGGACGAACTGCGCCTCAAGTGTCTTGAGCTCGGTCGCATCGCTCAGCATGGCAATCAGCGCGATCTGCCCCTCGTGGCGCACGGGCTTGATCGCGACCTGAACAAAAACCTCACGCTCCGAACGCGACAGCCGCAGGAATTCCGAATGCGGCTTGGCGCCATGTTCCATCGCGGCAGTCGCCGCCTCCACCAGCCATTCGTTGATCGAGCGTCCCAGCCCCTCCATCAGACCCGAGAGCGGGATTTGCGGCTCGCGATCAATCGACAGCAACTGCTGCGCCGCGCCATTGGCCAGCTCGATCGTGCCCGACACCGACAGCCGCAGCATGGGCACCGGCAGATCGTCGATGGTCGTCCAGATGCTTTCTTCCGGCCGGGTGTCGACGCGGGGGCGCGCGATCTCGATTTCGCCCTGCACCGGGATGAACAGGAACTCCCGACGCCCACCCGAGTTGGCGATCTGCGTCATCCGGCAGGTCGTCGTGCCAGCGCTGGTTTTGATATCCGCCAGATCATCGAGGTCCGACAAGGGCCGCGTCAGCAGGTCTTCCAGCCGCCGTGGCCGCCCGCCGACCAGCTTGCGCGCTGCCGCGTTCATATAGAGAATCGCCTGCCCGCGTCCCACCGAAATCAGCGGCACCTGTGCCTCGACCTCGTCACCGGTCTGAGCCACAGCGAACTGCTCGATCCGCCAGAGCACGTTACCGCCGTCCAGCGATTGCACGATCAGCCGTACATGACCGGCACCGCTGACCACATCTTCGCGCAGGGCGCCCTCGCTCTGGGCGCGCCGCAACAGCCGGCGCACCAAGCTGTCCGCGTTGTTGAACCGAGAGGCCAGCGCCGCGACAACCGTTTCACAGTCCTCATGGCCGGTCATTTCCAGCGCCGAGGGATTGCGAAAGGTCAGATGACCCTCCGGCCCCGAAATCAGCGCCGGCGTTGGGTCCCCGGCCAGCAAAGCGTGCAGGTCACTGTCCCCGGCCGCGCTTCTTGCAGCGCCCCTGCGCGGCCTTGCCCGGACCAGAAGCACCAGCAGACACAGGGTAAATCCGCTCAACAGCAGGGCCAGCGAGGTGATGCGGTGTTCGATCAGCAGCGCCAGCGCCACAAACGCACCGCAGAGCAAAAGCAACAGATCGATACGCGCCGCCAGCTTGTGCCAGACCATCGCGCCCGCAGTCAAACTCGCTTCCGACTGAGTCACCCCGGCCCTCCTCGCATCGATGTCGATCCGCTTTTGTGGATCGCCCAGCTTAACGAGAGGTTAACAATGTCGCCGAATAAAACAAAGCGCTCCGTGAAACGGCTCAGCCGTGCCTCAGATGCGGCGCAGGCAGGCAAAGAAGAACCCGTCGCCACCCTCCAGCGGGGTCAGCCGGCGCGAAGTCTCCAGTTGCCAGCCCTCAGTACGGGTGAGGAAGGCGTCGATCTGGTCCGTGTTTTCCGCCTCGAACAGCGAGCAGGTCGCATAGGCCAGAACGCCCTTGGGCGCGACCAGTGCCGCCGCCTCGTCGAGGATCTGCGCCTGAATGCCCAGCAATTGCGCCAAACGCTCCTCGGTCAGACGCCATTTGCCCTCGGGCGCACGCCGCCAGGCGCCGCTGCCGGAACAGGGCACGTCACAGAGCACGACGTCAAACGGCGCGAGCTCGGCCAGCGCCTCTGTCTCGGCCAGGTGCACGTCGATGCCCGCGCGCCGCGCCCGGCTCGGCAGATCGCGCATCCGCTCGGGCGCGACGTCATGAGCCGTGAGATGCAGCTTGGCCCGCGCACCAAGAGCCAGCGTCTTGCCGCCGCCCCCCGCGCAGTAATCCAGCACGCTTTGCCCGTCTTGCACCGGCACCGCAGCACAGACCGCCTGACTGGCGGCATCCTGCATCTCGAACTGGCCCTCGCCAAAGGCGATGGTCGAGGTCAGACGCCGCGCTCCCTCGGTCACTTCCAGCGCCGTCGGCGCCAAAGGACCGGGAGTGGTCAGAATGCCTTCTGCCGCCAGTTCGCGCGTCAGATCCTCGGCACTGGTCAGGCTGGTGTTGACGCGGATGTAGACGGGTGCACGATGCCGCAGCACCTCCGCCACGGTCACGGCATCCTCGTCCAGAGCGCGCGTCAGATGCGGCCAGACCCAATCCGGCATATCGCCAGCTTCGGCGCCGCTTTCGGGCGCATGACCGGCACTGCGTTCCGCGTCGCTCAGCGCCGCGGCGCCATGGCCTTCGCCGGTAAAGATCGTCTCGGGATCGGTGCCGGCAGAGCGGGCCATGCCGATCACAAGCCCCCGCCCGGTCATCGCGCCGCCAAGCGCCGCGAACGAGCGCATGCAGCGCAGCGCATCAAAGACGTGGTCGCGCACCGCCGCGCGGTCCTTGGACCCGGCAAAACGCGACCGGCGCGCCCAGCCCGTCAACACCTTTTCCGCCGCCGTGCCCGCCAGAATCTCGTCCAGCAATTCCGCCGCTGTGGCGATCCGTGCCGCGGGGGTCATTGCGCCGCTCCGAACAGCTTACCGGGGTTGAGGATCTGGCGCGGGTCCAGCGCCAGCTTGATCGCCCGCATCACGTCGAGCGAGGGGCCCGCCTCAGCCGCCAGCGCCGCCATCTTGCCCTGCCCGATACCATGTTCGCCGGTACAGGTGCCGCCCACGGCCTGCGCCCGCTCGGTGATGCCCTTCAGGAAGGCCGAGACCTTGGGCGCCTCCTCCATATCCTCGGGGTCGGTCATCAGCACGACGTGGAAATTACCGTCCCCGACATGGCCAAGGATCGTGCCGATCAGCTGTTTTTCCAGCAGATCCGCCTGCGCGGCGGCGATATTGTCGGCCAGCGCGGAAATCGGCACGCAGGCATCGCTGACCAGCCCCTTGCAGGCCGGACGCAGCGCCAGCGCCGCCCAATAGCTGTCGTGACGCGCCTGCCACAGCTTGTTGCGGGTCTCGCGATCCGACGACCAGTTGATCGAGGTCGCGCCATGCTCCTCGGCGATATCGGCAAAGGTCTGCGCCGCGTCGCGCGCCGAGGTGTCAGAGCCCGCGCATTCAAAGAACAGCGTCGGCACTTCCTCAAGCTGCAGCTTGGAATAGGCGTTGCAGGCGCGGATCTGCGCCGCGTCCAGCAGCTCGACCCGGCCAACTTCGAGCCCGATCTGCACCATGACGATCACGGCCGCACAGGCGCTGTCGAGGTCGGGAAAGGCCGCAACCCCGCCCAACGTCTCTTCAGGAATGCCGCGCAGGCGCAGCGTCACTTCGGTGATGATCCCCAGCGTGCCCTCGCTGCCGATCATCAGCCGCGTCAGGTCATAGCCCGCCGAGCTTTTCGCCGCCCGCGATCCGGTGCGGATCACCTGACCATCGGCCAGCACCACCTCCAGCGCCAGCACATTCTCCGCCATCGTACCGTAACGCACCGCATTGGTGCCCGAGGCCCGCGTCGCGCACATCCCGCCGATCGAGGCATCCGCCCCGGGATCAATCGGAAACTGCAGGCCCGTCGCGCGCAGCTCATGGTTCAGCGCCTTGCGCGTCATCCCCGGCTGCACGACCGCCAGCAGATCTTCGGCGCGCACTTCCTGCAAGGCGTTCATCCGGCTCATATCGACCGAGACACCGCCCAGCGGCGCATTCAGCTGCCCCTCCAGCGACGAGCCCGCGCCAAAGGCGATCACCGGCACGCCGTTTTCCCAGCAGCAGCGCAGGATGGCCGAAACCTCCTGCGTGTTCAGCGGGTAGACCACCAGATCGGGGGCTTCGGTGCCCCGGCCCGTGGCCGTATTGGCGTGCTGCTCGCGCAGCGCCTGCGAGGTCTGAAGCCGATCGCCCAGCAGCGCACCCAGTGTCGCACGCACCACATCCAGCGCCGCCTCAGCGGGTTTCACGATCGCATTCATGGCCAAAACCTCCGGCAAATTGGGAACTGCCCTGTGCGGCGTCTCTGCGCCGGGATCCGGGCAGACGACTCGCAAGCGCACAGGCTATGGCCTTTCCCTAGCGCCCGCAGCCGTTGCAGGCAAGGCGCGCGCCCGAGAGCGGCTGATACCGCCAGCCTGAGCGCACCGCCGTGACGCGCCCCGCCTCACGCCCCGAAGCTCTTGCAATCGCTTGACGAAACCCGTCTGCGAAAGATCTCCGCCGACATATCCACTGAATAACTTTACCATATATTTCGGGCGGTAGATCCACCGAAGCTTGCCACATCCAACAACCTCAGGGTGAATAAAAATAGAACTGCAAGGCCTTCAATGATCACGCAAAACATTAGCTTCACCTAATAAGCCACTGGCTTTTATATATTATCGATTATACGTCACAGAAGAACCACTTCTCGAAACGAGAGTTCGGCGATCCATCCGCACCACACCATGCGCGTCGCGCCGCCCTCCCAGTCAGAGAGATGTCCACGGGCATATAGGGCAACCCTCCCCAGAGTTATCCACAGAGTTTTACCTGATCTCCCCGTAGGTTACCGCCCCAAAGACCGTCTTTGAGGCGGTGCGGCCTCAGCTCATCCGGTAGCCCGGTGTCGAGTTCGAAATCGCGACCTCCTCAGCGTCCATGTCCTCGCCGAAAACCTCGAACAGCGGGGTGCTCATATACCGCTCGCCCGTGTCCGGCAGCATCACCAGAATGACCGTGCCGGGCTCTGCGGTTTCGGCCATCTTCATTGCCACGGCAAAGGTCGATCCCCCTGAAATCCCGGTCAGGATTCCCTCATGCGCGGCCAGTTTGCGCGCCCAGGCGATGCCATCGGGACCGGCCACGGGGATCAGCTCGTCGAAGGTCTGATCGTCCAACGCCTCTTGCAGCACCAGCGGGATGAAGTCCGGCGTCCAGCCCTGAATCGGGTGCGGTTGAAACGCCTCGTGGCTGACAGCGGGGCTGCCATCGGCACCGCGCGCCTGCGCCACGCCACTGCCAACCAGCTGCGCGTTGGAGGGTTCGGTCAGAACGATCCTGATCTCGGGCCGCGCCGCCTTCAGCCCGCGCCCCAGACCCGTGGCGGTACCGCCAGTGCCATAGCCCGTCACCACCGCGTCCAGCCGCTGCCCCTCGAAATCGCCCAGGATTTCGCGCGCCGTCGTATGCTCGTGGATCGTCGCATTCGCTTCGCTCTCGAACTGATGCGCCAGGAACCAGCCGTTCTGCTCGGCCAGCTCCACCGCCTTGCGATACATGCCCAGCCCCTTTTCGGCCTTCGGCGTCAGCACCACCTTGGCGCCCATCATCCGCATCAGCCGCCGCCGCTCCATCGAAAAGCTCTCGGCCATGGTGATCACCAGCGGATAGCCCTTCTGCGCACAAACCATCGCCAGACCGATGCCGGTGTTGCCGCTGGTCGCTTCGACCACTGTCTGACCGGGCTTCAGCGCGCCGCTTTGCTCTGCGGTCTCGATGATGCTCAGCGCCAGCCTGTCCTTGACCGAGGAGGCGGGGTTGAAAAACTCGGCCTTGACGTAGATCTCCACCCCCTCGGGGGCGAGGTTGTTGATCCGCACCACCGGGGTATCGCCCACGGTTTCCAGGATCGAGCTGTACAGCCTGCCGCGTCCTTTGGTTGTTCTCTGGGTCATGGTCATGCTCCTTCATGTCTGTTTGCCCCACCTTATGCCAAGCCGCGCGTCAGGCAATGGTGGCGCGCAATTTCCCCGCAACCGCGCCACATCAACAGCCGTGTCCATAGGGTAACAGCGCGCACCAAAGGGTCGAAACCGCAGCGAAAATTTCATGTAAACCAATGCATGCGTCTCGACTTGAAAGGTCTGATCTTCTAACGATTACAGGCATGGGCGCAGCACATTCAGGTGACTCGCACCAGCCCGGCGGGCTCCGCCGGTCTCTCCATCCCAGAAGGAAATGCCTGTGCTGATTTGCTGCGGTGAAGCCCTGATCGACATGATCCCAACCCCGACGGTCGAGGGCCCGGATGGCTTCGTGCCCCACAGCGGCGGGGCGATCTTCAACACCGCGATCGCGCTTGGCCGGCTCGGGGCGAAGACCGCCATGCTGACCGGCATGTCGACCGATCTGTTCGGACAGCGCCTCGCCGATGCCCTCTCGGCAGCCGAGGTTTCCACCGATCTGCTGATCCGCTCGGAGCGTCCGACCACCCTGGCCTTCGTCACCCTTGTCGACGGCAAGGCCAGCTATGATTTCTACGACGAAAACTCCGCCGGGCGCATGATCACCCCCGAAGATCTGCCCCAGACCCTGCCCGAGCAGGCCGAGGCCTACTATTTCGGTGGTATTTCCCTGGCTTGCGAACCCGGCGCCGATGCCTATGCCGCGCTCTGTGACCGGGTGCATGCCGATCACGTGGTGATGATCGACCCCAATATCCGCCCCGGCTTCATCAAGGATGCCGACCGCTTCCGCGCCCGTCTCGACGCCATGCTGCGCCAGTCCGACATCATCAAGATCTCGGACGAGGATCTCGACTGGCTGCGCCCCGAAGCGGCGGCGCTGGATCAGAAGGCCTTCGCCCTGTGTGAAAGTGGCGCGGCTGTGGTGATCCTGACCCGTGGTGGCGATGGTGCCTCGGCCTATTTCGGCGACGGGCGCAGCCTGCATGTGCCCGCACGCGCGGCCACTGTCGTCGATACTGTCGGCGCGGGCGACACCTTCAACGCCGGCGTGCTGTTCCGCCTGTCCGAGCTTGGGTTGCTGAGCAAAACCGCGCTGCGCGACATCGACACCGGCGCGCTGTCGGATGCGCTCGGCTTCGGGGCGCGGGTCGCTGCGATCACCGTATCGCGCGCGGGTGCCAATCCGCCCTGGCGCAACGAAGTGCCGAACTGACACGGGATAGGGCGCTCAACGGAGCGCCCTTTCTGTTTAAACATCAAATCGTTACTGAATACTCTTAAGGCCCGGATAGGCGGCCCTGAAGCGGTGATACCCCGCGTCAAAGGCTTCGGTCAGGCTCTTGTCAGGCTCGACCACCGATCCGATTTCAGGCCGTGTCATCACCTCATCCGCCTGCGCCTCGCCCGCCGCGACCAGCCCCAGACGCGCCGCCCCGAGGGCCGCGCCGAATTCGCCTTTAGCCGGCAGCATCAGCGGCACATCCAGCACCGTCGCGATCAGCTTGACCCAATAAGGAGAGGCCGAACCGCCCCCGATCGCCAGCAAAGCCTCAGGCCGCGCGCCGACGCCTTTCAGCGCTTCCGCTGAATCGCGCAGACCATAGGCCACGCCCTCCAGCACCGCGCGGGTCATGTCCTCCAGCGTGGTTTCGGTGCCGAGGCCCGTGAAAGCGCCCCGGATCGCCGCGTCGTTATGCGGCGTCCGCTCGCCCGCGAGATAGGGCAGAAACTGCGCCCGCCCCGGTGCCTGAACATCGCCCAGAACAGAGGTCAGCTCGGCCGGACGGCGTCCGCTGATCCGTGCCAGCCAGTTCAGACTGTCGGTCGCCGACAGCATCACGCCCATCTGATACCACCGCCCCGGCACCGCATGGCAAAAGGTGTGCAGGGCGCTCTCGGCATCCGGCGCATAGCCATCGCGCGCCGCCAGCAACACGCCCGAGGTGCCGAGCGAGACAAAGCCCTCGCCCTCGGCCAGACAGCCCGTGCCACAGGCGGCAGCGGCATTGTCGCCTGCGCCCCCGGCGACGGTGACCCGGCCCATGCCCCATTTCTGCGCCAGCTCCGTGCGCAGCGTGCCCGCCGCAGCCGAGCCTTCGACCAGCTCCGGCATCTGGTCGCGGCGCATATGTCCGGCCTCAAGCAGCTCCTCAGACCAATCCCGCGCGCCGACATCCAGCCAGGAGGTGCCAGCACTGTCGGACATATCCGCGACATACTCTCCGGTCAGGTAATAATTCAGATAAGCTGCGGGCAGCAACACCTTGGCAACACGTGCAAAATGCTCCGGCTCATGCGTCCTCACCCAGTCGAGCTTCGGGGCGGTGAAGCCGGGAAAGACGATATTCCCCGACAGTTCACGCACACCCGGAATGGCATCCAGACGCGCCGCCTCAGCATGTGACCTTGTGTCGTTCCACAGGATGCAGGGCCGGATCACCGCGCCCTCCGCGTCCAGCAGGGTCGCGCCATGCATATGCCCGGCGACGCCGATGCCGGTGACTGCTGCCAGCGCGGCCGGATGCGCTTCCTTCAGCTCCTCCAGCGCCGCTTCAAGGGCGACGACCCACTCGGCCGGGTTCTGCTCGGACCAACCGGGGTGCGGGTTGCTGACCCGGCACGGGCTTTCCGCCGCGCCGATCACAGCGCCGCTTGCGTCGATCAGCAACGCCCTCAGCCCCGATGTGCCAAGGTCCAACCCCAATGCGTATGCCATTACTGCTCCTTCAGATAGGCGTTCAGCGCCGCCTCCGTGCCCTGCGCCCAGATCAGGCCCAGCCAACTGGCGAAACGCTCGGCAAAGGCCGGAACAGTCGCGAGGTCGCCATAGACGTCGCGCATGTCCAGCCAGGCCATTGGCGTATCCTTGGCGCGCGCGGCGGTCGTGGTCAACCGGTCCCAGCTCGGGTCGTTGGGGGCAATCTCGCTGCCGTCCTCGATCTGGCCGATGCAGTAGCGGCACCACAGCGCCGAGAGCAGCGCCAGCCCGTTGATCGACACACCCGCCGCCAGCCCGTCGCGGATCGAGGGCACGATGAACTTCGGCTGCCGGTTCGACCCATCGAGACACAGCCGCCGCGTGGTGTCCTTGATCGCGGGGTTGGAAAAGCGTGCATCAATCAGCTCAAGATACTGATCCGGCGTGAATTCCGGCACCGCGTGGACATGCGGCAGGATCTCCTCGGCCTCGACCTTGCGGAAGAAGGCATGCACCAGCGGATGCGCCATCGCGTCATGCGCCAGCTCACAGCCGAGCAGCGCTCCGGGGTAGGCAATCACCGCATGACCGCCGTTGAGGATGCGGATCTTCATCCGTTCATAGGCGTGCACGTCATCGGTGAAGGTCACGCCGACCTCCTCCAGCCGGGGCCGGCCCAGCGTGAACTTGTCCTCCAGCACCCACTGACGAAACGGCTCACAGGTCACCGGCACCGGATCGTCGATCCCCATGCTGGCGGCCAGCGTGCGCTCAGTCTCGCCCGTCGCCGGGGTGATGCGATCGACCATGCCATTGGGGAAGGCCACCTGCCCCTCGATCCAGTCCGCGAGGTCCAGATCGATCAGCTGCGCGAACCCGACCACCGCATCGCGCGTCACATCGCCATTGCCCGGCAGGTTGTCGCAGGACATCACGGTGAACGGCGGCACACCAGCCGCGCGTCGGGCCTTCAGCGCCGCCACGATCGCGCCGAACACCGTCTTCGGTGCCTCCGGCGTCGCGGCATCGGCGACGATATCGGGATGCGTCGGATCGAAGGTGCCGGTATCGGCGCTGACGAAATAGCCGCCCTCGGTGACCGTCAGCGACACGATCCGCGTCGCCTCCTCGGCCATCTTCGCGATCAGCGGCGCATTCCCCGGCGCGACCTCGGCAAAGTCGATCATGGCACCGATCACCCGGGCACGCGCGCCCTCTGGATCCAGCTCGATCACGGTCGAGAGGTTGTCCTGATCTCCCAGCATCTGGCGCATGTTGGCATCGGGCGCGCGCACGCCCGCCCCGGTCAGCGCCCAGTCATGATCGAGGCCGAGGGCGAAAAGGTCATCAAGGTAAACCGCCTGATGCGCGCGGTGAAAGTTGCCCAGCCCCACATGCACGATGCCGTGGCTCAGCGCCGCGCGGTCATATGCAGGCACGGCGATTGCGGGGTCGAAAGCCCCAAGCTTGTCATTCGCCAGTTTCATGGCATTCGCCTCCGATTTATTTGGTATCAGTCGCTTACGCGGCTCAGCTCATCCAGTTTCCGCCGTCGACGTTATACGTCTGCGCGACAATGTAGTCGGCCTCTGCCGTGGCAAGGAACACCGCCATGCCCGTCAGATCCTCGGCCCGCCCCATCCGCCCAAAGGGCACGGCGGCACCGACCTGTTTCTTCTTCTCGCCCGGTGCCAGACCCTCGGCGGCGGCGAATTTCGCGTCCACCCCGTCCCAGTGATCACCATCCACCACCCCCGGCGCGATGGCGTTGACGTTGATCCCCTTGCCAATCAGGTTCAGTCCGGCGCTCTGCGTCAGAGAGATGACGGCGGCCTTGCTCGCGCAATAGACCCCGACCAGAGCCTCGCCCCGCCGCCCCGCCTGAGAGGCCATGTTGATG
Organism: Pseudooceanicola spongiae; assembly: GCF_014899185.1. GTDB lineage: Bacteria > Pseudomonadota > Alphaproteobacteria > Rhodobacterales > Rhodobacteraceae > Pseudooceanicola > Pseudooceanicola spongiae. The sequence goes on from NZ_CP045201.1 coordinate 1,147,966, forward strand.
ATCTTGCCCCCCGTGCCCTGCGCCACCATCTGGCGCGCCACGGCCTGCATGGTGAACAGAGTGCCGCTGACGTTGACCGCAAACAGCCGCTCGTAGCTCTCACGCGTGATCTCGGTCAGGCCCGCCAGATCGAACAGCGCGGCATTGTTGATCAGGATGTCGATACGCCCGGTCTGCCCGACCACATGCGCTACAGCCGCGTCGATGCTGGCCTGATCGCAGACATCCATCTGCACGCCATACGCCCCTTCGCCCAGATCCAGCGCCGCCCGCTGCGCCGCATCGCCGTCGATATCGCCGATGGCGACGCGCGCGCCCTCCGCCAGATAGGCGCGGGCAAAGGCCTTGCCGATGCCACGCGCCGCCCCGGTGATCAGCGCAGATTTCCCCGCCAGCCGGGTCATGCGATCCGCAGCCCCTGCGCATCAAAGCGGTGCAGCTTGTCCATCTGCGGCGTCAGAAAGATCTTGTCGCCGTGGCGCAGCGCCACCTCGCCGCTCGCCCGTACCGTCAGCATCTCGGCCAGGCCCGTGTCATGGACATGAAAGAACGTGTCCGACCCGAGGTGCTCACTGACGCCGACGCGCCCTTCCCAGAGGCCGCTCTCCGCCGAGGTGTCCAGATGCTCGGGCCGGATCCCGATGGTATGGGCGTCGTGCTTTTCCGCCTCCGGCCCCTCGATCAGGTTCATCTTGGGCGAGCCGATGAAGCCCGCCACAAAGGTGTTCCTCGGCGTGTGATACAGCTCCAGCGGGCTGCCGACCTGCTCGATCCGGCCCGCATGCAGCACCACGATCTTGTCGGCCATGGTCATCGCCTCGACCTGATCGTGGGTGACATAGATCATCGTGGTCTTCAGGGTGTTGTGCAGCTCGGAAATCTCCAGCCGCATATTGACCCGCAGCGCCGCGTCGAGGTTCGACAGGGGCTCATCAAACAGAAACGCGGCCGGCTCCCGCACGATGGCCCGCCCGATGGCGACCCGCTGGCGCTGTCCGCCCGACAGCTGGCCCGGACGCCGATCCATGTAGTCCGTCAGGTTCAGCACCTTGGCGGCATAGTCGACGCGCCGGTCACGCTCTGCCGGGTCCATCTTGGCCATCTTCAGCGGAAAGGCGATGTTCTTTCTCACCGACATATGCGGATAGAGAGCATAGCTCTGAAACACCATCGCCAGCCCGCGCTTGGCAGGGGGCACATGCGTCGCGTCCTGCCGGTCGATGCGGATCTGGCCCGAGGTGATGTCCTCCAGCCCCGCGATCAGGCGCAGCAGGGTCGACTTGCCACAGCCCGAGGGGCCGACAAACACCACGAACTCGCCTTCATCGATGGTCAGATCCAGCGGCGGAATGACCTGCACCTCGCCAAAGCTCTTGGTCACCTTATCAAGTGTGATACGTCCCATTGAGGTCTTCCTTACTTAACCGCGCCAAATGTCAGGCCGCGGACGAGTTGTTTCTGGCTGAACCAGCCCATGATGAGGATCGGCGCAATCGCCATGGTCGAAGCCGCCGAGAGCTTGGCATAGAACAACCCCTCCGGGCTTGAGTAGCTGGCGATGAAGGCCGTTAGCGGCGCCGCCTTGGCAGCTGTCAGGTTGAGCGTCCAGAACGCTTCGTTCCACGCCAGAATGATGTTGAGCAGCACGGTCGAGGCCATCCCCGGCACCGCCATCGGCAGCAGCACGGAAATCACCTCATCCTTCAGCCCGGCCCCATCCATCCGCGCCGCTTCCAGAATATCCACCGGAATTTCACGGAAATAGGTGTAGAGCATCCAGACGATGATCGGCAGATTGATCAGCGTCAGCACGATGATCAGCCCGATCTGCGTGTCCAGCAACCCGACCTTCTGAAACAGCAGATAGATCGGCACCAGCACCCCCACCGGCGGCAGCATCTTGGTCGACAGCATCCACATCAGCAGATCCTTGGTGCGCTTGCCCGGCACAAAGGCCATCGCCCAAGCCGCCGGCACCGCAATCGCCAGCCCGATCAGGGTCGAGCCGACCGAGATCACCACCGAATTCCAGAAGTGGCGGAAGTAGTTCGACCGCTCCTGCACCGTGACGTAATTCTCCAGCGTCCAGTGAAAGTTGAACCAGATCGGCGGATCGGCAATCGCCTGCGCCTCGGTCTTGAAACTGGTCAGCACCGTCCACAGGATCGGAAAGAAGATCAGCAACCCGACACTCCAGGCAATCGCGGTATTCACCGCCTTGCGCCGGCTCGAAATCATCCGCGCCATGCCAGATACCTCCCAGTCATCTTGCCAAAAATACTTCGGGGTGAATGGGCCAGAGGCCCAGAGGGGCAGCGCCCCTCTCCCGGCTGCACCGAAAACAACATCCGCATCCCCCCTCAGGCGTCCAGATTCTTGCCGATCATCCGCATCAGGAAGATCGCAACGATATTGGCCAGCACGATGGCCACGACACCCCCGGCAGACCCGGTGCCAACGTCAAAGCGCAACAGGCTCTCGGCGTAGACAAGATAGGTCAGGTTGGTCGAGGCATTGCCCGGTCCGCCATTCGTCGTCACCAGGATCTCGGCAAAGATCGACAGCAGGAAGATCGTCTGGATCAGAATGACGACCGTGACCGCCCGCGACAGATGCGGCACGGTGATATAGAAGAACCGGCTGAACGGCCCGGCGCCATCCATCTCGGCGGCCTCCAGCTGTTCCTGATCCAGCGACTGCATCGCGGTCAGCAGGATCAGCGTCGCAAACGGCAGCCATTGCCAGCTGACGATGCCGATGATCGACATCAGCGGCGCCTGCGACAGGAAATCGTACGGCTGCAATCCGAGGAACTTGGCCGCATAGGCGAACAGCCCGTTCACCGGGTTCATGAACATGTTCTTCCAGACCAGCGCCGACACGGTCGGCATCACGAAGAACGGCGCGATCACAAGGATCCGCACAATCCCCTGACCCCACATTGCCTGATCCAGCAACAGCCCCAGCAGCACACCGCCCACGACGGTGATGATCAGCACCCCGACGACCAGCAGCAGCGTGTTGATCAGCGCGGTCTTGAACGCCGGATCGCTCAGAAAATAGCTGTAATTCTCCCAACCCACGAAGGGATGCTCGCCGGGCATCAACAGGTTGTAGCGCAGCAGCGAGAAGTAGATCGTCATCCCCAGCGGGATCAGCATCCACCCCAGCAGCAGCAAAACGGACGGCGAAATCATGAACCGCGCCGCAGCGCGTGAATGCTGTGTGGCCATTTTAGCCTCCCTCAGCGAAATGTCTGATCTGTGAATGTCGGATCGTCAGGGAACAGCGGCCGGAGGCACATCGCCCCCGGCCACCTGTCGCGCTTACTTCGGATAGCCCGAGCGCTTCATTTCCCGCGTGGTCAGCGTCTGAGCTGCTGCCAGAGCTTCATCTGCAGTCATCTGCCCGGCCAGTGCGGCCGAGAATTGCTGCCCAACGGACGTCCCGATGCCCTGAAACTCAGGAATGGCGACGAACTGAACACCAACATAGGGCACTTCATCCACGGTCGGATGCTGCGGATCTGCGGCCTGGATCGACTCCAGCGTCATTTTCGCAAACGGCGCCGCGTCGAGGTACTCTTGGTTCTCATAGAGCGAAGTGCGCGTGCCCGGCGGTACGTTGGCCCAGCCCTCATTGGCCGCGACCAGCTCCGTGTAGGCCTTGCTCGTGGCCCAGGCGACGAACGCCTTGGCCGCATCAGCCTTCTCGGTGCCCGCAGGGATCGCGAGGTTCCATGCCCAGAGCCAGTTGCCGCGCTTGCCCAGACCCTTGTCAGGTGCCAGCGCAAAGCCGACCTGGTCGGCCACGGTGCTGTCGGTCGGGTTGGTCACGAAGGAGGCCGCGACGGTCGCGTCGATCCACATGCCGCATTTGCCCTGCTGGAACAGCGCCAAGTTCTCGTTGAACCCGTTTGAGGAGGCGCCCGGAGGGCCGTAGTTGTTCATCAGGTCGAGATAGTCGGTCAGAGTGGCTTTCCACTCTGGGCTGTCGAACTGGGCGTTCCAGTCCATGTCGAACCACTTGGCGCCATAGGAGTTTGCCATGGCGGTCAGGAAGGCCATGTTCTCGCCCCAGCCGGCCTTGCCGCGCAGGCAGATGCCGTAGATCTCGCCGTCCTTGTCGGTCATCGCGGCGGCAGCGGCTTTGATCTCGTCCCAGGTCGGCGCGTCGGGCATGGTCAGCCCGGCTTTCTCCATCAGGTCCTTGCGATACATGACCATGGAGCTTTCGCCATAGAACGGCGCGGCATAGAGCTCGCCGTCCGTCGTCAGACCGCCCGCAATGGCAGGCAGCAGGTCGGCGGCGTCATAGCCCTCGGGCATGTCCTTGAGCGGCACCAGCCAGCCCTGCTTGGACCAGATCGGAACCTCGTAGGTGCCGATGGTCATCACGTCGAACTGACCGCCCTTGGTGGCGACGTCCTGCGTGACGCGCTGGCGCAGCACGTTCTCTTCCAGCGTCACCCACTCCAGTTCGATATCGGGGTGAGATTTTGTGAAGTCGTCGGTCAGCCCCTGCATGCGGATCATGTCGCCGTTGTTCACGGTGGCAATGGTGATCGTCTCGCCACTCGCGGACGTGGCGACAAGCGCAGAGGCGGCACAGGCCATAAGCCCGGCACGGATCGTGAAAGTCATGGTTTCCTCCCAAAGCTCTCCTGAGCTTCTGCCCAGTTGATGAACTATTTCTCACAAAAGGGTGTACCTCAAGTCAAGAACCTTTTCCGCTGCGGCGCAGCGTATCAGGGGGAGTAGACGGAGCGTGACTATCGCTCAGGTAGATTTGTCAAGTCTCGAGTAGCGCCTCTGCCGACAGCTCGTCCGTGATCAGACTGCTGACCAGACGACCATGCAAAGCGGCGCGTAACGCCTTGATTTTGCTGTTTCCACCGCCGATACACAGGGTCGCTCCGCCCTGTTCGGGGACGCGCACGCCCACCATCATGCGGTTGATCGAGTGGTCGAGGTAGCGCCCCTGGTCATCAAAGACATGGCCGCAGATTTCCCCCGCCGCCCCGGCGGCCCGAAGGCTCGCCAGCTCCTGCGCCGTGATGAAACCATCCATGAAAAGCGGGGCATCATCGCCCATTTGACCAATGCCGACGATGATCTTGCCCGCCGCCCCGGCCAGCGCCCGGCTGTTTCGCACATGCGGCAAATTTCGATAGAGAGAAAGCTCCTCCGAATCACGCGCCATCACCGGCACGGACATCGGATAGTGCGCCGCCCCCGTGCGATCCGCGAATCGCATCAGAACCTCGTAAAAGCTGGCCGAGCCGTCGGGGGCCACATTGCCGATCAACGACACCAGCTTGTGCTGCGTGCCCTGCACCGCCTGCATGTTCTCGACCACGTATCGCAGCGTGCGCCCGGTCCCCATGCCGATGATGCGCGGCACCTCGTCGCGAAAGATCCGCTCGACCTCGGCCGCGGCCACCGGCGCAATCGCCTTCAGCGCGTCGCCCTTGCCGCCAAGCGAGGGCGCCACGCGCACCAGCTCCAGCCCGAACCGCCGTTTCAGCTGCCGCTCCAGATCCAGACAGGCCCCGATGGGATGGTCGATGCGCACCCGGATCAGCCCGTCCTGCACCGCCCGCGCCACCAGCCGCTGCGCCCGCTGACGCGAGATCCCCATCTCCTCCGCGATCAGATCCTGCCGCATCCCGCCCACATAATAGAGCCAGGCCGCCCGCGCCGCGTCGTCCTTCAGCGCCCTGTCCGTGTCGTCGTTGCCGCCCTGCGCCATGCTCACCTGCTCTCGTTATGCATCTGCCCGGAACAGACCCGGCGCAAGATGCGGCAATTCGTCGAAATGTGCAAAGTGGCACTGTGGCGCAACCTTCAGCTCCGCCGTCAGGTCGAGGCCGACCAGATGGCTGCCACCGCGAAAATGCCAGACCTGCATCCCCGCCGCCAGTGCGCCCCGGATCCCCGGCAGGCTGTCCTCGATCACCAGACAGCGCTCCGGCGCCACCCCGGCCTTCTCGGCGGCCCGCAGGAACAGATCCGGCGCGGGCTTGCCCCGTTTGACCTCCGACGCCGTGGTGAAGCGCGTGCCAAAGACCGCGCCCAACCCCACCAGCCGCATCGAGCTCAGCACCCGCTCCTCGCTGGAGGAGGTGGCGATGCAGAACGGCACCACCATCCGCTCCAGCACCGCGCGCACGCCCGGCATGATCACCAGCTCCTGCTCAAACGCCGCCAGCAGACGCGCGCGATAGGTCGCCTCAAAGCCCTCGGGCAGCTCGATCCCGAACTCCGCCCGGATCTGCGCCAGCACCACCGGATAGGACCGCCCGAGGAAATGGCGCGCGATATAGGCCAGATCGACATGGATATCGTGGCGCGCCAGCTCGGCCACCAGCATCCGCGCGCTGATCACCTCGCTGTCCACCAGCACCCCGTCGAAATCAAAGATCACCAGCTCGATACCGTCCAAGATCACGCCTCCCCGCGCACCAGACATGCAAACGCCCCCGAAACTCAATCCGGAGGCGGTTTTTTCACAACCCGAGCGACCTCAGCCGATCCGGTAGTTCGGGCTTTCGCGGGTGATCTGCACGTCGTGCACATGGCTTTCGCTCAGGCCCGCGCCGGTGATCTTGACGAAACTGCAGTTGCTGTTCATCTCGGTCACGGTGGCGCAGCCGGTATAGCCCATGGCCGCCCGCAGACCGCCGACCAGCTGGTGCAACACCGCGCCCGCCGATCCCTTGTAGGGCACCTGCCCCTCGATGCCTTCCGGCACCAGCTTGTCGCTGGCGGCATCCTTCTGGAAATACCGATCGGCCGAGCCGCGTGCCATGGCGCCAAGGCTGCCCATGCCACGATAGCTCTTGTAGGTGCGGCCCTGGTACAGGATCACCTCGCCCGGGCTCTCGTCCGTGCCGGCGATCATGCTGCCCACCATGGCCACACTCGCGCCCGCCGCAATCGCCTTGGCGAAGTCGCCCGAGAACTTGATGCCGCCGTCGGCAATCACCGGCACATCGCCCGCCGCCCCGGCGCAATCCATGATCGCGGTCAGCTGTGGCACGCCAACACCGGCCACCATCCGCGTCGTGCAGATCGAGCCCGGGCCGATCCCGACCTTCACGGCATCCGCCCCCGCATCGATCAGCGCCCGCGTGGCCGAGGCTGTCGCCACATTGCCCGCCATCACCTGCACATGGTTCGACAGGGCCTTGATCCGCTCGACGGCAATCGCCACGCCTTCGGAGTGACCATGCGCCGTATCGATCACGATCAGATCACAGCCCGCATCGATCAGCGCCTGAGACCGCTCGAAACCGGCATCGCCCACCGTCGTCGCCGCAGCGACCCGCAAACGGCCCAGCTCGTCCTTGCAGGCAGTCGGGTTCAGAACAGCCTGCTCGGTGTCCTTCAGCGTCAGCAAGCCGGTCAGCTTGCCCAATGCATCCGTCACCAGCAACTTCTCGATCCGGCGTTCCTTCATCATGCCGATGGCACGATCGCGGTCCGCAGGCTCATGCAGGATCGCCAGATCTGCGCCTGTCATCATCGCCGACACCGGCGTGCGCGCATCCTGCGCAAAGCGCATGTCGCGGTTGGTCACGATCCCCAGCACCCGGCCATTTTCGTCAACGACGGGGAAGCCTGAGATCTTGTACTGCTCGCGCAGCGCATTGGCATCCGCCAGCGTCTGATCGGGGCGCAGCGTGATCGGGTTGTAGACGATCCCGCTCTCGAAGCGTTTGACGCGGCGCACTTCTGCGGCCTGTTCGTCAATGCTCAGATTGCGGTGGATCACGCCCATGCCGCCGGCCTGCGCCATGCAGATCGCCATGCGGCTCTCGGTCACGGTGTCCATGGCCGAACTCAGCAGCGGAATGTTCAGGGAAATGCTCTTCGTGACCCGCGTCCGCGTATCCGCCGTCGACGGCAATACCGAAGACGCGGCAGGAACAAGCAGTACATCATCGAAGGTCAAAGCCTCGCGAATCTCCATCGGGTCTCTCCATGGGTCAGTTCACTTGGCGCTTCCCTATTACATGGAAGCCGCCCGGGCGAAAGGTCAAAAGCGGTGTCACATAAACCTGTGAACACCCCGCGTCGCCAGCCCCGCCGACGCCCCACAACCGGCCCCTGAAAAGCCGATCTCTCGCGCACCCGGCTCTCTCATCTTGCCCAAATACTTAACCCGACGCCTCGAGTTTCGCACCGTTCGGATACCGTTCAGATACCGACGCCATACCGACATCGCATTTCCCCGGTTTCAAAGGCCTGTGAGCGACCCAGAGACAGACCGACAGACACACCGGCAGACACATCCGCACCCCCCTTTAGCTTCCCTGCCATTTTGCCTAGAGTGCCCTCTGAACCCGAGATTGAGGACAGCATGAGCGAACAGGACCCCCTGGTGATCTTCACCCCATCCGGCAAACGTGGCCGCTTCCCGGCCGGGACGCCCGTTCTTCAGGCCGCCCGCGCCCTCGGGGTCGACCTCGACTCGGTCTGCGGTGGCCGTGGCATCTGCTCGAAGTGTCAGATTACCCCCAGTTTCGGCGATTTTTCCAAGTACGGCGTGACAGTGCACGAGGACGCCCTGTCCGAATGGAACTCTGTCGAGCAGCGCTATGACGACAAGCGCGGCTTGAAACCGGGCCGCCGCCTCGGCTGTCAGGCGCAGGTGCTGCGCGATGTCATCATCGACGTCCCCGCCGAAAGCCAGGTCCACAAGCAGGTGATCCGCAAACGCGCCGACACCCGCGCCATCGTTATGGATCCCGCCACCCGGCTGTACTTTGTCGAGGTGCTGGAACCCGACATGCACGAACCCTCCGGCGACTTTGAACGCGTCGCGAGCGCACTCGAAGAACAGTGGGAAATCAAGGGCTTGACAGCCGATCTTAGTCTGATGGCGAAACTTCAGCCGGTGCTGCGCAAGGGCAAATGGCAGGTCACACTTGCCGTGCACCACGACCACACCGGTGCCGCGCCGCGTCTGCTTGAGGTCTGGCCCGGCCTGCATGAATCCGGCCTCTACGGCCTCGCCATCGACCTCGGCTCGACCACCATCGCCGCTCACCTGACTGACCTTGAGACGGGCGAGGTCAAGGCCGCCTCGGGTCTGATGAACCCGCAGATCCGCTTCGGCGAAGACCTGATGAGCCGCGTCTCCTACGTCATGATGAACCCCGGCGGCGACAAGGAGATGACCCGCGCCGTGCGGGAGGCATTGTCGCAACTCGCCAAGGAACTGGCCGCTGAGGCAGACATCTCCCCCGACCTCATCGTCGAGGCGGTCGTGGTCTGTAACCCCGTGATGCACCACCTGTTTCTCGGCATCGATCCGGTCGAGCTGGGCCAGGCGCCCTTTGCCCTCGCGACCTCCTCGTCGATGTCGCTGGCCATGGCCGAGCTCGACATCACCTCGATCAACCCCCGCGCCCGCTGCTATATCCTGCCCTGCATCGCTGGCCACGTCGGCGCGGATGCAGCCGCCGTTGCCCTCTCGGAAGCCCCTGAAAAGTCAGAAGATCTCGTCCTGATCATCGACGTTGGCACCAACGCGGAAATCCTGCTGGGCAACACCAAACGCGTCCTCGCCTGCTCTTCGCCCACCGGCCCCGCCTTTGAGGGTGCGCAGATCTCCTCCGGTCAGCGCGCCGCCCCCGGCGCGATCGAGCGGGTCGAGATCAACCCCGAAACGAAAGAGCCGCGCTTCCGCGTCATCGGCTCCGAGATCTGGTCCGACGATCCGGCTTTCGCCCAGGCCATCGGCACCTCCGGCATCACCGGCATCTGCGGCTCCGGCATCATCGAGGCCGTGGCAGAGATGCGCATGGCAGGCCTGCTCGACCCCTCAGGCCTGATCGGTTCCGCCGCCCAGACCGGCACCGCCCGCAGCGTGCCCGAGGGGCGCACCCACTCTTACGTCCTACACGACGGCACGTCTGAGAACGGCCCGCTGATCAGCGTCACCCAAGGCGACATCCGCGCCATTCAGCTCGCCAAATCAGCGCTTTATGCGGGCGCACGCCTGCTGATGGACGAGATGGGCGTCGATCATGTCGACCGCATCGTGCTTGCCGGTGCGTTCGGTGCGCATATCTCCTCCAAGCACGCCATGGTGCTCGGCATGATCCCGGACGCACCGCTCGACAAAGTGTCCTCGGCTGGCAACGCCGCTGGCACCGGGGCACGGATCGCCCTGTGCAATATCGCCGCCCGCAAGGCGATTGAGGCGAACGTCAGCAAGATCACCAAGGTCGAGACCGCCATCGCCCCCGCGTTTCAGGAGCACTTCGTTTCGGCCAACGCGATCCCCCACGCCACCGATCCCTTCCCGGAGCTGGCCAAGGTTGTCACGCTGCCCCATGTCAGCTTCAACGCCAGTACCGAGGATGGCGGCGGGCGCACCCGGCGTGGACGGCGTCGCAGCTAGATCGACGAAGATCGCGCGCCTTGAGAAGGTTTTTTAATACCTTACCTGCGCAGTATCGCTGAATTCAGGCGCGCGATCTGCTGTTTCACCTTGACGGGCCACGGGCCTTGAATTAGCTCGGTCCCCGAGACGCGGGTGTAGCTCAATGGTAGAGCTTTTGCTTCCCAAGCAAGTGACGAGGGTTCGATTCCCTTCACCCGCTCCAATCCTTCTCCGCCCGGATCGCTGAGGCCCGTTCAATGCCATGGCGTGCTCCGCGCCAAGACCGGCACCGAATGACTTGAACGCGTTTCTGAAATCCCTGCCCCTCGCCCTTGCACTGTGTCTTCTTGGGTTGATTGGCGGGATCGTTGCACATTACGCGCATTTCCCTCTGCCCTACATGCTCGGCTCTCTGTTCTGCGTCGCTCTGGTGACTGGGCTGATGCCGCGTGCGCTGCCGCAGAACTACCGCTTTCCAGAACATTTCCGCTCGATCTTCATCGGTATGATCGGCGCGACCATCGGCGCCAAAATCACCTGGGATGTCCTCGGCCAGCTGCCTCAGGTCTCACTGTCGATGGCGGCGCTGACGCTGTTCGTGCCGCTGACGCAGTGGCTCAACTTCCTGATCTTCCACAAGATCGGCGGCTATGACCGACCTACGGCCTTCTTCTCCGGCTCCCCCGGTGGTCTGATCGAGGCGATTGTTTCGGGCGAGGCGGCGGGCGCGGATGTGCGCGTGCTGGCGGTTCAGCAGTTCCTGCGCATCATCATGGTGGTGACATGCCTGCCGATTGGCCTGTCGCTCTACTATGGCCATCCCGTCGGCTCTGCTGCGGGGATCTCGCTGAACCGCACAGCTGTTGGGGTTGAGCATGTCCCCGCCGTGATCGCCATCGCCGTCGTCGGGCTGCTGATCTTTCGCCGCCTGCATATTCCCGCCTCGCAACTGATCGGCCCGTTGATATGTGCGGCCATCGTTACCCTGTCGGGGCTGAGCGTGATCCAGGCGCCGTCCTGGCTGATCAGCGGCTGTCAGGTGGTGATCGGCACCTCGCTCGGCACGCGCTTTGCGGGTATGGACCTCAAGCGTCTGGTCAAGGCCACCGGCCTCAGCATCCTCTCGGTCGGCACGATGGTCGCCGTAGGCTTGGCCATGGCGCTCAGCATCGCGCCGATCACCGGCCAGCATATGGATGTCTTGTTGATTTCGTTCTCGCCCGGCGGCGTGACAGAGATGGCGCTGATCGCCCTCAGTCTGAATGCCAATCCCGCCGTGGTCACCCTGCACCACCTCTACAGGATCATCCTGACAGTTGTGATGCTGGGGGTCGCGAAACGGCGTCAGTGGTTCCCGAACCCCGCCGATCAGCAGGGTCCGGGCAAGCTTTAGGCTTCGGCTTTTTCTTCGAGCTTCATCCACTCGGACTCGGTCTTGGCAAGCTCCGCCTGACGTTCGTTGAGCGCTTCCGTGCCCTTGGCGAACTTTGCCGGCTCTTTCTGGTAAAGCCCCGGCTGAGCGAGGAATTCCTCCAGCTTGGTGATCTCGGCTTCCAGCTTTTCGATCAGGCCGGGCAGTTCTTCCAGACGGTGGCGCTCGGTAAACGACAGACCGGACTTCTTGCCTTTGCCGCTGTCTTTCGAGGCTTGCGGCGTTGGTTTGGGCGCGACTTTGGCGCGGGCCTCAGCCTCGGCCGTATCGCTCTTGCGCTGTGCCTGATAGTCGGTCCAGCCCCCTGCATAGACAGTGGCCCGGCCATCGCCCTCCATCGCCACGGTGGTCGTCGCGACGCGGTCAAGGAAGTCACGGTCGTGGCTGACCAGCAGCACGGTGCCGTCGTAGTCGTCCAGCAGTTCCTGCAGCAGGTCCAGCGTTTCGACGTCCAGATCGTTGGTCGGTTCGTCCATCACCAGCAGGTTGGATTCCTTGGCCATCAGCTTGGCCAGCAACAGCCGCGCCTTTTCGCCACCCGAGAGTGAGCGGACAGGTGCACGCGCCTGCGCTTCGTCGAACAGGAAGTCCTTGAGGTAGGCGACGACGTGCTTGGGCGTGCCGCGCACCATCACCTGATCGGCCTGCCCCGAGACGCGCATGTCCTTGTCACCGGTCAGGCTTTCCCAGAGCGTCATCTTGGGGTCGAGGGCGGCGCGGCTCTGATCGAAAATCGCCGGCAGCAGATTCGAGCCGAGCTTGACGGTGCCGGAATCCGGCGCCTCTTCGCCCATCAGCATTTTCAGCAGAGTGGTCTTGCCGACGCCGTTCGGGCCCACGAAGGCCACCCGGTCGCCGCGATTGATCTTGATCTCGAAATTGGTGACGATCTGCTTGCCAGCATAGGCTTTTTCCAGACCTTCAGCCTCGATCACCTTGCGGCCGGACTGCTGACCACTGTCGAAGGCCATCGCGGCCGTGCCCTGACGACGGATCTGGCCAGAGCTTTCCGCGCGCAGGTCCTGCAGGGCGCGCACGCGGCCCTGGTTGCGCTTGCGGCGGGCACTGATGCCCTCGACCGCCCATTTTGCCTCGGCCTTGATCTTGCGGTTCAGCTTGTGGCGGGCGACGTCCTCGTCCTCCCAGACCTTGTCACGCCAGAGTTCGAAGTTCTCGAAGCCCTTTTCCTGCCGACGGACCTGGCCGCGATCGATCCAGAGGGTCGCGCGGGTCAGGTTGCGCAGGAAGGCGCGATCGTGTGAGATCAGAACATAGGCCGTGCGGGTCTGGCTGAGTTCAGCCTCGAGCCAAGCGATCGCCTCAATGTCGAGGTGGTTGGTCGGTTCGTCCAGCAGCATGAGTTCGGGCGCTTCGGCCATCAGCTTGGCGAGGGCGGCACGGCGGCGTTCACCGCCAGAGGCGGTCTCGACCGGGCGGGAGGGGTCGAATTTCAGCCCCTCACCTGCGATCTCGACCTTGTATTGCTCGGAGATGTCGAGGCGCGACATGGCGAAATCGCCAAGCGTCGCGAAGCCTGCCATCTCTGGCTCCTGCTCCATGTAGCCGACGGTTGTGCCCGGCGAGATCACGACATCGCCGCGGTCCGCCTCGACATAGCCTGCCATGACTTTCATGAGTGTGGATTTGCCCGAGCCATTGCGTCCGACAAGGGCGACGCGGTCGCCTTGCTGAACGGTCAGGGAAAGGTCATCGAAAACCGGATCGCCACCGAATGTCAGGGAGATGCCGGAGAGTTGGAGAAGGGGTGCCTGTGCCATGGGCGGCAGCTAATCAGGCGGCGGGTCGGCGTCAAGCGGAGCTTTGTGCGGGCAGCTATGCGAATAAGGGGGCGCTGCCCCCGCCTCGCGTGCCGCGCGCCTCCCCCGAAGTATTTCGGGCAAGATGACAGGGGCGCATGTGGCGGCTCGGGGCTTTGGCTCAGGTGGTGGTGGCACGCAGCAGGCGTTTGCGGGCGGCGGGGATGGCCTTGATCTCAAGCCCGGTGAAGACATGCAGGGTGTTCATCTGGGCATCGACGACCGCGTGGTCGGAGACCCATCCACCCATCAACAGGTAGGTGCGCAACAAGGGTGGCATCCCGAGGAGCGCGCGTTTGCGGTCGGGCGCGCGGCGCAGTTTCTGGGCAAAGCGGAAGACGCGTGGGGCCTTGACCCGTGGCAGCCAGCGTTTGGGGGCGAGATGACGCTCCTTGAGCACCGCGAAGGCATCGAGGTAGGCCTCGGCATCGGTGCCTTTGAAGGAGGAGCAGCCGAACAGCATCTCGACCCCGTTTTCATCCACATAGGCGGTCATCGCGCCCCAGGCGACGCGCAGGATATCGGCGTCGTGGTGATCGGGATGGATGCAGAAACGGCCCATTTCAACCATTGGTCCTTCGAAGGATTCGAGGCTGGAGAGTTCGTAATATTGAGCGGAGTAGCTGCGGCTGATTTCCCGACCCGCGCTCAGGGGGAGGATGCGGAAACAGCACACCAGCGTGCCCGTGCGCTGATCCTCGACCAGCACGTGGGTGCAGATCCGGTCGTAGTCGTCGACATCGCGGGGGGCGGAGACCTCTGGCGAAGCGGACGGGCCTTCGGCTGGGCCGAAAAACGCCAGCGAGCGCAGATGCTGGGCGGCCCGCACGTCTGCCGGTGTTTCAGCGAGGCGGGCTGCATAGCGGCCCTTTTTCAGCGTCAGCATAATGGACACTCCGACATGTACCCGAGGCTCAGTACGCCCCGGTTATCATGTCAGATGTGACCTCATCGTGACAAAAGAAAGGTCTGTTGGAAGCGTTTCACGCCAAGGGTAGGCCTGACGTGAGCGGCCATCGGCTAAGCTGAAAGCCGCCGATGGCCGCTTGGGCTCTATTCCGCGCCCAGAACCGAGGCGGCATCGAAGTTGCCGATGTTGCCCATGAGCTGGCGTATGAAGGTCTTGTCGGCCGTCGAAGAATCAGTGACCCGCCGCGTCAGCGGAACGACCTGGCCCTTTTCGAGGCCGAAGGTTTCGATATTTCTGACGGTCCCCGAGGGGTTGAAGCTGACGGCCAGAACCTCACGCGAGACCACAGTGGGGCGTGTGAAGGCATAGTGGCGCACCCGAGAGCGCACATAGTAAAGGCTGCTGTCCTTGAGAACGCCGGCCGTTGTGGGCGGGCCTGCGACCTCTTCCACAGTGGGGCGCGTGTCGACGCCGATAGTGATCTGGGAAAGCTGGTCCGCATCAGGCATATAGCCATGATTACGGAACTGAGCCGAGCAGCCCGAAAGGCCGGCAATGGCGACGAGTGATACCAGCCACCCTGCCCTGATCTTGTTGCGAGCCATTTTCGCCCCTCTTATATTCATCTGCACAGGCTGTTACTTCGCTTACAGAAGGAACGCAGCCTGTTCAAGAAAGGAAGCCATGACCGATCCCACCACCGACGCCCTGCGCGTCTCGACATTGCCCAAAAACGCGGCCACCGCGTTTGAGTTGCGCCCAGACAGCGACACGCTCAGCGCGATTGCCGCACGACTTGACCTGATCGGGCTGAAAAAGCTCAGCTTTCGGGGTGAAGTGCGCGCGGATGGCAAGGAAGACTGGGTGCTGAAAGGTCAGCTTGGCGCGACAGTGGTTCAGCCCTGTTCGGTGACGCTCGACCCCGTGACGACGCGCATTGATCAGGTCGTGCTGCGCCGGTTTACGCCGACCCTGCCCGACGACGTCAGCGATTCTGATGAAGTCGAGATGCCCGAGGACGAGACGCTGGAGAAACTCGGCAGTCATATCGACCCCGCGATCGTGATGGAGGAAGAGCTGGCGCTGTCCCTGCCGCTCTATCCGCGTGCCGAAGGCGTCGCTCCGGTCGAGATCGCCGTGACAGAACCCGGGCGCAAGCCGATGACTGACGAGGATGCAAAGCCGTTTGCGGGACTCGCGGGATTGATGTCGGGGCTTGACGGTTCCGCTGGAAAAGACGACGACGGCAGCAAGACGTAATCAAACCTCGGATACGAGGCAAAGAATCGCTTGCGCCTGTGGGGTTTCGAAGTATTTTCGCGCCTCCATACGAATTTTGGGTTGAATGCAGAGGCCGGGTCCGACTATGAGCCTCGCATCCGACTGAAACCGGGCCGTAGTGCCCCCGAATTACAGATAAGGTTGTGACATGGCTGTCCAACAGAACAAAGTCTCCAAGTCGCGCCGCAACAACCGTCGTGCGCATGACTCTCTCGTGGCTGCAAACCCGAACGAGTGCCCTTCCTGTGGCGAGCTGAAACGCCCGCACCACGTGTGCCCGTCCTGCGGCCACTATGCAGACCGTGAAGTCATCGCGATGGTCGATGAAGTCGATCTGGACGAAGACGCGGCATAAGTCGAATTCGTGAGGGCCGGGCGTCATAAATGACTGCGACGGATACGCCAGTTTCAGCGCTGCAAGCGCCCGGGCCCAAAGGGCGAATCGTACTTTCCATTGACGCCATGGGTGGCGATCGTGGGCCGGCGACGGTTGTCGCCGGCATGGCGCGTTCGGCCCGCAAGAACACCGATATTGAATTCATCCTGCACGGCCCCCGGGCCGAGCTGGAAAAACTTGTTGCCAAGCGCCGTCATCTGACAGACCGGGTCGAGATCCGGGATGCCTCTGATGTCGTCACGATGGACGACAAGCCAAGCCAGGTTGTGCGCCATGGCAAGCAGACCTCCATGTGGTCCGCCTTGGATGCTGTGCGCGCAGGCGATGCCTCTGTCTGCGTGTCCTGTGGCAACACCGGCGCGCTGATGGCGCTGTCCATGATGCGCCTGCGCAAGCTGCCGGGTGTCAATCGCCCTGCTATTGCCGTGCTCTGGCCGTCGCGTAATCCTCAGGGCTTCAACGTCATGCTGGATGTCGGCGCCGATATTCGCGCGGACGAAAATGACCTTCTGCAATACGCTCTCATGGGCTCTTCCTACGCCCGCAACGGCCTGCACCTTGAGCGGCCGCGCGTCGGCCTGCTGAACGTCGGCACCGAAGAGCATAAAGGCCGGAGCGAGCTGAAAGCCGCGCATGAGTTGATCCAGACCGCCTCGGTGGCTGCGAACTTCGAGTTTGTCGGTTTTGTTGAGGGCGGTGACATTCCAGGCAACCGCTGTGATGTGATCGTCACCGATGGCTTTACTGGCAACGTCGCGCTGAAAACCGGCGAAGGCACGGCCAGCCTGATCGGCGATCTGCTGAAAGAAGCCTTTAAATTCTCGCCCTTATCGCGGATTGCGGCGCTTCTTGCCCTCACCTCGATGCGGCGACTGAAAAAGCGGATCGATCCGCGTCGCGTCAATGGCGGGGTCTTTCTTGGCCTCAATGGGCCGGTGGTCAAATCCCATGGCTCGGCCGATGCAACGGGGGTTTCCGCCGCCATCAAACTGGCCTATCAGCTGGCTTTGTCCGGGTTTCAGGACAAAATAGCCGCACGGGTTGCATCTGCCGTTTCGCTGGCACAGGATGCCGCGCAACGGGAGACAGGAACGGAATGACACTTCGCTCAGTTGCAACAGGTGTTGGGCATTATCTGCCCGAACGAGTGGTTCCGAACAGCGAATTCGAGAAGAGCCTGGACACATCGGACGAATGGATTCGCACCCGCTCCGGGATCGAGAGACGCCATTTCGCGGCCGAAGGCGAAACCACGTCTCAGATGGCCACTATCGCCGCGCGCAATGCGCTCGATATGGCAGGCCTCAATCCCGATGATATCGACGCGATCGTGGTGGCAACCTCGACACCCGATCTGACCTTCCCGTCTGTCGCCACCATGGTGCAGAACGGCCTCGGCATGACGCGCGGCTTTGCCTACGATGTGCAGGCCGTCTGCGCCGGTTTCATTTTTGCCCTGGCAAATGCGAACGGTCTGATCCTGTCGGGCCAGGCTGAACGCGTGCTGGTCATCGGCGCAGAAACCTTTTCACGCATCATGGACTGGACCGACCGCTCGACCTGCGTGTTGTTCGGTGATGGTGCGGGGGCCGTCGTGCTGGAAGCACGCACCGGCACAGGATCTTCCGACGATCGCGGGATCCTGTCGAGCGATCTGAACTCTGACGGGCGCTACCGCGAGATGCTCTATGTCGATGGCGGCGTTTCGACCTCCGGCGAGTCCGGCAAGCTGCGGATGCAGGGGAATCCCCTTTTCCGCCAAGCGGTTGGCAAGCTAGCTGATACCGCTGAGGCGGCGCTGAAGAAGGCCGGGCTGACCGGTGACGACGTCGACTGGATCGTGCCGCATCAGGCCAATATCCGCATCATCCAAGGCACCGCCAAACGCATGGGCGTGTCGATGGACAAGGTGATCGTGACCGTTCAGGATCATGGCAACACCTCTGCCGCATCGATTCCCCTCGCGCTGTCCGTGGGCGTGGCTGAGGGCAAGATTCGCAAAGGTCAGTTGCTGGTTGCCGAGGCAATTGGCGGTGGACTGGCCTGGGGATCAGTCGTACTGCGCTGGTAGGGTCGAATACCGGCGTTAGGCGCTTGGTGACAAACCATTGATATTGACTCGGAAAATGCAGCACGCCTATTCTCGCGCAACCAGAGAGGGACGGTAAATGAGTGAAAAAACATTGACGCGCATGGACCTTAGCGAAGCAGTCTTCCGTGAGGTCGGTCTGTCGCGCAACGATTCAGCACAATTGGTCGAGACCGTTCTGGCACATATGTCGGATGCGCTCGTCGCAGGTGAGCAGGTCAAGATTTCGTCCTTCGGCACCTTCTCGGTGCGCGAAAAGGCGGCCCGCATCGGGCGCAACCCCAAGACCGGGGAAGAGGTGCCGATCAATCCGCGCCGCGTTCTGACGTTTCGTCCGTCGCACCTGATGAAAGACCGCGTCGCTGCCGGAAACAAAAGCTAAGGCAGGAATATGGTTAAAAGCGCCGACGCTTTCCGGACCATCAGCGAAGTCGCCGAATGGCTGGAAACCCCTGCGCATGTCCTGCGCTTCTGGGAGAGTAAGTTCACCCAGGTGAAGCCCGTGAAGCGGGCGGGCGGGCGCCGCTATTATCGTCCAGCGGATATGGAGCTTTTGGGCGGCATCAAGCGTCTGCTTCATGATGAGGGCATGACGATCAAGGGCGTGCAGAAGATGTTGCGCGATCATGGCATCCCCCATGTCGCCGCAATGTCACCCGCGCTTGAGGATATGGCAGCCCCCTTGCAGGCCGAGATCGTACCCTTGCGCCGCCCGTCGTCCATACCGCACCCGCAGATGTCCCCGAATCCCGTAACCGAAACGACAGGGCCGCATGGCGCCCCTGCCCCAGATCACGCGCAAGCGTCTGACGAGACGGCGCATTCGGCCTATGAAGAGCCTGCAGTCGCCGCCGAAGAGGTGCAACTCAGCGCCGAAGATCCCACAGAAGAGTCGATTGAAATGTCTGCATACCAACCCGGCGATCTTGCCTTTGAGTTGCCGCAAGACCCTGATGATGATGCCTATGATGTCGCCCCTGGCGTGCTGGGGCTTCTGGCTATGCGCCGCTCAGCGATGCCGACAGACGTGGCAATGGAAGCCTGGATGCTGGCCAGAAAGCTGACCCGCACGCTCTCCTGAGCCGCGTGACAAACCGACCCTGAGCGCGCAGAATTTTTTCCGCTCAAGGGGCGGAAAAAGCCCTTGCCCTCCCGGTCAGATCGGCTATTACACCCTCACATTCGGGCTATAGCGCAGCCTGGTAGCGCGTCCGTCTGGGGGACGGAAGGTCGCAGGTTCGAGTCCTGCTAGCCCGACCAAATATTCCCCTACTGCCAAATCCGCCGCAGCGAAAGCTCGGCGGATTTGGTGTTTTAAGCCCTGATTTGAATGGCTTTTTCCACCTTTCCTTCGCACGCCTTGCGTCCTACTCTCAGCCATCACACCTTTAAGGACACGCTATGACCGGCATTCTGGCCAGCCAACATCTGAAACGCATGATCGCCGATGGAGAGATCGCGGCCACGCCGGAGGTGACGGCTGCACAGATCCAGCCAGCCAGCCTTGATCTGCGTCTTGGAACGACGGCTTGGCGCGTGCGTGCGTCGTTTCTATCTGGCGAAGGCCGTACAGTTCAGGACCGCCTGAACGAGTTCGAGATGCACCAGGTCGATCTGTCCAAGGGCGCCGTGCTGGAGAAGGGCTGCGTCTATGTCGTGCCGCTGATGGAGCATCTGGCGCTTCCGATGGGTGTTGCCGCGATGGCCAATGCCAAAAGCTCGACCGGTCGGCTGGATTTGCTGACCCGGCTGATCACCGATGGCGGCACGGAATTTGACCGAATCCCCGCGGGTTACACGGGCCCCCTCTATGCAGAGATCTGCCCGCGCAGTTTTTCCGTACTTGTGCGGCCCGGGATGCGCCTGAACCAGATCAGATTTCGTGAGGGGCAAGCCGGCCTCAGCGACGAGGCACTGCGATCCCTGCATGACCAGACGCCTCTGGTCGACGGCACGGCGGTCATCGAACAGGGCCTGGGCTTTTCCGTGGATCTGCGCCCCGGTCCTGACAAGCTGGTCGGCTACCGCGCCAAACCGCATACCGGCGTCATCGATCTCGACCTGCTGAACCATTACGACCCGAGCGACTACTGGGAGGAAGTGCGCACCGACGCGCAACAGATCATTCTGGATCCGGGCGCCTTCTATATCCTTGTCAGCCGGGAATCTGTCACGATTCCACCGGATTACGCGGCGGAGATGGCCCCCTATCTCGCCATGGTCGGTGAATTCCGGGTGCATTACGCGGGCTTCTTCGATCCTGGCTTTGGCTATGCCGAGGCCGGTGGTGCGGGATCGCGCGGCGTTCTTGAGGTCCGCTGCCACGAGGCGCCTTTCGTGTTGGAGCATGGTCAGGTCGTCGGCCGGTTGGTGTTCGAGCGTATGGCCGAGCGCCCCGAAATGCTCTACGGCACGGGAATCGCATCGAATTATCAGGGCCAAGGCCTGAAACTCTCGAAACATTTTCGCGCGGGTTAAGATGAACCATCCTGTTGCTTTGCTGACCGGCGCAATTGCCGTGGTCGGCGCGAACTCCATGGTGCTGGCCCCGATCACTGCCGCCGTCGCCCGAGATCTTGGGGGCGATCCCGCCGAGATCGTGCAGGCCGCTGCGGCCTACGGGCTGACGACCGCCATCTCTGCCATGTTTCTGGCACCACGATCGGACACCATCGGAGCGGATCGTGCGCTGAACCAGGCAGTGATTATTCTTATAATCTCGCTACTTGCCTCAATCTTCGCCCCCAACAAATGGGCGCTGATCGGGGCGCAGGCTTTTGGTGGTCTGGGCGCGGGCATGGCCATTCCGGCGATCTATGTGCTCGCCCCGCAACTGGGACCCAAGGGCGAAGAAAAGCGCACCATGGGTCTGGTGCTGAGCGGCTGGACGCTGGCGCTGGTGGCCGGGGTCGCGGGGTCGGGCTTTCTGGCGGAATGGGCGGGCTGGCGGGCCGTTTACGTCGTGCTGGGCGTGCTGATGACCGGCCTCTGGATCGCGCTGCGGCGCACCGATCTGAAGGTGCCACGGGTGGCAACCAGCGCCACCTCTCCCCTGACCGCGCTCAGGGTACCGGGGATCTGGCGCGGACTGTTTTCCGCACTGGCTCTGATGCTGAGCTTTTATGGCACCTACGCCTTTGTCGGGGCGCATGTAGCGGACGCCCTTGGCCGTGGCACCGATGTCGCGGGCTTCATAACGCTTTGCTATGGCACGGGTTTCGGGATTTCGACGCTGCTTGACAAGTACTTTGACCGGCTGGCGCCGCTGACCGCTGGCGCGGTGTCGTTTGCGGCTCTGGCAGTGATCTATGCGCTGATGGCTCAGCTGGGGATGAACCTGACGCTGCTGGCGGTCCTTGCGGTCGTCTGGGGCATGGCGCAGCATCTGGCGCTGAACTTTGTCGTCTCACGTCTGTCGGCACTGGATCAGAGCCAACGCGGTGCGATCCTCGGGCTCAACTCTTCGGTGACTTATCTGGCGGTGTTCGGTGGGGCGCTGGCGTTTCGCCATCCCTATGAACTGGACGGCTTTGCCATCTGCAACACGATCTCGGCTGTGGTCGCGGCGGTTGCCTTTGTAGAATGCGTTTTGCCTCAGCGTGTTGCGCGCCGAACCTGAAGTTGCGTTTCCGAGCCAGAGATCATCACTGTCTACGCGGTGCGGTGACGGCCCAGAGAGCAGACCCCTCTACTCTTCGTCCTCGAACATGTCGGGCTGATCGTCGTCGATGACCTCGTCGTCGTCGGAGCCCAGGCGACCGGGGGGCGGTCGATTGTCGAGCAGCCCTGCCGCACGCAGATCCTTCAGGCCCGGCAGATCGCGCGGGGACTCGAGGCCAAAATGGTCGAGAAATGAAGGGGTTACCACGAAGGTCACCGGGCGGCCGGGCGTCATGCGACGACGGCCAAAGCGGATCCACTCCATTTCCAGTAGCTGATCGACGGTGCCACGAGAGACAGAGACACCGCGGATCTCTTCGATCTCGGCGCGGGTGACGGGCTGGTGGTAGGCGATAATGGCGAGGGTCTCGATCGCGGCGCGCGACAGCTTGCGCACCTCAACCGTCTCTTTTTGCATGAGAAAACCGAGGTCCGGCGCGGTGCGGATGGCCCAGGCCTCCCCGACGCGCACGACATTGACGCCGCGCCCCTCATAGCGCTTGACGAGATGCGCCAGAGCGGCGGCCCCATCACAGCCATGCGGCATGCGGGCATTGAGATCGGCGACCGAGACCGGCTCGGTCGAGGCAAAGAGGATGGCTTCGACCATGCGCTCCTGCGCACCCATTGGCGGCGCCTCGAACAGGCTTTCGCGGGGCGGCCTGGGGCTTTCGGTGTACTCGATCTGATCGGGAGAAAGGTCTTCAGTCACTGGATTTTCAACGTCGGTATCTGGTCGGTATTCGGACGGTATCTGAACGGTGCGATTTCGGACGGTCTGGAAGGTCGGCGCGGCTTTCGAGCCGCCCTCGGGATCGGAGGTTTCAGACATTGCCGCCCCTGTCCTGATCGCGGTCCCTGGCGCGTTCCTTGTCGCCTTCGCGGTCGCGGCGGCGCAGGTGGATCGGGGCGAAGGTGTCGGACTGGCGCAGCTCAAGCTTGCCTTCTTTGGCCAGCTCCAGCGAGGCGGCGAAGGTGGCGGCGGTGACCGAGCGGCGACGCATCGGATCATGGGTCCAGCCGGGCGGCATATAGGCCGAAAGTTCGGTCCAGTTGCCGGCAAAGCCGATCATGCCCCGCATATGGGCCAGCGCCTGCTCCATGGTGAAGACATTGTCGCGGTCCATCACGAAGGGGCGGAATTCATCGCGGGTGCGGATGCGCGCATAGGCCTGCATCAGGTCGAGCAGCGTCGCGGAGTAGGTGACGCTGCGCACGCGGGTGACGTCTTCGGGGATGCCACGCACGAAGAAGTCGCGGCCCCGCTGGTCGCGCGCCATCAGCCGGGCGGCGGCATCGCGCATCGCCTGCAGGCGCTCCAACTGGAAGGCGAGGTGCGCGGCGAGTTCTTCACCCGAGGGACCTTCTTCGGTGGGGTCAGGCGGCAGCAGCAGGCGCGATTTCAGAAAGGCGAGCCAGGCGGCCATGACCAGATAGTCGGCGGCCAGTTCGATACGCAGCTTCTTGGCGCGTTCGACGAAGGCCAGGTACTGCTGGGCCAGCATCAGGATGGAGATCCGGCGCAGGTCGACCTTTTGCGTCCGCGACAGCGTCAGCAACAGATCGAGCGGCCCTTCAAAGCCGTCGACATCGACGATCAGCGCCTCCGCCGCGAGGCGTTCCGAGACGCTCTCGGGGTCTTCCTGAAACAGGTCTTTGTCAGCCATACACCGGTCCGTCCAGCAGAGCGGACAGCTTGGCCTCCATCGCGTCAAAGTCAAGCTCGGGGGCGGTGTCGGGGCGCATGGAGAGCGCGCGTTCGGCCCGTTGCTGGGCGGCGGGCGTCATGAAGCCGGCGGCCTCGGCCACCTCCATACGGTCCTTGAGGTCAGCATTGCACAGCAGCACCACATCGCAGCCGGCCGCGAGAGAGCCGCGCGCGATCTCCGACAGGCTGCCCGAGAGCGCCTTCATCGAGATGTCATCGGTCATCAGCAGGTTGTCGAAGCCGATCTGGTTGCGGATCATCTGGATGGCGCGGGGCGACAGGGTGGCAGGCTGATCGGGGTCGATCTGGTCGTAGACGATATGGGCGGTCATCGCCATCGGCTGATCGTTCAGCACCTTGAAGGGGGCGAAGTCGACCTCGTCCAGCTCCGCGAGGGAGGTGGTGACGTGGGGCAGCTCCATATGACTGTCGGCGCGCGCCCGGCCATGGCCTGGGATATGCTTAACGACGGGCAGCACACCGCCCGCGAGCAACCCCATGGAAACGGCGCGGCCCAGGCCCGCCACCGTGGCGGCGTCGGTGCCATAGCAGCGGTTGCGCAGAAAAGGGTGGGTGCTGTCATCCGCAACATCGACCAGCGGCGCGCAATTGGTGTCGATCCCGACGGAGCGCATCTCGGCGGCGATGATGGCGTAGCGCAGGTACATCGCGGCGATGGGGTCACGCGCACGGGCGGCGAAATCGAGCGGCGCGTCCCACTGGCGGAAATGCGGCGGGCGCAGGCGCTGGACGCGGCCTCCCTCCTGATCCAGCAGGATCGGGGCATTGCGGCCAACAGCCTCGCGCAGCTCGGCGCAGAGCGCGGCCGTCTGCTCGGGCGTGTCGATGTTGCGGGCGAACAGGATGAAGCCATAGGGATCGGCGGTGCGGAAGACGCGCTTCTCCTCGTCCGTGAGGCGCAGTCCGGTGGGGTCGAGAATGGTGGCTCCGAAGGCCATGGCTACCTCTGACGGCGACGCGCGTGCGTGGCCTGTTGCGGACGCGGAGCATCCGGGTGGGCTTTGGGGCGGTCCCGCGCCTGATGCTCAGGCACGGGGTCCGGTTACTTGGTCAGAACGGGGATGCAGTCAGCCTTGTCCGCGACAAGGGCGGCGCAGAACCGGCGCGTGTCGGAGAGGTCGGTGAAGCCCATGGCGCGCAGGCGGTAGAAGGTGCGCCCGCCGGTTTCGGCCTTCTGGATCACACGGGATTTCCCGGCGAGATAGATGTCGAAGTCCTTGGACAGGCGGGTCCATTCCGACAGGGCAATCTCTTCCGAGGCAAAGGCGCCGAGCTGCGCCAACTGGGTGCCCGCAGGCACCGCGTCGGCAGCGATATTGGTGACGGTTTCGGCAGGTGGCGCGCTCTGCGGCACATCTGCGGCCGAGGCGGAAGCCTGAACGACGCTGGCCAGTGCCGAGAGGCTTGCCGGGCGGGCTTTGGGGCGCAGGGTAGCGGAGCCTGCCATATCCTCGCCAAGGCCCTGGCTGGTGCCCTCTCCGTCGGCGCGCAGGCGGGCGATGGCGGCGGCGTTTTCACCGGTGCCATCCGCTTCGCCGATGTCGAGTGGTGCGGGGGCGCTGACCGGGATGGCGCTGCGGGCGGCGAGCTCTTCTTCGGTGAGCGCGTCATCGCCGAGGCTGATGGCATTGGGTGCCAGCGTCACCTGATCGGGGGCCGAGGCGGCCTCCTTCGCGGCGGCAACGTGGTTGACCGAGAGGCCGAGGAAATCGGCGGTCTGGCCGCCGGCGTCGGTGGGGATGCGGCGGGTTTCGCCGGTCATCGCACGCACGACAGGCACGCCGGAGACGTCGCGCATGACCATCTGGTAGCCCCAGAGGCCGATGCCCGCGACCAGCGCCAGCGACACCACGCCGCCGACCCAGGTGAACAGCGCCCCGACAGACGCCGAGTCCCGCTGATCGCCGCCGTTGCCATACTGGCCACCGTCGTATGGGTCACCCTCGTACTGTGCTTCGTCGTACTGCGCTTCTTCGTATTGGCCGCCGTCGTGATGACCGTCGTCATATGAGGCGGTGTCGTAGTGGCCCGCGCCATAGGGGGACTGCGCCTCGGGGGCATAGCCTGCGTCGTGGCGACGCGGCGCCTGAGCGTGGGTCTGCTCGCGTCTGGGACGGGTGCCGTAATTGACGGAGCCAAAATGCCCGTCTGCCTGAAAGTCTGCCATACTGCCTCGCACGCCGGGGCTTTGACGCCCGGTCTTGTCGTGTCACGGATCGCGAACGGATCGGTTTGCCTGTTCGGGTCCGGCGCGCTGCGTTATCGCATTTCTTCCGCCGGGGTGACGCCAAGGATACCAAGACCTGCGGAAATGACAACGGCCACGGCACGCGCCAGCGCCAATTTTGCCTGAGACACCTCGGGCGCGTCCTCCTGAACGAAGCGCAAATGGCTCTCTTCGTTGCCCCGATTGTAGAGGCCGTGCAGATCCGACGCCAATTCATAGAGGAAAAAGGCGATCCGGTGCGGCTCGTTCGTGCGGGCGGCGATTTCGACCAGACGCGGCCATTCGGCGAGTTTGCGCGCAACCGCCAGCTCGGACTCGTGGGTCATGTCCGAGAGAACGGCGGCGGCCAGCGTCGCGTCATCCGTGGTGATCCCGGCCTCGCCGGCACGGCGCAGGGCCGAGCAGACGCGGGCATGGGCGTACTGGACGTAGAAGACCGGGTTGTCGCGCGACTGCTCCATCACCTTGTCGAAATCGAAGTCCAGCGGGGCATCGTTCTTGCGCGTCAGCATGACGAAACGGGTCACATCGGGGCCGACCTGTTCGACCAGATCGCGCAACATGATGAAGGTCCCGGCGCGTTTGGACATCTTGAACGGCTCACCGTTCTTGAACAGTTTGACCAGCTGGCAGAGCTTGATATCGAGCGGCACAGTGCCATCCGAGAGCGCCGAGACGGCCGCTTTCATGCGTTTGACATAGCCACCGTGATCGGCACCAAACACATCAATAAGGGCGTCGAAGCCTCTGGAAACCTTATCATAATGATAGGCAATATCGGGGGCGAAATAGGTCCAGTCGCCGTCCGACTTCTGGATCGGACGGTCGACGTCATCGCCGTGGGCGGTGGATTTGAACAGGGTCTGCTCGCGCGGTTCCCAATCCTCGGGCAGCTTGCCCTTGGGGGGTTCCAGCGTGCCGCGATAGATCAGGCCCTTGGCCCGCAGGCTATCAATCGCCGCTTCGATCTTGCCGGTGCCATAGAGCGATTTTTCGGAGAAGAAGACATCCATCTCGACCCCGAGCATGGCGAGATCGGCGCGGATCAGAGCCATCATCGCTTCGGTGCCGAAGGTACGGATCTCGGCCAGCCAGACCTCCTCCGGCTCGTCGACATAGGCGTCGCCGACCTTGTCCTTCAGCGCCTCGCCGACCTCGATCAGGTAGTCGCCGGGGTATGTGCCATCCTCGAAGGCGACCTCCTGCCCGTGGGCCTCAAGGTAGCGCAGATAGACGGACCGGGCGAGGACATCGACCTGTGCGCCGCCGTCGTTGATATAGTATTCGCGGGTCACGTCGTAGCCGGCATAGGCCAGCAGCGAGGCCAGAGCATCGCCGAAAACCGCGCCACGGGTGTGGCCAACATGCAACGGGCCAGTGGGGTTTGCCGAGACATATTCGACGTTTACGCGGGCACCCTGCCCCATTTCGGACTTGCCGTAGGCGGTGCCTTCGGTCAGCGCGGCCTTGACGACGCCCTGCCAGAGACCGCCTGCCAGACGCAGGTTGAGAAAGCCGGGGCCTGCCACTTCGGCCAGGGTGATGCGCTCATCCGCCACCAGACGGGCGGCCAGGGCATCGGCGATGTCGCGCGGCTTGAGGCTGGCGGGTTTCGCCAGCACCATGGCGGCGTTGGTCGCCATATCGCCGTGGGCGGGATCGCGCGGCGGCTCGACCGTGACGTTGTCGAAGGAAAGCCCCTCTGGCAGGTCGCCTGCTGCCTGCATGGCGGCAAGGCTGTCGAGAACGAGGCTGCGGATATCGGTAAAGAGGTTCATGGCGCTTTCCTGAGGTTTCGGGCGGGCCGGAGGGGTCCGGCAGGCTCGACGAGTTCCTCCGGGGTTTATCATTGCCGCAACAGAGGTCAATGGAGGAGGCAGATTTGGCGCATCCCTGGGGTGCGGTTCTGCCCTGATCTGGTTTTAGCTCTGGCGGGGGCTATCGGTCCAGCGCGCGGCGCAGCTGGATCAGAACGCGCTCGGCGGTGGCGGCATCCTCGGGGTCAACCATTTCTGCCAGAGAGTCGGTCCAGCTTTGGCGACGGGTTTCGGCCTCGGTCAGGGCGGCGCGCCCGGCCTCGCTCGGCACGACGAGACGCGCACGCAGGTGGGCCGGGTTGTCGGCCAGCGTGACGAGCCCCGCAACCTCAAGCTCGTTGACGACGCGCTGCACCGACTGGCGCGCCAGCCCAAGGCTCTGCGCGATGTCGGAAACGGTGCCGGGATCGGGCAGAAACTGCGCCGTTGAGAGCACCTGCCAGCGGGCGCTGCTGAGGCCGATATCCCCGACCAGAGCATCCCCCGCCGCCGTCAGCCGCCCGCCGAGGCGCAGGATTTCAAAGATGATCCGCCCTGTTGTGGCGGTTGTGGGGTTTTCAAAGCTCATGGGATCACTTTGCAAAGTTGACAGCACCCTGTCAATGCGGCAATCTGACAGCACACTGTCATTAAGGAGGAACCCATGGCAGACGCTCTGTATCGGATCGACAAGTTCATTGTGCCAGAGGCGGCGCGCGACAGGTTTCTGGATCAGGTGGCGCAGGTCCATGCGGTGCTGCGCCACTGTCCGGGCTGCCTG
This sequence comes from Pseudooceanicola spongiae, assembly GCF_014899185.1. Taxonomy (GTDB): domain Bacteria; phylum Pseudomonadota; class Alphaproteobacteria; order Rhodobacterales; family Rhodobacteraceae; genus Pseudooceanicola; species Pseudooceanicola spongiae. The sequence continues at coordinate 1,176,480 of NZ_CP045201.1, forward strand.
AGCGAGCAGGTCGTCGAGCAATGTGACGGGCCGGGACGCTTCAATATCGTGACCATCGCGGTCTGGGAGAGCGCGGAGGCGATCGAGGCGGCGAAGCGCGCCGTGCTGGCGTCGCGCGGTGAGAGTGGCATTGATCCCGCCAGCCTGATCGCCGAGCTGGGGATCACCGCGGATATGGCCGTCTACCGGGAGATCTGACGCTGAGGCAGAGCCGCGCCACCGATTTGCATCAGGCGGCGCGGAAAATGGGACGAGTCCCCTGCTCTACTCGTCTTCGAGGCGGGCTTCTTCGACGCGGTCGGCGTAGCGGATGTGGCCGGGACCAGAGGCGCGCAGGCCGGGCTCGGGATCATGACCCATCAGGCGGGCGTGTTCGACGATCGCGAAGCGGTCCGTCATGCCGGAGATGTAGTCCGCCACAAGCCGCGCCAGTGCGATCTTGTCGTCACCCACATCGTCGATATCCTTGCGCCATTGCTTCGGCAGCACTTCGGGGCGCTCCATGAACAGCGGGAACAGCTCCTCCACAATGCGGGTGACCTTCTGGCGCATCTCGACCACTTCCGGGGCGCGGTACATGCGGTGGAACAGGAACTCGCGGATCTGTTTCAGGTCAGACCAGACGGCGGGCGAGAATTGCACCATCATGCGGCCGGCAAGGCGGATGTCGGTGACGCTCTGCGGGTTCAGGGCGGCGATATTGGCGCGGCTGACCTCGATCACATCCTCGACCAGAATGCCGAAGAAACGGCGCAGCGCCTCGTGGCGGCGGCGGTAGTAGTTGAGGCCGGGATAGAGGCTGTCGACACCGGCAAAGCAGTCCTTCAGGATCGGCAGCTCGGCCAGCTCATCTGTCGAGAACAGTTCGGCGCGCAGACCGTCGTGCAGGTCGTGGTTGTTGTAGGCGATGTCGTCGGAGAGGGCGGCGACCTGCGCCTCGGCGCTCGCATGGGTGTGCAGCTCAAGATCATGCTTACGGTTGTAGTCGGCGAGCGCGAAGGGGATCACGCCGGTGACGGGGCCGTTGTGCTTGGCGATGCCTTCCAGCGTCTCCCACGTCAGGTTGAGGCCATCCCATTCGGCATAGTGCCGCTCCAGCGCGGTGACGATTCGGATGGCTTGCGCGTTGTGATCGAAACCGCCGTAGGGTTTCATCAGCGCGGCGAGAGCATCCTCGCCCGTGTGACCGAAGGGCGGATGGCCGAGATCATGGGCCAGCGCGACGGCCTCGGTCAGCTCGTCATTGAGGTTCAGCGCCCCGGCGATGGTGCGCGCCACTTGCGCCACTTCGATGGAATGGGTCAGCCGGGTGCGGAAATAATCGCCCTCATGCTCAATAAACACCTGCGTTTTGTGTTTCAGGCGGCGAAACGCCGAGGCATGGATGATCCGGTCGCGATCGCGCTGGAAACATGAGCGAAAATGGCTTTCATCTTCGGGATAGAGCCTGCCGCGCGACTGGGCAGGGTCGGAGGCATAGATCGCACGCATGTGATTGGTCCCTTCGGCTTCTTGTCGCCTTTTGCCATTGTCCTTATATTGGTGCAGGACGACATGCAAAATGTCAGGAGTTATTGCGATGAATTTGCCGCCAAAAGTCACTGACCGCGCCTTTGCCCGCCTCTCCGAGATCGCCGCGGGGCCTCAGGCCCTGCGCGTCGCGGTGGAAGGCGGCGGATGTTCGGGCTTTCAATACGAGATCAAGCTGGACGATATCGCCACCGATGACCTGGTGCTTGAGGGCATGGGGCAGAAGGTGGTGGTCGATTCCGTGTCGCTGCCGTTCCTGTCGGGCGCGGTGATCGACTTCACCGAGGAGCTGATCGGCGCACGCTTCGTGATCGAGAACCCGAATGCCACCTCGTCCTGTGGCTGCGGGACCTCGTTTTCGATGTGATCGCCGCAAAGGCGCAAGAAACGGGCCGCTTGAGAGGGCGGCCTTTTTCTTTGGTGCCGTCGGGCCTCAATCCTCTGGCGCGTGAAACACCGCCTCGATGCGGTTTCCATCGGGGTCGAGGATGAAGGCCGCATAGTAGCGGCCCTGATATTGCGGGCGCAGCCCCGGGGCACCGGCGTCCTGACCGCCCGCCGCCAGAGCTTCGGCGTGGAAACGATCGACGCTGGTACGGTCGGGGGCGGCGAAGGCGACATGGGTGCCTTGGCGTGCGCTGGCGGTGTCGCACTGCAGGCCGAAGTCCTGCCCGTCCTTGCCGTAGGTCAGCATGGTCGCGGTCTCCCACAGCAGCGGCACACCGAGCGTCGGCATGATACGATTGTAGAAGGCGCGGGCGCGGGCGATGTCACTGACCCCGAGGGTCACATGATCGAAGAGGGCGGACATGGCCCGCGCCTATTCGGCTGGCGAGATCGGCGAGGCTGCCTTGACCGACCCTGTCATCGCGCGCAGGGGGTCCTGCTGGGCACTGCTGCGGGCGAACTGTTCGTAGATCAGGTAGAGGCCCGAGCCGATGACGATGGTGACGCCGAGATAGATATGGGTGCCCGGGATCTCGCCGAAGAACAACGCGCCAAGGATCACCATCCAGACGAACTGCAGGTTCATCAGCGGCGTCACGACGTAGGCTGCCATCTGGCGCAGGGCGACGACCAGCACCCAGCGGGCCAGAAACAGAAAGCCGGCGTAGGCGGCGGCCCAGCCGACATCGACCAGCGGCATCGGCTTGAACACAAAGGGCAAGGCGCAGCTCATCACCAGCATGATCGTGACGTTGGGCCAGAACACCTGCGCCAGAGCGTTGGATTCGTGGCGACCGATGTAGCGCGCCATGACCATCGAGGTGGTGCCCGACAGAGAGGCCGCGAGAGCGATCAGGTGCCCCGAGGAGATCGAGTGCGGCCCCGCTGGAAACAGGCAGATGACGCCGATGAACCCCGCCCCGAGCGAGATCCAGACCGCAAGGCTGACATTTTCGCCCAGGATCGGGCCCGACATCAGCCCGGCGAAGATCGGCATCAGACCGACGAAGACGAAGACCTCGGCAAAGGGCAGCAGCTTGAAGGCGTAGAAAAAGCAGGTGGCAGCGATCACCGTCGCGACAGAGCGCACGGCCATGGCACGCGGCTGACCGGTGCGCACGGCGGCGACGAGGCCGGTGCGCTGCGACATCGCCTCGGCCAGCAGGCAGAAGACAGCGACGAGGCCGCCGGAGATGACATAGAGCTGCGGCGCGGCATAGCCGCCGGCGATGAACTTGGTGATCGCATCCGCAGAGGAGATCAGCGCCGTGTAGACCAGCACCATGGCGACGCCGAAAAGGGTCGCCCGTTTTGCCATGTGAGTCGTCACGCTGCCGCCCCCGCCATCAGATCATGAGGCCCGAAGGACCATGTTGGTGCGGGCGAACCCCGCGAAAAAGTCATGGAAATCAGTGCAGGAAGCCTCGGCCGCGCGCAGGTGAGCGATCTGGGCGTCGCTCTCAAGGGCTGCGAACATACGCTCTCGCATGTGGTGCCAGTCGCCACTGCGCGCGCCCTCAAGCGACAGCAGGCAGTGCGACATGCGGCGCAACGGGCCCGCACGACCGGGGCGCGCGTGAAACTGCGGTGTGCCTTCGGGGATCGTGTGGAGGAATGTGTCATGCCCGGCTGTGGCCAGCGCCCAATTGCTCACGAGGTATTCGTGGTAATCGTCTTGCGCTGCTGCCCCCTCTCCCCCTTGGACGGCAAAGCCGTGGGTTTCGCGCACCAGCCAGTCGTCCCAAAGTTGTGGAACGGCAAGGCCGGCGTGACGCAGGGCGACACAGATTTCGGCCAGAAGATCCGCGTTACATTCAAGATACGCAAGGGTCCCTGCAAAGTTAAGGCTTTCTTTGACCTGAGGCGGCAATTGCGGAGTTTTTCTGCCGTACTCGCTCAGGTAGAACAGGATGTGGGTCAATTCATAGGCAGCTTTCTTGTTCGGCATCACAAAAGTGGCAGATCTGGCGATGAAAGCATGCAGCCTCTCTGTCAGCTCTTCTGACGTGCCGAAGGGATCACGGCCCCGCCGCAGCATCAGACGCCGCGACTCGGCACGCTGCAGATCCGACAGCTCCGCCTGCGCCAGGCCTTGCGCGCAGGCCCAGTCGACCAGCGCGTCGCCCTTGCTGCCGGGCATCCCGAGGTCTTCCAGATCAAGGCAGATCGACAGGAAGAACCGGTAGTATTGCGGGAAGAACCCGAGGCGCTGTTCGAGGCTGTCATAGACGGCGCGGTGCGACGCGAGGGCCTCCTCGGTCAGGCGCTGGCCGGTGCACTCGAAGATGTTCAGGACTTCGGCGTTTTCCTTCAGCCAGAAGACATCGCCGGGGTCGCGGCGCCGTTGGGCAAAGCCCTCCAGCAGCGCCGCGCGGCGTGCGTCCCGGCTCTGCGCCCGGCTGGGGAAGGACAGATGGACAACATTGGAGGCGGTGGCGGGCATAGGCTCTCTCCTATCCGTCGTGTCAGCCCTGGCGTGGCGGGGCACCCCGCCCCGCCACAGCCCGGAGGTGCGGTCGGATCAGCTGCCCGAGGAGAAGCTGTGCACGGCATCGCCCATCTGCACATCGGATGCGGCGGTGGGCGCGGAGCCAGAGGAGAAGGCGCCGGTGTGCGCGCCTGCGCTGATCGGTGCGGAGCCGGAGGAGAAGGCCTCAACCGCATCACCGCTGAGCGTGGAGGTCGCGACAGGCGCCGAACCGGAGGAGAACATCGCCAGACCTTCCCCGTCGGACAGGCTGGCGGACGTCACCGGAGCGGAGCCGGAGGAGAACATTTCCACCCCCTCTCCGCCCAGCATCGATTCAGCGGAGGCATCGGAAATAGCGTTTTGAAACATGGCTTTACGGATAGCGGTCATGGTCATCTCCCGGTGTGTGATCAAGGGTTTGGATGTCTGTGGCGATGACCAACGCTGTGCACGCACAGCGATTTCGTCAAACGGTTAATTCAATTTTAACGTGTCAAGGAAAAACCGACCACATGAGCTTCGAACCACACCGGATTGCTTCATCGCTCTTAACAGATTTTTGACATATTTCTGATGAGGCACCTTTGCAAAATGGCACACCCCGGGAACGCATAAAGAACATATGTTCGTCGATTGCCTTGATTCTCAGCACCCACGCGACTCGGGCAGGATTTTGGCGGGGCGGGTCCTGCGCGCCGGGCGCGATTCGATGCCGATTGCAGGGTCGATTGGGTAAAATCCGGGGGCATCGCGGTTTGAAATCGGCTAGAAACGGGCCGACACCGGCGCGACACCGGCCCCGGCTTCGGCCAGGGCCCTGCCCGCGACCGGAACAAAGACCAGGGAAAAGGGCTGTCCGGCATGAAACTCGCCACCTTCAACATCAACGGAATCAAGGCGCGGGTGCAGGCTCTGTGCGACTGGCTCGACGAGGCGCAGCCCGACGTGGTGGTGCTGCAAGAGATCAAGTCCGTCGACGAGGGCTTTCCGCGCGAGCTATTCGAGGATCGCGGCTATCGGGTCGAGACCCATGGCCAGAAAAGCTTCAACGGCGTCGCGATCCTGTCCAAGCTGCCGCTGGAAGATGTCACGCGCGGCCTGCCCGGCGACGAAGCCGACGAACAGGCGCGCTGGATCGAGGCGACGGTGATCGGCGACAAGACGGCGCTGCGGGTCTGCGGGCTGTATCTGCCGAACGGCAATCCGGTGGAGCTGGACGACGCAGGCGCGCCGGTTTCCGGGGGCAAATACGCCTATAAGCTGGGGTGGATGGAGCGTCTGAAAGCCCGTGCCGAGGCGCTGCTGGAGGCCGAAGAGCCTGCCGTCATGCTGGGCGATTACAACATCATCCCGCAGGACGAAGACGCCGCCAACCCGGACAAATGGCGCGAAGATGCACTGTTTCGCCCGGAAAGCCGCGCCGCCTATCGCCGCGTGCTGAACCTCGGCTTTACCGAGATCTTTCGCACGCGCACCGCAGCGCCCGGGCATTATACCTTCTGGGATTATCAGGCGGGTGCCTGGAACAAGAACAACGGCATCCGCATCGACCATATGCTGATGACGCCGCAATGCGCCGATCTGGTCACCGAATGCGGCATTGATTCCGAGATCCGGGGCCGCGAAAAGCCCTCCGATCACGTGCCGCTATGGGCGGAAATCGACCTCTGAGAGGGTCTCTCCGCCGGTCACGTCGTGGTCATAGAGCCAGTCGAACTGGTGCCTCATGAACGACGGCGCGACCCGGTCCGACAAACGCAATACGCTGTGCGCCGCGGCGCGCAGCGGTGGAAACCGCAGGTGGTATTTCCAGGCGTTGCGGTTGGCGGCGGTGATAGCGCGGGTGGCGCGGTCCTTGCGGCGCGACTGATAGAGCGCGAGGCCCTCGGGGATCGTCGCGGCCTCGTCCAGCGCGGCGCCCAGCACCCAGGCATCCTCCAGCGCCATATTGGCGCCCTGCGCCAGAAACGGCAGGGTCGGATGCGCGGCATCCCCCAGCAACACGCAGTGATCGCGGTGCCAGAGCGGCGCAATGGGATGGCGGTGCAGGCCCCAGAGGTTGACGTCGGTGACACGGCCCAGCAGCTCTTTCACCTCGGGGCAGAAGCCCGCAAAGGCCCGTCGCAGCGCCTTGGGGTCATCCTTGTGCGACCAGCTGTCGGGGGCCCAGTCACGGCGCTCCTCGACTGCGACGATGTTTTGCGCGCGCCCGCCGCGCAGAGGATAGGTCACGAGGTGACGGCCCGGCCCCATGTAGAGATGCGCCTCGGAGGGCGGACCGGGGCGGTTGGCGGGCACGGGCACCACGGCGCGCCAGGCGACCTGACCGGTGAAGGCGGCTTTGCCATCGCCCAGCATCGCCGCGCGCAGACGCGAGTGCACGCCATCGGCGCCGACCACCAGATCGGGGCGGATGCGAGTTTGCGTATGGGTGCGGATTTCGGGGGTATCGCTGATCTCGACCGTGTCGACACTTTGCAGCAGGCGAATGCGGGCCCCGGCCTGACGCGCGGATTCGGCCAGCGCGCAGATCAGATCGGCGCGATGACAGAAGAAATAGCCCGCGCTGCCGTCCGCCTGCGTCAGATCCATCCGCAGGGCACTGCGCCCGCGATAGTCAAAGAGGTTGAGCGCGCGCCCCTGTTGCCCGATCTGCGCCACGTCGAGGCCAAGCCCCCGCAACACCGCTGCACCGTTCGGGCTGATCTGCAAACCTGCGCCAACCTCGCGGATCGCGCTGGCCTGTTCCAGCACCGTGACATCAGCGCCGCGCAGAGCCAGCGCCCGCGCCGCCGCAAGGCCACCAATACCGGCGCCAATCACGGCAATTTTCTGATCTCGCAGGGCCAAGGACGTCTCCTGTCGCGGTGAGGGGCGGGATTCGCATACAGGTCGATGCAATTTGAAAGCGCCGTGATATGGCCCGGCGGATGCCCGCTTTGCAAGCAACAACGCCGAGGCAGGGCCCCGGCGTTGTCAGATCTCGGATCACATTGGCGTCAGATCCGCAGTGCCAGACCCGACCAGCGACCGGACCCCGGAATGACCCGCGCCCCGGTCAGGGCGCGGCTTTTTGATCACTCGTCGCGATGCACACGTTCGCGCCGCTCGTGGCGTTCCTGTGCCTCCAGGCTCATCGTGGCGATCGGGCGGGCATCGAGCCGTTTCAGGCTGATCGGCTCGCCCGTGACTTCACAGTAGCCATATTCACCCTCTTCGATGCGACGCAGGGCTGCGTCGATCTTGGACACCAGCTTGCGCTGACGATCCCGGGTGCGCAATTCCAGCGCGCGATCGGTTTCTTCGCTGGCCCGATCCGCTACATCGGGAATATTGCGGGTGTTTTCCTGCAGGCCTTCAACGGTGTCGCGGCTGTCCGCCAGAAGGTCTTCGCGCCAAGACAGGAGTTTGCGGCGGAAATATTCGAGCTGACGCTCGTTCATGAACGGCTCGCCCTCAGCCGGACGATAATCGTCTTCAAGGAATGATTCAGCTTTCATCAGCGGCTCCCAAACTAGTCCTAAGCCCGGGGCGCGATACGCAATTCCGGGCAACAGGGTCCCCTGAACCGGGGACTTAAACTGTTCGCATATGGTTGTCACTACAGAAATCCAGTTAACCACTTTGCATTGCGCCAAACTGCGGAAAACTTTATCGTTAAGCGGAATTGGCGTGATCAGGGGCGAGGACTCAATGCATTTCGAAGGTACGGAAACTTATGTTGCGACAGAGGACCTTAAGGTCGCCGTCAACGCTGCGGTGACGCTGGAACGGCCCCTGCTGGTTAAGGGCGAACCGGGCACCGGCAAGACCGAACTGGCCCGTCAGGTTGCCCAATCTCTGGGCCTCGACATGATCGAGTGGAACATTAAATCAACCACGAAAGCGCAACAGGGCCTGTATGAATACGACGCCGTCAGCCGGTTGCGCGACAGTCAACTGGGCGAGGAACGGGTGCATGACGTGCGCAATTACATCCGCCGTGGCAAGCTGTGGCAGGCCTTCGATGCGGACCGCAAAGTGGTGCTGCTGATTGACGAGGTCGACAAGGCCGATATCGAATTCCCCAACGACCTGTTGCAGGAACTCGACCGGATGGAATTCCATGTCTACGAGACCGGAGAGACAATTGCGGCGCGCGTGCGTCCCATCGTCATCATTACCTCGAATAACGAAAAAGAGCTTCCGGATGCATTTTTGCGCCGCTGCTTTTTCCATTACATCCGTTTTCCCGATATGGAGACGATGAAAAAGATTGTCGAAGTTCATCATCCCGGTATCAAATCGCAGCTTCTGACCGCCGCGCTGACGCAATTCTTTGAGCTGCGCGAAACCACGGGCCTGAAGAAAAAACCCTCGACCAGCGAGGTGCTGGACTGGCTGAAGCTGTTGCTGGCCGAGGATCTGAGCGCCGAGGATCTGAAACGCGACGGCGCCAATGCACTGCCGAAGCTGCATGGCGCGCTGCTGAAAAACGAGCAGGACGTGCATCTGTTTGAACGTCTGGCCTTCATGGCGCGCGGTCAGCGGCGCTGATCTCAGGTGGGGCTGCGCGCGAGGGTGCGCGTGGCTCCGCCGACCGCGGGGCATGCGGGGTCTTGCCTGTCCCGCGCGATCGGTATTTTCTGGCGCCAGAGGCCGCGTCCTGTCCGCGGCAAGAGGATGACCTGAGAATGACCGGCGCTGTGGCCCCCTATCCAACCTCCCCCAGGGCGCAGCCTGCATGATCCGCATCCCGGCGGGACTACGCCCCATCGCCCTCGGGGCGGGCCTGTTGCTGGCCGCCTGTGCGCCGCAACCGGTGCCCCAGCCCCCCGCGCCAGAGCCCGGACCCACGACGCATTCGGTGCGCCCCCAGCTGCCCCCGGTCAAGCATTTCGCCGCTTTCGTGCCCGAGGTGCCCCGGGTCGCCAATGCCGATCTTGCGCGCGATTTCCTCGACCTCAGCTTCAAGCTGGAATCCGGGCGCGCTCTGCCGGTTCTGACCCGCTTCGAGGGGCCTGTGCGGGTCTCGGTCATCGGGGCCACGCCGCCGGGGATGATGCAGGACCTCAGGATCCTGATCGCGCGGCTGCATGACGAAGCCGGCATCGATATCGCGCTCAGCCCCGGTGCCCCGGACGCGACGACCGGCATCACCATTCAGGGGGTGAGCGGCAAGGACATTCGCGGCGAACTGTCGGATGCCGCCTGCTTCGTCATTCCCGGCATCCATGACCTGAGCGAATATCGCGCCGCCCGCCGGCAGGAGCGCACGGACTGGAGCAAGCTGACGACGCGCAGCCAGCTGGCGATCTTCGTGCCCAACGACGCCTCACCTCAGGAGCTGCGCGATTGCATGCACGAGGAACTGGCGCAGGCGCTGGGGCCGCTGAACGATCTGTTCCGCCTCAACGACAGCACCTTCAACGACGACAATACGCACTCGGTCCTGACCGGTTTTGACATGCTGATGCTGCGCCTGACCTATGCGCCGGAACTGCACAGCGGCATGACCCGGGCCGAGGTGGCAGCGCAGCTTTCGGCTCTGCTGGCGCGGCTCAACCCCGAGGGCCAGCACATCGCCCCCGCGCCGTTGCCCGAGACGACGCCGGACTGGGTCGCGGCCGTGCAGCAGGCGCTGAGCAGCACCGGCTCGCCCGCCGCCCGGCTGCGTGGGGCACAGACGGCTCTGGCGATCGCGAACCGCCAGGGCTGGAGCGATCATCGCACGGGCTTTGCCGAATATATCCTCGGGCGGCTGCTGGAGGCGCGCGACCCGGTGGGCGCCATGGCCCATATCCGCCGCGCCCATGCCCTGTATTCGGCCACCCCCGCGACGCGGCTTTACGCCGCGCAGACAGCGGTGCAACTGGCGCGTGACGCGCTGCGACAGGGCGACCCGGAGACGGCGCTGGGATATCTGCAGGACCTGCCTGCGCTGGCCGAAGCCAATCAGAACGCAGCCCTTCTGGCGCAGGTCATGATGCTGCAGGCACAGGCCTATGCGCTGCAGGGCAAGCGCGATCTGGCGCGCGCCACCCGTCTGGACAGTCTGGGCTGGGCAAGATACGGCTTTGGCCCAACTTGGGCGATCCTGGCCAAGCTGCAGGACGTCGCCGATCTGCCCCCCGACACCGCGTCGGAGCAGGGGCGCAGCTGACGCGGCGCACAGGATCGCTGCGGCAACACTCTCGGGGGGAATGCGATGTTCATTGTGGCAGGTCTGGTGCTGGGCGCCATTTTCGGTGGTTTTCGCGCGCGCAAGCGCGGCGGCAACACCAAGGACATTTGGCAATACGCCGCAGTTCATGCGATGCTGTTTGCAATCATCGGGTTGTTCGCGACCGTCATCCTCAACCGCATGATGCTCTGAGGCGGCGCGCGACCCTGCGAAAAGACCCCTGAAATAGGATCGAAGCCAGCATGTTCATTCCGTTTTTCGAGGCCTTGCGCACTCACGCCGTCCCGGTGTCGCTGCGCGAATACCTGACCTTTCTCGAAGCGCTGAAAGCCAACCTCGTCACCTATGACGCGGAGGGGTTCTATTATCTCGCCCGCGCCAGCATGGTGAAGGACGAGCGCAACATTGACCGCTTTGACCGCGCCTTTGCCGCCAGCTTTGAAGGGCTGGAGCAGATCAGCTTTGATCAAGTGCTGGAGAAGGTCGAGATCCCCGGCGACTGGCTGCGCTCGATGGCGGAAAAGCACCTCAGCGAGGAAGAAAAGGCCGAGATCGAGGCGCTTGGTGGCTTCGAGAAGCTGATGGAGACGCTGAAGCAGCGGCTTGAGGAACAGAAAGGTCGCCATCAGGGCGGCAACAAATGGGTCGGCACCGGGGGCACCTCGCCCTTCGGCGCCGATGGTTACAACCCCGAGGGCGTGCGCATCGGGCAGGACAAGTCCCGCCACCAGCGCGCCGTCAAGGTCTGGGACAAGCGCGAGTTTCGCAACTTCGACGATCAGGTTGAGCTCGGCACCCGCAACATCAAGGTCGCGTTGAAACGCCTGCGCAAATGGGCGCGGGATGGTGCGCATGAGGAGCTCGACCTCGACGGCACGATCCGCGCCACGGCCGAGCATGGCTATCTCGACGTCAAGACCCGGCCCGAGCGGCGCAACGCCGTGAAGGTGCTGCTGTTCCTCGACGTCGGCGGCAGCATGGATCCCCACATCAAGGTGGTGGAGGAGCTGTTCAGCGCCGCCCGATCCGAGTTCAAGCATCTGGAGCATTTCTATTTCCACAACTGCCTCTACGAGGGCGTGTGGAAGGACAATTCCCGCCGCTGGGACGCGCAAATGCCGACCTGGGACGTGCTGCGCACCTATGGGTCCGACTACAAGTGCATTTTCGTCGGCGACGCCAGCATGAGCCCTTACGAGATTGCCCATCCCGGTGGCGCCAATGAACACTGGAATCCCGAGGCCGGACAGGTCTGGCTCGACCGGGCGCGCATGCAATGGCCCGACCACCTCTGGATCAATCCGGTTCCGCAGAAATACTGGGGCTATACGCATTCCATCGGCATGATCTCCGAACTGTTCGAGAACCGCATGGTGCCGATGACCTTGCAGGGGCTTGAGGCCGGCATGCGAGAGTTGACACGGTGAGCGATCCCGAAGGCCGCCTGTCCGATCACCCTGCCCCGGACAGCACGGTCGGCGGCTTTGCGCGGCACATGTGGCACGATCACCGTCTCGGCACCCTCGCCTTTCTGGCGGCGCTGGTGCTGGTGGGGCTGTTCACGCTGCGGCTGATGCTGTTCTCGATGCACTACCGCGATGGCGACTGGCGCAACCCTGTGCCCGAGGCCTGGATGACGCCCGCCTTCGTCGCCCACGCCTGGCATGTGCCGCGCCCTCAGGTCTACCGGTTCCTGAACTACCGCGCCCGGCCTGACCATGCCCTGACGCTGTCCGATATAGCCGAAAAGCAGGGGCTGAGCGAAGACCAACTGCTGGCCCGGCTGAACATCTGGCTGTTGCAGTGGAAGCTGGATCACCCGCCGGTCGTCGCGCCTGAGCCACCTTTGGGGGAGGGGCAATGATCTTTCCCCCCCGAACGCCCGGAGCGCCTCATGAGTGAGGAGCTGATGGAGTTGCTGGCCAGCTACGGCGCGCCGCTGGTCTTTGCCGCGACACTGACCAGCTGTCTGGCGGTGCCTGTGCCGGCCTCGCTGATCATGCTGGGGGCCGGGGCGCTGGCGGCGGCGGGGGATCTGCCGATCGCCTTGTTGCTGATCGCGGCCTTCATCGGCGCGCTGATCGGTGATCACATCGGGCTGTTGCTGGGGCGTGGCCTGCAGGGTGCGCTGCAAGGCCGTCTGAAACCCGGCAAACGCGCAGTCGCAACCATGGACGAGGCGCGCAGCTTTCTGATCAAGCGGGGCGGCCTTGCGGTGCTGCTGTCGCGGTTCCCTCTGTCGCCGCTTGGACCTTATGTGAACTTCGCCGCCGGGGCCGCCCGGATGCCGCTGCTGAAATTCACCCCCTTCACCTTTATCGGAGAGCTGATCTGGGTCTCGCTCTACCTCGGCCTCGGCTATTTTGCCGAAGCGCATCTTGAGGCGGTGCTGCGCATTGCCTCGGATCTGACGGGCCTGCTGACCGCGCTGACGGCGGCGGCCGGGCTTGGGTACTGGCTGTGGCGCACGCATCGGGGCCGTCAGAAAGCCGCCTCCCCGCAGACTTTGCAAAGCGGCAAGGTGGCATCTGCAAAGTCACGAACAGCGGCGGCCCGGAAATCGGCAGGAACTTCTGCCAAGGCCGGGTCGTTGAGTCATGCAAAGACATTGAAGAAAAGGACGGACCCATGATCAAGAAAACAGGATCGGCAAAATGGAGCGGTGGACTGAAAGACGGCAAAGGCTCCGTCTCGACCCAGTCCGGCGCACTGAAGGACCAGCCCTATGGCTTCAACACCCGCTTTGAAGACGGCGCCGGCACCAACCCAGAAGAGCTGATCGGCGCGGCCCATGCTGGCTGCTTCTCGATGGCCCTGTCCAATATCCTTGGCGAAAAGGATCTGGTCGCGGACGAGATCGCAACCACCGCGACAGTGATGATGGAGAAACAGGACGGCGGCTTTGCCATCACCAAGATCCACCTTGAGCTGACCGCCAAGATCCCCGGCGCCAGCGACGAGGTGTTTCAGGAGTGCGCCAAGACGGCCGAGAAAAATTGCCCCGTCTCGAAAGTTCTCGCCGGTGCCGAAATCTCGATGACCGCGACGCTGCTCTGATCTGCGGATCTGACGCGCCGGACGCATGACCAGCTGCGCCGCCAGGGGCCGCCGACAGTTCAGTTGGCGGCCTTTGGCGCGCGTATCTGAGCTCAGCCGTAGACGCTAAGCCGCTCCTGCCGCGACGTTTCCCGCGCGGCCTCGCTTGCACAGCGGCCCCGGACGGCACATATCTTTCTCATGTTGAAGTTCACCCCCCTCCTTCTGGCGCTGATCTACGGGCTTGTGGCCTGGCGGTTCTCGACCTGGCGCCTGAAACGGGAGCTGGACGAGAAATCGAGCGAGCTGGCCGACCCCGCCCTGCACGCTCTGATGCGCAAGATGGCACAGGCGCTGGATATCGAACGCATCCGCGTGAACATCTATGAAATCCCGACGATCAACGGCCTTGCGGCCCCCGATGGGCGGATTTTTCTGACCCGTGGCTTCTACAATGCCTACCGCGCTGGCAAGGTCACGGCCGAGGAACTGGCCAGCGTCATCGCGCATGAGCTGGGCCATGTCGCGCTGGGCCACTCGCGCCGCCGCATGATCGATTTTTCGGGCCAGAACGCGCTGCGCATGGGGCTGAGCATGGTCATCGGGCGCTTCATCCCCTTCATAGGACCATTGATCGCCAATGCCGCCATGTCCCTGCTGACCGCAAAACTGTCACGCAAGGACGAATACGAGGCTGACGCCTATGCCGCCGCCCTGCTCAGCAAGGCCGGGATCGGTGTCGCCCCCCAGATTGCCCTGTTTCACAAACTCGAAGCGCTGTCGGGCGCACGCGGCGGTGAAAGCACCGCCTGGCTGCACAGCCACCCCGCCACAGCCGAACGCATTTCCGCGATCCGCACCCTGGACAAGGGCTGGTCGGGCCGCGACTGAAAGGACCTCAGATGAAATATTCCCTGCTCGATCTTGCCCCCGTCCCCGAGGGCAGCACAATGGCCGACGCGATGAAGAACTCCGTCGCACTGGCACAGGCGGCCGAGGCCGCGGGCTATCACCGGCACTGGCTGGCAGAGCACCACAACATGCCCGGCATTGCGTCATCGGCCACTGCGGTGATGATCGGCCACCTGGCGGGCGCCACCAAACGCATCCGCGTCGGGTCTGGCGGCATCATGCTGCCGAACCACGCGCCGCTGGTGATTGCCGAACAGTTCGGCACGCTGGCCGAGATGTATCCGGGCCGCATCGACCTTGGGCTTGGCCGCGCGCCGGGCACCGATCAGGAAACCGCCCGCGCCCTGCGCCGCAACATGAGCCAGCAGGACACCTTTCCCCGCGACGTGGGCGAGCTGATTGCCTATCTCGATGATCCGATCGCCGGTCAACGCCTGCACGCCTTCCCGGGCGAGGGCACCAAGGTGCCGGTCTGGATCCTCGGCAGCTCGCTCTATGGTGCGCAGCTGGCGGCCCAAGCCGGGCTGCCGTATGCCTTCGCGTCGCACTTTGCGCCGGACGCGTTGGAGCAAGCCTCCGACATTTACCGCCGGTCGTTCCGCCCGTCCGAGTTCTGCGCCAAGCCGCACTTCATGATGGCGCTGAACGTCTACGCGGGCGAGACCGACGCCGAGGGCGCCTATCTGCGCTCCTCCATGCAGCAGGCGTTTGTGCGGCTGCGCACCGGCATGCCCAGCAAGCTGCCCTACCCGGTCGACAATATCGAGGAAATCGTGCCGGCGCATATCCTTGCGGGCGTCAATCAGGCGGGCTCTGTCTCGGCCACGGGCGGGCCCGAAACCGTGCGTCGCCAGCTGGCAGCGCTGATCGCGAAGTACGAACCGGATGAGGTGATCATCGCGGGCCAGATCCACGACTCTGCCAAGCGGATCAAGAGCTTCCAGATCGCAGCGGAGCAGATGCAGGCGCTTGGACACGAGGCCAGCTGAGGCACCGAGGCGCCCGACTGTCAGACGTCGAGCGCCTCAAGGGCTTTGCCCAGACGTGGCAGCCGCGCCTTGCGCATCAGGGCGCGGATGCTCCAACCGGGGTCGGACATGGCGCGGGCCTGCGCCAGAACGCGGGCGCCAATGGGCGCCATGATATCGGGCGAGGCTTCGGTAAAGCCGACCAGCAGCGCGTCAGGATCAGCACGGCTGAGGCCCTCTTCCGCGAGGATATTGCGCGGGAAATCCTTGGCATTGACGGTGACGATGGCATCGGCAGAGCTGGCAATCGCCGCCGCCAGAACATGCAGATCGCCGCTGTCGGGCAGCCAGAGGCGGTTCACCAGCTCAGGCGGATAGCGCACCTCGGCTTTCGGAAAGGCGACGCGTGCCATCGCCACTTCGGCGCGGGCCTGCGCCTCGCCGTCGGCACCCAGCTTGGCGGCGGCGCGGGCCCATTCCTCAAGAATGCGGTCGGACCAGACAGGGGTGAACAACCCCTGCCCGGCCGCGCCCAACACCATTTCGCGCATCACTGTCGGATAGAGCACGCAGGCATCGATAACCGCTTTCATACCCTCAGACCCGGAAGATCAGCGCCTTGAGGTAGCCGCTTTCGGCCAAGTGCGGATGCATCGGGTGATCCGCCCCGGCAAAACCGGTGTGCAGCAGGATCGACTCGCGCCCCGCCCGGCCAATGCCACGAATGCAGGCGGTGCGGAACTTGGCGAGGTCCGCGGCGTGCGAGCAGGAGCACAGCACGAGGTATCCGCCCGGTGCGACCAGCGGCGCGGCAAGTTTCGCGAGCCGCTCATAGGCGCGCAGTCCGGCCTCAAGCGACTGACGTGCGGGCGCAAAGGCGGGCGGATCGCAGACGACGACGTCGAATTGCGCGCCCTCTTCGTTCATCGCCTCCAGCACCTCGAAGGCGTCGCCCTGACGGATCGCGAAGCGGTCCGAGGCACCCATGGCCGCAGCACCCTGCTCGGCCAGAGCCAATGCAGGGGCCGAGCCATCAACGGCCAGCGCGGACGCAGCCCCGTTCGCGAGGCACGCCAGACCGAAGCCGCCAACGTGCGAGAACAGGTCGAGGACTTTCGCGCCCTCCGCCAGCTTCGCGGTGAAGGCATGGTTCGGACGCTGGTCAAAGAACAGTCCGGTTTTCTGCCCGCCCATGAGGTCGGCCATATAGGTCGCGCCGTTCATCGTCACCGGCACGGGCGCATCGGGCGCCTTGCCCAGCAGAACGCCGGAAACATCGTCGAGGCCCTCAAGGCTGCGGGCGCGGCCCGAGGCGCTTTTCAGCACGCAGGTGACGCCGGTCACTTCGGCAAGCGCAGCGGTCAGCGGCTCGATCAGGGCTTCGGCCCAGGCGGCGTTCGGTTGCACCACGGCAGTATCGCCGAACCGGTCGATGATGACGCCGGGCAGGCCATCGGCCTCTGCATGGATCAGGCGGTAGAAAGGCGCGTCGAACAGGCGTTCGCGCAGGCTCAGCGCCTTGGCAAAGCGCGCGGCGAACCAGGCCTGATCGATGGGACCGGCATCGACCTTGTCGATGACCCGCGCCATGATACGGCTTTCGGTGTTGACGGTGACCAGCGCCAGCGGCGTGCGGTTTTCATCCTCAAGGATGGCGAGGGCACCGGGCGCCAGCGCCTTGGTGCGACGGTCGGTGACCATTTCATTGGCATAGACCCAAGGAAAGCCGTGCCGGATGCGCCGGGCATCGGTCTTCGGCTTCATGCGCACGGTTGGCAGGGTCGCAGGATCGGTGGCGGGAAGGGTGTCATTTGATTGCATCCCTCCCTCTACCCGCTTCGCTGATCCGGGGGAAGCCAGCACAGACAGGCCAGCGCGCAAATAAACGTGGCGTCCGGCGGGCGCTTGCCGTCCTCAGCTTGGCCTCAGCTTGGTGTCAGCCTGACTTCAGACGGGCGGCGCGGCCAGTTCGCTGCGCAGCACCTCGATCAGGTGGCGGGTGATGCGCACTTTCTGCGTCTCGCCCCGATGCACCGCTTCAGTTGCCCTGGCCCCGCCATAGCCCCGGATCTGGGTGCGCACTCGATATGGCGCGACCAGCACCGCACCGCTCGTCGCCTCCGTGAGCGAGAGCACGAAGTTGATGTTGTGCCAGCCTCCGGTGGTGCCGCGCGCGCGCTCGGTCAGCGCATGGAAATAGGTGATGCGCAGATGCGCCACGGCGGGCGGTCCGTCTGCAGGCGCCGCGAAGGCCTGCCGCGCCGCATCTCGCAGGATGGTCGCAACCTGTTCATACCGATCGCCAAGGGGATCTTCGCGCCAGACGATATCGCCACCGGGGTAGAAACTGTTGCTCTCCGACACCCTCAGACTGCGCGACACCTCGACCTCAACCGCGCGGATGTCATAGGCCAGCCTGATGCCATCGGTGGCCGTTGCACCGCGCGGTGTGCCGCCGACACGGGCATCATCGACATTCTCACAGGCGCTGAGGGCGATCACCGTCCAAAATACCAGCACGCCGGCCGCAAGCTTCATGATGTTTCTCCGCGAGGTTGCAATCCTCGCGCAGTTACATACGAATTAAGTCAATAAAACCGTAACGCCCCTGCCCTCGGGAAAAGCCCTGTTCGCCGTGTCTTAGCCGATTTTGCGATGCGATTTGCGGCAAGCAAGGATGGGCAAATCCGTCCAAATCTGGCAGGTTGCCGAAGTTGAAGAGTTGTTTTGCAGCATCGCCGTCTTTATGGGCTGGCATCTGCGACTGTTAGCGCTAAACTACAGCCGAAACGAGGAGGCGCTGGCGCCGCGCCCTCCCCCCGGCGTCACCCAAGATCCGCGACGCAGCCAGATTGGAGGCTTCGAGCCATGGCCCTGAACCAGACAATAGCAGACGTAACCGACCGGATTCGCGAAAGATCCCAAGGCACCCGTGACCTCTATCTTGAGCGGATCGGCCGTGCAGCCGAAGCCGGGCCCGTGCGTGCCCACCTGACCTGCGGCAACCAGGCCCACGCCTATGCCGGTGTGCCCGACGACCAGACCGCCCTGTCCAAGGGCAACGGCGCCAACCTCGGCATCGTCACCGCCTATAACGACATGCTCTCGGCCCACCAGCCGTATGAGCATTTCCCCGCCCTGATCCGCAAGACCGCCCGCGCCCAGGGCGCCACGGCGCAGGTTGCCGGTGGCGTGCCCGCGATGTGCGATGGCGTGACCCAAGGCCAGCCGGGGATGGAGCTGTCGCTGTTTTCGCGCGATGTCATCGCCATGGCCGCCGGGATTGCGCTGTCGCACAACTGCTTTGATGCCGCGCTCTATCTTGGGGTCTGCGACAAGATCGTCCCCGGCCTCGTGATGGCTGCCGCGACCTTCGGCCATATCCCGGCCGTCTTCCTGCCTGCGGGGCCGATGCCCTCGGGTCTGCCGAACGACGAAAAGGCCAAGGTGCGCCAGCAATACGCCAATGGCGAGGTTGGCCGCGACAAGCTGATGGAGGCAGAGCTTGCCTCCTATCACTCGCCCGGCACCTGCACCTTCTACGGCACCGCCAACACCAACCAGATGCTGATGGAGTTCATGGGCCTGCACCTGCCCGGTGCCAGCTTCGTCAATCCCAACACCCCGATGCGCGAAGCCCTGACCGTTGCGGGCACCGAACGCGCGCTGGCGATCACCGCGCTTGGTAACGAATTCCGCCCGGCGGGCGAGATCCTCGACGAGAAAGCCTTCGTCAACGGCATCGTCGGCCTGATGGCGACCGGTGGCTCGACCAACCTCGTGCTGCACATGCCCGCCATGGCGCGCGCCGCTGGCATCATCATCGACCCTGAGGATTTCGACACCATCTCCTCGATCACGCCGCTGATGGCCAAGGTCTATCCCAACGGTCTGGCCGACGTGAACCACTTCCACGCCGCCGGTGGCCTCGGCTACATGATCGGCCAGCTGCTGAACGAAGGCCTGCTGCACCCCGACACCAAGACCGTCGCCGGTGACGGGCTGGAGCTTTACACGCAGGAGCCGAAACTGCGCGAAGGCCGCATCGTGTATGAGCCCGGTGCCAAGGAAACCCTGAACGATCGCATCGTGCGCCCTGCCTCGGACCCGTTCCAGAAGTCCGGTGGCCTCAAGCACCTGTCAGGCACGCTGGGCCGCGCGATCATGAAGGTCTCTGCCGTCAAACCGGAGAACCACGTGATCGAGGCGCCCGTGCGCATCTTCCACGACCAGAACGACGTAAAAACAGCGTTCAAGGCGGGTGAGTTCACCTCTGACACCATCGTCGTCGTGCGCTTCCAGGGCCCCAAGGCCAACGGCATGCCCGAGCTGCACTCGCTGACGCCGACACTCGCGGTTCTGCTTGATCGTGGGCTGAAGGTGGCGCTGCTGACCGACGGTCGCATGTCCGGCGCCTCCGGCAAGGTGCCCGCCGCGATCCACCTCGCCCCCGAGGCGGCAGATGGCGGCCCGATTGCCCTGCTGCGCGATGGCGACATCGTCAAGCTGGACGCGGTCAACGGCACCATCACCTGCCCCGATCTGACTGGCCGCACCCCCGTCACGCCGGATCTGTCGGCCAACAAACACGGCATCGGTCGCGAGCTTTTCGAAACCTTCCGCCAGAATGCCTCGGCCTCCAGTGCCGGCGCGTCGAACATCGTCTGATCTTTTGTTACGGAGCTTTCCATGACCCCCGAAGCTGCTTCCGCCGAAGCCGAGAAAATCTGCAGACTGGCCCCCGTCGTGCCGGTGCTGGTCGTCCATGACGCCAGCATCGCCCGCGCTCTGGCCGAGGCGCTGGTCGCCGGTGGCCTGCCCGCGCTCGAAGTGACCCTGCGCACCCCCGCTGCGCTGGACGTGATCCGCGAAATGGCGAAAGTTGAGGGCGGCGTCGTTGGCGCAGGCTCGATCCTGACGCCCGCTGCCGTCACTGCCGTCGTTGCAGCGGGTGCCAAGTTCGGTGTCTCGCCCGGGGCCACCGACACCGTGCTCAGCGCCGCCGAGCAGGCCGACCTGCCGATGCTGCCCGGTGCCGCCACCGCGTCTGAAGTGATGGCCCTGCTGGAGCGCGGCTATCGCGTCCAGAAGTTCTTCCCGGCCTCGATCAACGGCGGCGCGCCCGCCATCAAGGCCATCGGCGCGCCGATCCCGGATGTGATGTTCTGCCCGACCGGCGGCGTCACCCCCGAGAACGCACCCGAGTATCTGTCGATGAAGAACATCATCTGCGTCGGCGGCTCCTGGGTCGCGCCGCAAAACCTGATCGACGCCAAGGACTGGAAGGCGATCGAGGAGCTGGCGCGCGAGGCTGCAAGCCTGCGCGGCTGACATTAAGATCGACGAAAAAGAGAAGGCGTGCCAATCCCTTGGCGCGCCTTCTTCATGTATAAGGTAAAGCCCTGTCAGTGCGCTTTGCGCGCCCGTGATCCACCGCGCCGCCGCACGGTCGTCATGTTCTGCAGGCCTTCCTGCAGCAGCGCCGTCATCGGATGCTCCGGCGCAGCGCGCCCGTATTTCTCCATCAGGATCTCGAGTGCGGCTTTCTGATCCTGCCCATCCTCAAGGCTCAGCGCCCAGTCCATCAGGACCGAGCGGCACTCGGGATCGTCGATGCCCTCAATCTGATAGGCCTCGCGGATCAGCGCCTTGGGGTCTGTTACATCGCCTTTCATGACCGTTCCAATCATCTGTCTGCCTCTCGTTCCAATATCGCATCAATCGCCTGTGCCGCGGCCTCGGTCGAGGCGGCGACCTGTGCCTGCAGGGCCTCGATCGTCTCAGCGCCAGTGTCGCGCAGCAGCAGTGCGCGGCCCCCCTCGCCAATTTCATCGGGGTCCAGAGCCTTGCCGCTCAGCAGTTTTCCGACCTGCCCGATATTCCACAGCAAGCGGTAAGTCGAGAGCAGAGCAGCGCTCTCCGCCGGCTCCATCCAGCCAGCCCGCACCGCCAGGTCCAGCCCCTCGCCAATCCAGCCATCGGGGTCGCCTGCGATCAGGCCACCGGCCTGCGCCATCAGCTCGATCTCCTGATTGCGGCCCCGACCTGTCTTGACGTCCCAGGGCGTCACGGCGGTCTTCGCCGCAGCGATGCGCGCGCGCATCTCGGCCACGTCCTTCAGTACCGGCCCCTTCGCGCGCCCCCGCGCAATAAGATCACGCCGGAACTCCATGATATCCTTGGACAACGCCTCAGGACCGGAGACGACACGCGCCCGGGTCAGCGCCAGATGCTCCCAGGTCCAGGCCTGGGTCTCCTGATAGTCGCGAAAGCTCTGCCAGCTGGTCGCAACCGGCCCCTGACTGCCGGAGGGACGCAGCCGCATGTCGACCTCATAGAGCCGCCCCTCGGCCATCGGGGCCGACAGGGCGGTCACCAGCGCCTGCGTCAACCGCGCGTAATAGACCCGCGACGCCAGAGGCCGCCGCCCCTCCGAGCTTTCCTCGCCCGCGGCATCATAGATCACGATCAGATCGAGATCGGAGCGCGCGTTCAACCGCCCGGCCCCCATCGAGCCCATGCCCATCACCGCCGCACCGCGCCCCGGCGGCGGCCCGTGCCTGGTGGCAAATTCGGCCTGCACCACCGGCCAGAGAACACGCAGCACCACGCTCGCCAGCTCGGCATATTCGTGTCCCGCCTCTTTCGGCTCGATCAAGCCACGCAGGTGGTGCACGCCGATGCGAAAGTGCCACTCCTTGACCCAGCGGCGGGCCGCATCCAGCTTGCGCTCGTAATCCTCTTCGATTTGCAAAGCGCGATCCAGCTCTTTGCAAAGGGCATCTTCGCCCGGCCATTCCGCAAAGAACCCACCCCCGATCACCGCATCGAACACAGCCGAATTGCGACTGAGGTAGAGCGCGAGGTCCGGCGCAGTCCCGGTGATATCGCCAAGCAGATCAATCAGTTGCGGGTTGGCCTGAAACATCGAGAACAGCTGCACACCGGCGGGCAATCCGCGCAGGAACCCGTCAAAGGCCGTCAATGCCTCTTCGGGGCGCGCCGCACGGGACAGGCTTTGCAACAGCTGCGGCCGCAGGCGGTCAAAGATATGACGCGCCCGTTCGGAACTCAGCGCGGGATAGCTGCGCCAGCGCGTCACCAGCGCCTCGTCAAAGCTGATCTCGGCCTCGGCCTCCTCAGCACAGACCTCCGGCTGGGCCTTGCCGCCCGGTTTGTCGGGGGCAAAAAAGGCCTCGGTGACGCTGTGGACCTCTTCCAGCCTGTCCTTGATCTCGCGCCCTAGCTCCGCCTCGCCCGTGCCCATGAAGGCCGCCAGCCGCGACAAGCCCTCGGCCCCGCTCGGCAGCTGATGGGTCTGGGCATCGTTGATCATCTGCACCCGGTGTTCAACCTCGCGGTGCGCGCGATAGTGACGCGACAGCACCTCGGCCGTGGCCTGCGGGATCCAGCCGCGCTCCGCCAGTTGCGCCAGCGCGGGCACCGTGCCGCGCAGCCGCAGCGACGCATCGCGCCCCCCGGCGACGATCTGGTGAAACTGAGCGAAGAACTCGATCTCGCGGATGCCGCCGCGCCCCAGTTTCATGTCGTGCCCGGCCAGTTGGATCGGCCCGAAAAAGCCCTTCTTGCGCCGGATCGCCAGCCGCACGTCATGGGCATCCTGAATGGCGGCGAAATCCAGATGACGACGCCAGACGAAGGGGCGCAGATCCTCCAAAAACGCCTCGCCCGCCGCGATATCGCCGGCACAGGGACGCGCCTTGATATAGGCCGCGCGCTCCCATGTGCGGCCCAGACTCTCGTAATACCGCTCCGCCGCCGCCATCCCCATGCAGACCGGCGTGACGCTGGGATCGGGGCGCAGCCGCAGATCGGTGCGAAACACATAGCCCTCGGAGGTGATGTCGTTCAGCGTCGCGGCCATCTTGCGGGTCGCCCGGATCAGCGCCGGTCGCGCCTCAAGCACGTCCTCGCCGCGATACCGCGCTTCGTCATAGAGCACGATCAGGTCGATGTCGGAGGAATAGTTCAGCTCTCCCGCGCCCATCTTGCCCATGGCCAAGGCCACCAGACCGCACCCCGTGGCCAGATCCGCCTCGCCCATCCCCGGCAGTTTGTTCCGCTTCACTTCCGCCGCCAGTGCAGCGCGCAGCGCCAGCGCGACCGCATGATCGGCGAAATCACTCAGCGCGCCCGTGACTTGGCTCAGATCCCAGGCACCCGAGAGATCAGCCAGCGCCACCAGCAGCGCCATACGCCGCTTGCCCCGGCGCAGCTCGGCCGCGATTTGGTCCGGCGCGATCTCTGAAAGGCGGGCCTTTTCCTCGCTTAGCGCCGCCAGAGGTGCGACCATCGCGCCGGGCAGCCAGTGCCGTTCCTTCGCCATCAACGCGCCGAGGTAGGGGCTACACCCGGCCGTACCCTCGATCAGCGCGGCCAGATCTCCGCTGAGGTCGGGAAACAGGGCGCGGCCTTCGGCACCACGATCGCGGTCAAAGGGGCGCGGCAGGCGGGTCGGGATCAATGTGTCATTCATCGCGCGAAGGTGCGGCGGGCGGGCGCGCCGGTCAAGACCAGATCCGCCTCGCTCTGGTCATTCCCGCCCGGCCTTGGCAGATTGCGCGCAAGAGCAGGGAGAGCCGGATGAGCAAGAGCATGAAACGTGTCGCCAAGGCGCTGGCAGACGCCGGGATCGAGACCGAGATCGAGGAGTTGGGCGCCTGCCGCACCGCACAGCAGGCCGCTGACAGTGTGGGCTGCTGCCTTGACCAGATCGCCAAGTCGATCATCTTTCGTGGCGAGGTGAGTGGCGAAGCGATCCTGTTCCTGACCGCAGGCGGCAATCAGGTCGATCCAGCCAAGGCCAGTGCCGTGGCCGGCGAAGCCCTTGGCAAGGCCGATGCCGCTCTGATCCGTGCCCAGACCGGCTTTGCCATTGGTGGCGTCGCGCCCATCGGCCACCTCAACCCGATCCGCGCCTATCTGGACCCGCGACTGCTGGAATTTGAACGGATCTGGGCCGCTGCGGGCACCCCGCGCCATGTTTTTGGCCTGCCCCCAAAACTTTTGCAGCCTCTGACAGCGGCGCAAGTGGCTGATTTCACATCCCAATCCAACTAATGTAAAAAACATTCACATGGCCCCCTTGTGGTTGAGGGCCGCACTTCCGATATCGGTAATGTGAAAGACATTCACATAGCAACAAACCAAGGATACGGAGACAGACATGACACCCGCCACCGCGCAAATGTACGACCACCAGAGCCAGGGCCCGCGCCCCGCTTCGTGGTTTCGTCGCACTGAGGCCTGGATGGACAGCAAGGGCAAACCCGCATGGATCACCGCGATGGTGCTGGGTTTCGTGTTCTTCTGGCCGGTCGGCCTCGCCATTCTCTTCTACATGATCTGGGGTAAAAAAATGTTCGGAAAATCCTGCCGTCACTCACGTTACAACGACATGCGCCGCACCGGCTTTGCGGCGATGAAATCCAGCGGCAACACGGCCTTTGATGCCTACAAGACCGAGACGCTGCAACGCCTTGAGGAAGAACAGAACAGCTTTGAAGGCTTTCTGGAACGCCTGCGCGCCGCCAAGGACAAGGCCGAGTTCGACCAGTTCATGGAAGACCGCTCCCGCAAGGCCAGCGCAGAGCGCGACAACGCCAATCAGGACGCCAACGCCTGAAGGCCAAGACACCTCGCCAGGCGCGCCCGGATGCGGCGCGCCCAAGCCCAGGACGGCCCCCTCGGGGCCGCCTCGCCCCCCCCCGATGACCGCCCCGTTTACAGGATACCGGACCCGATGCGCCTGACCCTTCCCGATCCCGACCACAGCCCGGAGTTCTATGACAGTGTCGCGATGAAGCGCGGCTTTGCCTGGGTGATCGATGCCATTGTCATCACGTTGGTGGCGCTGGTGATCGTGCCGCTGACCGCCTTTGTCGGCGCCTTCTTCTTTCCGCTGCTGCTGCTCACGGTCAGCTTCTTTTATCGCTGGATGACCATCTCTGGCAGCTCCGCCACCTGGGGCATGCGCCTGATGTCGATCGAGCTGCGCACCACCGAAGGCCAGCGGCTGAGCCCGCTTGAGGCATTGCTGCACACGCTGGGCTTTACCGTCAGCTTTGCGCTGCCCATCCTGCAGGTGATCTCGGTCGTCTTCATGCTGACCTCGCGGTACGGACAGGGTCTGACAGATCACATTCTGGGCACCACAGCCGTGAATCGCCGCGCATAAGCAGGCAAATTCGCCCACCCCCGAGGTCGAAAACCTCCAGAGGGCTTGGCGCTTGGGAACTTCGTTGTTATCGTTGCCGAACCTGCGGTGCCCGAAACGCTTCGGGGCCGCGCCCTTCCTTCGATGCTACACACTGGTTTTCATGCGTCATTCCCTGCCTCTTGCACCGCAATTCTATGTAACGGCTCCCCAGCCCTGCCCCTATCTTGCGGGCCGGATGGAGAGAAAGCTGTTCACCTCCCTGCAGGGCGACACTGCCGAGCAGCTGAACAATGCGCTCTCCAAGCAGGGCTTCCGTCGCTCGCAGAACGTGCTCTATCGCCCCTCCTGTGCCGATTGCGCCGCCTGCCTGTCGGCCCGCATCAATGTCGCCGACTTCACCGCCTCGCGCGGGCAGCGGCGCACCCTGCGCCGCAACCAACATCTTGAGCGTCGCGCCACATCGCCCTGGGCGACCGAAGACCAGTATGCGCTGTTCCGCCGCTACCTCGACAGCCGGCACGCCGATGGCGGCATGGCCGATATGGATGTCTTTGAATTCGCCGCGATGATCGAGGAAACGCCGATCCGCTCGCGCGTTGTCGAATACATCGACCCCGACAAGGGCCTGGCCGCCGCCGCGCTGACCGATGTTCTCGATGACGGCGTGTCGATGGTCTACAGCTTCTACGACCCGGCGCTGGAGAAGAACTCGCTCGGCACCTACCTGATCCTCGATCATATCGAGATCGCGCGCAACGCCGGTCTGCCCTATGTCTATCTTGGGTACTGGGTGCCCGGATCGCCGAAAATGGGCTATAAGTGCAAATTCACCGGGCTTGAGCTCTACCACGGCGGCAAGTGGGACCGGATGCGTGATCCGCATGATTACGACTCCACCACCCACCCGCTCAAAAGCGATCCCATCGCAGAACAGGTTGCCAATATCTCCTTACCCGACACACGCGCGCCCTGAAATGACACAAAACCTTTTCGCCGCGACGCTGGTGGTCCCCGACTATGATGCGGGCATCGCCTTTTATGTCGAAACGCTCGGCTTCGACCTTGTCGAAGACACCGCGCTGTCCGAAACCAAACGCTGGGTCCTGATTGCGCCGAAAGGCGCGCAGACCTGTCTGTTGCTGGCCCGCGCGGTGGGCGACGAGCAGACCGCCGCCATCGGCAATCAGACGGGTGGCCGTGTGGCCTTCTTTCTGCAAACCGATGATTTCAAAGGCGATCATGACCGCATGCTCAAGGCCGGCGTGACGTTTGAGGAAGACCCCCGCGACGAGCCCTATGGCCGCGTCGCCGTCTGGCGCGATCCCTTCGGCAACCGCTGGGATCTGGTGCAGTTCACCAAGACCCCGACGCGCGGCGTGCCCCCCGCCAAGGCGCGCACCTCGTCGCGCGAAACCGGCACCCCGGTGATCTGGCCGCATCCCGAAAAAGAGCCCTCCAAGGGCTGAAACCGCAAAAAGCCGCGACCCCAGCTAGGGATCGCGGCTTTTTTACGTCGCGCGGGCCTCAGCCGCCCATCAGGGCCGGCACGATGGTGACGATCTGCGGCACGAACCACAGCAGCGCCAGCCCCAGCACCTGGATCACCACGAAGGGCACGATGCCGCGATAGATATGGCCCGTGGTCACGCTGGCCGGGGCCACCCCGCGCAGATAGAACAGCGCGAACCCGAAGGGCGGCGTCAGGAAGCTGGTCTGCAGGTTCACCGCGATCATGATCGTCACCCATTTCGGATCGAACGTGCCGCCATAGATGACGGGCCCGACGATCGGGATGACGATGTAGATGATCTCGAGGAAATCCAACACGAAACCCAGCACGAACAGCACCAGCATCACGATCAGGAAGACCGTGAACTCATTGTCGAAGCTGCGCAGGAAGTCCTGGATATAGTGCTCTCCGCCGAAGGAGATGACGACCAGGTTCAGCAGCTGGCTGCCGACCAGAATGGTGAACACCATTGAGGTCACCTTGGCCGTCTCGCGCACGATGGGCGTCAGGACCCTCGTGCGGAACAGGACGTAGCCGGAATAGATCATTCCGAACCCGGCGATCATATAGGCCGCCGCCGCTGCAAGGTAGGCGATCCAGTTCTCGAAGGTCACCACATCCTGATTGATGCGCAGATCGAAATTCGCCCCCAGCAGGATCATCGCGCCAAGCGCCAAGGTCGCCCAGATGATGACCTTGGGATCGCGCCCCTCCTCCCGCAGTTTGCGATAGGCTGCCAGCATCATCGCGCCCCCCGCACCAAGCGCCGCCGCAGGCGTCGGGTTGGTGATCCCGCCGAGGATGGAGCCGAGCACCGCCACGATCAGCATCAGCGGTGGAAAGACCACGCGCACCAGCTCGTTCTGCGCCAGCCGCGCCGCCGCGTGCCGCAATGACCAGAAGGTGATCGCCAGCGGCACCGCCAGCAGCACCAGCGTCACCCCGGGCGAGGTCCGCGGCCCGATCAGCAGCAGATCGACCAGCAGCATCAGCGCCAGCCCGAAGCCGCCCACGGCCAGCGGCGCCACGCTGTCGCCCGGTTTCACCCCGTGCGCCAGCACCAGCACCAGCCCCAGCAACACGACAATCGTCGCAACGCCGGTGCCAATCGGCGCCGCACGATCCGCCTTCGCCTGCACGGCCGCCAGCATCTCCTCGTCGTTCAGCTTGTGCCCGGTGTCGAGACCACCCGAGGCCGCAATCGCCTCAGCCTCGGCCACGGCGGTGTCCCACTTGGCTTGCCCGTGCAGCTCGATCATCGCCGCCTTGCAGGGCGCGCTGACATTGGTGCGCAGGCTCGCGCCATCATCGGACTGGGAAAAGTTCGACACCGACAGGCTTTGCGATCCGACCACGCCAAACTCGGCAAAGGCCAGCACGCCGCCGATCAGCAGCACCGGCGCCAGCACGAACCAGGTCAGCCCCTCGCGCCGGGTGATCACCTCTCCCGAGCCGCCGCCGACGCTCACCGCAGGGGCCTTCGACGGGTTCAGCACCGCATAGCCGAAGGCATAGAGAGCATAGAGCACCGCCAGCAAGATCCCCGGCAACAGCGCCGCCTGAAACAACGTGCCCACCGACACGACCGCCGGTTTGCCCAGGTACGTCAGCGCATCGGAACAGCCCAAAGACTGCGCCCGCGCTTCCTGCGCTGCGGAATAGAGATCGCCCGCCAAAGTCCCCAGCAGCACGATCACGATGGAGGGCGGGATGATCTGCCCCAGCGTGCCCGACGCCGCAATCACCCCCGTCGACAGCTCTGGCGAATAGCCGTTGCGCAGCATGGTCGGCAGGCTCAGCAAGCCCATGGTCACCACCGTCGCGCCGACAATCCCCGTCGAGGCCGCCAGAAACGCCCCCACCACGACGACCGACACCGCGAGGCCGCCCGGCAAAGGCCCGAACACCCGCGCCATGGTCGTCAGCAGATCGTTCGCGATCTTGGAGCGTTCCAGCGTGATCCCCATCATCACGAACATCAGCACCGCCAGCAGCGTCTCGATCGACTGGCCGGCAAAGACGCGCTCGTTCATGCGGTTCACGATGAAGGACAGGTTGCGATCCAGCGCGGTTTCCCAGCCCCGCTCAAACACCGGCTGCGCCAGCGTCGGCAGATCCGGATAGCGGAAGATCGAGATCGTGTCCGGGTTCACCCCCGCCCCGATCAGCGCGCGATACCCCTCGCTGCTCGCATCAATCGCGTTGTGGATCAGCATGCCGCTGCCATCGAGCCAGGCAATCACCGCAAAGGCGAACAGCCCCGCGCCCGGAATGGCAAAGGCCACCGGAAAGCCCGACAGGATGCCTGCGAACAGGCTGAGAAATACAATGATCAGGCCGATCTCGACCCCATCCAAACCGAAAAACATCTGCCCCACCCCCTAGTGTGTGCCCTCATAGGCTTCTTCTCCGGCGCCCAGCGTATCGCGGTCGAGGTAGCGCCCCTCCGCGTCCTCGCCTTCGCTGAACTCCAGGAACGAGCGGTAGAAAAACGCGACCGCCTGCAGGAACACCAACCCGACGAAACACAGGATCAGCACCTTGAACAGGAAGTAGCCGTTGAAGCCGTCCGGACTGAACCCGATGGTCTCGACGTTCCATTTGACGATCTTCGCCTTGCGCATCAGCAGCTCCAGCTTGTCGCTGGCCGAGACCTTGGGCGTGATCAGATGCCGCCACAGGAAGAACCACGAATACATCCAGACCAGCACGACAACGGGCATCATGAAGAACAGCGACCCGAACATGTCGATCACCCGCTTGGCGCGGTAGCTGACCGGCGCATAGATCAGATCGACCCGCACATGACTGCCCTGCACGAAAGCGTAGGAGACGCAGAGCGCCACCACCGCAGCATTCCACAGCTTCAGCCCCTCGGCATACCAGCCGACGGACTGGGTGAAGCCGATCCCCAGCGGCGAAAACCCGATCTCGCCAAGGCGAAAGATGCTCTGCAGGAACACCACGATGATCTGCTGCGCCACCATGATCAGCCCGGCCCATGCGGCGGTGCGCCCGACGGCATTGGCGAAGGCCTCAAGCCCCCGCACGCAGCCCCACATGAACGGCCGCCAGATCAGCCCGGCAAGCGTCACGACGATAAAGATGTCGAAGACCGCAAAGAAGAACTCGGTCGAGCCGCCGTAATACAGGAACCGGATCATCGCTTCCTTGTTCGACCAGTCGAGCCAGAGGCCCGGATGGCTGATCGCATAGGCAATGTGATAAAACCCAAGGCCGATTTCGGTGACCAGCCAGAGCAGACCGTTCAGCATCGCTTCCCCCCCCGTTCGCAAAAGGCTGCGCACCGTTGGGGGTGCACAGCCTGCCTTGTCTTATGTCGGACTCAGCCGTCGACGCGGTTGCGCTGCGCGGTGTAGAAGCTGTCCGAGACAGACATCCAGCCCGAGGCCGACTTCATCGACGCTTCAGCGGACTCGCGGATCTTGGCGAACATCTCGTCATCCATGAAGCCGTCGAGCACCTCTTTCGAGGCCGCGCCGAGCGCGTCCCACACGTCATCGGGGAATTCCTGCACCTGCACGCCCGACGATTTCAGCCGCGCCAGCGCCGGGCCGTTGTTGGCGATGAACAGCGCATAATTGTGCTGATGCGACTCGCCGGCTGCGATCTCGATGATCTTCTGTTGCGACGGGGTCAGCCCCTCGAAGACTTCAAGGTTGCAGGCGACAGACAGCGCCGCGCCCGGTTCATGAAAGCCTGCGGGGTAGTAGTTCTTGCAGACCTCTTGCAGGCCCAGCTTTTCGTCCGACCACGGGCCGATCCATTCGGTGCCATCCAGCGCGCCGGTGGACAATGCCTGATAGATCTCGCCGCCCGGCAGAACCTGAACAGAGGCCCCCAGTTTTGCCAGCGCCTGACCACCAAGACCGGGCATGCGGAATTTCAGCCCCTTGAAGTCATCCGCCGATTTGATCGGGCTGCGGAACCAGCCGCCGCCCTGTGCCGCCGTCTGTCCGGCAAGAAAGCTTTTCAGGCCAAAGATTTCGCCCAATTCATGGTGCAATTGCATCCCGCCATTGGCGTAATACCAGGTCATCATTTCCGGCGCGGTCATCCCGAAGGGCACCGTGGTGAAAAAGGCCCAAGCCGGATGCTGGCCGACGAAATAATAATCCGCCCCGTGATACATATCCGCCTGACCACTGGTCACGGCGTCAAACACCTCCAGCGCGCCGACCAGCTCGCCCGCGGCTTTTGGTTCAATGATCAGCTGACCATCCGACATCTCATTGACACTGTTGGAAAAACGCTCCACCGAGTCCCAGACACCCGCAAGACCGCGCGGCCATGTGGTGACCATGGTCAGCTTGACCTGACCCTGTGCCAGCGCCGGCGCCGCCAGCGAGGTCGCCGCAGCGGCAGTCCCGCCCAATGCGGATGTTTTCAAGAAAGAACGACGATCCATGGAATTCTCCTCCCAGATGTGACTGCGCCAGACCTCCCATTGCCCCGCGCGGATCGTTTCAGTGAGGAGGGAGCCTAGCGAGGCCCACGAAACCGTGAAATACCAAGGATTACGTAGATCGGTCGAATAATTGGCGAAAATTGCCCGCCGAATGGCAAATATTGCGACAAGTAATCCTAGCCCGTATTACTTTACCTGACATTTACCGTGCCATTACCGTTGCATTCCCCCGCCATGGCGCTGGGAATCGCCAGTCCATTTCCGTAAAGCTCTGCCTCATGCACACCCGCCTGCCCCGCATCGCGCCCAGTTACGGACAGAAGCTGTTTCTTCTGGCCACCCTGCCGCTGATCCTCGCGGTGACGGCGATTTCGGCGTTGGTCGCCGATCAGTCCCGCGCCCTCGCCGAGCGTGAGATTGCCGCGCTGGAGCGCCAGATGATCGAGGCGAAAAAGGCCGAGCTGCGCAACTACGTGACGCAGGCGCGCAACGGGCTGAACTACATCTACGGCATGGCCGGGCCCGACAACCTCGCCGCCCAAAGCGAGGTCAAGCAGATCCTCTCGGCGATGACCTATGGCGACGACGGTTTCTTCTTCGTCTACGACTACGACGGCACCAACCTCGTCTCGCCGCGCCAGACCGACATGATCAACCGCAACTGGTGGGACCTCACCGACGGCAACGGCCGCCACGTCGTGCAGGCGTTCATCGCCACCGCGCGCGAGGGCACCGGCTGGGTCACCCATCTGTGGCCGAAACCCGGCACCGGAGAGGAGGCGCTGATGGTCACCTACGTCACCGCGCTGCATTCGTGGAAATGGGCCATGGGCACCGGCGTGTTCATCGACGATGTGCTGGCCACCACCGCCGCCGCCCGCGCCGATGTCGAGGCCCGCGTCCGCCGCACCTTCTTCTATATCGGCGCCATCACGGCCGCTGCGCTGTTTGCCGTCTTCGCCTCCGGCATGATCCTCAACATCCGCGAACGCCGCCTCGCTGATGCCAAGCTCAAGGAGCTGACGCAGCGCGTCTTCGATGCGCAGGAGGAGGAACGCGGCCGCGTCGCACGAGAGCTGCACGACGGCATCTCCCAACTGCTCGTCGGGGTGCGCTACGCTCTGGACAGCGCGCGGCGCCGGTTCGATGCCGGCGACGCGCGCGCCTCCGAGACGCTGGATCGCGGCATGGCCAGCCTGTCGGACGCGATACAGGAGGTCCGCCGCATCTCCCGCGATCTGCGCCCCGGCGTGCTCGACGACCTCGGCCTCGGCCCCGCTCTCAAGGCGCTGGTGGTGGATTTCGGGGCACGCACCGGCATCGAGACCACCTTTGACACCGTCGTCTTTCGCAACCGTCTGGACAACGACAGCAAGATTTCGCTCTATCGGATCGCACAGGAAGCCCTGACCAATGTCGAACGCCATTCCGGCGCGACCCACCTCAGTGTCGACCTGCGCGGCCATCGCAACGGGGCAACCCTGCGCATTTCCGACAACGGCAAGGGCATGTCCGCCCCCTCGACCAGCGCACAGTGGCAGGGCATCGGCCTGCGCAACATGCAGGAACGCGTCGATCAGATGGAGGGCACCTTGCGCATCCACTCCACCCGCTCCGGCACCGTGATCGAGGTGCAGGTGCCCCTGTCGCATATCATCGACCCGACCACCGGCGCGCCCGGCCCCGCGTCCGCCAAATGACCCCTCCGGCCCCCCGCGCCGCCCTGACCTGAAAAGGAGTGCAGATGCCCCACCAGCCCGCCGGCGCCAGTGACCTCGCACACACCATCCGACCGACCCGCGTCGCCATCGTCGATGATCACCCCCTCGTCGCCGAAGGCATCGAGGCCATTCTCGACAGCTTTCCCGATCTTGAGGTTGTCGGCACCTATTCCAACGGCCGCGCCATCATCGAGGCCGTGCCGACCTTGAATCCCGATGTCATCCTGCTGGATCTCAACATGCCCGAGATGGGCGGCCTCACTGCCTGCGAAATCCTGCTGGAAAACCATCCCGACCTGCGCATCCTGATCCTGTCGATGCACGACAGCCCCGAATATATCTCGACCGCGCTGGATCACGGCGCGCTTGGCTATGTCCTCAAGGACGTGCCCACTGACGAGATCAAGCGCGCCATCGACGCCGTGATGCGCGGCGAGCGCTACCTTTGCACCGGGGCGCAGGGCTCGCTGACGCCTCAGCCCGGTGCCGGGCACCTGACCAACCGCGAACAGACCATTTTGCTGCAGCTCGCGCAGGGTCAGTCCAACAAGGAAGTCGCTCTGACCTTGGATATTTCCGTGCGCACGGTCGAAACGCATCGCAAAAATATTAAGAAAAAGCTTGGCATTTCGTCGACCGCCGGGCTGACGCGCTATGCGCTGGAACATGGCGTCCTGCAGGGAACTGGACAGACATTCTGAAACATTGCCAATGTGTTGCAGGGTGAAGTTGAGGCATTAACTACCCTGACTCGGCTCAATGCATTGGCAATATATCGGCCCTAGACATGGCACAACCGGTTTCAGCCAGGAGTTGCCATGCCTCGCCCCATCTTCCCCGCATCCCCCTCGCTTGCTGCGCGGCCTCGCACACCCGCCCGCCTGACCAAACGTCTGTTCTGGCGCGCGACACTGGCGCTGCTCTCGGCGGTGCTGCTCGGCCCCCCTCCGGCGCTCGCCTCCACCCCCTCGCATGACGCAGCCCCTGCGCCTGCGGGCCATGCTGCGGCCCCGGCAGCGCATGCCCCGGCAGCCGCCCACACCAACGCCAGCGCCCAGACCCTGCCCCCCGCGCCCGAAGGTGGGCTCTGCACCGGGTTCGGGCCGCAGACACCGCGTGATATCGCCTCGCGCATCGGCCTCAACCAACAGCTCTTTCCCGTCGCACCGCCCTCGCAGGAGATGAACCTGTGCAATATCCACACCCACACCAACGCCGAACATAAGGGACCGGGCTTTTCCGTCCTGTCGCGCGATCCCGATTTCGGCGGCTATCAATGCGAAGGCTCTGAGTTGCTGACCGCGGATGAGCTGCGCGATCCCGCCTTCGGTCACGGCCCGTTTCACGGCGTCAAACCCGGCGACACGATCGAGGTGCACTGGGTCTATTCCTCCTGTGAGGTGACGCCGGGCAAGGGTCTCGGCGCCTGCCTCTCCGATGCCTGCTCCAATCCGACGTTGCGGGTTGAATCGCAGGTCTTCCTGCTGGTCAATGATCCCTTCGCGCTGGATTTCGCGCAGTATGATCACAAGGGCTACACGCCGAATGGCCATCCGCAGCCGCTGTCCCTGCCCGCCAACACCGGCGCGCCCGTGGTGTTCCGGGGCTCCACCACCGGACCCAGCTATACGCAGGCCGTCTGCTCTCCGTTGCAGGTGACATGGTCGGTGCGGCCCAACTGTGCCCGCCTCGATATCTCCTCGCTCTATCGCTGGGGCCAGGAGGGCAACGTTTTCGAGGAAGACCATTCTCACGGCGTGCGCGAACTGGTCACCGCGCCAGAGCTTCTCGCCCCGATCCAGTAGCCCCAAACCGCACCGTTCGGTTACCGACGCAATACCGACGCGATACCGACAGCTGATTTCGGGCCACTTTTGCCCCGTCCCGTTCCGATCCGCCCGCCGCGCGTCCCCCGCGGCGGGCCCTTGCGACTCTCCCTCAGGCTGTGACCCGAGGGCGGCTGACACGGGGATTTTTAGGCTCCACGGCGATTTCGCAAAGATTTTTGACGTCACGCGCAATTTTCAGAAAGAAAAAATGCCCCGGACGACATTTTTGGGCGATAAATACGGTTGACCTTGGGTGGATCAGCCCATATCAACCCAAATGAGTGAACAGGAGCCCTCGGGAATGACAACCCTAATCGTCATCGTAGGAGAAAGGCGCATGGGCCGGTAACACCGGACTCCCTCAAGGACCCCATGCGCCCCCGGACAATCACCGGGGGCTTTTTTGTTTGCAAAATCGACAGGCCGCATCCCCGCGGCGCGACACGGAGAGAGCAGATGGCACGTCAGATGACAGGTGCGAAAATGGTGGTTCAGGCGCTGAGAGATCAGGGCGTGGACACGGTATTCGGCTATCCGGGCGGCGCTGTCCTGCCGATTTATGACGAGATTTTCCAGCAAAACGACATCCAGCATATCCTGGTGCGCCACGAACAGGCCGCCATCCATGCCGCCGAAGGCTATGCCCGCTCGACCGGCAAGCCCGGCGTCGCCCTTGTGACATCTGGCCCCGGCGCCACGAACGCTGTCACGGGCTTGACCGATGCGCTGCTGGATTCCATCCCGATCATCGTCCTCTCGGGCCAGGTGCCCACATTCATGATCGGTACAGATGCCTTTCAAGAGGCTGATACTGTTGGGATTACCCGCCCCTGCACCAAGCACAACTGGCTGGTCAAGGAAACGTCGGAGCTGCCGCAGATCCTGCACCGCGCCTTCCATGTTGCCACCACGGGCCGCCCCGGCCCGGTGCTGATCGACATACCTAAGGACGTGCAGTTCGCGACGGCCAACTATACCGATGCGCCGAAAAAGTCCTCCTATCGCTATAACCCTCCCGTGAAGGGCGATCAGGACTCGATCACGGCATTGATCGCGGCGCTCGAGACCTCCAAAAAGCCGATCTTCTACACGGGCGGTGGTGTGATCAACTCTGGCCCCGCGGCCAGCCAGTTGCTGCGCGAGCTGGTTGAAGCGACGGGCGCGCCGATCACCTCGACGCTGATGGGCCTCGGCGCCTATCCGGCCTCCGGCGACAAATGGCTCGGCATGCTCGGGATGCACGGGCTCTACGAGGCCAACATGGCGATGCACGACTGCGATCTGATGATCTGCGTTGGCGCGCGCTTTGACGACCGTATCACTGGCCGCATCGACGCCTTCAGCCCGCATTCGCTCAAGGCCCACATCGACATCGACCCGAGCTCCATCAACAAGATCATACACATCGACATCCCGATCGTTGGCGATGTCGCCCATGTGCTTGAGGATATGCTGCGGATCTGGAAGGCTCGCGGCCGCAAGATGAATCGCGACGCAGTGGCCAAGTGGTGGACCCAGATCAATGAATGGCGCGCCGTCGATTGCCTGAAATACAAGGCTGGCGACTCCAAGATCATCAAGCCGCAATATGCCCTGCAGCGACTTGAGGCTCTGACCAAAGATCACGATCGCTATATCACCACCGAGGTCGGCCAGCATCAGATGTGGGCCGCGCAATACCTCAACTTCGAGGATCCGCATCGCTGGATGACATCCGGTGGCCTTGGGACGATGGGCTATGGCTTTCCCGCCTCGATCGGCGTGCAGATGGCGCATCGCGACGCATTGGTGATCAATGTCGCGGGCGAAGCGTCCTGGCTGATGAACATGCAGGAAATGGGCACCGCCATGCAGTTCGGCCTGCCGGTCAAGCAATTCATCCTGAACAACGAACGCCTCGGGATGGTGCGCCAGTGGCAAGAGCTGCTGCATGGCGAACGCTACAGCCAGTCCTGGTCGCAGGCCCTGCCCGATTTCGTCAAGCTGGCGGAGGCCTTTGGCGCCAAGGGCATTATTTGCTCCGACCCTGCCGACCTCGACGACGCGATCATGGAGATGATCAATTACGACGGCCCTGTCATCTTTGACTGCCTTGTCGAGAAGCACGAAAATTGCTTCCCGATGATCCCTTCGGGTGCAGCACACAACAAGATGCTGCTGGGCGATGCATCGACAAAGGACGCGATCAAGGAAGGTGGCGCGGTTCTGGTCTGAGAAAAGGCGGGCTGAAGCCCGCCCCACATCTCAGCGGCGCCGCAGTGCGGGGATCTCCCCGTTTTGCGAGGCCGAAACTCCAGGATCAGCGATCAAAAAGGATAGGCAAATGAACGCATTACAGATCAAAAAAGGCGCGAACAAGCATTCCGCCTACAACCTGCGCCCGACCTTTTCCGACACGGTCGAACAGCATACGCTTGCTGTTCTGGTCGACAACGAAGCAGGGGTTCTAGCCCGCGTGATCGGGCTGTTTTCCGGCCGTGGATATAACATCGACAGCCTGACCGTGGCGGAGGTTGACCGCGCCGGGCACCTCAGCCGTATCACAATCGTGACGCGGGGCACGCCTCAGGTCATTGAGCAGATCAAGGCACAACTGGGGCGTATTGTCCCGGTCCATACCGTCAATGACCTGACGGTAGAGGGCCCCTCGGTTGAGCGTGAACTGGCCCTGATCAAGGTCACCTCCGAGGGCGAAAAGCGTGTTGAAGCCTTGCGCCTGGCCGACATTTTCCGCGCCAAGGTGGTGGACAGTACGCTCAGCAGCTTCGTGTTTGAGTTGACCGGAACACCGGACAAGATCGACGCCTTTGCTGACCTAATGCGCCCCATAGGCCTGTCCGAAGTTGCGCGTACAGGCGTAGCAGCGCTGCGCCGGGGCGAGGACTGAACCCGATCCCACGCGCAGAATGTTGAAAGAGCCGCGCAGGAAACTGCGCGGCTCTTTTCAGTATACATTGTGCCCCGCGATGAGTGCTTCAGGAAATGTGCCGAAGACGCGGTCCGGGCCTGCGCGGTGTTTTCTTGCCGGGAAAAGCCACCACAACAGAGCTATGTCCTTCGCTGTTCGAGCCGGATCGCGGCGCTACTGTCGCGGATGAAGCAGAGCGCCCCATATCCTTGAGGCGTCGGGCCAACGTGGAGTCGTGATCTTCGGCCACAAGACGCGCGTTTTGCACGAGTCGCATGTCCCCAAACTCCTCGAGATCGAACTGCAGCAGGTCCCCCTGCGCAAGCCCTGTCAGATCCGGTGATTTCCCCCTTGATTCTGCATTCAAAAATGCAAGATCCCCATGATCTTCGCACCAGACGACTGCTTTGCTGTCGTCAGACGCGCTCCATAAAACCACACCAAACATTCACACCTCCCGATTTCTATCGGCACCAATCTTCTTAAAAGGATGGTTCACTTCCTCTCTGTTTCACATGACTGTTTCCGTGTCGCCATTTCAGATTTTGTGTCGCCTTGTTCAAAAAATGACGTTATATAGATACATGTCTGACGTGGTTCAGCGTCATGGTCATAAAAACAAGACCTTAAAGGGTGGTTAAAACATGAAGCTTCGCCATGTTTTCGCAACCGGGATGGTGATGAGTGAGTGATTCAAGCCTGAGTTCCGATCAATCCGCACTGAAACCCGTCGAGATCCGGAATATTTTTGGCGCCAATTTGCGTCAGATGAGCGCGCGCTACCCTTCGGTTGCAGGTTTGTGCCGTGAGTTGGGCATCAACCGGACCCAGTTTAACCGATATTTGTCAGGCGAGAGCTTTCCCCGACCGGATGTGTTGCATCGGATCTGTCAGTTCTTCGGCACGGACGCCCGGATCCTGCTGGAGCCTGTCGACGCGGTGAAACCCCTCAGCCGCGATTTGCTGAACCATCCGGAGATTTCCAGCTATCTCGGTCAGTCTGCCACCAATTTTGACCAGTCTCTGCTGCCATCCGGCTTTTACCGCTTTACCCGGCAGAGCTTCATCGACGGCTCCAAGGCGATCCTCGGGTTGGTTCTGGTGTACCGCAAGGATGGCTTTACCTTTGTGCGTGGCTTTGAGGCGCGCGAGGCCATGCGCCAGCAGGGTCTGCCCGAGGACAATCAGAGCCGGGAATTCCGGGGCATCTTTCTGGCGCAGGAAGAAGGGGTTGCCGCCCTGATCGCGCGGCGTGGGGCCATCACCTGCTCGTTCAACTTCCTCTCGAAAGTGGCAACCTTCGACAACAACTTCTGGGAAGGCTACATCACCCGCACGATCCGGGAAGCGATCTCGGGGCCGCGGGCGTCGCGTATGGTATATGAGCACTTGGGCAAGAATACCGGTGCGATCCTCAGGACTGCGCGCGAGGCCGGGTTGATCGAAAACGACCAGATCCCGCCCTTCCACCGCCGCCTGTTGCGGATGGAGCACCCGTTTCGTTAAGGCCCCGATACCAGCGCCCCGCAGTCACGCCGGGCGGCTGGTATCACGTCACAGGCAGATCAGACGACGACAGGGCGTTTTGCCATGAAAGTCTTCAGGCGCTGCATGGCTTCCTCAAGATCTTCCGTTGCGCCGGCATAGGAAAACCGCAGGGTCCCCGCTCCACGTGTCGCATCGAAATCGAGGCCCGGGGTGACCGCAACCCCTGCCTGCTCCAGGATCTCACGGGCGAAAACACGAGAATCCTGCGTCAGATCCCG
This sequence comes from Pseudooceanicola spongiae, assembly GCF_014899185.1. Lineage (GTDB taxonomy): Bacteria > Pseudomonadota > Alphaproteobacteria > Rhodobacterales > Rhodobacteraceae > Pseudooceanicola > Pseudooceanicola spongiae. The sequence goes on from NZ_CP045201.1 coordinate 1,216,349, forward strand.
CACATCGGCGTAGACGTAGAACCCACCATCCGGCGGAGCAATGCGCGTGAAGCCAGCCTGTGGCAGATGCTCGAGCAGCAGCTGACGGTTGCGGGCATAGACGGCCACGTTGGCCTGCAATTCCTCATGGCAGTCCAGCGCACCGAGCGCGGCCACCTGACTGGCTGTCGGCGCGCAGATGAACATATGCTGGGCCAGCCGCTCAACCCGTCGCACATGGGCCTCGGGGACAACCATCCAGCCGACCCGCCAACCGGTCATGCTGAAATACTTTGAGAACGAATTGATCACATAGGTCTCATCCGAGATCTCCAGAGCAGAAACCGCGCGGTCTTCGTAATGCAGGCCGTGGTAGATTTCATCAGAGATCAGGCTGATCCCCTCGTCTGCCGCCGCCCCCATCAGATCGCTGAGAGCGGTGCGGGACAACATCGTGCCCGAGGGGTTGCCGGGAGAGGCTATCATCAGGCCCTGCAAGCCCTGCCCGCGCAGATCATCGGGACGCGGCTGATAGCGGGCTTCCGGCGTGGTTTGCAGGATCACCGGCTCCAGATCCATCGCCTTGAGCAATTGCCGGTACGACGGATAGCCGGGTGCACCAATACCAACCCGCGCACCCGCATCAAACAGCGAGGCAAAGCTCAGCAGGAAGCCCGCCGAAGATCCCGTCGTCACGACAACGCGGTCCGGGTTCAGGTCCAGATCGTACCATTCACCATAAAGCGCCGCGATGCGCGCACGCAGCGCTGGCAGACCCAGGGTCACGGAATATCCCAGAGCCTCGCTCTCCAGAGCGCTCTTAAGCGCCTCGCGCGCGCCCTTGGGGGCCGGAGTGCCGGGCTGGCCAACCTCCATGTGGATGATCCGCCTGCCTTCCGCTTCCAGCTCTCTGGCCCGCGTCATCACGTCCATCACGATAAAGGGATCGACATCGCCGCGACTTGAAACTCTCATGGGCATCTCCGATTGTGGCTTCGCATCACCTATGGTTTCAACAGTCCTAGCTGGTAAGGTCAATGGAGGGGGTGAGTGCCATGGGGAGCTATCAAGTGCGCCTGCGCACAGTTTTAGCGGTTTGTCTGGCAATGCTCGCCCTTCCCGCACAAGCAGTATCGCTGTTGCGCGACCCCGACATCGAAAATGCGCTGAACCGAATGGCGCGTCCGGTACTGACGGCGGCAGGTTTGTCCGGCGCGACCCCCATTCTTGTGGTCAATGATCAGTCCCTGAATGCCTTCGTGATCGACAACAACGCAATCTATATCAATGCGGGGATGATCCTGCGCACCGCCTCTGCGGCAGAGCTGCAGTTTGTCATTGCCCATGAGGCCGCCCATATCGTCAACGGCCATATCACCAGCCGCGCCCTCAACGCTCAGCATATCTCGCGGGTGGCAGGGCTTGGCATGGCGCTGGCTGTCGCCACGGCAGCGGGCACCGGCAATGGCAAGCTGGGAATGGCGGCACTCGGCGTCGCCAGCTCGGCGCAAAGGTCCTACTTCGCGCATAGCCAGGCCGAAGAAAGCTCCGCCGATCAGAGCGGTATCCGGTTCATGTCGCTGGCGGGTCTTGGCACTCAGGGCGCGCTGGATGTCACGCAGATTTTCGCCGGACAGGAGTTGATCAGCGAGGGGCGTCAGGATCCCTACGTGCGCTCGCATCCGCTCTCACGTGACAGGTTGCGCCGCCTGACGGCCCTCGCGGGCACCTACGGGCTGAAACCGACCTCGGACCGCAGTGAGGACACCTATTGGTATGATCGTGCCCGTGGGAAACTCTCAGCGTTTCTGCGTGCGCCCAAATGGACCCGTGGACGGGCCGACGAGAGCGTCGCACAGGACATCACATACATGCGCCTTGCCATCGCCAAGCACCGTGAGGCCGATTGGAAGGGTGCGATTGCCCTGCTTGACCGCGCGCAGGCGATCCGCCCCAACGACCCATGGTATTTTGAGCTGAGAGGGCAGATCCTGCTGGAAGGACGTCAGTTTGCCGCAGCTGAAGCGGCTTACAAACGCGCCGCCGACCTCGCACCGAAAGACCCGCTGATCCTTGCCTCGCTGGGACATGCGATGGTGGTGCAGGGCGGTGCACAGAGGCTGCAACAGGCGCTGCCGGTGCTGGAACGCGCCCGGGCGGGGGATTATCGCAACGGCGCCGTGCTGCGCGATCTCGGATCGGCCTATGCCCAGCTGAACCAACCCGGCAATGCCGCGCTGACAGTCGCCGAATATCACGCGATCTCGGGGCGTATGAAGGATGCGCGCATTCAGGCGCAGCGCGCATCGGACCTGCTGCCCACGGGCTCACCCAGTTGGCAAAGGGCGCAGGATGTGCTCAATGCGGCAAAGAATACCATCGAGTAACGCGCGCTTGCAGGTCTGGCAAACAGGCCCCACATTACGCATGACGCCCCGCGACGACCCCAAGTAAGGAACCCCTTCAATGTCCAAGACCTTCCGTTCGATGATGCTTGCCGGGGCTGCCGCCCTGACCCTGTCTCCCCTCGCCGCTCAGGCCGAGATGAGCGAGGCCGAGCGCGCCGATTTCCGCGAAGAGGTCCGCGCCTATCTGATGGAGCATCCTGAGGTCATTCTGGAGGCCGTGCAGTCCCTGGAGTCCAAACAGGCGGATCAGAAGGCACAGGCCGACGTTGATCTGGTCGCCGACAATGCAGCCGAGATTTTCAACGACGACCATTCCTGGGTCGGTGGCAATCCAGATGGCGATATCACGCTGGTCGAGTTCATGGACTATCGCTGCGGCTATTGCCGCAAGGCCTTTCAAGAGGTTGAGGATCTGGTCAAGGGCGACGGGAACATCCGCTTCGTGCTGAAGGAATTCCCGATCCTGGGAGAGGAGTCGGTGACCGCATCGCGTCTGGCGATCGCCACGCAGCTTGAGGCCGGCGATGACGCCTACAAGGATCTGCACGACGCTCTGATGGCCTATCAGGGGGGCTTTGACGAAACCGCGATGACCCGCATCCTGTCGGGCCTCGATCTGGATCCGCAGCCGATTCTTGCGCGCATGGACAGCGATGAAGTAACCAGCGTGATTGCCAAGAACCACGCACTTGCACAGCAGTTGCAAATCAACGGCACGCCGACCTTCATCTTGCCCGAAACGATGCTGCGTGGTTACGTTCCCCTGGCCGGGATGCAGCAGCTGGTGGCCGAGGCACGCGACAAGTAATGCGCGCACCCGCAGCCCTGCTGGCCTCCCTCTTCTGCCTGCCGCTCTCAGCGACGGCAGAGCCGTTTCAGGATGCCTTTGAGGAGAACCCCTATCTCTTCAACGAAGAGCTGCGGATGCTGCTGCACGACGAACCCGATATCCTGGCCAGTGCGCTGGCACGGGGCGCGGAGCTGAGATCTGACGCTGTCTTTTCGCCGCTCCGCTCTGAGATCGAGACGGATCTGTCACGCATTACGGCCCTCTCGGATGATCTGTTCCGGACCACGCCTCAGGGCTTTGGGGCGGAGGGCCGCGCAAAGCTTGCTCTGTTCACGCAACTGAACTGCACCGAATGCGCCCGCGCCGAAGCAGAACTGCAAGATCTCGTCGCACAAACGCCCGGCCTGAGGGTAGAGCTGCGCAGCCTTACCACTGCCTTGCCCGACCGCCTGTCCTACGTGATCGCCCACGTGGCAGGAGCCGCCGCCGCACAGGATTTTCGCAGTGCTGTCAATAAGATGGGGGCGACTGATGATGTGGCATTGGCCTCAGTTCTCAGCAGCCTCGGACACGATCCAGAGGCCCTGCGCATTGCCGCAGACGCTCCTGCGACGATGGACGCTCTGACTCAGGAGGCAAGGATGTTCAACAGCCTGGGTCTCGACACGGCGCCCAGTTACGTGATGCCGCGGATGCTGATCCGCGGCCACATGCCGGCGATGGTGCTATCGAAATACCTCGCCAGGCCCTGACAGGCTATTCGGCCGCTGCCATATCCTTGACAGCTCCAGCCTCAATCGCCGCGGCGCGCTTTTCAACCTGCTCGACAATATGATCCACCATTTGCTCATTGCTGAGCTTGTGGCTTTGCTTGCCTGCCAGATAAACCATACCAGCGCCTGCGCCACCGCCCGTGAAGCCGACGTCTGTCATCAGCGCCTCACCCGGGCCATTGACGACGCAGCCGATGATGCTGAGGCTCATCGGGGTCTTGATATGCTCAAGCCGCTTCTCCAAAGCCTCGACGGTCTTGATCACGTCGAAACCCTGCCGCGCGCAGGACGGGCAAGAGATGATGTTCACGCCGCGATGCCGCAGCCCGAGGCCCTTGAGGATCTCGTAACCGACCTTGACCTCTTCGACGGGATCGGCGCTGAGGCTGACGCGCAGTGTATCGCCGATGCCCATCCACAGCAGATTGCCCATGCCGATAGCGCTCTTGATCGTGCCGGTCATCAGCCCGCCCGCCTCGGTGATCCCGAGGTGGATCGGTGCATCCGTGGCATCCGCCAGCTGCTGGTAGGCCGCCGCCGCCATGAAGACGTCAGACGCCTTCACCGAGATCTTGAATTCATGGAAATCATGATCCTGCAGGATGCGGATATGATCCATCCCACTCTCGACCATGGCGGCAGGGCAAGGCTCGCCATATTTCTCCAGCAGGTGCTTTTCCAGCGAGCCTGCGTTGACACCGATGCGGATCGAACAGCCATGATCGCGCGCTGCATTCACCACCTCTCGGACGCGGCTGGCGTCCCCGATATTGCCGGGGTTGATGCGCAGACAGGCCGCACCCGCTTCTGCCGCTTCAATCGCACGTTTGTAGTGGAAATGGATATCCGCGACGATCGGCACCGGGCTTTCGCGCGTGATCTCTTTCAGCGCCTTGCTGGCCGCTTGGTCCGGGATCGAAATCCGGACGATATCCGCCCCCGCTTCAGCGGCGCGAATGACCTGATCCAGCGTCGCCTTGACGTCACTGGAGTCGGTGTTGGTCATGGTCTGCACGGTGATCGGAGCGTCACCGCCCACGGGCACATTGCCAACCATGATCTGGCGGCTCTTGCGCCGTTCAATGTTACGCCAAGGGCGAATGGGATTGTGCGACATCGGAGGGTCCTCTCAATTGGCGCTTGGCCCCTACATAACCCGCCCGCAAGCTGAGAACAATCCGTTGGCGCAACGCTATCGGATGCAGTTTATATTTGGGCGAAGACAAAAGATTAGAGCCCAGATTACTAGACGCGTCATAGCCCGGAAAGAGACCTGGCATCAAAAAAACCGAATCTGAAGATCAGTCGACCCGAGGAAGATCCGCCTGGGCGACGGAGATGACACGCTCGGCTTCGGGATCAAGGGTCAGGTCAGCCAACGCAAAGGACGTCTTCAGATCATCGGCAGACAGCGCGACATTGCGAACGGCAGTCGTCCCTTTGCCTGCGGGGCCGTAAAAATTGCCATCGACCTGAAAATAGAGCGAACCGGACATGCCAGCGCGCAGCACCGGGGCGTCTTCTGTCTTTGGCAAGTCATAGCTTTCGCCGGCGTCTAGGATCTTTTCGAACAGGATCGTGCCATCTTGGCTCTGCACCCGCACCCATGCCGGACGCACAGCGACAAGAGAGACGCCAGGTTTGGCGGCGGCGACAACCTGCGGCATGTTGGCGGATGCCCCCGTTTTCGTGTCGGCCCCCAAAGCCTCAGCAACGGCACGATCTTCGCTGGACTGGCCCTGACCACCTGCTCTCGGCAGAGGCGAGCTGCTGGTATCGGCGTCAGCCATAAAGGTGCCGACAAGCGCGGGATTGAGTGTAGAGATCGGCGCATCACGCGACACGACGACCGGAACATCCAAAGCTTTGGGGCGATAGAGGCGATCCATGCTGTTGCGGGGCGGCGCGAAAACACCCGAGGCATTGGCACTGTTTTGCGGCACAGGATCTTCAACCACGCGGGTCGCCCCAGCCAGTGGGTCCAGATCCGCAAGCACGTCAGGCGTATTTTCAACCGGAGCGAATTGCACGCGCTGGACTTCGTTCAGCACCGCGTAGCCACCGTAAGCGAGCCCGCCGATCAGCGCCAGCAGCACGAGCCCCGAGCCAATGGCCGCGGGTTCGATCCGCGCAAAAAAGCTCTCTCCTGCAGGGATGAACGGCGTATTGGGGGTAATGAACAGGTCACGCGGAGCGGTCTTCGCCTGTTGGATCAACGCATCCTGACGCCGCGAGGACGCATCCGCCGACATACCGTGGGCAGTAATGAAGCCGCTCTCGGCACAGAATTTCTTATAAGTGCTGTCGGGGTCCATACCGAGATAACGCGAGTAGGACCTAACGTAGCCTGCAATGAAGCCCGGCGTGTCAAAGGCTTCGGGATCACAGTTCTCGATTGCAGCGATGTAGTTTGCCTTGATGCGAAGTTCACGCTGCACATCCAACAAGGATTTGCCGAGCGTTGCACGCTCGCCACGCATCATGTCCCCGAGTTTGATCTCGAAGTCATCATATCCTTTAGGTTGATCTGTGGCTTGGCCCTGCTCAGGCTTACCCTTACGCCGAATCATATCGCTGCCCCATCTGCGATCCACTGACCCGTTATCATCCCCGATTCGAGCCAGCTTCTTTCTTTACAAGAGGCTAACACGTTTCAAGGAGATTTGATGGGAAACAGGGATCCCCCTCTACATTTAGGCGTTTTGCCGCGCAACCTGCATATAAACAGGGTGCGATTTAGGACCATTCACGTCATAGTTGCAATTAATGTTTGCGAATAAAGTCTTGCCATATGGTTAACGGCTTCGAGCTGAACCCTTCGCATCAAAATCAAAAGCCCGGCATTTCAGCCGGGCTCTAATTTTCTGAGGCGCAGAATGCAAGGCAGTGGCGGGCTGCTTAGCCTGCCAGTTCCTGACGGTTCAGGGCGCAATGGGACCATAGCGAGTCCATTGCGCGGATCAGTTTCTCGATCTCGAGCGGACCATGGACCGGCGACGGCGTAAAGCGCAAACGCTCCGTCCCGCGCGGCACAGTGGGATAGTTGATCGGCTGCACGTAAATGCCATTGTCCTGCAGCAACATGTCCGAGAGCATCTTGGTGTGCACCGGATTGCCGACGATCACTGGCACGATATGGCTGCCGTGATCGATCAGTGGCATCCCCATGCCCTTGAGGCGGGTTTTGAGAATGTTCGCATTCTCCTGATGCTTGTCGCGCAGCGCCTGATCCGTCTTCAGGTGAGCCACCGAGGCGGCAGCCCCTGCAGCCACAGCTGGCGGCAGCGATGTCGTAAAGATGAATCCCGGTGCATAAGAGCGGATGGCATCGCACATCTTGGCGGATGCGGCGATATAGCCCCCCATCACACCATAAGCCTTAGCCAGCGTACCGTTGATGATGTCAATCCGATGGGCCAGATGATCGCGCTCGGACACCCCCCCGCCACGCGGGCCGTACATACCGACGGCATGCACCTCGTCGAGATAGGTCAGGGCACCAAATTCATCAGCCAGATCGCAGATTTCGCGGATCGGTCCAAAATCGCCGTCCATCGAGTAAATCGACTCAAAAGCAATCAGCTTAGGTGCCTTGGGATCGTCAGCCGCAAGCAACTCACGCAGATGAGCGACGTCATTGTGACGGAAAATCCGCTTGGCGCCTCCGTTGCGCCGCACGCCTTCGATCATCGAAGCATGGTTCAGCGCATCGGAATAGATGATCAGACCGGGGAACAGCTTGGGCAGAGTGCTCAGCGTCGCGTCATTGGCGATATAAGCGCTGGTGAACAGCAGCGACTCTTCCTTGCCGTGCAGATCCGCAAGCTCGGCTTCAAGCTGTTTGTGATAAAGGGTCGTGCCGGAAATATTGCGCGTGCCGCCCGACCCGGCGCCAGTGGCGTCGATTGCCTCGTGCATCGCGCTCAGCACCACAGGGTGCTGGCCCATGCCAAGGTAGTCATTGCCGCACCACACCGTCACTGGCTGCTCGGTCCCATCAGGGCGGCGCCATGTAGCGTGGGGGAACTGCCCCTTGTGGCGCACGATATCGATGAACGTGCGGTAGCGGCCTTCTTCGTGCAATTTGCCGATGGCCTGATCAAGTTGGGCTTCGTAAGTCACGGGCGACCCTCTTTCTTAGTCTACTTTGGGGTGCGGGCCGAACAGGTCTAGCATCCCAACCTTTATTTTGGAATGGCAATAAAACGCCATGCCGCCGAGCGACAGGTTACAAATTGCCGCCCCCCTCGCCTTGATCTGGGTCAACCTGTGCACAGGTTTTACACTTCGACCCGAAAATATGCCGAAAACAACGCCAAAAACTGATTTTGAGCGCCATTTCCATCTGTCTTTACTTTACGGCACCCCTGCATGGCAGTCACAACATACAGACGTATTAAATCAATATTTTTGGTATTTCAGCGCGATCTCTTTTCAGAACAAGGCTTTTTCGCCCCCGTCGTGCTGGCCTTCAGGGTTCGCACGGCGGGACTTTTGCTTGATGATCGCAGGAAAAACTTCTTCGCGACCGGCAGAGCCCGCTTCACCGCAGCCAAATCAAAATGCCGTGAACCTCCTCCAACACCCCGGCTGGACAAGCCCTCTCGGCCTGTTACCTTCCCCGCAAACATGAACACCGGAGGCACCATGTCCCTAGATCCCGTCCTGTTGCGCATCGATTCAGATCTGCCAAACGCCACTGAGCGTTTGCTGGAGCTGCTGCGAATCCCCTCCATTTCGACTGACCCTGCCTATAAAGGCGATTGCGAAACCGCTGCGGACTGGCTTGTTGCCGATCTGCAATCGATCGGGGTGGAGGCCAGCAAGCGCCCTACCCCCGGTCATCCCATGGTGGTCGGACATGTCGACGGAGACGGTCCGCATATCCTCTTCTACGGCCACTATGATGTGCAGCCCGTCGACCCCCTGAACCTTTGGGACCGTGATCCTTTCGATCCCGAAGTTCAGGACACCCCGAAGGGCAAGGTCATCCGGGGCCGCGGTGCTGCCGACGACAAGGGCCAGCTGATGACCTTTGTTGAGGCCTGCCGCGCTTGGAAAGAGGTCAATGGCACCCTGCCCTGCAAGATAACCTTTTTCTTTGAAGGCGAAGAGGAATCCGGCTCCCCTTCTCTCGTGCCCTTCATGAAGGAAAATGCGGCCGAGCTGACTTCGGACATTGCACTGATCTGCGACACTGGCATGTTTGGTGAACAGACCCCCGCCATCGTAACCATGCTGCGAGGCCTCCTCGGAGAAGAGCTGACGATCAGGGGCGCCTCCAAGGACCTGCACTCGGGCATGTACGGCGGCATCTCGATGAACCCGATCCGTGTGCTTTCCAAAATCATCGCCAGTCTGCACGACGAGTCCGGACATGTCACCGTACCGCAGTTTTATGACGGCGTGCCCGAACTATCGCCCGAAATCAAAGCCCAGTGGGATGGCCTGAACTTCGACGAGACTGGTTTCCTCGGAGAAGTTGGTCTTGGCACACCCGCCGGCGAACAGGATCGCACCGGGCTCGAGATGATCTGGTCACGCCCGACCTGCGAAGTGAACGGCATCTGGGGCGGCTATACTGGTGACGGTTTCAAAACCGTGCTGCCTGCCGAGGCCCATGCCAAGATTTCGTTCCGTCTTGTCGGGACGCAAGATCCCCTCGCCATTCGCGAAAGCTTCCGCAGCTATGTTCAGTCCATGCTGCCCGACGATTGCACGGTTGAGTTCAAGGCCCATGGTGCCAGCAGTGCCAGCCAGATGGAAATCACGGATCCGGCCTTCGAAAAAGCGCGGCGCGCGCTGTCGGACGAATGGCCCGAACCTGCCGCCTATGTGGGGTGTGGCGGCTCGATCCCAATTGCCGGGCATTTCAAGAAAATTCTCGGCACTGATGCAATGCTGATCGGCTTTGGCAAGGACGATGACCAGATCCATTCTCCCGACGAGAAATATGACCTTAACTCTTTTCATAAAGGAATAAGAAGCTGGGCACGCGTCCTTGATGCACTGACCAAGGGCTGATCGCCACGGGGTCTGCGCGGGATGCGTTTCCAAATGCATCCTGCGCAGCGTACCTTTCAAGGACGACAAGCCCTATGACCCTGAATATCGAAGAAGAGATCGATCAACGCATTGCCGCCATGGAAGCCGAACCGCAGGCATCTTCTGGTGTTGAGCATGTCCGCCGCGAAATCCTGTTCATCAATGATGTGATCCACACGACTGGCGTCGAAGCCCGCGGCGGCATCAGGTCACTGGCACAGATCGAGGTGTATGGACACGCCACTCCCTCCTCCACCGTCCGTCGAGGTATCATCCGCTTTCGCCCCGAAGCCGAGCTTCGCGCCCCTATTTCAAAGAAGGCGACAAAACGATCCGCCTTTGGATAGACCTCGCACATATGGCACATGCCACGACACAGCTTTTGCACCGAAAACGGTTTTTGTGGATCGGGATCTGGCCAGACGGCTACACCTACGCTGACCTGCATTCACGACCGTAACGCCAGACCGACTATTCAGCTGCTGCGCTGAAGACTCAATTCCAGCTCGCTAGCGGCTTTGCTACGATCGTCATTCCGGCTTTGTGCGTCTCCCATCGGACTTGACATACGCGCTGTTGGTGTCCGGAGAACCTAGGTGTTCAGTACCGGCATCTGGTGGATTGGATTTATGATGAATCGAGCTGGCTCTGAAGTCCAGATTTTGCAGATTTAATTGTAGGGCGTGAGGCCGTTCAGGGTCTTTAACCTGCGTGCGTAGTTGTATGTGAGGAGGGAGAAGCCGACAGTCCTGTGGACTGTTGACCCCGACACAAGATGAAGTCGGCGAGGTGCGTGCGCAGCGGGTCATGGCTATCGTAATGGTATTGTTTGACGTTCAGCCGTCGCCGACCCCCCGGATCTGATTGGGGCCTCACCCTTCTTGATCGTTCGGTTCATCCGCTCGACCTGGCCGCCCCTCGGAAAAACAGTTCCACGGACTGTTTTCTTATCCTCGCGGTTCCAAGGATAGTTGGGCTTGGTCAGCCGGTGCTCGATCCCATTTGCTTCGCAGATCATGTCATAGCTCATTTGCTGTGAGTATGCTGGCGAGGCTGCTCGGCGAATTGAATGCCCCTCGCCATTGTCGCTCGGACCCATGGCGCTCCTATGGCTCGACCCGTCAGGATCGTGTGGGCGCGATGGCTGCAAAGCAAATAGGCGTTCTTTGCACCAAACGATCCTCCGGATCGTTTGGTTGACGCTCGAACTCCAGCGGCAGCAGCGTGTGCCGCCCGAATGCGACGATCATTGCCTCCTCAGATTCAGCGAAAACAGTTGAACGCGGTTCCCTTGGCCCGGTTCTCAAGTCCTCGACCGTCGCACGCTTACGCCACTTTGCGACGGTCGTGGGATTCGTCGGGATAACGATCCCCCGGATCGTTTTCTGATCTCCCTCACTGCCCAACTCCTCGCTTAGCTGGGCGAGCGATGCTTGCCCCTTTCGGGACCATGCTGCGCATGACCCTGCCGGGCAGCGAGCCGCTGCATTGCAGCTCTGACGGCGTGCGTTGTCGTGGCGCTCACGTGGCGAACTTGTCCCATGATGCTTCCTTCCAAGCCTGAGAAAGGATTGGAGTGCCCCCATCGAGTGGTCCAGTTTGAATGTTAGTGCATGGTCGGTCGTTGGTCTATCGGGACGATGCTTTTGGGCGCTGGCGGCCGGTATCCCAAAGCACTGTGAGGCCTGACCGTATTGTAGTGACGCCGCCAGCGTTCGATAAGGATCTGGGCCTCGCGTAACGTGGTGAAGACTTCACCGTTGAGCAGCTCATCCCGGAAACGGGCGTTAAAGCTCTCGCAGTAGCCGTTCTCCCACGGTGAGCCTGGGGTGATGAATGCGGTTTTTGCGCCCACGGCACCGATCCAGGCACGCACCTTCTTGGCGATAAATTCTGCGCCATTGTCCGACCTTATGTATTCCGGCGGGCCGCGTGAGGCATGAACAGATCCGTCAAAGCATCGAGCACATCCGTTGAATTGAGCCTGCGTTTGACCCGGATCACCAGCGCCTCCCTCGTGAACTCAGCAATGATATTCAGCGTGCGGAAGATCCGCCCGTCGTGGGTCCGGTCCTGAACAAAGTCATAGGACCAGACATGGTTCGGGCGCTCCGGCCGCAGCCTCACACATGACCCGTCATTGAGCCAGAGTCGGCCCTTCTTCGGCTGTTTTTGCGGGACTTTGAGCCCTTCCCGGCGCCAGATCCGCTCGACGCGCTTGTGGTTTACATGCCAGCCGCTGTTGTTCAGCATGCCGGTGATCATGCGATAGCCATAGCGCCCGAACTCTTCGGCCAGCGCGGTGATGTCCTCGGTTAGCCGGGCTTCGTCCGGCAGACCGCAGGGCACTTTGCGCTGCGTAGAGCGATGCTGACCCAATGTGCGGCAAACCCGGCGCTCCGATACGCTGAGGGTTTGCCGCACATGGTCGATGCACCGCCTACGGCGGGAAGGGCTCAGTAGTTTCCCCGTGCAGCTTCGGCCAGGATCATCTTGTCCAACGTCAGATCCGACACGGCACGTCTGAGCCGGGTATTCTCAGCCTCCAGCTCTTTCAGCCGCTTGAGCTGATCCCGGCTCATGCCGCCATACTCCTTGCGCCACCGATAGTAGGTCTGAACCGTGACACCGATTTGCCGCACGGCCTCCTGAACTGATTTGCCTTGCCCTTGCAGCACTTCAACTTGTCGCAGCTTCAGCACGATATCCTCGGGCTTCTCTCGCTTGCCAGCCATCTCGTCGTCCTCCTGAAAACGGGATAACTCTATCCCAAAAGGTGGACCACTTCAGTGGGGGCATTCCAGGATCTCACCATCAAACCGTGGGATCGAACGCCTAGCATCTCCGCCTCCCGCTCCTTGATCAAGCCGATTATCTGCGCCTTGGTGATACGACTCTCTCTCATATGTCTCCAACTTCGAGGTTGGGGCAGACTGTACGATAGTCTGAGGGATTTTACGGAAGGGGGGCAGGTCACCGCGCACCCCAGTTTCTCCCCTCAACTTGATATTGAAGCCGAGCGCAGGTGCCGTATACCTCGCTTCATGAAGGCAAAGATATTTTCCATCGATATGCGCGACAGTGGCGGCGCGAGGCTCTCACTTAGCTATAAGGATGCTGAGCGGAACGGAATTTCGCGCATTTCCTGCGAAGTAGCGCCACAGCAACTGGTTCGTCTTGTTCTGTTCGCCGAAGCAATAAGCGCCGCCCATTCAGGTGACAGGTTGGATCCAATGAGCGTTTCCCTAGATGGCCTGAACATAAGATATGACGTTACGCATATGGAAAGCCTTACATTCGAACGTCAACTTGGATATTCCACTCAGATCGCACCAGCTACGCTGAGGGATTTCCTAACTGAGATGGCAGGCATTGCTGATGTCTGTCTCGCGCGCGCGGAATCCTCGAAACATGGGTCCTTGCTGAAGGAACTGCTTTCGGAAGTGCCTATGCCGCACTGCCTGTCATCTTCCCTCCCGGAAGATGCCGCAGAAGAAATCCTGTATCGACTGCGCGAAATGGCGCTGCTGATATTGGTCGACGACGCGTCCCACAAGACCTCTTCTTTGGCCCGGAAACTACGTGGCAAGAAGTCACGTCCAGAGGTGTGTGCAAAGGTTGAAGATCTTCTTCTCACATTGGCAAGCGAATTTACTCCCGAAAAGAAGAGCTCTGATTGGTCGACGGAAATCTTGCCAAGTGCCACTCAGGCTGAGCGTTTGTAAGGATAATTTTCGAATTCCTGTAGCAATTGTCCCAAGTTCCAGACCGGAAGAATGGCTCTTTGTTGTCTCAAATGTGGTGATGTCCAAAACGTTGATCAGCCGACGCTGACAGATAAACGCGTTGATTTTCTCGGCCGCATCAAAGCCCATGATGCGCAGGCAAAGCACGATCAGGCGGTTTTGGCGCGACGATGGAGATGTTCGGCTCTCCGCAACAGTAGCGCGCCCGCTACACGATGCGCCTGCGAACCACCTTTCGTCGTGGCGAACACTGGCTCGCAAGGGGCGGCTTGTGCTGCCTGCGCCGGATGATCCAGTTGCGTTCGCGGCGCTGATGCTCGGCTCCGCAGAAGATTCTCCGGGTGCCGACGTTGATGCCGTGGTCCGGCCGGACATGATCGCGGGCGCGGTGGTGATCCGTCTGGAAGCGGGGACCTCGGCGGAACGGATTGTATCGATCATTCGCGCCCTGGCGACAAGCCGGTGATCTTCCCGTCGATCCGGGTGCGGATCATGGTGGCGACTAAGTCCGTCGACTTCAGAACGGGCCAAGATGGTCTTGCCGCGCTGGTCTCATCTGCGCTGCGCGAGGATCTGTTCACCGGCACGGTGTTTGTCTTTCGCACGTGCCGGGCGGATCGGTTGAAGTAGCTCTATCGGGACGGCACCGGTCTTGTGATGGCCTGCAAGAGGCTTGAGGATGCGCGCTTCACTTGGCCCGCCATCAAGGACGGGATCATGGCGCTGAACCATGTCCAGTTCGAGGCGCTGGAAACACGCCCGCCTGCTGCGGTAGAATGGATCAGCTCCTTGATTTTGCATGCTTCTGTCTGAGTGATTGTTAAAAACGGGCATGTCTGCTGCCTCTGTTGTTGAGCTTTCCGCCATTCCCGACGCGCAACGCTTGGCGGTTCAGGCGTTTCTGAAAGAGGAGGCGGCCCTCAGGATGTCACCAAACGCCAGTAGCATCTGAGCGCTGAGCTGAGCCATGCGCTGCATGGCAAGCGGTACGAAAAGCTGTCTGAGGATGAGCGGCAACAGGCGTTCGAAGACCTGTCCATCGCGCTGACCGAGGTCGAGGTGGAGAAGGAAATGCGGGCCGCCAAGGCGGACAATGCGACGACCAATCCCGCGACGAAGCGCATCATCGGCAAGGCACCTCGAGGAACGAGACTCTGCTTGCAACACGTTACGATGCACAGGGGTTATAGAAACGCCGGACTGGATATCATTTAGGAAATCGCCTCAAGGCGAAGATGCACTGTCTTCGGGAGCGCATCGCAGCGAGAGATGCCGGTCATCAGACCGCCGAAAAGGCATTCAGATCCCACTCATGAAACGCTTCAATGCCCTCGCCGCGACCACAATCGTAAGAGCAGCGTGACTTCAGTGGGCTAAGTGGGGATAACGATTCATGCGGCATCTCTGCGACAATCCCACATCGGCCCGAGCTTGAGGTGAATGGTCGTTTCCCTCGACAAGCTAAAGAAACTTGCTTCCGGGACGGATATCTTTTCCGTCCCCTTGGACATAGAATACGAACTTCAATTTGGTTGGTAGAGCGTGACAGGTCCGACCAGCGGGACGGCCCCCTGTTACTGCAAAGTTGATCAGTTTACTCCTCTGGATGTCAAGCGTTGGGAGCCGGAAAATACGGCCAAGTATCTTTTGCTGGTCGTTTCCACGAAAGAAGACGCCGGTGTGAACCATTCACACCGGCGCCGCTAAAACCTGCCCAAACACTTAAAATTAACGCTAGGTCTGCGACTCCACCGCTGTCGCGGTCTTCGATGACCGAAACCGTTTTGTGACGAAGTGTTCGAAATCATCGATGAAGGTGTACATCACTGGGATTACCAGCAAGCTGAGCAATGTCGACGTTACCAACCCCCCAATCACCACCGTGGCCATCGGCTGGCGGAAGCTCGAGTCCCCTTCGACCATGCCCAAGGCCGCAGGCAACATACCCGCACCCATGGCAATCGTAGTCATGATGATGGGCCGGGCACGCTTGTGGCAAGCATCCACCAGCGCCTCAAACCGATCCAGACCGGATTGCCGCGCCGTCAACGCGTAGTCCACCAGCAATATCGAGTTCTTGGAGACAATCCCCATCAACAAGAGCAAACCGATGACTGCAGGCATCGAAAAGCTGGTGCCCGTGAGGACGAGTGAAAATAACGCGCCCCCCAAAGCCAATGGCAGGGCCATCAGAATTGTGACCGGCTGCAGGAAGTCGTCGAACAGCAAGACCAGCACTCCGTAGACACAGAAGACACCAAGCATCATCGCCGTGCCAAAACTGGAGAAGAGTTCGGATTGCCGCTTGAGGTCACCTTGCTCGACAAAACTTACCCCAGCGGGCAGATTTTGGTAGCTCGACAACTGTTGCACTTCGCTGTTGACGCCCGAGAGGGTTCGCCCGTTGAGCTCGATGGTCACGGACACGTTGCGTGAACGATCAAGACGATTGATCTCGGAGGGTGACGAGCCGAGCGAAATCTCGGCAATAGCCCCCAACGTCACGTTCCCGTTTGTCCCAGGGACGGGGATGAGCTTGAGTTGGTCGAGACTTTGGCGGGCAGTCTGAGCCAAAGTGACGCGGATGGGGATCTGACGCTCAGGCAGGTTTAGCTGTGAGAGCGCGGAGTCATACGCGCCGGACGTTGCAACCCGGATCGCATCAGAAATCCCCTTGGAGGTCACGCCGTAGGAAGCGGCGCGCGCCAGATCGGGCGTAATCACGATCTCGGGCGACTGAATCGATGCTGAAGACGTGACGTTGCCGATACCTTGGATATTTGCGCGCACGTCCTCCTCAATGCTTGTCGCTGCTTGCTCAAGTATCGCTGAATTATCGCCAGCAATGGTGATCTGCAGCTCGGTGCCGTTACCACCCGCGCCAACCTCGATGCGCGCACCAGGGATGTCGACAAGCGCACTGCGGATTGCGGCCTCTATGCCCGTCTGACTTATATCACGATCGTCAATATTGGTGAGATCAACCACGATTGTTGCCGATGTCACTGAACTGGTCGTAGAGCCGCCCATCCCACCATCAGAAGCAGACCCTGTCGCCTGGAATACCGCCTGGACGTGGTCGATATCGACCAGTGCGCCAGAGACGGGTCGCGAAATGTTGTCCGTTTCCTGAATAGTGCTGCCCGGAGCCGTGGTGATTTTGACTTGCGTCTGGCTGTCATCAGAGGCCGGGAAAAATCCTGTCGAAAGATGACTGAGCATCATCACTGTCAGCCCGAAGAAGGCAATCACCCCAAGCACCGCGACCCAGCGATGCCGCAGCGCCCCCTTGACCACTTTCAGGTAGGTCCTCATCGCCATGCCGTCTTTATGCTCTTCGGCTGGCTTGGTCTTCATCATGTAGGCCGCCATCATAGGCGTCACCAGCCGAGCAACCAGCAGCGAGAAGAACACGGCGACCGACGCCGTGATGCCGAACTGCTTGAAGATGATACCGATGACACCGCTCATGAATGCAGTTGGCATGAACACGGCAATCAGCGTGAAAGTCGTGGCGATGACCGCGAGGCCGATTTCGTCAGCGGCCTCCATCGATGCCTGGTAGGCAGGCTTGCCCATTTGCATGTGACGCTCGATATTCTCAACCTCCACAATCGCGTCATCCACAAGGATGCCGACCACCAGAGACAGAGCAAGCAGCGTCACGGTGTTAAGTGAATAGTCCAGATAATCCATCACCAGAAATGTCGGAATGATCGAAAGCGGCAGTGCGATCGCGGCAAGAAGTGTGCCACGCCATTCCATCAGGAAGAGAAAAACAACGAGTACTGCGATCGCAGCCCCTTCATAGAGCATGTCCATGGAGGCGGAATAGTTCTGCTCAGTCGGCAGGATCGTATTGTAGGCCTCTGTGATCTTCACCTGTGGATGGTCGGCAGAAAACACAGCCATCTCTGAGCGAATGTCTTCGGTCACCGCGAGGTCGGAATAACCTGAAAGCCGCTTGATCTGGGCGGCAATTACTGGTTCGCCGTTGAGGTAGGCAAGAGAGCTGAGATCCGAGTGCGTATCCGTGATTGTTCCAAGCTCATCCAGCCGCACCCAGCTGCCATTCGGCAGCGGAATCGGCGTGGCGCGCAGATCTTCGACGCTCTCGGAGGCGGCAAGAACGCGAACCGACTGGGACGCATTGCCGATCTCAGCCTTACCACCGGAGAGATCCCGCTGCACATCATCCAGCCGGGAATTCACATCGGCGGCAGACAGCCCAAGTCCATTCAGCAACAAGGGGTTCAGTTCGACCCTGATCTCGCGATCAACGCCACCAAGTCGCCCGACTTCGCCGACGCCGTCGACGGCCATAAGTGCCCGCTTGAGGTCGTTGTCGAGAAACCAGCTCAGCTCGGCGTCGTCGAGCTTGTCAGAACTGACTACATAGGTGACCAGCGGCGATCCTGCCAAGGAGCTCTTCGAGACCGTGGGGGCATTCATGTCAGACGGCAGGTCACTCTTGGCCTGATCCACTGCGCTCTGCACCTCGTCCAGTGCGGTCTGAACGTCCTTGCCGACCTGGAAGGCGACGGAGATGCTCACCGAACCGTCGGTGATTGTCGTTGTGACCGAATCCAGCTGATCGAAGCCGGTCAGCTGATCCTCGATTTTGCGCGCCACCTCAGTCTCAAGCTGAGACGCTGCCGCTCCATCCAGGCTGGCCGAGATCGAGATCGTCGGCAAGGACATGTCAGGAAAGTTCTGAACATCGAGGCGGTTGAAAGCCATCAACCCCATGACGGTGAGCAGCACGAAGGCCAGAATAGGAGGAACCGGATTTCGGATTGACCAGGCTGAGACGTTCACTTGCCATCCTCCAGCTTCGCGTCGTCCTTGGCAGAGGCGCCCTGTTTGTCGGCGTCCTCAGAAACCTCGTCGCCGCTGACCACCCGTACGACAGAACCATCCGACAGGAAGGCCCCGCCCGATTGCACGACTTGCGCGTCCTCAGGCAACTCGCTGGTGATCTCCACCCGGTCATCCTGACGACGCCCCGTATCCACCCTCACCCGCGAGACGGTATTCGTCTCACCCTCGACAAGCGTGAAGACATAGGAGAACCCGTCTTGCATCACGACAGCTGAGGCTGGAACAGAAAGAGCCTCACGTTCACCGACCTTGAAGACGCCGGAAATCATGATCCCGGTCTTGGGCTGCCCGGGACCTTCCGGTGCTGTCAGCGACACATAGACGATCACCCGTCCGTTGCTTTCTGAAGCCGTGGGAGCAATGCGCCTGACCACACCAGAAATCTCGCCGACGGGTGTGGGAATGCTGACAGGCGTCCCCACTTCGATGTTGCGCAGTTGGATCAAAGGCACCTCGGCCTGCCATTCCACACGCCCGTCGCGGATCAGGCGGAACAGTTCTGCACCGGCGCTCGCCACGTCACCAATCGCAGCGCTGCGTTCGGATATCACGCCGCCTGTGACAGCCTTCACTTTGGTATACGACAGGTCCAGCTGAGCCGAGGCCAGCTTGGCTTCGGCAGACGAAACATCAGCCTTCGCCTTGCGCTCCGTTGCAATATATTCAGCCGCTTGCTGCTGCGAGATTGAACTGCCCTGGCTGAGTTGACGGGCGCGGTCTGCTTCAGCGGTTGCCTGATCAAGTGACGCGCGCGCAGATTCCAGCGCAGCATCAAGTTGCAGGACTTCGTTTTCAAGAGACCCGCTGGAGAGTTCGCTGAGAATGTCATTCTCAGCCACGGTATCCCCCACATCGGCATTGACCGATACGATCATTTGACCGCCGACCTGAGCCGAAATCACCACCTCTTGCCATGCCGCGAGCCAGCCACTGGCTTCCACCTCCAACGGCCAGACATCCTTTTGAGGCGCTTGCACGGAAACAGTCAGCGCTGCCGCGCTCTGCTTGACCTCTGCTGTGCCAACATCGGTAGTATCTTCATCCTTGGGGCGCATAAAAACCAAGGCGCCAATGACGGCGACTGCGGCAACGCCAGCAATGAGTAGTTTTTGTTTTCTGGTCATGTGGCGGCTTTCGATTTTGCTGGTGACAGCTGGGTCGGTGGCACCCAGCCGCCGCCCACTGCCTTGTAAAGCGTGATCCATTGCCCAAGCAGGGTTCTGCGCTGGGTGATCCTTGTGATCCGAGCAGACTGCACCTGTCGACGCGCCTCTTCCCGGTCGAGCAGCGAGGCACCTCCGGCCTTCCAATCCTCATCGACCGCATCAAAATAGGCCTGATACTGTTGGACGAGGCTTTCGGCGCTTGCCACATTGGCTCGCGCAGCGGCGAGACGCGTCAGCGCCCCTTCCACTTCGGCAACGGCTGTAAGGACCGCGGAACGATAGCTTTCTGCTGCCGTCAGAGCATCGGCATTCGCAACCCTAACCTTGGACTTGGACGCGCCGCCATCAAGTATTGGCAAGGAAAGCGCAGGGCCAAAAGACCAAGACGTCGCATCAGAGAGAGTGACACTGCCGCCAAGGGTCAATGAAGGATAAAGGTTCGCCTGTGCGACCTTCAGATCCAGAAGAGAGGCAGCAAAGCGTTTTTCGGCCTCGATGACGTCGGGCCGCTGGCGCAACATGTCTGCAGGGACGGCAGCAACTTGAAACGGCTTCGCCTTAGGCAGACCGCCCCCCTTAGCGAGGATCGCATCAATCTGCCCCTGAGAAACGCCCACAGCCTTAGCGAGGCTCTGTGCTGCGATCTGGCAATCCGCGTGCTGCTGGGTCAGGTTGATCTGCGCGCTTGCCACATTGGCCCCCGCAAGCGAGAGATCAGAATTCGCGCTCATGCCAGCGTCGACGAGACTGCGCGTCGCCTCCAGCGTTTCCTGCTGCGAAGCTCGGGCCTCGCGATAATCCGCTTCAGCAAGTCTGCAGGCCCGGTACTCGACATAGTCATCCGCAACCTCAGCGGCGAGCGAGACATAAGAGCCAGCGTAGGACATTTCCTCAGCCTCAGCGCGGGTGATGTCGGCGCGCGACGCATTGCGAACCCGGCCCAACAGATCGACCTCCCAACTGGCGTCTAGAAGCATCGAGCTCGTTTCGCTACGCCGGCCAGCGTCACTGTCACTTACTGTAGAGGATGCCTGCCCCGTGACTGACGGAAAGAAATCCGCGCGACTTTGACCTGCCTGCGCTCGGGCCGACATGACGCTCGCTGCGGCACTTCGCAGATCAGGGCTGTTTGTCTGTGCCAGAGACAGCAACTCTGTCAGCTGTGGATCACCGATGCGCGACCACCAGTTGACGTCGAGCGCCGCACTGCCAGCAGGTTTTGCGGTGCTGTATTGCTCAGCAACGGTTTGTTGGGCATTGGGCCGGATCAGCGGGACGCTGCATCCGGCGAGCAGGCAGGCACCCACTAGGGAAAAGGCAGTCTTCATGGGGAGGCTCCGAAACTTCACTCGCCACTGTATGCCGCGCGAAGGTGTAAAGTTGTGTCAAGATTTGGCAAAGTTTTTAAAAGCTGGGTATCCGTGCCAAATCATGACGTTAACATGCCTCTGAAAGGACCATCCGGACATGACAACCATTCTGTTGATCGACGACGACACCGAACTGACAGGATTGCTCGGTGAGTACCTGGAACAGGAGGGTTTCAAGGTCACCGTGGCCGCAGATGGGGAGCGGGCACTCGGGCGTATCGTGGATGCGCGCGCTGATATCGTCGTTCTCGACATCATGATGCCGAAAGTCGACGGTCTGCAGGTGTTGCGCCGCATACGCGCGGAAAGTACCGTACCTGTATTGATGCTGACTGCGCGTGGGGACGAGGCTGACCGGATCGCCGGCCTTGACCTCGGCGCGGATGACTACCTCGCCAAACCCTGTTCTCCGGCTGAGCTTGCTGCGCGCATTCGCGCCATTTTGCGCCGCACCCTGCCTGTCGAGAACGTCTCGAATGAGACGTCGACGGTGCAAAGAGAAGGCCCCCTCAGCATGGATCGTCAGCGCCGTCTCGTCACCTGGGCTGAGACCCCTGTTGCCCTGACAGGCGTCGAGTTCAACATACTCGATGTGCTGATTGCCCAAACGGGACGACCTGTTTCACGGGCGGAACTGTCACTGCAGGGCCTTGGCCGCCCGCTCGCGGCCTACGACCGCGCGGTAGACGTGCATGTGTCATCAATCCGCCAGAAGATCGGCAGCTTTGACGACGGGCGCTCTCCGATCCAGAGCCTTCGCGGTGTTGGCTATGTTTTTGTCAGGGAGTGACCGGTCATGATTGTCCGGGTCTTTGCTTTCATCTGGTGCGCAAATCTGCTCAGCCTATTGCTGTTTTCGATGGTGACGTATTTCCTGGATCTGACACTGCCAGAGGACTTTCGTCACAAGGCAGAGATGGCAATTCTCACAGACGAGCTGACGCTGGTTTATAAAAACAACGGTGCAGACGCGGCGCGCGCGTTGTGGCAACAGATCGCAGACGCACATCCCAAATACGCCCTGACGGCCGAGACAACCTGCTCAAAAAACAGCATTTTCGGCACTCCGGAAGACGGCTGCTTTCAGCTGATCTACTCTGGATCAACCGATGACACGATGGCGATATTGCGCCCCGCCACGATGCCGATGCTTCTGGGAGCTGTCGTCAGCGCTGTGATGGCGATTTTCCTCTCTCAATGGCTGACCCGCCCGATCCGTGATGTCAGCCGCGGCCTCAAAGCCATCGCGGCAGGGCATCTCGACACAAGGATATTAGGCAGATTGCGCACCTCCAATCGCGAAATGCAGGACCTCGGCAAAGACTTCGATGTCGCGGCCGAACGGTTGCAGGCACTTTCTGAGGGACGAAACCGCCTGTTTCATGACATTTCCCACGAGATCCGCTCGCCACTTGCCCGTTTGAGAGCCGCCGTCGGACTGATTGAGGTGAACCCCGGACGCGGCGCTTCCCTTGCCGGCAGAATGGAGGGCGATATCGCTCGGCTTGACCATCTGGTGAATGAGATCCTGACACTTGCCAGGCTTGAACGCGGTGAGACCATGGGTGAAGTGCAGCGAATTGATCTGCTTGATCTGGTAGAAAACATTATTGCGGATGCCAATTTTGAAGGCCGCACCCGTGACGTAAGTGTACGATACGAGGGGGCCAACACTCTGGAGCTGCGAGGCAATCCGGAGCTGCTGCACCGCGCTTGCGAAAATGTCATCCGCAATGCCTTGTCACATTCTCCGCAAGGCGGAACTGTGTGCGTGACCGGGCGACTGGCAGGCGATGCGCTCATTCTGGAAGTCGCAGATTCCGGACCGGGCGTGCCGGAGGCCGACCTTAAAAACATTTTCATGCCCTTCGTTCGGGTTGACGAAGAAAGTCCATCCCAGGGAATCGGCCTCGGCCTGGCCATCGCCTACAGCGCCCTGCACTCCCATGGCGGCACCATAACTGCTCGCAATCGTGAGCCTCATGGCCTGCTGCTCTCCATCATGCTTCCCGCCGACCTTGAGACAGCCCGACCAGAGGCGTGAGACCTGCCGTCTGGTAGATGAAGAAAGGTCGCGTCATCGAACCTTGGGATCAACCTCAAATAGTCAGGCTCTGCAGACCGGTCGACGTGAGACTTCATCACACCCACCGGCCTAAATCACATCAGAGTGGGAAGAACACACTTATGGCAAGAACGGCAGTGATGCCAACGATGACATTCATCGGAATCCCGATCTTCAGGAAGTCAGCGAACCGGTAGTTTCCCGCCCCGTAGACCAGTGTGTTGGTCTGGTAGCCGATAGGTGTGGCAAAGCTCGCGCTGGCCGAAAACATGACGGCAACGACGAAAGGCCGGGGATCGACACCAAGTTGCCCTGCCAGCGCAACGACAATGGGTGTGAAGATGACCGCGACGGCGTTGTTCGTAACCACCTCTGTCAGCACCGAGCCAACCGCGTAAACCGCCAGCAGGGTCACAAACGGCGGCAAACCCGCAAGCCAAGGTGTAAGCTTTTCCACGACCAACTCAACTGCACCGGTATTTTCCAAGCCTGCGCCGACGATCAGCATGGAGAAGATCAGCACCAGGATCGACGCATCAATAGAAGCCCAAGCCTCGTCGTTGTCGATGCAGCGCAGCACCAGAATGGCAGCGACCCCGATCAGCGCCAGGATGCCGATCGGCATGACATCGAAGGCCGCCAGCGCAACGATGCCCACCAGAGTGAGGATTGCAATCGGCGCCTGGCGACGCCGGAACGCCCGCCCGCCTGGTTCCGTCACCGAAACGACATCGCCGGTTTCCATCAGCTCATCAAAGCCCTCGGCCGTTCCTTCCAGGAGCAGCTTGTCGGCGGGGCGCAGACGGACGCTAGACAGATCCGCTCCGGCGACGTGTCCCGGGCGAAAAGCCCCCAAAACGCGCATTCCCGCACGTCGACCAAGCGCCAGATCCGCGATGCGCAACCCCGAGCTCCGCCTTGACGGGGTGACAATCGCTTCTGCCACGCGCACTTGCGCGTCCGGGTCCAGCTCGACCGTGCGGCGCAGCCCGACGCGCAAACCGGGTACTTCTGCAAACGTCAGCAACTCAGAGGTCGGCGCCACGATGATCACGGCGTCGCCTTTGCGTAGCTGCTGTTCAGACACGGCTCTGCGCTCAATCTGCGCCCCCCTGCGAAGACCCGTGACACGGATCCCTGGGCGCTGGAAATCGGCGATTTCGGATAGCAGTGTTCCGATCTTGGGATATGTCGCCAGCACCGTGATTTCAGACAGAAACTCTGTCTCGGCGGTCTCGGACTTGCCGCCCTGAGAGGCACGATCCGGCAGCAGAAATTTGCCAAGAACCAACATCACCGTGCCACCGACCGCCGCCACTATCATGCCGACAGGGGCGATTTCGAAGATCGAAAAAGGGGCCAGTCCAGCCTCACGCGCGACACCATCGACGAGCAGGTTTGTCGAGGTGCCGATGAGAGTGCACGTACCGCCAAGAATTGCTGCGTAGGACAGAGGAATTAAAAGGCGCGTGGACGCGATGTTGAGACTTGCCGCCAGACGGATGACCACCGGGATCAGCACCAGGACAACCGGCGTATTGTTCATGAACGCCGAGGCCGCGATGGTCGCGAAGATAAAGATTCCGATGGCCAGAACCGGTCGATCCTTTGCGCGGCCGATCACCAGCCCCGCAATTGCGTCCAGTACTCCGGTCCGCACCAGCGCCCCGGACACAACAAACATAGCCGCGATGGTGATCGGTGCTGAACTGGAAAAGACGTCCATCACCTCGTCGTTCGTCACCAGTCCAAGCAAGATGAAAAGGGCAGCGGCCCCGGCCGCCGTAACTTCGGGCGGATATTTTTCGATGGTGAAAGCAACGAAAAGAAGCCCGAGAATAACCAGAGCGATTATGGGCGCATTGGCCCCAACAAATTCACTCATTGTGAAAACCTTTGCGAGAGCCTGTCCTTCGGGCGACAGGCCCGCTGGATACATTGAGGAGTGAACCTCTGAGAGGTGTTTGAGTTCCGTCCTGGGCGTGAAGTAGACTGCCGAGACCGAACTCTCTTTCACGATCACTTCGCCCATTTTCGCGAGGGCCAGAGGGTTCAGCCGGTTCTGACCTACAGTTTTCTTTGTAATTGGTGCCGCAGCTTCACGGCCCACCCTCAGAAAGCACACAAATCCGGCAAGTTAAGTTCCACAGTGGACCGACGGGCGCCGCAACCTCACCCCAGCCAAGTTCAGGCGTAACCCTGCGTACATCCTGTCGCAATTAATTGACAAGGCCACGCTATTTCGGGAAGAGGAGCTTCGATTCACGGCGATCAGAGCTCAGAACTTGGGGCTGTCGTGCCCATCATCCATCCTCCTCATCGTGGAAAGAGGTGCGCCGTAGCGCTGCCTTTCGATGGCGGGACTATTCAACACTGTGGCAGCCATTTGGTGCCGCAGTTCAAACAAACTGTGCAGAGGATTACCCTGTGTCGGAGCAAGCCAGCGTGACAGACCCGTTCAAAGTAGGCTGGGAAGAATGGGTTGCCCTGCCCGGACTCGGCCTTCCCGCGTTGAAGACCAAGATCGACACGGGCGCCCGTACATCGGCGCTGCACGCCTTTGACATCGAGCCATTCGGCCCGTCGCAGGCCCCGCATGTCCGCTTCTCGGTTCATCCCATTCCGGGGCGCGAAGATGTCACCATCGCCTGTTCCGCCGAGGTCATTGACCGCCGGGAAGTCACATCGTCGAATGGCGAGACCGAATGGCGCTATGTCGTCCGCACTGACGTGGTACTGGGCGACAGGACGTGGCCGATAGAGATCACACTGACCGACCGGGGCAGCATGGCCTATCGCATGTTGCTGGGCCGGCAGGCATTGGCGGATGAGATGGTGGTCGTCCCTGGCGAAAGCTGCTGTCAGGGCGTCCTAGACTACTCCGCCTACCACTCCACTGCCGTTCAGGCCGCCGCTCCGTCGCGCACACTGAGAATAGCCGTTCTGAGCCGTGAAGGTGGTGCCTATTCCACCCGCAGGATCGTCGAGGAAGGCGCGGCGCGCGGCCATGTGATCGAGGTCATCGACACGACCCGGTGCTACATGATGATCAACCCCCTGCAGCCCGAAATTCACTACGACGGCGCCCGCCTGCCCCGCTATGACGCCGTCATCCCCCGGATCGGCACCTCCGTCACCGCCTACGGCGCGGCCCTCATGCGCCAGTTCGAGGCCTCTGGCACGTATTGCGTCAACGGCGCCGAAGGAATCGTGGCAAGCCGCGACAAGCTGCATGCCCACCAGATTCTGTCGCGCAGCCGGATCGGGATGCCCGCCACGGCCTTCGCCGCATCCCCCAAGGATACCGACAACCTGATCGCGCTGGTCGGCAACGCACCGCTGGTGGTGAAATTGCTGGAAAGCACCCAAGGCAAGGGCGTCGTCCTGGCAGAGACGCGCCGCGCGGCACAATCGGTCATTTCAGCCTTCCGCGGACTTAAGGCAAACTTCCTGGTCCAGCATTTCGTGAAAGAAGCCGGGGGGGAGGATATCCGCTGCATGGTCATCGGCGGTCGTGTTGTCGCCACAATGCTGCGGCGGGCAGAATCGGGCGAGTTCCGCTCGAACCTGCATCAGGGTGGCAGCGCTGAACCTGTCAAAATCACGCGCGCCGAGCGGGATACCGCGATCCGTGCCGCGCGGGCGTTTCGCATGGGCCTGGCGGGTGTAGATCTTCTGCGCGCACATGACGGGCCACAAGTGTTGGAGGTCAACTCCTCGCCCGGATTTGAGGGCATCGAGAAGGCGACGGGGCGCAACATCGTTGCGGCTCTCTTCGAGGAAATCGAGAAGAAGGTCCGCCCCACCGTAGCACGTCGCCGCTCTCCGCGTGCCGAGGCGGCCAATCGCTAGCCCGAAGAAGTCAAATCAAACAGGGATCGGAAGAGCAAATTGCTCAGGCCAGTATCTTATGGACCGGATCTAGGTTGAATTTGTCTGCCCCTGATGGCCAAACGTTGCGGAAGTCTCCGTATGATGTGAGGGCATTGAGGGGCATGAGCCGACCCACGACATGATGAGCCGCTACCAAGTCAGTCAGATGAGGCCGTCACTGTTCATGATAAGCGAAATTTACATCTGTATAGGCAACGGGGAAACCTCTCCCAGTCATCATCCGATTGTTCTCCTCGATGCTACGGTTGATACGCTTCGCCTGCTTGTTGGTTTACTGGGGTACAGGTTGGGCAGCCTCTCCCCGATTTCACTCAACCACAATCCATGCGCCAATCACTGACAAAGGCTTCACCTCAACGAATTCTGTTCAAACGCAAACCGGATCTAGAGGGGCGTAGAGGAATCCAATATTGGGATCGTTTCCGATCCTCATCCTAGCCGAGAAGCGAGGGCGGAGCGCTTGTCCAAAGCATCACACCGGCTCACTTTCACTCAAAGGCATCGTCGCACTCCCGTGATGAGATTGGCGCATAATGCCATCTTGCCCACCCCCGAAAAGGATCGCGCCATCAAGCCGCCGGATCGTTCCTCCGATACAAACCAGGAACAATTGCGAAACAACATATCGCGCATGGCAACAAAGCGGTTAATCTGATAGAGGAGTTCTCATGAAAAATGTTCCCAAGAAGACCACCGACGATGCGCTAATCCAAGAGTTTCTGGACAAGGGCGGCGAAGTCAGCGTTGGCAAGACAAAGCCCCTGCCAAGTGCATTAGGGTTGAGCAACAACGTCTGGAACAACAAGCTGACCAAGAAAGAGCGGGCTGCGCGCGACCCGAAGTAATCTTTCAGCGTTTGCCCAAGCATCTCTACCTGAGCCGTAGTTTTAGTTTGGTTATGTGCGTTCCTTCGAAAACAACCTCCCACCTTCATTTATGCTCCGCGACACGACCATGCTTGCGAAGGTTAACTGTCGCCATCTGCGCTTACATTTAATTCGCTTAACTAATCAATCTGAAAGCCACCTGCCTGCTACGGAGCCTGTCCAGAAAGTCTACCGGACTAAATTAGGCGTTTTCTTGCAGAAACCCTGAATTCACGCTTTGAAACTTAATAGTTTGCGTCTCCCGATGATATGCATTAGCTAAGCATCGAAGTCGGATGAGCCAACAGTTCTGCTGACCGCGCGGCCCTAGTATGCTCTGGGCGCTGCGCAGGTCTGACATGTGTTGGTCGCCCGGTTTGCCCGAAATTGCAGGAGCACTTTAATGCGTAAGCTAACCCTGACGTCGACGGCACTTGTTGCCCTAAGCTTCATCCCCGCCACCGCCAACGCCGCCGATGACACCGCACAATGCGGTGACGTCTCGATCGCCCAGTTGGGCTGGGCCGCGGCCGAAGTGACCACGAACATCGCCAAATTCCTGCTCGAGCAGGGCTATGGTTGCGACGTATCGCTCGTTCAGTCTGATACGATCCCCGCGATCACCTCGGTGGCCGAAAACGGCGAACCCGACGTCGTGACCAACCTCTGGCTGAATTCGGCCGGCGACGCCTATGCCAAGCTGGAAGAAGGCGGCACCATCAAGACGCTCACCTCGGTTCTGGATCCCGGCGGCGTTGAAGGCTGGTGGATCCCGACATCGCTCGCCACGGAACACCCCGAGCTGAAAACCATCGAAGGCGTTCTGGCGCACCCCGAATGGGTCGGCGGCCAGTTCAACAACTGCCCCGATGGCTGGGGCTGCCGGGTTGTGTCCGACAATCTGGCGCGCGCGCTGGATCTGAAGGGACACGGCATCGAAGTCTTCAACCACGGCTCCGGCGAAACGCTGGCCTCGTCGATGGGCGCGGCTGTCACCGACGGCAAGCCATGGTTCGGCTACTACTGGGGCCCGACCGTGCCGCTGGGCAAATACGACATGACCCGCGTGTCTCTGGGCGAGTATGACAAGGCCAAGTTCGACCCGCTGCAGAACCCCGACACGCCCGATCCCAAGGTCTCGGACTTTCCGGCCGCGCCGATCCTGACAGCCGTCACCACCGACTTTGCCAAAAGCAATCCGGCTGTGACCCAGTTCTTCACCAACATGACCTTCAAGACTGCGGACATGTCCGCGCTGCTGGCCTGGAAAGAGCAGAACAACGCGTCAAATCAAGAAGTTGCGGTCTATTTCCTGACCTCTTCGCCTGACACCTGGTCGGCTTGGGTGAACGATGGCGCCCGCGAAAAGCTCTCGGCTCTGATCGACTAAGACCCGAACCACCTTCGGGTGATGCAATCAGGCGGGGCCGTTCATCGGCCCCGCCTCTGTTTTTAGCAAGGAGGGGCTGCGGCCCGAGTGCACGACATGGCAACATACGACGGACTTTTCGACATGCTGGGCCTGCGCAGCTGGTGCGACGGTGGCGAGGGCGGCGGACCGATGTCGATGGCCGACCTTCTGGCCAAGACCGGGGGCTCGGGGGATGGCGCGACCAGATTGCCCTTCCCCTCGCTCGACACGCTGAACGATGCCTGTACGGCGTTTCCGCAATCCCGCGATCTGACGGTGGGGCTGGAAGAAGGCTTTCTGTCCATCCGTGATCCGCTGCGCGCGATTGTCGATCCGCTGACCCAACCGCTCAGCTGGCTGCTGAACGGCACACTCGACGCCATGACACATACGCCCTGGTTCATCATGATCCCGCTGCTGATGCTGATCAGCTGGTTTGTCGGACGCTCTTGGAAGGTTGTCGGCCTTGTCGCCATGGGGCTGGGTCTGCTGGCCTTCGTCGATTACTACGACTACGCCATGCAGACACTGGCGATCA
Source organism: Pseudooceanicola spongiae (assembly GCF_014899185.1). Lineage (GTDB taxonomy): Bacteria > Pseudomonadota > Alphaproteobacteria > Rhodobacterales > Rhodobacteraceae > Pseudooceanicola > Pseudooceanicola spongiae. The sequence continues at coordinate 1,246,281 of NZ_CP045201.1, forward strand.
TCTTTGTCTGTGCCTTCATATGCGTGCTGTTCGGGGTACCCATCGGCATTGCCATGTCGCGATCCGACAGGCTGCAGCGTATCGCCATTCCGCTGCTGGACATGCTGCAGACGCTGCCACCCTTCGTATATCTGATCCCGTTGATCTTCCTGTTCTCGGTGACGGAACCCAAACTCTACGGGATTGCCGTGATCCTGTATGCCATCGTGCCCGTGGTGCGCCTGACCGACCTCGGCATCCGTCTGGTCGACAAGGACGTGACCGAGGCCGCCGATGCCTTCGGCATGACCAAGCGGCAGAAGCTGTTCGGCGTGCAGATCCCGTTGGCCCTGCCCAACATCATGGCCGGTGTGAACCAGACCATCATGATGAGCCTCGCCATGGTCGTGATCGCCTCGATGGTTTCGGCCCCGGGTCTGGGCATTCTGGTGCTGCGCGGCATCCGCAACCTGGAACTGGGCGTCGGCCTGATTGCCGGGCTGGGGATCGTGATCCTGGCCATCCTGCTGGATCGCGTCACCAAAGCATCATTGGCGCGGATCGATTCCAGCCAGTCCAGCCGTTGAAGGAGGTCCAGATGACCAAGACTGTCAAAATATCCATCCGCAACCTCTACAAGATTTTCGGGGACGATCCGCAAACGGCCCTCAAGGCCGTACAGGCCGGCAAAAGCAAGGGCGAGTTGCTGGAGGAAACCGGCCATGTTCTGGGCCTACGCGACATCAACGTCGACATCCATGATGGCGAAATCACCGTCATCATGGGGTTGTCGGGATCGGGGAAATCAACCCTGATCCGACACCTGAACCGCCTGATCGACCCCACCGCGGGCGAGGTCGTGGTGAACGGCGAAGACATCATGAGCTATGACGAGGAGCAGTTGCGCGGTCTGCGCCGCAAGACCATGTCGATGGTGTTTCAGAAGTTCGCCCTGCTGCCGCACCGCACGGTTCTGGAAAATGCCGGCATGGCGCTGGCGACCCAAGGGCTGAAGCAGGCAAATTTCGAGGCCGAGGCGACCAAATGGTTGGACCGTGTCGGGCTGGCAGGCTACGGCGCGCAATACCCCCACCAGCTGTCGGGCGGGCAACAGCAGCGCGTCGGCCTTGCCCGTGCGCTGACGTCGAATTCCGACATCATGCTGATGGACGAAGCCTTTTCGGCGCTGGACCCCTTGATCCGGACCGACATGCAAAGCCTGCTGCTGGAACTTCAGGCCGAGCTGAAGAAGACCATCGTCTTCATCACCCACGATCTGGACGAGGCGCTGAAACTGGCCGACCACCTGGTCATCCTCAAGGCCGGGGCCATCGTGCAGCAGGGCGAGCCGCAGCATATCCTGCTGAACCCGGCGGATCCCTACATCGAACAGTTCGTCGCCGACATCAACCGCGCGCGCGTTCTGCGTGTGCGTTCGGTGATGACAAAGGGTGCGCCCGAAGGTGACGTGGCGGGTGACATCGCCGCAAATGACAACCTGGAAAGCGTCATTGCCCTCGCCCGTGGGAAGATGGACAACCGCTTCCGCGTCATGGACGGCGACACGCCCGTCGGCTCGCTCAACATGACCGAGCTGATGCTGGCTCTTGTCCCGCGCGAGGAGACGGTCGCGCAATGAACAAGCAATCGCGGCTCGCCTCTTCCGGGCGGCAAGCCGCGTCTTTCATGTCGGGCCCACACCTCACCCGAGCACGAAGGACCGTTCATTGCCGTCCCGAAGCACTTCTAAAGGCACCGAAGTCATCGGCATTAACCTCAACGATGAAACGAGGACTTCATGAAGCGGACAAGTAAAAGATCCTAGGCGTCGGATCCCCACTGAGGTCAAACGTTGCCATTCGAATACCACGATCAGCGACGGCCCCACTTACGCGACCTGATGTCAGCCCACAATTGCGCAGGCTGGTACGAGACCGCCCATGCTCTCACAAATGGTGATACAGCGGCAAACCTCGACATCGGGCCCAAACAGATTCATCCGAAATCGGATCCACAAGTCGCGATGGTTTAACGCCCATGGTCACTGCAATGTCGGAGACATGCCTAAGTCTCAAAAGGCATGTTCCAACTTCCGGTTCGCAACCCCTCGCGCAATTCGGCCTCAGGCATCGGCGCGGCCAGACCGTATCCTTGAAGATAGTTGCAGCCCATGGCTGTCAGCAACCGCACATGATCAGCCGTCTCGACACCTTCAGCGATGACATCGATATTGTGCATGCGGCCGATTTCGATGATCGAGCGCACGAGGGTTCCCTGCTTCTCGCCCAAGGTCAGAGGCCTGACGATCTGCTGATCGATTTTAAGCCGATCCGGCTGTAATTGAAGCATACCAACAATCGACGCGTGTCCGGTGCCAAAGTCGTCGATCTCGATTTCGATCCCCATACCGCGAATGGCGGCGATATTTGCAGCTATGACCGGGTTCTGAGTATCCAGAAACACCGTCTCAAGAAGCTCGAATGCAATCCGTCCCGAAGGAATATTCAATTTCTCAAGACGGAGAGGCAACTGTGGGTCAGAGAGTCTGCGCGCTGAGACGTTCACAGACACGCGCGGCACCGGAAGGCCCAGCGTCAACCAGTGCGCCTGATCTGTCATAACCTGATCCAGCACACGCTGATCGAGACGATCGACCACCCCCAGTTCTTCGGCCAGATCAAGAAAGACAAATGGCAGTTCGACCGTCCCGTCGGGCCGGCGCCAGCGCACCAGTGCTTCGACACTGCTGAGCTGCAGCGATCCGGCCTCGAACTGCGGCTGATAAACGCAAAAGAACTCGTCCCGTTCGAGCCCGCCAAGAAACGCGTCAGCCAGCAGCCGCTTTGTCTCGATCGCAGTGCGCATCCGATCAGAAAAGAACACGCTACGTCCGCGCCCGCTGCCTTTGGCTTCGTAGAGCGCCATGTCGGCATTTTCAAAAACCTCATCCGGCGTCTGGGCCGGCATCTCACCAAGGGCGATCCCGATCGACACTCCAAACCGGCAATTCTTGCCGTTCACCTCAAAAGGCGCATGCAATTCAGTGACGATCTGTTCGGCGATCCCGGCCAGAACATCTTGATCGGGAGCCTGCTCAAAGAAGACAACGAATTCATCACCACCAACCCGCGCGACAGTCGCCGTGTTGGGCACAAGGTTGTCCATGACGCACGCCACATGGCGCAGCACCGCATCGCCCGCAGCATGGCCGAGGGTGTCATTGATCTGCTTGAAGCGGTCGAGATCGAGCTGCATGATGGCAACGCGGTGATCCTTGCCGTGCAAAGCCTTCATCTGCCGGTCGAGGAAACGGCGGTTGGGCAGATCGGTCAGCGCATCATGCAAAGCGTTGTATTCCATCTCCGCGCGCGCCTGTTCCAGCTCCTCGTTGCGTTTGCGCGCCAGCGCGTGGGCACGTCGCAGCTCGTCAGCAGCCTCTACGTCGGCTGTCACATCCCAGTCGACGCCGATAAGACCGTGTCCGATGGTGTCATTGAACAGATTTGTTGAACGGGATCGAATGAACCGCACAGATCCGTCTGGTCTGACCACCCGGTAATCTTCGGAAAAGGTGATCTTGCCGGCCTCGACATCAGACGACTGCGACAGCACGCGATCCCTGTCATCGGGATGGATCGACTGCTCCCAGTAGCCATCCGGGATCGGACCGGGGGGCAGGTCGAGACCGTAGAGCTCCATCATCCGGGCGTCCCAGATGACCTCATCCTTCGCGAGATCCGCATCCCAGATCCCGACACGCGTCGCCTGAATGGCGATTTCGAGGCGTTGTGACATGCGGAAGATCTTTTCGCTCGAGGCTTTGATCTCGGTGATGTCGGTGTCGATGCCGATGATCCGGGACGCGCGGCCCTGACTGTCGCGCGCAATAACCCGTCCCCGCGACAGGATCGAGATCCAGTGACCGTCCCGATGCCGCTCGCGGTACTCCTGAAACACGGTCTCCGTATTGCCGTTGACCGTTGCATCGATCTGACGCGCAAGAGATGCGCGGTCGTCCGGGTGGGTGCGCGCAGCAAGCGCCTCGCGGCTCTCATCAAAGGCATCGTCGGGCCCATAGCCGCGCATGGCACGCCAAGTCTGCGATACATAGCGGGTGCCAGCGACTTCGTCATTGTCCCATAGCCCAAGCTGACCGTATTCAGCCGCGATCAGCCAGCGTTGTTCGAGACGGGCAATGTCGCGGATGTATTCCTCAGCGGAATGCGAGGCCGTGATATCGGCATCCGTTCCCGCAACGCGCACCACTGCCCCACTCGCGTCGCGCTCAATGACAGCGCCTTTGCAGAGGATGGTCATCCAGTGCCCCTGTGCGTGCCTCTCGCGGTAAATGAAAGGCACAAAATCAGCTTCGCCAGTCTGCAGTTTGCGCTGATAATCGAACAGAGCCGGCCGATCCTCCGGATGCACCTTCACATTCCAGGTCTCGTGGTCTTCAATGCCCGTCTCGCCAGACCGATAGCCGCGCAATGTATACCAGAGTTCGGACGCCTCAAAGGCGCCAGTCACAGGGTTACTTTCCCAATAGGCATTGGATAACTGTGATAATATCCGATGAGCAGATTCACGCGATGTGGATGCCACCCGGTCGGCATTCTGCTCTGGCATGTTAGAGATGCCGATGTCGGGGACTTCCTGCACGAAAAACCCGTAGGCCCGACCGTCGGCCTCCCTCAGCGGCGAGATCCGAACATCCATTTCGGGCTGAAGCAGCTCTACCTCGATAAAGTCGCTGGGTAGAGCGATATTGCATTCAGCATCCGCAGTACTGTTTCCCTCGGCGCAGCGGCTGAGGTCAGTCGGCTGCGGACCAGCAAAAGGTTCTTCACCAAAGGTTGAGGTCTGCTCTGCGCTCAGCGCCGCAGCCATGCCGGCAACATGCGCACGCGCCTCTGCACCCTTGATGCAGTCAAGAATACAATGACCCACCGGGTTTGGCGCCCCGAACCGACGCGCAAATCCCGGGGTGGTGTAACGCACGATCAGCTTTTCGTCGAGTACGGCGCCATCCACGACCAGCGACGCCACAAGCTGGGCAAGAAAAGCCTCCAGAGCGTTATTTCCTGGCGTGTTCACCGACATTCTCCAAGTGTAGCACAATCCTACCCTGCCCTGCATGTTGCCGCTGCTTTCTCGGACGTTCCCCAAGAAATCTGGCAACTGAGGGCAAAATCGCTTGATTATGCTTTTCGATCAAATATTTGGCGCTCCGTACAGCGTCTGAGTTTACCAGAACGCCTGAATGATATTGAAGGTCAACCCGGCCAAGACAGTTATCGCGAGGTTCTGGACTATAGTGACTATCATGCGATCATCTCCTGAAAAGCCGGCGATCTTGGCGCAGAAAGGTAACTTGCATGCGCAGATATTAACTCTCAAGAACAAAGCTCAAGATCAGACGATTTAGACTTTCTGCATGCTTCCGGCCCAGCAAGGCGAACATATTTCCGAGCGATCTTCTTTGATGACCAAGACGCTAATAGGGCCCTGACCGGCCTTTCCCACGCGACACAGTTGTAGCCAAGTCGGTGTCATACTAGTCTTAAATGGGACAGGGTTGTTCAATCACAATGGGTTATACTGGTTGGATACATCTGGGGAGACAGTCCGAAGAAAAAACTTGTGAAAGTTTGAAACGGCAGAGCGAGATAGGTACCCCTGTCCGGATCAGGATTTTGCTGATCGACGAGGGAAGGCGCAACGGTCTTCTTGCGGTTCCCTCATCGTCAGGGCGCGTACTGCGCCGGGCACCCGAAAGACTTTGCGACGCATCCAAACCAACCGCAACGCTGGATGGTCACGATATGCAACACCCGCCGAGTTTTGGATCTATGTTTTGCTTCGTAGCTAGGAAACGCCACTGGCGCTGCCATACGGCGAGAACCAAATCGCATTCTACCATGCAGGAATTAAGCTTTGTAAATCCACCCTGCATCGTTAACGTCATCACGCAACAACGGCTGCCTCAAGGGCAAAATGCGCATCCTACAAAGTATCGTCGTTAGAACATCGCGCCTAGCAACTGTATCCCTCACGCGGTCGAAGGCGTCCATTTCTGACGGCTTTTACACAGAGCGTGAGCAAGGTTGACCCGTTTCCGGGCGCCGGCCGTTATGATGAGCTTGTGCGGTTTCCCGGCTTTTCGCAGGCGATCCGCAAAGGTTTTCATGGTCAGGTTGTGATGCGCGGCGACCGAAGCAGCTTGGAACATCACATGCCTCAGAGCACGGCGATCGCCTGCAATAGTTCGCTTCCCAGGAAGGGTTCCACTGTTATGCACGACGGGGGCGAGCCCTACGAGAGCTGCGGCCTGTTCGCCGGTGACGGTGCCAGGCTCATGCATCTGCGCGACCAGCATTGTGCTGGCCACTGGTCCGACCCCGGGGATGGAGTGTAGAACACCAGTGGTCTTTGCCCGCAAATCGTCGAAAGATATGGCGGCACCGATTCTATCTTCCATCGCCTTGATCCGGCAGTCGAGCCGCGCCTTCAGTTCGGTATCGATGCTGTCGAACATTTCGGCTGCGCCAGGCTTCTGATGCGCGCGCATCTGTGCCAGTTGCCGTTTGCGCATCTCGACGACCTGGGCCCGCCTTGAGGTCAAAGCTCTAAGAAATCGCAGCTTTTCTGTGGGAAGCCGGCGACCAGCATCGAGCCGACAGGCAAAGAGGCGTGCAATAAACTCCGCGTCAATTCGGTCGGTCTTTGCACGCGTGCCCCGGCTTCATGCGAACGCCCTTACCTGCACGGGCGGCACTGGTCGGACGATGACGCCTTCTGTTTCGAGCGTTTCCCAGAGCTGCCATTCCTGTCTGCCGATCGTTTCAAAGCAAGCGACGGCCTCTTTATCGCGGGCAAGATCCGCGACGTCCGCGTGACCTTATGGTCCATTCGGCACGCGACATTGGAGCCCATCGGGCAGGCAATGAAGGTCCAGCCAGTCCGGCTGACGTCAATGCCGACAACGCGGCGGTGTGATAGATTGTCCATGCTCTCTTCCTTCTGGTGCGCGGTCCAGAGCGGAAGCAATCAACTCTCCGAGACGGTGCCGACAGGCTAAGAAGCGCGGTCATGCCACAAGGGTCAGACGTCGCGCACCATCCCGTCATTGTCCTGGCCAGGGAGAGTGACGGGGGTCGTTTAGCAGATGCCAGATCCAGAAGGGTCAGGTCTCATAACCAATCGATGATGCTCGCAGCGAGAGTGATTGCGGATAGGAAAACGTTTGGGCACCTGTCGTACTGGGGCGCGACACGTCTTCAATCCTTCGACCTGCCGAACATGATTTTGATGCGATTGCGGCGCTTGTAGCGACGCGTGTCGTATTTGACGGTGGTGCTGCTTTGTTTCCGGCTTGGGATGCGGGCGCGTTTCCCTTTGTCTTGCAACGCGTCTCTGAACCAATTGGCATCATAGCCGCGGTCCCCGAGCAACCAGTCAACATTTGGCAGGCCGCTCAGCAAGCAACTCGTGCCGAACAGTGCGGTTGTAGCGCTCGATCTAGGCGTTCTGTTGCCGCTGACCCGGTTGGATGTGCGCCAGGGCGATGCAGTGCTTTTCTGCCCACTCCGACAGCGTGAGTCTGATGTATTCCGGGCCGTTGCCCCCGTAGAATGCCCCCACTGAAGTGGTACACCTTTTGGGATAGAAATATCCCGTTTTCAGGAGGACGACGAGCTGGCCGACCAGCAGGTCAGCGATCCGCTCGTTTTCATCTCTGAGCAGCAGGCTGTAGCGATAGCAGGTCTCGCTCACACCAAACTTCCGACAGGACAATGCGATGCTGCCCCCCGGTGCTCAACTGCCTTGGCAGCCATCTCGCGACGCTAAGATGGCCGCGTCACTTTTTTCCAGGAGCCTGCTCAGGCTCTCTAGGGCAAGTGGCGTTCACCTTCGCAGTTCGGCCTGCATCCTCAGGTCCGCAAACATGCGATTCAGCCAGCGCTTGTCGTCCTCCAGACTCTTCATCTGGTTGATCATAAACGAATCCATCCCGCACTCGCCAATTATATCAGGACACCGTACTCACGACACAGCTCAGCAACCGGCACACCACCCCCTGCCTGAGGCAGGATCACAAAGATCTAGGGGCTCACTCAATATCGTCATCTCCATCACAATCATCTTAGATTTGCGGAGGATTACCGTAGCCCTACTGCCCGAGCGAAAATTTTCCCTCTCGGAGCCAATCAGTCTTTTCCCTTGACCGGAAGCAGATCACTGTGCCGCAGTTCTGGCCTTCTGACCCCCGGTTGGGCATCATTCTGAAACCCCGTTGCTTAACGAATTTTGCCAATCCCGAAACGCACGTTTAGCGAATTTCTTCCTCACAAGCCTGAGAATGGTTCCCAACTGCATACCCCGGAATGAACCAGTCCCAAAAGAGAGCGATGACATCTGATTGAACAAAAGAAAGGTGGCATTAAACATTGCCCGTCTAGCATTTTAAAGCAGACAAGGAGAAACCGAATGGCATGCTGCAATCAACCCAAGTCGACCATAAATCTGGTTCTCGATCTCTACTGTGCAATCCCGTGATTACACCGGGGACCGGAGCCACTTGGCAACGAGATACGGCAGAAACATCGTGGTTTTCGTCCCCGCCATTGCCCTCGCCTAAACGCGGTCCTGCGGTTATTACTCCTGAGCCTTGTTCAGAAATCTATGTCCCTTCCGGAAAAGCCGGCGAGGTAGGCCTCTAAAGAGGTTGTCAAGTCCTCCGAGAGATACCCACCCTCTTGGACCAGAACCGTCGGCAGCCCTGCGTCAGCAATCATACGGCCTGCTCTTCGGAAGCCATCAAACGTGACCTTCAACCCCTGCAGAGGATCGTTCTCATGAGCATCCAGCCCGAGGCTGACGACCAGAGCGTCAGGGTTAAACGCCGCAATGCGATCAAGGCATGACGCAATTGCCTCGCACCAACCGTCGTCGCCTGTGCTCTGGTTTAGCGGGATATTGAGGTTGAAACCCTCGCCTGCGTCCCGGCCGGTTTCGTGGGCGTAGCCTACAAAAAAGGGATAATAGGTCTCAGGCGTCGCGTGAACGGATAGAAAAAGAACATCGTCGCGCTCGTAAAATATGTCCTGTGTCCCATTGCCGTGATGCACATCAATGTCGAGAACAGCGACGCGCGCATAGGTCTGCTTCAGCGTCTCGACCGCGACAGCAGCACAATTGATCATGCAGTGCCCGGCAACCACGTCGGCAGAGCTGTGATGACCAGGTGGACGGCACAGGGCGTAAGCGACCCGATCCCCCCGTTGCACGGCCGTGGCAGCACAATGAGCCGACGCGGCCGCACCAAGCGTGGCTTGCCAACTATGTTCCGCGAGGGGCGCAGAGGTATCCCCCATATGCCAGCCAGCTTTGCCAACAATGTGTTTGGGATAGCTGCGCACCGAATTGAGTGCATGAACGTTCGGCACCACCTCCGGTCCCGCCCCTGGAAGTTTCTGCCACTCATCCCAGCCGGTTTCCAGGAAAGTCAAAAGAGCCTTGGTATGAACCTTCTCCAGGATCTCTTTTGGCACAGGCGTTGGTTCCGTCACCGGCAATCCGAGCCGGTCCAACCCCGCCAGCAGCAGCTGCGCACGTTCGGCCTGTTCGGCATTGCGGGCAATCCGGCCCAGGGAGAGGCGGAATATCGGGTCATGCGCCTCGGTTTGCTTTGCGTAGTAGCACTTCATGCCTCTCCGGCCTCCTGCTGCTTGCCTATGTGTTCGATCACCAAATCCTTCGCGACCCCGATGTGATAGGCGATGGCTTGTACGGCTGCGTCGGCATCACCTGCAGCAATCGCATCGACAATCGGTTCGTGGGTCTCGGCCATGCGGTGCGGATCGTCATAGAGACGGCCGATCACCAGCAAGCCCAGTTTTGTCTCGTTCGAGATCTGATCGAAGACCTGCAGAAAGCGCTGATTTCCCGAGCCTTCGCAGATCAACCGATGAAATTGCATGTCTGTGGTGACGTGGGCCATCATGTCCGCTCCGGTCTCCGCCAACTGATAGAGCTCCGCAACTTTGGCGCGCAGACCTGGCAAGGCTTGCGGGTTGGTCAGTGTCAGCGCACGCACCGCCGCCGTTTCGATCACGATACGCAATTCATATAGATCTGCGATGGAGCTGGCTGAGTTCACACGGACGAAGAACCCCCGGTTCGCGCGGTATTCCACGAGACCTGAGTTTTCCAGCAACCGCAACGCCTCCCTTACGGGTGCACGGGAAAGGTCCATTTGACGCGCGATATGGGATTCGGCGAGCCGGTGACCCGGGCGGATCGCACCCGAGAGGATCGCACTCACCAGAGAATGAGCGACACGGTCGACCAGCCCATCCCGGCTGAGCGGAAGGAAAGGATAGGCCTCAGACAAGGCGCTGGGTTCCCGGTGCATATGATGTCCAAATCTCAATCATCTCACCAATCAGATTATCTGCTGCTTTGTCGCGTGTCGACAATCTTCTTGACTCGGGGCGGCTCAGGCAATCTGTTTCAAGTTGAACGAAGCGCAAAAGACGATCTGAAAGGCAGACCACATGATGCCGTCACAAGTCACGCCGAAGCCAGAAGAGACCATGTCCTTGGGCGGCAGCAGCCCCGCCACGCCCCGCCGACTGAAAGGGGAAGATGAAATCCGGCGCGATCTGGCTGCCGCCTATCGCATCATTGCCCTCAAGGGGATGGATGATGGTATCTACACCCATATCTCCGCGCGTCTCGCAGACGGGCCATCCGGGCAGAAACGGTTTCTTCTGAATTCCTTCGGCCTGACCTTTGACGAGGTCACCGCCTCCAATCTCGTGACTGTGGACGAGAGTGGATCGATCCTTGACGATCCCTACGGCTCCGGGGTCAACGCCGCCGGGTTCACCATCCATTCAGCGGTACACATGGCCCGCCATGATGCCGCCTGCGTTTTGCATACGCATACCGTTGCCGGCGTCGCGACCAGTTCCGTAAAGGAGGGCCTGCTACCGCTCAACCAATGGTCTGCGCAGTTTCATGGCGCCATCGCCTATCATGGGTACGAGGGCATTGCGCTTGATCTGGAGGAGCGCGCGCGCATCGTCGCGGATCTCGGGACGCTGAACGTCATGATGCTGCGCAATCATGGCACTCTGGTCTGCGGACAATCCGTCGCGGAGGCCGTGAAGCTGGCTCTCAACCTGGAGCGTTCTTGCAGGGCGCAGGTCGCAGCTCTCTCGATGGGGCTGACACCCGACCCGCTGCCAGAGGACCTCGCTGCGCACACCGCCCAACAGTATGCGCGTGCCTATGAGAGGACCGAGGCCTCAGACAGCGACCCGGAGTGGGACGCAATCCTGCGACTGATCGACAGACAAGCGCCCGGCTACGACATCTGAAATCTACCCGAGATCCGGCTCAACGGATCCGCTTCAATCAAAACAACAGGGAAGAATAATATGAAACTTCTTAAAGCAACGACTTTTCTGGTCGCCGCAGCGATGGCGACCGGCGCCGCGGCGCAACAGGACGGCGGGCGGCTTGACCTGATCGTGCAACCCGAACCACCCGGGCTGATGCTGGGACTTGTGCAAAACGGTCCCACACAGATGGTGGCTGGCCAGATCTATGAGGGTCTGCTGCGCTACAATCAGGATCTGGAGCCGCAGCCCTCTCTTGCGAAGGAATGGGAAATCTCGGACGACGGGATGACCTACACCTTCAAGCTGCAGGAGGGCGTCAAATGGCATGACGGCGAACCGTTTTCGGCCGCGGACGTGATCTTCACCACCAAGTTTTTGCAGGACAATCATGCCCGTTTCCGAGGCGCATTTTCCCACGTGGAAAGCGTCGAGGCCCCAGATGACAACACCATAGTCATCCACATGAAAGAACCTTATGGTCCCTTCATCAATGCCTTCGAAGCCGGGTCGATGCCGATTGTGCCCAAGCACATCTATGAAGGCACCGATTACGCCACGAACGAGATGAACAACACCCCGATCGGCACAGGCCCCTACACCTTCGTTGAATGGGAGAAGGGCAGCTTCATCCACCTTAAAAAGAACCCGGATTACTACCTCGACGGTCTGCCCCATATCGATGATCTCTACTATCGCGTGGTGCCTGACGCGGCCTCGCGTGCCGTCGCCTTCGAGACGGGCGAGGTCGATGTACTGCCCGGAGGCGCGATCGAGAACTGGGATGTTGCGCGCCTGACCAAGATGGACAACGTCTGCTCCACTTCCGAGGGCTGGGAGTTTTTTGCGCCCCACGCCTGGATGTGGCTGAACAACCGTGAGGGGCCGACCTCGAACAAGCTGTTCCGCAAGGCGGTCATGTACGCTCTGGATCGTGAGTTCGTGAAGGACGTGGTGTGGAATGGTTTCGGCAAGGTGCCCACAGGCCCGGTGTCGTCGAAGACGAACTTCTACACCGACGACGTGCCGCAGTACCCGCATGATCCCGAAAAGGCGAAGGAACTGCTGAAAGAGATGGGTTATGACGGCACCCCGGTGCGTCTGCTGCCCCTGCCCTACGGCGAGACCTGGCAACGCTGGGCCGAAGCGGTCAAGCAGAATTTGGAAGAAGTCGGAATCTCTGTCGATATCGACAGCGCTGACGTGGCCGGTTGGAACGAAAAGACGGCCAACTGGGACTACGACATGGCCTTCACCTATCTCTACCAATACGGTGATCCGGCACTGGGTGTGGCGCGGAACTACATCGAGAGCCAGATCCAGAAAGGCAGCCCCTGGAACAACGTTGAGGGCTACGTGAACCCCGAAGTTGACGCAATGTGGGAGGCTGCGGCCGTGGAACCCGACAATGCAAAGCGTCAGGACATGTACACGGAAATCCAGCAGAAAATCGTCGAAGATGTCCCGGTGGCCTGGCTGCTGGAGATCGAATTCCCGACCATTTACCGCTGCGAAGTCAAGAACCTGATCACGACCGGGATCGGGTTGAACGACGGCCTTCGCGACGCCTGGATCGAACAGTAAGACGGGACGGGAGGGGCGGCACCGCCCCTCCCCACGGTCAACGGGGAACAGAAAATGGCCATTGCCGTAGCGATTTTTTCGCGCCTGCTAAAGGCAGCGATCACACTTCTAGCCATTGCGATCCTGAACTTTTTTCTGGTGCACGCCGCCCCCGGAGATCCGGCGACGGTTCTGGCTGGCGAGGCCGGTGCAGCCGATCCGCAGATGATCGCGGATCTGAAGGCTCGCTTCGGGCTGGATCAACCCTTCTATATCCAGCTGGCGCGCTATGTCGGAAACATCATGACGCTTGATCTGGGCTATTCCTTTCGGCAGGGCCAGCCGGTTCTGGACCTGATCATGGAGCGGCTGCCTGCGACGCTTATCCTGACGCTGACTGCCTTCTGGATATCCCTGCTTGCTGGGGTGGCGCTTGGCGTTGCGGCCTCCGCGCGCGTGGGGAAGTTCACTGACACGCTGATAACCGGCGCGGCGCTGCTGTTTTACGCCACGCCGCTTTACTGGGCGGCGCTAATGGCAGTGCTGGTCTTTTCGGTGCAGCTCGGCTGGTTGCCGGGGTTCGGCTATGAAACCGTCGGCAGCGGCTATGGCGGGCTGGCGCGGGCCTGGGACATACTCAAGCACCTGATCCTGCCAGCCCTGACCCTCGGCTTGTTCTTCATGGCGGTCTACATGCGCATGACCCGGGCCTCGATGCTCGAAGTTGCACAGCAGGATTTCGTCAAGACTGCGAAGGCCAAGGGACTCGCGCCCTCCATCATCCGGCGTCGGCATATCCTGCGCAACGCGCTGCTGCCCGTGGTGACACTGGCCGGCCTTCAGGCGGGGCAGCTAGTCGGAGGCGCCGTATTGACTGAAACCGTCTTTGCATGGCCCGGCATTGGGCGACTGATGTTCGAAAGCCTCGCAGCACGCGATTACAACACAATTCTCGGGGTCTTCTTGGTCTCTGCCGCGATGGTGATCGTGTTCAACATCATCACCGATCTTGTCTATCGGCTGATCGACCCACGGATTGGGCAGAAGGCATAATCATGACATTCTGGAAGCGTTTCATAACAAACCGGGGTGCCCTGTTCGGGCTGGCCATTCTGATTGCAGTCCTGCTGCTGGCCCTTTTGGCCCCGCTGCTTTTTCCGCGCGGTCCTTGGGCCATGGTGCAGCGCCCTTTTCTGGTGCCGTTCAGCACCGATGGGCTACCGCTTGGCACGGATACACTAGGCCGTGATGTCCTGGCAGGGCTGGTCTACGGCGCGCGGGTGTCGCTGCTGGTGGGGCTGGTCTCGACCGTAATGGCCCTGCTGATCGGGGTACCCCTCGGGGCATTGGCCGGGTTCTACGGCAAATGGGTGGACGAAGCCGCGATGCGCTTTACCGAATTCTTCCAGACCATCCCGAACTTTGCGCTGGCGATCGTGCTGGTGGCAATCCTCGAACCCTCTCTGACCTCGATCACCATTGCCATCGCGATTGTGTCATGGCCGCCCGTCGCGCGTCTGGTCCGGGCCGAAGTCATGTCGGTCACTCGTCGCGAATATGTCGACGCCGCGCGGCTTGCGGGCCTGTCGAACATGCACATCCTCGTGCGGCAGGTGCTGCCGAACACCGTCTCTCCGATCATCGTGATGGCCTCTCTGATGGTGGCAACGGCGATCCTGCTGGAAAGCTCGCTGTCTTTCCTTGGGCTGGGCGATCCCAACATCATGTCGTGGGGATTTCAGATCGGCGCCGCCCGCACCGTAATCCGCTCGGCATGGTGGCTGTCGTTCTTTCCCGGGGCCGCCATCGTGCTGACCGTGCTCGCGCTCAACCTCATCGGTGAGGGTCTGAATGACGCTCTCAATCCACATCTTTCACGCAAGGGGCGGTCATGAGCGTCTTAAAAATCACCGACCTGTCGATTGCCCTGCCCCAAGGTGCCGACCGGGGATTCGCCGTTCAGCAGTGTTCCTACGAGATCGCAGCGGGTGAAATCCTCTGCGTTGTGGGGGAGTCCGGGTCGGGCAAGTCGATGACAGCCAATGCCCTGATGGGCCTGCTGCCCGAAGGCGTGAGCGTCGCCGGCGGAACGGCTTATTTTGGCGGAAAGGATATCCTGACGGTGTCCGAGGCTGAACAGCGCGCCTTGCGCGGTGACCGCATCGCGATGATCTTTCAGGAGCCTATGACAGCGCTCAACCCGTTGATGCGGATCGGCGACCAAATCGCCGAGGTTTTTGAGGCGCACAAGCGTCATCGCCCGGCGGAGCGTCGGCAAAAGGCGCTGGAGCTGATCCGCGAAGTCCAACTGCCTGATCCTGAGAAAATCGTCCGCGCCTATCCCTTCCAGCTTTCTGGTGGTCAACGTCAGCGTGCGATGATCGCCATGGCGCTTGCGCTTGAACCGGAACTGCTGATTGCGGATGAGCCAACGACGGCGCTGGATGTCACGACGCAGGCGCAGATCCTCAAGCTGATCCTGGATCTGAGAGAGCGGCGCGGCATGGCCGTCATGTTCATCACGCACGATTTCGGCGTCGTGGCCGAGATTGCCGACCGGGTGATCGTCATGCGGTATGGCGAAATCGTCGAGAGAGGCTCAGCGGTTGAGGTGCTGGAGAACCCTCAGCACGACTACACCAAACGGTTGCTGGCCGCGATCCCCTCGGGTCTGGTACCGGCCTCCACCGAGGTTGCAAAAGCGCCAGCACTCGAAATCCGCAACCTGAAAAAGACCTATCGCATTGGTGGCGGGCTTTTCCGCGATGCGCGTGTGGTACAGGCGATCAACGATGTATCGCTGACCATTGCCCGCGGAGAGGTACTTGGGCTGGTTGGTGAATCCGGTTCGGGCAAGTCGACGCTTGGGCGCGCCGTGGTCCGGCTGGTCACCCCGGAGTCTGGCGAGATCATTGTCAGCGGCACCGATATGGCAGCGCTTGGCGAGGCCGAGCTGCGCGCGGTGCGCTACAAGGTGCAGATGGTGTTTCAGGATCCCTATGCCTCCCTCAACCCGCGGCACCGGGTGATGCGCGCCCTGACCGACGGCCCGATTGCCAAGGGCGTCGCAAAGGAAAAAGCACGTGAGCGGGCCCGCGCGTTGATGGAGACGGTTGGCCTCGGTGCAGATGCGGTTGAGCGCTATCCCCACGAATTTTCCGGCGGGCAGCGACAACGGATCGGGATTGCCCGTGCGCTGGCCATGGACCCGGAACTGATCATCGCGGATGAGGCCGTGTCGGCGCTGGATGTCTCGATTCAGGCGCAGGTGCTGGATCTGCTGCGCGACCTGCGTCGTCGGTTTGATCTGTCGATCCTGTTCATCACCCATGACCTGCGGGTCGCGGCGCAGCTCTGTGATAGGATCGCCGTCATGCAGAAAGGCAAGCTGGTCGAGATCGGCCCAGTGTCAGAGGTGTTCCTGAACCCGCAGCACAGTTACACTCAGACCCTGCTTGCGGCGGTGCCCGGCGGTGGTTGGGGGAAGGCTGCGCAATGACGACGCAGCGCACAACTGGCGTCGCCACCTGTACAGTGCTCGACATGATGACGTTCTTTGCCCGGCCATTTGCTGAGCTTGCTCCGGAGATCGACCTGATCACCCCGGAGCAGGTCACCGACGCGACAAAGGTCGACTTTGTCCTGACGTTCAAACCCGCCGACGATGCCTTCTCCCCCTACCCCAACCTTCGGGCGGTCTTTTCCGTCGGCGCGGGCGTCGACGGAATTGTCGGCTGCCCCTCCCTTCCCGATGTGCCCTTGTTTCGTGTCGAAGACCCCGATCAGGCGCTGCAGATGGCTGGCTTTGCCGCGTTTCATGTGCTCTGGCACCATCGCCGCATGGGTGATTTCCTGGCCGCCCAGTCCCAGCACGACTGGGCCCGGCGCGTCGGGGACCAGAGCCCGACCCTGCGTCGCATCGGGGTGCTGGGGTTTGGGATGATGGGGAGGGCGATTGCCAAAGCACTGATTGCACTCGGCTATCCAGTGACTGTTGTGTCTCGGTCCCGGCCCGACCACCCTCTGCCGAGAGCGGTGCACATGACGGTCGATGCCATAGACGAAGTCCTCGCACAGACCGACATCCTCATTAACGTCTTGCCCCTGACACCCGCAACGAACGGGTTTCTTAACGCCGCGACCTTCGCAAAGCTGCCCAAGGGAGCGGCTCTCATTCACATAGGTCGCGGTGCGCACCTTGTGGAGGACGACCTTTTGGCCGCACTCGAGTCCGGCCACCTCTCTGGGGCCTCGCTCGACGTTTTTGAAACGGAGCCACTTGCGAGGGACAGCTCTCTCTGGGACCATCCCGGCCTTTTCCTGACACCGCATGTCGCAAGCACGCCGAGGCACAGCAGTGTCGTTGAAAACGTTCAACGAAGGCTCGCCACTCTCTAACCTTTAAGCCTATTCTTTCAGTTCATCGGCACGTTGCAGACCGATCAAGGCAGTCCTACACATCGAAAAATCGTTATGGTTGGAGTCGGTAACACACTTCCTTGAACCGTTTTGAACAAAGAAGCATGCCCGAATTAAGCCGATTGAAGTGAGCCTCTCCCGGTCTTCTGGACGCTAAGTCGACGGATCCCAATATGGCGATCATGATCATCTCGAGATGAATGGAGACAAGAACGTCACCAAGACAACCCGACGTCTGAGATGGCGCTATTGGGCCCACTGCGCGGACGGCCCTCATGGCCAACATGAATGATCAGTACGATCGGCACCTTCCCTGAGGATGCGTGCGCCACGTCCGATTTGATCGTTGGCACAGGGCAACGCCCTTACGCATCAGTCAACATTCGGCGAGATCAATTTCACGGTGAATGGATTTTCGTCTGGGACGAAAAGCGGGACATGCCACTCTAAGTCTTATGTCCATCCCGGCTGGCTGCCTTTGTGACAAGCCTGCCCATCAAGGCTTTCCTGTCCGCCTTCGCGCTCAAACCAGCTGACACCTTCTGGCTCTGAAAGATACCGAGGTCTGGAGATTAGAGACGCAGTGTGCGGATGGTATCGCGGATATCTGACACAAGGAGATCGGGGGCTTCCAGCGCTGCAAAGTGTCCACCGCTTGCGTGCTCGGCAAAGTGCGTGAGCTTGTCGAAGCGGCTCTCGGCCCATCTGCGCGAAAGCCGTATCTGCTCTCCAGCGAACATGCTGATCCCTGCGGGGGTCGGAACCTTGGCCTGCGGCATCCCGCCCTGACGCATCGCCTGCATGCTTTCCCAGTAGAGGCGCGCCGAACTCGGCCCTGCGTTCGGCAACCAGTACAGCATGATGTCGTCAATGATCTCGTCGTGTGAAAAGACCGTTTCTGGATCGCCGCCGCTGTCGGAGACGTCCTGGAACAGCGCATAGATCCACGCAGCCAGCGCAACGGGGGAATCCGACAGCCCGAAGGCAACAGATTGCGGGCGCGTGCTCATCAGCTTCATGTAGCCGGAATACTCCGCGTCGTAGCGTCCCGCGTTGGCGAGCATGGCCTTCTCCTCGTCCGAGGCCTGCGCAACTTCCGCCTCAGTCGGCTGGAATGGCACGAAGTTGAGGTGAATGCCTTTCAGACCCGGCGGACACATGTGGCCAAGCGTCAGCGTGACCATTGCTCCCCAGTCTCCGCCCTGCGCCACCCAGCGGTCGTACCCAAGACGCGCCATCAGCGCGGCCCAGGCGCCCGCGTTACGGCTGGTGTTCCAGCCCGGCACCTCAGGCTTGCCCGAAAAACCGAAGCCGGGCATCGACGGGATGACCAGATGAAAGGCATCCTTCGCGGTTCCGCCATGCGCAGTCGGGTTCACCAAAGGGTCGATCACATGGCGGAATTCCAGCACCGAACCCGGCCAGCCATGGGTCATGAGAAGTGGCATGGCGTCCTCATGTTCCGAGCGAATGTGCAGGAAATGGATGCCAATCCCGTCGATCTCGGTCCGGCTTTGCCCCAGCGCGTTCAAGTCAGCTTCACACCGGCGCCAGTCGTAAGATGTGCGCCAATAGTCGACCAGCGCCTTTATCTTGTGCAGCGGTGGCCCCTGCCGACCATCCTCGATTGGCGAGGGATCCGGCCACCGGATGCGGTCCAGACGCGACGTAAGATCATCAAGATCGGACTGAGGAATATCGAGGATGAAGGGGGTGATGTCGGAGGTCATGATGTGTCCCTTGAAAAAATCGGTCAGACGAGGTCGCAGATCATGGCGCGGATATCTGTCCAGTCGGTCTTGCCGTAGCGCCCGTTATCAAGCCTGCGCAGCTGACCCCGCCCGCTCATCATGTCACGCAGGTATTGCATGCCCTGCCACGCCGGAAACACTTCGCCCTTTGCCGGGGCAACGCGCTGCGCAACCCAGATGACCAGCCCGAGCCGGCCGATGCTGCCAGCGCGAAAGGGTCGATAGGTTTTGCCCGATATTTCGCTCGCTATTCGCGCCAACTCCTGCGGAGAAAGACTGCCGCCGGCGATACGCAGGTCGCGTGGGGCAGCATCGTCGAGGGCGGCATCGGCGGTAAACTCAGCCACGTCATCCTTGGTGGTGAAGTCGAGCGGCTGATCCACGGCCCCCCAATGCAGGACCCGGCGCACGCGCGGCAGCAGAATCGGTGCGTCTTCGGTCAGAACAGTCGAGAAGGCGCCATTCAGCACTGAGGTCGCACGGATCGGCGCGGCATCGAGGCTTTTGCGAAACGCCCGGCGCAGGTCCATGTTACGATTTTCGCCGGGCCGGGTCTTGGTATAGTCGAGCGAGAAATCCGACGGAATGAAGCGCGCGACTCCTGCCAAGACTGCCGCGTTCAGCAGAACGCCCTGTTGGCCGAGGATCACGTCCTCAAGACCGTTCAGCGCCGAGACGACGCAGGCGACCCCCTCACAAAGTTCTTTCACCGACCGCGCATCATAACCGCTCTCCACAAGCGTGATGCCCTGTGCTTCGAGGTGACGCCGCTTTTGTGGCAACGTGCCGGGCCGCACGATTGCCCTCAGGTCGGCTCCCTTGCGCACCAAAGCCCTGGCGATCCGCTCTCCCAAGTCACCCGTCACACCGGCCAGAACAATTATCCTACGGTCCATGTCTCTTTTCCGTTCATCATCAGTTGCAAGGCTGTACATAGACCCAATGCGGATAAATGAAACGGTATCGTTCAGTTTTATTTTTGACCCGTCACAGCTAGACTCACCGAATGAAGCAAACGACGAAGATATCCTCGCGAATCGGACGCCCCCGGCTTGAGGAGGCCGGTGAAGTGAACGCGCGTATTCTTGCCGCAGCGACGGAGCTTTTCCTGAGCAAGGGCGTGGCCGCGACCAGTTGCGAGGCCGTCGTGGCCCGGGCGCATGTCGGCAAGGCCAGCCTCTATTCCCGCTATTCCGGCAAGGACGCGCTTTTCGAAGCCGTCATCAAACACGCAGTCGAGAGCGGAAGTTTTCAGATGGATGCCACAAAGCTTCCGGAAGGGACGGTCCGCGAGCGCCTTGCCTTTGCTGGCAAGGCGGTTCTGATGCAGGCGCTTTCCCCAATCCCTCTCGAACTGCTCCGGCTGTTCCTGACTGAGGCGCGACGATTTCCGGATCTGATCGCTCATGTGGACGCAATGGCGCGCTCAAAGGTCGTCGACATCGTCGCCCGTTCAATGGCTGCAAGTCCTCAGGACGCAGCGTCGAGAAAGGCTGTCGCGATTGCGGAGCGCTTTCTGGACCTCACCTTTGCGCCCATTATTCTTGCAGCTCTTACCGGGCGAGAGACAGCAACGACACCTGATGCGATCGAAGGCCAAGTCGCGTTTGCTCTCGACACACTTGAAAGCTCTGGCCTTCTTGATGACAGATTGTAGGCGCAATAGTCATGCAAAATATGATCGAACAGCTTCCACAGCTCTACCCATAGAGATATTCATTATAACGGATCTCTCCCGTGAGCGCCGACCAAACAAAAGTGCTAAAGTCGCAACAGGAGGGTCGCCTTTGAGGTCGGCGAAGGGCTCGACGCCGTTGATTTTCGCCGTGGTGGTGAGCGAAACGATCCGGCCCCAAATGCGGCCGCCTTCGTCGTGGCCAGCAAAAAGCGCATTCGTCCTCGTCAATGCAATTGGGCGTATCAGGGTTTCGACAGCAATGGAATCAATGCTCAACGCGGCGGTCGTGGAGGAAGGTCTGAAGCCCGTCCCATTGGCGATGGATATAAGTTAACTTCTCCGCGAGGCGTGACTTCGCGGAGATCCGGGGGCGCTGGTTTTGCAGCCATTCTCCAAATTCGGCTACCTTTGGCGCGGTGACGGCCAGCCGGGCCGACAGCCGCTGGCCGGGCCCCATACCGCGGATCTCACCCTCGATGCGGTAGAGCTCAGAGATGCGGCGCAGGCCTTCAGCGGTGATCGTCATGCCGTAGGCGTGCCTCTGGCACGACGCCGTCGTGATTGAAGACCTCCGTCAGCTTTCTGCGGGCATGTGCCCAACACTGCGCGAGCGTGATAGGCGCACCTCCTGTCCGTGAGGGGCGTGTCAGCCGATTGTAGTCGGCATAGTCGTCCAACTGCAGGATGCCGTCAGAGCCTTGCAGGATCTGTTCCGCGTTCTGTCCGGCCCAGCCTGGGGCATAAGTGAAGGCCACGATGCGGCAAGTCACGCCACTGGTCCGAGCGACAATGGCGAATGCGGATCATCGCTGCCCCCCGGTCGTCCCGAGCCAACGCCCAGAGATACCCGGTCTTTGTCCGGCCGCGGCCCGGGTCCAGAAGCGGCACCATGGTTTTCTCGATAAACAGCTTGGCTGAGGCCATCAGGTGCTCGGCCATGCTTGGGGTGGATGGCCACCCCTCGCGCACATGTAAAAATGCACTGCCAGGGAGCGGATAATGCGGAGAGATGCCGGGATGATGCCCAGCCGCTCGGTGCGGTCGTCACGCAAAAGGCGTGCTTGCCAGCACGACGCCGATCGGCTGCATTGTCCCGCTACGGCATTGGGCAGTCCAGGCTATGCGGTTCGACGACCCGTTCGATCCGCTGCAAGTCCTTGGGTGGATTGCCACGGTTGCGTCGGGCTGCCCGGCCCAGGGACGATTGCGGCGGAGCTTGTTCGTCCTGCTGGATCTCGGCCAGCGCGGTCTCGAGATCCTCGAAGGCAAACTGCCGCTCGCCGTTGTCCTAGGACCAATGGCGGAAAATGGCTCGCTCCTCGCTCAGCTTCTCCGACCGTTTGCCATGCACCGCCTGGTTCAACTCGGCGACAAGGTGTTCAAGACGCTTGACCAAATTCCTCAGCTAAGCCGCTTCACCTTTGAGTGCCAAGTGATCCCGCAGCAGCGCGGCGACAGCCTCGCGCTGATCTTCGAGGATGCAGAGAGGTCAATTGGCAGGGCCCTGGACATGGTCGGATCATATCATGATCCGGTCTGTGACGGGCAGCTTTTCCGCCCCCCGGATCATTCCGCCACAACCGGGCGGCGTGCCTTCTAGGGATCGCACCCGCCTCCAGCCCGGCAAACAGGGCCTCAAATTGAGCGCAGTTCAAGGTCATCGTCCCGCCGCTTATGGCAGGCCAGGCGAAGCTGATCTACTGCAGCCGCTTGTAGGCCATGACGAAACCGCTGCCGTCCCAGAACAAGATCTTCACCCTGTCGATGTATTGACCCATCTGAATCTGCTCAGGTTAAGCCGCTCCTCTGAATGCCTCGGCAGGCGTGCGTATGGCAAGCGCCTGATGAGGGCGGCGGTTTTTGTAGAAGCTGATCCAGTCGCCGATGACTCGGCTCGCATGCTGGATGCTTTCGAAACGATGGCGGTGAACACATTGCTCCTTGAGCGTCCGGATGACGCGCTCGACCATGCCGTTCTGTTGGGGGCAATGCGGGGTGATGAACTCCTGCTGCAGCCCGTCGCTGCGCGACCTGTGCCGCGAAGGGACGGCTGGTGAACACGAGGCCGTTGTCGGACCTCAGCAGGAACTCCTGTTCGACCCGGCCTAATGTCCCGAACCTAGCGATCAGGGCGTGCTCGAGGGCCGCGCTGGCGATGGTGGCCTTGCGCGAGCGGGACAGATGCCAGCCTAGAAGCTCGTGTGTGTGGCAGTCGATCACCAGTGCCAGCGAAGCCCAGCCATCCTTGGCGGCCCAGAAGCGCGCCAGGTCAGTAGGCCCGTTGCCTGGCAGGCGATTTGCAAAGCAAATCTGCCTAGAGGAGGCGTTCGTTCGGGCTGTGGCGACGGAAGGAATGGCCTGGACGCGGGGGCGCATGCCCACGGCGCGCTTGCGAACCTGCCAGCCCTTGAGCTGGAAGCCCCCCTTGACCGTGTTTTTATTGAAGCCCAGCAGCCAGGCAATAGTGCGATAGCCGAAGAAGGGCTCCTCCTCGATCAGGGACTTGATTGGGTCCGCGAAGCGCGGATCGATCTTAGACGCTGACGAGATCGGCTTGTCATAGGCTGTCCGAAGCGGCACGCCGAACCAATGGGCCAAGCCTGGCGATCGACATCGCGAGGCCCTCGTGGAGCGTCCGGATCAATTGCCGCCCTCCGTTCGGCCCTTGCCTCGGACCAAGAGCGGCTCAGGGCCTCACCAAAAGGGCCTGCAGCTTTTTCGGGCGCGCACCTCAAGCATCGCCTCGCCATAGGCCTCCTGCAGATTTTTAAGCGGCTTGTCGTAGTGGGCATGGATGTCGAACGGACTGGCCAGCGGGGACATCTTCGGGGCTTACGTGGCTGCACTGCAGCCACGGTCCCCTTCGAGATCCATGCCGCGCTTGGCATCCCCGACCCGGCTCTCGATCTCAGAGGGTGTCAGATCGAAGAATCGGCCCGCTGCGGCCACCGTTGTCTCGCCTTGAATGATCGCGATCACCTGGGCTGTCTTCCGCTTCGCAGTCCAACGTTTGATGCTCCGGTCCATCGTCACACACATTGCTGCCTTCTCCTTAGTAGCAGGAGCACATTTTCAGTGGGTTAATAGGGCATATCCGCAACGGCCTGCGCCTTCATGGTATCCGGCGATCGCCGGTGGCCCGAAGCGTAGATCTCGGCGTCCAACGATCTGAGAAACGAATTTGTAGTGCACATTGCGAAACGCACTCCCCACTATAAGATGGGTATGATCTCGCAGGCGAGCCTCACCGCTACAACATGGGGCCGGGACACCATTTACGAACAAACTCAAGCATGGCGTAAGTTCTCACCTAAGAATATTTGTTTTCAAACTAAAGCTGGCCGCTGGGTAAACTCTATTAGACCTCTGGGGCCGAACTGCTTATAATTGGGGCAAAATAGAATTGGTTTTTGTGCCTGAATAGATGCGGGATGCCGTTATTTGGCAGAAAATCTTGCTCGAAATCGTCGTTGCATCGGCGTCTGAGGCGATAACTTTGAGTCCCAATGTCGAGTCTTTCACAGAAAACTTAGGGTCAGGATTCATAACCAGAACATAACGACGGCGGGCAATGCGCATGCGGAGAGGAAGACCTTCGGGCATCTGTCGTAGCGGGTCGCAACACGGCGCCAGTCCTTGAGCCTGGCAAAACTGTTCTCGATCTTGTGGCGTTTGCGATAGCGAACTTCGTCGTGTCGGATCTGAACCTTGCGGCCCTTCCTTGCCGGTATGCATGGCGTGATACCCATGTTTTCAAGCGCTTCGCGATACCAGTCTGCATCATAGCCCCGGTCCGCCAGCATGTGTCTGGCAGGCGGCAGACCGTCCAGAAGCGCCCGTGCGCCGATGTAATCACTACGCTGGCCCGCCGTCAGGAACATCCGCAGGGGACGACCCTGGGCATCCGTGACGGTGTGCAGCTTGGAATTCATTCCACCCTTGGTGCGGCCAATCAGGCGGCCGCGCCCCCCCTTTTTCAGCCCCAGACTGGAGGCCGTCCGGTGCGTCTTGAGATGGGTTGCATCGATCATCAGCGTATCGGTCGTACCGCCCCGATCGGCCAGTTCCAGCAGCATCTGAGCGAAGATGCCCTTCTCGCTCCACCGCTTCCATCGACTGTAGAGGGTCTTGTGAGGGCCGTAGGCCTCAGGGGCATCCCACCACCGTAATCCATTGCGATTTATGAATATTATACCGCTCAGAACACGCCTGTCGTCAACACGCGGTTTGCCGTGGGACTTCGGGAAGAAGGGCTCCAGCTTGGCCATCTGTTCGTCGTTCAGCCAGTATAGATCGCTCATGTGACCCCTCCGTTTGGGGCTCCATGAAACAGACCGCTAGGCTAAAATCAATGCATCCTGACCCTACACCGTGAGCCTACGAAACGTCAGCGTCTGCGCGCAGCATTAAACATCATCTGACCGCTCATAAGAATGCGATTGCAAATCCGGCTTACTGCAACTCACTGCTCATCGAGCAGGATATAGCGATATAGCATCGTCTAGTTATGGGCGCTGTGCAAAGCGGGAGATTCATGGGGTTTAAGCACCGTTGCAGTGACCCCAGAAGCTGTTTTTGACAGATGACGTCATCTTACGGAGCCACATGAGGTTATTATCCGATAGGAAAGAATTCTTCTGGTGACTTCATAGCGGACAGCGCCAGCATGCTATCAATCCAATCAGCCATTATTGAACTTGGCTCGACGCCGCATGAGGCGAGCCATTGTGTGTAGCCCCAGATGGCACAATCCCCTATGCCCGGATGTTCGCCATGAAAGAAGGGCGTATCACCCAACAGAATCGCGAAACGGTCGCAATCTGCATCGTAGCGCATCTTCAGCCACTCCACAGCGCCAGGCGGGAAGCCACGTCCTTCTACACGCCTCGCCTCCTTGAGTTGCGGAAGGCACATGCCAATTCTGTTTGCCTCCCACATCAGCAGTTCGCGGCCTCTGCGAAGCCCGCTTGACGTCTCGCCTCCCAAAAGCCTGAAGCGACTGGCTATCTCGAGAAGGATCGCCCCGGACTGAACATAAGGCGCCCGATCAATCATCAACAATGGCACCTCCGCGAAGGGACTGGCAGCAAGGAAACTCGGAGGCCGGCGCGCAGGCTCGTCCCAGATATCGACCCGGATTACCTCATGGGATAACCCGGCCAGAGAAAGAGCGAGCGCAACCTTGCAAGCATGGCCCGAGTCTGGATGCCCAAATAGAACAAGTTCGGTCACGATATCAGCACCTCTACACCGTTCTGGAAACGTTGAGCCATTTACCAATGCCTGTAAAGCACTCTATTGCGGCTAATTTTCCTGCCTAGATGTTGAGCATTTGGCGAATATCAACTTCCGCGCGCAGTATCGTAGTGTTCAGAACCGACTGAGAATGCAGCAAGACCAGATTTGCAAAGATGACGACGCGTGGATTACCGTCGTAGATGCAAACTGTGGCCGTCACGTAATTACCTCTTACTCGCCAATTTCTTAAATCCTTCCTCAATGGGATCTCCTCCCAATTCGGGACAAATGAAAGCCAATTTTAGATGTCAGAGCGACATCGTTCGCCCAAGCTTTTCAGATCGTCTTGGCCTCTGCGGCGTGAGACCTGTGGCGCCCCGCTACGACGCAGTGCCAATCGACCTAAGAGTCGAGAAAGAGACAAGCCGGACATTGCGCACGGAAAATCAAAGGCATATGTCTAAAAATGATTTAGGGTCTGGTCCCATTGATCTTAGCCGAGCGTCGGGATTCACGGCCGGAAAACTGAGCGGTGACATGTCCGAGCTTTTCTGGTTGAGCGACGCGCATATGGCGCGTTTGAAGCCCTATTTCCCGAAGTCTCACGGTAAACCGCGTGTTGATGACCTCAGGGCGCTAAGGCGTAATTATGTTCATCAACCGCAAGGGGGTGAGCACAGGTTCGGGCCATAAGGCCCGATAAAACGCCATAAGACGTTTGAAGGTGAGAACGGGCGAAGCCCCGTCTACGCTGGCGCGATGCGCCCAAAGAATACGGCCCTCACAAGACACTCTACAACCGATGGAAGAAATGGAGTGATAAGGGCGTCTTTTCTCGCATCATGACTGGCCTTGCCGCCGAGCATCGCTAACGGAAGACCGTAATGGTCGAAGTGAGCAGGCGAACGCCATGCGTTCGAGTGAGCCTGCGCAAGTACCTCAAGGCACACCACACCGCGACCAGCATGGGAGTGAAAAGGGCGAGCGTAAGCGACTGATCGGGCGCACCAAGGGCGGCATGAATACCAAGCTGCACGCGGTCTACGTTAGCCAAAGTTGGCCGATCAGCTTGTTCGTGACTGCCCGGCAGGGCCTTGCTGAGCGGCCTGCCTTCTGTCGACTGGATGCTCAGGGACCGCAGCTAAGACGCTGATTGGTTCAGAGAAGCGTTGCAAGAGAAATGGATACGTGCCTCCTTCCCGGGCCGCAAACAACGCAACACCGCCGTGAAATACGGGACGCGTCGCTACAAACACCGCACTCGCATCGAAACCATGTTGGGCAGGTTGAAGGATTGGAGACGGGTCTCGACCCGGTACGACAGGTGCCCAAACGTCTTCCTATCCGCAATCGCTCTCACTGCGACCATCATTTATTGGTTATGAGACCTGACCATAGGGCAAAGGGCCAGTTGATAGTGACTGGCCCTTTAAATTTCCCGCAATTTTGAAAGGATTCATACGCCGATTGGAGGAACCTGCGCAGTTGCTCGAGCGCTCGTCTCACAGGCTTCGGATCATGCCACCGTCACAGCGCACCATAGAGCCGGTGATGTAGCCTGCGGGTACACTGCAGAGGAAGGCACCAACCGCGCCAAACTCCTCGACTGTCCCGTAGCGCTTGGCGGGGATGGATGCTCGGGACGCGGCGCGCACCTCATCCAGCGCCTTGCCCTGCGTCTCAGCCGCGACACCGTCCAGTTGATCGACCCGCGCAGTATGGATACGCCCGGGCAGCAGCATGTTGCAAGTCACCCCTTCACCCGCCACCTCCGTCGCGAGGGTCTTGTTCCACCCAGCCAGCGCACCGCGCAGGGTATTGGACAGCGACAGGTTGGGGATAGGCTGTTCGATTCCTGAAGATGCGATGGTCAGCACGCGTCCCCATCCTTGTGCGCACATGCCAGGGATCAACCGGCCCGTCAGTTCAATGACGGAAGCTACCATTGCCTGCGCCTGGGCCATCAGGATCGAGGCGTTGATATCGCGGGCAAGGCCGGGCTTGGGGCCTCCGGTATTATTGACCAAGATATCCACGCGGCCGAAGTGCTCCTGCACATGAGAGGCCAGTTTTGCAGCAAAATCAGGAGCGGTCAGATCGACGGTCACCCAGTCGGCCTGCCCCGCGCCGCGGGCATTGATTTCTGCGGCGGCGCTGGCCAGCGCGGCCTCATCCCTGCCGGTCAGCATGACGCGAACGCCTTCGGCGGCCAGTGCTTCGGCAACGCCCCGGCCAAGGCCGCGCGAAGAGGCCAGCACCAGTGCGCGGCGGTCCTTCAGTCCAAGGTCCATCTCAAATCTCCTTCAGCCGGATTTCGGTCCGGCGCATCAATCGTTCCAGTTCTTCCATGTCGCGCTTGACCAGTTTTGGCCCCGGAGCACGGGTGGCAGCGCATGCAATGGCACCGCGTTTCATCAGGATGTGCTTGCGCAGGGCAAGGCCCCAGCCCGGCTGCTGCTCATGGCGCAGGATCGGCAGGTAGCGGTCAAAGAGGTCCTCTGCCGCGTCAACCTGACCGGTCTGATAAAGCGCAACGGTCTGCACCAGTGCCTCTGGATAGGCAAAGCCGGTCATCGCGCCATCGGCTCCGCGCGCCAACTCCTGTGGCAGGTAGAGTCCCCCGTTGCCGCAGAGAATCGACAGACGCGCCACGCCTTCGTTCTTCTCGTGATCGCGCAAGGCAGAGATCTTGGTCAGCCCCGGCCAGTCCTCATGCTTGAGCATGACCATTTGCGGCAGGTCCTGCGACAACCGCCGGATCAGCGCGGGTGCGACGGCAACGCCAGTCGAAAGGGGGAAATCCTGATAGACCAACGGCACGTCCGCGCCGAGGTGTGAGGCGACGGCGTGGAAGTAACCTTCCACCCTGTCTTCGCGGGCCGGGCCGCGTGTCGGGGCCACCATGACGCCGGCAGCCCCGCGTTCCATCGCGTGACGCCCTAGGGCTGCAAGGCTGTCCAGTCCTGGGTCGGAGACGCCGACCACCACCGGCAGGTCAGTACGGGCCAGCACGCGGTCGATGACCTGCCGGCGTTCTTCGGCGGTCAGCTTGTCAGCTTCTCCCATCATGCCAAGAATTGTGATCCCGGTCACGCCGTGGGAGGCGTAGAAGTCCACCAACCGGTCAAGGCTGTCCAGATCCACCGCTCCATCTTCGGCGAAGGGCGTGGCGGCGATGATGAAGACCCCGCGCGTCTGACGGGTAATCAGCGTACTCATGGCTCAGTGCGCAAAAATGCCGGAGGTATCAGCAAATCCCTTGATCTCGATCGGATTGCCAGACGGATCGAAGAAGAACATGGTGCGCTGTTCGCCCGGCTCGCCTTCGAAACGGATGACCGGCGGAATGTCGAAAGCCACGCCCTTCTCTTCCAGCCGTGCGGACAGCGTCTTCCAGTCTTCCAGGCCCAGCACAGCGCCCATGTGGGGCATCATGACCATGTGATCCCCCACCTTGCCGGTGCGGCTGGTCTTGAAAGGCGCGCCAAGGTGCAGGGAAAGCTGGTGTCCAAAGAAATCGAAATCAACCCAGGTGTTGGTCGAGCGCCCCTCGGCGCAGCCCAGCACATCGCCGTAAAAGCGGCGGGTTTCATCCAGGTCGGTGACGTGAAGGGCGAGGTGGAAGACAGATTTCATGGGACAACTCCGTTTAAGGTCTTGTCTTGGGGTAGCCAATCGCCAGAGAAAGGAAAAACGAATTTATCTAACTCTCAGCGAAAGAAAAACTATTGGATACGCGATTTCTGGAAAGCCTTCTGGCGGTGGTAGACCATGGCTCCATCGTGGCAGCGGCACAGGCTCAGGCGCTGACTCCTGCGGCGGTGAGCCAGCGTATACAGGTGCTTGAGCGCGAGCTGGGACAAACACTGTTGGAGCGGCGGGCCAATGCCTCCTCCCCCTCGGCCGCGTGTCGGGACCTGCTGCCGGCGATGCGGCGGATCGTGGGTCAGGCACATGAGTTGCGGCGCAACGCCGACCCGGCAGTGGCGCAGGGGGTGTTCCGGCTGGGGGCGGTGTCGACCATGCTGACGGCGGCGGTGCCGGACCTGTTGATGGATCTGCGCCGCCGCGCGCCACGACTGGAACTGCAGATCACTCCGGGTTCCTCTGCCGCGCTGTACGAGGCCGTTCTGGCAGGGACCCTGAACGCGGCGCTCATCGTCGCGCCGCCCTTCCCCACGCCCTTCGGTTTGCAGCAGCATCCCTTGCGCAGTGAACCGCTCTGCCTGCTGGTGCCCCAAGGACACCCGGCCCGCAACGCCGAGGAGGCTTTCGCCGATCTGCCACACATTGCTTATGACCCAGAAAGCTGGGGCGGCCAGATTGCAGCGCGCTACCTGGCAGATCGGGGGCTGATGCCGCAGGTGCTTTGCGCGCTGGACGGGCTTGAGGTGATATCGGACCTTGTCGCCAGCGGGATCGGGGCAGCGCTTGTGCCGGAATGGGCCGGTCTGAAAAAAGCACGCCCCCTGCCCGACGGTTCGGGATATCAGCGCCGACTTGTGCTGCTGACCCGTGTCACGCACGAACGCGCGGCGGGTCGGCAGGCAATCATCGCCTCCCTTACGGGCACCTTGGCAACTAGTAGCCTTCCTGACGACTGACAAGGTGCAAGAAGGGTTCGCCAGCCTCACCGCGCCGGATATTCTCTGCGATCACCCCGGCACTGCTGTCGACCCGCACGAGAGAGGCAATATGTGGGCTGATGGTAATCTTCGGGTGGGCGCGGAAGGGATGATCTTCGTCCAGCGGTTCGATGCGGAAAGTATCCAGCGTCGCATGGCCAAGGGTGCCAGCGTCCAGTGCCGTGATCAGCGCGGCATCGTCAATCAGCGCGCCCCGCCCGGGGTTGATCACCACTGCACCCGGCTCAAGCAGCGCCAAGGTTTGCGCGTTCAGAACATTTTCTGTCTGTGGCGTAGTGGGCAACAGGCAGATCACGATCTCTGCGTCCGAAAGCGCGCGTGTCAGACCTTCCGCACCATGGTGGCAGGTCATGCCGTCCAGTTCACGCGCCCGGCGGCTCCAACCATGGACATCGAAATTCAGCGCCGAAAGCATCTGCGCGCAGGCACCACCAAGTTCCCCGAGGCCGAGCACAGCCACCTTGCGATACCGCGCCAGTTTGGGCGCTGTCTGGTCCCAACCAGTGGAGGACAGGATATAGCGATCCATCCCAATGTGATGGCGCAGAACGTGAGCGGTGACAAATTCCACCATGCCTTCGCGCTGGCCCGGATCCACCATCCGAGCGAGCGGCAGCGTCAGGGTCGGATTACCCAGCACCTTGTCGACACCCGCCCAGATCGAAAGCGCCGCCCGTGCGCGTGTGAAGCCAGAGAAATCCTTGATCAGATCGTTCGGCGTAAAGACAATGTAGTCCACGTCCTCGGGCGCAAGCTCCGGGCTGATCCGCGCCGGCACTCCGACTGATTTGAGAGCCGCCATGATGGCGGGATGGAATTCATCATAGACGTCTTGAGGCGCGGAGAAGAGGACATCGACTGTGCGGGGGGCGGACATGGGCAGGGCTCCTGGTATTTGCGTCACCGTGCCTCTGTCATGCTCCAACAGGATTCTCCAACCCGGCGCAGAAAGGGGCACCAGATTTGCTCCCCAGAAACCCTCATTGGAGCCGTTTTTGCGCATCGCTTTCGCGTCAGATGCCCAAAAAACGCCCAAAAGAACGCGAGGTTTCTGGGCTGGACCGCGCCACATTCAGGTACATCCGGCTTGCGGATGACAGGGGCGACAGAGATGCAATAGGCTTACTTTACAGGGCGATATGACGGTGCACCGCAAGCCCCTCAACCTATCCCACCTGAAATAGTATAAGCTGAGATTATACATTTAATCATAATATAATCCGCATTTATCTGGCCTCTTGATCCCTCCGCCCCGAAGTTGGCGGCACAGCGCATGCTGACAATGCGCGATCAGCAGGAGACCTCCCTTGACCTTCAAACATACATCTTTCGGCCTTGTTGCCGCCCTTCTTGTCGCCACCGCGGCCCACGCCGAAGGCGAGCCGCCCGCCGAGATCGCTCCGATCAAGGCCGAGGGCTACGTTGCCGGTGTCGACGGCACCTTTGCCCCCCATGCCTTCCCCTCGCTCGATGGTGGCGTGCAAGGCTTCAACATCGACCTCGCCGCGGCGATGGCAGAAAAGCTGGGCGTCGAGATCAAGATCGTTGCAGGCCAGTACACCGGCCTGTTCCCGGCACTGCATTCGGAAACCTTTGACTACATCGCCGCTCCGACCACGGTGACCGAAGAGCGCTCCAAGACGCTGCTCTTCACCGAAGGGTTCATGGAAACCAACTTCGGTTTCGCCACCAAGCCTGACGCCGGCATCACCAGCCTTGAAGACCTGAAAGGCAAGACCGTCACGGCCAACAAGGGCTCGCTGTACGAAACCTGGCTGACCGAAAAGGCCGCAGAGATGGACCTGACCGTGCTGACCTTTGGCACCCAGGCCGATGCTTTCGAAGCCGTGACCAGCGGCCGCGCGGATGCCAGCATGGCAGGCATGACCTCAACCGCGTGGGCTGGAAAGCAGAACCCACGCCTTGTATTCGCCTTCCAACTCAACACCGGCCTGTCCTGGTCGCTGCCCTTCCGCCGTGACGATTACGCGACCCGGAACCTGTTCGACTCCGTGCTGGAGTGCCTGAAGACAGACGGCACCATGGCGGCCCTCTCCGAAAAGTGGTTTGGCCTCACACCCGAGGAAGGCGAGCTGATCGTGACCCCCTCCGCCGGCTACGGTACCCCGGGTTTTGAGGGCTACCAATCCGACGCGCACGAAGTGTCCTGCACATTCAAGTGATCCACTTCACCTAACTTCCAGACCGGGGTTCCCGCCCCGGCCTGTCCCCTCTTTTCCCAGGTTCAATCATCATGGCAGCACAGCCTCGCCCCACGTTAGAAATCACCGCGCTGGAAAAGCGCTTCGGAGAGACGCAGGTGCTGAACTCCATCGACCTAAAAGTTCGGAACGGTGAGATGGTCTTCGTGATCGGGCCTTCAGGATCAGGCAAATCCACCATGCTGCGCTGCTGCAACCGGCTGGAAGAGCCCACATCGGGCGCGATCCATGTCAACGGCAAGCCAATGCTGGGCATCACCCGCAAGGAACTGGACCGCATGCGCCTGCGCGTCGGCATGGTTTTCCAGGGGTTCTTCCTTTACCCACATCTCTCCGTGCTCAAGAATGTGACGCTGGCTCAGCGCAAGGCCCTTGGCCGGCCCAAGGCGGAAGCCGAAGCCCGCGCGCTGGAAATGCTCGACAAGGTGGGTCTCAAGCATAAGGCAAATGCCATGCCGGGCGAGCTTTCGGGCGGCCAGCAACAGCGCGTCGCCATCGCCCGTGCCTTGGCCTTGGATCCGCAGGTCATGCTGTTTGATGAACCCACCTCGGCGCTGGATCCGGAGCTTGTTGGCTCGGTTCTGAAAGTCATGCGTGACCTGCGCGAAGGCGGCATGACCATGATCGTCGTCAGCCACGAAATGCAATTTGCCCGCGAAGCCGCCGACCGAGTCGTTTTCATGGATGGAGGTGTCATCGTCGAGGAAGGCCCACCAGAGGAGATCTTCGGCAACCCTAAATCCGATCGGCTGAAGGCCTTTCTGTCCCGTGTTTCGGGGCACGCAGCCTGATGGATTTCTTCGACGCATTCCTCAATCCCGAAATCATCGCGACCTACCTGCCGGCTCTGGTGCGGGCTGTCTGGGTGACCGTCTGGATATCGGTCCTGGTGGTCATCTCGGGCCTGGCGCTTGGCGCCTTGCTGGCCGGACTGCGGGCCTACCAGAAACGCTGGCTGACCTTGCCCATCGTCCTCTTTGCCGACCTGATGCGCGCCCTGCCGCCACTGGTCCTGATGCTGATCCTGTTTTTCGGCCTGCCCTCCGTCGGGATCATCCTGTCCGACTGGTTCGTGCTCTACCTGATCCTGACCTTGGTCCTGGCTGCCTTCGTGGAAGAGATTTTCTGGGCCACGATGACCTCCCTCTCCCGCGGGCAGTGGGAAGCCGGCCAAGCCACGGGCCTGTCGTTTCTGCAAGTTCTTGTCCACGTGATCTTCCCGCAGGCGTTGCGCATGGACATCCCGCAACTGGTGAACCGCTCCCTGACCATTTCCAAGATGACGGCCTATGGCTCTGTCATCGGGGTCAAGGAAATCGTCTCGGTCGCGGGATCTGCCCAAGCCTTTTCGGGGTCGGCGACGCCGCTGACCATGGCCGCTCTGGCCTATCTTATCATCTTCTTTCCGGCGATGCTGCTTTCGCGCTACATCGAAAACCGGTTCCACTACGAACACTAAGGGACCGACATGGAAAACTTTATAGATGCCTTCTTCAACATCGACATCATGCGGCAGGCCACCCCTTTGCTGCTGAGAGGGGCCTGGGTCACACTTCAGCTCTGTGCCGTGGTGATCGTGCTGGGTCTCTCCGGTGGTCTGGCGCTGTCCCTGCTGGCCAGCTCTAAGAACGCCCTGCTGCGCCTGCCGGCCTTCTTCTTCATCGACATCTTCCGCGCCATCCCACCGCTGATCCTGTTGATCCTGATCTACGCGGGCCTGCCCTTCGTCGGGGTGCGCGTATCGCCCTTCATCGCGGTCTGCATCGCCTTCCTGCTGAACAACTCCGCCTACTTCGCAGAGATCTTTCGCAGCGGCATCAAGTCCGTCGGCCGGGGGCAAACCGAAGCAGCCCGGGCCACCGGCCTCAGTCCCGCCCAAACGCAGGCCTACGTCGTCCTGCCGCAGGCGATCCGCAACGTGCTGCCCGATATCCTGTCCAACGTGGTGGAAATCGTGAAGCTGACCTCCATCGCCTCGGTCGTGTCGCTGTCGGAGCTTCTCTACAGCGCCAACATGGCCCGGGCCGTGACCTACAATTCCTCTCCGCTGGTAATGGCCGCAGGCCTCTACCTTCTTGTTCTCTGGCCGCTGGTGCGCGTGATCTCACGCTTCCAGCGCGGCCTGTCGATCACCAGCTAAACTATCAGAAGAGACTGAAAAGATGACACGCATGATCTTGGCCGCAGCACAGATGGGCGGCATTCAGAAGGACGAAACACGGCAAGAGGTCGTGGCGCGCATGCTGGCGCTGATGGCAACCGCGCATGAAAAGGGGGCTGGCTTCATCGCCTTCCCCGAAATGTGCCTGACCACCTTCTTCCCGCGCTTTTACGTCGAGGCCCGCGCCGATTTTGACCATTGGTTCGAAGCCGAAATGCCCGGACCCGATACCCAGCCACTATTTGATGCCGCGAAAAGCTACGCCATGGGCATGACTTTCGGCTATTGCGAGTTGACGCCGGAGGGAGAGCATTTCAACACCGCGATCATCGTGTCCCCAGAGGGCGAGATCACGCTGAAGTACCGCAAGATCCACCTGCCCGGCCACACCGAATATGAGCCCGAACGCACCCACCAGCACTTGGAAAAGCGCTACTTCCTGCCCGGCGACCTGGGCTTCAATGTCAAGCGCAGCCAAGACGTGTTGATGGGCCTTGCGATCTGCAATGACCGCCGCTGGCCAGAGGCCTGGCGTGAGCTGGGCCTACAAGGCGTCGAGCTGGTCTGCATCGGCTACAACACCCCCTCGCAGAACAACCTGTCTCAGGACGAGGGCTTGAAGCAGCGCCTTTATCATCATGAGCTTTCGGTCTGCGCCGGGGCCTATCAGAACTCGACCTACGCCATGGCCGTGGCCAAATGCGGCATGGAGGACGGCAACCACATGATCGGAGGCACGATCATCGTCGACCCTGACGGCTTCGTCATCGCCCGCGCGGAAAGCGAAAACGACGAGCTGATCACGGCGGAAGCCGATTTTGCCAAATGCGCCTTCGGCAAATCCACCGTGTTCAACTTTGTGGCGCACCGCCGGATCGAGCATTATGGCCGCATCGCCACCCAGACGGGCGTCAAATTGCCGGAGTAATACCCATGACTTTCGATTGCGTGATCCACGGCGGCCAGATCGCCACCACCGAAGGTGTCAGCACCGGCGACATCGGCATCAAGGACGGCAAGATCGCCGCCCTGGCCGACAAGATCGAAGGTGGTGAGCACCGCATCGATGCCGGCGGCCGTATTGTGATGCCGGGCGGGATAGAGACCCATGCCCATATTGCGCAAGAAAGTTCTTCTGGCGTGATGACGGCGGATGACTACCTGTCGGGCTCGATCTCTGCGGCCTTCGGGGGCAACTCCTCCTTCATTCCCTTCGCAGCACAGCAGCGCGGGGAAAACGTTGACGATGTGCTGGCGACCTATGACGCGCGCGGGTCCCGCTCCGTCATCGACTATTCCTATCACCTGATCATCTCAGACCCACGCGAAGAGGTGCTGACCGATCAGCTTCCCCGCGCCTTCGCCCGTGGCATCACCAGCTTCAAGGTCTTCATGACCTACGATCTGATGAATATCGGCGACGGCGGGATGCTGGACATCCTGACCGTAGCGCGCAAGCACGGCGCCATCACCATGGTCCATGCCGAAAACAACGACATGGTCAAATGGATGAACCGGCAGCTGGCCGATCGCGGCCTGACCGCGCCGCGCTACCATGCGATTTCGCGCCCCGAACTGGCCGAGCAGGAGGCGATCAACCGCGCCGTACAACTGGCCAAGCTGGCCGATGCTGCGCTTTTCGTGGTTCACGTCTCGACCGAAGGCGGGGCCGAGATCATCCGGCGCGAGCAGTTCAACGGGGCAAAGCTGTTTGCCGAGACCTGCCCGCAGTACCTGTCGCTGACCCGCAATGACCTCGACCGACCGGGCATGGAAGGCGCTAAGTACATCTGCTCGCCCCCCCTGCGCGATACCCAAACGCAGGAGGCCCTCTGGCATCACATCCGCATGGGCACATTCGTCGGCGTCCATTCGGATCACGCCCCCTATCGCGCGGATGCCACGGGCAAATTCCTGAACGGTTCTGACGTGCCCTACCCGAAGATCGCAAATGGCATGCCCGGGATCGGCCTGCGCCTGCCTTGGCTCTTCTCGGAAGGGGTCGTTGGGGGGCGCATCACGCTGGAGCAGTTCGTCGCCCTCTCCAGCACCAACACCGCCAAGGTCTTCGGCTGCACCACCAAGGGGCGTATTGCCCCCGGCATGGATGCAGATATCGCGATCTGGGACCCGGAAGCGCGCTATACGGTCACGCTGGAGGACCAGCACGACAACATGGATTACACTCCGCTTGACGGGCGGGAGCTGAGAGGCCGCCCCGAAACCGTCCTGACGCGCGGCGAAGTGATTGTCGACAAAGGCGAACTGAAGGCCACCGAAGGCCAAGGGCGCTTTTTCGGTCGCGCCCCGGTCGATCTGCGCGCCCGCCCCGGCGCCCCGGTGAAGGAATTCGACCCGGCCCAGAACTTCGGAACGGATCTGCGCGGATGACGGACATCCTGCTGATCAACCCGAATTCGTCGAAGACGGTCACGGACGGTATGGATCGCACCGCGCGCGCCATGTTGCCTGCCGGGCTTTCCCTGACCACGGCCTGCCTGTCCGAAAGCCCCGCAACGATCGCCAGCGACGAAGACGTCGCCCGCGCCGGTCTGGGCGTGCTTGGCATGGCACGCGCCACCCCTGCACGGGTGGTGATCACCGGCTGTTTTTCCGATCCCGGCCTGGACCTGCTGCGCGCCATGCCCGACGGACCCATTGCTATCGGCTGTCAGGAGGCCGCGCTTCTGTCGGCCATGGCACGGGCCGACCGGTTTGGCGTCATCGCCCTGGGCCCAGCCTCCATCCCGCGTCACATGCGCAAAATGCGCATGATGGGGATCGAAGGGCGGCTCGCCGGTGAACTGCACCTTTCGGGCTGTTCCGCCGAAGCCCCGATGCGCGACCCGGGGGCCTATGCGCTGATCCGCCAACGCGCCGAAGAGCTGGGGCAGATGGGGGCCGGCGCTATCGTGCTCGGCTGCGCGGGCATGGCGCTGATCCGCGCCCGTCTTGAAGCCGAAACCGGCCTTGCGGTGATCGACCCGGTCTCTGCCGCCTTGGCCCAGGCCATTGCCGCCTTGCAGGGTGATCCTGCATTCGACTTCTGTGCCACATGACCAAAGGTCCGGAGAAACTGCCCGAAACCTCCATGCGACAACTTGAGATTTTCGCCGCCATGATGGGGGAACGCACCACCGTGGCGACAGCGGAAAGCCTTGGTATTTCGCAACCGGCGGTCTCGTCCGGGCTGCGGCAACTTGAAGCCCAGCTTGGCCTCACCCTGTTCGAACGCACGGGACGCCACCTGGAACCCACGCTGGAGGCCCGCAACCTCTACGAGGAAATCAGACCGCTCTTCGGCATCGTGCGCAGCTTCGCCATGCGCGCCCGCGATCTGCGCAACGGACGCGTCGGGCGTCTGCGCGTCATTTCCACGCCGCCACCCGGCTATTCCGTCATCCCCCAGGCGATGCGGGGGTTCCTCGACACCCGGCCAGACGTCACTGTCAGCTTTGACGTGCGCCGCCTCGACAACGTCCTGCGTGCGGTACAGACTGGCCAAGCGGATATGGGCGTGGGCCTTGCTGCCGGGAGCATCCCCAACGTCAATACCGAAGAGCTGCGCCTGGGTCAGATGGTCGCCCTGCTGCCGCAGGACCACCCGCTGGCCCGCCATGACCAGATCGAGATCAAGGCCCTGAGGGGAGAGCGGTTCATCGGCATCGACCAGGAAAGCTTCCTTGGCCGGATGGTCGCCCAAGCCTTCGAGGCCGCCCACGTGACCTATCACCCCCAACTCGAAACACGCTATTGCCAGACGGCAGCATCGCTTGCGGCCAATGGCCTGGGCGTCTGCATCGTCGATCCCTGGTCGGCCCAGCCCTACCTCGATGGCCTGGAAGGCAAAGGTGGATTGGTGGCGCGTCCACTGGCACAGGACTGTCCGGTGCGCTGCATGATGTTCACCCGACGCGGCGTTCCTCATTCGGAACTCCTGAAGACGTTCATGGCAGAGATGCGTCGCGCCACCACGGCACTCGACATCCCCGGTCTGTCTGGCCCTGCGCCCGCCATCCCCGTAAAGGACGCCTGACATGACCCGCTCCATCGCCATCACCGGCGGCGCAGGCTTCGTCGGCCTCGCCCTGGCCGAGGCGCTTACTGCGCGCGGTGACCGGGTGACACTTCTGGACATAGCCCCGCCTGATCCGCAGCTTTTTTCACGGCCCGAAATTGCGGGAACGAGCTACCTGCCCTGCGATATCCTCGACGCCCGCAGCCTGCAGGCTGCGCTTGCCCAAAGCGGCGCAGATCTTCTGGTCCATGCCGCTGCTATGACGCCCAACGAGGAAACCGCGCAAAAAGACGCTCTGCGCATTGCCGAAGTCAACGTGACGGGTGCGTTGCGTGTTCTGGGCGCAGCGGCACAGGCCGGGCTGCGCGACGTGCTGCTGCTCTCATCAATCTCCGTTTACGGCAGTCTTGGCGGTGGCGCGGCTGAATTGCTGGAAGACGCTCCCGTCAGTCCAGACAGTCTTTATGGGGAAACCAAGCTGGCTGCAGAGAGGCTTTGCAGACGTGTCGCGCCGACGCTTGGGCTGCGGCTGGCAACTCTGCGCCTCGGGCCGCTCTTCGGCCCTTGGGAAAGCCTGCGAGAGGCCCGTCCGGATCTCTCACCCCAAGCGCAGCTCCTGCGGCTGAGCGCGGTGGGACACCCCGTGAGGCTGGCGCATGAAATGCGCGGTGACTGGGTCTATTCCCGCGATGCCGCCGCCATGATCGCGGCAGTGACTGCGCGCATGGATCGAGCCGCAGGCGGCTGCTACAACATCGCGGGCGGCGCGCCATTCGCGCTGACCGATTGGGCCGAAGCCATGGGTCTGCCAACGCCACTGATTGATGCGGCGTCCCCGGACATCGCACCCCGTGCAGATCCCCGGCGGGGGCCGATGTCCACCGCAGCCACAGCGGCCCTCACCGGGCTCAACGGCGGACGCCACATGGCAGATGCCGTGACCGACCAGATCCCTTGGCAGAAAAGTTTGCAGGAGCCCCTCGCATGACCCACCTTCCCCTCAGCGGCCAAAGCGCGCTTGTCACCGGCGCCTCCTCCGGCATCGGCCGCGCCATTGCACTGCGCCTCGCAGAGGCTGGCGCGACGGTGTGGGCGACCGATATCACGCAAGACGCCGTTGAAGGCGGACCGCCCGTGGCAGAGCCGTTGTCCGAAATCTCACCTGCCTCGTGCTTTGTCCGGCTCGATGTACGTGACCACGCTGCCTGCGCCGCACTTTGTGCGAAAATTGCGCAAACCCATGGCCGACTTGACCTGGTGGTGCCCTCTGCCATGACACCCGGTCGCGGTAGCTTGCCCCAGACCACACCAGAGGACTGGAAAAGGGTCATGGGCGTCAACGTCGACGGGGTCTACAACGTACTTTCAGGCACTTTGGTACAGATGCGTGCGCAAGAGCCGCTGAAAGATGTCCGTGGTCGTGTGGTCATCATCGGCTCACAACATGGCATGGTCGCCTCTCCCGGCGGCTTCGCCTATGGCGTCTCAAAGGCCGCAGTCCTACAGATGATGCGCCAGATCGCGGTGGAGCATGCCGAAGAAGGGATCATCTGCAACGCAGTCTCACCCGGCAAGATCCTGACCGGGAAAACCGGCCCCGCCATTGCACCAGAGATGATCGCCTATTCCGAAGCCCGCACTCCCATGCCTCGCCTCGGTCGTCCGGCAGATGTCGCTCAGGCGGTGCTGTTCCTTGCCGATCCGGCGACGACCTTTGTTACCGGGCATAACCTTCTCGTCGATGGCGGATGGATGGCTGGCTGATCTCACCCAATTGTCCCGTCCTTCGCAACAGGGACGAAATCCTTCAGACGGTCGCTCATGCGCACATATCGCCGTCTTCCTGACAGTTTGGAAATTCGCACGAATACTCAAGACGCTCATCGGCCGCACACCCAACGAATACATACGCCTAATCCAGCAACTGTATCCATCACACGGTCGAAGGCGTCCATTTGTGACGGCTTTGACACAGAGCATGATCAAGGTTGACCCGTTTCCGGGCGCCGTCCGTTATGATGACCTTGTGCGGTTTCCCGGCTTTTCGCAAACGATCCGCAAAGATTTTCATGGTAGGGTTGAGATGCGTGGCGACCAGAGCAGCTTGGAATATCACATGCCTCAGGGCACGGCGATCGCCTGCAATGGTTCGCTTCCCGCAAAGGGTTCCACTGTCATGCGCGACAGGGGTGAGCCCTTCGAGAGCTGCGGCCTGTTCGCCGGTCATGGTGCCAGTCTCAGGCATCTCCGCGATCAGCATTGTGCTGACCACTGGTCCAATCCCGAGGATGGAGCGTAGAACACCAGCGGTCTCTGCCAGCAAATCGTCGCTGGATATGGCGGCCCCGATCCTATCTTCCAGCTCCTTGATCAGGCGGTCGAGCCGCGCCGTTGGTTCGGTATCGATGCTGTTAAATATTTCGGCTGCGCCAGGCTTCTGATGCGCGCGGATCTGTGCCAGTTGACGTTTGCGCATCTCGACGATCTGGGCCCGCTTTGAGGTCAAAGCTCTAAGAAATCGCAGCTTTTCTGTGGGAAGGCGGTGACCGGCATCGGGTCGAAAGGCAAAGAAGCGGGCAATAAGCTCCGCGTCAATTCGGTCGGTCTTTGCACGCGTACCCCGGCTTCATGCGAACGCCCTTACCTGCACGGGCGGCACTGGTCGGGCGATGACGCCTTCTGTTTCGAGCGTTTCCCAGAGCTGCCATTCCTGTCTGCCGATCGTTTCAAAGCAAGCGACGGCCTCTCGTTCGCGGGCAAGATCCGCGGTGGCCGCGTGACTGTCTGGTCAATTCGGCACGCGACATTGGAGCCCATCGGGTAGGCAACGAAGTGTTTGGTCATACGGTTTGGTGCTGCGATCCTTTCTAGGGCTTGGAAGGAAGCCTTATGGGACAAGTTCGTCATGCGAGCGCCACGACAACATGCGCCGTCAGAGCCGCAATACAGCGATCTTCTGCCCGGCAGGGTCATGCGCAGCATAGTCCCGAAAGGGGCAAGCTGGCTCGCGCAGCTATGCAAGGAGTTAGGCAGTGAGGAGGATCGTTGCGAAGTGGCCAAAGCGTGCGACGGTGGAGAATCTGAAGACCGGGCCAAAGGAGCCGCGTTCAATCGTTCTTACCGAATCTGAAGAGGCGATGATCGTCGCATTCCGACGGCACACGCTGCTGCCGCTGGAGTTCGAACGTCAAAAAACCGATCTGGGGGACCGTTTGGTGCGAAGGACGCTTCTATGCTCTTCAGCCATCAATTCCGCGTCCGCCGGCCGACAGGGTATTTACGCAGGAAATGTCCCGAGAGGTCGACCCGGTCGGCATTGCGTCTTGCGTCGGGGAAAACGACCTGCCGGATCGTTTTCTTACCCTCCTCACCTTCAGCGGCACGGCATTTCTCTCCTGCTGGATATCGAATAAGACAAGCCAAAACGCCAGAAATTCAAGCGCTATCCCATCCACTGCCCGGCAGGCGATGCTGTAATCGCCTAGAGGGTGCTTATTCGATATCCGCTGCCCGTCAGTGAATGTTTACATGCACGAGAGGGGATATCGCGGAAATTCAGACGGTGGAGGGCAAACTCTATTTCTTTGTAGACATTGACCGGACCAGCAAATTTGCAGTCACTCAACTGGTGGATAAAGCGGATCTCAAGACAGCGTGGGAGTTCCTCGAGCGTCTGCTCAAGGCAGTGTCCTATCTCATCCACACGATCCTGACGGATCGAGCCATAGGAGCGCCATTGGTCCGAGCAACAATGGCGAGGGGCATCCAATTCACCAAGCAGCCCCGCCAGCATACTCCCAGAAAATGCGCTTTGACATGATCTGCGAAGCAAATGGCATCGAGCACCGGCTGACCCAGCCCAACCATCCTTAGCGCCGTGAGGATAAGAAAACAGTCCGGGGGGCTGTTTTTCCGAGGGGTGGCCGGGTCGAACGGATGAACCGAACGATCAAGGAGGGTGAGGCCCCAAGCCGATCCGGGGGATCGGCGACGGCTGAACGTGAAACCTGACGATTACGAGAGCCATGATAAGCTGCGCACTCACCTCGCCGACTTCGTCTTGCGTCGGAACCAACAGTCCACAGAACTGTTGGCTTTTCCCTCCTCACCTACAACTTCGCACGCAGGCTAAAGCCCCTGAACGGCCTCACGCCCTTCGAATACATCTGCAAAATCTGGACTTCAGAGCCAGATCGATTTCTTCATAAATCCAATCCAACATATGCCGGAACTGAACACCTAACCTCTGCCTCACGCCGCAGTCCGGCGCACTACATGTCCAAATGAACCGTTGAGATTGAAAATCGAAACCGCTTCCGACAGGGCGTCGACTTCACCGAGCAAGGCATGGGTAGCCCCGCTGGTTTCTTCGAACATCGCGGCATTGCGCTGAGTAACCTGATCCAGATCGCTTACGGCCGCGTTGATCTCGACCAGACTGCTACTCTGTTTGGCGGCGGATGCCGCAATACCTTCGACCCGTGTGGAGATGTCCTCGATCGAGGACTGGATCGACGATAGCGCGCCGCCAGTCTTTTTTACGAAATCCACACCGGTCGCCACATGCTGTCCCGACTTTTCAATCAAATCATTAATCTCTTTTGCAGCCTCGGAAGAACGTTGAGCCAGTGCCCTCACCTCGGTTGCGACAACGGAAAAGCCACGACCGGATTCTCCCGCGCGAGCGGCTTCGACACCGGCGTTCAGTGCCAGCAAGTTGGTTTGGAATGCAATATCTTCGATGACAGATGAAATTTTTGAGATTTCGTTCGACGAAACGCGGATCGCATCCATCGCGTCGACGGCGAGGGTCGCGACCTTGCTGCCGTTGGCCGCGTTGGTTTGTGCGTCCTTTGAAATGGCGTTCGCCTCATTGGCATTTTTTGCAGCGGTGCGAACCGAGCCGACCAGTTCGTTCATGGCGGAGGCTGTTTCTTTCAATGTGGCCGCCTGTCTTTCTGTGCGTCTTGCCAGTTCATCAGAGGCCGAGTTGATCTGCCGTGTTTCGATCCGGATCGAATTCGAGTTATTCACGACCGAGGACAGGGCATCGCGGAGGCTGGCAACGGCGGCATTGAAGTCGGTGCGTATCACCTCATAACTTCCGGAGAACGGGGTCAATATCATGCTGGTCAGGTCGCCCTGCGACAGCTGTTTGAGAGCATGCCCCAGTGCCTGCACAACAACCTGCTGCTTCTCGGCGTTGTCGTTCCGCTCATCTTCCAGCAACAGACGCTGCCGTTCACGTTCAGCCGCGTCTTGTGCCTCTTGCAGCTGGGCATCGCGTTCTGCGGCAGCCTCGCGGGCGAGGCGTTCGTCACGCTCGGCTTCTGCGCGCAGACGAGCCTTTTCTTTTTCACTGCGGGCTCGCGCGTCGGCCTCTTCCAGTTCGGAAGTGCGCTGGAGACCTACCTGGAAGGAATTTACGGACGCCGCCATCTCACCGATTTCGTCCGCCCAGTCGACAACCGGGATTGGCGACGCGAGATCGCCGGCCGACATGGAACGCATACGGAGGTTCAGTGCATGGATCGG
The DNA here is from genome assembly GCF_014899185.1 of Pseudooceanicola spongiae. GTDB lineage: Bacteria > Pseudomonadota > Alphaproteobacteria > Rhodobacterales > Rhodobacteraceae > Pseudooceanicola > Pseudooceanicola spongiae. Next base: position 1,290,896 of record NZ_CP045201.1, read on the forward strand.
TTGGGTCACGCTTCGGGCAATGGCGATACTGAGGAGCGACAGCAGCAGGATGCCCGCACCGAACACACCAAGCGCATAGTTGCGCAATTGAGATATGACGGCCTGCACATCCTCCACATAGGCGCCAGTGGAGACAATCCAACCCCATTGTGGAAAGTCACGCCCGTAGCTCATTTTTGGAATTAGGGTGTCGGGAGCGCCGTTGGTGCCGGTCCGGCCAGTGCTGTACTGTTGATTGTCATTGAGAACTGACCCGGCATTTTCATCGAGATCTGACCCACCCAGTCGTTATGATCTGCTGATTATGATGGCGTCAATGCTGTTGCCTCCTTTCGCTTTTTCTTCGCTATTTCGGAGCTGGCCTTGAAGCGGTAGCTGTCATTGCCGGTCTCGAGGATGTGGCAGCGATGCGTGAGACGATCGAGCAGTGCTGTGGTCATTTTGGCATCGCCGAAGACGCTGGCCCATTCACTGAAGCTCAGGTTGGTGGTGATGATGACGCTGGTGCGTTCATACAGCTTGCTCAGAAGATGGAAGAGCAACGCGCCGCCGGAGGCGCTGAACGGCAGATACCCCAGCTCATCCAGGATCACCAAGTCGGTTTTGACCAGCGCCTCAGCGATCTTCCCGGCCTTGCCTTGGGCCTTTTCCTGCTCCAGTGCGTTGACCAGTTCAACCGTCGAGAAGAAGCGGACGCGCTTGCGGTGATGCTCGATGGCCTGAATGCCAAGGGCGGTTGCAACATGCGATTTCCCTGTTCCCGGACCTCCGATCAGCACCACATTCTCGGCCGCGTCCATGAACTCACAACGATGGAGTTGTCTGACTAAGGCTTCACGGATCTCGCTGGCGGCAAAGTCGAAGCCGGAGAGGTCCTTGTAAGCCGGAAAGCGGGCCGCCTTCATGTGATAGGCGATAGAGCGCACCTCGCGCTCGGCCATTTCCGCCTTGAGCAGTTGCGACAGGATCGGCATGGCGGCTTCAAATGCGGGCGATCCTTGCTCATGCAGATCCTGCACAGCCTGCGCCATGCCTGGCATCTTCAGACTGCGCAGCATGATGACGATGGCAGCTCCAGCGGGATCATGACGCATCGCGCACTCCTTTCTGGACGCGCAATCCATCATAACGTGCGACATTGGCCTCGGGCTCCTTGCTCAGGGACAAGGCGGCTGGAGGGTTCACGTCTGGCTGGTCGGTCGGCATGCCATCCAACAGGCGGTGAAGCAGGTTCAGCACATGGGTCTTGGTGGGTACACCCGCCTCCAGTGCCAATTCCACAGCGCAGAGCACCGCCTGTTCATCGTGATGCAAAACCAGTGACAAGATATCAACCATCTCCCGATCTCCGCCGGGCTGCCGTAGCATCTTCGCCTGCAGCAAGCGGAAGGGTTCGGGCATTTCGACGAAGGGCGCACCATTGCGCAGCGCCCCGGGTTTGCGCTGAACGACCGCCAGATAATGCCGCCAATCATAGATGATGCGCCCAGGCTGACGATGGGATCGTTCAATGATCCGCTCATGCGTGCAGATCACATGCCCCTCGGCGACAATCACCAACCGGTCGGGGTAGATGCGCAGGCTCACCGGCCGGTTCGCAAAGCTGGCGGGCACGGAATAGCGGTTGCGATCAAAGGTGATCAGGCAGGTCGGTGAGACGCGCTTTCTCTCTTCGACAAAGCCATCAAACATCGTGGGCAGGGGCATCAGGGCAGACCTCTCGGCCTCCCAAACGTCAGCAATGCTGCCAGGCAGTGCGCCATGTGCCGTCTCCGCCCACAGCAGCTTGCAACGATCTTCCAGCCATTCATTCAGTGCAGCAAGGTCTGGGAAGACAGGAGCGACCTGCCATAGGCGATGTCGGGCATCACGCACGCTCTTCTCAACCTGACCCTTCTCCCAGCCCGCCGCCGGATTGCAGAACTCGGGATCGAAGACGTAGTGGCTGGTCATGGCCAGGAACCGCGCATTCACATTACGCTGTTTGCCGACACCAACCCGGTCGACCGCGGTCTTCATGTTATCATAGATGCCACGCCCGGGGACGCCTTCGAAGACGCGGAATGCATGCCAGTGGGCATCAAACAGCATCTCATGCGTTTGCAGCAGATAGGCCCGCACCAAAAATGCCCGGCTGTGCGACAGCTTGATATGCGCGACCTGCAGCTTGATACGCTCGCCGCCGACATAGGCCCAGTCCTCGCTCCAATCGAACTGGAAAGCCTCGCCCGGCGCGAACACCAGCGGCACGAAAGTCCCACGATCTGTCGTGTGATGCGCACGCTGCCGGTCACCCTTCCATTCCCGCACAAAGGCCGCAACACGTTCGTAGGAACCGTCATATCCAAGCTTTACAAGATCGGCATGCATCAGCTTCGCCGTTCGGCGTTCCTTGCGTGATTTGCGCTGATCAGTCGTCAGCCATGCAGTAAGATGCTTAGCATAAGGGGCCAGCTTGCTGGGACGATCCGGCACCTGAAATGTAGGTTCAACAATCCCCTCCCGCAGATACTTCTTGATCGTGTTGCGAGATACGCCCGTCCGCCGCGCGATCTCGCGAATAGGCATCTTATCCCGCAGTGCCCATTTCCGAATTACCCTCAAAAATCCCATGTCTATCACTCCATGCGCCCCCAGCTGATTCAAGCCGGGGCAAGGTTGCACATGGGTCAATTCTCAATGACAATTTCTGCTGGTGCCGGGTCAGTTCTCAGTGACAATCAACACTTGGGATTGTTCTTCAGCGAAGTGAACGCCGTCGGCCCCAGGGTCAGGGTATTGGGATAGCGCCCGATCGAGCGCCGCACCGCCTCCTTGCCAGCGTCCATGTCACCGGACGGGTCCGACGTTGCGGAGCCCCAGCGATCGGCACCGACCAGGGCCAGCTTGTGGTTTGCGTCATAGTTGGCCGCGCCACGCGCCAGCTGTGCCGCCTCGTATTCGTGACCAAGATCGATGACATCGAGCACCATGTTCACGGCACCCGCGCCGAGATCAATGCCAGGGATCGACATGGCCTCTTCCTGGTGTTCAAGCGGCACGACGCCTTCCAGAGCATCCTGGACCAGGGCGATGGGATCGGAGGCGTAGCCGTACTGGATGCGCTTCTTGTCGGCGCCGGGGGCACGGCGGGTGTTCAGCTTGCGAAAGCTCTCCTTGCCGAACTTGATCACGCGCATCGCGCGGTTCGGGACCGTCACGCGCGGGAACAGCAGGTGCGAGATGAATTCGGAATTGCGGTAGCCACGGGCATGGGTGGACAGGATCGGGTCGATCACGGCCGCGGTGCGTTGGTTGATGGCGTTCATGGATGCTTCCTCAGCGGATCAGGATCTGGACGGACGCGCCGTCGGCGGCGGCGGTCAGGGCGGTGGCAAAGACGTTCGCCGGATCAGCTCCGGCTTTCGCGACACCCCCCCCGACGGCGGAGACGAGCTTGTCGCCAACGGCGATGGCACCCACGGCGGTCACCGTCTCGAAGCCGATCGCGGTGACGGCGATATCGAGGCCGACCTCAGTGGCGGGGTTCTGGGCGATGCCCTTGACCGGCTGATCGGCGGTGACGATCGGGGTATCGTTGAAGCCAACCAGAGCGCCGGCTTCGCAGACGGCCGCCATGGTGGCGGTCAGGGATAGGATGGAATGGTAGGTGCGCAACATGGGGATCTCAGGTCAGGAAACGGCGTGCACGGCAGCGAGGTATTCGGTGCCGGGGTGCTGGCGCTGATAGTCCTGCGCCTTCTGGTGAAGCCCGAGCTGGGCGGGATCGACGGCATGGCCATCGGCGGCGAAGGCAGCAGCGACTTGACCGCCGGGACCGGCTGGCAGCGGCAGAGCGCCGAAGGAGACGGCCACAGGCTGGGCCTCCAGGATCTCGCGCAGGGCAGCAGCGGGCGAAACTTTCTCACTGCCCTCCGAGAAGCTGATCGAGGCCTCGCCCGGCAAAGCGTCCAGAATGGAGACGACCTTGTCGCGTGTGGCGGGCAGCAAGCGACCCTCGGTCACCAGCTTCTCGGCAAAGGCGGCGTTGTCGTCGTGCGTGATCTTGGCTTCGCGATCTTTGATTGCCTGCTCGCGGGTCGTCAGAGCGGCGTCGCGGGCGGCGAAGGCCGCATCATTGGGTTTGGGCACTGCGGGCACCTCGTTTGGTTTTTGGGGGGGGATTTGCCGCGCACCAGGCGCGGCATAGTTCGGCAGACCGTCTCGGCCGGGTTTCTCGACCTCGATCTCGTCGAGCCATTCGATGTTCCAGCTGGGCAGCGCGCGGTTGGCCTCTTCCAGGCCGAACTTCTCGATCAGGAAGTCGCGCATGCTGCGGAACAGGCTGGCGGTCTCTTCGAAGCCCAGCTCGCCGAAGTCTGCCGTGAAGGTCACATCGCCCTTTCCGGCGAAGTGCGCGTTCTTCAGGCCACTGACAGCCGGGGCCGCCGCGCCGAGAAAGCCGACGTGTTTCGGGTACCAGGTGCCGGGCACGGGGTTGTGCGATTGCTCGGGGGCAAAGAAGGACATGGAGACCTTCTTGAAGCGCCCGGCTTTGACCAGCGCGGCGAAGGCCGGCTCGATATCGTTCAGATTGGCGTAGAGCCGATCCGTGGTCTCATCAAAGTCAAAGTCCTTCACCCAGCCGAAGGCCGGTGCATCGAGGTCTGGGTGGCCGACGACGATCGGCGCCGGCGCGGTGTCAGGATCGTAGGCATCGGCAATCGCGCGCAGGTCGGCCACCGAGTAGGTGATCGGCGCGCCTGCCATCGGCTTGAATGTGCCGGGGCGGAATACCTCAATGCGGGCTGTGATCGGGTTCATAGGTCCATCCGTCGTTGATGAACCAGCTTTGCCATGCCCCAAAAAACGAAACCCCCGGACAGATGTCCGGGGGAGTGCTTGAAGTGGTTGTCAGCTTAGGGAGTAGTTCGATGATGGGGCGATCCGGGCTCATCGACAAGAGAAATCGCAGATGTCACCCCACTGAGGGGGCGGAATTGGCGCTGAGAGCGATCCTAACAGGGGGCTAACAGGGGTAGTTGGTCAACCGCGACCCTCTGCGCCCCTCCACATACCCATCGCACTCAGCGGGCCGTTCTGCGCAACGCCGGATTTTAGCCCATGAGCCAGTCCTGGGCGTCCTCAAGGATACCCTCTTCGTCTGCCGCCGTCAGCCCGAGATAGGGGCGCGCCGGAATGTTGATCTTGTGTGCCGGGATGGTGACGTCGGTGACATGGTTGGCATCGCCCTTCTTGACGAAGCGGCGCCCGACCTGTCCGTTGTCATCCTTCATGCGATAGATCTTCGCCTGGCGCGCTGGCTTGTTGATGGTGCCGCCGAGCTGATGGATCGCGGCATACGCCACCCCGGAGCCAACGCTGACCTCGTCGGAGGTGGCGATGTAGTTGATGGACCCGGCCAGATAGCCACGGGCGCGCAAAATCGAGATCGGCGTCAAACCCGCCGACTCGCGCGCCTTGATCGTGCGAGGGCTCAAGGGCGCCCAAGGCGTGCCGTCCGGTGCGTTCTGCTGGCGGAAGCGATCTTTCGTCGAGCTCAGCAGGCGCTCTCCGACTGACGCATAGAACGGACGCTTGTTGTCCATCTGGTCGAGCATGTCCTGAAGGGCGAGGCGCGCAGCACCATCGCGCAGTTCAGTGTCAAAGGTAATAATTCCGGCCATATTGCCAAGGTCTCCTGTCGTGCCTATGTTTTTGGGGCGGGCATGCGAAGACCGGCGATGGTCCTGCTAGCTCCCTGCACTGACGGTCGGATCGCCCCGGCCGTCATTTTCGTTTCCAGACCAGCTTGCCGCCGCGCCGCCGATCGAGCAGCTTCAGATCGGGGTCGCGCTTCTTGTTCGTCGGGGCATAGGCGGTGATCGCCTCCCACCACTTGCGCCCGATCTCAAAGACAACCATCAAGCCGGTCTCCTTATCGGTCCGGATGTAGCGCCGATCGACAATCAGTTCAGTCTGATCCGGGTTGATCGGGTCTGTCTTCGCGGCAACGCCAATCCAGATTTCGTCGGGATCGAGCAAGGTCTCTGCCATCAAGGGCGTCAGCGTGGCACGATTGCGTTTGCCGACCTTCCAATTGCCCTGGCGATCCTGGAATAGCTGGTCGGATATCGGGAGCTTCGTGCCGCTCGCATCCTCCCATAGCACCGCCGCGCCGATGTCGGCACCAAACGGCTCCAGGAAGGCGCGCACGTAGTCCTCGTCAGGCAGGCCCTCGGCCAAAGGCTTTGCCTTGAACGGCTTGGCCGCCGCGATCAGATCCTCCAGAGAAGACGGTGTGTCGATCTGAGCGACGTGTCGGCCCTCGTGGATCAGGCCGCCCGCCTCCTCTGTCAGGGCAGAGGGTACAAGGCCGCGCTCCCAGGTATCGCCTGGCATGTAGTCCCAGCCATAGCCGATGCCTTCGGGCAGCTGCACCGTCTCTCCGGATGCCTGGTGGGTGAAGGGATGGGTCGTCACCTCAGGTGCGGTGTCCGGCCCGGTCTTGCCCATGCGGCGCAGATCGCCTCGGGACAGGGTGCGCACGCCGCAGCTGCATTTCCAGTCATTGGGGGGGAAATGCAGGTCCCACCACGGATCGTCCCACATCAGGATAATGCCGTCCCAGAGGACATGCTCGGGGCGCGGTTCCAGCGGGACGCGCGTGTCGGCATGGATGTACTGCCAGTAGGGTCGGATCTTGACCATGTCCGGATCGCGCATCTGGCGCAGGCGGCCGGCCATGTAGCTCGTGCGGATATTGGTCTCGAAGATCGTCCGGACCCGCCAGTTGCGCCCGCCATTGTAGGACCAGCCATAGGTTTCGACGAGGCGATCGAACTCCTTGCCGAAGGTCTTGATGTCGTAGGTCTTGGCGCCGTCGATGACGGCCGCCTGGAACTCCTCCAGCATTGCCGTGTCGGTGACGCCTGCGACGACAAAGGCGCGGTCGTGATCGCCGTGCATCGCATCGGTCCAGGCGCGCGTAGGCTTGCCCCGCTTTTGCGTCAGGTAATCAATCTGCTCGCGAAAATCCTGACGGCTGAGATCAGCTTCGGCAAAGGCGGCCGGCGCGTCGTCCTCCGCAAAGACAACCTCGCGCCCCTCCAGCGCCGCAAGCTCGGTCGCCTGTCTGACCAGCGCGCCCAGGGCATCTGGGGTCCATGTCGCGGCGAGGCCGAGGAGGTTGCGCGCCGCCTCATCAAAATCACTGGCAGACTGGATGGCCTTGGCCGCGGCAGCGAGGCGGCGGGTAAAATGCCGCTCGGCCGCTGCCATCGCCAAATCCGTCAGACGGGCGACAGTGCCGTCGGGCTCAGCAAAGCAGACGTGGCGATGGCTCAGAGTTTTTTTTTGAGCCGCGCAGCCGAGAACGCAGGATTGCGGGCATCCGCGATGAAGGGATCCGGCTCACTCTTGACCGCGAAGGCGTGCCGCGCCGTTACCAGAGCGTCGACCGTGCGTTCGGAGAGGTGGTCGGTGATGTCAAATGACACGATGTATTCCCGTGCCACGGCATTATCCTCGAACCGGGCCGACGCCGCGACGATCGCACGGATCGCCTTGTCGACTGCCTCGGCCGCGCCGGCTTGGGTCTTTTTGGCCTCAGCAATGGCCTTCTCGTTCTTGGGTCGCACGCGCCAGACGGACGGAACCGCCGCGCCCGGCAGGTTGTATTCGACAATCCATGCGACCAGCTGATCGCGCAAGGTGTCCGACAGCAAATCGCCGTCACTGTCGACGAGCAGATCCAGCATCTCCTGGTGAACTTCGCCAAGTGCGCGACTGCCACCCGACTCGCCGACCTGCGTGGTGAGTGTCTCGCCAGTGACGCAGATCGAGATCTGCCGATCCCAATAGTTCAGGAACTGCTCGTAGGTCACGCTGCCCGATCGGCTGGCCTCCAGAAACTCGACATCGGTGCCGATCGGAACGGTGATAGCCGAGGCTGTCCGCGCACTGACCAAAGTGCGCAGCAGCTTGTTCTGCTCGTCCGACAGCGTGCCGTAGGGCGTCTTGCCCACCACCGTCGGTCCGGCAAACTTCTCCAGGAAGTGCAGCCAGAAGGTGATGCCCTCGCGCTTGAAGAGCACCGGCCAAAACAGCCGCGACCCGAGGCCGAGGCCATAAGGGTTATTCCCCTTCACCCCGACGCGATGAACGATGAACTTGCGATCGGGCAGCTCGATGCCGTCCGTCATCGATGTCCAGGTCAGTAGACGCGGCTTCCAATCGTGATCGAAGACGAAGCGGCGCTGATCTTCGGTCGTGATACGATCCGGCCGGATCTCATTGCCATGACGCGCCCAGACGATCTCGCTGACAGCATAGCCCTTCAGGTTCGCATCGAGCAGGTCTTCGCAGATCCGATCGAACGGAAGGCGCTTCAGCTGCGTTCTGACCAGATTGGCAGCTTCCGTGTCGATCTCACGCTCGCCGCCCGGCTCGACCTCCCACGCCCGCGCCACCATAGTCTTCTTGCGCTTCTGAAGCATCGAGAAGGCATGCGTGTCCTTCTCGATCTCATCATAGATCTTCAGGCCTTTGCCGCCACCCTGCTGGATCAGCGTGTCATCGGCATGCTGCAGAACCCCCGAATAGAACGGGATGGTGATGTCATTGGTCGCGTTGGCAATAAGAGTCTGCGACACTGCCGGCAGGTTACGACGCGACGGCTCAGCAAAAGCTGCGGGCGCGGACGGGGCGCTGGATCTCGATTTGGATTTGCGGCGGCTCATGAATTCGTTTCCCTACCGGACCCACGGGTCCTTGATCTGAAGGCCCTGGGCGCGATCCGCAGGGCCAGTATGTCGTTTGGGGCACGCGGCCGCATCATGATCCCTGCCGCCGCAGTAGGTGCAGCGCAGGTTGGCGCGACGTGATGATCCACCCCAAGTATGTGGACAGATTGCTTTGCCATGCAGTTGGGAGCCGCAGTAAGAACACCTCATCCGCGCCCCCCAAGCCGATAGCCTCCGAGACCGTCGCCGCCAGCCGGCGCTGAGGCTGTCAGCATTTGGCCGCCCGCTGCGCCACCGGCATAAAGCAGGGTGTTCTGCCAGAGCATGTCGAGGGCGTCAGGGCCGTCGTCGTGATCCGCGTTCGGCCATTGCTGCAGCTGATCGATCAGCGTGGTGTGGGTGGCATTGAACCGGATCAGCCCGGCGGCCACAGGAGGCTGTAGGCGCTCGATCCGTAGATCCTTGTCGGCAGATGGCGTGACGGGGATCGCTGAGATCCCGATGCCCTGCTTTGCAGCCTCCACCATCAGCTGCGTGCGAAGGAACTCCTGGAACTGGACAGACTCCACGAACCACAGCAGTGCGCCATACTCTTTCTGCAGGGCGATCGTGTCCGCGATGATCAGATCCGGCAGACGCTTGCGGATCGACGCCTCGACCAGGTCCATCGTTCCTGACAGGCGATCAAACCCGCCGATCAGGATGGCCGACGGATCTCGCCCCTTGCCCTTTTTGCCAAGTGACGGGTCAATCGCACCGAAGAACACCCAATCGTGCCGGCGCTGGACCCAGTACTTGAGATCACCAAAGGGGTTGCCTTCGCTGATCGGCTTGTTCTGGTACTCGGTCTGGAAGGCTGCAAGATCGGCCGCGCGTTCCAGCATGAGGAATAGCAGGGACTGCACGCCCGGCCAGTTGACGATCGCGCCGAGGTCCATCTCGGCTTGGTGCTGGGCATAGAATGCGCGCGCAGCCTCCTCACCGTCATTGTGATAAACCTCCTCGAAGGCCTCCCACATATCCATGCGATCGGGAAACTGAACCACGGCCTGGAACTCGGTGACATTCCAACCTGGAGACTTCGCCGCCCGTACGATTACGGCGTCAAAGTGCAGGACGGTGCCGACCCAGACCACGTCCATGCTGCCGTCCGGCGGACCCACCTTCAGCGCGGCCCGATAGATCCAGTTCCATAGCTTCTTGCGCTGATCGGGGCTGCGCACAGCATCATCGTTCTCGATGTCGTCCAGGAACAGCAGATCCGGGCGATATGGCCCGTGCCGACGGCCACGGATCTTCTTGGCCGCGCCGAGGCCTTCGACCCGGACGTTGTTCTGGGTGATGATCTCACCCTCCCGCCACAGGCGCCCGGCGCCGAACGCCTCGGGAAAATCGTTCTGCAGGCGGATGTTCGTCGTCAGCTCGGCCTTGATCGCCTCGATCAGTAGCGCGGCCTGCTCATAGACGTCACAGACCTCGATGATGTAACGCTTCAAGCCCCGCACGATGCAGTAGAGCGCAAAGCCGAGCGACAGGTGGGTGGATTTAGAGGCCCCGCGAGGGGCGATAAAGAGATCGCGCACGCCCTTCTCTGAGGCGAGGATCTCCGGCACGCGCGCAAAGATGTGCTGATGGAACAGGCTGTGTTCGCCGCGCACATAGTGCGGCAGGTAGGTTTCCATAAAGAACTGAAAGCCGTCCTCTTCCGCCACCCGGCGCAGGCGCTCGGCCTTTGCGACGGGATCGGAGGCGAAGGCCTCGACGTTCAGCTCGATATGGCGCGCGAAGTCGTTGGCCATATCCGCGATCTTGTCGCGGAAGTCTTTCTTGCTGATGCTCGCCCTGAGTTTCGGGCGCCGGGTCATGACGTGTAGATCTCGGCCAGATGTTCGCCGAAGGGCTCGATGACCTCAAGGATGGCGGCAGCGTGCATGGGGAACTCGTCGCGCACAAAATCCAGCAGCTTGGACATGACGTCCTGGGCAACGCCAAGTTCGGAGACGCGGGGGGCGAAGCGCTTGGCCGAAGCGGCCATCTTGGTCATCGCATCCGAGAGCGAGACCAGCATGGCGACCTTTTCCTTGACGCTGTGCTCGCCACCCTTGATCTCGTCCAGGATGGACTGGGCCTGCATCATGAAGTCTTCGACGACGCTCGACACGACGGCCTCGACGCCCTGGCCAGCGATCACATTCGCGGTGCGGGACTTGTCCCAATCATCACCCTGGGCCTTTGCGGCCTTCTTCCAGCGCCCGACTGTTGCCTCGCTGATACCATACGCGGCCGCGATCGTCGCCTGCGTGAAGCGGCGAAAGATATAGTCGGAACGGGCCTTGCGGCGGAGATCTTCGTTATTGCGCGCCATTCAGGCCTCCCGCGATGATGAAGGAAATGGCAGCGGCAATGATACCGCCGATAATAAGCCGGGAAATCCACTGTATCCCCGACTGGATGTTGTCGAGCTTGTCGGTGGTGTTGGCACGCCATTCGGACATACCCGCCTCTTTCACTTCAAGCACCTGTATGCGGAGCTCTTGGCGATCGAGGCGGCTATGCGCCTTGGAGATTTCACGGCTCTGGTGTTCGGAAAGTTCAACCAAGTCTCTACCCTTTTAGAGTGGTTCACCGGTCGGCTTGGGGCCGAGCCAGTTCGGGCCGGCGCCAATCACACAGCTGTTGCCGTCAGGAGCAACAAGGATGATCGTCCAGCTGTCATCATCGGGCGACGCCAGAAATTCGATCTTGCGGTCGAAAGTGGTACCACTGCCGATCGGCGTCTGGCCGAGCCGTTGTGCGAGATCGCGCAGCATGAGGTCGCGGGCGAGGCAGTCGGTATTGATGATGATCGACTGCGGGCGGGCATGGGCCTGAGAGGTCGATCCGACGATCATCAGTCCCGTGAGCATCAGCATGCCCACCATGGCAGCGCCAGACTTGCCTGGCAGCGTGACGCCCAGGCGATAGTTCGGCGCGCGACGTTCCCACCAGGCCCAGAAGCCGAAGATCAGCGGAGAAATCGTCTGCCAGACGCTGAGGCCAGTATCGATGACCGCGTCAGGATTGTCGCCAAGGCCGACCTGGCCAAAGATGCTCATGAGGTCGATGCCAGCAGCATTCAGCGCGACAGAGGCGAGCATCAGCAACTGGGCCCAGAAGCTGCGGGCTTGCCAGATCGGCAGGACGGGTAGGGAAAAGTTCATGTCAGGCTCCTTTCAGGAAGTCGGAGACATTGAAGCCAGGGCAGGCCTTGGCGGCGTATTCGTTATGGCCAGAGATGCGGGTGATCTTGGTGCGCATCGAAATGCCTTCGATCTGCTGGCGCAGAGCGAGGTCCTGTCTCGATGTGAAATTGCGTTTGAAGGGGTCGGTCTCGGCCGAGCCAAAGCCACCGATCAGGCAGATGTGGATCACACCAGCGTTGTGGCCCGCGACTCCCGCGCCAATGGTCGTCTCAGATCGCCCGGACATCAGTTGGCCATCGCGGCCGATCAGCCAGTGGTAGCCGATGTCTTTCCAACCATTGCCGTCGACGTGCCAGTGACGGATCTCTGCAACCTGATCGGCGAGCCCACGACCCGCCATCCATTCCGGCCGGGTTGCGGAGCAATGCACGACGATCTCATGGACCGGATAGCCCTTGCTGCCCTGCAGGATCATGTTCGAGGTTGAGACCGGCGCGGGAGTAGTCTTGAGGGCTGCTGCGCCGCCGGCTGCCATCCAGTCGAGGACGGCCGCTTTGGTTTTGTCGCCATAGACGCCGTCGATTGCGCCTGGTGCAAAGCCGAGGTTGCGCAGGGCGGTCTGGATCATCGAAATCGATGGGTTCATAGGGTGTCACTCTCCGGATATCGGGTGCTGGATCCCGTCTACAGAGAGGGCAAACGACAAACCCCCGGACATATGTCCGGGGGTCTAATCGTGATCGGGAAAGAGGGGGAGCGCAGGCGGCGGCGCGTTTGCGAGCCGCCTCACATGTCGCTGGGATATTCCCAGCCGCCTTGCGATCTCGCGGCGGGCAAGGCCGGTATTCTCCAGCTTTGTAACTTCGGCGGGCAGTCGGCGGGATTTCCCATGGGGAACGTAAACCCGCTGGCCGCTCATGAAGTGACATAGCGCATTTGCCTGCTCTTCGCCCAGCACTGAAATCAACTCATGCCCTGGGCGGGGCCGAAGGGGGAATTCCACCTCCTGCCCGCCGAAATGCTGCATCAGTTTTACGACAACGCCAAGCCCAAACGTATCGGCGACATCGAGAAGGGAGTTGGGCAGGCTGACGGAGGCGGTCATTTCGCCGAGCCCTTCGCCTCGGTCGGGATACCGGCGCGGCGGCACCATGCCTTCAGGGCCTCGATCACATCACTGATCTGGGTGGCTTCGGTCATCACATCGATGTCCATCGGCACATGGCCCCACTTGCCTTCGAACTGAGAGCGCAGGAAGGCGTTGAGACCCTTCGCGCCCCCCACCTGGGCCTCGCCCGCCTGGTGCAGCAGCCGCCACAGGACGTGGCAATAGCGCACATCCTTGCGCGGTGCCGCTTTGCGTTTTCCGCTCGTCTGTGCCTTAAATCCCTTCGTTTTGAGTGCGGAAACCACCTTGGCCAAATCTGCTTCAGACATGTCAGACATGCTGGCCTTGCCGGTGGCGACCAGCTGCAGGTCGCGTCGGGTGTCTTGATCCAAGCCGAGCTGCTTGCAGCCGACATGAACCAATTTGCGCAGGCTGGCGGCGCTCATGACTGTTCCGCCTGCAGCATGGCCCGGATTTGCGAGACAGCCTGTTCGCGCAGCTGCTTCAGGCTGACCCGAAAGCGGCGGGGCGGATCAGAGAGAACCTCGAACTCCATCGCAGAGCGACTGATCGTCATGGTGGTGCGGATCTCGGGCTCTCCGACACCATCAAAGCCGATGGTTTCAACAATCGACATCACAGGCGCCGCCGGCTCGAAGATATCGAGGGCGAGAGTGGAATTCAGAGGGGTTTTGGGAGCGGGAGCGGTCATCACAGCACCCCTGCAAGAAACAGTGCGAGAGCGCAGATTGCCAGAAAGACCGTCATGGCGACACTGCGCCATGCCTTTCTCCGGGGCCCTTCGACTGCGAGAACTCCGCTATCCATTGCCAGCACCAGCGCGCCGAGGAACAGGATGCTTCCGGCCAGATAGTACGCCATCAGTCTCTCCCGCACTTCGCACAGAGGTCCATTCGATCAGGCGACGGCCTGAAGGATTTGCCGCAGAGGCGGCAATCTTCGCGGTCATCAAGGCTGGTAGATCCCGTGGCGGGGACTTTGCGGTTCTTCTTCCAGGCCGCGTACTTGCCGCGGTACTGATTGAAGCTGACGCCGAGGGCATCGGCCGCGTCCTTCATCGGTTTCTGGTTTTTTGCGACCAGGGCGAAGGATGCCATCCAGCTCGCTTCGGTGGGCACCATGGCGATCAGCGTCGACACTTCCTTGCTCGTCGGTGTTTCCGGCTTGGGAATCGCCGGTACCCATACGCCGTCAGGATTGATCGCACCATCAAGGGCAGCCAGGACACGTTCTGCAAAGATGCGGTTCGGGAAGGTGCCGACAACGGTCGGCACATATTCGATCAGGTCAACGCTGCCGTTGTCGTGCTCCTTCAGAAGATATTCAGACATAGCTCTCTCCAGCTGCTCATCAGGCCCGGACCACAACGCCCGGACGACGCCCCCAAAACTGGGGGCGTTTCGCTCAGGAGATTGAGGCTTTGGTCGGGGTGAATTTCATCACCCGCTTTTCGGGGATCTCGACGGGATCACCGGTGGCCGGGTTGCGCCCGGTGCGGGCGGCACGGGTCTTGACCTCGAACTTACCGAAGCCTGCGATCGCCACCTTGTCGCCAGCGGCAGAACGCTCCGAAATCCGGTTGAACACGCCATCCACAATCTGCTGCGCGGTGGCCTGAAAGGTGACAGTCTCGGCGGCGAGGTCACGGATAAGGTCTTTTTTGGTGTAGTTTGCCATTGGGGGTCTCCTTTGATGGCGGGGTTAAGTCTTCGGGAACGACACATCGCAGTGGGGGCAAAGCATCGTTTTATCGTCGATTTCCTTGGCGTCTGGGTGGCTGGCGCGGCGACTAACATCTGCAGTCCATGGATCGTCTGCCGTGCAGGTGTGCCAGCGAAGGCAGCGGACGGGAGGGCGAGGATCAAATGTGGTGGCGGGGTCATCAGCGGCATCACCTTCGAACAGCTCGACCCCAGCTGCAGAGAAGCTTCGCAGGGCATCCACAATGGCCTTTTGCGCATCAGGAACGTCCACTTGTTTTGCGCCGCGCTCAGCCTTCAGGATCTCAGCGACGAGAATGATCGTTCCCGTATCAATTGTGAGCGTGATGTTCTCATTCATGGCTCAGGCCTTCGCCAGATCGATGGTCAGCGCCTGCCAGGCAGCGTCCTGAGCATCGCGGTGCGAAAACCGCAGGTAGCTCTTCGAGCCGATGACGTGGATCGCGTCGCGGATCGCCTCCTGGGCACGCGTCCAGCGGGTGTCCTCGCTCTCGGTGCGCAGCAGCAGGAAGATGTTCGTGCGGTTGATCTGGCCTTCCTTGTCGGTGTCGAAGGCGTTTGTGACGATCGAGCGCATTTCGGCGCGGGTCTCGGCCGACCATTCGTTCAGGCACTCGTCGAACAGCGCCTTGGCAATCTGCATCTCCGGGCCGAAATCCATTTGATCCTGGACACGAACTTCGATCTTCATCAGGCCGTCGAAACTGGTGTAGGTGCGGTTGCCCTTCGCGCCGCCCTTGGTCAGACCGTATTGCTGGGCCAGCAGAGCGTCGAAGTCGCCAAGGTTTTCATAAGCATGACCTTTGAAGCGGCGCAGCTGCTCGGCCAAGGCGAAGGCAAAGCCAAATTCCTGACGGACAAGCTCGTCCTGCAGTTTGTCTTGCGCCTTGATCACCTCCAGCGCTGTCAGGCGACCTTTGCCATCAGGCATGTATTTGTTGCCGTTGGCTTCGATGATGCCGTCAGGAATTTGGGCTGGCTCGAAAGTTGTATCGTGAGCGGTCATAAAGTGGCTCCTGTTGTTCTCGGTAGGGTGGTTTTGAAAGGGTGAATGTTCAGCAGGCGACGGTCAGTCATACTGGTGCAGGCCCTGGGCCATGGGCGACCTCGTCATCCAGCACAGCGTCGACGAGATCCTCCCGCACGACGGTCTCTAGGATCAGAGTGCCGAGCTCATTAGGGGTAAGGCCACGGAGCTGCGCATACGGAGCAAGCGCCCGCCAAACGTCCATATCGATCGGCACCATAGGTCTGTTGCGGGTCCAGAGACCGGGTTCAAACGGAGGGATATCAGCGCCCCTATTCCGGGCCGCCTTCAGCTGATCATGGACGTCTCTGCCATCCAGACCCATCTGGGCGGCGATCTCGCGCGGGGCATATTTGCGCATGGCGAGGCTGACGAGCAATTCAGACTCAGACATTGGCCTTTCCTCCTGGTGTGACCGGGTTCTGGGCGCACCGGCGGCACGCGCCCCAATGACGCAGCTTCTCGGGGCTGGACGTGGACATGGGCATGGTGGCAAAGGCTTGGCACTCTTCCGTCGCGATGCCTTTGTGCAGGTAGGGGCAAAGCACCTGGTCGCGGTACATCTGCACGACCTTGGCGCCATGCTTACGGGTCACTAGATCGAGGCTTTGCGCCGGATATGTGCCGTTCAGCAGCATCGAAACCGAGGGCCGGGCCATGTCACATTCGCGGGCGATCTGGCTGACGCTTTTGCCCTTGGCCCGTTCAGCATGCAGCAGCTGCACCCATTCCAGTTCGGGCAGATCGAGGTTCAACGCATAGGACATGGCACGTCCTTTTTGGTGTTGAAGTCATGCAAAACCTGAAGCTCTTCGCGGTAGGCCGGGACGCGGGGGCCAGTATCCTTGGTCAGGATGAACACCCTTGTTCCCCGCTTCCGGTTTGGCACTTCCGACACATATCCAGCCTTCTTCAGCTGCCGGATGATCTTGCTGACAGCCTTGTATGGTTCGACGCTTTCAGCGGTCTCAGCATCAGACGTGATGTCACCGATGGAGAAGCGGCGGCGGATCCGCATGGACATCCATGCACGTTGCCGGAAGGTTTCTCTGCGGTGCCGGATCTGTTTGAGGGGGCCGGCGGGGCCCGCACAAATCACTTCACCAGAGGCCGCTGCAGAAACGCCCAGTTCGGTCAGTTGCAAGCACCCAGCCCCCATGCGCATGAGGTAATTGCGCCGCATGAGCACGAGAGCCGCATTTTTGACCTGGGAACGCTTCACGCCCAAGTCACTGATCAGCTGATCGACAGTCCTGCAGGCGCCAGTCGAAAGCTCCTTCAGGAGAGCGGTCGGGACAGCACCTGGTTTGCGGGTGTCCTCGATCATTTAGGCACCGGCACAAAGATGTCCTTGCCGCTGTTGCGGTCGGTCATGATGACCTGACCGGCCATGTCAGCGACAGTAACCCCGTCCGAGCCGATATCGAACCGGCGGCCGAAGCGCTCGATCGACTTGATCGCATCGAGGATCTCGCGGCTGAACCCCTTTGAGGCGCGGCAGACAAATGCGATCAGGTCATTGGCCACGGGCACCTCACAGCGGCCCTCGATCAGGATCTTGGTATCCTCGACCGAGAGTGGCCTGAAATCGATCTTGTTCGGCGCGCGGCTTTCGATCTGGGGATAGCGGCGCAGGTCATCACGCAGCTTGCCCATCCCGACCAGGACCGTCGGCAAGAACTTCAAATCCGAGATGCCCCGGATCGCTTCCATGATCTCCGGGCGGCGTGAAATCATGTCGCATTCGTCGATGACAATCCCGAACACCTTGTCTTCCAGGGCGGCACGCTCGGAACGGTCCTGCAACTCCTGAAGGACGCGCTCGAAACGATCCCTGCGGCCCCGGATCGAGCGAGGATCCACCGACAGCTCTGCCAGCAGTTCCTGCATGAACCAGCTGTAGTCCCAGCCCTTCTGCGCCCGCAGATAGATGCTGCCGGTCTGCACAACCCAGCGGCTGAGCGTGGTGGTTTTGCCCAAACCGGGCTTGCCATCGACGATGACAATGCAGGCTTCTTCGGCGCCGCGTTCGTCCAGTGACTTCAGGGCTCCGACAAAGCGGCGGAAGTTCTCAGTCTCGACAAAAGTGTTTCTCATGGTATGCTCTCCTCATTCCTTGACGGGATTTTGCTTAGGCAACGGCACGGAGGAGGTTGCGAAGCGCCTCCGTGTCGATCCCGCTCATCCTGAACAATTCCCGCGCATTCGAGCTGTTCAGGCATTCCCACAACAGATCGATCTGGTTGCGGCTCAGTTGGTCGGGATGATCCAGCGCCCATGCGGCGAGTTCTTCATCCGATGCGAAGGTGCGGCGGCGGGCGGGTTTCGGGCCCGCGCTGTTGTCCACTGCGATTTCAAGGTGGTTCTGCTGGACCGGCTCACGCTCGGGCTGATCGAGATCTGCGAAGGGCACCATCGGCGCGTGGTCGAGGAGAAACTCGGCATCGCGCTCGGCGGTGATCGCATCCCGTTTCACATCGTTGCGCTTCAGGCGGGTATTGGTGCGGGTTTCCAGCGCCTTCTGTTCATACGACAGCGGCACATAGCGCTCGGCATTGCCCATGAACTCGGCCACGCAGATCAGCCGACCAGGCTGGCCCGTCGTGACATCGAATTCCCGGACCCATACCTTGTCGCCCTGATGATAATCGTACCCAACCATGACCTTGGTCTCGTGGTGGACCTCCAGATCGTGGTGGAAGTAGGTGTTGGTGTTCCACTGGACCTGCGCGCGGCGGACCGTGCGGATCTCGTAGGGCCGGAACAGATCGTCTGCTTCATCCGTTTCCACGGGCACTGGCTCAAAGCCGCTGGCGATGTGGGCGTCCCAGGCATCATTCGGGCTCATGTGGCGTTGGCGGCCGGTCTCAGGGTCCTGAAACTTTGGCAGGCTGCGGTGTGGCGTTGCATTGTACTCGGCAACCCGTTCATCACAGAGGCGCACAAACGTCTCCCAATCCGGAAGGTGGGCGGACTGCCCAAACTGCTTCAGTTCGCGCCGCGTCAGCTTGTGGATCCGGTCACCCGCTTCCTTGTCCATGTCCTTGCCGATGTAGGTCGGCAGGCGCTTTGCCAGGACATCCCAGATCGTGGCGTTGGGGCGTTCGATCCGGCCCTTTGCCTGCGATCCGTAGGGCGCCGCATGCATCTTGGTGATCCCCAGCCGCCCCATAAGGCCGCTGACATCAGCATCCATCGCCTGGTTTCGATAGCCCGGACCCCGGTCAACATAGAAGATGGCGCAGATGCCATGGGACACACAGGACCGGCGCAGCGCCTCTGCCACAGCCTTCTGGGTTTCCGAGCGTGACAGGGAAATGCCGACGACCTTGCGGGTGACGATGTCGATCACGGTGGTGATTTCTGGCCGGATCGGGCGCTTGGTTACCGGATCAGCGATCTCAGCGTCAAAAGTTTTACCATCCGCCGAATAGATCGTGGTCGGCCACATATCTTCGGTGGTCCGCGTCACATAGGACAGACGGGAGCGCAGTGTCAGCAGGCCTTCGCGCCCGACGTTCTTCTCGATATTGTTGAGCTTGTGGCGCAGGATATACCGCACTTGGTTCAGCGTGATCTGCAACTCCGGTGGCGGATTGGTATTCATGTAGGCCCGCCAGGCATCTGGCGCATCCGGCTTGCTGCCGATCGCGTAGAACTTCAGGAAATGGGCAAATCCGGGCGGGATCGGCTGGGGCTTGTGCGCCGGTTGTGGTGCGAGGGCGATGACCCCACGTTCATCCAGCGCCTTGAACCAGTTGTAGAGGGTGGCGCGCTTGATTTCCGGCTTGCTCCGACGGTCATTGGCCGTTGCCAGTCGCTCGGGCACCAGCTGGAAACCATCCATGGCCGTCAGCAGCGGTGGCCGCGCCAGCTTCTGGGCTTCCTGGGCTGTCAGGATTTCGCCAGCGTTGCGGCGGGCTTCAATTTCCTGACAGGTCGCATAGTCGATCTGCGCCTTCAGGAACTTCCGGATGCCGAAGGAACGATACTCCGCCTTTGAAGCTGCGAAACCGTCGATCGATGCGAGGACCTCAGCACGTGCTTCCATTACAGCCCTGGCGCGGGCGGAAAGAGACGTGGCCTTAATAGACTGCATCTGCAGCTGGTCGGCTTCGACGGCATCTTTGTGGCGGGATTTCAACATATTCCGGATAGAGCGGGCTTCGAGCGCCATGCGGAGGGCCTTTGGCATCAAAGAGTAATGGTATTCCACTCCACCGCCGCGACCTGGACGTTTGCGGCACAGATCTGAGCCAAGCTGGTCCCAACCCTCTCTTTGGGCATACGCACGAGCGCGTCGCCCAGTATGAGGAAAATTCTGCACACGGCTTTCCTTGGAAAGTTCGGCCATTTCCTCAGCAGAAAAGAACTCTTGAGATTTCAGAGCGCTGGACATGTCATTCATCTGCGTGTCTTTCTTTTTGCGGCTAGCACCTGGCGGCGCGCTTGCATCTCTTCGATGTGATCGTCGAGCAGCCGCTCCTCGATCATCTGCGCGTACTCTGCTTCGATCACGGTCAGGCCGAACTCACCCGGAACGAAACCCAGCAACTCTTGGGCGCCGGTGACCTTCACCAACCCGATGAAGGCATCGAGCGGGATGCGGTGATCCTCTGATCCCTGCGAAGACCACTTGTTCAGTGTGGCCTCGGTGACAGGACGGCCGAGGTATTCGCGCAGCCCCCGAGCAACCTCGGCCCGTGTCAGTCCTTCGTCCCTGGCATCGCGCAAAGCCTGCGCAATGATCCGGGCAATCTTGCCATCGAGGGTGCCGCGACCGATCACATCGGCGCTGTAGCCGACAGCCACTTGCGGGGGCTGCCAGTCAAACAGATCCTTGGTCAAAGGGTCGCGATACCGGGACATCAGATGCGGCCTCTCCGTTTGAGGGAGGCCATCACACGATCTTCGTTTTCATGAATGAGACGGTCGAAGCTGTCTTCAGGCAGGCTCTTCAGGCCGCTACTGACCGCCGCAAGCACCTTTTCGAGGCGAGAGTTGTCCGGCTTTTGATCCAGCACCTCAAGCGCCCCGGCGACATTCCCAGCCGCACTATCCTCGTCGAGGATCAGGTCGAGAACCTGCTCCTGCCTTGCGGGCGGCAGTTCGGCCAAGGCCTTCAGTTCGGTTTGCTTTCTTGCCGTGGGGGTACCGGCCAGGCGAGCCCGCGATGCAGATGTCAGATCCGTCCAGATCTTGACCGCGACCTGAATGGACCGCTGCGAAAGCCCAATATGCTCGGCGGTGACCTGTGCAAACGAAAAGATTTCGTTTGCAGAACCATGCTTAGCCTTGGCACCCGCGACACCTGCTTTGGTCTCTGGGTGCAGCCGCTCATATGCGTGCTTGAGCTCATAGAGGTGATGGCAGCGGTCAAGCGCGATAAGGTCATTGCGCGCGAGGTTCTCCATGACCTCTTCAAGGCGTTCTGCGTCATCCGTATCCGCATCCGACAGGCTGGCCGGGATGCTCTGGGCACCGTTGATCTGAAAGGCGCGCAAGCGAAGCAAGCCAGTGATCAGACGATAGCGATCCCCGATCTGGCGAACACGGATGGGATGGAAAAGGCCCTGAACATTCAGGACATTGGCAAGTGCTCGTGCGCTCTGATCATCGTAGTGCCGCGCGCGATCATCGGGCACGTCGATCAAGTCGATCGAGACATCAAGGACCATGGGTTTCGTCATATTAGGCCTGTTTTATTGAATGTTGTCCCTCTGCCACCGCACTCTCCGGCGCGGCGGCAAGTCGTTCGTCTTGCGTGGCCGGGCGTCACAAAACGCCAGCGAAATGGAAGATGAGGATCCAAATCACCAGGCCGCCCACCACCAAAGGGGGGAACCACCAGCCGGGCCGCACTAGCCCCGCTCCCGGACGATGGGCTTGCAATCGCCCCCGTGGAATTCGCGGACCGGAAGCGGGTCGCGAAGCCGAATGGATCGGAGCGCCCGAGAGAGAGCCTCGCAACCAGAAGAATTGGTCACCGAGACGGCAACCTGGCAATTGGAACTGATACCTTCCTCAACTTGCAGGGTGTCTGCCTCGAACTTCAGGAAGGTCTGCAGGGCACGCATGGAGCCGCAAAGACGGGAAAGATCGCTGGGCTGGGGCCGCACACCGCCAGTGAGGCAGGCGATAGCCTCACCGATATCGCTGGCAGAAGCACGGAAGCCGTCGGCTGTTCTGTCAAGAACAGTGGCCTCGCTGGACGAGATCGGGGTCATGCCGCCGCACTCTTGTCAGCAGCCGTGGTGGATTTTTGTCTGTCCACCGGAGGATATTTCTTGGTATCGAGAATGCGAGGACCGCCTTTGGGGTAGCGACTCGGCCAAAGTTCTTCCGGCTTGTACCCAATGAAGTCGGCAATGGCCTTCTGGGCGGGATAGCTGGTCGAGCTTTTGACCTTGCCGCACGCGGTACGGGTCAGGCCGGAACGGGTCGAAAGCTCGCCGAAGGTCATGCCCTTGCGATGCAGTTCGGCCTTGATGCCTTCCCAGTCCAGGGCGGGGGTCTTCTTGGGGTCGTGGGGTGTCATATGGGGGTCTCTCCGAAACTGGAGCGGGTGGTTGCACACCCGCTTCTTTTGGGACGATTTGTGAAACAGCGCCGATATTATTCGGGGCTTAAGTAAGGGATAGTGCAAGATCTTGAACCAGTCAACAGCGAAGGTTGAGGATATTGAACGTGGCGCTCGACTTCGCGAGGAGCGCGAGCGCCTTGGTCAGAGTCAGACGTTATTTGCCAAAGCTGCCGGAGCATCCAAGGGTTCTCAAATTTTATATGAGAAAGGGAGGGCCCCGACGGCTGACTACCTTGCTGCAATCGGTGAACTGGGAGCCGATATCATCTACGTTCTAACGGGAAGGAAGGGCCAGGATATTGAACCCCGCCTTGGTACCTCAGTACGGAACCGGGATGGCCAAACTCTGAGGCAATATCGACACGCGGTTCAGCCCGTCAGTGACGGGATTGAGATTGCTGAGGTTTCGGAGGATGAGGCCAGCAGCGAGAGCTTTGTGGCGCTCCCGTTCTACTCAGAAGTTGCCGCATCGGCCGGGCCAGGCAAGACGGCTCCGTCCGAATACTCTGACAGCGTGATCGCCTTCACGCGGGATTTTCTAGACGGATTGGGTGCGAACCCCGACCAATGCTCTGTCATCCGTGCGTCAGGAGACTCCATGCACCCGAGCATTCCTGACGGATCTCTGCTCACCGTTGACCACAGCCAAACCGAAGTCAGGAATGGCCATATTATGGTGATCAGCCTGAGCGATGATCTTCTGGTGAAGCGAATTCGGCGGCGGCTCGATGGACTGGTAGACCTAATTTCCGACAACAACGCCTATCCACCAGAGACGATCGGGAGAGACATGATCAGCCAGCTGAGGGTCGTCGGTCGGGTCGTATATTTTTGCAGGGTGCCATAAATACTATGCGCAAAATTATATTCTTAGCGCTCTTGGCAGGATCGGTAAGTTCAGCTGTCGCGGCCGAACGCCTACATGAACTTTCCGTTGAAGAGCAGGATCGTCTCGAAAGCTCGGTGCGGTCCTCGCTAAAGGACCCAGAAAGCGCTAAATTTTCCCGGATTACTGCAATTAAAGGGGAAGCAGAGCTGATCACGGCTTGCGGCCAGGTGAACGCAAAAAATAGTCTCGGTGGATATGCTGGCGACATGCCATTCGCGGTTTTCCTGATGTCTCCGGATGACGTAGCTATGCTCGGAGACACCGGGATGATGCAGGAAACCGTCGAGAAAATTTGCAGCTCTGTTCATGATGTGATGCCGTGAATTCGGCTTAATCTGGACCAAACTCGAGTTCGGAAACCAGTTGCAGCTCAAAACCTACCGCATCTATTATTTTATATATATTTATCAATAGCTTAAAACCCTCTCCTTGCTGCCTCTGAGTTTCCGACACCAGTTCGGAAACTCACTGAGCGACGTCCGAGTTCTTATGAAGTGAAAGTCCAATCATACGGCCAGCGTAATCCATATTTTTCAGCATCTTAACGCAAATTCTATCTCAAACCACGAACTTGGACGCGACGTCCGAGTTCGTGATGGTGTCCTTGACGGCTTCAGTGGCCTCGGCAACCTTTCTTTGCCTTTGCAGTCTTCGCTATCAAATAATTCTTCCAATGTTATCTGCGTGTTAGATTTTGCTATGCGTTTGATGTTGGAATGAAAGGCTTTGCGCTGGAAGTGCTACCTTCCGACGCATTTTCGACGACCATCTTTCATTCTTGTCCGATGACTCAGCCCCCCAAAAGCATCACTTTTCCTATATTTTCCAGTAGCTTCTGTTCCGCACACCGTCATTACCTCTCTGTCCAGAAGATAGTCCCCCCCTACACGTGGCTGCGCCTCTTGGCCCTGATTGGCATCTGCACCGTCATGCCACCTCTCCCCGTTTTGCGTCGACCAGCGCCATGGCCCGCGCTTCGCTCTGCTCGAACTCCGCCAGCCAACCGCGATCAATGATATCGACCGCGAGGTTGTGGCTCAGCCGCTCGCGGATACGCGTCACCCGGCTCTGATCTTCTGCGCCCTTGGAGCCGACACGGCGCTTCTCAGCCTCGCCCTGCGGCGGGCGGTTCTTCTCCAGCCAGAACCGGAACTCGGCCACCAGACGACCCCCGTCCAGAGCCTGCTGCCCCGCAACGCTGCCGAACCAGCTGGCAATGCCCGGCATCTCGCTGAGCGGGCGCGGCTGGGCGATCTGGGCGTAGGCGATGAAGGTGGCGTGATCCGGCCAGAAGCAGCGCGCACTGCCCTGCCCCTTGGTCCGCAGCACCGGCAGCATGCGAAACCGCAGGTGGTCATCGCACATGTAGGCCAGATCGTCGGCGATGCGGTCCAGCTTGCGCTGGCCGTCTTCGGCGCTCACCGCCTTGGGGAACCGGAAGCCCAGCTCGGCCATCGGTGTCAGCAGCAGGCGACGCACCCGGTCGCGCTTGGTTTCGGTCTTGAGATCCTCGGTCATGGCCAGCGCCTCCATTCTCAGAAAATGCCCGACGTCTGACGCTCATCCGGCGTCAGCAGGTCTGCGGCGATGATGTGGTTCAGGACGTAGCCGGGAAGCTCAGCGAAGGCCTCGGAGCGGCCCCCTCGAAAGCTGCGCACAGCGTCCTCGGCGCGCTTGCAAACCATCGGGTTCTGGGAGCGCTGGTGCGCACCCTCGCGCCCCTTATGGTTCTTATATGGTTTATCCTTATTATAGGGATGGCTCATATCTGACCCATCAACTGAGCAAATCTGACCCCTTTTGGTCGTGGGGGATGGCTCATTCATGACCCCTTTTGATGGGTCATTCCTGCACCCTTTAGCAGGTGCATCGCTGCACCCTTTTGATGGCTCAGTTCTGAGCCTTTGCAGGGGCACGACTTTGGCCCGCGTCAGGAAGCCGTAGCGGCTGTGACGGCCCTTGCCGCGCCCGGAGTCCCGCACGATCCAGCGCCCTGCCTCAAGGTCCGCCAGAGCCCGCTTCACGGTCGCCGCCGAGGTGCCCATGGCCGAGGCGATCTCGGCAATCGTGGGGTCGCACCGCGCGGTGCGATGGTTGGCAAAGTCCAGAACCAGCGCATGCGCCAGCAGCCGCGCCGTGGGGCTGAGACCACCGGGGCCGCCATCACGGCGCACGCCCTCCAGCCAGTCCCACCGCTGGCGTTCCCAGTCCGCCCTGGCGATCAGGCGGCAGCCTTCGGGAGCCGTGAACCCGCCGTCCGGTCTCGAAGGGGCCGAAGCATCTTCTCTCATCGCTGTGTTTTGCATCCTGTCCTCCAGACAGCCCAAAAGCGTCGACGGGCCGAAGCCGCATCAACGCCGCGCGCACTGCGCGGTGTGTTCCGTGTTGTGATGTCAGTCCTTAGAGAGGGCGCAGATCACGGCGGCGCGCGGCACGTCGCAGCGCAGGCGCCCCGCCACAGCGGGTGATAAGCTTGCATGGTCATGCCGCCTGCCCCCGGATGGCCGCCGGGATATTGAGCCCCAGCCGGTCCCGGCGCAGCCGCACCGCATCCTTGTGGCAGCCCGCCAGCCGGGCGATCTCAGTCAGGCCGCGCTCCCCATCCACGAAGGTCAGGATCTTGCGCGTGATGTCATCGTCATTGCCCGAGGTAGTCTTCTGGCGCGGCGCTGGCTTGGCCCGAGCGACTTCAATGCCGTACTCCCGCGCGACACGCTGGATCCGCTCGCGGCTGGTGTGCCGTAGCAAAGAGATCTCGCTGACGCTCAACCCGTCGCGGATATCCAGCGAGATCTCGCGATCCTTCATCCCATCCTCGGGGCTGCGGACATTGCGCAGGGTCATCGTCCGATAGCCGCCCGCGAAGACTTCGTTGCGCGTGATGATCCGCTGGGTCTTGGGATCCCAGACATAGTCCGGGTCCATCCCGCTCACGCCGGTTGGCACCCGCCGGACTTCCTCGGGGATCCGCGCCAGAGCCTCGTCGATCAGCTGGCGCTCTTCATCGGTCAGAATGTCCATGCAGCCACCCTCCCTTGCGCTGCCCCGGTCATTGAGCGCGCGCCTGTGCCGATACCATGGAGACGCCTGCCTTCTGCAGCAGAGCCGCGCGGAAGTTCATGGCGGCGCAAACCATCTCATCGAGCTCGACAACCTGCGCCATCGCCTCTTTCGGCGTGTAGTCGTTCGGGTTCTCTGAACTGGGCGAATGCGCCTCGCCATGGCGCTGCAACACGTCCGAGAAGTCGCGCGTGATCTGGTGAATGTCGGACGCCAGCCGCCCCTCAACCTCCAGCGGGTGAAACACCCCGCCGCCAAGCGCCGCAAAGTGCTGAGCGATCGGCACCGCCGCCTTCGGCGAGATCCGCCCCAGCCGGTCGAGATAGTTCACCCCGAGCCCGCCGGGGCGCTGTTCGGACAACTCCGTCCCATGGGACAGCGTCGATACCCCGAGACCGAGATCATTTGCGACGGCCTCCAGGCCGCCCCCTGCTCGCATCGAGGACTGGACCGCCGACTGAATCGACGCAGGGCGTACATTACGCATGGGGAAACTCTCCTGACGGTTTCGCGGGACAAGTCGTGCCCTGTGGGGCAAAACCTATCCAAACGAGGGAAGTGAATGTGGGGTAAGGGATGATGGTCAGAGCCTGCAGACGGATCATGCAGCGTCCTTTGCCTGCGCCAGCGAAACCGCTGTCACATTCCCTTCCGTGGCGAATTCAATCTTCACAGCCAGCGACAGGCTCGGGCTGACAGTCCCGTGCTCAATGCGAGAGATAAGGCTTTGGCTGACACCAAGCCTTTCCGCGAATGCCCGCTGGCTGATTGCGTTGTCCGCACGATATTGAGAAAGGCTCTTCATGCCGCCGGAGATGCACAACATGCATCAATACGTCAACCCACGATATGCATCACGAGCATTTGCCTGCGCGATGCATTCGGAGCATCATCATTCCATGAATTTGATGCGCATCAGACAAGCCAAAGGGCTTAGCCAAAGGGATTTGGCAGAGATGGTAGACATGAACCAGTCAACCATCCAGCGCGCTGAGCAAAGCCACCCAAGCGCCAAGCTCGCAACATATCAAGCTTGCGCCGACGCCCTCGAAGTTTCCCTTTGCGACATTTTTTGCGAAGATCGAAGCAGCATTGAGGGCATTATTCTACGGACTTTCCGCAAAATTCCTTCGGAGAAACAGGAAAAAGTTCTTTCGCTTCTTGAACTTCTTCACGCAGAAGACGCGGAAAAAGATCCAGGAACACATCCAACCGATCATCGCTGAGTTTCTCTAGGCCCTCAATGAGCTTGGCTTCCAGTGTCATGTCACCCCCCAAGTTAGTGCATCGTGACTATCAAGAACATTGAGGGAACTCCAGAGTCTGCGGGAAAGTTGGGGGCCCTGCTGCAAATCGACACGCAGATACGTGAAATACAGACATCGGAATTGGAACTCGATTCGGTGCGTTGATGCACGTCGTGAATATTTTAGTTTGACCTCAAGATGCATGTAGTGCATTTATCTACCATCATTCCTGATGGAGGTCCACATGCACCCACCTACCCTCAACGACTACCACACCCACATCTGCACCACTGATCTGATCGCGCGCTCCCCCGCGGCCAGAGCGGCAAACTGGGCATCCGCCAAGGCCGCCCGTGGTCAGGAAATCGCGCCTGATCGCCTCGCCCGCCTGACGCCGCTGCACGATCAAACCATCTCCGCCCGAGGCCGCACCCTCGGCCAGGCCATGCCAGCCGTTGGCACCGTCGCCGAGCAGATCCAGCCGCATTGCCAGCGCACCCAACAGCGCCTCGCCGAGATCATCGCGCGGCGAACCAGTGGAGGTGCGGCATGAGCCTTGATGCCCTGCACAACCGCTTGGCCGCGTTCCTGACCAACCTCGAGTGTCTCGACACCGCTGGTCAGCGCGACGCCTTGGTCAGCGAGATCGTTGAGACCGGCGGGCGCTATGACGCACCGCCCGAAACGCCCCATGCGCTCCACCTGTTCGAGATCAGCCTGCATGGCGTCAGCGCATCCGGGCGCGACGAAGCCGACGCCTTCCGCGCTTGGAAGCGGGCCGCCCGCGCGGTGACCTTCGAGAGCGCACCAGCCGAGGCCTAAACCCTCAGCCCCTTTTCGATCCGACATTTCAAACCGGCGCACCTCAGCGCCCACGGCCGCATGTCTTGCTGGCCGATGGAGATCCGCATGCTCAGTCAGCCGAACATCACAGGCCCCAAACCCGGCAACGCCAGACGCACCGCCTTCACAGATCTGCCCGCCGGGACGCAGGCGGCGTTGCTCTGCAAGGATGCGCGCTTCCAGCGTTTCGCGGCGCAGCAATGCGGCTACAGCGCCAGCTTCTTCACCGAGGACTTCACGGCAGCTTGGCTGCGCGACCAGTGCAACATTCTCAGCCGCGCCGACCTGCACAGCGACGCGCAGGCCCTTGCCAGGTTCAACGTCCTGATCACCGAGTTCGACGCCTGGACGGGCAAGATCGCGGCACCGCGCTAGGAGCCATCATGTCCGAAGCACCCGCCCCCACTTGGCTCAAGATCGCCGCAGGCGTGGCACTGATCGGCATCGCCGTCTGGGCCGCTGTTGAAGCGCCAATCGTCTACGACCCCGCCAACGCCGCAGGCCAGCGCGACGCCTGTGCAAAGCTCGATTGCGCCATCTACCCCACCTCGCCCGAGACGAAGGGACACCCCATGTCAGACCACTCCACCGGAAAGACTCCGATGAAAGAGACCGAGGCCGACAAAGCCGTCCGCGATGGTGCGTTCCGCGTCACCGGCGCCGAGTTGCGCGCTTTCATCGAACGCATCGAGCGGCTGGCGGCCGAGAAAAAAGACCTCGCCGACCAGCAGAAGGAGGTCTTCGCCGAAGCCAAGGGCCGGGGCTACGACACCAAGATCATTCGCCGCGTCATCGCCCTGCGCAAGCGCGTGCCTGACGACATTGCCGAGGAAGAGGCGGTGCTGGAGATGTACAAAGAAGCCTTGGGGATGGCCTGATGGATGGCTCTGACCTCTTCGGCATTCTGGCCGATCCCTCACCCAGTCCCGTGTACGCCGAAGCTCGCCCCCTGATCGTCGACAGCTTTGCAGGCGGCGGGGGCGCCAGCACCGGGATCGAGCTCGCCCTTGGGCGCAGCCCTGGCATCGCCATAAACCACAACGCCGCCGCGCTGGCGCTGCATGCCGCCAATCACCCGGAGACCCTGCACCTGTCCGAGAACGTCTTTCGGGTCGATCCTCTGGATCACCTGCAGGGCCGCCACATCGGGCTGATGTGGTTCAGCCCCGACTGCAAACACTTCTCCAAGGCAAAGGGCGGCAAGCCGGTCGAGCGCAATATCCGCGACCTCGCCTGGATCATTCCGGGCTGGATTGATCGGCTGCAGCGCAAGGGTGGCCGCGTCGATGTCGTGATCATGGAGAACGTCGAGGAGTGGAAGGATTGGGGCCCGCTCGTGCAGACCGCGCGCGGGTTGATGCCCTGCCCGGACCGGCGCGGCGAGACCTTCCGGGCGTGGCAAAAGAAGATCCGCCGTCTGGGCGGCAAGATGCAGACGCGCGAGCTGCGCGGCTGTGACTATGGTGCGCCAACCATCCGCAAGCGTCTCTTCGTCATCATCCGCTTTGATGGCAAGCCCATCGTCTGGCCCGCGCGGACGCACGGCGCGCCCGACAGCTCAGAGGTGATGTCCGGTCAGCTGCAACCATGGCGCGCGGCGGCGGAGTGCATCGACTGGTCGCTGCCATGTCCCTCGATCTTCGAGACCTCCGCCGAGATCCACGCCCGCCACGGCCTGCGCGCCAAGCGCCCTCTCGCGGCCAACACGCTGGCCCGCATCGCGCGCGGCATGAAACGCTATGTGCTGGACGCCGAGCGCCCCTTCCTGGTCAACCTCACCCACGGCACGCGGCTGGAAGATCTGGACGAGCCTTTCCAAACGATCACCGGAGCGCATCGGGGCGAAAAGGCCCTCGCCGCCCCAAGCCTGACGCGGTTCAACGGCGGTGCGACAGGATCCGACCTGCGCGCCCCGGCGCAGACGATCACAGCCAACAGCTGGATCAAGCGCCCCGGCCGCGCGGCCCCGCTGGGTCTGCTGGCCCCGTCACTGATGTCGCTCAAGGGCACGGCGCGTCGCGACAGTGCGGTCACGGCGCCGCATCCGACCGTACTGGCCGGCGGCGGCCACAGCGCTCTGATCGCGCCGGTTCTGACCTACGCCCAGCAGGGCGGCGCCTGCCGCCCGGCAACCCTGCCCCATTCCACAATCTGCGCCAGCCGCAAGGATCAGAACGCCGTCATCATCCCGACGCTCATTCAGACCGGATACGGAGAAAGGCCGGGACAGGTACCTCGATCTCTCGACATCACAAAGCCGCTTGGCACCGTTGTCGCTGGAGGCATCAAGCACGCCGTCGCTGCTGCGTTCCTTGCCCAGCAGAATGGAGGGCCGCGCATGGACTCGAGCACAGGCCGTGACCTGAAAGGGCCTAACTCCACGATCACCGGCAGCGGAAGCCAGCAAACGCCCGTCGCGACCTTCTTCGCCAAGTACTACGGCACAGGCGATGGCGCCCGCACCGACGCGCCTTGCCACACGATCACCGTCAAGGATCGCATGGCGCATGTTCAGGCGGCTTTGCAGGTGCCGCCGTTCACCGAAGCCCACGCGCCCCGCGCGCACGCTGTGGCCGAGTTCCTGCGCGCCCATGGCGTCTGGGACGGCGGCGATGTCGTCACTATGGAGATCGATGGCGCCACCTACGTCATCACCGATATCGGCCTGCGCATGCTCACCCCGCGCGAGCTGTTCAACGCCCAGGGCTTTCCGCCAGATTACGTCATCGACGGCCACTGGCAGGAAACCGACGGGGCTTGGGAGTTCCAGCCCTTCACCAAGGATGTCCAGGTCAGCTGCTGCGGCAACAGTGTGTGCCCGCCCCTGGCAGAGGCACTGGTCAGGGCGAACTGCGCCGAGCTCGCGGCCTCGACCGAGGACGGCGCGCCCACTCCGACGCACTCGGTCCCGAGCCACCAAATCCCACCACTAAAGCCGATCAACGACTTGCAACCGAACCACATTCAATGCCGGAAAGGGTCTTAGGATGGCCGCACCCCGCCCCTCACTTGCCGTAAAAGAAGCAACCGCCGCGCAGATGCTCGACTTGCGGACGCCGCACTTCCGCAAACTTGTCGCCGCAGGCGCCCTGCCGCAGCCGTTCCAGATCGGCGACGCGCAGCGCTGGCGTGTTGATGAACTGCAGGCCATCGTCGCCGGCGTCGCAGCAAAGACACATGAGGATTTCGAACTATGAGACGGCCCCCCAAGCCGAAGATCTCAAAGCCCTACCTGACGTGGAAATGGAACCCGCGACGGCTGCTCTGGGAGCCCTACCACCGCGTCACTTGGTCCGAAGACGGCAAGCGCAAGGAACGGGCCCTCAAGCTGGACTGGCAAGGGGATCAGCAGGAATTGGACCGACTGTACTGGGAATGTCAGGCAGGACGGAGCGAACGTCAGATCGCGCCCGCGAAACACACTTGGCAGGAGCTGATCGTCGCATGGCGCAACGATCCGCGCGTTCAGGGCAAACTGGCGGACGGCACAAAGCAAAGCTATCGGCGCACGATGGACGCGATCCTGCAGAAGAACGCGGCCAAGGACGTCCGCCACACCACCCGCAAAGCCCTCAGGACGGCGCACGACAGCCTGAGCGCAACGCCTCGCAAGGCGGACAAGTACCTGCAGACCGTCTCCCTGCTGTGGAACTACGCCGCGCGCAAACTGGACTGGCCCCTTGGCGACAACCCCGCCAGCGGCATTGATCACTTCGGCAGGCAGCGAGAGTTCGAGCCTTGGCCCGACTGGATGGTCCGCGCCCTGTCGTCCGCCCCCGCGAACGTGCGCACCGCCGCCGAAATCATCCTGAGCACCGGGCAGAGGCCGAACGCGGCGATCACCTTGCGCTTTGAGCAGATCCATGGCGAATGGATGACCGTGCGCGACGAAAAGGCAGGCGCATGGCTGGAGGTGTACTGCCCAACCGACCTGCGCGACTACGTCAAGCAAGTGCCGATCAAGGGCGCCCACCTGCTCGCGAAGAATATCAGCGAGCCGCTGGGGTACGACGCGATCGAAAGAGCCTTCCGAACCTGGCGCGACAGTCTGGGCGACAACGCGAAGCCTTTCAGTCTGCACGGGCTGAGGAAGCTGGCCATCATCCGACTGGCCGAGGCAGGCTGCAGCGACGCCGAGATCCAGGCGGTGACAGGCCAGAGCGCGGAGATGGTCGCCTTCTACCGCTCGAAAGCGAGTCGCAAAACACTCAGCCGCGCCGCGCAGAAACGCCGCGAATGACAGCCAGACGAACCGGGAACGAAACAAGGCTGTGTGAGTGGCCTGTGGGAGTCGTGACAAAGCAGCGCCTGAAAGCGCTGCCGGAGTCACACCTGAAAAGATGGAAAAACATTGTAAAAACAATGTGGTACCCAAGGCCGGACTCGAACCGGCAAGCCTTGCGGCGGGGGATTTTGAATAGCTTCGATAGTGAACAAAATCAGAGTGTTAGCATTGTTCCGAGCCCGCACACATACCAAGAACAGACCGTAAAAGCGGGCTCAGCCATGAGCCGCTATGCCAAACCCGCTCACAAGCGCGTTTCGCGGGTATTGGGCTACTGCCTGACCCTTGGCGGCGCGGATGCTTGGTCGGGCTTTGCCGCCGTTGCTGCTGCCTGGAGTGCCCCCATCGAGTGGTCCAGTTTGAATGTTAGTGCATGGTCGGTCGTTGGTCTATCGGGACGATGCTTTTGGGCGCTGGCGGCCGGTATCCCAAAGCACTGTGAGGCCTGACCGTATTGTAGTGACGCCGCCAGCGTTCGATAAGGATCTGGGCCTCGCGTAACGTGGTGAAGACTTCACCGTTGAGCAGCTCATCCCGGAAACGGGCGTTAAAGCTCTCGCAGTAGCCGTTCTCCCACGGTGAGCCTGGGGTGATGAATGCGGTTTTTGCGCCCACGGCACCGATCCAGGCACGCACCTTCTTGGCGATAAATTCTGCGCCATTGTCCGACCTTATGTATTCCGGCGGGCCGCGTGAGGCATGAACAGATCCGTCAAAGCATCGAGCACATCCGTTGAATTGAGCCTGCGTTTGACCCGGATCACCAGCGCCTCCCTCGTGAACTCAGCAATGATATTCAGCGTGCGGAAGATCCGCCCGTCGTGGGTCCGGTCCTGAACAAAGTCATAGGACCAGACATGGTTCGGGCGCTCCGGCCGCAGCCTCACACATGACCCGTCATTGAGCCAGAGTCGGCCCTTCTTCGGCTGTTTTTGCGGGACTTTGAGCCCTTCCCGGCGCCAGATCCGCTCGACGCGCTTGTGGTTTACATGCCAGCCGCTGTTGTTCAGCATGCCGGTGATCATGCGATAGCCATAGCGCCCGAACTCTTCGGCCAGCGCGGTGATGTCCTCGGTTAGCCGGGCTTCGTCCGGCAGACCGCAGGGCACTTTGCGCTGCGTAGAGCGATGCTGACCCAATGTGCGGCAAACCCGGCGCTCCGATACGCTGAGGGTTTGCCGCACATGGTCGATGCACCGCCTACGGCGGGAAGGGCTCAGTAGTTTCCCCGTGCAGCTTCGGCCAGGATCATCTTGTCCAACGTCAGATCCGACACGGCACGTCTGAGCCGGGTATTCTCAGCCTCCAGCTCTTTCAGCCGCTTGAGCTGATCCCGGCTCATGCCGCCATACTCCTTGCGCCACCGATAGTAGGTCTGAACCGTGACACCGATTTGCCGCACGGCCTCCTGAACTGATTTGCCTTGCCCTTGCAGCACTTCAACTTGTCGCAGCTTCAGCACGATATCCTCGGGCTTCTCTCGCTTGCCAGCCATCTCGTCGTCCTCCTGAAAACGGGATAACTCTATCCCAAAAGGTGGACCACTTCAGTGGGGGCATTCCACCCCGACAGCGCGCGGCCCGATCACTCCGGCGGGCGCGGCGCGCTTTTATTCACACGGAAATTTCTCACTCATAGCAATTGCCATTCCAACAGAAGCGGGTGAATCCCACTTCTCAGGATGGTCACGCGCCCAGTTTACGAAGGTTTGCACGCGTGCAAAATGACTAACGCGAGCGTTGTTTGAAAGAGAAGGTATTGAATCGAAACCATTGTCATTTCCTCCACAGTTGAGAGTTCCAATCTCCCCAACGCCTATCATCATCCCCAAGCACATTCCCGAATTGCCTGACCAATGATCGGCTAACACCTCATCACAAAATGGCAGCACATCTTGAACCGACACAAAATCGAGTGCTTGGCTAGATCCTGGAATTATGAATGCCAAAATTGATGCTAGAGCTTTCATTTTAACCGAACCCCAATGCTGCCACCATTTTCCTGAATAAATACCACACCGGCATCCTCCAGCGCTTTACAGATTTCTGCTATCGCATTTGGTGATGCAGAAAGCGCCCCTGAACCCTCTGCCCTTTTCACTGTAGGGATCGAGACGCCGCTTGCCTCAGCAACTCGCGCTTGCGTCCATCCAAGAAGCGACCGCGCCGCCTTAATTTGATTACCTGTCATTTTCCCCATTGATCCCTAAGGATCAATCGTGCATATTGATCCTTAGGGATCATAACACATCAGGAGAACCTGACAATGACCAATGAACGCGTTTGCGCGAACAATGCCCCTATGCCTGCGGAATCGGTCAAAGCGTGGCAAAATGAATCCGTTCACGGGCTGGCCCTCTGTGCCGAACATATTTTCAAAGACCATATCCAAAAGGCTGAGGACTTACGCGCCCAAGAGGCTTCTTACAGGGCGGGCCTACCGAAAACACCAGACGACGCGCTTAGGTCAGGTCTCCGGGTCATCCACCCAGAGGGCGAGGATTACCCCGAAGGAGTTGAGGAAGCCCTGCACCTCTCTTTTGCGTTAGAGGCCATGCTTCGCAAAGGCGAGCTAGATGAGGCCGGGCCCAGCCACGACGCCGCGCTGTACGTTGCAGACCGCATCACGCTCGCAATGCAGCTGGTTGTCCGGCAACTGGACTACCTTTCCGACGTTCTCGGAAGTCCGGGCCGGGTCGCGCGCGATTTCCCCTAAGTGCAAAACTTTCATTAACAGTTGACGTCGCGCCTTTATGAGTGTTAGTCACAAAGCATGAAACTTGGTGAACTCATAAAAGTCGTCGCATCAGCGTTCAAGGTCGAGGAGAAGACCGTGAAGCTTTATGCCCGTACCATCCGGGAAGCCGGATTGCTGACCACTGGTGCGCGGGGCGTCAACGCCCCCGACATGCAGCCACGCGACCTCGCCCGCATCGCCATTGCCTTCCTCGGCGCAGACGGCCCGTCCAAGGCGGTCGAGGCGGTCACCCAGCTTGGTGCCGTAACCGTTAACAAGACGATGAACACGGGGACCGTTCCCGACTTTGCAGAAAGCGATCTGGCCGAAAGTCTGGAAGACACATTGGCCGAATTTTTCTGCGGGCGCGGCTCCGTGGTGTCGATGAAGCAACTCGAAATCTCGCGCGAATTGAAGCTCGCCAAAATGTCATTCCAAGCTGGCGAAGTCTGTTTCGATGGAACGGCGGAAGAGGTTGAAGCCACCATTCTGGGCGGCGTCGGGATGCAGACCGTTGGCCGCATCAACGCAAGCGCCCTCATGGAAATCACCGTCGCGTATATGAAGGAGGTCTAATGGCTGCCCTGCAACCCCTCTTTGTTGATGACAGGACTGCCGCGAAACTGTTCTGCCTCTCGCGCGCCGAATTCCTCGACCTGATCCGTCAAGGCCACCTGCCCGCCCCGACCAAGCTGGGCACCTATGACCGCTGGGACGTGGAAGAGCTTCTGCGCATTGCGAAGGGTGAACGCGCCCGGCCAGACGAAGGCTTGGAACTGTGACGAAGCTGCCGCAAAAGCCCCGCCTCGAATGGAAAATGGTTCGCGGAGTTATCACGCCTCGGCATCGCGCCAGCTACACAGTGAACGGCAAACGCCGCGAACGTGTGGTCACCTTGGACTGGCAGGACGATCCCCAGGAACTGGATCGCCTCTATTGGCTTTGTGAGCGCGGAAATCACCCGATCCAAAAGCCCAAGCCTCCAGCTACGAGCTGGCGCGTTTTGGTTGAAGCATGGCGCAAAGATCCGATCAAACAGAAGAGCCTAAGCGACGAAACAAAGCGTTCCTATCGCCGAACGATGGATGCCCTTCTGGAGAAGAATGAGAGCAAAGACGTCAGCAAGACAACACGGCAGCACGTTCGCGCGATCCAAGCGCGGCTGGCCGATACGCCGCGCAAAGCTGATCACACAATCCAAGTTATCCGAATGCTCTGGAACTACGCCAAAAAGACGCTCGATTGGCCCCTTGGGGAAAACCCGGCGGCAGAGATCAAATTGTTCGGCCCCCAACGCGAACTGCCTGCATGGCCTGAATGGATGGTCAAAGCGCTCCCTACCGCACCGGCTGATGTGCGCACGACCTCCGAACTGATCCTCGGGACGGGTCAACGCCCAAACGCGGCGATCAACATGCGTCGCGATCAATTTGACGGCGAGTCGATGATTGTCTGGGATGAAAAAGGCGACGTTGCCCATGACGTATTCTGCCCGCCCCGGCTGGCTGCATTTGTGAAGGGCCTTCCCATCGAAGGGCAGCACTTGCTGGCAAAGAACCTGACGCAACCCAAGGGCTATGACTCGGTCGAAAAGCAATTTCGGAGCTGGCGGAAAACCTTGGGCGACAAGGCTGCCCCCTACTCGCTTCATGGCCTGCGCAAATTGGCAATTGTCCAGCTTGCAGAGGCTGGCTGTAGCGACGCGGAAATTCAGGCCGTCACCGGGCAATCGGCCCAGATGGTCGCCTTTTATCGCGCCAAGGCCAGCAAGAAGCGCCTGTCGAGAGCCGCACAGAATCGAAGAGATCAGAACAAGAACGGAACATGAAAGCGGGCTCAGCCTGTGGGCTCAAACCTCTCAACACTGTTCAACGTGAGTATCTAAGATGAATGAAAACACTGTAAAAACAATGTGGTACCCAAGGCCGGACTCGAACCGGCAAGCCTTGCGGCGGGGGATTTTGAATCCCCTGCGTCTACCATTCCGCCACTTGGGCCCAAAACCTGCATATCCTGCGGGTCGGGACTCTTCCTTAGCCTCAGCACAAAGCGGCGTCCAGAGACAAAAATGCCGGAAATTCGGCGCTCTGGCAAAAGACTGCAGAGATGTCACGCAACCTACATCGCAAAACCCCGACCAGCGCTTGACCGCTGCCCCCCTGCATGGTCTGTGAGCCCGAGAAACAGGCCCGATTTGCGGCACAGACAGGACCCGGCAGGACATTGATTAGATCCCTTTATGACTGGACGATCCGTATGGCGGATCACCCGAATGCCCTCTGGGTTCTGGCGCTCATTTCCTTCGTGGAAAGCTCGTTCTTTCCCATTCCGCCAGACCTGCTGATGATCCCGATGATCATCGCCCGGCCCAACCGCGCCTTCACCATTGCCGCTGTCGCCATGGCGGCGTCAGTGCTGGGCGGCCTGCTCGGGTATGCGATCGGCGCGCTCGCCTTCGACAGCATCGGCCGGCCCATTCTGGAATCGCTCGGCAAGGCCGACTCGATCGAGGTCTTCAACGAGAAGTTCAACCAAGCAGGCTTCTGGGCCGTGCTGCTGGCGGGCATGACCCCCTTCCCCTACAAGGTCATCACCATCATGTCCGGCTGGACCGGCATGAACCTGGCCACCTTCCTCATGACGTCGATCCTGGCGCGTGGCCTGCGGTTCTTCATCATCGCAGGGTTGCTGTGGAAGTTCGGCTCACCCGTTCGTGACTTCATCGAGAAGCGTCTGGGCCTTGTGTTCATTGTATTTTTCGCCATCCTCATCGGAGGATTCCTTCTGGTGAAATACATATGACCTTTCGATTTTCGGTGCTGATCGCTGCGGCGGGCTCTGCCGCGCTCCTGCTGGGGGCGCTCGGCTTTCAGTTCATCGGCGGGCTGGCGCCCTGTCATTTGTGCCTGCTGCAACGCTGGCCGCATCTGGCGGCGATTGCAATCGGCGCTCTGGCGTTGGCCACGCAACAGCGCATCTTTGCGCTGTTCGGTGCGCTGGCGGCGGCGATCACCGCCGGCATCGGCATCTATCACACCGGGGTTGAGCGCGGCATCTTCGAGGGGCCGACCACCTGCACCTCCGGCCCTCCCGGCTCGCTCAGCTCGGAACAGCTGTTCGACAAGATCATGAACGCGCCGCTGATCCGCTGTGACGAGGTTGCCTGGCAGATGCTCGGCCTCTCGATGGCCTCCTGGAACGCCATCATCTCGCTGATCCTCGTCGGCTTCTGGCTCTACGCCTTCAAACGCAGCCGCTAAGCGGAACAGGTGTCGATCGGCAGCACGCTGAGCGATTTCACCCGCCGCGAAGCGAACTGCACCGTCAGATCCCGGATCACGATGGCGCTGGTGATGCGCCCGCGCACCCGGTCGAAATCGGCCATGTCGCGCACCACGACGCGCAGCGTATAGTCGTAGCTGCCCGCCAGCTGGTGCGCCTCCATCACCTCGGGGATGGCGTCGACAACGGCGGCAAAGGCCTCGTGCCAGCCCGCGTCCTGCTGCGGCGCCGAAACCCCGACAAAGACCGTCAGCCCCAGCCCCACCAGCTCAGGATCGACCAGCGCGACACGGGCGCGGATGATCCCGGCATTCTGCAATTTCTGGATCCGCTTCCAGCACGGCGTCTGCGACAGCCCGACCCGTTCGGCCAGCCGCGACACCGGCTGGGTGGCATCCCCCATCAGGGCGGCAACAAGTTTGCGGTCAATCCGATCAAGCGTCATGGCGTCCTCCGGCGTCTGTTCTGCCCTCAGTCTGCCATTTAAAAATATAAAGTCTACCGTCTTTATCGTCTTTAAGCGGAAAGCCGACCTTGCCAGCCGAATATTGCGGGTTTAACGTCTCTTCATGATCACCCAGAAAACAAAATATGCTCTGAAATCGCTCATGGCTCTCGGGGCCCTCGAAAAGGGCGAAGCGCTGACCATCGAAGAGGTCGCGCAACGCTCCGGCGCGCCCAAGCGGTTTCTGGAACATATCCTGCTGGAGATGCGGCGCGCGGGCTTTCTGGGGGCCAAAAGGGGGCGTTCGGGCGGTTATTTCCTGATCCGCGAGCCGGGCAAGATTTCCCTAGGCGAGATCCTACAGCAGATCGACGGCCCCATCGCGCCGCTGCCGTGCCTGTCGCGCCGCGCCTATCAGAAGTGTGATGACTGCACCGACGAAGAAACCTGCCAGCTGCGCCGTGTCTTCAGCGATGTGTTCTACAGCTATCTGCTGCTGATCGAATCCCTGACCCTCGCGGACCTGCTGAAGGCCCCCGAACTCGCCGGGCTCAGCATCACCGCAGCAACAGACCCCTCGCTTCTCGGCACCGCAGGAGAATAATCTTCTCCGCACCGCCCGCAGAACGGTGAACCTTATCTCTCGATAAATCTACTAACTCGGTAGATATTTAGGACATCCCCCGAGCGCATCCCGCGCCGTTCCGAAAGGAGGTCCTGAATGACCCTGAACAGATCGCTTGCACCCGCCCTGAAACGCGTCGCCCTTGCGGCGTTGTTCGCTGGCAGCACGGCCATTGTCACCCTGCCGATCCTCGCCGATGCGGCCCTGGCCGAGACGAAACTGCTCAACGTCAGCTATGATCCGACGCGCGAATTCTACCGCGCCTATGATGCCATGTTCTCTGAATGGTGGCAGGCGCAGGGCAATCCGCCCGTCACCGTCGAACAAAGCCACGGCGGCTCCGGCGCGCAGGCCCGCGCGGTGATCGAGGGGCTCGACGCCCAGATCGTCACGCTCGCCCTCGCCTCGGACATCGACGCCATTGCCGCGCGCAGCCCCGCCGTGCCGAAAGACTGGCAGAGCAAGCTGCCGCACAACGCCTCGCCCTATACCTCGACCATCGTGTTCCTTGTGCGCAAGGGCAACCCCAAGGCCATCACCGACTGGGGCGATCTGATCGGCGACGGCGTTCAGGTGATCACGCCGAACCCCAAGACCTCCGGTGGCGCGCGCTGGAACTTCCTCGCCGCCTGGGGCTGGGCGCTGAAACAGCCCGGCGGCAGCGACGAGACGGCGAAGGACTACGTGACCAAGCTCTACAGCCACGTCCCCGTTCTGGACAGCGGCGCACGCGGGGCCACGACCACCTTCGCACAGCGCGGCGTCGGGGATGTCCTGCTGGCGTGGGAGAATGAGGCCTTTCTGGCGCAGGCCGAAATGGGCAAGGACGCCTTCGACATCGTCGTGCCCTCCGTCTCGATCCTCGCCGAGCCGCCGGTCGCCCTGGTCGAGGGCAACCTGACAGACGACGCACAGCGCGCCGCCGCGCAGGCCTACCTCGACCACCTCTACAGCCCCGAGGCGCAAGCCCTCGCCCTGGCGCACTACTACCGCGCCTGGGACACCTCGCTTGCCAAACCCGAAGACATCGCCCGCTTCCCCAAGCTCGACCTTGTCACCATCGCCGATTTCGGCGGCTGGGCGAAAGCACAGCCCGAATTTTTCGGCAACGGCGGCATCTTCGACCAGATCTACGAGGAATAGGGGCCATGCTGCGCACCACCTCGCCCCTGCCCGGTTTCGGCCTCGGCATGGGCATCCTTCTGCTGGCCCTCTCCATCGTGGTGCTGCTGCCGCTCGGCGCTCTGGTCGGGCAAGGCGTGGCGATGGGTCCGGCCGAGCTGGCCCAGCACCTCGGCTCCAAACGGGTTGCCTCGGCGCTGACCCTCTCGTTCCGCGCCGCGCTGATCGCCTCGGTGTTCAATCTGGTCTTCGGGCTGGCCCTCGCCTGGGTGCTGACCCGCTACCGCTTTCCCGGCCGCCGCATCATCGACGCGGCTGTCGACCTGCCCTTCGCCCTGCCCACGGCAGTCGCCGGCATCGCCCTGACGGCGCTCTATGCCCCCACCGGCGTCTTTGGCAGCGCCCTCGCCCACCTCGGCCTTCAGGTCGCCTACACGGAGGTCGGCATCTGGCTCGCCCTGATCTTCGTCGGCCTGCCTTTCGTGGTGCGCACCGTGCAACCGGTGATCGAGGAAATCGACGCCGAGGTCGAGGAAGCCTCTGCCACCCTGGGCGCCAGCCGCCTGCGCACCCTGCGCCGCGTCGTGCTGCCCACCCTCGCGCCCTCGCTGATGACCGGCTTCGCCCTCGCCCTCGCCCGCTCTGTCGGGGAATACGGCTCGGTCATCTTCATCGCCGGAAACCTGCCCAACCAGACCGAGATCGCCCCCCTGCTGATCGTCATCCGGC
Organism: Pseudooceanicola spongiae; assembly: GCF_014899185.1. Lineage (GTDB taxonomy): Bacteria > Pseudomonadota > Alphaproteobacteria > Rhodobacterales > Rhodobacteraceae > Pseudooceanicola > Pseudooceanicola spongiae. Next base: position 1,332,524 of record NZ_CP045201.1, read on the forward strand.
TGGAGGAATATGACTACAACGCCGCCGCTGCCATCGGCCTCGCCATGCTCGGCATCTCGTTCACCATGCTGTTTGCCATCAACGCCACACAGGTCTGGAACCGTAGGAGGATTGGACATGTCTAATAACCGCATACTGCCCCGTCACGCCACAACCCGCGCCCCGCAACCGCGCCGCGCCCTGCCTGCCGCTGCCGGTTTCGTGTTGGCCGCCCTCGCCGGAGCGCTCGGCCTCTGCGTCACCATCGCGCTCTGGATCACCGGCGCACCGCTGCTGCTGGTCCTCGCCTGCTACTGCGCCGCGCCGTCGCTGCTGGTCGCCCCAATGGGATACGTCGCTCTGCGCCGGGCGCCGCGCCGCGCCCACCTGCGCCGCTTTAGCGAAGTTGACAGCCATGTCTGACATCCCCCTCTATCGCCCCGCAGACGTCACGACCGAGGCCCGCCCGGCCCGTATCGTGATCACCAGCGTCATCCTGATCCTGACGGCGCTGCTGCTGCTCGCCCCCCTCGCCGCGGTCTTTGCCGAGGCGCTGCGCGACGGGCTCGGCGCCTCTCTCGCGGCGCTGAACACCCCCGACGCATGGGCTGCGATCCGCCTGACGCTGCTGATCTCGGTCATCGCCGTGCCCCTCAACGCAGCGATCGGCCTTGCCGCCGCCTGGGCCATCGCCAAGTTCGACTTTCGCGGCAAGGCGATCCTGATCTCGCTGATCGACCTGCCGTTCTCGGTCTCGCCGGTCGTCGCGGGCCTGTCGCTGGTGCTGCTGTTCGGCAGCTCCGGCTGGTTCGGCGCCTGGCTGAGTGCCCACGACCTGCGCGTCGTCTTCGCCGTGCCGGGCATCCTGCTCGCCACCCTCTTCGTCACCTTCCCCTTCGTCGCCCGCGAACTGATCCCGGTGATGAGCGAACAGGGCCGCAGCGAAGAAGAAGCCGCCCTGACTCTGGGCGCGACCGGCTGGTACATGTTCCGCACCGTGACCCTGCCCAACGTCCGCTGGGCGCTGCTCTATGGCGTGCTGCTGTGCAACGCCCGCGCCATGGGCGAATTCGGCGCTGTCGCGGTGATCTCGGGCAAGATCCGTGGCCAGACCACCACCATGCCGATCCTGATCGAGATGCTCTACAACGAATACCTCTCGGTCGCCGCCTTCTCGATGGCCGCGCTGCTGGCCGCCCTCGCCCTGCTGACCCTTTTGCTGAAATCCCTGATGGAATGGCGCCACGCCGATCTGCTCGCCGCCACCCGCAGACACTGAAAATCCGCCACTGAAGTCACTGAAAAGGAGACCGAAATGCATATCGAGATCGACGAAATCGCCAAGAGCTTTGCCGCAACGACCGCCCTGCACCCCGTCTCGCTCGCCATCCCCTCCGGCGCGATGGTGTCGCTGCTCGGCCCCTCAGGCTCCGGCAAGACCACCCTGCTGCGCATCATCGCCGGGCTTGAGGCGCCGACCTCCGGCCGCGTCCTGTTCGACGGCGCCGACGCCACCGGCATCACCGTCCAGCAGCGCCGCGCCGGCTTCGTCTTTCAAAGCTACGCCCTGTTCCGCCACATGACCGTCTATGAAAACATCGCCTATGGGTTGCGCGCCCGGCCCCGCAGCACCCGCCCCGCCAGCGCCGAGATCGAGCGCCGCGTCACCAAGCTGCTGGAGCTGATCCAGCTGCCCGGCATCGCCAGCCGCTATCCCTCCCAGCTCTCGGGCGGCCAGCGTCAGCGCGTCGCCCTTGCGCGGGCCCTCGCGACCGAGCCGCGCGTACTGCTGCTGGATGAGCCCTTCGGTGCCCTCGACGCCCGCGTGCGGCGCGAGCTACGTGCCGGTCTGCGTGACATCCACGACGCCACCGGCCTGACGACCATCTTCGTCACCCACGATCAGGACGAAGCGATGAGCCTGTCGGACATGGTCGCCGTCATGTCCATGGGCCGGATCGAGCAGGTCGGCACCCCCGTCGACATCCGAAAACGCCCGCAGACCGACTTCGTGCGCCGCTTCATCGAACAGCCCGCGCTCGTGTGAAACACGACTGACCGGCCCCTCAGGTTCGGCCGGTCAGGCCTTCCCCTTACCCGCACAGATCTGCACCTCGGTGCCCCAATCCGCGCAACGCGCGCTCAGATCGGGGTGCAGCGCCCGGTCGGTGAAGAACATGTCGACGTTCTGCAAAGACGCGATCCGCGCCGGCGCCGTGCGCTTGAACTTGGTATGATCCGCCACCAGCAACGTCCGCCGCGACCGCGTCAGGATCGCCTGACTGACGCCAACCTCCTGCACGTCAAAGTCCAGAATATCGCCGTCATTGTCGATCGCCGAACAGCCAATCACCCCGATATCGAACTTGAACTGCCGGATCGCCGCTGTGGTGATATCCCCGATCAGCCCGCCGTCCGAATGCCGCAGCGACCCGCCCGTCACGATCACATTGCAGTCGCGGTTCTGCGACAGGATGTTGGCCACGTTCATATTGTTGGTCACCACCAGCAGGTTGCGATGGTGCATCAGCTCGACCGCGACGGCCTCGGTGCTGGTGCCGATGTTCAGGAACACCGCGCAGTTTTCCGGGATCTGCGCCGCACAGGCCCGCGCGATCGCCGTCTTGCCGTCCGCGTTCAGCCGCCGCCGCTCCTCATACCCGATGTTGGTCGTGCCCGAGGGCAGCACCGCCCCGCCATGCACCCGCTCCAGCCGCCCGGCATGGGCAAGGTCGGACAGATCGCGCCGGATGGTCTGCAACGTCACGCCGAAATGTTCGGCCAGCCCCTCGACCGTGACCTTGCCTTCGCGGCGCGCAATATCGAGGATCTCTGGATGGCGGATGGTCTGCGACATGATGCGGTCCTTTGCTAAACCGAAAAGAAACGCGCCAGTGCGAACACGTCAATAGAAATCGAGGGGGGCGATTCCAGCCGAATGCTGCTCTGCAGCGATCATTTCCGGCGAAACCCACAGCAGCGCACCCCATATCATCGAACATTTTCACCAGCAAAGTCCATGACTTATCCGCCATTTCCTCCAATACGAAAAAAAACGAAAACAAAGCTTGTTCTTTTGGGCAAAGTTTCAGTAACCTTTCGGTAAGCAAATCAGGCTCAGGGGAGGGGTCCAGCGTGCAAGCCAGCGACGATATCTGTGACCTGCTGGTCATCGGCGGCGGCATCAACGGATGCGGCATCGCCCGGGACGCTGCGGGGCGCGGCCTGTCGGTCACGCTGGCGGAAATGTCCGACCTCGCGTCCGCCACGTCTTCCGCCTCGACCAAGCTGTTCCACGGCGGATTGCGCTATCTCGAATACTTTGAGTTCCGGCTGGTCCGCGAAAGCCTGATCGAACGTGAAACCCTGCTGCGCGCCATGCCGCACATCAGCTGGCCGATGCGCTTTGTGCTGCCCTACCACCCCGACATGCGGTTTGAGAGTGATACGCCCACCTCCCGCCTGATGAACATTGTCATGCCGTGGATGAAGGGCCGCCGCCCTGCATGGCTGATCCGCCTCGGGCTGTTCCTCTACGACACGCTCGGCGGTCGCAAGATCCTGCCCCCGACGTCCAGCCTTGACCTGAAGACAGCGCCCGAGGGCGCGCCTCTGGAAGACCGTTTCGAGAAAGCCTTCGAGTATTCCGACTGTTGGGTCGAAGACTCCCGCCTCGTCGTCCTGAACGCCCGTGACGCCCAAGCGCGCGGCGCGACCGTCCTGACCCGCACCAAGGTCCGCTCTGCGCATCAAAGCGATGGCATCTGGCACGTCACGCTGGAAGACGTCGAAACCGGCACCACCAGCACCGTCCACGCCCGCATGATTGTTAACGCCGGTGGGCCTTGGGTCGGCAACATCATCTCCAACACCATCCGCTCCAACAGCACCGATGGCGTGCGTCTGGTGCGCGGCAGCCATATCGTGACCCGCCGCCTGTTCGACCACGACAAGAGCTATTTCTTCCAGGGCACCGACGGGCGGATCATGTTCGCCATTCCCTACGAGACCGACTTCACCCTGATCGGCACCACGGATCAGGAACACACCGACCCCGACGAAAAGCCCGTCTGCACGCCAGAAGAGCAGCGCTATATGGTCGATTTCGTCAACGCCTACCTGAAGCACCCGATCTCAACCGACGACATCGTCTGGAGCTATTCCGGCGTCCGCCCGCTCTATGATGACGGCGCAAGCTCGGCCACCGCCGCCACCCGCGACTATACACTGAAGGTCGACACCAGCGCCGGTGCCCCCGTGCTCAACATCTTCGGCGGCAAGATTACCACCTACCGCCGCCTCGCCGAAAGCGCGCTGGAGCTGATCGGAGACCACTTCACCGACCTGCCCGGCCCCTGGACCGCAGGGGTCGCCCTGCCCGGCGGCGATTTCCCCGTCGATGGCGTCGCGGCCCAGATCGCCAGCCTGCAACGCGACTTCGCCTTTCTGGACGATGTTTGGGCCCGCCGCCTGATCCGCGCCTATGGCACCGAAGCGCGCCAGGTCCTGAAGGGCGCGACAACCGCCGACGACCTTGGCCAGCGCTTTGGCTACAACCTGACGGCGCGCGAAGTCGACTGGCTGATGCGCTTTGAATATGCCCGCAGCGCGCAGGATGTCCTGTGGCGCCGCTCGAAACTGGGCCTGCGACTGTCGGAGGAGGACACCGCAGAGCTTGAAACCTACATGACCGCACGTCGTGCGCAGCTTGTGTCGGAGGCCGCCGAGTAAAAACGGCCAGGAGGAGGAGGCAATGACACTGAAACTTGAGGGCGTGAGCAGCGTCGTCGGCGCGACGACGCATATCCACGACACCACGCTGACGCTGGAAAAGGGCACGATGAACGTGCTGCTGGGGCCGACCCTGTCGGGCAAGACATCCCTGATGCGTCTGATGGCCGGGCTTGATGCGCCGACCAAGGGCCGCATCCTCTGGAACGGCACCGATGTGACCGGCCAGCGCGTGCAGGACCGCCGCGTCGCCATGGTCTATCAGCAGTTCATCAACTACCCCTCGATGACCGTCTACGACAACATTGCCTCGCCCCTGCGCCTGCTCGGCATCGACAAGGCCGAGATCGACACCCGCGTCCGCGACACCGCTGCGCTGATGAAGCTGACCCCCATGCTGGAGCGCAAACCGCTTGAGCTGTCGGGCGGCCAGCAACAACGCTGTGCCCTCGCCCGCGCACTGGTCAAGAACGCCGGTCTGGTACTGCTTGATGAGCCCCTCGCCAACCTCGACTACAAGCTGCGTGAAGAACTGCGTGCCGAAATCCCCAAGATCTTTGAGGAATCCGGCGCGATCTTCGTCTACGCCACCACCGAACCCGAAGAAGCCCTGCTGCTCGGCGGCAATTGTGCGACGCTGTGGGAGGGCCGCGTGACCCAGTTCGGCCCCACCGCCACCGTCTATCGCAACCCCAATAACGCCACCACGGCACGCGTCTTCTCCGACCCGCCGATGAACTTCCTGCCCGTGGAAAAGCGCGGCAACCGCGTGACTTACGGCACCGCAGGCGAGATCTCTGCCGACACCCTCGCCCCCGGTCTGGCGGATGGTCGCTATATCGCCGGCTTCCGCCCCAACCACCTCAGCCTTGAGCCCCACGCCGGTGCCATCGCCTTCGACACCGCCCTCACGGTGACCGAGATCACGGGCTCCGAGACCTTCGTGCACCTCGACTATCACGGCGCCCGCTGGGTCGGTCTGATCCACGGCATCCGCAACCTCAGCCCGGGTCAGTCGCTGCCGGTCTACCTCGACGCCTCCCGCGTCTATCTCTTCGCCGAAGACGGCCAGCTCGTCGCCTCGGCGCCCTATGCGGAGGCCGCATAATGGCCAAGATCACCCTCGACAACCTCGCCCATTCCTACATGGCCAACCCAAAGGCGGACGATGACTTCGCCCTCAAGGAACTCAACCACGACTGGGCCGATGGAGAGGCTTACGCCCTGCTCGGCTCGTCGGGCTGTGGCAAGTCCACCCTGCTCAACATCATTTCCGGCCTGCTGATCCCCAGTCAGGGCCGGGTGCTGTTCGATGGCCGTGACGTGACCCATGCCCCGACGGCAGACCGCAACATCGCGCAGGTCTTCCAGTTTCCCGTGGTCTACGACACCATGACCGTGCGCGAAAACCTCGCCTTCCCGCTGAAGAACCGTGGCATGGACGCGGCCGAGATCGCCCGCCGGGTCCAGCGCGTCGGCAAGATGATCGACATGGAGGCGCAGCTGAACCACAAGGCGCGCGGCCTCACCGCCGACGCCAAGCAGAAGATCAGCCTTGGCCGTGGCATGGTGCGCGAAGACGTCAACGCCCTGCTGTTCGACGAGCCCCTGACCGTCATCGACCCCCACATGAAGTGGGAGCTGCGCACCCAGCTGAAAAAGCTGCACCACGATTTCGGCCACACGATGATCTACGTCACCCACGACCAGACCGAAGCCCTGACCTTCGCCGACAAGGTCGTCGTCATGTACGATGGCCGCGTCGTCCAGATCGGCACCCCGCAGGAGCTGTTCGAGCGCCCCGCGCATACGTTCGTTGGTTACTTCATCGGCTCGCCGGGCATGAACCTGTTCGACGCTGAGGTCGATGGCCGCACCGCCCGCATCGCCGGAACCCCGGTTGATCTGGGCGACGCTTACGCGGGCACAGGCACCATGCAGATCGGTGTCCGCCCCGAATTCATCCGCCTCTCGACGACAGACGAGGGCATCCCCGCGCGCCTGCGCCGGGTGGAGGACGTGGGCCGCCACAAGATCCTGCGGCTTGAGGTAAACGGTCATGAAATCAACGCCATATCCGGTGAAGGTGATGTGATACCTGAAGGTGCCAACCGCATCACTTTTGCGCCCGAAGGCGTCAACGTCTACGCCAACGACTGGCGCATCTCCCCGCAAGGAAAGGCCGCCTGATGAACAAGACCGTCAATCAAAAGGCATGGTTTCTGGTGCTGCCGGTGCTGCTGCTGGTCGCCTTTTCTGCCGTCATCCCGCTGATGACCGTGGTGAATTATTCGGTGCAGGACACCTTCGGCAACAACCAGTTCTTCTGGGCCGGCCTCGACTGGTTCCGTGACATGCTGGCGAGCGAGCGGATGTGGGATGCCCTCGTGCGGCAGCTGATTTTCTCCGCCATCATCCTCGCCATCGAGATCCCGCTGGGCATCTTCGTGGCGCTGCATATGCCCAAAAAAGGCTTCTGGTCGTCCTTCTGCCTTGTCACCATGTCGCTGCCGCTGCTGATCCCCTGGAACGTCGTCGGCACCATCTGGCAGATCTTCGGGCGCGTCGACATCGGCCTGCTCGGCTATACCCTCGACGCCCTCGGGATCGACTACAACTACACCCAGAACACCATCGACGCCTGGGTCACCGTCATCGTCATGGACGTCTGGCACTGGACCTCACTCGTCGCCCTGCTGGCCTATGCGGGTCTGCGCTCGATCCCCGACGCCTACTATCAGGCGGCCAAGATCGATCAGGCCAGCCGCTGGGCCGTGTTCCGCTACATCGAGCTGCCCAAGATGGCGGGCGTGCTGATGATCGCGATCCTGCTGCGCTTCATGGACAGCTTCATGATCTACACCGAGCCCTTCGTCGTCACCGGCGGTGGCCCCGGCAACGCCACGACCTTCCTGTCGATTGATCTGGTGAAAATGGCCCTCGGTCAGTTCGACCTCGGCCCGGCGGCTGCCTTCTCGCTGATGTACTTCCTCGTCATCATGCTGATTTCATGGGTGTTCTACACCGTCATGACCAACCTCGACAAAAGGGACGGCGTGCAATGACCGATACCACCGTTTCCACCACCCGCCTCGGCACACGCAGCCACGCGAAAGCGCGTACATGGCGGCCCTCGGCCTCGCTGATCGTCATGGCGCTCTACCTGATCTTTCTGCTGCTGCCGATCTACTGGCTGATCAACATGAGCCTGAAGACCAATACCGAGATTTTGGGCAGCTTCTCGCTCTGGCCGCAGGACCTGACGTTGGCGAACTACGAAAAGATCCTGACCGACCCGAGCTGGTACATGGGCTATGTCAATTCGCTGATCTACGTGGTGATGAACATGGTGATCAGCCTCGCCGTCGCCCTGCCCGCCGCCTATGCCTTCAGCCGCTATTCCTTCATGGGCGACAAGCATCTGTTCTTCTGGCTGCTGACCAACCGCATGGCGCCGCCCGCCGTCTTCGCGCTGCCGTTCTTCCAGCTCTATTCCTCGATCGGGTTGTTCGACACCCACATCGCCGTGGCACTGGCACACTGCCTGTTCAACGTGCCGTTGGCGGTCTGGATCCTTGAGGGCTTCATGCGCGGCGTCCCGAAAGAGATCGACGAGACCGCCTATATCGACGGCTACTCCTTCCCGCGCTTCTTCATCCAGATCTTCACGCCCCTGATCGCGAGCGGCATCGGCGTCGCCGCGTTCTTCTGCTTCATGTTCTCCTGGGTCGAGCTGTTGCTGAGCCGCACCCTCACCTCCGTAGATGCCAAACCCATCGCCGCGACCATGACCCGCACCGTCGGCGCCGCCGGTGTCGATTGGGGCGTGCTGGCCGCAGCAGGTGTGTTGACAATCGTTCCCGGTGCGCTCGTGATCTATTTCGTCCGCAATTACATAGCCAAGGGCTTTGCCCTGGGGAGAGTCTGATGAGTGCATTTCCACCCCGCGTTTTCATCCAAGATAAAATCGACAAGCTTGAGGTCGGAGACGTCACCACGCTGCCCGAACTTTGCGGCGATTTCTGGGACGACATCCCCAACTCCGTGAAACCGGAAGAAGGCAAACGATTCAAGGAGGAGGTTGCCCAGCGCCAATGGCCGAACCTTCGCCAAGTCACTGAAAGCGCGTCCGAACGCTCGGGCGACCAGCAGTACATAAGGACCTGACCAATGGCATGGATGGCATGGACATGGCCGACGGCCGCCTTCTTCCTCGTGATCGCGGCCCTGCTGCTGACCTTCACGGTGTTGGCGATCCGCTACCCCGAGACGCCGCGCACCGGCGTCCTGCAGATTGAGACGACGCGCGGCGATCGGCTGTTCATCACGCTGCTCGGTTCGGCCTTCCTCAATCTGGCCTGGCTGGGCCTTGATCTCGGCCCTCAGCCCTATGCGCTGCTTGTCTGCCTCGCCTATGCCGCAGCGGTCTTCCGCTGGGTATAGCGCCCGATACGACGATCCGAGGGCGCAGAGGAGGCACCCCGGATCACCCCACCACCACGTTCACCTTAGGGAGGAATCTACATGAACGTCCTACTGAAATCTTCCACGGCACTGGGCCTTGCCCTCTGCCTCGTCGGGGGCCCAGCGCTCGCTGACATGGAGGCGGCTAAAAAGTTTCTCGACGACGAAATCGGCGATGTCTCGACCCTTTCGCGCGCCGAAGAAGAAGCCGAGATGCAATGGTTCATCGACGCCGCCAAGCCCTATGCTGGCATGTCGATCAACGTCGTCTCCGAAACCATCACGACGCATGAATATGAATCCCAGGTCCTCGCGCCTGCGTTCACGGCCATCACCGGCATCAACATCACCCACGATCTGATCGGCGAAGGTGACGTTGTCGAGAAACTGCAAACCCAGATGCAGTCGGGCGAGAATATCTATGACGCCTATGTCAACGACAGCGATCTGATCGGCACCCACTGGCGCTACCAGCAGGTGCGCAACCTGACCGAATGGATGGCGAACGAGGGCAAGGACGTCACGTCCCCCACGCTCGACCTTGCGGATTTCATCGGCACCCAGTTCACCACTGCGCCCGATGGTGACCTCTACCAGCTGCCCGACCAGCAGTTCGCCAACCTTTACTGGTTCCGCTACGATTGGTTCAACGATCCCGACACCAAAGCCGCCTTCAAGGAAAAGTACGGCTATGAGCTCGGCGTGCCGGTCAACTGGTCTGCCTATGAAGATATCGCCGAATTCTTCACCGGACGTGAGATGGACGGCAAGAAGGTCTATGGCAACATGGACTACGGCAAGAAGGACCCCTCGCTCGGCTGGCGTTACACTGATGCGTGGATGTCCATGGCCGGTATGGGCGACAAGGGTGAACCCAACGGCCTGCCGGTCGATGAATGGGGCATCCGCGTCAACGACAAGTCCCAGCCCACTGGCGCTTGCGTGACCCGTGGCGGTGCGACCAACTCCCCCGCAGCCGTCTATGCCGTCGACAAGGCGATCAAGTGGCTGCAGGAGTACTCTCCCCCCGCCGCAGCCGGCATGACCTTCTCTGAGGCGGGCCCCGTGCCGGCACAGGGCGAGATTGCCCAGCAGATGTTCATGTACACGACCTTCGTGGCGCCTCTGGTCGCCTCTGACGCCGTGATGAACGAAGACGGCACGCCGAAGTGGCGTCTCGCTCCCAGCCCGCATGGCGTCTACTGGGAAGACGGCATGAAGGTCGGCTATCAGGACGTTGGCTCCTGGACGCTGATGAAGTCGACCCCGGTGGACCGCGCACAGGCCGCATGGCTCTATGCACAGTTCGTCACCTCCAAGACCGTGGACGTGAAGAAAGCCGATATCGGCCTGACCTTCATCCGCAACTCCACGATCGAGAGCCAGCACTTCACCGACCGCGCGCCGAAACTGGGCGGCCTGGTGGAATTCTACCGCTCCCCCGACCGTGTGCGCTGGTCCCCCACCGGTACCAACGTGCCTGACTACCCCAAGCTGGCACAGCTGTGGTGGCAGAACATCGGCGACGCCATGTCCGGTGCCAAGACCTCGCAAGAGGCTCTGGACTCGCTCTGCGCCGATATGGAAGGCGTCATGGCCCGTATCGAACGTGCCGGCATTCAGGGTGATCTCGGCCCGGTGCTGAACGACGAACAGGATGCGTCCTACTGGCTCGACCAGCCCGGTGCCCCCAAGCCCAAGCTGGCGAACGAGGATGAAGAGCCCAAGACCGTCAGCTACGACGATCTGGTCTCCTCCTGGAACAAGTAAGCCAAGCCAACCGGGGCGCGCGTGTCACATGCGCGCCCCGACCCTGACACCTACCGCGCGGAGCGACGCATGAGCTATATTCTGGCCATCGACCAGGGCACCACCTCCAGCCGGGCGATCCTGTTCGACGCCCAGCTACAGGTCACCGCCAGCGCACAGGAAGAATTCCCCCAGCATTACCCGCAGTCGGGCTGGGTCGAACATGACCCCTCGGACCTGTGGTCCACCACCGCCGCCACCTGCCGCGCGGTGATTGAGCGCGCCGGGATCTCCTCCTCCGACATTGCCGCCATCGGTATCACCAACCAGCGCGAAACCACGCTGGTCTGGGACCGCGACACCGGCAAGCCGATCCACAACGCCATCGTCTGGCAAGACCGCCGCACCGCCCCGATCTGCGCCGAGCTGCGAGACGCGGGGCACGAGGAAATGGTGTCTGAGCGCACCGGCCTGCTGCTCGACCCCTACTTCTCCGGCACCAAGCTGAAATGGCTGCTCGATAACGTCGAGGGTGCCCGCGACAAAGCCAAGGCGGGCAAGCTGATCTTCGGCACCGTCGACACCTACCTGATCTGGAAGCTCACCGGCGGCGCCTCCCATGTCACAGACGCCACCAATGCCGCGCGCACCCTGCTCTATGACATCCGCAAGGGCCGCTGGTCCCAGACCATCTGCGATCTGCTCGACATCCCCATGGAAATGCTGCCCGAGGTCCGCGATTGCGCGTCTGACTTCGGCACCACCCGTCCCGACCTCTTCGGCGGCTGCGAGCTTCCCATCCTCGGCGTTGCCGGTGATCAGCAGGCTGCCACCATTGGTCAGGCCTGTTTCCAGCCCGGTATGCTGAAATCCACCTATGGCACCGGCTGCTTTGCCCTGCTCAACACCGGCGACACGCCCGTGCGCTCCACCAACCGGCTGCTGACCACCATCGCCTACCAGCTTGACGGCAAACCGACCTATGCGCTTGAGGGCTCGATCTTCATCGCCGGGGCCGTGGTGCAATGGCTGCGCGACGGCCTCAAGATGATCCGCGAGGCCAGCGAAACCCAAGGCCTCGCTGAAAAGGCCGACGAGGGGCAGAACGTCGTCCTCGTCCCCGCCTTCACCGGTCTCGGGGCGCCCTACTGGAATGCCGAGTGTCGCGGCGCCGTCTTCGGCCTGACCCGCAACTCCGGCCCCGAGGAGCTGGCCCGCGCCGCCCTGCAATCCGTCGGCTTCCAGACCCGCGACCTGCTGGAGGCGATGCAGCGCGACTGGGACCGCCCCGCAGGCGGTGCCACCCTGCGCGTTGATGGCGGGATGAGCGCCTCTGACTGGGCGATGCAGTTCCTCTCCGACATCATCGGTGCCCCCGTCGACCGCCCAAAGACGCTTGAGACGACGGCGATGGGCGCGGCATGGCTCGCCGGCTACCGCGCCGGACTCTACCCAGATCAGGCAGGCTTTGCCGAGATGTGGGCGCTCGACCGTCAGTTCACCCCCGCGATGTCCGACGCCCAGCGCAGCGAAAAGTACGACGCATGGACCCGCGCCGTGGCCGCAGCCCAAGCCTTCTGATGCAACTGCTGCTCCCCCCGCGCATCCTGTTCGGGCGCGGCGCGCTGGCGCAGGCAATGCCGCACCTGCGCGCCCTCGGCGACCGCCTGATCCTCGTCCACAGCGCCTCTGCCAGCGCCGCCCTCCCACTTGCCGACGACCTGCGCGCGCTGGGCTGCACCGTGCACACCTACATCGCGAAGGGAGAGCCGACCCTGCCGGGGCTGGAGGCCGCGCTCAAGACCCTGCGTCCCCACAACGCCGGGGCCGTCATCGCGCTGGGCGGCGGCTCTGCCCTAGACCTCGGCAAGGCCCTCGCAGCCCTGCTGCCCGGCACGCATCCCCCGCTCTATCATCTGGAGGTGGTCGGCGACGGTCACTCCCTCGACACTGCGCCTCTGCCCTTCGCCGCGATCCCCACGACCTCCGGCACCGGGGCCGAGGCGACAAAGAACGCGGTGATCTCCGTCCCCGATGCCCAGCGCAAGGTCAGCCTGCGCGATGACCGCATGATCGCCTGCCTCGCCGTGGTCGATCCTGCCCTCACCGAAGACGTGCCTCCCGCGATCCGCCTCGCCTCCGGCCTTGATGCCATCACACAGGTGATCGAGCCTTACCTGTCGCGGAATGCCACCCCCCTGACCGACGCGCTCTGCCGCGATGCCATCCCCCTTGGGCTGCGCGCGCTCCGCTCCCTCATGCACACTCCCACCGAGCAGGCCTTCGGCGACATGGCCCATGTCAGCCTCTCCGGCGGCATCGCTCTGGCCAATGCTGGCCTCGGCGCGGTGCACGGTCTGGCGGGCGTGCTTGGCGGGCGCACAGGGGCCCCCCACGGCGCGCTCTGTGGCCGTTTACTGGTGCCGGTCGTGCGCACCAACCTCGCGCGCATGCGCGGCCCCCGCGGGCCCGAGGTGCTGTCCTGGATCGCAGCCGCCTTCCCCGAAGCCCCCGACCCGCTGAGCGCGCTTGAGGCATGGATCGACGCGCAAGGCCTGCCGCGCCTTGCCGACCTCGGTGTCACCCCCGACACCCACGGCGACGTCGCCACCGAGTCCCTCGCCGCCTCCTCCATGCGCCCCAACCCCGTACAGCTCAGCGTATCGGACCTGCTTCAAATCCTCGCCAGCAGCTGAGCACCGGAGCCACATCGCGGCGAAAATCGCACCGCCCGGATACCGACGGCATACCGACGCGATACCGACACCCCAAATCGGGCAGCTTCCCCCCCGATCAGCCTGCCCTCGCCTATACCTGAGCTTTTTACTTGTCTTCTCCGGGCCTGCCTCTCATAAAGCGGCAACACCGGTCATATCGGCGTCCTCAGCGCACTCGATCTGGCCCTCGATCCTAGCCAGCCAAGACCTTGCGAGAGACACCCCCTTCGGCCCGACGTGACTGACGCCCCTCTCAACACAGCTTTGCCAGCGACACTTCAGACCCGTCACAAAGCTAAAAAGAGCTGCCGAATGAACACGTTGCGCCATCGTGCCGCCCCAGCGGCCGCCTTGCAGTCCGCGCCTTTCCTGTTTCAGGGCCCCACCGGGGCGATCGGTGCCTCTGGTCCCCTGCAGCCCCTGCCGCGCGGACCCATCGCCACCCTGCCCGACCGCATCGCCAAGGCCATGCAGCACATCCCCCCCTCCGGCATCATTGGCGGCGCCCTGCCGTTTGAGCGCGACGGCGACGATTGCCTCTGGCTGGCCGAACAGACCCATCACACCCCCCTCGATCCCCGTCTCCCCCCCGAGGCAACCCTCACCTGGTCCGTCACCCCCGAACCCTCTGCCGAGGATTACGCCGCCTCCGTCGCTCAGGCCCTGACACTGATGGAGCGTCACGCCTCCCTTCCCGACCCGTTGCGAAAAATCGTGCTGGCCCGGACACTTGCCCTCTCCGCAGATCGCGCGATCCCGGTCGCTTCGGTGCTGGCGCGGCTGGCGCAGGATGCCTCCGTCACCGCCTTTCAGGTCGCCCTGCCCGACACCACAGACAACGCCCAGCCCCGCACCCTGATCGGCGCCTCGCCGGAACTGCTGCTGCGCAAGACCGGGGCCGAGATCCTCTCTCACCCCCTCGCAGGTTCTGCCAAACGCCGCGCCGACCCGGAGCAGGACCGCGCCGCCGCTCAGGCCCTCGCCGCTTCGGCCAAGGACCTGCGCGAACATGCCATCGTGGTGGAGTTCATCCTCGACATCCTCACGCCGCACTGCCGTACCCTCACCGCGCCGAGCGGACCCGAGATCACCAGTTCCGACACCATGTGGCACCTCGGCACCCCGATCAAAGGCACGCTGAAGGATCCCGACACCCCCTCCGTGCTGATCGCCAGCCTGCTGCATCCGACCCCTGCGGTCTGCGGTGCCCCCCGTGATCGCGCCGCCCAGCTGATCAGGCAGCTCGAACCCGTCGCGCGGGATTTCTACGCCGGTTCCGTGGGTTGGACCGATGCCACCGGCGACGGTGCATGGTACGTCACCATCCGCTGCGCCGAGATTCAGGGCCACCGCGCCCGCCTCTACGCCGGGGCCGGCATCGTGCCCGGCTCGGTCCCCGCTCTGGAAGCGGCCGAGACCGGCGCCAAGTTCGGCGCCCTGCTGCGCGCCCTTGGCCTCGCCCACGACATGGCGATCCCGACCGAGACCAACTGACGAAAGACCCCTGCCATGGCCCTGCCCACCATTCCCGCCTACGCCCTGCCCACCACTGCGGACCTGCCGACCTCGCGTGCCACATGGACGCCCGAGCCTGCGCGCATGGCGCTGCTCATCCACGACATGCAGTCCTATTTCTGCGCGCCTTTCCCGCAGGATAGCGCCCCCCTGCAGCCGCTGATCGCCAATATCGCCCGTCTCGCTCAGGCCGCCCGCGCCGCCGGGGTGCCGGTCTTCTACACCGCCCAGCACGGCAACCAGCTGCCCGCCGACCGGGGCCTGCAACGTGATCTCTGGGGCCCCGGCATGTCGCGCGACGCGGCGCATGAGGCGATCCTGCCCGCCCTCGCGCCCCAGCCCGACGACATCGTGCTGCACAAGCACCGCTACAGCGCCTTCCAGCGCTCCAACCTCGACCACCTGATGCGCGCGCGCGGCCGGGATCAGCTGGTGGTCACCGGCATCTATGCCCATATCGGTTGCCTCGCGACCGCCTCTGAGGCCTTTCAGCGCGATATCGAGCCCTTCGCCGTCGCCGACGCCCAGGCCGATTTCAACCGCCCCCGCCACGACATGGCGATGAGCATGGTTGCCGCCACCTGTGGCGTCGTCACCCAGACCGACACGCTTCTCGCCACCCTCACAGCCTGAGACACTCCCCAACCCCATTGCCCAAAGCGCGCCAATTTGCCATGGTCCGCTCTGGTCATGGGGAGGGGAGAACCAATGCGCCGGATTCTGATCACAGCCGGGCTTTGCAGCGTCCTCACGACCACCAGCCTCGCCGGGCCGCTGCCTGCGCCGGTCACCGACGACAGCTATGCGCCCGTCAACGCTGCCGAGGCCGCGCTTGGCCAGCTGCTGTTCTACGACCCCCTCCTCTCGGGCAACCGCGAGGTCTCCTGCGCCACCTGCCATCACCCGCGTTTTGGCACCGGCGATGGCCTGTCGCTCTCGCTTGGCGACGGCGGCATTGGCCTTGGCCCCGACCGTATCGCCGACCCCGACAACCCACCCGAAGCCCGCGTGCCCCGCAATGCCCCGGCGCTGTTCAACCTCGGCGCGCATGAGTTCACCCGCCTCTTCGACGATGGCCGGATTGAGGCTGACGCGACCCGCCCCGGCGGCTTTCGCACGCCCTTGGATGACGACATGGTCACCGGCTTCGCCTCTCTGCTCTCGGCGCAGACCATGTTCCCGGTGCTGAGCGCAGACGAGATGGCCGGCCACGTCAACGAAAACGACATCGCCCGCGCCACGCGGCAGGGCCTGATCACCGGCCCCGGTGGCGCCTGGGATCTGATCGCCCGCCGCGTCGCCGCGATCCCCGCCTATGCCACTGATTTCATGGCCGTCTATCCGACCATCACCCGCCCCGACGACATCGCCTTCACCGATATCTCCAACGCCATCGCGGTGTTCATGGCCGCCGAGTGGCGCTCGGACACCGCGCCCTTCGACGCCTATCTGCGCGACGCCACACCCCTGCCGGACGCCGCCCGGGACGGCATGGCGCTGTTCTACGGCCCCGCGGGGTGCGACAGCTGCCACTCAGGCGCGTTCCAGACCGACCACGATTTCCACGCCATGGGCGCGCCGCAGATCGGCCCCGGCAAAGCCGTGAAGTTTGAGCTTCACACCCGCGACGAGGGCCGCTTTCGCGTCACCGGCGATCCCGCCGACATGTACGCCTTCCGCACGCCGTCCCTGCGCAACGTGACGCTGACCGCGCCCTATGGCCATACGGGGGCGCATGCGGACCTCGCCAGCTTCATCGCCGATCACGCCGACCCGGCAACGGGCCTCGCGCACTACGACATCAGCCAAGCGATCCTGCCCGCGCTGCCCTATGACGATGCCACGATCATGACCAATCCAGACGAAGTCGCTGCCATCGCCGCCGCCGCGACATGGCGCACCACGCTCAGCGCGACCGACATCGCCAACCTCGTCGCTTTCCTCGAAACCCTCACCGACCCGCAGGCGCTGACAGGCGGCCTTGGCGTGCCCGCCACCGTGCCGAGCGGCCTGCCCGTCGCGCATTAGCGCCGCAGCGTGATCCCCTGATCTGCCGGGACGCTCTGCCCGGACCGGCTGCCATCCGGCCAGATCACCGAGACCTCGGCCACCTCCGCGTCGCCCAGCCCAAAGTGCAGCGGCCCCGCTTGCCCGCTGGCATGGCCGCCGCCTACCGTAAGCTCCTGCTCCTGCCCGTTGACGCTGACCCGCGCGCCGATGGCGTTGCGGTTGCCCCCCGGTTGCTGCAGCGACACCTCCAGCCAGTGCCCGGTGCCCTGCGTCACGTTGCGATACAGCTCCAGCGGCGCCCGCCGGTTCACCACCAGCAGATCGAGCCGCCCATCGCCGTCGAAATCCACCAGAGCCGCGCCCCGCGACCGCTCTGCCGTGGCAATCCCCGCCTCTGCCGCCGCCTCGACAAAACTGCCATCGGCTTTTTGCATCAGCAGGTTGTTCGGGTCATGGATCGCCATGCCCGGCATCTGATCGACATTGCCCTTGGCGATGAACAGATCCGCCCGCCCGTCGTTATCCACGTCGCCGAACTGCGCGTGCCACCCGGTCGAGGGGCGACCATCGCCGCCCACATGCGGCCGCGTCGCATAGGTGCCGATCGCGTAAGGAGCGTTGGCGTAGGTGCCATCTGGCTGCGCCAGTTGCAGCAGCTGATCGCCCATCGAGGTCATCATCACCTCGGCCCGCCCGTCGCCATTCAGATCCCGGCTGGCAATCCCCATGCCCCAGAGCGAGACCTTCGCGAAGTGATCGCTCTCACCCAGAAACCGCCCCTCGCCGATGTCCCACATCTGCTCGTAGCCGCCCTTGACGTAATAGTGCCGGTCGTTGGAAATCCTCAGCCCCAGCCGCCCACGCGCATCCCGCGCCGCCAGCATCGACAGGCTGCAAAAGCCCGGCGCCAGCACCTCGGCGCGATAGCCCTCCGCGTCCGGGATCAGCAGCGTGTTGGTGTCGCAGGCCTCGAACGGGCCGTCCGGATTGCTGCGGTCCACATAATGCCCGACCGCCATCTGAGGCCGCGCGTCGTCCGTCCACCAGGCCGTGAAAGCCGTGCTCCACTGGTCGCTCGGCGCGACACCAAACGCCTGCGTTGCGTCAACGAAGCCGCAATTCGGTTGCCCGCGCAGCACAGCGTCCGCCCCGACCCGCATCACATAGAGATCCATCAGCCCGTCCGCGTCGATATCGAGCGGATAGGCCCCCGTGACGCCGCGCAGCTCCGGCATCGCCACCGGCTCGAACGCAAAGCCGCCCGCATTGCGCACCAACAGCGCCGGGTTTTCGCCGCCAGCCGCAAAGATATCCGGCCGCGCATCGCCGTCGCAGTCGAAGACCGCCACGCCGCCGCCGACGAAATGCTCCCATCCGCCACCGTATATATGCTTGGGCAGCGCGGCGGAGTGATCCTCGAACACCGGGCCCGCCTGGGCCCCACTGGCCAGCAGCGCACAGAGCAGCGACAGGCGGATCACAACGCCCACCTCTCGCCCAGCACCGAGTCCGTCACCGCACTCAGCGCCAATGCCGAGGCGCCGCGCGCCCAGACCATATCGCCCCAGGCGTGCAGCTCGACCTGGCAGGGCACCCGGCCACTGCCCACCGTCAGAGCGCGCATTTCCGCCATCATTTCATCGGCATAGAGATAGTCGTACTGCATGCGCTCACCTGACAGGATGATCAGCTCGGGGTCGAACAGCTGCACCACATTCGCCAGCCCCAGCGACAGATAGCGCGCCGCCCGGCTGAAGATCGTGCGCGCCGAGTCATTGCCCGCCTTCGCCTCGGCGAACAGCGACTCAAGCAGCGCATGGGCGCTCTGGCGGTTGTGGGCGTTGCGATCCAGCGCCGTCGCCGCCTCGCGCGCAAGGGCGTAGTCGGCAACATAGGCCTCCAGACAACCACGCTGACCACAGCGGCAGAGCGCGCCATCCAGATGTACCTTGGTGTGCCCCAGCTCCAGCCCGACCCCACGCGAGCCGCGAAACAGCTGGTTGTTCAGCACGACACCCATGCCGACGCCCTCCTCGATCGTCACCACCGCGAAATCCGACCGTGACCGACCGGCGCCGAACCACAGCTCGGCCAGCGTCAGCATATTGGCATCGTTGTCGATCTGCACCGGCAGGCCGAAACGCTCCTGCAGGGCCGCCGCCAGCGCAAGGTCACGGTCGCGCAGCAGCGGCGACCAGACCACCTGCCCGGTGCTGTGATCGACCAGCCCCGGCAGCCCGACGCCCATGGCGCTGATCGCCGCAATCTCGCGCCCGGCCTCGGCAAGCAGCGCGGCGACCAGACTGCCGATCTCCTCCAGGATCTCTGCGCTGGTCTTGCGCGTCGCCGGCGTCGGCTGCGCCGCATTGGCCAACACATTGCCCGCGAAATCCGTCAGCACCGCCGTATGCGCCTGATCCGACAGCTTCAGCCCGATCACCAGCCGCGCATCCGGCACCACCTCCAGCGCCACCGGAGGGCGACCCCGCCCAGCCTCGCGCGCCAGCCCCTCGACCTCGCGCAGCAAGCCCGCCGCAATCAGCTCGGCGCTCAGCGTGGTGGCCGATCCGGCACTGATGCCAAGGCTGCGCGTCACATCGGCGCGCGTGGTCCGCCCGGCGGCCCGCACCGCCTCGAAGATCTGCTGGCGCAGGTTCTTGCCCGCCTGCCCGCTGACCGACAGAATCGGGCCACAGCCGCTGACCTCGGTCGCGCTGTCCTCTGTCGCGCTCGCACTGGCGTCACTCTCGTACATTATTCAGACTCTAAACTTATTGCTGCAGGTGCGAAGGCGAAACTCGCCATCCGCTCCCGTATCCTCCGGATTATCAGGCAGTAGAACCGCAAGAATGTGGAAAAGGGGGCGAAAAGCAATAAGTTTTATTTTGACAGATGAAATAAATATGCCATCCTGCCGCCACTGGGCCAACGGTCCGGGACTCTCGCCAGTGGCGAGGGGACTTTACGGGAGGAAAACATGCATAAATCCATTCTCGCAGCGGTGATTGCCGTTGCTGGCTTCAACTCGGCCGCACTCGCCCAGGACCTGACCGTCGGTGTCAGCTGGTCGAACTTCCAGGAGGAGCGCTGGAAGACCGATGAAGCCGCCATCAAGAAAGCCCTTGAGGCCGCCGGCGCGACCTATGTGTCCGCCGATGCGCAATCGTCCTCGGCCAAGCAGCTGTCGGACGTCGAGAGCCTGATCTCGCAGGGCGTTGACGCTCTGATCATCCTCGCGCAGGACACCGATGCGATCGGGCCCGCCGTGGACGCTGCTGCCAACGAAGGCATCCCGGTCGTCGCCTATGACCGTCTGATCGAAGACAAGCGCGCCTTCTACCTGACCTTCGACAACGTCGAGGTTGGCCGGATGCAGGCCCGTGCCGTTCTGGCCGCGCAGCCCGAGGGCAACTACGTCATGATCAAGGGCTCGCCCACCGATCCCAACGCCGATTTCCTGCGTGGAGGCCAGCAGGAAGTGCTGCAATCCGCCATCGACAGCGGCGCGATCAAGATCGTGGATGAGGCCTATACCGATGGCTGGCTGCCTGCCAACGCGCAGCGCAACATGGAACAGATCCTGACCGCCAACGACAACAAGGTTGACGCCGTCGTCGCCTCCAACGACGGCACCGCCGGTGGCGCCATCGCCGCGCTGACCGCGCAGGGCATGGAAGGCATTCCGGTTTCGGGTCAGGATGGCGACCACGCCGCACTGAACCGCGTCGCGCTCGGCACGCAGACCGTCTCGGTCTGGAAAGACGCCCGTGACCTCGGCACCGCAGCGGCAGAGATTGCCGTGATGCTGGCCGGCAACGGCGACGACATGACGGCAGTTGAGGGCGGCCAGACCTGGACCTCGCCCGCAGGCACCGAAATGACGGCCAAGTTCCTGACCCCCGTGCCGATCACCAAAGACAACCTGACCGCGGTTGTCGATGCCGGCTGGATCACCAAGGACGCGCTCTGCCAGGGCGTGGAAGCCGGTCCGGCTCCCTGCAACTGATCTGACATCCCCGGCCTGCCCCCACGGGCAGGCCGGACCCCACCCCATTTTAACGGCCATGTCGCAGCCCCGCATTTAGGGTCTCCGTGGCCTCCGCCCTCCCCGGCACGTCCGGCGCGCCCGCGCCGCTGTCCTACTCTGGAGCCCGAATGTCTGATAAGACGCCATCCCATCCGGCCCCCGCCGCCAAGCGCAACCTCCTCAAGCAACTCGACCTCGACACCCGCCTGCTGGGGATGATCGGAGCCTTCCTCGTCGTCTGTCTGGTGTTCAACGTCTGGACTGACGGGCGCTTTCTGACCCCGCGCAATATCTTCAACCTGACGATCCAGACCGTCAGCGTCGCCATCATGGCGACCGGCATGGTCTTCGTCATCGTCACCCGCCACATCGACCTGTCGGTCGGCGCGCTGCTGGCCACCTGTACCGCCGTCATGGCGATGATGCAGACGCGATGGCTGCCCGGCGTTCTGGGGCTTGAGATCGGCTCTCCGCTGATCCCCTGGATCACCATTGGCCTCGGCCTGATCACCGGTGCCGTCATTGGCGCCGCGCAGGGCTGGCTGATCGGCTATCGCGGCATCCCGGCGTTCATCGTGACGCTGGGCGGTCTGCTGATCTGGCGCAACGTAGCCTGGTACCTGACCGACGGTCAGACCATCGGGCCGCTCGATGACACCTACATCCTGTTCGGCGGCATCACCGGCACGCTCGGCTGGGGTCTCAGCTGGATCGTCGGAGCCCTCGCGGCCCTCGCCGCCGCCGCTGGCATCTGGTCGGCCCGGCGCGCCCGCGTCGCGCATGAGTTCCCGGTCAAGCCGCTCTGGGCCGAAGCTGTCGTCATCGCCCTGACCATCGGCGCCATCCTCGGCTTCGTCGCGGTGCTGAACGCCTATGAGCTGCCCTCGCGCGTCGTGGCACGTGACTTCGCCGCCTACGGCTGCGCCAGCCCCGACAACTGCAACGTCGCCTACGGCATCCCCTACTCGGTGCTGCTGCTGATCGCCGTCGCCGTCATCATGACCATCGTCGCCACCCGCACCCGGCTTGGCCGCTATATCTTCGCCACGGGCGGCAACCCCGACGCCGCCAGCCTCTCGGGCATCAACACCCGCCTGCTGACGGTCAAGATCTTCGCCATCGTCGGCGTGCTCTGCGCCCTTGGTGGTGTCGTCGCCTCGGCCCGCCTCGGCTATCACACCAACGACATCGGCACGCTGGACGAACTCCGCGTCATCGCCGCCGCCGTCATCGGGGGCACGGCCCTTTCGGGCGGCATCGGCACGATCTACGGCGCCATCTTCGGCGCGCTGATCATGCAGTCGCTGCAATCGGGCATGGCCATGGTTGGCGTCGACGCGCCCTACCAGAACATCGTCGTCGGCGCAGTCCTCGTCTTCGCCGTCTGGGTCGACATCGAATACCGCAAGCGTACGGGAGCCAAGTGAATGACCACCCCCCTTGTCCAGATGAAGAACATCTCGCTCTCTTTCGGCGGTGTCCGTGCGGTCGATGACGTCAGCATCGATCTCTACCCCGGCGAGGTCGTCGGCCTGCTGGGGCACAACGGTGCCGGCAAATCCACCCTGATCAAGATCCTCTCCGGGGCCTACAAGGCCGACTCCGGCGAGATCTGGATCAACGGCAAGAAGTGCGAGATCAACTCGCCCCGCGACGCCCGCGCCAACAGCATCGAGACGATCTACCAGACGCTTGCGCTGGCCGATAACCTCGACGCCGCTTCGAACCTGTTTCTGGGGCGCGAGCTGACCACCGCCATGGGCTTCGTCAACGATTCCAAGCAGGAGGCCGAGACGCGCAAGATCATGGCGCGCCTCAACCCCAACTTCAAAAAGCTCAAGGAGCCGGTCTCGGCCCTCTCGGGTGGTCAGCGCCAGTCCGTCGCCATCGCCCGCGCCGTCTATTTCAAGGCGCAGGTGCTGATCATGGACGAACCCACCGCTGCCCTCGGCGTGCACGAAACCAAGATGGTCGCGGACCTGATCACCGAGCTGAAGAAACAGGGCCTCGGCATCTTTCTGATCAGCCACGACACGCGCGAGATGATGGAGCTGTGCGACCGTGTCTCGGTGATGAAGAACGGTCAGGTCGTCGGCACCGAGCGGGTCGAGGACGTGACCGAAGATGACATCCTGTCGATGATCATCATGGGCAAGAACCCCAAAGCTGCCGCCTGAGAGACTGCCGCCTGACACCGCGGCACGACCACCCCCAGTTTACCCCGGGCGCGCCCGCCCTCCCCGGCGCGCCCCTTCCAGACCTGCCTGAAGGACACGACATGAGCGACTTTTTCAAAGATATCCCGGCCATCAAATACGAAGGCCCCGACAGCGACAACGACTTCGCCTTCCGCCACTACAACCCCGACGAAGTGGTCATGGGCAAGCCGCTGAAGGACCACCTGCGCTTTGCCGCTGCCTATTGGCACAGCTTTGCGTGGCCCGGTGGCGACCCCTTCGGCGGCCAGACGTTTGAACGCCCCTGGTTCGGCGACACCATGGCGCTGGCCAAACTCAAGGCCGATGTGGCGTTCGAGATGTTCCAGATCCTCGGCGTGCCCTACTATTGCTTCCACGACGCTGATGTCCGCCCCGAGGGCAACAGCTTCGAGGAAAACACCAAAGCCCTGCGCGAAATCGTCGACTACTTCGAGGAAAAGCAGGCCGCAACCGGCGTCAAGCTGCTCTGGGGCACGGCGAACCTGTTCTCGAACCGTCGCTTCATGTCCGGGGCTGCCACCAACCCCGACCCCGATGTCTTCGCCTTCTCTGCCGCGACCGTGAAAACCTGCATGGACGCGACGAAACAGCTCGGCGGCGAAAACTACGTCCTCTGGGGCGGCCGTGAGGGCTACGAGACGCTGCTGAACACCGACCTCTCCCGCGAACGTGCCCATGCCGGGCGCTTCCTGCAGATGGTCGTCGACTACAAGCACAAGATCGGCTTTGACGGCGCCATCCTGATCGAACCGAAACCGCAGGAGCCGACCAAGCACCAGTACGACTACGACGTCGCCACGGTTTACGGCTTCCTCAAGGAATTCGGGCTTGAAGGTGAAGTGAAGGTCAACGTCGAACAGGGCCACGCCATTCTGGCCGGTCACTCGTTCGAACACGAACTTGCCATGGCCCGCGCGCTGGGGATTTTCGGCTCGATCGACATGAACCGCAACGACTACCAGTCCGGCTGGGACACCGACCAGTTCCCCAACAACGTGCCCGAAATGGCGATGGCCTATTACGAGGTGCTGCGCGCCGGGGGCTTCACCACCGGCGGCACCAACTTCGATGCCAAGCTGCGCCGTCAGTCCCTCGACGCCGAGGATCTGATCCTCGCCCATGTCGGTGGCATGGATGCCTGCGCCGCCGGTCTGAAAGCCGCCGCCAAGATGCTGGAAGACGGCAAGCTGGAGGCCGCCCGTGACGCCCGTTACGCCGGCTGGGACACCGACACCGCCAAGGCCATGCTGACCAGCGACCTCGACAGCATCACCGACCGCGTCATGGCCGAGGGCATCAACCCCGAGCCGCGCTCGGGCCGTCAGGAGCGTCTGGAGAATCTGGTCAACCGCTACATGTAAGCGGGCACCCACGCCGAAAATCGCACCGTTCAGTTACCGTTCAGATACCGACGCAATACCGACATGCCGATTTGGCGCTGAAAAGCAAAAGGGCCACCCCTCGGGGCGGCCCTTTTCGTATCTGCCAGGGGCGGGGTTTATTCGCCGCCCGCATCCATCTTGCGATGCGCAATGACCTCTTCCAGCCAGCCCAGCCGCATCTCGGGAACCGAGGACAGCAGCAGGTCGGTATAGTCGTCAAAGGGCGGAGACAGCACCTCTTCGCGGTTGCCATAGCGCACCACCTTGCCGCGATACATCACCGCAATCTTGTCGGCGATGGCCTTCACCGTCGCCAGATCGTGGGTGATGAAGAGGTAGGCAACCCCCTCCTCTTTCTGCAGGTTTAACAACAGCTTGAGGATACCATCCGCAACAAGCGGATCCAGCGCCGAGGTCACCTCGTCACAGATGATCAGCTTGGGCTTCGCCGCCAGAGCGCGCGCGATACAGACCCGCTGTTTCTGTCCGCCCGACAATTCCGCCGGATAGCGGTCGGCAAAGCCCTCGCCCAGCTCGATCTCGTCCAGCAGCTCCTGCACCCGCTTGCGTTTGGCCGCGCCTTTCAGGCCGAAATAGAACTCCAGCGGCCGCCCGATGATCGAGGCGACAGTCTGGCGCGGATTCATCGCCGTATCGGCCATCTGGTAGATCATCTGCAGCTCGCGCAGATCATCCTTGGACCGCCCCTTCAGCGCCGGCGAAAGGGTGCGCCCGCAGAACTCGATAGAGCCCCCGTTGGGCGGCAAAAGCCCAGTGATTACACGGGCTAAGGTCGATTTCCCCGACCCGCTTTCGCCCACTACAGCCAGCGTCTGACCGGCTGTCAGTTCCACCGAAACCTGCTTGAGAACGTCGAATTTCAGCCCGCTGTAGCGCGCCGAAATGTCGTTGATCTTCAGCACGGCCTCGCCCACGGCGGGCTTTTCCGCATGATTCACCTGACGCACTGAAACGAGGTCACGGGTATAGTCTTCCTGCGGGTCATGGATGATCCGCTGAGCGGTGCCATGTTCAACCATATGTCCATGACGCAGCACCATAATCTCGTCCGAGACCTGCGCCACGACCGCCAGATCGTGGGTGATATAGAGCGCGCCGACACCGGTATCGCGGATCGCTTCCTTGATCGCCGCCAGCACGTCGATCTGTGTCGTCACGTCCAGCGCGGTGGTCGGTTCGTCGAACACCACCAGCTCGGGCTGAGGACACAGCGCCATGGCGGTCATGACCCGTTGCAACTGCCCGCCCGAGACCTGGTGCGGATAGCGGCTGCCGATGGTCTTCGGCGATGGCAGGCCAAGCTTTTCAAACAGCGCAACGGCCCGCGCCTCCGCCTCCGAGCGCGCGACGCCCATGGCCAGTGACGTCTCGATCACCTGATCCATCAGCTTGCGCGCCGGGTTGAAGGAGGCCGCGGCAGACTGCGACACATAGGTCACCGTCTTGCCACGCAGCTTGCGCAGGGCACCCGCGCCCCCCTTGAGGATATCGACGCCGTTGACCAGCACCTCACCCCCGGTGATGCGCACGCCTCCACGACCGTAAGCCATTGAAGACAAACCGATCGTCGACTTGCCCGCGCCGGATTCCCCGATCAGCCCCATGACCTTGCCCTTGGCGAGGGTCAGCGAAACGCCCTCGACAATGGTGATGTCCTGCGGCGCTTCGCCGGGGGGATAGCTGGTCGCTTCGATCTTCAGGTTCCGGATTTCCAGAACCGGCTTTTCAATGTCGCTCATCCGCGGCCTCCTTTCAGGCTGGAGGTGCGGGTCAGCACCCAATCCGCCACGAGGTTGACCGAAATGGCCAGCGTGGCGATGGCGACCGCCGGGATCAGCGCGGCGGGAATGCCGTAGACGATCCCCTCCTTGTTCTCCTTCACGATGCCGCCCCAGTCGGCCAGCGGCGGTTGCACACCAAGACCAAGGAATGACAGGGTCGAGATGAACAGCACCATGAAGATGAAGCGCAGACCGGCCTCAGCCACCAGAGGCGACAGAGCGTTCGGCAGAATTTCACGGAAGATCACCCAGATCGTGCCCTCGCCGCGCAGCCGCGCAGCCTCGACATAATCCATGACGGCGACGTCAACGGCGACGGCGCGCGACAGGCGATAGACGCGGGTCGACTCGATCAGGCCCATGACGCCGATCAGCACGGGGATCGACACGGGCAGCACCGACAGGATCACCAGCGCCAGGATCAGCGCCGGAATCGACATCAGCAGATCGACCAGACGCGACAGCACCTGATCGACCCAACCACCTGAAACGGCAGCCAGAAAG
Organism: Pseudooceanicola spongiae; assembly: GCF_014899185.1. Taxonomy (GTDB): domain Bacteria; phylum Pseudomonadota; class Alphaproteobacteria; order Rhodobacterales; family Rhodobacteraceae; genus Pseudooceanicola; species Pseudooceanicola spongiae. Next base: position 1,359,623 of record NZ_CP045201.1, read on the forward strand.
CCGAAGAAGGCGCCGGTGGCAAAGGCCAGTACGGTCGCGGCGGCGGCCACAAAGATGGTGATCTGGCCACCGTAGATCATCCGGCTCAGCAGGTCGCGCCCGATGGAGTCGGTGCCCAGCCAATGCTCGGCTGAGACAGGGTCCCAGACGTTGCCGACCACTTCGGCATATCCGTAGGGAGAGATGACATCGGCGAAGATCGCGGCAAGGAAATAGGCCGCGGTCACCACCATCCCGATCAGGGCGGAGAGGGGAATACGGCTCATTTAGGGTGCCTCAAGCGTGGGTTGGCGAGAATGGAAACGACATCGGCAATCATGTTCAGACCGATGTAGACGGCGGCGAACACCAGCCCGCAGGCCTGCACCACCGGCACGTCGCGCTTGGCCACGTGATCGACAAGGTACTGGCCCATGCCGGGATAGACAAAGACCACCTCGACCACGACGACGCCGACGACAAGGTAGGCAAGGTTCAGCATGACGACGTTGACGACAGGCGCGATGGCATTGGGCAGCGCATGGCGCCAGATGATGCGGAACGGGCGCATGCCCTTCAGCTCAGCCGTTTCGATATAGGCCGATTGCATCACGTTAAGGATCGCGGCGCGGGTCATGCGCATCATATGCCCCAGCACCACCAGCACCAGCACTGTCACCGGCAGAGCAATGGCATTCAGCCGCTCCAGCAGGGACATGCTGTCGTAGACTGTGGAAACCGAGGGAAAGGCGTGCAGACGCACCGCCATGATGAACATGACGATATAGCCAAGCAGAAATTCGGGAACGGAGACAGAGGCCAGCGTGACAGCCGAGATCACCTTGTCGGGCCAGCGCCCCTGATAGCGCACCGAGACGAGGCCGAGCGTCAGAGCCAGCGGCACGGCAATGATGGCGGCACATCCGGCCAGAAACAGCGTGTTCCCCAGACGGCGGCCCATGGCATCGGCAATGTCCTGACCATTGGTCAGCGCAGTGCCCAGATCGCCGTGCAGGGCCCCCACAAGCCAGGAAATGTAGCGCGTGACCGCCGGCTCGTTCAGACCCAGCTCAGCCCGCAGGTTTGCCAGAGCCTGTGGCGTCGCGGATTGCCCGAGGATGGATTGTGCGACGTCGCCGGGCAGGATTTGCGTTCCCGCAAAGATCAGCAGCGAGGCGGCGAAGAGGAGCAAGAGGCCCATCGCAATGCGATGGGCCACCAGCAGGACAACGGGGTGTCCAATGATGGATTTGATCAAGATCCCTGCCTCAGGCAAACCAGCACTTGTGTGCGACCAGACCGTTCATCAGATCCTGGTTGGGATCTTCGACCCAGCCCTGCACATCGGTCGTGATGGCACAGATGAAGTCGTTGAACATCGGCAGGATAACCCCACCTTCGTCGCGCACCATGTAGGCCATCTGGCTGTACATTTCCTTGCGCTTCGCCTGGTCCAGCTCGCCCTTGGCCTCGACCAGCAACTTGTCGAAGGCAGGGTTGTCGAAGCGGGTATCGTTCCAGTCGGCCGTCGACAGATAGGCGGTCGAATACATCTGATCCTGCACCGGACGGCCACCCCAGTAAGAGGCGCAGAAGGGCTGCACGTTCCAGACGTCGGACCAGTAGCCATCGCCGGGTTCGCGCTTGATCTCCAGCGGGATGCCGGAGGCCTTTGCGGTCTGCTGGAACAGCGCCGAGGCGTCGAGCGCGCCCGAGAACGCCACATCAGATGTGCGCATCACGATCGGTGTGCCGTCATGGCCGGACTTCTTGTAGTGGAAGGCCGCCTTGTCGGGATCATAGGTGCGCTGCTCGATGCTGTCGTCGAACAGCGGATAGGAAGCGTTGATCGGGAAGTCGTTGCCGATGGTCCCGTAGCCCTGCAGCACCTTGTCGACCATTTCCTGACGGTTGATCGCGTATTTCAGCGCCAGACGCAGGTCGTTGTTGTCAAACGGCGCCGTGTTGCAATGCATGATGAAGACGTAGTGGCCCTTGCCGGAGACGTTCTTGACGTCGATGCTCGGGGCGCGGCCCATCAGGCCGGCAACTTTGGGGTCAATCCGGTTGGCGACGTGGATCTGGCCCGACTGCAGCGCCGAGGTGCGCGCGGTGTTGTCGTTGATCACCAGAATCTCGACGCCAGCAAAGTGACCCTGGCTCTCGTCCCAGTATTCGTCGAACTTTTCAAAGACGTAGCGCACGCCGGGCTCGTTCACCATGACCTTGTAGGCGCCGGTGCCGATGCCGGATGCGGGATCATCCATGCCGCCATTGGGCTCGATCACGAGGTGATAGTCGGCCATCAGATACGGCAGGTCGGCGTTGGCCTCGGTCAGGCTGACCACGACATTGTCGCCATCGACCTTCATGGACTCGATGCCCTGCATCACGCCAAGCGCGCCGGATTTCGAGTTCTCGTCCGAGTGGCGTTTCAGCGTCGCCAGAACGTCGTCCGGGGTCAGATCCTTGCCATTGTGGAACTTGATGCCCTTGCGGATCTTGAAGGTCCATTGCTTGGCGTCGGGGGTGCTTTCCACCGCTTCGGCAAGACGCATCTGCACGGGGCCGCCCTTGGGGTCCAGCTCGACCAGCGGATCACCGAACAGCTTGAGCAGCTGGAAGGTCACCTGGTTGGCCGCCAGCGCCGGATCAAGGGAGTCGGTCGAGCCGCCCCCCTGCATCCCGATCTTCAGCACGCCACCCTTTTGCGGTGTCTGAGCCTTGAGGCCCGTCGCCAGCATCGTGTTCGCAGCAGCGGCGGTCAGGCCGACAGCGGCAGCACGTCCAAGGAAGTTACGGCGGTTCATCTTGCCCTGCACAGTACGTGCCAGCATGTAGCGGAGTTCGTCGTTCATGTCTTGGTTCTCCCGGATGGTCACACGGTCACAAATTGCGCCGCATGGTTCTTAATTGACTGGTCAATAAACTGAGGCATCCTGTCACAGACGCAACGATTTTTTGCTCAGCCGTGCAAAAAAATCTCGTTTCAGGCTCACAGATGGTCGCGGCGCACCTCATCTTCGACATTCCGCTCATAGATCAGAACATCGTCCTGCCATGCTTCGATGCGGCCGGTCAGATAAAAGTGCGACGAGTCGCACCACATTTCCTGCACCGCTTCGGTGCGCAGACGGATTCCGTCGCGTTCAAGCTCCTGCGTCCAGTGGGTCCAGCCGCGGGCCGACAGCGGATCGTCCGGGTGGATCGTCCAGCGCTCGCGCGCGATCGACCCGGCAATCAAGCCATGATCGCCGTTGCGGCTTTTGCCGAAGTCATCCTCGATTACCAATGCAACGGTGCCGGTCTGATGATCGGTCTCGCTGCGGCGCACATGCGCGGCGGGGCGCAGGGTCTCTTCTTTCAGAGGCGCAGCACTCTCCGCTTCGGCAAAGGTGATCTCATCGCCCTGCGCGGTGGGACGGACCGGCAACGTCAGGGCCCCTTCGCTCAACGTCAGAGTGGTCGCCTCGGGCGCAGGCCAGATCATCGGCCAGTAGGCGGAAGACACGGCAACACGCAGCTTGTGCCCCTCAGGCAGGCGATAGGCGATGTGATCGAGCGCGAGGGTGATCTCAAACTCCGCGCCCGGGGTGAGTGCCTGCGGATCGGCATGGGAGGTGTGGTGCGTCAGGTTCAGCACACCCCAGCTGATCCGCGTCGAGGCGCCATCGGGGTGGACGTGGTTCAGCCGCACCGCGACCTGGCCTGCGGGCGTGTCGGCGCGCAGCTTCAGACGCAGCGACGGCGCGCCGAGGATATCGGTCTGCGGCAGAGGCGCGGTATCAAAGCACAGGGACAGAGCGTCATCCGCGCGCTGGTCGCCGGGCATTTCCGGCCCCAGCCAGATGGCACAGAACTCACCACCCTGCGCACCGCAATGCTGCGGCGAGGCGAGCGGCAGGTCCAGCGCGCCAGCGCCCTTGCCCAGTCCCTGCTCCGACAGATCCATCACGCGGTTTTCGATGTTGGCGGAGGGCCATTCGGCTTCCGTCACCCAACGCCCCGGGCGCGTTGCATACCAGGTCGCAGGGCGCACGCCGTCCATCAGATAGGCGGCATAGGCGGGTTCTTCGGCTACGCCGGTGTCGACACCCTTGAGGTGCTGATCCCACCAGCGCAGCGCTTCCTGCAGGAAACCGATGCGCGGCTCCGGCACCGCGAAGTGCGGGTATTTGTGCACCCAGGGTCCAACGATTCCGCGCACCGGTCCCTCAATGTTTTCAACCAGTTGTGGCACGGCGTTCTTGTAGCTGTCGCCCCAGCCGCCGACGGCCATGACCGCCGCCTTGATCGCACCGAAATCCTCGCAGACAGAGCCGTGCTGCCAATAGGCATCGCGGCGCTGATGGTTCAGCCAGGTGGTCGCCAGAAACGGCTGCGCGTCGAGGCGCTTGAGCCATTCCTCGCGCCAGTCGGCGCGCATGGCAGGATCAGGCGGACGCGACGAATAGGACCACATGGTCCCCGCCCAGCCGAGGTTTTCATTCAGCAGGCAGCCGCCCTTGTAGTGGATATCATCGGCATACCGGTCGACCGTGGAACACAGCGTGATGATCGCCTTCAGCGCGGGCGGCTGGAGTGCGGCCACCTGAAGCGAGTTGAACCCGCCCCAGCTGATCCCCATCATACCGACATTGCCACTGCACCAGTCCTGCGCCGCGATCCAGGAGATGACCTCGCAGGCGTCAGCCAGTTCCTGAGCGCTGTATTCATCCTCCATCAGCCCGTCGCTGTCGCCATTGCCGCGCATGTCGACGCGCAGGCAGGCATAGCCGTGACCGGCGAGATAGGGATGGGTCAGCGCATCGCGCGCCGTGGTACCGTCGCGCCGCCGATAGGGCAGAAACTCCAGCACCGCAGGCACGGGCCCTGCCCCCTCGGGCATCCAAAGCCGCGCCACCAATCTGGTACCATCGGCAAGGGGAATCCAGAGGTCGGGCGTTTCAGTGACAGGATATGGAAACTCGGTTCGTATCGTCATGCAGTATCCCTGCGCTGGCCAACGTGCCGTCCGGCTGCCGCAGGGCGCGGCAGATCGGCTTGGGCCGTGGCGATCTCATCAAGTGTCGTGAGGACGGAGGCATCCGCCGCACAGGTGTGCCCCGCAGCCATGTCGACATGCAGTAGCATCTGTTCGATGGTCGCAACGTCTGCCCCGTCGTCATCGCGGGTCAGGGACATCCAGATATGCAGGCGCTTGTCGTCATGGCTCAGCACCTGCACCGTTCCGGTCAGATGCGCACCCAGTTTTGCCTCGCCCAGATGGCGGATGTGGGTTTCGGCTGTGTAATAGCTGTGTCCCGCGGCCACGTAGTCGAGCCCTGCCCCGATCCGGGCGAGAAAGGCATCGACGATCTGCGACCCCGCGAACAGATAGCGGCTTTCCGTCATGTGGCCGTTGTAGTCAATCCAGCTCGGAAGCACCACCAGCTTTGTCGCCTCTGGAATAGCCGAGGTCGCTTTTGTCGTCTCGGCTTGCAGGGCCAGTCTGCGGTCGTGGTCGTTGAAGACCTTGCCCGCCCCCCAGTCACGGTCTTTGAGAGACCGCAGGAATGCCACAAGGTTGCCGTCCCGGATGCGCTCCAGATCGCGGATCGAGTGGTGTCCGGACTGCGCGTCGGACTGGCCTGCGATCAGGTCAACCAGCTCCTCGGTGAACTCGGGGACATCCATCAGCTTGGTCCAGGGCCAGGCCAGCGCGGGGCCGAACTGTTCCATGAAGTGCTTCATGCCCGCCTCGCCGCCTGCAATGCGATAGGTCTCGAACAGGCCCATCTGCGCCCAGCGAAGGCCGAAACTCATGCGGATGACGTCGTCGATTTCCTCCGTGGTGGCGATGCCGTCCTTGACCAGCCAGAGCGCCTCACGCCAGAGCGCCTCAAGCAAGCGGTCGCCGATATGCGCGTCGATCTCCTTGCGGACCTGCAGCGGAAACATCCCGATGTCGCGCAGCAGCTCCAGCACGCCGCCGGTGAAGTCAGCAGTGTTGGCAGCAGAGGGCACGATCTCGACCAGTGGCAACAGGTAGACCGGGTTGAACGGATGCGCGACGAAGATCACGCCGGGGTTGGTTGCGCCCTGTTGCAGTTCCGACGGCTTGAAGCCCGAGGTCGAGGAGCCGAGCGGTGCATCCGGCGCGGCAGCCTGAATTTCGGCGAAGACGCGATGTTTCAGCGCCAGTTGCTCCGAGACGCTCTCCTGAATGTAGGACGCGCCCGTCACCGCCTCGGCCACGGAACTGGCAAAGCTCAACGTCCCCTCAGCCGGCAGGCCGGTGTCGGAGAGCTGCGGCAGCGTGGCACGGGCATTTGCCAGCACTTCGCCAATCTTGCGCGCGGCCTGTGGATCAGGGTCGAAAACCGCGACATCCCAGCCGTTCAGCAGGAACCGGGCGGCCCAGCCGCCACCGATGACCCCGCCGCCAATGATCGCCGCCTTCATGCTGCCACCTTCGGCGCGCGCTTGGTCAGACCCAGCTTTTCGCGCACGGCGGCAGGCCCCATGACCCGCGACCCCATCGCCTCGATGATCGTCACGGCGCGCTCGACCAGCTGCGCGTTGGTCGCCAGCTGCCCCTTCGCCAGCCAGAGGTTATCCTCCAGACCGACCCGCACATTGCCGCCCGCCAACACCGACGCCGCGACATAGTTCATCTGGTCGCGCCCCAGTGTGAACGCCGACCATGTCCAGTCCTGCGGCACGTTGTTCACCATCGCCATGAAGGTATTCATGTCGTTCGGGGCACCCCACGGTACCCCCATGCACAGCTGCACCAGCGCGGGCGAGGTCAGCGTGCCCTCCTCCACCAGCTGCTTGGCAAACCACAGGTGGCCGGTATCAAAGGCTTCGATCTCGGGCTTGACGCCAAGCGCCGTCATCATGCCACCCATGGCGCGCAGCATCCCGGGCGTGTTGGTCATGACGTAGTCGGCTTCGGCAAAATTCATCGTGCCGCAATCCAGCGTGCAGATCTCGGGCAGGCAGTCGGCGATATGCAGCATCCGTTCGGTCGCGCCGACCATGTCACTGGCGGCGGCATTCACCGGAAAGGGCGCCTCGACCCCGCCAAAGACGATGTCGCCGCCCATCCCGGCGGTCAGGTTCAGCACGACATCCGTGTCGCTGTCGCGGATGCGCTCCGTCACTTCGCGGAACATCGCCGGATCGCGGGACGGCGCGCCGGTTTCGGGGTCGCGGACGTGGCAATGCACAATCGCCGCACCTGCCTTGGCCGCCGCGATGGCGCTCTCGGCAATCTGCTGGGGCGAGCGTGGTACATGCGGGCTGCGATCCTGCGTCGCGCCCGATCCGGTGACGGCACAGGTGATGAAAACGTCTTTATTGGCGGCCAGTGGCATGGAAACTCCTATCCGTATTGGCCCCGAGCGTAGCTGATTTGCCACGGCACATTTGACGATATATGCACATTCCATGACACATCGCGCCAATATTTTTACCCTCAGTCCGCACAGCGGTGCCAATGACATGCTGCAGCTGGATGTGCTGGTGATGCCGCAAGCCTCTCTGCTGACCCTGGGATCCGTGATCGACCCGCTGCGCGCTGCAAACCGGCACCTTGGGCGGCAGGCATTTCGCTGGCGGATCGTCTCTGTCGACGGCAGTCCGGTGGCGCTGACCTTTGGCATTCATCTGCCTGCCGATTGCGCACTGGAGCAGACGCAGGGCGCTGTGCTGCTCGTGCTGGCGGGGTACGGCGCGCCCGACATGGCGCAACGCGGGCTGCTGCATGACCTGCGCCATGCCGCCACCCGCGCCGAGATGATGATGACTGTCGACAGCGGCGCCTGGTTGCTGGCCGGCACCGGGTTGCTGGATGGCTGCCGCGTGACCACCCACTGGGAGGATCTTGAAGATTTCGCCGCCACCTTTCCCGAAGTGACGCTGGTGCCTGACCGCTATCTGATCACCCAGACCTGTGCCAGTGCAGCCGGGGCTGGCCCGGCGCAGGATCTGATGCTGGAGCTGATCGCGGCACGCCATGGCGCGGCCCTGGCCATGCAGGTCGCCGGCACCTTCATCACCTCGCGCCGCGCGGGAGAGGAAAGCCAGCTTGCCGCCATCGCCAGTGGACGACGCTCAGGCGGGGATCCGCGCGTCGCGGCCGCCATTGCCCGCATGGAGATGCTGATTGACCAGCCCGAAACCGCCGCACGGACTGCTCGTGCCATCGGTGTTCCGCTGCGCCGCCTGCAGCGATTGTTCGCAACAGAAATCGGCATGGGCCCCGGACAATATGCGCTGGAGCTGCGCCTGCAAGCCGCGCGGCGCATGGTGACCGATACCCGCCACCCGCTGGCGGAGGTTGCGCTGCGCTGCGGGTTTTCCGCGCAATCGGCCCTGAGCCGGGCCTTCACCACCCGCTTCGGCAAGCCCCCGTCCGCCCTGAGATAACTCTTAGCGCACGCCAGACAGATGTCGCACCGCCGCGATCAGGACGGCAAAGCCCTCCGCCGCACCGGGGCTCATGTGCCGGGCACGCAGCCAGGAGTGGATCATCTGCGGCTCACTGCGAAACCAAGCCTCGACCCCGGCCCGGATCAGGGCCACCGCATAATCGGCGGCGTCATCATGCAGCGGATCGAAAAACGCCCCCGTCACATAGGCCGGGGCCAGACCCGCATACTCCCCGGCGCTGAGGGGCTGCGCCTCAGCATCCCCTTCCGGTGCGCCCAGCAGATCGCGGTAGAACCGGACGTCCGCCGTGCTCAGCCCAGGTGCCTGCGCCATGCTGACGTAGGACCCACGCCCAAGGTCGCCGCCAAGTCCCGGATAAATCAGCGCCTGTCCGCGCAGACCCGCCCGACCTTCGCGCGCGACCCGTCGCGCCAGACCGGCGGCCAGCGTGCCCCCCGCACTGTCACCGATGACGACGACCTGCTGCCCGGTGCTGAGCAGATCTTTCAGTACCAGATCGCAGTCGTCGATCTGCGCAGGCCACAGATGCTCCGGAGCGAGCCGGTAATCGACAGCTGTCAGACGCGCACCGACACCCTCCGAAATCTCGGCACATATCGCGTGGTGACTGTCGAGCGAGCCGACAACAAAGCCGCCGCCGTGGATATACAGCAGATGCACATCTGAGCGCAAAACCTGCGGCGTGTAGCGGCGCACAGGCACCTGCCCTCCCACGACGTCATCAATCCACGTCACCGAGGCCGCCGTGGCCGAGAAGGCCGCGCAGAGCGCATCGTACCACGTCCGCTGCTGTGCAATCGTGGCATCAGTCGCGCCCTCGGGATAGAACGCATCACATTGCGCAATGAACTCAAGGATCTCAGTTTCCGTCGGTCTTTGAGATTGGTCGGTCATGTCCGCGCCCTTTCGCTGTCTTGCCTGCCCATAGGTTTCACGGTGGCGATTTGCAGACAAGCAGCTTTGCCCATCCCCCCCCCATCAGCGCGTGAGCAATTTTGCGCCCATTCTCACCGGGGAACTTCGCGCCGTAAATCTTGGTTAAGAAACGTCCATAATACCTTTGTTTGTATTGCAAACTTCCCCTAGGGCACATTTCCAAGAGAGAGTGTGTGTGTCGTCGCGCAAGAGCCATCGAAACCCACAGATTGCGGATAACCGCAATTATTAACCAAAGCGGTCTCGCTCGATCAACTTCGCCCTATATTTACATGCTGACGGCGTGTGATGGGCGAAAGTCTGATCCTTGAAGGGCACTCTGATCCGTACCGGAAATCTGCGCAGTTGCAGCGGACCGGCATGGCAAGGTGGCGCAAGTTTCAAATCCAAAAGACGTGTCAGACGTATTTCGATTTGAGGCAAGAGAATGAAAGACCACACGCTGCCGATACAGCTTGACGCTCAGGATGAAGACATCCTCGACATCGCGCTCAAGACAATGCGCGAACATCTTGGCATGGATGTCGCCTATCTGTCCGAGTTTGTCGACGGTCGCGCCGTGTTTCGTGCCGTCAGTGCGCCGGGGCTGGAGGACATGATACAGCCCGGCCAATCCATCGACATACGTGAGGTCTATTGCCAGCACATTCTGGACGGAAACCTGCCTCAGGTGATCAAGGATACCAGCCAGCACCCGATTGCAACGGCTTTGCCAATCACCCGGAACATGCCGATCGGCAGCCACGTCAGCGTGCCCGTGACCCGCGAAGACGGCAGCGTTTACGGCATGTTCTGCTGCCTCAGTTCGACCCCCAACCCAACGCTCAACCCGCGCGACCTCAGCGTGATGGAAACTTTTGCCAATATCGCGTCGAAGGGTCTGAACGTCACGCTGGGCCGGCGCGCCGAACGGGCGGCACGGGTCAGCAGAGTTGATCAGGCGATCAAGGAGAACCAGATCGAGGTTTTCCTGCAGCCGATCTTCACGCTTGAGCCGCGCGCACTTTCCAGTTTCGAGGCGCTCAGCCGGTTCAGGTCAGTCCCCTACCGCACGCCGGATCTCTGGTTCAAGGATGCCCTCAGCGTCGGGCGTCAGGTTGAGCTTGAGATGATGGTCATTCGTCAGGCCCTTGTCCATGTTCCGAAACTGCCGAACAACGTGCGGCTTTCGGTCAATGCCTCGCCCGAGACGATTGCCTCCGGTTTGCTGACCGAGCTGCTGACCACAGTCAGACCGGATCGGCTGATTCTGGAGGTGACGGAACATGCGATCATCGAGAACTACAGTCAGTTGCAGGTCGAGGTTGAAACCCTGCGCAGTCTGGGTGTCAGGATCGCTGCCGACGACGTCGGTGCCGGGCATTCGGGCCTGACGCAGCTGCTGCGCATGAAACCCGATGTCATCAAGCTCGACATCGAACTCGTGCGCGGGATTGATCAGGATTCCGCCAAGCGATCCCTTGTCATGGGCATGACCCACTTCGCAGCCGATATCGGAGCCAAGCTGGTCGCAGAGGGGATCGAAACCGAAGCGGAACTGGAAACCCTTCGCCAGCTGAAGGTTCACAAAGGACAAGGATACCTTCTTGGACGCCCGGAGGCCGCCGCGAGTGCATTGGCACGGCGGCTTGAAAGCATCTGATCGCCCTGTTCTGATCAGAGACAGTCCGTTTTGACCTATCATGTTGGTGCAGGCGAGAGATGAGTCCGGATCCGACCAGTTGGCGGCCGCGTTCAACTTCAGCGCGGCAAAATCATCAGTTGCAGCACGGCGTTGATCACCATTTCGCAGCGAAAATCACAGATCAGCGAACACAGGAGGGCTTGGCGTGTGCCGTGATCCCACGGGTCAAAGCGGGCCTTGGACTTGTTTGCAGTCGACCAGCCATCCCAACCACTGGTGCTTAGCGGCAACGCAAGGGCAGTTCACTCCTGCTCACGCAAAACAAAAAAATCATACAACAGGTGCTGCCGGACCGCGTGTTCCTGCGCACGCGAAAATCTATTCGCAGCAGGGAAAAATACACGGGCTTCTTAAGTATCTGTACGTGCGCCGCAGCTGCCGGTGTGGTTCTGGCCACTCAGATGACAGGTGCCGCACAGGCTGATTTCGCCGCCGTGGGCAATGCCAAGCCCGCAATCATCCTGTTTGGCCTGACCAATGACGGCGGCTGGTCCCTGTCGATCGACGAGGCCCGTGTCACACTCGAAAACGAGCTGGACCTGCGGATCCCCGAAGTTGCCGAGATCCCTGAAAGCGCCACGGCCATACGCACCGCGGCTGAGCTGTTCATTGAGCGCGGCTCGAAAATCATCCTCGGCTCGGCCTTCGGCTCTTCGGACACCTTCAAGGAGCCGTCCGAAGAATACCCCGACATCCTCTTCATCACCCCCGCCGGCACCATCAATGGCCCTAACCTGAAAAGCGTCTAGGGCAGGACCTATGAGACGCAGTACCTGTGCGGCATGGTGGTGGCCTCACCAAGACCAACAAGATCGGCTTCGTGGCAGCCAACCCTTTGGCCTCGTGAACTGGACCGTGAACGCCTATCTGCTTGCTGGGCGCGCGTCAGGTTGAACCCTGCGGCCGAACTCAGCGTCGTGTTCACCGGCGCGTGGGGGATCCGGTGAAAGAACGCGCCGCGGCCGAAGCCCTGATTGAACAGGGGTTCGATGTTGTCGGCCAGCACATCGACACACTGAAACCGCAGATCGTTGCCGCGGAAAAGGGCATTTACGCCAAGGGCCACCATCGTGACCTGTCTGAATTCAGCGCCGCAACGCAGGGTTCCTCCGTCTGGACCTGGGCAGGCGTCCTCAAGCCCGAAATTGAAAAAATCGCCGCCGGTGACTTTGAACCGGCCCCCTATGGCGCCTTCCTGTCCATCGCAGACGACGCGATTGATATGGCCCGCTGCGGTGATGCCGTCTCGGACGAGGTGAAGACAAAGGTTATGGCCGAACGGGATACGATCATCGCAGGCAAGCAGATCTTCGCAGGTCCGCTGAGCGATCGCGACGGTGTCGCGCGCGTCGCCAAGGATGCAGTGCTCAGCGATGGCGATCTATGGGCGATGGATTGGTTCGTGCCCGGTGTTTCTGGTCAGTGAGCCGCAGGGAAACATGACGATGAAAGACGCGCTGCGCCTTTGCTCTGTGTTGAAAAGCTTCGGGGGCTTTCGCGCCTCGACAGCGTGGACTTCGCTGTAAAGCCTGGCGAGGTCCACGCGCTTCTGGGGGAGAACGAGGCGGGCAAATCCACCCCGGTGAACATTGCCTGCGGGCTCTACGCCCCGGATGAAGGCCATATCGGAATTGACGGCAAACCGGTCACACTTGCCGGGGCACGGGATGCCGCCGCGATGGGGATCGGCATGGCGCATCAGCACTTCAAACTGGTGTCAGCCTTCAGCGTTCTGGAAAACATCATGCTGTTCAATCCGCGCCGCCCTGCCGCTCAGGTCGCCCGGGTCGCAGGGGCCTCGCGGCTCTTGATATGGACCGGGCTGAGCCAGCCGGCGCGCAAAACCTGTGCAATGCCGCGCGCATCCGTCCGGTCAGTCTTGTTTCTCATTGCTCAAAGAGCGGCATTGACGTGACGCGCTTGCATGCAGACCGTTTCGAACCCGGCAGACTTCAGGCCCGAGAACAGGTGCTGGCTCATGGCACTCGCTTCAAACCCGACCAGGGTCAGGGGCTGAACAAACCTGTTGAGGCAGACAGCGATCTCGGCAATTTCAAACGTCACGCTCCGCTCCAGCACAACCTTGCCTTTGGCATCGACGATGCAGATCGCCACAGAGCCCAGTGACACGTCCAGTCCAGCGTCGTCGTCCACGCTTCTCTCCTGAGCTGCAGATCCATCTGCAGTCTAACCAGAGCCGGACCCCGCCGTGCAGGGCAGCCCGCAGCATCATTGAGCGCTGCAGCGACGCGCCGAGCGGCAGCTTTCGGGAAGGTCGTCACAGGATGTTGCGCCGGCAGCATCGTTGTCCCCGCACCAGATACGAATGGTGTGGAAGTGCAGACTACCGGTGGTTGCGGTGAACCCAAGGCAGATTGGGCGGAAAAGCTCATGCCGCGGCGCCGCAAGTCGGCTGTGATCCCTCTTTTCCAGTTGACTCGGTGTGGGGCAAAGGCGGCTGCACAAGTTCGTGCCGGGCCTAAAGCGCAAAATGCCCTGTGGCTCCAAACTTCCATTTGGCAGCGTACGGATGGCTGGCTTCGGACGTTTTTAAACTCCGTCAGCGATCCATCTGCGCTTAACAGTCTGGTTCGCAGCTACGAGACTTTTACGCACCCTAGGCCCAATCGATGGCCCTCATGGTCGTCCAGTCTGGCCGACTTACGTTCGGCCCACGACCCGAAGCACCGCGTCGGTTGGTCAGCCGGGAACGTCTACGCCTCACCCACTCGCCTCCATACTGCAGGTTTAAGACGTGGATGTTGCAAGGGTGATGGGGTAGTCTTGGTTGCTATGATACGAAGCGGAAATGCGCGCGGATCCTCCGGCGTGGCCGTGTCAGGTTATCGCATAAGAACTGCCCCAATTTCTGCCGCAGGTGCTGAACAGCCAAGGGCCAGAGTGGGCCAGCAGGGTCAGCGCCCGCGATACAGGCCCGCCTCAACGGTTTCCAGAAGATCCTTTCGAGACACCGGCTTCATCAGGCGGATGTCGCCTGGAGACAGACCATTTCCGTGAGCTGTCGCTTCTGAGGCATAACCCGACAGGAAAACGAACGCTGTTTGAGGGCGCAGCAGCCGACATTCCTTGGCCAGATCCGGCCCCTGCAGGCGTCCCGGCATCACGATATCCGTGAGGACCATGTCGAATTCGGGATCAGCCTGAAACAGCTCAAAAGCGATGTCGCCGGTGACGGCGGTTGTCACATCGTAACCTGCCGAAACAAGCGTTTTCTTGAGAACGGCCATGACCTCGGGCTGGTCTTCCGCGAGCAAGAGACGCGCGTGCGGCGCCTGAGCTGCGGTGCCTGTCCCTGGCTGAGCCCCTGCGTCTTCGCCCTGACGTTCCTGCGACACGGCAGGAAAATAAAGCGTGAAGCAGGCGCCTTCCCCCAGTCTAGACTCGACCTCGATCATGCCGCCGGACTGCCTGGCAAAACCTTCGACCATCGACAGGCCAAGACCGGTGCCCTGCCCCACGGATTTCGTCGTGAAAAAGGGATCGTAAATCTGGTCGATGATCTCGGGCGGGATGCCCGGCCCGGTGTCGGTGAGCGATACCAATACATAGTCACCCGCCGGCAGGATCTCTTGACCGGCACGGGACACGGTTGCATCAATGGTCAGGTTCGCCGTCTGGATCGTCAGCTTGCCGCCGGTGTCCATGGCATCGCGCGCATTCACGATCAGATTGAGAAGAGCACTCTGCAGGGAACTCTGGTCGATCCGAACCGGCCACAGACCCTCCTGAAACAGCGTGTTGAATTCGATATTCGACGGGATCGTGCGCCGCATCCAGCGCTCTGTTTCCCGCACCGTCTGGTTCAGGTCCAGAACCGTCGGGTCCAGCCGTGCCTTGCGCGCATACGCCAACATGCTGCGGGTCAGATCCGCGCCGTGCTTCACGGCCTTTATACCGGCCTCAATCAGCGTGCTTGTCTCGTTGCCGTCAAAGTCCTGTGCATCGAGTTCCAGTTGCAGAAGTTCGAGATTGCCCATGATGACGGCAAGCAGGTTGTTGAAATCATGCGCCACCCCGCCGGTGAGCTGCCCTATTGCCTCCATTTTCTGAGCTTGTTGAAGCTGCTTCTGGCGCGTGCGTTCTTCGGTGACGTCCTCTATCAGGGAAATGACACCGTTGCCGCTTGTCGGGATTTCCGTAGCGATGACCGTGCGACCGCTCGTCTGTTCGTGCAGCCAGCGCTGCCGTTTGATGCGCGCGCCCCGGATCCGCTCCCGGACGTATTCCTCTGGATCGTCATAACCGAACTGACCGGCCATATTAGCGGCAGAATTTCGGACAATATCCCTGAACGGGACACCGGGCACGAGCAGGTGGCTGCTGATCGGCAGCATGGTTCTGTACAGGGAGTTGCACATGACCAGTTCAAATTTATGATCGTAGTACGCCACCCCAAGCGGCAGCGCCTCACTGCCTTCGAACAGAATGTCCCGCAGGCGGCTCAGCATGCGTTCACTGGTCTTACGTTCGGAGATGTCGATATTGGTGCCGACGATCCGGACAACCTCGCCGTCGCGTATGGTCAGAAATGCCCGCGCCAGAATGTCGATCCAGCTGTTGTTCCGGTGCCGGACGCGAAACTCGACTTCTGGCGTTCTGGTGGCGTTCGGCGAGGGCCGGATCACGACAGCGCCGACACGCTCCTGGTCGTCAGGGTGAACGAGCGCCATGAATGTGTCTATGTCGGGCGGTGCGTCTTCCTCGGTGAAGCCCAGCATTTCGAGCCAGCGTGGCGAAAGATATGTCTCTCCAGTCTCGACATTGTGGTCCCACAGTCCGTCATTCGCGCCCTGCATGGCGAGCGAAAACCGTTCTTCGCTGATCTTGAGGTTTTCGGTCCCCTCTGCCACGCGCTGTTCCAGATTGGCGTTCAGGTCGGACAGCTGACGGCGAAGGTGGACCAGATCCGAAATGTCATATTCGATGAGGACCGCAGCCGTCGCGCCCGTTGCCGGATCGCGGCCTCTGTGCCCCCTGATCCGGTGCGTGCGTGGTCCGTTTTGGGTCTGGACGTCAATTTCAGCCTCAAACACATCAGCGTTCCTGACAGCGTCAAACAGGGCCTCTATCTTATCCTGGCCGCCCAGCCGTTGGATCAGATCCTCCGCATCGTCCGGCTGAGTGCCGTAACATTCAAAAGATGCGGCATTCTGCGCCAGTAGCACCCCGGAGAGGGAAAACATGCTGAGGATGGCACCGGAATATCGCACGGCTTCCCCGATCCGCGCTGCCTGTAAATCCGGCCCAATGTCGCGTTTGCCCGTGATTTCAACCAAGAGCGCCGACCGGCCCCCGTCAATCAAGATCGGTTGAAACTGCACCGTGACGGAAACAGGTTCGTCCCAAGGGTAAAGTGTCCAGGCCGCCTGGCGCAATTGAGGGTCATCCGGAGACAAATACATCCGCCGCAGCCGCCGCCGCACGCTTGCGCTGTCGGAAGAAAAGTCGCGCGCTATCAGCTCTTCAAGGCTCCCCGTTCGCCAGAACACCTGCGCGGCCTTGTTCCCCCACCAGATCCTGTGCTCGTCTAAGTCAAAGATCCAGACGGGCGCAGAGAGCGATTCCAGAACGGCAACACAGGACAGATCGGAGATGCTGAGTTTTGGCATGTGAAATCTTACTATCTTAGCAAAAGTTGCCCAAGCTTGCGGATCGTTAAATCATTTCCCAAGTTCGAACACACCAGAATTGCGAGGGTAATGGCGTTGGCACATCCTGACATAGAATGACTCGCTCCAGAATGCACCCATTATGGTGTTTTCGCATTATCAAGGCCGAGGTTTTCGGCGTAGGCGTCGCCTATGCAAGCTCGGAGCCATTGTCAGCCTAATCCGTTCGGTACTGAGACCAGAATATTTGTCCTGGCGTTTCGGTCATCCTGGGCATGGCGTCTTTTTCGATATCCAATATTGCAAGCGATGAACTTCAGAATGACTTCCATTCTCCCAATTCCAGCTGAAGAAATCTTATAAATGAAGGCATCCACACGGCGACGATAACGGGCTCATTGCGCACCGGCAGAAGCTGTAAGCTCGGCCTGATCACCGATCAGTCATCGAGCTGTGTGAATACTGCGCCATGATCGACCGACCGCTTTGGTGATGCAACAAAACCGCTCTGTCTTTGGGCCTCTGAGGTCAGTTGGTGATTGAACGCGTTGCCGAAGCCTCGGAGCATCGTCTTCACCCCGATATCCGAGTCCTGCGCCCCAATATTGACCCACTGAACATATGCTCCTGCTACTAAGGAGAAGGCAGCAATGTGTGTGACGATGGACGGGAGCATCAAACGTTGGACTGCGAAGCGGAAGACAGCCCAGGTGATCGCGATCATTCAAGGCGAGACAACGGTGGCCGCAGCGGGCCGATCCTTCGATCTGACACCCTCTGAGATCGAGAGCCGGGTCGGGGATGCCAAGCGCGGCATGGAACTCGAAGCGGACCGTGGCTGCAGCGCAGCCGCCCAAGCCCCGAGGATGTCCCCGCTGGCCAATCCGTTCTACATCCATGCCCACTACGACAAGCCGCTTAAAAATCTGCAGGAGGCCTATGGCGAGGCGATGCTTGAATTGCGCGCCCGACAAAAGTTGCAGACCCTCATGGTGAGGCCCTGAGCCGCTCTTGGTTCGAGGTCAGGGCCGAACGGAGGACGGCAATTGATCCGGACGCTCGTTGAGGGCCTTCTGGTCGAGGGCCTCGCGGTGTCGATCGCCAGGCTTGGCCCCTTGGTTCGGCGTGCCGCTTCGGACAGCCTATGACAAACCGATCAAGTCAGCGCCGAAGATCGATCCGCGCTTCGCAGACCCGATCAAGGCGATGATCGAGCAGGAGTTCCTGCTGAGGTCGGACAACGGTATTGTGTTCACCAGCCGTCCCTTCACGGCACAGGTCGCGCAGCGACGGGCTAAAGCAGGAGCTCATCACCCATTCGCCCGTTCTCTCGGACCGATGACGCGCTCCACATTGCCCATAGCAGAACGGCAATGTGGAGCGCGTCATCGGGACACTCAAGGAGCAATGTGTTCACCGCCATCGCTTCGAGAGCATCCAGCATGCGAGCCGAGTCATCGGCGACTGTATCAGCGTCTACAACACCCGCCGCCCTCATCAGGCAATTACCATGCCCCCCATGCCGACGCATTCAGGTGAGCGGCTTAAACTCAGCAGATGCAGATGGGTCGATACATCGACACCATTCCCGGTAAGTGCCAATGCCCGCCATTTTACTGCGTTCAGCCCCCTCGCCCCGGCCCCAGCCATTTCAATGAAAATCCCGGCTTGGGAACAGGCGCTTGGCCTGATCGCGGGGGTGGTGGGCGCGGGGTGGATAGCGGGCTGGGCGCGGGGCATCGTCGGCCTGCGGTTGGGTGATGCCGACAGCCTCGTCCATCGGGTGGCCGAGGTCGGAGATGCGGTGCGACAGATCCTCGATGCGCTCCGCGATCAGATGCACGACGATGCCTTCGCGCTGCAAGTGCCCGGTCACGCGCAGCAAACGGCCCCCCATGACGATGCGCCGGAACCGCTCATACACCTTCGGCCAGACGACGATATTGGACACGCCCGTCTCATCCTCCAGCGTGAGGAAGATCACCCCGGACGCCGTGCCGGGACGTTGGCGGGTGATCACGAGGCCGCAGACGCTGGTGCGTTTCAGCGGCGCAGTGGCAAGCTCGGCATGCGGCGTCAGCCCGGGGATCGAGGGGCGCAGCAGCTCCATCGGGTGCGCGCGCAGAGTGAGACGCAGCGAGACATAATCCTCGACCACCTCCTCGCCCAAGTGCATCTGCGGCAGCGTCACGACAGGCTCCTGCCCGCCCTCCCCGTCCAGCGGATCGGCAAACAGCGGCAGCGGCGCAGGCGCGGAAATCGCCTTCACCGCCCAGAGCGCATCGCGCCGTGTCAGCCCCATGCCGGTGAAGGCATCCGCCTCGGCCAGACGCTCCAGCGTGGCGGGCGCAACCCCGGCGCGCAGCCACAGGCTCTCGGGATCGGGATAGCCATTGCCACGTGCCCCAACGATCCAGCCCGCGTCTTCCTCGCGGAAGCCCTTGATCTGGCGGAACCCCAGCCGCAGCGCCAGCGTGCCATCGGCGCGACGTTCCAGAGTGTTGTCCCAAGCGCTGTTGTTGACGCAGACGGGCCGCACCTCGACGCTATGTTCGCGGACATCGCGCACGATCTGGGCCGGGGCATAGAACCCCATCGGCTGGGCGTTCAGCAGCGCGCAGGCAAAGACCGCCGGATGATGGCACTTCAGCCAGGACGACACATAGGTCAGCATCGCAAACGCCGCCGCATGGCTTTCGGGAAAGCCGTAATCGGCAAAGCCTTCGATCTGGGCAAAGCAGGCCTCGGCCACCTCCTGCGCATAGCCATTGCGCCGCATGCCGCGAATGAAGCGATCCCGATGCGCGCCGATGGTGCCCATGCGCCGGAACGACGCGAGCGAGCGGCGCAGATGATCCGCCTCCTCGGCCGAATAGCCCGCACCGACAATGGCAATCTGCATCGCCTGCTCCTGAAACAGCGGCACGCCGAGGGTCTTGCGCGTCACCTCGCGCAGCGCCGGGCCAAAGGGTTCGGGCTGCTCCAGCCCCTGACGGCGGCGGATATAGGGCTGCACCATGCCGCCCTGGATCGGACCGGGGCGCACGATGGCGACCTCGATCACCAGATCGTAGAACACCCTCGGCTTCATGCGCGGCAGAAAGTTCATCTGCGCCCGGCTCTCCACCTGAAACACCCCCACCGCATCGGCGCGACACAGCATGTCATAGGTGTGCTCATCCGCCTGCGGCACCGTCTCCAGGCTCAGATGCCGCTGCTCATGCTGGGCGAGCAGGTCAAAGGCCTTGCGGATACAGGTCAGCATCCCCAGGCTCAGCACATCGACCTTCAGGATGCCCAGGGCGTCGATATCATCCTTGTCCCACTCGATGACCGTGCGCCCCTCCATCGCCGCGTTCTCGATCGGGCAGAGCTCATCCAGCCGCCCCTTGGTGATGATGAAGCCGCCGACATGCTGCGACAGATGGCGGGGAAAGCCGATGATCTCGCCGATCAGCCGCAGGGTCTGCGACAGGCGGCGATCCTCGGGGTTCAGCCCCAGCTCGCGAATGCGGTCCGGGTCGGCGCCCTTGTTCGACATGCCCCAGATCTGGCCCGACAGGCTCGCCGTCACGTCCTGGCTCAGGCCCATCACCTTGCCGACCTCACGAATGGCGGCGCGGCTGCGAAAGTGGATCACCGTGGCGCAGAGCCCTGCCCGCTCGCGCCCATACTTTTCATAGATCCACTGGATGATCTCCTCACGCCGCTCATGTTCGAAATCCACGTCGATATCCGGCGGCTCGCCCCGGTGACGCGAGATGAAGCGCTCAAAAACCATGCCGATCATGTCGGGCGACACGTCCGTGATCCCAAGCAGATAGCACAGAATCGAATTCGCCGCCGAGCCGCGCCCCTGACAGAGGATCCCGCGCGAGCGCGCCTCGGCCACGATGTCATGCACCGTCAGGAAATAGGCGGCATAGCCGAGCTCGCCCACAAGGCTCAGCTCCTTTTGCAGCAGCCCATGCACCCGGTCCGTCGCGCCACGGGGATAGCGGCGAAAGAGCCCCTCCTCCGCCAGCCGCGCCAGCCGCTCCTGCGGTACTTCGCCCTGCGACAGCTCGTCGGGGTATTCATAGCTGAGCTCGGACAGATCGAAACTGCACCGGTTCGCAATGTCCTGCGTGCGCCGCAGCGCCGCCGGATGGTGGCGATAGAGCCAGCCCATATCACGGGCACTCTTCAGGCGACGCTCGGCATTCAGCAGCGCCCGCGTACCGATCTGGTCAATCGTCACCCCGCGCGCAGGCAGGTCAGCACATCCGCCAGCTGACGCCGCGCACCGTGGTGCATCAACACATCGCCAACCGCGACCATCGGCGCCGAGGTCCGCAGCGCCAGCTGCGCGCAAGCGTTGAACCAGCCCTGATCCGACCCGTCATAGCGCGGCGCCGCACCAAGAAACACCGCCCCCGGATAGCAGCGCACCAGCCGCTGGATCGGCGCGCGGGCCTGCGCCAGATCGGGGGGCGGCAGCGCGATCAGCAGCATCCCCTGACAGCCACGCTCCAGATCCGCCAGATCGAGATGACACTCCGCCTTGCCGGCGCGCCGCTTGCCAAGGGTCAGCAGCCGCGACAGCCGCTGATAGGCGGCCCGGTCGGTCGGCAGCGCCAACCACTCCACCGCGCAATCACGCAACACCAGACGGGTGCCGACGATCAGCCGGGGCAGCACCACCCCCTCAGGGCGCGCCAGATCCCTAGGCTCGCCAGTTTCCTGCCGCGAACAGGGGTCGATCTGGTGGGTCGAGCGGATGCGCAGATCCCCCTCGGCCTCGGCCCGCAACGTCTTCAGCGCACTATAGGCCCGCACCACCCCCGCCAGCGTGTTGCGATCGGTGATGGCAATCGCGCTCAGCCCCAGCTCGGCGGCGCGCAGCACCAGCTCCTCCGGATGCGATGCCCCTGTCAGGAAGGTGAAGTTCGAGGTCACGCACAGCTCGGCATAGCTCATATGAATTCTCCCTGTACAAACCAGCCCGGGTTCTGCGGCGTGTAGAACAGCCAGAGCCGCCGCCCCTCCCGCGTTTCAACCTTCCAGTAATCCCGCAGACCAGAGCGCCAGCTGTCGTCCTCCAGCCACCACTCCGGCGCGATGCGCTCTGGCCCCGTGGCACGACCCGTGGTCAGCGACATCCGCCGCCAGCGAAACCGCTCGGGCGGGCGGGCGCCCTCGGCGCTGATCGCCTCGGGCGGGAACAGGCGCAAAGGGCGCGGGCGATGAGAGTGCCAGCCGCTTTCAGCCGCGCTGAACGCCGCAGGCGCGACGATAAAACTCCGCTCCGGAATATGGCTGTCGGCGGGCAGAAAGCGCTGGACGTTTTCTAGACCGATCCGCGTGCCGATCCGGGTGATCAGGTCGTTCAGCTGATCGGGCTGCACCTGCGCCGAGAGGCCGATCTGCTGCACCGGCAGCGCCTCGACCACCGTCGCCTCCAGCCGCATGACGTCGATGCCATAGCCCGCGTCGATATCGCCGAGCCCGCGTTCAAACAGCGGCAGGATGCGCCCGGCGTCCCGCATCGCACTGGCCAGCCGCAGCTCAACCTGCTGGCTGCCCTGATCGACCCGGCGCAGCGTCAGCACCAGCGTGCGCGCCCCTGCCCCCTGCGCCTTCAGCTTGTCACAGAGCGGCGCCAACAGACGCTCCGTCGCGGACATGACATCGGGGAGCAGGCCGATCGGGTCGGGAAAGCTCAGCCGCACGCCGTAGTGCGGCGGCTCGGCGCCGGGGCTGATCGCCTCGGGCACATCGCCCAGGGCCTGATCCAGCCGCAGCAACACACCGGGGCCGAAGCGGCGCGCCAGCGGGGCGCGGGCCGTCGCCTTCAGGTCGCCGATGCTGCGCAGGCCCAGCCGTTGCAACCCCGTCACCACCTCCGCCTCAAGACGCAGCGCGGCAACCGGCAGAGCGTCAAGCACCCCCGTCGTCTGGCCATAATGCGCCAGCGCCCAGGCCGCCCCGCGCGTGTCGCCCAGCCCCAACCGCAGTGTCAGGCCCGACCGCTCGGCCCGGGCGCGCATGTCGTCCAGCATCGCCGCCTCGCCGCCCCAGAGGTGGGTCGAGCCGGTGACATCCAGCACCAGACCATCCTCGCCCTCGCGCCCCACCCAGGGGCAATAGCGCGTCGCCCACCGGCGCAGCGCGCCCAGAAACCGCGCATCCAGATCGGGGCGTGCGGGCTGACTCAGCAGGTTGGGGCAAAAGGCGCGGGCATCGGCAAAACTCATGCCGCGATGCAGACCAAGGGTTTCGGCCTGAGCGTTCAGGCAATAGATCCGCTCAGCGTTCTTGTCGGTCAGGGTCAGCGCAAAGGGCGCCTCAACCGGGCGCGCCTTCAGAACCCGGTCGCAGGCCAACCGGGGAAACCACATGCACACGACGCGCTTCCTGAGACCATCGAACATTCCAAGCCCCAATAGTTCCTGATTTGTTCTTAATAATTTCCCAACGCATCAGAGTCGAGTCTTCCCTTTCGTCATCGAACTCGGGGCGCACCCGCCAGCGCGTCTCGGCCGCGTTCGAGCCCATGCCCTCAGGGATCAGGCACAGCCCCGTGGTGCCGCCCGCCTTCGCCGCCAATTGCAGCCGCCGCCCCTCGCGCAGATCCAGCGGGCGGGTGATCTCGATCAGCACGCAGGAGAGAGCGCCATCGCGCAGGGCTTCCTCGGCCACGGCGAGGCTGTCGACCTCCTGCTGCGTCCGCGCGATCAGCATTTGAGCCGGTTCACATACCGACAGGATACCGACGGGATACAGACCCTCTTTTTGCCACGCTGGCCGGATCCAGAGCGCGCGCCCCTGCCCCGCCGCCATCACCGCAAACGCAGCCGCCCCCGGCCCGCAGGCCTCATGGACGCGCCCGGGGCGCAAAGGGAAAATGGTGGCGAAATCTGGCAGCATGGCGCGGATCATAACAAGAACGTGGCCGCAATCCAACAGGTCCAGCGCGAGAAAATCTCTGCAAGATAGAGCTATGCCTCCCTGTCAGGATCAGAGCGAATGCAGACCCGATACAGCGAAAAAGCTCCCCAGAGAGAAACTTCAGCTCTTGCTCACCATTAACCGATATCGGCAAAGCTTACGCAGTGGAATTTGCAAACTCATCCTTTCGACCAGAGCCTGCAATGCTGCATGACACGACGCCGTTAGAAAAATCTGACAGTGCCGGCAAGCGCAGCATTTTGCCCGCTCGGCTGTGTACTCTTCGGCCGAAGCTGCCATTCTCTAGATGAGCTTTTCGAAGTACACGCGATTGAAACCGTCTTCTGTCTTTCGTTCGATCTCTCGATAGCCAAGATGGGGGTAGATAGACAGATTTTCGGTCATTTTCTCATTCGTGTAGAGTTTGATCGATTTTGCGTTTGATCGTTTTGCTTCTGACTCGCAAAAGGCTATCAGCCGCTTTCCAATACCTCGCCCCACTGCATTTTGACGCACAGCAACATTTTCAAAAAGAACGTGTTCTCCCTCATGATAAAAGACGATAAACCCAAGCATATCGGCGTCCCGCCCAACGGCGACATGCAACACCCCTGAAGCGATAAGCGATGCAAAATCGGCAACCATCGGTGCAGGCTTCTTACCCATTGCCGCAACGTAGCGGCCATATGCACCCTCCGCACATTCTCGAACGGCTATTTCATCCGCGGCGTGCGCCTGCCTGATGTCAAAACCCTTGCCCATACTCACTCCATACTGCCCGTTAATTGATACTACTGCTGCCAGGCAGCTATGAGCAAGAAGGGCTCTGACCGGATTTGCGGCGGCGCAGTGCCCACATTTTCAGCGTAGGGTGCCACTGACGGGTTGTGGTGTGTGCATGAGACCGCTCCCAGCCTTTTCGCGATGCTCGGGCCAAGCGCAGCAATAGCTATGCTGCAGCCGCGCGATACTGAGGTCGATTTCCTGAAAGCCTACACTCGGCGCGCAACTGCAGATCTGGATGAGGTTGCAGACGGCTCGACCGGCAGCGATGCGAAACCGGGCCTTGTAAACGAGGCATGTGAAAGCCTCCTCTACAATCCGCACAAGGATTGCGTCTTGCTGACGCGCCAGTTCCGGCTCCCGGCGTATCTGAACGGTGGGTTCGCTGCACTGGTCGAGGCGCCTGCGGGGCTAGAAGGCACTTTTACAGACACGAGCTTTGGCGGAGCAGTCATTGGTGCCGCCGCAACGAACCTACACTTTGTCCGCTCTGAAGAATGTCGACCGCGCACAAAAGCGGCAGAGGCCCTCAGCGTCTGCTCTTGTCGCGGCGGCACAGCGCAAAATATGACAGAATCCGTTCTGAAAGTCGGGTTTCCCAGATCCGCTTGGATCGCTTCTCTGCCGGTCGAGAAGCTTGCATCAATTGAACGCGGCAGCGGCGTGTTGAGCATCAGCATCCAGAAAACTGGCCTCGGGATCTCGCGGCAGCAGCATAACTATAGCTGTGCCACGAACGAAGAACTCGAACGGCCTTTCCTTCGCTTGTCGACGCCAAGGCAATTTCCTCAGGGAGCAATCAGTGCGCTGCGGTGCTACAAGTCTGGTTCGGCCCAACAAGACGAAGACTGCGGCCATCATGGATAATGCGATCTCCAGAAAATGTATCGTGTTTTTCAAGGTCGATCCGAGCCACGTCCAGAGGCACGCGGAGACTAATCGTAGTTCGTGTTGCGTTCAGCCGTCGCATTTTAGCAAGATTGCGCCGATACGCCCACCTGCTTCAACGGCTTCGTGGGCCGCGACGCAGTCCTCCAACGTGTAGATAGACTCAACCGGGCAGGAAAGTGCATCCGCATCGAGGGCGCTGTGCAGCTTGGCAATCATCACGTCGCGCTCAACCTTTGGCAGCAGATAGATCAGGATGATGTCGATGGTCACGGCTTTGAACAGCAAGGGCAGGAATGGTAACGTCGGCTCCATGTCTTTGGCTGAACCATAGGCGGCCAGCCGGCCATTTGGAGCAATCACCTCTGCGTCCAGAGCCACATTGAGGCCAAATTCAACCTCGACGATTGTCGGGATCAACGCACCATCATTTGCAGCGAGGATTTGGGCGGCCAGATCCTCTGCGCTATAGTCAAGCACACTGTCAGCACCCGCGGCCTTGACCCGCTCCATATCACGCGGACTGCATGTGGAGATCACTTTTGCACCGCCCCATTTTGCCAGCTGTACGGCCAACAGACCGACAGTGCCCGCACCACCTTGTATCAGCACAGTCTGTCCCGTGATGTCACCACCGCCAAAGACGGCTTGTGCGGCAGTCAATCCGGGAATTCCAAGAATAGCCCCCGTTTCAAGGCTTACGGCGTCTGGCAATGGCACAACCAAATCTACCGGAAGGGTGATATGGCTGGCTGCGGTGCCATAGGCGCGCTGCCATTGACCATTCCAGATCCAGACCCGTTGACCGATGCGCGCTTTGTCCACGCCGCCACCCACCGCCTCGATCACGCCAGCACCGTCACTATGGGGGATAACGGTATCGAAGGCAGGCCGCTCCACCCCCGGACGACCTCTGCGCGATTTCACGTCTGACGGGTTCACACCGGAAAAGGATATCGCCACCCGCACTTCGCCCGCTTGCGGTGTCACGTCATTCAAGTCTTGCAAATGCAGAACGTCTTTAGCCGTGCCAAGTTTGGAATAGGTGATTGCGCGCATGATAGGTTTCCTTGCGATACATGTCTTTGCGCCACATTGTGGCAAAGGTGAGAGCCATACAATCCTTGCGACCCGACGATGTACGATTTGAAGAGTTGCCATGACCTTGCGCCGCATAATCTGGAGGGAGATGATACCGAAACAGGTAGAGATTAACTCGTAAGTTCTCCTTCACATTCTTAACACCAGAGCCGACGGCTTTCAGCTAAACCCTCATTGACCTCTCCTCATGCACTGGTCAGCGTCACCTCCTAACCTCTTCCGTTAAGGCATTTTTCTCCAGTTCCGGCTGTACGAAAATTTCTGTTCTATGACCGGTCAACGTCGGTCCGCCAAGATTTTCAGACGCCCCGCCCTCTGCGATGGCGGCAGCCCCCAACGCCGGGAGGGCCAACCGCCTCAGATCACCGCGCCACGTCCTTCGAAGAACCGTCGCATCTTGAGCAACCTCGCACCGGATCTGCGTCGAGAAAGATGGAGTACATTCAAAGCCCACGACTTAAGCGCGGTCCTTGCTCGGCCACCTGACAGAAACCATGTCCAGGCACTATGCACGGCAGCAGAAGGCGGCGCACATGAACCGCGAAACGGCGCGCCTACTTCCTGAAATTGGGAAACTTGCCTCTTGGATTGGTAACCAAAAAGGCTAGACTTCAATCAAGCTGTTGAAAGTATGGTGGGTAATGACGGGCTCGAACCGCCGACATCTTCGGTGTAAACGAAGCGCTCTACCAACTGAGCTAATCACCCGCCGGGGTTCCTCTACAGCAACTCCCGCATGACACGCAAGAGGTGACATGACCAAAATTCCCTTCATGGTGTTTACGGATCTCGACGGCACCCTGCTCGACCACGAAACCTACAGCTATGACGCGGCCTTGCCAGCCCTGTCACGGCTGAAAGAGATGGCAATCCCGGTGGTGCTCGCCTCCTCCAAGACCGGGCCAGAGATTGCCGTGTTGCGCGACGACCTCGGCCTCAGCGCATCGCCTGCAATCGTGGAAAACGGCGCCGGCCTGCTGGCCCCTCATGACGTGCCCCCCGCAAGAGGCGATGGCTACGCCCGCCTGCGTCGCTTACTGGACGACGTCGCACCGGACCTGCGGCGCGCCTTTCGCGGTTTCGGCGACATGGGGCCAGAAGGCGTGGCCGAAAATGCCGGACTGAAGGCCGCCGCCGCAGAAATGGCCTGTCAGCGCAGCTATTCCGAACCCGGCATCTGGTCAGGCTCACCCGAGGGGGAAGCTGCTTTTATCGCGGCGCTTTCGGCCAAGGGGATTAAGGCGCGCCGGGGGGGGCGCTATCTGACGCTGTCATTTGGCGGCACCAAGGCGGATCGTATGAAGGAAGCCGCGCAACTCTTTGGCAGTCCGCGTTTAATTGCGCTTGGCGACGCACCAAACGACGTTGAGATGTTGGAACATGCCGATCTTGGTGTGATCATCAGCAATGCGCATAGCACCCCCCTGCCAGAACTTGCGGGAGAGCAGGAGGGGCGCATCCTGCGCAGTACAAAATTCGGCCCCGAAGGCTGGAATGAGATGATGCAAAAGCTAATATCAAAACTAGCAGCGCAGTAAGAGACCCGCGCCTTTTTCGCGCCAGCTTGCCCTGGCCGACCCATTTCCAAGGAGCCCCCGGTGGCAGATTTTCATCAAAACGGCAATATCGCGACCATTCACAACCTGCGCACCCGCAGTTCCGAGGATATGGCGCGCGAGCTGGCCAGTTTTGCAACCTCGCGCAAGATCAGCCTGGTCCTGCCCTCGCTGTTTTCCGAGCTTGAGGGCGACGCCCTGCCCAACATCCTGGCCGAGCTGGCCGAGGTGCCCTATTTGCATCGCATCGTCATCGGCCTCGACCGCGCCAGCGAAGAGCAATACCGCCACGCCCGCCAGTTCTTTTCGGTGCTGCCGCAGAACCATGTGGTGATCTGGAACGACAGTCCCCGCATGATCGCGATCCACAAGCGTCTGGAAGACCTCGGGCTTGGCCCGATTGAGCCGGGCAAGGGCAAGAACGTCTGGGGTTGCCTCGGCTTTCTGATCGCCTGCGCCGACAGTTCGGTCGTGGCGATCCACGACTGCGACATCGTCACCTACACCAAGGACATGCTGCACCGCATGGTCTATCCGGTGGCCAACCCGAACTTCTCCTACCAGCTGTCCAAGGGATATTACGCGCGGGTCGGCAATAACAAGATCAACGGGCGCGTCAGCCGGATGCTGGTCTCTCCCCTGCTGATTTCATTGAAGAAAACCATCGGGGACCGCGACTACCTCGATTACCTGCGCGCCTTCCGCTATCCGCTGTCGGGTGAAATGGCGATGCGCACCGGCATCCTGCCCGACCTGCGAATTCCCTCCGACTGGGGCCTTGAGATCGGCGTGCTGTCTGAAGCCTGGCGCAACCTCGCCCCGAAATCGGTCTGTCAGGTCGAGATTGCGGACAACTACGATCACAAGCATCAGGACCTCAGCCCCGAGGACAAGACGCAGGGCCTCAGCCGCATGTCGATCGACATCTGCAAGGCGCTCTATCGCAAGCTGGCTGCCGACGGCACGGTCTTCAACGAGGAGATTTTCCGCACCCTGAAAGCGACGTATTATCGCTCGGCGCTCGACCTGCTCGACAGCTACTACGACGATGCCAAGGCCAACGGTCTCTACGTCGACCGCCACCAGGAGGAGAACTCGGTCGAGCTGTTTGCCGAGAATATCATCGAAGCGGGGCAGATGTTCCTCGACAACCCCTCCGCCACGCCGTTCATCCCGACGTGGAACCGCGTGCATTCTGCCGACCCAGACCTGATGGCGGATATGCTCAAGGCCGTGGCAGAGGATCTGAAGGAGTTCGTCTAAGCTGACCAACGGCGGCGGGATAATCCCGCCGCCACAAGCCCTTAGCCGCGGTTGGTGATCCAGCGGCACTGATACGGGGCAAAGCTGATCGGGGTGCCGTCGGGCACGATCGCCTCGCCACTCAGCAGGTCGACCCAGTCTTCGCCCTCGATCAGATTGATCGACAGCGGGTCAATGTCGAGCGCCTGATCCGAGACATTGTGCAGGGCAAAGATCGACTGATCGCGATCCAGGCTCTGCCGCCAAACCCCGAAAATTCGGTCGTCCAGTTGCAGCGTGAACTGCGTCGCATTGGGGTGAAAGCCGCGCTGGCGCTTGCGGATGCTGATGCGGCGACGCATCTCGCTCAGCACGATATGCTGCGGGCTTTCAGGGTCTTCCAGCAAGGCCTGCAGGTGGTCATATTCCCAGCGATGCCGGTTGATGGCCCGATTATGCCCTGACTTTTCAACACCTTCGAGGTCGTTCGGGCTGGCGAGTAGCGAATGGATGTAGAAGGCCGGGATGCCCTCCAGCGCCATGACAAGCGTTTGCGACGCCAGAAAGCGGTCGATCTGATGCGCGTCGGGACCGTTGAAGGTGCCCTTCATCGCCTCGAACCAGGTGATATTCAGCTCATACGGCGCCTCGCCGCCGCCGGGCAGCGCGCGCATCGACACACGCCCGCCAAAGCTGCGCACCGAGTCGATGACCGCCTGCGTGTCACCGGCCGACAAGATCCCCTCGGCAGGGCGCATCCCGATACCGTCATGCGAGGCGGTGAAGTTCAGATAGGCACAGCCCAGTTGCGCCGGTGGCATCGAGCCTTGCCAGCGGATCAGGTTCTTCGCCGTCCCTGCCATCATGGCGTGCAACACCAGCGGCGGCAGGGAAAAGTTATAGACCGCATGTGCCTCGTTGCGGTTGCCGAAATAACTGAGGTTTTCCTGATTTGGCACGTTGGTTTCGGTCAGCAGGATCACCGGTTCGGAGGCAAAATCGGCAAAAAGACGCATCATGCGCACGATGGCATGGGTCTGGGGCATGTGGATCGACTTGGTGCCCGCTTCCTTCCAGATGAAGGCGACGGCATCGAGACGCACGATGCGGACACCGTTGTCGATATGAAGTCGCATGACGCGGAAGAATTCCATCAGCACGTCGGGGTTGCGAAAATCCAGATCCACCTGATCGTGGCTGAAGGTACACCAGACGTGGCGCTTGCCGCGGGATGTCTCGACCTCGCGCAGCAGCGGATGTGTGCGCGGGCGCACGACCATCGACAGATCCTCGTCCGGGGAGGCTTCGAAGAAAAATTTGTCATAGGGTTCATGGCCTTGCCGGTAGGCGTTGAACCAGGCTGAGGAGCTGGAGACGTGGTTCAGCACAAGATCCGACATCAGCAGGAACTCCGAGCCGATGCGCTGGATGTCCGACCAGTCACCAAGGATGGGATTGACTGCGCGATAGTCGGTCACCGCAAAACCATCATCCGATGTATAGGGAAAAAACGGCAGGATATGCACGCCGTTGACCACACCGCTCAGCTGGTTTTGCAGAAAATCACGTAGCAAATCCAGCGGCTTATGCACGCCGTCGATGATCGAATTGCCATAGGTGATCACCAAGGCATCGCGTTCGGACCATTGCCGGTTTCCGGGCACCCTGCCCCGTTTGCGCGGCATCGAGCCTTCGGGCCAGAAGGCCTTTGTGAGGCCGGTGGCGACAGTTTCGACGTCATGATCGGGGTAAATCTGGCGGACCAGCGCGTCGAGTTTGTGTCGGAAGGTCGAGGAATACTCGGATGTCATCAGGAAATGCTCCGCTACAGTCCCCAAGACTTTCCAGAAAAAGGCTAAGGTTTCAAGCAGATCGTCCAAATCGCTGCGCAAGCGGACACAATCGGGGGCAGAATGACGGCTCAGAAGGCACTCCGGCAGGTGCCCCGGCTTTCGGGCGCGACGGGGAGCACGGCGCGGCGCCGGAGGTGGAAAGGGGCCGCCGCGACAACCGGGCAAGGCGGGGCAAAACCGCCAAAACGGCATGTCGGTATTGCGTCGGTATCTGAACGGTAACCGGTCAGTGGATATTCAGCGCTCCGTGCATCCCGGCGTCGTAGTGGCCTGGGATCAGGCAGGCAAATTCAAAGCGGCCCGCGTTGGCGAAGGTCCACAGGATCTGCCCTTTCGCGCCCGGTTCCAGCCGCAGGGCGTTGGCGTCGCTATGCGCCATCTCGGGGGAGTCCTCCATCATCGTCTTGTGCACGAGGATGTCCTCGGGGGTGTCCATGACGAATTCATGCTCAAGCGCGCCCGCGTTGGTGAGGTGGATCATCACCGTCTCGCCTGTCGCGAAGTCGAGGCTGGCCGGCGCGAAGGCCATGCCGTCGTCGGTCTCTTTCATGGTGACGGTGACGGTGCGCGCCGCCGCACCTGTCGCGGGGTGGCCGATGGCCATCATGGCGTGATCGTCGCCATGGCCTTCGGCCTTTGCATCGTCGTGGCCCATCATCATTTCGCCGTGGCCGTGGGCCGAGGGTGCGCTGCTGCCTTGTGGCTCAGCATGGGTGCCAGCGTGATCGCCGCTGGCATAAGCGGCGCTGCCGAGGGCGAGGGAGACGACGGTGGTGGTCAGAAACATGATCTTCATGGGCGAGCCTCAATGGGGTTGGGCGCGGCACGCCCTCAGATCAGCGGGTGCTCTCTCACGCAGGGTCAGCGCGACGCAGGACAGCAGCTGACAGTCGCGAAGGGATGATACGTCTTGACGCAAGTGATCTCTGCCGTGGGTCAGTCTGTCAATCACCTGCCCCCTGCGGGACGGCATACGATTGCGTGATCCGTCGCTAGGCGCCCTTGGGCAAGGGAAAGGCGCGGTCAAAGGTCCAGTTAAAGACGAAGGCATAGACCAGATAGAACAGGGCAATGGCGATATCCAGCATCAGCGCCTGCCAGAGACCGATCCCGAGGTAGAGCGCGATGAAGGGCAAGGTGAAGGCCAGCAGCCCGACCTCGAACAACAGGGCGTGGCCGACCCGGATCAGCAGGGTCTTGTGGACCGTGCCGCGCCAGCGCTTCATCAGCCGGTCAAAGCACAGGTTGTAGACGTAGTTCCACAGCATCGCCACCGTGGCGCCGACGACGGCCACGATCCCGATATCCTGTGCCGGCATGCCAAAGCCCGCCTGTGCAAGAGGCACGAACAGAAGGATGCCGATGACTTCGAAGCTGATTGCGTGGAAGATGCGTGCGCGTGTGGTTCGCATGATTTTCACCCCATGTGAAACCCGGGTCGTCCCGGTGTGCTGCCCTGATGGGGGAGGTCGTCCTCGCCCGCCGCATGTAGGGCAGCGGCGGGCATTTGTCCAGATTGCGCGACGTGAGAAAAGCACCGGGCCGCACCTGCATGGCAGGGCGGCCCGGAGAGGTCTGGTTGGGTTGCGGCCCGGGGTTGGCCTCAGAACTCGAGCCCGAGGGCGACGCCGCCCAGCAGGTAGCAAAAGGCGGTGATCAGGAAGATGCCGATGATGTTCAGCACCACGCCGCCGCGTGCCATTTGCCCGATGGTGACGGCCCCGGTGCCGAAGACGATGGCATTCGGAGGCGTGCCGACGGGCAGCATGAAGGCACAGGTTGCCGCAAAGGCTGCGGGAATGAGCAGGGTCATCGGGTCCATGCCGATCCCCACGGCGACGCCGCCGAGCACCGGAATGAAGGTCGCGGCGGTGGCGGTGTTGCTGGTGACTTCGGTCAGGAACAGCACGATCGCCGCGATGGCCGCCACCAGCAGGATGGAGGGCAACACGCTGAGGCCGGTGACCTGCTGACCGAACCAC
This sequence comes from Pseudooceanicola spongiae, assembly GCF_014899185.1. Taxonomy (GTDB): domain Bacteria; phylum Pseudomonadota; class Alphaproteobacteria; order Rhodobacterales; family Rhodobacteraceae; genus Pseudooceanicola; species Pseudooceanicola spongiae. The sequence goes on from NZ_CP045201.1 coordinate 1,392,626, forward strand.
TGGTCCAGACCGCTGGCGCCGACCGCGCCCGCAAGGCTGAGACCGCCGCCGAACAGCAGCAACACGCCCCAGGGCAGGCCATCCTCGGCATCGGACCAGTTCAGCACCATCTCGTTGCTGCCACGGGCGGGCAGGATGAACATGGCGAGACCGGCAGCAATGGCGATGGCAGTGTCATCCAGCCCACCGAGCCAGCCGAAGCGCGCGCCGATGGCCGGAATATTGACCAGCAGACCCGGCACCACCCAGAGAAAGGCGGCCGAGCAGAACACCAGCAGGACCATCTTTTCGCCTTGGGTCAGCGGGCCAAGCTTGCGGATCTCGCCCTCGATCATTTCCTTGCCGCCGGGGATCTCGCTGATCTCGAAGCGGTAGAGGACGCGGGTCATCAGCACCCAGCCGATCAGGATGAAGGTCAGCGCCAGCGGGAAGCCCACCATCATCCACTCGAAAAACCCGATCTGACGGCCAAGCTCGTCCGCTGCGTAGCCCGCGACGATGGCATTGGGGGGCGAGCCGAGCAGCGTGCCGAGGCCGCCCATCGACGCCGACCAGGCAATCGCCAGAACAAGGCAGACGCCGAACTGACGCAGGTTTTCGGACTGGCTCGCGTCGCTCTGCCCCTCGGGCCGGGCGGAGCGTTCGCTGACAAGGGCGAGCACCGACATGCCGATGGGCAGCATCATCAGCGTCGTTGCCGTGTTGGAGACCCACATCGACAGGAACCCGGTCGCGAGCATCAGCCCCAGCACGATCCGCCGGGGCGAGACGCCGACACGCACCAGCGTCAGCAGGGCCACGCGGCGGTGCAGATTCCACTTTTCCATCGCAATGGCGATCAGAAAGCCGCCGAGGAACAGAAAGACGATGGAGCTGGCATAGGGGGCCGTCGCCTCGCTGACGCTGCGCTCGGTCAGCATGGGGATCAGCACGATGGGCAGCAGCGAGGTCGCGGCGAGCGGGATCGCTTCGGTCATCCACCAGATCGCCATCAGCGTGGCCACGGCGGCCACGCAGCGCGCGTCGGCCCCCAGATCCGCAGAGAGCCCGAGCAGCAGCCAGACCAGAAGCGCCGCCGCAAGGCCGAACACCCGAAAGGCCCAGATCAGCCGGGCCGATTTGGGCGGCGCGTCATCCTGCGGGCCATGCTGTTCGTATTCGCCCTGGTGGCGGGTCGGTTCGTCCATCGGTTTCTCCTTGATCGCGGCCCGACATGTCGGGCCCGGTGCAACGTCCGGCACCCAAAGGGACCCCGCCTGCATTTCTCGGGCGCCGATTTGCCATGTCTGCCCGACAGGGACAAGAGACGGCACGGCGGTTCGGGGCGCGGTCGGGCACGCGGTGGGGCTCAGCCTTGCGCCGCGCTGTTGACGCGGCGCAGAGGGGGGGTGCGCCAAATGCGCCCGTGGCCCCTGCCCCTCAGGCCCCGGAGACGCGGGACGGGGCCGGAAAGGCTCGGAACCGGTTTTCGCGGGGGGCGGGGTACTGAGGGACAGCAGGTCTTCAACTTACTGTGAGGCTTGATGCGTTGCGGTGAAAATCGCCATTTTCGGGGGTGCGGGGGCATAGTGTCGTGCGCTGAGCAGGTGGTCAGGACGCCCAGAAGAGGTCTCTGGCTGGCCCCTCGTCCTGTGCGGGCAGATCAACGGGCGGTCATGCCTCGTTGCGATCCTCGGCAGCAGGGGGGAGATGATCACGCAAGCGCTGCAACGGGCGGGAGATCGCGCCGCCTCTGGTCGAGGTCAGCACGCCGAGATTCCGCGTCACCAAAGGCTCGACAGCCGCACCGCGCAGGGCACGGGATGATCGCGCAACGGGCGATTGGCGGTAGGCAGGGCACTGACGCCCCTGCCCGCCTCGATCATCGCGGCGAGGGCAGTGAAGTGGTCGAAATGCGTGACCGTGCGCGCGGGGCGGTAGACGGAGGCGCATCGCCTCGTCCGTCATCAGGCGGGTGCCCCTGCCGCTGTTTGCGCCAAGGACGTCGTAGGCCAGTCGCGCGTTCCGGGTGATTTCGCGCTGGCGGGTCGCATCCGATCCCCGCCCCCCGGGAAACCCGAAATCCCTTTCCCATGAAACCCGCTTTCGTCCGCGCCAACCGGCGTCAGTGCCTGTTTGGAACAATATCCGCAATGGCGAGCCTCGGCGTGCCATTGCTTTTGCGCGCGGCGTCCGCTTCCGGCATGGGAGGGGCGTTCCTCGACGTCTCACAGCGCCTCATGAACCCTGATCTGAACCCGGCCATCGGCGCGCGTATCGCGGCCTCCGCGGCGACCAGATATCGGGATCTGGCTGGGATGCTGGCGCAGATCACTGCCGCTGCCGACGCAAGGAACAGCGCCTGTGTCGAGGATGTCTTCGACAATCTTCCGGAGGGCCCGACCCGCGATTTCGCCTATTGGGTGATCGTGGGCTGGTTCACCGCCTCCTCCTTTGCCGAGCGGGAGGCGACCCTGTTCACCAATCCCCACCTTCGGCTTTTCTGCGCCGAACGCCTGGGGGCGAGACCTTTATGCCACTGACCGCCCTGCCGTGGTTTTGACCTGTTTCAGAACGCCACACCATGACCAGTGCCTCGCAAGTCGGCACCGGAGTGATCGGCGTCGCCGTCACGGGACACGGCCTCGACGCGGGCCTCGACGTGCTGATGATCGAAGCCGGGCCGCGTGTCACGCAGGCCCAGATCGTCGAGAATGACCGCACCCTGCCGCTGGACGCCAAGCCCGGTGCCAAGGCCCCCTATCCGCCAGCGGACTGGGCGCCGCATCCGTTTCATCGGCAAGACCATCTGGTGAGCACCGGGCCGGACGCCTCCCCCCAACTATCTGCGCTATGCGGCGACTCGACATGGTACTGGGTGGGCAAGAGCTGGCGTCTCACCCCCGAGGACATGCCGCTGAAGTCGCTCTTCGGGGTTGGGCGCGACTGGGCGTTCGGCGACCAGACGCTGGATCGCTGCGACACCATGACCGAACGGGCGCTGGGCATCTGTGACCCCTCGGAGCCTGCCGACCAATGGCCGCCGCTGCCGCGCTCCATGGACTATCCGATGCCGCAGATCAGGTGGGGCACGATCATGGGCAACGATCCGGCACCTTTGGTGGTCGATGCCGATTGCCGGGCGCATGACCACGCCAACCACTCTCGGCCCGGTGGCGATACCCTGCACCGCCTGCACCAACAGCACCGGTGCGGACATGCAGGCGGCTTATGCCTATTGCATGACCGGGGTGGCGACGGTGAACCTGCCGGTCGGCACCACCGCGCTGCCGTTTCCCTTCAATATCCGTGCCTCGATGATCGGGGGGAACCGGGGCGCCGGCCTTGTCAAAGGGGCGGCGCATTGCGCCACCTGTCACACTGCGCGCGCCGTACTGATCCGCGCTATGGGCGGTCCTCAGGTCGGGGTATGGTATGCGACCAACATCCCCTCCGCCCCCGAGGCCGGGATCGGCAGCGGGTTCCGGGACGAGATCGTCGCCGACCTTACGACCGGCCGCACGGAGGGCAAGGCCGGGGGAAGCATGGCAGAGGCGGTCGAGCACAGCTTTTCCAGAATGATGCAGGATCTTCGGGCGATGGCGACCTATCCGCATGTCTTCATGCCGCCTTTCGGCACTCAGGAGAACGCCTTCAACCTGCCAAGCGACGCGGAGATTGCGACGCAGACGGCCACTGCGAGTGAGGCCTTTGGGAGCCGGTCCTTTGACGTACAGGCGTCCGACCCCGAACCTGCTGACGCTAGTGAGGGTGCTGATGGACCTTGGTTGCGTCCTTGTGGTGGGGCTGCTGATGATCCGAAAGCGGCGTCGGCGGACCGCCTGATCGCAGGACAGGACAGCGGCGTGCGGCGAGCGGGGGTGGAGCCGGCATCCCTTTGGCAATTGTGCAAATAGCGGCGATGAAGTTGACCTGCATCAACCTCATCGCCGCGCGGACGGTGCATCCTGCGACCATCGGGAAAAGGGATGTCGCCTGTGATGAGCCTGTCTAAGCCTGCGCCGCACTGCCACGAGATGCCAAGACTGCCCGGGCGATCCGCCCCTCTGCGGGCCCCCGGCCTGTCGGCACCGGGGAGCGCGACGGCATGACCCACCTGCGCCCGGACTACCTTGCGCGCGCCTTGACGGCTGTCGCGGCCCTTGGACTGGTCACCGGCATCGCTCTGTGGCTGTTCGGGCGGCCGGACGTTGCGGCCATCGCCTGGGCGGTCGGCGTCGGCCCTGTACTGCTGGCGCTGCTGGTCGAAATCCTGCGCAGTCTGCTGAAGGGCGAGGTCGGCCTCGACATTGTGGCGGCGCTGTCGATGTCGGCGGCGCTGCTGTTTGGCGAGATGCTCGCGGCGTCGGTCGTGGCGCTGATGTATGCCAGCGGCACCTTCCTTGAGCAGTTCGCCGAAGGCCGCGCCCGCCGCGAGATGAGCGCGCTTTTGTCCCGCGTGCCGCGCACCGCGACGCGGCACCGGGAGGGCGCGCTGCAGGATGTGCCGCTGGAGGAGGTCGCGCCGGGCGACCTTCTGCTGATCCGGCAGGGCGATGTGGCCCCGGTCGACGGCACCGTCGCCTCCGGTAGCGCGATCCTCGACCTCTCCGCCCTGACGGGAGAGGCGATGCCGGTGCGCGCCGCCCTGGGCGAGGAGGTCATGAGCGGCGCGACCAACGCGGGCGAGGCGTTTGATCTGCATGTGGCGCGGGCCGCCGCCGACAGCACCTATGCGGGGATCGTGCGTCTGGTCGAGGCGGCGCAGGCCTCAAAAGCGCCGATGGCGCGGCTGGCGGACCGCTGGTCGCTGATCTTCCTGTTGATCACCGTTGTCCTTGCGACCGCCGCATGGTGGGTCAGTGGCGATCCGATCCGCGCCGTGGCGGTTCTGGTCATCGCGACCCCCTGCCCGCTGATCCTTGCGGTGCCGGTGGCGCTGGTGGCGGGCCTGTCGCGGGCGGCGCATTTCGGCGTTCTGATCAAGGGCGCGCAACCGCTGGAGGCGCTGGCCCGGATCACCACGCTGATCCTCGACAAGACCGGCACGCTGACCGACGGTCGGCCCCAGATCGTGTCGATCCAGACGCGGGGGGCACTGTCGCAGGACGACTGCCTGTCTTTCGCCGCCGCCCTTGATCAGGCGTCGAAACACCCGATCGCGCAGGCCATTGTCACCGCTGCCACGGCGCGCGGCCTGCCCCTGCCGATGCCGCAGTCCATCGTCGAGACGCCCGGCGAAGGCGTTTCGGGCGAGGTCGATGGTCACAGGGTCGTGGTCGGCGGCGCGACCTTCGTTTCGGCGCAGCTGGGCGGCGCGCGGCCTGACGAGGAAATCGCCAGCGCCGGATCGGTCGTCGTCGCGGTTGGCGTCGACGGGCAGCTTGCGGGCCACCTGATGATGGCGGACGCCCTGCGCCCCGGCACCGCGGATTTGCTGAGCGGGCTGCGGCGGCTGGGCATCTCGCGCATCTTGCTGGCCACCGGCGACCGCCGTGCCGTGGCCGAGGCGGTGACGCAGGGCTTGCACCTTGATGCGGTGCACGCCGAACTGACGCCGGATCAGAAGGTGCAGCTGGTCGTCTCCGAGCGCAAGGCGGGGCGCGTGATGATGGTCGGGGACGGGGTGAACGACGCCCCTGCCCTTGCGGCCGCGGACATCGGTGTCGCCATGGGCGCGCGCGGCGCTGCAGCCTCGGCCGAGGCGGCCGATGTGGTGTTGCTGGTCGATGACCTCAACCGGCTGCTGCCGGGGATCGAGGTCGCGCAACAGGCCCGCCGGATCGCCCTGCAGAGCGTTGCCGCCGGGATTGGCCTGTCGGTTGCCGGGATGGTTGTGGCGGCCTTGGGCTATCTCACGCCCGTGCAGGGCGCCGTCGCGCAGGAGGCGATCGATGTCGCCGTCATCCTGAATGCGCTCAGGGCGCTGAGGGTCAGGCCCGGTTGAGTGTGGGTCTGTCGGTCCTGCCACAGCGCCACGGCAATTGACGCGTTGCTCTGGGGCGATGTCTTGCCGTGGTCTGAAACGCGCGAGGACGACGGTGTGGGCGGGTCCTGCGGGATCGAAGGGAAACCGAGCGGCGTCTCCAGCCGTCGGCACTGCTGAGGGCGTCCGCGTCGCCGAAGGGTTCGGGAAGGGGGATGTCCGCTCCATGCGTGAGGTTGCAACACTGCCCCTCTGCCCGGTCAGGCTCGGCAAGTATCGCGGTACCATCACACCGCGCATCTGTCTTGGAGCGATCCGTCACCCACCCCGGCAATCCCTGTTTGCATAGGGGCCTCTGCTTATCCGCTTTCACATGCCCACCGGACGCGTTAAGCATCCCCTCTTCGCTATTCCGGGACTGATCATGGCGCAAAAATCCACTATTTATAAAGTTGAACTTTCCGTGTCCGACATGGATCGTCACTATTATGAGACCCATAAACTGACCGTTGCCAAACATCCCTCCGAGACGGATGAGAGGTTGATGGTGCGCCTTCTCGCCTTTGCTCTGAATGCCAATGAGCAGTTGGAACTGACCAAGGGCCTGTCCACAGATGACGAGCCGGACATCTGGCAAAAGAGCCTGAGCGACGAGATGGAACTCTGGGTGGCGCTGGGACTTCCGAGCGAGAAGGTCGTGCGGCAATCCTGTGGCAAATCCAAGAAGGTGATCATCTATTGCTACGGTGGCAGAACGGCTGAAATCTGGTGGGACAAGATCAAGAACAGCACCACGCGCTTTGACAATCTTCAGGTCTTCAATCTGTCGGAAACGGATACCGGTGATCTGGCGAAACTGGCGAGCCGGTCGATGAAGCTGCAGGTGAACATTCAGGATGGCGATGTCATGGTCAGTGTAGACGATAGCATCGTCTACATCACGCCGGTGTCGTGGAAATAGGTCTGCTCGTTGCGTATCGACCCGCCCGCGACGCGCTGAAGGGCGCGGCGCAAAGCGCCGTCATTGCTTGGGCGCGTGCGAAGGCGCGTCCGCTGTGCCTTTGCCTTTCATGCGATCCGCGATGCGCCCGTCAATCGCCAGCAGGCCAATGCCGATAAGGGCCATGCCGATATAGTGCTGGCGGGCCAGATCCTCGCCCAGAATAAGCGTGCCCAGCAGGATGGCACTGACCGGCACAAGCAGGGTGACGAGGCCGACGTTGACCGCCCCTGCGGACGCCAGAATGCGAAAGTAGATCACATAGGCCAGCGCGGTCGAAACGATGGCGAGCGCCAGAACCGCTGCAATCACCGGCAGGCCGGGCAGCGGCAAGGTCCAGGGCCGGTCGACGATCGAGACGATCGGGATCATCATGGTGGTGGTTGCGGCCAGCTGACCGAAGGCCACCTGCGTCGACGTCAGGCGCATGGCCTTGAACCTGCGCCCGTAAACGCTGGCAAAGCCATAGGCCAGTGCCGCCCCGAGACAGGCCAGCATCCCCAGCGAGGCAATGCTGGCGCCGCCCAGAAGATCGCCGCCGAGCAAGACGACCACACCCAGAAAGCCGAACAGCAGTCCGATGGCCTTGTGCGTCGCCATCCGCTCGTCCGCCAGAAGGAAGTGCGCGACGATGATCGCAAAGATCGGCGTCGCCGCATTCAGGATCGAGGCGAGGCTGCTGGGGATCATCGTCTGCGCCCAGAACAACAGGCTGAACGGCAGCAGATTGTTCAGCAACCCCATGACGAAGAAGGGCAGGATCGCCCCTCTGGCGAAGGGCCATCTCTCGCCCTGCAACCGCAGTATCCCGATCAGGGTCAGGGCCGCGATGCTGGCGCGCAGGCTGACGATGGTCAGGGGCGGCAGCTCCTTTATCGCGACGGCGACAAAGAAGAACGAGCCGCCCCAGAGGAGAGACAGCAGAAATAGAAGGGCCCAGTCCTGTAGGGTCATACGCATGGCATTATCCGCAAACGGTTGATCTGGGCGGGGTATACAGACTTCCGTGGCGGAGCACTGGCCCTTTTCGGACCTCATCATCCGTCCCTGCTCGTCAAAAGCGGATTTCGGCTCTACTCTCGCGGCATGCTCGATTTTGACACATGCAACGAGGCACGGTTGAGGCGCGATCCGGCGTTTGACGGAAAGTTCTTCACAGCTGTCCGCACGACCAAAATCTACTGCCGCCCGGTCTGCCCGGTGAAGCATCCACTGACCCGCAACGTCAGCTATTATGCGACGGCGGCGGCGGCCGAACAGGCGGGCTATCGCCCCTGTCTGCGCTGCAGGCCCGAGACCGCGCCTTTCTGTGCCGCGTGGAAAGGTACGCAGACCACGGTGGAGCGGGCCCTGAAGCTGATCGAAGACGGGGCGCTGGATTCGGCGAGCGTCGCGGCGCTGGCGGATCGTCTGGGGGTCGGCACCCGGCATCTGTCGCGCCTGTTCAGGGATCACATCGGGGCCTCGCCGCTTCAGACCGCGCAGACGATGCGGATCGGACGTGCAAAGCGCCTGCTGGACGAAACCACGCTGCCGATCACCGAGATTGCATTCCAATCGGGCTTCGGCAGCGTCAGACGGTTCAATGCGGTGTTTCAGGCGCTCTACGGGCGGCCGCCGTCGTCGATCCGCCGGCGAAAATGAGGACCGCCGACGGGGCGGTGTGCCTCAAGCTGCCCGAGGCGTTTTTGCGCGGCATGGAGATTTAGAGGGGGCACTGCGAAAGGCCTCGGGGAGCGCCCTCGACCAGGCGATCCCTCAAGGCCTTCTCAATGTTGCGCGTGACGCTTGTCGGCCCGCCCCGCCGCGAGAAAATGGTCGAGATCCGTCCATTCCCCATGATCCGCGCCCACCAGAGCGCAGTCAAAGCCGAGCCGCGCCGCGCCTGCGGCGTCCGTCTTCGGGTTGTCGCCAATCGCAAGAACGCGGCGCGGATCGCCGGACAATCGCACAAGGGCGGCGTGGTAGAGGCCCGCTTCGGGTTTGCCGATCACGGTATAGCGCAGGTCGGGCAGAACGCTCAGAACCGCTGCAAGCAGACTGCCGGTTTCCGGCACTGGCATGCCATCCGGACCGGGGTGGCTTTCATCGGGGTTGGCGACAAACAGCTCTGCGCCCCGCGCCAGCAGTGCGATCACGTCGCGCAGGTCACTGTATCCGAAGGTCTCGTCCCGCGTCAGCAGGACATGCGTCGGCTCAGCGCTGTCAAGCGACAGACCGAGGGGCTGCGCATAGGCGCGCAGATCGGCACTCGCGTAGAGCCTGAGCCGCACGCCACCGATCTGCGCCAGATGATCCAGCGCGGCGGTGCCCGCCAGCACGATCCGCTCTGGCGGGGCCGAAAGGCCAAGCTGCTTGAGACGGGCCGACAGGGTGGCAGGCGTATCCGTGGAATTATTGCTCAGGATGATCAGCCGGTCACCGGCGTAGTCGAGCAGAGCCTTTGCCCCCGGCAGGACGGTTGTGCCGGAAATCAGACAGCCATCGAGATCGCAGAGAAAGCCGTCATAGGCGTCAAGGTGCATCAGAACCGCTCCAGGTCTTGGGGTGACGCAGCGGCGGCAGCGTCCGAGGATTCCAGATCGTAGACCGGACCGTCATAGGCGAAGGAGCAGTCATGGATCAGGATCGTGCCATCGGTGACGGTGACATAGGCCAGATCGGGGGCCTCGATGCTGCCCATGATCCGGCCCGGCTGGTCAAATTCGTGATGAACCTGGTGCATCAGGGCGCGCTGGATATGGAACGGGATGCCGTGCCACAGCCCGGTGATCGGGCGATGAACGTGACCCATGAACAGGTAGTCGGGTTTGCGGCCCGCGCGCGCGAAGGTCGCCAGTTCGGCGGCATCATCGTGCAGGCGGATGGCGTCCATCGGCGGGATCGACAGGTCCATCGGCGGGTGATGCTGGAACAACAGGACAGGCCGGTCAGCGGGGGCTTCGCGCAGCGCGGTTTCCAGAAACGCGAGGCGGTCGTCGCAGAGCGCGCCGTGATGCACCTGCGGCTCGTCGATCAGCGTGTCGAGGGTGATCAGGCTCGCCTGATCAAATACATGCAGACCCTGCACAAAGCCATTATCGTCGCGCGGGGCATCCGGGAAGACCGCGCGGAACGGCGCACGGGCGTCGTGGTTGCCGACCATCAGGATCACCGGGATCGAGAGGCGCGCAAGCTCGTTCTGCAGGCTCTCATAGGCGGCCTGTTCGCCGCGGTCGCTCAGATCGCCGATGATCACCAGAAAATCCACCTGCGGCAGGCTGTCGAGGAAATCGAGCGCGCGTCTGAGGCAGGTGCGGGGGTCGAAGCCATAGATCGTCTGGCCGTCGGGGACAAAATGCAGATCGGTGAGAACGGCGAAACGGAGGGGAACGGTCATCTTCATATCCTTCGGAAATGCAGCGCGGCGACAGCGCCGCCGCGCCTTGTGAGTGCGACGGGTTTAGTGCGGCAACAGGGCGTTGACCTCTTCGACCATCTCGTCGCGCAGCTCTGTCATATCAGTGGCGTCTCCGACGAAAATAGCTTCGAGATAGTCCTCGATCACCTGTGTTACGGCCAGACCGTTATCGCCGGGATATGCGAACCACTCCGACAGCAGCGGCAGCTGATTGACGGCGGTGAGCTTGTTGGGGTTCTTGGCATAGAGGTCCTGCATCAGCAGCTCGTTCGCCACCTTGTTCGGCGGCACGTAGCCGGTGGTCAGCGCCACGGCGGCAGCACCCTCGCCCGAGGTGGTGAACTTGATGAACTCCCATGCGGCCTGAAGGACCTCTGGGTCCTGCGAGGTCGAGGTCAGCATCGCGGAGTTGCCGCCAGCCGGCAGCGCCTGTGGCGCGCCGTCGAACCCCGGATAGGGCGCGGTCACAAAGTCCCAGTCGCCGACCTTGGAGCGGTCGACAAAGCCGACATAGGCGGTCGAGCTGAAGAACATGCCCAGTTCGCCCGCCGCCAGTGACTTGGCCGCATCGCCGCCGATGACGTTTTTCATGCCGCAGTCCTGAAAGATCGCCTTGGCCGTCTCAAGCGCCCTGAGGCCCTCGGGGTTGTCCATGTTCAGCTTGCCGTCCTTGATCATCGGCACCCCCTGGCTCCACATCGCGGCCTGCAGCAGCCAGTTGCCGGAAATGTTCCACTCCCAATAGAGCGGCTCCTTGTCGGTCTTTTCCTTGATCAGCTGGCAGGCCGCAATGACCTCGTCCCAGGTCGCGGGCAAGGTATCCACGCCGGCGGCGTTCAGAATGTCACGGTTGTAAAAGCTGATCGGGGTCGAGACGGAGAACGGCAGGCCATAGATGTGCCCGTCAAAGGTCGACAGGTCGAGCATGGCCTTGTGATAGCCCTCCGTCTCGAAATCCGGCTCGGCGGCGATATAGGCGTCGAGCGGTTTGGCGATGCCACGCTCGACCAGCAAAGCCTGACGGTTCAGCGCCTGAAAGGACACGTCGGGCAGCGTATTGGCGACGGCTTCGCGCAGGACGGTGTTGGTTGCGTCCTCGTAGTTCTCATACGTGGCGCGGAAGTGGACGGTGATGTCGGGATGGGATTTGGCAAAATCCTGCATGATCCGTTCAAAGGTCAGATCGAAGGTCGCGGAATAGGCGTAGCCCACTTCGATATCGACGGCATGGGCCTGAGTGGTCGCCATGGCAACCAGCAGAGCGGTGGAGAGAGGCAGAAGCTTTTTCACGGGAGAAATCCTTTGGGAGACTGGCAGTGTGAAGGGGGGTTATTTCATGCCCGACAGCGTGATCCCGTCGATGAAACGGCGCTGTGCGAGCAGGAAGGCGACGACAAGGGGCACGGCGATGATCGTGGCGCTGGCCATCATCGGGCCGTAGAAATCGCCGCCCAGATCGCCTTTGAATTCGCGAAGGCCCAAGGGCGGCGTGAACAGGCTGCGGTCGCCGGTGATGACGATGCGCGGCCAGAAATAGTCGTTCCAATGCGCCACGACCGAGAAGATCGCAAAGGCCAGCAGCGCCGGGATTGCGGTGGGCAACATGACGCGCCAGATGATCGCGAACTCGCCCATGCCATCCATGCGCGCGGCGTCGATCAGATCGTCGGGCACGGTCATGAAGAATTGCCGCATCAGGAAGATGCCGAAGGCCGACACGGTCCAGGGCAGGATGAGGGCGGCGTAGCTGTTGGTCAGCCCCAGCTTCGCCAGCATCAGATAAAGCGGCAGTGCAATAGCATGGACCGGGATCAGCAGGCAGAACAGCACCAGCGCAAAGGCGGCGTCGCGGCCCCAGAACCTGAGCTTGGCCAGCGCATAGGCGGCAGGCACCGCGACCAGCGTCTGCAGTGCAAAGATCGACAGGGTGACGATGACGCCGTTCAGCAGGTAGCGCCACATCGGCGCTTCGGTGAAGGCCTTGGTGTAGTTGTCGAGCACGGGGCGCACGAGGCAATCGGCCTTGCTGCCGCCGAGGGTCAGGCAGGTCTGATCCGCAAACAGCGCCTGAGATCCGAACACGCCGCCCGTGCCTGTGGCAATCTCGGCAGGTGATTTGAGCGAGGTCGAGATCATCACGTAGAACGGCAACAGCACGATCACGGCGCCAAGGATCAGGACCACATGGGCCAGCGTCTGGCGGGTGGAAAAGCGGTAGGTCATTGGTAGTGCACCTTGCGTTCGACAAAGCGGCGCTGCGCCACGCTGATCAGCATGACAAAGGCCAGAAAGAGGATGGTGATCGCCGCGCCAAGGCCCACAAGGTTCTGCGCAATGCCCTTTTCGTAGATCGCATAGATCATCACATAGGTGGACTTGGCAGGCCCGCCGTGGGTCAGCGCCTCGACCGTGTCAAAGACCTGAAACGAGCGGATCATCGTGATGGTGACGACAAAGACCGTTGTTGGCCCCAGCATCGGCCAGGTGATCAGGCGAAACCGCTCCCAGCCGCTCTTGACGCCATCCATGGAGGCTGCACCGTAGAGGTCACTCGGCACCGAGGTCAGACCGGCCAGATACAGCACCATGTTGAAGCCGAAGCTCTGCCAGACGCCGATGAACGCAAGGGTATAGAGCGCATAGTCCCGATCCCCGAGCCAGAGCGGAAAGCCCTCGGCGCAGCCGCGCGCAAACCATGGCCACCACTCCAGCGGCGTGCCGCACCCCATGGCAAGCGTACGGTTCACGATCCCCAGCGTCGGGTGCAGGGCAAATTCCCAGACAATGGCCATGGCCAGAAGCGACGCCATGACCGGCAGGAAATAGATGGTCTTGTAAAACGACTGCCCGACGTTGAGCGAGCGGATCAGAAGCGCCGCCCCAAGGCCCAGGAAGACCGAGGCCGGGACCACGAGCACGACGTACAGCACCGTGGCCACGATCATCTTGCGATAGGAGGAGCCGGTGAAAATGTCGACGTAGTTGCGCAAACCCACCCAGTCGATGCTCGGGCGACCCAGGGTGTAGTCGGTCATCGACAGGATCCCCGCGACGACAACGGGCACGATCAGGATCAGGATCAACAACACAAACGCCGGCGCAAAGAGCACAATCCCAGCACGGGCCTGCCGACGCTCAGGGCGCGCAATCCGCTGCTGTTTCGGGACGGCGTGAGAGAGGGAAGCTGCATCAGACATGGCTTGCCACCTTTTCAATCGCGACCACGGGGGCCGCTTTGCCCGCAACGTCAAAGCCGCAGATCCGTGCCGGGTCCGCGGTCAATTGCATCACGTCACGGAGCTTGACGCGGCCCCGCGCCTCGGACGGTAAGCGCACCGTCACCGGCAAGGGCACACCGGCGGCGTCCAGTTGCACGAAGAGGTCAGAGCCGAGGTTCTCGATCAGCCGCACGCGGCCCACGACGAAGCCATCCTCATCACACGGGATCAGCGCCTCGGGGCGCACGCCCAGATGCTCGATGGGGGTGCCCCCTGCCCGCAGCCCCGTGGCCATGTCGCACATGTGGATCGCGCCGCTGGCATCGGTATCGACCGGCAGGATGTTGATCGCGGGCGAGCCGATGAACTGTGCCACCCGGATATCCTGAGGGTGGTCATAGAGCGCGTCAGGCGTGCCGACCTGCAGCAACTCGCCCTCCATCATCACCGCAATGCGGTCGGACATGGTCATCGCCTCGGCCTGATCGTGGGTCACATAGACAAAGGTCGCGCCGAGGCTGCGGTTGAGCTGGGCAATCTCGGCGCGCATATGCACCCGCATCTTGGCGTCGAGATTGGACAGCGGCTCGTCCAGCAGAAACGCCGAAGGCTCGCGCACCAGCGCCCGCCCAACGGCAACACGCTGACGCTGACCGCCCGAGAGCTGCCCGGGCTTGCGGTCGAGCAGATGCGCGATGTCGAGCATCTCGGCCGCTTCGCGCACGGTGGTGCCGATCTCGGTGCGCGTTGCCTTGCAGCCGGGCAGCAGGCGACCGACCAGCGGCAACCGCTGGGCGCGCGACAGACGGCGCATGGTCAGCGGCACAGCGATGTTTTCGGCCACGGTGAGATGCGGGTAAAGCGCGTAGCTTTGAAACACCATGGCAAGGTCGCGGTCTGCGGCATGCAGCCCGTCGACCGGTTTGCCGCCGATCATCACCGAGCCGCTGGTCTGACTTTCCAGCCCCGCCAGAATCCGCAGCAAGGTGGATTTCCCGCAGCCCGACGGCCCGACGAGCGACAGAAATTCACCGTCCGCGACGTCGAGCCCGACGCCCTTGAGCACATCGGTGTCCCCAAATGACTTTCGGATATCTCGGAATTGGATAGTTGCCATGACGGCCCCCTTCGCTCTGTTCGGGGGCTTCATAGGAAAGTTCTACGACAGTCATGTTACGGTTACAGGGAGTTCCTATAGGGGACGCATGAAGACCTTGTTGCCCAAAGAGGCGCTTGCCGCCCTGACCCTTGCGCGCCTGCGCGCCCTCAACAGCGTGATGGAAACCGGCAGCTTTTCCGCCGCCGCACGCCGTATGGAAGTCTCGCAGGCGACGATCAGCCAGCAGGTGCGCGATCTGGAACGGGCGCTGAGCGTGGAATTGTTCAAACGGATCGCCAATGACATGGTGCCCACGTCGCTCTGTCAGGACATCTACAAGACCTCGCGCGAGATCGAGGATGCGGGAGAGCGCATTGCGAAAATCCTGTCGCAACACAGCACGTTGGAGCAGGGCGAGCTGCGCGTTGGTCTGGGAAATCCGTTGCCGGGGATGGCGCTGATTGCCGCGTTTCAGGATCATTTTCCAAACGTGAACGTGAAGATCGAGATGGGCAGCTGGAGCAAGATCGTGCAGGCCGTGACCGAAGGCCGCGTCGATGTGGCCGTGCTGCCAGAGGTTCCCGACCAGCCCCGCTTCAAACGGCGCAAGATCCAGAGCCAGTCCGTCGTGGTGATCGTCCACCCCCAGCACCCGCTTGCGACCCAAGCCGAGGTGACGTGTCGCGACCTGATGCAGGAGCGGCTGATCATGCGCACGGGAGGCTCCTCAACCCAGCGTGTCGTCGATGAAGCCTTTAAGACAGCAGGGCTTTCTCCGCGGGCCTCCATCGTGCTCGATACTCGCGACGGCGTTCTGGATGCTGTCGCCCATCGGCTCGGGGTTGGCTTTATGTGGAACAAGGGCGCCAGCCGTCAGGATGGGTTCATCCAGATCCCCTGCCGTGACATGCATCTTGAACGGGCCGACTACGTCTTTACCCTGCGGGCCACCAAAGGCACCTTGCCGGAGGTTTTCTTTGCCTTCGATCGCCGTGAAATTTAGGGACTCGAGCATTCCTTGCCCGAGGGGCCGCTTCAGAGGCCATGGACATATTTGCTGAGGTATCAGCGGGGCGGATGCTCGCGACCCGCGTGCCCAAGGCATCTGATTTTAGGGACTTACCTCCATTTCAGCGGCGCGATCATTCCGGATATGAGAGCTGAGGCTATCGATCAGCTCACTCATCGGCCCGGTGGATTTGTGCAGCAGCGCAAGTTCTGTCTGGATGGCATCCTGATCGCCGTCATTGATGCTCTCCTCCAGCAATTCTGTAATGCTGTTGGCCTGCACAATCGGGGCGCGGAAATCATGCACCAGAACATGCGCGAAGGTCAGAATCTCCTGCTGCTGTTCGACCTTCCAGCGCATTTCAGCGGCATCTCGCCCTGTCTTCAGCAGACGCTCTACCGCGTTCCGGCTGATTGAGCGTTTTGGAATGTAGTCAGTTGCCCCAAGCAGGATGGCCGACTTTGCGACAACGTCGTCCGCTTGGCCCGTCATCAGAAAAATCGCTGCCCGTGGCCACTTTTCCGCCAGCGGTTCTAGCACGCTGAGGCCATCTCCGTCCGGCATTCGCTGATCCAGAAAGATCACATCGACATGCTTCAAATCCGCAGCCTGTGCCTGCCTTGCGCTCTCAAAGCCTTAGATGTCAGCGCCAGCATGGATCTGGCGCACCAGCCTTTCGACCAGTTTCCGGTCAACTAGATCATCATCCACAATCAATATCTTCAATGTCGTTACTCTGCTGCAGCCGGGCCTAGGGTGATGTCCGGCATCTCAACAACGCGCCAGAAGTGGTCCAGCGTTTCGATGACGATCAGAAAGTCCTCGCCTGCGGTGTTCTTCAGGATGTACCCGGCGATATTCTGGCCGTAGGCCGCAACCTTGTCCTTTTCCTCGTTGGAGGTGGTCATGATGAACGCGATGGCGCGGTGCAGGTTCGGGTCCTTGCGAACCTCGGCCAGAAACTCCAGCCCGTTCATGCGGGGGATGTTCAGATCGACCATTAGAATAGACTTCTCCGGTGGCGTTCCTTTTTCGCCGCGCAGATGCTCAAGCGCTTCGATGCCATCCGTCAGCCGCATTATCGGGTTGCCGATGCGCGCTTTCAGTAAGGGGCCGAACGGCCTTGGCGTCACCATCATCATCCTCAACCAATATGATGGTCACCGCATTGGAATTCGGTTCTGTGGCCACGGCGCTCATCCCGTAAGGTCTTCTGCCGCAGTGGTTTTAGTTGGATGTTTCGGCCAGGTCAGAACAAAAGACGCCCCGCGCAGCCCGTCAGAGATTAGCTGTATTTTTCCACCTGAGGTTTTGACGTACTTCAGAACCATCGCCAGACCGATGCCGCTGCGCTCCAATTGGTCGCAGGCTTTGGAGGTCCTCGAGAACTGACCCGCCCTGGCGTTATGTTTCCTGGTTCATGACGTGGTTAATGCCACTGTCTCCTTCCGTTTCCTTTTCGCTGTCTCGGAGCTGGCTTTGAGCCGATATCCGCGTTCGGGTCCAGACTTCTCTCGGTTTCCGTTATCGAAGAGGTAGACTGGTGGGTGATAAGGGATTTGGACCCCTGACATCTTCGATGTGAACGAAGCGCCAACCAGCCAAGCTATTGAAATCCCGTCCAAGGAACTGTTTTTAAAGGGTGTCTTTTGGCGGCTCTGCCAAGGTTTCCCAGTTCATGCAGGTTCAATGAACTGGGGAGCACTTCGTAGATGTTCAGCCCCTGCCTCAAGGTCGGATTGCTGATCGCATTTCGGCTGTGGCACCCGGAGCGATCGTATGTCACACCATGCGGGAAATTTCTTTTGCGAGGCAGCGGCGGAGATGCCTGACAGTGGCTGGCCATGGTACGGTGACGCATCCCTGGAACTGAGCGATCTTGGTCCGGGTATTGATGTGATCCCTGACTTTGCACCCTTGGGCCCTCAATTCGGGGTCGCGTCTCCGCTGACGATCCCGCCTGCCCTGCGTGACCTTCTGTTTTCAGAAGGCCCCTTGATGGCGGATCAGCGCTCCTTAAACACCTTCGCCGTTCTCGATGCAGCTCGGGTCTTTGGACTGGTCGAGAGTCTGGAGGACTCGGGGCTGGAACATGGATGCCTCTTCCAGGGTAAGGCCGCCGACGACTTCAGGGATGTGGCGCCTTGGATCGTGCGCCTTGAACAGAACAACCGTTTCACCCGATCCATCTTTACGGAGGGTGAAGGATCTTCGGATCTCTGGGATCGTGACGCCAGTCTTCTGCTCCGGTCACCGATGTCTCTGGAGGCATTGCGCAGGCATTTCCGCAAGTTCACGAAGGTGCGCGATACGGAGGGGAAGTGGTTTTACCTTCGGTTCTGGACCGAGAGCTTCTGGGCGGCCATCGCCTCGACCCCAGACCTGATGGGGCATCCGATTGCAGCGGGATTACTCCAGGACATATCCCTGTTGATTCTGAAGGTCGAACAGGGGAACGCTTGCTGGACCGTGACACCGACCCGCAGCGATCAGCCAAGGCCCGGGCGAATTGCCATAGACGACGACCTGCGGGGCGCCTTGAACGCAGAGATCGACAGACGCCGGGTCAACGACGAGATACGCTATGCCCTATCTGGTGCAAACCCCGGGAAAATGACCTTTCAGGAGGGGTACAACCTGCTGAAACGGCTGAGATCCTGGCTGATCCAGTGCGGCTTCAGCCAATCGGATCAGCGCGGTACCGCCATGCGCCTACTGGTTGATAAAAGCCTGTTGCAGGGCAACCCATGGCCCCTATCGTTGCGCGAGATGCTGAGCGATCGCTCACGCGGAGTCGGTATTCGCTTGTGGATGCTTGAAATGAAAGACTGGGAATGACGATGTCGCTTGGCAGATCGACGCGCACCACCGCGTTCCTGATCGTTGGGGGAGCTATCGCTGCCGCTGCGGTGACGCATTCAGTATGGAGTGAGCCTATGCAGGAACAACCTTTCGCAACCCGAGCGGTCTGCGCCGGACGCTATGACCTGAACATTCCTGAGGGGTTCGAGATCCGCATCGATGCAGCTCTGCTCAACGGTTTTCAGGTCACGACCCTGGGGCAGATGGATGAGCAAACTCTCAGAACAACAGTAGAGACCCGCCGACGCAGCTTGGAGGACGGCGAAACCGACGCCTCGGGCGAGCAGACCCGCCTACGATGGGCGCGTGAAAATGGCAGAACGACCATCCTTGCGTCGGATGTCGTGATCGACATCCCCGGCGTCGTGCTGGAGTCTTACGAAGTCGAGGCCTACAGCCGCCAGAACGGTACAGTTTTCAAGCTGGTTGGGACCATCACGCAGGAAAATGAGGCGGACGAGCTGGCCATGCTCACGCATGTCGCGGAGGGTCTGCGCGACGAAGATGGGCCCGGGTTCTGCCTTGACAGCGGACGTTACCCTGAGCGCCTCGACTGGCAGGTGGTAGAGGCCTTTATTCACGACCCAGACATGGTGGGCTATGGCATGACGCTCTCCATTTCGGACGGATTGCGCGCGCCCTCGGATATCCCTGACCCCGCCAAGACACTGTCTCCGAACGCCACTTCTCGGCAGATCGCCGATCAGCCTGGATATGAGACTCAGATCGTGACCCCCGGTGCCACCGGACGTGAAGACGGCGTCGCGATCAGGTTCATGGCCTCGGCCGGACAAGAGGCCAAAGCGGGCCAGCCTTTCGTCACCATCGGCGCAGAGCTCTTCAAGGACGCTGAATCCGCCGACACCCCACCCTACGATACGCAAACGTCCCGCGCCCTGTGGGACAGTATCCTGACGAGCCTTCGGCCGAGGCCCTAGTATGACGGGAAGCGCCACTCAGAGCTGTCCGCTCAACGTCATCTGCCCGGTCGTGTTCGTGCCCGGCATCATGGGAAGCCGGCTGCGGAACGCGTCGACCAAACAGGTTGTCTGGGACCCCGGTGCCAGCTCCTGGAGCCAAGCATGGGACACCATCGGGCTAGCCACTTCGGGTGCCGCCGCGAAGAAACGAATGCTTATCGGCGGCCCCGGCAGCTCGTTCTCGCCCGGTTATCTGGAGGTCGCTCATCATCGATCGGGCTGGCGCGCCGACCGGGGGCGCAACGGTCTGCTGGGGACCTACCTGCCCTTTTTGGACTGGCTTGCCCGCGACGAAGTCACCCGGATCGACGGCTGCGTCGTCATGATCCGGTTCATGGTGTGGGCCTATCCCTACAACTGGACGGATTCCAACCGAGCCTCCGCAGCAGGATTGGGAGCGGTCGTTGCTGAGGCCGGAGCCGTAGCGTCAAAGGAAGCGGAGCGACTGAACAGGCAGTCCATGAAACCAATTCTGGTCACGCATTCGATGGGTGGGCTCGTAGCGCGCGGTTACACGCAACTGCTTGGCAAGGCCTCTGACGTGCATGGTGTGATCCATGGTGCCATGCCGACTCATGGCTCGCCCGAGCTTTACAAGCGTATCCGCGGCGGCTTTGAAGGCGCGACCCGCCATGTCCTGGGCAGTGATCAGGCTCAGGTCACAGCCACGGCGGCCAACATGCCCGGTCCGCTGGAGCTGGCACCGAACCGGGTCTACAAGGATGTCCCGGGACGCAAGCCTTGGCTGCGGGCACTTGACGGCGTAGGCAACAAGTTGTGGGAGCTCCCTAGGGCCGACCCTTATGCGGAAATCTATGCCAATGCCGTGGACTGGTATCGCCTTGTGGACCGATCCTTGCTGGACCCCGGTGGCAACCCGACCAAGGCATGGACTGCCTGCCTGCGGCAGATCAACAAGGCCAGAAGCTTTCACGTCCCGTTAGAGAACAACGCCTATCACCCCAACACCCGGATGTTCTACGGGACGGCCCGCAAGACTCGCGACCATGTCGCATGGCGACCGATGGAGCGGTTTGCAGGCGCCTATCCGGTCAACCCGGTCGCCAATGCCTCTTCTGGAAGGGTGAGCCTGCGAGGCTCCAACCCCAATGATCCAGGCGGACCTAAAACCTTCAGCCGTACCCTTCAAATGGACGGGCCAAAGGCACAGGGCGATGGCACTGTGCAGGCTGGCTCCGGGCTGCATGTCAACCAGATGTCGGTCGCTGTTACCGATGGCTTTGAACATCAGGGCGCCTACGACTCGCGTGAGGCGCGCGACCTGACCAGGGACTGGCTGGTCGCCATGGTTAAAGAGGCTGTTGCTTGAGGGAAGCGCTGGTCGGCCAGAGCGGACATTAAAGCGGAGCGCAGCGTATACCCGCAGACAGCCCATTCGCGACCTTTGTACCTGGTGCAGCATGACTCGTGGCGCCGACACGAAGGGCGGGAAGCGGTCGTTCGCTGCTGCTGCGAAGCGCTGGACGTCTAGGGCGGAGAACTGCCGTTCGCTGCACCCAACACCAATGACTGCGCTGCGCAGATAGCGCCGTTTGCAAAGTCGCGCCTACTGGATGTCCTATCGCCCAAAAGCTGCCCGTCAAGGCCGATAAACGCTCTGGCATAGGTAGCGTTCTGGTCGTTCTGCGGGAGGAGGCAAAGCCTTTACAGCTCCGAAAAGTCAATAACGCGTTCTTGGGATCGAGCCTATAATTGGCAATCGTTTGATGGCTTTCTCCGCCTGTCGCTTATTGGCATCCGCATCATTCATTGCAGCAAACAGCGCCTCATACTCCACATGCAGCTCAGAACCAGAAATCAACTCTTTTACCCAGCCTGCGTTGCGCAATGGGTCACAAATAGAGGAAAATGACTGTCCAGAGTTTCGTAGTCTTCGATAATTTCTGATGTCTGAGCTTGAGATCCCTAGTCGACACATCTCACGATGTTCGGCGGCCATAGACGGCGCCGAGAGCCTTTCAAAATAATTATCAGCCAACGGATTGATAAGTGACAGTAGGTTTTCGCGGGACGACCAGTAGTCATTCGCCGCCTTCTTGGCGGCCGTGGCCTCCTCTCTCGATACCAAGGATTGATACTCAATCTGCCAAACCTTAGAGCAATCGTTGCAGCCGATGTAGTAGTCGATGTCAGCGCTACTCCAAGGATTGTCCTGTGTTGTGACTGATTTTATTATTTTCCCATTGCCACAAGGGCAGGAACAGATCGGAAAATCGACAGTTTCAGATGTACTCATGCTGACCTTTGTTTCGTTTGGGGGGGCAGGGGAAGGGAAAGCTTACACTCTTTTTTCGAGGGCTCGGGTCATTGTTCTAAAGACGTACACAACTCTTGCAAGCTCAGCTGTCGTAGTGGTCTTTCGTGCTGCTTTGCCACTTTTAGCGCGAGGGTCAATTTTGAGCGCATTTTCCGATAGAAAACGTCAGTGCGAGCCGCAACTCCGGACAGTACTTACGCAGATACTGTGTTTTACATAACCACAGCCCAACGGTCGGGACCGGATACTCCCTGCAGCATGCAGCCCGTTGCCGGAGCGCGCAATAGGTTACCCGCGGTACAATGGTACTCTCTCTAAACGGCATCTACCTCTACCGTCACCTTAGTTACGTTGTAGATAGTTACATTCTCGCCGACTGCCTGTTTGGGATCGAATAGAGCAAGATTGATGCCATCGCTAACTGAGCTTCGGTACACTACGCCGTCAAAGCCACTTTTCTTAATAAACTCACACAGATACTGGCTTGGAATATAGTCTATCGCCGCGCCAGAAGGCTGAACCGGCCTCGTCAATTCCTCCCCCAGGCGTTCGAGGAACGGCAAGTCAGCGCGCAGCTGACCGATCTCGCTCGCGTCGGTTAGGATGAAAGGGGAGACGAGTTTGCGAGGATTGCGCAAGTCTACGGCCTTGATTTCGGGAATCGTAAAATGAGCGACACAAGCAACCTCGCCTGTATGAGGCCTGATCTCGGCAATGGCCGTATCTGGAAGTGACCCAAGATAGAGATAGGGAATGCCGGCAGGATTGGCCCTACCATTGGACGAACGCCGTCGCGGTGGCGCTCCCATTTTTTCAATTGGAATTATCTCATCTTCGCTACGGATGCGAGCGCGGTACCAATCCTGGGGCAATTCCGGCACAATAAGCATGTCGAGTAGAAGTTTAAGCCGATCTTCGTCTATAGCGACGTTGAGAAACCAACGATTGGAATACATCATCTCATCACGCAGCTTGTCCCATTGCGCGAGGCCTTTGCTAATATAGCTTGCTGCTGGGGCAAAGCCGCGTCGGACTATATCACCGTCATTGAGAATTTCGCCGAGCAGTTCTTTCGCATGTGCTGTGTCCATCCGCTCATGGCTGAAGAGTTGCCAATCGTCTTTCATCCATTCGATCAAAGACTTTCCGCCTTCGCTCGGCTCATAGACGTTAACCAGCAACTCGAAATAGTTCGCAAGCTGTTCCGGCTCGAGAAGTTGAGTGTCTGTAGTTCCACAAAAATCACACGTCCCGTGGTCAGGATTTAGCGATGGAAAGAGCTGACCGCGCAAGGCACGATCATCAAAGCATTCCGGGCAACAGAAACGTTTAGCCATTTCGCTTAACCCAGATAAGCCGCTAGAGTCTCGATATGATGCTTCATCGAAAGCTTTTTCACCGTACCAAGGCCTGGGAAATGACCTTTTTCGTGGAGCAGACGAAATTCCTTGATTGCCTCTGTCTCTAGTATATGCGAACTGCCGCTGTCTAGTTTCGCGATCAGCTTCGCCAGCGCTTGGGCAAACTTTCCTGCAGGATCAGTCGGTGTGTCCTTCGTGTCCGAGACGAAGTGATAGATGTACATGACATCGTCTTTGTCAGGATCGATGAACGTGACATGGATCGCTACAGCATAGGCCGGACCGCCACCCTCGCTGTAGGCGTCGCCGACCGTGAGAAAGTCACCAAAGCCCACCATGCCCAGATCGCCATAAGTAACATGAAGATCTGAGAACTCCTCCATCTCCTCATAATCAGCATTGCGTTGTCTCTTGAATCCATCGCGCACTAGGACACGTGTGCTCTTATCGAAATGTTTTCGATAGAGCAGCTTTGCATGATCTTCCACGAACACGTTGGTGAGTTCGGACATGTCCTCTACTAGCGCCGCCGCCAATTCCTTGGGTGCCGTGAAGCCTGCATGGACCAGAACAGGATCATGATCCGCGTGTTGCTCAAAGCACGTCATCACGTCTTTAACCGTCATGCTGCTGCGCAGTAGGATGCCAGCGTAGATATTCTCGAAGTCACTGAACTCTTCTTGAAGAAGGCTGGTTATGTTCGCCCCGTCCTCTTGGTGGTCGCCGTAATTGGGGTTCACGATTACAATCGCGTGTCCACCGGCGCTGCATACAGCCTCCAAGGCCTTTTTGAGCCCGGTTAACGATTCGCGGACGGGCTCAATAACAGGCACGAAGTTCATTTCGGCAAATAATTCCGCCATCTCGCGTATCGTAATTAATTCAAACTGCTTTCCGCGAAAATAGGGGTGATACATGCGTCAGCTAGCTCCAGGTCATGGCTACGTGCAGCGGGGTCGCTATGGCGTCGATCAAGCGCTGATGATCAGAGCGGCGCACCGAAACTGACAACGCCGCAGCTTGCAAGGACTTTGGCATACAATTGACCAGCTCGCCTAGCGGTGCAAGATCGCGTGTCCGCTTGAGGGTCCGCACCATCTCGATATGTAGTCGTACAGGGTCAAGCGTTGCAAAAAGGTCGCGCATCACGGCGTGCCGCTGCGTATTGGGTACCTGCGGCACCGTCACTCCCAGCGTCTCTAAAATTTCTTTTGCTTCAGCGGAACGTAGAGACTGAAAAACAGTCAGTGGGCAGATGCGTTCTGGACAATCAACCGCTTCGCGGACGGTATTGATCCGATATCGCTTGGAAAGGCACATTACCCCGACGTCGTTAGGGACGGTTGATAGTACCCCCTTCACATGACTTTCGCTGGCTATAACGTTGACTTTTGCAAAAACGCGCTTGTAGTTTTCGACCTGATTGGCCAGACGTGTAAGGGAATCCCGCTCCGACTTGATTTCATAAACTGTCGCAGTACCATTCAAGATAACTAGATCTGCTTTGCAGTTACCTGCGCGAAATTCATTGAGCATTGAGGCCGTGCTGAGAGAATGGGTCCCCATCAGCACTTTGTGGCTAATTGCCGTGCGATAAATGTATTCGTCGCGGTTTCCTGCAACTTTCAGATTCTCGAATGCCGAGTCGAAGGTGTCGCCTACCGTCGCACATGAGTAGACATCATGGATCAGATCGGTCTGTCCAATAAGCCGACGGAACAAGCCGGAACGGCCTTTCTTCGCCATCTCACGGTAAACGGAGGCAGAGAAAAGTCGCGTCAAAGCAGATAGTTGCGCTGAGCTGTTAATGTTCATTCCCCTACTAGCACTGCATGTCGCTTCTTTTAGATATTGCCTCTTTTAGCCTGAAACACTCCATAATGGAAACGGGGTCTTGCTGGTTCCGTCGAGCGGCAACTTCGAACTAACGCTTCGGCTACGCCTTGCCCTGTACGACCGGCAGCTTTGGGCTGCCACTGAACCTATGATGCGCTCAGGACGAAGGTCCGGTTCGGGCCGTTCGCGCCGTCTTGCCTTCTGTTTAGCCGCTCCATATCGCCGTCCGCTCGCGGCTACGGGCGACGATTCCGGAAGGTTTGGCGACGGTGCTTCTGGTCTCCAAACGATACTGCGCGGTGGCTGCGTTGTTGCACCGCTGCCACCGTGCAAGGGGCACGTTGTCTCTGCTGGCGGGGCGTTGTCGCCCCGATCAAGTCACCGGCAAGCGCCGGTCATCGCCGCGTCGGTAACCGCAATCCATACGCCGAGGGCGTTGTCGGGCAGCGGCCTCGGCATGTGGCTGCGCTCTGCTCCATAGGTCTGACACCCTGCCCCGCTCGGGATCTCGGGCGCGCAGGCGGCAAGGGCCAGGACGATCAGCGCAGCCGCCGCGCCCCTCATTTCCACGCCTCATCATTTTGGCGGGCGATCTCTTCGGGCGACTGATCGGAGCGCAGCGCCTCAGAAGCTGCTGCCCTGCCCCGATCGGTGCGCCGCAGATCCTCGCGCGCCTGATCGATCTGCGCTGATTGGCGGCCGCCCCCGCGCACAGCGACCAGCGCCGCGAGCACCAGAGCCGCTCCGGCCACCAGCTTCAGCCAGATCCGTGACAGCAGTGCACTCATGTCGTGCCCCCGCGTTTTTTGACCAGGCGGCTGGCGGCAAACGTTCCACCGAAGACGGCAAAGCCCGCCAACACCTCGACCAGCGGATCGAGAGCGATCGTCAGCGTGCCGGCGTCAGGATTGAACGTCGCCCAGCCCTGCCCGGCCACGAAGGCCCCGACAAGATAAAGCGCCATGCGAATAAACAGGCCAATGGATCCAGCCATCAGGTATCTCCTTTTCAAGGTGTTGCGCTCAGGCTGCGCCAGGCGCGTTAAAGAACCGCGACAGGAACGTCGCGATGCCTGAGCGATCTGCTTGCCGGGCCTTGGCCGGGGCGCTGTGCACAGGGGCCGGGATGATTGCTGCCGCCCGCGCCAGACGGGTCGCACGATCGAGCACGCCGCAATCGGCCACCTGCGCGCCAGCCTGCTGGCCGATGACGCGCACCGACCAGCCCGCCCCGAAGGTGCGCCAAGTTCGCAGCCCCTGCAGGAAGCGCATGCGCCGGGCGCAGAGCGCGGCAATCACCGCCTCGATGTCGGACGCATTTGCTGCAGCGATTGTCTGCGCCCCGACCACGCCGTCAACCGTGACGCCCAGCACCCGCTGCAGCTCTTTCGCGGCCCACGACACGCCAGAGTTCACCGCGTAGTCTCCGGCGCAGTAATCAAGGCCAGAGGGCAGCAGATCCGCGCCAACCTTGTCGAGGTACTGGTGCGCGATGATCGCCTCGGCCTCAGCCTTGGAGACCCCGCGCACCGCGCGCAGGCGCTGGCCGTGCATCCGGTTCCAAGCGTCAAAGGTCGCCTGCGTGATACCGCGATCGGTAGCGCCGCCGGGATCGTCGGGGTGATGCACATAGCCACCCTCCGACAGGCCGATCCATGACTGGATGGCCGGGTAATTGCTCCGCATATCTTTCTCCTTCAATGCAAAAGGCCCCGGAAGATCCGGGGCCTTGGGTCGTTATTGCGGGCGAACTGGAGGGCCTCAGGGCGGCCTCTCAAGCAGCGCCACAGCGGCGGCGACCAGACAGCCCACGACCAGCCAGACCACCTTGTCGAGCGCGCGAAAGAAGATGCCCCGACCAATGCTGAGGCGCTCCAGCAGCACGACCTTTTCTGCCAGGAGCGCCTGATCGTGGGTGTACTTCTGCGCCAGCGCGCCCTGTTCCCGGTCATAGCGATCCATCCGCTTGAACAGCGTCACAAGCTGTTCCTGCATACGGGCCTGCTGGACCACCACGTCAGACAGCTTGTCGAGCGTCTGTTCGATCCGTTCCAGCCTCTGCTGATCTGACATGCACGTCCTCCGCCGTTTCGTCTGAGTGTCATTCGCGCAGCCCTCACGCACTCCACACGACAGAGAAGTTGCAGGTGATGTCGATCCGCGCGCGCCCCGACCTCAGGTAGAGCTTCAGCGTGTCGCCCGCGTTCAACAACATGTCCGGACCGTGGCTCTGGTTGAGGGTGTCCTGCTCGGGATCGCCCTCCGCGTCATGGGTCCACTTGTTCAGAATGTCGGTGCCATTGCGGCGAATGACGACCGTGGCCGTGAAGCCATCCTCCGCCTTGACCTTCGCGCTGACCCTGTAAACCCCCGAGCGCGGGATGATCACCAGGCCCGTTGCCGGGTCATACATCGCACAGCTATCCCTGAACTCGTTGAAGGTCAGAACGACTTCGCCCCCGGCGGCATCGACAACTGTCGATCCGACGCCCTGCGCCGCAACACAGGGCAGGACTTCGATCCCGTCAAAATAGGAGATCAGCGGGATATGCACCCCGCCCGGCGTGTAGTCCGTCACCGGCAGATGCGGCGCGCCGAGAACGTAATTCCCGCCGGTGCCCGAGGGGACAACCTTATCGACCCACTTGTTGATGCGCGCGATATTGCCCTGTGCGCCGCGCACGATGCTCACGCTCGCCCCCGGATAATGCTTGCCCGTGAGAGAGATCACGTTGCAATCCACATAGGCATCGCCCTGCCCGCGAATGATGCAGGTGTCCGTGGCCAGACTGATGCCACCGGTCGCAATGTCGTACCCGGTGATCGCACCGATGCGGCCAAAGCTCTCCTGCAGAGCAACCAGAGCGGCATATCGCGCGGTCAGCTCGACCCCCTCAAAGTGCAGGGTGCCGATCTCAAACCCGTCGCAATTGCGGATGTCCAGCAGCGCATCCGACGCGGCGGTGCTCTCGATCACCATATTGTCGACCACAAGCCCCTTGGTCCCCCGCAGCTGCACGGCGACGGCAAGGCCCGGCTGCAGCTGGGTGACCTTGGTTCCGTCCTCACCAGAGCGGGTGATGCTGAGAGGCTCGCCGCCCGACGCGAACGGGGCCAGGACCGAGATAGAATGGATCACGCTGGGCGTATTGCCTTCGTTTGTGGGCCAGATACTCACCCCGACGACAGAGAACCGGAAGGCCCGCAGCGCGTCGATCTCATTGTCGAAGAACCAGTTCTTCGCCAGGGCTGGATCCTGGGCAAAGCCCTTCGCGGCCCCGAAGACCTCAAGAAAGCCCAGCTTGGAGTGCGACAGATCGCGGAAGGCGACGCCGATGCTTTCGGGGTTCGTGGGGTCCTGGAAGACACTGTAGATCACCCGGATATCGCTGGTCCTGATCCCCCGGCCATGCAGGATCAACCCCCGCGTGTTGGACGCCCCGACGAGAATGCTGCCCCTGCCGACGAACTCAAGGCGGCCACTCTCGGGCAGGCCCGCATCCTCCGGTGCACCGCGGCCAGAGTTTGTCCGAAAGAGGATCGGCCCGGTGATCAGCACCGGACCATCGACACGCGCGCAGAGACCATTCGCCACGCAGTAGGCAAAGAACCGGTTCAGCGCGTCGGTGTCATCCGTCACACCGTCACAGGCCGCGCCCATCTGGCGCGCGTTCATCACGCCGTTGACCGGGACGCCGTACAACTTCACGCCGCCAGCCGTGACAAAGTGGGCATCGACGGCATCCGCTGCTGCTTCCTTCAGGGGCAGGTTGTCGAACGTCTGCCAGAGCGCGCCCTCGCCCCGCGACGCCTCGAACGAGGCCAGCAGCACATTGGAGGTCGTGTAGATGCGCGGCACAATGGCACTGAGCCGCTTGATGTCCCAATGGCCTGCCGCCACAGTGGTGGAGGGCTCAGCCTGCAAGGCCTGCACACCATCGCCTACTGCGAAGGTCAGGCCGTCCCGCGTCCCGGCGACGGAGACTTCCCACCAGTCCCCCGCAGCCACACCAGCGCCACCCGGAAAGGGCGTTGCCGGGTTCCATGATCCACGGCGACGCTCGCCTGTCGAGATTGCAGCGATCCCGCCCTGCACCTCGGCGATCCGCTGTTCGCGCGCGAGCGCCTCCGCAGCCAGCGCCGCCGTGCGGGCCGCCGCCTCAGTGGCAAGGGCGGCAATGCGTGCGGCTGTCTCTGCGGCGGTGGCATCCTTGAGCGCGCCAAGCGACAGGCGGCTGCTCTTCACCCAGCGTTGCCAGACGTAGCTGCCGCGATAGGTGCCCGCATTGAGAACCGGGTTTCCAGGGCGATCATAGCCGCTGGCCGTTGCCTCAAGGTGCGACCCGATATCGGCCGTCCCGACCTCAGCCGTCTCCCCCTCATAGCGGACCGGCTGGGCCTTCAGGCCAGAGCCCGCCCCATCATCGAACGCCTCAAAGAAACGCGCGACGGCCTGCGCATTATACGCTGAAGCCGCCGCACCGGCCTGCGCCGATTGCGCCACCGTCTTTGCAGCCTCGGTCGCGCTCCGCGCGGCTTGCGCATCGACATTGGCGCTGTTGGTCTGATCGTAGGCGACCAGCATCTCCGCCAGCGCGCTGCTGACGCCCGACGACAGCCCCGCCAGTTGCGGCGCGCCCGTTCCCGTGAACCACTCAAACAGAGCCTGCGCGCGCGACGGAAAGGTCACGGGATCGCCCTCGGAGGGCAGCAGGCCATTGAAGGGCGTAAAGTCTGGAACCGGCATCAGGCCACTCCTGTGATGGTGAAGGAATATTCGTACTCATCGGGCAGATCCTCGCCCCACTTCACGGGGCCAAGAATGCCGAACTGGACGCTGGAGGCGCGCGTGGTGGAGCCGATGGCCGCCACCAGCGACCCGGAGTTGCGATCCAGCTCAGGCTTGACCTGATCCCAGAGCGCCTTGGAGGCGACGACCCGATAATCCATCTCGACCCGTGTCGGCCCCTTGGCCAGCGTCAGGCTGCCATAGTCGTTGAAGCTGTAGCGGCTGCCGCTGATCGAGCGGCCTTCGGTGCCGCCGACCTGCGCCGCGCCAATGGCAAAGCTGGCGCCAAGGAAGATCTCGCCCAGCCGAACTTGCGCGCCCTGCAGGGCAAGCACGATCCGCCGGGTCGGCCCCGGAATATCAAGCGCGATGAACTTGTCCGAGTAGGCCGAGAAGGCATCAAAGAACCAGCCCCACCAATTCCCGACCTGCCGCCCCGAGAGACCGCTCTCGCGGTCCAGCAGCACCTTTTCGTTCAGGTCCAGACAGATCAATCGCACCCGGCTGGCACTGACCCCGAACAGGATCAGCGTGTCGATCCCCGACAGCCCCGGCAGGTCGAGAATGACCGGGGTCGAGGCTGGCTCGATCCCGAACGCCGGATCGAGCCAGGGCACCTCTGCGCCCGGATCCTCAGAGGCCACGGTGGCATTGTTCAGCACCCCGTCAAAGCAGGCGAAGGCGTTGGTGTAGCGATCAAACACCCACCGCGCCGCCACCACCGACTGATCCTCAGCCAGCGGATCGAGGCCGCGGTTGTCCGGGATCGCCGACTGATAGATCCGGTGATCGCGCACCACCCGGGCATTCAGCGGATAGCTCGTGCCCGCAGCCCAAGCCGGCGCATCCTCCTCAGGGATCGAACAGCGCACCAGCCCCAGATCCGGGGCAAATTTGCGTGAGATATACATCGCTCAAAACTCCCGCTCGATGGGCATGCCGATCGCGTCCCAGCCCTGAATGAGATCGACCAGACGGCGCAGCGCGTTGGTCTGCGCTGTGTCGCCCTCGCTGAGCCGCCCGAGGCTGGCGGCCAGCGTCACACCTGCGTCACCGGCTGCGTGCACATCCGCCGCATAGCCGCGCGCCTCCGCGATCGAGGCGATCCTGGCGTCGAACTCCGAGGCGTAGTAACTGCCCAGGTCATAGGCGGCTGAGAGGTCCATTCCGGCCAGACTGGAGGCTCCGCCCTCGACTTTCGCGAAGAGCTCCGACAGCGACAGCAGCGCGGCATAGGTGCCGCGCCCCGCCTCGGTCATCAGGTCCTGTCCGGTCACCAGATCGCGGAACTGGCGCGCCGTCTGTGGCACCGCCAGCCCCAGCTCGGCAAAGCGCCGCCCCAGCTCATCACTGGCCATGCCGAGCTGTTCGCCCTCCGAGTAGAAGGTGTTGGTGAAGCTGGCGATCTGGCTCGACAGGCTGGAAAGGCCGCCCGTCGCCGCGATCAGATCATCCGAGGCCCAGATCATCGCCTCCGCCGTGCCGGCAAAGCCCTGACCCAGCGGCGTCAGCATTGCCGTCACATCACTGAGGCCTGTCCAGAGGGTCTGGGTTCCGGTGTTGAACTCCAGGAACTGGTCCGAGAGTGCCATCAGGCTGGCATAGGTCTGCTGGCCCGCCGTGGTCATCAGGTTCTGACTGTTCACCAGATCACGGAACTGCGCCGCTGTCTGCGGCACCGCCAGCCCGAGGTCGGCAAACTGGCGATGCACCGAGGCACTGACCATGCGAAAGCGCTCAGCGTCGCTATAGAACCCTTCGGTGAAGCTGGAGATCTGGCTCGAGAGCGCCTCCAGCCCCCCGGCCATGCCGACCAGCGCATCGCCAGAGATTGCCATGTTCTGCAGATTGCCCCAGAAGCCCTGCCCCAGCGGCTCCAGCATGGTCTTCACGGCGGCCAGGCTTTGGAGCTGATCGAACGCCACGCCCGCAAAGGCTTGGGTGACCGTGTCGGCATAGCCCGCGAACCAGGCCTCGACCTTGGCCTGCACTTCGGCCTCGGACAGCCCCTTGGTGTCGATCTTGTCCAGCGCGACGTTGACCCCGGCCACCATGGATGTGGTGACCCCGGACCCTGCCAGCTTGAAGGCCTGCGCGACGGTGTCCTGCACCTCGCGCAGCTGATCGCCAAGCATGGCCTGCGTGGCATCGTCAAAGCCGGTCAGGCTGGTCGAGGTCTTTTTCTTCAGGCCCCACCAGCTGCTCTTGCGGGTGGTCTCAAACGTGCCGCCCGCCAGACCGCCCTCCTGCACGCCCAGCTGCAGGCCCGACCCGATCAGATTCTTCGAGGAGAAGCTCTTGATCAGCCCGATCCCCGCCGTGACCGCGCCGATGATCGGCATGGCCGCCGACAGCGCGCTGCCGATGCCCGCCATCGACAGCCCCCCCGCAAGGGCCGAGGTGACGCTGCCAAAGGCGCCCGACAGGCCATCGGTGATCGCGCTGACCCCCGCGCCGCCGACCTTCAGCGAGGACTGGATCAGATCGCCAAAGCCCTGCGAAGCGGCTGCGCCCACGCCAGAGCGCAGATCGCCAATCGTGCCGGCGATGTCGCCAGAGGCAAAGGAAGCCACCGCCCCCTCGACCGCCCGGCCGAGCTCCGTCACCTCTTCCTTGAGATCCTTGATCGGGCTTTTGCCCTTGCGCCCGAGACCCCCGAGCTTCTTGTCGAGATCGGTCACGGCGTCGCCGGTGTCGTCCAGCGCGCGGGTCACGCCAACCGTTGCCGCCTGAACGTCCCTTCCGCCCGCCTCGCCGGTGTCAGAGGTCTGCGCCAGCGCCGCCTTCAGGGCGGCAACCGATTTGAGCGGTGCCGTCACCCCAGCCGCCAGCTTGGCGTTCTCCGCCTGCATGCCCGCGATGCTGTCGCGCAACCCGTCGATCGCGGACTGCGTCTCATAGACGCCCGCGCCGGCCGAGATCGCGGCATTGCCGACCGCGAGATAGGCGTCATCCATGCCCGGCACATCGCGCAGCTGGTCCTTCAGCCCGTGCAGGAAGTCGGCCCATTTGGTCTGCACCGCCACCAGCATCTTCAGCGCGCCGACCTCGATGGTCTGCCAGATCACCGCCATCTTGTTCTGCAGGATCTGGCCGGCGTCACCGATCCGCCCGAAGGCTTCGGAGGCCACGTCCCTGGCGAGATCCAGCGCCGTGCCAAAGCCGCCGACGCGGTCGATCGCGCCCTTCAGCTTCACCCCGACATAGACGGCGCCAGTGGCCAGCGCCGCAAAGCCGCCAACCAGCAGCCCGATCGGTGAGGCGATCGCGACCACCACCGGCAACAGCGCCGAGGCCGCCGCCGCCATGCCGCCGAGCGCCAGCAGCGCCGGACCAAGGGCGGCCGCCACCGCGCCGCCGATCACCACGAAGCGCTTGGTCTCGGGCGACAGGCTCTGGAACGCCAGGGCGAGATCCGAGACGCCCCTGGCAAGGTCAGCCACCACAGGCAGGATGATCGCGCCGACCTGCTCCATGGCATCGCCGATATCCATCATCGCGGCCTTGATCTGGCCCGAGGGCAGATCACGCAGCGCCTGCGCCTGCCCGGCGTATTGCTGGCGCAGCGCATCGAGGATCTTTTCCTGCGCGCCCGCCACGTCGCCGAGCTCGACCATGGTCTTGATCGTGTTCTTCTGGCCTTCCGAGAAGGAGACGCCGACTTCGCTCAGCGACGACAACCCCTGCAGCGGATCGTTCAGCGCCTTGCCCAGCATGATCGCCGCGCCCTGCAGATCCTGCCCAAGCGCCGCCGACATATCCAAGGCCGCCTGCTGCGCGCCGATGAAGGCCTCGCCCGAGACATTGCCGAAGGTCAGCAGGGTCGAGGTCACCTTGCCGAGGATATCCTCATCGCCGAACAGCGAGGTGCCCTGCAGCCCGCTCGCCATGCTCTGCAGCTGCTCAGACGTGAAGCCCGCCGTCTGCCCCATCGAGGCCAGCGCCGCATCGACCTGCGCCACCGCCGTGGCCTGCACCGTCTGCAGATCCATCGCCTGCTTGGCCAGCGCTACCAGCGGCGTCGTCAGCGCCAGCGACATCCGCCCGCCGATCTTGCCGAACTCCTTCGCCAGCCCAGAGAAGTCCGCCTGCATCTTGCGCATGCTCAGCGTCGCCTCGGACGCGCCCTTGTGGAACTGCGCCGAGTTCATGCCGAGATCGACACGCAGCGCGCCAATAATGCCTTTGAACATGGGTCAGGCTCCTTTTGAGCTGGCTGCTGCGTGCCGCTGCGCGACCCGGCCCGCGAAGTACGCGCTGAGCTCGGCGTCGCTCGATCCATGCTGGCGACGGCCATCCAGGAACGCGGCGGGTTTGGGGAAGGTCTTGGGGGCATGGGTGGCGATCATCAGCAGCTGACCGAGGCTGTAGATCTCGCCCCGGCGCTGCCGGATCGCGCGTTCCTGCCCGAGCAAGACGCCGGACAGGATCAGATCAACCTCGCGCAAGGTCAGCCGCCCGAACAGCGCATAGGGCTGTCCGGCGGCGACCCACTGGCGGATCAGCTCGGGCCAGTCGATGCCGGTGCGGGTTGGGCCAGTTCGGCTTTGGTCGGTGCTGTGGCCTTTGCGGCCTGCGGCTTTCCCGCGCCCGCGTCCTTCTGCTCAGGAAAGGCCAGCCGCATGGCCCCGCCGACCGCCGCGAAGGTCTCCTTGAAGCCGCAGGCGTCCAGAACCTCGCCGGCGTCGCGCTCGGTGAAGCCCTCCTGGTGCGCAATCAGCCCGGCCCAGAGAATGCGGCGCATGACACCGATATTGATGCGCCCCGCCTCTGCCTTCTCGAAGTGCTCATTCACCGCGAAGAAATCGCCGCCCGTCGCGGTCTCGTATTCCACCATGGCATTGGTGGTGAAGGCGACCTTCCAGCCGGCGCCATTGCTTGGGCCGCTGCCGTCTTTCGGTTTCAGGGTCACATAGTTTTGCATTGTCATGTCGGGATCCTTTCAGAGGTCGCAGGGCGATCAAGCGGCTGCGGTAAATTCGGTTTCGCCGGAGGTCTTGCCGGAGAGGGTGAAGGTTGCATCGGCGTCGAGCTGATCAAGCCCCGCCACCTCGACCACCGGGGTGATCATCCGGCAGTCAAAGGCATCGCCGCTGGCCAGCGTGATCCGGTAATAGGTGCCGCCCGCCCGCGCCTCATCCGCCTTCGCGGCAGCAAAGCCCTCGGCGGTGTAGAGGCAGGAGATCGAGAGATCGCCGGGTTCGGCAAACCCCTCGCCGTATTCATGGATCTTGGCGGGGCTATCCAGCGTGGTGCGCTGGCGGGTGTTCTTGGTCAGGGTCGGCACGCTGACGCCGGTCACCTTGGCGACGCGGCTGTAGGTCAGGCCATCGGGCGAGCGTTCGACTTTGCCGCCCCAAAGCTCGGTTTCACCGGACATGGAGGTTC
The DNA here is from genome assembly GCF_014899185.1 of Pseudooceanicola spongiae. GTDB lineage: Bacteria > Pseudomonadota > Alphaproteobacteria > Rhodobacterales > Rhodobacteraceae > Pseudooceanicola > Pseudooceanicola spongiae. Next base: position 1,427,750 of record NZ_CP045201.1, read on the forward strand.
CTTTCTTGGATGTGGTTTTGGTATTGGATCAGGGTTTGCGCGCAGCCCTTGCGGCCTTGCGCTCGGCACGGGCGACGGCCTTGGAGACCTCGGCCGTCATATCGCTCTGGATCTGATCGAAAATCGCCTGCTGCGTCGCATCCCAGGCGGGGCGCGCATGCGGCTGGGCGCTGTGGCGCGCGTTGCCGAACTCCTGCTGCAGGCCCGCAGGATCGCTGGTGCCCGCATACATGAACACGTCATCGCGCCCTTCGCGGCGGGCCTTTTGCGTCTGGCGCTTGGTCAGCTTGGTGCCGACGCCATAGCTTTCTTCCAGCACGCCCTCTTCGCCTCTTGGCGCCAGCGCATTGGCGCGATCGGCAAAGAGCTTGGCGGCGCGCTTCAGCACCCGCCGCGCCACGCCCTTGCGCGCCGTGTGTTTGGACAGGGCTTTCAGCGCCTCTTCGAGATCGCGCCCGCCGGTGAAGGTCACTTTGATCATGGCGCGCTCCAGCGAATGGTGACATCGATCGAGACGCCGAACAGCGCCGAGAGGTCGCCGAGGTCGCGTCCCGACAGATCCCGCGACCCGGCAATGAAGATCCGGCGGAAGGTCACGCCGGCCCGCGTGCCGCGATAGCCAGAGAGACAGGTACGCACTTCCCAGCGGAGCCGGTCTGCCTCCAGCGCCGAAGTCGCCCAAGCATCGATCTGCACCGTGCTGGTCGAGGTCTCTGTTTCTCCGTCCAGCGTGTAGGCCACCGGCGCGCTGACCAGCGTCATGTTGAGGTAAGGAAGCGCCGCCGCATGAGCGGGCAGCACGCCCCAATGGATGCGCGAGCCAACCCGCGCCTGCAGATCAGCGTCGGCCAACAGCAGCGCCGTCAGAGCGGCCTTCATGGCGCACCGCCCGCAGCATAGCGCGCACCGACGAAAGCATAGACGCCGCGCTTGACGCTATGTGGCCCGCGCCCGACCAGATCCCAGGTCTGCCCGAGGATCTGCAGCCGGTCGGCCAGCGTGATGCTGCGCGCCTGTGGTGTGTCCAGCACCAGCACCCGGATCGCGGCAACTGCGCCCTCAACGCCGTTCGCGGCAGTCTCGCCCTCGCCCACCTCTTCCACGGCCGCCCAGGAGGCCCCGATCGGCTGCCACTGGTAGATCGGTTCGTTCAGCGGATTGCGCCCGGTCTCGGCCCGGCGTTCGAACAGCGCCTTGCGGTCGCGGATGATCACCTCTTTGCCACGCGACAGCGGCGCGCCTTGGCTCTGCGCCATGCCTACATCCTCTCTGTGACCAGTGGCCGCGTGTAGCGCGCCTGTTTCATCAAAGCCCGCGCCCCGAAGCTGGCGCGGGTGTATTCTGTCTGATCGATGGCGATATTGGCCTCGCGCCAGTCCTTCACGATCAGGATCACCGCCTGCACCAGGCGCGGGTCGGGCGCCGGATTGCCGACCGTGGCCTCGACTTCCAGCACACCGCTGCCCCCCGCCGGTATCAGGCCAGCGGGAAACAGGATCTGCGGTTCGTCATGCAGCATGCGCGGCGCGACCTCGGCGGGCGAGATCTCGATCACCGCTGCCCCGCGCAGAAACCGCAGCGCCGTGATCTCGGCCACCGGGGCACAGGGAAACCACCAGCGCAGCAGTCGCGGGCCGACCTCAACCGAGAACCGAACATCGCGAAACCCGAGAGGCCGGTTGGTCCCGGCCTCGACGACATCCTGCGCCGCGCGCAGATAGCTCTCGATCAGCAGATCCGCCTCTGCATCCGGCTCGATGAAGCCGGTGGCGCGGCGGTACGCCGCCACGCTCACCGCCAGCGCCGGGGCCTCTCCAATCCCCTGCATGGCGCGCCCTTACGCCTTCGGCTCGGGTTTGGACGGGGTCTTGCCGCCCTGCGCAGGCGGGCTGCCGGCCTCGCGCGTCGGCGCAGGGGCGGGTTCGGGCTCCGTCGCGACGGTATCGGCAGGTTTGGACAGCGCCTCTTCCCGCGACTTGAGCGCCGCCTCGCGGGCATCGAGATCGGCGGCGCGACGGGCCACGTCCTGCGCCGCCTGTGCCAGAGCAATGGCATCGGGATCGGTGCCGGTCGCTGCGGCCTGCGCCGGAGCGCGATACGCCACGGCGACGCCGCTGGCGATCAGCTGGGCGGCGCGCGCCGGTAGGAAGCCGGCCACTTCGCCACGGTTATACTTGCCAGAGTGCTGGCGGAATTGAACGGGGGTCATCATCTCGGGATCTCCTGAGAAAGGTCAAAGAAAGCCCGCGCCGGGTGTACCAACGCGGGCAAAGGATCAGGCCGCCTGCAGCGACCAGTCGGCAGCGTTGAAGCCGGCGATCGCCTCATCATGCTCCGGGGCGAAGTCGTGCTCGGTGATCGCGCGGAACAGCGTCAGATCGTTCTGGAAAGCCGACTGCGTGTCGCCGCTGGCATCGACAAAAGCCGCCTCGGTCGACTGCGCGATCCGCATCTCGCCGCCCTCGCCGATCATCATCTCCGAGAAGTCCGCGAAGGTGATCTCGGTTTCATTACCGCCCACCCCGAGGTTGTTCGGGATCTGCGAGGTGGTGAAGATCGGGAAGCCCTTCAGCGTGCCCTTGGCGTCGATCTCGGGATACAGCAGGTTGCCATTGGCATCACGCAGGCTGGCCAGCCACGATTTGGCCCCCGCGCGCATCGTCCAGCCCGGCGTGACCATCGAGACGTTGGCATCCTCGACCAGCGACACCGCGCGCCGGAGCGCAAGATCGGCGGCCGCCGCCGTAGCGGCCACCGGCCCGGCGTTCCAATGAGCGGGCAGCGCCCAGTAGCGCATCCCCTTCGGCAGATCGCCCGAGCCGTCATTGCGCAGAAACGCCAGATCCTCGCGCAGCGCCATGACCTTCAGCATGTCGTCGCGCACCACCGTCGCCGTCCCGATCGTGGCCCGGTTCAGCAGCGTATTCGATACCGGCACCAGAGCGCGCAGCTTCTTCAGCGTGCGGTCGATCTTGTCGAAGCTCGGCTCACTCGGCGCAATCGGCTCCATCTCGCCGCCATAGCCCGCCGTCGCGCCGCCGGTCTGCTTGGCGTGGCGCAACTCGCCCGCCGACATCGGTACCGTGCGCGCCCCCGCCTTACGCACCACGACGCGCGGGCGCAGCAGTTCGATCATCGACGCCGCCATCGGGCGCGGCACCAGCACGCCGCCCGCGCTCTCGGAGGTGCTGTTCAGCGCCGCGCCGATGCCCGAGTGGCCATCGCGCTCCAGCTGCGCCACCGCCCGCGTCCGGTCGCCCCGGGTCGCCGCCAGGGCCAGCGCCATGAAGCCGACTTCAAGGCCCTGGTGTGCGGGATTCTGCGCTTGCGCCGGGGTGGTGTGGTCAGCGCCCTGCCCGCCCGTGCCCTGACCGGCATCGCCAGTCGCTGCTGCTGCCTGCGCGGCCTCAACGCTTTCGGCGCGTTTGACCGCGCGATCTGCAGCCTGAAACTCGGCGTCAGAACTATCAAAGTCGGTCTGCGCCGTGGCCAGCGCCTGGTCATCGACGTCCGTCGCGCCTTCCAGCTCGCCGAGCTTCAGCGCGGCTTGCTGCATCTTGTCCGCCGCCGCTTTGCGAGCGCGGCGCAGGTCATCGAGATTTTTCATGGGGGAACTCCTGTGGAAGTGCTGCGCGCAGGCAGCAGTGCGGCCCCGAACGCATGCTGCGGTCGGGGTTTGGGTGGTATGGAAAAGGTGCAATTTCGAGGACGCGCGACTTTGGGCGGTTTTCGCCAGCCTAGAGACGCGCCATGCTTAGAATCAAATATTCCGGCTGAGCGCAAAGGCCCCAGCCTTCAAAGCAATCCTAAAAAATTTGAATGGCCCTCGCCGCCTATTTCTAAGGTTCGATGGAGCCAAATTCGCTAAAAAGGAAGCAAACCACAGGGGAATCGCGTCCTTATAGCAACGGAACCTACTGCCAAGACAGTATGTCAAATATTTAGTCTGGCAGATTAATTGGCAGCGACCTACTCCCTTGCCACTGCTCGTCGGCGATAGATTACTTAGGGATCTAGAAACTTGAATATACGCGTTATGTGGTTCTTTTTCTCGTTCATGGGCGCAATAGCGTCTTTTAGCGTCGCTCAGGTCTTCCAGTTTCGTATGGCTGACGACCGTTTGCATGTTCAAGCCCACGATCTTCTCTCACTTGCCGTGAAGATAGCAACTCAGTCGCGTGAGACGCTAAGTGCGATCAACAGGCTTACCACATCGCCATGCTCGGAGAAGGATGTGCAGGAGTTGCGATACATCCTATATCTCACACCGTATATTCAGGATGTTGGGCGATCAACTGAAGGAAAGATCACCTGTACTGCGGTTTGGGGTCAACTCACCACGCCTATCCAGCTACCCGAAGCTGAGTGGAAAAACGAGCGGCGAACAGCGCTTTGGCGGAACATTCATGGCGCACCCGACAACCGCCTGATTTACGACATTGGTCTGGTAGCTGGAAAGGCAGTTGCTTTTACGCGTAGAAACCTGTTCCAACATTTCGAAACCGCAAATAAAAATTTTCAGGCAATCATTTTTTCACCATATGGAGATCACGTCTTAGCGAGCATGGGAACCGGCACTCCTGCAATGATACCCCTGTTAAACCAGCCCAATGGCATTTTAACTTACGTCGGCCGCCACGCATACGAGTGCGAGAAAAATTTTGACATGTGCGCATTGGTTCAAAGCAAGGTATCGAAAAACATAACATCGACCAGTCCATTAACAGCGTTATCAATAACTTTATTGGGTGCGTTAGCCGGAGCCGGGGCTGGGCATGGTTTGTCGCGGCAAATACTCTCCAAGAGAACCTTAGAAAAACAACTTGAGCGCGCTCTTGAGCGAAATCTGATTGGAGTGGTTTATCAGCCAATAGTTCGCTTGAGCGACAGAACAATCGTTGGAGTAGAAGTCCTTGCTAGGTGGACAAGCGAAGATCGAGTATCTGTATCGCCGGAAATATTCGTTCCTATAATTGAGAAAATGGGACAAACAAGAAAACTAACGAGGCTAGTAATAGACAAGTCTCTTGCAGAGCTTGAAGAAACTATTAATCGAGACTCTTATTTCTATGCGAGCCTCAATGTGACAGTTGAAGACATCACCTGTCCTGAGTTTAGAAAAATGATAATCGAAAAGTCTCGACTTCATAACATAGAACCCAATCGTATCGCTTTGGAAATAACAGAGCGACAAACCACGGACATGGCGACACTCCAAGATGCCGTAAAAGATCTTCGAAAATTTGGGTTCAAAGTATTCATCGACGACTTTGGAACTGGATATTCTGGAATATCATACTTAGCCAACACCCCAGTCGATGCGGTGAAGGTAGATAAGATGTTCACAAAATCCATTGGAACACACTCGATACAATCGAGAATGCTAGACAACATTTGCAAAATGATCTCAGACGTAAATGGCAGTATTATTTTTGAGGGCGTTGAAACTGAGGAGCAAGCCAGTCTACTTCAAAACCTCTATCCTACCGAAAATGCCCAAGGTTGGTTTTTTTGGAAAGCCCACTGAGGGGGTCGCGGAAATAGAAAACATGCGCATATATTGATTTGCTCCTTTCTTCCGAGACTATGTGGCAACCCCTCTATTGTTGATGTCACGACTATCATAACTTGACGCTGAAAAGTGGAGCCGCAGACCGTCACGATTAGGGTGCCAATCAGTGGTGAAACAGCCATCAATTTATGCTCAAGTTCATAGCGACGCGCGCGCCACTGCAGCCTGCGCCCGCGCCAGTGCACTGCGCCCCGCCGTCCGTCTCGGCGGGGGGGCATATGCCCCAAGGATGCGCGTATAAAACGCCATGCGGCTTTCCTCGCGATCGGCCAACCCGCGCTTGACCGCCTCGGCCCCGTCGAACAGCGCGCCGCCGTCTCGCACATCCTCCGTCACGCTGGCGCGGCTGCGCAGATCCTCCGGCGTCATGCCTCTGCCCGCCGCTGCCGCAACATGGAAGCGCGCCTCTGCCTCGCCAAGGCTGCGCAGGATCTCGGTGCGCCCCTCTTCGGTCGAGGGGTCGGGCCACTTGGCGCGGGCATGTGGCGAGGTGAACTCAAAGAGCTGCAGCCCGGAGCCCTGCCCCGGCTGCACATATGCGCCCGTCATCACACCGGCCCCGATACTGCCGAGCGCCGCGCCCGGCGCGACCGTGATCTCGCGCGCCTGACTGGCCAGCCAATAGCCGGCACTCGCCGCCAGCGGATGCACCAGGGCATGCACCGGTTTGATCTGGCCAAGCTCGGCAATCGCCGCCGCTGCGCCAGCGCAGCCAAGGACCATGCCGCCCGGCGTGTCGAACTCCAGGACAATGGCGGCGACGGCCTCATCTGTGGCGAGTTGGGCGCAGGTTTCGGTCAGGCCCTGATAGGTCGCCCATCCCATCCAGCGCTCCAGCACCATGGAGTTGGCCGTCAGCACGCCGCGCACCGGCACCACGGCAACGCCGCGTTCAATGGTGAAGCGCTCCGGCGCTTGCGGCCCTGCCATCTGGACAGGCTCGCCGGCCACGGGTTGCGGCATCGGCTGCGCCAGCAAGGGCTGCGCCGAGGCCTCATGCAGCGCCATGATGCCGCCGCCAAGCATGGCGCGCAGGGTTTGGATCGTCATTCCTCGGTCTCCTTTGGATCAGGTGCGTTTTCGTCTCGGGTCATGTTCGAGGGCGGATAGACGCGGTTGCCGCCATCCACATCGTCCAGCCCCTCTTCGCGGCGGGCTTCGTTCATCGCCATCCACGGCCCGCCGACCGCCTTGTTCAGCGCCTCGTAGCGCTCCTTCGTCGTGGCCCGCAGCAGCGCATCGAAGTTATGGCGCAGGAACAGACCCGCGCGGCGCTCGGCCTCGGTCAGCAGGCCAAGCCCCAGCTGGGTCTCGATAAAGCCGCCCCAATGGCTAAGGCAGTCGGCCTTGTAGTCGATCGCCTGCTGCTGGCCGTTCGCCTTCACGCCGTACTCCAGCATCTGCAGCTTGCTCGGCGGCACCCGGTAGATCGCGGCGATCTGTTCGCGGTCAAACTTGCGGTTCTCCAGCAGTTGCTGATCCGCCGCCGACAGGTCGAGGCTCTTGATGTCGTCATCCGGGCCGATCAGGGTCACGCCGCCAAGGCTGTTCTCATTGCGCAGCGCCTCGCGCAGCCGGACCTTGGAGCGTTGATAGGTCTCTTCATCGGCATCAAATGCGCTGACCTTGGCCACGGCCTTCATGAAGGTGCCCGAGGCCGCCCGCGCCGCCGCCTCCTGCCCTGCCAGCGCAATCCCGAAGCTCTCCGCCGCGACCGAGATCGGGCTGCGGCCCGTCCAGCCATCCTCGGCCATGTAGCGCATGTGGACCATGGCGCGGCCCGGCACCCGGCGCTGGATGCGGTCGCCATCCTCAAAGTCATAGAACCGCGCCCGCCCGTTGCGCAGCACCGTGCAGAGATCGGGGTGAATGCCGTCGATCATCGTCAGCTCGCCCGCGCCATCCCTCGGCGCATAGGCGTAGCCGGTGCCGCGCAGGGCGAAGGCATAGGCGAGATTGAACCGGGTCAGCATCGCGGTCACGCCAGGCGCGGCCTCGACGTTCAGCAGGTAGTTCGCCGCGTGATCGCGCACCCGGACCTCGCGGCCCGAGCCGTCACGCTGCCAGACCTGCACCGGCAGTTTTGAGAGATCCCCGGCGATGATGGTGCAGCAGGCGGTCACCGTGGCGTGGCGCTGCGCCAGAACCGGCGTGACCGGCGGCAAGGTGGCCACCCGGCTGCGCGTGCCCGCAAAGCCGATGTCCTGCATCCAGCCCTGCGGCGACGCGGTGCCGCTGCTGGCCCCGCTGCTGGGGCCGGCACTGATCACCGGCTCGGCGCGTGCCGTTACCGGGGCCGGTGCCTCCGCAGAACGGAAGGGTCTGGTGATCACATCGATCAGGCTCATAGCGTCTCGATCTCCCGCTGTTTCTTCTTGCCCTGCCCGGCCACCGCCCGGCCCACGGCCATGATCATCGCCACGGCGCCATCGATCCGGCCCGTGCTCTTCTTCTTGTTCGGCTTGACGTTTTCCGAGGCGTCTTCATCGCGGTGCACGTTGCCGACCTGCCACGCCAGCACCGGGTTGCCGCCGTGCCGGATCCGCTTTTGCGCCACCAGCTCCTCGACCCGCTTCATCGGGTTCGACATGCTGGCAAAGCCCTGCCGGTGCTCGACCATGGGAAAGCCCTCCTTTTCCAACCGCTCAGCGAGGTACTTCATGCCCCAAGGGTCATAGGCGACCTCCTGAATGTCGAAGAACCCCTTGAGCCAGTGCAGCCGCGCCCGGATCTCTCCTTCATCAACCGAGCCGCCCCGGCAGATCTCCAGCCATCCCGCCTGCTGCCAGCCGACAAATTCGCGCTTTTCCGTCTGGGCGCGGTGGATGAAGCCCTTCGGCCCCTCGGGCAGGAAGATATAGGCGATCACCACAACCGCCTCCCCGTCCGGAATCGCCACGACAATCGCCGTGGTGTCGACCTTGTTCGACAGATCGAGACCGATCCACGCCCGTTTGCCGCGCAGCCGCGCGAGGTCAATCGGCTGCTTGGCGTCGCCCTGATCCCAGACATCGCGGGCAATCCACGCCTCCGCGCCCTCGGTCCAGAGGTTGAGGTGAAAGCGGCGAAAGTTCGGCATCTTGGCCGCGATGATCGTCGCCAGCGTCGCCGCCGCCTTGATGTCGGCCTGCGGCTTGGAGACATCGAGGTTCGGGTTTCCCATCGCCCAGGCGGTGGGGTCCAGCGGGTCGCAATCCACCGGCGGCTCCGCCACATAGGCAAAGAACCGGTCATCCTCGACATCGCCGCGCAGCACGCTTTCGGCGTAATCGCGCAGCTCGCCACAGAGCGAGGCGCGATCATGCCCCGCCGTGGTGATCACCCAATCAATCGGCTGCGTCCGCGCGATCATCGATTCCGTGATCGTCTCGGCCAGCTCGCGATCGGTCCAGCGGTGCATCTCATCGCGCGCCAGAAAGTGCGGGTTGATCCCGTCCGAGCTGTTCCCGTCGCGCGAGAGACACGCGATCATGCCATCGGTGTCGGGGGTTTCGATCTGGGTGCGATAGACATCCATGCCCCGCGTCAGCACCGGCGAGTGCTTGATCATGCGCTTGACGCCCTTGAACAGCAGCCCCGCCTGATCCCGCGTCGTCGCGGCGCAATAGGCCTGCGGCGCGGCCTCGCCGTCCATCAGCTGCGAATAGAGCATCGGCACCGCCGTGTCGGTCGTCTTGCCGTTCTTCTTGCCGACCTGATGATAGGTATTGCGGAACCGGCGCAGGCCCGTCGCCTCGCGCTTCCAGCCAAACACCGAGCCCATGCGGAACACCTGCCACGGCTGCAGCTGGAAGCTCTGCCCCGCCAGCGCGCCCTCGGTATGGCGCAGGATCTTGGCGAAATTCAGGATCCGATCCGCGCCAGCGGGGTCAAAGTAGAGGCCCCGGTCACGCCCGGTTTCCAGATCGCTGAGGTGGCGCTTGCACGCCCGCCGCACCAGATCGCCCGCGATAATCCGTCCTTCGGTGACATCGCGGGCATATGCGCTCACCGGGTGATCAACTGGATCCATTGCCCTTCATTGCCTTCTCCAGTTCGTCCAGGAAACTGCCCTGACCCGCCGCGCCAAGGCGGCCCTCGTCCACCGGCGTCAGGCCGAAAAGCGCGCCGATCCGCAGCATGCTGGCCAGCGCGTCCTGCCGCTGGCCCCACGCGGCGCGCTTCTTTTCCTGCGTGCCGTTGCGGGTCTCGGTCAGGTAGTAATTGCCCATGATCGCGAGATCCCCGGTGCAGCGCACGAAGTCGCCCACCGAAACGCAATAGGCCGCGAAGAGATCCTCGAAGTGCGGCTCCAGCCGCCCCTTGGCGATCATCACCGGAGCCAGCCGATCCCATGCCTCAACGGCCTCTTCGCTCGGCATGAAGTCCGGTGCAGGCGGCGTCGGCCTGACGCCATCGCCCTTCATCCGCACCACGTTGTCGAGTTTTGGCTTGCTGCCCTTCATCTCGTAACCCTCTCTCAAATGGGCTTTTTTTCCCAATTCCGACCGCACGAAAAGAACTGTATACATACCGGTCAACGTGCCGAGCCCCAGATTTTCGAGGTACCCCCCGTCAGCGGTGGAACACCTCGCTCGCCGTCTTGCGGGAATGGCAGGGCTTGCAGAGCGGCTGCCAGTTCGACCGCATCCAGAACTTCGCGCGGTCGCCCTTGTGCGGATCGATGTGATCGACCTCCGTCGCAGGCACGACAAGGTCGAGACCGGCGCAATCGGCGCAGAGGGGATGCTTGGCCAAGAAACCTTTGGCCGCTTTCTTCCAAGCGACAGAGCCATAGAGGCGGCGATGCGCCTGAGCATCCTCACCCCGCTGCGCCTGCGCCTTGCGCTCGGCGATCCGGGCCTGCCTCTGTTCCCAATGGTCAGGGCAGTGCGACCGCCCCGCAATCGCGAGATCGTCACAGCCACCGGTCACGCAGATCTTGCGGGGCATGGCAGCACCTCGATGTCGGGAAAAGAAAACGCCCGGCAGCTGATGGGTCAGCTCCGGGCGCAGTTGTGTCGAGGACCATATGTCAAAGAGGAGAGAATCCCGTCAAGAGGAAATGTTCCATGGCGTGCGAGGCGGCATCGCCTCAGTCACCACGAAGGACGTCAGACCGCCATAAATCCGGAAACTATCGCGCACCTCACGCAGCGCGCCCCACCAGCCGAGATAGTCCCGGCGCAGTCGCGATGCGTCGCGCGGCGGGTTGATCACGCGGATCGGGCAATAACGCGTCTCGACCTCGCGCAGCTTGCCTCGGCTGATGTAGCTGAGCATCCCGCCGCTTTCGGTGCGCGCGAACTCCCCGTGCTTGGTGCTGCGCCATTCAACCGGCACCACGCGGGGCGTCTCGCTCATACGCCAGTTTGGCACCTCACCTGCCCGCGCCAGTTCCGCAATGCGCAACGCCATCCGCCGCCCGCCGTGCCCTTCCGGCAGTACCGCCAGAGCCGACGCCACCGCGTCCGCGTCGGGGTGCGGCTCCGATCTGCCACCACCATCGACCTTGCAGCCGAGGCGCGCCCGTTCGATCATGAGATATTCCATGCCAAAGCTCGGAGCCGTGTCGAACATCGCGCCATAGGGATCATCGACACGATCGAGATCAATCTGCGCAAACTCGCGCTGGAAGGCCCACTCAACCAGCTGAAGGATCGAGACCGCCTGGACAGGCCGGCTGCGGCTGTTGGAGCGGATCGGCATCTGGATACTCATGCGCCCGCCTCCGAGGTCTGCGCCAGGGCCGCGATCTGGTCGCACTTGCGCATCGCGTCGACGCGGCGGCTCAGCCACGCGCTTTCCTCTGTCGTCAGCCCCTGCCCGCGCGCCACAAACCCGCGCAACGTCGTCGCCTTGCGCACCGCAGGATCAGCTTGGGCGCGCACCTGTGTCAGCGTGTAGCTGCCCGGCCAGCGCCGCGACCGGCGCAGCTCGGCGAGCAACTCAGGCGCCCAGCCACCCTGCAACGCGTCCCGCCCGAGGGCATTGGCGAACACCGCCCGGATCAGCGGCGAGGCGTCATCCCCCGGCGGCTGGATCTCTGCCGCCCGCTCAAGGATGCGCTGCGCGATCGGGAACCGGTCACGCGCCTTGCCGCTGGCCAGACCCGCCGCCTCTTCCTCAAGCGCGCCGAGGTTGGCCGGGCTCATATAGGCCAGCCGCGCGCAGAGGTCGCTCACCATCGCGGCGAATTGGTCCTTGGTCATCGTCGCCGGCTTCACCAGTCCGCGCCGCTGCAGCGGCTCGACCAGTAGCTGTTCAACTCTCTTCTCACCCTCGGCCTGTTGCGTGCTGTCCATCGCACTCTTCCCTCTCTTCTAAGCCCTGTCGCGCCGGTCCGTCCCGGCGCAACGTCTCAAGGTTCTGGTGCCGCGCGGTGCAGGTAAGGTGTTTTGTCTTTTCCTGTTTTTTCTTGTCTTGTCCTGTAGGGCAATGACACCCGAGGACCTGAAAAAACAGGTGTCACCACCTGTGATGTGACTGTCATCTGACTGTCACCTGCTGTCATCACCTGTCAGATGACTGTCATCATGACACCATGTGACACCTGCCTGACACCGCGCCGCATCACTCCCGCGCCTCGCGATGCGCATCGAGCTGATGCACATGCGGGCGCAGGCCCACGGTCTCCTCCAGCGCCAGCCGCACGTTGTCGTCGGTGACGTAGAGATTGCTGGTGTCGAGGTAGCTCGCCACCGCCTGAACGATCTGATCGGACTCGCGGATATGACGGGCGACCTTCAACACGGACAACTTCTTGCGCACCCGGCTGCGCACCTGCGCCAACCGCCCGGCCTCGCGCGCCTGGTCGCGCCCCGACTTGCGCCGATGCATGTCCAGCGCGATTTCGGAGATCACGGCATGCCCAAGCCGCTGGGTCCGCGCGCGGGATCGGGTGCTTTCGCCGTCGATCTGCGTCGCCTGCCAGCCGTGCAGCACGCCTTCGCGCGCCGCCTTCCAGCCCTCGATGTCGGAGCCAAAGCGCGCAATCTGGGCAAGCTGGACATCGTCGTCGGGCAGCGTGCCCGCCGGGTCCTGCTTGAAGCTCTCCGACCACAGGATCAGCGCGGTGCCAATATCGCCGCGCCGACCCTCGGCCACCGAATAGGCGATGAAATCCGAGGTCAGCAGGCGGTTGATATAGAGCGGGATCCAATCGTGGTTTGACAGCGTGTCGCCCCACTGGAGCGGATACCACCATGTCTCTGAAATCAGCTCTGTGTCGTCGTCTGCGTAGTGCATACGCGCCTCCATGGTCACGGGCCGATCCGGGTCGGCCGGGATGTGTTGGGATGTGTGTTCAGGTCCGCGCATTGCGGGCCACCTGCGCCATGCGCTGGATCTCGGCGTCGTGGGCGGCGTCGACACTGCCGTGTTCCGCCAACAGCCCGCGCAATCCGGCGCAACGGTCGAGGCCGCGCCCACTGCAGCGGCAGCGACCATCCGAGGACAGCCGCGCGCAGAGCAGGTAGATGTCAGTGACCGGCATCGTCGCGACGCTGCTGATGTGCTGTATCACCGCCTGATCGGTGCCTTTGGCGCGTTTCATGCCCGGCTCCGCGTGTTCAACGGCACGGCGTCTTGCGGGGCCCTGCCCGAACACTGGTCAGAGAGGGTGGCGACAAAGCTGTTCACCAGATCGGCCACGTCCTGCGTTTCCTTGAGCGCCCGTGCGAGAACCTGCGGATCATCGCTGCGCTCAGCGCCTGCAAGCGCCAGCACCATCTCGGAGCTTTCCCGCAGCGCATCGAGATGGCTGATCACAGCTGAGGACGCCTCTTGCTGTTCCAGCTGGCGCGCCCGCATCTTGCTGAAAGGCACCTGCCCCGAGGCATCCTCAAGCGCGACCACCCAAGCCCAGACCGGCTCGGCATTGGCGTTCTGCATGCGCGAGATCGAGGCGATCGAGATGTCATGCCCGACACTTGCCTCGATGACGGCCCGGGCCGCTTCGACGCCGCCAACAGCATCGACCAAGGATTTGAACATGGCGGCACGCGCACGGATCAGCATGGAAGGGGTTTTCCTTCCCGATGAGCCTGTGGCGCGGCAAAACTGAAGCCAAGGCGAGGCGGATGCGGTTGAGAGTTTGGAACAACGACAAAAACACCGGAGCGATACATTGAAATCATGCAGCGTCACTCGCGGTTTCGTCGTCGCCCGGCGCACTGACCATCAAGCCAGGGTTTGCCAATTCGCCGAAGTTGTCTTCGTCATTCGCTCTATCGGCTGGGAAAAAATGTTCAGGCAGAAGCGGAATGTCCCGTTCGCGCGCGTTGCTCATCAAAATTTGCTGGCACTCGGATGGGATCAGACCGCCTGTGCCCCCCTTTTCTCTCGGGTAGGTCCAACGGCGAACACGAGTCTCATCACGGCGTGTGATTTCAGAGACTGCCCTGAAGCCGCCGCAGATCTGAATGATGGTTTGTGCAGGTTCCATGCAGCATAACATTGCGATAATCGCAACATCAGTCAATATCGAAAGTTGCGATTATCGCCGCTTACTTAATGATGCGAATTCCGCAATATTCAAACATATGGAAGAGATTGACGGAGCTTGGATCCGGAAGCGTTTGACTGGCACTCGCGGAGAGCAAGCAAGGCTCGCCGAGCACCTTGGCATATCGACCGACAAGCTATCAAAAACCCTGCGGGGCAATCGTAACGTTCAGGCAGAAGAGGTCCCGCTCCTGCTCGACTTCTTCAATGAGCGAATCGTCTCAGACACTAGCGGAGAATCTCTTCTTCTTCAGCAGATCGCTCGACTGAATACAGCTGGACAAGAAGTTCTGCGAAGGCAATTGGATGCTCTTCTGGCGACCCCAGAACTCGTTCAGCACGGCAAAAACACCGAGACAAAAGACTGACATCCTCCGAAGGAAGGCTTCCCAGGAGAGCGCGAAGCGAGTCTTTTATCATGTTTGCCCTCCAGATCGTTCTCTATCCGTTCACAATAAAATGCCCTAGTGGGTTAGGTCAAGGTATCCAACCCGAGAATTGACGACCGATCTCGACGCATTTCGACTCGGAGGTTTAAACTAAAAGTTGCGATTTACGCAATATACAGCTTGACCTAATATTGCGTTTTTCGCAATATTAGCGCCATCGACTTGATGGAGATCAACATGCCAAGACAAAATACCCCCGACTGCCACACCCATATTACTGCGCCCGAAACCTTCGCGCGCATCCCCGCCGTTCTGCAATTCAACTGGGCACAGGCAAAGCAAATGCAGGGGCATCCAATCTCTGCCGATCGCATGGCCCTGTTGCAGCCTCATCACCTGATGAGCGGCCCTGCCGCTCGTGGATTGGCGACGCAAGCGACTGTCGCACAGCAGATCGAACCCTATCACCAGCGCACGCAAGCCAAGCTCACAGCCATCATCGCCCGCCATAAAGCAAATGATCTGGCAGCTCGCCGCCCAACCCCCACGAAGTGAAAACCTGTCATGCCGATAGCTACGAGAGCCCATTCAGGAGGGCCTGTAAGATGAACCCTGCCCGCCCCTTCACGCCAGACGCGCTTGCCGATCGCTGGCAATGCAGCTCAGAAACCATCCGTCAAATGTGCCATCGCGGCGAATTGTCGTTCTTCAGAACCGGACGCATGATCAGAATCACAGCAAAGGCAGTGGAGGAACACGAATGCCAGAAATCAGTATCGGACGATTGCGCGGTGGACTCTGCGTCTACTGGACAGGATCGGACGGCAAGCGGATCCGTCGCCGTCTTGCGGCATGCACCCGAAAGGAAGCGGAGGCAGAGGCCCTAGAGGTCTATCGCACGGCAAACTACGCGCTGCGCCCCAAGGATCCAGCGGTCGCCGAAATATGGCAGCTCTATCAGGACGATCTGGGCGACAAACCGACGGCCAAAACCATGGGCTACACCGGCAAAGCCGTGCTGCCGCACTTCGGCCACCTCCGGCCCGAAGACATCACGAAGGCGGTTTGCCTGGCGTATTCCGCCAAGCGGCGCGAGGCAGGCAAATCACAGGGATCAGTGCACACGGAGCTTGGGCACCTTAAATCCGCGCTTCTGTTCGCGGAGCATACGCGCATGATTGATCGCGCCCCGAAGATATGGCGTCCGGAGAAGCCTCAGACCGACAAGCGGATCCTGAACGCGGGTGAAGCGAGATCGCTGATCGATGCCGCAATTGAACCGCACATCCGGCTTGCTCTGATCCTGCTGCTTGGCACAGGTGCGCGAGTAGGTGCTGTTCTCGATCTGACATGGGATCGCGTGAACTTCGAGCGGGGTGCGATCAACCTGCGCCTGGACGACGGCGCCACGCGTAAAGGCCGCGCCGTGGTTCCGATGAATGGCGGGACTAGAGCGGCCCTCGCAACGGCACACGACGCGGCGCTGTCAGACTACGTGATCGAATATGCAGGTGGCCCGGTCGGCTCGATCAGGAAGGGTGTGGCTGGCGCTGTCAGCCGGTCAGGGATCGGGCACGTCCGCATCCACGATCTGCGCCATACGGCCGCCGTGACCATGCTGTCGAACGGCATCCCGCTCGAGAAGGTATCTCAGGTGCTCGGACATTCGAACACCGCCGTGACGTTTTCGACCTATGGCCGCTACCTTCCGGAGCACATGCAGGACGCGGTCAACGTGCTGGACTTCATGAATCTGAGAGAGAGGAAAATCCAGAACGGCCCGGCCAAATAAGTTCAACGGACTGCGGGACACTTCGCAAAGCTATGCTCAGCAACATGTAAATGTAGAATTTTCAGTAGGTTAAATGGTGGGTGATAAGGGATTTGAACCCCTGACATCTTCGATGTGAACGAAGCGCTCTACCACTGAGCTAATCACCCGTGCGCCGGTGTTTAGCGTCACTCTGCCGGGTCTGCAAGCGTCTCTTTGCCAGAATCTTCACCCGTGCTTTCCACCGCGCCGCGCGCCGCATCGCTCTGGCGGATCCGCGTGTTCATCACCTTGCCGTTGGCCACGGATTTCGTGTTGGTGACCTTCACCTTGCCAAGCGGCTGCAAGTTCAGCTCCCGCCCCTCGGCAATGGCGTCGCCCAAAACCACCAGCAGCGCCTCGATCACCGGCTTGGCGAACTTCTTCTTCACACCAGAGCGCTGCACGACCTGCGCGATCAGATCTTTCTTGTTCAGTTCCGGAGACTCGCTGGGCGTCGCCGCATCGGGGGCGTCGACTGCCTCAGCCGGCAAGACCGCGTCTGTCGCCTCAGGGGCCGCGAGCCTGGCCTTTGACGCTCTCGGCTGTGACACCTTGCGAATGGCTTTGGGCTTGGCCTCGCCCGCCTTGCTCTTGGTTACCACTGTGCTCTCCCTCGCCGCTGGGTCCTGCTGAAACACCTTAGTGGAAAGGCTAGCAGCGGCCTCTGCGTTAATCCAGCATCCTCGCGGATTGCGCCAATTTATCCGCAGCGGCGCCGTATCGAGCGCCCTGCCCTGCATGAAAAAGGGCCACACTCCCTTGCGGAAACGTGGCCCCATTTGCGTCTACGTCAGCGCAGATCAGTGCGCGGTGGTCGACTGACCCGGTTCGGGCATGCGGTTGGCACGGGCGGCAGCCGCCGCTTCCTCCGCTTCCTCGTCCCACTCGATCGGCTCAGGCTGACGCACCAGCGCCTGCTTGAGAACCTCACGCACGTGGGTCACCGGAATGATCGTCAGGCCCTGCTTCACGTTGTCGGGGATATCCGCCAGGTCTTTCTCATTCTCTTCGGGAATGAAGACCGTCTTGATCCCACCGCGCAGCGCGGCCAGCAGTTTTTCCTTCAGCCCGCCGATCGGCATCGCATTGCCGCGCAGAGACACCTCGCCAGTCATGGCAATATCCTTGCGGATCGGGATCTGCGTTAGCACCGACACGATCGAGGTCACCATCGCCAGACCGGCCGACGGCCCGTCCTTCGGTGTCGCCCCGTCCGGCACGTGGACGTGGATGTCCATCCGGTCAAAGCGCGGTGGCTTCACCCCGATTTCCGGCGCGATCGAGCGCACGAAGCTGGAGGCCGCGTCGATGGATTCCTTCATCACATCGCCGAGTTTCCCCGTCGTCTTCATGCGGCCCTTGCCAGGCAGGCGCAGCGCTTCGATCTGCAGCAGATCGCCGCCAACGCTCGTCCAGGCCAGCCCCGTGACAACACCGATCTGGTCTTCCTTCTCGGCCAGACCATAGCGGTACTTCTTCACGCCGAGGTAGTCGTCGATGTTGTCCTCGGTCACGACAACCGTCTTGACGTCGCCCTTGACGATCTGCGTCACGGCTTTGCGTGCCAGTTTGGCGATCTCACGCTCAAGGCTGCGCACCCCAGCTTCGCGGGTGTAGCGCTGGATGATCTCGCTCAGCGCGCCATCCGTCACCTCGAACTCACCCTTGCGCAGGCCGTTGTTCTTGACCTGCTTGTCGACCAGGTGATGCCGCGCGATCTCGCGCTTCTCATCCTCGGTGTAGCCCGCCAGCGGAATGATCTCCATCCGGTCGAGCAGCGGCCCCGGCATGTTATAGCTGTTGGCCGTCGTCAGGAACATCACGTTCGACAGGTCGTATTCCACCTCAAGGTAGTGGTCCACGAAGGTGCCGTTCTGTTCTGGATCGAGCACCTCAAGCATCGCACTTGCCGGATCGCCACGGAAGTCCTGCCCCATCTTGTCGATTTCATCGAGCAGGATCAGCGGGTTGGTGGTTTTCGCCTTCTTCAGCGCCTGAATGATCTTGCCGGGCATGGAGCCGATATAGGTCCGACGGTGACCGCGGATCTCGGACTCGTCACGCACGCCACCCAGAGAGATCCGGATGAACTCGCGCCCCGTTGCTTTCGCCACGGATTTCCCCAGCGAGGTTTTACCCACGCCCGGAGGACCGACGAGGCACATGATCGGCCCCTTCAGCTTTTTCGAGCGTTGCTGCACCGCGAGGTATTCGACGATCCGCTCCTTGACCTTGTCGAGGCCATAGTGATCGGTGTCGAGCACGGCCTGCGCATCGGCAAGGTTCTTCTTGACGCGGCTCTTCACGCCCCACGGGATCGACAGCATCCAGTCGAGGTAGTTGCGCACGACAGTCGCCTCGGCGCTCATCGGGCTCATCGACTTCAGCTTCTTGATCTCGGCGTCGGCCTTTTCACGGGCTTCCTTGCTCAGCTTGGTTTCAGCAATGCGTTGTTCCAGCTCGGCAATCTCGCCCTCGCCTTCCTCGCCATCGCCGAGTTCCTTCTGAATCGCCTTCATCTGCTCATTCAGATAATATTCGCGCTGCGTGCGCTCCATCTGAGATTTGACGCGGGTCTTGATCTTCTTCTCGACCTGCAGCACGGACATTTCGCCCTGCATCAGGCCATAGACCTTCTCAAGCCGCTCGCTCACCGGCAGCGTCTCAAGCAGGTCCTGCTTCTGGGTCACGTCGATGCCGAGGTGGCCTGCGACCAGATCCGCCAGACGCGACGGTTCTGCGCTTTGCGCAACGGCAGACAGCGCTTCCTCGGGGATGTTTTTCTTGACCTTGGCGTAGCGTTCGAATTCCTGGCCCACGGTGCGCAGCAGCGCTTCGGTGATCGTCAGATCGCCGGGGGTTTCGTCCAGGTAAACGGCCTTGGCCTCGAAAAACGCGTCGTTTTCAAGGTATTCTTCGATGCGCACGCGCGCGGCGCCCTCGACCAGCACCTTCACGGTGCCATCGGGCAGCTTCAGCAGTTGCAACACATTCGCCAGCACGCCGGCGGTGTGAATGCCCTTGGGCTCAGGATCATCCTCGGCCGGGTCGATCTGACTGGCCAGCAGGATCTGCTTGTTGTCCGCCATGACCTCTTCCAGTGCGCGGACGGATTTCTCACGGCCTACGAACAGGGGCACAATCATGTGCGGGAACACCACGATATCGCGCAGCGGCAGTACCGGGTAGGATGGGTTCAGAGGCTCTTGCATGCTCTATCCTTAGTATTGGGCAGAAGGTCAGGCCCCGCTTGGCGGCAGCACAGCCTTCTCCGTTTCACAGTCTTTAAGTGGGAGCACGACTCCCGCAGTTCAACTGCATTTGCATCAGTGTGCCCGCCGATCCCCGGACGGGCAAGCACGATATATAGCGGTTTGAGGGGAAATCCCCCTGTATATCTTCCTTTTTTAACGTCGATGTGACAGGCCATCGCGGCCATCGGCCCGTTCTCCTTCACGAAAACGTGGGTGCGGGCGCTCATGATCCGCGCCCCAACTGGCCAGTGTCGATCAGCTGCTGCAGCATCGCGGTCACCGCAGGCTGCAAAGGCCGATAGCTCATCCCGAGCGCCTTGCAGGACTTGCTGTTGTCCACCTGCCAAGGATAGCCCATGGAGCGCGCGACCATATGCCGGGTGATGGTTTTGCTGACCATGGGGCCAATCAGCCAGACCACCCATTTTGGCATTTCCCGCGCGGTGATGGGCAGCGTCCCACCCGCATGCTCCTGCAGCATTTCCGCAAGCTGCAGCATCGTCAGGCTCTCGGCGCTGATGATATGGCGCCCCTCGGCATCGGGCAAAAAAGCGGCACGCAGATGCGCCTCGGCGACGTCGCGCACATCGACCATGCCGATCTCCATCGGCGGGACACCGGATTTGAACGCACCCGAGCCCATCTGCCGCAGGATCGAGAAACTGTCCGAGGTTTGCCGCTCAGCCGTTCCCGGCCCGACGACGAGGCTGGGGTTGATCACCACCAGCCGCCAGCGCGCCTGCCGGCTGTTGATCTCCCAGGCGGCGCGCTCGGCGGCGGTCTTGGAATAGGCATAGGGCTGATGCTCCAGCGACGAGGTGCTGTTCCAGATCGCCTCGTCCGCCACCCGCCCATCCAGATCCGCCGCATCGCCAATGATCGCCGCACAGGAACTGGTCAGCACAACGCGATGCACCGAGGCCGTCGCCGTCGCCGTGTCCAGCACATTGCGCGTGCCCTTCACCGCCGGGTCGACCAGATCGCGCTGCGCATCCTCCACGTCGCTGGTAAAGGGCGAGGCCGTGTGGATCACCACCCGACAGCCTGCCATCGCCGCCGCGTAAGACCCCTCCTCCAGCAAATCCGCGCGAAACAGCACCAGCTGCCCCGGCGTGCCTTCGGCCATACTGAGCAGATGCGCCACCTTCGCGGAATTGTCCGGGTCCCGCACCGCCGCGTGCACCGTGACGCCGTGCTCCAGCAGCCCCTGCACGATCCAGCCGGCGACATAGCCGGTCGCGCCTGTCACCAGAACCGGCGCAGAAGTCTCAAAAGGGATATCGCTCATGCTCTGCCTCACCTTCCGTGCGCCCCTGAGTGACCAGAGCCGGGGGGCAGCACCTTGAGCTGAAAGGTAATCGGGCGCGGACATCCGTCAACGACGCCGCCCCTCACCTCTGCGTGCGCAAGGCCGCCATTTGCGCGCGCCCCGCAAAGCATCTGGCTTTCACTCCGCAAAGCGTCTAAATCGCGCGACCATGAGCACACCTTTTTCCTTCTCTCTCGCCGCGACGGACGGCCGCGCCCGCACCGGCGTCATCGACACGCCCCGTGGCCAGATCCGCACGCCGGCGTTCATGCCCGTGGGCACTGCCGCGACCGTCAAGGCGATGCTGCCCGAAAGCGTTGCCGCCACCGGCGCCGACATCCTGCTGGGCAATACCTATCACCTGATGCTGCGCCCCACCGCCGAACGCATCGACCGCCTTGGCGGGCTGCACAAGTTCATGAACTGGGACAAGCCGATCCTGACTGACTCGGGCGGCTTTCAGGTGATGTCGCTGGCCAGCCTGCGCAAGCTGACCGAAGAGGGCGTCACCTTCGCCTCCCATGTCGATGGCTCCAAACATATGCTCTCGCCCGAGCGCAGCATGGAAATCCAGAAGCTGCTCGGCTCCGACATCGTGATGTGCTTTGACGAATGCCCCGCCCTTCCGGCCGAGGACAGCGTCGTCGCCGCCTCGATGCGGATGTCTATGCGGTGGGCGCAACGGAGCCGCGATGCTTTCGGCGACCGCCCCGGCCACGCTCTGTTCGGCATCCAGCAGGGCGGCGTCAATCAGGACCTGCGCGGCGAATCCGCCGAGGCACTGACGAAGATCGGCTTCGATGGCTACGCCGTCGGCGGTCTGGCGGTGGGTGAGGGTCAGGAGGCGATGTTCGGCGTGCTCGACTACGCCCCCGACATGCTGCCACAAGACAAGCCCCGCTACCTGATGGGTGTCGGCAAGCCCGACGACATCGTCGGCGCCGTCGCGCGCGGTATCGACATGATGGATTGCGTGCTGCCCTCGCGCTCTGGCCGCACCGGACAGGTCTTTACCCGTCACGGTGTCGTGAACATCAAGAACGCGCGCCACGCTGATGACCCCCGCCCGCTCGACGAAGACTGCAGCTGCCCGGCCTGCCGCAATTACTCGCGCGCCTATCTGCATCACGTCTTCCGCTCGCAGGAGATGATCTCGGGGATGCTGCTGACCTGGCACAACCTGCATTACTATCAGGAGCTTATGCAGGGCATGCGCGACGCGATCGCAGCGCAGCGCTTTGACGACTTCGTCACCGTGTTCCACGGCCTGCGCGCCGAGGGCGATATCGAGCGGCTCTGACCGCGCGCGCAATGGAGCGGTGCGCGCGAATTTCGCACCGTCTTCACGGTGCGTCTGGACCTTGCCTTCGAGTTTTCCTATATATTTGGTCAGGAAAAGGATAACACGCCATGACCGATAGCCCAGAACCCCTTGAAGGCGCGCCGCTTATTGCGCCTTCCACCACCGATCACCCGCTTTACGACAAGGTGACCGAGGCCTGTCGCACGGTGTATGACCCGGAAATTCCCGTCAATATCTACGACCTCGGCCTGATCTACACGGTCGATATCTCGGAAGAGAACGACGTGAAGATCATGATGACGCTGACCGCCCCGGGTTGCCCCGTGGCCGGCGACATGCCCGGCTGGGTCGCCGAAGCGGTCGAGCCTCTGGACGGCGTCAAAACCGTCGATGTCCAGCTCACATGGGAGCCGCCATGGGGCATGGACATGATGAGCGACGAAGCCCGCCTTGAGCTTGGCTTCATGTAAAGCGCAAAGGCTTGCATCCCCCCGATGCAAGCCTTTTTCCTTTTCTCGACCCTCGCCCTGCGCCCCTCGACAAGCATTTTCACTTGCTTTCCCCCGAAGAAAGCGTTTTCACTTTACAAAACTGCTGATCCCCGGGGGCCTGATGCCTGAAACCCTTGTCACCGTCCTCGCAGGCGATCTCGTCGCCTCGACAGATCTGACCGAAGAGGGCCTCGCCCTCGCCCTCGACGCCCTGCGCGCCGCGGCCACCCGGATCGAAGACTGGCACCACCAGCCCGTCCACTTCACCCGCAACCGCGGCGACGGCTGGCAGATCTGCCTGCCCGGCGACGCCCCCGGCATCCGCGAAGCCCTCGCCCTGCGCGCCGCTCTGCGCCAGCACGGCAAGGCCTACGAGACCCGCATCGCCATCGCCACCGGCCCCGCCACCCTGCCCGAAGACGGCGACCTGAACCGCGCCAGCGGCCCCGCCTTCACCCACGCAGGCCATCTGCTTGATCTCATGGAGGGACCTCATTTCCTTCATTGGAGCGGCGGCGCGTTGAACAGCATCGCGCGGCTGGCCGACCACATCAGCCATGGCTGGACCCCAGCCCAAGCCCGCGCCATCCTGCCCATGCTGACGCCGTCCTTTCCGCCATTGCAGTCCGACATCGCCAGCTCCCTGAAGATAACCCGTCAGGCCGTTGGTCAGGCGCTTGCAGCCGCAGGCTACGACGCCCTCCATGCAGCACTCACCGACCTGGAAAGGGCAGAGCAGCCATGATCGCCACCTTCACCGCCCTGCTCCTCGCCCACGCCCTGGCCGATTTCGTCCTGCAAAGCAAAGCCATGGCGACAGCCAAGGCGCGCCGCGCCCCCGGCCCCCTTGCGCTGCACATCCTCATCGTCGCCGCCACCGCGACCCTCGCCACCGGCCCCACCACGGCCGCACACGCCCTGCCCCTGCTGGCGCTGGCCGCCGCCCACCTGATCATCGACCTGATAAAAAGCACCCTGCCGCAAGACCGCCTCGCCCCCTTCCTGCTCGATCAATCCGCCCATCTCGCCACCCTTGCCGCCACCGCCGCGCTCTGGCCCGACCTCTTCGCCACCGGCCTCTGGGCCCCCACCACACACTGGCTGCCCGCCCTCATGGCCCTCGCCGCAGGCCTCATCCTCGCGACCCGCGCAGGCGGCTTTGCCGTCGGCCTGCTGATGGCCCGCTGGGGCGACACGGCCCTGCCCAAGGGCCTGACCGACGGCGGCTTCCTGATCGGCCTGCTGGAGCGTGGCCTGATCTTCCTCTTCGTGCTGACGGATGAACCCCAGGCCATCGGCTTCCTCATCGCCGCCAAGTCGGTGCTGCGCTTTGACACCGCGAAAACCGACCACCGCACCGGCGAATATGTCATCATCGGCACGCTCGCTTCCTTCGCCTGGGCGCTGCTGGCGGCTTATGCAACGCTGGCCCTCTTCTCTGCACTGCCGCACCTTGGCATTTCGCTTCCGAAGTCTTAAGTTTGCAGTCAAAGGAGACCCCGCATGTTCAGCATCCCTGGCAAGCAAGCCGTGACGATCACAGATCGCGCCGCGGCACAGATCATCAAGCTGATGACCCGCGAGGGCCATCAGGGCCTGCGTATCGGCGTCAAGAAGGGCGGCTGCGCGGGCATGGAATATACCATGGACTACGTTGATTCCGTCGACCCGATGGACGAGGTCGTCGAACAGGAAGGCGCCCGCGTCATGATCGCCCCGATGGCGCAGATGTTCCTCTTCGGCACCGAAATCGATTATGAGACCGCGCTGCTCGAATCCGGCTTCCGCTTCAACAACCCCAATGTGACCGAAGCCTGTGGCTGCGGCGAATCCATCAAGTTCGCCAATATGTAAGTGCACTGAGGAGATCCGGACCCATGGCCGTCGATCCGGATTTCCTTGACCACGTCCGCGACCTCTTCTCGGGCCTCGCGCCGCTGCGCATGGGGCGAATGTTCTCCGGCGTCGCGGTCTACACCGAAGACGACGTGATGTTCGCGATGATCGCCGCCTCTGGTACGATCTACATGAAGACCGACGCCACCAGCCAGCCCGCCTACCTCGCCGCCGGCGCCACCCCATTCACCTACACCAAAGCGGCCAGCACGCAGCAGATCACCTCGCTGATGAGCCTGCCCGACACCGCCCTCGATGACCCCGAGGAGGCGCTGAGTTGGGCCCGCCTCTCCCTACCCGCCGCCCGCGCCGCCGCCCTTGAGAAACGCCGCACCAAGGCGCGCCGCCGGAAATAGCGCCAAACCGCCCCTCCACAGTCCCGTCCCGAAAACACAAGCGAAAAGAGCGTCATGTGTGCGCTACCAATCGCTTGACCTGCGCGCGGGGCCAGTAAAAATGCCCCCAGAGGATTTTCATCGAAAGGGTGCGGAATGCGCAGAAAAATGGCAGCGGGCAACTGGAAGATGAACGGGCTCAAATCCTCTCTGGCCGAGCTTGAAAAGCTTGCCCGGGCCCATCCGACGGCCAGCTGCGACCTGCTGATCTGCCCTCCGGCCACCCTGCTCTGCGCCGCCGCCACCACCTGCGGCAACAGCGCCATCCGCATCGGCGGCCAGACCTGCCACGAGGCGACCTCGGGCGCACACACCGGCGACATCTCGGCCCAGATGCTGCGCGACGCCGGGGCCACTGCGGTGATCCTCGGCCACTCCGAACGCCGCCAGGACCATGATGAGCGCTCCGAGGATGTCCGCCTCCTCGCCCAGTCCGCCCAATCCGCCGGGCTGCAAACGGTGATCTGCGTCGGCGAAAGCCTGTTTCAGCGCGACGCCACCAATACCCTCGACATCATCGGCGCCCAGCTCTCGCTCTCGATCCCCGACAGCTCCACTGGCGAAAACCTCGTCGTCGCTTACGAGCCGGTCTGGGCCATCGGTTCCGGCCTGACCCCGACCACCGACCAGATCGGCGAAGTCCACGACTTCATGCGCGCGCGCCTGGAACAGCGCTTCGGCTACGGCGTCGGCAAATCGGTGCGCCTGCTCTACGGCGGCTCGGTCAAACCCGCCAACGCCGCCGAGATCTTCGCCATCTCCAACGTCGACGGCGCCCTTGTCGGCGGCGCCAGCCTCAAGGCCGATGACTTCGCCCCCATCATCGCCGCCCTAGAAGAAGCCTGACACCCCCAGGGCGCCCTCCAGCTTAGGCACGCCCCACCCCTTTCGGTCCGCGCCGCCCCTTTCGGCACGCCCCGCCCGTTTCCCTGTTTAAAATATCCCCGCCGGAGGCATCGCCCCACAGGGCGATCTGCCATAAGAAACGGCGCCCTCCCCCTCGGGAAGGCGCCGCCGCACCCCTTCAGACCAAACGCATCCGTCGAAGATTATCTCGTCACGATCACTTCGTCACGATTTCTGGCCCCATCACCGCATTCGGCAAGACGGTCGAGATCCACGGCACATAGGTGATCAGGATCAGGAAGACGAAGAGCACCGCCAGGAACGGCAGCGCCGCCTTGACCACCCGCATCATCGACATCCCCGCCACACCCGAGGTGACGAACAGGTTCAGCCCCACCGGCGGCGTGATCATCCCGATTTCCATGTTCACCACCATGATGATGCCGAGGTGGATCGGATCGATCCCCAGCTCGATGGCGATGGGAAACACCAGCGGCGCGACGATCACCAGCAGCCCCGAGGGCTCCATGAACTGACCGCCGATCAGCAGGATCACGTTGACCACAATCAGGAACATCACCGGCCCAAAGCCTGCCGACAGCATCGCATTGGCGACCTGTTGCGGCACCTGCTCATCGGTCAGCACATGCTTGAGGATCAGCGCATTGGCGATGACGAACATCAGCGTGATGGTGAGCCGGCCCGCCTCGAACAGCGTCTTCTGCGTGTCCTTGTGGAACCATGCCGTCACCAGAGCCAGCGGCTTTTGCATCAGCGACAGGTTGCGTCCCGTGCCTTCCGTCTTCAGCGGCCCCATGTCGCGATAGATGAACACCGCCGCGATGAAGGCATAGATCGAGGCGACAGCCGCCGCTTCAGTCGGCGTGAAGATCGCGCCGGTCACACCGGGAATGCCATAGATCCCGACCATGATGATGACGATCAGCATCAGACCCCAGAAAGCATCGCGGAAACTGTGCCAGATCTCGCCCCAGCCCAGCCATTCGCCCTTCGGCATGCCCTTGATCCGCGCCATGACGTAGATCGTGATCATCAGCATGACACCGGCCAGAATGCCCGGGATGACGCCCGCCAGGAACATCCGCCCGACCGAGACATCGACCGCCGTGGCATAGACCACCATGACGATGGAGGGCGGGATCAGAATGCCCAGCGTCCCGGCGTTACAGATCACACCCGCCGCGAAATCCTTGGTATAGCCCGCCTGCGTCATCGCCCCGATCACGATCGACCCGATGGCGACGACCGTGGCAGGCGACGACCCCGACAGAGCGGCAAAGATCATGCAGGCAAAGACACCGGCAATCGCCAGCCCGCCACGCATGTGACCAACGCAGGCGATGGAAAACCGGATGATCCGCTTGGCCACGCCCCCCGTCGACATGAACGACGAGGCCAGAATGAAGAACGGGATCGCCAGCAGCGTGTAATGCCCGACAAAGGCCTGCATCAGCGTTTGCGCGACCGAGGCGAGCGAGGTGTCACTGTACCACAGCAGGAACATGACCGAGGACATGCCCAGCGACACCGCGATCGGCACCCCGATCAGCATGAAGCCGATGACCAGCCCGAAAAGAATTGCGACGGCCATGACTTATGCCTCCTTGCTGCGGCTGTGAACGTCCGCGATTTCGTCTTCGACCTCGTGGCTGGCGACCACCCGGTCAATCTTGCCCACCCAGACCTTCACGGCCGCCTGACAAAAGCGCAGCAGCAGCAACGCCATCGACAGCGGCAGCACGGCATAGGGGATGAAGCGCGGCAGTTTCTCGTAATCGTCGCCGTCATTGAAGACGTCGCGCACGAAACCCAGCCACTCGGGGAAGGGAATGTCGTTGACCTCGTACCAGCCCTGCGAGCGGAAGGTGTCCTCGAACCCCGTGGGGATCCAGCGGCCCGTGGTCTGCGGCAGGTTGGCGAAGTTGGCCCAGTAATCCCAGGCGCCTTTCAGCAGCAGGCAGGTGAAGGCGATGCACACCGCAACCGAGATCAGCGCGAAGATCCGGCGCGTCGGGGCGGGCAGCAGCTCGATCACCGCGTCGACGCCGAGGTGCGCGTTCTTCTTCACCGCGTAGGAGGCGCCCAGCAGCACCATCCAGCCGAACAGGAACACCGTCCCCTCCAGCGCCCACAGGATGTTGGAATTGAAAACATAACGGGCAATGACATTGGCAAATGTGATCAGCGTCATGACGCCCAGAATGACCGCGATGAGGGTCTCCTCGATCCGGTCGATGACTGACCCCTCGGGCGCAACTTGCATACCCGTCCCCTTCCCTGGTGTTGTCGGATTGAATTGTGGCAGTAGAAAAGGGCGCGAAGATCCTCCGCGCCCTGTCCCCGCTCGGCGCTGTGCTTACAGGCCTGCGTTGATCGCCTGTGCGGCGTCGATGTTGTCCTGGCCGACGTCGTCGGTGAACTTTTCCCAGACCGGTTTCATCACCGTCACCCAGGCTTCGCGCTGCTCGGGCGTCAGCTCACGGATCACGCCACCGGCGTCCAGAACGCCCTGACGGGCTTCCATGTCGACCTCGTTGATCGCGGCGTTCCGCTCGGCGGTGACCTCGCTCAGGATGGTCAGGAACTGCTCACGCACTTCGGGCTTCAGGCTGTCCAGCCAGTCGACCGAGGCCACGACGAGGTAATCCAGCACACCGTGGTTGGTCTCGGTGGTGCCGTCCTGCACCTCATAGTATTTCTGGCCCAGAACGTTCGACCAGGTGTTTTCCTGACCGTCGACAACGCCCTGCTGCAGCGCGCCGTAGACCTCGGAGAACGCCATTTTCTGCGGGCTTGCGCCAAGCGCTTCCATCTGCGCGACCAGCACGTCAGAGGGCTGCACGCGGAACTTCAGACCCTTGGCATCTTCGGGCATGATCAGCGGCTTGTTGGCCGAGAACTGCTTGAGGCCATTGTGCCAGAACGCCAGCCCGGCCAGACCGCGTTTCTCCATCGAGGACATCATCTTCTGCCCGGCGTCCGAGGATTGGAACGCGTCGACCGCTTCCATGTTCTTGAACATGAACGGCAGGTCATAGATGCGGAACTGCTTGGTAAAGGTCTCGAATTTCGACAGCGACGGGGCGGCCAGCTGGACGTCGCCCTGCAGCATCGCCTCAAGCACCTTGTCGTCATCATAGAGCGTCGAGTTCGGGAAGACCTCCATGCAGGCGACGCCGTTCATCTCTTCGTTGACGCGCTTTTCCAGCAGCGAGGCGGCGATGCCCTTGGGGTGTTTGTCGGTATTGGTGACATGGGCGAACTTGATGACGATCTCGCCGTCGTCACAGGCAGCGAAGGCGGTCTGCGCGGTGACGGCCAGGGCCAGTGCGGTGGCGGCTGTGGTCAGGAATTTCATTTCGGTCTCCTCCCGGGAAATATGTCGAAGGCAGGGGCTCCCCTGTCTGCTCTCGAAAATCCGCCCGAGGGGCCTCTCGCTCAAGCAAAACTGACAAAGTTGTGAAAATAGATGAAAAGGCATGGCGAAACAGTGTGTTAACCATGACCTATGCGCAAAATTCATAGCGGCTATGCAGCGTTCGTGCGAAATTCCGCACACCGTCAGATCAAAATGTGCGGAAATCCGCACAAGCCCGCGCGGAATCAAATGTGGCCCCTGCACCGCGCTCCGTCGCAAACCGCCCTCCGAACCCGCATGCCCTGCTTCCCTGCGCAAAAGTTAACGCTATGATTGCAGGATTGAACTGGTTTGGGGGACACCGTGCCGAAATATGTCAAAACCGCGTCGCTGCTGCTGCTGATCGCCGTCGCAGGCTGCACCCCGCAAACCCCGTATGAGCGGTATAAATCCGGCACGCCCCTGCGCAGTTTCCCCTACAAGACCGGGGCCAACGCCGCGTCCAGCAACCGCGCCATCACCGACTGTGAGGTCACAGCCGCGCAGCGCGTGCCCCAGCAGCTGGTGATCCAGACCACGCCGACCTACGTCACGCCGACGCAGACCCAGTGCAACCGCTATGGCACCCAGACCTTCTGCAACACCACCGGCGGTCAGGTGATGGGCGGCGAGACCTACTCCCGCGATGCCAATGCCGGCCTGCGCTCGCGCGTTTACGGTCAGTGCATGGCCGACAAGGGCTATACCTTCGTCGACATCCCTGCCTGCCCGCAAGGCACGCCGCTGATGGGGTCTTTCGCCGAAGCCAAGCTGAGGCCGCTGTCGCGCAACACCTGTTATCTGGTGACGCCGAACGGCACGATGGCCGTCGGCAACCTCGGCACTTAAACCTTAGCGAAAGTCGTCTGGCTTCAGCGCGTATTTCGCCAGCTTGTCATAGAGCGTCTTTCTCGGCAGTTTCAGCGCGTCCGCCACCACGGCGGCGCGCCCCTCATGCCGTCGCAGCGCCGCCGCCAGCAGGCTTTTCTCGATCTGCGCCATCTGTTCGACCAGCCCCAGATCGCTGGCCCCCTCCTCGCCGCCGGTCTCGCCCGCGCCGAGGATGAAGCGCATTGCCTCGCTCATCAGCGCCCGCGCATTGCCCGGCCAGTCGCGCGCCATCAGCCCCGCAATCACCTCGGGCGTGATCTCGGGTGCGGCAAGGCCCGCCTGCTCGGCCGCCTGCGCGACATACTGGCGAAACATCACCGGAATATCCTCCGGGCGTTCCTTCAGTGCCGGGGAGTGCACCCGCATCACATCCAGCCGATAGAACAGATCCGGGCTGAACTGACCCGCCGCCACCGCCGTCTCAAGCTCGGCCGTGGTGCCCGCGATCAGCCGCGTGCCACTGTTGCTCTCCAGCCGCTCGGACAGGGCAAACTGCGCCTCGACGCTCAGCTGGCCGACCTCGTTGAGGTAGAGCGAGCCGCCCGCCGCCTCCTGAAACGCGCCCTCCAGCGCCGACAGGTCCATACCCGCCGCCGCCCGCTTCACAAACGGGCGCTGCGCCGTGCGGGATGACAGATGGATCACCTCCGCCACCTTGGAAATCCCCGCCCCCGGCGCGCCGGTGACCAGCACGTCAGCCCCCGTCGCCGCCACCTGCCGGATGCGCCGCCGCAACGCCTGCGACAGCTCCGAGCGGCCAAAGATCATCCGCGCCGCCGGATCGCCGGTTTCCAGCTGCGCCTTCAGACGGCGGTTCTCCAGCACCAGCGCGCGGGTGCGCAGGGCGCGCTCCACCACCGGCAGCAACTCGGCCGAGGCGCAGGGCTTTTCCAGAAACCCAAAGGCCCCCCGGTTCATTGCCGCCACCGCCATGGGGATATCGCCCTCGCCGGTCAGCAGGATCACCGGCAGCTCGCCGTCGATCTTCAGCGCATGATCCAGCAGGAAGAAACCGTCGCGCCCCGGCATCCGGATATCGGACAGCACGACGCCGTCGAAATCGGCGGCAATATGATCCTTCGCCTCGATGAACGAGGCCGCAACCCGCGGCTCAAGGTCCGCCAGTTCCAGCGTCTGGGCCAGCGCCTCGCGCACCGCCGCATCGTCATCCACCACCAGTACCGTCCGAGTCATGCCGCCTGTCGCCTTTGTATCCCTGCCCGAAAAGATAGGCCCCCCGCCCCGGATTGGCGAGGCATCTCGTCACGTTAGGACCGCGCCGGCCCCGCCGCGTTCAGCTGAACGGTGAACTCCGCGCCGCCCTCCGGGTGGGTCTGCCCCCGGATCGCACCGCCAAAGCTCTGCACCAGACCGTAGGAGATCGACAGGCCCAGCCCCATGCCCTCGGACGCACCGACCTCTTTCGTCGAATAAAACGGATCAAAGATCTTCTCCGGCGCTGCAATCCCGGGGCCCGTGTCGCGCACCCGGATTTCAGGGCGCGCCGCCTCATCAAGGCTCAGGCTGATCGTCAGCTCCTTGCTGGGCGAGGCCGCCATCGCATCCACCGCATTGGTGATCAGATTGACCAGCACCTGCCCCAGCCGCACCTCGCCCCCCATCGCCCAGACCGGCGCATTCGGGGCCTGCCAGTGCAGCGTCACGCCGTCCTTGGCGATGCGCCCTTCGGTCATTTCCAGCGCCGTGGCGATGACCGCGCCCAGCTCGATCCGGCGCACCGGCTCGCTCTCTTGCCGGGCGAAGGCGCGCAGGTTGCGAATGATGCGCCCCATGCGCCCGGCGAGGTCGGCGATGCGCTGCAGGTTCGCCGCCGCCCGCTCGGGCTTGCCGCGCTCAAGAAACACCGCGCCGTTTTCGGCAAACTGGCGGATCGCCATCAGCGGCTGGTTCAGCTCATGGCTCAGCCCCGCCGACATCTGCCCCAGCGCGCTCAGCTTGCTGGCCTGCACCAGTTCCGCCTGCGCCCGCTTCAGCGCCGCCTCGGCCTCCTGCCGCTCGGTCACCTCGCGGCGCAGCTGCGCGTTGGCCCCCGAAAGCTCTGCCGTGCGCGCCACCACCCGGCTCTCCAGCTGCGCATTGACCTGAGCCAGACTGCGCCGCCGCTCCAGCGCGGCAATCAGCGCCGTGCCCAGCACCATCAGCACCAGCGCGACCACCGTCGCCTGCAAGCCCGCCAGACGGCGCACCGGCGCGGCATCCACCAGCGCCTCGGCCCGCATGCCCACCTGCGGCAGGTCGCGCTCCAGATGCAGCGCGCGGCGCGGCAGATAAGGCGACCAGTCGATGCGCCACAGTTCCAGCCCGCCGATGCGGCGCGCGCTGACCGTGCTGTCGGTCGCCCCCGGCGGCACCAGCCCGGCCCCCGCCGTCGCCCGCCGCCAGCCAATCAGCTCCGACCGGTTGGAGATAAAGACCTCCTGCGCCGCATCGGTGAACAGAACCGCAGGGCGATCGCCGCGCCACTCCTGCTCCAGCAGGTCGATATTCACCGTCACAAGCAGGATGCCGATCACGCCGCCACTGCCCGAAAACGTCGGCGCAGCAAAGACATAGACGCGCACGCCCGCGCCGGGATCAACGCCATGCCCGCTGCCCAGCGCCCCGCTCTGCGCCCGCGTCACGGCCTCAGCGATATAATCGGTCGTAGGTACTGCGGCGGGCTTGGCCTCGGCCAGAGGCCGCCCCTGCGCATCGAGATAGGCCATGTTCAGCACCCCGGTGCGATCCACACTGGCCAGCAGCAGCACCTGCGCCGCCTCGACATCGCCGAGGCCGACGCTCAGCCCCCGCAGCACCGGATGGTCCGACATCAGCACCGCCAGATCCTGATAGCGCTGCAACTGCCCCGTCAGCCGGTCCGAGGCGAGCGACAAATCCGACTCGCCCCGCTGCGCCAGCGCGCCCAGCGATTGCCGGTACGCCGACTGGAACACCAGCCCCGACACCAGCCCCACCGACAACAACAACAGTGCAATCCCCAAGCCTCGCCGCCACATGATCGCACCCCTTCGCATCGCTCACCCGCTTTCATAGCGGTGCGGGGCTTGCCTTGGCCAGCGCCCGGCGTATCAAGAGCCGATGAGCAGAATTTCCCAATCCCCCACCGATCCCGCCTTCGTCCAGAATCCCTACGACTTCTACGCCCGCCAGCGGGCCTCGGGGCCGATGCATGACTGGGACGAATATCACATGCCCGCCGTCTTCGACTATGACACGGTGAACGCCCTGCTGCGTGACCGCCGGTTTGGCCGCGACTGCCCGGAGGAGCTGAAGACCCCCGTCGCCCCCCATATCGAGGATTTCCACCAGGTCGAGAAATACTCGATGCTGTCCCTCGATGGCGCGCCTCACATGCGGATGCGCGCGCTGACCCTGCGTGCCTTCACCTCGCGTCGCATTGCGCGCCTTGAACCCGACATCATCGAAATCTCCAACGCGCTGATCGACGCCTTCCCGTCCGGCCCCTTCGATCTGATCCCCGCCTATGCCACGCAGGTGCCGGTGATCATCATCTGCCGCCTGCTCGGCGTGCCCGAAGCCATGGCCCCCCAGCTGCTGGAGTGGTCCAACACCATGGTCGCCATGTACCAGGCCCGCCGCGACCGCCAGATCGAGGATGCCGCCGCCCGCGCCGCGACCGAGTTTGCCGACTACATCCGCGCCTACGCCGAAGAGAAACGCAAACACCCCGCCGATGACCTGATCACCGAACTGCTCGCCGCCGAGGAAGCCGGTGAAAAGCTGACCATGGACGAACTCATCGGCACCTGCATCGTGCTGCTGAACGCGGGCCATGAGGCAACCGTGCACACCATCGGCAACGGCGTCGTCGGCCTGCTGAACCACGGCCATGCGGGCCAGTGGCTCACCCCCGAGCGCGTCGATGCGACCGTCGAGGAAGTGCTGCGCCACGACCCGCCCCTGCACATCTTCACCCGCTACGCGTTTGAGGAGGCCGAGGTGCTGGGTCGGACCTTCAAACGCGGCGACCAGATCGCCCTGATGCTGGGGGCCGCCAACCGCGACCCCAAGGTCTGGGACAACCCTGAGGCCTTCGATCCCTCCCGTCCGATCAAGACCAACACCTCTTTCGGGGCCGGCGCGCACTTCTGCATCGGCGCGCCTCTGGCGCGGCTTGAGCTGCGCCATACCCTGCCGATCCTGTTCCAGCGCTGCCCGAACCTGAAGCTGGAAGGCACACCGGAGTATGCCGATCTCTACCACTTCCACGGCCTCGACCACCTGATGGTTTCCGCGCGCTGATCAGCGCCCGTTAACCACCGCCTTAAAACGCAAATACCCCGCCCTTTTCAGGGGCGGGGCATCTCAGCTCAGCAGCAAGATCGATCAGTACAGCGCGTTGGTCTTCGGCCCCGTCAGGGACGGCAGCACCACCACGTCGCAGCCATGCACGGCGACCTTGTACAAATGGATCACATCCTGATCCAGCATCCGGATACACCCCGAGGACACGGCCTTGCCAAGGTGCGGCGCATCCGCCCCCCCGTGAATACGGTAGAGCGTGTCGACGCCATTCTCGAACAGATACAGCGCGCGCGAGCCCATCGGGTTCTCCGGCCCCGGCGCCATGCCGCCATTGGCTACGGAATAACGCTCCAGCTCGGGCTTGCGCTTGATGGTTTCGGCCGGCACGTTCCAGCGCGGCCATTCGCGGCGGAACTGCAACCGTGCGGTGCCGGTCCAGGAAAAGCCATCGGCCCCCACTGCCACGCCATAGCGCGTCGCACGGCCGTCCTTTTCGCTGAAATACAGCAGCGCCGCATCGGGATCGATGATGATCGTGCCATAGGACGAATTGGGCCAGGGGTTGTCGACCTCCTGACGCCACAGACGCGGGTCCAGCGTACCCGGCTCGATCGCGGGGATCGGAAAGGGCTCATCGGTCACGGCATCGTAGAAGGCTGGCAAGGGCGGCGGTGGCGGCGCAGGCATGGCCATGCTCGCCTCAGGTTCGGGATTGGGGCTGGCACAGGCGGCCAGCAGCCCCATACCACCAAGGGCGACAAAACTGCGTCGGTTCAACATTGTTAACTTCCTTTTTCGGTCTGAACGCATGGGCGACGTATCGCGGTCTGTTCAGACCAGACGCGGCGGAGACCTCGGGGGGGCCAGCGCCATTTGCACCACATTCAGCGTCGCGCATATGGCGACCGTGTCAAACCTGTTGCCCGGTTGCGGTATGTCAACCTCTCCAGGCAAGACCATATGCGGCCCGCAGACAGAGCCCGGCAGATGCACCTTGCGGCATTTCAACCAGGAGACGACGATCCGGGGCGGTTGGGGGCTGAGGCGCGGCGCATCAAGACGCGACCTCGCCGTCACGAGGCTCTCCGCCTCGGCGGCAGCCAGCGGCGTCGCAAGGTCCAGAGGCCGCGCCTGCGCATTGCGCATGACTTCGGTCTCAACGGCCACGGTGCGTGCGCTTGCGGCATTCACATAGGCACCCCACGGTAAAATGAGGGCCATCAGCAGCAGCGATAGGGTCATCCGGGCAAGCACCATGTCCAGCAGGTCCCACAAGGCGCCGGAAAAGTCGAGCCATCCGGCCCGGGCGTCGCCTCACATCCCCGTGAAACCCGCGTCGAGGCGGCGATTTTTTGCTGACATATCAGGCGAAAACCGCACCGTTCAGTTACCGACGGGATACCGACGCAATACCGACATCGCAATCTGGCGTTTTCAGCGGCCTGTGCCTGGGCACCTCGCCGCCGGTTCGCGGTGCCGCCAGCCCCCCGCCGTCACAGCGGCAGGGCGGTCGTTGACTTGATCTGTTCCATGCTCAGAAGCGCGGTGACATTATGCACCTTCACCTCGGAAATCAGCGCCTGATAGAAGGCGTCATAGGCCCGCGCGTTCTTCACCCGCACCTTCAGGATATAGTCGATATCGCCCGCCAGCCGGTGTGCTTCCTGCACCTCAGGGCGGTCATGCAGCGCCTTGAGAAACGCCCTCTGCCAGTCCGCCTCATGCTCGCTGGTGCGGATCAGAACAAAGAAACAGGCATCAAAACCAAGGCTTTCCGCGTCGAGCAGCGCCACCTGCGCGCCAATGATCCCGGCCTCCTTCATCTTGCGGATGCGGTTCCAAACGGGGGTCTTGGAGGACCCCACCTTGCGGGCAATATCATCCAGCGATTGGGCTGCGTCCTCCTGCAATTGCAAAAGAATTTTCCGGTCAGTCTCGTCAAGGCGGACACTCATTCGCGCTTTCCCCTTTGTCGTGGAACGGATATCGGCAAGGCCGCGTTGGCCGAAACAGAATTCCTTATTTCCCCGCCCCCATGGCATTGGAACAGGAATATTTCCTATCTTGGGGGTAAGTCAACGATGCGGAAGAATCCTTTTCAGATGCGACATTTTCCAATCTTCCTCGACATGGATCGCGCGCTTGTCGTGATGTCCGGCGGCGGTGATGCGGCGCTCGCAAAACTGCGCCTGCTGCTCAAGACCCGCGCCCGCATTGTCGTGCACACGGTTGATCCCCTGCCCGAGCTGGTGGCCTTCGCCCGCGACGGTCTGCTGCGCCTTGTCGCGCACCCCCTGACTGCTGCAGATGTCGCGCCCGCCACGCTGGTCTATGCCGCCGACGAAGACGCTGAAATCGATGCACAAACCGCCGCACTGGCTGAGGCCGCTGGCGTGTTGTTCAACATCGTCGACAACCTCGCGGGCTCGGCCTTCATCACCCCTGCCATGGTCGACCGCGCCCCCCTGACCATCGCCATCGGGACCGAGGGCGCCGCCCCCATGCTCGCCCGTTCCCTCAAGCGCGACCTTGAAGAACGCCTGCCCGCCGCCACTGCCGATCTGGTCCGCGCCGCCCAGTCCTTCCGCCCCGAGGCCGAGGCCCTGCCATGGGGTCGCGCCCGTCGCGCGTTCTGGGACGAATGGTTCGCCACCGCCGGCCCTGCCGCAAGCGACGCTGGGCAAGACTATGAAACCGCTCTGAAATCCCTGCTCACACGGCACCTCTCAGCCGAGGCCAGCCCGGGCCGGATCACCCTGACCTTCACCGGCAGCGACGATCCCGACCTGCTGACGCTCAAGGCCCGCAAGGCTCTGCACAACGCCGATGTCGTCGTCCACGACGCTGCGATTTCGCCTCAGGTTCTGGAACTCGCTCGCCGCGAAGCCAAGCTGATCGCCCTCGCCCGTCCCACAGACGTGCCGCCGCTTCACCAATTGCTCGCTCTTGAGGCAGACAACGGCGCGCATGTCGTTTATGTCGCCGCAAGCCCGCTTCCCCGGCATCTCGTGACGGCCTGTCGCCGCACCGGATTGCAGCTCGACCTCATTCCCGGCATAGCCACGCCGCAAGTGGCTCAATGGAAGGAAACAGCCTGAATGCCCCGCCCTTTCACACCCAAAGTCGTGACAGCCAACGCCCTGCTGGAAGGCGACGTGGTCTACTTCACCGCCGCCGACACCTGGACGCGCCACCTCTCGGAAGCCGAAGTGCTGACGGATGAGGCCGACGCCGACCTGCGCCTGATCGATGCCTCGCGCCAGCAAAACCAGATCGTCGGCGCCTACCTGGCGGACGTTGAAGCCACCCCCGAAGGCCCCAAGCCCACCCACTTCCGCGAAGAGTTCCGCCGCACCGGCCCCTCGAACTACTTCCACGGCAAACAGGCAGAGCTCTGAAATGTATACCTATTCCGAATTCGACAAAGCCTTCCTGGCCGAGCGTAACGCCCAGTTCCGCGCGCAGGTCGAGCGCCGCATCGATGGCTCGCTGACCGAGGAGGAATTCAAGCCGCTGCGCCTGATGAACGGTCTCTATCTGCAGCTGCACGCCTATATGCTGCGCGTCGCAATCCCCTATGGCACGCTGCGCAGCGCCCAGATGCGCCAGCTCGCCCTGATTGCCGAGAAGTGGGACAAGGGCTATGGCCACTTCACCACCCGCCAGAACATCCAATACAACTGGCCGACCCTGCGCGACGTGCCCGATATGCTCGACGCGCTGAGCGAGGTCGAGATGCACGCCATTCAGACCAGCGGCAACACCATCCGCAACGTGACCGCCGACCACTTCGCAGGCGCCGCCGCGGATGAGGTGGGCGATCCCCGCCCCGTGGCCGAGCTGCTGCGCCAGTGGTCCACCGACCACCCCGAATTCCAGTTCCTGCCGCGCAAGTTCAAGTTCGCCGTGATTGGTGCCGAGGCCGATCGTGCCGTGATCCGCGCCCATGACATCGGCATCCAGCTGGTCGAGAAGAACGGCAAGCGCGGCTACCGCGTCCTCGTCGGCGGTGGCCTTGGCCGCACGCCGATGATCGGCAAGGTGATCCGCGACTTCCTGCCCGAGGAAGACCTTCTGCCATTTTCCGAAGCGATTGTCAGCACTTACAACATCCTTGGCCGCCGCGACAACAAATACAAGGCACGCATCAAGATCACCGTCCACGAGAACGGGATCGAGACCTACAAGGAGCTGACCGAGGCCCGCTTTGCCGAGCTGCGCCCCGAATTTGAGGGCGTCGATCAGCAGATCCTGGCGAATATCAAATCCCAGTTCGCCGCCCCCGCCTTCCGCAATGCCACGACCGAGGCCTATGACGCCGCCTACTACAGCGACCCGGTGTTCCGCGCCTGGGCCGATACCAACCTCAGCGCCCACAAGGCCGAGGGCTACGCCATCGTCACCATCTCGTTGAAAAAGCACGGCGAAACACCGGGCGACGCGACGGCTGATCAGATGCGTCTGATGGCCGATCTGGGCGAGAAGTACAGCCACGACGACATCCGCATCAGCCATGAGCAGAACGTCATCCTGCCGCATGTCCATAAATCCGACCTGCCCGCCCTACATGCCGCGCTGAAGACCCAAGGCCTCGCCACCGCCAACATCGGCCTGATCTCGGATATCATCGCCTGCCCCGGCATGGATTACTGCGCTCTGGCCACCGCCCGCTCGATCCCTGTCGCCCAGGAAATCGCGCAGCGCTTCGACGCCCTGAAGATGGAGCATGAGATCGGCCCGCTGAAGATCAAGATCTCGGGCTGCATCAACGCCTGTGGGCACCACCACGTCGGCCATATCGGCATCCTTGGCCTCGATCGTGCGGGGGTCGAGAACTACCAGATCACCCTTGGCGGCGACGGCACAGAAGAGGCGACCATCGGCCAACGCACCGGCCCCGGTTTCTCCTACGAAGAAATCACCAACGCCATCGAGCGCATCATCAAGGCCTACCTTGCGCACCGCGACAGCGCCGATGAGACCTTCCTTGAAACCTACCGCCGCCTCGGCGCGGACCCGTTCAAGGCGGCGCTTTATCCCGACAAGGCCGAAGGTAAATCCAATGCCGCCTGAAGCCGCGATGGATTTCAGCGCGGCCCCCGCCCCCGAACTGGCGGCAAAGGTGCAACTGCTGAATGACAGATACCGCCATCACGGCGCCACATCGGTGCTGGAGGCCGCGCTGAAAGATCCTGACGCGGGCGACCTTGCCCTCGTCAGCTCTTTCGGGGCGGAATCCGTGGCGCTGCTGCACCTCGTGTCGATGGTCGACCGCTCGGTTCCCGTGCTCTTCATCGACACGCAGATGCTGTTTCCCGAAACGCTGGTCTATCAGCAGGAGCTGTCCGAGCGGCTTGGCCTGAAGGATCTGCGGATCATCAAGGCGTCTGACGCCGACCTGTCGCGCGAAGACCCTGACGACACGCTGCACCAGTTCGACACCGACTCCTGCTGCGACCTGCGCAAGACCCGGCCCCTGCAAAAGGCGCTGAGCCAGTTCGACGGCTGGATAACCGGGCGCAAGCGCTTCCAAAGCTCGACCCGCGCCGCGCTGCAGTTCTTTGAGGCCGACGGGGTAGATCGCATCAAGGTCAACCCGCTGGCCCATTGGCATCCCGAGGACGTGCGCGCCTATATGGAGGAAAACCGCCTGCCCAAGCATCCGCTGGTGTCGCGCGGCTATCCCTCCATCGGCTGTGCGCCCTGCACCTCGCCCGTGGCGCCGGGCGAAGACCCGCGCGCCGGACGCTGGCGCGGACAGAACAAGACCGAATGCGGCATCCATGTCGTCGACGGCAAGATCGTTAAAACTGGAGGAAACGCATGAGCGTTATCGTCACCGATGCAGGCTTTGCGGCCACCGACTGGGCCGCCGACCTTGATGCAGCCGAAATCCTGACGCTGCCGTCAGACACGAAGCCGCAGGATGTCGACCTGTCGGGCGCACCGAAGCTGGTACGGGTGGAATTCCCCAGCTCGGCCGACGGGCGCGGCTTCACCATCGCGCGGGTGCTGCGTGACCACGGCTATACCGGCAAGCTGCGCGCCACCGGCCATGTGATCGCCGATCAATACGCCATGGCCCGCCGCTGTGGCTTTGACGATGTCGAGATCAGCGATGACCTCGCGGCCCGTCAACCCGAGGATCAGTGGAAATTCCGCGCAAATTGGCAGCAGAACGACTATCAGTCGCGCCTGCGCGGGGCCTGAAACCGACCGGTCACTCTTCCCAAGACTGGATCAAAAAGATAGAGGTGGGGTGAAAACCCTTTGTACACAAATGACCGAGACCGCCGTGACCGATAAAGCCGCTCCCAAGACGCCGACCCTGCCGGACACCCAGAAAGTGACCTTCGTCAAACACTGGACGGACCGGCTGTTCTCGTTCCGGGTGACCCGCCCGGCCAGCCTGCGCTTTCGCTCTGGTGAGTTTGTCATGATCGGCCTGATGGGCCCGGTGGACGAAAAGACCGGCCGTCAGAAGCCGATCCTGCGCGCCTATTCCATCGCCTCCCCCTCCTGGGACGAGGAACTGGAGTTCTATTCGATCAAGGTCCCCGATGGCCCGCTGACCTCGCGTCTGCAGAACATCGAAGTCGGCGACGAAATCATCCTGCGCCCCAAGCCCGTCGGCACGCTGGTGCATGACGCGCTGCTGCCCGGCAAGCGGCTGTGGTTCTTCTCGACCGGCACCGGCTTTGCGCCCTTTGCGTCGCTTCTGCGCGACCCGCAAACCTACGAAGATTATGAAGAAGTCATCATCACCCATACCTGCCGCGAGGTTGGCGAGCTGACCTATGGCGCGGAGCTGATCAAGTCGATCAAGGAAGACGAGCTGCTGATCGAGCTGATCGGCGCCGAAAACCTGGCCAAGCTGCGCTACTACCCCACCACGACCCGCGAAGAGAGCCCCAAGATGGGCCGCATCACCGACCTGATGCGCTCGGGCGAAGTGTTTGCCGATCTCGG
Organism: Pseudooceanicola spongiae; assembly: GCF_014899185.1. Taxonomy (GTDB): domain Bacteria; phylum Pseudomonadota; class Alphaproteobacteria; order Rhodobacterales; family Rhodobacteraceae; genus Pseudooceanicola; species Pseudooceanicola spongiae. The sequence continues at coordinate 1,469,067 of NZ_CP045201.1, forward strand.
CATCGAACCGATGCAGCCTGAGACCGACCGTGCCATGGTCTGCGGCAACCTTGCCTTCAACATCGAGATCAAGGACCTGATGGAGGGCTACGGCCTGAAAGAGGGCGCAAATTCCGATCCTCAGCAGTATGTCGTCGAAAAAGCCTTCGTCGACTGACCCCAGAAACAGACCCTTGCGAAGGGGCGGCGGGGAACCAGCGCCGCCCTTTTGTTGTTAACCAAGGGAAGATGGCGATTTCCCGCTTGAAAATGCGGGTTTCCGTAGCTACTTTCCCGGCTCAAATTCGATAACGATCAAAGGAAGAAAACCATAGCCCGCAGACCCCACAATGCGCCGCCGACTCGTGAAACTGGCCCGCGCGTAAATGACCGTATTCGCGGCCCTGAAATCCGTCTTATCGGGGCGGAAGGTGAAAACGTTGGTGTTGTGACCCCTGCCCGCGCAATGGCGCTCGCAGAAGAGGCCGGCCTCGACCTCGTTGAGATTTCGCCGAACGCGACCCCCCCCGTCTGCAAGATCATGGATTTCGGCAAGTTCAAGTACGAGCAGCAGAAACGCGAATCCGAAGCGCGCAAGAAGCAGAAGATCATCGAGGTGAAGGAGGTCAAGTTCCGCCCCAACACCGATGTGCACGACTACGAAGTCAAGATGCGCAACGTGGTCAAGTTTCTTGAAGGCGGCGACAAGGTGAAGGTCACCCTGCGTTTCCGTGGTCGTGAAATGGCACACCAGAACCTTGGCCGTGAACTGCTGGAACGCGTCGCGGAAGACACCAAGGAAATCGGCAAGGTCGAGAACATGCCGAAAATGGAAGGCCGTCAGATGGTCATGATGATCGGCCCCATGTCGCGCTGATCTCTGCCACTATCGGTAAAAAATTAACGCCCTCCAGCCGGAGGGCGTTTTGTTTTGTACGGGGTATGCTGTCGCGCGGTTGAGCGAGACGGTTCGTCTCAGATCTGGCCCGAGGCCGCCAGCGCCGCCTTGACGATGTTATGATAGCCGGTGCAGCGGCAGATATTGCCCTGCAGGTGATAGCGGATTTCGTCTTCAGTGGGCTTGGGGTTGCTGGCCAGCAGCGTGTCCAGCGACATCACCATGCCCGGCGTGCAAAAGCCGCACTGCAGGCCATGTTCATCCTGAAACGCCTTTTGCAGCGGCGACAGCGTGCCATCTGCGTTGGCCATGCCCTCGATCGTGCGGACCTCTGCGCCCTCGGCCTCGACCGCGAACATGGTGCAGCTTTTGACCTGTTGACCGTTCACATGCACCGTGCAGGCGCCGCACTGGCTGGTGTCGCAGCCGACGTGGGTGCCGGTCATGCCCAGCCCCTCGCGCAGGAATTCGACCAGAAGAGTACGGCCTTCGACCTCTCCGGACACCTCTTTACCGTTCACTTTAAGGCTGATGTTCGGCATGTCGCTTCCTCTGCGTTCTGGTTGCTCGGCGGCACTTAACCACGCACGCGCGCCGGGGAAAAGGGGGCAGCGTTATTTCGGATCACGCGGTTGCGGGCGTGTCGGAATTTCCATCAGCAAACCACCGACGCCCATGCCCGCTATATCGCCCGCAGTGACCGGCACGTCGCACAGGATCCGCTCCAGCACCCAGTCGGCGCCATTGAGCGCGGGCGAACGCGCGCATCCCGGCAGGCCAATCACCGGCAAGCCAACGATATCGCCCAGAAACAAAAGGTTGCCCGGATCGACCGGCATGCCAAAGCGGGTGATCTGCCCGCCGACCTGACGCACCGCCGCCGGGGCAATATCGTCCGGGTCCGAGGTCGCCGAGCCGGTCAAGATCAGGATCGCATCGACCTGACCGCGTCCGAGGACCTCAGCCAGAGCCGTCGCGAGGGCGGGTTGGCTGTGCTGAGCCTCGGCCTCGTCCGTCAGCGCCGCGCCCAGACGGGTCAGACGGGTTTCCACCGCCTTGCGGCCCTTGGCGCTGTCGCTGGTGCCCACCACGGTCTGGATCAGCGCGACTCGGGTTCGCTGCGTCGGGCGCATCCTCAGGCAGCCCTCCCCGGCGACGGCACAGGCCTGTTCCAGCGCCTCGCCCGGCACGGCGTAGGAGATGATCTTGACCGTCGCCACCATACCCCGCAGCGCCATACGCTGCCATTCGGGCACGGTGGCCACAGTGATCATCGGATGCACCGCGTTGATCGCATTGATCCGCGCGGCCAGAACCTCCGCCACACCCAGAGCTTCGGCGAAGATGTTGACGCGCCCCGTGCTGGCGGGGGCCAGACGCAGCCCCGCATCCGCAGGCTGCGGCACCATCGCAGCGGCCAGTCGCGCAGCGGCCTCATCCTCGATCACGTCACCGAGGTCGAGTTGAGCGGCCGTCACCGCGCCCAGCCCTGCCGCCTGAAGGCGCGCGATCTCGGCCTCCCCCAGCACGACGCCCTTGCGCAGGCGGCCATCGGGCAGGCTCAGCGAATGCGCCAGAACCGCGCCCTCAGCCTGCTCCAGCGCAACAGTGCCAAACCTCAAGCGCCTTTCCTCAGCACTTGCGTCATCTCGGCGATAATCGAAACAGCGATTTCCGCCGGGCTCGCCGCGCCGATATCCAGCCCGATCGGCCCGTGGATACGCGCAAGGTCCGCGTCGGTGAACCCTGCCCCGATCATCCGCTCGCGCCGCTTGGCATGGGTGCGGGTCGAGCCGAGCGCGCCGATATAAAAGACATCCGAGCGCAGCGCCTCGATCAGCGCCGGATCGTCGAGCTTGGGATCATGCGTCAGCAGCACCAGCGCGGTACGCCCATCCAAGCCAAAGGCGCGCACCCCCTCATCCGGCCAGTCGTTCAGGATCGTCTCGCCCGGGAACCGCGCGGAGGAGCCGAAGCTTTCCCGCGGGTCGATCAGAACCGGATCATAGCCCGCAATCCGCGCCATCGGCACCAGAGCCTGCGCGATATGCACAGCTCCGATCAGGATCAGACGCAGCGGCGGGTTGTGGATGGTGACGAAGGTCGCGCCGTCCTCCTCAAACCCCGAGCGATCCATGCGAAAACGGTCCTCGTGGCCCTCAAATGCAAGCGAGCGCGCGCCGATGTCGGGGTTGACGCGATAGGCCACGGCGCGGCGCGCTTTGCGGGCCTCAACCAGATCGGCCAGCATCGCCTCAGGCAGCGCCGCGCCGACGGGTTCGACCAGAATGCGGATCGTGCCGCCACAAGCCAGCCCCACGGCAAAGGCATCCCCGTCCGACACGCCGTACTCCAGCAGACGCGGCTTGCCATCCTCCAGCGCCTCAAGCGCCTCCATCACCACCGCGCCCTCGACGCAGCCACCAGAGACGGAGCCGGCAATCTCGCCCCCACCACTGATCGCCAGCTGGCTGCCGGTACGGCGCGGGGCACTGCCCCAAGTCTGCACGACCGTTGCAAGGGCCGCGCCCTGGCCTTCGCGGTGCCAGTGCAGGGCACGTTCGGGAATATCGTCAAAGAGGTCCATCGCGGTCTCCTGTGTTTGCCCCAACCTAAGCCCGCACCTGACGCGCCGCAATATGGCCCAAGGTCGTGACGCGGTGCGCCACTGCAGAACGCCCTCGCAGAACCGAAAAAGGGCCGCCCCTGCAACAGGGCGGCCCAAATCACTCTAATCGTTCTGCGTCGCGGCTCAGGAGCCTTGCAGCAGCGGTGTGATGCGGCGCACGGCAGCGCGGCGGTTTTCACGGGCAGCGTCACCGGTCTGAATCTTCAGATCGCTTTCGCCATAGCCCTGCACCACCATGTTTTCCGGCGGCACATCGAAATACTCACTCAGCGCCAGCGCCAGACTTTCGGCGCGACGATCCGACAGGGCGAGGTTATAGCTCGCACGGCCAACGGCGTCGGTGTGGCCCTCGACAAGGAACACCTCAGAGGGGTTCTTGGCGATCATGTCGCTCATCGCCTGCCCCAGGGCGGCCAGTTCGCGGGCTTCCTGCGGACGGATCACGGCACTGCCGGTTTCAAAGTTGATCTGATCCACCGAGATTTCCGGAACCAGCGCCCGCACGGCACGAATGTCGCGCACCTGACTCAGCGAGAAGCGGCGCCCAAAGTCCGATTGCTCGGACAGAGCACGCTCAAGCGCACGGGTGTCATTGTCCTGATACTCCACGACGCGCTGTTGCTGACGCGGCAGCTCCGAAACCCGGACACGATCAAACGACTGCGTATCGTCGAACAGAACGACCTGCTGGCCATTCTGCAGCTCACGGGTGCGGCGCAGCACTGTACCGTCAGCAGATCGGATGGTCACCACGCGCGAACCGTCTTCCCGCGTCACGGTCGAGCGGGTCGAGCCGTCGTTGAACGTCTCGGTCTGCACGTTGTTGCCGGGCTGACGCAGCAGCGCATCATCGTCCTTGAGAACGACGTATTCGCCATTGCGCTCCACCACGACGCGGTCGCCGGAGTTGGTGACGACCTTGTCACCGTTGTTCATGATCGAGCCGACAGCATAGGCACCCAGACCCACGAGGGCCGCCTTGGCGATGCCTTCAAAGATGTCGTTCTTGCGGTCGCGCTTGTCCTTGGCCTTCTGCTCGGCTTTCTGCTGTTCCGCCGTTTGCGGCGCGGGCGCAGCTGCCGGTTGCGGAGCCTGCTCGTTGACGCCGGTCGTGAACTCTTCGCTGGACGAACGCGCGGTGTCCGCAGTCACGGTCTCCGTTTGCACATCCGCGACTTCGGCATCCGCTGCAGCGGCGGCGGCGGGGGCGCGTTCCTGCTGCGCAGCATCCTGCGCCTCAGCCTGACGCTCGGCTTTCACCTCAGGCGCCTCTGTGACGGCAGTGGCTTCGGCAGCGGGGGCCTCAACCGGTGCCGCCGCAGGGGCCTCGGCAGGCGCTTCAGCGGCTTGTGCCGGAGCTGGCTCAGCCGCAGGGGCCGGTGCTTCTGCCGCAGGGGCGGGCGCTTCTGCCGCAGGGGCGGGCGCTTCTGCTGCAGGCGCGGGTGCCGCTTCAGCAGCCGGGGCGGGTTCCGCAGCGGGCGCTGGCGCAACCTCTGCCTCGGCAGTCGGTGCGACCTCGGCTTCAGCGGCGGGCGCGGCAGGCTCAGCGGTGCCTTCAGCGGCCTTCAGCTTGTCCGCAAGCTCGGCTTCAGTGGGGGCAGCCTTCGGCTGCGGCTGCTCGGCTGCGACGTCCGGAGCGGCCTCGGGGGCTGGCGCCTCGTTAGCTTCAGGCGCAGGCGCGGCCTCCGGCGCGGGCTGCTCAGCCTCGGCCGCTTGCGGTGCGGGGGCGGCCTCCGCAGGTGCGGGTTCCGCAGGTGCGGCCTCCGGGACCGGCTCGGCTTCTGGAGGAGTCGGCGCTTCAGCGGCATTTTCTGCAGGCTGGGCCTCGCCCGTCTCTGCATTCTGCGCGTCTTCGAGCTTCTTCTTCAGCTGCTCTGCAACCGTGTCCGCATCGGCTTGCTGGACACTGCCATCGGCGTTGGTTTCAACCTGCGCCGTCTGTGCGATCGTTGCGGAGGGCAAGGCCAGGGCGATGCTCACGGCCAGCGCGGTGGTGCTCTTGAGCGTTTTCTTCTTCAACATGGTTCTATTCGTTAACAAGGTCATGATATTCGTTTCCTTCCTTAACCGCCATCACGTGGACGGCCACTCAGCAAGCAAACACGCCCCCTGCGCAATTGGTTCAATTCTGGTTTGTGTCAGCTCTGGCGGCAAAGCGCCTAGCCCTTCCCTAACAGCCTGAGCATTCTTTGTTTTTCGCCCCCGTCATCGGGCTGAGAAAGTGCTGCCCCCAGGTCCTCAAGCGATTGTATGGAATGGCTGGCCCGGAAACTGTCGACATGCGGCAGGATCGCGGCAATGCCGCGCGCTTTGGGTGCAAACCCATCCCAGCGCAGCAGCGGGTTGAGCCAGATCACACGCCGGGCGGACAGCTGCAGGCGTTCGCATTCCGCCGCTAGGGCCTCGGGATCGTCGCGCTCCAGCCCGTCGGTGATCAGCAGCACGATGGCGCCCTGCCCCATCACCCGGCGCGACCAGTCGCGGTTGAAGGCGCGCAGGCACTGACCGATGCGTGTGCCGCCCTCCCAGTCCTGCGCCTCGGCCCCCGCCGCGGCGAGGCCGGCATCGACATCGCGGTGACGCAGGTGGCGGGTGATATTGGTCAACCGGGTGCCGAAGGTGAAGGCATGCACCTTGGCCCAGCCCGCGCCCTTTTCATTGCTGACCGCATGCAGGAAATGCAGGATCATCCGGCTGTACTGGCTCATCGAGCCGGAGATATCGCAGAGCACGATCAGGTTCGGCCAACGCGGCCTGGGCCGTTTCAGCGCCAGCCTGTGGATCTCTCCGCCCTGCCGCATCGACTGGCGCAGGGTGCGGCGGACATCGATGCGCGCCCCCGATGTGCTCGCCATGGCCCGGCGTGAGGGCAGCGGCGTCACCGGCAGGGAAAGGCGCGCGATCATCCGTTTGGCGCGGGCGATCTCCTCGGTCGACATCTGCTCGAAATCCAGCGTCCTCAGGCGTTCGTCCGAGGACTGGGTGCGCGCGGCATCGATCTCGATCTCGACCTCTTCGGGGCTGTCGTCGCGCGGCGGCACCTTGGGGTTGGCGCCATCGAGCAAGGCCTCGGCGGCCCGTTTCTGCGCCGCCTCTGCCGCGCGATCTTCCTGCGCGCCGCGCACCGCAGGAAGCAGCAGCGACATCATATGCTCCATGTAGCGCGGATCGCGCCAGAACAGGCGAAAGATCTGCGCAAAGACCTGTGACTGCTCGTGCCGTGTCACGAAACAGGCGTGCAGCGTCCAGTAAAAGTCGCGTTTTTCGCTGAAGCCTACCGCCTCGACCGCGCGAATCGCGTCGATGACGCGCCCCGGTCCAATCGGCAGCCCCGCCTTGCGCAGAGCGCGCGCGAAATGAGTGATGTTCTGCGCCAGACGCGGGTGATCCGGCAGATCCAGCGTCGGCAGTTCAACCATTCCCCAGCGCTCTCACACCGGGGCCAGAGATTTGCGCACATCCTCCAGAAGCCGCTTCGCTTCGCTGCCCTGCACCCGCGCGATATCGTCCTGATATTTCAGGATCGCGCCCAGCGTGTCCGATATCGCCTCGGGGCTGAGGCTGATGACATCCAGTGCCAGCAGACATTTCGCCCAGTCGATGGTTTCTGCCACACCGGGTTTCTTGAACAGATCTTCGGTGCGCAGCTTTTGCACGAAGGCGACGATCTCGCGGCTAAGCGCGGCGCTGGCTTCGGGCGCGCGGGCGGTCAGGATCTCGATCTCACGCTCGAAATCGGGGTAGTCGACCCAGTGATACAGGCAGCGCCGCTTCAGCGCGTCATGCACCTCGCGCGTGCGGTTCGAGGTCAGGATGACGATCGGCGGTTCCGCCGCCTTGATCGTGCCCAGCTCTGGGATCGTTACCTGAAAGTCCGACAGCGCCTCCAGCAGAAACGCCTCAAAGGGTTCATCCGTGCGGTCCAGCTCGTCGATCAGCAACACCGGCGGCCCCTCAGCATGTGGGCGCATCGCCTGCAACAAAGGCCGCTCGGTCAGGTAGTCCGGGCCGAACAGCTCCTCCTGCAGGGCGCCGCGATCCGCTGTACCGGATGCTTCCGCGGTGCGGATCGCCACCATCTGCGCGGCAAAGTTCCACTCATAGACGGCCGAGCTTGCATCCAGCCCCTCATAGCACTGCAGCCGGATCAGACAGCGACCAAGGGCGGCGGCAATGGCCTTGGCGATCTCGGTCTTGCCGGTGCCCGGCTCGCCCTCCAGAAACAGCGGCCGCCCCAGCTTGAGCGCCAGAAACACCACCGTGGCGAGGGGGCGCGCACAGATATAGTCCTGCCCGGAAAGCAGGGTCTGGACGTCCTCAATGGATGCGGGCTGGGTCATGCGGTGCTCCTTGCGCGGTTGGCTCAGCCTGCATTGCGCAGGGCTCGGGTCAAGGGCGACCAAGGTCGCCTTTGCGCGCCAAGATTGACGCAACGGGCAGAACTTGCTTTGCATGGGACACGGGCCAGGCGACAGGAATCCCCAATGAGCAACGGCACCACACGTTTCCTTGCCATTCTGAGCGTGCGAAACGAGGCCGCCTTCCTGCTGGAGTGGCTGGCCCATCATCGCATGGTCGGCTTCACCGATATTCTGGTGTTCTCCAACGATTGTCAGGACGGCACCGATACCATGCTGGACCGCCTGCAGGCGCTGGACCTCGTGACGCATGTCCGCAACGATGGCCCCTATGACCAACGTGGCATCCAGTTCACCGCCCTGAACAACGCCGCCAAACACCCGCTGACCCGCCAGGCCGACTGGATCCTGACCTGCGACATCGACGAATTCGTCAATATCCATGTGGGCGATCACACCCTGCCCGCGCTGCTCGCGGCGGTGCCCGAGGCCACGGCCATCACCTTGACCTGGCGGCTGTTCGGCAATGCCGGCGTGGTGAAGTATCAGGACCACCCCGTGACCGAGACCTTCCTGCGCGCCGCGCCCGAACTGCTGATCTGGCCGTGGCGCGCGTCGATGTTCAAGACGCTCTATCGCAACGACGGGATCTATCGCAAACCCGGCATCCACCGCCCCCGCGCACCCGACACCGACCGGCTGGAGCAGGCCAGATGGTTCGACGGTCAGGGCCGCGCCCTTGGCCCGGCCTTCCGCACGTCGCGGATTTTCTCGAACTACGGGCAGTTGAATTACGGGCTGGTCCAGCTCAACCACTACCCCCTTGGCGCGATGGAGAGCTATCTCCTCAAGGCCGACCGGGGCCGGGTCAACCATGCCAGCGACCCGATGGCGATGGACTACTGGGTCGAGCGCAACTTCAACATCGAGGAAGACCGCTCAATCCTGCGCACGGCACCGGGACGCAGCGCTGAGCTTGATCGACTGCACGCCGACCCGACGCTCGCCGCCCTGCACGCTGCCGCTGTCGCCTGGCGCCGGCAGCGTTTCGAGACACTGATGCAGCAGGACGATCAGCGCTCGCTGTTCGGACGCCTGCTACTGACACCGCCCTCCCAGCCCATGCCCCTGGCCGCAGCGCAAAGGATCATCCGATTTGCCCTTGATGCACAGGCAAACGCTGCAACCGATGAATAGGACCAACAGATGCGCCTTCTACCGCCTAAGCCTCTGGCACTTTCAAACAGCTTGCGGTAATCGGCAATCATGACCGATAGCCTCACGATCCACCGCCCCGATGACTGGCACCTGCATCTGCGCGACGGCGCTATGCTGGACGCGGTCCTGCCCGAAACCGCGCGTCATTTCGCCCGTGCGATCATCATGCCGAACCTCGTTCCGCCGGTGGTGACAGGCGCCCAGGCCGCAGCCTACCGCGACCGCATTCTGGCCGCCCTGCCCGAGGACATGGATTTCGAGCCGCTGATGACGCTCTACCTCACGGAAGAGACCGATCCCGCCGATGTCGCCGCCGCCCATGCGGCCGGCCTGATCAAGGCGGTCAAGCTGTACCCAGCGGGCGCGACAACCAACTCTGCCTCGGGCGTGCGCGATTTCAAGAAAATCCGCCCCGTACTGGAGCAGATGGCCCTGATCGGCCTGCCGCTCTGCACCCATGGTGAGGTCACGGACGCCGACGTCGATATCTTCGACCGCGAAGCCGTCTTCATCGACAAGGTTCTCGACCCGCTGCGCCGTGATGTACCGGAGCTGCGCGTGGTGATGGAACATATCACAACCTCGCAGGCGGCAGATTACGTGCGCTCCGCACCTGCCGGTCTGGGCGCGACGATCACCACGCACCACCTGGTGATCAACCGCAACCATATCCTGGTCGGCGGCATCAAGCCGCATTACTACTGCCTGCCCGTCGCAAAACGTGCCACCCATCAGCAGGCCCTGCGCCAGGCTGCGACCTCTGGGGATCCACGGTTTTTCCTCGGCACCGACAGCGCACCGCATGTTGATCCGGCCAAGGAATCCGCCTGCGGCTGCGCGGGATGCTTCACGGCGACAAACACGATGCCAATCCTGGCGCATGTCTTCGAGCAGGAAAACGCACTGGACAAGCTTGAGGCCTTTACCTCGCTGAATGGTCCGAATTTTTATCGACTGCCGGTCAATTCCAGCACCCTGACCCTGAACCGCGGCGCGCGTGAGATCCCGGCAAAGATACAAAGCGGCGACGGCCCCGTCACTGTCTTTGACCCTGGCTTTACGCCCGACTGGCACGTGGCGGACTAATTCGTTTCCCTGTCGGAAATATCCCCGCCGGAGGCATAAAATCTTTTGGAGCTTCCCTCGGAAGCCCCAAGCCTCCGGCGGGGATGTTTGAAACAGGGAAACAACGAAAATTTTACAGAGGACGCGATCATGATTCCCAGCTCCTACCCCTCGAAAGAGCAAATCGCCCGGCTGACGGCTGGTATGCTGCTTGATATCAAGGCGGTGCATTTCAATGCGGAAGAGCCCTTCACTCTCGCGTCCGGTTTGCCATCCCCCACGTATATCGATTGCCGCAAGCTGATTTCATACCCGCGCATTCGCTCCACCCTGATGGATTTCATGACCTGTACGGTGATGCGCAATGCCGGGCTGGAGGCTTTTGACAATATTGCGGGCGGGGAAACCGCGGGCATTCCTTTTGCGGCGTTGGTGGCAGAACGTATGGCTCTGCCGATGACGTATGTGCGCAAGAAACCTAAGGGATACGGGCGCAATGCCCGTATCGAGGGCGCGATGAGCGAGGGGCAGCGGGTTCTGCTGGTGGAAGATCTGACCACCGATGGTGGATCAAAACTATCCTTTGTCGATGCGATCCGGGAAACCGGAGCCAGCTGCGCACATACGGCCGTGATCTTTTTCTACGGGATTTTCGAGGGCACCGAAGAGAAGCTGGCCGAGCATGGCGTGATGCTTCATCATCTTTGCACTTGGTGGGATGTCCTTGAGGAGGCGCGCGTGCGGGCCGAATTCAGCGACGCCACGCTCAACGAAGTCGAAGCCTTTCTGAAGGCGCCGCGCGCCTGGCAGGAGGCCCGCAAGGCCTAGGCGCGATTCTTCGAGGCGCAGGGCGCCGGAGATTGTGAACCCGCGCCCCGTGCCTGTGCATGAACAAGCGGCACTTTGCCGGAGCTTGGGGTGTTTGCGGCACGGCTCCCTTGTGCAACCAGACAGATGTTGACCTGAACGGGTCTTTAGCCACATCATTTGGTGACAAACGCCATGCACAGCTTATCCACAGGTTTATACAATTTGCCTGATGCCCTCGTGGTTCGCTAAAGACCGCAGCGACGAGGGTGCGTTCGCTATCACGGAATGGCGGAATGGCGGGATGGCACGGGCAAACCACGCGGCGCATAAGCCTGCCGTGCATCACCGCAGCAGCCCGTCGGACAGGCACGAGATCAGGGGATACCAATGAACGAGATCACGGCATTCAATCCGACAGGCGCAAGTGTCGAGATGCCCGACACCATGCCCCATTCCGTCGAGGCCGAGCAGCAGTTGCTGGGCGCGATCCTGACCAACAATGACGTCTATGACCGGATCGCCCAGATCATCGGCGCGCGGCATTTCTATGACCCCGTGCATGCGCGGATCTTTGAGATTGCCGCTGCGCGCATCGCCAAGAACAACCTCGCCTCACCCGTGACGCTGAAGGCTTTCCTTGCGGACGACGAAGGGCTGAAGGAACTTGGCGGGCCGTCCTACCTTGCCAAGCTGGCCGGGGCGGCCGTGTCCTCGTTCGCTGTGCGTGACTATGCACAAATGATCTATGACCTGGCCGTGCGGCGAGAGCTGATCCGCCTGGGTCAGGATATCTCGGCCGCCGCGACCAAGGTCGACATCGACAACGACCCCAGCGAACAGATCGTTCAGGCGGAGCAGAAGCTCTACAAGCTGTCCGAACAGGGCCAGTCGGAAACCGGCTTTGTGTCGTTCCTCAAGGCCGTGACCGATGCCGTTCAGGTCGCCAATGCCGCCTATATGCGCGAAGGGGGTCTGGCCGGGATTTCGACCGGGCTGATCGATATGGACCGCAAGCTCGGTGGTTTGCATAAGTCCGACCTTCTGATCCTGGCGGGTCGTCCTTCGATGGGGAAAACCTCGCTGGCGACCAACCTCGCCTTCAACATTGCCAAGGCCTACAAGCGTGGCACCCTGCCCGATGGCAGCCAGGGCGCGGTCGAGGGCGGCGTCGTCGGCTTCTATTCGCTGGAGATGAGCGCCGAGCAGCTGGCCGCCCGGATCCTGTCCGAGGCATCTGAGGTCCCCTCCGAGCAGATCCGACGCGGCGATATGACCGAAGAGGAATTCCGCCGTTTCGTACAGGCCGCCAAGGATCTCGAATCCTGCCCGCTTTATATCGATGACACCGCCGCCATTCCGATTGCCCAGCTTGCGGCTCGGGCGCGGCGCCTGAAGCGGACGCATGGTCTCGATCTGCTGATCGTCGACTATCTGCAGCTGGTGCGCGGCACCGCCGAAAACCGGGTGCAGGAGATTGGCGAGATCTCGATGGGTCTGAAGGCCATCGCGAAAGATCTCAACATCCCGGTCATCGCCCTGTCGCAGCTGTCGCGCGGCGTGGAAAACCGCGAAGACAAGCGGCCTCAGCTGTCCGACCTCAGGGAATCAGGCTCGATCGAACAGGATGCCGACGTGGTGATGTTCGTGTTCCGCGAGGAATATTATGTCGAGCGCGAGAAGCCATCTGACGACCGACTGGACGAAATTGCCGCCTGGCAACAGCGGATGGAACGTCTGCATGGCAAGGCCGAGGTCATCATTGGCAAGCAACGTCACGGCCCCATCGGCTCGATCGAGCTGTCTTTCGAGGGCCGCTTTACCCGCTTCGGCAACCTCGTGAAGCCCTGGCAGCAGGACGCCGACGAATACTGACCCCGCCCCGCAGGCGTCGCCCGGTCGAGGCTGACGTCTGCGCCCGGCAAGCGGATGAACACGCTTGCTAAATTTGCCCTCTGGCGTCATTGCCAGTGCGCCGCATGACAGGCCCCTGCGGGGGCCTTTTTGCGTTGTCAGCCCCTGCGGCCCCGGCCTTGCGAGGGGCCCATGAGGTAGCCTCAGCGCCCCTTGTAGACGCGAGCACTGTGCACCTGCAGCATAAAATCTTGCCAGAAGATTAATCAGCCGGTCGACGGCGCCTTCATGCCTTTTGCTGAGGAAACGCAGTTTTTCAGTTCCGGAAATCTGACGTTAACGCAAAACAGCTAACTCTTTAAGCAACTCATGCGGTGTTCGCCGCTCGCATTCGCTGCGTTGCAGCGAATGTATTGGACAGACTCGTGAAACCAACGGGACACTAGCTGACATGCGATATGTATTTATTCTCCTCCTCGCTCTTTTCCCGGCCCCTGGCTGGTCCGACGGCATGGATTTCACCTATGATCCGACGCTGATCGAAGTTGACGTCGAACTGGCCCTCATGGTCGACGTATCGCGCTCAATGACCTCGCAGGAACTCGACATTCAGCGCCATGGCTATGCCTCTGCGCTGACCAGCGCCGCGGTGATGGATGTAATCACGCAAGGCTTTCTGGGGCGGATCGCGGTGACCTATGTCGAATGGGCCGGCCCCGGCAACCACCGCATCGTGCTCGACTGGACGACCATCGGCACGATGGCCGAGGCTGAGGCGGTCTCGGCAACTCTCATGAACACCCAGCCTTTCGGGATGCAGCGCACGTCGATCTCCTCCGCGCTTGATTACGCGGCCGAGCTTATTCAGGGCAATAAATATCAGGGTCTGCGCCGCGTCATCGACGTCTCCGGGGATGGTCCGAACAACTCCGGCGCCCCTGTAGAGGCTTCGCGCGACAGGGTTCTGGAGCAGGGGATCATCATCAACGGCCTGCCTCTGATGACGGAACAGGACGGCGCAGGGCAGTGGGCCGCCAGCGATCTCGATATCTACTACCGCGACTGCGTGATCGGCGGTCAGGGATCCTTCGTGGTCCCTGTGCGCAGCTGGGATGAGTTTGCCGGTGCCGTGCGGCAGAAAATCCTGATGGAGATCGCCTCTGCCACGCCGCAGATCCAGCATGCCCAGATGATCGTTCCAGTCGCAGGCACCGCCCCCGGCACCTTCGATTGCATGACCGGCGAAAAGACATGGGACCGCTTTCGCCAGAACTGGGAGCCGTGAGGGCGCCGCGTCACCGCCCTTTCCCCGGCTAAGCCCACTCAAATCCGTCAATACCCCCCGGATTCCCCCCTCTATCAGCGGGTCACCGCGCCAATAGCGACCCGGCACAGATATTCCCCTTGCACAGGCGCGTCCGGGCCAGCAAAAAGCGGCCATGAGCACCGCACGCCTTACAATTGACCTCGACGCGCTGACTTCCAATTGGCGCATGTTGGATTCCGCCTCCTCCGAAACCGTGGAAACGGGTGCGGTGGTCAAGGCCAACGGCTATGGATTGGGGGTCGAACGTGTCGGTAAGGCGCTTGCCGCCGCCGGCGCACGCCGCTTTTTCGTCGCCGTCCCGGAAGAGGGTCTGGCGCTGCGCCGCGCGCTTGGCCCTGCCCCCGAGATCAACGTCTTCGCCGGCCACATGCCCGGTGACACCGATCTGATCGCTCAGGCCGGTCTGACGCCGATGCTGAACTCCATCGACCAGCTGCTGCGCCATGTCGAAGCGCTGCCGGGCCATGCCTTCGGTGTCCAGCTTGATTCGGGGATGAACCGCCTCGGGATGGAGCCCGGTGAATGGGACGCCCTGCGCGACATCGCTCTGGCCCAGAACCCCACGCTGATCATGTCCCACCTCGCCTGCGCGGACGAGCCGGGGCACCCGATGAATGCCCACCAGCTGGCGATGTTCCGCGAGATGACCCAAGGCCTCGGCGTGCCCTGCTCGCTCTCTGCGACAGGCGGCATCCTGCTTGGACCTGAATATCATTGCGACGTGACCCGCCCCGGCATCGGACTTTATGGCGGCTTTCCGTTTGAGGAGGCGACGCCTGTCGTGCACCTCGACCTGCCGATCATCCAGACCCGCGACGTGATCCCCGGCGAGACCGTCGGCTATGGCAACACCTGGGTCGCGCAACGCCCCAGCGTGATTGCCACTGTCGCGGCGGGCTACGCCGATGGCATCCACCGCGCCATGGCCCCGAACACCTATCTTTATGCGGGCAACGTCGCCTGCCCCGTGGTCGGACGTATCTCGATGGATCTGATCACCGTCGACATCACCGACCTCGCGGAAGAGGTCCCTGAGACCCTCAGCCTGCTGAACGAAGTGCAGACCGTGGACGTGCTGGCCGATAACGCGGGCACCATTGGCTACGAGATCCTGACCGCGCTCGGCAATCGCTACAAACGGAGCTATGTCGAATAGATGGCCTTGCTCCTGCGCCTCCTCGCCCGCATAGGGCGCACCTTTCTTGGCTTTCTGGCGATGTTCGGCCGCCTGTTCATCTATTTCGCACAGACCCTCTCGCATATCGTGCGGCCCCCGTTTTATGGGCGGGAGTTCGCGCTGGCGCTGGTCAACATCGGCTGGCTGTCGCTGCCGGTCGTCGGGCTGACCGCGATCTTCACCGGCGGTGCACTGGCCTTGCAGATCTATGCGGGTGGCTCGCGCTTTGATGTCGAATCCGTCGTGCCGCAGATCGTCGCCATCGGCATCGTGCGCGAACTTGGCCCCGTCATGGTCGGCCTGATGATCGCAGCGCGCGTCACCTCCTCCATTGCTGCGGAAATCGCGACGATGAAGGTGACCG
The DNA here is from genome assembly GCF_014899185.1 of Pseudooceanicola spongiae. GTDB lineage: Bacteria > Pseudomonadota > Alphaproteobacteria > Rhodobacterales > Rhodobacteraceae > Pseudooceanicola > Pseudooceanicola spongiae. The sequence goes on from NZ_CP045201.1 coordinate 1,484,743, forward strand.
AGCAGATCGACGCCCTGATCACCCTGTCGACGAATCCGATGAAATACCTCACCGTGCCGCGCGTTCTGGCGGCGCTGATCACGGTTCCGATCCTTGTCGGCATTGGCGACATCGTCGGCGTGATGGGTGGCTATCTCGTGTCGACCTATTCCCTCGGGTTCAACCACGCCGCCTATATCCAGAACACCGTCAGCTTTCTGGAGCCGCTGGACGTGATCTCCTCGCTGGTCAAGGGCGCGGCCTTTGGTGTCATCGCGGCCCTGCTGGGCTGCTACTTCGGGATGAACTCGGGGCGCGGCGCGCAAGGTGTTGGCAGTGCAACGAAATCCTCGGTCGAGGCCGCTGCGATCCTGATCCTGGCCTGCAATTTCCTGCTCACGGGGGTGTTCTTCTCGCTATGATCCGCATGGAACAGGTCAAGAAGACCTTCGGCAGCAACGCGGTCCTGCGCGGCGTCGATCTGCATATCCCCAAGGGCACGTCCACCGTGATCATCGGCGGCTCGGGCACCGGCAAATCGGTGCTGCTGAAGTGCATCCTCGGGCTGGTCAAAGCTGACTCCGGCACCATCCTCGTCGATGGCAAGGATGCCACCAAGGGCGACCGCGATGCCTTTCTGGCGCGCTTCGGGATGCTGTTTCAGGGGGCTGCGCTGTTCGACAGCCTGCCCGTCTGGCAGAACGTCGCCTTCCGCCTGATGCGCGGCAGTCTCAAGCGCCCCCGCGCCGAGGCCCGCGAGATCGCGATCGAAAAGCTGCGCCGCGTCGGCCTGAAGCCCGATGTGGCCGACCGTCTGCCGGCTGAGCTGTCGGGCGGCATGCAAAAGCGCGTCGGCCTCGCCCGCGCCATCGCCGCTGACCCCGAGATCATCTTTTTCGACGAACCCACCACTGGTCTCGACCCGATCATGGCCGGCGTCATCAACGACCTGATCCGCGAGATCGTGGTCGAGATGGGCGCCACCGCCATGACCATCACGCACGACATGTCTTCGGTCCGTGCCATTGCCGATGACATCGCCATGCTGCACGACGGCGTCATCCAGTGGACCGGGCCGGTGTCGCAGATGGATAGCTCGGGCGATCCCTACGTCGATCAGTTCATCCATGGCCGCGCCACGGGGCCCATCGAAGCCGTGCGCTGATGCGCCGGGCGCTGTTCATCGCCAACCTCGCCCTGCTGATCCTGTTCCCAATGTCCTGGGCCGCCCCCCTCGCACGCGCCGGGGTGCTGCCGTTCTTCGGCCTGTCCGAGATTTCGGTGCTCTCAGGCATCCGCTCGCTCTGGTCCAGCGACCCTTTGCTGGCGGGCGTCGTGGCGCTGTTTGCCCTGGTCGCGCCGCTGGCCAAGACCCTCACCCTCGCCGCAGTCCTGTCACACAAGGCCCATCCGCGCTGGCTGCGCCTGACCGGCTTTCTCGGCCGCCTCGCCATGGCGGATGTCTTCCTGATCGCGCTCTATATCGTGTTGTCCAAGGGCATCGGCATCGGCCGGGTGGAAACCGCGTGGGGCCTCTATCTGTTTACCACCTGCGTGCTGGCCTCTCTCGCCATTTCGGCACTGGCCAAGCGTCGATAAAGACAGGTTTTCGCGCCGCACAGGCAGTCTTTCGCTCGGCCAGCGTCAGAATGCTTTTGACCCCCCCGCGCGCCTCGGGCACAAGCCCCCTCATGGCAAAACCCATCACCACATTTTCCTGCAACGAATGCGGCGCGATCACCTCCAAGTGGTCAGGGCGGTGCGAAGCCTGTGGGGCTTGGAATTCGATCACCGAGGACGTGCCCCTCTCGACCGGCCCCAAGGGCAAATCGCTGGGCTCGATGCGCGGCAAGCGCGTCGCCCTGTCGGATCTGTCGGATGCGGAAACGCCCCCGCCGCGCACCGCCTCGGGCATGGACGAGCTGGACCGTGTGCTGGGCGGTGGCCTCGTGCCCGCCTCGGCGATCCTTGTCGGCGGCGATCCCGGCATCGGCAAATCCACCCTGCTGCTGCAGGCCGCCGCCGCCTTCGCGGGCAAGGGCCTCAAGACCTTCTACATCTCGGGCGAGGAAGCCTCGGCCCAGGTGCGTATGCGCGCCGCCCGCCTCGGATTGCAGGACGCCAGCGTCAAGCTCGGCGCCGACACCTCCCTGCGCAACATCCTGACCACGCTGGATGAAGAGCGTCCCGACCTCGTCATTATCGACTCGATCCAGACGATGTGGAGCGATACCGTCGACAGCGCCCCCGGCTCGGTCTCTCAGGTGCGCGCCGCCTGCCATGAACTCACGACATTCGCCAAGACCCGCGGTGCGTCGGTGGTGCTGGTCGGCCACGTCACCAAGGAAGGCCAGATCGCCGGCCCCCGCGTCGTCGAGCACATGGTCGACACGGTGCTCTATTTCGAGGGCGAGCGTGGCCACCAGTTCCGTATCCTGCGCGCCGTGAAAAACCGCTTCGGCCCCGCGGACGAGATCGGCGTGTTCGAGATGACAGGCGCCGGGCTGGCGCAGGTCTCCAACCCCTCGGCGCTGTTTTTGTCCGAACGCGGCACCCCCTCTCCCGGCTCGGTCGTCTTTGCCGGGATCGAGGGCACCCGTCCGGTTCTGGTCGAGGTGCAGGCGCTGGTCGCCCCCACCCCACACTCACAGGCCCGCCGCTCGGTTGTCGGCTGGGATGGCAGCCGCCTCGCGATGATCCTCGCGGTGCTCGAGTCGCGCTGCGGCATCCCTTTCGCGGGGATGGATGTCTACCTCAACGTGGCCGGCGGCATGAAGATCAGCGAACCGGCAGCAGACCTCGCGGTCGCGGCGGCACTGCTCTCGGCACGCGAAGACATCGCTTTGCCCTCAGATACAGTGGTTTTCGGAGAGATTTCCCTGTCTGGCGCCCTGCGCCCCGTCGGTCAGACGGAAAACAGGTTGAAAGAAGCACAGAAACTTGGTTTTTCATCGGCAATCGCCCCCGAAGGGGGCAAGCCGGGAAGTAGCGAGGGGCTGAAACTGACCCGCATGGCGGATCTGACCAGCTTCGTAGGCGAGATTTTCGGCGCCGGATAGGGCGCCACATTAAACGGGATACGGACTTTAATGGACGGTTTTACACTCATCGACGGCATCGTGGCCGTGGTCATCCTGCTGTCGGCACTGCTGGCCTATTCACGGGGCTTCGTGCGCGAAGGGCTGGCCATCATCGGCTGGATCCTCGCCGCCGTTCTGGCCTTTGTCTTTGCCCCGCAGATCCAGCCTCTGGTCAAGGAAATCCCGATGATCGGCGATTTCATCTCCGACAGCTGCGAACTGTCGATCATCACCGCCTTCGGTGTGCTCTTCGCCGTTGTGCTGGCCATTGCCTCGCTGTTCACGCCGCTGTTCTCTTCGGTCGTGCAGCGCTCGGTCATCGGCGGCATTGATCAAGCGGCGGGCTTTCTGTTCGGCATCGCGCGCGGCATCTTCCTCGTGGCGCTGGCGTTCTTCGTCTATCAGACGGTGCTGACCGCGCAGGACGTGCCGATGGTCGACAACTCCCGCTCTGCCGTGGTCTTCGCCAAGCTCACCGGCAAGATCGAAGACGAAGATCCCGCCCGCGCCCTCGGCTGGATCACCAGCCAGTACGAAGAGCTGACCAGCTTCTGCGTTGCCCCGGCTGCGCAATAAGCTCTGACACCCTGACGCCGGTGCGCATCAGCGCCCGGCGACGCGGCCTCATCAGGCCCCGGCCTGCCAGATTATCGGGCGTCCGCAAGTGCGACCCCCCGCACATGTCACGTTCCTGATACGCACAGACCAGAGTCATGATCCTTTCGTGACACTCCTGTTCAAGGCGCGTATGAGGTGGCCAATGGACGTGACCGGATTCGGAGCATCTCCCTTGCCCACATCGAAATACGCTACCCAGGCCAAAATTCCTGCACCGGCTGACCAACATCAGCCGCAATGCGCTGTCAAAACTCTGGAAGAGGCCCCCAGATTTTACGCGCACCCCTTCGACGATGATAAGCTGAAAGAGGAATGCGGCATTTTCGGCGTCATCGGCGTGACCGATGCCTCGAACTTCGTGGCCCTCGGCCTTCATGCCCTGCAGCACCGCGGGCAAGAGGCAGGTGGCATCGTCTGCCATGATCCAGAGCTCGGCTTCAACTCGGCCCGTCGCTTTGGCTATGTGCGTGACAACTTCACTTCTGCGGATATCATGGAAACGCTGCCCGGCCCTCTTGCGATCGGCCATGTGCGCTATTCCACGGCGGGCTCCAAGGCCGCTGTCATCCGTGACGTGCAACCGTTCTTTGGCGAATTTTCCATGGGCGGGGCGGCGATTGCCCACAACGGCAATATCACCAACGCCCTCGCCCTGCGCAAGGAACTGATCGAGCGCGGCTCGATCTTCCAAAGCTCCTCTGACAGCGAATGCATCATCCACCTGATGGCGCGATCCCTGCAAAAAGACATCCCCGACCGCATGGAAGACGCCCTGCGCCGGGTGGAGGGTGCCTTCTCCGTCGTCGCCATGACCCGCACCAAGCTGATCGGTGTGCGCGACCCGCTGGGCGTGCGTCCGCTGGTCATCGGCAAGGTCGCTGACGGCTGGGTGCTGAGTTCGGAAACCTGCGCCCTCGACATCATCGGTGCCGAGTTCGTGCGGGAGGTCGAGCCGGGCGAGATGGTCGTCATCTCGGCCGCAAAGGGCGTTGAATCGCGCCGTCCCTTCCGCCCGCAGCCCTCGAAGTTCTGCATCTTCGAACATGTCTACTTCTCGCGGCCCGACAGCATCATCGGCGGCCAGTCCGTCTATGAAACCCGTCGCCGTATCGGTGTCGAGCTGGCCCGCGAAGCCCCCGTGGACGCTGATCTGGTCTGCCCCGTGCCCGATTCCGGCACCCCCGCCGCGATCGGTTACAGTCAGGAAAGCGGCATCCCCTACGCCATGGGGATCATCCGCAACCAGTACATGGGCCGCACCTTCATCGAGCCGACCGAGCAGATCCGCAACATGGGTGTGCGCCTCAAGCTCAACGTCAACCGTGCGCTGATCAAGGGCAAACGGGTCATTCTGGTCGACGACTCGGTCGTGCGCGGCACCACATCGCGCAAGATCAAGGAGATGATCCTGGATGCCGGCGCCGCCGAGGTGCACTTCCGCATCGCCTCGCCGCCGACGGCCTGGCCCTGTTTCTACGGTGTCGACACCCCGCAGCGCGAAAAGCTGCTGGCCGCCACGATGTCCGAGGACGAAATGCGCGAGCATCTCAACGTCGACTCGCTGCGCTTCATCTCGCTCGATGGTCTCTACCGCGCTGCGGGCGAACCTGAGGGCCGCAACAACGCCTGCCCGCAGTACTGCGACGCCTGCTTCAGCGGGGAATACCCGGTCGAGCCGTCCGACATGGTCGCCAAGGGATTTCAGCTCAAGACCGCCGCTGAATAGACCCGGCGCCAGATCGACCTAAGTCACAAAGGGACGCGGCCATTTCCATGGCGGCGTCCTTTGCTCATTCCGCCGTTCCAAACGTCATTGCCAAAGGCCTGTCCCATGAACCTCCTCTCTCTCGATGCCCGCTGGCGCCGCCTCAACGATCCCGATTTTGTCAGCCAGATCGACGGGCGCAGCTTCTCCGGTCTGATCGACCTCGGCTTTGACGCCCCCGACGCCTGGCCCTTCGGCCCCCTGCTGGAGGGCGGCGCGGACGTGCTCGAAGCCGGCGAAGACCGCCTTTCCCCCGAGCTGTGCCGCCTTGGCGAAGACCGCTTTCTGCACGCCGTCCTGCCGATCCCGGTGCGCGGCAGCGATGAGGTGTTCTTTTTCGCCCCTTGGGTGCAGGTCGCGCCCACCGATTTCTACGCCTATATAGACAGCCTGACCGAGGGCGGCCCGGCGTTTGAGGGCTGCGAGGGCCTGATCGCCAACGCCCTGCCGGGGTTCGAGGACGACGACGCCATCGCCTGCCGCCTTGTCCCCGGTGGCACCGGTGAACGCCCCGTCGCGCAGATCCAGACCGACCCGCTGGCCCAAACCCAGACCGATGGCATTTCCTTCGACGATCTGCTCGATCTCTACGCCGCCGCAGGCGACGACATCCGCCCGCATCTCGCGAACGGCTGAGCGTTCCGGCGCAGCCCTGCCGATGCGCAGCCCCCCTCTCGGCGGGGCTGCGCCGGTCCCCGGCCTGTCAGGCCCGGGCTCTTACCTGCAAGGCCCACCCGTGCGATGCGCGAGGGTGAACCCAGGACTTGCAGGATTGGACCCATGGCAAATATCCCCGCAGTGGTCGCCCATAACGCCACCCAGAAAGACAAGCTCGACCTCGCCAACATCACCCTGATCGGCACGGTCGTAGGGCCACGCGGCCCGATGGCGCTTGTGCGCCTCGGCTCGGGCAAGATTCACAAGGTCAGCGCGGGCGACAGGCTTGGCCGCGGCGCGCCGCGCGTGCTGGCCATTGGCAACGGTCAGCTGCAGATTGCCAGCGGCAGCACCGTGCAGGTGCTGAAGATCCCCGGCTCCTGACATTTGGCCGCGCTCAGATCTCTTGACCGGCGCTGCGAAAACCCGCAAGACGCCGGGCATGAGTGATCAGATCCAGCCCCCCGCCGCAGAGACCTCCGCCGCCGAGACCTCCGCAACCGACAAACCCGTGGCCCTCGTCACCGGCGCCTCGCGTGGCCTCGGTGCAGCGCTCGCGTTTGAGTTGTCGCGCAGCCATCACGTCGTCGCCGTCGCGCGCACCGTCGGCGCGCTTGAGGAGCTGGACGACCGCATCCAGAGCGCGGGCGGCTCGGCCACCCTCGCCCCGATGGATGTGACCAAGCCCGAGGCGATGGCGCAGCTCTGCCGCTCGATCTATGACCGCTGGGGCGGCGTCGCGATCTGGGCTCACACGGCTGTGCACACGGCACCGCTGACGCCCGCCAGCCACGTCGATGCCAAGGACTGGTCAAAGTCGCTGGCGACCAACATCACCGCCATGGGTCACCTCCTCCCCTATATCGCGCCGCTGCTGGGCCAGACCGGCACCGCGCTGTTCTTTGACGACCCCTCTGCCCCCGGCGCCAAGTTCTTTGCCTCCTACGGCGCGACCAAGGCGGCGCAGATTGCCATGGTCCGCTCCTGGGCGGCGGAAACCGTGCGCACCGGCCCGCGCGTGCAGATCCTGACGCCGAAACCCATGCCGACCGCCGTGCGTGCCCGCTTCTATCCGGGCGAAGATCGCGCCGCGCTGACCCCCTGCCCGGCCGAGGCCGCGCGCCTGCTGGCCGAGGTCTTTGCCCCCGCGCACTGACACGGGGTTGATGCCTCAAAGCATCGCCTTGCCGAGGTTGGGACCGCCCGTCGCTTGCCCCTCCGGCCCGCCTCGCCTATGCAGGGGCCAACGGGCCAGAGGGCTGTCGAAAAGGGGACAATCATGCGCATTCTCATCACCAATGACGACGGTATCAACGCACCGGGTCTGAAGACCCTGCACGCCATCGCAACCGAGCTTGCCGGCCCCACGGGCGAGGTCTGGACCGTCGCCCCCGCGTTTGAGCAATCCGGCGTCGGCCACTGCATCAGCTACACCCACCCCACGATGATCTCTGAAATGAGCCCGCGTCGCTTCGCGGCCGAGGGCAGCCCTGCCGACTGCGTGCTGGCGGGCGTGCATGACGTCCTGCTGGGCCAGCAGATCGACCTGATCCTGTCGGGCGTCAACCGGGGCAACAACTCGGGCGAAAACGCCGTCTATTCCGGCACCCTTGGCGGCGCGATGGAGGGGGCCCTGCAAGGCATCCCCTCGATGGGCCTGTCGCAGTACTGGGGGCCGGACAACGCCAGCCTCGACGACCCGTTCGAGGTCTCCGCTACCTTCGGCGCCGAGATCGTGCGCGCCATTCTCGACAACCACCCCGGCAATGGCGCCAGCGACTATCGCACCTTCTACAACATCAACTTTCCGCCCTGCGCCGCGGCAGATGTCAAAGGCCGCCGCGTCGTGCCGCAGGGCTATCGCAAGGGCACCAGCTTTGGCGTGATCCCCCATGAAGCCCCCTCTGGTCGGCGGTTTCTGTGGGCGCGCGGTGGCGATCAGCGGGTCGCCGCAACCCCCGGCTCGGACGCCGAGGTCAACCTGCAGGGCTATATCTCGATCACCCCGATGCGGGCCGATCTGACGGCACATGACCTGCTTGATGCACTCAAGGTCATTGAATAGACGCAAGCCCCGCGCCTGCCACGATAGCGCTTTCCCTGACGCCCTGATTGCCGCACTCTCTGGCAACCTCAGGGCGAATGCGCCCAACCCCGAACCAGCCGGATCTTTGCACAGATGAGCCAGGACGACAGCGACACTGCGGAACGCAAGATGCAGTTCCTCTTCGCCCTGCGCACCCGCGGGGTGACCGACAAGCGCGTGCTTGAGGCCATGGAAAAGGTTGACCGGGGCGACTTCATTCGCGGCATCTTCGCCGATCGCGCCTATGAGGACATGCCCCTGCCGATCGCCTGTGGCCAGACCATCTCTCAGCCCTCGGTTGTGGGGCTGATGACCCAGGCGCTGGACGTGCAGCCGCGCGACAAGGTTATGGAGATCGGCACCGGATCGGGCTATCAGGCCGCCGTGCTCAGCCACCTCGCGCGCCGGGTCTATACCGTCGACCGCCACGCCCGACTGGTGCGCGAAGCCAAAAGCGTGCTGGACCGGACCGGGCGCCTCAACGTGACGACCTTTGCCGCCGACGGCAGCTTCGGTCTGCCCGATCAGGCGCCGTTTGATCGCATCCTCGTGACCGCTGCCGCCGAAGACCCGCCCGGCCCGCTCTTGGCTCAGCTCAAGGTCGGCGGTATCATGGTGCTGCCCGTTGGGCAGTCGAACACGGTGCAAAGCCTGATCCGTGTCCGCAAGCTTGAACAGGGCCTGGAATACGACGAACTGCGCCCGGTGCGCTTTGTCCCGCTGCTGGAAGGCATGGGCAAGGACACCTGAACCACCCCAGCCCGCCACCCAGAGCGGGCGGCACAAAACACCCGAGAACAGCCCCTGACGTCTGGGGATGGGATGAGGACGAACAGATGACCGGTACTCTCAATGGCTTCACCCGCCTAGTCGCAGCCTCCAGTGCGCTGGCCCTGCTGGCCGCCTGCAACGGGCCCATGGATGCAGATCTGCGCGGCGGCTTTGGCGGCTTTTCCACCGCGGACGCCGCACTTGGCGTGGCCGCCTCGCGCCCCTCGCCCGACAATCGCGGGATCATATCCTACCCCGGCTATCAGGTCGTCGTGGCGCGCCGCGACGATACCGTCAACGACGTGGCCGCCCGTGTCGGCGCCGATCCTGCGGTGCTGGCGCGCTACAACGGCCTGAACCTCGGCGACCGGCTGAACGATGGCGCCGTGCTGGCCCTGCCAAGCCGCGTCTCCGAGCCCTCGCCTGCCACCGGATCGCCCGGTACCGGCCCGATCATGGCGCCGAGCGACGTCGGCTTCACCCAGATGGCCGGCAGCGCGATCGAGCGCGCCGCCGACAAGGAAATCTCGGTCGCGACCCTGCCGCCCTCCTCGCCCGGGCAACCGGCGCGTCAGGTCGGCGAAGAGCCGATCCGTCACCGCGTCGTGCGCGGCGAGACCGCCTATACCGTGGCCCGCCTCTATGGCGTCTCGGTGCGCTCGCTGTCGGAATGGAACGGGCTGGACGCCAATTTCACCATCCGCGAAGGTCAGTATCTGCTGATCCCGCTGGTGTCGGAAAATGGCACCGTGGCGCGCCCGCCCGAGAGCACCACAGCGCCCGGCGTCGGCTCTCCGACACCGCTGCCGCCTTCGGCCTCCAAACCGCTGCCCGCCGAATCGCCAGCAGCACTTGCGACAGCCCCCGTCGTGCCCAAGACCGACAGCGGCAAAACCATTGCGCCCGACCTCAGCAAGGAACAGGCCGCGCCCTCGGGCAAGCTGGGCTATCCGGTGCAGGGCCGCATCATCCGCGAATACGAAAAGGGCAAGAGCGACGGCATCGACCTGGCCGCCGATCCCGGTGTGCCGGTCAAGGCCGCGGGCTCCGGTACCGTCGCCGCGATCATTCAGGACACCGACAACCGCAGTGTCATCGTCGTCAAACATGCCGACAACCTGCTGACGCTCTATTCCAATGTCGAAGGCATCACCGCCAAGAAGGGCGACTCCGTCGAGCGCGGGCAGCAGATCGCCAAGATCGCGACCGATGGCACGCCCTACCTGCACTTCGAGGTGCGCAAGGGCCTCGATACGGTGGATCCGATGACCTATCTGAAGTGATGTGATGGTGTCTCAAACGACAAAAAGCGGTCCCGGGTTCGGGGCCGCTTTTTTTTTGGCGTACGGAGGAGGGCTTTGCCCCCTTGAGGCCTATGGCCTCAATTCACCCAAAGTATTTTTGGCAAGATGACAGGGGAGGCCGGTTGCGGGGGCCGGGCGTCAGGAGATCGCGATGCCGTGGCGGCCTGCGAGGTCGGTGAAGAACTGCCAGGCGACGCGGCCCGAGCGGCCGCCGCGGGTGGCCTGCCATTCGATGGCTTCGGCGCGCAGGGTGTCTTCGGCGATCCGGAGATCGTGGGCGGCGCAGTAGCCGTCGATCATCGCGAGGTAGTCGTCCTGGCTGCAGGGGTGGAAGCCGAGCCAGAGGCCGAAGCGGTCAGAGAGCGAGACCTTTTCCTCGACCGCTTCCGAGGGGTTGATACCGCTGGAGCGTTCATTCTCGATCATGTCGCGGGGCATCAGGTGGCGGCGGTTCGAGGTGGCGTAAAACAGCACGTTTTCCGGCCGTCCGGCGATGCCGCCGTCGAGCACTGCCTTGAGGGATTTGTAGTGCTGGTCGTCGTGGCTGAAGCTGAGGTCATCGCAGAACAGCACGAAGCGGTGCGTGCTGGCGCCCAGCAGCTGCATCAGGCGGGAGACGCTGGGCAGATCTTCGCGCTGCAGCTCGACGATCTTCAGCGGCTGGCCCTGGGCGATCACCTCGGCGTGCACCGCCTTGACCAGGCTGGACTTGCCCATGCCGCGGGCGCCCCAGAGCAGGGCGTTATTGGCGCCAAAGCCACGGGCGAACTGCAGCGTGTTTGCCAGCAGCGTGTCGCGTGAGCGTTCGACCCCGATCAGCAGCGTGAGATCGACGCGGGAGATCTTCGGGATCGGCTGAAGATGCTCGGGGTCGGTGTGCCAGACGAAGGCATCGGCGGCGTCGAAATCGGGGGCCTCCAGCGGCGCGGGGGCCATACGCTCCAACGCCGCTGCGATACGTTCCATCGGGTCAGTCATGCACCGTTACTCTTTCGTGTCAGGCGTATCAGCGGCTTCGTCTTCATCGTCGAAGTAGCCCTCGGCGCGCAGTCTTGCGTCACGGCGGCGTTCGACCCGGCGGACCAGGAAGATCGAGATCTCGTAGAGGCCGTAGACCACGACGAAGAGGATGATCTGGGTGATCACATCCGGCGGCGTCACCACAGCGGCCAGCACCAGGATGCCGACGACCGCGTATTTGCGCACGGCGCCAAGGCCGACGGCCGAGACGAGGCCCGCCTGCCCCATCAGGGTCAACAGAACCGGCAGCTGGAAACAGATCCCGAAGGCAACGATGAACTTGATCGTCAGCTTGAGGTATTCCTGCGCGGAGCCCTGGAAGGCGATGCCGGCGACGGTGCGTCCGACCTCGGCGTCGCCGGTCAGGGTGCCCGGTTGCTGGAACCCCAGGAAGAAGTCGAAGGCCATCGGCGTGACGACGTAGAAGGCAAAGGCCGCGCCCAGCAGGAACATGAAGGGCGAGGCGATCAGGAACGGCAGAAACGCGCCGCGTTCTGTCCTGTAGAGGCCCGGCGCCACGAAACGCCACATCTGGTAGGAGATATAGGGGAAGCTGAGGAACAGCCCGCCCAGCAGCGAGATCGAGACCGCGACGAAGAAGCCTTCCTGCAGCTTGATCATGATCAGCCCGCAGTCATCGCCCATGGCTTCGCGTGCCTGACACAACGGCTGCGTCAGAAAGTTGAAGATCGGGTTCCAGACGGTAAAGCAGATGGCCATGCCGACGATGAACGCGATCAGCGAATGGATCAGGCGCGTGCGCAGCTCGGCGAGATGCTCGATCAGCGGGGCGGAGCTGTCTTCCAGCTCATCCGTATCGCTCATGCTCAACCTTTCTTAGTGGGAGCAGGTTTCGCCTTGCGCGATTGCGCCGGGGCGGCCTTGCGGACGGGACGGTTGATGGATTTGGCCGGGCGACGGATCTGTGCGCGCGGCTGTTGTTGCGGCGCGGGCAGTGCGTCGGGCGTCGTCGGGTTCTTCACCGGCGCGATCTTCGGCACGGCAAGACCGGTCTCGGTGCCTGCACTGGCGGCCGCGTCCAGACGCTTCTGGGCCGCATCCGCTGTCGCTGCATGGATCTTCTTGGCAGCGGCGGCGCGTTCTTCGGCGAGTTTTGCGGTATTGCTGTCCGGTGTCCACTTGGTGAAGTCCGTGGCCTGTTTGACCTTGTCCAACCCATAGCGCTTCGGATCCGACAACCCTTTGAAGACGTTTGTGGCGTCTTTCATGCCGGATTGATCGGCAGCATCTTCCATGGCGCGGGAAAACTCACGCGCCATGCCACGCGCACGGCCGACAAACTGGCCGATATTGCGGAAAAGCCCTGGCAGCTCCTTCGGGCCCACGACGATCAGTGCGACCATCCCGATGAGCAGAAGCTCCGTCCACCCCATTCCGAACATGGGGGATCAGACCTTGTCTTTCGACTCTTCCGGAGTCACGTCACGTGCCGTATCGGCATGTTCTTTTTCGATTTCTTCGGTGCCGTCGGTGACGCCGCGTTTGAAAGCGGTGATCCCCTTGCCGACTTCGCCCATGAGCGACGAGATCTTGCCGCGTCCGAACAGAACCAGCACGACGACGGCGATCAGCAGAAGGCCCGGCAGGCCAATGTTATTCAGCATCTTAGCTCTCCCTTGCGCGGACGGATGCCGCCGTCCGCTGTCTGGGAACACTTAGTGTTTTCAAAGAAAGGATGAAAGAACCAAAGCGTGCCGCACACGCTTTTTTGCAGTGCACTGCGCTTTCTGGCCGACAGACGGGCGCTATTTTGCCGTGCGGGGCTGCGCGCGGCAGGCAGGCCCCGCCCCGCTCAGCGGCGACAGCTGAAATCGGGGCACATTTCCCTGTCAGCGCACAGGAAACACAAAGCAGCGGTCGCGCCGGATGGTCAGCCACAGCGGCTTGCCGGGCTTGGGCAGAAACACATTCGGCACCGTCGCCTTGAGGATCGAGCCGTCGTAATCCATGCGAAATTCGACGAGGCTCTCATTGCCCATGAAACGGGCACGTTCCACCACGCCGCGCGCCGGGGTGCCATGTTCCGGCGTCGGCAGAGGGCCGGTGCCATTGCGGTCAAAGTCGATGCGCAGGTGTTGCGGGCGGATGATGATCTCGACCTCGCCGCCCTCGGGCACACCGGGGGCGAGAAACTGGCCGAAAGGCGTCTGCGTCAGAGCGCCGCTGACCCGCCCCCGGATCACATTGATATCGCTGAAGAAAGCCACGGCGTCGCGGTCTCTTGGGGCGTTGTAGATGTTATAGGGCGCGCCCTGCTGAATGATCCGACCACCACGCATCAGCGCGATCTCGTCGGCCATGCGCATTGCCTCTTCCGGCTCATGCGTCACCAGCAGGACCGCCGCATCCTCGTCCTTGAGCACCGCAAGGGTCTGGTCGCGAATCTCGTCCCTCAATCGGTTGTCGAGGCCCGAGAACGGCTCGTCCATCAGCATCAGGCGCGGTCGTGGCGCCAGTGCGCGCGCCAGAGCAACCCGCTGCTGCTCGCCCCCCGACAGCCCGTGCGGGTAGTCGTCGATGTAGCGCAACAGGTCGACGCGGGCCAAAAGCTCCTCGACCCGGGCGCGTTGCTCGGCCTTGGGGCCGGTCAGCCCGAAGGCCACGTTCTGCGCGACGGTCAGATGCGGAAACAGCGCAAAATCCTGAAACATCAGCCCGATATGGCGGCGCTCCGGCGGGATGCGATAGACCGTGTCGCAGATCAGCTGGCCGTCGGTATAGATCGACCCGCTGTCCTGCATCTCGACCCCCGCGATCATCCGCAGCGTGGTCGATTTGCCACAGCCCGAGGGGCCGAGCAGGCAGGTCACCTGCCCCGGCATCACCGCCAGGCTGACATCATCAACCACGGTCAGGTCGCCGTAACGACGGGTCAGATTGCGAATCTCCAGGCGGGGGGAAGGCTGGCTCAAGGTCTTGTGGTCCGATCAGATAGGTCTGTGCGTCCCCCCGAACCCGCAGCGGGGCCGGAGGGGACGTCATCTCAAGTAGGGCAAATGCCTGAGGTCAGAAGGTCGAGTTGAAGGCGCCGCCGTCCAGCAGCACGTTCTGACCGATCATGAAGGCCGCATGCTGCGAGCACATAAAGGCGCAGGTCTGCCCGAACCCCTCAGCCGAGCCATAGGCATGGGCGGGGATGGTGGATTTACGCGCCTCGCGGGCCTCCTCCAGCGTGATCCCCTTGGCCTTGACGACACCGCCATCCAGCGAGGCCGCACGGTCCGTGTCGTGGATCCCCGGCAGCAGGTTGTTGATGTTGACGCCATGCCCGGCGACCTGACGCGCGGTACCTGCGACATAGCCCGTCAGACCGGCGCGGGCCGAGTTCGACAGCCCCAGCTGACCGATCGGCGATTTCACCGATTGCGAGGTGATGTTGACCACACGGCCCCAGCCCGCTTCGATCATGCCAGGCAACTGCGCCTTCATCAGCGCAATCGGCGTCAGCATGTTGGCGTCGATCGCCTTGATGAAGTCGTCGCGCTCCCAGTCGGTCCACATGCCCGGAGGCGGACCCCCGGCGTTGGTGACCAGAATATCCACCTGCCCCGCGGCCTCCAGCACCTGCGCGCGGCCGGCTTCGCTGACAATATCCGCCGCCACGGCGATCACGTTCACCCCGTAGAGATCCCTGATCTCCTGCGCCGTCGCCTCCAGCGCCTCGGCGCCGCGTGCGTTCAGCACCAGATCGACACCCGCCTCAGCCAGCGCCATCGCACAGCCACGCCCCAGCCCCTTCGAGGACGCCGTGACCAATGCCCGCTTTCCCTTGATCCCAAGATCCATGATACTCTCCTTCCGGGCGACGGGGATGCCGCCGCATCTGTTGCATCGATACCGTCACATATTTGCGATATCGCGTAACCTGAACGTAACCTGCCATATATAGGCAACAGATCACCAGCCAGTCTTCTTGTCAGAGGTAGCCGAGGCACTGTCATGCCCCCCACCAGCACTCAGACAATCACTGCCCTTCCGGTCTATCTATCCGGCGTGATGCAGGTCGTCCATGGCGTGAACGAAGGGGACAACCTCTCCTTTGCCGACGAACTTGTGCCCGACGACATCTACTGGTTCTCGGGCGCGGCGCAGCTGATGCGTCTGTCGCTCGAATCATGCCCCGATGGCGTCACCATCGTCAGCTCTCAGACCGATCAAGGCGAGCCGGGCGCTACCGTGTTCCTCGACAGCTGCGTGACCTTCATGTCGCCCGACGGCTCCACCACCGACATGCTCGTCCTTGTCGAGGTCGGTCAGGACGGCGCGGTGAACGAGGTCTACGCCTTGCCCCTCGCCCCGCTGACCCCGCGTACCGATTACCAGCTGGTCGGCATCGACACCCGCACCGCGCACCGCAAGCTGCAGGACCTCGCCTGCGTGTCCTTCACCCGGGGCACGCTGATCACCCTCGCCAGCGGACGCCAGTCCCCGATCGAGGCGCTGCGCGTGGGTGACCGCATCCTCACCCGCGACGACGGTGCCCAGCAGATCCGCTGGATCGGCAACTCCATCGTGCGCGCCACGGGCGATTTCGCCCCCATCGTCATCCGCGCCGGGGCGCTGTCCAACACCAATGACTTTGTCGTCAGCCCCGATCATCGGCTGTTCATCTATCAACGCGTCGATGCCCTGGATGTCGGCCGCAAAGAGGTTCTGGTGCGTGCCCGCCACCTGATCAACGGCGACACCGTCTTTGTGCAGGAGGGCGGCTTTGTCGAATATTTCCAGCTGCTGTTCGACAGCCATCAGATCATCTACGCCGAAGGCATCGCCGCCGAGACGTTGCTGCTCGACCATGCCGCCCGTATCGCGCTCAGCCCCAGCTTCCGGGAATCGTCGCTGGGTCCGCTGTCGGGTCATTCCGTCCGTCCCCATACCGACTATGAGGTGAAGGAGGCGACGCTGCAGCGCCCCGATGCCATCGACATCCTGCGCGGCGCGTCGCGGCGCTTGACGCCCCGCCAGGACTGACCCCGCCCGCCGGCCGACATCTTCTCGCCCCCAATCTTCATGCCCCAGCGACAAACCTTACCGGCCCCTTCACCGGCCCCGTCGACCTACAGCGCACCGTTCACATACCGTCCGAATACCGACGAGATACCGACATCGCGATTTTCGCCCTCCGGCCCTGTCGCCGCTGTCTCTTAACGCAGCGCACGCTTGCCCTTTTGCCGATCCCTGATATACGCCGCGACATGCTGGACACCCCTTCAAACCGCCCGAAACTCCCCGCCGAAATCGCGCGCAGGCGCACTTTCGCGATCATCTCGCACCCCGATGCGGGCAAGACGACGCTGACCGAGAAGTTTCTTCTCTATGGTGGCGCCATTCAGATGGCTGGCCAGGTCCGTGCCAAGGGCGAGGCGCGGCGCACCCGCTCCGACTTCATGCAGATGGAAAAGGATCGCGGGATCTCCGTCTCCGCGTCGGCAATGTCGTTTGATTTCAAGAACTTCCGGTTCAATCTCGTCGACACCCCCGGCCACTCGGACTTCTCCGAGGACACCTATCGCACGCTGACAGCGGTCGATGCGGCCGTCATGGTGATCGATGGCGCCAAGGGCGTTGAGAGCCAGACCCAGAAGCTGTTCGAGGTCTGCCGCCTGCGCGATCTGCCGATCCTGACCTTCTGTAACAAGATGGACCGAGAGAGCCGCGACACCTTTGATATCATTGACGAAATCCAGGAGAATCTGGCGATCGATGTGACACCCGCGTCTTGGCCGATTGGACTCGGGCGGGATTTCATGGGCTGCTATGACATGCTCAATGACCGGCTGGAGCTGATGGACCGCGCCGACCGCAACAAGATCGGTGAGTCCATTGAAATCAAGGGCTTGACCGACCCCAAGCTGGACGAGCTGATCCCGGCGGACCTCCTCTCCAAGCTGCGCGAAGAGGTCGAAATGGCGCGCGAGCTGTTGCCGCCCTTTGACCAGCAGGCGTTGCTCGACGGCACGCTGACCCCGATCTGGTTCGGCTCGGCGATCAACTCCTTCGGCGTCAAGGAACTGATGGATGGCATCGGCACATATGGCCCCGAACCGCAGATTCAATCGGCTGAACCGCGCAAGATTTCTCCTGAAGAAACAAAGGTTTCCGGCTTTGTCTTCAAGGTCCAGGCCAATATGGACCCCAAGCACCGCGACCGGGTCGCCTTCATCCGCCTTGCCTCCGGGCACTTCCTGCGCGGGATGAAACTGACCCATGTGCGGTCCAAGAAACCGATGTCGATCACCAACCCGGTGCTCTTCCTCGCCTCCGACCGCGAACTGGCCGAGGAGGCCTGGGCCGGCGATATCATCGGCATTCCGAACCATGGACAGCTGCGGATCGGCGACACGTTAACCGAAGGCGAAGCAATTCGCGTTACAGGTATCCCATCGTTTGCTCCGGAACTGCTGCAAAGCGTCCGCTCGACCGACCCGATGAAGGGCAAGCACCTTGAAAAGGCGCTGATGCAATTCGCCGAGGAAGGCGCCGCGAAGGTGTTCAAGCCGGCCATCGGTTCGGGCTTCATCGTCGGCGTCGTTGGCGCGCTTCAGTTCGAAGTGCTCGCCAGCCGGATCGAGCTGGAATACGGCATCCCGGTGCGTTTTGAAGCCTCGCAGTTCACCTCGGCCCGTTGGGTCAGCGGTGACCGCCAAGCCGTTGATAAGTTTGTGAATGTGAACAAGCAGCATATCTCGTACGACCACGATGGTGATACCGTCTATCTCACGCGCCTGCAGTGGGACATTGATCGCGTGGTGCGCGACTACCCCGAGATCACGCTCACCGCGACCAAAGAGATGATGGCCTGACGCTTGCGCGGGGCGACCCGCGCGGGCATCTTCCTGCCATGGACAGGTCCTCGACATACGGCGGTTTCGACCGGGTCGTCGCCCAGATGGAGGGCCGCCGTGATCCTTTGACCTTCGCGCCCGGCGAGGCTCTGCCAGATGCGGATCTCGATTTCGCTCCGCTGAAAACCCGGCGCATCGGCGACTTTGCGGAAACGCATCAGAAATCTGCGTCGACTTTTTCCTACAAGTATCTTGAAATAAAAGAGCAGTTTTCCGGACAGGCTGAGCTTCTCTGGCTGCATGGGCTGCTGATCTCCGCTCTACGCCGACGCAGTCAACCGCCTCAGACCGCGCCCCTGTTCCTGCGGATGTGGCAGGAACAGGCCCCGTTCCTCCTCTCCCATCTCAACCCGCGCTGGCTGGTCTCGGCCGTGACCACCTTCGCCGACCATGGCACGACCGAGGCGCAACGGCGCGTCGGTCACAGCCTGACGGTCCTCTTCTCAACCATGAAACTCTACGAGACAGAGCGGCTCTTTTCCCCGGCCAGCCCCGAGGATCCCTTTGAAGGGACACGCAAATCCGGCCCCCTCGCGCTGCAGATGGATCCCTATGCCATCGTTCGGGGGGGGCTGGACGTCAATATGCTCGGCCGCCTCTGGCAGGACGCCGCTGAGGATGACACCATCCGCCCCCTCGCGCATCACTTGCTCAGCTTGCTCGACAGTGACGAACGCACGGTGTTTCGCCGTCTCCGCAAGATGCGGGATGCACGGCAGGCCGACCATGCAAAACTTCAGGACCTGTTCGATTTCAGTACGATGGAGGGAACACCTCACGTCGCGCCGACGCCTCCGCAGGCCGGACCACCATCGCCAGAGACGCTCCGGTGGGGGATTGTCTCGACCGTGCAGGCGCCCTTGCCGCAGCTCGCCCGCTTCGTCGCCTATCATCTGAGCGAGGGCGCCGCGCGGGTTCATCTCTATCTCGACACGCCCGACGACGCGATTGCCAGCTTCTTCGCCAGCGACGCCCGCATCAGTGTCGTGCCCTGCACCGCAGACTACTGGGCGCGCCACCGCGCCGGGCGGCCGGACACCCATCAGGGCCGGCAGATGCGCAACGCGACCCATGCCTACCGCCGCAGCGACCTCGACTGGCTGGCGCATATAGATGTCGACGAATTCATCCTCTCGCCCTCCCCCCTCTCCGGCCTCCTCGCACAGGTTCCGAGCGAGACGGCGGTGCTGCATCTGCGTCCGGCCGAGATGTTGGCGGGCGGCCATGACGCGCCCTCCGCCTTCAAGCTGACACCGCGGTTTGCAGGCACCGACAAGGCCGTGTTGCACGACCTCTATCCGACCTTCGGCGCGCATCTGCGTGGCGGCTATGTCAGCCACCTTGAGGGCAAGGCGATCGCGCGCGTCGGCATCGCTGATTGCCGCTTGGGCGTTCACGCGCTGCTCTACCGGGGCGAGCCTGCCAGCAACCGGGTCACATTGCGTCATGGCTGGGTTGGCCATGCCCATGTGCAGGACTGGACCGACTTTCGCACGCGTCTGGAATTTCGCATGCAGAAGGGCTCCTATCAGAAACGCGGCACCTCGTTCGGTCTGTTCGATGTGCTTGAATTCGTGACCGAAACCGAGGGAGAGGACGGCCTGCGCCAGTTCTATGACGAGGTTTGCGCCGACACACCGCAGCTGCGGCAGGCGCTTGAACGCCACCATATGCTGTACACGCGGCAGCTCGACCTCGACGCGCGTTGCCGTGCGGTGTTTGGCACCCTGCCGGGCGAGCACACTGAATGACAACATGGGGTCTCGTCTCGACCCTAAAGGCGCCGGTCGAGGCCGTTCTGAACTTCGCCGCCTGGCATCTGGAGCTTGGCGCGACCCGGCTGATCCTGCATTTCGACGACCCCAAGGACCCGGTGCAGGCGCTGCTGCGCGACCATCCACGGATTGAGGTGATCAGCACCGATCACGCCTACTGGCAGCGCCTGAAGGGGCGCCGCCCGGCCCGCCATCAGCCCCGCCAGACCGCCAACGCCACGCGCGCCTACGCGGCCAACACCGCCTGTGACTGGCTCGGGCATATTGACGTCGACGAATTTCTGCTGCCAGAGCGCCCTGTCGCCGACCTGCTCTCAGACTTGCCCGCCCGGTGCCATGCCGCACGCTTGCGCCCCGCCGAGGCTCTGGTCGCCCCGGCCCCCTCATCGCAGGTCCACCTCAAGGCCTTCTCGGTTGAAACGCCCCTGCGCCATCAGCAAAGTACGCGGATATTTCCCACATACGGGCGTTGGCTGAATGGCGGGATGCTGAGCCATGTCGCGGGAAAGCTGTTTGTCCGCAAAGGCTTGCCGCAGGCAGAACTGCGCATTCACAACGTCCTCTCAAATGACATAAAGAACCCCGGACAGGTTGAGCTGAGCACCATCCCCCTTGCGCATTTCCATGCCGGATCCTGGGAGAATTGGCTCGCCCACTTCCGGTTTCGGCTGGAACAAGGCGCCTATCGGGCTGACCTGAAACCTGCTCAGCCAGACACCGCGACCCTGCACGAGCTGCTGTGCCAGATCGACGCCGGGGAGGGCGAACCCGGCCTGCAACGCTTTTTCGACGAGGTCTGCTGCGACACCCCAGCCCTGCGCGCACGCCTGTCGCACGAAGGTCTGTTGCGCGTCGCCGAGATGGATTTCGACCGCCTGCGCGCCGATCACTTTCCCCACCACAGCACGTAAAACCGGCCCCGAAGGCCCGGAGAGATGAAGAAACCGTGTCAAAACCCCGGCGTCATTGACGTTTTGCCACATATGCTGTATTTCGCGAGGCACCATGGGGCGCGGCCGATCTGCGCTCCGGGGGCCATGAGGGCCCCCTATCTTTTCAGACGCTACGGGCCGAGATGTGTCCGTAAACACCGGATACATATGACCAAGTTTTCTGATCTGAACCTGGACCCCAAGGTCCTGCAAGCCATTGAAGAAGCCGGCTACGAAACGCCGACGCCGATCCAGGCGGGTGCGATTCCCCATGCGTTGGCGGGCAAGGATGTCCTTGGCATCGCGCAGACCGGCACCGGCAAGACCGCCAGCTTCGTGCTGCCGATGATCACGCTGCTGGCCAAGGGCCGTGCACGCGCGCGCATGCCGCGCAGTCTTGTCCTCTGCCCGACACGGGAACTCGCCGCGCAAGTGGCTGAGAACTTTGACACCTATACCAAGCACCTGAAACTGACCAAAGCGCTGCTGATCGGCGGCGTCAGCTTCAAGGAGCAGGAGCAGCTGATCGACCGTGGCGTCGACGTGCTGATCTGCACCCCCGGCCGCCTGCTCGACCATTTCGAGCGTGGCAAGCTGCTGCTGACCGGCGTGCAGATCATGGTCGTGGACGAAGCCGACCGGATGCTCGACATGGGCTTCATCCCCGATATCGAACGCATCTTCAGCCTGACCCCCTTCACCCGTCAGACGCTGTTCTTTTCGGCCACCATGGCACCTGAGATTGAGCGTATCACCAACACCTTCCTGTCCAACCCCGAGCGGGTTGAGGTTGCGCGTCAGGCCACCACAGGCGCCAATATCGAACAGGGCGTCGTGATGTTCAAAGCGACCCGCAAGGATCGTGAAGCCACCGAAAAACGCCGTGTTCTGCGTGAGTTGATTGATCAGGAAGGCGACAGCCTGACCAATGCGATCGTGTTCTTCAACCGCAAGATGGACGTCGACACCACTGCGAAATCCTTGCGCAAATATGGCTATGACGCGGCTCCGATCCATGGCGATCTGGACCAGTCGACCCGCACCAAGACTCTCGATGGGTTCCGCGAAGGTTCGCTCAAGATCCTCTGCGCCTCCGATGTCGCGGCGCGCGGTCTGGACGTTCCGTCCGTCAGCCACGTCTTCAACTTTGATGTGCCCTCGCATGCCGAAGATTATGTGCACCGCATCGGCCGTACCGGCCGCGCCGGGCGCAAGGGCAAGGCGATCATGATCTGCGTGCCGAAAGATGAACGCAATCTCGCCGACATCGAGAAGCTGGTCGAGAGCGAGATCCCTCGCATCGAGCTGCCGGGCCGTCCTGGGGCGAAGGCAGACAGCACAGAGCCTCCGGTTGACACCGAAGCGCAGCCGACCGGCCCCGTTGCCGACACCGGCGCTGAGGCGAAACCCGCTCGCGCCCCCCGGACACGCACCCGCAGCCGCAGCAAGCCTGCCGCCGAGAAGGCCGCTGCCGTCGCGGAGGCCAAGCCGGAGCAAGCGGCAGAACGGCCCAAGCGCCAGCCGCGAAAGGCCCAGCCGAAGCCTGCAGAGGCGAAGGTCGACGCAGCACCACCTCAGCCCAAGGCCGAGACTAAGGCCCCTGGGGCCGCCCCTGCCCCGCAGCAGGTCAAGCCCGCAGAGGTGGCACCCGCCGAGACCAAGGCAGACGCGCCCAAGCCGGTCGAGCCCCGCGTCACCGACGCCCGTGCAAACGACAGCCGTGGCAATGACGCACGTTCTGCCGACAACAGCAACGATCGCACGCGCGGCAGCAGCAACACCAACAACAACGCGCGCGGCAAATCGCGCGGTGGCTCTGGCGGTGACAACCGCGTTGTCGGCATGGGCGATCATATGCCCAGCTTCATCGCCCTGTCGTTCGAGGAACGTCGCGCAGGCTGATCAGCCTCCGCGGTGACGTTTTTAACCGGCCGGAAAGTCGCGCGAATTGGCGCAACTTTTCGGCCGGTTTTTTAATGTCCAGTAAGAGTACAAGACTAGCCTCGGCTCTCAGCAACTTTGGGGAGCGACGGGATATGTCTTTCGATTTGAAGATTGATGCTGAAATCGGCCGCCGCCGGTTTTCACGCTATGCGTTCCAGCATGATTGCACCCTGATCGTCGACGACCTGTCGATAACGGGCCGCATCTTCGATATCTCTCTGGGGGGGGCCGGATTGATGCTTCCACTGGTCGCATCGAGCTACGGCAGGCTCGATCAGCTCAAGTTCAGGATCGAAGATGTCTGCAGTTTCGGCGCTTTGGTGCGCTGGAAGGCAGACAAGAAGATCGGTCTTCAGTTCGATCCGGTCGCGCACCGCTCAATGGCGTTGCGCGACCTTCTCGAAAGCTTGTCGGACAGGGATCAGGCCGACAACCGGGAAATGACAACCGTCACTTCGGGCTTCTTGCCGATCTCATCCTGAGAGGTGTTGCGCACAACGCGGCGCAGCGCCTCTTCCAGTTTGGCATCGTTCATCAGGGTCTTGGCATCCGCACGACCGATGAACTGGCTCAGATCCTGCTCCAGCACGTCGGTCAGCGGCGATTTGGAGCGGCCAGTCTCAGGCAGGCCCATCAGATCGCACCAGGGTTCCCCCAGAGGCTCGTCCTGCTCGTCCAGCACGAACGTAACCGTGACATGGCCATTCAGCGCCATGCGGATACGATCACGCACGATGCCGTCCATGGCCCCGATCTGAACCGACCCGTCGAGGTAGGTGCGACCGCTCTCGATATACTCGGCGACCTTGGGCTGATTGCCCGACAGGTCGAGCATCATGCCATTGACGCAGACGACCGCAGCACGGCCCTTGGCCAGCGTCATCTTGGCGTGTTCGCGCAGGTGACGGTGTTCGCCGTGCATCGGAATGACCATCTGCGGGTTCACAACGTCCTGCATCTTTTCCAGATCCGGGCGGTTGGCGTGGCCAGACACGTGATAACGGCCATTGCTGTCGTCGATCACATCCACGCCCTGCTCCGAAAAGGCGTTCATGATCGCAATCACGCCCTTTTCATTGCCCGGAATGGTCTTGGAGGAGAACAGGAACGTGTCGCCCTCTTGCATCTGCATGCCATGGAACTTGCCACGCGCCAGCTGAGCGGAGGCCGCACGGCGTTCGCCCTGGCTGCCCGTGACGATCAGCATCAGGTTCTCGCGCGGGATTTCCCGCGCCTCTTCGGTGCTCACAACCTTCGGAAAGCGGGTCAAGACGCCAGTTTCCAGCGAAGCTTCGACCATGCGACGCATGGCGCGGCCCATCAGGCAGATCGACCGCCCTGCCCGCTCGCCAGCTTCGGCCAGCGTGCGCACCCGGGCAACGTTGCTGGCGAAGGTGGTTGCAACCAGCATCCCCTTCGCTTCGGCGATCAGCGTCTGCACCTCGGGGCCAACCTCGGACTCCGAGCGGCCGGGGTTGGGCGAGAAGATGTTGGTGGAGTCACAGATCAGCGCCTTGACGCCGGGCTTGGACACTTCGCGCCACAGCTCTTCGTCAAACGCCTCGCCGACCAGCGGGTTGAGGTCCAGCTTGAAGTCGCCGGTGTGGATGATGCGGCCCTGCGGCGTGTCGATGACCAGCGCGCTGCTCTCCGGGATCGAGTGCGAGATCGGCAGGAAGCCGACCGTGAAGGGGCCGGCCTTGGTGGTCGCGGGCCAGACGCTCGCCGTGGTGACAGCATGGTCGCCAACGCCGTATTCCGCCAGCTTGCCACGGGCGATATTGGCGGTGAAGGCGCGGGTGTGGATGACGGGGGCGCCAAGACGCTCGTACAGGTGCCCGATGGCCCCGACGTGGTCTTCGTGCGCGTGGGTGATGAACACGGCCTCAAGCCGCTTCTTGTTCTTCACCAGCCAGGAGACATCGGCGAAGATCAGATCAACACCGGGCGTTGTCTCCATGTCCGGGAAGGCGACGCCAATGTCGACCAGGATCAGCCGTTCCTTACCGGCAGGCCCGTAGCCATAGACATAGGCATTCATGCCAATTTCCCCAGCACCGCCGAGGGGGAGATAGATCAGCCGGTCGTTGCTCATGAGTTGCCTAACGCTCTGTTGAAATCATAGATGATCCTCAGACCGTGAATGGTCAGGAACTCATCGAAATGGTCGAACAGCGTATCGCCCTGTCCGAACAGCGGCGCAAGCCCTCCGGTCGAGATAATGCGCATGGGTCGGTGATATTCAGCCTTGATCTGGTCGCATATCCCGCGAACCAGCCCCACATAGCCCCAAAACACGCCTGACTGCATACAAGCAACCGTATTCGTGCCGATGACCTTGGCGGGTTTCGTCACGTCAACGTGAGGCAGGGCGGCAGCCGCTTCGTGCAGCGCCTGCAGGCTGAGGTTGACGCCTGGCGCGATGACCCCACCGACATAGGCCCCGTCTTCGGCCACCACGTCAAAGGTCGTGGCGGTGCCGAAATCGACGACGATCAAATCGCCGCCGTAGCGCTCAAATGCGCCAGCGGTGTTGACCAGCCGGTCGGGGCCGACCTGCGTTCCTTCGTCGACACGCGGCGGCATCGGCAGCGCGCATTCCGGCTTGCCCACCACCAGAGGGCGACAGTTGAAGTACCGATCACTCAGCACCCGCAGATTGAATACCACCCGGGGCACGGTCGTCGAGATGATGACCGCATTGATGTCCATTGGAATCTTGTGATGCGTCAACAGCGTCGACAGCCAGACATAGTATTGATCCGCCGTGCGCTGATGTTCGGTCGAGGTCCGCAGCGTGCACAAGAAGCGCTCGCCGTCCCAGACCGAGAAAACCGTATTGGTGTTCCCGCAATCAATGGCCAGAAGCATGGGCTTCCTCCTCCCCTGTCCGGTCGTGCCGGTGTCGCTTAGAAAAATACGTCGGCGGCGGGGATCGCATGACGGGTTCCCTCGCTGCTCAGAACCAGATGGCCACGGTCATCAAGTGTCTCGAAAATGCCGGTCAGCGTGTCGGTCCCGACACGGGCTGTGATGGTATGGCCCAGATGACTGGCACGGGCCAGCCAGGCCTGCCGGATCGGGCCGAAGCCCATCGTCCGCATCGTCGCCTCGTGACTGGCATAATGTACCGCCAGCACGTTAAGAAACTCTTCGGGCCGCACGAGAGAGCCTGTCTCCTGCGCAAGCGCAACCGGGCGCAGCGCAGTGGGTTCAACCTCGTCTGGGGTGGGCGCTTCGGCCAGATTGACGCCAATCCCGATGGCCAGTCCCGGAATACCCGCCTTGGAGGGCAACCCCTCCAGCAGGATACCCGCCACCTTAGCGCCATTCAGCAGCACGTCGTTCGGCCATTTCAGGGAAAACGGATCGGTGCGCCCAGTCAGCGTCACGAAGGTGTCGTGCAGCGCCAGCGCCGCCACGAAAGAGCGCAGCGCGAATGTTTCGGGCCGCTCAGCCAGTGGCAGGATCAGGGTCGCCGCAAAGTTGCCCTTGGGATGTGACCAGGGCCGCCCACGGCGGCCCCGAGCCTTGGTCTGATTCAATGCCAGTAGCCAGATCGGCCCCTCTTGCAGGGCGTCATAGCGCCGCCGCGCCTCGTCGAGGGTACTGTCCACTTCGGCCAGCACCACCCGACCATAACCCGCGGGCCAATCGTCAGGCATCGGCACGCTCAAGGTCAGTTCACCAGTGTCATGGCCG
Source organism: Pseudooceanicola spongiae (assembly GCF_014899185.1). Classification (GTDB taxonomy): domain Bacteria; phylum Pseudomonadota; class Alphaproteobacteria; order Rhodobacterales; family Rhodobacteraceae; genus Pseudooceanicola; species Pseudooceanicola spongiae. The sequence goes on from NZ_CP045201.1 coordinate 1,511,242, forward strand.
CAGCCTCAGCCAGACCTTCGATGCCGAACAGGTTGATGACACCCAGCACCATGATCCCGGCAGAGACCATCAGAAGCGACCACAGAACCGGGCTCTTCGGTGTTTCCAGCGGATCCGAGGACTCGCCGAAGTACATGTAGAACACGATCCGCAGGTAGTAATAAGCACCGATCACCGAGGCGATCACACCCAACACTGCCAGCCAGCCAAGACCAGCCTCATAGGCGGCCCGCAGGACGTAGAGCTTACCGAAGAAGCCAACCAGCGGCGGCACACCGGCAAGGCTGAACATCAGGATCAGCACCGCGAGGGCGCGGCCCGGATTGTTCGCCGAATACATCTTCAGCGCCGAGATATCCGTCACCGGCTGGCCGTCCCGCTCCATCGACAGGATAAAGGCGAAGGCACCGACGTTCATGACGATGTAGATCGACATGTAGATCAGCATTGCCTGCACGCCAAAGGCTGTTCCCGCCGCGAGGCCCATCAGGGCATAGCCCATGTGCGCGATCGAGGAATAGGCCATCAGACGCTTGATATTCGTCTGACCGATGGCCGCGATCGAGCCGAGGAACATCGACAGCAGCGAAATGCACGCCAGGATCTGTTGCCAGTCACCAACGATCCCGCCGAAGGCATCAAAGACGACACGGGCGAACAGGCCCATGGCTGCAATCTTGGGGGCCGTGGCGAAGAAGGCCGTGATCGGGGTCGGCGCGCCTTCATAGACGTCCGGCGTCCACATGTGGAACGGCACGGCGGAGACTTTGAACGCCAGACCCGACACCATGAACACCAGCCCGAACAGCAGGCCAAGCGGGGCCTGCCCTTCGCTCATCGAGGCAAGGATACCGCTGAACAGCGTCGTGCCCGAAAATCCGTAGACCAGCGAGGAGCCATAGAGCACCAGACCAGAGGACAGCGACCCGAGAACGAAGTATTTCAGCCCCGCCTCGGTCGACTTGATGCTGTCACGGCGCAGCGAGGCGACGACGTAGAGCGCAAGCGATTGCAGCTCCAGCCCCATGTAGAGCGTGATCAGATCCCCGGCGGAGACCATCACCAGCATCCCCAACACAGCCAGAGTGACCAGCACAGGGTATTCGAAATTCAGGATCTTGCGACGGGCCATGTATTCCTGGCCCATGATCAGCACGGCCGCAGCCGAGAACAGGATCACCACTTTGGCAAACCGTGCGAAGCCATCGGCATTGTACATGCCGTGGAAGGCGGTTTCGGGGGTCGTGCGGGTGGCGATGAACAACCCGACAATCACATAGATGACCGCCGTGACCCAGACCAGCAGCCCCGCAGCCTTGTCCTTGCTCGTGTAGACCGCCCCGATCAGCGACAGCATCGCGAAGCAGGCCAGAATGATCTCCGGCAGAATTGTGTTCAGATCAGCCTGAAGCATCAGGTAGCCTCCAGATCAGTGCGACGTGGCAAGAGCGGCAGCCGTATCGCCGAGGCGATTGGCCGCTGCCAGAGCGGTTTCGTGGTGTGCGATCAGTGCCTCGACCGAGGGACCAATCAAATCGGTAACGAGCGCGGGGTAGACCCCCAGCAGGATCGTCATGGCGACGAGCGGCGTGAAGATCCACTTCTCACGGGGGCTCAAGTCTTTGATGGACTTGAGGCTTTCCTTGATCAGATCGCCCATCACCACGCGGCGGTAGAGGAACAGAGCATAGGCCGCCGAGAAGATGACGCCCGAGGTCGCGACCAGAGCCACCCAGGTGTTGACCTGGAAGATCCCCATCAGCGTCAGGAATTCACCCACAAAGCCACTGGTGCCCGGAAGGCCGACGTTCGACATGGTGAAGAACAGGAAGATCATCGCATAGGCCGGCATCCGGTTGACCAGGCCGCCATAGGCCGAAATCTCACGGGTGTGCATCCGGTCGTAGATTACGCCCACGCAGAGAAACAGTGCGCCGGAGATGAAGCCGTGGCTGATCATCTGGAAGATGGCACCGTCGACCCCCTGCTGGTTCATCGAGAAGATGCCCATCGTGACATAGCCCATGTGGGCAACCGACGAATAGGCGATCAGCTTCTTCATGTCTTCCTGCACCAGCGCAACGAGGCTGGTGTAGACGATGGCAATCACGCTCATCCACAGGATCAGCGGCGTCATCACATCTGCGCCCACCGGGAACATCGGAATGCTGAAGCGCAGGAACCCATAGCCGCCCATCTTCAGCAGGATCGCCGCCAGAACGACCGAACCGGCAGTCGGCGCCTGAACGTGCGCATCCGGCAGCCAGGTGTGCACCGGCCACATCGGCATCTTCACCGCGAAACTGGCGAAGAAGGCGACGAACATCAGCGTCTGCATCCCACCCACGACGTGGATACCCAGCAGCGAGAAGTCGGTGGAGCTGAAATCGTGCATCATCAGCGTCGGAATATCCGTCGTGCCCGCATCGGTGAACATCGCCACCATCGCGACCAGCATCAGCACCGATCCGAGGAAGGTATAGAGGAAGAACTTGAAGCTCGCATAGACGCGGTTCGCCCCGCCCCAGATGCCGATGATCAGGAACATCGGGATCAGACCGGCCTCAAAGAACAGGTAGAACAGCACCAGATCCAGCGCCATGAACACGCCGAGCATCAGCGTTTCCAGCAGCAGGAAGGCGATCATGTATTCCTTGACGCGCTTGTTGACGCCCCAGGAGGCCCAGATCGTCAGGGGCATCATGAAGGTGGTCAGCAGTACGAACAGGACTGAAATCCCGTCAACGCCCATCTTGTACTTCATGCCGAGCAGCCAGCTGCGCTCCTCGACCATCTGAAAGCCGGTGTCGGCCGAGTTGAAGCCGGCAAGGATGAACAGCGACACGAGGAAGGTCAGAGCGGTGGCAATCAGCGCCACCCACTTGGCATTGCGCTGCGCAGCCGCATCCTCGCCCCGAAGAAAGATCGCCAGGATCAGGGCCGCGATGGCGGGCATGAAGGTGACGATGGAGAGAAGATTGTTCATTATTCCGCCCCTCCGGTGAGCGACATCCAGGTGACGAAGACCGCGATACCGATCACCATCGCGAATGCATAGGTAAAGATGTAACCATTCTGCGCGCGACCAGCGAGCCGGGTGAAGAAGGGGATGATCCCCATCGCCACACCGTTGATACCGCCGTCAACGATCTTGCCGTCGCCGGTTTTCCACAGAGTCCGACCGATCCAGAAGGCAGGACGGACGAAGATGAAGTTGTACAGCTCGTCAAAGTACCACTTGTTCAGCAGGAAGAGGTACAGCGGACGGTTCGCGTCGGCCATGCGTTTCGGCAGGGTCGTGTCCTTGATGTACATCGCCCAGGCAATGACGAAACCAAGAAGCATCGCGATGAAGGGGCTCAGCTTGGCCCAAGCCGGGGCATGGTGTGCCTCTTCCAAGGTGTGGTTGTCAGCCCGCATGAAGATCGCGCCCTGCGGAGCCACGCCCGGAGCCATCGCAACATGCGCGCCCTCTGCAGCTACCGCCGTGCCATGACCAGCCTCGGCCACAGGGACAGCGCCTTCTGTCGTGGCAACTGCATGCTCGGCACCCTCGGCACTGTTTTCAGAAGCTTCGGCGTGATGCTCGGGCATCCCGAAGAAGCTCAGCACCTTCTCATGGTCGCCGAAGAAGCTGTTGTACCACAGCATCCCGGAGAAGATCGCGCCAAGGCTCAGCACGCCGAGCGGGATCAGCATCACTTTCGGGCTTTCATGGGCGTGGTCGTGGGTGTGCTTGTCACCGCGCGGCGTGCCGTAGAAGGTCAGGAAAATCAGCCGCCACGAGTAGAAGCTGGTGAACAGAGCCGCGATGACCAGCATCCAGAAGGCGTAGCCGCCGTTGGTGCCCGCATAAGCAGCCTCGATGATCGCGTCCTTGGACAGGAAGCCGGCAAAGCCGATGCCCGTGAAAGGAATGCCGACACCGGTGATCGCCAGCGTGCCGATGACCATCGCGTAGAAGGTATAGGGGATCTTCTTCCGCAACCCGCCGTAGTTCCGCATGTCCTGTTCGTGGTGCATCGCGTGGATGACTGAACCGGCGCAAAGGAACAGCAGTGCTTTGAAGAAGGCGTGTGTCAACAGGTGGAACATCGCCGCCGAATAGACGCCGACGCCCGCGGCCACGAACATGTAGCCGAGCTGCGAACAGGTCGAATAGGCGATGACGCGTTTGATGTCGGTCTGCACCAGACCCACGGTCGCAGCAAAGAAAGCCGTCGTCGCACCGAGGAAGGTGATGAAGGCCAGCGTCTCAGGCGCGTATTCCATCAGCGGCGACATGCGGCAGACAAGGAACACACCGGCGGTCACCATGGTCGCGGCGTGGATCAGAGCCGACACAGGGGTCGGGCCTTCCATCGCGTCCGGCAGCCAGGTGTGCAGGAACAGCTGCGCCGATTTACCCATCGCGCCGACAAACAGCAGGAAGGCCAGCAGGTTGGCGGCATTCCAGTCACGCCACAGGAAGGTGATCGTCGTATCCGCGATCTGCGGTCCAGCGGCGAAAATATCGTCGAGGTGGATGCTGTCGACCAGAAAGAACAGACCCGCGATGCCAAGCGCAAAGCCGAAGTCACCAACGCGGTTGACGACAAAGGCCTTCATGGCGGCGGCATTGGCCGAGGGTTTCTTGTAGTAGAACCCGATCAGCAGATAGGAGGCAACGCCCACCCCTTCCCAGCCAAAGAACATCTGCACCAGGTTGTCGCTGGTGACCAGCATCAGCATCGCGAAGGTAAAGAAGCTCAGATAGGCGAAAAAGCGGGGCCGGTATTCCTCGGCATCCGTGAAATTCTCGTCATGCGCCATGTAGCCAAGGCTATAGAGGTGCACGAGCGCAGAAACCGTCGTGACCACGATCAGCATCGTCGAGGTCAGCCGGTCCAGCCGGATCCCCCAGGAGGTGCTGAGCGAGCCGCTCTCGATCCAGCGCATGATTTCGATGTGCTGCACCAGTTCAGGCGTGGTGAAAAATGTGATCCAGCTGAGGAAACAGGCGAGGAACAGCAGACCCGTGGTCAGGTACTGCGCGCCCTTCACCGTAATCAGCCGCCAGCCGAAGCCTGCGATCAATGCGCCAATCAGGGGCGCGAAGAGGATGATCGTTACCATGGGCTCAGCCTTTCATCACGTTGACGTCTTCCACGGCAATCGTGCCGCGGTTGCGGAAGAAGCAGACGAGAATGGCAAGCCCGATGGCTGCCTCTGCCGCCGCGACGGTCAGGACGAACAGGGTAAAGACCTGCCCGGCAAGATCCCCGAGGAAGCTGGAGAATGCGACAAGGTTAATGTTCACTGCCAGCAGGATCAGCTCGATGCTCATCAGCAGGATGATGATGTTCTTCCTGTTCAGGAAGATCCCGAAAATCCCGATGACGAACAGCGCGGCCGCCACCGTCAGGTAATGTTCGATTCCGATCATGTCCCTCGGTTCCTTTTGTCCCCTGTGCCGGCGTTTGTGCGGCACTGGTCTTGATCTTGTTTCCAGCCGTCCCGCATGGGGCGGCGCATCCGGTCAGCGGCCCTTACAGGCCCTGCCCCGGTTTCACATCTTTCATTTCCATCGACTTGGCCGGATCGCGCCACATCTGGTGCAGCACGTTCTGCCGCTTGATGTCCGTGCGATGGCGCAGCGTCAGGACGATCGCCCCGATCATCGCGACCAGCAGGATCATGCCCGCCAGCTGGAAGGCCAGGAAATATTGCTCATAGATCAGCAGGCCAAGCGCGGCGGTGTTGCTGACACCCTCGGGCGTGATCGCCGTGCGGGCGGCCTCGGCCCCCTCAGACGTCGACCAGCTGCCGAACGCCAGACCGAATTGCATCAGCAGGATGACCCCGATCAGCAGCGCCAGCGGCATGTACTTGGCCATCTCGGCCTTCAGCTCGGCGAAATCGACGTCCAGCATCATGACCACGAAAAGGAACAGCACCATGACCGCGCCGACATAGACGATGATCAGCAGCATCGCGACGAATTCAGCCCCCAGCAGCACGAACAGGCCGGCGGCGCTGAGGAAGGTCAGGATCAGCCACAGCACCGAGTGCACCGGGTTGCGGGAGATCACCGTGAAGAGACCCCCGACAACCGCGCTCAGCGCGAAGAGGTAGAAGGAAAGCGCGGCGATGGTCATGTCTCATCATCCTCTTGTTCGTCCATGACCTCCTTGGCGAGCTGAGCGGCCCGGGTCATGGCTGGTATACCGGCGAACATCGACATCTGTGCGATGGCCTCGGCGATTTCTTGTTTCGTGGCGCCCGCTTCCAGCAGATGCCGCACCGTGATGCGCAGCTGCGTGTCCGCCTGAGCGCCCTGCATCGTCAGACCGGCGAGGGTCAAGAAAAGCCGGGTCTTGCTGTCCAGCCCGTCCTTGTTGAACCCTTTGCCAAAGGCCATCTCCATCCACTCTTTCGGGATGGTCGGCCAAAGCTGCTCGAACCCCTTGGGTGAAAAGGTCTCAAGCGCGGGGTTCATGGCCTTGGCCATGTCCTGCGCCTGTTTCATCATCATCTCGAAGGGGTTCTTTGCATCGCTCATCTGTAGGGTGCATCCAGTTCGAGGTTCATCGCGATTTCTGATTCCCAGCGATCGCCGTTCTCAAGCAGCTTCTGCTTGTCGTAGAACAACTCTTCACGGGTTTCCGTCGCAAATTCAAAGTTCGGACCTTCGACGATCGCATCCACCGGGCAGGCTTCCTGGCAGAAGCCACAGTAGATGCACTTCGTCATATCGATGTCGTAGCGCGTGGTACGGCGGCTGCCGTCCTCACGCGGTTCGGCGTCGATGGTGATCGCCTGCGCCGGGCAGATCGCTTCGCAAAGCTTGCAGGCAATGCAGCGTTCCTCGCCGTTGGGATAGCGACGCAGCGCGTGCTCACCCCGGAAGCGCGGCGACAGCGGGCCCTTTTCATGCGGGTAGTTCAGCGTCGCCTTGGGCTTGAAGAAATACTTGAAGCCCATCTTCATGCCTTTGAACATGTCGAACAGCAGGAAGTATTTGGCGGCGCGTGTGTAGTCGATGGCTTGAGTTGCCATAGGTCAGCCTCCAATCATCCAGCGGGCATAGGCGCCGCCGAATGCTTCGAATTTCGCAAGGAATGCCACGATTACGACCCAGCCGAGCGACAGCGGAAGGAAGACCTTCCAGCCAATGCGCATCAGTTGGTCGTAGCGGTAGCGCGGGACGACGGCTTTCACCATGGCGATCAGGAAGAACACGATGATGACCTTACCGAAGAACCACAGGAAGCCATCTGGCAGACCGGGGATCGGCGACAACCAGCCACCAAAGAACATCAGCGTCATCAGCGCGCACATCAGAACGATGGCGACATATTCACCGATCATGAACAGCAAGAACGGTGTCGAGGAGTACTCCACCTGATAGCCGGCCACCAGTTCCGATTCCGCTTCGGGAAGGTCGAACGGCGGGCGGTTCGTCTCGGCCAGCGCAGAGATGAAGAACAGGAAGACCATCGGGAAGTGCGGCAGCCAGTACCAGTTCAGCAGCCCGAGGTTGCCGTCCTGTGCATGGACGATGTCGGTAAAGTTCATCGACCCGGTCGAGATGATCACGCCGATGATGATCAGACCGATCGACACCTCGTAGGAGATCATCTGCGCCGCAGAGCGCAGCGAGCCGAGGAACGGGTATTTCGAGTTCGACGCCCAGCCCCCCATGATCACGCCGTAAACCTCAAGCGAGGAGATGGCGAGAACATACAGGATCGCGACGTTGATATCCGACAGGACCCAACCTTCGCTGAACGGGATCACCGCCCAGGCGATCATCGCCAGCACGAAAGAAAGCATCGGTGCCAGCAGGAAGACGAACTTGTCTGCCCCCGCCGGGATCACCACTTCCTTAGTGATGTATTTCAAGAAGTCCGCAAAGCTCTGCAGCAGGCCAAAGACGCCCACCACGTTGGGGCCCCGGCGCAACTGCACCGCCGCCCAGACCTTGCGGTCCGCGTAAAGCAGAAAGGCCAGTGCGACCAGAAGCGGCACCACGATCAGCAGAACCTGCCCAATGATCACAAGCAGGATGCCAAGCGGGTTGGAGGTGAAAAATTCAGCCATGTGTCCTCACACCGTCGGTATACCGTTAGCCGCGCAGTTCGCGGCGGCGACGTCTGCGTCGATCGTCAACGTGCCCTTGGGCAGGTCGGCTGAAACGGTATAAACCGCATCTGCTTCCCAGAGACCAGAGCGTTCGGAGACATTTGTCCGCAGATGTCTTGCAAATCCGTAGCCACGAATGAGCGTATATTGCGCAGCCGCGCAATCTGCATAATTCGTGACGTCGTCAGCGTCGCGCGCCCCCCGCATGGCAACCCGGAAATTGACCAGAGTGTCATCAAGAAGGCGCGTTTCGATTCCCTCATAGACCGGGGCAAACACCGGTTCGGCACGCTGCGCCGACTCTGCGCCGGACTGAGGGTTCGCCCCAGCCGAAGCGCAGGCCGACAACGCCAGCGCGCCTGCCCCGATATATGCCCCGTATCCGCTCATTCCGCAGCCATCGGTGCGGCGTTGCGTTCTGCCGCGCGGCGCGCCAGATCCGCCATGACTTCCGATGCACGTGCAATCGGGTTGGTCAGGTAGAAATCCGTCACCGGCATGGCAAAGCTGGCGTTGCTCAGCGGCTTGACCTCAAGCGGCTGCCAGTCGTTTTCCGGCACCGTGTCGATCAGCGCCAGATGCGGTACCGCCTCGATCAGCGCGCGGCGCAGCTGCGCCAGGCTGTCGAAGGGCAGTGTTGCGCCCAGTTCCGCCGAGAGAGCCCGCAGGATCGCCCAGTTTTCCTTGGCCTCGCCCGGTGCATAACCCGCGCGCACCGCCAGTTGCGTACGGCCTTCGGTGTTGACGAACAAGCCGTTCTCTTCCGTCCAGGCCGCGCCCGGCAGGATCACGTCGGCGCGGTGTGCGCCGCGATCGCCGTGGCTGCCCTGATAGATCACGAAGCTGCCCGGCTTGATGTCCAGCTCATCCGCGCCGAGCGAGTAGATCACTTCAGCGTCCTTGACGGCCGCCCCCATGCCACCCTCGGTCACAGCGCCGACGTCCATCGCGCCGACCCGTGCCGCTGCAGTGTGCAGGATCAGCAGCTTGGAGTTGGAGTTCTCCGCCAGTTTCATCGCATGGGCCAGCACATCCGCGCCGCCCTCACCGCGCAGGGCGCCCTGCCCGACGATGACGATGGAGTTCAGCTCTTTCGTCTCGCCGATCTCTTTCGACGACAGATCCGCAAGCGCACTGCGGTCCTTGCCGACATGCACATATTCATAGCTCAGATCGATCGCCTCGCCGATCACACCGACCGTCGCGCCGCGCAGCCAGGCCTTGCGGATACGCGCGTTCAGCACCGGCGCCTCGATGGCGGGGTTGGTGCCGATCAGCTGGATCATCTCAGCCGAGTCGATATCCTCAATGGTCGCCGTGCCGACGTAGCCAGAGCGGTTCCCCGCTGGCAGCTCCGCGCCATCGGTGCGGCATTCCACGACGCCGCCCAGACCCTCGACCAGCTGCTTGAGCGCATAAGTCGCCTCGACCGAAGCCAGATCGCCGATCAGACCGGCGACTTTCTTGCCCTTCATCGCGGTCGCCGCAACGGCCAGCGCTTCGGGCCAGGTCGCGGGCTTCAGCTTGCCGTCAACCCGCACATAAGGCGTGTCGAGGCGCTGGCGTCGCAGACCGTCCCAGACGAAACGCGTTTTGTCGGAAATCCACTCTTCGTTCACGCCGTCATTGTTGCGCGGCAGAATGCGCATGACTTCGCGGCCCTTGGTGTCGACCCGGATGTTCGAGCCGAGAGCGTCCATCACGTCGATGGTCTCGGTCTTCGTCAATTCCCAGGGACGGGCGGTAAAGGCGTAGGGCTTGCTGACCAGCGCCCCAACCGGGCAAAGGTCAATGATATTGCCCTGCATGTTGGAGTGCAGCGTCTGGTTCAGATAGCTGGTGATTTCGGCGTCTTCGCCGCGCCCGGTCTGGCCCATCTGCGTGATGCCTGCGACCTCGGTCGTGAAGCGCACGCAGCGGGTGCAGGAAATGCAGCGCGTCATATGGGTCTCGACCAGCGGGCCGAGATCCAGATCTTCACTGGCGCGCTTGGGTTCGCGGTAGCGGCTGAAGTCCACACCGTAAGCCATTGCCTGATCTTGCAAATCACACTCGCCGCCCTGATCGCAGATTGGGCAATCCAGCGGGTGGTTGATCAGCAGGAATTCCATGACCCCTTCGCGGGCCTTCTTGACCATGGGCGAGTTGGTCTTGATCACCGGCGGGGCCCCATCGGGGCCGGGACGCAGATCCTTGACCTGCATCGCGCAGGAGGCCGCTGGCTTCGGCGGACCGCCGACAACCTCGACCAGACACATCCGGCAGTTGCCCGCGATGGACAGCCGCTCATGATAGCAGAACCGCGGCACCTCGACCCCGACCTGTTCACAGGCCTGGATCAGCGTCAGGGCCGGATCTACCTCGATCTCCTGGTCGTCGATGATGATCTTGCGAAGGTCAGACATGCGTGCTCACTTTGCTCTCAGAAGGACACCGATGCGGCTGTTCCGCGCCATCTCGGCATCGCCGAGCCTGCACAGATCCGCCGGATTATTGGGGTCCAGACCTTGGGATTTCATGTAATTCTCGCCCAGCTTGCGAATGCGGGCCTTCTCGGCATCACTGCGGACATAGGACAGAACGTCCTTGTTGGAGTAGCCCATGTCCCGCGCCAGATTGCGCAGGTCATTCAGCTGCATCCAGCCTTTCACGGTGCGGGCACCGATCCGGTCGCACTTGTCGCTGATCTCGATCGCCATGGCGATCCACAGCATCTCGCCGTCGATCTCCTGCACCTCCCGCAGCGCCGGGCGCGCGGCGGCGGGCGAGGCGAACGTGGTCACGCTCACCGCACTCAGACCCGCCAGCACCAGCACGGCAGCGCGCAGGGGCGCAGCGCGATATGTCAGCCAGCTTACCATCCGCGGCACATCCCGCTGAACAGCATGCCGTTTTCCGACATCACCATCGCGGTGGGCGGGCTGTCCGGCCCGACAGCCCAGGTGATCACGGAATCGCCGTAGTACTTGATGCAATGCTGCACGCCTTCATAGCGCGCCGCCTCGCGGGCACCGGTCAGGCTCTTCTCCGGCTTGGCCACCGCGACCGTGAAGGCGCGCGGATCTTCCGGGTTTGCCGTCAGCTTGGCCCGAAAATACTGGCCGTCAAACGCAGGGCGTCCGCCATTGCGAATGCCGCTCATGACTTCATTGGTGCAGCCGGTCAACGCCAGCAGCGCCAGCGCCGCAAAAACGCCCGACCGGCAGAGGGTATGAGGGGAGCTCATCCGCACCACCGCTTACCGTGCCGCCAGAACAGTTGCGCCACGGCCAACGCGCTTGGCCTTGATGCGCTCTTCGATCTCGTCGCGGAAGTGACGGATCAGACCCTGGATCGGCCAGGCCGCCGCATCGCCGAGGGCGCAAATGGTGTGCCCCTCAACCTGCTTCGTCACGTCGAGCAGCATGTCGATTTCCTCGACCTCCGCTTCGCCCGACACCAGACGGTCCATCACGCGCATCATCCAGCCGGTGCCTTCGCGGCAGGGCGTGCACTGGCCGCAGCTCTCGTGCTTGAAGAACTTCGCCAGACGCCAGACGGCTTTCACGACGTCGGTGTTCTGGTCCATGATGATCATGCAGCCGGTACCGAAGGAGGACTGGTTCTGACGCATCCAGTCGAAATCCATGATGGCATCATCCAGCTTGTCCTTGGGCAGAACCGGGCAGGATGCGCCACCGGGAATGATCGCCTTGAGGTTATCCCAGCCGCCGCGCACACCGCCGCCATGACGCTCGATCAGCTCACGCACGGGCAACGACATCGCGTCCTCAAAGACGCAGGGGTTGTTGACGTGGCCGGTCAGCGCGAACAGCTTGGTGCCGACGTTGTTGGGGCGACCGAAGCTGGAAAACCACTCCGGGCCGCGCCGCAGGATCGTCGGCACAACCGCGATGGATTCGACGTTGTTCACCGTGGTCGGGCAGCCGTAAAGGCCCGCGCCCGCCGGGAACGGCGGCTTCATCCGCGGCATCCCCTTCTTGCCCTCAAGGCTTTCCAGCAGAGCCGTTTCTTCGCCGCAGATATAGGCGCCGGCGCCGTGGTGCACATAGAGATCGAAATCCCAGCCCGAACCGCAGGCATTCTTGCCCAGCATGCCCTTGTCGTAGGCCTCGTCGATCGCCGCCTGCAGCGCTTCACGCTCACGGATGTATTCACCGCGGATATAGATATAGCTGGCATGCGCATTCATCGCGAACGACGCGATCAGCGCCCCCTCGATCAGCGTATGCGGATCGTGACGCATGATCTCGCGGTCCTTGCAGGTCGCAGGTTCGGATTCATCGGCGTTGATCACCAGATAAGACGGGCGGCCATCGCTTTCCTTGGGCATGAAGGACCACTTCAGACCGGTCGGAAAGCCCGCACCGCCCCGACCACGCAGGCCCGAAGCCTTCATCTGGTCGATGATCCAGTCGCGGCCCTTGCCGATGATATCCGCAGTGCCATCCCAATGGCCACGGCTCTGCGCGCCTTTCAGCGAACGGTCATGCATACCATAGAGGTTGGTAAAGATGCGGTCCTGGTCCTTGAGCATGTCTTACCCTTTGTCATCCCGGCGCGCGCGCCAGATTTGTGCTGTCACCACCAGTGCCCAGATCAGGGCAGCGATGGCGGCAAAATCGAAAAGAAAGGCATACCGTTCCGGCAGCCCGAGCGTTCCGCCCAAAAACTGAAGCCCCATCCAGACGATCATGGTGCCGGCAATCACGATGCCGACCATGCGGGCCTTGCGGGCCTGCGCCATTTCTGCCGAACGGTTCCCCGTCATGTTCAATCCCTTACGCCCCGCCATCGGAGAGGAGCGTTCTTGCCTGCGCGGCCCAGTCGTCCCGGGTGACGCGCCCTTTGAACCCTTTCAGGTTCGCCTCGACCCAGGCCACTTCGGCCCCGGTCCAACTTGCGATCTGAGCGAAATGGTAGATCCCCATCTCGTTCAGCGTGTCCTCAGCCACCGGGCCGAGGCCCTTGATCAGCTTCAGATCATCCGCGCCACCGTCCTGCGGGGCCTTCAGACCTTGCGGCGCGACCGGCTCGATCACCAGCGGATCCCGCGCTTCGGCATCCTCGGCGTCCGGTTCCGGCACCACTTCCGTCGCCCGCGTGACCACTATCGCGGTCTCGGGCACCGCAGCGATCTGCACCTCGACGCCAGAGGGCGCTGGCTCGGCACGCGGCGCGAACATCGCCTCCGCAGCCTGATCACCGCCGACAGTCGCCGCGCCGGGGACAAAGCGCGTTTCGGACGCACAGATCACCCGTGTCAGCACCATCCCGATGGCCACCGCCCCAAGGATCGACAGGATCAATGCCAGAAGAAATCCGAAAGCACTGCTCAAGGCGACCAGCAGCGTGATGGCGATCACCACGCTCAGCCCCAGGCAGGTTGTCCTGCAGATATCTGCCGTCTTGCCCATCCGTCTCCGTCAGTTTGGCCCCAAGCGGCCCTTGTTACGCCTCACCAACCAGTGTCTTGGCCTGCGCGACCCAGTCGCCGCGGGTCACCGCGCCGCTGAAACCGGTCAGGTTTGCCTCCACCCAGGCCACATCCGTATCGCTCCAAGATGCGATCTGGTCGAGGTGGTAGATCCCCAATTCGTTCAACTGCTGCTCCGCCTTCGGGCCGAGGCCCTTGAGCTGCTTGAGATCATCTGCCCCACCCTCGCGCGGCGCATCCAGACGACCCGGCTTGCTCTGCCCTTCGGCAGGCGCATCGTCTGTCTCGACCTTGCCGGTCGACTCGGCAGTCGATTCCTGCTCGGTCACGCCCGTGTCGTCGACGGGTTTGCCTTCCGCAGGACGCGGCTCTTTCGCCTCAATCTCTTCTTTCGACGGCGTCTTCACCGCAGCATCCTGTTTCCAGGGCGTCAGGATTGGCACTTCGGTACCGTCGATCCGCTTGACGGTATCGCCCAGATCGACCGCAAGGCCGACGCTGGCGTTATACTTGGTGCGGCCACTGTCGTGCTCGGTCAGCGTGACCAGACCGGCCAGAGGCTCGGACGAGAAGCGACCGTTCTGCGGGCCCGGCACAGGCACTTCGCCCGCGGCCAGCTGATCCAGCAGATCCGACAGTTTCTCGGCGGTCAGGTCTTCGTAGTAGTCCTTGCCGATCTGCGCCATCGGAGCGTTGGAGCAGGCGCCAAGGCACTCGACCTCTTCCCAGGTGAACTTGCCATCGGCACTCAGCGTATGCGGCTTGGCAGCGATCTTGCTCTTGCAGACAGCGACCAGATCCTCGGCGCCGCAGATCATGCAGGTCGTGGTGCCGCAGATCTGGATATTGGCGACGCTGCCGGTCGGCAGCAACTGGAACATGAAGTAGAAGGTCGCCACCTCCAGCGCGCGGATATGCGCCAGCCCCAGCATGTCGGCGACATATTCGATCGCCGGCTTGGTCAGCCAACCTTCCTGTTCCTGGGCACGCCACAGCAACGGGATGATGGCCGAGGCCTGACGACCTTCGGGATACTTGGTGATCTGAGCCTCGGCCCAGTCCAGATTCGCGGCGGTGAAAGCAAAGCTTTCCGGCTGTTCGTGGTGAAGGCGTCTAAGCATCGGCTCAGGTTCCGTCCTTTGTCCGTCGTCGGGCGCGAGAGGCCCGGTTGTCAGTCATCGAGCCTGCGGCCCGGTTGCGAGCGTGCCGCGAAGGCACGCCGTGGCGAATATCTCTCAGCCCGCGGCTGAAGGTGCGCAGCTGCCTGTCACCAGACGCACTGCCCCGCCCTCAAGCGATACAGCGTCGCCCGTCGACATCTTGTGCTGGGCCATGGCGAGAGTCTGTTCCCGGGTCATGCCCGTTTGCAGCTCGACCGGCAGGTAGTCACGCTCGTTGCGCAGCTCACAGCCAACCGAGGCAACGGCGGCATCGAAATTCTCCGACGCGCCGCTGGGCAGGTTTTCAGGCACAGGCACACCACAGCCCGCCAGCGCAACCAGAGCCGCGACAGCCGCCGTTTTCACATACACGCCAATCACCGGTCCACCTCGCCGAACACGATATCCATCGTGCCGATGATGGCCGCCACGTCAGCCAGCTGGTGCCCGCTGGCGATGTGATCCATCGCCTGCAGGTGCAGATAGCCCGGCGCGCGAAGCTTGGCGCGGTAGGGTTTGTTGGAGCCATCCGCCACCAGATAGACGCCGAATTCGCCCTTCGGGGCCTCGACCGCCACGTAAATCTCGCCCTCGGGGACGTGAAAGCCCTCGGTGTAGAGCTTGAAGTGGTGGATCAGCGCTTCCATCGAGGTCTTCATCTCACCGCGTTTCGGCGGCGTGATCTTGCCCCGTGCCAGCACATCGCCGGGCGTTTCGCGCAGCTTGCTGACAGCCTGACGGATGATCTTGGTGGATTCGCGCATCTCGGCCATACGGCAGAGGTAGCGATCATAGCAGTCGCCGTTCTTGCCGACCGGGATCTGGAAATCGAACTCGTCATAGCATTCATAGGGCTGCGCACGACGCAGATCCCATGCCAGACCCGAGCCGCGCACCATCACGCCAGAAAAGCCCCATTGCTGGATTTCCTCTTCCGTCACGATGCCGATATCGACGTTACGCTGCTTGAAGATCCGGTTTTCCGTCAACAGATCCGACAGATCGTCGATGAAGTCGGGAAAGCCGATGGCCCATTCCTCGATATCGTCGATCAGCTTGTCGGTGATGTCCTGATGCACACCGCCGGGGCGGAAGTAGGCCGCGTGCAGACGCGCGCCACTGGCGCGTTCGCAGAAGATCATCAGCGTTTCGCGGTGCTCGAACCCCCAGAGCGGCGGCGTCAGCGCGCCGACGTCCATCGCCTGCGTACAGACGTTCATCAGGTGGTTCATGACCCGGCCGATTTCGCAGAACAGCACGCGGATCAGGCTGGCCCGCTTGGGCACGACCACGCCGGTCAGCTTTTCGATCGCCAGACACCAGGCATGTTCCTGGTTCATCGGAGCCACATAATCGAGGCGGTCCAGATAAGGCAGGTTCTGCAGGTAGGTCCGGCTCTCCATCAGCTTTTCGGTGCCACGGTGCAGCAGACCGATGTGCGGATCGCAGCGTTCCACGATCTCGCCGTCCAGCTCCAGCACCAGACGCAGCACGCCGTGCGCGGCAGGGTGCTGCGGGCCGAAGTTGATGTTGAAGTTACGGATCTTCTGTTCGCCGGTCAGGGCGTCGTCGAAACCTTTCGAACCGTCCATCACTTGGCCTCCGCTTTGTCATCACCGGGCAGGATGTATTCGGCACCCTCCCACGGGCTCATGAAGTCGAACTGGCGGTATTCCTGCACCAGACTGACCGGTTCGTAGACGACGCGCTTCTGCACCTCGTCATAGCGAACCTCGGTGTAGCCGGTGGTCGGGAAATCCTTGCGCAGCGGATAGCCCCGGAAACCGTAGTCCGTCAGCAGACGCCGCAGATCCGGGTGGCCGGAGAAGATGATGCCGAACATGTCAAAGACTTCCCGCTCGAACCAGTTGGCCGAGGGGTGCACAGACACGATCGAGGGCAGCATCTCGTCTTCACGGATGCTGACCCGCAGGCGGATGCGCTGGTTCTGATACATGCTCAGGAAGTGGTAGACGACATCGAAGCGCTTGGCGCGCTCGGGATAATCGACCGCCGTGATATCGACCAGCGACGAGAATTTGCAGCTGTTGTCGGTGCGCAGGAACTCAACGAACCCGACGATATTCGCCGGAGCGACGTCGATGTTCAGTTCCTCATGCGTCACATCCCAGGTCAGCACGCAATCCGCGCGCTTCTGCTCGATGTGGGTGCCAAGTTCTTTCAGGGCTTCGTTCATGTTCTTCCCCTGCCCTTATCGAACCAGCGTGCCGGTGCGGCGGATTTTGCGCGCCAGCTGCATGATGCCGTACAGCAGGGCCTCTGCGGTCGGCGGGCAGCCGGGCACATAGATGTCGACCGGAACGATCCGGTCACAACCGCGCACGACGGAATAGCTGTAGTGATAGTACCCGCCGCCATTGGCGCAGGAGCCCATCGAAATCACATAGCGCGGCTCTGGCATCTGGTCGTAGACCTTGCGCAGCGCCGGCGCCATCTTGTTGGTCAGCGTGCCGGCCACGATCATCACGTCCGACTGACGCGGAGAGGCGCGCGGCGCGATGCCGAAGCGTTCGGCATCATAGCGCGGCATCGAGGTGTGCATCATCTCGACTGCGCAGCAGGCCAACCCGAAGGTCATCCAGTGCAGCGAGCCGGTGCGCGCCCATGTGATCAGGTCCTCTGCCGTGGTCAGCAGGAACCCTTTGTCCTGAAGTTCGCGGTTCAGCGACTGCGTGGCGACCTCACGGTCGGCCCCGGCAGTATTTGCTCCGGCCATCACTCCCATTCCAGAGCTCCCTTTTTCCACTCATAGGCAAAACCGATTGTCAGTACGCCAAGGAACACCATCATCGACCAGAAACCGGTCATCGAGATATCCTTGAACGCCACGGCCCAGGGAAACAGCATCGCGATCTCAAGATCGAAGATGATGAACAGGATCGAGACGAGGTAAAAGCGAATGTCGAATTTCATCCGGGCGTCATCGAATGCGTTGAACCCGCACTCATAGGCGCTGACCTTCTCGGGGTCCGGGTTACGGACTGCGACGATAACGGCGGCGAGGATCAGGATTGCTCCGAGTGCGATCGCAACGGCCAGAAAGATGAGGATGGGAAGGTATTCCCGCAGCATCTCTTCCACGAATGGCTCCTTTCATGGGCGGCTAAGGTCCACCAGGGACCCGCTAGGCTGTGTCGGGTTTACGCCTGCGCATCGGCAGGGTCAACCGAGGCAGCACGTTTTCAGACGTCCAAATGTCAGTGAACCCACTTCGTAAACAATTGAATACCCTGCACTTGCCTAAGCTGATGTCGGTTAACGCTGCGTTGCCGCATCACGAGCAATTCATGACGGAATCACTCAGATATTTCCGACGGAATCACTTGGGTTTACAGATGCAGCGACATTGACCACCCCCAGCGGCCTGTTCGCGGCCTCTGAACGAGGCATCTGCACCTCGGATTTTCGCAACACCACTCAGCGATGCATTTTAACCCGAAATCGTGCAAGACCTTGAAACCAAACATCTATCGCGCTTAAGATGGGCTGTTAACGCGAACACTCCCGCGCAGCGGGCATCGTCAGGACTGCCAGCCCGGCTTGCGCTTATCGAAGAAAGCACTGATCCCCTCCCGCGCCTCAGGCCCCTCCCAGCAGCGCACCAGCTCGGCAATAGAATGCTCGATCATTTGCGCATCTGCGGCGTCGCCCAGAGCCTGCACCAGCGCCTTGGCCTGTGCGACGGCGCCCGGCGCACAGGCAAGGTAGGGTGCGACCTCTTGTTCCACCGCCGCGTCGAGCGCCTCTTCGCTGACCACTCGCGACAGCAGCCCCAGATCTCGGGCCTCATCGGCGTCAAAGCGGCGACCGGAGAAGAAGACCCGCCGGGCCCGGGCCTCGCCCATCCGGGCCACGACATAGGGGCCGATGGTGGCCGGGATCAGCCCCAGCCGGGTTTCGGTCAGCGCCATCGCCACTGCGCTGGTCCCCACTGCCACATCACAGACCGACACCATCCCGACGCCGCCGCCAAAGCAATTGCCCTGCACCCGACCGATCAGCGGCTTGGGCAGGGTGTTGAGCGCCTGCAGCATTCCCGCCAGATGCCCCGCCTCTTCAGCCCGCTGCGCCGCAGGGGCCTGAAACTGATCCCGCATCCAGCCCAGATCGCCGCCGGCGCAGAAACTGCGCCCGCGCGCCCCCAGCACGACCACCCGGACCGACGCATCCGCCGCCAGCGCCCGCGCCGCCGCCGTCACCTCGGCAATCATCACCGCGTTCAGAGCATTGTGCTTTTCCGCCCGGTCCAGCCAGAGGGTCGCCACACCACGGGCATCGGTCTGAATCTCGATCGTCTCATACGCCATGCGCAACCCTCCTGTATTTTATCGCGCGCGCGCTCGCGCGAGGTCGCCACGACTTTGCAAAGCTCTGTCGCGGATTTGCAAATGCAGCCTGTCCCGCTCGGCTCATGCCTGCGCTCGCATCGCACGCGCCATCACGGCGGCCTCGGCCAGCACCGCCGCATCAATGCCGGTGTCATACCCCAGAGCCTGCAGACGCGCCTGCACCGCCTCTGTCGCCACGTTGCCCTTGGCCCCCGGCGCATAGGGACAGCCCCCCAGCCCGCCGACCGCCGCATCAAATATCCTCAGCCCTCGCCCCAGCGACACTTCTATATTGTCCAGCGCCCGGCCACTGGTGTCGTGATAATGCCCCGCCAGCCGGTCCGGCGTCACTTCCTCCAGCACGGCGGTGAGCATGGCGTCGATCTGCTCCGGCGTGGCCTGCCCCAGCGTGTCGCCCAGACTGATCTCGCCACAGCCCATGTCGCGCAGCGCCGCCGCAACCCGCGCCACGGCGGACGGAGCGACCATGCCGTCATAGGGGCAGTCGGTGACACAGCTGATATAGCCGCGCACCGGCAGCCCCGCCGCACGCGCCGCCGCGACCACCGGCGCAAACCGCTGCAAACTCTCGCTGATCGTGGCATTGATATTGGCGCGGCTGAACCCTTCGGAGGCCGAGCCGAACACCGCCACCTCATCCGCCCCCGCCGCAAGCGCATCCTCAAAGCCACGCATGTTCGGCGTCAGCGCGGTATAGCGCAGATGCGGCGCGCGGGTGATGCCCGCCAGCACCTCCGCCGAGCCCGCCATCTGCGGCACCCACTTCGGGCTGACAAAGCTCGCCACCTCGATGCGGTGAAATCCCGCCCGGCTCAGGCAATCGACCAGCGCGATCTTTTCCGCGACCGGGATGGCGCGGGCCTCGTTCTGCAGCCCGTCGCGCGGGCCCACCTCGAAGATCTCTACAAACTCTGGCATCGGCCTCCCCTCCGATTGATCGCTCCCCCCTCAGGCGGCAGTCGTCGCCCCCTCGGGCAGCGGATAGAAGGCGCGGTCGAACACCCCCGTCCCCGGTTCGGGCATGGAGCGTTGAAAACTGTCGCGGCTGATGATCCGCTCCATCCAGGCGGCCACCTCGGGAAAGCCGTCCAGCGTGGTAAAGTGCTGCGCCATCCAGACCGCCTGCCCAAGCGCGATATCGGCGGCGGAAAAGCCGCTGGTCAGCAGATAGTCGCGGTTTTCCACCGGCGTCGACAGCCTTGCCTCGATGGCGGCGAAACATTTCTTCAGCCGCGCCACCTCGATCTTCATCACGGTGGGCGAGCGCATCCAGTCCTCGCGCAGCACCACATGCTGCTGCATCAGCGTCGCGCAATGCTGGCTGACGGTTTCGGCAAAGTGCAGCCAGATCAGCCAGTCGGGCCGGTCCAGATCGCCCAGCAGCCGCCCCAGACCGCGCGCCGGAAAGCGTTCGCAGAGGATCTCGATGATCGCCCCGCTCTCGAAATAATTCTCTCCGTCCAGCTCAAGCGAGGGGACGCGCCCGGCGGGCGAACGGCTCAGATGCTCGGGTTCGCGCAGCGAGGCGTCGAAGGCGTGGATCGACATCTCGAAGGGCACGGCCATTTCGTTCAGCAGCCACAGCACCCGCATCGAGCGCGAACCGCCGCAATGATGCAGGACCATCATGTTTCGGCACTCTCTTCGCTCTCCAGCCGGATCAGGGCGACGCCTGCCTCGACCTGTGCGCCCTCAGCGGCCAGCACTTCGGCAACGATACCATCTCTCGGGGCGATCAACGCGTGTTCCATTTTCATGGCCTCCAGAATAGCCAGTCGCTGCCCCGCAGCAACCACTTGTCCGGCCGCGGCGAAGATTGAGCGCAAAAGCCCCGGCATCGGCGCCTCGATCACATCACCACCGCCCGCGCTCTGCGCATCCGCCTGCAACGGATCGACATGCTCGAACACCAAGCCATAGCTTGTGAACAGCGTGATCCGCGACCCCGCGCGATGCCAGTCCGGCGCGCGCTGCCCGTCGAGCCGCCACTCCGCGCCGAAACGCGCCTGAACCAGCGACCCAGCCACCTCTATATCATGCGCCGCGCCGTCACTGCTGACCCGCAGGCGCAGTTCCTCCTCGCCGTGGCGCAGCACCACCTCGCGCTGCTGCGGCGCCCAAAGCGTAAAGCCCGACATCGCCTCCGGCGCGCCCGCCAGCCCCAGCGCAATCAGCGCCGCCCAGGCCAGATCCGCAGGCGCGGGCTCAGGTGCCGCACAAAGCGCCTCTGCCTCGCGCCCGATCAGCCCGGTGTCGACCTCACCGCGCCCGAATCCCGCATGCTCCGCCAGCGCCCCGAGAAAGGCGAGGTTGGTGACCGTGCCCGCGACTTCGGTCTCGCGCAGCGCCCGTGCCAGCTTGCGCAGGGCAATTTCGCGCGTCGCGCCATGGGTGATGATCTTGGCGATCATGGGGTCGTAGTGCGGGCTGATCACATCGCCCGCCCGCACACCGGTATCGGCCCGCGCGCCCGGCCCAAAGCGCAGATGCGCCAGCGTCCCCGTTGCCGGCAGAAAGCCCTTACCCACGTCCTCGGCATAAAGCCGCGCCTCGAACGCGTGCCCGGTCAGCGTCAGATCACTCTGCTGCACCGGCAAGGCCTCGCCCGCCGCGACGCGGATCTGCCACGCCACCAGATCAACACCCGTCACAGCCTCTGTCACCGGGTGCTCGACCTGCAGCCGCGTGTTCATCTCCATGAACCAGAACCGATCCGCCCTGAGCCCGTCCGAGCCGTCGACGATGAACTCCACCGTCCCCGCCCCGCTATAGCCGATCGCCTCGGCGGCACGCACCGCCGCATCGCCCATGGCACTGCGCATCGCCTGCGTCATGCCCGGCGCAGGGGCCTCCTCGATCACCTTCTGATGGCGGCGCTGCAACGAGCAATCGCGTTCGAACAGATGCACCGCCCGGGTGCCGTCGCCAAAGACCTGCACCTCGATATGGCGCGGGCTGGCGACGAATTTCTCGATCAGCACGACCGGGTTGCCAAAGGCGCCCTTCGCCTCGGCCTGCGCACTCGCCAGCGCCTCGGCAAAGGCCTCGGGCGCCTCGACCAGCCGCATCCCCTTGCCACCACCGCCCGCAACCGCCTTGATCAGCACCGGATAGCCCACCTCGGCCGCCATCGCCGCCAGATGCTCCGCCCCCTGATCCGCGCCCTGATAGCCCGGCACCACCGGCACACCGGCCTCGGCCATCAGCGCCTTGGCGGCATCCTTCAGCCCCATCGCCCGGATCGCGCGCGCCGAGGGACCGATGAACACCAGCCCCGCCGCCTCCACCGCCTCGACGAACTCCGGGTTCTCCGACAGAAAGCCATAGCCCGGATGGATCGCCTGTGCGCCCGTGGCCCGCGCCGCCTCCAGAATGGCATCGCCGCGCAGATAGCTCTCCGCCGGACTGGCCCCGCCAATCGACACGGCGACATCGGCCAGCGCCACATGGCGCGCCCCGGCATCGGGGTCGGAATGCACCGCCACCGTGCGCAACCCCATCGCGCGTGCACTCTCGATCACCCGACAGGCGATTTCTCCGCGATTGGCAATCAGGATCGTGTCAAACATCCGCCCCACTCCTCTTCTCACTTGATCCACCGCGCCGCACCGGCCAGCAGTCGCTCCGCCTCGTCACTCATCTGCGCCAGGATCTCTGCCGCCGGGGCCGTCTGCCGGATCAACCCGATCGCCTCGCCGACCACCGGCGCCGCAATCGCCGCGTCGCCGCTCAGGGCCGCCGCCCCCCATTCCGCCTTTGCCTCTGTATCCGCCGCCAGCGCCTGCAACCGTCCCTCCCAGCGCTCGGAAAAGGCATTCCTCATGCCGCGCAAGGTAAAAGGCGCCGGCCAGTCCAGCCCCCGCACCACATCCACCAGAGAGCTGCGATAGGTCGCGTCCCCCTCCGCCGCCAGCGCCGCGCGCCGCTGCCCCTCCGGCACCAGAGCCTCCGCCGCCGCCCAGAGCCGCGTGCCACAGACCACACCATCCGCCCCCAGCATCAGCGCCGCCGCCAGCCCGCGCCCATCGGCAATCCCACCGGCGGCCAGCACCAGAACCTCCGGCCGCTCCCGCGCCACCAGATCGACCACCTCCGGCACCAGCGTCAGGGTCGCCCGCCGCGCCCCATGCCCCCCGGCCTCCGCGCCCTGCGCCACGAGGACATCCGCCCCCGCCGCCAGCGCCTGCCGCGCCCCCGCCATATCCTGCACCTGACAGATCAGCTGCGCCCCCGCCGCACGAATGGCCCCGGCAAAGGGCGCCGCATCCCCGAACGACAGCAACACCGCCCGCGGAGCCTGCGCCAGCACCTGCTCCAGAACCGCGACGTCGCGCGCCAGCGCCCAGGTGATCAGACCCACCCCGACCGCCGCACCGTCGGCCCGCGCCATCTCCGCCTCGATCCAAGGCGCGTCACAATAGCCACCGCCGATCAGCCCCAGACCCCCGGCGCGCGACACCGCCGCCGCCAGCGCGCCTCCGGCCACCCGCGCCATCGGCGCCAGCACGATCGGCACTGACAGGCCGAAGCTCTGCGTCAAGCGTGTCTCGATCATCACTGCCGCCTTCTTCTTGCTCTCATACTCCGGGGGTGTCGCGCAGCGACGGGGGCAGAGCCCCCTTTTTCGCACCGTCCGGTTACCGACGGCATACCGACGCAATACCGACAGCGCGATTTCCCCCATTCAGCGGCTTGCATCCGCCCCCTCACATCCGGAACAGCCCAAAGCGGGTCTCCGGAATGGGCGCATTCAGCGCCGCACTCAGGCTCAGCGCCAGCACCTCCCGGCTCTTCCTCGGGTCCACGATCCCGTCATCCCAGAGCCGCGCCGACGCATAGAGCGGATGGCTCTGACGCGCGAACATCTCCACGGTCGGACGCTTGAACTCCGCCTCCTCCTGCGCACTCCAGCTGCCCCCGCGCCGCTCGATCCCGTCGCGCTTCACGCTCGCCAGAACCCCCGCCGCCTGTTCGCCGCCCATGACCGAGATCCGCGACGTCGGCCAGGACCACATGAAGCGCGGACTGTAAGCCCTTCCCGACATGCCATAATTCCCAGCCCCGAACGAGCCGCCGACAACCATGGTGATCTTCGGCACCTCTGTTGTCGACACCGCCGTGACCATCTTGGCGCCGTGCCGCGCGATGCCCTCATTCTCGTATTTCCGCCCGACCATGAAGCCAGTGATGTTCTGCAGGAACACCAGAGGGATCTTTCGCTGACTGCACAGTTCGACGAAATGCGCCCCCTTCTGCGCGGCTTCGCTGAACAGCACGCCATTGTTGGCGATGATCCCCACCGGCCAGCCATCCAGATGCGCGAAGCCCGTCACCAGAGTCTCGCCAAAGCGTTGTTTAAATTCATCAAATCGCGACCCGTCGACGACACGCGCGATCACCTCCCGGATGTCATAGGGCGTCTTCAGATCCGGCGGCACCACGCCGATCAGCTCCTCCGGGTCATAGGCGGGTGGCTCTGGCGACACCCGCACAGGCCCGCCTGGCCGCACCCGGTTCAACCCCGCCACACAGCGCCGTGCCAGCGCCAGCGCATGGGCGTCATCCTCGGCCAGATAATCCGCCACACCCGACAGCCGCGTGTGCACATCACCCCCGCCAAGGTCTTCTGCCGTCACGATTTCTCCGGTCGCAGCCTTGACCAGAGGCGGCCCGGCCAAAAAGATCGTGCCCTGATCCCGCACGATGATCGTCACATCCGACATCGCCGGAACATAGGCCCCGCCAGCGGTACAGGACCCCATGACCACCGCGATCTGCGCG
Source organism: Pseudooceanicola spongiae (assembly GCF_014899185.1). Lineage (GTDB taxonomy): Bacteria > Pseudomonadota > Alphaproteobacteria > Rhodobacterales > Rhodobacteraceae > Pseudooceanicola > Pseudooceanicola spongiae. The sequence continues at coordinate 1,536,114 of NZ_CP045201.1, forward strand.
ATCCCCTTGGCGCTCATCCGCGCCTGATTGTAGAAAATCCGCCCGAAGTGATCGCGATCGGGAAACACCTCGTCCTGATTGGGCAGATTGGCCCCGCCGCTGTCGACGAGGTACAGACAGGGCAGATGATTTTCCTCAGCAATTTCCTGCGCCCTGAGGTGTTTCTTCACCGAGATGGGGTAATAGGTCCCACCCTTCACGGTGGCATCGTTGCACACGATCATCACCTCCTGCCCCGCAACGCGACCGACCCCGGCGATCACACCGCCACAGGGGGCGGCGTTGTCATAGAGCCCATGCCCCGCCGTCGCGCCAATCTCCAGAAAGGGCGCGCCGGGGTCGAGCAGCCCCGCCACGCGCTCTCGCGGCAGCATCTTGCCGCGCGACACATGCCGCTCGCGCGCCGCCGCACCGCCGCCCGCTGCGGCCAGTTCCGCCGCGTCCCGCACCACCGAAAGTGCCTGCAGATGCGCCTCGCGGTTGGCCTTGAATACGTCAGACCCTGTCAGGATCCGCGATTGGATCTTCATGTCGTCTTCCCCCTCTGCTGCGCCCGTCCCGTCGTCTCAGCCCGGACGGCAAGGCGTTCATCGCACCATTGGCGTGCCAAAAAACACCCGCTTTTCCAAGTGTCTTCAAAAGCTTGACCCAGATCAAAGATTTGCCCGGACGAACCAGCCACAGATCCGCGCGTAAGATTTGGAAAGGCACGACAATGACGATGAAAACTCTGCTGCTCACGGCCACCGCCCTCGTGGCGCTGACGGGCCCGGCTGCAATGGCGCAGTCCAAGGGCGACGTCACAGTCGGTCTCGGGATTGGCTATGTCGACCCGACGTCCGACAATGGCACGCTCGCCGGCTCGAAGCTGAGCATCGGGTCCGACACCCAGCCGACGCTGACCGTGGAATACTTCCTGACTGATACGCTCGGCCTCGAACTGCTGGCCGCGACGCCCTTCACCCATGACCTCAGCCTCGGAGGCACCAGGATCGGCACGGTCAAACAACTGCCGCCGACGATCTCGATCAATTACCACTACGCTAATGCCACGGCTTTCACGCCGCTGGTCGGCATCGGGCTGAACTACACCACCGCACTGGATGTCAGCTCCCCGCTCGGCAAGGTGACGCTGGAGGACTCCTGGGGCGTCGCCGCGCATCTGGGCGTCGATTACGCCATCACCCCGACCTCCGCGATCCGCACCGATCTGCGCTGGATCGACATCAATATGGACACCCGGCTCAACGGGGCGCGCATCGGCACGGCCGAGGTCGATCCCGTGATCTTCGGGATGTCCTACATCATGACGTTCTGAGGCTTGCGCACCGACGCGCCTCACAACAGGCCAGACATCAGGGTGCGCCCGACCGGCGCGCCCTTTTCCCCGGCTCTCAGACGTCCGCACTCTGCGTCTCAGCATGTCTCACTCTCCCGCGCCGCACGCGCCTTCAGCTCCTTGCGGATCACCTTGCCGGTCACCGTCATGGGCAGCGCCTCGACAAAGGCAATTTCCCTTGGATACGAATAGCTTGCGAGGCGGTTCTTCACGTAGTCCTGCAACTCCCGCTCGGCCACTTTCACCCCTGCTTTCAGCACGACATAGGCCTTTACGATCTCGGTGCGCAGCGCATCAGGCTTGCCGACAACGCCCACCGTCGCCACGCAGGGGTGGGTCATCAGGCAGTCCTCGATCTCGGATGGGCCGATGCGATAGCCAGAGGAGGTGATCACGTCATCCTCGCGCCCCAGAAACCGCAGGAAATCGCCCTCCATCACGCCCCTGTCCCCCGTCAGCAACCAGTCGCCGCGAAACTTGTCCAACGTCGCCTCGGGTTTGTTCCAGTATTCCAGCATCATGGCGGGTGAGCCCCGGCGAATGGCCACATCGCCTTCGCCTTCGCAGGGCCAGCCGTCCGGGCCGATCACATTGACGTCGAACCCCGGGACCGAGCGCCCGGCGCACCCCGGACGCGCGTCGAACAGCGCCGCACAGCAAGACACCGCCATATTGCATTCGGTCTGGCCGTAAAATTCGTTGATCGTCAGGCCAAAGGCTTGCCTGCCCCATGCCAGCATTTCGGCCCCGAGCGTCTCGCCGCCGCTGGCGATGCTGCGCAACCCCTCGATCCCAGCCCCCTCCGCCTTCAGCATCCTGAGGGCGGTCGGCGGGAAAAACACATTCTTCACAGCGCCTTGGTCAATGATCCTCAGACACTCAGCGACCTCGAACTTCGCCATCCGCGCCGCCACCACGGGCACGCCGAGCGCGAGGCCCGGCATCAACACATCGAACAGCCCGCCGATCCAGGCCCAGTCAGCGGGCGTCCATAGGCAATCCCCGGGCTGCCCCAGCAGATCATGGCTCAGCGCGACGCCGGGCAGATGCCCGCTCAGCACCCGGTGGCCATGCAGCGCGCCCTTCGGCTTGCCCGTGGTGCCAGAGGTATAGATCAGCACCCCCGGCTCATCCGCTCCGGTATCCGCCGTGGAACATCGGCCCGTCGGCAAAGTCGCCGCCTCGGGCACCAGCGCGACCACGTCCAGCGCCGCCAGCATCTGCGCGCCCTCGCCGTCGCTGACCACGATGCGCGCGCCGCAATCCTCGACCCGCGCCCGCAGGGCATCTTCGCGGAACAGCTTGAAAAGCGGCACGGAAATCGCCCCCAGCTTCCAGGCCGCGATATGCGCCGCCGCGCACCAGGGATCTTGCGAGCGCAACACGCCGACCCGATCCCCCCGCTGCACGCCGCCCTCGGCAAGGGCCAGCGCCAGACGCTCCGCCATGTCGCGCAGCGCGGCGTAGGAGACATCCCGCCGCGCCCCCGCCGTCAGGTCGACGATCGCCGTGCGATCCGGGTCACGCTCGGCCCAGCTGTCACAGGCCTGCGCCGCCATGTTCAGCCGGTCGGGGATCTGCCAGTCGAACGTCCGGTAGATCTCCTCGTATCCCGCGCCGCTGGCCGCAAGGATCATCGCATGGCCGCCATCAGCTCACGCCCTACCAGCATCCGTCGGATTTCGCTGGTGCCGGCGCCGATCTCCATCAGCTTGGCATCCCGGAACAGCCGCGCGACAGGCGCATCCGCCAGAAAGCCCGCCCCGCCCATGGCCTGCACCGCCTGATGCGCCACGGTCATCGCCTCTTCGGAGGCAAACAGCACGCAGGCCGCCGCATCGGCCCGCGTCACCTGACCCCGATCACAGGCGCGCGCGACCTCATAGACATAGGCACGGGCGGCGTTCATCTTGGTGTACATATCGGCAATCTTGCCCTGCATCAGCTGAAAGTCCCCGATGCTCTGGCCGAACTGCTTGCGCTCGACCATATAGGGCATGACCTCGTCCAGACAGGCCGCCATGATGCCCGTGCCAATGCCCGACAGCACCACACGCTCATAGTCGAGGCCCGACATCAGCACGCGCACGCCCTTGCCCTCTTCGCCGAGGATATTCTCGAAGGGCACATCAACATCGTCAAAGATCAGCTCGGCCGTGTTCGAGCCGCGCATCCCCAGCTTGTCGAAATGCGCACTGGTCGAGAAACCTTTCATCGTCTTTTCAATAAGAAAGGCGGTCATCCCCTTGCTGCCCGCCTCCGGGTCGGTCTTGGCATAGACGACCAGAGTGTCAGCATCGGGGCCGTTGGTGATCCAGTACTTGTTGCCGTTCAGGGTGTAGCGGTCGTTCTTCTTCTCGGCCCGCAGGCTCATGCTGACCACGTCGGATCCCGCCCCGGCCTCGCTCATCGCAAGCGCGCCGACATGACTGCCCGAGACGAGGCCCGGCAGATATTTCTGCTTCTGCGCCTCGGTGCCGTTCAGGTGGATCTGGTTCACGCAAAGGTTGGAATGCGCCCCGTAGGACAGGCTGACACTGGCCGAGGCCCGCGCGATCTCCTCCACCGCGATGACATGCGCGAGATACCCCATACCGGCGCCGCCGTACTCCTCGGCCACCGTGACACCCAGCAGCCCCATCTCGCCCATCTCGCGCCAGAGCGCGGGGGGAAAGGCATTGTTGGCGTCGATTTCGGCAGCCATCGGGCGCACCCGGTCCTGGGCCCAACGGTGGACCGCCTCGCGCAGTGCATTGACGTCTTCGCCCAGATCGAAACGCATCGAAGCGGTGAACATCGGGCTCCTCCTTCCCTTTATTGAACGCTTGTTCACACTAAGGCACGACACCGCCCATCGGTCAAGCAAATGGCGTATCGGGCAGGAACCCAGACTGTCGCGCCGCGTTAGGTCTTCAATCACAGCCACCTGAAGGAGGATGTCGTGAAAGACTTCGCAAACGAAATGACCAAACAGTTCTGGAAACGCATTGAAGACGTGCGGGCCGGGATGCTTCACACCGACGACACGCGCATCGTCCCGATGAGCGGCTATCCGGACTCGGATGAAAATGCGATCTGGTTCATCACCGCCGATGGCGCAGATGCCTATGAGGCCGCTGTGGCGGGTCGCGAGACCTCGTTCATCGTGTCGGATGCCTCCGCCAAGATCTATGCTCGCGTGCACGGCTCTCTGTCGGCGGTCAACGATCAGGCCAAGCTCGACGAACTCTGGAGCCCGGTCGCAAGTGCTTGGTTCAAGGATGGGCGCGAGGACAGCTCCGTCCGTCTGGTGCGCCTGACGCCGAAGAAGGCCGAAGTCTGGCTGACCGACGGCGGCGCAGGTTTCCTCTATGAAGTCGCCAAGGCCAATCTGACCGAACAGACGGCAGATGCAGGCGAACACGGGGTCATCACGTTTTGAAACCGCTGAGGCTGATGCGTGTCGCCCCCCTGATCTGCGTCGGCCTCAGCGCCTTCGCCTCGTCCGCCGCTGCAGAGCAGGTGGGCGAGGTCGGCGTCGACTGGACCGGCAACGATGTCGTGATCGAGGCGATTGCCGATCCCAAGGTCGAAGGTGTCACCTGCCATGTTGCCTATTTCAGTCGCAGCCTGATCGACCGCGTCTCCAAGGGGAACTGGTTCGAGGATCCCTCCAACGCCTCCATCGCCTGCCGCCAGACCGGCCCGATCAAGATCGGCGATATCGACCGGGACGAGTCGGGTGAGGACGTGTTTCGCACCTCCCGTTCGATCATTCTGAAATCGCTGCGGGTCAAGCGGATCTGGGACGAAAAGAACCAGACGCTGATCTACCTCGCCCATGCGGCCGAGCTGACGGATGGCTCCGCCAAGCTGTCGATCTCGACCGTGCCGCTCTATCAGGCAGGCCACTGATCGCCTTTCCGGGTGCGCCACTGGCAGGGCGCGCCCCTTCGCCCACGGCGAAGGGGACAGGCAAGGGAATGCGCCGTCAGGCGCTCCGCTGGATCACGCCTGCGCCTGAAACACCGCGCTGACTTCAGCGCGGATGATACGCGCGATCAGCGCACAATCCTCCACACTGAAAGTCAGCGGCAGACGCATGTCCAGAATCGCCCGCAGCACCCTGTCGCTGGCGGGCATCGGCGCGCTCTCGGCATAGCGCCAGCTGTCATAGCGTGAGGTATAGCCCTTCGGCTCGGCATCCCCGAACCACTTCAGCTCAACCCCGCGCGCCGAACACCGCCGCAGCACCTCCGTGATCCCCGCTGCCTCCCAGTCGGGCAGCAGAAACTGGATCGACGAGCCGACATAGTGCTCAGCTGCCTGCCGCTCGACCACCTGCAACCCCGGCGTGCCGCGCAAACCGTCCTCGACCGCCACGTAGCGCGCATTCCAGGCAGCGCACTGCGCCTCCAGCCGGCGCAGCTGAGGCCGCAGGATCGCTGCCCGCAGATTGTCCATGCGCCCGGAGATATTCGGGGTGTCATATTTGGCCTGCGCATAGGCCTCGATCCCCGGCCCCGCGAGGTGGCGATCAAACAGCATGTAGCTGCCCGACAACATCGTCGCGCGCGCGGCAATATCCGCATCATCAGTGACCAGCAGGCCGCCCTCGCCCGAGTTCACATGCTTGTAGGTCTGCGTCGAATAGCAGCCCACAGCGCCATGACGCCCGCTCGGCACGCCGTTCCAGCTGGCCCCCATGGTATGCGCGCAATCCTCGACGACGAGGACCCCAGCCGCATCGCACAGCGCCATCAGCCGGTCCATGTCGCAGATATGGCCGCGCATATGGCTCAACAGCAATACCTTGGCAGAGCGAAGCTTGGCCTCCAGATCCACGAGGTCGATCACCAGCGCCTCGGTCACGCCAACGTAGACCGGCGTGGCCCCGACGGCGGCAATCGCCCCGGGCACAGGCGCGAGGGTAAAGGCGTTCGACAGCACCCTGTCGCCGGGCCTGACCCCCACCGCCCGCAGCGCGGTCGAAATCGCGTGCCCACCGGAGGCGACCGCGAGGCAGTAGCGCGCCCCGAGCATGCCCGCGAACTCCTGCTCCAGCAGCGCCGTCTCGCCCGGTTCGCCGGGGGCGGTGTTGTAGCGGTGCAGACGCCCGCTGCGCATCACCGCAACCGCCGCTTCGATCGCCTCTTCGGGGATCGGCTCCTGCTGGGTGAAATTGCCCTTGAAGACCTCGCTCATAGCGCCCCCTTACAGCCGCAGGCCGTCAACGACGCCCACCAGTTCGTCAAAGTGCCCGATCAGCGCCTCTGGCTCAAGCGCCGCCATATCCGCCCCCGACGGGCCGAAGGACACCAGAATCGACGGCACGCCCGCCGCGCGGGCGGTATTGCGGTCAGTATCCGTGTCACCAACAAGACAGCAGCGCGCGGGATCGCCCCCCGCGCGGCGCGCGGCTTCGCGCAGCGGCTCCGGGTCGGGCTTGCGCACCGGCAGCGTATCGGCGCCGATCAGCGCATCGAAGTCCCCCAGCACGCCAAGCGAGGTCATCAGCTGCACCGCCAGCGCCTCGGGCTTGTTGGTGCAGATCGACACCGCGTAGCCGCCCGATTTCAGCGCCGCCACGGCCTCCATCGCACCGGGATAGAGGACGGTATGCACGGCAATCGCCTGCCGGTAGGCGTCCAGCAGGATCGGGTACTGACGGTCGATCTCGGCCTCGTCTTCTGCGCGACCGAGGCGCGAAAAGCCAAGCCGCAGCATCGCCCGCCCGCCGCGCAGGGCGACACCGGCATCCGCAGCCGTCAACTGCGGCGCGACACCCAGCCCCTGAAAGCAGGCATTCGCCGCCGCCAGCAGATCGCCGCTGGTGTCTGCCAGCGTCCCGTCCAGATCGAATACCACTGCCCGCATGTCTCGCCCCTTTGTCATTGGCCTTTGTCATTGGCCGCTTCCGGCAGGGTTCCGCCCGCGATTGTTGCGCATCGAAACCCAAGTTGATGGCACAGCCGACCGGCTGGCCTTGCACCACACAGCCATCCGATTAAAACGGGCGCAACAAAAGGACAACCACAAGGGTGCGCGCCGGGGCCTGAGATGACCCGAGGCCGCCGCCCTTTCAGGCAAAGAATTGAGGGCACGATGAGCAGCACGGCATGCGTCATACTGGCGGCGGGCATGGGCACGCGGATGAATTCGGACCTCCCCAAGGTCCTGCACCAGATCGCGGGCGTGCCGATGCTGGCCCATGCGATGCATGCGGCCCTGTCACTGGACCCCGCCCGACTGGTCGTCGTTGCAGGCCACGGCGCCGAGGCCGTGACCAAAGCGGCTGAGGACATCATGCCGCTGACGCAGGTGGTGCTGCAAGCCGAACAGAACGGCACCGGCCACGCCGTCGATCAAGCCCGCGACCTGCTGGCGGATTTCGACGGCGACGTCATCGTTCTCTATGGCGACACCCCCTTCATCCGCCCCGAAACGCTGGAGGCGATGCAGGCCGCCCGCGCCAAGAACGACGTCGTCGTGCTGGGCTTCGAGGCCGCAGATCCCGGGCGCTATGGTCGCCTCGTGATGGACGGCCCCAGCCTTGAGCGGATTGTCGAGTTCAAGGATGCCTCCGTCGGCGAACGTCGCATCACCCTGTGCAACTCCGGTGTGATCTGCGCCAGTGCCGCGACGCTGTTCGATCTGCTCTCCAAGGTCAGCAACGACAATGCGGCGGGCGAGTATTACCTGACCGATATCATCGGTCTGGCCCGCGCCGCGCATCTGTCGGCCGGGGTCGTCACCTGTGACGAGGCCGAGACGATGGGCATCAACTCCCGCGCCGAGCTGGCCGTGGCCGAGGCCGCCTTCCAGACCCGCAAGCGCGCCGAGGCGATGGAGGACGGCGTGACCCTCGTCGCCCCCGACACCGTCTTTTTCGCGCAGGACACCGTGATCGGGCGCGACAGCGTGATCGAGCCGAACGTCTTCTTCGGCCCTGAGGTCACCGTTGAAAGCGGTGCCCGCATCCGCGCCTTCTCGCATCTTGAGGGCTGCCATGTCAGCCGGGGCGGGCTGATCGGCCCCTTCGCCCGCCTGCGCCCCGGTGCCGAGCTGTCCGAGGACGTCCACATCGGCAATTTTGTCGAAATCAAAGAGGCCCGCATTGATCGCGGCGCCAAGATCAACCATCTGACCTACATCGGCGACGCCGAAGTGGGCGAGGATACCAACATCGGCGCTGGTACCATCACCTGCAACTACGACGGCGTGATGAAGCACCGCACCCGCATCGGCGCGCGCGCCTTCATCGGCTCCTCGACCATGCTGGTCGCGCCTGTGTCCATCGGCGACGATGCGATGACCGGCTCCGGCTCGGTCATCACGAGCGACGTTGAGCCCGGCGCGCTGGCCATCGGACGTGCCCGTCAGGTCTCCAAACCCGGCATGGCACGCAAACTGATGGAAATCCTGAAACTCAAGAAGGCCCGTCAGGCCAAAGAGGCAGACTAATGTGCGGCATCATCGGCTATCTCGGCAATCACGAGGCCTCTCCCTTTCTGGTCGAGGCCCTCAAGCGGCTTGAATATCGTGGCTACGACAGCTCTGGCATCGCCACGATCAACGACGGCGTGCTGGACCGTCGCCGCGCCGTCGGCAAGCTGGTCAACCTCTCCGACCTTCTGGTGCACACGCCCCTGCCCGGCAAATCCGGCATCGGCCACACCCGCTGGGCCTCGCATGGCGAACCCTCCGAGGTGAACGCCCACCCGCATCGCGCCGGCAAGGTCGCCGTGGTGCACAACGGCATCATCGAGAACTTCCGCGCCCTGCGTCGCGAGCTGGCGGACAAGGGCGACCTGCCGCAATCCGACACCGATACCGAAACCGTCGCCATGCTCGCCTCGCGCTACCTCTCCGAGGGCATGACCCCCGCGCAGGCGGTCGAGAAGACCCTGTCGCGGCTTGAGGGGGCCTTCGCCCTGCTGTTCCTGTTCGAGGGCGAGCAGGACCTGATGATCGCCGCACGCAAGGGCTCTCCCCTCGCCATCGGCCATGGCGACGGTGAAAACTACGTCGGCTCCGACGCGCTGGCGCTGGCCCCGCTGACCGACCGCATCACCTACCTTGAGGAAGGCGACTGGGCCGTCATCACCCGGCAGGACGTCACGATCTACGACGCCCAGGGCACCCTCGCCAACCGCGAGATGCGCCGCGTGTCGCTGGACAAGGCGCAGGTCGACAAGGCCGGTCACAAGCACTTCATGGCCAAGGAAATCGCCGAGCAGCCGCAGGTCATCGGTGACGCGGTGAAACACTACTTCGGCCAGTCCGGCCATACCGTCACCCTGCCCGACGGCGGCATCGACTTCACCGGGGTCGAGCGTCTGGTCATGGTCGCCTGTGGCACCGCCTACTACGCCTGCCTGACCGCGAAATACTGGTTCGAGCAGATCGCCCGCATCCCCGTCGAGGTCGATGTCGCGTCCGAGTTCCGCTACCGCGAGCCGCCGATCACCGAAAAGACAGTCGCCATCTTCGTCAGCCAGTCGGGCGAGACGGCCGATACCCTCGCCGCCCTGCGCTATTGCCGCGACAAGGCGGACCGCGTCGTCTCGGTCGTCAACGTCGCCGAAAGCTCGATCGCGCGCGAAAGCGATCTGGCGCTGCCGATCCTTGCGGGCGTCGAAATCGGCGTCGCCTCGACCAAGGCGTTCTCCTGCCAGCTGACAGTTCTGCTGACCCTGGCGCTGGAAGCGGGCCGCCAGAAAGGCACCCTCAGCGATGAGCGGTTCGAGACCCTCGTCGCCTCGCTGCGCGCCTTGCCCGCCACTCTGGGCCGCGCCCTCGACAGCAATACCGTGGCCGAGGAGCTGTCGCTACAGATCGCCGAGGCGCAGGATATCCTGTTCCTGGGTCGTGGCCTGATGTATCCCCTCGCGCTGGAAGGCGCGCTGAAGATGAAGGAAATCAGCTACATCCACGCCGAAGCCTATGCCTCAGGCGAACTCAAGCACGGCCCCATCGCCCTGATCGACAAACACGTCCCCGTCGTCGTCATGGCGCCGCGCGACGCGCTGTTCGACAAGACCGTGTCAAACATGCAGGAGGTGATGGCGCGCGGTGGCAAGGTGCTGCTGATCAGCGATCACGCCGGCATCGAGGCCGCGCAGGATGGTGTCTGGCGCAGTATTGAGATGCCCACCGTCGATCCGATCCTGACCCCGATCCTCTATGCGCTGCCGGCACAATTGCTGGCCTATCATACCGCCGTTGCAAAAGGCACAGACGTCGATCAGCCGCGCAATCTGGCAAAGTCGGTGACGGTGGAATAGGCTGAGCAGAATCCGCACAGGAATCCTCCATGGCCAAGCAATTTGATCAGATCGACGCGGCGCACCAGCGCTTCATCGAGGACCAGCACCTGTTCTTTACCGGCACCGCCGGGCCCGAGGGCTATGTCAACGTCTCGCCCAAGGGAATGGACTGCCTGAGGGTGCTGGGCCCGAACCGCATCCTGTGGCGCAACATGACCGGGTCGGGCAATGAAACCGCCGGGCACCTGTCGCAGGCCAACCGCATGACGCTGATGTGGTGCTCCTTCACGACGCGCCCGCAGATCCTGCGCTGCTACGGCACGGCCCGCACCATCCACCGCCTCGATCCGGAGTGGGCCGCATTAGATGCCCATTTCACCCCGGCCTTTCAGGCCCGCCAGATCTATGACGTGGACGTCACGCTTGTGCAGACCTCCTGCGGCTATGCCGTGCCCTTCATGGACTTCGCGGGCGATCGTGACACCCTCGACAAATGGGCCGACGCGCAGGGCGAAGACAAGATCCACGACTACTGGCGCGACCGCAACACCCTGACCATGGACGGTGTCCCTACGGGCATCGTCGCGGGCAACCTCGGACAAGATGCATGACACTGGAAGACGCGCTCACCGCGCTCAAGACCCATGAAAAACCCGGCCACGCCGAAGGTGCTGCCGCCTATCACAAGGTCCCCCGCAGCTATCTCGGCGTCCCGAACCCCGAGATCAACGAGCTGGCGACCGAATGGCGTCGCACCCTGACGCTGCAGCAGCGCCTGACGCTGGCCGATGACCTCTGGCAGACCGATATCCACGAGGCCCGGATCGCCGCCGCCAAGCTGCTGACCCAGGCCCGCATCCGCCCCAGCGACGAACCCGTCTGGCACCTGCTGTGCAGCTGGATCGCCGATTTCGACTCCTGGGCGATTGCCGATCACGTCTCCAAGGCGGGTGAGCGGCGCATCATGGCGGACCTGTCGCGCCTCGATCACGTCGAATACTGGACCGAGTCGCCGCATATGTGGACCCGCCGCTCCGCCCTCGTGATGACCCTCGGCCTGACCCGGCTGAACCACCCCAACGCCGAAGAAGCCGCCGCCCGCGAACGTGTGCTCGGCTGGGCGGCGCGCTATGTCGACGATCCCCAGTGGTTCATCCAGAAGGCCATTGCGAGCTGGCTGCGCGACCTCTCCAAACACGACCCCGAGCGGGTCCGCGCCTTCCTCGACAAACATGGCGAGGACATGCGCGGATTTGCCCGCAAGGAGGCCGGCAAGAACCTGTAAGCGGCTCAGCCGCCCGGATAGACGTCGATCTCGATCAGCCCGGCCAGCGGCACGCCAAGCGCCTGCATCGCCTGCAGCGACAGACGCGACCCGGCGGTCTCTGGCCCGTTGATCGGGATCAGCTGGGCGGAGATGGTGGTGCCGGTCTCGATGGCGGTGATCCGCCCCTTCTGCACCGTCTTGACCATCGGCGTCTTCAGCCACAGCCCCGGCTCTCCCGCCGCGCCAAGCGTCGCCACGGTGCGCCCCTTGCTGGGCCGCGCAGGCGGGCGGACCGAGACCTCTGCCGCACTTTCGGGCAGCACTTCGGCCTCGACCTTGACGCTCGTATCAATGGGCGGCGCGGTGGGGCGCATGGTCTCGGACATCTTCATCTTCTCGCACCCGGCGAGGGCGAGGGTGAGGGCGGGGATCAACAGGATCGCTGAGATGGCTTTCATGGCGCTTAGTTTAGGGCGTTCGCCCGCCGCTTCAATCGCACAAACATGATCTCTCGGCCCTTGTCGGCACACCCCCGCCACAATAGGTTACTTCCTATGACAGCACCCCTCATTGATCCCTTTCATCGTGCCATCGACTATCTGCGCGTCTCGGTCACGGACCGGTGCGATTTCCGCTGCGTCTATTGCATGGCCGAAAACATGACCTTTCTGCCCAAGAAAGATCTGCTGACGCTGGAGGAGCTGGACCGCATGTGTTCCACCTTCATCGGCCTCGGCGTGAAAAAGCTGCGGATCACCGGGGGCGAACCTCTGGTGCGGCGCGATATCATGACGTTTTTCCGCGCCATGACCCGCCATCTCGACAGTGGCGCGCTGAAAGAGCTGACCCTGACGACCAACGGCAGCCAGCTGGAACGCTTTGCCAAGGATCTGGCCGCCGCCGGGGTGCGCCGCATCAACGTCTCGCTCGATACGCTGGACGAGGCGAAATTCGCCCGTGTCACCCGTTGGGGCCGTCTGCCGCAGGTGCTGCGCGGGCTGGACGCGGCGCAAGCCGCTGGCCTCAAGGTCAAACTCAACGCCGTCGCCCTCAAGGGTTTCAACGAGGATGAGCTGTTCACCCTCTCGGAATTCTGCGCCGAGCGCGGGATGGACATCACCTGGATCGAAGTCATGCCGATGGGCGATATCGGCAACGAGGATCGCGTCGGCCAGTACTGGTCGATGCGCGACGTCCGCGCCACGCTGGAAACGCAGTACCGTCTGACCGATCTCGCCGAAAGCTCCGGCGGCCCGGCGCGCTATGTCAGGGTTGAGGAAACCGGTCAGAAGATCGGTTTCATCACCCCGCTCAGCCATAATTTCTGCGAAAGCTGCAACCGCGTCCGCATGACCTGCACGGGCGAGCTTTACATGTGCCTCGGTCAGGAAGACATGGCCGACCTGCGCCCTGCCCTGCGCAATTTCCCCGGCGACGACGCGCCGCTGGAACAGGCCATCCGCGACGCCATCTCGCATAAACCCAAGGGCCACGACTTCGACTATTCGCGCCAGCGTGCCGATGGTCAGGTCTCGCGCCACATGAGCCATACGGGCGGCTGATGGCCCGCCCACAGGCGCAGGCGACGCCGTTCTATCACTTCTACCGGCTGGTCGCTCTGGCCGCCGCGCCTCTGCTCTGGCGGCGGGTCTCGCGCAAACTCGCCGCTGAGGGGATCCCGCCCGAGCGTCAGCGCGAACGCCTCGGCCACGCCAGCCAAGCCCGCCCCACCGGCACGCTGCTTTGGTTCCACGCCGCCAGCGTCGGTGAGAGCGTGTCGGTCCTCGCCCTCGTCCAGCGCCTGCTGGAGATGCGCCCGAACGCCCATGCGCTGATCACCTCCGGCACCGCTGCCTCGGCCAAGGTGCTGGCCGCCCGCCTGCCCGCGCGCTGCCTGCACCAGTTCGCCCCTCTCGACGCCGCCGGCCCGGTGCGCCGCTTCTTTGAGCACTGGCACCCCGACGCCGGTGTCCTCGTCGAGAGCGAGCTCTGGCCGCAGATGATCGTCACCGCCCGCAAGCGCGGCATCCCCCTGGCGCTGCTGAACGCCCGCCTCTCCAAGGGCTCGCTGCGCAACTGGGGCCGCTTTGGCGACACCTTCCGCTATCTCACCGACCAGTTCTGCATGATCCGCACTCAGGACCGCGCCACCTGGGACGGCCTGCTTGCCCTCGGCGCCAACCCCGAGACCACCGCCCAGGGCCCCAACCTCAAGGCGATGATCCTGCCGCCGCCGGTCAACGACGCCGACCTCACCCGGATGCGCGCGGCCTTTCCCGGGCCGCTCTGGACCGCCGTCTCGACCCATGAGGGCGAGGAGGCGCAGATCCTCGACGCCCATCTTGCCGCCCGCAAGATGCTCCCCGGCCTGCGCCTGATCCTCGTCCCCCGCCACCCGACCCGCGCCGATGCGATCGTGAAACTGATCAGCGACCGATCCCTCAGCTTCGCCCGCCGCACCCAGGGTGCAACCCCCGGCACCGCCGAGGTCTACCTCGCCGACACTCTGGGCGAGACCGGCCTCTGGTACGCCCTCGCGCCGCTGGTCTTCCTCGGCGGCTCCTTCGGCAAGGCCGGCGGCCATACCCCCTACGAGCCCGCCTTTTTCGCCACGCCCGTGCTGCACGGCCCCCATGTCGCGAACTTCGCCGAGAGCTACGCCCAGTTCGACGCCGCCGGTGCCGCGCTGAAGGTTGCGGATGCCGCGGCCCTCACGCAGGCTGTTGCGCAGCTGCTGCAAGACCCCGACCGCATCATGCAGATGGGCGCCGCCGCGCAAACCATCTCGCAGTCGCAATCCCAGGCCATGACTCAGGTGGCCGAGGCACTGCTCAGCGCCCTCGCCCTGCCGCTTTGCGCGCCGCCCACAAGCGTGTAGACCAGCCCCAAGCCGATACCCCAAATCAGGGAGACGAAAATGCCCTCCGAGACAGCAAAACTCGACGTGATCGCCCCGAACTTCAAGAAACGCATGTCCGGCGTCACCTCGACCGTGTTCCGGCTGGTGCCCCTGCAGGCCCGCGACATCGCCATCGCCAGCGCCGGCCCGAACATCCCCGACGCCGTGCCGCAAGTCCCGGTCAGCGCCCTGTTCACCATGTCGCGCAAGGGCCCCTCCGGGCCGCGGGTCTGGCACGCAAGGCGCAACAACGAAATGCTGGTCGGCATCGCGCTGAAACAGATATTGCGCAAACGGCTGAAACTGCTCTTCACCTCGGCCGCGCAACGCCACCACACCGGCTTCACTAAATGGATGATCCGCCAGATGGACGCGGTGATCGCCACCTCCGCCCGCTCCGCCGGCTTTCTTGAGGTGCCCGCCACCGTCATCCACCACGGCATCGACACCGAGCTGTTCAGCC
The DNA here is from genome assembly GCF_014899185.1 of Pseudooceanicola spongiae. Classification (GTDB taxonomy): domain Bacteria; phylum Pseudomonadota; class Alphaproteobacteria; order Rhodobacterales; family Rhodobacteraceae; genus Pseudooceanicola; species Pseudooceanicola spongiae. The sequence continues at coordinate 1,551,330 of NZ_CP045201.1, forward strand.
CCAGCCCCGACAAGACTGCCCTGCGCGCCACGCTGAACCTGCCTGCCGACCAGATCCTCGTCGGCTGCTTTGGCCGCATCCGCCCGCAAAAGGGCAACGACCTCTTCACCGACCTGATGCTGCGCCTGCTGCCCTCGCGCCCGAACGTCACCGCCGTGATGATGGGCGGCGTCACCGAGAAGAACCGCGACTTCCACGCCGCGCTGATCGCCCAGGTCGAGGCCGCCGGCCTGACCGATCGCTTCCTCTTCCTGCCCGAAGACCCGCACTGGGACATCTCGCGCTGGTTCAAGGCGCTCGACCTCTACATCGCCCCGCAACGCTGGGAAGGTTTCGGCCTCACCCCGCTTGAGGCGATGGCCTGCGCCGTCCCCGTCGTCGCCACCCGCGCCGGCGCCTTCGAGGAACTGGTCCAGGACGGCAGCACCGGCACCCTCGTCGACATCGAGGATCTCGACGCCATGACAACCGCCACCGCCACCCTGCTCGACGACGACGCCCTGCGCGCCGCTTGGTCGCTCAACGCCCGCGCCCACGCCGCCGGCCACTGCCGCATCGAACAGGAAGCCGCCGCGATCACCAAAATCTACCGCCACCTGCTCAACACATGACAACAGGCGCGCAGCCCCGCCACGCGCCCATCGTTTCCCTGTCCTAACTATCCCCGCCGGAGGCATCGCCGCGCGCGGCGATCCCCCCAGATCCGGCTCAGGCCACCGGCATCCGCTGCTCGACGATCCCCGCCCACCACGAACAGCCCGCCGGAATAACCTCGTCGTTGAAGTTGTATTCCGCGTTATGCACATCGGCACTGTCGCCATTGCCGACCAGAATATAGGCACCGGGGCGTTCTTCCAGCATATAGGCGAAATCCTCGCCCCCCATGGTGATCTCCGCCGCCGCGCAATCACCCGCCACGCCGCGCGCAACCTCAGCCGCGAACTCGGTCTGCTCCTCGCTGTTCACCATCGCCGGATAGCCCGGCATCCAGCTGATCTCGGCACTCGCGCCAAAGGCCTGCGCCGTCGAGGTGGTGATCGCTTTCATCCGCTCCTCCCCCAGCTTGCGCCCCGCATCGCTCATCGTGCGGATGGTGCCGCGCAGGGTGACATGGCCGGGAATGACGTTGAACGCTGTCGAGGAACTCTCGAACGAGGTGACCGAGACGACAATCCGCTCGACCGGATCGGCATTGCGGCTGACGATGCTCTGCAAGGCCGACACGATCTGCGAGGCGACGACGATCGGGTCGATGGTCTGCATAGGCTTGGCGGCATGACCGCCGCGGCCCTTCACCTTGACCTCGAACTGATCGGTCGCGGCGAAAAACGCGCCGGGCCGGATGCCGAAACTGCCTAGCGGCATGCCGGGCCAGTTGTGCATGCCATAGACTTCCTGAATGCCGAACCGCTCCATCATGCCATCCGCGCACATCTCGCGACCACCACCGCCGCCCTCCTCGGCGGGTTGAAAGATCACCACGGCAGTGCCATCGAAATTGCGCGTCTCGGCAAGGTATTGCGCAGCGCCGAGCAGCATCGCGGTGTGCCCGTCGTGACCGCAGGCATGCATCGCGCCGGGGGTCTTGCTGGCATACTCGAGCCCGGTCGCCTCCAGAATGGGCAGAGCGTCCATATCCGCGCGCAACCCGATGACCTTGCCCGCGCTGTCCGTGCGCCCGCGGATCACGCCCACCACGCCGGTGCGCCCGATGCCGGTGACAACCTCGTCACAGCCAAACGCCCGCAGCTTTTCGGCCACCAGAGCCGAGGTCCGGTGGGTCTCGAACAGGATCTCGGGGTTCTCGTGCAGATCCCGGCGCCATTTGGTGATTTCACCCTGCAGTTCGGCAAAGCGGTTCTTGATCGGCATGTCGTGCTCCTTGAAAAATGTGTCGTCCCGCGCCGTTCAGGCGGTCAGCGGCAACCGGCTCTCGGCCATTTCGGCCAGCCAGCTGCAGCCATAGGGGATGACCGCGTCGTTGAAGTCGTATTGGGGGTGATGCAGACCGGCACTGTCGCCATTGCCGACCAGAACATAGGCACCGGGGCGCATTTTCAGCATCTCGGCAAAGTCATCGGCACCCATCACCGGCGCCAGATCACTGTCGGCGACAGAGACGCGCGCCGCAGCCGCCAGCGCATGATCGACCGCCCCGGCGTCATTCACCAGCACCGGCGGGCCGGACAGAAAGGTCACTTCGGCCGCAGCACCAAAGGCCTCGGCAGTCGCTTGCGTCACGGCCTCGATCCGGCGACGCAGCGTCTCCTGCACCCCCATGTCCATGGCGCGAAAGGTGCCCTTCATCGCCACGGTGCCGGGGATGACGTTGTAGGTGTCCGTCTCGGTGCGAAAGCCACAGACCGAGATCACGACCGGATCGGTGGCACCGACATTGCGCGCCACAATGCTTTGCAGCGAGGTCAGGATATGCGCCGCGACCAGCGTGGTATCGACGCTTTTATGGGGCATCGCCGCGTGTCCGCCCTTGCCGATGACGCGGATATCGAACCGCTCGGGCGCGGCGAACTGCGCGCCCTTGCGCATGCTGAAATGGCCGAGCGCAATCCCCGGCCAGTTGTGCATGCCGTAAACTTCCTCAATGGCGAAGCGCTGCAACAGCCCATCGGCCAGCATCGCCGCCGCACCACCGCCGCCTTCTTCTGCGGGTTGAAAGATCACCGCGACCCGGCCCGCGAAACGGCGCGTCTCGCTGAGGTATTTTGCCGCCCCCAGCAGCATCGCCGTATGCCCGTCATGGCCACAGGCGTGCATCTTGCCGGGGAGGGTCGAGGCATGCGCCAGCCCCGTTGCCTCAAGAATAGGCAGCGCATCCATATCGGCGCGAAATCCGATGGTCCTGCCGGGGGCCGTGCCGTTGATCACACCGACCACGCCGGTGCCGCCAAGGCCCGTCACCACCTCGTCACAGCCGAACCCGTGCAGCTTTTCAGCGACGAAAGCGGCGGTGCGATGCTCCTCGAAGCGCAGCTCGGGGTGGGCATGCAGATCCCGCCGCCAGCCCGCGACCTCGCCCTGCATCTCGGCAATGCGGTTGCGTACGGGCATGGCTCAACGCTCAGACAGCAGGTCGAGCAGCTGGCGCATGAAGTCATGCCCGGCCTCGAACTGCGCCACGGTGATATATTCGTCGGGCTGGTGGGCCTGCGCGATATCGCCCGGGCCACAGACCACGGCCGAATACCCGTGATTCTGGAAATGCCCCGCCTCGGTGCCATAGCTGACCACATGGGTGCCATTGTCGCCGGTCAGCCGCCGCGCCAGCTCCTCGGCTGCGCCGTTGATCTCGGGGGCAAGACCGGGGGCGATATACTTGGGCCGCAGCTCGATCGAGGTCTCGGGGCGGATCTGCTGCATCTCGGCCTCGACGCGGGCGGCTTCGGCGCGATAAGCTTCCTCGTACATCGACGGATCTTCGCCGGGCACACAGCGGAACGACATGACAAACTCGCAGCGCTTGGCGGTGATGTTATGGGCCGTGCCGCCGCCGATCATACCGACATGCGCATTCGTCCAGGGCGGGTTGAACAGCGCATCACTGCCCTGCGGCGTCTTCGCCATATTGGCGGCATTGACGCCATTGGCCCAGGCGATCAGCTTTGCCCCCTCCATGATCGCCGAAACACCCGTATGCGCCAGCGAGGAGTGGACCTCGAAACCGTGCACGATGGTGTCAAAGGCGATGCTGGCCTTATGGCCGGTGACCGTCTGCATCATCGTGGGCTCGCCGATGATCGCGACGTTTCCCTTGGGCAGCGCGTTCCCGATATCGCGGAGCAGAGGGTCCGCGCCGATCACGCCGACCTCCTCGTCATAGGTCAGGGCGATCTGCAGCGGTCGGGTCAGATCGCGCCCCGCCGCCTCGGCCAGCGCCCAGACGGCGAGCGCATCGAAGGACTTCATGTCGACGCAGCCGCGACCATAGTATTTGCCGTCGCGTTCGCTGACCGTAAAGGGATCGCTGGACCAGTCCTGCCCGTCGATAGGCACCACGTCGGTATGGCCCGAGAGCACCACCGCCCCCTCGACCATCGGCCCGGCATGGGCCATCAGACCGGCCTTCGGTTCGCTCGGATGCAGGTGGCGGACGCAGGTGACGCCGTGTTCTTCCAGATAGTCCTGCACCCAGTCGATCAGGGGCAGGTTGCTATCCCGGCTGACGGTGGGAAACCCGACAAGGGTTTGCATGATCTGGAAGGGGCTGAGGCGGGAGCTCATGGTAGGTCTTCTTTCGGTTGGCCGTTTGCACGGGGTATTTCAGGCGGCCCGGGGCGCCGCAAAGGCAGATCGCATCACCTTAGCGCGACGGCGCGCAGGGGGGAACGGCGGACACGCGTGAAGACGGCGCCTGACCGGACCGGGGACGCGAGGCCTGTGCACCGCGCCCCTCGCCCGCTCAGTAACCACTGTCGGTCAGCAGCAGATAATGGTCCTCGCCCACCTTCTGATAGACCGACGGCTCAGGCTGATAGTCCAGATCGTGGATCGGCGAGGGGATCGGCTTGAAGTTCAGCTCATGCTCGCTCTTGCGGCGGGTCGGATCGGCAATTGGCACCGCCTGCATCAGCGCGCGGGTATAGGGGTGGCGCGGATTCTCGAAGATCGCGCGACGGCTGCCGATCTCGACGATTCTCCCGAGGTACATCACGCCGACGCGGTGGCTGACACGCTCCACCACGGCCATGTCATGGCTGATGAACAGGAACGACAGGCCCAGCTCGGCCTGCAGCTCCATCATCAGGTTCAGCACCTGCGCCTGCACCGAGACATCCAGCGCCGAGACCGATTCATCCGACACGATCAGCTTGGGGTTCAGCGCCAGAGCCCGCGCGATGGCGACCCGCTGACGTTGCCCGCCCGACAGCTCATGCGGATAGCGGCGCATGAAGCTGCGCGGCAGCTCGACCCGGTCGAACAGCATTTCGATGCGCTCCTGCATCGCGCGGCCCTTCAGCGTGCCATAGTTGCGCATCGGCTCGGCCACCTGATCAGACAGCTGCATCTGCGGGTTCAGACTGGCGAAGGGATCCTGAAAGATCATCTGCATGTCGAGGCGAGCCTTGCGCAGATCCGGCGGGCTCAGCGCCATGATGTCCTTGCCGCCCAGTTCGACCTGCCCCGACAGCGGCTCGATCAGCCGCAGAAGCGAGCGGCCCGCCGTGGATTTGCCACAGCCCGACTCACCCACAAGGCTCAGCGTCTGGCCCTTGTTGATGTCGAAGGAGATATCCTCGACCGCGTGCACATTCGCCACCGTACGGCGCAGCACACCGCCCTTGACGGGAAAGCGCGTGGTCAGATTGCGCACGCTCAGCAGCACCTTGTCACTGCCGGGAATCGGAGCAATCTTTTGCCCCTCGACACCGAACAGCTTCATCGGTTCGGGAAATCCTTGCCCGTCATGTCGCCGAGCTTGGGCACCGCCGCCAGCAGCGCCTTGGTATAATCATGCTTGGGCGCGTGGAAAATCTGCTCGACCGGGCCCTCCTCGACCTTGTTGCCGCGGAACATCACGACGACCCGGTCGGCCATCTGCGCCACCACGGCCATGTCGTGGGTGATGAACATCACCGCCGTCCCGGTCTCGCGCTTGAGACGGTCCATCAGCGCCAGAATTTCGGCCTGGATGGTAACGTCGAGCGCGGTCGTCGGCTCATCCGCGATCAGCAGGCGCGGCTCGCAGGCCAGGGCCATGGCGATGACGACCCGCTGACGCATGCCACCCGACAGCTCATGCGGGTATTGCTTGATGCGGCGCTCAGGCTCGGGGATGCGGACCTCGCGCAGCAGCTCGATGGCGCGGCGCGTCGCCGCCGCCCGGTTCATTCCCTTGTGCAGAATCAACCCCTCGGACAGCTGCCGTCCGATGGTGAAGACCGGGTTCAGCGCCGTCATCGGCTCCTGAAAGATCATGCCGATCTCATTGCCCCGGATGGTGCGCATCAATCCCTGATCCGCCTGCGCCAGATCAATCTCTCCGCCGCCCTTGCGATCAAAAATGAGGCGCCCGCCAGAAATTTCTCCGCCCGTACTCCACCAGCCGCATCAGCGACAGCGACGAGACCGACTTGCCCGACCCGGATTCGCCGACCACGCAGACCGTCTCTCCGGGGTTGATGGTGAACGAGATGTCCTGCACACCAACGACGGGTCCATCCTTTGTCTGGAAAGACACCCGCAGGTTCTCAATACGGGCAATCGGCCCGGTTTCGGGCTGCACGGATGGGCTCGGGGGGGGCGACGTGTCCAGCATGTACCAACCTGAAAGAGTGAATGATGCCAGACGCTACAGAGGCTTTTGCCGAAATGTCAAACGCCTGCCCCCACATCTCCCCCTCGCTGCATGCGTGACGAAAGGGGAAGGCTTGCAATTTGCGCGAATCCGCTTTTCGATGAAGCCACCCGCAGGGGACCGGCCCGACAATGGCAGGGTGCACGGCAGTTTCGCGCACCCGACCTACCGGCGCTCAGGTCGTCAGCGACAACAACCGGCCACGAAAGGTCGGATATCCAACTGGGAGAAACGCATGAAACTGAAAACCGTTTTGCTTGGGGCAGCGGCTGCTTTTGCCATGGCTCCGGCGGCGATGGCGGAACGTGGCGCCGATGGCCACGTCAACGTCATCTATTGGCAAGCCCCCTCGATTCTGAACCCCTACCTCTCCGGCGGCACCAAGGACATCGAGAGCTCCTCGATCATTCTCGAACCGCTCGGCCGCTATGACCCCGATGGCAACCTCGTGCCCTTCCTGGCCACAGAAATCCCCACCGTCGAAAATGGCGGCGTGTCCGAGGATCTGACCTCGATCACCTGGAAGATCAAACCCGATCTACTGTGGTCCGATGGCACCGCCTTCACCGCTGACGACGTTGTTTTCACCGCCGCCTATTGCATGGACCCCGAGGGCGGCTGCGCCCAGCTCTCCAAGTTCAACGGCATCAAGACGGTTGAGGCAGTCGATCCCCTGACCGTCAAGATCACCTTCGAGACCCCCCAGCCCAACCCCTACGGCGCCTTCATGGGCGGCCAGTCCCCGATCCTGCAAAAGGCACAGTTTGAAAACTGCACCGGCGGTCGCGCGGCAGAGTGCACCGAGGCGAACTTCAATCCCATCGGCACCGGCCCCTTCGTGGTCGACGAATTCAAACCGAACGACGTGATCTCGCTCTCGGCCAACCCGAACTACCGCGATCCGGCCAAACCGGCCTTCGCCACCATGACCTTCAAGGGCGGCGGCGATGCGACCGCAGCGGGCCGCGCCGTGCTGGAAACCGGCGAATTCGATTATGCCTGGAACCTGCAACTGGCGCCCGAAGTGCTGGAACAGATGGCCAAGGGCGGCAAGGGCGAAACCGTCACCGCCTATGGCACGCTGGTCGAGCGGATCGAGATGAACCTCACCGATCCCTCGCCTGATCTGGCCCCCGACATCCGCGCCACCGTCGCCGCGCCGCACCCGATCCTGTCGGATCTGAACGTGCGCAAGGCCCTGTCGATGGCCATCGACCGCGAGATCCTCGTCGAAATCGGCTATGGCTCAGCCGGCCGCGCAACCTGCAACCTGGTGCCCGCACCGGAAATGTACGCCTCGCCCAACCAGGACTGCATCCCGCAGGACATCGAGGGCGCCAAGGCCCTGCTCGACGAAGCCGGCTGGACCGACAGCGACGGCGACGGCATCCGCGACAAGGACGGCAAGAAATTCCACCTGCTGTTCCAATCCTCGACCAACGCCGTGCGCCAGAACTTCCAGGACGCGATCAAGGCCTGGTGGGGCGAGATCGGTGTTGAAACCGAGCTGCGCAACGTCTCCGGTTCGGTCTTCTTTGGTGGCGATGCGGGGTCTCCCGACACCTTCCAGAAGTTCTATGCCGATGTCGAAATGTACGCCAACAACTTCGACGGCACCGATCCGCAGGCCTATCTGGCCCAGTATCGTTGCGGCAACGAACCCAAGCCCTCCTCGCAGTGGCAGGGTGAGAACATCAACCGCTTCTGCGATCCCGCCTATGACGCCCTGCTCGACGAGCTGGCCAAGACAGGCGAGCTTGAGAAGCGCGGCGAGATCGCCAAGAGGCTGAACGAGATGCTGACCAAAGACACCTACACCATCGTGCCGCTGGTCGACCGTGGCCGCGTTTCGGGCCATTCCAACACCCTCGGCGGTGTGGCGCTGAACACCTGGGACAGCGAACTCTGGAACGTCGCCGACTGGTACCGGATCAAGGAGTGATCCCCCCTCGGGGCTGGGCCTTGCGCCCGGCCCCGGAATTTGCGTACCGGTGCCGGGCGGCCCTCTGCCCGGTACCGGATGTTACGTACCGGTGCCCTGTCGCGTCTGGCCCCCGTTTTGATCGGGGCCGCGCGGCAGTCCACTCCTGACCTTCCGGGACTCCCCATGCTGAATTTCACCATCCGACGGCTGATCATAGCCGTCCCCACCCTGCTTTTCATTGCCGTGGTCATCTTCGGGCTGCTGCAGCTCGCCCCCGGCGATCCGATGGCACAGGTGCCCCTGACCGTGCCCCCCGAAGTCAAGGAACGCATGCGCGAGGCCCTCGGCCTTGGCCAGCCGATCCACATCCAGTTCTGGAAATGGCTCGTGCAGTTCTTCTGGGTCGAACCTCAGGTGCTGATCGACCATATCTTCGGCAGCCACTTTGCCGATGGCAAGCTGCGCGTGCTCTCCTGGCAGACCCGCTCTCCGGTGATGGACATCGTGGTGCAGCGGATGCCCCAGACCCTCTGGGTTGTCGGGATGAGCTATATCGTCGGCATCCTGATCGCCCTGCCCATCGGCATCTATTCCGCCTACCGGCAGTATTCGATCTTTGACCAGCTCGGCACCTTCATCGCGATGATCGGCTTTTCGGTGCCGACCTTCTTTACCGGCGTGCTGCTGATCGTGATCTTTTCGGTGAACATGGACCACGGCAGTTTCTGGTGGTTCCCCTCGATCTACGACACCACGCTGAAGGTCACCGACTGGGCCAGTTTCGGCCAGCAGATCCGCCAGATGGCGATGCCCGTGACCGTGCTCGCGCTCTATAACGCGGCGCAGATCTCGCGGTTCATGCGGGCCTCGATGCTCGACAACCTCAACCAGGACTACGTGCGCACGGCGCGCGCCAAGGGCGTGGGCGAACGTGCCGTTGTCATGGTGCATGTGCTGCGCAACTCGCTGATCCCGGTGGTCACGGTCATCGCGCTCGGCGTGCCGCAGGTCTTTGGCGGCGCCATCATCACCGAACAGGTCTTCAAGGTGAACGGTCTCGGCCAGCTGCTGATCGGCGCGATCGAGGCGAACGATCTGCCAATGGTGCAGACGCTGACCTTCATCTTCGCGGTCCTGATCGTGCTCTTCAACCTGATTGCCGACGTCCTCTACGGCATCCTCGACCCACGGATCCGCTATGACTGAGCCAACACACACACCCAAACCCGTCGCCCCCACAGGCGCGACCCTCGCCGGTGGCCCCCTGCCCGAGCCGATGCCCTCCGCCCCGCCGCGCAGCCAGTGGGTCGACGTCTGGCACCAGTTCCGCCACCACAAGGGCGCCATGGCCGGTGGCATCGTCTTCCTGTTCATCGTGCTGGCGGTGTTTCTTGGCCCCTACCTCTGGGATCTCGACCCCTCCAAGATCGACTTCCGCGCCCGGAACAACGGCCCCACCTGGGCGCATCCCTTCGGCACCGACCAGCTGGGGCGCGACATGATGGCCCGGCTGATGGCGGGCGGTCAGGTCTCGCTCGCCGTCGGCATCACCGCGATGCTGCTGGCGCTGTTCCTCGGCTCGCTCGTCGGGATTCTGGCGGGCTACTTCCGCCGCCTCGACAACATCCTGATGCGGATCACCGACCTGTTCCTCGCCCTGCCGCTGCTGCCGCTGCTGCTGGTCATGGTGCTGCTGTTCCGCGAGCCGCTCTCGGCCACCTTCGGGATCGAGACGGGGATCTTCATCCTCATCGTCACCGCCATCGGCGTCACCTCCTGGATGCCGACCGCGCGGATCGTGCGCGGCGATGTCCTGGCCCTGAAGGAGCGCGAGTTCGTGCTGGCCGCGCGCTCCATCGGCACCACGAACCTCATGATGATCCTGCGCCACATCCTGCCCAACGTGATCTCGCCCATCGTCGTCTCGGCCACGCTGGGGATCGCCAATGCCATCATCACCGAGAGCGCGCTTTCCTTCCTCGGCCTCGGCTTTCCGCCGGACTTTCCGACCTGGGGGCGGCTGCTGTTCGACGCCGTTGACTACATGCAGCAAAACCCCGAGCGCGTGGTCATGCCCGGCATCGCGATCTCGCTGACGGTGCTGTCGGTGAACTATCTCGGGGACGGGCTGCGTGATGCCCTCGACCCGCGTATCCGCGGCCGCTAAGGTCCCGCTCAATTCCCCCGCCGCCCGCACAGGCGGCGGGGTCCTTCAGAGACGAGGCCCCATGTCCCACCGCGACTACTACGCCGGCATCGCGCTGCGCCTGCTCTCTGCCTTCCTTATCACCGCCATGTCCGCCGCCGTCCACGGCGTCGCCGCCACGGTCCCTGTCGGGCAGATCATGTTCTGGCGCTCGGCCATCGCGCTGATCCCGATCCTTGGCTACATGGCCTGGCGCGGCAACTTCCCCGCCGCCCTGCTCAGCCGCTACCCCCGCCTGCACGCCACACGCGGATTGCTCGGCGCGGTGTCGATGGCACTGTCCTTCCTGTCGCTGGCCTATCTGCCGGTCGCCAACGCCCAGGCGCTGGCCTACCTCGCCCCCGTCCTCAGCCTGCCCATGGCCGCCTTCCTGCTGCGCGAGAAACTCTCCGCCCCCATCATCGCCGCCGTAGCCTTGGGCTTTGCAGGCGTCATCGCCCTCTTGTGGGAGGCGCTGGACATGCCCGGCGAGGGCGCGCTGATCGGTGTTGCTGCAGGCCTCGCCTATGCCTTCACCATGGCCTTCGTGCGGGTCCACACCAAACGGATGACCGTGACCGAAAGCTCCTCCACCATCGCCTTCTACTTTGCAGTCGTCGCGGCCCTTGTCGGCCTTGCCACCCTGCCCTTCGGCTGGGTGGCGCTGGACGGCACGCACTATGTCTGGCTGATCCTCGCAGGCCTGCTCGGCGGCATCGGCCATATCGTCTCGAACGAGGCGACGGCCCGCGCGCCGGTCAGCACGCTGGCCCCGTTCGATTTCACCGGGCTGATCTGGGCGCTCGGCTTCGATCTGATCCTCTTCGCGACCTTCCCCGGCCCGCTCGGCCTTGTCGGGGTTGCAGCGATCACCGCCGCCGCGCTTCTGGTGACCTTCGCGGGCCATCCCAGACGCATCGCGCCGGGGAAATAGCCGCGCTAATGCAGCTTCTTGCGAATGCTGCGGATCACCCACCAGACCGCCAGCACCACAAAGGGCGTGATCATCGCCAGCAGCATCCCCTTGCTCAGATGCGTGGCGTCCGCCAGCGGGTAGGACAGATAGCCCACCAGCGACACCGCGTAATAGCTGATCGCCACCACCGACAGCCCCTCGACCGTCTGTTGCAGGCGCAGCTGCGCATCGGCCCGCCGGTCCATGCTCTCCAGCAGCGCCTGGTTCTGCGCGCTGCGCTCGACATCGACACGCGTGCGCAGCAACTCGCCCGCGCGGATCGCCCGCGGTGACATCGCCGCCATCCGCGCCTCGCTGGCGCGCACGGTGCGCATCGCCGGATCGTAGCGGCGCATCATGAACTCGACAAAGGTCTGACGCCCGTGAAAGCGTTCCTCGCGCAGCATCGCCACACGTTCGCGCAGGATCGCCTCATAGGCCTTGGTGGCGGCCAGCCGATAGGCCGCCTTCGCCGCCATATCCTCCACCTCCGCCGAGACACTCAGCAGGCTGCGCAGCGTCTCCTCCGAGCGGGTCGCGCCATCGCGCATTGCCCCGATCAGCCGTGTCAGTTCAGCATCCAGCCGCACCATTTCCGGGTCCAGTTCGCGCACCCGCGCAAGGCCCAGCATCGACATGGCACGATAGGTCTCGATTTCGCACAGCCGCTGCACCACCCGCCCGATCCGCCGTGTGCCGATCCCTTCGTTGGTGAAGACCGAAAACCGCAGATGCCCCGCCGGGTCGATCCGGAAATCCCCCGCGATGATGGCATCCCGCTCAATCGCATGCGAGATCGCCAGACTTTCGCCGACGAACCAGTCCTCGATCTGGCGTTGCACCGTCGCCTCGCCCGCGCTCGGCTCGACCCGCAACAGCACCGAGGTGATACGTTTGCCCGGGGCCTGCGCCAGCCAGTTGGGCGGAAACACATCGAACTCCGCCGGATCAAAGGCGCGCGGCAGGATCGAGTTGGTGAAGACCGTATAGGTGACGAACTCGGTATGGCTCTCCCACTTCAGCATGTGCCGCCCGATCTCGCCCGACCAATGGGTCGCGCCCGGTTGCGGATGCGGCGCGCCGTGCCGGTCCAGCAGATCGATCAGATGCGCCCGCTCGGCCTCGCGGTCGCGCGCGGCGTCGGGGCCATCGGATTTCAGCGCCAGAAAGGCAACGCTGCAGGGCGAGTTCAGCGTCGGAAAGGGCCGCGCGTGCAGCTCATTGACCAGAGGATAGCGCAGAGGGTGATCTTGCAGGGGCATGGGGCAGCAGTCCGTCTGAAAGGCGTTCGCAATGCTGTTAGACCCGAGAGCCGCCCCTGAAAAGGCAATTATTAATATTTTTCAACATGTTAGCGGAATACATTGGTATACCGCTGCCACAAAGGGCACCGCCAGAGATTTGCGCCAAAAACGCACCGTTCAGTTACCGTTCAAATACCGACCGGATACCGACCGGATACCGACATCCCGATCTGGCGGTTTCAGGCCCCCCACCGTCAGAGCCGAGACCTGCCCCAGACGCAAAAAGGGCGACCCCGAGGGCCGCCCTTTTGCCGTTTCAACAGAGGACCGGATCAGGAGATCTTGGTCAGCAGCTCATCCAGCGATTTCTTGGCGTCGCCGTAGAACATGCGGGTATTTTCCTTGTAGAACAACGGGTTCTCGATCCCGGAATAGCCCGTGCCCTGGCCCCGTTTGGAGACGATGACCTGCTTGGCCTTCCAGCACTCCAACACCGGCATGCCAGCGATGGGGCTGTTGGGATCTTCCTGCGCCGCAGGGTTCACGATGTCGTTCGACCCGATCACGATCGCCACGTCGGTGGAGGGGAAATCTTCATTGATTTCATCCATTTCCAAGACGATATCGTAGGGAACCTTGGCCTCGGCCAGCAGCACGTTCATGTGCCCAGGCAGACGCCCGGCGACCGGGTGAATGGCGAAACGCACGTTCTTGCCCTTGGCCCGCAGCTTCTTCGTCAGCTCGGAGACCGACTGCTGCGCCTGCGCCACCGCCATGCCGTAGCCCGGAATGATGATGATGCTGTCGGCCTCGTCCAGCGCGGCTGCAACACCGTCGGCGTCGATGGCAATCTGTTCGCCCTCGACCTCCATCGCCGGGCCCGAGGTGCCGCCGAAGCCGCCCAGAATGACCGAAACAAAGCTCCGGTTCATCGCTTTGCACATGATATAGCTGAGGATGGCACCCGACGACCCAACCAGTGCCCCGACCACGATCAGCAAATCGTTCGACATCGAAAAGCCGATCGCCGCTGCCGCCCAGCCGGAATAGCTGTTGAGCATGGAAACCACGACAGGCATGTCCGCGCCGCCGATACCCATGATCAGGTGATAGCCGACAAACAGCGCCGCCAGTGTCATGATGAACAGCGGGAAAAAGCCACCGGTGTTGAAGTACCAGATCAGGCAGAGAACCGAGAGCACAGCTGCAGCCGCGTTCAGCATATGACCGCCCGGCAGTTTCGTCGCCTTGGTGTTCACCTTGCCCGCCAGCTTGCCATAGGCAACCACCGAACCGGTGAACGTCACGGCACCGATGAAGATACCAAGGAACAGCTCAACCCGAAGAATGTTCTGCTCGACCAGTGTCTTATGCGCCAGAAGCTCGGCGAAGCCATGCAGGCCGACACGCGCCGCCGGGTCCATCGCCAGCACATGGTTCAGCTCAAAATGCGCGTTGAACCCGACGAACACCGCCGCCAGACCGACCAGCGAGTGCATCGCCGCGACCAGTTGCGGCATCTCTGTCATCTGCACACGGGTGGCGACGAAAAAGCCGATGATGCCGCCCGCCGCGATCAGGATGACCGAGAGCAGCCAGAGGCCCGATCCCGGACCGATGAGTGTTGCAAAAACCGCAAGCGCCATGCCCGCGATCCCGTACCAGACCGCTCTTTTCGCGCTCTCCTGCCCCGAAAGGCCGCCGAGCGCGAGGATGAAGAGGACTGCCGCGACCACATAGGCCGCTGTCGTGAAGCCGAATTCCATTGATCAGACCTCCTTACGATTTCTGGAACATGGCGAGCATGCGCCGGGTGACGAGGAAGCCGCCGAAGATGTTGATTCCGGCCATGAAAACCGACAACGCCCCAAGCACGATCACGATCCAGGAGCCAGAGCCGATCTGCATGACAGCGCCCAGAATGATGATCGAGGAGATCGCATTGGTCACAGCCATCAGCGGTGTGTGCAGCGAATGCGACACGTTCCAGATCACCTGGAAGCCGATGAAGACCGACAGCACGAAGACGATGAAGTGCTGCATGAAGCTCGCCGGCGCGACAAGGCCGACACCAAGCAGCAGCACCGCACCGATGACCAGAAGACCGACCTGGTTGCGCGTTTGCTTCTTGAAGGCGGCGATCTCCACGGCACGTTTTTCCTCGTGCGTGAGTTCTTTCACCTTCTCCTTGGGTTTCTGCGCAGCGATCGCCTTGATCTTGAGCGGCGGAGGCGGAAACGTGATCTCTCCGCCGCGGGTCACCGTGGCCGAGCGGATCACATCATCTTCCATGTTGTGGTTGATGACGCCGTCCTTGCCCGGCGTCAGATCCGCCAGCAAGTGCCTGATATTTGTGGAATAAAGGCTCGATGCCTGTGCGGCCATCCGGCTGGGGAAGTCGGTGTAGCCGATGATGGTCACGCCATTGTCGGTCATGACCTTCTCATCCGGCACGGTGCCTTCAACGTTGCCGCCCCGCTCAGCTGCGAGGTCGATGATGACCGAGCCGCGCTTCATCGAGGCAACCATATCGGCCAGCCAGAGCTTGGGTGCATCGCGGTTGGGGATCAGCGCCGTGGTGATGACGATGTCGATATCGGGCGCGATCTCGCGGAACTTGGCCAGCTGCGCTTCACGGAATTCCGGTGAGGAAACAGACGCATAGCCGCCCGTTTCCGCCCCGTCCTTCTGCGCTTCCTCAAAGTCGAGGTAGACGAACTGGGCGCCCATGCTCTCGACTTGCTCGGCCACTTCGGGGCGCACGTCAAAGGCGTAGGTAATCGCACCGAGGGACGTCGCCGCCCCGATCGCCGCCAGACCAGCAACGCCAGCACCGACGACCAGGACCTTGGCCGGGGGCACCTTGCCCGCCGCCGTGATCTGGCCCGTGAAGAAGCGACCAAAGTTGTTACCGGCCTCGATCACAGCGCGATAGCCGGCGATGTTTGCCATCGAGGACAGCGCATCCATCTTCTGCGCACGGCTGATACGGGGGACCATTTCCATGGCCATGACCGTCGCACCCTGCTCCTTGCACAGCTCCAGCAGCTCGGTGTTGCCGGCCGGGTTGAAGAAGCTGATCAGCGTCTGCGCGGGCGTCAGCATGCGGGCTTCGTCATCGCTCGGCGCGCGCACCTTGGCGATCACGTCGACAGCGGCAAACAGTGCGGCTTCGTCCGCAACCACGGTGACGCCCGCAGCAGTGTAGGCTTCATCCGCGAAACCAGCGACGGTGCCCGCCCCGGTCTCAACAAAACATTCGTGTCCCAGCTTCTGCAACTGCAGCGCGGAGTCTGGCGTCATCGCGACGCGTGCCTCACCTGCGAACACTTCTTTTGGCGATCCGATTTTCACCTGTGTCGTCCCCCTTTTGAACAACTGGCTAAAATTTCGCCGGGGAAAACCCCCGGCGCCTCCTAGTCAGCATCGCGCAATATTATTGCGTTTCGGCTGTAGTGGATTTGCCTGCTATGACCTGCCGAGTCAAACCCATCGATGTGTGTTTTGCGCCTATGTTGCGAATTCTGTTCGAATATTTCGCCAGATGCGCGCGCCTCCGGAGCAGATGAAGCGTTTGTCCCGCGCGCAAATCAAGCGCTTATTGCATGGTAGCGCCAACACGGCTGTCCGTTTCAAAACGCCCTGTGCAGCCCAGCAACAGCACCGGCACTCCGAGATCGAAATCCGCTGACGAGCTCGGCCTTGCGCACTGATCTTGCCGCGCACCATCCAATCCTGTCCATTCGACCATATCAACCCGGCGGCACAATACCAGCGCCATCACCTGAACACCGACGCGGCATCGTCATTGGGCCTCCGCACTGCACGGACTTGCACCGCACAGACAAGCGGCTATGGTTCACCCGTATTGCGGAATGATATTCCGCTAAAATCTGGGAGGAGTGAGGAATGCTGCAGGGCAAACACGCCATCGTTACAGGCGGCGGCACCGGCATCGGTCTGGCCATTGCGCGGTCACTGGCAGACGCCGGCGCGCAAGTCACCATTACAGGCCGCCGCGCCGACGTGCTGAAAGAGGTGGCAGAGCCGGGCATGTTCGCCCTGCCGATGGACGTCAGCGACGAGGCCTCGGTGCGTGAGGGGATGGCAAGCGCCGTCGCGGCCCGTGGCCCGATCCAGATCTGCGTGGCGAATGCCGGCATTGCCGAGGGGCGCAAGCTGCAAAAGACCTCCTCAGAGTTCTGGCGCAAGATCATGGCGACCAATCTGGATGGCTGCTTTTACACGGTGCGCGAAAGCCTGGAATCGATGACCACGACCGACTGGGGGCGTGTGATCGCCATATCCTCGATCGCCGGATTGCGCGGTGCTCCGGGGGCTGGCGCCTATGCCGCCTCGAAACACGGGGTGATCGGCATGATGCGTTCGTTCGCGGAGGATTTTCTGGGCGGACCGATTACCTTCAATTCGATCTGTCCGGGCTATGTCGATACGCCCATCGTGACGCGCAATACCGATGCCATCTCCAAACGTGCGGGCGTGTCTGAAGAGGAGGCGCGCAACATGATGATCAACATGAACCGCCACAAGCGCCTGATCTCACCTGAGGAAGTTGCTGCAACCGCGCTCTGGCTGTGCAACCCGCTGATCGAAAGCGTGAATGGTACGGAAATCCGGATCGCAGGCGGCCAGCTCTAGGCGGACCTAAGGACAGGGATCGCCCGACGCCCGGCATGCCAGGCGCGGGCGGCCTCGCCCAGACCTTCGAAAAGAGGGCGCGATACGGGATCATGGGCCGCGTTGTATTCCGGATGCCACTGCACGGCGAGGGTATAGCCCGGCGCCCCCTCGACATAGGCGGCCTCAGGCGTGCCATCGGGCGCCCGGCCATCGATTACAAAGCGCTTCCCCGGCGTGATGACGCCCTGACCGTGTAGCGTATTCGTCATGACCTCAGACGCGCCCATCACACGGTGGAACACCCCGCCCTCGGTAAAGGTCACCTTGTGGCGCAAGGCGAATTTTTCCTCAATCGTGCCATCCGGGGGCATACGGTGGTTCAAACGCCCCGGCAAATTGCGGATCTCAGGGTGCAAGGTCGACCCCATGGCAACCGCAACCTCTTGAAAGCCACGGCAAATTCCAAGAAACGGCTGGCCCCGTTCAACGCAGGCACGCACAAGTGGCAGAGTGATCGCATCGCGCGCCCTGTCAAAAGTGCCATGGGCCTCTGTCTCTTCATCGCCATATTCCGAGGGGTGCACATTGGGGCGACCGCCCGTCAGCACGAAGGCATCGAAGGTCTCAAGAAGCTCCTCCACCGACACCAGACCGGGGTCTGCCGGGATCAAGGCAGGCAGACCGCCCGAGACATTCGCCACCGCTTCGGAGTTCATAACCCCGCCAGCGTGGGTTCTGTAGCTGCTGTCAACAACGTGAAGATTGGTGATGATGCCGATAAGGGGTCTTGTCATGCTACGCCTCTAAGCTTGATCACTAACGTAATAGCGCAAGTCAGCAAATAAAACGGAAATCACTGTGCAGAGATGCACTGCCACCTTGCGCCGCTACGATTTCGGGCAGAACCACCGTGGCTTACCCAGGCTAAAACGTGCATCCTTCCGCCGAATAACTACCATAGATTGCATCCGACCTTCCGGTGGGGAAGGTCCCTCTTGCGCTGCGCTTGCCCTTGCAATCCGGCCCGTGGCGGTGAAACTCGCGCGCAACACGACATGAGGACGAGTGACATGAAAGACGCAGCCCCCACCCAGTCAGGTCAGACGATCTATCTGAAGGACTACACCGCCCCCGGCTGGCTGGTCGAAGAGGTGCATCTGACCTTCCGTCTTGCGCCCGAAGCGACCCGCGTGCTGAGCCGGATCCGCTTCACCCCCAACCCCGATGCGGACCAGGGCCAGTTCTTTCTGCATGGCGAGCAGCTCAAACTCATCTCCGCCAGCATTGATGGCACCCCCGTCGCCCCCGACATCAGTGAAGAGGGCCTGACCTGCGCCGTGCCCGACGGCGCCTTCACCTGGGAGGCGGAGGTCGAGATTGCACCGGCGAAAAACTTCGCTCTCGAAGGGCTTTACATGTCGAGCGGCATGTATTGCACCCAGTGCGAGGCCGAAGGCTTCCGCAAGATCACCTACTACCCCGACCGCCCGGATGTGATGAGCGTCTTCACCGTGCGCATCGAGGGCGACACCCCCGTCAAGCTGTCCAACGGCAACCCCGTGGCCAGTGGCGAGGGCTGGGCCGAATGGCATGATCCCTGGCCAAAACCGGCCTATCTGTTCGCGCTGGTCGCCGGAGACCTGATCAACCATCCTGACCGCTTCACCACCATGTCCGGCAAAGATGTCGAGCTGAACATCTGGGTCCGCCCCGGCGACGAGGGCAAATGCGCCTTCGGCATGGAGGCGCTGAAGAAGTCGATGAAGTGGGATGAGGAGGTCTATGGGCGCGAATACGACCTCGATATCTTCAACATCGTCGCGGTCGACGATTTCAACATGGGGGCGATGGAGAACAAGGGGCTGAACATCTTCAACTCCTCCTGCGTCCTCGCCAGCCCGGAAACCAGCACGGACGCGAACTTCGAGCGGATCGAGGCGATCATCGCGCATGAGTATTTCCACAACTGGACTGGCAACCGCATCACCTGCCGCGACTGGTTCCAGCTGTGCCTGAAAGAGGGGCTAACGGTCTATCGCGACAGCCAGTTCACCTCGGACATGCGCTCAGCTCCCGTCAAACGGATTTCGGATGTGATCGACCTGAGGGCGCGCCAGTTCCGTGAGGATAACGGCCCGCTGGCGCATCCGGTGCGGCCTGAAAGCTTTCAGGAAATCAACAACTTCTACACGGCGACTGTCTATGAGAAGGGCGCCGAGGTCATCGGCATGCTCAAACGGTTGGTCGGGGATGAGGCCTATTCCAAGGCGCTGGATCTGTACTTTGAACGTCACGATGGCCAAGCCTGCACCATCGAGGACTGGCTTGCTGTGTTCCAGGAGTCGACGGGCCGCGATCTGAGCCAGTTCAAGCGCTGGTATTCTCAGGCAGGCACCCCGCGTCTGCACGTCAGCGAAACCTGGGAGGATGGCACCTTCACCCTGCACTTCCGTCAGGAGACGCCCCCGACCCCCGGCCAACCCGACAAGGCCCCGCAGGTCCTGCCGATTGCCGTCGGTCTGATCGGCCCGAACGGCGACGAAGTTCAGGAAACCACGCTTCTTGAGATGACCGAGGCCGAGCAGAGCTTCAGCTTCTCCGGTCTCGGCGCGCGGCCGGTCCCGTCGATCCTGCGGGAATTTTCGGCCCCTGTGATCCTGCACCGCGACACCGACAATGCCGAACGCGCCTTTCTGCTGGCCCATGACACAGACCCCTACAACCGCTGGGAGGCGGGGAGAACCCTTGCGAAACAAGCACTTCTGCGGATGATCGCAGATGGGGCCGAAGCGGACGCAGGCTATCTGGGCGCGCTGGCGACCCTGCTGGCGGATGAAACGCTGGACCCGGCCTTCCGTGCTCTGGCAATGGCGCTGCCGTCCGAGGATGATCTGGCGCAGACGCTGCATGAGTCCGGCCACGTGCCTGACCCGCAGCGGATCTGGGAAAAGCGGCAAGAGATGCGCAGTGCCATGGCCGAAGCAATGCCGGATCTGCTGGCGAACCTCTACGCGGCCCATCAGGTGCCCGGCGAGTATCAGCCCGATGCCGGTCCCGCAGCGGCCCGCTCCCTGGCCAACTCCGCGCTGGCTCTGCTGTCGCGGCGCGACGGGGGCGATCGGGCGCGGGCCCAGTTCGCTGAGGCCGACAACATGACCCAGCAACTGGCCGCGCTGAGCTGTCTGTTGAGTATTGAGGACGGTCAAACCGAGTTGAAAGCTTTTTATGATCAATGGCATGATGATCGTCTGGTCATGGACAAATGGTTCTCGCTTCAGGTCGCTTATGCCCGCCCCGATCAGATGGCCGCCACGACCGAGCGTCTGGCGAACCACCTCGACTTCGACATGAAGAACCCCAACCGGTTCCGCGCCACCTTCGGCGCCCTGACGATGAGCCCGGCTGGTTTCCACCATGCCTCTGGCGCGGGATACAAGCTGCTGGCGGACTGGCTGATCAAGCTCGACCCGCTGAACCCGCAGACCACGGCGCGGGTGTGCAGCGCCTTCCAGAGCTGGACACGCTATGATGCAGACCGTCAGGCGATGATGCGCGAGGCGCTGGAACGGATGGCGGCGCAGCCGAAACTCAGCCCCGACACCCGCGAAATGGTGACGCGGATCCTGAATGCCTGAAACGTTGCGCATCACCGGGGGCGACCCGGTGGTGCGCTCACTCTTTCAGGGCCACGACGAACAGAGCCTCTTGCCCCCCGAAACGGCCTGTCCTAGAACCCGGGACCAAGCCATTCCCGGAAAGGACCGACCATGCTGGACCTCACGTACGAGACCCCGAAACCCAAGGTGATCGCCGGTGCGAAACACGATTGGGAGCTGGTCATCGGCATGGAGGTCCATGCGCAGGTCGCCTCGAAGGCGAAACTGTTCTCGGGCGGCTCTACCCTGTTCGGCGCTGAACCCAACTCCAACGTTGCCTTTGTCGACGCGGCGATGCCGGGGATGTTGCCCGTCATCAATGAATTCTGTGTTGAGCAGGCCGTGCGCACCGGACTGGGCCTGAATGCCGAGATCAACCTGTTCTCTGCCTTCGACCGCAAGAACTACTTCTACCCCGACCTGCCGCAGGGTTACCAGATCAGCCAGCTCTACCATCCCATTGTCGGCGAAGGAGAAATTCTGGTCGACATGGCGCCCGGCATTGCGCGTCTGGTGCGGGTGGAACGCATCCACCTGGAGCAGGACGCCGGTAAATCGATCCACGACATGGACCCGAACATGTCCTTCGTCGACCTCAACCGGACCGGCGTGGCGCTGATGGAAATCGTCAGCCGCCCCGATATCCGCGGCCCGGAAGAAGCCGCCGCCTATATGGTCAAACTGCGCCAGATCCTGCGCTATCTCGGCACCTGCGACGGCAACATGCAGAGCGGCAGCATGCGGGCTGACGTCAACGTTTCCGTATGTCTGCCAGGGGCTTACGAGAAATTTCGCGAGACCGGCGACTTCGGCCACCTCGGCACGCGATGCGAGCTGAAGAACATGAACTCCATGCGCTTCATTCAGGCCGCGATTGATGTGGAGGCGCGGCGTCAGATCGCGATCCTGGAGGCCGGAGGCAAGATCGATCAGGAAACCCGCCTGTATGATCCCGAGAAAAACGAGACCCGCTCCATGCGGAGCAAGGAAGAAGCGCATGATTACCGCTACTTCCCCGATCCCGACCTGCTGCCACTCGAGATCGAGCAGGCTTGGGTCGATGATATCAAGGCCAGCCTTCCGGAGCTGCCCGACGCGAAAAAACTGCGCTTCATCAAGGACTTCGGTCTGAGCGAATATGACGCAAGCGTGCTGACCGCCGAAGTGCCGAACGCCGTCTTCTTCGAGGAGGTCGCCGAGGCCTGCAAGGATGGCAAACTGGCCGCGAACTGGGTCATCAACGAGCTGTTTGGCCGTCTGAAGAAAGACGACGCCGACATCGAAAACAGCCCTGTCAGCCCGGCGCAACTGGCTGGCATCATCGCCCTGATCAAAGGCGATGTGATCAGCGGCAAGATCGCCAAGGACGTCTTTGAGATCGTCTATAGCGAAGGCGGCGATCCCGCTGTTATAGTTGAGGAAAAAGGCCTCAAGCAGGTCACCGATACCGGCGCCATCGAGGCGGCTGTGGACGAGATCATTGCGGCCAATCCCGACCAGGTCGAGAAGGCAAAGCAGAACCCGAAGCTGGCGGGCTGGTTCGTCGGTCAGGTGATGAAATCCACCGGCGGCAAGGCCAATCCCAAGGCCGTGAACGATCTTGTGGCGGCCAAGCTGGGGCTCTGATCTGACACCATCGGCGTGCTGAGCGTCGATTGAAGAGATAGACGGGCAGAGGTGCAAACCTCTGCCCGTTTTTGCATGCCACGGATCGCTCTGACCCGGCGGACCCAAGCACCAAAACCGCGAAATCGTGATGTCGGTATTCCGTCGGTATCTGAACGGTATCCGGGCGGTGCGTTTTTGGCGCTGCGGCTTGCCCCCGCGGGCCAGCCTGATAGCCTGCCCTGCGAACAAGCTCAGGAGAGACGATGCCCCTTTTCACCTCGCCACTGATGACCGTGAAGCCGGAATGGACCGATTACAATGGCCACCTCAACATGGCCTATTACGGGGTCCTGTTCGACAACGGGATGGAATTCTTCACCGATGAGATCGACCTGAGCGAGGCCTATATGCGCCGCAGCGCCCATACGACCTATTCGGCCGAGTTCCGCATTCGCTACCTGCGCGAGGTCCATGCGGGCGCTCAGGTGCGTGCCACGACCCGGCTGCTGGACGTGGGCCCCAAAGCCTTTCACTTCTGTCAGGAGCTGATCCACGAAGACGGCTGGATCGCGGCCACCGGCGAGGGCATCAGCCTGCATATCGATCAGTCCGGGCCGCGCGTTGCCCCCTACCCAGAACCGCAGATGGCGCGCTTGCTGGCCGCCGCTGAGGAGCATGCCGCAGACCCGGTGCCCGACTGGGTCGGCGCGCCGATGCGCATCCGCAAATAGCCCCGTCCTCAGGCGGGGCATTGCCGCTCAGCCGCTGAAACAGCGGCGGGGATTGAGGCGCGGCCCGCAGTGGCGCTAAATGGCGCGATCAGATCAGAGAGAGCCGAGATGACCCAGTACGACTATAAGGTGATGCCAGCTCCGACGCGCGGCACCAAGGCGCGCGGTATCAAGACCGCCGAGGGGCGCTTTGCCAATGCGTTCGAGGAGCTGCTGAACGAGATGGCCGCCAAGGGCTGGGAATACCAGCGCGCCGAAACGCTGCCGCAGGAAGAACGTCAGGGCCTGACCGGCACCTCCAGCAGCTTTCGCAACCTGCTGGTGTTCCGGCGCGCGGCGGCCCATGCGACGGTGCAATACCGCCCCGAAGAGGCCGATACTGCGGAAGCCTTTGCCGAAGACGAGCCCGAGAAGCGCACCCCAGCAAGCCCCAGTGTCGGTTCGGCGCAGCGCAGCGAGGCGCTGCAGGGTCAGGGTCCGCGCCTGTCGGGCGTGGTGAAGTCGCCCGCCGCTCAGGTCATCGGCCGCGCCTCTGCCGTGGCTGAGGGCGAGGCAAAGCCCGCCCCGGGCGTGTCGGATGCAAGTGCGTCCGAGTGGGAAGACAAGGACGACACTCGCAAGCCGGACTGAGGCAGGCGCGGTGCGTCGCTGGTTGCGCTGTTCCTGAAACATTTCGGGCCGGGCCGTTGCACTGGCCCGGCCCGAAAGCGTTGGATGAGGCCCCCTTGCGGGGGTTTCTTTTCGCGCCGGGCCTTGTGCTTCGGCGCCATTTCTCTATATTCGGCCAGCCTGAGAAATCCTTTTCAGGCGGTAAGTTCCAGCGCCAGCGCGTGAATGCGGCCCATCAGATCGGACCCTAAGGCGGAGTGCACGGCGCGATGGCGTGCAATACGGCTTTGGTCTGCAAAGGCGCTGGACGTCATCCGGACACGAAAATGACTCTCTCCACCCTCCTGAAAGCCCGCGTGGCCACGGTGGCTTTCACTTTCGTCCAGCACCTCAAGGTGTTCAGGCGAAAATTCGTCTTCAAGTCGCCTGCGGATCTCTGCCGTTCGTGACATATTTTTTCCTCTCGCCTCTTCAATCTCGCGCCACACAGTCTATGCTGCAGCGCCTGACTCGGAAAGGACCGCCTGATGCCCAAATCTGATCCCTTCGGTTTTGACATGTCCATTTCTTCTGCAAAGAAGAAAACCAACCGCGGTCGACGCGGCATGACAGGGGCCTCGGAAACCTCGCGGCGCCCCTGCGAACATGAGGGCTGTGAAGAGCCCGGTAAGTACCGTGCGCCCAAAGCCCCGGATGTGCTGGACGATTTCTTCTGGTTCTGCAAGGACCACGTCCGCGAATACAACCTGAAATGGAACTTCTTCGACGGTCGCACCGAGGCCGAAATGAACGCCCAGATGTCCGAGGACAAGGTCTGGGAGCGCAAGACCAAGCCGCTTGGCGACCCAGAGGCGCGGGCCTGGGCCCGTCTGGGGATCGAGGACCCGCATCAGGTGCTCGGCGCGAATGCGACGCAGAACCCCGGCAAGACCGGTGGCGTCACCACGCGCCGCCTGCCCCCGACCGAGCGCAAGGCGGTGGATATTCTGGATGCCCGCGATCACTGGAGCAAGGCCGAGGTCCGCAAGGCCTACAAGGCCCTGATCAAGGTGCTGCACCCGGATATGAACGGCGGCGACCGGTCGCAGGAAGAACAGCTGCAACAGGTCGTCTGGGCCTGGGATCAGCTGAAGGACAGCCGCAACTTCAAATAAGCGGCGCAGGATGGATTTGTCCGGGCCTTTATGGGGCCCGGGCTGGACGCTGGCGCCTGCGTGCTGTCAGAGGCGCATTTTCAGGGGTGTTCGGACGCCGCGCCTTGGGCGGGTACCTGCTGTGCGGGCACCTGGGCGCTGATATAATCGCTGAGCCCGGCGAGCGTGAAAAGCGCGATCACGAAAAGGCTGGCAATGCTGCGGCGGCCTTGAGGGATGAACATAGGGTGTCTCCCGTTGAGAGTGAGCAGGAACGACAGCGCCGCAGGGTCACGCCCGCATCGGCCTGTCAGGCCGTAACTGACCTGTCGGGACCTTAGCGCCACAACTGCAAAAAATGGATTAAGCTTGCCAGGGCGGCCTCTGCCAGCCGTCTGTTGCAGTAAACGCCCGGTTTACCTCAAAAGATGCCGATATGAAAAACGCCCTGAGGCTCGCGGCCGGAGGGCGTTTTGCCGTGTAGAGGGCAGATCCTTTAGCTGGCGATGACCTGACCGGCGGCCAGCACGGCCCCTGTCGGTTGCCCGGTGGGTGAGCCGCCGAGAGGTTCGTCCGAAATCGCCAGCGTCGCGCCGGGCAGAACCGCGGCAAGGCTGGCGGGCAGAACCACGTCCTGTTTCGAGCTGTTGGCGGGCCAGACCAGAACCGACACCGGCGCCGCACTGCCGGCAATCAGCCAGAGGTGATAGGAGCGTCCCTCGGCCGCGCCCTGCCCTTCGCGTTTCAGGCGCAGGGCGCCCGTCTCGGCATCAAAGGCGGCGGCGAAATGCACCGGAGCGGTTTCTTCACCAATCTCGGCCACGAAATCCGGCTGAAACGCGGGCGTCAGCAGATCGGACTGGTAGACAAGGAAGGCGAACATGGCGGCCAGCGCGGCACCTGCAGCGAATTCGCCCAGACCCAGGCGCGCCCAGAAGCCCTTGGCGGGTGCTTTGGCCTCGGCGGGCCAGAGCCGCTGATGGATCGCCTGCCAGACGCGCGGCGGCACCCGGGCCTCGGCAATGCCGTCGGTCATGGCGACGAAATCGTCAGCCCAGGCCGCGACCAGAGCGCGCAGCGATGGCTCACGCGCAAGGCGATCCTCGAAAGCTGCGGCCTCGGTCGGGCTGAGCAGCGTCAGGACATACTCGGCGGCGAGAACCATGTCGCTTTCGCCCGGTGTCATTGTGGCCTCGTCGCTCATCTGGTCAGACAGTCCTTCAATTTCTTCAGACTGCGGCGCAGCCAAGTTCGCATCGTGTTCAGCGGAACATCATACCTCTCGGCCAGTTCCTGATAGGTCAGCCCGAGGAGATAGGCACCCTTGACGGCCTCGGACCGGTCCGCATCCAGTTCCTCCATGCAGCTCATCAGCCGCGCCCGTTCGGACCCGGCAATCGCCAGAGCCTCGGGGCCGGGGTCCGAGGACGGTATGGCATCGGCCTCCGACAGATCCGAGGCAGAGGAGCGGCGCGCCCGAAGGCGGTCGATGGCGGTGTTACGCGCGATCGTGATCAGCCAGGTCATCGGGGAATACCCGCCCGCCTGATACCGCCCGGCACTACGCCAAATCTTGATGTAGGAATCCTGAACCGCCTCTTCGGCTTCGCTTCTCGTACCCAAGACACGCAGGGAAATGCCGAAAAGTTTCGCAGAGGTCAGTTGATATAATTCCTGGAAAGCGGCCCTGTCGGCAAGGGCAGTGCGCGCGATCAGGTCTTCGATGTCTTCCAAGGTGGCCATATTCTTACTCAAGTCCCCCGGCTGCCGCGCTGGCAACACCTGCATATTCCACGGCCCCATCTGCGTCACATGGACCCGACGCACCGGGTGCGGCGCGATTTTGCCCTTTTCCTCGCCGCCCTCTTCGATATGTTGCACCGAGAATGCGCAGGCAGACCCTGCGCGATGCGACATGAAGAAACCGCGCAGCACGAAACGCGCGGATGACTTACAAGGGACAAGCCGACCATGGCCGACGGATCGCTCGATATCAACGCCAAACCGACCGAAGAAATCTCGGTTCGCGACGTCTTCGGAATCGATACCGATATGATCATCAAGGGGTTCGACGCCCCGACTGACCGGGTGCCGGAAGCGGACCCGACCTATCGTTTCGACCCCGACACCACGCTGGCCATTCTGGCAGGCTTCAGCCACAACCGCCGCGTCATGGTGCAGGGCTATCACGGCACGGGCAAATCGACGCACATCGAACAGGTGGCAAGCCGGCTGAACTGGCCCTGCGTGCGCATCAACCTCGACAGCCACATCAGCCGGATCGATCTGATCGGCAAGGATGCGATCAAGCTGCGCGACGGCATGCAGGTGACCGAGTTCCATGAGGGCATCCTGCCTTGGGCGCTGCGCAACCCGACTGCCATCGTGTTCGACGAATACGATGCGGGCCGCGCCGACGTCATGTTCGTGATCCAGCGCGTGCTGGAAACCGACGGGAAGCTGACGCTGCTGGACCAGAACGAGATCATCACGCCGAACAAGTTCTTCCGCCTGTTCGCGACCTCGAACACGGTGGGTCTTGGCGACACGACCGGCCTCTACCACGGCACGCAGCAGATCAACCAGGCGCAGATGGACCGTTGGTCCCTCGTCGCGACGCTGAACTATCTTTCCCACGACGCAGAATCCGCGATCGTGCTGAGCAAGGCGCCGCATTACAACACCGCTGCGGGTCGCAAGATCATCGGGCAGATGGTGACGCTGGCTGGCCTGACCCGGACCGCCTTCATGAACGGCGATCTGTCGACTGTGATGAGCCCGCGGACCGTGATCAACTGGGCCGCCAACGCCGAGATCTTCCGCAATGTCGGCTATGCCTTCCGCCTGACGTTCCTGAACAAATGCGACGAGCTGGAGCGCCAGACGGTTGCCGAGTTCTATCAGCGGTGCTTTGATGAAGAGCTGCCGGAAAGCGCCGCGGCCTCGACCAGCTGAGCGCTGGCAATTCTGGACAGCAAGATCGCGCGGCGTCGGATAACTTCCGGCGCCGCGTTTCGTTTGGCCCTGCAGTTTTGCGGAGATACCGACAGTTTGAGGCAGATAGCGTGCGGTGGATGCACCGGGGCGCAAGGGTTCTGCGCCTAGCCTCAGCGCATTGCGGCGCGGCACCCCCGGACGAGAGGGGCGCGCGCGTTTGCCGCACAAGGCGTCAGAGGGTCTGTCATGCGAGGGCACAGGGCATATCTGGCGGCGGCCGGGCTCTGTCTGGCGGGCTGCCTCAGCGTCACGGCGGGACCGGCCGAGGCGCTGCGCCTGGACGCGATGACCCGGACCTTTGCCACCTGCACCGGGCGACTTTCGGCACTGATGGAGCATCAATGGCTGCTCTCTCCCACCGAGGCAGATGTGACCGAAAGCCACCGCCGCCAGATGATTGAACTGCTGCAGGCCGTGATGCCGGGCGAGAGCGCGCGTGACGTATTGTCGCTCAGGATCGAGGCGAAGGTTGCGCAATCTGTCCTGCTGACGCGCGCGACGTTCAACCCGGATGCCTTTGATGCGGCGCGGGCGGGCATAACCTCGGCGCGGCTGCTGGCGCAGTGCGAGGCTTTGCTGACGCAATAGCGTGAGGGGGCTTCTTTTTGGCGTCGCGCGCTTTACCTATAGCGGTATGAAACGCATTGCCCTTTCCCTGCTGGTCGGCGCGGCCCTTGCTGGCCCGGTCGCGGCCCAGACCCGCCGCGATCCTGCGGAATGCGCCGCGCTCTGGTACGGCATGGTTGATGCGGGCGCGCAGTATCCCGGCACCTTCGGCCCGATGCCCGACACCCATGCGCTGGCCGACCAGTTTGCCGCCCTCGCCGGGCCTGAGGCGAAGGCGCGGATTGCCAGCCAGCGAGCTGATTTCACCCTGATCGCCAAGGCCAAGGTGCTGGGGCGCGACAAGATCTCGTCGGATCTGTTCGACCGGGTTGCGGAGTCCTGCGACGCCCTTCTGGCCAGCCAGCCCCCCACCCCCTGAAAAGAGACACGCGGGACCCTTGCCGAGGACTGCGTGGAGTGCTTTATCAACATCATGAGCAAACCCAGCGACAACCCCGCCGATCCGTTCAAGAAGGCTCTGGCCGAGGCCACCAAGGTCATGGCCGACGACCACGATTTGAACGTGCAATATTCCGTCGACCCCTCGGGCAAGACGGCGGATCAGATGCGCCTGCCGCAGATCAGCCGCCGCCTGACGCGCGACGAGGTGATGCTGGCGCGCGGCACTGCCGACGCGCTGGCGCTGCACCACAAGTTTCACAACGCCAAGACCCATGCGCGCTATGTGCCGCAGGGCCAGATGGCGCGCGACCTCTACGAGGCGATGGAAACCGCGCGCTGCGAGGCCATGGGCGCCCGCGTCATGCCCGGCACCGCCAGCAACATCGACCACAAGATCGCGGGCGAGGCCAAGCGCGCCGGATACGCCGGGATCAAGACACAGGCCGAGGCACCCCTGCCCGTCGCCGCCGGCTATCTGATCCGTCACCTTGCCACCGGCCGCCCGATGCCTGAGGGCGCGGACAACGTGATGGAACTGTGGCGCGACTTCATGCAGGACCGTGCCGCAGACACGCTGGAAGATCTGCAGGCGAAGCTGTCTGATCAGGGGGCGTTTGCCAAGTTCGCCCGCCAGATCATCGACGATTTCGGCTATGGCGACCAGCTGGGCGACGACCCCGACAGCGAAGATGAGAACGCCGAGGACGACGCAGAAGACGGCGCGGAAGAGGAACAGGACCCCGATTCCACCGGCGAGGACGACAGCGACGAGCAGCCCGAGGCCAGCCCCGACCAGACGCAGGACGATCAGCAGGACCCCTCCGAGGCGCAGGTCAGCTCTGACGATATGGCCGATCAGGACGCCGGCGAAGAGGCCGAGCTGCCCGAGGGCGAGGCCCCGATGGAGCCGCCTGCCCCCAATCCCGTTTCCGACGCCGATCCGAATTACACCGTCTACGTCAATACCTTCGACGAGGAAGTGCTGGCCTCTGAGCTGGCTGATCCGCAGGAGCTGGAGCGGCTGCGCGCCTATCTCGACCAGCAGCTCGACCCGCTGAAGGGCGCGGTCTCGCGTCTGGCGAACAAGTTGCAGCGCCGTCTGCAGGCGCAGCAGAACCGCTCATGGGAGTTCGACCGCGAGGAAGGCATTCTGGACGCCGGGCGGCTGGCACGGGTTGTCGCCAACCCGACGACGCCGCTGTCCTTCAAGGTCGAAAAAGACACCGAGTTCCGCGACACGGTCGTGACGCTGCTGCTGGACAACTCCGGCTCGATGCGGGGGCGGCCGATTTCCATCGCGGCGATCTGTGCTGATGTGCTGGCGCGCACGCTGGAACGCTGCAACGTCAAGGTCGAGATCCTCGGCTTCACCACCCGCGCCTGGAAAGGTGGCCAGAGCCGCGAAAAGTGGCTGGCCGACGGACGTCCGCAACAGCCGGGCCGTCTGAACGATCTGCGCCACATCATCTACAAGCAGGCCGATGCGCCCTGGCGGCGCGCCCGAGACAATCTGGGCCTGATGATGAAGGAAGGTCTGCTGAAGGAAAACATCGACGGCGAGGCGCTGGAATGGGCGCACCGCCGCATGGTCGCGCGCCGCGAGCAGCGCAAGATCCTGATGGTGATTTCCGATGGCGCGCCGGTGGATGATTCCTCGCTGAGCGTGAACCCGGCGAATTTTCTGGAGAAGCACCTGCGCGACGTCATCGCCATGGTTGAAAAGCGCAAGATGGTTGAGCTGATCGCCATCGGGATCGGCCACGATGTGACCCGCTATTACAACCGCGCCGTCACGATCACCGACGTTGACCAGCTGGCCGGCGCGATGACCGAGCAGCTCGCCAGCCTGTTCGACAATGACCCGCGCGCCCGCGCCCGGATGTTCGGCATCAAGAAGGCCTCCTGATGTTTCAGAGTTTCGAGACAACCTCTTCGCCCGATCAAGGCCCGCCCCGGCTGGCGCGGCTGCGCCTTGTGCTGGAGGCGGCGGAGCTGGATGCCTTTCTGGTGCCGCGCGCTGATGCGCATCAGGGCGAATACGTCGCGCCCCATGACGAGCGTCTGGCCTGGCTGAGCGGGTTCACCGGATCGGCTGGGTTCTGCGTGGCCGCATTGACCCGCGCGGCGGTATTCATCGACGGGCGCTACCGCGTGCAGGCCCGGGCGCAATGCGCCGAGGACTTTGAAAAGGTCGCCTGGCCTGAGGTCTCGATCGGGTCCTGGCTGCGCGAGGCGCTGCCCGACGGCGGCGTGATGGGCTATGACCCCTGGCTGCATACCCGGGGCGAGATTGACCGGCTGGCCGACAGTCTCGCGGGCAGTGGCGTGACACTTCTGGCGGTCGAGACAAACCCCGTCGATGCGATCTGGGCCGATCAGCCCGAGCCACCACGCGGCAAGATTGTCGTGCAACCGATTGAATTCGCAGGTGAGACGCTGGAGGCGAAGTGTCAGCGCCTCGCGACAGAGCTGCGCGGCAAAGGTCAGGGCGCTGCGGTGCTGACGCTGCCAGACAGCATCGCCTGGTTGCTGAACATTCGCGGCAGCGACATCCCCCGCAACCCGGTGCCGCATGTCTTTGCGATCCTGTTTGCCGATGGTCAGGTGACGCTGTTTGCCGATGACGAGAAATGCGACGACGCGCTGATTGAACACCTTGGCCCCGATGTAACGGTGGAAAGCCCGTCCGCCTTTGCCGCCACCCTGCGCGGGCTGGCGCGTGAGGTGAAGGGGACGGTGCGGCTGGACCGGACCTCCTGCCCGATCTGGGTCGAACAGCAGTTGTCCGGCGCCAGTATCGTCTGGGACACCGACCCCTGCGCCCTGCCCAAGGCCTGCAAGAACGACACCGAGATCGCCGGCGCCCGTGAAGCGCATCTGCGCGATGCCGTTGCGATGTGCCGCTTTCTGGCGTGGTTCGACGCCACGGCCGAGACGCAAAGCCAGACCGGCCTGACCGAGATCGACCTTGTCACCCGGCTGGAGATCTTCCGCCGTGAGACCAATGCGCTGATGGAAATCAGCTTTGAGACGATCTGTGGTGCTGGCCCGCATGGCGCTCTGCCGCATTACCGCGTCAGCACCGACAGCAACCGCCAGCTGCAAGACGGCGATCTGGTCGTGCTCGACAGTGGCGGGCAGTATCTGGACGGGACGACAGATATCACGCGCACTCTGCTGGTGGGCGAACAGGCGGGCGACGCTGAAAAGGCGGCCTTTACGCGGGTGCTGAAGGGCATGATCGCGATCTCGCGGCTACGCTTTCCCAAAGGGTTGGCCGGGCAGCATCTGGACGCGCTGGCGCGCTATCCGCTGTGGCTGGCGGGCTGGGATTACGACCATGGCACAGGGCACGGCGTCGGCAGTTACCTTTGTGTGCATGAGGGGCCGCAGCGCCTCAGCCGGGTCAGCGATGTGCCCTTCCAACCGGGGATGATCCTGTCGAACGAACCGGGGTATTACCGCGAAGGCGCCTTCGGCATTCGCATCGAGAACCTGATCGTGGTGCAGGCAGCCGAGGCTCTGCCAGAGGGCGACGCGCGCGCCATGCTGGATTTCGAGACGCTGACCTTTGTGCCCATCGACCGCCGTCTGATCGATACCGCCCTGCTGAGCGCGGAGGAAATCGACTGGATCAATGCCTATCATGTCACATGCCGGCAGAAGGTCTCCCCACGGCTGGACGGCGCGGCCGCTATATGGTTGGATCGCGCAACCGAAAATCTCTGATCTTTCCGGCGGCACATGTCGCCGGATTTCTGCGTGGTGTGACATCAGGATGTTACATCAGCGGGTCAGGAGTGGGACGCCTTAGGGGAGGGCTGATATCATGAATGATGTAAGAATTCGAAATGCACAGGGCATGTGGAGCGTGCGCGCTGGCGGCGCCGTGCTTGGGGAAAGCCGCAATGCGCTGGTGCTGTCCGAGGGCAATCTGCACGACGTGATCTATTTCCCGCGTGGCGATATCGCGATGGCCTTTCTGGATCGCACCGACCACACCAGCCATTGCGCCAAAAAGGGCGATGCGAATTACTTCTCGATCGTGACGAAAAGCCAGACGCTGAAGAATGCCGCCTGGTCCTATGAGACCCCGAATGATGATGTTGCACGGATCAAGGATCATCTGGCCTTCTATGCCACGGATTTCGTGACCATCGAACAGATCTGAGACCGAGCCGATCCTGATCACGGCATGAGCGGCGTGGGGCCTGACAGCCCCGCGCCGTTGTCATGTCTGCTGGTCAGCTGTGTTCCTCGGCCGCGGTGGCGGCAAGGGCGCGGTTGTAGGCGCGCAGGGCATCAACGTGGAACAGAGCGCCTTTCAGCTCGGGTGGGGTGTCGGGCCCGGTCAGGGCGACGACGGGCAGGAAGGGCTCTCCGCTGCGATCAAAGGCGGGAAAGGCGGCTTCCAGGGTCGCGCCCGCGTCGAGGTAACTGCCCTGCTCGATCAGCTCCCAGCAGCGGGCCTCAGGGGCGGAGCGTTTGTCCTCCTCGCGCCGGACCAGATCACCGACGCGGATCGTGGCCAGCAGATAACTTTGCGGGCCGGCGGCAAGGTGGATGCCTCGGCGTTCCAGCTGGGTCAGGAAGAACGAGCGGTTGACCATGCGCGTGCCGATCGCGGTTGAGATCGACACCGTCACCATCACCGCGAGGGCGACGGCCCAGTCGCCCGTCAGTTCAAACACGATCAGCGTGGTGGAGATCGGCGCGCCGAGAACCGCCGCTGCAACCCCGCCAAGCCCGGCAAGGGCATAGAGGCGTGGCGAGCCGGAGATGTCGGGGAACAGACTGGTCGCGATCAGCCCGAAGGCCAGCCCAGTCAAAGCCCCCATCATCATCGCCGGAGAGAACATCCCCCCACCCATGCGCCCGCCCATGGTGATCGCGGTGGCCAGCGCCTTGATGCAGGCGAACAGGATCGCCTCACGCAGGCCAAGATCGCCCAGCAGCGCACGGCTGGTCGTCTCATAGCCGACGCCGATGATATGGGGAAACTGAATGGCCAGCGCCCCCAGCAGCGCCCCCGCAAACACAGGGCGCAGCCAGCGCGGGATATGAAAGCGGGCCTGCACGTGGCTGGC
The DNA here is from genome assembly GCF_014899185.1 of Pseudooceanicola spongiae. GTDB lineage: Bacteria > Pseudomonadota > Alphaproteobacteria > Rhodobacterales > Rhodobacteraceae > Pseudooceanicola > Pseudooceanicola spongiae. The sequence goes on from NZ_CP045201.1 coordinate 1,585,421, forward strand.
CAGATCCTCGGCCAGGAAGGTCGAGCGCATCAGCGCCCCGGCCACCAAGCCACAGACAGCCCCCAGCATAAGGAAGGCAGGCAGCTCTTCATAGAACTGCAGGATCGAGGCTTCGGGCAGCAGGAACTCGGTCATGCCGCCGAATTCCAGCCGGTTGATCACCGTGCCTGCGACCGAGGCGATGACGATGGGGGCAAAGGCGTGAATGGCAAAGTGGCGCAGCACCACCTCAAGCGCGAAGAGCGCGCCGGCAATCGGCGCATTGAAGCTGGCCGAGACCGCCGCCGCAACGGCGCAGCCCAGCAGATCGCGCCCGGTGACACCATCGGCGCGCAGCCAGCGCAGCACCCATGTCGACATCACGGCCGCCATATGCACCACCGGCCCTTCCCGCCCCGAGGAGCCGCCCGTACCAAGCGTGATCAGCGACGCGGCGGCAGAGGCGAGGCCGGCGCGACGCTCCACCCGGCCGTTTTGCATCGCGGCGCCCTGAATGACGTCGGCGACTGAACGCACGCGGCCATCGGGGGTGAACAGGTGCAGGATGATCCCCACGGCGAGCCCGCCCAGAATGGGAATGCAGAGGATCATGTACCACGGCAGGCCACCCGCGAAGGAATGCAGCTTGTGCACCTCCGACACGCCATAGGCGAGGTGCTGCACGAAGGCGATTCCCTTGCGAAACAGCAGCGCGCCGGTTCCGGCAACGATGCCGACAGCCAGGGCAATCAGCCAGAACTGGACCTGATTCAAGCTGCGGTGGCGAATGAGGCGCAGCCGCGGGCCCATCGTGTCGGAGGCGCGTCCGACCATGGAGACGATGCTGCTCTTGCCACGTGACGCCATTGCGCTGTTTTCTCCCTTGCCTCTGTGCCGCCGATCGCTGGGGCAAATGCGGTCAGTGCCGCACAAATCCTTGCCGAAACAACATGCACAGGCTGTCCATAGGATAAAGCGAAACTCCTTAACAGCACCTGCCTTTCGCTGCCTGCGCTTCTGGCGCGGATGTGGCCAGCGTGCTGCGTCTGGTGCGAAAAGCTTGCTCATACATGCGAATTTCATACTATGATTAACGAAAGCATATGGTGAAAGCATGGCCAAGACATCTGACGCACGGCCCGCATCCCCCGGCACCACGCCGCCCCGGGCCAAGCGGTCGCGCGGCAAGACACAGGGCGAGGCAGGCGGAGAGGGCGGCTGGCCTCTGGTCGGCTTGCCGAAGGAAACCACGATGGTGCCTGCGGCTCCTCAGGGGGCCATCGCCCTGCCACAGGATAGCCTCGCGAGCGATATCATCGGGCGGCTGTATGATGTGGCACTGGACCCGCTGCGGCTGGAAGATCTGCTGGAGGACTGGGATCGCCTCTATGCCCCTTTGCGGCGCGCGCAAGAGCGGGCTGTTCCGGTTGCATCGGATCCCGAAAACCCGCTGCGGCGGGTCGCGCGGCTTTATCAGAAGACCCGCCGCCCGCGCCGTCCCGCTGTGGCTGTGCCGGATCTGACGGACCATTTCCGTCGCGTCGCCGCCCTCTTGGCACAAACACAGGTGACCTGCGACCTTCGCCCCGAAGAGGTCGAACTGGCGCGCTTTGCCCGCACGGCGGCCTTCGCCGTCGCTGGCAACCTGCGTATCGCCAGCGCCAACCGCGCGGCGCAAATAGCTCTGCAGGCCCAACAGGGGCGTGGGTTGGAGAGCCTGCCCTTTGACGAGGCGGACCGGGCCATGCTGGCCTGCCGTTTGCGTCAGGTGCTGGGAGAGGCGCCGACCGAGGAGGGGTCTGAACGCGGCTCCCTTCTGAGGCTGCGGCGGCAAGGCTCGAATCAGGTCGTGCTGCTGCATCTGACGGTCATCCGCCCCGCAGATGCGCCCGCCTTCGCCGTTGTCGTCACCTCTGAACTGCGCTGGCCCGACCGGCTGAACCAGACGCTGCGGGATGTTTTCGCCCTGACTCCGGCCGAGATCGAGATCCTGCGCGCCCTGTCTGAGGCGCTCAGCCTCAAGACCATCGCTGAACAACGGGGCCGGTCCATCGAGACCGTGCGCGCGCAGATCAAGGCCATCCTGTCCAAGACAGAAACCACCAGCCAGAGCGAGTTGCTGCGCCTGACCCTGACGATCATGGAGGTGGTGCCTGATCCCCCGGAGCAAGATCCGTCGCTCGAGCCGTGGCGCCGTATCAGCCGTGGCACCGAAACACTGCAGGAGCGTCCGTTTCACACACTGATGCGCCCTGACGGGCGGCGGGTCGAGTATCTGTTGCTGGGCGATCCCGGGGGGCGGCCTGTCCTCTATACCCATGGCCCGCTGGGTCTGTGCCGCTGGCCCGGCGCGCTCGAACGTCAGGCGGCGGAGGCCGGGCTGTGCATCGTCGTGCCGGTGCGTCCGGGATATGGCGGCTCAACCCCGCTGGCAGGCGCTGCGGACAGGCGGCGGGAGGTCGCAGGTGACATGGCCGCCCTGATGGACCGGCTGGGCATCGCAAGCGCGGCGTTTCTGACGCTGGATCTGGATGTGCACTATGTCGTGCATCTGAACGCCATGTTCCCGGGCCGGGTCAAAGCCCTGATCGCTGTCGGCGCGAGCCTGCCGCTGACCCACCGCGCGCAGTACGAACGGATGGGGCGCTGGCATCTGTTTCACAGGGCCTGCGCACGCTATACGCCGGCGCTGTATCCCTTCCTGGTTCAGGCCGGATTTGCCATGTTGCGGCGTATGGGCAAACAGGCTTGGGTGCGTAAGATCTATATCCAATCCAAGTCCGACAGCGCCGTTGCCGACCGACCGGATGTGTTCGAGGCCATTGATGTCGGAATGGACACGATCCTGCATGATGGGTTCGAGGCGGTGGACGCCTGCGCCGCAGAGCTGATCACCAGCGAGCGTATCAGCTGGCGTCATGAGATCGAGGCGATGAGGAACAAGGTGCCGATCCATTTCCTGCATGGCGACGATGATCTGCAGATCGTGCCTGCCACACGTCAGGAACTGATCGAGGATTACCCCTGGATCGCGTTTCATCTGGTGCCCAATGCCGGGCAGCTGCTGCTGTTTCAGGCGGGTGAGATCGCGCTGAACTGGCTGAGGAAATATCAGTAGAGAGAGGGGATTTTGCGCCTGTCCGCTCTCGTACAGACGTTCTGTCCGGGAAGGAAATGCGAGCAATTTTTGATAAATCTACCCCATTTAGGGTATGACGTTCTTTGCCCGCGCCGTCATAGTCAGCACAGTAAAAAGTGTCATGGTTGAAAGCCCAGACCGTTTGCACCCATGGGTGGCACGGTTTGGGCTTTTTCACAGCATATGTGCGTGATCAGTTTCTATTGAAAAAGCGACGCGGCGGCGTGGCATTTGTCGCTCGGGCGAAATGTGTCTCGCGCTCAGATCGCTTCGATCAGGCGACGCGCAGCCGCGCGCGCTTCTTCGGTGATGGCATCGCCAGAGATCATCCGCGCCAGTTCGTCCACGCGGTCTTCGGGCGACAGCGCTGTCACCGTCGAGAGCGTAACATTGTTGCTGACCCGCTTGGCGACCTGCCAGTGATGCGCGCCGCGTGCGGCGACCTGGGGCGAGTGGGTGACAACCAGAACCTGCCCGCCTTCGGCCAATGCCGCCAGACGCCGACCTACGGCATCGGCGGTCGCGCCACCGACACCACGGTCAATCTCGTCAAAGATCATCGTGATGCCTTCGGAATCGCCCGAGAGGCAGACCTTGAGCGCCAGCAGAAAGCGGCTAAGCTCCCCACCCGAGGCGATCTTGGCCAGCGGACCGGCCGGCGCACCGGGGTTGGTCGCCACGGTAAAGGATACCTCGTCCCGGCCATCGGGCCCGGGTTCGGAGGGGGTCACGCGGGTCTCGAAGCGGGCGCGGTCCATCTTGAGGGGCGCGAGCTCCGCCTCGACCGCGACGTCCAGACGCAGGGCCGCGGCACGGCGGGCGGCGCTCAGCGCCTCAGCGGCCTCGTCATAGACGGCAGCCTTCGCCTTGGCTTCAAGCTCAAGTGCGGCGATCTGGTCAGCACCGCTGTCGATGGCGGTGAGGCGGGCGCGCAGGTCATCGGCCAGCGTCGACAGATCGGAGGCCGGGATGTCGTGCTTGCGGGCAAGAGCGCGCAGGGCGAACAGGCGCTCCTCTGTGGTTTCCAGCTCAAAGGGGTCGAAGTCGAGCGCTTCGAGGCAGCGCACAACGCCATCGGCGGCCTCGTCCAGCTCGGCCAGCGCACGCGCGAGGGCGGCGATCGGCGCGTCAAGGCGGCCCTCGGTGCCCTCTGCGGCACCTTCCAGCCAGCGCAGGGCATCGCCCATGGCACTTTCAGCCCCGTCGTTGCCGAGCACGGCATGGGCACGGGCAATATCGGCGCGCACCCGCTCTGCCGCCTGCATACGGCGGCGGTTGGTGTCCAGCAGCGCCTCTTCCCCCGGTTCGGGCGCGAGCTTGTCGATCTCGGCAACGGCGTGGCGCAGGAAGTCTTCTTCGGCGGCGGCCTGTTCCAGTGCGGCGCGGGCGGCATCAAGCTGCTTGGCGGCAGTGACACTGGCGCGCCACGCCTCGCGCACGCCCTGACGCTGCGGGCCGAGCACGCCGAATTGATCCAGAATGGCGCGATGACCAGAGGGGTTGAGCAAGCCACGGTCGTCATGTTGACCATGCAGCTCAACCAGCGTTTCCGACAGCTTGCGCAGCACTTCGCCAGAGGCACGGCGGTCGTTGATCCAGGCGGTCTTGCGCCCCTCAGCCGTGTTGATACGGCGCAGGATCAGTTCAGAGCTTGAGGGCAGACCGGCCTCGGCCAGAACGGCATGGGCGGCATGGCCCTCCTCAAGGTCGAACCAGGCGGTGACTTCGCCCTGTGCGGCCCCGGTGCGCACCAGATCCGCCCTGCCCCGCCAGCCGAGCACGAAACCCAGCGAATCCAGCAGGATGGATTTGCCCGCGCCCGTCTCACCCGTCAACACGTTGAGACCCGGCTGGAAATCCAATTCCAGCCGGTCGATGATCAATAGGTCACGGATATCGAGACCGCGTAGCATCGCGGGATCACTCCTGAGAGGGGCCGTTCACTTCGGCGCCGTGGGGCGGGCGCAGACCGGCTGCACCCGCGTCGCGGATCACATCCATTTGCCCTGTAGGGTCTGGCGATAGATGCTCGACAACCAGCTGTCGCCCTTGGCCTCCATCTTCAAACCCTTGCCCGTCAACAGCTTGTAGCTGTCTTCGTACCAGGACGAGGACCGGAAGTTATGGCCGAGGATCGCGCCCGCGGTCTGCGCTTCGTCAGTCAGACCCAGCGAAAGATAGGCCTCGACCAGACGATGCAGCGCCTCGGGCGTATGCGACGTGGTCTGGAATTCTTCGACGACGACCCGGAATCGGTTGATCGCAGCCGAGAAATGATCGCGGCGCAGATAGTAGCGACCCACTTCCATTTCCTTGGCGGCCAGATGATCAAAGGCTAGGTCGAACTTCAGGATCGCCGAGCGGGCATATTCGCTGTCGGGATAGCGTTCGATCACCTGACGCAGCGCCTGAAGCGCCTGGAAGGTCAGGCCCTGATCACGGCCAACCTCGTCGATCTGGTCATAATAGGAGAGCGCGAGGAGATACTGCGCATAGGCGGCATCCTCGTCCGTCGGATAGAAATCGAGGAAACGCTGCGCAGCGGCGCGGCTTTCCTCATAATTCTTGCCCCGGTGCTGGGCAAAAGCGTTCATTATCAACGCGCGCTTGGCCCATTCTGAATAGGGATACAGCCGCTCGATCTCCGAGAAGTACTTGGCCGCGTCAGCATAGCGACGCCGGTCCATCTCGAATTCACCGCGCTCGAAGATCTGCTCCGCTGTGAAGCTTTCCATCGAGGTGCTGCTGTTGTCGATTCCCGGTGCCTGCTGACCGCATCCGGCGAGCATGGCGGCCATCAGAACCGCACCCGCCAGCCTCAATTTGAAACCGCCGCCTGTCATGCGTGCTCTCACCCCTTAGCGTCATCATTCCGCCGGGCCTTCACAGCCCGCGCGCTCAACGGTCCTAGCACAGAAAATTCCGGGGCAAAACGCCATAACGACGACACCGGCGGGAATGCGTCAGGACCGACCCTGTCAGGCGACTGCGGGGATTTCTTCGCGGCTGACGCCTGCGCCCGGCAAACGTGCCGCCAGAGCGGTGCTGCAGGTCACGACGCGGTAGTTTGCCGGATTCGCGAACACGGCGCGCAGCAGCGTGTTTGTCAGGCTGTGACCTGCGCGCAGGCCCTCGTAGCGGCCCAGAATCGGCGCACCGGCCAGTGCCAGATCGCCCAGAGCGTCCAGCATCTTGTGGCGCACGGGTTCGTCCGAGTGGCGCAGGCCGCCCGGCGTGACGATACGGTCGCCATCCACCACAACGGCGTTGTCGAGCGTGCCACCCAGAGCCAGGCCCTTTTCGTGCATCAGATCGACGTCCGCCTGACGGCAGAAGGTGCGGCTGTCGCAGAGTTCGCGCACGAACGAGCCGTTCTCCATCACCAGCGACTTGGACTGGTGACCGATGGCAGCATCGCTGAAGTCGATCTCAAAGGCGATTTCCAACACGGGATTCGGCACGAGGCGCGCAACGGCGGCGCCGCTGGACACTTCGACGGGACGCAGGATCTTGATGGCGCGGCTCGGCGCGGACTGTGCGGCAATGCCACGCGCCAGGATGCCACGCACGAAGGGCGCGGCAGAACCGTCGAGGATCGGAACTTCGGGGCCGTCGACCTCGACAATGGCGTTGTTGATGCCGCAGCCGGAAAGCGCCGCCATCACATGCTCGACCGTCGCAACTGAAGCGCCTGCGGCATTCACCAGACGGGTGCACAGAGGGGTACGATCCACCGCATCCCAGATGGCGGGGATCATAGCATCGCCGAGAGCAATGTCGCTGCGCCGGAACCAGATGCCGTGATCGGCGGCGGCGGGGCGAATGGTCAGGCACACAGACCGACCGGAGTGCAATCCGGTGCCATGAAAACTGACGGGTGCTTTGATCGTATTCTGCACTGTTCTACCCCAGATATTCTTGCGATCGCTGAACGATCTTTAACTGGATCTTAGGTAGAAGCTGGGCCCCCTGTACTCAACTCACTCTTTGCAACGAAATGAAACATCGCCCCAATCACTGGGCGGTAACTCGCATGGCACTGAAGGAAATTGAAATAATCGGGTGTTTTAAGGTGAAAAGACCGCCCTGAGGCGGTCTTTTCCGAAATATTGCAGGGCTGCGTCGTATCGTGCAGCACCAAATGTGATCAGTTGGCCTGACGCCGCAGGAAGGCCGGGATCTCGATCCGGTCCTGTTCCGGCTCGCTGGCTTGCGGGGCGCGCTTGGGCGCGGCCGCAGGTTTAGCGGCGGTTTGCGGTGCCGACTTCGGTGCCATACGCGGCGCCGGCTCCGGGGTGCGCATGGCCGGCTGGTGGCGCGGCTGCGGCGCCGGAGCGCGGTGATCTTCGGCAGGCTCGGACGAGCCGGTCATGCGGTTGATCAACGAGTTGATGCCGAAGCGCGACTTCTCCTGCTCGGCGCGACGCGGCGGTGCGGCGGGCTCGGCCTGAGCGATCTGCGGCGCGGGACGTGGCGCGCGGCCAACAGCGGCCTGAAGACGCGCCAGAGCCTCGGGAGAGGGCTGACCGGGGCGACGCGGCTGCGGGGCCACGAAGGTGTCGGGTGCGCCTGCGTCCTGATAGTTCTGCGATCCCGACGCTGCGGGGCGCGGCTTGTAGGCGGGGGGCGGCAGATCATCGGCGCCACGCGCGGGCTGAGAATGCTGACGCGGCGCGCTGTCAAACACCGGACGGTGCTGAACCGGAACCGGGCGCGCTGCGGGCTTTTGCGTACCAAAGGCTGCAGGCATCGCATTGCCGGACTGCTCGTCCTCATACTCTTCGAACAGGGTCGGCGCGTTGGCGTCATCCTCGTCGACATCATAGGCGGGCTGGTTGCGGGTCGCGGCGGCGACACTGGCAGGCGCGGCGATGATGTCTTCTTCAACGCGGGCAGCAGGTTTCAGCGGCTCGGAGAGCTTGCGGCGCGGCACGGGGATTTCGAGGTGCTCGGTCGCGTCGATGCCGGTCGCGACGACGGAGACGCGCATGCGCCCTTCCATGCTCTCGTCCAGGGTCGATCCGACGATGATGTTCGCGTCCGGGTCGACTTCTTCGCGGATGCGGTTTGCGGCTTCGTCCAGTTCGAACAGCGTCAGGTCGTGGCCGCCGGTGATGTTGATCAGCACGCCACGGGCACCGCGCAGGGAAATCTCGTCCAGCAGCGGGTTGGCGATGGCTTTTTCGGCGGCCTGAATGGCGCGGGTTTCGCCATCGGCTTCGCCGGTGCCCATCATGGCCTTGCCCATCTCGTCCATGACGGCGCGCACGTCGGCAAAGTCGAGGTTGATCAGGCCGGGGCGCACCATCAGGTCGGTGACGCCTTTGACACCCTGGTACAGCACATCATCCGCGAGCGAGAAGGCCTGCGTGAAGGTGGTCTTTTCATTGGCGAGGCGGAACAGGTTCTGGTTCGGAATGATGATCAGCGTGTCGACCATCTTCTGAAGGGCTTCGACGCCCTCTTCAGCTTGGCGCATCCGCTTGTTGCCCTCGAACTGGAAGGGCTTGGTGACGACGCCGACCGTCAGAACCCCCAATTCGCGCGCGGCTTGTGCGATGATCGGAGCAGCACCTGTCCCGGTGCCGCCGCCCATGCCCGCGGTGATGAAGCACATGTGTGCGCCCGCAAGATGGTCCACGATCTGTTCGATGCTTTCCTCAGCAGCGGCAGCGCCGACCGAGGGCTTGGCGCCAGCGCCCAGACCTTCGGTGACTTTCACACCCAGCTGCACGCGGCTTTGCGCCCGGCTTTGCTGAAGCGCTTGCGCGTCCGTGTTCGCCACGACGAAATCGACGCCCTCAAGCTCTTTTTCAATCATGTTGTTCACGGCATTGCCGCCCGCGCCACCGACGCCGAAGACGGTAATACGGGGCTTCAACTCTTCTCCCTGACCGGGAACGCTGAGGTTCAATGTCATCGATTTGTCCGCCTGGTTGAGTCCCGGTTTTCCGGGGTGTTTTTCTGCCTATCAACGACAAGTTTACCGGTTTTGGCCCCGCGCGTCACCCCATAATCCGTGAAAAACCACCAAATATGGGCCAATCAGGGAAGGTGTTCGCGGTATTTCGCCTAAACCACATCATATTGCGGTTACCAGTTGTCCTTGAACCAGCGCACCGCACGTTTCAACGACCGCGCCGGGTAGCGATCCAGCGGCAAATCGAAGTCCCACCACTCGTCCTGGGGATGCGCCGCGAAGAGGCACATGCCCACAGCCGAGGCAAATCCGGGTCCTGTCGCCGCCTGTGGCAGGCCGTGCACGCGCAGCGGGCGGCCAAGGCGCACCTGCTGCCCGAGGATGCGCGACGCCAGCCCGTCGAGGCCGGGGATCTGGCTCGCGCCGCCGGTCAGCACGATCTGCTGATTGGGCAGATGTTCAAAGCCGGCGGCGTCGAGGCAATAGCGCACCTCTTCCAGCACTTCTTCGACCCGTGGGCGCATGATGCCGATCAGCTCGGCGCGGGTGACGGTGCGGCGATCTTTCTCGTAATCGCCGGTCTCGCCGCCGATCTCGATGCGCTCGCGGTCATCCATGCCGGTGGCAACGACGCCGCCGTAGAAGGTCTTCAGCCGTTCGGCATTGGCCATGGGGATCTGCAACGCCATGGAAATATCGCTGGTGACGTGATCGCCGCCCATGCGCACCGTGTCGGCATAGATCATGTGTTTCTTCATGAAGATCGACAGCGACGTCGCGCCGCCCCCCATGTCGATGCAGGCCGCACCCAGCTCCTGCTCATCCTCGACGAGGCAGGAGATGCCGGTGACATAGGCCGAGGAGGCGATCCCCGCCAGTTCAAGATCGCAGCGCTTGACGCAATGGGCCAGGTTCTGCACTGCCGCCGCGTCGACCGTCAGCATATGCAGGTCGGTCGCGAGAGAGCTGCCGATCTGGCCACGCGGGTCCGACAGACCCGAGCGGTTGTCGAGCGCGAAGTTCACCGGCTGGGCGTGCAGAACCTCGCGGCCCTCGCCGTAATCGGGCATGTCGCAGGCGGCCAGCACGCGGCTGACGTCCTGATCCGAGACCAGCTGCCCCTCGATATCGACGCGCCCGGTCAGACCGTAGCTGCGCGGACCGGCGCCTGCAAAACAGGCAATCACATGGTCAACGCGCACTTTGGCCATCTTTTGCGCGGCCTGCAGCGCCGTGCGAATGGCGCGCTCGGTCTCGGGCATCGACTCGACCTCGCCGAAGCGCACACCGCGCGAGCGGGTCGTCGCGGCCCCGATCACCCGGAACCCCGCCTGCCCTGCGAGAGAGCCAACACCATCGCCCGGCATTGCCTTGCGCCCTGCCCCGTCAAAACGCAGCACCAGACAGGCAATCTTGCTGCTGCCGACGTCGAGCACCGCCACGACACCGCGCTGCATCGCCGCCTTGCGCATGTTGCGCATCGCCCGCTGGAATTCGTACAGCTCCATGCCTTACCTTCCTGTATCCGCGACCAAGTCCCTGATCTTTCGCCAATCTTCCGCAGCCCCGTCGGACAGCCGTACCGTCGGGCGCGAGGCCAGACGCATGTCGACCACCGTCACATCCCGATCGAGCAATTCCTGCACCTGATGCAATGCCAGCACCCGCTCCAGCGCTGGCACCGGGCGTTCCTCGGGCAGCATGATCCGCTGTCCGCGATCCAGCACCAGATCCCAGCGGCGCGCGCCAATCCGCTCCAGCCCGCGAATGCGGTCGCGCACCGGCTCGGCCACCGCCAGCAGCGCCAGCGCTTCCGGCACCGCCGCCTGCGCACCGACACCAGCCAGCAACGGCAGATCCGGGCGATCCAGACGCGACGCAAGCGTGCCAGTCACAGCGCCCACCGGGTCGACCAGCTCAACCCCATCGGGGCCGTGCCAGAGCGCGACGGGAATGCGTTCCGTCACACCGACGAACAGCACCCCACCCTTGCGCACCTGCAAGGCGGCCTCGGCCACCGAGGGCAAGGTCTGCAAGGTGTCCTTGAGCGCCGGCAAATCCAGATCAAAGGAGGAGCGCGGCAAATTCAGCTGGGCGGTCTCGCGGATTTTCTGCGCCGTTTCAGGCGAGACATCCGAAATCTCCATGGCGTTCACCATGAACTGAGGGCGGTTCTGGAAGTCGTGTTTCCAGCCCTCGACCTTGGCGACGACCATCTCGCGCCGCTCGGTATTGCCGACGTAGAGCGCTGCCGCCCCGGCGCAGAGCGCCAGTGGCAGGATCACCCGGATCGTCACGCGGAAAGTCGGCGTCAGCATCAGCCGCTGCATCCGCCAGGACCAGCGCGAGGGGGCCGGATCGTGACGCGGCTCGCCCCGGCGCTTGGCCGGGCGACGGGTGGATTTCACCGCTCGCATGAGGCGTCCTCCACCAGCCAACGGCAAAAGGCGCCGAAGGAATAGCCGCAGGCCTGCGCATGTTCGGGCGACAGCGAGGTCGGCGTCATGCCCGGTTGTGTGTTGGTTTCCAGCAGGATCAGACCCGCGAGGCCCTTGTCGGCGTCCCAGCGGAAGTCGGTGCGCGACAGGCCACGGCAGCCAAGCGCGGCATGGGCGCGCAGCGCGAAATCGAGGCAGGCCGCCTCTATCTCGGACGGGATCTCGGCCGGGCAGACGTGGGTTGAGCCGCCGGGGTTATATTTCGCGGCATAGTCGTACCAGCCAGAGGTCATGATCTCGGTCACGGCCAGCGCACGATCGCCGAGCACCGAGACGGTCAACTCCCGACCGGGAATGAACTGCTCGACCATCAGCGTCTCGGGCATGTTGTCGGCAATCTGCGGCGGGCTGTTGGCCCCCTCAGGCACGATATAGACACCGACCGAGGAGCCCTCGTTATAGGGCTTCACGACATAGGGCGGGGCCATCGGGTGCGCGGCGCGGATGTCGGACTTGTGGGCCAGCAGGCTGAGGGCGACCGGCAGACCTGCCGCGACGTAGGCGGCCTTGGTCTTTTCCTTGTCCATCGCCAGAGCCGAGGCCAGAACGCCGGAGTGTGTGTAGGGAATCCGCAACCATTCGAGCAGACCCTGAACGCAGCCATCCTCGCCCCAGCGACCATGAAGCGCGTTGAAAACCACATCCGGAGAGATCTCACCAAGGCGTGCAGCGAGATCCGGACCTGCGTCCAGCTCGACCACTTCAAAGCCCTCTTCCCGTAAAGCGGCGGCGCATTCTCGCCCAGAAGACAAAGACACCTCGCGCTCAGCCGAGGGTCCGCCCTTCAGTACCACCACTTTCGGGGTTGCCCTGCTCGACAAACCCACGTTGTGCCTCAATGTCCCAGGCCTTTGCGGCCCTTGTTCGCCTCCGGATTTATACAATCCGCTTTAAATTGGCGCCTTTGTGGCGCCTTATGACTGCTTTCGGGCCTGTTGCGGCCCCGTATTTATTGATCGTTTGCGAGGGGTTATCCGGCGCCTACCGGGGCGCGGGATCGCCTATTCGCATGATTTCCCACTCTAGCTGTATTCCCTGCGATTTAAAAACCTTTTTTCGGACTTCCTCGCCCAAGGTTTCCAAATCCGCCGCCGAAGCGCCATCGGCATTGATCAGAAAGTTGGAATGTTTCTCGCTCATCTGCGCGCCACCGACGCGCGCGCCGCGCATCCCCGCCGCGTCGATGACCGCCCAAGCCTTGAGATCGTGCACATCGTCCGCGCGCCCGGTTGAGGAAAATCCAGCCGGATTGCGAAAAGTCGAGCCCGCACTGCGCTCTTTCGTAGGCTGGGTTTCATCGCGCCGGGTCAGCTGCTGCTGCATCCGCGCGGAGAGAGCCGCAGGGTCGCCTGCCGGGCCCTGCAAGACCGCCTCGACCAGCACCCAACCTTCGGGCAGATCGCTCTGGCGGTACTGAAAGTTCAGATCCTCGGCGCTGAGCGTCACGATCCGGCCATCACGGCTGACGGCCGTCGCGCTGACAAAGACGTCCGCCGTGTAAGTGCCGTAGCACCCGGCGTTCATCCGCAGAGCGCCGCCGACCGAGCCGGGAATGGTCCGCAGGAAGGTGAGATCAACACCGCCCTCAGCGGCCTTGCGCGCGACATGGGAATCCAGCGCCGCCGCGCCTGCGGTCACGCGACCGTCCGCCACCTCTATTGCGTTGAAGCCCCGGCCAAGCCGGATCACGACACCCCGCAGCCCGCCGTCGCGGACAATCAGGTTCGACCCGACCCCCATGGCAAAGACAGGAATATCATCGTCAAGATTGCTCAGAAAATGGGCGAGGTCAGCGACGTCGGCGGGCTGGAACAGCCAATCCGCAGGGCCTCCGACCCGCAGCCATGTCAGATCGGACAGGGCACGTTCGGCGGTCAGGCGACCCTTGATGGCAATTTCGTCGGGGCGTGGCATGGTCTCTCCTGTGCGGTGAGGTTCAGTACCAATGCCCGAACGGCCCCGCAAGGTGATCGCACCGCCTCAGTCGACGCGGCGGCGCAGCCAGCGGCCCAGATCAACGATGGGCCAGCGCAACGCCGCCATCCCGGCCAGCAGGACGATCAGACCAGCCCAGGGACCGTGCTGCATGGTAACAAAACCAAGGATAGGGATGCCGACAGCGATCAGGATATAGGCGGGCGTCCAGTCATTGCGCTGGCGTGGCAGCATCGCCGCGATATTCGCCGCAAGACCCCAGATCAGCACGAGAGAGATCGATTCACTGATCATCCCAGCCCCTCCGACCGAGAAATCGCGGTACAGAGCTCACGTGGTGCCCAGCACCCCGGAAGTACACAGGCATATATGCGCAAGCGATCTGTCATGTCTGCTCCATGTTTTTTATCATCTGTTGCCGTTTTACAAAAGTAGTGCCAACCCCCTACCAGAACAAGGAAGTTTACAGAAGTTTACTCAAAATAATTCCTGTTATCCGTGTGTGGTGAGGTTGCGCAATCAATCTTTAGTTGCACACCACGAAGCCGGGCGGCAGAACTTGTCTGCCGCCACACGTGCGCTCGTGAAGGTCTTGTTACGGGCCGGTTTTAGACTGTTTCGGCCAGAAGCTCCGGCAACCGGTTCGCCCAGGCCGAGATGGTCCCCGCCCCGAGGCACACCACCATATCGCCGGGATGCGCCTGTTCGCGGACCAGCCGGACCAGATCATCCTCGGAGGTGATGGCCCGCGCATGACGATGACCATGGCGGATCAGCCCCGCTACAAGATCATCACGGCTGGCACCGGGAATAGGGTCCTCGCCCGCCGAATAGACCTCGGCGATGGCGACCACATCGGCCTCGTTGAAGCAGGCGCAGAAGTCATCAAACAGAGAATGCAGGCGCGAATAGCGATGCGGTTGGTGAACGGCAATGACCCGGCCCTCGGTCGCCTGACGCGCAGCTTTCAGCACGGCGGCAATCTCGACCGGGTGATGGCCGTAGTCGTCGATGATCGAGACGCCGTTCACCACGCCAACGCGGGTAAAGCGACGGTTGACGCCTGCAAAGCCCGCCAGAGCGCCGCGGATCTCCTCAGCCTTCATGCCGAGATGGCGCGCCACGGCAACCGCCGAGAGCGCGTTCGAGACGTTGTGATCGCCGGGCATCGGCAGGGTGCAATTGTCGATCCGCAGCCCCTCGGCCTGCAGCAGGATGTCGAAATGCGCCACGCCCGCCTTGTAGGTCAGGTTGACCGCACGAATATCGGCCTGCGCATTGAAGCCATATGTGACGACGCGGCGATCAGTGATCTTGCCGACAAGGCTCTGCACTTCGGGGTGGTCGGTGCAGCAGACCGCGATCCCGTAAAAGGGAATATTCGACACGAAGTCGAGGAAACCTTTGCGCAGGGCGTCGAAATCGCCCCAGTGGTCCATATGCTCGGGGTCGATATTGGTGACGATGGCGATGGTGGCGGGAAGACGGTTGAAGGTGCCGTCGCTCTCATCTGCCTCAACGACCATCCATTCGCCCAAGCCGACGCGCGCGTTCGAGCCATAGGCATGGATGACGCCGCCATTGATGACGGTCGGGTCCAGATTGCCGGCGTCGAGCAGGGTCGCGACCATCGTTGTGGTCGTGGTCTTGCCATGGGTTCCGGCGACGGCGACGTTGGACTTCAGGCGCATCAGCTCCGCCAGCATCTCGGCACGGCGCACCACGGGAAGACCGCGCTTGCGGGCCTCGTCCAGCTCGGCGTTGCCGGTCTTGATGGCCGAGGAAATCACGACAACCTGAGCGTTTTCAAGGTTGTCGGCGCTCTGCCCCTCGAACACCAGCGCGCCGAGGCTTTCCAGCCGTTCGGTGATCTTGGAGCGCTTCAGGTCACTGCCCTGCACGGTGTAGCCATGGTTCAGCAGTACCTCGGCGATGCCGGACATGCCGATACCGCCGATGCCGACGAAATGAATGGGGCCGACGTCTCCGGGCAGTTTTGTTGCGGCGTTCACATCAATGTCCTTTCTGTGCGCGGCCCGAGCGGGCATCACGCGTCAGAGTTTCGACCATGTCGGCAAGGGTCTCGGCCGCTTCGGGCTTGCCCACCGACAGGGCGGCGCGGGCCATGGCCTCGGCGCCTTCGGGATTGTCCAGCACCAGCGAAATCTGGGCGGCCAGAGTATCCGGTGTCATCTTGGTTTCGGGGATCATGATCGCGGCCCCCACGTCGACCAAACCACGCGCGTTGGCGCTTTGATGGTCAGCTGCCGCAGCGGCGAAGGGCACCAGAATGGCCGGACGCCCGATCACCGACAGATCCGCGATCGAGGACGCCCCGGAGCGCGTAATCACCAGCTGCGCTTCCGACATGCGGCGGGGGACATCATGAAAGAAGGGTTCGACATCGGCATCGATGCCGTTTTCGGCATAAAAGGTCGCCACGCGGTCGATATCTTCGGGGCGGGCCTGATGGCTGACACGGATGTTGTGCAACCGCTCCAGCGGCAGCGCGGCCATTGCGGCGGGCACCACATCCGACAGGATACGCGCGCCCTGCGAGCCGCCCATCACCAGAACCGACATCGGGTAATCACCGGGCGAGATATAGGCCGCCCCGGCGCGTTCGCGCACCGCTGAGCGGACCGGATTGCCGGTGTGAACGCCCTCGACGCCGTTCGGGAGGGTCGTGGGCCAGGTGCCACAGGCGACGCGATTGACACGCGTCGCAAAGACCTGATTGACACGCCCCAACACGCCGTTCTGTTCATGGATCATGCGAGGTTTCTTCAGCACATAGGCTGCGGCCATCGCGGGAATCGCCGGATATCCGCCAAAGCCGACCACCACAGAGGGGCGGTCGCGCATCATTCGGAACACCGCGCCAACCACACCCGCCGCGATGCGCAGCGGCACCATGGCCTTGGCGACCAGCCCGCCGCGCGCGAAGGTGGCAGAGGAGATCTGCTCGACTTCGACCTCCTTCGGAAAGCCGCCAGCGTAGCGTGCGCCGCGCGCATCCGTCGACAGTTTCACGCGCCAGCCACGGGCCAGCATCGCCTCGGCCAGGGCCTGAGCGGGGAACATATGCCCGCCGGTCCCCCCGGCTGCGATGATCAGGAGAGGTGCATCAAAATTCATTGTCTCTGCCCGCCTGAGGTTATCGGCCACGACCGGAGAGCAGGTCTCCGATCTCGCCCTGCGGACGGGTGCGGGTGAAGGCCAGCAGCATGCCGACGGCAATGCCCCCCGCGATCAGCGACGAGCCGCCATAGGACACGAAGGGCAAGGTCATGCCCTTGGCCGGCAGTAGGCGCACAGCGACGCCCATGTTGATCATCGCCTGAACGCCAAAGATCGCGGCAAGGCCGGTGCCAGCCAGACGGATGAACGGATCGCGTTCGCGCATCAGCCGGGTAAAGCTGCGCAGCACCACGGTGGCGTAGAGCGCGATGATGATCAGCACCAGCACCAGCCCGTATTCCTCGGCGGCGACGGCGATGATGAAATCGGTATGGGCGTCCGGCAGGCTCATCTTGACCTGACCTTCGCCGATGCCGACACCGAAAAAGCCGCCCTCACGAATAGCGTTGGCGGCATAGCCAAGCTGCGTGGTCGGGTCGACGTCCTGGCTGAGAAAGCCATCGATGCGGCGCGCGAAGTGCTCGGAGTTCTGGTAGGCCACCGTGCCGCCCAGGACCACCAAACCGGCGATCCCCGACAGCAACACAAGCGGAGCACCGGCCACGAAGTACATCACACCCCAGCCAAACAACACCAGACTGGCCTGACCGAAGTCGGGCTGCAGCACCAGCATGGTCACGATCGTGCCCATGAGGACAAAGGACAGCATGCGCCCGGGGGGGCCGTTGATCTCCTGCGCGGCGGCCATCATCCAGGCCGCGACGACGATGAACACGGGCTTGAGGAATTCCGACGGCTGCACCGAGGCAAAGCCCAGCGAATACCAGCGGATGGCCCCCTTGCCGAAATCGGTGCCCAGCACCGGCAGCAACGCCAGAGAGATGAAGGTGCCGATAAAGCCGATCACCGCGAGACGACGCACCATATGGGGCGTCATCATCGAACTGGCCATCATGGCCGCCATCGCCAGAATGCCGAAAAAGGCCTGACGCTGCACGTAGTAGAAGGGGGGAAGGTTGTTCCGCTCGGCCAGAGGCGGAGAGGCAGCAAAGCCCAGCAACAGCCCTACCCCGAACAATCCGAGGATACAGCTCAGCGTCAGCTTGTCGATCGTGCGCCACCACTTGGGAATTACCGGCTCGCCATCCCTCACAGGGATGGCGCCATACACCATCTCAGTCATTGTTTTCCGCCTGATGCCTCATTGTACCCCTTTAAGGGGAGCCCCTTTTCGGGGTCTGGCAACTAGTGTAGCCCGTTTTCGGCCTCAGGGCCAGTCAGAATGCCGTTCTGAGGGCGGATAAGTCAGGAATTCCAGACCTCTGACGCGGATCGGTGGACGGTCCTTGAGGTCCGAATTTCACCGGTTTTGCGCGGGCGATCTGATATGTATCGAAATATCCTCACGGCAAGCTGCACCCGACACAGCGACACCTGCGGCGGGCATTTTTCCAAAGACCGCCACTGGGGCGTTGGATTTCGGGAGATTTTGCCAAAGAATCGCACCTCTTTCCAAGGTCCAAAGGCCGGATTTGAGCGACTCTACAACCGAGGGACATTCTGATGCCGCCCCCCTGCCCCCAGCCAGCGGTGCAGGAGGATCGCTCGGATCGGAAGCTTGCCTTCAGCGATCAGCGGTTCAGCACATCGCCCCATTCCGCATGGCGGCGAAACTGCGCGGCGGCGAACGGACAGAGCGGCAGGATCTTGTGGCCGCGTGTGCGGGCGTCAGTCACCGCTCGCGTGACCAGCGCCACACCGACGCCCTGACCGCGAAAGGCCTCCGGCACGTCGGTGTGGTCGATGATGATCAGATGTTCCCCGGCACGGGAATAGGTCATCTCGGCCACGGCACCCTCGGCACGGTAGCTGTAGCTGCCCTTGGTTTCGGTGATCTCTTCAGTGATCTGGTCGTTGATATCGGTCATGGTCGCGGCTCCTGTTGCCCCAAAAGCGTGACGGCGCGTCGGGGCGCGGTCAAGCGCATTCCCACCCTTGCGCCGCGCGCCGCCTTCGCCCAAAGCAGAGCCATGGACTATGATGTTGTGATCCTTGGAGCCGGGGCTGCCGGCCTGATGTGCGCCGCCCATTGCGGCGGGCGTACCCTGTTGATCGACCACGCGAAAAAGCCGGGCGAGAAGATCCGCATTTCCGGTGGCGGGCGATGCAATTTCACCAACACCGACACGAGTGCGGTGAACTACCTCTCCTCCAACCCTCATTTCGCCAAATCAGCGCTGGCGCGCTACACGCCTTGGGATTTCGTCTCGCTGGTGTCCGAGCATGGCATCGCCTGGCACGAAAAGACGCTGGGGCAGTTGTTTTGCGACGACTCGGCGCAGCAAATCGTCGACATGATGACCGGACTTGTGGCAGCGGCAGGGGCCGAGCTGCGGCTTCAGACCAGTGCCTCAAGCATCGAGAAGGTTGAGGGCGGCTTTGCCCTGACCCAGTCGCGGGGCGAGCGCAGCCAGCGGATCACGACCACCGCACTGGTGCTTGCGACGGGCGGCAAATCGATCCCGAAGATGGGCGCCAGCGGCTTTGCCTATGATATCGCCCGACAATTCGGCCTGCCCCTGGTCGAGACGCGCCCTGCCCTGGTGCCCCTGACCTTTCCGGCAGAGCGGTTCGCGGGCCTCCCCGGCACTGCCTTGCCGACGCGGGTGACGGCGGGCGCGACCGGGTTTGACGAGGCGATGCTGTTCACCCACCGCGGGCTGTCGGGCCCGGCGATTCTGCAGGCGTCCTCATACTGGCAGGAGGGCGAGGAAATTCGCATCAACCTGACGCCGAGGATGGATGCCTTTGCGCGGCTACGTGGCCTGCGCACGGAGGTCGGGCGGCGCAGTCTGCACCGGGCGCTGGATGCGCTGATTCCGGCGAAACTGTCGGACCATCTGGCGGCGGACTGGCAGCTGACGGGCAACCTAGGGGATCAGTCGGACAAGGCGCTGGCGGATCTGGCGGGGCGTCTGAGCGAGTGGGTCCTGACGCCTGCGGGCAGTGAAGGCTATCGTACCGCCGAGGTCACGCTGGGCGGGATTTCCACCGATGCGCTGTCGTCAAAAGACATGCAGGCCAAGGACTTGCCAGGTCTTTATGCGATTGGCGAATGCGTTGATGTCACCGGATGGCTCGGCGGCTACAACTTTCAGTGGGCCTGGGCGAGCGGGATGGCAGCGGCCCGGAGCTTGCGCGCGGGCCACTGAGAGTGCGTGTCAGGCGGGCGCTTCACCCAGCAAGTCTTTGATAATACTCACGAAATCATCGCCGCGCTGCTCAAAGCTGTTGTATTGGTCAAAGCTGGCTGCAGCGGGGGCGAGCAGGATGGTGTCGCCGGGTTGCGCTTCTTCCCGGGCGCGGGCGACGGCGCGGGACATGTCGGTGCAGATCTCGGCCTCTATGCCCTTGAGCTGCATGGCAAAATGCGCGGCCTCGCGGCCGATGACATAGGCTTTGACGACGTTGCCCGACGCCTCGAGCAGCGGCGCGAGGCCGCCTTCTTTCTCAAGCCCGCCACAAATCCAGCGGATATTCGGGAAAGCGCGCAACGCCTGTTTCGCACTATCCACGTTTGTGGCTTTGCTATCGTTGACATAGCGCACGCCGCCGGCCTCGGCGATGGTCTGGCTGCGATGGGGAAGACCCGCAAAGCTTTGAAAAGCCCCCTCAATCTGGCGCGGAGAGAAGCCGAGCGTGCGCGCCACGGCATAGGCGGCGCAGGCGTTCTGGTGGTTGTGCGCACCGGGCAGACCGGGGACGGCACGCAGGTCGATGGTGCCGATCTGGCGGCCCTTGCGATATTCCGAGAGAAACCCCTTGCGGGCGAAGACCGACCAGCCGGGACCTGTCAGCTTGCGACCGGAAGAGATTGAAATCACACGATCATCCGCCGGGCTCTGGGCCAGCTGGTTCGCCAGCATCTGGCCCTCGACCTCGTCAACGCCGATGATGCAACGGTCGGGGCCGCCTTCCGCAAACAGCCGCCGCTTGGCCGCGAAATAACCGCCCAAACCGCCGTGGCGATCCAGGTGATCGGGAGAAAGGTTTGTAAAAACAGCAACATCCGGGGTGAGGGAGCGGGCCAGCTCGGTCTGGTAGGAGGACAACTCCAGCACCACGATGCCGCCATCTTCGGGGGGCGTGATGTCGAGGACGCCGCGCCCGATATTGCCCGCCAGCTGCACGTCGCGGCCGAACTCGGTCAGCAGATGCGCGATCAGCGCCGAGGTGGTGGATTTGCCGTTCGATCCGGTGACAGCGATGACGCGGGGCAGCTGGTCGAAACGGTCCCAGTCAGGCTCGGCCAGCGAGCGGAAGAACAAGCCGATGTCGTTGTCCACTGGCACCCCGGCGAGCAGTGCGGCGGCAATCGCCGGGTGCGGCTGGGGGTAGATATGCGGGATGCCGGGAGAGGTGACGAGGCAGGCTATGTCCTCGAAAGCATTGGGTTTTGTCAGATCCCGCAGGATGATCCCCTCGGCCTCGGCGATGTCGGAGGCATGGGGGCCATCGTCCCAGGCGACGACAGTGGCGCCGCCCGCCAGCAGGGCGCGCACGGTGGCCAGACCCGAGCGGCCAAGCCCCAGAACCGCGACTGCCTGACCTTCAAAACCCTGTACCGGAATCATGCGCTCTCTCCTGTCATGTTGGGCTGACCTTGCCCCCCGGGACGGGGAAGTTGCAAGGCGATGGCGGGGTTTGGCAGGGCAAAGCGGCGGAGCAGCGCGGGCCATGGTTAACAAGGCCGGAGGGCAAAATCGCGATGTCGGTATTTGGTCGGTATCTGAACGGTATCCGAACGGTGCGACATCGGGCCAGACCGCAGAGGTTAACGCGCCGGGAGAGGCCAAAAGGCCCCTGCCCGGCGGCAAGCGGTCAGCGCAGTTTCAGTGTCGCGAGGCCGATGATCGCGAGGATCAGCGAGATGATCCAGAAGCGGATGACGATCTGCGGCTCGGCCCAGCCCTTCTTCTCGTAGTGGTGATGGATCGGGGCCATCAGGAAGACGCGCTTGCCGGTGCGCTTGAAGTAGGCGACCTGAATGATGACCGAGAGAGCCTCGACCACGAACAACCCGCCGACGATGCCGAGGACGATCTCGT
The DNA here is from genome assembly GCF_014899185.1 of Pseudooceanicola spongiae. Lineage (GTDB taxonomy): Bacteria > Pseudomonadota > Alphaproteobacteria > Rhodobacterales > Rhodobacteraceae > Pseudooceanicola > Pseudooceanicola spongiae. Next base: position 1,607,141 of record NZ_CP045201.1, read on the forward strand.
GTTTCGTGACCACGGCGATGGCACCAAGGGCGCCGCCGAGGCCGAGGCTGCCGGTGTCACCCATGAAGACGGCGGCGGGGGGGGCGTTGTACCACAGGAAGCCGAGACCGCCGCCGATCAGACCGGCGACGAAGATGATGATCTCGCCCGAGCCGGGGACGTAGTGCAGCCCGAGGTATTCGGTGTAGTCGACCCGGCCCACGGTATAGGCGATGATGCCAAGCGCGGCAGAGGCGATCATCACCGGCATGATGGCGAGGCCGTCGAGGCCGTCTGTCAGGTTCACGGCATTGGCCGAGCCGACGATGACGAACATGGCGAAGGGGATGAAGCCGTAGCTGAGGTTGACCAGCACGTTCTTGAACACCGGCAGCGCCAGTTCATACTGCAGTTCGGCAGGTTGCAGCCATGTCGCCCAGAGGCTGGCGACCAGAGCCACGGCAAAGCCGATGGCAAGGCGCACCTTGCCCGAGACGCCTGCGGTGGTCTGCTTGGAGACCTTGGCATAATCGTCGGCAAAGCCGATGGCAGCGAAGGAGAGCGTGACGAACAGCACCAGCCAAACCAGTGGATTGTCGAGCCGCGCCCAGAGCAGGGTCGAAGTGACCAGCGCCCCGACGATCAGCAGCCCGCCCATGGTCGGCGTGCCAGCCTTGAGCAGGTGAGTCTGCGGGCCGTCTTCGCGAATCGGCTGGCCCTTGCCCTGACTGCGGCGCAACACGTTGATCAGCGGCGGCCCGAACAGGAAGCCGAAAATCAGCGCGGTCATGAAGGCGCCACCGGCGCGGAAGGTGATGTAGCGGAACAGGTTGAAGATGTCGCCGCCATCCGAAAGGGCCGTCAGCCAATACAACATCTTGTCAGTCCTTAGTTTGGTAACACTTAATCGTCGGCGAGATGGCTGAGTTTTCGCAAGGCGTCAACGACTAGTGACACGCGCGAGCCCTTGGAGCCCTTTATGAGCACGACATCGCCTGCGTCGACCAGTCGCAGCGGCTCTGCGGCCAGCTTGTCGACCTTTTTGAAGAATCGCCCGCGCTTGTGATCGGGCAGTGCGTCGTAAAGGCTCTGCATCCTCGGGCCGACGCAATGCACCAGATCGATGTTGTCCATCGCGGGCAGATCAGCGAGGGCGCGGTGCATCTCCATCTCGTTGGGGCCAAGCTCCAGCATCTCGCCCAGAATGGCGATGCGGCGGCCATGGGCGTGACGGCCAAGGTTGTCGCGCGGGTCCGAAGCGGCCAGCACATCCAGCGCCGCGCCCATCGAGGCGGGGTTGGCGTTGAAGGCATCGTCGATGAGTTCAAATGACAGCGCCCGGTCGAGCGGATCGAGGATGCGCTTCTGGCGCAGCCCCCGGCCCGCAGGCGGGGTCCAGCGGCCAATATCGGCCAGCGCCAGCGCGCGGTCGTGGCCCAGCACATGGGCGACGGCCAACACGGCGAGGCCGTTGAGCGCGAAGTGGTGCCCGGCGGCGGCGACCTTGTAGGTGATCGGGGTGCGCCAGGCGCGGGCGTGACAGACGAGGCAATCCTCGGCCAGCGTGACCTTGAGCAGGCGATGATGGCAGCCAGCAGATTCGCCGAAGGTCAGGATGCGCGCGCCGTGGGCCTGCGCCGCCGCGATCATCAGCGGGCTGGTCGACAGGTCGCCGTTGATGATGGCGGTGCCGCCCGGCTCAAGCCCTTCAAAGATCGTGGCTTTTTCGCGGGCGATACCCTCGATGGATTCGAACGCCTCAAGGTGGGCGGGGGCGATGGTGGTGATCAGCGCGATATGCGGGCGGGCGAGGCGCGCAAGCGGTGCGATCTCACCTGGGTGATTCATGCCGATCTCGATCACGGCGCATTGGGTGTCGCGCGGCATCCGCGCCAGCGTCAGGGGCACGCCCCAGTGGTTGTTATAGCTCGCCTCGGCGACATGGGTGCGGCGCTGGCTGGAGAGCACGTCGCGCAGCATTTCCTTGGTCGAGGTCTTGCCCGCCGAGCCGGTGACGGCGACGACACGGCCTGTCATGCGGTCACGGGCGGCGCGGCCCAGATCTTCGAGCGCCTGCAGCACGTCAGGCACAATCAGCAGCGGCGCGTCGGAGGCGACGCCTTCGGGGATATGGGTGACGAGGGCGGCGGCGGCCCCGGCCTCAAGCGCCTGCGCCACGAACTCATGCCCGTCGCGGGCGGCTTTCAGCGCGACGAACAGGTCGCCCTGCGCAATCGAGCGGGTGTCGATGGAGACGCCGGTGGCGCGCCAGTTGCCCTGCGCCTGCCCGCCGGTTGCGGTGGCGGCCTCAGCCGCGTGCCAGAGGGTCATGCGAGGCGTCCATCAAGTGCGGCAACGGCGACGGAGGATTGTTCCACGTCGTCAAAGGGATAGGTGGTCTGGCCGATGATCTGGCCGCTCTCGTGCCCCTTGCCTGCGACCAGCAGAGCGTCGCCGGGCCCGAGGGAATCAACGGCCCGCAGGATCGCCTCGGCGCGGTCGGCGACCTCGATGGCCTCGGGACAGCCGAGCATGACCGACGCACGAATGCTGGCGGGATCCTCGGAGCGCGGGTTATCATCGGTGACAAAGACCAGATCGGCGTTTTCAGCGGCGGCCTGCCCCATCAGCGGGCGCTTGGTGCGATCACGGTCGCCCCCTGCCCCGATGACGGCGACGATTCGGCCCATGACATGCGGGCGCAGCGCCTTGAGCGCGGTGGCCACGGCATCGGGCGTATGGGCGTAATCGACATAGACGGCGGCGCCATTGGCACGGGTCGCGGCCAGCTGCATGCGGCCGCGCACGCCGGTCAGCTGCGGCAGAACGTCGAAGACCTCATCCGGCGGCTCGCCCGTCAGAATTGCGAGGCCAGCGGCGACGAGGACGTTTTCCGCCTGAAATCCGCCGATCAGGTTCAGGTGGACCTGATATTCCTCGTCATTGAAGGCGACGCGCAGGATCTGGCCGTGCGGTTCAAACCGGCGCGCCATGATGCGCATTTCGGCGTCGCGGTGCATGCCGACGGTGAGCACGTCAATGCCGCGCATCTCTGCCGCTTCGGCCATGTCGGGGCCGCGCGCGCCGTCGATATTGATCACCGCATAGCCATCGGGCGGCAGGACGCGGGTGAAGAGACCGGCCTTGGCGGCGAAATATTCCTCGAACGAGGCGTGATAATCGAGGTGGTCCTGCGTCAGGTTGGTGAAGCCCGCGCCGCGCAGCATCACGCCATCAAGACGGCGTTGCGACAGACCGTGCGAGGAGGCCTCCATCGCGCAGCGGGTCACGCCGGCGGCGGCAGCCTGCGCCAGAATGCGGTGCAGGGTGATGGGTTCGGGCGTGGTGTGCGCCAGCGGATAGGTGAAATCGCCCTCGACCCCGGTGGTGCCGAGGTTGATCGCTTTGTTGCCCTGCGCCTGCCAGATTTGGCGCAGGAAGGTCGCAACGGAGGTCTTGCCGTTGGTGCCGGTGACGGCCGCGACAACGGCCGGCTGGGCACCGAACCAGAGTGCGGCGGCGCAGGCCAGCGCCTGACGTGGATCTTCGGCGATCACGAGGGCGGCGTCGGAGGCGGCCAGCTCACGCTCGGCCAGACGCGCCCCCTCGGCATCGGTCAGGATCGCGGCGGCGCCCATGCGCAGGGCGGTGGCAATAAAGGCCGCGCCATGGATCTTGGTGCCGGGCAAGGCGGCGAACAGAAACCCCGCTTCGATATCCCGGCTGTCGACCGCCAGGCCGCTGACCTGCGCCATTCGCCCGGCGCGGGCATGCAGCCCGAGTTGCGCGAGAGACTTGCTCTGCCCGCCTGAAACGCCATTCCGATCCGCCATACCCGCGCCTTTCCGGGCCATGCTGCCCGCCTCAGTTTGATGAGAGGGTTATATCAGCCACACGCTGGGGTTCAACGTATGGACGCAGGCCCAGAAGCGGGCCGATGCGGCGGATGATCTCGGCGGCGACGGGCACGGTGGTCCAGCCGGCCGTGCGGCGGTTTTCGCCGTAGATGAAGGTATAGGGCTCGTCCAGCATCACGATCAGGGTGTATTTCGGATCGCGGATCGGAAAGACCGAGGCGAAGGTAGAAATCGTCTTGTCCTCGTAATAACCGCCCGTCGGTCTCAGCTTGTTCGCCGAGCCGGTCTTGCCGCCAACGTCATAGCCGGGCACCTCGCCAAAGGACGCGGTGCCTTCGGTGACGACCTTGCGCAGCAGCTGGCGGGCAATCGCCGAGGTCGCCTCGCTCATCACGCGCTCGCCCTCTTGCGGGGCGGTCTGTTTCAGCAGCGTCGGTTTCAGCAGACGGCCGCCGTTGGCCACAGCGGCATAGGCGGTGGCCAGATGCAGCGGAGAGATCGACATGCCGTGACCATAGGACACGGTCATGGTGGTCAGGTCGGACCAGTTGGTCTGCCAGTTCGGCTTGGTCATCGCCGCCTCGGAGAGCTCAACCGGGGAGGGCACGAAGAAGCCGAGCTTGTGCAGGAACTGCTGCTGACGCTCGGCGCCGATCATCTGGGCGATGCGGGCGGTGCCGATGTTGGAGCTTTCGATCAGAATTTCGCTGACCGAGGCTTCCTTGCCGATGGGGTGGTCATCGTTGATGCGGAAACGGCCCCAGCGGATCGGGCCGCGGGTGTCGATCATCGTGTCGGGGGATACGAGGCCCAGCTCAAGCGCCTGACTGATGGTGAAAATCTTGAAGACCGAGCCGAGTTCGTAGATGCCCTGAATGGAGCGATCGAACAGCGGGCTGTCGTCGGGGTGGCCCGAGGTCGGCAGGTGCGGGCGGTCGTTGGGATCGAAATCGGGCAGCGAGGCCATGGAGATGATCTCGCCCGTGTGGACATCCATCAGGATCGCCGAGGCGCCCTTGGCGTGCATCAGCTTCATGCCGCCATCAAGCACCTGCTCCAGCGCCGCCTGCACGGTGAGGTCGAGCGAGAGCTGCAGCGGTTTGCCGCCATTCGCCGGATCGCGCAGTTCGGCGTCAAAGGAGTGTTCGATGCCGGCCGTGCCCTTGATCTCGGCGTAGCTGACGTCTTCGGTGCCGAAGGAGGTGCCGCCGAGGATATGCGCGGCGATCGGGCCATTGGGATAGAGGCGCATTTCGCGCGGGCCGAACAGCAGGCCGGGATCGCCGATGTCATGCACCGCCTGGCGCTGTTCGGGCGACATGGTGCGCCGGATCCAGTAGAATTTGCCGTTGCCGGTAAAGCGTTTTTCCAGCTTTGCCGCATCGAGTTCGGGAAAGATCTTGGCCAGTTCGCGCGCCGCATTCGCCGGATAGATCATCTGGTGCGGGTGGGCGTAGAGCGAATAGGTCTCCATGTTGGTGGCGAGGATGCGCCCGTCACGGTCAAGAATATCACCGCGTTGCGCCACGATTCCGGCGCCACGGGCCGAAGCGCGCGGCTCGGCCGGGGTCGAGGAAGCCATCGTGCCCATACGCGCGCCGACCGTGACAAAAGCACAGACGAAGGCGAGGCCGAGCACCAGAAGGCGCCCCTCGGCACGGGCGCGCGAACGGTCGCGCATCGCCTCATGGCGCAGGCGCAGGTTCTCACGTTCGATCGCGTCGGGGTTTTCGCCCTTGGCGCGGGCTTGCAGGATACGGGCCAGAGGGCGCAGCGGGATACGGGTCATGACAGATCAGCCCCCGAGAGCTTCGGCAAGAGCGCGGGCAATCGCGTCCTTGCTGACATGGGCGGCAGGGGCTTGGGCTTCGGGCTTTTTCGCCTCGGCGACGGCTTTCGGCGCGACTTTGACGGCAGCCGGTTTTGCGGCCGGTTTCGGGGCTGGTTTCGGGGCGACCGTGGCTGCGGGCACGTCGGTGACCTGATCCGCAGGGCGGTTCATCGTCGAGACGTCGACGGGTTCGTTGAACACCAGCGGCAGGTCGGGCACCGGATAGCGCACCTGCGTGACCTTGCCGAACTGCGACGGATCAATGGGTTGCAGCTTGAGGTTGGTGAAGTTCATCTCCGCCAGCTCACGCAGGCGGTCGGGACGGTTCAGATAAGCCCACTCGGCGCGCAGCATCGACAGGCGCGCCCGCGAGGCCATGATGCGGTTCTGCAACCGCTCGGCCTGATCCAGCGCGGCCTGCGTCTGGTAATTTTCCCGATACGCCCAGAAGGCAAGACCGATCACGGCCATGGCGCTGAGCACATAAAGCAATGATTTCACCGGCGTTTCCCTCTGTTTGTGTTGGTATCATCACGCCCGGGTTTCGGCGCGCCGGGCATCCCGAGCATGGCGCGGTCGACCTCTTCGGAGGGCGCGTCGGTGCGAAAGCCCACCCGCAGATGCGCCGAGCGCGAGCGGGGGTTGAGCGAGAGTTCTTCTTCGTCCGCGCTGATCCCCTTGCGGGTCTTCTGGGTGAAGGCGGGCACCTCCTCCTCCAGCGCGGGGGCGTAGCGATTGGCATTGCCGGTGGTACCGGAGCGCAGCTGGAAGAAGCGTTTCACCATGCGGTCTTCGATGGAGTGGAAGGTCACGACAGCCAGCGCGCCACCGGGTTTCAGGGCGCGCTCAGCCGCCATCAGGCCGGTAGCGAGGGCACCGTATTCGTCGTTCACCGCGATGCGCAGGCCCTGAAAGGTGCGTGTCGCCGGGTGGCTCTGACCGGGTTTGGAGCGCGGCAGGCAGCCCTCGACGATCTTCGCCAGACGGGCGGTGTTGGTGATCGGCTCGACCTCGCGCTCGCGCACGATGGTCTTGGCGATGCGGCGCGAGGCGCGCTCCTCGCCATAGAGATAAATGAGGTCGGCCAGCTCGGCCTCTTCCAGATCATTGACCAGATCGGCGGCAGAGGTGCCGGACTGGCTCATCCGCATGTCGAGCGGTCCGTCGCGCATGAAGGAAAAGCCACGCTCGGCCAGGTCCAGCTGCATCGAGCTGACGCCGAGGTCGAGGACGATGCCATCAAGGCCGCCATCGGTATGGGCTTCGGCAATCTTGTCGAGGTTTGCAAAGTTGTCCTGCAGCAGTTGCAAACGTCCGTCGTAGTCACCGATCCAGGCTTGCGCCATCTCGATCGCCAGCGGGTCCTGATCAATGCCGATGACACGTTCGGCGCCAGCCTCGATCAGACCACGGGCATAGCCCCCTGCCCCGAAGGTGCCATCGGCCCAGACGCCCTGCACCGGCGCAACCGCCTTGAGCAGCGGGCGCAGCAGCACCGGAATGTGCGGCGCATCAGATTTGGCGGGTCTTTCGGCCATAACTCAGAGACCTCCTGCAAGGGGGGCGGTCAGGCCGCGCAATTCGTCAAGGATGGCGTCGGGATCGAAGGCTGGCTCATCTTCTTCCAGCGCCGCGGTCTCGGCGGCGACGACATCGGCGTAGGCGGTCGGGTTCCAGATGCGGAAGGTCTTGCCACAGCCCGCAAACATCACGGCATCGCCCAGGGCGACGCCCAGCTTGGTGCGGAGTTTGGCGGGAAGGACGATCCGGCCCGTGTCATCAATGGAGAAATCCAGAGACTCGGTCAGAAAGTTGCGCACCATGGTCTTGGCGCGAACACCGGCACTAGGCATGCGGTCGATCAGTTCCTCGACCTCGCTCATCGTGTCGACGGAATAGCATTCAATGTGGTTGGTGAGGTGGGAGCCGTAGACAATCGTCATGCCGACGCTCTTGCCCTCGGTCCAGTCGGGATCCTGCGATTCAAGAACACGGCGGAAGTTGGCCGGGATGGACACCCTGCCCTTGGAGTCAATCTTGAGCTCCTCTTCGCCTTTGAACCTCTTGATACGCAAGGTTCGCCCCAACCTTTACTGCATCCCCCGTGACGCCTGATGCCAGAATGGCGACCCTGAAACGGAAAACGGCGGATAGGAGCTGCTGCCACTGCCCTATCCGCCGCCCTCGTCCCGTTTCCGGGTATGTCCGACTGCGCGCGGCCACCTGGGGGGATGTCTGCTCGCCCCGCACGCCGGATCTCTTTGGTTTGATGAAAGCGGGTGCCTGTACTACTCACTGCCTTGGGAAGTCGTTTTATGAGGTCTTGTGCCTCTTAATTTCCCGTCCTCATCTTGTGATCCATGGATGCCATGGGCCAGCGTGGGACGCAAATGGTTTTTTTGGGATCAGATGGGAAGATCTGGTTTTTGACGCCTCTGAAAAACAAGATGTAGAGGCTTTTTGGCATCAACTCGGGCGCCAATTAGCGTGCTATTTTCAGAAAAACACCACATGTGGTGTTTTTAGAGTCCTTCCCCCACCGAGCCCCGCGCCTGGAAACGCGCTGAAAAAAATCGCGCCTGTCACGCAGAAGCCATGGAACCGGCAAGGTTCAGCGGATGAAATGGGCCAGAAGCACCCGGTTTCGGCCATCTTCCGCCCCTCACGCGCCTGTGATTCGCCGAGAGCAGAGCTGCGACATGTCGTTCAGATGGACGCATCCCATCTGATCCCACATCACCCAGCAAAAACCGCCTGATCCTCGGGTTTGGCCGGTTTTCCAGCGGCCCGGCGCGAGGGGCCAGCGCAAATCAGCCCCCCGCATACAGAAATCGGCGGAGCATGCCCCGCCGATCCCAGACCGTCCCAATCGCGTTGCTGGTGCTAGAACAGCCCCGTTGCAATCATCCGCCGCGCCAGATCCGCATAGGCTTGGGCCTGTGCGCCCTCGCCCGCCGCAATCGGCGTGCCGCCGTCGCCGGCCAGCCGGGTGTCGAGGTCGAGCGGCAGGGTGCCAAGCAGAGGCACGCCCGTCTTCTCGGCCTCGGCCGCAACGCCGCCCTGACCGAAGGGATGCGATTCGCCGCCGCAATGGGGGCAGATGAAGGTCGACATGTTCTCGATCAGCCCAAGGATCGGCGTCTTGAGGGTATGGAACATGTCGATGGCCTTGCGCGCATCGATCAGCGCCACGTCCTGAGGGGTCGAGACGATGATGGCGCCGCTCACCTCGGCCCGCTGGCACAATGTCAGCTGCACATCACCGGTGCCGGGAGGCAGATCGACCAGCAGCACGTCAAGCTCGCCCCAGTTCACCTGGCCGATCATCTGCTGCACGGCCCCCATCAGCATCGGCCCACGCCAGACGACGGCCTTGCCCTCGTCCATCATCAGGCCAATCGACATCATGGTGACGCCGTGCAGATGCAAAGGCTCGATCACCTTGCCGTCGGCAGAGGCGGCGCGCTTGGTCGCCCCCATCATGCGCGGCTGCGAGGGGCCATAGATATCGGCGTCCAGCAGACCGACCCGCCGCCCCTGCCGGGCCAGCGCCACGGCGAGGTTGGAGGAGACGGTCGACTTGCCAACGCCGCCCTTGCCCGAACCGATGGCAATGATGTGCTTGATGCCCGCGGGCTTGAGCGGCGCGGTCTGTGGCTTGGGATGACCGCCGATCTTGAGGCTGGGCGGCTGCTCCGAGGGCGCGGGCGGCGCGGCGGGCGCTTTCTGCGACGGTCCGTGCGCGGTCAGAATTGCGCTGGCACGGGCCACGCCGGGCAGTGCGGCCACGAGGTTTTCCGCGGCGGCACGGATGGCATCCATCTTGCGCGCCGTCTCTGGATCGGGCGCCTCAATGACAAAGCGCACCGTGTCACCCTCGACCGTCAGCGCGCGGATCATGTCGCGCGAGACGAGATTGCCGCCGTCCGGCAGAGAAAGACGTTCGAGTTCGATTAAAATTTCATCACGTGTGACGGGCAAGGCAGTCTCCTTCAGTATGCCCTGCATAGGTGCGTATTTTGAACGGCGCAGCAAGGGCAGCGGGCTGTTTTCACCCATTTCCCCCGCTCACAGGACGTTTGAACGCATATGACCCGGGGTTGTCATGGTTTCGTTAACTTTAGGTCAATGCTTCTTATGCACTTTCTGCATAGCGGCGTTGAGCAACCGGCCATTGTGCAAGCGCAGCAAAACAGTAAATTGGGTTCAACAGCGACGGGCTTGAACGAAACGACACCGCAAGCCGCCGCCCCCGAAGTTACGAGACGAAAGGTTTTAGTAAGATGGCAATGGTATCAGACATTCACGGCAAATCCGCAGCTGGCCGCGCACAAGGCAACCTGGTCTCCCGTTTGATCAGCGCAGTGACCGAGCGTCAGTCCCGCTTCTGGACATACCGCAATTGCGTCAACGAACTGTCGGCCCTGAGCAACCGCGAACTGCGTGACCTCGGCCTGCACCGTTCGCAGATCCGCTCGATTGCTTACGAAGAAGCCTACCGCAAAGCGGCATAAGTTTTCCGAGATCAGCGGCCCTCTCCTCCTCCCTGGGCCACTGAAACCAGCGGCGATATCTCTCCTCCTCCCTGATATCGCCGCACCTATCCCCGAAGCAGGGTGACGCTTCGCAAGAATTCGCGGCTCTCTCCTCCTCCCTGGGCCGCGATGCCAAGACCGACCGAGCCTCTCCTCCTCCCTGGCTCGGTCGGGCACTGGCAAACAGATCGGTCGCCCCTCCTCCTCCCTGGGCGATCGTGACACACCGGTGATGCCTCTCCTCCTCCCTGGCATCACCGGCCCCATCCCCGGAGCAGGGTTACGCTCCGCAAAGAATTCGCGGCTCTATCCTCCTCCCGGAGCCGTGATGCCAAGACCGACCGAGCCTCTCCTCCTCCCTGGCTCGGTCGGACTTTCGGCAAGAGATCGATCGCCCCTCCTCCTCCCTGGGTGATCGTAAAATGAACCGCGGTGCCTCTCCTCCTCCCTGGCATCGCGGTTTTTTTATTTTCAGATCATGAATATAGGGCTCTGCCCTCTGGCGCCTGCGGCGCCATTCACCTGAAGTATTTTCGGCAAGATGACAGGCGAGCCTCGCTCTGTATCATCTTGCCAGAAATACTTTGGGGGAGGCGCGCGCAAGCGCGGCGGGGGCAAAGCCCCCCTTGCCGGCCTTTGGTATTTTTCAACGGACGGAACGGCACTGCAAACTGTTCAGAACGGAACATCTTCGCCGCTGGAGATGAACTTGGCCACGACCTTTTTCATCCCGGCTTTTTCAAAATTCACCTCGAGCTTGTCGCCCTCAATCGCAACAATATCGCCATAGCCGAACTTCTGGTGGAAGACGCGCTCTCCCACCGTGTGAGAGCTGCTGGCGCTCAAATCCAATATTGTGCTGCGGGTTTCGCGCGGCTGGGTGACCGGGCGGTGATTGGCCCGCGCCTGAAGACGTTTCCAGCCCGGCGAATTGTATCCGTCTGCTGCAGCGACCTTCGCGTCGATGGTGTTGGCGGGGGCCGCTGCCGCGCCGAATCCGCCACCATAGAGTCCGGGAGGCGTCAGAACGTCGACGTTTGCGTCCGGAAGTTCATCGATAAAGCGGGAGGGAAGCGCACTTTGCCACTGGCCAAAGACGCGGCGGTTGCCTGCGAAGGAGATCGTGCAGACCTTTTCAGCCCTTGTGATCCCGACGTAGGCGAGGCGGCGTTCTTCTTCGAGGCCTTTTTGCCCCGATTCGTCCATGCTCCGCTGGCTGGGGAACAGGCCGTCTTCCCATCCCGGCAGGAAGACGACTGGGAATTCCAGGCCTTTGGCGCCGTGGAGGGTCATGATCGAGACCTTTTCGCCCTCCTGCTCGCTCTCATTGTCCATGATCAGGCTGACGTGTTCGAGGAATCCTTGCAGGTTCTCGAAGCTTTCCAGCGCTTTCACCAGTTCCTTGAGGTTTTCGAGGCGCCCCGGCCCCTCTGGGGTCTTGTCGTTTTGCCACATCGAGGTGTAGCCGGATTCGTCCAGCATGATTTCGGCCAGCTCGACATGCCCCATGGGAGCGCGGGGGCGATCTTCGTCGAGAATGACCGCCTCTCCGTCCTCGATGAGGCTTCCGGGGGTGTGCAGGCGCGCGATCTCGTGCCAGCGGTCCATCTGTTCGACGAACCGGGCCAGCAGACCGGCCGCCTTGCCGCCAAGTCCCTTGTCCTGCAGCAATATCCGCGCGCCATCGAGCAGCGAGACGCCGTTTTCGCGCGCCGTCATCTGGATTTTCTGTTGGGCTTTGTCCCCGAGGCCGCGTTTGGGCGTGTTGACGATGCGTTCGAACGCCAGATCGTCGGCGGGCGAGACGGCGAGGCGGAAATAGGCCATGGCATCGCGAATCTCGAGCCGTTCGTAAAAGCGCGGGCCGCCGATGACGCGGTAGGGCAGACCGATCGTGAGGAATCGGTCCTCGAAGGCGCGCATCTGGTGCGAGGCGCGGACAAGAATCGCCATGTCGTCGAGGGAAAAAGGCTCCATCCCGCGGGTGCCGCGCTGCATCGCCTCGATATCGTCGCCGACCCAGCGGGCCTCTTCGTCGCCGTCCCAATGGCCGATCAGGCGGACTTTTTCGCCGTCTTTCGCCTCGGTCCACAGATCCTTGCCCAAGCGCGATTCGTTGCCGGCGATGACGGAGGACGCGGCGGCGAGGATATGCGGCGTGGAGCGGTAGTTCTGCTCCAGCCGGACCACCTTGGCGCCGGGAAAATCCTTCTCGAACCGCAGGATGTTGCCAACTTCGGCACCGCGCCAGCCATAGATCGACTGGTCATCGTCGCCAACGCAGCAAATATTCTTGTGCGCGCCTGCCAGAAGCCGCAGCCAGAGGTACTGGGCGACGTTGGTATCCTGATATTCGTCGACGAGGATGTATTTGAACCAGCGCTGGTATTGCTGAAGCACGTCCTCATGCGTCTGGAAGATCGTCACGACATGCAGCAGCAGGTCGCCGAAATCGACGGCATTCAGCTCCAGCAGGCGGCGCTGGTATTGGTCGTAGAGCTCGGTACCACGGTTGTTGAAGGCCGAGGCCTCGGAAGCGGGGACTTTCGACGGTATCCAGGCGCGGTTTTTCCAGCTGTCGATGACCCCGGCCAGCATCCGGGCAGGCCAGCGCTTGTCGTCGATATTGGTCGCAGCAAGCAGTTGTTTCATCAGGCGAATCTGGTCGTCGGTGTCGAGGATGGTGAAGTTGGACTTCAGCCCGACCAGCTCGGCGTGGCGGCGCAGCAGCTTGACGCAGATCGAGTGGAAAGTGCCGAGCCAGGGCATGCCCTCGACCCCCTCGCCCAGCATCCGGCCCATGCGCAACTTCATCTCGCGCGCGGCCTTGTTGGTGAAGGTCACCGAGAGAATCTCGTTCGGGCGGGCGCGGCCCGTCGTCAGCAAGTGCACCATGCGCGAGGTCAGCGCCTTGGTCTTGCCGGTGCCCGCGCCTGCGAGCATCAGAACGGGGCCATCCAGCGCCTCGACCGCCTCGCGCTGCGCGGGGTTGAGATCGTCCAGATAGGGGGTGGCGGGGTGAACGCGCGCCATCGCCCGCTGGGACAGCGGGACAGTGGCGGCGGCCTCGAAGGCATCATCTTCGGAATAAGAGCTCATGTGGCTAATCTACATGGCGCGCGGCGTAAGGGAAAGTCCCTCATGTTCCCGACTTGTTCACAAGTGTGCCAATCTTTGCCTGAGTGCTTGAAATGCGGCGGGTGTCGGGGGTGAATTTGGGGTTATTTGCGAGATGGCGCGCGGTATTGTCCATTTCAAATTCGCTTGCATACGTATGGTTTTGAAAGTGGTTGTCATTGTCTATTACTGTTTGATGCGATGCGGCAGAACGGCAGGCCAGATTTGAAATGATCCCCAATATTTTCGGAAAAATGTGATCTTTTACATAGAGTTATATTAATCCCCTATGGCCGCCATTGGGGCCTCCGAAGGATGCCTGTTAAACAGCAACATGGGCAGGTTGCTAGTGACCAATTGCAAATGCCCCCTTGCGCTGCGTTGCGGCATATCGTTTGATTTGACATCATCCTGACGCATATGAGGTTTTAATGTCCGACTTTCGCAAGATCCTCATCGCCAACCGTGGCGAAATCGCGATCCGCATCATGCGTGCCGCCAACGAGATGGGCAAGAAGACCGTCGCGGTCTATGCGGAGGAGGACAAGCTGAGCCTGCACCGGTTCAAATCGGACGAGGCGTATCGCATCGGCGAGGGCATGGGGCCGGTCGCGGCCTACCTCTCGATCCCCGAGATCATTCGCGTCGCCAAGATGTGCGGCGCCGATGCGATCCATCCGGGCTATGGCTTGCTGTCGGAAAATCCTGATTTCGTCGATGCTTGCGATGCGGCCGGGATCACCTTCATCGGCCCCAAGGCGATCACCATGCGCCAGCTTGGCGACAAGGCCAGTGCGCGCCGCGTCGCGGTCGAGGCCGGGGTGCCGGTGATCCCCGCGACCGAAGTACTGGGCGATGACATGGAGGCGATCAAGAAAGAGGCGGGCGAGGTCGGCTATCCGCTGATGCTCAAGGCCAGCTGGGGTGGCGGCGGGCGTGGCATGCGCCCGATCAATAACGAGAAGGAGCTGCCCGAGAAGGTGCTGGAGGGCCGCCGCGAGGCTGAGGCCGCCTTTGGCAATGGCGAGGGGTATCTGGAGAAGATGATCATGCGCGCCCGCCACGTCGAAGTGCAGATCTTGGGCGATTCTCATGGCAATATCTATCACCTGTTCGAGCGGGATTGCTCGGTCCAGCGGCGCAATCAGAAGGTGGTGGAGCGCGCCCCTGCCCCCTACCTGACCCCCGAACAGCGCGCCGAGGTCTGCGAGCTGGGGCGCAAGATCTGCCAGCATGTGAACTATGAATGCGCCGGCACGGTCGAATTCCTGATGGATATGGACAACCAGCAGTTCTACTTCATCGAAGTGAACCCGCGCGTGCAGGTCGAGCACACCGTCACCGAAGAGGTGACCGGCATCGACATCGTGCAGGCTCAGATCCTGATTGCCGAGGGCAAGACGCTGGCCGAGGCGACGGGCAAGGCGTCTCAGGGCGATATCCATCTGAATGGCCATGCTCTGCAGACCCGGATCACCACGGAAGATCCGCAGAACAACTTCATCCCCGACTATGGCCGGATCACCGCCTATCGCACCGCGACCGGCATGGGGATTCGTCTCGACGGGGGCACGGCCTATGCGGGCGGGGTGATCACGCGGTACTACGATTCGCTGTTGGTGAAGGTGACGGCCAAGGCGCAGACGCCGGAAAAGGCGATTGCGCGGATGGACCGGGCGCTGCGGGAGTTCAGGATTCGCGGTGTCTCGACCAATATCGCCTTCGTGCAGAACCTGCTGAAGCACCCGACCTTCCTGTCGAATGAATATACCACCAAGTTTATCGACACGACGCCGGACCTGTTCGATTTCGCCGTGACGCAGGACCGAGGCACCAAGGTGCTGACCTATATCGCCGATATCACCGTCAACGGCCATCCGGAGACGACGGGGCGTGCGACGCTGGCCGAGGGCTTCAAGATGCCCAAGCCGCCGACCCCGCGTGGTGACGCGCCCGCGGGCACCCGGACGCTGCTGGATGAAAAGGGCCCCAAGGCGGTTGCCGACTGGATGCTGGCGCAGAAACAGCTGCTGATCACCGATACAACGATGCGCGACGGGCACCAGAGCTTGCTGGCAACGCGGATGCGCTCGATCGACATGATCACCGCCGCGCCGTCCTACGCCGCCAACCTGCCGGAACTTTTCAGCCTTGAGTGCTGGGGTGGTGCGACGTTTGACGTGGCCTTCCGGTTCCTGCAGGAAGACCCGTGGCAGCGGCTGCGCGATATCCGCGCCGCCTGCCCCAATATCCTGACGCAGATGCTGCTGAGGGGCTCCAACGGCGTCGGCTACACCAACTATCCCGACAACGCTGTGCAGGCGTTTGTGAAACAGGCGGCAGAGACGGGGATGGACGTGTTCCGCGTGTTCGATTCGCTGAACTGGGTCGAGAACATGCGCGTCGCGATGGATGCGGTCGTCGAGACCGGCAAGATCTGTGAAGGCGCGGTGTGCTATACCGGCGATATCCTGAACCCGGATCGCGCCAAGTACGACCTGAAATACTACGTCGCCATGGCGAAGGAGCTGGAGGCGGCGGGGGCGCATATCCTCGGGCTGAAGGACATGGCCGGGCTGTTGAAGCCCGCCGCCGCGCGGGTGCTGATCAAGGCCCTGAAGGAAGAGATCGGCATTCCGATTCACTTCCACACCCATGACACCAGTGGCATTGCCGGGGCCAGCATTCTGGCGGCGGCTGAGATGGGCGTCGATGCCGCCGATTGCGCGATGGATGCGCTGTCGGGGAACACCTCGCAACCCACCATGGGCTCGATCGTCGAGGCGCTGGCCCATACCGAGCGCGACACCGGCCTCGACATCGAGGAAATCCGCCAGATGTCGGATTACTGGGAGGCCGTGCGCGGGCAGTACATCGCGTTCGAGAGCGGGATGCAGGCTCCTGCCTCCGAGGTCTATCTGCACGAGATGCCCGGTGGCCAGTTCACCAACCTCAAGGCGCAGGCGCGCTCGATGGGGCTGGAGGAACGCTGGCACGAGGTGGCGCATACCTACGCGCAGGTGAACCAGATGTTCGGCGATATCGTGAAGGTGACGCCGTCGTCCAAGGTCGTCGGGGACATGGCGCTGATGATGGTCAGCCAGGGCCTGAGCCGGGAGCAGGTCGAAGACCCGGCCCGCGACATCTCGTTCCCAGACTCGGTCATCGACATGATGCGCGGCAACCTTGGCCAGCCTCCGGGGGGCTTTCCGGCGCCGCTGGTCGCCAAGATCCTGAAGGGGGATGCCCCCAACCTAGACCGCCCCGGCAAGCATCTGCCCCCGGTCGATCTGGAGGCGATGCGCCAGGAGCTGTCGGACAAGCTGGACGGCAAGGTGATCGATGACGAGGATCTGAACTCCTACATCATGTACCCCAAGGTCTTCACCGACTATGCCGCCCGGCACGAGATCTATGGCCCCGTGCGCGCCCTGCCGACCAAGACGTTCTTTTACGGCATGGAACAGGGCGAACAGATCAGTGCCGAGATCGACCCCGGCAAGACGCTGGAGATTCGCCTGCAGGCCGTCGCGGACACCCGCGAAGATGGCAACGTGCGGGTGTTCTTTGAGCTGAACGGCCAGCCTCGGGTGATCCGGGTGCCGGATCGTTCGGCCACCGGGACCTCTGCCGCGCGACCCAAGGCCGACCCGACCAATGCCGCCCATGTCGCGGCGCCGATGCCCGGTGTCGTGGCCTCGATTGGGGTGAGCGCGGGCAAGGAGGTCAAGGAGGGCGACCTGCTGCTGACCATCGAGGCGATGAAGATGGAAACGGGGATGCACGCCGACCGCACCGGCAAGATCAAGGCAGTACACGTCAGCCCCGGCGGGCAGATCGACGCCAAGGATCTGCTGCTGGAATACGAAGACTAGTCTGGCTGTACGCCCCGCCGGTGGCTCCGGCGGGGCGGTTTTCCATGCGGCACGCCGGGGCGACGCTGACGCCGCGTCGTGGAGATGTGATGGACCCCGCCGCGGAACCGGGACGTTTGGTGCACAAGAGCAACCAGATAAGAGGTTCCGCCATGACTGCCGATATCACCACGATCAACCCTGCCAACGAAGAGCAGATCGCCACCTACACCTATATGTCCGATGCCGAGGCCGAAGCCTCCGTCGCCGCCTGCCACGAAGCCTACATGAGCTGGCGTGACCGCTCGGTCGAGGCCCGCGCCGAGGTCGTCAAGGCCATCGGCAAGGGCCTGCGCGACAACAAGGAAGAGTTCGCCCAGCTGATGACCCGCGAAGTCGGCAAGCTGATCGGCGACAGCCGTCAGGAGATCGACCTCTGCGCCGCGATCTGTGATTTCACTGCCAACAACGGCCCCAGCGAGCTGGCCGAGATCGAGCGTGACATCGACGGCGGCACCGGCGTGATCGCATATGCGCCGGTTGGCGTGATCTATGGCATCCAGCCGTGGAACTTTCCCTGCTACCAGGCCGTCCGCTATGCCATCGCCAACCTGATGGCGGGCAACGGCGTTCTGCTGAAACATGCCGCCAACTGCACCGGCAGTGGG
Source organism: Pseudooceanicola spongiae (assembly GCF_014899185.1). GTDB lineage: Bacteria > Pseudomonadota > Alphaproteobacteria > Rhodobacterales > Rhodobacteraceae > Pseudooceanicola > Pseudooceanicola spongiae. Next base: position 1,624,982 of record NZ_CP045201.1, read on the forward strand.
CTGTTCCTGCGCGACGTGATGGAGCGGTCGGGCTTGCCCGAGCATCTGTTCAGCGTGCTGGTGATCGAGCACGACCAATCCGATGACATCATCTCGAACCGCCTCGTGCGCGGCGTCACCCTGACCGGCAGCGATGTCGCCGGGCGTCACGTCGCCGAAAAGGCCGCGGGTGCACTGAAGAAGTCGGTGATGGAGCTTGGCTCCAACGATGCCTACATGGTGCTGGACGACGCCGACCTTGATCTGGCGGTGAAGACCTGCGTCGCCGGGCGGCTGTATAACAACGGCCAGACCTGCGTGAACGCCAAGCGCTTCATCATCACCGAAAAGAACTACGACGCCTTTGTCGATGCCTTCACGGCGCAGATGGGCGCGGTTGAGCTGGGCGATCCGACGGCCGATGCCACCAAGCTGGGGCCGATGTCGCAGGTGAAACTGCGTGACGCCCTGCACAAGCAGGTCGAGGAGAGCGTCGCCAAGGGCGCGCGTGCCGTCGTGGGCGGCAAGGTGCCGAACCGCAAGGGCGCGTGGTATCCCGCGACCGTGCTGGTCGATGTGGCCCCCGGTCAGCCGGCCTATGATGATGAGCTGTTCGGCCCTGTCGCCTCGGTTATCAAGGCCAAGGACGACGAGGACGCCATGCGCATTGCCAACGACAGCCGCTATGGCCTCGGCGGCGGCATCTTCTCGCGCGATACCAAGCGGGCGCGGGAGCTGGCGGTGAAATACTTCGACACCGGCATGATCTCGATCAACCGCTACAACGTGGCGCTGCCGAACATGCCCTTCGGTGGGGTGAAGGATTCAGGCTATGGCCGCGAACATGGCGGCTTCGGCATGAAGGAATTCGTCAACATCAAGTCGGTCTATCTGGCCGCGTGAACCGGTGAAGGGCGGGGGTCAAACCCCGCCCTTTTGCTTTTGCGCCGCCGTGTCGATCTGGGCGCGCAGCAGGTGCAGCGTTTCAAGCGTCTGCCAATAGCTCTGCTCGCTCATGCCACTGTCACGGGCGATGCAGCCGGGCAGCTCTGCCGCCTGTTCGGCGCGGGCGCGCCCGGCCTCGGTCAGGGCGACAACGACGCGGCGCTCATCCTCTTGGGAGCGGATGCGCGTGATCAGCCCCGCCGTGGTCATGCGCTTGAGCAAGGGCGAGAGGGTGTTCGTCTCCATCCCCAGAGCGGCGCCGAGGCTGCCAACCCCCTGCCCGTCCGCGTCCTTCAGGGACAGCAACACCAGGAACTGCGGATAGGTCAGCTGCAGCCGCTCAAGATGCGGGGTGTAGAGGCGGATGAAGGCATGGCTGGCGGCGTAGAGGTTGAAGCACAGCATCGCCTCCGGGCCCGCAACAAGCGGGGCGTCAGGCAGAGCGGGCGGATTTGGGGGCATCTGTGTCATGCGATGAAAATAAATCGCGCGCGACTTAATCACAAGGCTTGTCTTTTGCGCTGCAAACGATATGTATCGTGCACGATATAAACGCATGCGATATGAAAGGGATTACCCCATGGCTATCCAACCGCTCTATACCACGACAGCTTCCGCCAGCGGCGGCCGCGAAGGCAAAGCCGGCACCGATGATGGCAACCTCTCGGTCACACTCGTGATGCCGAAGGAGCTGGGCGGCGCGGGGGGTGACGGCACCAACCCCGAGCAGCTGTTCGCCACCGGCTATGCCGCCTGCTTCCACTCAGCCGTGAAGATGGTCGCCGGCATGGCGAAGGTGAAACTGCCAGACGGCGCCAAGACCACCGCAGAAATCGGCATCGGCAAACGTGAAGACGGCAGCGGCTTTGGCCTGACCGCCGCGCTGACCGTCACCCTGCCCGGCCTCGAAGACGATGTGGCCGACGATCTGATCGCCAAGGCCCACGCCGCCTGCCCCTATAGCGCTGCGATCAAGGGCAACGTCGACGTCACTGTCACCCGCGCCTGATCCCGCCTGAAGTCCTACCGAGACTGGCCCGGCCTGCCCTGCGCAGCCGGGCCATTTTCTTGAGCAAAATCTGACCTCTAGACCCTTTATGAAAAATTCTTCGCAGCGCGGTCAAATTTCCTCTTGCGGCCAGACGGTGTTCTTTATACATCGTGCGACACCAAACGGATGCGGGCGTAGCTCAGGGGTAGAGCATTACCTTGCCAAGGTAAGGGTCGAGAGTTCGAATCTCTTCGCCCGCTCCAATTGGTCCTTCTCACGAAGGTAAGTACCCGGGATAAACAATCCCACGTCAAGGAAGCGGGCGTAGCTCAGGGGTAGAGCATTACCTTGCCAAGGTAAGGGTCGAGAGTTCGAATCTCTTCGCCCGCTCCAGACACTCTCATATGATAACTCAGTTATTGCCTTCGGGCACACCTGACGCAGGCGGCTGCGCGGGCTTAACCGGTTTGTGTGAGGCGCTGTTTCTGCCGCCATTCATGCCAGATCAGCGCACAGACCACGAGGTCGAAGACCGTCAGCAGGATCAGCATCGCCGAGTGCGTATAGCTGTAGCGATAGAGCTGATAGGCGATGAAGCCCGCCATGGCCGCCAGTGACACCGGGTAGGCGATGCGCATCTCGCGCAGCAATCCGATCACCAGCAGCACTTTGATGACCCCGTGGCTGATCAGGTAATAGGCATAGAAATGCTCGGTCGCGCCGGTCAGATTCTGGGCGGCGCTGAGCAGATGGGCGGCAACGAAGTCACGTGGATCTTCCGTCAGCTCGGTCAGGGTCAGCCGGTTCACCGCCTGCAAAATGGCCTGCGTGCTGACGACGTAGAAAAACAGACCCCCGAGAATCTCCATCGCCGCCTGCAGACCTTTCAGAATGATACTGATCTGAAAGACGCGGTGGATATCATGCTCGATGTTTTTCACGTGGCAGCCCTGTTCCCGATGGTCCACCCTCCCCTGATAGCCCGCGTGCCTGCCCACTAGTAGCGCTAGTTGGGCAGGGCTGCGCGCTCAGGACGGTTGGCGATTCTCGTCGTGGGCATTGAAGACCCGGGTGGCGTAGTCGTCCAGTCGGCTTTTGCTGGCAGCGAGCTGCTGGCTGGCCTCGCCCGCGAGATCGGCGGCGTAGAAATCGAGCCTGGCGATCTTTTCCAGCCAGCTTTCCAGCTTTCTGAACTCGGCATCCTCTTCCTCAAGCTCAGCATAGGTGAACTTTTCGATTCGGATTTCCTTGTCGATCTCGGCCTGAAAGGCAGCACATTTGCCGAGGAATTCGCGGTACTGATCATCGCGGTCGGCCTGAAACCGGGCGATCACCTTCTGCTGCTGCGCCGGATCGAGGCCATGGGTGTGCAGCAGTACGCAGTCGCCACCGATCTCCGTGATCTCATTCTCGATCATCTTGAGGCGGCGGAGATGGTCGTCTGTCTGCGGCAAGAGGCAGACGCCGTTCTGCAGATAGACCGCGCCGAGGCCCTTGAGCCGTCGCCAGATCGACACCCGTTTGGAGGTGGGTTCAGGGGGGACCTTATAGGCAATGAGCAACCAGATGATATCTTGCATGGGCATCCTTGCGTGCGAATCTGTGTAACTGTCGTTACAAATCTATGGCATAGTTGTGCTGGTACGACCAGAGGGACGTCTCTGCGGCAGGGTTTCGGGGCGGGATGTGGCTCTGGCGGGCTGGCGACAGCGCAGGTGGCAGAATGCGGCGCGGGGGCCAGCCCCCGGACCCCCGGGATATTTCCAACAGGGAAACATCGGGTGGGTGTCAAAGTGGCAGGCGGGGCGCTGCATCAGTCTGGGAGGTGCAGGCATGAAAAAAGGCGCCCGGGTGAGGGGCGCCTTTCTGGTGGTTGTGCGTGTCGTTTACTGATCGAGGAAACTGCGCAACTTTCGCGAGCGGCTGGGGTGCTTGAGCTTGCGCAGCGCCTTGGCTTCGATCTGCCGGATACGTTCGCGGGTGACGCTGAACTGCTGGCCGACTTCTTCCAGCGTGTGGTCCGTGTTCATGCCGATGCCGAAGCGCATCCGCAGCACACGTTCCTCACGCGGGGTGAGCGAGGCGAGGACGCGGGTCGTGGTTTCCTTCAGGTTTTCCTGTATGGCGGAATCCAGCGGCAGAATCGCGTTCTTGTCCTCGATGAAATCGCCGAGCTGGCTATCCTCCTCGTCCCCGATAGGGGTTTCGAGGGAGATAGGCTCCTTGGCGATTTTCATGACCTTGCGGACTTTTTCCAGCGGCATCTGCAGCTTTTCCGCCAGTTCTTCCGGGGTCGGTTCGCGGCCGATCTCGTGCAGCATCTGACGACCGGTGCGCACAAGCTTGTTGATCGTCTCGATCATGTGGACCGGGATACGGATCGTGCGGGCCTGATCGGCGATCGAGCGGGTGATCGCCTGACGGATCCACCAGGTCGCATAGGTCGAGAACTTGTAGCCGCGGCGGTATTCGAACTTGTCGACGGCCTTCATCAGGCCGATGTTGCCTTCCTGAATGAGATCAAGGAATTGCAGACCGCGGTTCGTGTACTTCTTGGCGATAGAGATGACGAGGCGCAGGTTTGCCTCGACCATTTCCTTCTTGGCCTGACGGGCTTCTTTTTCGCCCTTCTGGACCTGCTGCACAATGCGGCGGAATTCCGAGATATCCAGACCGACGTATTGGCCGACCTGTGCCATGTCCGAACGCAGTTCCTCGACCTTGTCAGTCGAGCGTTCGATGAACATCGCCCAGCCCCGGCCCGGCTTTTGCGCCATCCGGTCCATCCAGTTCGGGTCGAGTTCGTGGCCGCGGTATTCTTCGACGAATTCCTTGCGATTGATCCGGGCCTGGTCGGCAAGTTTGACCATGGCGGAATCGATCTGCATGATCCGGCGGTTGATGCCGTAGAGCTGGTCGATCAGGGCTTCGATACGGTTGTTGTGCAGGTGAAGTTCGTTCACCAGCAGCACGATTTCCGAGCGCAGCTTCTGATAGGTCGCTTCTTCGGTCGCGTTGAAAGAGCCGTCTTCGTTCAGGGTCGCGCTGATGCGCTTGTCCTGAATGGCCGACAGGGTCTCGTAATCATTCGCGATCCGGTCGAGGGTTTCCAGAACGCGCGGCTTGAGTGCCGTTTCCATGGCCGCGAGGGACATGTTGGTCTGGTCATCTTCGTCGTCATCGTCGTCGCTGGAGATCGGATTGCCATCAGCGTCGAGCTCAGGCCCGGTATTTTCCGCCTTGGGCGCAGTGCTGCTGACACCGCTGGTGTCAACGACCGGCTCCTCGCCCTCTTCGTCCTCAAGCGAGTTGCCGAAGGTGGTTTCGAGGTCGATCACGTCGCGCAGCAGAATGTCTTCGGACAGAAGTTCGTCGCGCCAGATGGTGATCGCCTGAAAGGTCAGCGGGCTTTCGCAAAGCCCGGCGATCATCGTGTTGCGGCCAGCCTCGATGCGTTTCGCGATGGCGATCTCGCCCTCGCGGCTCAGCAGTTCGACGCTGCCCATCTCGCGCAGGTACATCCGCACCGGATCATCGGTGCGGTCGAGCTTTTCATTGCCGGTCGAGCCGATGGAGACGTCGCGGTTCTGGTTCGCCTGAACCACCGCTGTCGTCTTGCCTTCTTCTTCTTCAGCTTCATCGTCTTCGATGATGTTGATGCCCATTTCGGAGAGCATCGACATCACATCCTCGATCTGCTCCGAGGAGACCTGATCGGGGGGGAGGACCTGATTAAGCTGATCGTAGGTGATGAAGCCACGTTCGCGGGCTTCCGCGATCATCTTCTTCACCTGGCTCTGGCTCATATCGAGCGATACTTCCGCATCCTGCTCTTCGATCTGGGCTTCTTCGTTGTCCTTGGCGGCCATGGCGATACTCCTTGGCAGTGGATCGGGGCAGTGGTCGATCGTCGGGTCGACACGCGGTGATTCGTTTAATCCGAATCAATAGCGTGTTTGTCCGATTCGCACACCCGTTTACCCTGAATTTCTTGAGGATACCTGTAATTTACGTCTTAGCCGCGCGGCTTGGTATAACGAATCGACTGAACCAGCGCATCAAGAGCACTTCGTTCGTCCCGATTGATTCGGGCTCCGTTCGATCCAGTGTCATATTCAGTGCGATCCTCATTCTCGCTTCGTGTGGCCGCATTGCGCGCCTGTGCAGCCTGACCCAGACGCCAGGTCATCGCCTCATCCTCCGATCCGAGGATATCTTCCTCGGCTTCAGCGACTTCGGCTCTCAGGGCCCGCGCAGCCTGAAGCTTGGCGAGCTCTTCGGCCACGGTCATGCGGGCCATTCCTTCGTCCCCCGGATGTCGCACGGGGGGACACAGGGCCACATGGTGCTGAGCAAGCAGTTCGTCAAGGGCGGTCGGCCCCAGAGCGGCGGCAATTTCGGCGTGCAACACTTCGGTTCCGCGCCCGGCATAGGCCAGGATCAGGTCGCGCAGACGGGCATGGCGGGCATCGCGGCACTCCATGCGCTCCAACCCCAGCTCGAAATCCTCGACGATGCAGGGGGTGCAGATCGCGGCGGCGAGGATGACGGATTCGCGCAAGGCTTCCATCGCGCTGGAATCATCCGAGGCGAGGATCGAGTTCCGCGTCGACTGCATCGGGATCGCAGGGGGCTTCCAGGGTTTCTGGCCCTTTTCCCAGCGTTTCGTCGGGCGCGCGCCTCCGCGCCCGGGCTGCGGGCGAGTGCGAAACAGCTCTCGTGTCTTGTCACGCAGCGCCTGATCGTAGTGATAGCGCAGGCCTTCGTCGGGGATCTGCTTGGTGGCGGTGCGCAGGGCGGCATCCAGCGCCGCGCGCCGATCGGGGCTGTCGAAGGTCTTGCCCTCCGTCTCGCGCAGCCAGAGCAGTTCGGCCAGCGGCAGCGCCGTCTCGACCACCTTTTGCATCGCGGGCGCGCCCTTGGTCTTGATCAGCTCGTCGGGGTCCTGCCCTTCCGGCAGAACCGCGAAGCGGATCGAACGGCCGACCTGCAGCTTGGGCAGCGCGAGGTCGATCACCTTGCGCGCCGCGCGCATCCCCGCCGCATCGCCGTCCAGCGAGATCACCGGCTCGGGCGAGACGCGCCAGAGCAGGTCGAGGTGATGTTCGGTGACAGCCGTGCCAAGGTTCGCGACCGCGCCGCCAAAGCCGGCCTCGGCCAGCGCGATGGCATCCATGTAGCCCTCGGCCACGATCAGGGCCGCGCCCTTGCCGACGGCCTCACGCGCGGGTCCGTAGTTGAACAGGGTGCGCCCCTTGTCGAACAGCTCGGTCTCGGGGGAGTTCAGATATTTCGCGTTGTCATTGGGGTCCATCGCCCGCCCGCCAAAGGCGATGCAGCGGCCGCGGGCATCGCGGATCGGGAACATGATCCGGTTGCGGAAGGTGTCATAGGGCTTGCCGCCCTTGGAGGAAGGTTTGGCCAGACCGCAGGCCAGAATCTCTTCGGGGCGCGCGCCCTTGCCGATCATATGGTCCCAGAGGCCCTGCCAGCTTTCCGGCGCGAACCCGAGGTTCCAGCGCGCCCGCGCCTCCGCCCCAAGGCCACGCTTTTCCAGATAGGCGGTCGCGTCGCGCCCAGCCGCGCCACGAAGGCAGAGCGCGAAGAACTTCACCGCCTCTTCCATCAGCTCGGCAAGGGTGGCGCGTTTTTCGGCCTTCTTGGCGGCTTGCGGATCGCGCGCGGGCATCTGCATCCCGGCCTCACGCGCAAGGATCTCCACCGCCTCCATGAATTCGACGTTTTCGGTCTTGCGCACGAAGGCGATGGCGTCGCCCTTTTCGTGGCACCCGAAGCAATAGAAGAAGCCCTTGCGGTCATCGACGTGGAAAGAGGCGCTCTTTTCCTGATGGAACGGGCACGGCGCCCAGAGGTCACCCTTGCCCGGTTGCGATTTCTTGTTGTCCCACAGCACTTTGCGCCCGACCACCTGAGCGAGCGAGATGCGCGATTGCAGTTCTTCCATGAACGAGGAGTCTAGCTTCATCCCCTAAATATCGGCCCTCTGAAGGGCTAAGTCCAGATGCCGCGGACAGGCACCGGCATTCGGAGCGGCAAGCCGCGCTGCAGCCTAGAGATTTTCCCGCGCCGCCCGCATCGCCAGCGCCTCTCGCAGGTCATGCAGCAGCGTGTCGGCCATGGAACGGAAGACCATCAGCCGGAAGCCATCGGCGCTGACACGGGTGATGCAGGCCATCATGTGCCGGATTTCGCTGCGCGCCGTGGCGTGCATGGGGAAGGCTGCATCACGCAGATCCAGCGGGCAGAGCCGGGCCAGTACATCGCGCGCCAGCGGGCCGTCGAGTAGAACCGTGCTCCAGGCGTCGGACTGGTCGGTCAGGGTGGCGACCTCCGTCAGGCTGTCGGCGGGGCGCACCCCGACCAAAAGATACTGGCGGTGACCGAACCAGAGGCATTCGGCAGTGTCGGAGAGGGTCCTCTGCCCCGGTTCCGGCAGGGTCAGGCCGTGATGTTTTTTCAGCGCCTGTCCCAGACCTTGCGATGCCCCCGGCATCAGGCTGGTCAGCGGCCGCATCGGCGGCACACGGATGGAGGTGCCGCAGACCTCAGCCACATCGCCTTGTGGCAGCGCGTTCTGGGCGGTGAGTGTCAGGTCAGCCACGGGTGCGCCCTCCTTCAGGATCAAAAAACACCGGCTCGCAGACCTCGCACAGCGTCGTGATCTGGCGCAGGTGATCGACCATATGCACCCGCTCGCCCACGCGGTCCGCTCCGTTCTGCAGGAAGGCGAGGCCGATGGTGTGCCCCAGCGTCGGCGAGAACCCGGCAGAGGTGACATGGCCCTGCGCGTTCGTCCGTACAGGCTCCGCATCCTGCTCGAACAGGAAGGCCCCGGCGGTGATCTGCTTCACAGGCCCGACCGGTTTCAGCGCAATCAGACGCGCGCGATCTTCAGCCACCAGACCGGGCCGCGATGCAGCGGCCTTGCCGATGAAGTCTTTCCCCGGGGCCATCATCCGCTCCAGCCCGAGGTCCTGCGCAGTGGTGCGCCCGTCGAGTTCGGCATGCGTCAGCAGCCCCTTCTCCAGCCGCAGGATGTTCAGCGCCTCCAGCCCATAGGCCCCACCGCCGAGCGCCTCGGCCCGCGCGACCAGCAGGCGGAACAGGCTTTCGCCATACCGCGCGGGCATGGCGATCTCATAGGCCAGCTCGCCCGAGAAGGAGATGCGGAACAGCCGCCCTTCGACCCCGGCGAGGGTGACAGGGCCGCAGGCCATGACGGGAAAGACGTCGTTCGACAGGTCCTGTCCCAGCAGATCCTGCAGCAATGCGCGCGACTTGGGCCCGGCGACGGCGACCTGCGCCCACTGCTCGGTCACTGAGATCAGGCGCACGTCCCAGTCTGGTTTCAGCACCTGAGCGACGAACTCCAAATGCATCATCACCAGACCCGCCGCCGCAGTCGTTGTCGTCATGACGTAGTGCTGAGGCCCGAGACGCGCGGTGGTGCCATCGTCCATCACGAAGCCATCCTCGCGCAACATCAGCCCGTAGCGCACGCGCCCCGGCTTCAGCGTCGAGAAGGTGTTGGTGTAGACGAAATCGAGGAACCGCGCCGCATCCGCGCCCTGAATGTCGATCTTGCCGAGGGTCGAGACATCGCAGATGCCGACCGCGTTGCGCACCATCGCGACCTCACGATCGCAGGACTGACGCCATGTCGCCTCTCCCTGCCGCGGGAAATAGCTGGAGCGATACCACAGGCCCGCTTCGATCATCGGGGCGTTCATCGACAGGCTGACGTCGTGGCTGGTGGTCAGGCGACGCGGCGCAAAACCCATGCCGCGCCCCCCTGCCCCGAGCGCCGCGATCGGCACCGGCACGAAAGGCGGGCGATAGGTCGTCGTGCCGGTTTGCGGCACCTCACGGCCAGTCACATCCGCCAGCACCGCCAGCGCCCCCATGTTCGAGGTCTTGCCCTGATCCGGTGCCATGCCCTGCGTCGTGTAGCGCTTCATATGCTCGACAGAGCGAAAGTTCTCCACCGCCGCGCCGCGGACGTCCTTGACGGTCACGTCGTTGTGCAGATCAAGCCAGGCGCGGCCCCGCCCCGGCACCTGCCAGAGCGGGGTGATGTCGTAGGTGCCATCCTCGGCCTGCGGTATGGTCGTGTTCGCAGCGTTCAGACCAAGCGCGAGCAGTGCCTTGCCCGCCGCCTCAGCCCCCGAAGCGAGGCAGCCTGCGGTCGAGAAGACACCCGCCGCCGCGCCCGCCGGGATCAGATTGGGCACAGCGCCCGGCGCCGGCAGGAAGGCGGCGAGGCCCGCGTCCCAGACCGGGCGTCCGTTCAAATGGCAGGTCAGATGCACCGAGGGGTTCCAACCGCCGGAAACGGCGACGCAATCGCTGTGCAACCGCTCGCGCCCTTTTGCGGTGCGGATCGAGACGGCCTCGACCCCGTTCGCGCCAAACACACGCTCGACCACCGCTCCGGGGTAAAACGGCACGGCGAGGTCCGTCTTGGCCCCCTCTCGCGCATCGACCAGAGCAGCGACATGGACCCCTGCCGCCAGCAGATCGCGCGCCGTGCGATGCGCATTGTCGTTGTTGCCAAAGACCGTCACCGCACGACCGGGGCTGACAGCATAGCGGTTCACATAGGAGCGCACCGCGCCTGCCAGCATCACGCCGGGACGGTCGTTGTTGCGAAAGGCCACGGGACGCTCAATCGCGCCCGCCGCCAGCACCGCCTGTTTCGCCACGATCCGCCAGAAGCAATCGACCGGCCTCTTGCCGCGCCCCGGCGGGAGATGGCGACAAACGCGCTCCAAAGCGCCGAAGGTGCCCTGATCATAGACGCCGGTGACGGTGGTCCGGGTCATGATCCGCACGTTCGCCATATCGCTCAGCCGCGCAAGGGTCGCCGCCGCCCAGTCGCGCGCTGACTGCCCGCCGATCTCCTCAACCTCCGCGTTGAGGCGGCCGCCCAGTGTCGCATCCTCGTCGCACAGGATCACATCCGCCCCGGCCTCGGCCGCGACAAGCGCCGCCATCAGGCCCGTGGGCCCAGCCCCGATCACCAGCAGATCGCAATGAGCAAAGGCCTTCTCGTTCAGATCCGGGTCATCCGCCCCCGAGAGCTTGCCGATGCCAGCGGCGCGCCGGATCAACGGCTCGTACACCGCCTCCCAGGCCTTTTTCGGCCACATGAAGGTCTTGTAGTAGAACCCCGCCCCGAGGAAATCGGCCAGCAGGTCGTTCACCTGCATCACGTCCCAATCGACCGAGGGCCAGCAGTTCTGCGCCCGCGCCTGCAAGCCTGCAAACAGCTCCTGCGTGGTGGCGCGCACGTTGGGCTCAGTTTGGGCACCGGTGCCGAGGGTCACGAGGGCGTTCGGCTCCTCGCTGCCGGCGCTGAAGATGCCGCGCGGCCGGTGGTATTTGAAACTGCGCGCGACAGTGCGCACGCCATTCGCCAGCAGCGCCGAGGCCAGAGTGTCGCCCTGAAATCCGGCGTAGTCATGCCCGTCGAACTGGAATCCAATGGGCTGCGTGCGGTCGATCAGACCCCCTGAAGACAATCTCATGCCGCGCCCCCTGAGGCCAGGGCCACCAACAGGATGTCATGGGTGCGGGTATCGCGTTCGACCCGCAGGAACGCCGCGCAGCCGAGGCCATGGTACCAGTATTCCTGAGACGGTCCGGCGGGGTTGTCGCGCAGGTGCACATAGGCGTCCCAAGACTCGCCCCAATCGCCTTCGGGGCGGTTCAGGGCTGCCCCCTGATAGGTGAATTCGCGCAGATCACGTGCGCCGCAGTTCGGGCAGGTCAGTCTCATGTTCGTGTCACCTTCGCAGCCCTCAGTGCAGATTATGCTGGGCACCCGTGCCCTCTTCATCCATCAGGCCGACGCCATCGCGGAACCGGTTCAGCCGCAGCTTTGCGGCACTGTCATGCGGTCGATCCGTCGCCAGCAGATGCGCCAGCGCAAAGCCCGATCCCGGCACTGCCTTGAACCCACCGTAACACCAGCCGCAATCGAGGTAGAGCCCGCCGATATCGCTGCGGTCGATGATGGGCGAGCCGTCGGGCGTCATGTCCATGATCCCGCCCCAGCTGCGCAGCACCCGCGCCTTGCCGATCATCGGCATCAGGGTCATCGCGGCCTCCATCACATGCTCCTGCGTCGGCAGGTTGCCGCGCTGCGCATACGACGGGTAGAAATCGAGGTCGCCACCGAACACCAGACCGCCCTTGTCGGACTGGCTGATATAAAAGTGCCCCATGCCGAAGCTGACCACGTTGTCGATCACAGGTTTCAGCCCTTCGGTCACGAAGGCCTGCAGGATGTGGCTCTCGATCGGCAGACGAATCCCGGCCATCGCCGCGACCTGCCCCGAGCGTCCGGCGGTGACAATCGCCACCTTGCGAGCCCGGATCGCGCCCCGGCTGGTCTGCACGCCGGTGACATGGCCGTTTTCGATATCGATGCCAGTGACTTCGCAGTTCTGGATGAGATCGACACCGCGCTCAGACGCGCCGCGGGCATAGCCCCAGGCGACGGCATCATGGCGCGCGGTCCCGCCGCGCCAGTGCAGCAACCCGCCATAGATCGGAAACCGGGCCTGGTCGAAATCGAGATAGGGCAGATGTTTGCGCACGCCCTCGCGGTCCAGCAGCTCGGCGTCATCGCCCTGATTGATCATCGCATTGCCGCGCCGCACGAAGGCATCGCGCTGGCCATCCGAATGGAACAGGTTCAGCACACCGCGTTGGGAATGCATGACATTGTAATTCAGCTCCTGCTCCAGCCCCTCCCAGAGCTTGAGGGAGTGGGAATAGAACTCCGAATTGCCCGGCAGGTAATAATTGGCGCGCACGATCGTGGTGTTGCGTCCCACATTGCCACCGCCAAGATAGCCCTTTTCCAGCACCGCGACATTGCGCAGCCCGTGTTCCTTGGCAAGGTAGAAGGCCGTCGCAAGGCCATGACCGCCTCCGCCGATGATGACGATGTCATAGGCAGGCTTGGGGGCTGGATCGCGCCAGTGCGGACCCCATCCCTTGTTGCCGGTCAGCCCCTCTTTCAGGACACGCAGCCCGGAAAACCGCATCTTTCGCTCCTTCTGCCTGCTGGGGCAGCAAAGCAACTCTGGCGCTTGGGTGCAATGCAGGGAATGCCGATGCCCAAATTTAAGTCAAACACCGCGCAAAGGCCGGGCAAATCATGCTGCTGACGCAGCGAAACTCTGACGGCTCACGACAAACACGTAACACTTTGGCATCGTTTGACGCATCTGGTTGGGGTGACAGAATGACATGTCGGATCCTGCTTTATTCAAAGGTTGGCAATACGCTGAAAGTTGGCGAGGAGCTGGCTTGGCAATTGGGCGCACAACTGCACGAAATCGAGACGCCGGAGGTTGAGGACGGTTTTCGCGCCAGATTGCGCCAAAAGCTATCCTCCGTTCTGTCGAAACAGCCACAGGTCTATGCGTCGGATCAGCCCTGGGCCAGCAGCGACCTGTTGATCCTTGGCACACCTGCCACCTCAGGACGCGCGGCAGAGCCTCTGCGCCAGTGGTTGGCGACAAAGCCGGCCCTGCCCGAACGCGTGGCCCTGCTGATCACCTCGGACGAGGCACAGTGCCCGAAATCGGTGATCGACGACATGAGCAGATTGATCGGGCGCACCCCTGTCGCCGTGCTTTATGCCAGCAAATCGGAGCTTGCGACAGGCGCATGGAAATCCCGCCTGTCGCCCTTTCTGGATCACTGCGTTATTCGCCACCGTCAGAGCGCCTGAGCGCCGTCACAGCCCCTTGGCTCGATAGCTGGATGCGACGCGGTCGATGGCCACAAGATAGGCCGCCGTGCGCAGATCGCCAACATCGTCGCGCCCGTGCCAGACCGCGCGCATCGATTGATAGGCGGTGCGCATGGTGTCATCGAGGCCCGAACGCACCAGCTCCAACTCGCCCGCGCCGCGCAGGTACTTCTGCTTGAAGCCGGGCGACAGCTGCCAGCCGACGCCGCTGTCTGCGGAAAGCCGTTCCAGCTCATCGACGATCAACTGGTGACGCGCCTCTTCCTGACGCCGCTGCATCCGGCCAAAGCGGATATGTCCAAGGTTCTTGACCCATTCGAAGTAGGACACCGTCACGCCACCGGCGTTCGCGAACAGGTCAGGGATGATCACGGCGCCCTTGCGGCGCAGGATTTCATCCGCGCCAGCCGTGATCGGACCGTTCGCCGCCTCGACGATCAGAGGCGCCTGAATGCGTTCGGCATTGTCGAGATTGAGCACCCCTTCCATTGCCGCCGGGATCAGGATGTCGCACTCCTCTTCCATGACGCTGGCGCCGTCGGCAACGTACTGACCATCGGGAAACCCCGTGACGCCGCCATGGCCGACGATCCATTCGTGCACGGCTTGCACATCCAGACCGTCGGGATTGAACAGCGCGCCGTCCCTCTCGATGATGCCGGTGATGCGCGCACCGTCTTCGGTGCTCAGGAACAGCGCGGCGTGATAGCCGACATTGCCGAGGCCCTGAACGATGATCCGCTTGCCATCGAGCGTGCCGGTCAGGCCCGCTTTCTTCTTGTCTTCGGGCTCTCGGAAGAATTCCTGCAAGGCGTATTGGACGCCGCGGCCCGTCGCCTCGACCCGGCCAGCGATGCCACCGGCGTTCAGCGGCTTGCCCGTGACGCAGGCGCGCGAGTTGATGTCCGTGGTGTTCATGCGCGCGTATTGATCGGCGATCCAGGCCATCTCACGCTCGCCCGTGCCCATGTCGGGGGCGGGCACGTTCTGCGCCGGGTTGATCATGTCGCGCTTGATCAGCTCATAGGCAAAGCGCCGGGTGATCTGTTCCAGCTCGTGATCATCCCATTCGCGCGGATCGATGCACAGGCCACCCTTGGAGCCGCCAAACGGCGCCTCGACCAGGGCACATTTGTAGGTCATCAGCGCGGCCAGCGCCTCGACCTCGTTCTGGTTGACAGACAGGGCATAGCGGATGCCGCCCTTGACCGGCTCCATATGTTCGGAATGCACCGAGCGATAGCCGGTGAAGGTCTGGATCTGCCCGCGCAGCCGCACGCCGAAACGCACGGTATAAGTGGCGTTGCAGACGCGGATCTTTTCCTCAAGCCCCGGTGGCAGGTCCATCAGCGCCACGGCGCGGTTGAACATCAGATCGACGCTTTGGCGAAAGCCGGGTTCTTTGATGGGTTGCATGGTCTCTCCTCCCATGGGCGGGCTGCGGTGGCCAATGTGGACCGGCAGTGTGACCGCCCTGTTAATATGGATGGGGCCGGAGGGATATTTTTCAAGGCAAAAGCGGGCAATCTGCCCAGACGTCACCGTCGCATTCAGGTTGTGTCTTGGGGCCTTGCAGCGCGAAACTCAGTCCTGCGCCTCGGCCGCGGCACGCTCGGCCAGGTGGATGGCGATCACATCCGCCATCTGCTTGGTCTCGGCCCCGCGCAACACGCCGCCGACTCCGATGCGCCGCCCAAGCTGCCAGTAGAGGCCTGGCAGAAAGCGACGCGGCCCGGACGTACTGAGGCGCAGAAGGAAGCCGTTCGACGGCTTGAAGGCGAAGGTGCCCCGGTCAACGGCGGAAATCTGGTGCAACGGCGCCAGCAGATGGCCGGAGCTGTCCTGCAGCCCCTCTTCGGTCAGCTCAAGCGTCAGGGTGGTGGCGCGGTACATCGACCAGCCCGCAAAGGCCACCGCGATGGCAATCGCCAGGACCAGCAGGCGCATCGCAAAGGCCACGGGCTGTGGAGAAATCCCAAGCCAGATCAGCGCAAAGGCCAGAAGCGCCAGCACTCCGATGCCGAACACCCGGCGCCCCGCGCTCGCCTCTACCCGTGCCAGAACCACCTTTTCCACCGCTCTTCCCTTCGCAAAACAAGTTAACGACAGCCCATAGCCTACCAGCGGGACAAAGGCGAGATTCGCGGCATCCCGTCGGAGTATCGACATTTCGGGCTGCCGCCTTCAGGCCGAAACCAGACGCCGCGTCATGCTCCAGTAGATATCCTCGACCTCGGACTGGCGCAGGCGGCCGTCGGCGCGAAACCATGTCGTCACCCCGGTCAGCAGGGCAATGATGGCGAGGCAGGCCAGTTTGGCATCATCAAAGCGCATGACCTCAGCCTTGCTGCCGCGCCTGAGAATATCCTCAAGCTGCGCTTCATAGGCCCGCCGCTGCGCCTCAACCCGTGCGAAGTTGTCGGGCGTCAAATTGCGCAGCTCCATGTAGGCGATGAAAACCGCATCGGGGCGGGCCGCGTGATAGCGCAGGTGAAAGCGCGTGAAGGCCTCAAGCGCGGCCAGCGGATCGTCGGGCAGCGCCTCGGCCTCAAGCGCCGCCAGCAGGGCGTCCATATGATCGGACAGCAGATCGAAAAGCAGGCTCTGCTTGTCGGCGGTATGATTATAGAGCGCGCCGACCTGCACCCCCGTTGCGGCCGCAATCTGTCGCATCGACACCGCCGCATAGCCATGGCGGGCAAACAGCGCCACCGCCGCCTGCCGCAGGCGGTGTCCGGTTTCTGAGGATGTCGAGCCTGCGGTGCGTGCCATGCCCCAAGACTAACTGAACAGCCGTTCAGAGCAAGAGCCCGCCCCAACCGACAGCGAAATCATCGCCGCCCTTGCCAAGTTTGGGCGACTGGGGCACAGCTTTGCCATGTCCGAACACCATACACCGCTTCTGCGCCACCTGATCCTGACCAGCGCCCTGCTGCTGTCGCTCGGGGCGTGCAATCGTCCGCCCGCGCTGGATGCAACGCTGAGCGCTGAAAACCGCGCCGCGGCCCGTCCGCGTCTTGTGCCTGCCAGCCAGATCCTCAGCCGCGCCACCACCGAGGCGCGGCTGGCCCCGGTCGATGATGACGCGCTGGCCGCCCGCGCTGAGGCCCTGCGCCAACGTGCCGAGACCCTGCGGCAGGCCGAAATCGGGCTATAGCCCTGCGGCGGCGGATTTGCCCAAAAGCCCTGAAAAGGCGCGTTGCGCCTTGGCCGCTAAGGCGATAGGCCCTCTCAACACAATCAGATGCCAAACTGGAGAATTCGAATGAGCGAGCCTCTGCGCCTCGGGATTGCCGGCCTTGGAACGGTCGGCGTCGGCGTGTTGAAAATCCTGCAAAAGGAGGCCGCCATGCTCACCGCCCGCACCGGGCGCGAGATCACCGTGAGCGCTGTCTCGGCCCGCAATCGCGGCAAGGATCGCGGCGTGTCGCTGGAGGGTTACGCTTGGGAAGATGATCCCGTCGCCCTTGCCGCACGCGACGACGTCGACATCTTTGTCGAACTGATGGGCGGCTCGGATGGCCCGGCCAAGGCCGCCACCGAAGCGGCCCTGAAAGCTGGCAAGGACGTGATCACCGCCAACAAGGCGATGCTGGCCGTCCACGGTCAGGCGCTGGCGGAACTGGCTGAAAACAATGGCCGCGTCATCCGTTTCGAGGCCGCTGTTGCCGGGGGCATTCCCGTCGTCAAGGCGCTGACCGAAGGGCTGGCGGGCAACCGCATCACCCGCGTCATGGGCGTGATGAACGGCACCTGCAACTATATCCTGACCCGCATGCAATCCTCCGGCCTGCCTTATGAGGACGTGTTTCAGGAGGCCTCCGATCTGGGCTATCTCGAAGCGGATCCGAACCTTGACGTCGGAGGCATTGATGCGGGGCACAAGCTGGCCTTGCTCGCCTCCATCGCCTTTGGCACCCGCGTCGCCTTTGACTCGATGGAGCTGGAGGGCATCGGCCGGATCACCATCGACGATATCAAAGCCGCCGCCGACATGGGCTTTCGCATCAAGCTGCTGGGCGTCAGCCAGATGACCGGGCGTGGCCTTGAACAACGCATGACCCCCTGTCTGGTGCCCGCGGTCAGCGCGCTTGGCCAGCTGGAGGGCGGCACCAACATGGTGGTGCTTGAAGGCGACGCGGTCGGTCAGATCGTGCTGCGCGGCGCAGGGGCCGGCGAAGGCCCGACCGCCTCGGCGGTGCTGGCGGACGTCTGCGATATCGCCCGCAACATCCGCCTGCCCGTCTTCGGCCAACCTGCCAGCACGCTCACCGAAGTGACCTCGGCCAGCTCCGCCACGCCCGCGCCCTACTACGTTCGGCTGGCGCTGCAGGACAAACCCGGCGCGCTCGCCAAGGTGGCCAGCGTTCTGGGCGAGGCCGGCGTCTCGATCCACCGGATGCGCCAGTATGATCACGAAGATGGCCGCGCCCCGGTGCTGATCGTCACCCACAAGACGCAACGCTCCGCGCTTGATCTTGCCATCACCGGCATGGCGGGCACCGGTGTTGTCGAAGGCGATCCGGTGGCGCTGCGGATCGAATCCGTCTGACCCTTTTGGCCCCGGGCGCGCGGTGATAAAAACCACGGCCCGTGGGCCGATAGAGGGATAAGACCAATGGCGTTTCTCGATGTCACCACTTCGCTGACCGGACGACGCTGGATCGGCCCCGCCCCCGAGGTCGAACGTCAGGCCGAGGCTTTGGTGCAATCCGAACACCTGCCCCCGGCGCTCTGCCGGGTGCTGGCGCGGCGCGGCGTGACCGAAGGCCAGAGCGGCGCTTTCCTTGAGCCCAAACTGCAGGACCTGCTGCCCGACCCGCGCAGTCTGCGCGACATGGAGCGCGCGGCCGAGCGGTTTCTGCAGGCCGTCAAGCAAAGCCAGCGCATTGCCATCTTTGCCGATTATGACGTCGACGGCGGCTCCTCTGCGGCGCTGCTGATCGACTGGTTGCGCCAGATGGGCCGCGAGGCGACGCTCTATGTTCCCGACCGCATCGACGAAGGCTACGGCCCCAACGTGCCCGCTATGCAGGAGCTGGGGCGCGCCCATGATCTGATCGTCTGCGTCGACTGTGGTACCCTCAGCCATGGCCCGATCGAGGCGGCGGGCTGCGATGTCGTCATCCTCGACCACCACCTCGGCGGCGAGACCCTGCCCGATTGCGTGGCCGTGGTGAACCCGAACCGTCAGGACGAAGACGGCGCGCTGGCACATCTCTGTGCGGCGGGCGTGGTATTCCTGATGCTGGTCGAGGCAAACCGCCAGATGAAGGCCGAGGGCGCCAAGGGGCCGAACCTGATGGACCTGCTCGATCTGGTGGCGCTGGCCACGGTGGCCGATGTCGCCCCCCTGATCGGCGTCAACCGTGCGCTGGTACGGCAAGGCCTGCGCATCATGGCGCGGCGCGAACGCCCCGGCCTCGCCGCGCTGGCCGATGTGGCACGGATGAACACCATGCCCTCCGCCTACCACCTCGGGTTTCTGATGGGCCCCCGCGTCAACGCAGGCGGGCGCATCGGTCAGGCCGACCTCGGCGCGCGCCTGCTCTCCACCGCCGATCCGTTCGAGGCCAAGGCGATGGCCGACAAACTCGACGAACTGAACACCGAACGCCGCGAGATCGAAGGCCAGGTGCGGGCCGCCGCCCTAGCGCAGGCCGAAGAGCGCGGACTGGAGGCGCCCCTCGTCTGGGCCGCTGGCGAAGGCTGGCACCCCGGTGTCGTCGGCATCGTTGCCTCGCGCCTGAAAGAGGCCACCAACCGCCCCGCCATCGTCATCGGCATGGACGGTGCAGAGGGCAAAGGCTCAGGCCGGTCTGTCGCCGGGGTCGACCTTGGGGCCGCGATCCAGCGACTCGCCACTGAGGGGCTGCTGATCAAGGGCGGGGGGCACAAGATGGCCGCTGGCCTGACCGTGGCCCGTGACAAGCTGGAGGCCGCCATGGAGCGCCTGAGCGAGCTGTTGGGCAAACAAGGCGCCGGCGAAGGCGGCCCGCTGGATCTGCGACTCGACGGGTTGCTGATGCCCGGCGCCGCCACCCCCGAGCTGATCGACAGCCTTGAGGCCGCCGGTCCCTACGGTGCCTCGGCCCCTGCCCCGCGATTCGCCTTCCCCTCTCAGCGGATCTCTTTCGTGAAGCGCATCGGTGAGAGCCATCTCAAGCTGGCCTTCACCGATGGAATGGGCGCGAAAGTCGAAGCGATTTGCTTCGGCGCGTTCGATGGCCCGCTTGGTCCGGCACTGGAACAACACGGCGGACGGCCCTTTCACCTGGCCGGCCATCTGGAGATCAACGACTGGGGCGGTCGCAAATCCGTGCAGCTGCGCCTGAGCGACGCCGCCCCGGCCTCGGAAAGCTGAACCGTTTCAGCGCTTTGCCTGAACTTTTACCTTCGGCGCGCGCGCGGTTCGGCTGCTTCGCCCGCGCGCGTCATTGCGCCGTTAGAAAAAAGTTCACAGAGCGGAAAAAAGCCCTTGCGACCTGCAGCTACTTCTCTTAGAACCCGCCTCACGCCAAACGTGGCCCGTTCGTCTATCGGTTAGGACGCTAGGTTTTCAACCTAGAAAGAGGGGTTCGACTCCCCTACGGGCTGCCACTTTTCCCAAAAATCGCAAGACTTACGACGACGCAATTTTCACTGTGCGTCTCGATCTGGCATGCGATTTTGGCGTATCTGTCATCATATCTGAAACAGGGGTGACCAGATGCATTTTTCTATTCATCTGCGCATTCAAGCCCTTGCGACCCGCCGCGACTTCTCATAGAACCCGCCTCACGCCAAGCGTGGCCCGTTCGTCTATCGGTTAGGACGCTAGGTTTTCAACCTAGAAAGAGGGGTTCGACTCCCCTACGGGCTGCCACTTCTCCCAAAGCCAGTATGACGTCGACAGAAGAAACCCCTAGAGTTTCTCCGCTCGGTCCAGTTGGGCCGCGCAGCCTGTCAGATGCCTCAGCGCCCGACGGGTGCCTTGAGAATCGACTCCAGCAATCCCGGGAAACGGCTCTCCACATCCTCGCGGCGCAGGCTCAGCAAACGTCCGCGCCCTTTGACTTCGTTGCGGATCACACCAGCTTCTCGCAGGACCTTCATAAGATGCGATTTCGTCGACTTCGGCATCGTCGGATCCTGAAGGCAGCATTGCGCCATCTCCAACGGCCCGGCATCCAGCTGGCGCACGATCTCCAACCGCGCAGGATCACTGAGCGCAAACAGAACCTGCGTCAGAACCAGGTCTTCGCGTGCGGGGTGCGGGAGGTCGGATGTCTCGATCATGGTTCGAATATAGTTGAACCTTCCCGACTCCGGTAGTAGATATTTCGTTCGAGTTTTTTCGAACCAACCCCTCTGACCAAAAGCAGGCCACGATGAGCGCGACTGACATTCGATCCGAAAGGGTGCATCGCACCGGTTTCTACCTGGTCCTGACGGGTGTGGCCCTGATGATGGCCGGGGCCAGTGCGCCGTCACCCTTCTATCCTATCCTGCAAAGCCAGATCGGCTTTTCGCCTGCGGTGATGACGGGGATCTTTGCGATCTACACCATCGCCCTGCTGTGTACGCTGCTGATCGCCGGATCGCTGTCGGACCATATCGGGCGGCGCCCCGTGCTGTCGGGCGCTTTTGCCGTGCTGGCGATCTCGCTGGTGATGTTCTGGCAGGCGGATACGGTAACCGCTCTGCTCTATGCCCGCGTCGTGCAGGGCGTGGCGAGCGGTCTGCTGCTCTCCACCCTCTCAGCCGCCGCTGTCGACCTTGAGCCTGCGGACAAGCCCGGCTCTGCCGCGATCTGGACCTCGGTTCTGCCGCTGGGCGGTCTGGGGATCGGCGCGCTTGCCTCAGGTGCCATTCTGGATTTCAGCTCGGCCGCCAAGCCCGAGGTCTTCGGCGGGCTGATCGTCATCTATGCGGTGCTTTCGGGGCTGGTGCTGCTGCTGCCCGAAACCGCGCCGCGTCATGAGGGTCTGCTCTCTGCCCTGCGTCCCCGCATGGGGCTGCCCAAGTCCGCACGCACGACCTTCCTGCGCAGCGCTCCGGCGGTTTTCGCAGGCTGGGCGACCGGCGGGCTCTACCTGTCGCTGGGGGCACCGATCATCGCGCAAGTCTTTGGCGTCACTGACCATCTGTTGCAGGCGCTGGTGATCACATTGCTGGCCGGCTCAGGCTCCGTCGCCTGTTTCGTCGCGCGCCACTATTCGGCGCGGCAGGTCACCCTGTTCGGCACCACCGCTCTGGCGATCGGCACGGCGATGACGGTTCTGGGGGTGATCGCGGAGGTTCTGCCGTTCTACCTCGGTGCGGTGATCGTCGCGGGTGCGGGCTTTGGCACCTGCTTTTACGGCGTCATGCGCTCGATCATCCCGCTCGCCACGGCGAACGAACGCGGAGAGCTGTTCTCCACCCTGTTCACCGTCAGCTACATGGCCTTTGGTGTGCCGGTCGTTATCGCGGGCCTCGCCCTGCCCCACATCGGGCTGAGCCTGACCATCTGCATCTATGGCGGCGTGATCATCCTGCTGTCTGCCGCCGCGGGCCTGTTGCGCAAATTTGGCACCACCGAATAGCGCACAGGCCGCATCAGCCGCCGAACATCCCGCGCGAGGAGCCGGTGCTGCCAAATCCACCGCGTGACGACAGCGTTGCCTTGGTCATCGGCGCCTTGCCGATGGTCGAGGCGGGGCGCTGAAACAGCGACGACCCCAGCTTGGCCTTGCCGGTGTTGCTGGAATAGGCCGCCGTGCCGCCCGCATTGGTGAACTTGCCATCCGAGGTGCGGTACAGCGGCTGAGAGCCGACCATCCCACCGCGACCGCCCAGCATGTTGCCGATCAGGTAGCCCGCGATCAACGGCATGAAAATGCTGCCAGATCCGGTGTTTGCGACCTGCTGCTCACTGCCGCAGTTGCCCGCGCCGTGCTCTTCTTCGCAAACCGCCTGGCTGTCATAACGCGGCGCTGCCTCGACATGCAGCTGTTGCGCTTCAGCGAAGGCCGCCTCGCATTCCCCCGCCGGAATCAGCCCCTGCGCGTTCGAGGCCGCCTTGCAGCTGGCCAGATCGGGGAAAGCCTGCGCATCCACCTGCTCCTCGCGGCAGCCCGCTAGAGCGAAAGCCGAAGCGCCGAGGATGCAGAGGGCGACAGTTCTGGAACGTGATCTCATGAGGGCAGTCCTTTCCGGAGTTAATCGCGGATGAAATGGGGTTTGAAGCGGGACAGGTCCTGCGTGATGCGCGAGCGGTCCTCGCGGATGCCGATACCGGCGCATTCCGCGCCGATGATCCACGACCCGATGATCGGGCGAAAGCCGTCGAACACAGGCAGCTTCGCATAGGCCTGAACGATGCGGGGCTGGTCGGCGTAATCGGTGTTGCCAGCCTCCTCGCTCAGCGTGCCACCCTCGATGATCGAGACCGAAGCGCCTTCGCGCGAGAAGATCGGCTTGGTGACATAGCCCTTCGCAAGGCCTTGATGCGCCTTGGAAAACGCGCGAGCGACGTCCGACGACGCAGCCCCCGTGCCCGCCAGCGCCTCGGCAACATCCGCCTCGAAGAAGGCGGGCAGCAGGTTGGGGTGGTCAGGGAACATCTGCCAGAGCACGGGCAGCAGACCCTTGTTCGACAACAGCGATTTCCACGCCGGTTCCAGCATCAGACAGCCTGCGGTTTTCAGGTGTCGCGCATAGTCGTCCAGCAGCAGGTCTTCCCAGGGGTAGAGCTTGAACAGCGTGCCGATCACGCGGTCCTCGGCGTCAAGGAACTGCCCGTCGGCGCTGATCCCGACCTTCTCCAGATCGGTGTAATGCGCGCCAAGGCCCGCCTCGCGCGCGGCCCAGCCCATGCATTCGACGGTGGCGTAATCCTCAGGGTTGCCGCCGATGGCGGCGAAATGCAGATCGGTGCCCTCGGCGAACAGCGCGCGGAAGCGTTCGACCATTGCCTCGTGGATGCCGTTGAACTGATCGTCGCTGTCCTGCAGCACGCCGAGCGCCTGCTGACCCTCAAGCCAGCTCCACTGAAACGAGGCGCTCTCGTACAGGGAGGTCGGCGTATCGGCGTTGTATTCCAGCATCTTGGCCGGGCCGGTGCCGTCATAGGCGAGGTCGAAACGTCCATAGATTTCAGGGTCTTCGCGCTGCCAGCTTTCGGCCACCAGATCCCAGTGTTCGGCCGGGATGCCCATCTTCGACATCAGCGCTTCGTCCGCCAGAATGATCGGCACGGCCTCGCGGCACATGGCATGCAGCTCGGTCGAGGGGTCCTCGATATCGTCCTCGATCTGGGCCAGAGAGAACTGATAGGCCGAGCTTTCGTCCCAATAGGGTTCGCCGTGCATATCGGCAAAGCTGAAGCCCAGCTCTTCGGCCTCGGCGCGCCAGTTCGGGCGCTCGGGGAGCGTGATTTTCTGCAAGGTCGTCCTCCTCCGGTGCAGGCTGTGCCTAATCGGCTTTGGCACGGATGGCCAGCAGCTTGCCTGTTCGCAGGATATGTAGGGTGTGCCTTGCGCTATCGGAAGGGGCGAACCTGCAACAGATCGCCCCTGTCGCCGCAAAGATGCAGCCGGGTTCAGGGAAGATTAACCCGCCCCGACAGCCGCTTAGGCGACGGCGCAGCCAGACAGCGCGGCGTGGTCGTCCAGGATCAGAGACACCGGAACCCGCGCGGCGGTGTCGAGTTCAAGCGGGCGGGCATAGGCGGTGCGGAACCGCTCGATGCCATGGGCGGCGGCGGGGCCGGTCAGGATGGCGCGCGCCACGCCACCGGCGAAATACAGACCTGCGGAGGGCATGAACCCCAGCACCAGATCCTGCGCCAAAATCGCCATCATGTCGGCATAAACGCCTGCAAATTCAATCGCTTGATCAGAGCTGATCCCGAGCGCCTGAGCGAAGCTCATGTCGCTGGAGGAGCTGAGACGCCAGAGCTTTTCACAGCCGCGCCCGGAGAACAGATGCTCCACCGTGTTATAGCCGTGATCGCTGTGGCCGACCACTTTGCTGACAGCGTCGTGAAGCCGCCAGGACAGCTGGATATGGCCCATTTCGGCGTTCGGGCAGACCACGCCCTGCGCCGTCATGATCACCGGGCTGACGTTGAAACCAGTGCCGATGCCAGCGACCAGCTTTTGATCGCCGGAGCCTTCGATATCCGGCGTCACGGCAAGGAAACTGTCGCCGCTGAGGGCCGAGACGGAATAGCCCAAGGCCTTGAGATCATTCAGAAGTGCGACTGAGACGCCGAACTGCGCCGCCAGCGCAACAGTGTCAAAGTACCACTCTCGGTTGGTCAGCCGGGCCTGGGTGCCATTGACCGGACCGGCGACCGCGATCGCCATGCGGGTC
The DNA here is from genome assembly GCF_014899185.1 of Pseudooceanicola spongiae. Taxonomy (GTDB): domain Bacteria; phylum Pseudomonadota; class Alphaproteobacteria; order Rhodobacterales; family Rhodobacteraceae; genus Pseudooceanicola; species Pseudooceanicola spongiae. The sequence continues at coordinate 1,650,025 of NZ_CP045201.1, forward strand.
AGCGCAGGTTTTCCTTTGTCTGCAATGTATTGCGTGGCGGCCGCGTCGAAAGTGGCGAAGTCGTCGTTGCGGAAACTGGCGATTGTCTCGGGCAGAACGCGATCCCCGTCAACAAGGGCGAAACGCACGTTCGTGCCACCGACATCAGCTACTAGTTTCATCGCGTCTCATCCCTCGCATTTTCTGCCTTTGGCTATCCTGTCCTGGGTCCGGACAACAGGATTCCCGGCATGTGTTAGCGCTAATAGCAGAGCTGAAAACCGGCGTCCAAACGCTTTCACTCTTCTGGCCGAAAAGCGGCAAAATCCCCGGACCCGCCAACACTGCCCGCGCCGCAGTGTAAGGCGTTGAAAAGGCTAAACGGGGTGTCGGTATCGCGTCGGTATCCCGTCGGTAAGCGAACGGTGCGAAATTGCCCGCCGCAGTGGTTGAATTTTGGGCGCTTTGCGAAACCGCTCGGCAGATCTGTGGCGCGCAGCTGAGCGCAACATGTCCGCGACAAACCGCTATCCCAAGCCATTTCTGCAACACAGCATGGACGCCGGGGGCCCGGCTGGCGTACCGGCATGGACGAAAGCGGAGTCTCCGCTATATTATTGAAAAGAGGCAGCGTGCCAGGCTGCCCTGCCCGCCCGCACCTGCGCCCGGCAGGCAACCAGCCACGGAGGTCATGGGCCCTGAGACGACAGGACTGGCTGAGACATTTGCGCCGCAGGCGAAGCGTCGCCCTGATCGCTCTGACCGCCGTCATCATTGGGGGCTTCGGTCCCGTGGTGGTGACCACCTGGCTGGCCTTCTGGCTGACGGAACGCAGCATTCAGGACTCCCTCGAGATCTATGCGGCCATTCCTGTGGTGCGCACCGAAAAGGCGCTGATCGAGTCGAAAGAGGTTCTGACCAGCGTTGATGGGATGACCGGATGCGGCCCGGATCACATCACCGCCATGCGCAATCAGGTCATGCAGTCGCGCTATGTCGACGAGGTCGGGTATTTCGAGAATGGGGTTCTGGCCTGCACCTCCTGGGGGATCGCGCCGCCGGGTATCGAAGAGAACACCGTCAATTTCACCACGGCGACCGGTCTGGGCGTGCGCGCTGCCATGACCCCCGGCATGACCGAATCCGGGCGGGTCATGGCGGTGCATCTGGTCGCGCATAACGTGCTGATCAAGCACCTGCGCATCATTGATGTGCTGAACCTCGAAGAGGTCTCGGTCGCGCTGGCCTATATGCCGCTGGACGGCCCGCCGCTGCTGATGGCCAGCGGCAATGACGCGCTGAGCGACGTGCTGATGTCGGGCGTGTCGAAGACCAGCGGCCTGATCCCCGGCAGCCATATCAGTGCCCCGTTCCGGCGGGGTGAATTCGTCGGTGAGGCCGCGATGCCGAACAGCCTCAGCCACGGGCGACTGCTGCTGGGCTATCTGGCGCGACTGGTGCCGATCGGGTTGATCATGGCGCTCATCATCGTGTTCAACGTCATCTGGCTGTGCCTGCGCCGTCTGGATCTGAAACACGAGGTGCAGGCGGCCCTGCGCGCGGGAGAGTTGCGGCTGGTCTATCAGCCGCTGGTCGAGTTGGAGAGCGGGCGTTGTGTCGGGGCCGAGGCGCTGATCCGCTGGCAGCAGCGCGACGGCAGGTTTATCAGCCCCGATATCTTTATCCCGGTGGCCGAGGATTCGGATCTGATCGGCAAGATCTCCAGCTTTGCGATCCAGCGGGCCTGTGACGATCTGGGCGATCTTCTGCGCAGACATCCAGAGGCCCATGTCTCGATGAACCTGTCGGCCTATGACGTGATCCATGGCGATATCGCCGGGACGTTGCGCGACACGCTTGCCGCGGCCCGCCTGCCCTCCAGAAGCGTCTGGCTGGAGATCACCGAGCGCAGCCTGATCGCCCCCGAAACCAGCCGCAGCACATTGGCCGATCTGCGCCGCGCCGGACATTCCATTGCCATCGACGATTTCGGCACCGGCTATTCCAGCCTGCAGTACCTGCAGGATCTGTCGCTGGATTTGCTGAAGATCGACAAGAGCTTCGTCGATGTCATCGGCAAGGAGACCGTCAACCAGTCCGTCATCGAGACGATCATCGAGCTGGCGACCTCGCTGAAGCTGGACATCGTGGCCGAGGGCATCGAAACGCAGGAGCAGCTGGAGTTTCTGCGCCAGCGCGGCGTCCGCTTTGGTCAGGGGTATCTGATCGCCCGCCCGATGGAGGTGGCGGAGTTCGTCGCCTTTTACGCGCAGTGGAAGGATGGCGCCCCGAGGGAAGTGGCCTGGGCGGCGGAATGAACCGCAAGTGTGTAGGATGCAAAAAGGGCGGTGCTGCGTGGCACCGCCCTTTCGCGTTGTGTGGCCTTCAGGGCGAGGGCGCGTGGCGGATCAGTTCAGCCGCTCACCCGTCTCGGGGCGAAATAGCTGACCTTTGCCAGATCGAAGGCCATCACCATCGGCTGACCGGCGCGGGCGCTGGTTTCGGCGTGCAGACGTGCCGTCACCTGCTTGCCGCCCAGTTGCGACACGACATAGGTGTCGGCCCCGGCGGGTTCGACCATATCGACAAGGCAGGTTGCCTCCTGCACCTCAGCCCCGGCGCGAAAGCCGGCCTCGGCGATGTCTTCGGGGCGCAGGCCCATGATGACATTGCCCGGCAGGTTCAGCGGACGGTGGTCTTCCAGCACCAGTGGCTCTGCGTCGACGCGCTGGATCTCGATGCGGTGGCCCGTGCCGTTTTGCTGCACGCGCGCCGGGATCAGGTTCATCGCGGGCGAGCCCATGAAGTCTGCCACGAACAGGTTGGCGGGGGTGTTGTAGATCTCGGCCGGGGTGCCGATCTGCTGGATCACGCCGCCCTTCATGACGACGATCTTGGTGGCCAGCGTCATCGCCTCGATCTGGTCGTGGGTGACGTAAACCATCGACGCGCCGAGGTTGTGGTGCAGCTTCTTGATCTCGGTGCGCATCTCGACGCGCAGCTTGGCGTCGAGGTTCGACAGCGGCTCATCGAACAGGAACAGCGCCGGATCGCGTACCAGCGCGCGGCCCATGGCGACCCGCTGACGCTGACCGCCCGAGAGCTGGCCGGGACGACGGTTCAGCAGCGGCTCGATCTGCAGCTGGGCGGCGACTTCGGCCAGTTTGGCGGCTTGGGTTGCCGCATCGACGCCGCGCACCTTCATGCCGAAGGTGATGTTCTTGGCGACCGTCATCGTCGGGTAGAGCGCGTAGGACTGAAACACCATGGCGATGTCGCGGTCTTTCGGCGACACGTCCGTCATGTCCTTGCCGTTGATGTGGATCGCGCCGCCGCTGATCGGCTCAAGCCCGGCGATGCAGTTCAGCAGCGTGGACTTGCCGCAGCCCGAAGGGCCGACGAGGACGAGGAAATCACCCGGCTCGATCGCGACGTTGATATCCTTGAGGATCTCGGTCGCGCCGTAGCTTTTGTAGAGGTTCTTGATGTCGAGGATGGGGGCCATTGGAGTTACCCTTTCACGGAACCAGCGGTGAGACCGCGGATGAAGTATTTACCGGCGACGACGTAGACCAGCAGCGTCGGCAGGGCGGCGAGGATCGCGGCGGCCATGTCGACGTTGTATTCTTTGACGCCGGTGGTCGAATTGACGATGTTGTTCAGCGCCACGGTGACGGGCTGGGTGCCGGCCTGACTGAAGGACACGCCGAACAGGAAGTCGTTCCAGATCTGGGTGAATTGCCAGATGACGGTGACGACGATGATCGGCAGCGATAGCGGCAGGAAGATCGACCAGAAGATGCGGAAGAACCCGGCTCCGTCGATCTTGGCGGCGCGTACCAGCTCCATCGGGATGGTGACGTAGTAGTTGCGAAAGAACAGCGTCGTGAAACCAAGGCCATAGACGGTGTGCACGAAGATCAGCCCCGGGATGGTCCCGGCAAGGTTGAGGATGCCCAGCACCCGCGCCATTGGCAGCAGCACCACTTGGAAGGGGATGAAGCAGCCGAACAGCAGCAGCGCGAACAGCACGTTGGCGCCGCGGAATTTCCACTGCGCGAAGACATAGCCGTTCATTGCGCCGAACAGCGTCGACAGGGCAACGCCGGGAATGGCGATCATCAGCGAGTTCAGCAGATAGGGCTTCAGCCCTTCGCAGCGGATGCCGGTACAAGCGCCCGACCAGGCGGTGCGCCAGGCCTCGAAGGTGACGTCCCGTGGGAGTGCGACGAGAGAGCCTGTGCGGATCTCGTCCAGGCTTTTCAGCGAGGTGGTCAGCATCACGAACAGCGGCATCAGGTAGAACAACGCAAAGCCGATCAGGAAGACATAGAGCAGCGTGCGCAGCGCGATCCGGCCTGCGCGCGACGAGGTCGAGCGGCTGGGGCGGCTGTGGATGGTGGCGTCAGTCATGTTTCGCCCTCAGTTCCGAATAAAGGTATGGCACCACGATGGCGAAGACGACGGCCATCATGATCATGGCAGACGAGGCCGCCTGCCCGATGTTGCCGCGCGAAAATGCCATGGCGTACATGTAGGTGGCGGGCAGATCGGTGGCATAGCCGGGGCCGCCGCCGGTCAGCGCGATGACGAGGTCGAAGCTTTTGATGGCGAGGTGCGACAGCACGATGAAGGCCGACAGGAAGATCGGCGCCATCGAGGGAATGATGATCGCTGTATAGATGCGCGGTGTCGGGATACCATCGACCTGAGCGGCCTTGATGATCTCTCCGTCGACCGAGCGCAGACCAGCGAGGAACAGCGCCATGACAAAGCCGGAGCTTTGCCACACGCCCGCCAGCACGATGGTATAGATCGCGTAGTCGGGGTTGATCAGCCAGTCGAAGGTGAAGTTCTCGAACCCCCAGCCCTGCACCGTGGCCTGAATGCCAAGGCCCGGGTTCAGGATCCACTTCCACGCGGTACCGGTGACGATCATCGACAGCGCCATCGGGTAGAGGTAGATCGTGCGGATCACCCCTTCGGTGCGGATCTTCTGGTCGAGGAAGATTGCCAGCAGCAGCCCCAGCACCATCGAGATCACGATGAACAGCGTCCCGAACAGGAACAGGTTGTTCATCGCCGTATCCCAGCGGGGCGTATCGAACAGCTTGGTATATTGTTGGAAGCCCTCGATTTCGTAGCGCGGCATCAGCTTGGATTTTGTCAGAGACACCCAGGCCGTCCAGCCGATGAAGCCGTAGACGAACAGCAATATGGCGGCAAAGGTGGGCGCCAGGACCATTTTAGGTACCTGCCGTTCTAGCCATTTAGTCATGGAGGAAACTCCCAAAGACGAAACCGCCCGGCTCATGGCGAGCCGGGCGGCGGGTTGGTCGAGACGATTACATCGCGTTTGCGACGGCCTCGCTCAGAATCTTGACGGCCTCTTCGGAGGACATGTCCGAGTTGAAGTGCGCGGTCACCACATCGGTGATGGCCCCGGCCGCTTCGCCGTGCAGCGCCATGCCATGGGCATAGGACGGCAGCAAGGAGCCGTCTTTCGCGTCGGCCTGCATATCCTCGGAGGATTTGACGGCGCAGGAGTCGAACTTGTCGAGCGACACGTCGGTGCGCACGGGGATCGAGCCCTTGTTCAGGTTGAAGGTTTCCTGGAACGACGGGCCGACGATCAGCTCGGCCAGCAGGTTCTGGCCTTCGACCTTGTCTTCGTCACCCGAGACATCGAACATGGCAAAGCTGTCGACGTTGTAGAGGAAGCCGTGACCCGGTGTTGCGGCGCAGAGGAAGTCCTTGCCCGGCTCTTTGCCAGCGGCCAGGAATTCGCCCTTGGCCCAGTCACCCATGATCTGGAAGGCGGCTTCGCCGTTCATCACCATCGCGGTGGCCAGGTTCCAGTCGCGGCCCGAGAAGTTGTCATCGACATAGCCACGCAGGGTGCGCATCTCGTCAAAGACCTTGATCATGGTGTCCGAGCTCAGCGCGTCTTCGTCGAGATCGACGAGGGCGGCCTGATAGAACTCCGCGCCCTGTGCCAGAACCACCGTCTCGAAGACAGTCGCGTCCTGCCAGGACTGACCACCATGGGCCAGCGGCGTGATGCCTGCGGCCTTCAGCTTGTCCGCGGCGGCGTTGAATTCTTCCCAGGTGGTGGGCATTTCGATGCCGTTCTGCGCCAGGATCTCAGCGTTGCCCCAGAGCCAGTTGACCCGGTGCACGTTGACGGGCGCGGCACACCAGTGGCCATCGCACTTCATGTGCTCAGCCAGCTGTGCGGGCAGAACATCGCCCCAGTGCTGGGCTTCGGCAACGTCCGAGATATCGGCCAGAACGCCTTCTTCGTACCATTCCTGAATGGCCGGGCCCTTCAGCTGAACGGCGGTCGGGGCGTTGCCCGACAGCACGCGGGCGCGCAGAGCGGTCATCGCCGCATCACCGCCACCGCCTGCAACGGGCATGTCGGTCCATTTGCCGCCGCGCGCGGCGAATTCTTCCTGCAGCACGGCGACGGATTTCGCCTCACCGCCGGAGGTCCACCAATGCAGAACCTCGGCCTGAGGCTCGGCCAGGACCGGCAGCGCGATGAAGGTGACAGCCGTGGTGGCCGCAAAAATAGATTTCAGTTTCATTTGGATTTTCCTCCCAAATTTCTCCTCGTCCACCGGATGGGGGACGGTGACCGGCGCATATTCACGGTTTCGAGAGGGGTGTTGCAACAGGGCGCAGGCGGCCATGCGAAGTTTTCGCCCCACTCTGTTACATGCTGTTACGAAAGGGAAAATGCCGCAGCGCAGCAAGCGCCTTGGGCTGTATTTGGGCAGTGCAATGCCCGTCCGGGTTGGGCGGCGCACGGGGCTTCTGGATTCGCACCGCGCGCAGATGCGGGAAAAATCCCGCGCCTGACCCTGCGTCGAGCGACGAGATCCCGCATAATACACGCCATGGTTGCACTTCTACGCTTGAGTTTGTCATGAAGCGGGCAAAACCCTTCTCGGGCGTATGGAAACCTTGCGCGACAGACAGGGCCTGACTAAACCAGCGGCTAACAAGGGAGGACATACCGAGGGCCCAACCGCTCAGCCGGTCCCTGGGGGAGAGACACCCCATAGGTATGACCTGATCATAGAAAAGACATTCTGAATGAATGCGCATGGTCTGGACGAAACGCGTGGAAAGTGGCCCGGTCAATCTACAAGTCGATCTGAATATCGTGGTGGCCATCGCCAGCATCAACGTCGTCGTGTCGCTGCTGATCCTGCTGATCGACAACTGGAAGCGCACCCGCAAGGGCCTCAACACCAGCGCTGAGGAAAGCCTGAGCCTCAGGGCGCTGATCGTGGTGCATCTGGCCTTCATCTTCGGCACCGCCAGCATGACGATGATCCAGATCCTGAATTTCTGGGTGATCACCACGCTGGTCATTGCCGGGGCGCTTGGTGGCATCATTGCCGCCTATGTGGCCGCGCGCAGCACGCTGGGGCTGGCGCATAATGCCCGCCGCTGGCTGCTGATCTGGGCCGGTCTGACCGTCTCCAGCATGACGCTGGCGATGGGGCTGAAAAGCCTGCCGCTGCTGATGACCGCGACCGGCGTGATCAACATGGGTCTCTCGGGGCTGTTCTGCTATCGCATCTGGCGCGCCGGGCGGCTGTCCTCGACCGAGTCCCGGGTGCTGCTGGCCCTGCCCTTTGCGGCGATTTCGCTGACCTATTTCGGGCGGCTGGCGATGATGGTCTGGGGCGCGGAAAAGGATGCGCTGCTGGTGGCCACCGCCGTTGTCGCCTATGTGCTGGCCTTTTCCACCTTCACCTGGGTGTTTGCCGCCATGTCGATCCGCGCCCATCATCTGAACCAGCGTCTGGACTGGGCCGCACGCCACGACCCGCTGACCGGGCTGGAAAACCGCCGTTCGCTGACCGAGATGTCGCGGCAGTGGCCGAACCAGAAATGGGCTCAGCTGGGGCGGCGGATCATCTGCGCCTGCATTGATCTGGACCACTTCAAGTCGATCAACGACACCTATGGCCACGAAGCCGGCGACATGATCCTCGAGGCGACGGCCAAGCGGCTGCAGGTGCTGTTGCAGGGCGAAAACGGCCGGATCTTCCGCGTCGGCGGGGACGAATTCCTGCTGTGGCAGGAGGTCAGCGAGGGCACCAACGTCGAGATGCTGCTGGCCGAGCTGCTGGATTGCCTGTCGATGGAAATCAAGTTTCGCGGCCGCTACATCCGTCCCAGCGTCAGCATCGGCTATTGCGACACGGTGCTGCCCCTGCCGGTGGATGACCTGATCCGGCGCGCCGACAATGCGCTCTATCAGTCCAAGGAAGGCGGACGTGGCCGCTTCAGTCGCCATCACGACGAGATCAGCCCGATCGCTGCAGAGGGGATCGTGCCCGCAGCTGCTCAGGCCTGACATGGCGCGCCCCCTGCCCCGTCGGTCCGGCAATTGCCGAAGCCGCGCCGCTGCCTTAGGGTGCGCGCGCAGAAACGACAGCCCGGCCCTTGGGGAAACACGATGACGATAGCGCGCCTGCTGGTGGTCGATGACGATAGCGAGATGCGGGAGATGCTGACGGCCTTCCTGCGCCGCTCGGGGTTCTTCGTGCTGCCTGCGGCGACGCGCGACGAGATCCGCGCCCATCTGGCGGGCGGGCGGATCGATCTGATCCTGCTCGACGTGATGCTGGGCGATGACAGCGGGGTCGAGATCTGCGCCGAGCTGCGCGCTGAACACGACATGCCGATCATCCTCGTCTCGGCGCTGTCCGCCGATCATCAGCGGATGGCGGGCTATGAGGTCGGCGCGGATGACTATATTGCCAAGCCGTTCAACCCGCAGCTGCTGCTGGCGCGGGTCCGCGCGGTGCTGCACCGGGCGCGGCGCACGCCCTCGCTGGTCTATCGGCGCAGCACCGGACGCTATGCCTTCGCGGGCTGGATCTATGACGGCAAGCGCGACGAGGTGACCAGCCCTCAGGGCTATCAGGTGGCCCTGTCGCGGCGCGAGACCGAGCTGCTGAAGGTGCTGCTGGCCAACCCCCACATCCCCCTGACGCGCGAGGAGATCGCCGCCGCGCTCGACATGTGCGAGGACGGCGCGACCGAGGCCTCGGGGCGCGCCATCGACGTGCTGGTGGGGCGGTTGCGCAGCAAGATCGAACGCAGCGCGAAAGAGCCCGACATCCTCAAGACCGTGCGCGGCACCGGCTATATCCTCGCCGTGGATGTCAGCGTGGCGGCGGCATGAGGACCCCGCAGCGATGATCGCAGGCTCGGCCAGCCTGCGCAGGCTCGGCACGATCTGGATGCTGAGCGCCTTTGCCGCCGGGGGGCTGTCGGCGGGGCTCTGGTTCAGCGCGCAATCCGCCTGGGACGCCTATCTCTCGCGCGCCTATGTCGCGGGGGTGACGCTCTATGATGCGCTGTCGCACCCCAGCGCGACGCTTGAGGGGGTGACGATCCGCCCGGTGGCGCCCGCCGATCTGGAGCTTGCGGAGCGCGGCGCCTTCAACCGGATGCCGGATGTCCCGACCCCGGCCTATGTCACCCGCGCCTCGATCCGGGACGCCACGAACGACGATTTCGGCGGGCTGCAGCTGCGCCTTGCCATCGTGTCGGACGGGGTGCGCTATGAGGTGGCGCAGCTGAACCCCGGGGACGGGCGCAGCGCGCCGGAAAAGCTGGGCCATGTGACGCGGCTGCTGGCGAGCTATTGTTCCCAGCCGGTCCTGTTTGCCCAGATGGGCGATGCGCCCTGGCAGCGGATCGACGGGCGCGCCGTCTGGGGCTGTGACGCGGCCCCGCGCGACACCCGGCTGATCGGCCTGTTGATTGCGCTGCTGGCGCTGGCCGCGATCTATACCCGCGTGGCGGGCACCTCGGCGCAGTTCGTGCAGTTTGCCGAGACGCTGCGCAGCCGCCGCCGTCTTGGCGGGCCACAGGCCTATACCGCCGAGGGCCCGCAGGAGCTGGGGGCGATTGTCGAGGCGGTGAACGCCTATCTTGAGGCCGAGCGCGATCAGCTGTCGCGCCGCGCCACGGTGCTCTCCGGGGTCAGCCATGACCTTGGCACGCCTGCGACGCGGTTGCGGCTGCGCACGGCGCTGATCACCGACGACGCCCTGCGCGCGAAGTTCGACACCGACATCGACCGCATGACCGGCATGATCGAAAGCGTGCTGACCTATACGCGCTCCGAACTCAGCGTCGAGGCGCCGCGCCAGATCTCTCTGTCGGCGCTGGTGCACTCCATCGTGGCGGATTTTCAGGACATGGGCCTGCCGGTCGAGCTGAGCGAGGCCGGACCGCAGATGTTGCAGAGCAGTGGATCGGTCTTTGGCGCGCGCACCCGCGCCACCGCCCTGCCCGACAGTGGCCGCGTGCTGGTGACGGCGCGCCCCGTCGCCCTGCAGCGCGCGGTCACCAACCTGATCGACAATGCGCTGAAGTATGGGCGCCGCGCCCGCGTCGAGCTGGTTGCGACCTCAGAGAGCGCCGTTATCGCCATCGAGGACGAGGGCACAGAGCAGCGCGCCGAGGAGGTCGAGGCGCTGATGCAGCCGTTCCGGCGCGGCGCCAATGCCGGGGCGATCGAGGGCTTTGGCCTCGGGCTGACCATCGTCATGGCGGTGGCCGAACAGCATGGTGGGGCCCTGAGCTTTGCCAATGGCCGCCGGGGTCTGCGCGCCCAGCTGGAGATCCGGCGCAGCTGAGGTTGCGGGGGCGGCAGGGCGCGTTAGGGTGGCGGGGGCAGACACCCGGAGGGAACCGAAATGCAGCACGAGATGACACAAGCCCCACGGATTGCGCTGGTCGGGGCGAGCGGCTGGCTGGGGCGCTACATCGGCCCGGCGCTGTTGCGCGCGGGCGTGACCGAGCCGGGCCGCTTTGGCGCGGTGAACCGGAGCGGGCCGAGCGACGCCTACGCCGGGTTTGACGGAATCGAGTGGGTCGGCGCGCTGAAGGACCTGAGCCAGACGCCGGACGTGGTGATCCTGTCGCTGCGCCCGCATGAGTTTCGCACGGCAAGATTTCACTGCCCCGACGCGTTGGTGATCTCGGTGATGGCGGGGGTGACGGTCGAGGAACTGCGCGCTCATACCGGATCGCAGCGCCTGCTGCGTGCTCTGCCGAATGCGCTGGCCGAGGTCGGGCAGTCCTATTCGCCCTGGCTCGCGACGCCGGGCGTGAGCGCGGACGAGCGCGCCCTCGGCCAGGAAATCCTGCGCGGGATCGGCCGCGAAGCGGAGGTCCCGGACGAAGCGGCGCTGGACGTATTGACGACGCTGTCGGGCGCGGGCCCGGCCTTTGCGGCGCTGCTGGCGCAGGCGCTGATCGAGGCAGCCAAGAACGCCGGTCTGAGCGAGGCGGTGGCGCAGGGGGCAGCCGAGAACCTGATCTGCGGTGCGGCGCATCTGATGGCAGGCAAGGTCGGCACCGCCCCGGCCATCGTGCAGAGTTTCCTCGACTATGACGGGGTGATTGCGGCGGCGCTGCGGGCGGCGCAGGACGCGGGTTTCGAGCAGGCGGTACAGGCGGCGGTGGACGCCGGGCTGACCCGGGTGCAGGCGATGATCTCCGAGGGCTAGGGGGTGCGGGGTCGGTGTGTGAAGAGGGGGGCGCTGCCACGGACACGTTGAAAAGGGGGCTCTGCCCCCGTCGCTGGCGCGACTCCCCCGAAGTATTTTGCGCAAGATGACGGGGGAGCCGGTGTGCTCAGGCCGGGGTGGGCAGTTCGGATTCGATCAGGGTGATCAGGGTCTCGGCGATGACCGGGATCAGGTCGTCGTTGAAGTCGTAGGCGGGGTGGTGGACCATCGCCTGGGCGTGACCCGTGCGCGCCATGCCGAAGTTCAGGTAGGCCCCCGGCACCGCGTTCAGCATATAGGCGAAGTCTTCGGCGGCGAGCAGCGGGTCGGCCTCGGCGAAGGTCACCGGCGTGGCATCGGAGGCGAGGATGGTTGCGGCATGGGCCGCCGCTTCGGCGTCGTTGGTGAGGGGAGGGTAGCCGTAATCCCAGGCGATATCGGCCTCGATCCCGCGGGCGGCGGCGTGATGGGTCACGATGGACTTGATGCCGGTTTCCAGGAAGCCGCGGTCCTCGGGGGAGAGACAGCGGACCGTGCCGCTCATCCAGCCGCTCTCGGCGATGACGTTATGGGCCGAGCCGACGTGGATCTGGGTGACTGAGACGACGGCGCTGTGCAGCGGGTTGATGCCGCGCGAGATCAGGCTTTGCAGGGCGAGGGTGATTTCCGAGATCAGCAGGGCGCAGTCTTTCGACATATGGGGCATGGCCGCGTGGCCGCCCTTGCCGGTGAAGGTGATCCTGAAGCCATCGGCGGAGGCCATCATCGGCCCCGGCCGCGTGGCACCGATGCCGAAGGGCAGATCGGGGGCGTTGTGGAAGCCGTAGATGCGGTCGCAGGGGAAGCGGGTGAAGAGGCCTTCTTCGACCATTCTCAGCCCGCCGCCGAGGCCTTCTTCGGCGGGCTGGAAGATCAGGTGGACGGTGCCACTGAAGCTGCCGTGGGCGGCCAGCGCCTCGGCGGTGGCGAGCAGGGAGACGGTATGGCCATCGTGGCCGCAGCCGTGAAAGACGCCGGGGGTCTTCGAGGCATAGGGGGCGTTGGTCTGTTCGTCCATCGGCAGGGCGTCCATGTCGGCGCGGAGGCCGATGCTGGGCCCCTCGCCCCGTTTCAGCGTCGCGACGAGGCCGGTGGTGGCAATGCCGGTGGTGACCTCGTAGCCCGCCTTGCGCAGGCGGTCGGCGACCAGCGCCGAGGTGCGGTGCTCCTGAAAGCCGAGCTCCGGGTGGGCGTGGATGTCGCGGCGCAGGGCGCGGTGGTCGTCGAAGGCTTGGGCGAGGAAATCGGAGACGGCGGTCATCTGGGGCCTTTCGGGTGGGGCGCGGGGTCGCGGCAACTTCGCCCAAGCGGGCGGGCGGTGCAAGGGTGCGAGGTCCGCGCCCGAAGGGCAAGCGGCTGCAGCCGCGGCGCTGGTGGTCAGGGCCCGGTTCTGAGGCTGGTGCCGAAGGTGGCGCGCCATTGTGCCACGAAGCGCTGGCGGCGGTGCTGGTCCATCGCGATCAGCAGCTTGGGGTCGATCGCGATGGGGCGTTGCGCGCTTTCCGACAGCGAGGAGACATCCCCGTCGAGCCGCTGCACCAGGCTGCTTTGCGCCAGGATCGCCTGACCGCCCGGTGACAGCAGGAATTCCAGCAGCGCCGCCGCCCCGTCTTTCTGTGCCGCGCCCTTCGGGATCATGAAGGCGCGCGACAGGAAAAACGTGTAATCCTCGGGCTGAATGACGCCGATATTGGGCCCATGCACCGCCGCCACGTAGGAGCCGAGCACGTTGTAGGCGATCAGATAGCGCCCCTCGGCCACGCCCTCGATGATCTCGTTGGAACAGCAGGTGGCCACGGCTTCGGTGCGCGCGAAGCCCTCCAGCAGGCCGCCGAAGGTCGTCGCCTCAAGGCTGTCCATGAAGGAGAACAGATAGCCCAGCCCCGAAGATTCGATATCATAGGTGGCGATCTTGCCGCGATAGGGCGAATTCGGGCGTCGCATCAGATCCAGCAGCCCAAAGCGGGTGCGGGGCGCCTCGGCCGCCGGCACCAGCGCGGTGTTGTAGATGATCACCGCCGGTTCATGGGTGATACCCCAGAGCTCATCGCGCCAGCGCCGCGCGGGCGCCAACGCCTCGGTCACGGGCGAGGCATAGGGGCTGGCGCAGGCGCGGTTCACCAGATCGACCATCTGGTGCACACCCGAGGAAAACACCACGTCCGCCGAAGCGCCCTGCCCCTGACAGCCCGCAAGGCTGACATCATAGAGCGCGTTGGAGCCCCATTGTTCATAGGTCAGCGCCAGCGCCGGGTTCAGCGCCACGAAGGCCTCCAGCGCCGGGGCAAGGATGGCGAGGTCGGTGGTCGAGCGCACCAGCAGCTCGCGCACGCTACCAGGACCGGCGCCCAGCCCCGCGCCGACAAAGCGCGCCACGGCTTCCTGCGCGCGCAGCGGTGTCGCCAGAGACAGCGAAAGAGACAGCGCCAGAAAGGCCCTGCGCAGCGGTGCCCAGTTCATGCGGTGTCTCCCGTGCTCATGCTCGTCCCCTGCTCCGGCAGGGCCAGCGTGACGCGGAACCCGGCCTCGCCCCGGCCCATGTTCAGCTGGCCGCCAAAGGCTTCGGCCACCGCGCGCACGATCGACAGCCCCAGCCCGGCGCTGTTGCCGCGCGAGGCCGCCGACCGCTCGAACCGCCCACCGATGCGCGCCAGCAGATCCGCCGGCGGGCCCTCGCCCGCATCCTCGACCCAGATCTCGGCCATGGCACCGGTGGCGCTGACCCCCAGCCGCACCGGCGACTTGCCGTGGCGCAGCGCATTGCCGAGCATGTTCTTCACCGCCTCGCAGAGCGAGACTTCGTCGCCCAAGACCTGCACCGGCGTCTCGCCGATCACCAGCTCGACCTCGGCACCGGGGGCCAGCACCTCGTGATCGCGCTGCTCGATCACCAGCAGGGCAATGTCGCGCAGATCGACAGTTTCGGGGGGCGCATTATCGGTGCGGTGGATCACCAGCGCCCGCGACAGCATCTGGTCGAGCAGATTGCCGAGCGAGCGCGTGCGCCGCAACAGCCGCTCCAGCCGCTGCGGCAGCTGATCAGTGTCGTCCTCCAGCGCCAGTTCGGCCTGCGCACGGATCGCCGCGACAGGCGTGCGCAGCTGATGCGCCGTGTCCGAAATCAGGTGTTTCATCGAGCCGACCTGCCGGTCGAGCCGCGCCATGAAGCGGTTGAGCGCGCGCACCGTCACCGCCACCTCGGCCGGGCCATCCTCGGCCATCGGGGTCAGGTCGTAGGGGTCGCGCGCCAACAGTTGATCGGCCAGACGCTCCAGCGGGCGCATCGCCGAGCGGATCACCAGAAACGCCCCGAGGATCAGCGCCAGCCCCCCAAGCCCCGTGACCAGCAGCGCGCCGCGCGTGATCTCCAGCGCCATGGCATTGCGCGCCCGCAGCGTCTGTCCGACGGTGATCGAGACGCGGCCCGAATAATCCCGTTCGGAAAACCGCCGCAGGATGGTGACATAGCGCGCCGCCTCGCCCTGCATCGGTGCGTCGAAATACAGCGGCTCGCGCCCCGGCTGCGCGCCATGTGCGGGCGGGCGGGCCTCGCTGTAGCCGGTCAGCAGCACGCCCTCGGCGTCGCGCACGGCGTAGGAAATCCGGTCCTCGACCGCCAGCGCCAGCAGGCCAAAGGCCGACACCGGGATATCGGCCACGGGCGAGGCGTCGATGATATCAATGGATTCGGCAATGTCGCGGGCCGCGCCGACCAGCAGCCGGTCATAGGCCTGTTGCGCGGCGTTGCGGCCATAGGCGAAGGCGGCCAGCGTCACCACGCAGCCCCCCACCGCCAGCAGTGACAGCACACCGATCATCACCCGCGACAGCAGGGACCGTTCGGCGCGCGCCTCAGCCACCGACATAGATCCGGTAGCCGATGCCGCGCTGCGTCTCGATGCTGACGCCCGATCCCGCCAGCTTCTTGCGCAGCCGCGCGATATAAAGCTCGATCGCGTTCAGCCCGACATCGGCGTCGTCAAAGGCGAACAGCCCGTCATAGAGGCGCTTCTTGCTCAGCACCTGTTTCTGATTGCGCAGCAGCAGCCCCAGCAGCGTCGCCTCGCGCCGGGTCAGATCCAGCGCCTCGCCCGACAGCGTGGCGCTGAGGGCGGCGGGCTGAAACGCCAGCGGGCCAAGGCTGATCACGTCGGATTTCTGGTCCGCATCGCGCCGGATCAGGGCACGCAACCGCGCCTCAAGCTCGCGCTGGTCGAAGGGTTTCACGAGGTAGTCATCGGCCCCGAGGTCCAGTGCCGAGACCCGGTCATCGACGGAAAACAGCGCCGTCAGCATCAGTACCGGGGTGCGGTCGTTCTTTTGGCGCAGGTCCTGCAGCAGCTCGGTGCCATTGCGGTCGGGCAGGTTGATGTCGAGCACGATGGCGTCGTATTTCTGCACCGACAGGAAATCCTCGGCCAGGGCAACGCTGTCGGCCAGGTCACAGGCCATGCCGGATTTGCCAAGCCGGATCGCCATCGCCTCGGCCATATCCGTTGCATCCTCAACAATCAGAACCCGCATAGACACCCTCCGTTTGTGCCCCTGACTGCCATTTTGCCCGGTGACAGGTTCATGACAGGTATTCGCACTATTCATAGCTCATAGCCATTCGCGAGGAGCCTGCAAAGTGCGGTGCGTTGGCTGCGGACCCCGGGCGGCCCTACGGCCCGGATGAAATCAGACTTGGAGGAGTTATCACATGATTTTCAAGGCAACCCGCCTCACCGTCGCGGCCGCTCTGTTCGGCGCGTTCCCCCTGGCCGTTCTGGCACAGGACTTCACCCCCGAGAACCCCGAGTGCATCGCCCCCGCCAACCCCGGTGGCGGCTGGGATTTCACCTGCCGTCAGGTCGGTAAATCGCTGCAGGACGAAGGCTTGCTGAGCAAGACCGTGCAGGTCGTCAACCTCGCCGGCGGCGGCGGCGGCGTCGCCTTCGCCGAAGTCGTCAACAAGCGCAACGACGACAATGACCTGATCGTCGCCGCTTCGACCGCGACCGCCACGCGCCTCGCACAAGGGGCCTATCCGGGCAACACCATGGACCAGGTCCGCTGGCTGGCCTCGGTCGGCGCGGATTACGGCGTCATCGCCGTGGCCAAGGACAGCGACATCGCCGACCTGCCCGCCCTGCTTGAGATCATCAAGAACGACCCCACCAAGATTTCCGTCGCCGGTGGCTCGGCTGTGGGTGGCTGGGATCACCTCAAGGTGCTGATCGCCGCCAACGCCTATGGCATCGAAGACGTGCGCAAGATCAAGTACATCGCCTTTGATGGCGGCGGCGAGGCTGTCACCCAGCTGCTGGCCGGCTCCGTGCAGGCCTTCACCGGCGATCTCTCCGAGGCCAAGGGTTTCGTCGACAGCGGCGACATCAAGGTGCTGGCGGTCCTGTCGCCTGAGCGTCTGGAGGGCGAATTCGCCGACTTCCCGACTGCCCGCGAACAGGGTGTCGAGGCGATCGGTGCCAACTGGCGCGGCTTCTATGCGCCCGGTGGCATGTCCGACGCGGCCTACGAAGCCTGGGTGTCCAAGATCGGCACGCTCTATGCTTCGGACAAGTGGAAAGAGATCATGAAGACCAACGGTCTGGCCCCTCTCGACCTGCAAGGCGCTGAATTCGAAGAATTCGTCGCCGCCTCCGTCCAGCAGATCCAGGACATCTCGCGCGAGATCGGCATCATCAAGTAATCGGCCCCCCTTTCGGCTGACCCCAACAAGGGCGCCCCTCGGGGCGTCCTTTCCACACATCCCCCTTCCCAATTGTCGCACCAGGAGATCCTCATGAGTGATCGTATCTTTGGCGCTGTCGGACTTCTCATCGCTATCGGCTTTGCCTTTGCCGCCATGGCCATCGAGGAAAGCTTTCTGTCCGACGCCGTGGGCCCCAAAGCCTTTCCGCTGATCATTGCCGCCGTTCTCGGCCTCGCCTCCATCGCCATCATCCTGCGCCCCGATGCGTCGCCGGAGTGGCCCTCGCTTGGCCGCCTGACCGAGATCCTGGCCGCCGCCGTGGTCATGATCCTTTATGCCGAGATGCTGCCGGTGATCGGTTTCATCATCGCCACCATCTTTGCCGCCGCGTACCTGACATGGCGTCTGGGCTCGGGGCTTGTCGGATCGGTGCTGACCGGTCTGGGCACCTCGTTCGGCATCTACATCATCTTTCACCTCGTGCTGGGTCTGTCGCTCGCGCGCGGTCCTTTCGGCTTTTAAGGGGGCGTTGTAATGGACACTCTATCCTCACTTGCTGACGGGTTCGCCATTGCGCTGACCTGGCAGAACCTGCTGCTGGCGCTGCTGGGCTGTTTCCTCGGCACCATCATGGGCGCCCTGCCCGGCCTCGGCCCGTCGAACGGCGTGGCGATCCTGATCCCGCTGGCCTTCACGCTGGGTCTCGGCGCAACGCCGTCGCTGATCCTGCTGACCTCGGTCTACTACGGCGCGATGTACGGCGGGCGGATCTCGTCGATCCTGCTGAACATTCCCGGCGATGAACCGGCGATGATGACCTGCCTTGATGGCTATCCCATGGCGCAAAAGGGCATGGCCGGTCAGGCGCTGTCGCTCTCGGGCATCGCGTCCTTTGTCGGCTCGTTCTTTGCCACCTGGGGGCTGATCTTCCTCGCGCCGCAGCTGGTCAAGATCGCCCTGCTGTTCGGCCCGGCGGAATACTTCGCCCTCTTCGCGCTGGCCTTCATGACCCTCGGCGGCGTCTCCTCGACCAACCAGGCGAAATCGGCCTTTGCCGCCGCGCTCGGCCTCGGCCTTGCGATGATCGGCGTCGACACCCAGACCGGCGTGCCGCGCTTTACCTTCGGCGAAGTCCACCTCTATGACGGTCTCGACTTCCTCGTCGCCATCGTCGGCCTGTTCGCCCTGTCCGAGGTCTTCATCTTCCTTGAGAACCGCCACGGCGAAGCCGACGGCAAGAAGGCCAAGATCGAGGTCGGTCCCCTGACCCCGTCCATGTCGATGCTGAAGCAAACCACGCCGACGATGCTGCGCTCGACCGTGCTGGGCTTTCTGGCGGGCGTGCTGCCCGGTGCCGGGGCCTCGCTCGGCTCGTTCATCTCCTACTCGATGGAAAAGCGTCTGGTCGATCCCAAGGGCAAGACCTTCGGCAAGGGCGACCCGCGTGGCGTCGCCGCACCTGAGGCCGGCAACAACGCCGCCGCCGGTGGCGCGCTGGTGCCGATGCTGGCGCTCGGAGTGCCCGGGTCGGGCACCACGGCGGTGCTGCTGGCCGTGCTGCTGTCGCTCAACATCACGCCCGGTCCGCTGCTGTTCTCGCAGAACCCCGATGTGGTCTGGGGCCTGATCGCGGCGCTGTTCATCGCCAACTTCATGCTGCTGGCGATGAACATCCCCATGGTCGGCCTGTTCACCCGCGTCCTCATGGTGCCGCCGCGCATCCTGATGCCGGTGGTGGCGATGATCAGCTTTGTCGGGATCTACGGCATCTCGGGGTCGTCCTTCGATCTGCTGGTGATGGTGGGCTTCGGTCTGCTGGGCTGGATCCTGCGCAAGTTCGACGTGCCGCTGGTGCCGATCATCCTTGGCACGCTCTTGGGCAACTCGATGGAGAACAACCTGCGCCGCGCGATCACCATCGACAACGGCGACTGGTTCACGCTGGTCGACACACCGCTGGCGCTGACCCTCTGGGCGATCGCCATCATCGGCTTCATCCTGCCGCTGATCATTGGCCGCAAGGTCAAGGCCCAGATGCACGAACGAGGCGATCACGAAGGCTCCACTTCGGACTGATTTTCGCACCGTTCAGTTACCGTTCAGATACCGACGCAATACCGACACCCGCGCAAACCAGCGCGGGTGTCTTTTTTGGCCCGCCCTGCCTGCGCCAAAAACGCCTTGCAAACCGCCCCTGCGCCGCCCAAGCCTGTGCCCAAACCTGCCCTATTCCAGACGAAAGAGGCCCCAGATGACGCAACTCTCGATCACCGAACCCGCCCGCCAGACCCCCGTCGTGCACCAGACCGATGTGCTGGTCATAGGCTCCGGCCCCGGGGGTCTGGCCGCCGCTCTGGCCGCCGCGCGCTGCGGTGTCGACGTGACTTTGCTGGAGCGTTTCGGCTGTTTCGGCGGCAATATCACCGTCGTCGGGGTTGAGGGATTTGCCTGGTATCGCCATGAGGCCACCATTGAGGGCGGCGGTATCGGATGGGAGTTTGAGGAGCGCGCCAAGGCCATGGGCGCCGCCACACCTGAGAGCCAGTCCCTCAGCTATGAGATTGATAGCGAAGGATTTAAACTGGTCGCCGACGCTCTGGTCGAGGAGGCTGGCATCCACCCGATGCTGCACCGCCAGTTCGCCGCCCCGATCATGGAAGGCGACACGATCCGCGGCGTCATCGTCGAATCCAAGGCGGGCCGAGAGGCCATTCTGGCGAAACGCGTGATCGACGCCACCGGCGACGCCGACGTCGCCCTGCGCGCCGGAGCGCCCACGGTGAAGACCCCGGTTGAGCAGATGCAGGCGGCAAGTGTGATGTTCCACCTCGCCGGGGTCGACAAGGCGGCGTTCATGGCAGGCGTCAAGGCCGACCCGCAGACCTACAAGGATTGGTCCACCGGCGAATGGCAGGTCGAGACCGACACGAAAGAGGACGACATGTTCTCTCCCTTCCTCGCCAAGCCCTTTGCACAAGCCCTGCGCGACGGGATAATTCCCTCTCATCTCAACACGATAGGCGGCACCTGGGGCGCGGTGCACGACTCGGGCGAGATGACCTATATGAACCTCGTCCACCTCGCGGGCTGCGACGGCACCGACCCCGACAGCATGACAAGATTCGAAATCGAGGGCCGCAAACAGGCGATGCACGCCATCAATGCCCTGCGCCACTACACGCCGGGATGCGAGGGCGTGCGCCTGCGCAACTTCGGCATGTCCATCGGCATCCGCGACACCCGCAAGATCGATGCCGCCTACAACATGACCGAGGCCGACGTGCGGGGTCAGGCCCGTTTTGACGACAGCATCGGGATTTATCCCGAGTTCATCGATGGTTACGGCGTGCTGATCCTGCCGACGACCGGGCGCTACATGCACATCCCCTACCGCTCCATGCTGCCGAAATCGGTGCGCCACCTCATCGTGGCAGGGCGCGCCACCGGCGGAGACCGTATCGCCCATGCCGCCACGCGCAACATGGCCTGCTGTGCGGTGGCCGGTCAGGGCGCGGGCGTCGCCGCCGCCTGGGCGGTGAAGCACGATTGCGACTTTCCCGAGGTCGATATCGCGGCGGTGCAGAAGATCATCCAGTCGCAAGGCGCAAGGATCCACTAGCGTTTGGCTTGCGGAATCTAACGAAAACGTGTGCAACCTGTGAGGGAAAGTCGCGGCGAAAACACTAGTATCAGCAATAAGATATCGCCCAGAAACTACCCCTCACGAGGACATAGCCCGATGCGCAATCCGACCATGCCCCGCCCTTCGCCCCTCGCCTCGCTTGGCGCCGCGGCCCTGATCCTTCTACCGCTCGGCGCCTACGCGCAGGAGTTCAACGCAGCGCCCCCACATGCCGCAGGGCAGTCCCCGGCGTTCCAAGGCCAGACCCGCGCCCCGGTGCTTGCCGACAACATCAGCCTGAACCGACAGGTCGTCGCCTCGAAGCTCGAGAGCCCTTGGGGCATGGACCAGCTGCCCGATGGGCGCTGGCTGGTGACGGAACGCCCCGGACGGCTGCGGATCGTGGCGGCGGATGGCACTGTGTCGGGCGCAATCAAGGGCCTTCCCGAGGTCGACTCGCGCGATCAGGGTGGCCTGCTGGACGTCGCCATCCGCGATGATTTCGAGCAGACGCGCCGCCTCTGGTGGAGCTTTTCCGAACCGCGCGGCAATGGCAAGAATGCCACCGCCGTCGCCACCGGCCTGCTGTCTGCCGATGAGCAAAGCCTTGAAGAGGTTGAAATTATCTTCCAGCAGCAGCCTGCCTGGGATTCGACCAAGCATTTCGGCTCGCGTCTGGTCTTTGACGGCGAAGGCGCGCTTTTCGTCACCACCGGAGAGCGCTCCAATCCCGAGCCGCGTCAACTGGCGCAGGACGTCGGCACGCACCTCGGCAAGGTGCTGCGTATCGACCCTATGGGCGGCGCGGCGCAGGGCAACCCGAAGATCCCCGGTGGCCTGCCCGAGATATGGTCCTATGGCCACCGCAACCTGCAATCGGCTGCACTCGGCCCCGACGGCGCGCTCTGGACTGTCGAGCATGGGCCAAAGGGCGGGGATGAGCTGAACCGTCCGCAGGCCGGTCTGAACTATGGCTGGCCGGTGATCACCTACGGCGAGGATTACTCCGGGCGCCCGATGGGTCAGGGCCTGACCGAGCAGGAAGGCATGGAGCAGCCGGTCTATTATTGGGACCCGGTGATCGCGCCCTCTGGGATGGTATTCTACGATGGGGCGATGTTCGCGGACTGGCAGGGCAGCGCCCTGATCGGCGGGCTGGCCGGTCAGGCGCTGGTGCGGCTTGAGCTGGAGGACGGGCGCGTCACAGGCGAGGCACGCTATCTGCAAGGGCAAGGCCGGGTGCGCGACGTGGATCAGGCCGCTGACGGCGCGGTGATGCTGCTGATGGACGGCGAAAACGGTGCACTGGTGCGGCTGACACCGGCCTCCTGATCGGACCAAGACCTGCACGAGCCCACCGGAGCCACGCCTTCGGTGGGCTTTGTTATGCCCTGACATCAAGGGCTTGGCAGACAAGCTGTTGACCTCTGACCCTTAAGCCACAAGGTTAACGACCAAAGGAGGATGTTTGACTTGGTAGTATCCTTACGAACACAGCGCAGCATGAACGATCAGATCGACGTGGGTGATCCTGCGCCGGGCAAGATATCTTGCAGAGCTGCGCGCCAGTTCAACAGCATCCCACCCGCACCTTTTCTGACCTCAACGCACAGACCGATCGATCCTCCGCTGACCTCAGTCAGGCGCAACACGCAGCCAGATCTGGCCGCGATCGAGATCTGACGCGCGCCATTTTCATGCCCGTATCTGGTGCCCTGATTTGACAGGGCAGCTGTTCGGGCGCTTCCCCACCACCGCCTGACGAAAGGCCCGTGCCATCTGGGCATAGCGCCGACGCGGTGGCCATTTTCCTCAAGATATGAAACACATGCAGGCCATACTCGCCGGGGCGATCAGCTCCGACACCGGACTTTCATATGTTCGCGAGAGGGTGGGACGTCCGAAATCGATCCGCCAGAACCTGCCGATGAAAGGACTATAGAATGACCGAGAAGAACCCTGACAAAGGCTATGTCGCCATCCTGGGCTGGAGCCTCAACGCCATCAATGCCGTCGACCAGTTCGACCGTCGCTATGTGGTTGTCGCACCGCCCTGGGCGCAGGACTATTGCGTGCAGAACGACATTCCCTTCGTGCCGTGGGATTTCGACCGCCTGAATGAACGCTCCTACGAGCTGGCGCAGCAGCTCAAGGAAATGGGCGTCGACGTGGCGAT
Organism: Pseudooceanicola spongiae; assembly: GCF_014899185.1. Taxonomy (GTDB): domain Bacteria; phylum Pseudomonadota; class Alphaproteobacteria; order Rhodobacterales; family Rhodobacteraceae; genus Pseudooceanicola; species Pseudooceanicola spongiae. The sequence goes on from NZ_CP045201.1 coordinate 1,673,088, forward strand.
CCCGATCTTTGAGGAAACCGTGGAATGGGCCGGGGCGATCAACGCCGTGCTTCTGGACCAGCCGCGTCTGCTGGGTCAGGCGATGCTGTTCCGCGACAAATCGCTGATGAAGCGGCGCGCGCAGCTCGGCGGGATCCGCGTCGGTGTCTTTGAAGAGGCGCACGACCGCGGCGACGTGATCCGCTTTCTCAAGCGGGTCAACCAGACGCTGCTGAAGCTGGACGGCGACGTCAACGACCCGATCCACTTCAAGGCCTTCGACAAGTCCGGCACCGCCGGGCACCGGGTGATCCGCACGCCGGAAGACGTCGACAACATCCCCGATGATGAGTTCCCCGCCCTGCTGGAGAGCCATCTGGATGGTTGGGAATTCGCTGTCGAGGCCTGGATCAAGAACGGCAAGATCCAGTTCCTGAACATCTCGGAATATGTCACGCTCGGCTATTCGGTCTTCGTGCCCGCCACGCCCGAGTTGGAGCAGCACCGTGCCCGCATCACCGAGCAGATCGAGAAACTGATCGAGACCTTCGAAATTGACTTCGGCTTCATCCACCCGGAATACTTCCTGACCAGCGACAATACCCTGTACTTTGGCGAGGTCGCCTATCGTCCGCCCGGGTTCAACGCGCTGGAACTGATTGAGCGTGCCTATGGCTTCAACGGCTATCAGGGCCTTGTGGTGGCGTTTGATCCCAAGACCACGCAGGAAGAGCTGGACGCCTTCTTCCCAACCCCGATCAAGGATGCCAAGGGCCATGCCGGCTGCTTCGGTGTCTATCCGCGCCGCCGTGTGGTCAGCCGTCTGGAGATCCCCGAGGAAACGGCGAACCATCCGTACTTCGAGTTTCATGAGCTGGCCGATCCGCGTGAACAAAAGGTCGCCAAACGCTCCGCATTTGGGACACACTGGGGCCTGGCGTATTTCTTTGGCGAGGATGCGCATCAGCTGCGCGACCTGCTGAAGCGACAGGAAGAACTGGACTACTACATCTGATGACCTCCTCAGGCACGGCCCCAGAGGGCCGCGAGATCAGCAATGACAGCCGGGCGCGTATCGCCCGGTTGTCAGACACGCTCAACGTCGCGATTGAGCGGCTTGAGCGTGCGCGCCCCTTTGCCAAGCTGCGCTTTCAACGGGCCGTGCTGGACGTCACGGCCCGCCTTTTGCAGACGGATGACGGGCTGGATGTGATCCGCGAACAGGCAACGCGCATGGATGCGGCGGGGATTTTTGCGGGCTCCGACTGGGACCGTCCCGAGGCGCTGCTGCCACAGTTGGTCGGCGGCACTCTGGTCTCCGAGGATCCGGTTTTTGTGGCGTTGGAGGCGGTCAGTCTGGCGCGTTTTCTGGCCGTCGCCAATGGTGAGGGACGGCATGAGAACCTGCACAAGGACATGGCGCGCCATTTCCTGACGCAGGTCATGGCACTGAACCTAAAGGATATTTTCGGGCAGTCTGACGAGGCGAGCCGCGCGCTTGGCGACCGGCAAGCGGTCAAGCGGCGGCTGCTGAACTACATCTCCGACCACATCGGTCTGACGGATGTGCTGGGCGTGCTGGTGACCGAGATCTGGCGGCTGCTGGAGCAACGCTCGGTCCAAGTGGCCGTGGCCAAGGACATGATCGCGCAGATCGCCATCGCGCTGAATGAAAAGGGTACCGAGCCCGGCAGCGAACGGCTGGGCGCGGAGCGGCTGGTCAGTGCGCTGTTCGGCCCGACCGTTGCCTCGCTCTATGATCCCGGCGTCGAGGCCTATCTCGACCAGATCAGCCATTTCGACGAGGCGGCCCTGTCGCGTGAGGCGATGGGGTTTGCCCGCGCCATGCACGACACCGGCCTCGTCAGCGATTACCACGCCGCCTTTCTGGTCTGGGCGCTGGATTATGGCGACCGGCCTCTGGTGCCCGAGGCCCTTGGCCTCGGCACGACGGGTCTGGATTGCTGGCGTCACTACCGGCGCCTGATCGAGGATCTGATCCGCACCGCCGTTACCCCAGCCACACCGCAGGCCGCCTATGGTCTGACGATGCTGCTGGAGCGCGGCGTGCTGCATCACGCGCCCATGGTCCCTGCCCTGAACCGCGCCCTACAGCAAAAGGTGCAGGGCGCTGCACGGGAACGGCTGATGCTGGGCTTTGGCGAGGCTGTCCCGCCCGAGACGCATTTGCTGGCGGGTATCTTGCAGGTCATCGGTCAGCCGCTCGGCGTTGGTCAGGGGGCGAACCCGACCTGTCAGTCGGCCCGCGCGATTTCCATGTGGGCACTGATCGAGCCGGATTTCCTGCTGCATCTGATCACCCAGGCCTCCGAGTTCGACGCCGTGCTGATGCAGTTCGAGGGGGTGCCAATCAACTCCTCTGATCTGCCTGCCGGTCTGGCCGGGCTGGGGCCGATTGATGCCGATCCGGTGTCGGTGCTGTTGGTGTCGCACCTCGACCGTATCTATGCCGAGATGGGCCGCCTCTGCATTGGGCGCGAGGGCGATCCGCACCGCTGGATCAATCCGCAGTTCCATGGCTGGTGGGTGTCGCGCGACTGCGCCGTGGCGGTGGATGTCGCGACGGGAAAGCTGTCGCACTATGACCGCTTTCTGCGCCGCTTCTTTGCGACCTATCACCCGCATCACAACGGGGATCGCCCGGTCAGCCACCCGCAGCCCGCCGGCATCGCCGTGACCGATCCGAACGAGCACTTCGTCGGCTGGCACGCCATCGCGATCCTGCGCGTCAGCGAGGATCAGGCGGGGGTGATGCGCGTCTATTTCTACAACCCCAACAACGACAGCGGTCAGGACTGGGGCGGCGGCGTTGTCGTCTCGACCAGCGGCAATGGTGAACGCTACGGCGAGGGCTCGCTGGAGTTCGGGCAGTTCCTGTCGCGCGTTTACCTCTTTCACGACGATCCTTTGCGCAGCACTGGCGCGGCGGATGACGTGCCCGAAGAAGCGCTTGCTCCGATCCACGCGCAGGCGGTGTCCAGTTGGGCGGCAGATCGGCTGCCCGAGGTGGAGGGCTGAGGCGCGGACGCCTTCACCTGCGCGCCAAGATCCTGTAGGCCGCTGTCGAAACGTGACGACAGGAGTCCACCATGCTGCCTTGGATCGAACTGGCCACTGCGGTTGCACCGCAGGGCGACCGGCTGCACCTGTTCCGGCGTGGCGATGAATACTCGATCCGGCTCGAAGGCGGCAACGAGCTGATGAACAGCCGCCTCGGCGGATCTGAGGAGGCGCTGGCCACCTTTGCTCTGGAACGGCTGAGCGCGCGGCCCGCCCCCCGGGTGCTGATTGGTGGCCTCGGCATGGGTTTCACCCTGCGCGCCACGCAAGCCGTTGCGCCCAAGGACGCCAAGCTGGTCGTGTCCGAAATCGTCCCCGAGCTGATCGGCTGGGCGCACGGGCATATGGCAACAGTCTTTGCAGACTGCCTGTCGGACCCGCGTGTCGAGGTGCGCACGGGCGATGTCGGGGCCGAAATTCGCGCCTCCGAAGGGGCGTTTGATGCGATCCTGCTGGACGTCGACAACGGGCCCGACGGCCTGACACGCACTGACAACGATGCGCTCTATTCCAACACCGGCCTGAAAAACGCCCGCCGCGCGCTGAGCATCGGTGGCGTTCTCTCGGTCTGGTCGGCAGAGCCGGATGACAGCTTTGCAAGGCGGTTGCAGCGCTGCGGGTTCGACGTCTTGGAACATAGCGTGCGCGCAGGGCGCTCCAAACGCGGTCCCAAGCACACGATCTGGACGGCGGTGCGCGCCAGCAAATAGGCGCCGGCGTTACCCCGGCAGAGTGTCATTCAGCCAGACCACGGTGTCCCGGGCCGCACTGAGAGCATCCTCTGCCGTGGCAAACTCTGTCGCGCCATGGTGGCCGATGCTGTACCAGCCGCGCCCGTCTTCGGGATCGCGGCGAAACTCGTCGAACCCGTAAGTGCCGTCAGGCCGTAGGAAAATATCAACGCAGATGGTCTCACCATCCAGATTGACCGACCGGATCACCTTGTTGATATGCGCCATGGAGCCCTGCCTGTCCGAACGGATTGTGTCGCCGCACCCTAGCAGGGTCGCGCCAGACTTTATGCATTCTTTACGCTCTGCCCCGCGGTTCCACCGCGCGCCTTTATGCGGTTCACTGGCAAACAGCCTGTGACCGGTCCCCTTGGGGATCTTTAGCACAAGGCATTTGCCATGACCTTCGATCTTGTTCTCGGTGCCATCGTGGCCGCCGGGCTTGCCGTCTACCTGCTGGCCGTTCTGGCCCGCCCGGAACGGTTCTGAGGAGGCGGAGATGAGCGAGACCTCCTCAAAATCCCTGTTCACCCCGGCGCTGCTGGTGCCTGCTTGCCGAGATGCTGTACGCAAGCTGGACCCGCGGCAATTGTACCGCAACCCGGTGATGTTCACGACCGCCGTTGTGGCGTTGCTGGCCACGGTTCTGGCGCTCCACTCGGCCATGACCGGCGCGGGCGATGTCGGCTTTCAGGCGCAGCTGGTGTTCTGGCTGTGGCTGACGGTGCTGTTCGGCAACTTTGCCGAGGCGCTGGCCGAGGGGCGTGGCAAGGCCCAGGCTGCGGCCCTGCGCTCCACCAAGGCCGAGCTGATGGGCAAGAAGCTCAGCGGTGCCAGCCATGAGATCGTCGCCGCCAGTACCCTGCGCGCAGGCGATCTGGTGCTGGTCGAGATGGGCGACCTGATCCCGGCCGACGGCGAGGTGGTGCAGGGTGTCGCCTCGGTCAACGAGGCCGCGATCACGGGCGAAAGTGCTCCGGTCATTCGCGAGGCGGGTGGCGACAGATCCGCCGTGACCGCCGGCACGCGGGTGATTTCCGACCAGATCACCGTCAGGGTGACGGTGGAGCCGGGTCAGGGCTTTCTCGACCGGATGATCGCTTTGGTTGAGGGCGCGGCGCGCGCCAAGACCCCGAACGAGGTGGCGCTGACCATTCTGCTGACCGGGCTGACGCTGATCTTCCTGATAGCGGTTGGCACCCTGCCCGCCTTTACCGCCTATGCCGGGCAGTCGATCCCGGTGCCGGTGCTGGTGGCGCTGTTCGTGGCGCTGATCCCGACGACGATCTCGGCTCTGCTGTCGGCCATCGGCATCGCGGGCATGGACCGTCTGGTGCGTTTCAACGTGCTGGCCAAGTCGGGCCGCGCTGTTGAAGCGGCGGGCGATATCGACGTGCTGCTGCTTGACAAGACCGGCACCATCACGCTGGGCGACCGTCAGGCGAGCGAATTCGTCGCCCTGCCCGGTGTGGCGCAGGGCGATCTGGTCGAGGCCGCAATGCTGGCGAGCCTTGCCGATGAGACTCCCGAGGGCCGCTCCATCGTCGCCCTTGCCCGCGCGCAAGGCATGGAGGCGACCGCCCCGACTGACGCAGAGGTGGTGCAGTTCACCGCCCAGACCCGCGTGTCGGGGATCGACGCCGATGGCCGCTCGATCCGCAAGGGAGCGGTCGATGCGCTGCTGAAACTGCACGACTTTGACGCCCGCGCCACGCAGGCCCTGCGCAGCGTGACCGACCGGATTGCCCGTGAGGGCGGCACGCCACTGGCGGTCAGTGACGGCACACGCCTGCTGGGGGCGATCCACCTCAAGGACATCATCAAGGCCGGGATCAAGGAGCGCTTTGCCGAGCTGCGCCACATGGGCATCCGCACGGTGATGATCACCGGCGACAACCCCCTGACGGCCGCAGCAATCGCCGCTGAATCCGGGGTCGATGACTTCCTCGCCGAGGCCACGCCCGAAGACAAGCTGGAGCTGATCCGCAAGGAGCAATCCGGGGGACGCCTTGTCGCGATGTGCGGCGATGGCACCAACGACGCGCCTGCCCTTGCGCAATCGGATGTCGGCGTGGCGATGAACACCGGCACGCAGGCCGCGCGCGAGGCGGGCAATATGGTCGACCTCGACAACAACCCGACCAAGCTGATCGAGATCGTCGGTCTGGGCAAGCAGCTGCTGATGACGCGCGGCGCGCTGACCACCTTCAGCATCGCCAATGACGTGGCCAAGTACTTTGCCATCCTGCCCGCGATCTTTGTCGCGCTCTATCCCGGTCTCGGCGCGTTGAACGTGATGGGCCTGAACAGCCCCCAAAGCGCGATCCTGTCGGCGGTGATCTTCAACGCGCTGATCATTCCGTTCCTGGTGCCGCTGGCCCTGCGCGGCGTGCCCTACAAACCCCGCAGCGCCGCACGGCAGCTGATCGGCAACCTCACCCTCTATGGCGTGGGCGGCCTGATCGTTCCCTTCGTCGGCATCAAGGTGATCGACCTTGCCGTCGGCGCCCTCGGTCTGGCCTGACCCGCTGATCCCCATTGCCGCCGCTCAGGCGCGCGGCTGATCCTATCCCCCTGAGGAGGTCCGAAATGGACGCACTCTTTCTCGTCACACTCGTCGTTGGCACAACGGCACTGCTGTCATGGCCACTGGGCCAGTACATGGCCTGGGCGATGGACCCGGCCGAGGGTCGCGGCCCCACGGCGCTTTTCACCCGTATTTCTGGCGCGCGCGGCACTCAGGGTTGGCGCGGTTATGTGACCTCGCTGCTGGTGTTCAACCTTTTGATGTTCGCCGTCTGCTTTGCCCTTCTGGCCTTGCAGCAGGTCCTGCCGCTGAACCCCGATGCGAAAGGCGCGCTGAGCGCCGATCTGGTGTTCAACACCACCGCCTCCTTCACCACCAACACCAACCTGCAGCACTATTCGGGTGAAGTCTCGATGAGCTACCTGTCGCAACTGGCGGCGCTGATGTGGTTGCAGTTCGTCTCGGCGGCGACGGGGATCGCGGCGCTGACGGCATTGGCCCGGGGGATCGCGGGGCGTGGCAACATGGGGCATTTCCTGATCGATGTGCAGCGGGCAACTGTCCTGGTGTTGCTGCCGCTGGCGCTGATCGTGGGTCTCTACATGGCGCTGATGGGCGTGCCGATGACCCTGCAGGGCGCGGCAAAGGCACTCACGCTGGAGGGCGCGAGCCAGACCATCGCGCGCGGCCCGGTCGCGGCGTTTCTGGCGATCAAGCAGCTGGGCACCAATGGCGGTGGGTTCTTCGGCCCGAACGCGACACATCCGCTGGAAAATCCCAGCTTCTGGACCAACCTTGTGTCGATGATCGCGATCATCCTGATCCCCATGGCCTGCGTCTGGATGTTCGGCCGCATCATCGGGCGGCCCCGCCACGCGGCAGTAATTTTTTCCGTCATGGTGCTGTTTCTGATCGCCAAGATCGCCGGGTCGGTCTGGTTTGAAAGTGTGCCGACCTTCGCCCTGCGCGATCTTCCGGTTGCGCAGACCATCGGCAACCTTGAGGGCAAGGAGTTGCGTCTGGGCGCCACAACAGGCCCGCTCTGGGCGGTGCTGACCTCGTCGACTTCGAACGGATCTGTGGGCGCGATGCATGACAGCCTCAACCCGCTGACCGGGCTGATGCCGATGATCAGGATGTGGTTGAACGCGACCTTCGGCGGTGTTGGCGTCGGCATGATCAACATGTTCGTCTATATCATCGTCGCGGTATTTGTCGCGGGGATGATGGTCGGGCGCACGCCGGAATATCTCGGCCACCGGGTCGAGGCGCGCGAGGTCAAGCTGGCCGTGATGGTGCTCTTCTTCCACTCGCTGCTGATCCTTGGCGGCACGGCGCTGTTCGCGGCCACCAGCTGGGGTCAAGGCAGTACGCTGAACCCCGGCGCGCATGGGTTTTCCGAGATCCTGTACGAGTTCTCCTCGGCCAGCGCCAACAATGGCTCGGGCTTCGAGGGGCTGGGCGACAATACCGTGGCCTGGAACATCGCCACCGGCCTCGTGATGCTGCTGGGCCGCTATGTGCCGATCATCCTGCCGCTGGCCATCGTCGGTTCGTTCATGGCCAAGCGCCGCGCGGCGCAAAGCGCCGGGACGCTGGGGGTCGAGGACGCGACATTTGGCACCATGCTGGTGATCACCGTCGTGATCTTCGGTGCGCTGACCTTCCTGCCTGCCGCCGCCCTCGGCCCGCTTGCCGATCACTTTTCCCAGGTGCGCCGAGCGCCATTCTGAAGGATAACGAACATGAACATTCTTGTTTCCTCTCTGCGTGTGGTGGTAGCCTCGATGGGTCTGTGTGTCGTCGGATATACCGGGGTGATCCTGGGGGTAGCGCAGGCTGTGACGCCTGCGACCGCTGATGGCTCGCTGGTGGCCGATGCCTCGGGTCAGGTGGTCGGCAGCCGTCTGGTGGCGCAGGGTTTCAGTGATCCGCGCTATGTCTGGCCCCGCCCCTCGGCGGTGAACTATGACGCAGCGGCGGCGGGTGGGTCCAACCTGTCGCCGGCAAACCCCGAAATCGCCACGCGAGCCAAGGCGATCATCGCAGCCTATGGCGTCGACGCTCCGATCCCCGCAGATCTGGTCACCGCTTCCGGCGCGGGCCTCGATCCGCATATCTCGCTGGCGGGGGCGCTGTTTCAGGTGCCCCGCGTTGCCAAGGCCCGTGGGATGGATGAGGACTCTGTGCGAGGCCTGATCACCCGTCTCGCCTTTGCCCCCGGCGGCCCGTTGACCCAGGACCGGATCGTCAACGTGCTGGAACTGAACCTGGCGCTGGATGCGGGGGCCTGAATGAGCGACGCCGATCCCCGCCCCTCTCCTGATGCCTTGCTACGCGAGGCTGCCCGCGAATCCCGCGGTGCCCTGAAGATCTTTCTCGGGGCCGCGCCGGGGGTCGGGAAGACCTACGAGATGCTCTCGAAAGGGGCGGAGAAGCTGGCCGCGGGGGTGGATGTCGTCATTGGCGTCGTCGAAACCCATGGCCGCGCGGAAACCGAAGCGCTGCTGGCACCGTTGGAGCTGATCCCGCGCCGCAGTGTCCCCTATCGCGGCCAGCACCTGACAGAGATGGACCTCGACGCGATCCTAGGGCGTGCCCCCGCGCTGGTGCTGGTGGATGAGCTCGCCCATACCAACAGTGCCGGATCGCGCCACCCCAAACGCTGGCAGGACATCGACGAGTTGCGCGACGCCGGGATCGATGTCTGGACCACGGTCAACATCCAGCATCTGGAAAGCCTCAACGATGTCGTCGGCGGGTTCACTCAGGTAAGGGTGCGCGAAACCGTGCCGGATCGGGTGTTCGAGGACGCCGATATCGAGGTCATCGACCTGTCCCCCGACGACCTGATCACCCGCCTGAAAGAGGGCAAGATCTATCTGCCGCAAGAAGCAGGGAGGGCACTGGAGAACTTCTTCACCAAGACCAAGCTCTCGGCCCTGCGCGAACTTGCGCTGCGGCGGGCGGCGCAGGCGGTCGATCAGCAGATGCTGGACCAGCTGCGCGCCAGTGGTGTCACGGGCACCTGGGCGGCAGGCGAGCGTGTGCTGGTCGCCGTCAGCGAGGAGCCGGGGTCTGCGGCCATCGTGCGCGCCGCAAAACGGCTGGCCGACGCCCTGCGCGCGCCCTGGACGGCGGTGCATGTCGAAACCCCGCGGGAGGGCGGCTTCAGTGAAGGACAGCGCCGCCGCGTCGGGCGCAACCTGGCGTTGGCGGCGGAACTGGGGGCGACGCTGGTCAGTGTGCCCGGCAGCACCGTCTCCGAGGTGCTGATCGAGCAGGTCGCAGAGATGCGCGCCACACAACTGGTGATCGGCAAGAGCAATCGCAGCCGCTGGTTTCAGCTCTGGCATGGGTCTGTGGTGAACGACCTGCTGAAATCCGGGCGCGACGTCGCGATCCACGTCATCCCGATGCCTGCGCGCGGGCGCGCCGTGCGCCCGGTCAAATCGCTTCCGGACGACCTGGCCTTTGGGCTTCTCGGGGCGGCCTCACTGGTTGGGATCACGGCCTTTCTCGGCAAGATCACCGAGGCATGGTTCGGCTATCAGGGGATCGACCTGCTGTTTCTGGTGCCGGTCATGGTCTCGGCATTGCTGTTCGGGCGCTGGCCCAGCATCGTCTCGGCGCTGATGGCGGGGACGCTCTACAACTTTCTGTTCCTGCCCCCGGTGCTGACCTTCAACATCTACGATCCGCGCAACGTCGTGACCGTGTTCATCCTGATCGCCGTCGGTCTGGTGACCAGCCAGCTGGCGGTACGTCTGCGTGTCGCCGCCCGGATGAGTGCCAAGAGCGCGCGCGAAAACGCGGCCCTTGCCCGGTTTGCCGCCCGCCTCGGCGCCCTCTCGGATGCAGAGGCCACGGGCCGCACGGTCTGCGAGGAGGTCGCAGGCTTGCTGTCGGTCGAGGCGATGATGCTGGCGCGTGGCCCGGATGGCGTGATCATCACCGCCAGCGAACCCGCCGCACTGACGCTGAACTTTACCGACAGGGCCGCCGCAAAATGGGCGCTCGACAAGGGCGAGGCAACGGGCGTCGGCACCAATACCCTGACCGCCAGCGCCTGGCAGTTCCGCCCGCTGCGCACGGGCCTTGGCGTGCTGGGGGTGCTGGCGTTGCGCCGCCCCGATGGTTCGAAGCCGATCCCTGCCGACCAGGCCAGCCTCGCCGCCAGTCTGGTCGATCAGGCGGCGCTGGCCCATGAGCGGCTGAAGCTGGAAAACGACATGAGCGATCTGCGCGCCACCCGCGAACGCGACAGCCTGCGCGCGGCCTTGCTTGCCTCGCTCAGCCACGATCTTCGCACCCCGCTGACGGGCGTGATCGCGGCCGCCGAGGCGCTGGAGCCGGGCAATGATCCAGACGGCGCGCTGGTGCGCGCAATCCGGACCGAGGCGCGCCGGCTCAACAGTTTTCTCGGCGATTTGCTGGATGTCACGCGGATCGAGGAGGGCGCGGTGCGCGTCAACCTGCAACCCATTGATCTGACCGACGTGGTGCGCGGCACGCTGCACGATCTGCGCGGCCTGTTGCAGGACCGTAAGGTGATTGTCGATGTCGATGCCAACCTGCCCCTGCTGCGCGCCGACCCGGTTCTGTTGCAGCATGCGCTGCTGAACCTTGTCGACAATGCCAACAAGTACTCAGCCCCCGACCAGCCGATCGAGATCTTCGCCAAGCGCCGACTTGGCTGGATGGCGCTGAGTGTGCGCGACCATGGCGCGGGCCTGCCAGAGGGCGCCGAGAAGATCGTCTTTGAGCGGTTTTTTCGCGGCATGGGGTCGGATCGCACGGGGGGCGCCGGCCTCGGCCTTGCCATCGTCAAGGGTTTCGCCGATGCCATGGGGCTTGAGGTCCGCGCGTCGAATGCAGGCGGCGGTGGTGCACGGTTCACCATCGCCTTCCCGCCCGGCGCCATTGTCGCGGATGTGGAAGGGGACGCCATATGACACGCACCAAGCCCAGAATTCTGGTGGTCGAGGATGAGCTTGCCATCCGCCGTCTGGTGCAGGCCGCGCTGACCCGGGGCGGCTATGATTCAGACATCGCCGAGACCGGCGCGGCTGGCCTGCGAAAGGCCGCGGGCTGTGATCTGGCGCTGCTGGATCTGGGGCTTCCGGATCGCGACGGGCTGGAGCTGATCGGCCCTTTGCGCGATGCAGGCCTCTCGGTGATCATCCTGACCGCGCGCGAACAGACGGAGGAAAAGGTCGCTGCGCTGGACCTTGGCGCCGATGACTATGTCACCAAACCCTTTGATACAGATGAGCTTTTGGCGCGCGTGCGTTCCTGTCTGAGGCGGCGCGCTGCGCAAAGCGGCGTGTCGGGCAAGATTGCCACGGGCGCATTGCGAATTGATCTCGACGCGCATAGCGTCACCCGGGATGGCGTGCCGGTGAAACTGACACCGAAGGAGTTCGCTCTGCTGGAACTGCTGGCGGGCAATGCGGGCAAGGTACTGACCCATGCGCATCTGCTGGGCACCGTCTGGGGCCCGGCGCATGTCGAGAGCGTCGAGTATCTGCGCGTGGCCATTCGCAGCCTGCGGGCAAAATTGGAAAAGGACCCCGGAGACCCGCGCTTGCTGATCAACGAACCCGGGGTCGGCTACAGGCTGGTCGATCAGGAGTGAGGAGTGCATAGGTCTGGCGACAATTTGCGCTAAAGTCTGGACAGATTTTTTTAGCCGAACGAAGTGCTTCGCCGCTCGGAAACCGAGCCGTGAAAAGGTCTGAGCTTTCTCGCACGTCCGATGTGGACAGAGCGAGATTATCTTCATCAATCGTAATGGCTTGCTCTGTCGTGGTAGGCTTGTGAAACACGATGGGTACATGGCGCTCTGGAAGCGGTAGCACGGCAAGGGCATATTCGCGCAGATGATGGACCTATTGGCTGGGGACATCCATTGAAGCCATATCGGGCGGGATGGCAACCGTCGCCAGGGACATCACGCTGCACCGGCGGAGGGCAGTTTCAGGCTGCGATCCTCACAAACAGAACAGCCGCCGACTAAAGGAGCCTCGCCTGAGCGGCATCAACGCCTTTGAAGCCCCTCCAGTTCAGGTTGAATACGCCTGCCAGAAAGTTGTGGCACGTCTAAAGTGGCGCTCGCGTTATCTCGCGCCGCTTACGGTCTAGGGGGCTTTCCCAAACATCACTGGCGCGGAAAGGAGGGGTCATGTGTCGGTGGTTTCTCCCGTACTTGTCGCTTCAGCGGCGAAACAGGCGACGCGCCTCTCATGAACCTGGGCGCGCCGTTCAGGGCGTTCGCGTTTGCAGCGATCAAACGCCAGCGGGCAGCGTGGGTGAAAGCTGCATCCAGAGGGCGGCGAGACCGGAGAAGGAACCTCTCCTCCCATCGGGGCACGGTCGCGTTTGGGCGCGTCAAGGTCGGGGATCGTGTCCAGCAGCAGCCGCGTGTAGGGGTGCAGCGGGCTGGCGAACAGGTCTGCCGTAGGCTGGATTTCGACGATCCTGCCAAGGTACATCACCGCGATGACATCGGCCATGTGGCGCACGACGCTGAGGTCATGGGAGATGAAGAGATACGTCAGCCCCATGTCTTTCTGCAGCTTTTTCATCAGGTTGAGCACCTGCGCCTGTACCGAGACATCCAGCGCCGAGGTCGGCTCGTCACAAACCAGGAACTCCGGCTCGCCCGCCAGCGCCCGCGCGATCGAGATCCGCTGACGCTGACCGCCGCTGAATTCATGGGGGAATTTCAGCCCGTCCGCCGCGGCAAGGCCGACGGTGCGCAACAGCTCATCGACACGGGCCGCGACCCTTTCCGCCGGGGTTTCAGGGCGTAGGGTGCGCAGCGGTTCGGCGATGATGCGCCCGACCCGCCAGCGCGGGTTCAGGCTGGCAAACGGGTCCTGAAAGATCATCTGCATGCGGTCCGGGTCGCCGTTGAAGCGGATCTTGCCACCCGAGGGCGGGTGCAGCCCGGTCACCAGCTTGGCAATAGTGGATTTGCCGCAGCCGGATTCGCCGACCAGCGCCAGGGTCTGGCCGCGCTGGATCACGAAGTCGACGCCATCGACGGCGCGCAGGGTGCGGCGCGGCTTGCCTTCGATCATGCGGTTCAGCCAGGGCGCGGAGACGTCGAAACGGCGCTCCAGCGCGTCGACTTCGAGGATGGCGTTGGGGCGGATATTCATGCGGTTGCTCCTTCCAGGGCCAGCCAGCAGGCGGCGCCGGCGCTGTCGATGCGCGGTTGATCGCGGCGGCATTTCGGCCCCGCGTGGGTGCAGCGCGGGTTGAAGGCGCACCCCTGCGGGATGGCATTCAGGCGCGGCATCGACCCGGGGATCATCTGCAATTCGGCGACATCCTTGCGCAAGCTGGGGATCGAGCCCATCAGCCCGACGGTATAGGGGTGCTGCGGGCGGCGCACGACGTCCTCGACCGCGCCCAGTTCCGCCAGACGCCCGGCGTACATCACGGCAACCCGGTCGGCGGTTTCGGCGATGACGCCCATGTCGTGGGTGACCAGCATGACCGCCGTGCCACGGTCGCGGCAGAGCCGTTTCAGCAGCGCGGTGATCTGCGCCTGAATGGAGACGTCGAGCGCGGTTGTGGGTTCATCCGCGACGATCAGCTCGGGTTCCGCACAGAGCGCGAGGGCGATGACGATACGCTGGCGCATCCCGCCGCTGAACTGGTGCGGGTAGTTGTCGATGCGTTCGTCGACGGCGGGGATGCCGACCTCGCGCATCAGATCCTTTGCGCGGGTGCGGGCCTGCGATTTCGTGAGGTCGGTGTGCAGCCGGATGGTTTCGACCAGCTGGTCGCCGACGCGGAACAGCGGGTTGAGCGACGTCAGTGGGTCCTGGAAGATCGCGCCGATGCGCCGGCCACGGATGGACTGCATGGCGCGGTCGTCCAGCGCGTCGATACGGTCGCCCGATAGATGGATGGAGCCGGAGGCGATGCGTCCCGGCGGCTCCAGCAGCCCCAGGATCGCCATGCCGGTCATCGACTTGCCCGCGCCGGATTCCCCAACGATGCCAAGGATTTCGCCGCGTTTGATCGTCAGAGAGATATCGTCGACGGCGGTCAGCGTGCCGTGGCGGGTGGGGAATTCGACGCGCAGATTGCGCACGTCCAGAACGGTGTCGGTCATGCGGGGCTCCGGGGGTAGCTGGGGCGGAAAATGTCGGTGACGGGGGGGTGATTGGCGGTGCGTTCGGGGTATTTCGCGATCAGCCCGTCGAACTGGGATTGCGCGCGGGTGGCGTCGGCGGCTTCGTCAACGCCGGGGATCTGGCCGTCGGTCATGACGCGGCGCCCGTCGATCCAGACGTCGCGCACGTCGCGGCTGCTGGCCGAGGTCATCAGGGTCTGCACGGGGTCCGGGGTTTGCAGGGTTTGGGACAGGTCGATGACGGTGATGTCGGCGCGGGCGCCGGACATCAGGCGGCCAAGATCGGGGCGGTTCAGCGCCTGCGCGCCGCCGAGCGTTGCGGCATCGAACAGCGCCTCGGATCGGATCGTGTCGCCTGCGGCGCGGGCCATCATCAGGCCGATCTGCATGTTCAGGATCATGTCGGCGGGATGGGTATCGGTGCCGAGGCCGATGTTGATGCCGCGCGCGCGGACCTTGGCAAAGCTGTTCAGCGCGCTGCCGTGGCGGGCGGAAACCAGCGGGCAATGGACCAGCGTGGCCCCTGCCCCTGCGATCAGGTCGAAGTCCCGCGCGGCTGCGTGGGTGCCGTGGGGCAGCAGCCAGTTCTGATGAAGCGCGCCGATCTTGGCGAGCCACTCGATGGGGGTACAGCCGTGCTGCTCCTGCACCAGCCGCAGCTCGGTCGGGGATTGGCAGCAGTGCTGGCGGACCGGTGCCCCCATCTCCGAAGCCATCGCAGCGGTGCGTTGCAGCAGGGGTTCGGTGCAGGTCTCGATCCGGTCGGGGGCGAACATGGCGCGGATGCGGCCCTGCGCGGTGCCGTCGATGCGGGCGGCGAAGGCGGCGGCGTCTTCCAGCCCGGCGAGGCCACGGGGTTCGTCGTAGATCGCGCGGATATTCCCCGACGTATCCGTGACTTGCCCGCCGGTTCGGTAGGCGGGGCCGAGGTAGACGCGCAGGCCAAGCGCCTCGGCGGCGGCTGCGGCGGCGTCGAATTCGGCGACCGTTTCACCCCATTCGCGGTAGAACAAGGACGCAATCGGCAGCGCCGTTGTGATGCCATTGCGGATCAGCTGCGCGAAGGCGTAGCGCTTTTGAAAGGCCAGTTCTTCGGGCGCATACATCTCATACGGGCCGCGGGCGACGTAGGTTTCGGGCCAGACGCGGCCTTTTTGCCAGGCGGGGGCGTTGTCGAACCCAAGGATCGTGGTGTCGAGGTCCGAGAGCGCGTCGAGGTCGATGAAACCGGGGGAAATCACTGCCTGACCGTAGTCGATGCGCTGCGCGACCTCGCCGTCAAAGCCACGGCCGACATGCAGGATCGCGCCCCCTTCGATCACCACCACGCCGTTTTCGTGCACGACGTGGTTACCATTGGCGTGGCCGATCACCCAGCGGGCGGACAGAAGGGTGCGCGGGGCCATCAGGGTGCCTCGATCACGCAGGTGCCGTCGCGGGCGGTGACCTGGCCGCCCTTCAGCACCAGTTTGCGCGGCGCGTGGGTGGCGACGGCTTCGGCCAGGGTCTCGCCCTCGACCAGAACGCAGTCGGCGTGGCAGCCGATGTCGAGGCCGTAGCCTTCGGTTTCCATGATCGCCGCGCCGCCATAGGTGCAAATGTCGAGCGCCAGTTCCACCTCATCATCGCGGCGCAGGTTGTTGCGCAACCCGATGAACATGGCGCGTTCCAGCATGTCGGAATTGCCATAGGGCCCCCATGTGTCGCGGATGCCGTCGCAGCCCGCGCCGGTCAGGATGCCGTAAGCCGCCAGTTCCTTGACCGCGGGCACGGGGGCAGAGGCAGGCGCGGTGGTCAGGATATGGATGCGGTTTTCCGCCAGTTTTTCATGCAGGCCAGCGACATAGGCGCGATCCACGGCGCCAAGACAGAAGGCGTGGCTGATCGAGACCTTGCCCTGCATGCCCAAAGCGATGGTGCGATCCAAGATCTCCTCCATCGAGAACCAGCCGAGCGCGTCGCGTTCGTGCAGGTGGATGTCCAGCGGCTTGCCGTGCTTTTCCGCCAGCCCAAAGATCGCGTCGAGGTGGCCTTTGGGGTCATGCTCCATCCCGCAGGGATCGATGCCGCCGACCAGTTCGGCGCCCATCGACAGCGCTTCGTCCATCAGCGCGACAGTGCCGGGGCGGGTCATCATGCCGGACTGCGGAAAGGCGACGATTTCGATGTCGATCATACCGGCGAGTTTTTCGCGTGTGGCCATGACGCCCTCGATCCCCGCCAGCCCGTGGTGGGTGTCGACGTCGACGTGGCTGCGGATCTGGGTGCAGCCCTTGGAGATGGCGAGGATCGCGTGGCGTTCGCTTTGCACCTGCGGATCAAGGCCCAGAGCGATCTTCACCTCACGCTCGTTGTTGATCTTGTCGATCAGACGTGGGCCGACCTCGTTGCGATACCACGGCAGGCCCAGCAGGGATTTGTCGAGGTGGGTATGCGCCTCGACCAGACCGGGGATCAGGATGCGGCCGCCGCAGTCGATGACCTCGGCCCCCGGCGCGGCGGTGGCCGTAAAACGGCCATCGGTGATGTGCAGGTCGGTGGCGGTGGCGCCCATGGGACGGACGTTTTTCAGGGTTTTGGAGGTCATTTCATTCACCGTAGTTTCGGGTTCAGCGCATCGCGCAGCCAGTCGCCGATCATGTTGACCGACAGGACGATCAGGCACAGCTGGATCGAGGGGAAGACGACGATCCACCAGAGCCCGGAGAAGAGGTATTGATTGCCGATCCGGATCAGCGTGCCAAGGCTGGGCTGATCGGGCGGCATGCCGACGCCGAGGAAGGACAGCGTTGCCTCCGACAGGATCGCGAGGCCGAAGTTCAGCGTGGCCGCGACCATGATCGGCGTCAGGCAGTTCGGCAGGATGTGGTGCAGCATGATGCGCCAGGCCTTCACCCGGATCAGGCGCGCGGCCTGCACATATTCCTTCTTCGCCTCGACCATCGCGGAGGCGCGCACGGTGCGGGCGTATTGCACCCAGGACGGCACCGCGATGGCGAAGATCAGGATCGGCGCGGCGAGGACATCCTTCAGCCCGCTCGGCAGCGACGCGGTCGCCATGGCGGTGATCAGGATCGCGATCAGGATGAAGGGCATCGAGAGCAGCACGTCGCCGATCCGCATGATCACGTTATCGACCCAGCCGCCGACATAGCCCGCGATAAGCCCCAGCGTCAGCCCGACGCTGAGCGCCAGCAGCACCGAAGCAAAGCCGATGATCAGCGAAATCCGCGAGCCATAGAGGATCGCCGAGAGAATATCGCGCCCCTGCGTATCGGTGCCGAGCAGATAGGGCCACTGGCCATCGGCATTCCAGATCGGCGGGATTTCGGAGTTCCACAGCTCCAGCGCCGCCAGATCATAGGGGTTCTGCGGCGTGATCAGCGGGGCGAACAGCGCGCTTAGCGCGATCAGCGCCAGCAGCACCGCGGCGAAGATGGCCGAAGGATGCGCCCGGAAGGAATACCACAGGTCACTGTCGCGCAGGCGTTTCAGGCGGCTGGGTTTGACGGGGATCAGGGGGTGGTCAGGACGGTTTCCATAGGGCTCTCCGGGTCAGCCATTGGCGCCACCGGCGCGGGCAGCGTCATCGCGCAGGCGCGGATCGACCCAGGCGTAGGTGATGTCGACGAGGGTGTTCAGGGCGACGAAGATGAAGGACACCAGCATCAGGTAGGCGGCCATCACGGGGATATCGACGAAGGTCACCGCCTGGATGAACAGCAGCCCCATTCCGGGCCACTGAAAGACCGTCTCGGTCACCAGCGCGAAGGCGATCAGGTTGCCGATCTGCATCCCCGTCAGGGTGATCACCGGCATCAGGCAGTTGCGCAGGGCGTGGCGCCACTGAACGCGGTCGGTGGGAATGCCGCGCGCCCGGGCGAACTTGATGTAGTCGGCACGCAGCGTTTCCAGCATTTCCGCCCGCACCAGCCGCATCACCAGCGTGATCTGGAAGGTCGAGAGCGAGATGGCCGGCAGCACCAGCGCGCGCCGCCCCGAGGGCGTCAGCAGCCCCGTCGACCACCAGCCGATCTGCACCGTATCGCCGCGCCCGAAGGCGGGCAGCCAACCGAGCGAGACCGAAAAGGCGAGGATCAGCATGATCCCGACGACGAAGCTGGGCAGAGAGACTCCAACGATGGAACCGAGTTGTAGCAGGTTCGCCAGTTTCGATTCGCGGTGCACTGCCGTGATCACCCCCAGCGGGATGCCGATGATCAGCGACAGGATGGTGGCCACCAGAACCAGCTCGAACGTGGCGGGAAAACGCTCTTTTATCAGCACCATCACGTCCTGTTGATTGCGGTAGGACATGCCGAAATCGCCCTGCACCGCATTGCCGACAAAGCGGGTGTACTGGGTGACAAAGCTGTCGTTCAGCCCGAGGCGTTCGCGCAGTTCGGCGCGGTCGGACTGGGTGGCCTGCTCATTCACCATCATCTCGACCGGGTCGCCGAAGAAGCGGAAGATCAGGAAGGCGAGCAGGGCAACGGCAAGCATCACGAAGGCCGCATTGGCTGCGCGCTTGATGAGGAAGGCGATCATGGCAGGCTCCGTTCTGGAGGGTGGGCCGGGCCCGTTGCGGGACCCGGCAGCAGGTCAGTCGGCCATCTGGGCAAACCACAGGCGCGGTTTGTTGTCGGGGAACAGCGGCAGATCGGTGACGTTATTGGTCACGGCCCAGGCCATCGGCTGCTGGTGCAGCGGGATCATGATGACCTGATCCTTGACGACCTGCAGCGCCTTGGTTTCCAGTGCCAGGCGGGTGTCGACATCCATCTCGCTGCCCGCCGCATCGATCATCTGGTCAAGCTCGGGGAAGGACCAGCCGCCCCAGTTGAACACGCCGGAGTTGCCTTCCTTGGTGTGGAAGATCTGCAGCAGCGGCGAATAGGCGTCCAGCATCGGCAGGGTGGCCCAACCCAGCGTATAAAGGTCGGTCTTGCCATTGGTGCGCTTGGGCGTCTGCACCGCGCGCGGGCCGACGTCGAGCTTCGGTTTCAAGCCGATACGGCTCCACATCGAGGCAATCGCCTGACAGAACTGTTCTTCGTTCACCAGCCCGTCGGAGAGGCAATTGAACTCGAACTCCAGCCCCTCTGGGACACCGGCGTCGGTCAGCAGCTGTTTTGCGGCGTCGGGGTCAAAGCCGGGCAGAGCGTCGAGTTCGGGCGCATAGCCGGGGATTTCCGGCGCGACGGTGGCACCCGCGGTGCGGGATTTGCCGCGCATCACCTTCTGCTGGATCAGGTCCAGATTGATGGCCTTGTACAGCGCCTCGCGCACCTTCAGATCGGTGAAGGGGTTCGGCTGCCCGGTGGTCAGCGTGTCGCGGAAGGGAAAGCCGATCATGACGGTGCGCAGATCGACACCTTCCAGCACCTGAACGTTCGGCGCGGCGGCAAGGCGCGGCAGATCCTGCACGGGCGCGTCGTTGGTAAAGTTGATCTCATCCGACAGCAGCGCGGCAACGCGAGTGGCGGCCGAGGTCACCGGGGTCAGCTCGATCCGATCGATATTGTGCTGAGGGGTGTCCCACCAGGTCGGATTGACGACAAAAACGGTCTTGGCGTCGGGCTGGCGGCTTTCCACGATAAAGGGGCCCGTGCCGTTGGCGTTGTAGGTGGCATAACCCTCGGTGCCCGCGCCAATATCGGTCGGCTTCAGAGCGTCATGTGCGACCATCCATTCCTTGTCGAAAATGTGGATATTTGTCAGGTCGTTCAACAGCAGAGGATAGGTGCCGTTCAGAGTGATGTCGACGGTGTGGTCATCGACCACCGCTGAACTGACATAGGCCGGCAAGTTGCCTTTCAGCGGCGAGGCATCATCGCTGACGCGGGTCAGCGAGGCGACGACATCATCTGCGGTAAAAGGCGCGCCATCGTGAAAGGTCACGCCTTCGCGCAGGTGAAAGCGCCAGGTGATCCCGTCCGCAAGGATTTCCCAGCTCGTCGCCAGCGCGGGCTCGATCTTGAGGTCGCGGTCGTAGCGCACCAGCCCCTCGTAGACGTGGTTCAGCACGTTGATCGTGAAGCTGTCACCATAGGAATAGGGGTCAAGCGAGCCGATATCGCGGTTGGCGCCCCATTTCAGCACGTTTTCGGCCTGCGCGCCGCCGGCGAGGCCCACCAGTGCGGCCGTCGCAAGCAGAAGGTGTCGAAGTTGCATGTAGTTGGTCCCTGTCTGTGAAGATTGTATTTCAGAATCGTCAAGATTGGATACGATATCTAGGTGATGCCTAAGTGGATACCTTCAGGCAAGTAAATTGTATCCAATTGACGAAAAAATTTGTATGCGATAGGAGAGATGCAGAATTGATGGGCATTGAGTGACATGAGTGAGAGCAAGAACACCCTGACCAACGCGGTGCATGATTTGCTGCGCAAAGCCATTATCGAGCAGGCTTTAAAGCCCGGAATGCGCCTGCCCGAAGACACAGTGGGCGAGCAGTTCGGGGTGAGTCGGACCATCGTGCGCCATGCACTTGTGCGCCTTGAGAACGAGGGGCTTGTGATCACCCGCCGTAACCGTGGCGCCTTCGTCGCAGAACCTTCACGCGAGGAAGCGCAGCAAATTTTCGAGGTGCGCCGCTGCCTTGAGCATGAAGTGATCCGCATTTTGTGTGACCGGATGCCTGAAAGTGGATACGATCAGCTAAACGCGCACGTTCGTCTGGAACAGGGCGCCAAGGGCAAGGATGGTCCCGTCTCGATCCGGCTGGCGGGTGAATTCCATGTCCTGCTCGCGGCCTTGACCGGAAACGAAGTTCTGGCCCGCTATGTCAGCGAAGTCGTATTGCGTTGCTCTCTGATCATGTCGATGTATGCCCGCAGCCATTCCAGTGACTGCGCGGTCGACGAGCATTCCCAGATCATCGAGGCAATCCGGGAAGGCGACAAGGATCGCGCGATGCATATCATGGGACATCATCTTGGCGCAGTCGCAGGGCGGGCCGAACTCTCACCGAAACCTGACAGTATCAGTGCGATCCTGTCTCATTATGGCAAGGAGCTGGCGCAGTGAAAACCTCTGGGAGCCACCACCAACTCAACTTCGCAGACCTGTCCCCCCGCGAGGCTTACAAGGTCATGATCGGCACCATCGTGCCTCGCCCTATAGCCTGGGTGACGACGATTTCGCCCGACGGTGTGGTCAATGCCGCGCCCTATTCCTTCTTCAACTGCCTGTCCGCCGATCCGCCCATTCTGGCGCTCGGTGTGGAAAACAGGCCTGATCGCACCTTCAAGGACACCGCCTACAACATACGAATGACGGAGTGTTTTACCGTCAACATCGTCGACCGCGCCAATGTCGAGGCGATGGCCGTCACCGCGGCGGGTTTCGCGCCCGAGGTGGACGAGTTGGAGATGGCTGGCCTCACCGCGATTCCCGGCGTCAAGGTCGCCTGCCCGCGTATCGCCGAGGCGCCAGTATCCTTTGAGTGCGAACGCTACCTCGGTATCGAGATCAGTTCAGCACGCGAGATCATATTGGGGCGGATTGTCATGGGGCATGTCCGTGAAGATGTCCTAGACCCTGCGACCTACTATTCTGACCACGCGCGACTTGATGCAATTGGACGCATGGGTGGGAACGGATATGCGGGGACACTGGACTATTTCGACCTGCCAACCCCATCGTCCGATGACGTTTTGAAACGTGGGAGGACATTTGACGTAACCTGAGAGGAATATTTCTCGCGGATGTGGTTGCCCCGAAACGAGCTATGGCGCCATCGGCACGTTGCAGCCTATCCGTGAAAAGCTGGACACACCGCAATGGGCGCTACTTTCGATCCCGCAGCCGTCGTTTTCCTGCCCTCCATAGAGGTGAGACGGAGCAGATCGTAGCGGTGATGCGCGGTCGATTGATGTTCAGTTTCTGAAGACGCGCTTCTTTGGCAGCCCTCCGTCCGTAGTGTGTTGGATAGCATGGCAACCGCCAAACGAATGCCTGACCATGAGCGATAAGCGCATCCGTCAACTCATGTGCCTGAAGCTGATCTACCAGCCCCAACACCTGCTGCCTGACAACGCATGCTTGGATGTGTGAGAGGTCACAAGCCGGCGAAAGGCACAAGGCCTCCACTTAACTGCCGGCTAAACTACACATGGACAGGCCAAATCAGAGTCCCCTCACGGGATCAGGCCGTGCATGCGCGAACATATAGAAACAGACCGCCTCGATATGTTCGCGAGAAACACAGTAAAGCAGATGACTTGGGTGATGGTCTGGAGCACAACACGCGGCCCGGGACGTTGTAGGATGCTTGGAAAGACTTTTTACGTCACGACCAATGCTTGGGCCGACCGCCCTATGTAGCTTGAGGCTGCACTGTACGGGACCAAATGGACCGACGAAACATTCGGGGCTTCTCTTAGAGAGAAAGCGAAACCTCTAGGCCGAGTCGCTTTCAATGCAGTCCCTTATCCTTCGCCTTCCTATAAATGCTGAGGTACGCGCATGGGCCTAAAGGCGGTGACGCGTAACAGATACCGAAAAGGTGCCAGAACCCACAAATCAGAAAGGGTCGAATTTCGAGGCTCTACAAGAATACCCTGCATGATAGGTCTGACCCGCTTTAAGCACCTGGCGCGTGCAAGTCCGGCGGTTAGTCATATTGGAAGCCGACCGTTAAATATCGCAAGCCAAGCTATACAATCACTTACGTGCCACCTTCCGACAAGGAAGGTGGCGATCTTGACCAAGACCGGGCACGGAAAACACCACCCGCGCTTTCGCTGGTGCTGTTCAGCGCCGCGCCGATGCCAGAGTGGCCGTCGCGCTCCAGCTGCGCCACGGCGCGCGTCAGGTCTCCCCGGTTCGCGGCGAGCGCCAGCGCCATGAAGCCGACTTCAAACCTCTGGTGCGCGGGGTTCTGCGCTAGCGAAGGAGCGGTGTGCTTGCGCCCTGCTCGCCCGTGCCCTGACCATGAAGGATTCCGGGGCTCTGACGATCCGTGAGCTCTCCTTGCTGGTTGGCATTGGTGAAACAGCTGAGCGCTGATGGTATAAAGACGGAGGGCAAGCCAGCGCAGGTGAGTGCAGATGTTGCTGAGACCTGGTTGAGCCGGCGACGTGGCTTTGTCCCACCCCTTACAGTGGAACAAGCGGCCGCCGAAGCGAATGACGCTGCTGGTACGGCATTGAACGAAACATCTCTCAGTGAAAAGATTGCAAACCTCTGTTCTAGGCGCGCCATGGAACTAGCCTCGCTTGCGCATCAGGCGCAAATCGACCCTCACTGGCTGGATGCCTTGATAGCAGACAAACGAGTAGAATGTGATATCGAGGCTCTTTGCCGGATAGCAAGAACGCTGGACATCGACGCCCCGAACTTCGCAGGCCGAGCCATCGAAGCCATCCTCCGACGGCAATGATCATTACGACTGCACGCCGTTCAGCCTAACACTGTACAGCCTATATTCGAATGAACTCTCGCTTCTTAGTCAGCTCCTTAAGGAGCGCGATCAAATTTCAAGACGGATTAATAGTCCGCCCGCGCGAGCGCGGCCTGCGCCCCGCCGTCTTGAGCGGCGCAGGCGTGTACGCCCCAAGGATGCGCGTATAAAATGCCATGCGGCTTTCCTCGCGATCGGCCAGCGCGCGCTTGACCGCCTCGGCGCCGTCGAACAGCGCCCCGCCGTCGCGCACATCCTCGGTGACGCTGGCGCGGCTGCGCAGATCCTCTGGCGTCGTGCCGCGCCCGGCAGCAGCAGCGACATGGAACCGCGCTTCCGCCTCGCCAAGGCTGCGCAGGATCTCGGTGCGGCCCTCTTCCGTCGAGGGGTCGGGCCACTTGGCGCGGGCGTGTGGCGAGGTGAACTCAAAGAGCTGCAGGCCAGAGCCCTGCCCCGGCTGCACATAAGCACCCGTCATCACTCCGGCGCCGATGCTACCGAGCGAGGCGCCGGGCGCGACCGTGATCTCGCGGGCCTGACTGGCCAGCCAATAGCCGGCACTCGCCGCCAGCGGATGTACAAGCGCATGCACCGGCTTGATCTGGCCAAGCTCGGCAATCGCGGCCGCCGCACCAGCGCAGCCAAGGACCATCCCGCCCGGCGTGTCGAACTCCAGGACAATGGCGGCGACGGCCTCGTCCGAGGCCAGCTCGGCGCAGGTTTCGGTCAGGCCCTGATAGGTCGCCCAGCCCATCCAGCGCTCCAGCGTCATAGAGTTGGCCGTCAGCACGCCGCGCACCGGCACAACGGCGACGCCGCGCTCAATGGTAAAGCGCTCGAGGGCCTGCGGTCCCGCCATCTGGACGGGATCACCAGCCATCGGTTGCGGCATCGGCTGCGCCAGCAAGGGCTGCGCCGAGGCCTCATGCAGCGCCATGATGCCGCCGCCGAGAGATCGAGGTTCTTGATGTCGTCATCCGGGCCGATCAGGGTCACGCCGCCGAGGCTGTTTTCATTCCTCAGCGCCTCGCGCAGCCGGACCTTGGAGCGCTGATAGGTCTCTTCATCCGCGTCAAAGGCGCTGACCTTGGCCACGGCTATCATGAAGGTGCCCGAGGCCGCGCGCGCCGCCGCTTCCTGCCCCGCCAAAGCGATGCCGAAGCTCTCTGCCGCGACTGAGATCGGGCTGCGGCCCGTCCAGCCATCCTCGGCCATGTAGCGCATGTGGACCATGGCGCGGCCCGGCACCCGGCGCTGAATGCGGTCGCCATCCTCGAAGTCATAGAACCGTGCCCGCCCGTTGCGCAGCACCGTGCAGAGATCGGGGTGGATGCCGTCGATCATCGTCAGCTCGCCCGCGCCATCGCGCGGCGCATAGGCGTAGCCGGTGCCGCGCAGGGCGAAGGCATAGGCCAGATTGAACCGGGTCAGCATCGCGGTGACGCCCGGCGCGGCCTCGACGTTCAACAGGTAATTCGCCGCGTGATCGCGCAGCGTAGAATCCCACGACGTTGGCACTTGGGCATGGCTAATGAACCGCTACGGGACTGATCGGCACTCTCCCATCCACAGCGTGAAAGCCAACACCCGAGAAGGCTATCTGATCTAACTGTCGATGCTGGACAAAGGATTTGGCGCCACGCATGTTGCCTGGACGAATTACGCTTTTCTCTGCGACCTACGCGACGGGATGATTGATCATGGACGCTCCCTCGCCCATGTGAAGAAGATCTTTACGCACATGCGCATCGTCGCGAACTATGGGCGTCTGATCGAGGACGATGCAAGCATCAAGGTGGCCGGCATCCTCGCCGGTATTCGGATCCAGTCACCGCCTAAGAAGACTACCGCACCAACCAGAGAACAGATCCGCGCAATTGTCTACCAGGCGCTGTTCGCCTTTGCCACAGGCCTGCGGTTCCAATGGGTCTTTTGCCTGCGCGCCGTTGACGTGCGAGGTCAATGGCTCGAGTGCAAGCCAGATGATGGCGGCATTGTGCGAGAAGCACCTGCCTATCCGCTTCGAGCGGTGGCAGGATGGATTGCCGTGGGACATATTCGAAGATGACCTGATGGGTTTCAGGGAGACGATCTCGAAGACCAGCAGCTCGATGCCCGAGTCGATGCGGTTCGATATGACCTAAGCCACAGAACTTCGCGCGTGTTTGAAAATCCTCGCCAATGGCGGGCGTCTCGGACCGGTCATCGTCGGAG
This sequence comes from Pseudooceanicola spongiae, assembly GCF_014899185.1. Taxonomy (GTDB): domain Bacteria; phylum Pseudomonadota; class Alphaproteobacteria; order Rhodobacterales; family Rhodobacteraceae; genus Pseudooceanicola; species Pseudooceanicola spongiae. The sequence goes on from NZ_CP045201.1 coordinate 1,699,178, forward strand.
AGAGAATGGATATACCCTACACGCGCGACGGCTGGACCCAAGCCTTCATCCGGTGCCGTCGGGCTGCAGGGGTGCCGGAGTACGTCAAGATGATGGACACGCGTGCGGGAGGCTTGAGCGAGGCGGGATCTCTTGGCCTCGATCCGATGATTTTGCGCGATGCAGCTGGACATCAAAACGTATCCACAACCGACAGGTACGTCAGGAATCGATAGAAAAATATCGCCAGCGTGGTTCAGCTGCGGAACGCGCGCTGAAAGCTTCGTCACAACTCTGTATCAACAAGCGATTTTGTCTCAACTGATTTATATGCTAAGTATTTGATTTTATGGTACCGCCTCCCCGGCTTGAACGGGGGACCTCTGGATCCACAATCCAGCGCTCTAACCAACTGAGCTAAGGCGGCACTTGGTGGCTCAATTACCGATGCCGGGCGGTGATTGCAAGAGGCAGAAAGAGGGAAATGTCATGGTACTGCAAAGAGTTTTTCATGCCTTGGTGTGCAGCCCGCCCCTATGGCTTTATTTCCTTGGGCGAATGCGAGCTGATACCGCGCCCTGAAATCTGTGATAAACTGTCGTGCGGGCGAGGTCCGGTCCCCGCGCTTTCCCTTGCAAACGGGTGTGCTACCTTGTAGCGAACGCTGGTTATTTCTGGAGAACCGCCATGGGCATCGACACTGAACGCGACATCGAAGCGAATCTGCAAATCGGCCCTACCGATTCGGGCATGGTCCGCCTTTTCATTGAGGCCGGCAGCACCGAGATCCCGATGGATTTCGAACCTGAAGAGGCGATGGAAATTGCGGAAGAGCTACGCGCCGCTGCGCAGGCCGCCGCAGCAGTCAGCAAGAAAAAGCGCCGTTGAGTCTGAGATGTGCGCCTTCGCGGCACCTTGAGCTGCGACTCGGCACAGATCATAAACGCGGATCGCGAAAACTCTGAAGCCGGCGCGCCGCGTCCCGCGCAAACTTGCGCGTCATCGCGGCCCGCCGCGCTCCGGCCAGTTTCTGCTCCTGCGGCATCCGCAGGATTTCGCCCCCATAGGCGTCTGCAATGATCAGACCAGTCTCCTGTGGCAATAGCTCCAGCGGAAAATCGGCATCTACGGCCCAGAAGAACCCGTCACACCAGTCAAGATAGCCCTGCCATTTCGAATCCGACATGAAATCGGCCCGGCTTGATTTGCACTCCACCACCCAGAGCGCGCCTTTCGGCCCGACGGCCATGACATCGACACGCTTGCCACGCTCGGGCACAAACTCCTCAAGACAGGCGAAATCGTGGGTGGCAAGCAGGCGGCACACTCCACGTGCCAAAAGCTGGCCTGGTTGTGGCGCGGAGGGGTCGGGAACAAGAGTCGTGACTGGCATGGCATAATTCTTGAACATTTAGGGAACAAGTGCAAGCCCCTGTGGTGTTGCACCGGATCACGCCTATCTGTTCAGGACTGCCCCCGGCACGCCCCTTCAGGAGAAGCCCTTGACCGACGATGACACGCCCCGCGGAGACGCCGCGCTGCCGAGCCTGAAAGAGGCGACGCCCCCGACCAACACAGATCGCGGCGCCCGCATGGCGCGTGAGCTGGAGGGGCACCTTGCCTACCTTGAGACCTTCACAGGGGCCGCTCTGGGCGTGCTGTCTGTGGCCTCGGGGATATACACCTATCTCGGTGTCAGCTCGCTGCTGGATGGCGAAGGCGCGATGCTGGCGTTTGCCGCGATTGCCTATGCGGTGGCCGTGTCCACCGGCATCTTCGTCTTCTGGTCCTACATGATGCGCCTTTTTCCGGCGATGCGCACGGCGCGCTCTCGCGCAGGGTTGCTCGGGGCCATGGGCCTCGGCTCACTCGCTATCATCGCAATGTCGTCCTGGCTGAACGCGGCGGCCCTGGCTGGCGGCGCAGCGGTGGAACAGCATCTCGCTGAAACCGTGCAGGACTATCAGGTGTCGCTGGAGCGCGCACACGAGGTTGCCCTCTCGGCTCAGGCCCTTGAGCGCGACGTCTCGCGCACCCAGCAGAGCTTCGCGGATCTGTCGGAACAGGAGGCCTCGGGCGGGCTGTCGGGCTTTGCCGGGCGTGGAGCCGTGTTCCGCGTTTTGCGCCAGAAATCCGAAGAACTCGCAGCATTGCAATCCCAGATCGCGGCACAGGGCCCGATGGTGGATGCGGCCTTCGCCGAGGGCAACGTGCTGCTCAGCCGGATGCGCGCTCTGACGGTGGAGCCAGGGCCGGTCGAGGCCCGCTCGGTCGACTTCTCGGAACAGGCTGTCGAACTGGCGGGCATCATCGCCCAGCTGCGTCAACTTTCGGTCGCGCCTCTGGTCGCACGGGCCGCACAGGATCTGGCAGCCTCGGTCGTGCTGCCGGAACTTGACGGCGCAGACGAGGCCACACGCGGCGCACAGGGCGCGACCATCACCTCGGTGCTGGGGGTATTGCAACAACGTGCCACGACGCTGGAACAGGCCGCCACGGAGGTGCTGTCGATGACCCCAGCCCCCGAGGTCACCTATACACCGATATCCGCAGCCGATGCCGTGATCCGCTACGCAGGCAACTTCATTCCTAGCTGGGCCGGGGCCATCGCGATCGACCTGCTGCCTGCAGTTTTGGTGTTGATTCTTGCGGTCACGCAGGCCGCCATAAGATCTGGCCGTGAAAGCGCCCCGATCGAAGACCGCATGACCATCGCCGAACTGCGCGCCGCGCTTGTAGCCGCCCGCGATGTTGATGCCGCCCTTGGCGAAGGGCGTGGGAAAGCGCCATGAGCGACGCGACGCCAGCACCTGAGCTCGCACCGAAGCGCAAAGCGCCGGTCTCCCGCATCATGGCCGGCGTGCTGATCTTCCAGCTCGGCCTCTGTGCGCTGCTGTTCATCGGCGACCTCGGTGAAGGGCTGACCCTGCCGGGCCGCACCCCCAAGGCCCCGGCCTTCCAGATGCCGACCTCCCCAGGGGACCAAACACGCCGCTTCGATCCGCGCGACCTGCCCGCGACCCAACCCGCCGGGCCGGATACCGCGCCCTCGGGCCCGATGCCGGACCGGCTGATGCTGCGCCGCGACGGCAAAGACTGGCGCCTCACGGGAACCATCGCGGCTGGTGACGCCGACCGCATTATCCGCCAGATCGAAGCGGAGTCCCTGCCCCCCGGGGATACAGCAATCCCTGCGCAGCCCATCCCCACCCGGATCCTGCTGAACTCCCCCGGTGGTTCGGTCGGCGACGCCCTGCGCCTCGGCCGCCATTTGCGAGAGCTCGGCCTGAACACAGGCCTGCGCAGTAGCGACATCTGCCTCTCCGCCTGCCCCTACTTGCTGGCCGCAGGCACACAGAGGCTGGCCGAACCAGGGGCAAGAATCGGCGTTCATCAACATTATTTCGGAGAGAATACCCTGCTCCCCGCCTTCACCGCGGTCTCGGACGTCCAGCGCGGCCAAGGGCAGGTGATGCAATTTCTGGACGACATGGGAGTCGACACGATGCTGATGACACATGCGCTCGTCACCCCGCCAAACCAGATCTATCTGCTCGAGCCCTCAGAACTGACCCAATATGCCCTTCTGACGGCCCCTATGGCCGCTTTCTGAGGCGCTTTTCTCCCTGTCATCTTGCCCAAAATACTTCGGGGGAAGTCGCGCACCGCGCGACGGGGGCAGCGCCCCCTGCCACGCCCACCAGACGCTCTGCATCATCAAGACAGTGTGCAGCGGCCGAAATCGTACAAATTGCCAAGGCTCCCCCTTGCCGCACCCCCTGCGAAGGCCTAACTGATGCAGTGGCGGGTGCTGCCCTTCTCGTGAACGGTTACATTCCGGTGGCCTTAAGCAAATCCGAGGGAGCTGGCTCTGTCCGGGCCCTGGTCCGGTTATCTGGCGCCCACCTGATCATCAGGTCCTCGGGAATGCACTAACCAAACGGTTGCGTTGCGGGCCCGCCACTTTTCCACCGAAGATCTTCGCGCCCTGAGGCGCAGACATGCCCGCATACCCATGGCATGCGTTCCAAGCCATCATATGCAAAAAGGCCCCGCTTTTCAGCAGAGCCCTGAACATTGCCGATAGCCCCGATCAGAAGGCGTCTGGCTTGGCCTCGCGCGCCATGTGGTCAAGCACACCATTGACGAACTTTGGCTCTTTCGTCTCGGGAAAGAAGGCCTTGGCGACGTCTACATATTCGACGATGACGACCTTCGGCGGCGCCTCGCCCTCAATCATCTCGGCACCTGCAGCGCGGAACAGGCCACGCAGGGTCGGGTCGATGCGAGCGATCGGCCATTTGGCAACAAGCGCGCGATCAGTCATCTGGTCAATCTTGGCCTGCCAGTTCACCGCGTCTCGCATCGTCTTGCGAAACAGCTCGAAATCGCCGTCTGCCATCTCGTCGCCTTCATAGACCGCGCCAAAGCGATATTCCTGAAATTCAGCAATCACCTTGTCAACGGTTTGCCCCGACGCCTCCATCTGGAACAGCGCCTGCACCGCGTAAAGACGCGATGCAGAACGCATCTTGCGCTTCTGGTTGCCGGAGGGTGCAGCAGGCTGCGGGATCTGGGTGTCGTCGGTCATCGGTGGGCCTATCGGGTCAGGTGCCTCAGACGGAGGTTTCTCCACCGGCGAGACGAAATTCCTCGGTTGCGGGCCGGAACCCGACGCCGCTTTTCGGAGCGCCCCATTTGCGCGAAAGCGCGAGGAGATGCAAGGCCGCAGCAGCCGCGCCGCCGCCCTTGTTCTGATCTTTGGTGTTTGCACGCACCTCAGCCTGCTGCCGCGTCTCGACCGTCAGGATGCCATTGCCGATGCAAAGCCCCTGCAATCCGAGCAACGTCAACCCGCGCGAGCTGTCGTTGCACACGGTGTCATAATGCGTCGTCTCGCCCCGGATCACACAGCCGAGCGCGACATAGGCATCATAGTTCGACATCCGTTCGGCCATGGCCACGGCGGTCGGAACCTCCAGCGCGCCGGGCACCTCGATCAGCTCATGCGTAGCGCCCCAGGCGGCAATCTCTGCCTCGGCCCCGGCAATCAGCTGATCTGCGATGTCACGGTAGTAGGGCGCGACGACAATCAGAACCTTGGTCGGCTTGTCCACCGTGCCGCGGGGCATGGAGTAGTGTTGTTCAGCAGCGGCCATGGTTCAGCCTCCGATCCGTTGGGTGCCGGTGATTTCAAGGCCATAGGCCTCAAGTCCGACGACATTGGGTTGTGGCGAATTGGTCAGCAGTACCAGCTTGGACAGCCCGAGCGAGGTGAGGATCTGCGCCCCGAGGCCATATTGGCGCAGCGTGTGCGGCGACACGCCGCCCCCTGCCGTGGCCAGCTTCATGTGCAGATCGCGCAGCAGCACGACCACACCGCGCCCAGCCTCGCCCACCATCTGCATGGCATCGCGGAATTCATCGGCTCGGCCGGCAGGACCGGAGCCGATGACATCCTGCAGCGGGTCGAGGGCGTGCATGCGCACCATCACCGGTTCATCACCGGAGATATCGCCCTTGATCAACACGATATGCTCAGCGCCCTGGGTTTCATCGACGTAGATCTTCAGCGTCCATGTGCCACCGAATTCCGACTCGATCTGTTGTTCGCTCTCGACGCGGACAAGGTTGTCGTAGCGGCGGCGATAGGCGATCAGATCCGAAATCGTGCCGATCTTGAGGCCGTGGCGCTGTGCAAAGGCGATCAGCTCGGGCAGGCGGGACATGGTGCCGTCTTCGTTCATGATCTCGCAGATCACGCCCGAAGGGTTCAGGCCCGCCAGGCGCGACACGTCCACTGCAGCTTCTGTATGGCCTGCACGCACCAGAACGCCACCTTCACGGGCGCGCAGAGGAAAGACATGACCGGGGGTTGCGATATCCTTGGCGCCTTTGCCGGAGTCGATGGCGACGGCCACCGTGCGGGCACGATCATGGGCCGAAATCCCGGTCGAAACGCCTTCACGGGCCTCGATCGAAACGGTAAAGTTCGTCTCGTGGCGAGAGGAGTTCTGCGAGGCCATCAGTGGCAGCCCCAGCTGATCGACGCGTTCACCGGTCAGGGACAGACAGATCAGCCCGCGCCCGTGGGTCGCCATGAAGTTGATTGCCTCGGGCGTGGCCATCTGAGCGGGAATGACCAGATCGCCTTCGTTCTCACGGCTCTCGTGATCGACAAGGATGAACATCCGACCATTGCGGGCATCCTCGATGATTTCCTCGACCGAGCTGATCGCATCGGACCAGCTTTCTTCGACGGGACCGGCATTTTCGTAGCTGGCGCTTTCGGACATCTGTGGCTTCCTTCTTGACGCCGTCCGCAGATAGCGCAGGTGGGTAGAGAACGCTAGTCTGGCACAACGTGCGGATATGGACAATTGGTGTGCGATGGTGCGTTGCGCGCGACCCGCCCCGGTTCAGTCGAAGTAAGTTTCGCCGCGCAGCACGCCGCCAAGACGACCAGCCATCAGCCATTCATCCTCGCGCGGCAGGGCCGTGATCGCGACCAGAGACGAGGCAGGCGCATTGCCCTGCGCCCGGGCCAGCGCCATGCGCGTGTCTGCATTGCCAGCGTAGGGCGCAGGCGCGGCAAAGACGGCGTCGAGCATGGGCACCGCCGCAAGCAGCGCCTCTGGCGTGAGCGGCGGCACGGCAAGCCCGATGCGACGGACCTCACGCAGGCTGTTCAGACGCTGCTGCACCGCCTCGGACGCCGCACCACGCGATGCGAACACACCAAGGGCGTTGGAGGAAAACAAAAATCCGCCAATGTCGCGCCCAGCACTGAGCCGGATTGATGCATAGGTCTTGTAGGACAGCCCCAGTTCGCGCGCCCGCTTGACGCGACGGCGGATGATCTCGGGCGCGAGCTCTGCATCAGCGCGCTCCTCAAGGACCCGTTTCCAGGCATGGATGCGCGCCGTGCGTCCTGCCTCGACACTTGGCCCTTGGTTGTGCCCGGCTTTGCGCAGCCAGTCGTTGCTCTCGAACGGCAAGGTCAGGACGAGGCCTCTTGCAGGCGGGCCACATAGCGCGCCATCGTGTCGACTTCGAGGTTGATCAGATCGCCCACTGCCGCATCGCCCCAGATCGTCACGGCTTTGGTGTGCGGGATCATGTTGATGCCGAAGATATTGCCCTGCACCTCGTTCACCGTCAGCGAAGTGCCGTTCAGCGCAACAGACCCCTTGGGGGCGATGAACTTGGCCAGCTCCTGCGGCGCGCGGAACAGGGCGCGGGTGCTATCGCCTTCATCGGTCAGCGAAATCAGCTCGGCCACGCCATCGACATGGCCGGAGACGATATGGCCACCAAGTTCGTCCCCGATCTTCAAGGGCCGTTCCAGGTTGACACGGGCCCCGTCGGTCCAGGCGTCGAGGTTGGATTTCGACAGGGTCTCGGCGCTGATATCGACGTCGAACCAGTCGTCCCCCATTTCAACAACCGTGAGGCATACACCATTACAGGCGATCGACGCGCCCAGATCCACGCCGTCCATGTCGTAGGAACACCCGATCCGGGCCTTGAGATCGCCGCGTTTTTCCAGTGCGCGGATTGTGCCAATGTCGGTGACGATTCCAGTGAACATGATGTGCCTCGCTTGAAATATCCCCAACGGCCTAGCGCCAAGACCGGGGCCCCGCAAGCGGGCTTTACCTTATATCAGGATAGGATAGGTCATATTTCAGTCAGACGCATGACCTTGCGCGCAAGTATGGCGCGCAATCACGAGGACAGATGGATGAGCGATACCCGAACGGAGCAACGGGTTTTCCTGTTCCTGCAGGGGCCGCACGGCCCTTTCTTTCACCAGCTGGCGCGCATGCTGCGGCTGGCGGGGGCCGAGGTCTGGCGCGTGGGTTTCAATGCTGGCGACAGCGCGTTCTGGCCACATCGCGACAGCTACCTGCCCTATCGTGACCGTGTCGAGGAGTGGGCCAAGGCCTGTGACGCCATCCTCGTCGACAAAAAGATCACCGATATCGTGCTTTATGGGGACACCCGCCAGATCCACGCTGAGGCCGTCACCTGTGCCCGCGCCCGGGGCCTCGGCGTGCATGTGTTCGAGGAAGGCTATATGCGGCCCTATTGGGTCACCTATGAGCGCGGAGGGTCGAACGGCAATTCCCGCCTGATGGAGATGTCCGTAGACGCGATGCGCCAGATGCTGGAACTGTCGGATATGGACGCTCCCCTGCCCCCGGCACGCTGGGGAGATCTGCGCGAGCATGTCTTTTATGGTGCGCTGTATCATTGGTTCGTGATGTTCCGGAACCGGCCCTACCGCCACTTCAGCCCGCATCGCGACCTGCCCGTAACGGCCGAATTCAAACTGTATATGCGCCGCCTGCTGAAGATGCCGCTCAGCGCGCTGGAGCGGCGGATCGCCTCGCTGCGGATCCGGCGCGGCGGATTTCCCTATCATCTTGCGTTGTTGCAGCTGGAACATGACAGTTCATTCCGCGCGCATTCGCCCTTTGCCAGCATGTCCGAATTCATCGAGGTGGTAATGCGCGGGTTTGCAGCTGGTGCGCCACGCCATCATCATCTGGTGATCAAGGCGCACCCGCTGGAGGATGGCAGGGTCGCTGTGCGTCATGACATTCGGCGTATGGCCCGCGCCCTTGGGTTGCAGGGTCGCGTGCACTATCTGCGCGGCGGCAAGCTCGCGCAGCTGCTGGCGGACACCCGCAGCGCGGTGACGGTGAATTCGACAAGTGGCCAGCAGGTCCTCTATCGCGGCATCCCCCTCAAGACTTTCGGGGCAGCGGTTTACGCCAAGCCGGAGTTTGTCTCGACCCAGACGCTGGAGGATTTCTTTGCCGGGGCGCAGCGCCCGGATCGCCGAGCATATCAGGACTTCCGACGCTTTCTGCTTGAAACCAGCCAGATCGCCGGAGGGTTTTATGCCGGGCGCGCACGCCGCCAGTTGTTGCGCCAGGTGGTCGACATGATGCTATCCGCAGACGACCCCTATGATGCGCTGAAATCCGGCACCGCGGCACCGAGGCAACAGTTGCGAATCGTCCACTAACGCAAGGCTCAGCGAAGGCTGGCTTTTAAACCTCTGCTTGTGTAGCGTTTTCCAAAAATGCGCCTAAATGGTCTGGGCGGGGGAGACAGGGCAGTGAAAAACAACACGTTCCGCTGGGTGAAGGTTGCGGCGTTATCAGGGGCGATCACGGCCGCCTCTGCCTGTGCGATCCTGCCACGTGTCGGCCCCAGCAAACGTGAGATCTATGCCGGTTCGGTTGAACGCAACGGCAACGCGCATGTGGTCGCTATGAGTGAACGGGTCATTCGCGCCACCTCTGTCGTCCCCGCACTTGGCTTTTCCGCCGGGTTTCGCGATGCGGCTCTGCTCGGGTCCGACACCATCCGCGCCGGCGACACTCTCAGCCTGACGATCTGGGAGAACGTCGACGACGGGCTGCTGTCGAAACAGGGCCTCAACTATACGCAACTCGACGCGGTGCAGGTGGATGGCGACGGCTATATCTTTGTGCCCTATGCAGGCCGCGTGCTGGCTGCCGGCAACACACCAGAAGCGATCCGCCGGATCATCACCGACAAGCTGGCCGATCAGACCCCCGATCCTCAGGTCGAGGTGCGGCGCGAAGCGAGCAATGGCGCCAGCGTGACGCTGATGGGCTCGATTTCGGGTCAGGGGGTTTATTCGATCACCCGCCCGACTCGCACTCTGTCGGCGATGATCGCGGCCGCTGGCGGGATCGGCATCAAGCCAGAGGTCGCACAGGTCACGGTGATCCGTGGCAATATGCGCTCAAAAATCTGGTTTCAGGACATCTTCAGCAATCCCCGCTACGACATCGCCCTGCGCAATGGCGACCGCATCCTGATCGAGGAAGACAGCCGCGCCTTTACCGTCATGGGTGCGACCGGCAGCCAGTCGGTGATCAAGTTCGACACCCCGTCCCTGTCGGGGATCGAGGCGATTGCCCAGGCCGGGGGATTGCGCTCCAATGCCGCCGACCCCACCGGCGTCTTTGTTTTTCGCAATGAATCCGCTGGAATAGCCTCTCAGGTTCTCGGCACGCCCGGTCTCACCGGGACACAGCGCATGGTCTATGTGATGGATCTGACGCAACCGAATGGCATGTTCCTCGCACGCGACTTCCAGATCCGTGACGAAGACCTGCTCTATGTCACAGAAGCGCCGTTTACCCAGTGGGACAAGACGATTGCGGCCCTCACAGGATCGCTTAGCACGGTGAACAGACTGTCCGACCTCGGTCAGTAGAACATGGCGCGGGGGGGGGTCGAGCCGACCGGTCCGCGCCTGAATGACGGCGACGAAACGGCGTCAGTATCGCATCTGTTTTACGTCTTTAATTTCCGCTTTTGGGTTCAACCCCGCATCCGGCGCATCCTGTGGCTGGCAGGTTACCGGATGCGGCTGGGGCCAGCACGCCCCGGCGATCTGGTGGCGGTCTGGGGGCACGCGGCGAGCGCCCGCCGGGGTGAGGCGCGGGCAGCACGGCGCGGTGCCGCGCTGCTCCGGGTCGAAGATGCCTTTTTGCGATCCCTGCGCCCGGGACGCGCAGGCGACCCTCCGATCGGGCTGAGCATCGACCATCGGGGGTGTCATTTCGACGCCACGCGCCCGTCGGATCTAGAACATCTGCTGCATACGCACCCGCTGGAGGACCCTGCCCTGCTGGCGCGCGCACAAGGCGTGATTGCACGGATGCGAGAGGCGCATCTGACGAAATATGCCGCTGTCGACCCCGACCTCGCCCCGCCCCCGCACGGATACGTTCTGGTGATCGATCAGGTGCGTGGTGATGCTTCCGTTGCCTTGGGAGGTGCCGATGACGCGACCTTCCACGCCATGCTGAAAGCCGCACGCGCCGAAAACCCCGGCGCACGGGTGGTGATCAAGACCCACCCTGAAAGCCGCGCCGGATTTCGGCAGGGCTATTTCGGTGCCTCTGATGCGCAGGAGAGCGTGCGATTTCTCGACACTGCGATCAGCCCCTGGCCGCTGCTGGAGGGCGCGCGTGCGGTCTATACCGTCAGCTCTCAGCTGGGATTCGAAGCGATCTTGGCGGGGCATCACCCGTGCGTCTTTGGCGTGCCGTTTTACGCGGGCTGGGGACTGAGCGACGACCGTCATCCAAAAGCCGCGAACCGGCGCGGGCGCCAGCTGAGTGCGCTGCAACTGTCAGCGGCGGCACTGCTGCTCTATCCCAAATGGTACGACCCCTGCCGCGACCGGCTGTGCGAGACCGAAGACTGCATCGAAGCGCTTGCAGCGCAGGCGCGCAGCTGGCGTGAGGACCATGCGGGCTGGCGCGGGTACAATATCCGGCTGTGGAAACGCGGAGCGTTTCAGCGGTTTTTCGGGGCGCACACCCCAATGCGTTTTGGAACGGGACAGGATGATCGTCGGCAGATGAGCTGGGCCGCTTTGACACCGCAGGACAGGCAGGTCGTTCGGGTCGAGGATGGTTTTCTACGCTCGCGCGGGCTTGGCGCGGCGCTGGTGCCGCCGTTGTCGCTGGTCTTGGATGACCTCGGGATTTATTACGATCCGTCGCGGCCAAGCCGCCTGGAGGCCCTCATTGAGCAGCGCGCCAGCCTGCGCCCCGATCAACGCCAGCGCGCCGAGGCCCTGATCCTGCGGCTGCGCGCGACGGGGCTGAGCAAGTACAACACGGGAGCCGCCCCGGATCTGACAGCGCTGAGGGAAGGCACGCGCCTGCTGGTCCCGGGTCAGGTCGAGGACGATGCTTCGATCCGACTGGGCGCGGGATCGGTGCGCACAAACCTTGCGCTGCTGCAGTCGGCGCGCGCGGCACACCGCGACGCAGTGATCCTGTACAAGCCGCACCCCGACGTGGAGGCCGGTCTGCGCCCCGGAGCCATTGAGGCCGAGGGGCTGGCGGATGTCGTGCTGCATGGCGTTGATCCCGGCGCGCTGCTGGAGCAGGTCGATGCGGTCTGGACCATGACCTCACTGATCGGGTTCGAGGCATTGCTGCGCGGCCTGCCTGTTACAGTGCTGGGGCAGCCGTTCTACGCGGGATGGGGCCTGACGCAGGATCTGGGGCCTGAGATTACGCGCCGGGTGGCGCGGCCTGATCTGGCAGGCTTGGTGCATGCAACGCTGATCGACTATCCGCGCTACCGTGATCCGGTCAGCGGCCTGCCCTGCCCGGTCGAGGTGGTCGCGGACCGGCTGGCCATGGGGGAGGCGCTGCCGCGCGCCCCGCTTTTGCGCCTGCTGTCAAAGGCGCAAGGACTGGCCGCCTCCTATGCCTGGATCTGGCGTTAGCAGTTCGGGCGGCGCCAGCAGGTCATGACATCAGGGCCAAGGCGGCGCATGTCAGACAGAATAAGACGAGGCGCTTCTGCCAGCGTCTCGATCCCCATGGCACCGAGGGCCGGGCGACCTTCGGCCCCGAACAGCAGACCGCCGTTCATCACCACCAGTTCATCCACCATATCGGCAGCCAGCAGGGTCGCCGCCAAGGCGCTCCCCCCCTCGCAGAACACCCGAGTCAATCCGGCTGTACCAAGGGCGCGCAAAACCGACACGATATCGAGCTGGCGGCCCTGCAGATCGCACGACAGCAGCTTGGCGCCAAGGCCCTGCCAGGTGGTGATCAGCTGAGGATCAGCGTCGCGGCCATGACAGATCCAGACGGGAATATCTTTTGCGGTGCGCGCAAGGCTGCCGAGCAGAGGCAGATCGAGGCGACGCGAAACCACGACACGCACCGGCTGACGCGAGACGCCAAGGTCGCGCACCGTCAGCGACGGGTCGTCGATACGCGCAGTCCCGGCGCCGACCATCACCGCATCGTGGCGATAGCGCATCGCATGGACGGCGCGTCGTGCCTCAGGTCCGGTGATCCACTGGCTTTCACCGCTGGCCGTGGCGATCCGGCCATCCAATGTAAGTGCCAGTTTCAGCGTCACAAAGGGACGGCCCTGTTCGCGGGCCAGAAAGAACCCTTCATGATCGCGCACAGCTTCAGCTGCGAGCAGGCCAGTCGTGACCTCGATGCCGGCCGCACGCAGCATGGCAAACCCCTTGCCGTCGACCCGCGGGTCGAGGTCGGCAATCGGAGCCACGACGCGCGCAATCCCGGCGGCGATCAGCGCATTGGCGCAGGGCGGGGTCTTGCCAGTATGGGCGCAGGGCTCAAGGCTGACATAGGCCGTGGCGCCGCGCGCCGCTGCCCCGGCCTGCGCAAGGGCCTGCGGTTCAGCGTGTGGGCGACCGCCCGGCTGTGTCCAGCCACGCCCGACAATCCGCGGGCCTTGCACAATGACACAGCCGACGGCGGGGTTCGGCCAGGTGCTGCCCTGCCCGCGCCGCCCAAGGGACAGCGCCAGCGCAAGGTAGCGAAGGTCAGCGTCCCGGCTCACTCGTCTTTTGGCAGGATCGGGCGCAGCTCACTGACGAATTTATCGAAATCATCAGCAGCCTGGAAGTTTTTGTAAACGCTGGCAAAACGCACATATGCCACGGTGTCGATCCGGGCCAGCGCCTCCATCACGATCTCGCCGATCACCTTAGAGGGGATGTCGGTCTCGCCCATGCTCTCGAGCCGGCGCACGATGCCCGAGATCATCTGGTCGATGCGTTCCTGTTCCACCGGGCGTTTCTGCATCGAAATGCGGATAGAACGTTCCAGCTTGATGCGATCAAAATCTTCGCGGCGACCGTTCGTCTTGATCACCACCAGGTCGCGCAGTTGCACACGCTCATACGTCGTGAAGCGACCGCCGCAGGCCGGGCAGAACCGACGCCGACGGATCGAAACGTGATCCTCGGCAGGCCGAGAGTCCTTCACCTGAGTGTCGATATTGCCGCAAAATGGACAGCGCATTCGCTGACCCCCCCTATCCGTTCGACCCCGAGACAGCACAGAAGGCTATGGGGTCACCCCGTTTTATCCACAGCGACTATAGGCGGTCCACAGCAGATTGGGTAGCGCGGAATTGCCTGTGCCATATATGCTGCGAAATTGCCACGCCAGCGTATCAAACAAAGGCGTTTTCATGAGCCCGCAGGTGACGGGATCGACATCCGCCACCATCCCCAGTCCGGTCAGGCAACGCTCTGGCGCCCGGGATTGGCAGGCGACATCGGCAAAACCCCGCGCACCCGCAACCTACTCACTTCCGTCCTTAGGCAGCGAGATAGTCGCGCTGCGCTAAAGCGCCTGTTAACAGGTACGACCTAAAACCCCCGGCAAAAAATGCAATGGCCCCAAGGCGGCTGGAACTCTTGCTCAGCACGAGCGTTATTCATATCTTGGCATGTAAAGGCAAAGTCAGGCCGGAGAACAAGTGAGTTGAATGTTATTTGAATTAGTTTCGCCGCCCGCGGCACCCTCAGTGCCCGTACTTACGACCAGCAATATCCCTTCGGGAGCCGGAGGGCACCGGCGGCAACAAGAAACTGATGAGACTAAATCCAACTGCCTTGACCTTCTGCGCCGCCAGACCCGCACCGCTCATGACGCGACCGAAGCGCAGTTCGCCGCCTTTCTGAGCGCGCCCGCCTCGCATCTCGACAGCTTTTTGCTGACCCACCTGCTGGCGTTCGAGGCGCTGAGCAAGGCGCGCATCGGACCTGAGTTGCCCGAGGAAAACGGCTGTCTCCCGGATATGATTTCGCGTCTTCGAGCCGATTGTGACATACGCGGCCTCGCCGTGGCAAAAGCACCGATCCTGTTGCCGTTGCCGAGCGCGGCTGTGGCCTACCTGGTGATCGGCTCGCGTCTCGGAACAGAGGTGATCCGTCGCAAGTTGATAGGGGTGATCCCCGAAGCAGACCTGCCGCACTATTTTGCGCCACAGGGTGCGAACCATGATACCGCGCGGGCTTGGAAGGCTCTGCGTGCGCGGCTTGGTGCGATCCCCGCCGACAGTGTGGAGGCCACTGAGATCTGCGCTGGCGCACTGCGTGGCTTTGACGCCTTTGCCGAGGCTGACGTCATCATGCGCACCACCTGCGGCACCGGCCGCACGCTCCCCCCTAGCCACATACCAGCGACGCAGGAGTCCTGACCTTTGACCATCTCTCAAACACCTGACGTTGCTACTGAATATGCTACACCTGACCTGACGAATTGCGACCGCGAACCGATCCACATACTGGGACGCGTCCAGTCTTATGGTGCCTTGCTGGCCCTGTCTTCTGGCTGGCTCGTGCAACATGCCTCGGAAAATCTGAGCGATATTCTGGGGATCACAGTCGAGGGCGCCCTTGGCAGACGGTTGGCTGATCTGCTGCCGCAGGACAGTTTTGCCCGCATTCGCGAGGCTCTGCGCGCCGTCGGACCGTCCAATCCGGTGCTGCGCCTGTTCGGGATTCCGATCCTTGGCGAAAAAGCCGGGGATTTCGACCTGTCGATCCACCAGTCAGGGCGTCATCTGATCATCGAATTTGAGCCGAAGGGCGAACAGCGCAACGGCGATCCCCTGTCACAGGTCTACCCCTATATTCACCGCATCCGGCGGACCAACGACCTGCGCGCCTTCACCCGTGAAGCCGCCCGATCACTGCGCGCGCTCTGCGGCTTCGACAGCGTGATGGTCTATGAATTCGCAGAAGATGCCTCCGGCCATGTCATCGCCGAGGATACCGCCGACGGAGAGCGGCGTTATCTGGATCAGCACTTCCCGGCGAGCGATATACCCGTGCAGGCGCGTGTGCTGTACAAACGCTCGCTTTTGCGGCTGATCGCCGATGTCAGTGACCCGGGCGCGCGCATCCTTGCCGCGGACAGCGCCGGAAATCAGCCGCTCGACCTGTCGCTTGCGGCAACGCGCGCTGTCTCGCCCATCCATATCGAATACCTGCAGAATATGGGCATTCAGGCCTCGATGTCGGTATCGATCATGAAGGATGGCGAACTTTGGGGCCTGTTCGCCTGCCATCATGATGAGCCACGCTATATCGACTATGAATTGCGCACCTGTGTCGAACTGTTCGCGCATCTGTTTTCCTATGAGCTGGGGCATCTGGGCGAGGCGCAAAAGCGCGAGGCGGTAGAACGCTCGTCGCAGTTGCAGACCCGGCTGATGGCCAGCATGGCGGAAGGACGTGATCTGCCGGGCAGCTTGATGGCGGTATCTGAGGATATTCGCAGCGTCATCCCGCATGATGGGCTGATCATGATCACCGATGGTCAGGTCTCGGCCACGGGGGTGACACCGACCGAGGAAGAATTCCTGTGCATCTCGCGCTTGCTGAATGCAACGGGCGGGTCCCAGATCTTCGCCACCAACAAACTATCGCAGCTCTTGCCAGAAGCGGCCGATTTTGCCCGTCGTTGTTCGGGCATTCTGGCCATCCCGATTTCTCGGATGCCACGCGACTACATCGTGCTGTGCCGCAAGGAGCTGACGGAAACGGTGAAATGGGCCGGCAATCCCAACAAGCCAGTAACGGTCGGACCGAATGGCGTGCGCCTGACCCCGCGCAAGAGTTTCGAGATCTGGCGCGAGACCGTCACAGGGGCCTCCGCGCCCTGGACCCTCGCCTCGACCCATGCGGCGGAACTGTTGCGGGTGGTGCTGCTCGAGATCTTCCTCAAGATCACCGATCAGACGGCTGCTGAGCGCAAGCGTGCTCAGGAACAGCAGGAATTGCTGATTTCCGAGCTGAACCACCGGGTCCGGAATATCCTGAACCTGATGCGCGGCCTTGTTGCCCAGTCCCGGGGCACCGCGGACACGCTGGAGAGTTTCGCCTCAAGTCTGGATGGTCGCATTCAGGCCTTCGCGCGCGCGCACGATCAGCTGACCAAGGAAGACTGGACGCCATCCTCCTTCATGGAGATGCTTCGGCTGGAGTTTGCTGCCTTTGCGGACGACCGCTCAAACCGGGTGGATTTACAGGGCGACGATGTGTTGATCGCCCCCGGCGCCTATTCCAATCTGGCGCTGGTGTTTCATGAACTGGTGACCAATTCGGTCAAATACGGTGCCCTCAGCGATTCCGGCGGCGTGACGGTCAAGCTGACGCGCAACGATGACGGATCGCTCGACATCCATTGGCGCGAATTTGGCGGTCCTGCGGTGGTGGCACCCAAGCGTCGGGGTTTTGGCTCAACCATCATCGAACGCTCGATCCCCTATGAACTGAATGGCGAGGCTGAGGTGACCTACAACGTCACGGGCCTTGTCGCTGAGTTCTGCCTGCCCTCGCGCTATGTTCTGGATGCACCCGAGGCGAAAATGGTGGCGCCCACCGGTGCAGCACAGCCGGTGCGCGGCGAAGGGCCGTTCCTGACCGGAAAGGCGCTGGTCCTGGAAGATGCGATGATCATCGCCATGGACGCAGCGGATATGCTGGAGGACATGGGGGCGTCGACAGTACGCATCACAGCCAGCGTCAACGCGGCCCTCGCGGAAATCGAGCAGCATGAGTTCCAGGTCGCGGTACTGGATGTGAACCTTGGCGCCGAACAATCGGTGCGCGTGGCGCTGAAACTGGCAGAGATTGGCGTGCCTTACGTTCTGTCGACCGGCTATGGCGAAAGCGAGGATATCCGGGCGCTGTATCCGCCTTGTGAGATCCTGCGCAAACCTTTTTCCAACGAGTCGATGCAGGCGGCAGTCTGGAACGTGCTGCATCAGACCGACGACTGACGTGTTGTGAATCGCCACCGGGCTGCAAGGTGTCCGGTGGCAGGTCGCGCTCTCAATGTCTTTGCTCAGCAACTCGATCGACCGAAAAAAAGCTGTGTCGGCCCCGCCCTGCCTTTTTGGACGCATAGAGGGCCGCGTCGGCATCGGCGATCATCTGCTCGGCTTTCGGCTGCGGGTAGCGATTGGACATCGTGGTGCCCATCGAGCACGAAATGCGACACTCAGCCCCCTCAAAAGAAACTGGAATCTCAAGCCGCCTGATGAGGTTCGCCGAAATCTCTCGGATCCGCTGAGGTTTAACAAGCCGCGGGAACAAAAGGACAAATTCGTCTCCTCCGACACGGGCGACGATGTCTTCCTCGCGGGTTTCGTCGACCAGACCACGCGCGACATTCTGCAGGACATAGTCCCCCGCGCGATGACCATGGGTGTCATTGACGGCCTTGAAGTAATCAAGGTCGAGATGCATCAGCGAGAACGGCGTCTTGCTGCGGATCAGGCGCGCCAGAACGTGATCGAAGGCGCGGCGGTTCTTCAGCCCCGTCAGCGTATCGGTATAGGCCTGCTCCTCGGCGGCGATCTTGGCGCCCTGCAGACGCAGGTTGAGCTTGCGTGAGGACTCCATCACGGCAGTCTTGGCTTCAATCAGATAGAGCATCTCGATGGTCAGGTCGGTGGGCGCAAAGTCACCGCTGTGAAGGCTGTAGATCTGCAGCGCATCAATGATCGAGATCCCGAAGGAAAAGTTGACGATGGCACCGCGCTGGCCGTTGTCATCGGCGTCGAGCGGGACCAGCACGGCTTTCAGCGCCGTGCGGGGATGTTTACGCAGGCGCAGGTGCAGCTTGGTGCCAGATGCGCGCAGCAGCGCCTCCATGCCATCGACAGCGCGCGGGCGACTCATCTCGAACAGTTCGAGAAAGCGCGCACCGGCGAGCGGGGTGTCCGGGCGCAGCTTTTGCATGGTGGGGCCGACATGGCGGATATGGCCGGTCGGATCGATCACCACGCTCATCGGACACAGGATATCCAGCGCCTCTTGCGTCATTCCGGACAGGGGCGTCGGCCCGCGCCGCGCAGCAGATTCGTGAGCCCTGCTGCGGCTGACCTCTGCCTCAGACAGGATGTTGTGGCACCACTCCTTACCCTCAACCTTCATCCGGCGCGTGCCCCCAGCTCGAAACTGCGGCCTTCGGAAAAAGCGGTTTCGACAAGGTATATCTCAATCTTCTCAATTCCTTGAACGACCCCCATATGCTCGAGCGTAACCAATGCACCATAGTCGTCAGCCATGGCCCGCAGCACCCCGACAAGGACATGACCAAACCCGGGCATCCGCGAATGGCAGGTCACAGAGAAGCGCCCACCGGAGTGCTGACGCAGCTCAAGCACCGGCAGATTGAGGTCCGAGACCGCCAGCCGGGTGCGATCGGGAAGGTCGTCCAGCGAATGCAGAAAGTCCTCGTAGCACAGCCCGGCGAAGCGCAGCAGACGGCGCAACGCTTCGTTGTTGGGATGCGAGACGAGATAGGTCCCGATATCCTCAAGCACCATGGAAACAGGCTTTTTCAGACGTTCCGAGGCGGCCTCAAGCACCCGCCAGGTCAGGGCATCGTCATAGACCAGCATCGCCTCGAAGCCATCGAAGGGCAGATCTACGGCGAGGGAGACATCGCTCCAGACGGCTTCGCCATAGGTGTCGCGCAGGAAACATTGGATGGAGGTGTTGATCAAACCGTGCATAGAGCCCTACCCCCCTTTCTTGAGCATCAGAATGGGCTGAGGGAGCTTAATATTGCGACAATAGATGCAATTTTCAGGATTTCCCGGGGCCGGCCCGGCCTGCAAGATCCTGTGATCGGATACCCTCAGGGCACCGGAACCGGGGCCGAGAAACCGCCAAATCGGGGTGTCGGTATCGCGTCGGTATTGCGTCAGTAATCGGTAGGTGCGCCTCCGGCCTCTTTCCGGGCGATGACGAAGGCCTCCAGCGCGGCGCGATTGGCATCTGGCATCGGTGGCGCGTGGTAGTCGTCGAGGATGCGCAGGTAGAGGGTATGGGCGCGCTCGGCGGTCCAGACCGCGCCGCTCTGCTCCCAGCCCTCGTAGTTGCGCCAGTCCGACAGGAAGGGCTGGTAGAAAGCGGTGGTGTAGCGATCCTGCGTGTGTTGCGTGCCGAAGAAGTGGCCGTTCTGGCGCACCTCGCGCATTGCCTCGAGCGCGAGGTCGCCGGGGGTGGTAGCGGTCAGGGCGGGCTCGAAGTAGCGCTGGATCTGCTGGATCACCTCACAGTCCATGATGAACTTTTCGGGGCTGGCGATCAGCCCGCCCTCAAGCCAGCCCGCCGCGTGGTAGACGACGTTGGCGCCGGACTGCACGGCGGACCAGAGGGCATTCGACGTCTCCCACATCGCCTGACCGTCGGGGACGTTGGCGGCGCAGGAGCCGGACGCGCGCATCGGCAGGCCATAGTGGCGGCACATCTGGCCGGTCATTTGCGTCGCGCGCATGTATTCCGGGGTGCCGAAGGCGGGCGCGCCGGACTTCATGTCGACGTTGGAGGTGAAGGTGCCGAAGGCGCAGGGCACGCCGGGGTTGATGTATTGTGCCAGCGCTATCGCCGACAGCCCCTCGGCCAGCGATTGCACCACCGCCCCGGCCATGGTCACGGGGGCCATGGCCCCGGCCAGCGTGAAGGGCGACACGATCAGCCCCTGCCCGCGCCGCGCCATGCGCATCCAACCGTCCAGCATCGGGTAGTCGTGCTTGAGCGGCGAGGTCGAATTGATATTGGTGAAGAGGTGCGGTGTCGCGGTGAACTCCGCTTCGCTGAGTCCGCCGGCGAGGCGCACCATTTCCATCACGTCCTCGACCCGCTCGGCCCCGAGGGAATAGGCATGCAGCACCTTGTCGGTCAGGGTCAGGCTGTCGAACATCACGTCGAGGTGGCGGATCGAGGCGTGGATATCGACAGGCTCAACCGGGTAGCCGCCGGAGAAATGGATGCAGTTGAAGTACTGGGTCAGGCGCAGCAGGTTGGCGCAGTGATCACGCGTGCCGGGCACCTTGCAGCCCAGCGACATGTCCCAGTAGTTCGGCGGTGAGGAGACATTGCCAAAGAGGATATGATTGCCGCCGATGGGCAGGGTATGGGCCGGGTTGCGGGCGGTGATCGTCCATTCCGGCGGCGCATGGGCCAGCATCTCGGTCACGAAGTCACGGTCCATGCGGACGAGGTCGCCCTCAACAAGACAACCGGCCTGCGTCAGGATCGCAATGGCTTCGGGGTTGAGGAAGGCGACGCCGATCTCCTCCAGCACCGTCATGGCGGCCTCGTGGATGGCGTGAATGCCTGCGTCGTCCAGCGGCTCGGTGGGGCGGTCGGTGTTCAGCGGGATGCGCCATGGGCTTTGCAGGATCGCCGCCGCGCCGCGCCGTGCGGCCGAGCCTGCCCGCCCGCCGCCGCGTTTGCGCAGGGGGGCCGGGGTCAGGTCTGCATTGCCGTTCGAAATCTGCTCCATCGCTCGCCTCCGCGTTGCAGGATCAGGAAATCCCGCAGCGGCGCGCGATGCCATGCCAGATGCGACGCGGTGCGTCGCAATCAGGCCATGCGCTGGGAGAGGAGGGCTATGCCCGGTCCAGCCAGGCGGGCAGATGCCCGATATCAGGCAGAATGACATCGGCAAGGTCGGCCAGATCGGCGGCAAGCGCCGGGCCGGTCAGCACGCCGACGGTGGTCATGCCCGCGGCGCGCCCGGCCTCAAGATCATGGGTGCTGTCGCCGACCATGACGATGGCGGAGGGCGGCAGCCCCTGCCCCGCGGCAAAGGCCAGCAAAGGCGCCGCAGCGGGCTTGGCGCCGTGGCCACTGTCGAACCCGGCGACGAAATCGAAGTGATCGAAGACACCGGCGGCGCGCAGCTGCGCCTCGGCACTAAAGGCGCTGTCATTGGTCATCACGCCAAGGCGCAGACCCCGCGCGGCCAGCCCCTCCAGCAGAGGCGCAAGGGGGGTTGTCGGCACCAGTTCGGCGCGGGCGGCCTGCTGGATCAGGAAGGCGGCGATCTCCTCGACCGGGCGCTCGGGCAGAGCCGAGTGCAACAGGGCGGCGGCCTGATCATTGGTGCCCGCGATCACCGGGCTGTCGGGGTGAAAGCGCTGGGAGGCCAGATCGAAGTGGACCGCTTCGGCCAGCGCCTGTGCGCGACCCGCGTCACCGCCCGAAAGGTCACCGATCACCGCCGCCGCCCAAGTGTTCCAGGTGGCGCCGAAATCGAACAGCGTGCCGTCCTTGTCGAAAAGTATCCCCTGAAATGCCATGTGCCTCTGCCCCGCTGTAAATATCTGCGCTGAGGGCGTTTCTGCGCGATCGCGCGCCGCATCACAAGTGGGCAGGCCGAAAGCTCAACCTGCCGCTGTGCTTGACTTTTCCGGGGCGCTCAGGCTCAACACCCTGTATGAGCGATGAGATTACCGGATACCGGCTTCACAAGTCACTGGGCTACTGGCTGTCGCTGGCGGCCCGCCTGCAGGAGCGTCGGCTGGACGATCAGCTGCGCCAGATCGGG
Organism: Pseudooceanicola spongiae; assembly: GCF_014899185.1. GTDB lineage: Bacteria > Pseudomonadota > Alphaproteobacteria > Rhodobacterales > Rhodobacteraceae > Pseudooceanicola > Pseudooceanicola spongiae. The sequence continues at coordinate 1,721,365 of NZ_CP045201.1, forward strand.
CTGAGCCGGATCACATGGTGCATCCTGCTGGGCGTCGGCAATGAGGGGCTGAGCCAGCCGTCCGAGCTGGCGGAGTTCGTCGGGATTGACCGCACCGCCACCTCGCGCGCGCTGCGTCAGATGGAGGAAGCCGGGCTGATCGCACGCGCCTCGGGCACCGGCGACCGGCGCACGCGCCAGATCACGCTGACAGCGGCGGGGCGCAGCGCTGTGTCAAAGGGCACGCCGTTTGCCCAGCACAACATGGACGTGATGCGCGAGCGTCTGGAGACCGGCGAGACGGAGGAGCTGATGCGGCTGCTCGAAAAGCTGACCGAAGGCGAAGAGACCAAGCTGCGACACTTCTAGGTCCAGTGCACCTGCTCGCCGCCCGGCAGGGCCATGCGGGCCTGCATCGGCACCTCGTAAGCCACACCCCGGCTGTCGCAGAAGGCGATGACCGAGGCGTCGTCCATCATCACGAAATCCAGCACGGCGCCGAGAAAATCCGGCGAACCTGCCGCCGCGCGCAGATCATCGGTGCTGAGGCCCGAGGCGCCCATGAAAGAGCCCAGCAGATCTTCGTTGCCCGCGAGCCAGGTCAGGCAGTCGAGCGCGATCTTTTCGGCGGCATCCCGCGACATGGCCATAATACTGAAAATCCTCTGCAGATCCGAAATGCTTTCTTAACCAATTCCACCAATTCTAGGGGCATGCAACCCGAGCCCGACGCGCGGGGGCAAGATCGCCAAACAGTCATCCTCGTGAGGGGCCACATGCCCGGACGCATCCTGATCCTTGACGACAACATGACCCGGCGGATCACGCTGGCGGCGCGCCTGTCGGGGGCGTTCTACGACATTCTGGTCGCCAGTTCCGAGGGTGAGGCCCATGCCATCATCGACAAGGCCAGACCCGGCGTGATCCTTGTGGCGGATGAGCTGGTGTGCCAGCCCGCCGCCGCTTTCATCCGCGCCCTGCGCGCCGATCCCGAGCACCGCAGCACGACGATCTTCGTGCTGACGGCCCCCGGCGGGCAGAACGGACGCGCGGATCTGCTGATGGCGGGCGCGGACGAGGTGCTGCCGCGCAGTGAACCCGATGAGGTGTTTCGCGCCCGCCTGCGCTCGCACGAGAGATCGCGCGAGATGGTCAGGACGCTGCAGATGGGCGGTGACGAGGGCCAGATGCCGGGCCTGTCAGAAGCCGCATCGCAGTTTCAGGGCAAGATCGCGGTGACGCTAATGCTCCCCGACGCCGATCAGGCCGAGGCCTGGCGCGCGGCGATCGGCCCGGTCGAGGGGTTGCAGTTCGCCCTCGCCCGCGAAGCAGAGCCCGCCCTGCCCCACGCGACTGAACGGTCGGGTCTGGTGCTGCTGGGCGTGCTGCCGGGGGCGGAACATCGCGCGTTTCGGATGCTGGCCGAACGCAGCGCGCAGCCCGACGGGGACGAGGACGAGCTGCTGATCCTTGCGCCCGAGGCCGACAGCGCAACCGTCATCGCGGGCTATGAGGCGGGCGCGGGCGCGGTGATGACCGGGCCGTTTGATCCGGCCGAGATCCGGGCGCGCCTTATCAGATTGCGCGACCGGCTGATCCGGCGGCGCGGCCTGCACCGGGCGCTGAAGGACGGGCTGATCGCGGCGGTGACGGACCCGCTGACCGGGTTGCACAACCGCCGCTACGCGCTGCCGCAGCTGGCGCGGCTGTCGGCGCAGGCGCTGGTGGCGGAGCAGGAACTTGCGGTGCTGGTCCTCGACCTCGATCACTTCAAGCAGGTCAACGACGCCCATGGCCACGGGGTCGGCGATCTTGCGCTGCGAAGCATGGCGCAGACCCTGCAGGACAATCTGCGCCCGGGCGATCTGATCGCGCGCATCGGCGGAGAGGAGTTTCTGGTGGCGCTGCCGCAAACAGAGCTCGCGGCGGCGAGAAAGATTGCCGCGCGGTTGTGCCGGGCGGTGCGCGAAACCCCGGTGCTGCTGCCCGGCCCGCAGCAAAGGCTGCGGCTGACGGTCTCGGTCGGGCTGGCGATGGCGCCGCCCACAGACCGCGCGCCCGAAGATCTGATCGCCGCCGCCGACAAGGCGCTCTATGCCGCCAAGGGGCGTGGACGGGATCAGGTGGCCCTGCTGGGCTGCCGTAGAAAACCGACGCGCAGGGACTTTGCCGAGCGTGTTGGCGCGACGCCGCCCGCTGCCCCGCCGACAGGAACGCAGATGCGGTTTTTGATCTGAGAGCCGCTCAGGGACGTTTTTCGGCCTCCCCGGCGCGGTCTTTCTTGCTGCCGCGCTCACGCGGGGGGCGGTTCAGCCCCTCTTCCAGACGATCGGCGAAGGCGGCACGCTCGGCCGGCGACATCTGGGTGATGCGCTGCAACAGCAGCCGCTGGCCGATTTCCTGCCGACGGATCGCTTCGTTCATCTGGTTGCTGAGGCCGGTTTCAAGCGATGTGCTGTCGTAGGGATCCGCGCGCAGAGCGGTCAGGATGCGCTGAAATTCGGCCTTCAGGGCGTCACGTTCGGGACGGTTGGCGCGGATCTCTCGCATCATCTCACGGCCGATTTCGCGGCGGTCGTCGTGGGTCAGCGCGTAGGAGAAGACATCGCCGAACCGGTCGGGGCGCGGCGGCCCGTCCTTCGGCGGATGTTTCAGCAGAGCCCCGGCCACCATCCCGGCGACGGCAAGGTTGGCCGCCAGCGACACGAACAGCAACAGCCGCACCGCAGTGCGGCTGCGTTTGCGCGTCGGAGCCTCAGGAGTTCCGTTTGATCTGGGATCGCTCATCGCCCTACCCTTCGCTTTGCGCAAATTCGAAGACGTCGCTGCTGTCCACGAAGTAAATGTCAAAAAGATCGTCTGTGCCGGTGGTGCCCATGACCGTCTGCAGGCCGGCCTGCAGCCCCGCCGGAGGCACGATGCCGACCCAGATCCCGGCGACGGTCGCCACGGCCAGCCCCGCCAGAGCCGGTGTGCCACCGATCGAGGTCAGCAGCTGGCGCCAGAAGCCGCTGCGCACAGGCGCCTGCCGGGCGCGCCGGACCTGCGTCTGCGCCGCCTGTTCGGCCAGAACGCTGTCGGCATCGGCGAGGATGCGCGCACTCAGCGCCTCGGGCAGCGCCATCTGTTCACCATGCGCCTCGGTCCGGGCCTGAGCGAAAAGTGCGTCGAGGTCGGCCTCGGCGCGTGTTGAAACTCCGCCACCCTTTCTGTCGTCAGTCATCTTGATACCCCAATTCCTCACGGCGCGCGGCGAGGTGATCGCTGAGCGCGCGCTTGCCACGGGCCGTCAGACTTTCGACCGCCTCGGTGCTGATCTCCATGATCTCGGCGATCTCAGGATTGCCGAGTCCTTCTATGTGGCGCAAGACCACGGCCTGCCTTTGCCGGTCGGGCAACTGGTTCAGCGCCTCTTGCAGGGCATCCATGCGGGTGCGCTGCTGCATCTGTTCGTCCACCGGCGCGACCGGATCGGCCATTTCGGGGACGTCTTCGATGTCGGGCACACCGCCACGCCGCCGCCGCAGCCTGTCGGTGCACAGATTGGCCGTCACCCGGTAAAGCCAGGTGGTGACCTTCGCTTCGCCCTGCCGCCAGTCGGGCGCAATGCGCCAGAGCCGCAACAAGGCCTCCTGCGTGACGTCCTGCGCCTCGTCACGCTCGCCCAGCATCCGCCATGCCTGTGACAGCACACGCGGGCCCAGGCGCGTGGTCAGCACGCGCGCCGCAGCAGGATCGCCATTGGCAAACAGCACCAGAAGGGCGTCGTCCGTGATGGCATCCGGATCGTCTAAAGCCATGTCACTCATGCCTCAGGGGCGTATCCCGTTGGTGTGTCTGTGGCAATGTGCTCGGCCTTTCGTGCACAGCGAAAATGCGCTGTTCTCTGTCGCGGGACGGGCCGCGCGGCCCGTGACGGGGGAGCCCCGCCCCGACCTGCGCTGGGGATGCAGGCACATCGGGACGGGACCGTTCCTGCGAGGCATCCGGAGACGCCCCGCAAGAGGAAGAGCGCGGCCCGATGGGATGGGCCGCGCGAGGGGGTCAGAGCGTGTCAGCCACGATCTTTGTCTGCGGGGGCTTTGTCTGCAGGGGCCATATCTGCGGGGGCCTTATCTGCGGGGCCCTTTTCGAGAAAGCGCGGACGGTGGTCGCCATCGCGGTCGTGATCGCGCATGTGGTCGCGCATATGGCGCCCCTCACGGTCTCCGTCGTGGTCGCGCATGTGGCGGCCTTCACGGTCTCCGTCACGCTCACCGCGACCGCCCCATTTGCCGGACCGCTCCCGCATTTCGTCCATCCGCTTTTCGGCCGCGGCGAATTCCTCTTGCGAGATCGTGCCGTTGCCGTCGGTGTCGAGGCGTTCGAGCATGGTTTTCGGCGGACGCACGGCACCCGGCTTCATCTCGTCCGCGCTGAGCACGCCATCGTCGTTCAGATCCATGCGGGCGATCATCTTCTCGGCCATCCTGGTCTCACGGTCGGCGCGGCGCTGCTCTTCCATGGCCTTCATGTGGGCGACCATTTCTTCGGTGCTGACAGTGCCGTTGCCGTCGGTGTCGATGGCGGCAAAGCGCTGCGTGGCGATCAGGTCGAGTTCGTCCTGGCTGATCTGGCCATCGCCATTGGCGTCGATGGTCGAGAATTCGGGATGTGCGCCGGGGTTGGCCAGACGCATGTCGGATTGCTGCGCGATGGCGCCCACCGAGAGCGAGGTCAGTGCGAGGGCGGCAAGGCCGCTGAGAAGGACTGCACGGTTCATGTGGTAACTCCTGTAGTGTCGCTAACGGGGACTGTTGTTCCCGTCTTCTGCATCCTCATACGGGGGGCCTCGGGCGTTCCGTCGCGGGTTTGACGATTTTCTTTTGCGGGGGTGTTTCGGGCCGGCTTTGCGACATGGAGCCGCAAGGACGATGCGCCACCTTTGAAAAGGCGCGCCACTGCGCCACCTTTACCTGAGGTTGAGAAGGACGCCGAGGATGCAGGACGACAGGGGCAGGATGCTGGCGCAGGACGCGACGCGTGTTCACAGGGGGGATGCGCCCGAGGATCGCCCGATCTGGCCTGCGCTGCGGCGGGGTTGGCGACGGCGGTGCCCGAAATGTGGCACCGGGCCCTTGCTGAAGGGCTACCTCAAGGTGCGCGATCATTGCCCGGTCTGCCGCGAGGCGTATTTCCACCATCGCGCCGATGATGGCCCGGCCTATCTGACCATCCTGATCGTCGGCCACTTGGCCGCGCCGGGCCTGCTGGTGGCCTATACCGCCTGGCAGCCCGACCCGATGGTGCTGTTCACCACCTTCGCCATTGGCACGGTGGCACTCTCCCTCTACCTTCTGCCCAGGCTCAAGGGCGCGCTGGTCGCCTTTCAATGGGCCCGCCATATGCATGGCTTTGAGGAAGGCGGGCGTTAGGCCGCCAGTGCGCGGCCAGATCAGGGCCAGTTGAGGGGGAGAGAGAGATCAGATGAACGATATTGCGATCCGCGATGCGGCGACCGTCATTGCCCTGCGCGACCGCCATACGGAACCGAAGGTTCTGATGGGGCAGCGTGGTGCCAAGGCCGTCTTCATGCCCAACAAGTTCGTCTTTCCCGGTGGGGCCGTCGATCCCGGCGATGCCGATGTCCCCCTCGCCGCGCCGATGCCCGAACCCTGCGCTACCCGTCTGGGCGAGGACTGCGCCAGCGGTCTGGCCACGGCACTGGCCGCCGCCGCGATCCGCGAGATGTGGGAGGAAACCGGGCTGGTGCTGGGCCGCCCCGGGCTGTGGCAGGACCCGCCCGAGGACTGGCAGGCCTTTGCCGCCACGGGCCATGTGCCCGATGCCTCGGCGTTGCAGTTCATCTTTCGCGCCGTGACGCCTCCCGGTCGGCCACGTCGCTTTGATGCGCGGTTTTTCATTGTCGATGCCAATGCGGCGATCGCGGGCGATCCGGATGATTTCACCGCCGCCTCGGACGAGCTGTCGCAGTTGCAGTGGATCCCGCTGGCCGAGGTGCGCCGCTTTGATCTGCCCTTCATCACCGAGGTGGTGCTGGCCGAGGTCGCGCAGCGCGCCGCCGATCCACGCGCCCCCGACAGCGTGCCGTATTTCGCCCAAGGCGAAGAGGCGCAGCTGTTCCGCCGCCTGAAGGGTCTGAGCCCGCTACAGGGGATCTGAGGTCAGGTGATGAAGATCAGGGCCAGAACGCTGGCGCTGATCAGCGCGATGCCGATGCCTTCGCGGCTGCTGAGCTTTTCGCGGAAGAACAGGACCGAGGCGAGCAGGCTGAGGATGACCTCGGTCTGCCCGACGGCATAGACATAAGCCGCGTTCTGCAGGGTGAAGGCCGAAAACCAGCAATAACTGCCCGCAACGGAGGTCAGCCCGACCAGCGAGGTGACGCGCCAGCCGGTGATGACGCGGCTGATCTCGCCCTTCTCGCGCCAGACGAGCCAGACGCTCATCAACAGCAATTGCGAAGTGACGACGACGACGAGGGTGATCAGGGCGCGCACTTCCGCGCCGCCCGGCACCTCAAGCGAGGCCCCGCGGTAGGTCACCCCCGAGAGCGCGAAGAACAGCCCCGATGTCAGCCCCAGGCCCGCCGCGCGGTTGGTGAAGCGCGAGAGGCCGCGCCCGCCCGGCACCGGCGTGTCGGTCAGCGCCAGCACTCCGAAGAGGCCAAGGCAGATCGCCAGCAGCGCGGGAAGCGACACGGTTTCGCCCAGGATCAGAAAGCCGATGAAGGCGGTGAGCAGCACTTCGGTCTTTTTCAGGGTGACGCCGACGGCAAAGTTGCGGGCGCGAAACAGCGCCACAACGCAGACCGTGGCGAGGATCTGCGTGATGCCGCCGACAATCGCCAGCACCCAGAAGCGCGCGGAGAGCGCGGGCCAGTCCAGCCCACTGATCAGCAACACCGCCCAGACCACCGGCGCGGCCCAGAGAAAGCGTGCGAATGTCGCCCCTGCCGGGCTGAGCGAGGCGCCCGCCAGATGCTTTTGCAACATGAAGCGCACCGTTTGCAAAACCACGGCCGCGAGGGTGAAGGCGATCCAGATATTCATGGCATCTGACCTGCGCTATTGCGGTGGCGCACGCCAGAGGGGATGTGGCACCGGATCTTTCGCGCGACAAAAATAGCGCAAAAACACCTCCGCATAGGACCTGTAGACGTAGCCATCATTACGCGCGAGGTAGTGCGCCCGCCGCTTTGCATAAAGCGCAGGCAGATCGTACCACGGCCGCTGCGGGTGCATGTGGTGCACGACGTGAAAGTTGTTGTTGAGAAACAGCAGCGCCAACAGGCCGCGATCTTCGATGATCACGGTGCGGGCACGGGGGCGCATGTGGGCGCGATGCTCCAGAAACGTGCGGATCTTGAGGATGGAATGCGCGAGGTAGGTGCCGCTCAGCAGCGCCCAGAGCGGGATCTGCGCCACGTTGATCTGCCACCAGACCACCAGAGCGAGGGCCGGCAGATGCCAGAGCCAGCCGCGCGCGACGTCGCGATTGCCGGCGCGCAGGGCGATCCATTCCAGCCGTAGAAAGGCGAGCGTGCCGACGACCGGACCGATCAGGATGCGCCCCAACAGCGTGTTGTTGGCCTGCATCACGTCGCGCAGCCAATAGGGCAGACGCGCCCAGACGGCGGGGTCCTGATAGTTGCTCTCGGGATCGTCATAGGGGTCGGTGATCACCTCATCGCGGTGATGGGCGCGGTGGGTGGCGGCAAAGCGCAGATAGGGCACGATCAGCGTCAGCGCCGGAAACACCAGCGCGGCATTCAGCCATTGGCGGCGAAACGGATGGCCGTGGATCACCTCGTGGCTCAGCGAGGAATGAAGGCAGGCGCTCAGCCCGACGCCGAGGATCGCGAGGGGCACTGAGACCGTGGCGAGCCATGTCGTAGACAGCCCCCAGACGCCGTAGCAGAGCACCAGCAGGGTCAGCGTCGGCCATTCCACCGCTTTGCCCCTTTGACCTGGGCCGCCTGACGCCGTTTTCATCCTGTATCCCCAGATTTATGCGCCCTCAGAGGTACTGCACTGCAGCATGGTGGGGTATTCCGTATCTTGTTAACAAATCCGCCCTATGGTGATATAACTCACCATATGAGAGAAATTATCGACAAACGCCTGAGGGCTCTGCAGTTTCGCGACCGCCTGCGGGATGCGATGCAGCGCCGTGGCATCAGCCAAAGCGCGCTGGCGCGTCAGATCGGTGTCGACCGCTCGACCGTGTCGCAATTGCTGAGCGGGGATGGACCAAGGCTGCCGAATGCGCAGGTGGTCGGGGAATGCGCGGCGACGCTGGGGGTCTCGGCCGACTGGCTGCTGTCGCTGTCGGCGCGGCCCGAAACGGCGGCCGACCTGCTGGCGACCTCGGCTGCGCTGACGGCGGCTCCGCGTGCGCTGGTCGATGAACAGATCTTCGCCTGGCACCGCGAGGCTGCGGGTTACAAGATCCGCCATGTGCCCGCCGCCCTGCCCGACATGATGAAGACTCATGCCCTGCTGGAATGGGAATATACTCCGCATCTGGGGCGCACGACGCAACAGGCGATCAATGCCTCGGAGGACCGTCTGCAGTGGATGCGCGGCGCCCATTCGGACTATGAGATCGCCGTGCCCCGGCACGAGATGATCGCCTTTGCCAGTGCCACGGGCTATTACGCCCACCTGCCCGCCGCGCTGAGGCTGGAGCAGATTGACCGTTTCATCGCGCTGAACGACGCGCTTTATCCCCGTCTGCGGCTGTATCTGTTCGATGCCCGCAGACTGTTTGCGGCCCCTGTGACGGTCTTTGGGCCGCTGTTGGCGGTGCTCTATACCGGGCAGAATTACATCGCGTTCCGGGACACGGAGCGCGTGCAGGCCCTGACGCTGAACTTCGATCAGCTGGTACGCGAAGCCGCGATCACGGCGCGGGAATTGCCAGGATTCCTGCGCGATCTGCGCGCCAGAGTGGCTTAATCCTCCAGCCCATCCGGCATAGACTGCGCGCCCTGCGCCATGACGATGCGGGCCAATCGGCTGGCGAGCACCGCGTCCATGGGGCAACTGTGGCGGCTGTCGAGATCGACGTGCAGCAAGGCATGCTCGGCCCGGGCCAGCAGAAGCGGGCCTGAAAACAGCTGCTGCGACAGGCTCAGGCGCTTGCCCTCTCCCACGATCACCCGGACCTCGACGCGTAGGGGGGCGCCGGCGCGGGCCTCGGCACGATGGCGGATGCGGCTGTCGACAGTGAAAAAGCCGCGCCGCTGATTTTGCGCATAGGCCCTGTCGCAACCGATCAGCGCCAGCAATTTCACGATCGAATCGGAAAACACCTGCATATAGGCCGCCAGCGTCATGTGATCGTTGTGGTCGATCCAGTCGAGCGGCACGGCCCGTTCAATGGTGACGATGGGCTGGCTGAGGTCGGCGATATCCTCAAAGGTGGCAGGCAGGCCGCGCCGTTCGGCCAGAGTGACATCATGCCCGCGCAGGACAGCACCGGCCCCCCAGTCTTCCTCTGCCAGCGCGCGCAGGACGCCGACGAGGTTGCGATCGCGCTGCTGCTCAAGCGCGGCGACATCGGCCACCTCTGCGGTCTCATCGGAAATGTGGCGCATCAGGGTCAGATCGGTGTCGGGCAGGGTCGCCGAGGGGGCGAGCGCGCCAGTGGGCCCCCCCCCCGAACTGGCGAGGCGCGCCGCCTCGAACAGGCCCATCTGCGCCCAGCGCGGGCCGAGACCCATGCGGATCGTCTCATCCACCTCGGCGCTTGAGGCATGGCCATCGCGGATCAGCCACAGCGCCTCGCGCCAGACAGCATCGCTGAGACGGCCCGCGATATGGGCGGGCACCTCGCTGCGCAGGCGCAGGGGATACATGCCGATACTGGTCAGGACCTCTTCGGCGCGGGCCATGCGGGCGGCGCCGTTGCGGTCGCTGCCGACCAGTTCGACGAGGGGCAGCAGGTAGACGGGGTTGAAGGGATGGGTGACGACGATCTGATCAGGCTGCGTCGAGGTTGCCTGCAGCTCCGACGGGGTGAAGCCACTGGTGGAGGAGGCGAGAATCGCGCCGTAGTCCATGTTTTCCTGCAACGCCTGAAAGACTTTCTGTTTCAGTTCAAGGCGTTCGGGGATGCTTTCCTGCACCCAGTCGACCCCGCAGACGGCTTCGGACATCAGGCCGGGAAAGCTGAGAACACCTTCGTCCGGCAAGGCGACCTCTCCCAGTCCCGGCAGCGCCAGGCGGGCGCGTTCCAGCACCGTCGCGACATTGGCGCGGGCGGTGGGTTCGGGGTCAAACAGGCGGACATTCCAGCCGTGCAGAAGAAAGCGTGCGGCCCAACCAGCACCGATGACGCCCCCGCCGATGATCGCAACGGTGGAGGGCATCAGGCGCGGCCTCGGGCTTTGGGGCGTGGCGCAGGCGTGTTGACGGGCCACAGGCGCGAAGGCCAGTTGCCGCGCGCGGCACCGGTTGCAGATGCGCACATCATCGCTTTGGCAAATTCACTCAGCATACGCACCCCCCGGAACATGGCCAGCAAGGCGCGGTTTGCGCCCTCAAGCAAGACTCAATCCCGAGATGCGACCGTTTTTGCCCGTGTGTTGTCAGAAGGGCATGGGATGCGCCTTGTGCACGACATCCAGATCGGACAGCACCTCTGCAGACAGGGTCAGATCCAGCCCGTTGATCACATGCTCCATCTGTTCAAAGGTGGTCGCGCCAAAGATCACTGAGGTCGTGAAGGGCCGCTGCGCCGCCCAGGCCAGGCACATATGCACCACATCGAGGTCATGCTTGAAGGCGACGTCGATATAGTCGTCGATGGCAGGGAACACGCGCGCGGTCTTGCGACCTCCCAGGTCCGGCGAAAGCGTGATGCGCGATCCCTTGGGTTTGGCGCGCCCTTGGTACTTGCCCGTCAGCAGCCCCGCCGCGAGGGGGGAGAAGGCGAGCAGACCGACGCTTTCGTTCGCACAAAGCTCGGCCAGGTCGGTGTCGAAGGTCCGGCACAGCAGGGAGTATTCGTTCTGGATCGTGGCCGCGCGCAACCAGCCAGAGCCTTCGGCGATGCGCAGCCATTGCGCCATGCCCCAGGCGGTTTCATTGGACAGACCAAAGGCGCGGATGGTGCCACGCTTGCGCTCTTTCTCAAGCGCAAGGAGACATTCGCTCATGTTGTCGAGCACCTGGCGCGGGTTCTGGGCCGAGGGATCGTACTGCCAGTTCTGGCGAAAATGGTAGGAGCCGCGATTGGGCCAGTGGAACTGATAGAGATCAACGTAATCGGTTTTGAGGCGTCTCAGCGACCCCTCGATCGCGGCAGGGATCGTGGCGGCCGAGATCGGAGCCCCTTCGCGGGTATGCATCATGCCTTCGCCGGAATGCTTGGTGGCCAGCACAATCTCGCTTCGGTGGCCGCGGGTCTTTTCCATCCAGAGGCCGATGATGCGTTCGGTACGGCCAATGGTTTCCTCGCGCACCGGGTTCACGGGATACATCTCTGCCGTGTCGACAAAATTGAGGCCATTCGCGAGTGCGGCATCAATCTGCTTATGCGCTTCGGCACTGCGTGTCTGGTTCCCCCAGGTCATGGACCCGAGGCAATATTGAGAGACCTCGATCCCCGTTCGTCCAAGCTGGTTCATGCGCATGTGATACCCATTCTTCGCCCCCTCTCTGCAGTAATGCGGGAAAGTTACGATTTTCCTTCGCCAGATCACAACCTTTGCCGTCAACAGGTCTGTGGTGGGTGAATCCCTGTGTCTTTGAACGTGATACGGCAAAGGAAATCGTGACATTTGGAACGAACAGGAACCGTTGCCGTATTGAGCATGGCATCCGAGCACCGCTGCCCCCCGCAGACGAGAGGCACCAGTCGCTGGGCGCGGCCTGCGTGGCGACAAAATGCCACGACGGACAATAAACGGCACTGGATGTCGCATTTCGGATGGCCTGCACGCGCCACGACGCCGAAGACAGGATCATGCGACTTATCCTGAGCCTGTCGGCGCTTTTCCTATCCGTCATCCTGCTCCAGCTGTCCTCCGGCGGCGTGGGACCGCTGGATGCGCTGTCAGGCGTGGCCCTCGGCTTCAGCACCGGCGAAATCGGCATGCTCGGCTCGGCGCATTTCGTCGGGTTCTTCATCGGCTGCTGGGGCGCGCCGCGCCTGATGGGACGGGTCGGTCATGCCCGCGCCTTTGCCGCCTTCACATCCCTGGGGGCCATTGGCCTGATGGGGCACATGATGGTGGTGAACCCCTACGCCTGGGCGGGCATGCGCATTGCCTCGGGGCTCTGCGTGGCGGGCTGCTATACGGTGATCGAGGGGTGGCTGATGGCGCGGATCGAAAACGCCGACCGCGGCCGCGTCACCGGAATCTACCGCGTCGCCGACATGGGAGCTTCGCTGGTGGCGCAGCTGCTGATCGGGGTCCTGACACCGGCACACTACATTTCCTACAACCTGCTGGCCATGTTGTGCTGCGCAGCCTTGCTGCCGCTGGCCCTGTCGCGCGCCACAGCCCCCGAGATGCCCGAGGCGCCGCGCCTGCGCCCCGGTCTGGCCTGGGCCTGTTCGCCGCTGGCGGTGGTGGCCGTCATCGTCTCGGCACTGTCGGGCGCGACCTTCCGGATGATCGGACCGATCTACGGCCAGGAAGTGGGGCTGGTGCCGGAACAACTCGCGTGGTTCCTGGCATTGTTCATCCTGGGCGGGGCGCTGACGCAGTATCCCACCGGCTGGCTGGCGGACAAATACGACCGCCGCTGGGTGCTGGTCGGCATCTCCTCCCTGACGCTGGTCAGCTGCCTGTCCTCAGCGCTGTTGTCTGTCGGGACGGTCTCGACCCTGGTCAATGCGTTCATCTTCGGGATGATCACCTTTCCGGTCTATTCCGTCGCCTCGGCCCATGCCCATGATTTTGCCCGCAGCGATCAGCGGGCCGAACTGTCGGCGGCGCTGCTGTTCTTCTATGCCGTTGGGGCGATTGCCGCGCCCTATCTTGCCTCTCAGCTGATCGTGCTGTTCGGCCCTGCCGCGATTTTTGCCATGATCGCCCTTGGCCATGCCGTGCTGCTGACCTTCGGTCTGGCGCGGATGCGGGTGCGCCCTGCCCCGGCGCCGGGCACGCGTACCCACTACATCTACGCGCCCCGCACATCCTTCGTGATCGGGCGTCTGCTGCGAGGCATGCGCGAGCGCCGCTGACACCGGTTCCCCGCAGGGCATGCGGTATGCAACTGCGCACCGACGCACACGGGTGTTACGCCAAACACCTCCTTTCTGAATGCAAGCGATACAGCTAGACGAAGAAGTTCTCTCATACACCTGACATCCAACGGAAAAACCGCAATTGTCACCGGCGTGACCATCGCGCAGGAGTTGGACACCTTACGGGCGACTGTCGTGATCGCGGAGCTGACACTGGAAACCACGTAGAACGACGCCGGCAAGATCACGGCAGCCGGCGGCAAGGCCCTGGCCTGAGCAGCGGATGTGTCGGATCCGGAGGCGGTCTCGGCGCTCGTCGATTTTGCCAAAGCGGAAACCGGCGGGCTGCACATTCTGGTCAATAACGCAGACATCAGCGGTGTGTCGGCACCTTTGGGCGACTACCCCCTCGACGTCTGGAAAAAGGTCATCGATATCAACCTGAACGGCGCCTTCTACGGCATGCGCTAGGCCATTCCGGCGATGAAAGAGGGCGGCGGCGAGGCCATCGTCACTGGCGCCTCGCTGCTCGGTTCGGTCGGAATTGCAGGCTCCTCGGCCGCTGTCACTGCGAAACATGGCGTCAACGACATGCCCAAGAACGCGGCGCTGGAACATGCCGCCGACAATATCCGCGTCACCTCCGTGGGCCCGGGCTTTATCGCCACGCCGCAGAAACGCATGGGCACCCCAGAGGAAGTCTCGGCCCTCGTCACCTTCCTGCTGTCGGATCGCGCCAGCTTTGTCACCGGGTCCGACCACCCGGCCGACGGCGCCTAGACCGCACAATAAGGCGTTTGCAGGCGATCCGGGTTCGGGCGTTGCTGCGTTCGGACCCCTTCCACCTCTGGCGCTTGCGGCTCTGGGGCGTTATTGGAGCCATGACACATTTAAAGGGCATTTCATGGCACGGCACCTCATCACCTCGGCCATCCCCTATATCAACGGGATCAAACACCTCGGCAATCTGGTTGGCTCGCAGCTGCCGGCAGACCTCTATGCCCGCTACCAGCGCGGTCGCGGCAACGAGGTGCTGTTTCTCTGCGCCACGGATGAACATGGCACCCCGGCCGAACTGGCCGCGACCAAGGCAGGCAAGCCCGTCGCCGAATATTGCGCCGAGATGCATGACGTTCAGGCGAAGATCGCGGAAGGCTTTCGCCTCAGCTTCGATCACTTCGGGCGCTCATCCTCGGCGCAGAACCGCGAGCTGACTCAGCACTTTGCAGGCGTTCTGGCCGACCGCGGCCTGATCCGCGAAGTGTCGGAGACGCAGATGTATTCGCCCGAAGATGGCCGATATCTGCCGGATCGCTACATCGAGGGCACTTGCCCGAACTGCGGCTTCGACAGCGCGCGTGGCGATCAGTGCGACAATTGCACCAAGCAGCTGGACCCGGTCGATCTGATCAACCCGCATTCCACAATTTCCGGCGCGACCAACCTTGAGATGCGCGAGACAAAGCACCTCTACCTGCGTCAGTCCGAAATGCGCGATGAGCTGCAGACCTGGATCGACAGCAAGGCCGACTGGCCGGTGCTGACCACCTCGATCGCCAAGAAGTGGCTGAACGATGGCGACGGGCTGCAGGATCGCGGCATCACGCGCGACCTCGACTGGGGCGTTCCGGTCAAGAAGGGCAGTGAGGACTGGCCGGGCATGGAGGGCAAGGTCTTCTACGTCTGGTTCGACGCGCCGATCGAATATATCGCCTGTTCTCAGGAATGGGTCGACGCGGGCAAGGGGGACGACTGGCAGCGCTGGTGGCGGACCGATGCGGGCGCCGAAGACGTGACCTACACGCAGTTCATGGGCAAGGATAACGTTCCCTTCCACACCCTGTCCTTCCCCGCCACGATCCTCGGCTCTGGTGAGCCGTGGAAGCTGGTCGATTACATCAAGTCGTTCAACTACCTGAATTATGAGGGCGGCCAGTTCTCGACCTCGCGCGGGCGCGGCGTCTTCATGGATCAGGCGCTTGAGGTTCTGCCGTCGGATTACTGGCGCTGGTGGCTGCTGAGCCATGCGCCCGAAAGTTCGGACTCCGAATTCACCTGGGAAAACTTCCAGGCCTCGGTGAACAAGGATCTGGCGGATGTGCTGGGCAATTTCGTCAGCCGTGTGACCAAGTTCGCCCGCTCCAAGTTCGGTGAGGTGGTGCCCGAGGGCGGAGACTTCGGTGCGCAGGAAGAGGCGCTGATCGCCGATCTGTCTGAACGCATTACGCGCTATCAGACGATGATGGACGAGATGGAGGTGCGCAAATCCGCGCAGGAACTGCGGGCGATCTGGGCGGCGGGCAATGAGTACCTGCAATCCGCCGCACCCTGGACCGTGTTCAAGGAAGACCCCGAGCGCGCCGCCGCCATCGTGCGTCTGTCGCTGAACCTGATCCGGCTGTACGCGATCCTGTCGGCGCCTTTCATCCCCGATGCCTCGGCCACGCTGAAAGATGCCTTGAAGCTGGACGAGATGTCCTGGCCCGATGACGTTGCCGCCGCACTCGCCACGCTCGCACCCGGTGAAGATTTCGCGGTTCCCGAAAATCTGTTCCGCAAGATCACCGATGAAGAGCGCGAGGACTGGCAGAGCCGGTTCAGTGGCAAACGCGACTGATCTTTGGTATCGGGCCGGGCCCATTGCCCGGTCCAAACTGAGCGTTTCCTCGTGAGATTTCAGGCGGTAGGGTGCAGCCTTGCCGCCTGATTTCGTGGGTCGCCAGCGTCATCGCGGAGCGCGTCCAGGAAACCCTGCGCGGCCACTCAGAATTCCTGCCAGTTCACTGCCTTCTCCGCAGGGGTGCTGACCTGCCCGCCACAAGACACGGCTCTGGCCGGTTTGCTTTTTGACCGCTCTCCCCGGGCGGGCGTGCCATTGGAACGCGGCATCCTCACCTTGAATTTCTCGGCCGCTTCGACAAGGGAGTTGGCTTCGCTTGTCAGGGCATGGCTGGCTGCGGTGGTTTCCTCGAACATAGCGGAGTTCTGCTGCGTCACCTGATCGAGGTCGTTCATCGCATTGTTGATCTCGTTCAATCCCATCGACTGTTCGCGAGCAGAGCTGGCAATGGTGGCCACGCGAGTCGAGATGTCAGCAACCGAGGACACGATATCGCTCAGGGCTTCGCCGGTCTTATCGACCAGATCGACCCCGGATTTGACATGATTGCCACTGGCCGAAATGAGTTGGTTGATCTCGCGCGCCGCATCTGATGAGCGTTGCGCAAGAGCACGCACTTCGGTCGCAACCACGGCAAACCCGCGACCGGCGTCCCCCGCCCGCGCGGCCTCAACACCAGCGTTGAGCGCCAGAAGATTGGTCTGAAAGGCGATGTCATCAATCACACCAGTGATTTTGGAGATCTCAAGCGAGGAGGCCTTGATAGCATCCATGGCCGTGATCGCATTGCGCGCCACCTGCCCGCCCATTTCAGCCTTGGACTGTGCGCCCTCGGCAAGATGGCTGGCCTCGTCCGCGCCGATCGCTGCAGATTTCACCGAAGCGGTCAGTTGGTCCAGCGCGGCGGCTGTTTCTTCCAGGGTGCCGGCCTGCTTTTCTGTGCGCTTGGCGAGATCATCTGCGGCATTGCTGATTTCGCCGGTTTCACCGCGGATCGACTCAGCGTTCTGGATGACAGCGCACATCGCATCATGCAGCGATTCAACAGCTTGGTTGAAATTGGTCCGCAATTGTTCGTACTCGACCCGGAACTCCTGTTGAATCGTACAGGTCAGATCCCCTTGGGCCATCTGCCGCAGACCGATCTTGAGGGCGTCGACGACCAGCTGTTGCTGGTGCGACGTTTCGATACGCTCCTGCTCGGCAGCCTGCACTGACCTGTGCACCTCGGTGATGTCCGATCCGATCAGGACGACGCGCTGTATCGCACCGTCACTGCTCAGGATCGGGCTGAGACTGCCCTCTATAATGACATTGGCACCGTCGGCGCTCGCCAGTTGGAATTTGCCACTGACGGGTTTGCCTTCGCGCAGAGTTGCAATGCCCTGTTCGAGACCCATCGTCGCCTCGTCCGCAGGCCTGAGGGTTGAGGGCGAATTGCGCCGGCGCAGCTCTGCCTCGCTCATTCCCGTCAGATCGCAAATCCTGGGATTGCAGCTGACGACATTGTGGTTGTCGTCAAAGTCGATCCGTACCTGATGCGTATCGATTGCGGAAAGCACAGCCTGGTTCAACTTTTCCTGCGTGATATTCTGCAACTCCATCACAAAGCCGATGATGCGCTGCTCTTCGTCGCGTACGGAGTCTGCTGCGATCTTGATTCTGGCCTCGCCCCATTTCAGCTCTGAGCTCTGGGGCAAGTGGGCATGGGGCGCGCGGATAAGCTCAATGAATCGGCCGACCCCCGGCAGTCGGGCGGCGACCTGACCATCCATTTTGTCGGAGGAAAACTCAGGCCAGCTTGCACGGATGGCCGTGCCGGACGTGTCGAGCAACTGGCGACAGGACGGGTTTGAAAAAACGATTTTCATCTCTGCATCCAACAGCAGCAGCGCGGCACCGGTGCTGTCTATCGCCGCGCTCTTGAAGGCATTTTCGCGCAGGGTCGCACGCGCGGTTTGCAGCCCGCTTCGGAAATCGTCCAGCCGTTTGGCGATACCGCCAATTTCATCTGCGCGACCGGTTCCCTCGATCGACGTGTCGTAGTCGCCACGCCCCACCTGCCCCATCTGGTTGGCCACCCTGCGGAGCGGCTTTGAGATATAGAGGGAAAACAGCGTCGCACTCAGCAAAAGCGCCAGCAGGAAGACGAGGCCTGCGACACCCGCTGCGGAAATGCGCCCCGCTGTCGCCGCGGCAATACGGGCATCGGTCGACCATTGTGTGACCATCGCCCCGACAATGGCCGCATCCTTGCCAAACGAGGACGGATAGGCCCAGAGGCGCAGATCCACGTCCTTTTGGGGCTGGCCTGTCCGAACCGCAAGCGCGGCCAGTTGATGCGCAGCGGACATTTCATAGCCAGGCCGGTCCAGATCATAGAGCGGAGTGCCATCGGCAGACACAGCCGAGGCCCCCAGCAGATCATCAGGGATGCCTTCGGCGAGGCCCGCAACCACTGTCTCGATGGCCTCGGGACGCGCAAATTTGAGAGCGCCGGAGATCTGTGACGCAATTCCGGCGGTTGCTTCTGAGGCACGAATGCCAGTCCAGGATTCGATCGACTGCCGCTCGGTCCGGATGGCGATTACCTCCGTCACAGTGACAACCATCATGATGCAAAGCGCCACGATCATCGTTGCACGGAACAGGGTGCTCTTGAAAACCGGGATGGCTTGAGTGTCAGGCGCAGCTTTGGTCATGTCGGTTTCCTTTGCGTGGCACCACCCCGGCGCAGGGCTGTCTTGCAGCGGCCTGAGGTGTTGCATCGCGCGTTCATCCTGAAAAGGCGCGTGATGGCAGGAGGGTGAGCAGTCGAATTTTCGAGCGCCCGGCCAAGGATCAGATCAAAGGGCGAGCGCACCACCCGCCCTTCTGAGGCAATGTCAGTACAGCATTTCCGCATTCAGCCCGACGGTGATGGCGCCGATCACCTCTTGAGTGTCCGGATCGGTGAGGGCGATCGAGATTTGCCCGAGGAAGGCCTGAACCGACTCGTCAAATTCGACATCCCCAACGTGCACCGCCCCGGTGCCGACGCCGTAGGTCTCGATGAACTTTGCCTCGTCGCCCTGCCAGTAGTCGGAGGTCGCCGAACTGGCCGCCACGTTCAGACCGTTTTCATCCATGATGAAAACCTCTGACACGATGCCCGCTGAATCCTCGACCTGGCTGGTCAGGAAATCTGCTGCGGGAGAGATCAGAACTTCGTCGACGAGAGGATGATGCGAGGTCCCGACCTCGGCCCGCCAGTCCAGATCCAGCTGATCGATGCGGGCCTGACTGGGGTGATTGAGACGCTCATTCTGGGCGCGCACGGCGTCAATCAGAACCGGATCGAAGGCCCAGAGCAGGATCTCGCTTTCCAGATAATCCCGCATGGAGGGCTCATAATCATTGGCCATGGCAGGTACGGCCATCAGAGCCAGTGCAAGTCCTGCGATCAGTGTTTTCATCATAGTTCCCTTCGCGAAGATGCAGTTTCGCCGGGAACCATGCGCCAAAAGAATTTCACCGGACTTAACAGCTCTGCACCAGGGGCCCATCTGAATAGCTAAAATCCAAGCTGCCATGCGCCGATGTGGCTGGCTGAGTTGCGATGTTTCACACAGACCTTACCCAACGGAAGTCATTTTTAGACCGATCGACTACTAGTCGAACGGTCTATTCCTGCCTATCTGGCGAGCATGACACAGCCATCAAAATCCGATCAGACCCGCAAACGGATCCTGTCCGCCGGTCGCCAGTTGGTGATCCGGGGCGGATTTGGCGCGGTGGGCTTGTCCGCCTTGCTGAAGGACAGTGGGGTGCCCAAGGGGTCCTTCTACTACTACTTCGCCTCCAAGGAGGCCTTCGGGCAGGCGCTGCTGCAGGACTACGTTGACGACTACCTGAACCGGATCGATGCGCTGCTGGCGCAGCCGGTCAGTGGCGCTGACAAGCTGATGAGCTTTAGCGCCGCCTGGCTGGACCATGACCGTCAGGCCGGGCTGGTCAGCACCTGTCTGGTGGTCAAGCTTGGCGCCGAGGTCGCGGATCTGTCCGAGGCCATGCGTCAGGTGCTGAACGAAGGGGTCAATGCGCTGATCGTCCGGCTGGCCGAGATGCTGCGGCAGGGGGGCGAGGATGGCTCTCTGCTGCCACAGACGGACCCGGAGGCGGTCGCGCAGGGGCTTTACGCGCAATGGCTGGGCGCTGCGATCCTGACAAAATTATCCCACGACCAAGCGCCCCTTGAGCGTGTCGTGGAAGACACCAAGACGCGCCTGTTACCGGGTGCGCAGAAAGGAAAAGACCAATGAAAGCTGTTGTACACGATACATTTGGCGAACCCAAAGACGTGCTGGAAACCAGTGAGGTCGACACCCCTGCCCCCTCTGCGGGCGAGGTGCTGATCAGGACGATCCTGTCGCCGATCCACAACCATGACCTTTGGACGATCCGCGGCAACTACGGTTACAAGCCGACGCTGCCTGGCGCGATTGGCGGGTCAGAAGCCGCAGGCGTTGTTGAGGCAGTTGGTGAAGGCGTCGACGCTGCCCTCGTCGGCAAGCGCGTGGCTGTTGCCGGTGTGCATGGCTCCTGGGCCGAGTATTTCGTTGCCAAAGCCGACGGGCTGCTGCCCCTGCCCGATCAGATCTCGGACGAAGTTGGCGCTCAGCTGATCGCGATGCCGTTTTCAGCGATCTCTCTGCTGGAGGTCCTCAGGGCCAAGAAAGGCGACTGGATCGTGCAGACCGCCGCGAATGGCGCGGTCGGGCAGATCATGGTGGTGCTGGCGAAGGCACGCGGGATCAAGCTGCTGAACCTTGTGCGCCGGGACGATGCCGCCGAGGCGCTGATCACCGCGGGGGTCGAGAACGTCCTGTCGACCTCAGCGCAAGGCTGGCAGGACAAGGCGCGTGACATCCTTGGAGACAAGGGCGCGGTGTCGGCAATTGACTCGGTCGGGGGCGAGATTTCCGCCGATCTGGTCGACCTGCTGGGCCAGGACGGCGAACTGGTGGTTTTTGGCACCGCAACAGGCGCGCCGATGCCCCTGTCCTCTGGCGCTCTGATCATGAAGCACATCACCGTGAAGGGCTTCTGGGGCGCGCGCGTCAGTGCCGAGATGGCCCCCGAGACGCGCAAGGCGCTGATCAGCGAACTGGTGACGCTGGCCGTCAAGGGCGAGTTGGTCCTGCAAACCGGCGGCAGTTTCGCCCTGGTGGACGCGCGCGATGCGATGCAGGCGGCCCTGACGCCGGGTCGTGCGGGCAAGGTCATGCTGAAGGCCTGATCCCATTATCGACAACGCCTCCGGATCTCTCCGGGGGCGTTGCGCTGCCCTGGTGTCGCGCCTCAGTTGCGCCGCACGCGGGCCGCGAGAGACCACATGCTGCGCAGATCGAACCCCGTTGCCAGATGAGCCAGCAGACCCATGGCCGCGTGGCCCAGCAGGTAGACCCAGACCAGATTGCCGAGGGTCACGTGGATGAGCATGGGAAGACCCGCGGCCTCGGGGCTTTCGGCGCCCGAAAAATAGTAAAACGTACCAGTCGCCGCCATGACCGTCACAAGGCTGAGGCCAAGACCATGAATAGCACCGGCCAGTGGCCCGTCATCCTGATGCTCTGGCATCCGCAGACGACCCAGCATCTTCAGGTGATGCAGACTATCCCCCCAGAGCGCCGAGAGGCGGGCGGCTGAGAGCCAGGGAAACAGCACGCCCAGCGGTGTGCCAACCCGGCGCAGCATCGCCCAGATCCAGAAGGCCAGCACCAGCGCGAAGGACGCGAGGCCCGCAACCTCATGGGCGCCGAACAGGGTATTGCCGGCATGGCCATCCTCGGCAGGGCTCATGCCCAGAGAGGAGCCGAGCTGCACGATGATTGCGACAGCCAGCAGGCCGTGCAGGATCCGTGTCAGATAGGTATGTCGGGTGGTGATCGTCATGGCTTTGGCCCTTTCGTCGCAGGTGCCGCGCTGGCACAGGGTCCTCTCTGCACGCGGCACCTGCCGCCAGCATGACGCCAAGATTACGATTTGGTAATCTGTGGATCGGGGAAAGCAACGGCGACGATCAGACCCGGCCCGGCGTTCCCCAACGACAGCTGCGCGCCGTGCAGATCCGCGATGGCCTTGACCATGGCAAGCCCGAGACCGGAGCCGGGCGTGCTGCGGCTGGCATCCAGCCGCACAAGGCGGCGCAGAACATCGTGACGCCGCGCCTCAGGAATGCCGGGGCCGGTGTCGGAAATGCTCAGCACACGGCCCGACAGGCTCAGCCGGATCGGGCTGCCCGGCGCGTGACGCAGGGCATTTTCGACGAGGTTGGCAATCAGGCGCGACAGCAGGTGCCGGTCGCCAGTGATGGGCTGCGCCTCGTGGACGTCGCAGCTCAGCGTGCCGCCATGCTCATCGACTGCGGGTTCATAGATCTCGGCCATGTCCTGCAACAGGGCGACAAGATCGATCGGGCCAAAACTGTCGCGGCCCTGTCCGCCTTCCAGCTGGGTGATCTGAAGCAGGGACTGGAAGGTCGCGATGATCTGCGCAGTTTCGGCCTGTGCCCCCTCAAGCTGGGCGCGCGCGGCGGGTGGCAGGTCCGTGTCGGCGAGGCGCTCCAGCCGCACCGAGACACGCTGGATCGGCGTCTTGAGATCATGCGCGATATCGGAGCCGATCTGGCGCAGCGCCTGCGTCGCGGCCTCCTGTGCCTCGGCCATGCGATCAAGGTCGCGGGAGATATCGCCAAGGTCCGTGTCCGGATGCGGCGCTCCGGTGCGGGCCGACAGATCACCCTGCGTCAGGGCCTGCAGGGTGGTCTGTATCGCCCCGACCCGCGCACCGGTGCGGCGCACCGCCACCAGACCGATGGCCGAGGTGAGCAAAAGCGCGGGCAGAACGCTGCAAGCCAGAATGGCGAGGAAGATCTCGTTAAGCTCCTCAAGGTTTTCACGCCCGATCAGCACGGTGATGTGACCCGGCGACAGGTCGGCGGAACGCACAAGATAGCTGGGGGAGAGGGCCTTTCCGGGAGCGACATCATGGCCCCTCACAACCCCGTCGCGCAGATCCGTCCGCGGCAGATTGCCCACCACCACACCGTTCAGTGACAGGCGCACCAGAAGCGTCCGGGGATCGGCCGAGGCGGCGATCTGGCTGGCGCGCTCAAGACGTTCGTCCGCGTCGGGTATGGCGCGCAGCTCTGCAATAAGCTGAGTTGCGCGGCTGTCGATTTCCACGCTCAGCGTCCGGTGCATCAGCAGATAGGCCGTGCCCAATCCGGTGCCCAGAAAGCCCGCGAACACCAGAATGACCACGACGGTCAGGCGCAGTGGGGTGGAGCGCAGATGCCTCATTCCGCGATCCGGTAGCCAGAGCCGCGGATGGTTTCGATCAGCGCCGTGCCAAAGGGTTTGTCGACCTTGGCGCGCAGCCTGCTCATATGGCTTTCGACCACGTTCGTCTGTGGGTCGAAATGGATGTCCCAGACGGCCTCCAGCAGCATTGTCCGGGTCTGCACCCTGCCCTTGCGGCGCAACATGTGCTCCAACAGGGCAAATTCACGCGGCTGCAGGTCGATGTCGCGACCAGCCCGCAGCACCCGACGCGACAGCAGGTTCATCTCCAGATCCGCCGCGCGCAGCATGGTCGGCTCATCCGAGGGCGGCGGCCGGCGCGCCAGCGCGTTGAGGCGGGCCGACAGCTCTCCAAAAGCGAAGGGTTTCACCAGATAGTCATCGGCGCCCGCGTTCAGACCGTCGATCCGATCCTCGACCCCGTCGAGCGAGGTCAGAAGCAGCACCGGCACGGGGCTTTTGGCGGCGCGCAGTGTACGCAGGATCGACATGCCATCGACGCCCGGCAGCATCCTGTCCAGCACCAGAACGTCATAAGTCCCCGAGATTGCCTGCACCAGACCATCGCGACCATCGGCAAAAAGGTCGACCACATGCCCTTCGGCCCGCAGGCCTGAGGCGATATATTCGCCTGTGGTTTTGTCGTCCTCGATCACAAGGATATGCATTGGGCGTCCTTTGCGTGAAGCGGCTGAGAGGCCAGAGCGCCCCGGCGTGGCAATTCTGGGGCAATCGACGGCGTGCAGTCTGCGGCCTCCGGCGCGCTGGCAGCCAGATTATACCGTATCCGGTTCGTGTGCACATTACGGATAATCAATGACGTGACTCGGGGAGCCGTATCTGGGGCCGCAGGTCACTCCATACGCGATCGAATGGTCAGCTGAGGCCCGGTCCCTGCGAAGGACAGAAGGCTGGCTGCCCCCAGCTGGGCCATCGTCACGTCACGAAGGACGGCCCGTTTCGCGTCTTTCGCGCCGCCTGTGATTTCATCGGCAACCGGAAGCTTGCCAATGTTTGGCGGATCATTTGCTTGCAATCAATCGGAATTTTGTCTCTCTTGGGTGCAACTACGGAGGTTGATTGTGAGCAATGACGTAGCGGTTGAAGCACGCGCGGCGTGCAAGGTCTACGGCCAGGGTGCCGGGGCCGTAACGGCGCTTGGAGGCGTGTCCCTTGTGATCCGCAAGGGCGAGTTCTTTACTCTGCTGGGCCCGTCGGGCTGCGGCAAGACCACTCTGCTGAAGCTGATCGCGGGTTTTGAAAGCCCGAGCAGTGGGCAGATCCTGCTGGATGGTCAGGACATCACCTTTGATCCGCCCAATACCCGGCCGGTGAATACGGTGTTTCAGTCGTACGCGCTGTTTCCCCATCTGACCGTGGCCGAAAACATTGGCTTTGGGCTGAAGATGCTGGGCCGCCCCAAGGCCGAAGTGGCCGAGACTGTCACGCGGATGCTGGCACTGGTGCGGCTGGAAAAGATGGCGGATCGCAAGCCGGTCCAATTGTCGGGCGGTCAGCAGCAGCGCGTTGCCTTGGCCCGTGCGCTGGCCCCTGCCCCCAAGGTTCTGCTGCTGGACGAGCCTCTGTCGGCGCTGGATCTGAAGCTGCGCAAGGAAATGCAGATCGAGCTGAAACGGCTGCAGGTCGAAACCGGCATCACCTTCATCTTCGTCACCCATGATCAGGAAGAGGCGCTGACCATGTCCGACCGGATCGGCGTGATGCAGGCGGGGCATCTGCTGCAGGTCGGCGATCCGCGCACGATCTACACACGCCCGGCCAACCGCTTTGTCGCCTCCTTCATTGGCGAGTCGAACTTTCTGACCGGCACGCTGAGCGGCAGTGACCTGACGTTGGATGCAGGGCCGAGGATGCCGGTGGAGAGGGCCGATAACGCCCCCGTCTCGGGCCATGTGACGGCTGCAATCCGGCCCGAGCAGATCCGCATTTCCAGCGACGCAGGCAGCGGGATCGCGGCGAAAGTGCTGGATACGGTCTATTTCGGCACGGACACCCACTGCGTGCTGGCGCTGTCGGATGGCACTGAAATCACCGTGCGCCTGCAAAGCCCGGTGTCGGGGGATGTCGGCCTGCAGACCGGATCGCAGGTCACCCTGACATTTGAACCCGGAGCCCTGATCGTGCTGCCGGAGGTCGCATGAGCACGCCGATGGACCCGAAAGCACGCGCTGAAGTCCGGCGCGGCTGGCTGCTCTCGGCCCCGGCACTGGTGCTTTTGGCGGTGGGTGCTTCGGGGCCTCTGCTGATCATGCTGGTCTACTCGTTCCTTGAGGCGGGTCAGTACGGCAATGTCGAATGGGTGATCTCGTTCAAGGCGTGGTTCAACGTCGTGATGACGCGCGATATTTTTGACGGCACGCTTGGCTTTGCCGACGCGCATCTGACGATTTTCTGGCGCTCGGCAAAACTGGCGTTTCTGACCACCGTCTTCTGCTTTGTCGTCGGCTTTCCCACGGCATGGTTCATTGCAACACGCACCCCGAGCATGCGCACCGCGCTGTTGTTCCTGATCACCATTCCGTTCTGGACCAACCTGTTGATCCGCACCTTTGCGATCAACCAGATCATCCGCAACGAAGGTTTCCTGAACACCGGCCTGCTGTACCTCGGCATCATCAAAGAACCGATCGTGATGCTCTACACCGATTTCGCGGTCTTTATCGGCATGACCTATGTCTATCTGCCGCTGATGGTGCTGCCGCTGTTTGCCGCGATTGATCGGTTCGACATGCGCCTGCTGCAGGCGGGCTACGATCTCTATGCCAGCCGCTGGCAGCTGCTGCGCCATGTCATCGTGCCGGTGGTCAAGCCGGGGATCATCTCCGGCTCGATCCTCGTCTTCATTCCGGCGCTTGGCGCCTACGTCACACCGCGCATCCTGGGCGGCGGGCGCAACATGATGATCGGCAACTTCATCGAACTGCAGTTCGGGCAGGGGCGCAACTGGCCACTGGGGGCCGCCCTGTCGGTGGTTCTGCTGGTCATCGTCAGCGTGGCGCTGATCGTTTACACCCGTTTTGCCACTGGCGGTCAGGATAAATCGCATGGCTGATCGCAGCTTCTCGATCTCGCGCCTGCCCGGGTTTGCGACCATCGCCGTCATCGTCTTCGTGCTGCTGTATCTGCCGATCGCGATGCTGGTGATCTTCTCCTTCAACGCCGGCGACAGTGTGGCAATCTGGGAGGGCTTCTCGCTGCGCTGGTATCCGGAGGCCTGGCAGAACGAAGCGGTCAAGGCCGCAACTCTGCGCTCTCTGCAAGTGGCAACGGCCGCGTCGCTGATCGCGACAGGCGTCGCCACGATGGCCGCCCTTGGCACGACGCGCAGGCGGGCAACGCGCGGGCAGAGCTTTGTCTACGTGATGATCAACCAGCCGCTGATGGTGCCCGAGATCGTCACCGGCGTTGCCCTGCTGATCTTCTTTTCCTCGATCAAGGTGATCACCGGCTATCAGGGGCTGGGCTATCTGATCCTGGCCCATGCGGCCTTTTGCACGCCCTTCGCCTATCTGCCGATCCGCGCACGGCTTGAGGGGATGGACCTGGCGCTGGAAACCGCTGCGGCCGACCTCTACGCCAGTCCCTGGCAGACCTTTCGCCATGTGACGCTGCCACTGGTGATGCCGGGGGCAGTGGCGGGGCTGATGCTGGCCTTCGTCACCTCGCTGGACGATGTGGTCATCACAGAGTTCGTGAAATCCGCCGGCCAGGATACGCTGCCGACCTATATGCTGGCCCAGATCCGCCGGTCGGTCAGTGCCGATATCAACGCCATCTCGACCCTGCTTCTGTTGCTGACCGTCGTTCTGCTGACCGCATTCTTCCTGCTGACCCGCAAACGCACCTGATTGAAAAATAATAAAAATATCCAACAAGGAGAGAGACCCATGAAGACGTTACTTGCCACTGTCGCCATCCTCTGTGCCGGCGCAGCCCATGCCGAGGGCGAACTGCAGCTCTATAACTGGGGTGACTATACGAGCCCCGAACTTCTGGCGAAATTCGAGGCCGAGACCGGCATCAAGGTCACGGTCACTGATTACGATTCCAACGACACGGCGCTGGCCAAGGTCGAAGCGGGCGGACACGGCTATGACCTCGTCGTGCCCTCAGCCAACTATGTGCCGATCTGGCGCGAAAAGGGCCTGATTACCGAACTGGACATGTCCCGCCTGCCGCATCACGGCAATATCGCCCCCCAATGGATGGACGTGCACTTTGATCCGGGCCGCAAATTCTCGATCCCATGGCAGATTGGTGCGACGGGGATTGCCGTGAACACCGACGAATATAGCGGCGACATCAACACCAGCGCGATCTTCCTCGACACACCGCCGGAGCTTGTCGGCAAGGTCAACGTCACGCCCGAGATGAACGACATCATGTCGCTGGCGCTGTGGTATGTCGGCGGCGAACCCTGCTCGGAAGATCCTGAAAAGCTGAAGGCCGCGCGGGATGCCCTGATCAAGGCCAAGCCGAACTGGCAGTCGATGGATTACGGCATGACGGAAAAGCTGGCCTCCAACGACACCAAGGCCTCTGTCTATTGGAACGGGGCTGTGTTCCGCGCGCACCTCAAGAATGACAAGGTCGCCTTTGGCTACCCGCAAGAAGGCTTTCCGATGTTCATGGACTCGGTCGCGCTGTTGTCGGACGCCCAGCATGTCGACGAGGCCTACACGTTCCTCGATTTCATCATGGTCCCGGAAAACGCCGCGATGATTTCTGAATTTGCCCGCTATGCCAACGGCATCGCAGGTTCCGAAGCCTTCATGGACGACGAGATGAAAGCCTCGCCCATCGTCAACATCCCTGCGGAATATGCCGCAGCAGGTGAGTTCCTGCCGACCTGTTCCGCCAAATCGCTGGAATACTACACGGCGATCTGGACTGAACTGCAAAAGTAAGATCAACCGGGGGCGGTCTGGCCCCCGGCATTCCCCCGCAGGGCGGCCTTTAACTGAAACGCCGCCACCGGAGAGCCCGATGTCCACCTCACCTGATCTGGTCATTCTGAATGGCGCCCTGATCACCTTTGATCCGACCCTGCCGCGCGCCTCGGCACTGGCTGTGCGCGATGGGGTGATCGTCGCTGTGAGCGACTGCAACACGATACGCGCCATGGTCGGCCCCGCGACCCGTGTGATCGACGCGCAGGGCAGCACCGTTCTGCCCGGTTTCATCGACAGCCATGTCCACCTGTTCGGCGGATCGGTCGAACTGGAGTATCTCGACCTCGGCGGTAAAACCGGGTTTGAGGCGGTGACAACTGCGGTGCGTGCCCGCTCTGCCGCCGACCCGAATGTGCGCATGATCTTTGCGGTGCAGGCCGACTACAGCCTTTTCGGCGCCGGGCATCGCACCACACGGCACGACCTTGACCGGGTACTGCCGGAGCGGCCTTTCGCCATCTTCGCCTCCGACCATCATACCATCTGGGCCAACACCCGCGCCCTCGCGCTCGCAGGGCTTCTTGGCGGCGGGGCGACAGAGGTCGGCTCCGAGATCGTGATGGGACGGGACGGCCTTGCCGAGGGCGAATTGCGCGAACCCGGGGCCTATGCCCGGGTGCTGGCCCTGACCCCTTATGGCGGGCGTGATCTGGCAGGGCTCGTCAGTGGCAAGAACCCCGAACCGCCAGCGACCGCCGCGCAAAGAGCTGCCGACCTCGGGGCGATCCGGCGCGGGCTGCAGCATTGCGCCAGCCACGGCATCACCGGGCTGCACAACATGGACGGCAGTTTCTACACCATGGAGTTACTGGCCGAGCTTGAAGCCGAAGGCGATCTGATCTGTCGCACCGAAGTGCCGTTCCATCTCAAATCCGTCGACACATTCGAACGTTTTGCCGAGGCTGAGGAGATGCGCCGCCTCTGGTCCAGCGACCGGCTCTGGTGCAACCGCGTCAAGATGTTCATGGACGGCGTGGTTGAGAGCCACACGGCGCTGATGCTGCGCCCCTACCCCGGCTCCGACCATGTGGGCGATGCAGTTTTTGAACCCGAGCCGTTCAACCTGGCCTGTATCGAGGCCGACCGGCGTGGGTTTCAGATCGCGACCCATGCCATTGGCGATCTTGCCGTGCGCCGCACGCTGGACGGCTATCAGGCGGCGCGTGACGCAAATGGCGCCCGCGACGCACGCCATCGCATTGAACATATCGAGACCTTGCACCCTGACGATCTACCGAGGTTTGCCGACATGGGGATCGTCGCCTCCTACCAGCCAGGCCATGCTCCGTTCGGGCATATCTATACGGCAGGCGCAATCGAGCCTCATCTGCACGACGATCAAAAGCCCCTAGCCTACGCCTGGAAAACTCTGCGCGACGCGGGAAACAAGGTGATCTTTTCCACCGACTGGCCCGTGATCAAGGTAGATGTCATGGCCACCTTGCGCGCAGCCACCGCCCCGGTGCCAATGCCTGCGCCCTGGGGCGATCAGCGCCAAACTTTGTTGGACGCTCTGGCCTCCTGCACCGCCGACAATGCGTGGGTTGAGTTCAACGAGCATCGCAAGGGGCGACTGAAAGCGGGCTTCATGGCGGATATCGTCGTGATGCGCGACGATCTGGAGGGCATGGAGCACGACAGGTTCGAGACCACGGGCGCCGCCTTCACCATCTCAGGCGGGACTGTCGTGTTCGAGGCGTGATGCCTTGCGGATGCAGCGCCCCGTCAGCACACAGATTTGCGCAGGGCTGCGTCCAGGCGTCAACGCAATGATGGATGAGCCGGTGCCGCAGGCTGCCTTCACAATCCCCGACACACAGATGCCGTGGCCATAGAGCCCGGCGTAGCTGTCGCCCATCATCGCATGCATCGGCCCCCCTCTGCCCCTCCCTCGGCGCGGGCGAGACACTGGGCGTCTACGCGCTGATGAGCGCAGGCCGCTCGGTGTTTCTGGAATGCATCATGGCGCAGCATCCCCAAGCCGCGAGATTCGCGAAACAGCCGTCAACCAGCAGATTGCGCACGGCATCGCTCCGGTGCCAGAGGAGCGCAAGAACAACGGTCTGTTCCAGATCATGTCGATCCGCGCCTGTTGCTGATGGGCGATCCATCGCGCGACTGCCAGATCACCCGCGAACACGCCCGGGCGTTTCTGACTTCCATGCGCCCCCGGTCTGGCGGCCCGATGCTGCACCCTCAGGACAACATGGATCGCAATCGCAAGATCGGTGCACTGGCCGCAGGGATGGTCCAGGATGGAATGACGCTGATCCTGGACGCAGGCACCACCATGAGCGAGGTTGCAACGCCCCTCACCGGGCGATCCAACCTGACGATCCCCGGCAATGCCCCGGACAAGCCCCGGACAAGCCCGGAGGGCAATTCAAGGCGCCGACCCCCCCGTTGTCGGGGGACGACTTACGCTCGACAACGGCAGGCAGGTTGTTCCCGGTCCGCAGGTAACGCACTTGATATCGGCCTGACCTACCCGAGCTTTGCCGATCAGCATTTGAAAGAGGCGATGATCCGCACCGCCGCCCATCTTCTTCTGGTGGCTGATAGCACCAAGATCAACCGCGCCTCGTTCATCCGGCTGGGCGCGCTGGAACTGATCCATTCCTACATCACCGGCGACGGGATCTCGGATGCGGACGCCACGGAATTCGAGCGCGCGGCATCGAAGTGCTGATCGCGAAGTAGGCCGCATCCGGGGGACGCGGCCTGTCGCGGTATCAGGCGGCTGTGCGCGCCCCCTCTTCGGCATCCAGCTGGCTGTGCAGGCGCCACGTCTGAACAGCCGCATCTGCCGCCTCGCGTCCCTTGCCGACGAAATGGGCGTGATAGAAGGCCTCATGCTCGCCTTTGGGCTGGAAGTGGTGCGGGGTCAGAGACACCGAAAAAACCGGAACATCGGTGGCCATCTGCGCCTCCATAAGGCCTGAGACAACCGCTTGCGCGACAAAATCATGCCGGTAGAGCCCGCCGTCCACAACCAGTGCCGCTGCCGCGATACCGTCGTACCGACCAGAGGCCGCAAGCTTCTTGGCCAGCAAGGGCATCTCAAAAGCGCCAGGCACATCGAAAGTGTCGACGCTGGCGGAAGGCGCAATTTCCGACAGTCTTTGGGTAAAACCGGCAAGGGCCTGATCAACGATCTCGGCGTGCCAGCGTGCCTTGATGAAGGCGAAGGTTGGGGATTTTGTCATGTCTGTGGTCCTCTTCAAATGACAAGATCCCAGAGCAT
The DNA here is from genome assembly GCF_014899185.1 of Pseudooceanicola spongiae. Taxonomy (GTDB): domain Bacteria; phylum Pseudomonadota; class Alphaproteobacteria; order Rhodobacterales; family Rhodobacteraceae; genus Pseudooceanicola; species Pseudooceanicola spongiae. Next base: position 1,752,727 of record NZ_CP045201.1, read on the forward strand.
GTCTACAGGCCCGCACCCAAACCTGGGGACGCACCTGCTTTCTCCGGCCATCGCCCTTGGGGTCGACCCGGTGCACATGGGCATCCTCGTCGGCTTCAACCTGACCGTCGGTCTGCTGACGCCGCCGATGGGTGGGGTGCTGCTGATCCTGTCGACCGTCGTCGACATTGGCTACTGGCGGCTGGTCCGCGCCGTTCTGCCCTTCCTGTTTGTCGAGCTGATCCTGCTGGGGGTGCTGATCTATGTGCCCGCGATTTCGCTGACACTGCCGCGCTACCTCGGCCTGATCAACTGACGATCCCAAAAACTGCCAACAAGGAGACTACCAATGAAAAAAACGCTGTTTGCTGCAACCGTCAGCCTGTTCGCCCTCGCGAGTGCCGCGCAGGCCATGGACGATGTCGTGATCGCCTTTGCCGGCTCTGAGGATCTGCAGAACGACGCGGAATACGTCTTTATCAAGGGCTTCGCTGACAGCCTTGCGACCCACGACGTGACCACGATCGTGCATCCCTCCAACACCATGGGCAAGGAAAGCGACCGGTTCGATCAGGTCAGCCAAGGGCTGCTGCAGGTCAATATCGCCAATGGCGGGTCGCTGATGAAGGCCTCGGCCTTTGCCAGCGCGCTGTTCCTGCCGTTCCTGAGCGCCGGCGAAGAGCAGTTTGACCAGATGGTCGAGACCTCCGGTGCGCTGAACCGGATCAACGATGAAGCCTCGCGCCTCGGGGTGCGGATTGCCGGGTTCGCGATGCGCGGCGGCTCGCTGGGGCTGTTCAACAACGCCAAGCCGGTGACCACCATCGCGGACGTCGAAGGCATGCGCCTGCGCGCCCAGAACGGCGATCAGATGAAGATGTTCGCAGCCTGGGGTGCCAGGCCGACCGTCGTCAGCTGGGCCGAGACGCCGAACGCACTGCAGACCGGCGTGGCGGTTGGCCACTTCAACCCGCCCTCGACCGTCGTGGCGGCAGGTCAGGTCGATCTGCTGAAATACTTCACGCCCCTCGAAGCGGGTCCGGTGCCCAAGGTCGTGATGCTGTCGGACGACTGGTATTCCATGCTCGACGACGAGGAGCGCGCTTGGGTCGACGCCGCCGTTGATGCGGGCATCGCCGCGAACCGGACCTGGGCCAAGGAAAAGGTCCCCTACTTCGAGCAGGTCATTCAGGACGGCGGGATCGAGATCACGCCACTGGACGAGGGCGAGCGCCAGAAGTTCGTCGATGCGACGACATCCGTCTGGAGCGAGATCGTGCCGCAGGAGGATATCGACTTCCTCACCGGCTACCTCAACTGAGCCTGACTCACCTCCGGGTCCGCCTTTGGCGGGCCCTCCCCCCCCCTGCAGGAGATACCGATGCTTGCACTCTCGAATACCCTCGGCCGGATCAGTGACACGGTGGACCGCGTGATGCGTGGCGTCGCGCTGGTCTTTCTGGTCGTCATGGTTCTGGCGATCAGCCTGCAGGTGGTCGCGCGTTACGGCTTTGCCGCGCCCCCCAGCTGGACGGAAGAGGCCGCGCGTTATGCGATGGTCTGGGTCGGTCTGCTGGGCGCCAGCATTTCCTTCAAGGCCGGGTTCGACCCCAAGCTGGTCAAGCTGCCGGTGCGCACGCCGCGCGCGATCCTTGCCGTGGCGGCCGTGATGCGCGGCGCGGCGGTTGTGACCTTTCTGGGCCCGATCCTGTTCTTCTGCTTCTACGGCCCCGGCATGAACCCTGCCCGGTCGTTCCTGGCGCGCAACCTCTACACCACGGCCGAAAGCTTTGACCTGCCGACGATCTTCGTCGCCGTGACGGTGCCGATTTTCATCGTCGCGATCTTTCTGCACGGGCTGGCCTCTTGCGCGGCCAGCCTGACCGCTCTGCGGCACACCGACCAAGAAAAGGACGCCCATGCCCCGCATCACGCCTGAGACCATCGCTGACGACAGCGCCTTCATCGCCCGCCTGACCGAAATCCGTCAGGACATCCACCGCCACCCCGAAACCGCCTTCGAGGAGGTCCGCACATCGGATATCGTTGCGGCGTTTCTGCAAGCTCTGGGGATGGAGGTACACCGTGGCCTTGGCGGCACCGGCGTGGTCGGCACGCTGAAGGGGCGCAAGCCGGGCCAGAAAGTGATCGGCCTGCGCGCCGACATGGACGCGCTGTTCATCGCCGAGACGACGGGCAAGCCCTATGCCTCGCAAGTGCCGGGCAAGATGCACGCCTGTGGCCACGACGGGCATACCACCATGCTGCTCGGCGCGGCTGAAAAGCTGGCGCAGGACCCCGATTTTGCCGGCACGGTGCAGTTCATCTTTCAGCCCGCCGAAGAGGGTCTGGGCGGTGCGCGTGTCATGATCGAGGACGGACTGTTCGACCTGTTCCCCTGCGATGAGGTTTACGGCGTGCACAATGACCCCAAGCAGCCGCTCGGTCAGGTAAAAACGCGCCCCGGTCCCTTCATGTCGGCAGGCGATACCTGGGAGGTGATCTTCGAGGGCACCGGCGGTCATGGCGCGATGCCGCATAATGCGACCGATCCGACCATTCCGGCGGCGCAGTTCATCGCCTCTCTCGCAACGATCATTTCGCGCAAGGTGCCGGCCAACGACGGCGCGATCGTCTCGGTCGGGCATATTGCAGCGGGCGATTACAACAGCCCCAATATCATCCCAGCGAAGGTGACGGTCCGGGGCACCGCGCGCTCCTACCGCCCCGAGGTGCGCGACACGCTGGAGCAGATGATCGGCGCTCTGGCGCGCGGGGCCGCAACCCCCTACGACATCATCGCCACGCTGATCTACACCCGCCGCTATCCGCCGCTGATCAACACCGCGCGCGAGGTGGATCTGGCGGTGCGTGCAGCCAGCGCGACGGTCGGGGCGCACCGGGTCCAGCCTGAGGCCGAGAGGGTCGGTGGCAGCGAGGACTTCTCGTTCATGCTGGAAAAGGTGCCCGGCGCCTATGTGATGATCGGCAATGGCGATGGCCCCGACGCGGCCTTCGTACACACACCGAAGTTCGATTTCAACGACGCGCTGATCCCGATCGGTGTCGCGTACTGGATGAACGTCGTGGCCGAGAGCCTCGGTTAGAACCAAGTTGGCGGCCTGTGCAGGGGCCGCCGACACAGCTGCCCGAAATGGGCCGCTGGGGTGGAAATTACATCTGTACATAGGCGGCAAGCTGTGGCGGCATGGGGTGCGACACCTGCTGCGCTGCGCGTTCCGATCTCTGCGGATCTGGCTTTCAGTGGGCAACCCCGAGGGAGCGCTGCCATGATCCATGAACACTCGACCTGCAGCCGCACCACGGCGATGGTCGCCTCTGAATTGTACTACTGGCACGACACCCTGAACTGGTGCGGCTTTTTTGAGCCGTCTCTGACCTGCCAGCCCAGAGAGCATTTTGAAAACCCCGAGACCAAGCGTCGCTTGCAGAACCTGCTGCAGGCCTCGGGGTTGTGGGAACATCTTTCGCTGATCAAGCCCCACCCGGCAGAGGATGCCGTCATCCAGATGGTGCATCCGGCGGCCCACATCGCGCACCTGACCAGCGTTTGCGCCTCAGGCGGCGGCGAGACCGGCCAGCTGACACCCGCCGGGCCGGCCAGTCTGGACATCGCTCGGCTGGCGGTGGGCGGTGTGGTCGCCGCCGTGGATGCGGTGATCGGGGGCAAGGCGGACAATGCCTACGTACTGTGTCGCCCGCCCGGACATCATGCCCTGCCCGAAATGGCGATGGGATTCTGCCTGCTGGCCAATGCTGCCGTGGGTATCCGTCATGCCCAGCGCACCCATGGGATCAGGCGCATTGCGACGATCGACTGGGATGTTCACCACGGCAACGGCACCGAGGCGATCTTTCTAGAGGATCCAGAGGTGCTGACGATCTCGCTGCACCAGGACAATCTGTTCCCACCTGCCTCCGGCGGCATCGGGGTGCGGGGCGCCGAGGGTCGCAACCTCAACATCCCCCTGCCCCCCGGTTCCGGCTCGGGTGCCTACAGAGAGGCTTTCGACAAGGTGGTGCTACCTGCGCTGGAAGCCTTTGCGCCTGACATGATCTTTATCCTGTCGGGCTACGATGCCTCGGCGATGGACCCATTGGGGGTGATGATGCTGTCCTCCGAGGATTTCCGCTGGATGACGCAGCAGGTGATGCAGTTTGCCGACCTTCAGTGCGCTGGCCGCATCGTTGTCACACACGAGGGCGGCTATTCCGCGACCTATGTGCCCTACTGTGGCCATGCCGTGATCGAGGCACTGAGCGGGGCCTCGGCGCAGCTGACGGATCCCTTTGATGCGCATATCGCCAACTATGGCGGGCAAGCGCTGAGCCATGATCAGGGCGCAGCTGTCGAGCGGGCCCGCGCGGCCTACTTTGACTGACCCGCTGGGGGGCGTGTCAGAAATGGTGGTAGGCCTCGGCGAAGTATTCCTTGAGGATGTTGATGAACACCTCGACCGCGCGCGGGCGCATGTCGCCGTAGTGATCGACGGTGATCACATTCGGCGCGGGCAGCGGATCGGTCAGGCGCAGGCGTCGGGTACGCTGCTCCAGCGGCAGGGGCGTGCGTGGCCATGCGTTCAGGATGGTCGCGCCGAAGCCGTTTGAGACGCTGCGGATGATGGTGTCGTAGCTCCGGCTTTTAAAGACGATCTTCGGACGATGGCTGGAATAGTCGAACAGCGTCATCAGATAGGTCATGGTCAGTGGAAGACTGAGCAGAGCCACCGGCTGCTGCGCCAGTTGCGAGATGCTGATCGCATCATATTGCGCCAGCGGGTTGTCTTCGTGCACCATCACATGCGGCGGCGCGCGGCCAATCCGTTCGATCGTACCCGTGAAGTCGGGACCGAGGTCATAGACCACCACGACATCCACCTCGCCCCGGTCCAGATAGCGTTTCAGGCTGGGCTGATCTGCCTCAACCAGTTCAACCGAAATGCTGCCGATCTGCTGGCGCAGGCGGCGCAGCACCTCGACCATCATGATGGAACTGAAGGGCTCGAACAGGCCGATGCGCAGGCTTTCGTCATCCTGCCCCTGCGCGCGCACGTCCCGGCTGAACTCCTGCTCGGCCATCAGCAGACGGCGGGCCGAAGTGATGAATTTTTCACCGGCGGCGGTCGTGTAGACACCGCGCCCCTTCTGACGAGAGAAAATGCGAATCCCGAGGTCCTGCTCGATCGTGTCAACGGCCGCAAGGATCGAGGACTGCGAGATGTTCATCTTCTGGGCAGCTTTGGCAAAGCTGCCACTTTCCTGGACGGCAATAATATAGGCCAGCTGCTTCAGACTCGGCGACATGGCAGAGATATCCATTGAATAGGTACCCATGCGATAATGTTTGTATTTTACAGCTAGGCCAGCGGTTTGTCAGCATCGTCTCAATTCAAGGGAAGAATGGATGATGCCGTGCTGAAAACCCAGACGCTCCCCTCCTCGGATGCCAGTGAAATCTGCCGCATGTCCGCAGCTGACCTGACACTGGCCTACGCCTCGGGTGCGCTGTCTCCGGTGGAGGCGACCCGCGCGGCGCTGGAGCGTTCCGAACAGGCCCAGGCACGCTGCAATGCCTTCACCCTGATTGACCACGACGCTGCGCTGACAGCCGCCTTTGCGTCCGAGGCACGCTGGCGGGCGGGCACAGCGCTGTCGGCTATCGACGGGGTGCCTGGCACCATCAAGGATATCGTCACAGTCGCGGGGTGGCCGCTCAGCAATGGCAGCACGCTGTGCCCCGACAGCCCCTGCGCCGAGGACGCGCCAAGTGTGGCAAGGCTGCGCAAGGCGGGGATGGTCATGCTGGGCGTGACCACAACGCCAGAGTTCGGCTGGAAGGCGCTGACCGACAGCCCCCGCTGGGGTATTACCCGTAACCCATGGGATCTGTCGCTGACGCCCGGGGGCTCCTCTGGCGGCGCGGCGGTGGCGGCCAGCATGGGCGCGGGTGTGTTGCACCTTGGAACTGACGGTGCCGGCTCGATCCGCATCCCGGCCGCCTTTACCGGCATCGCGGGCATCAAGCCGACGTTCGGGCGTGTGCCTGCCTATCCGGCCTCCGCCTTCGGCACGGTGGCCCACATTGGCCCGATGGCGCGCCGGGTGGAGGATGTGGAGCTGATGCTGTCGGCCATGTCGGGGCGCGACCGCAGGGACTGGTTTCAGGGAGAAGGTCAGCTGCACCAGCTCAAACAGCATGAAACCACCCCCGCCGGGCTTCACATCGCTGTCTGGAAGACCCCACCCGGAGGCGCTGTCGACCCGGACGTCGCGGCGCATTTTGAGCGCAGCCTTGCCCGGTTCGAGGCTGCCGGGGCGATCCTTGAAGAGATCGACCTGCCGATGCTGGACGACCTCTACGGCATCGCCACGCGACTGTGGTTCAGCAGCGCGCGGGTCCGACTGGAAGGCGCGGGCGCGCTCGACACACTTGACCATGACAGCATCGACCCCGGTTTGCTGGAGATCGCCGAGGATGCCGCACACTGGAGCACTGGCGACTATCTCCGCACCGTGAGCCAGCGCGCAGAGTTCGGCGCCGCAATGGACCGCCTGACCGAACGCTTTGCCTATATCCTTGCGCCAGCCTGCACGGTGCTGCCGTTCGAGGCGGGCCATGACGTGCCCCCCGGCAGCGGCATGGATCGCTGGTTCCGCTGGGCTGGTTTCAGCTATCCGATCAACCTCAGCCAGCAACCGGCTGCCGTGGTCCCCGCCGGGCTGAGCGCCAATGGCCTGCCGCAGTCGTTGCAGATCATCTCGGCACGCGGGCGCGACTCGGCTGTACTGGCGCTGGCCAAATGGTGGCAGCGGCACGATCCGGACAACCTTCTCTGATGCCATGCCCGCCTGTGAGCGGGCGGGCGGCACCCGACATTCTGCACGACCCATAATCATAAACAGCCACAAGGCTGCCCAACACGGAGATACGACAGATGATCAACAGACGCTCACTGCTCAGAAACTCACTGGCCAGCGGGGCCGGGCTTTCGCTGCTCGCGGGGATGAACGCCAGCACTGCAAACGCGGCCGACGCCGAACCGATCCCGATTGGCGCGGCTCTGCCCATGTCGGGCACCGCCGCCGCGGATGGTATCGAGTTCAAGAATGGCCTCGACCTCGCCATTGAGGAGATCAACGCAGTTGGTGGCATTCTTGGCCGCCCGCTGGAACTGCATATCGAAGACACCGCCGAAATGGGCGCCGATGTCGTCAGCCAGGCCATGCAGCGTCTGATCGACCGCTACGGCACCCCGGTGATCGTCAACGGCTACAACTATGGCACCAACATGGTGGAAATGGACGTCGCCGCCGACAGTGACGTCATCTTCATCCACTACAACACGTTGATTTCGCACAATAACAAGTTCAAGGAAGACCCCGACCGCTACTATGGGTCCTTTCAGGGCGATCCGCCCGAATACTACTACGGCCCCGGTCTGCTGAGCTATCTCAACGGCCTCATCGACAGCGGCCAGTGGGAACCGGCAAACCGCAAGATCGCACTTGTCGCCTCCTCCGTCGAATACTCCATCGTCATTGCCAATGCCGTGCGTGAATTTGCCGACCAGTACGGCTGGGAGATTTCGCTCTACGAGACGGTACAGTTCCCGACCAATCAATGGGGCCCGACGCTGGCCAAGATCCGTCAGGACGAACCTGCCGTCATCGCCGTGACGCACTTTCTGCCACAGGATCTGGCGGCCTTCATGACCCAGTTCATTCCGCAGCCGACAAATTCGCTGGTCTACATGCAGTACGGCCCCTCACTGCCCGCGTTCAAGGAAATCGGCGGCGAGTCCGTCAAGGGCGTGGTCTATTCCACCGTCGTCGGCTGCCTGCCCGATGACTTCTCCGAAGGCTTCCGCACCGCCTACCGGGAAAAGTTCGGCCCCACTGCCGCCTATCTGACCGGCTCGCAAACCTATGATGGGCTGTGGAAATGGGCGCTGTCCGCCGCCATCGCCGGCGGCGCGGGCGAGCCTTATGACGGCGATCAGGCGCGCGCCGTGTCGGCGTCGATGAACCGGCTGATCTATCGCGGCGTGAACGGCATCTGCCGGTTCGATCCCGAGGGCCAGTCGGCCTATACCTTCCCGGCGCAGACGCCCGACGCCTCGCTTGGGATGCCGCACCAGTTCCTGCAACATCAGGATCTGACGCAGGACCCGGTGCTGGTAGCGCCGCCCGCCTATGCCAAGGGCAGCTTCATCCTGCCGCCCTGGATGTCTTGATGGCAGGCTCCGACACGCCCCTGCTGACCTGCGCGCAGGTCTCGCGTCACTTCGGCTCGCTTGCTGCGGTGGACGGGGTCTCGTTGCAGGTGATGCCCGGCGAAGTGCTGGGTATCGGAGGCCCCAACGGCGCCGGAAAAACCACGTTCTTTGACGTGGTCACCGGCATCACCGCCCCCTCAGGGGGGCGGATCCGCTTTGACGGCCACGACATCACCACCTGGGGCGCGGACCGGATCTGCCACGCCGGGGTGGCGCGCACCTTTCAGCTGAACGCGGCCTTTGACCATCTGACCGTGCAGGAAAACGTGCAGGTTGCCGCGCAGTTCGGCCGCACCGCCCGCCGTTTTCCCGGCCTCTGGCTAAGCGATACGACAAAGACGGCGGTGCAGGAGGCGCTTGAGTTCGTCGGCCTTGGCGCAAAGCGACAGATGATCGCGCGCGACCTGCCGGTGCTGGATCGCAAGCTGCTGATGATCGCGGGGGCCATGGCCACCAACCCGAGGATGATCTTTCTGGATGAGCCCGTCGGCGGCCTGAACACCGACGAGATCGACCATATTCAGGCGCTGGTGCGCAAGATGCAGGCGCGCGGCATCACCATTGTGCTGATCGAGCATGTGATGCGCTTCCTGCTGTCGCTGTCGAGCCGCGTCATCATCATGCACCACGGCCAGGTGATCTTCGAGGGCCGCCCCGATCAGGTCGCCGAGGATCAGACCGTTGTCGAGACCTACCTTGGCAAGGGCGCGGCGGGGCGACTGAAATCGCATTTCTCGGAGGCCGATCATGTCTGAGACCAAAGGCACCAGTCTTGAGCTGGAGGGTATTCATGCCGGATACGACGGCCCCGATGTGCTGCATGGCATCACGCTGACGGTGCCACAGGGGCAGATCGTCACCGTCGTCGGACCGAACGGGCATGGCAAATCGACCCTGCTGCGCACCATCTCGGGCCTGACGGCACGGCGTGCGGGCAGGATCCGCCTCGGCGGGCAGGACCTGACGGGCCTGCGCCCAGAGCGGATCGCCGCCCTCGGGCTGGCGCATGTGCCACAAGGCGATCTGCTGTTCCCGGAGATGACAGTTTACGAAAATCTGCAGATGGGCGCCTATCTCAGCCGCGATCCGCAGCAATTCGCCGCCCTGCTTGAGGACGTCTATGCCCTGCTGCCCCGGCTGAAAGAACGCCACGGGCAGATCGCCTCCTCCCTCTCGGGGGGAGAGCGGCGCATGGTCGGTATCGGGCGCGGGTTGATGGCGGGTGCCAGGGTACTGATGATCGACGAACCCTCACTCGGCCTCGCCCCCCTCGTGATCGAACAGATCTACGAGGTGATCGGCACCCTCCGTGAACAGGGCCGCACCATCCTGCTGGTCGAGGAAAACCCGGCCCGCGTCGCGCATCTGAGCGATGTGATGCACCTGCTCGACGATGGCCGGCTGACCTGGTCCGGCGCCCCGGCCGAGCTGCTGGAGCGAGAAGAACTGCTGGAAACCTATTTGGGGGGCTGAGACATGGACATTCTGATTGCCATCATAACCACCGGCCTGACCAATGGCGCGCTCTATGCGCTGGCCACCATCGGGCTGTCTCTGGTCTGGGGCTCCATGGGGATGCTGAACATGGCGCATGGGGCGCTGCTGGCGCTTGGCGGCTATGCGGTATTCAGCGTGGCGACCACTCTGGGCCTGCCGGTGTGGCTGGCGGTGCTCGCCGCCGCCGGAGCGGGTGCGCTTGCGGGAGTGATCCTTTATATCTGTGTCGTGCGCAGCCTGATCCGCACCGCGGGCAAGAATTTTGAAACCAGCGTGATGATTGCCACTGTCGGCATCTCGATCTCGTTGCAGAACGCCCTGTTGCAGGTTTACGGCGGCCAGCCGCTGAAGCAGCCCTTCGGCGTTTCCGGCGCATTCCGCATCGGCGACAGCGTGGTGCCCTGGCTGAACGTCGTCATCATCCTCGTCTCGGTCGTGGTGATGCTGGGTCTGGCGCTGCTGATCAGCCGCACCCGCATGGGCCGTGCCATCCGCGCCACCGCTCAGAACCGTGAGGCCGCCCTGCTGATGGGCGTCGCGGTCGAGCGGACCTATCTGCAGGTGCTGGCGCTGTCCGGCGCCGTCGCGGGGATCTGCGGCGTGCTGGTCAGCTCGGTGACGCAGCTGTCCCCGACCCTCGGCGCCGACCCGATGCTCAAGGCCTTCATCATGTGCGTTGTCGCGGGCCTCGGCAATCTGCCGGGCGCCGTGGCCGCCGCCTTCGGTCTGGCGATGATCGAGGCCGGAGTGCAATTCGGCATGGGCGCACGCTGGGGCTTTCCGGTGCTGCTGATGCTGGTCATCGCCATCCTGATCTGGCGCCCGAACGGCCTGTTCGGCCGCGCCCAGATCCGCCGCATGTGAGGACGAAAAGATGAGCGACACGACACAAACCCTTCCCAAGGCTGGAAAAACCCTGTCTGGCGGCCGGATCGACCTGCTGATCGCGGCGCTGTTGCTGGCCATGGCGATCGCCGCGCCCTTCGTGATCGAGAGCCGCTACATGATGGGTCAGCTGATCCTTGGCCTGTTCTGGGCCTCGGTGGCCGTGCAGTGGAACCTGCTGTTCGGCTATGCGGGCGTGTTCAGCCTGGGGCAGATGGCGGTCTTTGCGGTCGGCGGCTACGCCACGGCGATGCTGGCCTATTACCTCGACCTGAACATCTTTCTGGCGATTGCGGCTGGGGCTGTGATTGCCACCGTGTTTTCCGCCCTTGTCGGGCTGGCCTGCCTGCGCCTGCAGGGGGTTTACGTCGCCCTGCTGACCTATGCCATCGCGCAGGTGATCTACCTGCTGATCGTCACCGACACCAATTGCTTCGAGATGGTCGGCACCACCTGCCGCCAGTTCACCGGAGGCGCCACCGGCTTTGCCCGTTTCGGCGATTTCGGGATGCGGGCGATCCTGAAGGGCGACTGGATCAAGGGCAACTACGCCATCGTTCTGGGCTGTTTCGTGCTGTCGATGCTGGTCAGCTGGATCATTCTGCACGGGCCGATGGGGCTGGCCTTCAAGGCACTGCGCGACAATCAGGCCTATGCGGTGGCGCGCGGCATCAACCGCTTTCACACGCAACTTCTGGTTTTCGGCCTGTCGGCGTTTTTCACCGGCATGACCGGCGGCCTCTATGCCACGCATTTTCAGGCGATCGGTCCGGGCATCTTCTCGATCTCGTCGCTGCTGTTCATTCTGGCGATTGCCGTGGTCGGAGGCGTCGGCACCTTCTGGGGGCCGGTGGTCGGCACCATCGTGCTGATGGTCGCGGATGAGCTGATGCGCGAGGTCGGCAGTTTCCGCAGCATTGGCCTGGGGCTGATCATCGCCTTCGCAGTGGTGGCCCTGCCGCGCGGCCTCGTGGGCCGATTCAGCGACATCTTCCACAAACACAAGAGCTGACGGAGCCGAGAGAGGCGCCGCGCCCGACAGAGAGAAGGAAAAACCATGTACGATACCATCATCGTTGGCGCCGGGTCCGCCGGCTGCGTTCTGGCAAACCGGCTGAGCGCCGACCCTGCCCGCAAGGTGCTGCTACTGGAAGCCGGGGGCGATCAGCCGATCAACTCCAGGATGCCCTCGGACTGGGTGACGCTGTTCAACACCGATGTCGACTGGGGCTATCACACCGTGGCGCAGGCAGGCTGTCGGGGCCGGCGCATCTTCTGGCCTCGTGGCAAGATGATGGGCGGCTCGGGCTCGATGAACGCGATGATCTATATCCGTGGCCTGCCCCATGATTTCGAGATCTGGGAGAAGGAAATGGGCTGCACCGGCTGGGGCTGGGACAGTGTTCTGCCTGACTTCATCGCCTCCGAGCATAATGCCAATCACGGCAACAGCCCGCTGCATGGTCAGGGCGGCACGCTACACGTCGAAAGCCCCGGCTACCGCCACGCCCATGAGGAGGCCTGGGTGCAGGCGGGCGTGGCTGCAGGCTATCCGGAAAACCCCGATTTCAACGGCGACAGTCAGGAAGGCTTCGGCTTTTTCCAGTTCACCATCAAGGACGGCATCCGATCCGGCACCAACCGAGCCTATCTGACGCCGGTGCTGGAGCGCGAGAACCTGACCGTCACCAAGAACGTGCTGATCACCCGTGTCCTGATTGAAAACGGCCGCGCTGTGGGGGTGGAGTATCTGCAGAACGGCCGCCCCGTGCAGGCGCGCGCGTCTGGCGAAGTCGTTATGGCCGCAGGCGCCATCGGCACGCCGCAAATCCTGATGCTCTCCGGTCTGGGGGCCGCCGATGAACTGAGGGCCGTTCAGGTCGATCCGTTGGTCGACATCCCCGAGGTGGGCAAGAACCTGCAGGACCATATCAACGTTGCCTTTTCCTACTACACTCGCGAACACACGGGCATCGGCGCATGGGACGACGCCTACCTTGCAGCCACGCAAAAGGAATGGGACGACAGCGGCACCGGCCCGCGCTCGGTGCCCTGGGTGGCGGCGGGCGCTCATGTCCGCTCGCGTCCGGATATCGAGCCTGATCTGCAGCTCTATGGTGCGGCCTCGCCGCACCGCGACTACGCACGCTTTCTGGCCAGCAAGGCGGGCATGACCATGCATTCCACCCTGCAGCGCCCCGAAAGCCGGGGCGAGATCACCCTGCGCTCAGCCGACCCGATTCAGCATCCGGCCATCGACCCGAAGTACTTCACCTCGGATCCCAGCGGCAATGACATCAGGACACTGGTCGAGGCGATCCGGATCCAGCGCCGGATTGCCTCCGCCGGTCCTCTGGCGGCGATCCTTGGCGATGAGATGCAGCCCTCAGCCGAATGCCAGAGCGATGAAGAGCTCGAACAGTTTGTCCGCGGCCACTGCATGACGCTGTATCATCCCGCCTCGACCTGCCGCATGGGCAAGGATGCGGGGGCCGTGGTCGACAGCGACACCTTTGCCGTGAACGGGGTCGAAGGATTGTACATTGCCGATGCTTCGGTGTTTCCCCGCATGATCTCCGGCAATCTGAACGCGACAGTGATCCTCGTTGCCGAACGCGCAGCGAAAGCGATTGCGGCAAAAACCGCATGATGCGCTATTGCGGGCCAATCCGGTGGCTGGCGCGCAGCAGGCATAAAGTGCAGGTCTCAGCCAAGGATTGCGGTGCCCGTCACGGATGCGTTTCAGCGGACACATGCCGCGCACCCATGGCAAGGCCCTGATCGAAGAGACAACTCATGGGGGCTGATCGGCAAGCTTGGCCAGGTGGGCGGTCGACAAGGCGTCATGCGACGCTGTCAGCGCCCCCGACGTACTCAGCCTCGTTGAACTCAGCCGTCAGCACCTCCCAGTCGCCATCCGGCGCACATGTTTGCTCCAGACGCGTCAGCGCCTCGCCCCGAGCCAAAACCGCGCGCGGGGTGTCGAGCGAGCTTTCGCGCCGGGCAACCAGCATACGCAGCCGCAGATCCGTCTCGCCATCCTTGATCGCTTCGCCAGTGTGCATATGGCCGCGAATTGCGCAGCCGCTGATCTGACTGGCGCGCAGCTTGATCAGATGCAGCGGACCCGGCGCGAGCACGCTTGCCGATCGCGGCTTCCAGCGCGAAGAGAGCCCTGAAATCAGGCTCTGCATGTTTGACAGGGTCGGTCATACAGGGTGTCATCGGAGTCTGCTTCTTGATGTGACACCGGGTTGACGCGGCAGCCCAGAAAGATGTGACATCACGTAGAGCTTTGTCGCGGAGCCCCTTCATGGCAGGCCCCTTGGTCATCGCTGCCGGCGAAGGATCGCGATTAAAGCGGTGCAGACAGCTTTGCCCTGAACGCCCCGCCTCCGATGCCATCGCACCAAATCTGCAGCGTGACACGAACAGTTTACTCGCCCGGACACGAGGCACAAAACAGCCCGGCCAAGCGCGGCGACCCCGCCTTTCCGGCCGAGTGACCCGTGCCACGCGGCCGAACTCCACATTTACTGCAGAAAACCGCTCATCTGTGCGCGCGCCAAGCCTGATACAGCGTCCACAAAACCGGCAGCCAACCTCTTTCCCCGTCCCCACAGGACTGCCAATGTGCCCCAGGTCGTTCCCGGACGCGCAGACGACCTTGAGACAGCCCCGGATCCGGGTAACTTGGCGCATAGAAGGGCCTCCGACAGGCCCCAGCCCAGCAGATGGCACAAAAGACGGACCGAGCATGCGAAACACAACCTACGGATTTGCGCTGACCCTGATGATTGGCTGGCTTTTATGGATCGGCAAGCCGGTGCTGCTGCCCGTGCTGGCCGCCGTGATCTCGGTCTACGTTCTTCTGACCGCTGCGGCGAGCATGCAGAAACTGCCGGTTCTGGGGCGCCTGCCGACCTGGGCCAGACACGCGCTGATCCTGATGCTGTTCACGCTGGTGGTGATCTTGCTGTTCATTCTGGTGATCAACAACCTGTCACAGGTGGCCGCCGCCCTTCCCCGCTATGAAACCAACCTTGAGATGCTGATTTCGCGCAACGCCAGCCTTCTCGGGATCGAGGACGAACCGACATGGGAGAACGTGCGCAGCGTCACCCTCGATCAGGTCGACTTCCGCTCCTGGGTGGCGCCGGCCCTGCTGTCGCTGCGCAGCTTCGGCACGACGCTGTTCCTCGTCGTCCTCTATGCCAGCTTCTTTGTCGCCGAGCGCGGCGCGATGGCGCGTAAAGTCGTCATGGCCATGGGCGGCGAAGAAGCGGGCAGCCGGGCGATTTCGCTGCTGTCGCGGATCAACGAACGGATCGGCCAGTACCTATTCGTCAAGACCATGCTCAACGTCATCCTCGGGTCGATCTCTTTCGCGATCCTGCTGCTTCTGGGGATCGAGTTTGCCCTGTTCTGGGCTGTTCTGATCGCCTTCCTGAACTACATCCCCTATATCGGCTCGCTGATCGGGGTGATCTTTCCGGTGCTGCTCAGCCTTGCGCAGTTCGGCACACTTGGCATGGCCGGGGCTGTGATGGTCACGCTGACAATCGCGCAGGTCTTTGTCGGCGCCTACCTTGAGCCGCGCCTGATGGGGCGCACCTTTAACCTCAGCCCCTTCGTCGTGCTTCTCGCCCTGGCATTCTGGAGCGCCCTCTGGGGCCTGCCCGGCGCGCTCCTCGCCGTTCCTCTGACAGCCAGCCTCGTCCTCGTGCTGGCCGAGATCAAACCGGCGCGCCCCATCGCCGTCCTGTTCTCCGCCAATGGAAAGGTATGACCCCCAGCCGGACGCGGCACGCAGCGATGATGGCCAGCGGCAAGAGACGCGCAACAAGAGCGCTCATTGGCGCATACCTTAGCTGGCGATCAGGATCTGATCGCAAACCAGTGCGACAGGGACGCTGATCAGCGTGCACCCCAGCCCCTCTCCCGCAACGCCCATGCCGGTGGCCGAGTCGAACATCGCTCCATGTGCGCTGCACATCAGCTTCGTTCCGTCTTTCGACAGCAATTGCCCGCCGCGATAGTCCAAAGGCAGATACTGGTGCGGGCACATGTTGACGTAGCCCTTGACCGCCGCCCCCACGCGCACCAGCAGCAGAGGGAAATCCCCTGCTGCTGTCGTAATCGTCACGGCGACAGCTCCCTGAATGTCACCCGCATGCGCGGCAAGGGTTCCGGCAGCGGGGGCCGTCGACAGGTCGCTCCACTTCATTCGGCAGGGTCAGCCTGCAGCACGCCACGGCGGACCTGATCCTCTTCGATCGACTCGAACAAGGCGCGGAAGTTGCCCTCACCAAAGCCGTCGTCCCCCTTGCGCTGAATGAACTCGAAAAAGATCGGACCGATCACGGTTTTCGAGAAGATCTGTAGCAGCACGCGGGTCTCGCCGCCGCCGACAACGCCTTCGCCATCAATCAGGATGCCCCGCTTCTGCATCCGGTCGAGGGGTTCTGTATGTCCGCTGACCCGCGCGCGGCTCATCTCGTAGTAGGTGGTGGGCGGACCAGGCATGAACGCCATGCCGGCATCGGCAATCTTATCGGTGCCGCCGTAGATATCGTTCGACGCAACGGCGATGTGCTGGATGCCCTCGCCTTTGTATTCGCGCAGATATTCCTCGATCTGGCTGTTGTCGTCCGCGCTTTCGTTGATCGGGATACGGATCTTGCCATCAGGCGAGGTCAGGGCACGACTGGTCAGACCCGTTTGCTTGCCTTTGATGTCAAAAAAGCGGATTTCCTTGAAGTTGAAGGTATCGGCATAGAACCTGTACCAGGTGTCCATGTTGCCGCGAATGACGTTGTGGGTCAGGTGGTCGAGGTAATAGAACCCGAAGCCTTCGGGATGCGGATCAGCCTCGCCCAACCAGTCGTAGTCGGCGTCGAAGGCGCTGCCGTCTTCGCCATAGGTGTCGATGAAGTACAAAAGCGAGCCGCCGATGCCATAGACGGCGGGCGCCTCGATCGCCTTGCCATCACCGGTATATTCCTCGGCGCCCAGATCAACCGCTCGCTTCAGCGCATGCTGCGCATCCACGACCCGCCAGCCCATTGCCGGGGCGCAGGGGCCGTGATCGGCGACGAACTGCGCGGCATGGCCGGTTTTGTCGGCGTTCAGCAGATAGGTGATATCGCCCTGACGGTACAGCGTGATGTCCTTGGACTTGTGTTTGGCGACGGGGCTAAAGCCCATCTGGCGAAACAGTTTGTCCAGTACCTCGGGGTCGCGGTGGGCAAATTCAACGAACGAGAACCCGTCGGTGCCAGCGGGGTTCAAATCGGAAATGGTGGCTTTCGGTGCGTCGTGTGGGAACGGTCCCATGGCGTAAACTCCCATTGAGCAGTCATTGAAAGAAGTATGCCGGAGGTCGCACGCAATGTGCGTGCAATGTCGCGTACACGCCCACCCCTTTTACATGATTTTTGCATATGAGCGGCATATTACGCTTCAAGGATGCACTTATCCGCAATATCCTGCGTGAGAGAAACAGCAATCGGGGCCATGATGACGCTGGACAGCTTTGACATCGCAATTCTGCGGGCACTGCAAAAGGACGGGGCCATGACCAATGCCGCCCTCTCCGAGCAAATCAATTTGTCCGCCTCGCAATGTTCGCGCCGCCGTGCGGCTCTTGAGGCGGCTCAGTTGATCGCAGGCTACAGCGCCCAGCTCAATGGCGAGAAACTCGGCTTTGGCCTGCGGGCCATCGTGCGCGTGAACCTGCGCAGACACGGCGGCAATAACGAGAGTGGCTTTGCGAGTTTCATCGCCCGCCGATCCGAGGTGCGCGCGGCGTTTTCCGTGTCGGGCGACGCGGATTATATTCTGGATTTACGCACGCCAGATCTGGAAAGCTTTGCCCGTTTTATCCACGAACACCTGCTGGCACACGAGCTGGTTGCGCAGGTTCGATCTGAGATTGTGCTCAAGACCCTGAAGGACGAACCGGGGTTTGATCTTTCACAGCTTGCGGTGCCGTCACGCTGAAACCGGAAGGCGCAGGCTGCCACGCACGAAACTGCAGCATAAAAATTCGGATAATCGCGGCGATACAGCATATTAAAACGCACCAACGAAACAGCGTTTTCGACAACAGAGTCCGAGGAGTGCGCATTTCCATACCGTCTCTGAGCAGACCCGATCCTCTCCCTGAGCTTCGCAGTTCAGAGGAATCAAAGATCCCCAAGAATGATGTCCGCACCTTTTTCCCCGATCATGATCGAGGGCGCGTTGGTATTTCCCGAAGGGATCACTGGCATGATTGAGAAATGCACGACGCGCAACCCGCCGACGCCGCGCACGCGCAGTTCTGGGTCGACAACCGACCTCGCGTCGCTGCCCATCCGGCAACAGTGGTGGGACGATAGAGCGGCATCGGCACAAGGTCAGCCGGAGTTCGGGAAATCTGAGGAGCAGCGGGAGTATGAAACATATCGCAGTCCGGTCAATATTGAACACCTATTCTCTATTGGTCATGCAAGCATAGAAGGTTTCCTCATTCAACAATTTTAAGGAGTTTCGAACGCGCCATGTCAGCATCTTGCGAAAATTGGCAATACAAGCATCGCTTGCATCAATCCCCCTTAAACCTGCTAACTTATGGTGCCCGCTGGGAGACTCGAACTCGCACGGATCAAGCCTGAGGATTGTAAGCTGCTTAGAAATCCGGCACGGTCAGTCGCTTGCGTGACTTACGCTCACGCAGACAAATAAAGTACAAAAAGAGGTTTGTGAGTTCCGGAAATTGGTCTCATTGAACACATTGCATTGCGTCTGCGTACCCAAGGACGAAACAAAGCGACGCTTCAAACTGAGATGCCGCTGTTCGGCGCAGAGGCATAATTCAAGCACAGCCGACCGGCAGCAAAGCGGGACCAAACCGACCCTGACATCAGCGCGACGAGGGTCAGCTTTCCGATGGGGGAAGGATCTGTCTCTTTGACGGGTGGCGCTATTAGCCCCATCCTTTCACATCGTGACCACCATAAACCATCCGTCGGATCATTGGGGACGTCAGGTTGGCCGAGAACCCGCCAGCAAGCGCGCTGATTTGATCAAGTCGATTCGCCTGATCGCCTGTGAGTTTGACTTCGGTTGCGGCGACGTTGCCAGTCAGTTGCGACAGGCTACGAGCTCCGATGAGGGTCGAGACCACGCCCCGCTGCGCCATGACCCAGGCCAGCGCTATTTGCGCGGGCAGGAGCCCCTGTTCAGCCGCAACCTCTTTCAGGACATCCAGAATTTCCCAGTTCCGGTCGCTGAACTTGCTGTCACCGAAGGGGTTGGCCCCACTCAGCCGACCGGTCCCGGAGGTATCTTCCCGCTTGTATTTCCCTGTCAGGAAACCGCCCCCCAATGGGCTCCAAGGCATGATACCCATGCCGCCTTCACGCGCGGCGGGGACATGCTCGGCTTCGACATCGCGGGCAACGAGCGAATATTCCACCTGCATCGCGATCGGCCCCGGCACCCGCCGCTCGGTTGCGATCGTCGCAGCCTTCATCGCCAGCCAGGCGGGCATATCGGAAAAGGCGTAGTGGCGGATCTTGCCGGCGCGCACCAGGTCGCCAAGCGTCTGAACGATCTCTTCGACCGGCGTGACGCCGTCCCAGATGTGCATCCAGTAGAGGTCGATGTAATCCGTTCCCACCCGCCTGAGCGAGGCCTCCAGCGCGCGGTGGATGTTCTTTGCCCCCGCGCCACCAGCATGCGCGTTGCCAGTCTGCGGCTGATTGCCGGCCAGAGGATTGCGCGATCCGTTGAAGCCAAACTTGGTGGCCAGCACAATCTCGTCTCGCGACCCGGTGTCTTTGATGAACTTGCCGACAAATTCCTCGCTGAGCCCACCCGCGTAGATGTCTGCGGTGTCCACGAAGTTGCCGCCCGCGTCGCGGTAGGCATCGAAGATCGCGCGGGACCCTGCCTCATCAGCACCCCAGTCGCCAGCGCCAAAGGTCATGGTGCCGAGGCAGAGCGGGCTGACGACCAGACCGGAGCGGCCGAGGGCACGGTAGTTGGTAAGCGACACGGCGTTTCCAGTATTTCATAGTGATTGATACGAAATGTATCCGCCCCTTGTGGTGCCATGTCAACAAGATTAATATCGGTCACTATGAAACTGGCAGACACCCCTCCTCGCAAGACCGGCCGCCCCTTGTCGTTCGACCGGGAGGATGTGCTGGAAAAGGCCATGCTCGCGTTCTGGAAAAGCGGGTATGAGACGACGTCGATCTCAGATCTGACGGCGACGATGGGGGTCACAGCCCCGAGCCTCTACGCGGCCTTCGGCAACAAGCAGCAGCTCTTTCTGGAAGCGATGCGTCGCTATGCCGGTGATCGCACGGCAATGGAGACCGCGATGATGGACGCGCCGACCGCGCGTGAAGCTGTCACGAAAATGTTGCGAGGCGCGGCGGTTCTCTACACCGGCGAGGCGACGCCGCCCGGCTGCCTTCTGGCCAGTGCGGCTGCAACAGGATCGCCCGAGGCGGCCGCCGTGCGCGAAGCGATAGCGGCTGAGCGACGAGAGGTCCGCGAGATCATTATCCGCCGGATCGAGACGGATATTGAAAAGGGCCTCATGTCATCCGACACCTGCCCCAGGACGCTGGCAGACCTGACCCTCGCCGTCACGCAAGGCATGTCCGTTCTTGCCCGTGATGGCGCCGATCGGGACAGTTTGTTAGCAATTGCAGACGCGGCTACATTGGGCTGGAGCATCTACGAAATTTGAGCGGAGCGGCCAGCCGCTGCTCTGCAGAAGCCAGTTTGCTTAGGCTCCATGCGGACTTGCGGCAGCGCGGCAAGAGAGATCCGCCCCGTGCCGCCTCAGAGTTCACCGCAACCGGCAGCAGCCAGCCTATTCCGTTCTCTAATGAGGCACTGCCGACCGCGATTTCAACATCGCCACTCTCGCACCCAGCTTACCCCAAAAAGTGCCGATATCGAGCATGCAGAGAACGAAGGCACCCGGAAGGCAAAAGACAACCGCTCAGGACAGAGCCATCAGACATTGACTCTTTAAAGAACAAAACAAGGCTAATCTTGACGTTCAATCCACCAGCACTCTGCGTTGCGGCAATATGCATGAAGGGCGGAAACCAGACTATCGCGGCAGGCGCCAACCAGAATTGGTATTGCCTTGAGAGCTGACATTCAGAATGCCCTGAATCGAAATCTAACCCTGTACCAACTCATCCGTGAAGCGCCCGTTTCGGACATGTCCAAATCTCCGGTTTTGCAGGCACTGCACCCTTGGCGGCAAAACTTAAACACAAGAATTTGCCGGGCGCTGCAGGTCGAACAGCCCGTGGCAGCTTGTGGATTTCATGCAGGCTTGTCCTTCAAGACAAGAACACGGCATCGACACTCTGATAGAGAAGGTCCTGAACCAAGGGGTTCGGGAACCGGCGCCGCAGTGTCACGGCGAAGAAGGTTTCCTTGATCCGAGGGTGCTCTTCGGCTTCCTTGAGCTGACCTGAGTTCAACTCGTCTTTCACGACGATCGGGGCGACCAGCGCAAGCCCGATACCCTCACGTGCCAAAAGACGCATCATCGCCATGTCGTCAACCTCGGCCGCGATTTGCGGGCGCACGGACAAACGGCTGGCCATAGCGTCAAAAGCGGTGCGCACACTGCTGTCGGTCGTGGGCAGGATAAAAGGCTGGGTCAGCAGCAGGTCCTTGATCGAACTCCCCGGATCAAGCCGTTCTGGCGGACCGACGATGCTGACGTCCTGCTCGCCAATCTGATGCGTTTCGTAAGGCGTCAGACTGTCGTTCGGCGGCGGGCAGTTCATCAGCACCAGGTCGAGATTGAGCGTTCCCAAGCCTTCAAGCAATTCGGTCGGGCTGCCCGAGCGCAGGATGATCTCGACATCGGAGCGAAACAGCACCGGCCTGAGAAAGCCGATCTGAAAATTGCGTGACAAGGTCGCGAGCGCGCCCACGCGGAGCGCCTTTCGGTTTTGAACCGTACTGGCGAGAGTTGCGACAAGCTCCTGCCCCGTGGAAAAAATGGCGTCCGCGTGATCCAGTGCGATCCGCCCGGCTTCCGTCAGCAGCAGTTGCCGCCCGCGCCGTTCGAAAAGCGCATGGCCAAGGCGTTCTTCCAATTGCTTGATCTGAACCGATAAAGCGGACTGCGACAGGTTCAACCGTTGTGCCGTGCGCGTGAGGTTTCCGTCGTGCGCAACGGCCCAGAAATATCGCAGATGATGGTAATTCAGCGGCATATCATTCTATTTAATAGAACGATATCGGAAGAACAATGAATTTTTATCGCCAAGCCTTCTCGCCTAATCAAGGTCGAACGTCTTTGACACCGAAAATCAAAGGATGCCGATCATGGCCTCTCTCTTCGTGCCTATTTTCAGTCCGCTCCTGCTTCTATTGGTAGCCCTCTACGCCGCGCGACATCCCGGTAGGCGCCCTGGGCTGGTGCCGAAACTGACCGAGGCCGCCGCGTTCTGTGCATTCGTGGTTGCGGCGGTGGCTGCGATGCTTGTCGTGATGAAAGGCCCAGGCACGTCGTCCTTGATCGGGCTCTATGGCGTTGGCCTGTCGGTACGGCTCGACGTGGTAAGCGCGGTGATGCTGGTACTGGTCAGCTTCATCGGCTGGGTCGTGCTGCGATATTCCAGGACCTACATGGATGGCGAAGCCCGCCAGGGCGCGTTCACCGCCTGGATGTCCGTGACACTTGCCGCCGTTCTTCTTCTGGTCATGGCCGGCAATCTTTTGCAGCTCTTTGCCGCCTGGACGCTGACCAGCCTTTCCCTGAATCGGCTGCTCCTGTTTTATCCGGAGCGGGCAACGGCGCGGCGGGCCGCCCGCAAGAAGGCGCTGGTCGCAAGGGCAAGTGAGGCCGCTTTGGCGGGTGCGATGATCCTGTTGATTGCGACCACCGGAACCACCGACATCGCAACCATCCTCGCGACAGTCGACCCCACTTGGCCGACCACGGCTGCCGCCCTTCTGATCGCCATTTCGGCCCTGCTGGCATCAGCGCAGTTCCCGGTACACGGCTGGCTCACCGAAGTGATGGAGGCGCCAACGCCGGTCTCCGCCCTGCTGCATGCGGGCGTGATCAATGCGGGCGGGTTTCTTCTGATCCGGTTCGCGGATGTGATGCTTTTGGCGCCGGGAGTCATGGCGTTCCTGGTTATGCTCGGCGGTTTTACCGCGCTGTTCGGTGGTGTGGTGATGCTGACCCAGCCTGCGGTCAAGACGTCGCTGGCATGGTCAACCATCGCCCAGATGGCTTTCATGATGATGCAATGCGGACTGGCACTGTTCCCACTAGCGTTGCTGCATATCGTGGCACACTCGCTCTACAAGGCACACGCATTCCTCAGTTCAGGTGAGGCCGTGCGCAACGTCGCCGCGATCAGACGCCCCGGCCCGATTGCAGTGCCCAGTGCGCGCAACGTCCTGCAGGCCTTTGCGTGTGCGATCGTGATCTATAGTCTCGTCGGTGCCATTATCGGGTTCGATGGAAAATCGATCCAGGCCATCGCTTTGGGCGTCATCCTGATCTTCGGCGTGGCCTATATGCTGGCGCAGGGATTTGCCGACGCCGCGCCGCGCGCGTTGATGCGACGCACCGTGATCTATGCGCTGGTCACTTCGGTCAGTTATTTCGCGCTTCAGGTCCTGACCCTGCACCTAACCGCGGGCAGCCTGCCTCCGACGCCGCCCCCTGGCCCCTTGGAATGGGCGCTGATCATCCTTGCGCTTCTAAGCTTTGGCCTTGTCGCAGTGGCCCAGTCGACATTCCCGCTCTGGGCCTCTCACCCCGCCGCAGCCGGGCTGCGCGTTCACCTGACCAACGGTCTCTACGCCAATGCAATCTTCGACAAGCTTCTGGACGGATGGTCCAAGCGGCCCGCAGCCTGAAAGGAAGACCTCCCATGTTTGCAAAACTCGAAACCTACCCCGCCGCCCTGTTGGAACTTGTCTCCGCGGCCAACACTGCCGCCAAGGCGATCCCGCCGCTGTTCCCGCTTTCTGCCAATGTCGCGGTGAATCCGTTCCTTGGCCAGGCAGGGGAGACGCTGGCGAACACCGCCGCGCGCTTGGCGCGGGTCGCGGGCGCACGGATAACACCGCCGCGCGCACATTGGGCCCGGAAGCTGGACGCAGGTGAAATAACCGAAGCGGATCTGCAGGATGCATTGGTTGCGGTCAAAAGACACTTCAACGCGCCCAACCTGCAAGAGGTCAAAGCCGCTCTGAAAGAAGACATCCTCGCGCCAAAGGCCCTTCCCACCGTGGCAGAGCTGGCGGCGGAAGTTTCAGGCATTGATTGGCCGGGGCTGATCGAAGACCGGATTGGCGCATGGGCCGCCAGTCATTTTGACCAGGGACAGGCGCTTTGGCCGCAAGCCGCCGCCGAAGGCCCTTTCAGAGCGTGGCGAGACTTCGCCGCGCGCGATCTGACGCCCGAGATCCACGGGCTGATCGGCTTTTGTGGCTTCGTCGCCGCAACGGACCGGTCGCATTGGCGCGCCATAGGCCGCGCTTCGGAGAAACTCGGCGTGACAAGCGCTGCCGCGACGACCGCGTTCCATCGCTGGCTCATGACGCTGGGCGGATGGGCGCAATATGGGCGCTATCTTTTGTGGCAGGCCGAATTGGACGGACAACAGGACAGCACAGTGACCGAGCTGTTGGCGATCCGCATGATGTTCGACGAAGCGCTGTTCGACCTTTACAAGGATCAGATCGCAGAGCGTTGGGCCGAAATGATCGCCGCGCATCAAACCCCTATCACCTCGTCAAAGGCACTTGTCGTTGATGCCGTTCTCCAGGACGCGGCAGAAAGGGCACAGCAGCGCATGCTGGCCGACAAGCTGCGCGCCGGGAAGCCGCGCATCGCCAAGGGCCGTCCCGACGTGCAAGCCGCGTTCTGTATCGACGTCCGATCTGAGGTGTTTCGCCGCGCACTGGAATCGCAGGACGAAAGCATCGAAACGATCGGTTTTGCCGGATTTTTCGGGTTGGCGAGCGCTCACAAGGCCGCCGGCTCGGATGTGAGCGAACTGCGCGGCCCAGTGCTTCTCAGCCCTGGGGTGACCTCGCAGGCTGCCGAATCCGACAAGGCCGATCACAACCGTCGCTACACAGCGCGAGCAAAGCGCGCATGGGGTCGGTTCAAGCTGGCTGCCGTTTCGTCATTCGCCTTCGTCGAGGCCGCAGGGCCGCTCTACGCAGGGAAGCTCGTTCGGGATTCATGGGCTCTGGACGGCAAGGCCGCGCTGGAACCCGCTCCCACGCTGGACCCGACAATAGACCTTGAAGCGCGCATTGGGATGGCAAAGTCGGTCCTGACAGCCATGTCGCTCACCGATAATTTTGCCCAGGTTGTTCTGTTGGCTGGCCACGGGGCCGACGTCACCAACAATCCGCACGAAAGCGCGCTGCAATGTGGCGCGTGTGGCGGCTACGCCGGGGACGTGAATGCACGGCTTCTGGCAGGCTTGCTGAATGATCCTGACGTCCAGCTGGGGTTGCGGGAAAACGGGATCGAAATCCCTTCGGACACGGTGTTTTTGCCCGCCCTGCATCATACGACGACCGATCAGGTGACCCTGTTTGAACAGGACGTCCCTCAGGGAAAACCGATCAACGGCCTCGCAGACCTCAAGACGTGGCTTGCAGCAGGCGGAAACCTCGCCCGTGCAGAACGCGCACAACGTCTGCCACGCGCCTCCGGCGCCGTGGCGGTCGCAAAGCGGGCGCGGGACTGGGCCGAAACACGCCCCGAATGGGGGCTGGCCGGATGCCGTGCCTTTGTAGCTGCTCCACGGCACCGCACCGACGGTGTGGACCTGGGCGGTCAGGCCTTCCTTCACACCTACGATTGGCGTCGCGATGAGGGGTTCGGCGTTCTCGAATTGATCATCACGGCCCCCGTGGTCGTCGCCAGCTGGATCAGCCTTCAGTATTACGGCTCCACCGTTGCTCCCGACCGGTTCGGTGGTGGGAACAAATTGCTGCACAATGTGGTGGGTGGTATCGGCGTTCTGGAGGGCAACAACGGCGCCCCGCGGCCGGGTTTGCCATGGCAGTCGGTTCATGACGGACACGACTTCCAACACGATCCGCTGCGCCTGTCCGTGATCATAGAAGCCCCGCGCGAGGCCATGTCCGTCATCCTGGAACGGCATCCAGAGGTGCGCGCGCTTTTCGACAACGGTTGGCTTCACCTGATCGCCATGGATGGCGAGGGCAAGCTGGCTTGGCGCTATCGTGGCGATCTGAATTGGTCCCGGTACGATGCGCAATCCGATGTTAAGCAGGTGATCGCAGCGGAATAGTCCGTCTTTCCAGCAGTACCGATACGACTTCATTCTGCTTCAACCGCAAGAGGCGTCGCTAAACGACGCCTCTTGTCGATGATTGAAATGACCTTCCACGAAATCGGTACCGAGATGAGTCAGTGCGACGGGTTTCCCTGAACGCGTATATCTCCGCTGTGGCCGCAGGCCATCGTTCTAGCAGGCAAAATGCTGCATCCCAGCGACAAACCGGCTAGAGTGGCTGGTCTGGGCCGGTTGCCCCGCCAGGGTTGACCGCGATCTGCAACTTTGCACTGTCTGCTTCCTGCGCATCTCTGCCGGCCGAGCGCCCTGCAGCATCAACGTCAACAGCACTCCCCGGCTGAGCATCCGCTTTGGGGATCGCAGCCTCTACATTTCGCGGCTGTGGCATGACTGACGCTGCACTTGGCACGGCCGTAGCGTTTGGGCTGCCTGCCGCCTCATGCCCACACACTACATCCCGGCTGTGTCGCCCTTCGCACAAAGACTGAGCGCTGCGCTGCTGCAAGGCCGCTCCCACCCCGGAGCGACCATGTTGAAATTGACCCAATGTGCTGTTGCAGTTCGGCACTTAGCTTCACAACAGTAGCGGCGGATATGATGCGCGCTTCGAACCTGCCGTTGCCGATGATTGCTCCATTTTCCGCCGCAGCGTTACCTGTATTGCCCGACATGCAAGTTTGTAGCGGAGTTCGCCCGAATGGTGACGCTGCGGCGCGGCTCTGTTGATAGACCGTTCGTGCCCGATAGGGGCCTCACGCCGTCGGCACCGTCCCGCCATCGATGACGTATTCGGTGCCGGTGATGGTCGCCGCACGGTCGGAGACAAGAAAGGCGATAAGGCTGGCAACCTCGGCGGGTTTTGAGGGGCGGCCGATCGGGATGCCGCCGAGGCTGTCCATGATGATGCGCCGTCCCCCGGCCAGGTCGGTGCCCGCATCGGCTGCTATGCGCTCCGCCAGGCGGACCGAAGCCTCGGTCTCGATCCAGCCGGGTGCCACGCGCACCACGCGGACCCCCTTGGGCGAGACCTCCTTGGACAGGCTCTTGCTGTACACCGACAGCGCAGCCTTGGCGGCGGCGTAGGCGGTCGTCGCCTCGGGCAGCGGCAGAATCCGCTGGATCGAGGTGACATGGACCACCACCCCCGCGCCCTGCGCGACCATGCCTGGCACCAGCGCGCGATCCAGGCGCAGGGCGGGCAGCAGGTTCTGGGCCAGTTCGGCCTGCCACTCCGCCTCTCCCAAGCTGGCGAAGCCACCGCTGGGGGCGGAGGATCCGCCCAACATGTGGACGATGATGTCCACGCCACCCATCCGGTTCTGCACGGCCTTGGCCACGGCGTCGCATCCCTCAAGCGTGCTCAGGTCCGCAGCAACGAAAAGATCGTCAGACTGCGCGCCGGATGGCTTGCGCGCCGTGGTCAGAACCTGCGCACCCAGCTCGCGCAACAGCGCCACGGTGGCTGCGCCCGCTCCTTTCGTGCCGCCGGTGACCAGGGCGCGCTTGCCTTTCAAATTCAGGAAATCCGACATCATCCGATCTCCAGATCACAGATGCGCTCACCTTTCAGCCCGAAGGTGAAGGTCAGCACCGCCGGGCTTCCAGGGAAATCGCCGGTGACCGTCGCTTGGACCACGGTCTTGCCGCCAGCCTCCGCCACGTCCATCGGCTCTGCGTGGTGGCGATACTTGGCCTTGGCGGCAAGCCACCAGTCGCGGATCGCCTGCGGGCCGTGGTGGCTGCGAGCCTCATCATGGACGATCGCATCGGGGCTGAACGCTGCGGCCAGGGCGTCACCGTCCTGTGGCGCCCGAGCCGTGAAGAATGTTTGGATTGGAGGGGGAAGGTGCATGGAAGTCGTCCTTTCGTGTCTTGTTCAGCAGCAACATAGGACTGGACTGTCATGGTGATAATCAGGATAAATTGGTATCTGTTGATGACAAAATCGGGATGATTATGGACAGTGGATTGAAGGGGCTTGAGGCGGTGCTGGCCATCGCGCGGCGCGGATCGTTCCGGGCTGCGGCGCTTGACCTCGGTGTCTCGACAACGGCGCTGTCGCATACCATTGGGCGCCTGGAGGCCACCCTTGGCGTGCGGCTGTTCAATCGCACGACGCGCAGCGTGTCGCTCAGCGATGCCGGGCACAGGTTCGTCGAACAGATCGCTCCCGCGGTTGCCGAAATTCGCATGGCCATGGAGACCGCGCAATCCCTGCGCCGCACACCATCGGGCCTGCTGCGGATCAATGCGTCGGTCCAGGCCGGGCGGGAAATTGCGCCGCAGGTTATGGCCTTTTTGCGTCGTTTCCCCGACATGCAGGTCGATCTGGTCACCGAGGGGCGGCTGGTAGACATCGTGGCCGAGGGCTTCGACCTGGGCCTTCGACCCGCCGATCTGGTTCCTCGCGACATGATTGCGCTGTCCTTGGGGTCACCGCAGCGCTATGCCGTGGTGGCTTCACCGGACTGGGTCGCGGCCAACCCCATGCCACTGACCCCGGCCGATCTGCCGCTGCAAGATTGCATCCGCGTGCGCCTGCCGAACGGCGCACTCTTCCCGTGGCAGTTCGAGCGCGGCGGTGAAACGGTGCAGGTCGATGCCAAGGGGCGCCTTACTCTGGACGAGGCCCTGATCGCCCGAACGGCCGTTCTGGACGGTGCGGGCATTGGCTTTTTCATCGAGCAGGACGTGGCCGATGACATCGCGGCTGGCAGGATGGTTCGCCTGCTGGAGGACTGGACCCCACCACGTCCCGGCTTCAGCCTGTATTACCCCGGCAGGCGGAACCCCTCTGCCGGGTTCACTGCATTTCTCTCCATGGTTCGTGAGGCCGCAGCGCGGAACGCGAAAGATGGCGGTGCGCGCTGAAGGACCAGACCTGACCTTCCCGTCGCACGCGCCGCCCGTCCTTCCTGCGAAAGCCTTTGCAGCCGCGGCGGTGATTATCACGCCAGCGAAGGTGCGATCTGTTCGCACTGGTACCCGGTAGCTTTGCCTGGATGCGCCTGCGATGTTCGTCACAGAAGCGGTTTCGGGTGCTCGCCTTGGTGCCGCCCGCCGCAAGTCCGGTCTGAACCCAAATTGACTATGATGCGGCAGCAAAGATAGGCTACCGAATAGATTTAACCGGAAGAGCGAAATCACTATGAAGATCTCTCGCTTGCAGCGTGACGACGCAGGAAGTTTGGTCGTTCTGGCGCGCGCGGTTCAACAGCTTCATGTCGAACATCAGCCGGACCGCTATCGTGCCATTCACGATGACGCCGAGCTTGAGCGTTGGATTGTGTCACACCTTGAACAGGAAGGTGCCATCGGCTTCTGCGCTAAAGTTGATCGTGAAGTCATTGGCTACCTCATTGCAATCATATCGAAAACCGAGGCGCACCCACTGCTTTCAAACCGCCGCATTGTAATTCTCGATGAGATCAGTGTTCATCCAGATCACCAACGAAAGGGTGTCGCTGACGCGCTTCTGGACACGCTCAAACGAGAAGGAAAAAGACAAGGTGCCAGTGCGATCCGGTCCAGCTACGCAAGCTTTAATGCATCGTCCAGCGCGCTCTTGCGCAAGCATGGAATGGTCCCCATGACGATCACTTGCGAAGGTCCTCTTTGATTTGCGGAATGTCTGCCAGGTCAGGTTTGCTTGAATGATGCAGCTGAGGCGAACGTCGACTTCTCAGCGCGCCGCCTCATCATGCAGCGTCGCTCTATTTGGTCAAAGGGCTGACTATACGGGGTCCTCACTCTGCGCCCACCTGCCGCACAGATCGGACAGGTTGCGGTCAGCGTCGAGCCCGTCATCACAGTGCGATGGAGTCTAGCGACCGTATTTGTCAGGCAGGTTGAGATGACCATTTCTGGCGAGGGTCACAAAGCGCGTTTGGAATCGTGACTCGCTTTCGTGCAACTGCCTTGACGGAAACCTCATGCGATTTTCTCTGGACCAAAATACCGCATACTGGCGGATCAGCAGCGGCTGAACAGCACGGCATATACCTTTTTATTCAATGCGTTCGGGGCAAGGCTCGTCCGGATCAGCTCGCTTGATGAAAGGCAAGATTGCCTGCTCTTGTGGCCACGGAAATGGCAGTAGAGGGCGGCGCGTCCGAAACCAGCAGGTCCACATCCGAGAGAGAGCCGAGCCGTACCAAGCCGCGGTGGCCGAATTTACTGCTGTCCACAGCGAGCAGGACCTTGCGGGATCGTCTCATGGCAGAGCGCACCGTTTCCACCTCTGCCTGGTCATCGTCGCCCAGGTCGCCTTCGTCGTCGATCCCGGAGACGGAAAGAATTGCCATGTCGAACTTGAAGCCCGAGATGAAGGACTGAGATTGTTCCTGGAAAACGCCGCCATCGACCTGGCGCACGAAGCCTCCCGGCACGGCGATGGTGAAATCGGTCACCTCGCTGAGATAGGCGGCGATGCGCAGGCTATAACTGACCACGCGTAGGTTCCGGCGACTGACGAGCGCGCGGGCAACGGCCTCGCAGGTTGTGCCGGTATCAAGGAACAGGGATGCGCCGTCCTCGACCAGCCCGGCCACACAGGCGCCGATCCGATCTTTGGCCTGAGCATTGCGGATGCGTCGACTGCGCAGCTCGCTCGGCTCAATCGAATTGGCAATCATTGCCCCGCCATGCAGACGGCGGAGCTTGCCGTGGCGCTCCAGTTCCATAATGTCGCGGCGTGCGGTCTGCTGGGTGACTGAAAATCGGCGCGCGATCTCGTCGAGTGAAATATAGCGCTGCGCTTCAAGTTGCTCCATCAGCAGGCGTTGCCTGAGGCTTTTCTTGTCTTCGCCGTCCATGTTCAGGGGCACCCATCTCGACCTCGGATGCAGGTGTTATCGCCTGCTTTCCGTCTCTTTTCCAATGAAATGGCCGCGGCAGTGTCCTGCCGCGGCCTGTCTCTGTCTTTTAAGAGGGATCAGAAATTCACTTTCAGGCTGGCAGCAACGCTGTTGCTTTGCCCCGCATCGCCAAAGCCTCCGGTGTAGCCGACCGAAAGCGCCGTGCTGTCGGTCAGATCGATGCCAACCGACAGGTTCACCTTGACCACGTCCTCGGCAAGGCCGGTCCCGCGGAGGGTGAAGGCGTCGCCTCCTGCGAAGGCCATGCTGGCACTCGGCGTGTTGGCGTCGAAGACGTGTTGCCAGCCAAGTTCACCAGACAGACGCACCGGGTTGGCCCCTTCCAAGACCAGTAGGTTCGCACGCATACCCAGTTCACCCACGGTCGCGTCGTAGTTGTTGCCCTGAACGTTCAGTGCCGCGGCACCGCCATTTTCCGTAGCGCCGCCGGTTTTGACCGAAACGCGGGCGATGTTGGCGTAGGGTTGCAGACCTGTCTTGCCAAGCGAGATGTCATAGGCAGCCTCGGCAAAGATCTGCGTCGTATCGGCGTCGTAATCTGCACTCAGTGTATCGGCGAAATCAGCAAAGGCGACGCCGCGCGTTGTGTCGATCTTGCTGTGTGTCCAGGTGATCCCGCCCGTGATCCGGGCCGCACCGAAGTCTCGCCCGCCGACGACGCCAAGGTTGCTGAAGTCGCTTTCCGATTTGCCATTCGCACCGTCCAGGCGGGTTGCGTCCTTGCCGAAACCGGCCATGGCGCCAAAGATCCATTCACCGTCCAGCATGCCGTTCACCCCGAGGAGGGTGCCGAAGGAGGAGCGGCTCAGGTCACTGGTCTCGCCGCCGTCGATATCGGACTGCCCGCCGTAGCTCTGCATCCAGAACGCCGGTTTTTCACTGCCTGTGTAGCTGCGCAGCTGCGAAAGGGCGTTGTCGCGCAGCTCGTTGCCCTGCGCGGCGAGCGAGGTCAGGGTGGCGGCATGCACCTCGCCCGAGAGCGCATCGAAAGCTAGATCGGCCGAGGTGGCATCCAGCATCACGACCTTGTCGAACAGCGCATTGTCGAAGCCGAGGCTTTCGACCCCTGCCGCTGTCGCGCGACGGTTTGCTGTTGTCGCGACCCGATCAAAAGCGGTGTCGTTACGCTCCAGCGTCAGAGAGACATCCTGCGTGCTGTAGCTGAGGGCAGCGTCAAGGAAGGCGAGAGACGAGGTAACGTCATCAAAGCGCCCCGCCACGGTGCCGCCGGATTTCAGCACGGTATAGCGTGTGCGCGGCGCATAGTCGCCCGCAGCGGCCAGCGCCATTGCCGTTCCGCCGCCGATCGAAATGTCGCCGGTGGCCGTGACAACGTCAGAGTCGCCCTGAGCGTTGACTTCGATCTCGAAGCGCGCACCGGGATCGATGGTCAGGTCGCCGTTGATCGTCAGGGCGCCGATACTGTTGCCAGCGGCCAGGGTGGCACCGTTGCCGACGGTCAGCGATCCGATCCGGCCACTCCCGCCGATTGCCGCCCCTTGCATCAGGCTCACGCCCGAGGATTTTTCGATTGACCCGTTAACGACCAGAAGGCCATTCGAGACGACAGTTGCGCCGGTATAGCTGTTGTCGGCCTCAAGCATCAGCGTGCCGTCGCCGCGTTTTTCCAGCGATCCGCTGCCCGAGATTTCCTTGCGGGCCACGACCGTAGCATCGGCGTCGCGGATATCGAGCCAGCCGCCCGTACCCTCAAGGCTGACTTCGCGATCCAGCGCTGTCATTTGCCTGCCCGAGATCGCGAGGCCACCGTTATCAAGGCGCAGTTTCGCCGCCGAGGTGCCGAGTGCGGCGTCTTCGTCCACGCGCACCGTCCCGCCGTCTTTGATCAGTGTCTCAGAGATGAAGCTGTGGTCGTCGATGCAATAGTCGCTGACGGCCTGTGCCAGACGCGCATCTGTTGTCGTGCAGTCCAGCAGGGTCTTCTTTTCGCTGTCGCTCAGCCAGTCGAGGATCGGATTGCCGTCCGCGTCCGACACCTGACCAAGGTAGACGTCGTTGCGCATGTTGTTGCGCGTCAGATAAAACTCACCCTCGGTCTTGTCGAAGGTGGTGGCTTCCTTGCTCCAGACAAGACGGGTCAGTTCGGTTTTATCGGCGGTTGTTTCGTATTCCAGTTTGGGGCCGATCCAGGCGAGGTCATGGGCGACAAGTTCATGATCCGAATAGGCTTTGCCGCTGGAAGTGACGTCGGTCTGGTCCAGCACGCCGGTGTAGGCGTCACCGTCCTGGTTGGCGATCGTCCACCACTTGCCGAAGGGACGTGACACCATGAAGTGGTCGATCGCGCCACGATCCCAGCTGGGCCAGGTGTTGGTGGCATCCTCTTCGACCGAGGTCCATGTCGTGCTGCCGTCACCAAGCGTATGGGGCGCGAAGTGCTCTCGCTGGGCCTCTGTCTGCAGCATGATGAAGTCATGCTTCATCTTGTTCATCGAGACCGGCAGGTTGTCCAGAATGGGGTACATCTCGTCCGCGAAGAGGGCATCCGGGATGTCGTCGAGTGAGAGTGACTTGCCCGTGTTCTCGGAGATGAATTGCGACATTGCGGCAGGCTCTACGGCATACTGGTCCAGCAGCGTGCCGTAGAAGCTGTTGCCCGAGCGCAGGTAGTTCTGCAGGATCAGCTTTTGCTGGCTGGCGCGGTTCAGGCCACGCTCGGAGACGTCAGCCGCGTTGTAGTCGCCGACCAGGACGACGGAACGGTTGGTCGACTTTGCCCACTCCGTAATGCCGGCCAGTTCCTTCAGACGCTGAACGGAGTCATCGTGGTAATCAAGGTGCACAGACCCGAAAACGGTTTCGGGAATGCCGTTGGCCGCATCCGTCGTTTGATAGGCGACGCCATCGCCGTTGGAGTTGGTCGCACCGGTGCCCGCCACGCGGCTCAGAACGCCGCTGTCACCGATTCTGGAAAAGGTGTATTCGCCCAGCCCGGCGTCGCGCAGACGCTGCTGAAGACCGGTCAGGTAGGTATCGTTGCGCAGTTCCTGAAAGGCGATGATATCATACCCTCCATCGACGAAGAGCGGCGTTATAGCGTCGAGATTGTTCCGGAACTGGTCTCCCCAGGTGTTGAAGCTGAGGACGCGGAGCGCACCGTTGGTCTGCGCCGTCGCCGGCGCGGCGAGCAGACCAGCAGCAGCGACACCGCTGAGCAGGGCAAGCCTGAGGGAGATGTGGGGACGGCGCAGCCCGTGCTGCGTTTCGGTCGAATATTTGGTCATTAGGTCCTGCGAGATTTATCTGAATGCGGGGCGGCGCTAGGGGCGCAGGACACTCCTGACCGATTCACGTGTCAGTTTTACAACATCATGTTAGTTATCTAACATTTTCCCCCTGATGCTTAGAGACGGCTGTGTTGCACGTTGATGATTTAGCTGGCGACGACGGCATCGATGCTGCATCTCGGACATGCAGGAGCTGGTGCGAACCATCCCCGATCTAAGCCGCGAACCGTTTTCGCAATGCTGATAATAGATGGGTAGCTCCCGGTCCGAGCACACGATCGCGGGCGTGAGCGGCAAAGATAGTCAAACCGTCGCGCGGCGCCGTGTCGTCCTGGATCTCCAGTTCGACGAGACGCCCGTCAGCCAGCGCATCGGCAACCAGATGCTCCGGCATCCGGCACCAGCCAAATCCCGCCAACACGAAGTCATAGCGTCGGTTCAGATCCGCAAACCGCCAGAGCCGCGCGCTGGCCAGGCCATAGTTCTGACCTGCGGGATCCACCGGGTCGGACAGCACGAGCTGTACATGCGGTTCGAGTTCGTGGGTCGACACCGGCCGCCGTACTGCGGCCAGCGGATGTCCTGCGCCCACGACTGGCCGCATCACGGTCCGTGACAGAGGATAGGCAACCAGATCATCTGGAACGCTTGGCAGCAATGTGCAGATCCCGAGTGCGGCGGATCCGTCACGCAGACGACGCAGCGACCCGCCCAGACCCTCTGTCGAGAAGGAAATGGGCAGATCGGGATAGGTCTGGCTCAGGTCGCGCAGGGCGTCGATGAACGGAGCACTGGCAACCAGCGGGTCGATGGCAAGCGCCAGTTCAGGCTCCAGCCCGCCCCGTTTGTTCGCAGCGACCATCTCGAACTGCGTGGCCCCGCGCAACACCAGCCGTGCCTGTTCGACCAACACGCGACCGGTCTCCGTCAGGGCCGGGCGATAGCCAGACCTGTCGAAAATTTCCACCCCCTGCACGGTTTCAAGGGAGGCGACGGACTGGCTGATCGCGGACTGGACGCGACCAAGGCTTCGTCCGGCAGCCGAAAAGCTTCCGGTATCCGCGATAGCCACGAGGACGCGCAGCTGGTCGAGAGTGAGCGCTCCAATCATCTCCATCTCCTTTTCAGATAGAGTTGATCATAATTTGATCTCTTCTGGAAGGGCGTGAAGAAATGTCATCCTGCGTGTCATGCCGGCCCCGCTCACCGGGCCGTTCACTGCAATCAAAGGATATCAAAATGCCCAAGCTTCTTGTGATCGAATCCAGCCCGCGCGGCGACGCATCGGTGTCACGCAACATGACCCGTCGCTTTGTCGACGCATGGCGCGCGGCGCATCCCGATGGCGACGTCGTTGTGCGTGACCTCATGAAAACCGACCTCACCTTCGTCACCGCGCCTTGGCTGCAAGCCTATTTTACCCCCCCGGATCTCCATACGACGGAGATGAAAGGGGCGCTGGCCCTGTCCGACGAACTGGTCGCCGAACTGCTGGACGCCGACGAGATCGCCATCGGAACGCCGGTCTACAACTACAATGTCCCTGCGGTGCTGAAGGCGTGGATCGACCACATCGTGCGCAAGGGTCTTACACTGGGTCATGACGGCAAGGGCCTCGTGACCGGAACGTCAGCCAGTATCCTTCTGGCGTCGGGCGGCGTATACACCGAAGGCTCGCCCATCGCGGCGCGCGACATCGCCACGCAATACCTGCGGCTGTTGCTGAATGTCATTGGTATCGAGGATATCACGTTCGTGGCAGGTGGCGGTGCCAAGGCTGTCGATCTTGGCGAATTAACGATGGATGCTTTCGTCAGCAGCATAGAAGGCAAAATCAAGGCAGCTGCTGCATGACGGTGAGCGGGACGGAAAGCGACTGTTCTGTCCCGGCCAATCTCGACCGGGCGATAGATTTCTCTTCGGGGATCTTGGGCTTTCAGGCCCAGACCCGGAGCGCCGACCACGTGGCGTTCCTCGGCGCGCCGAGGGACGACAGGGAGAGTGCGGTCGACCATGACCATCAAGGCAGAGCTCATCTGGCGACAGTCATGGGAAACGAGGCGCTAAGCTGAGATGGCGATCTTCGGATACATCAACGGCTTCTGCAATCCGCGCCGCCGACACGCAGCATTGGTCAGGA
The DNA here is from genome assembly GCF_014899185.1 of Pseudooceanicola spongiae. GTDB lineage: Bacteria > Pseudomonadota > Alphaproteobacteria > Rhodobacterales > Rhodobacteraceae > Pseudooceanicola > Pseudooceanicola spongiae. Next base: position 1,788,991 of record NZ_CP045201.1, read on the forward strand.
AAGGCAGAGGAAGTTATCGCGCGGAGCAGGCGCGAGGGCGGGTTGCTTCAGCCGGAATTGATGATCCGTCGCCGCCCATGTCTCGAAGTCTATTGCCCCGATGATCTGCGCGACGACACCGATCGGGTACTGGGGAGTTGAAAGCGCCTTCAGGACCTGGCGAAAAACCTGAGGGGAACCCGCCCAGAAATACAGCCTGCACGGTCTGCGTAAACTCGCGATCATCCGTCTCGCAGAAGCTGGCCGCAGCAACGCCGAGATCCAGGGTGTCACCGGTCAGAGTGCCGAAATGGTTGCCTATTTCAGAGCTCGCGCAAGCCGACGCGCCGTAAGCAGAGCGGCCTCGAGCCGCCGCACTGACTGGCGAAATAAATCCAAAACAAAAGGAGACTGTGTGAGTGAGGTGTGTGAGCAGACTGGCTCTCTTGCACTCGAAACCTGCCACCTTATGGTGCCCGCGGCGAGACACGAACTTGCACGACTAAAGCCTGAGGATTTTAAGTTGCTTAGAAATCCGTCGAGGTCAGTGGCTTGCGGGACTTATGCTCACACAAACAAATAAAGAACAAAATGAGGTTCGTGAGTTCTGGAAATTGGTCTCAATGAACGCACTGCTATGTGTCAGCGTGCCCAAGCACACAGCCGCCGCTGGTGCGCAGCGCATGGCATGTGTGGATGGCTCCTGCATAGCCAGACATTTTTGAAGTGATTTGTGCATTTGTCAGAAGCACTCATGTGTCCGGCCTGTTTGCGCGGTTTTGACCGCTGGCCCTCCCTCTCGGGACATTGCTGCGCAATGCCCTGCCGGGCAGTGGATGGGTTGCGCAAACCAAGTTCCTATCAGCTTAGCGGGTTGTTCCGCCCCTGCCATTCGGCGGAGCGTCTTGGTTTCGGCGGCAGACTTATGCACCATCATCTCGCAGGTCTTGTTAACTCGTTGTTCATTCTCCTTTAGGCAGCGTGTGGCGTGTGGGGTTCGTTGCGGATGGCGATTGCCCAGACAATCCTTGCCGTTTTGTTGGCCATAGCGACAGTTGCGACGCGCGCTGGCTTGCGTTCCAGCAGTGAGGTGATCCACTTGCTTGCGCGCTCGAGGTGCGACCGCGTTTGTCGGACAAGGGAGGTCATGCCGACGACGCGCAATGATCGTAAGCATTGATCACCCATCTTCGTGACCCGTCCGAGTGTCTCTTTCCCACCGCTGGATATATTCGCAGGTGTCAGACCCAACCATGCTGCGCATTCGCGGCCATTGCGGAACTGATGACCATCACCAATGCCGGCGATGATTGCCGAGGCGGTCACAGCGCCAACGCTTGGGATGGTGCGCAAAAAACGGACCCGCGCATCATCCTTTGCGACCTGCTTCAGGCAAGGGCGCTGCTTGTCCCCCGCGTCTGGTACGCCCCCTGCCCCTTGGACGCGACAACCTGACCGTCCACTACGATGGTCTGACCGCGCAGGATGGTGCGCACTGGCCAGCCGGTGATTTCCATCCCCTCGTAGGGCGTGTAATCCGAACCGTGGTGCAGGTTTTCCTGCCGGATCGTATCGGTGCGCGTCGGGTCCCACAGCGTGATATCCGCATCCGCCCCGATCACCAGCGCCCCCTTCTGCGGGTACAACCCATAGAGCTTGGCTGGATTGGTCGAGGTCAGCGCCACGAACCGCTCAAGCGAAATCCGGCCCTTGCTGACCCCTTCTGAAAACAGGATCGGCAGTCGCGTCTCGACCCCCGGAATACCATTCGGCACCCACTTGAACGATGTCCGGGCACGGGGGTTGTCCTTGCCGGTGCCCTCGCTGTTTTCAAAGAAGAACGGGCAGTGATCCGAGGAGAAGACCTCGAAGGTGCCGTCCCTCAGCCCCTCCCAGATCGCGGCCTGACTGTCGGCGTCGCGCGGCGGCGGAGAGCAGACATACTTCGCCCCCTCAAAATCCATGTTCAGCCCCTTCAGGTCATCGCGGGTCAGGGCGATGTACTGCGGGCAGGTTTCGGCGTGCACCTTCATGCCGCGCTTCCTGGCCCACTGGATCTGCTCCATCGGGTCGCGGCCAGAGACATGCACGATCATCACCGGCACATCGGTCAGCTGGGCATGGCTGATGGCACGGTGCGTCGCCTCACGCTCGGCAATCTGGTGATGCGCCTCGGCGTGGTAATAGGGGGCGGTCTTGCCCTGCTCCTCAAGGCGGCGAGTCATGTGCTTGATGGCATCGTGGCCCTCGGCGTGGACCATGACCAGCGCGCGTTCCCGCCGCGCCACCTCGAAAACCTCCAGCAGCTCGGCGTCGTTCAGCACCAGATCGTCATAGGTCATGAACACCTTGAACGAGGTATAGCCATCCCGCACCAGCGCCGGCAACTCCTGCCCCAGCACCTGCGGTGTCGGGTCGGAAATCACCAGATGAAACGATACATCCGTATAGCACTGCCCCTCGGCCTTGGCGTGATAGGCGCTGACGCAGTCGCGCAGAGAGCTTCCCTTGACCTGCATCGCGAAGGGCAGAACCGTGGTATTGCCCCCCGCCGCAGCCGAGCGCGTGCCGCTCTCGAAATCATCCGCCATGACGGTGCCGTCCGAGGTCGGCTGCGCCAGATGCACATGGGCGTCGATGCCGCCGGGCAGAACCATCAGGCCGGTTGCGTCGATCTCCTCCCGCGCGCCGGTGATCTCGGCGGCGATGTCGGTGATACGGCCGTCCCTGATGCCGATATCAGCGCGGAACCTGTCCGAGGCGGTGACGATGGTGCCCCCCCGGATCGCCAGATCATGCGGCGCGCTCATGCGGCGGCGGCCTGTTGCGAGATGATCTCGGACAGCGCCTCGGTCATCCGGTCAACCTGCGCCAGCGTATTGTAATGCACCATGGAGACACGCACCGCGCCACTGCTGTCCATCTCGCCCAGATCCTGCATCAGACGGCGAGAGTGGAAATCGCCGAAGCGGATCGCGATCTTGTAGGCATCCATCGCCTTGGCAATCGCCCCGGAATCCAGCCCCTCGACCTTGAAGGCGATCGTGGGCACGCGGCGCTCGTCAAAGCCGAGGCCGATCACGCGGCAATCGTTGCGGGCGTCCAGCCAGCTCAGCAGGCGCTGCGACAGAACCGCCTCCTGCGCCTGCATCGCGGCGTAGCCCGCCTCCAGCAGCTGACGCTTGTCACCCGCCCCGCCTGAGCGGCGCCCCAGTTCGGCCAGATAGTCGACCACACCGACGGTGGAATAGGCCAGCTCATAGTTGGGGTTGCCGGGCTCCAGCTTGCCGGGCACTTTGTCCTTGCCGTAGAAATAGTGGTACTGGCCGTCCAGATCCGCCAGCAGATCGTACTTGCCATAGAGGATCGCGGTGTGCGGCCCATAGCATTTGTACAGGCTGAAGACGTAGAAATCGACATCCCAGTCCTGCACGTCGATCGCCCGGTGCGGCGCATAGGCGACGCCATCCACGCAGAGCTTTGCGCCATGGTCGTGCACGAAAGCCGCGACCTCCTTGATCGGATTGACCCGGCCAAGGATGTTGGAGGCATGGTGCAGACAGACCAGTTTGGTGCGCGCGTTCATCAGCGGTGCGAGGTCCTCAAGCCGCATCGTCATGCTGTCCGCGTCCAGTGACCAGTTGCGGATCACCACGCCGTATTCGCGCAGCTCGTCCCAGGGGCCGATGTTGGACTCGTGATCAGCATGGCTGACGATGATCTCGTCACCGGGCTGGAACTGCCGCCGCATCGAGGCCGCAAGCGTGCGCATCAGCTGCGTTGTCGAGGGGCCGAAGACGATCTCATCCGTGCGCGCGGCATTCACCATCACCTGCGCCGCCTCACGGCCCAGCTTCAGCCCCTCGGCGGCGGCCAGCGACACCTCGTAGCTGCCGCCGGTCTGGACGTTGCGGTGGATCAGGAATTCGTTGATCCTGTCCAGCGCGCCCTGCACGATCTGGCTGCCCCCGGCGTTGTCGAAAAACACCCAGCCGGATGCCATGCCGGGGAAATTCGACTGCACGAAGTCCATGTCGATCACGTCTTTGGTCTCGGTCATATTCTGTCCTAAAATGCGTAAGTCAGTGGTTCAGCACGGCGCTGAGAAAGTTTCTGGTGCGGGCTTCCTGTGGTTGGCCCAGCACCTGTTCCGGCGATCCGGTTTCGATGATTTCACCGGCGTCCATGAAGATCACCCGGTCCGCCACCTGACGGGCAAAGCCCATCTCATGCGTCACCACGATCATCGTCACACCGGTCCCGGCAAGCGATTTCATCACGTCAAGCACCTCGCCCACCATCTCCGGATCGAGGGCCGAGGTCGGCTCGTCAAACAGCAGCACCTGCGGCTCCATCGCCAGCGCACGGGCAATGGCGACGCGCTGCTGCTGACCGCCTGACAGATGCTCGGGGTACTTGTCGGCCTGTTCGGTGATGCCGACGCGGGCCAGCAGGCGGTCGGCCTGCACAGCGGCCTCGGCGCGCGTGGTGCCGCGCACCCGGCGCGGGGCCAGCATGACATTCTCGCGCACGCTCAGATGCGGGAACAGGTTGAAACCCTGAAACACCATGCCGACCTCGGCGCGCACCTTGGCCAGCGACCGCCCTGGGATCACCGGCGTGCCATCGACGCGGATCTCGCTCTCGGCCTCGAAATCCTCCAGCCGGTTGATACAGCGGATCAGGGTCGACTTGCCCGACCCCGACGGCCCGATGACACAGACCACCTCGCCCCGCTCGATCTCCAGATCAATGCCGCGCAGCGCCTCATAGGCGCCGTAGTATTTGCGCAGATTGCGAATGCTGATGGTGCCGCTCATACGCGCCTCCCCGAATTGAAACGCCGCTCAAGATAGGACACCAGCAACACCAGCGGCCACAGGAACGCGATATAGAGGATCGCCGCGCCAATCAGCGGCGACGGGTTCGCCGTCAGCGCCTGCATCTGGGTCGCCTGCTTCAAAAGGTCCGGCATCGCCACGACCGAGGCCAGAGCCGTGTCCTTGACAACGTTGATCGAATTGTTGGTCAGCGGCGGGATGACGATGCGCACCGCCTGCGGCAGCACCACATCCGTCATGGTGCGCTGCGGGCTGAGCCCGAGGGCCGAAGCCGCCTCGAACTGGCCTTTCGGGATCGCTTCGATCCCGGCGCGAAAGATCTCGGCCGTATAAGCGCCCGACACCAGCGTCAGCGCCGCCAGCGCCGAGGCAAAGGACGACAGCCGCAGCCCCAGAAACGGCAGCGCGTAGTAGATGACGATCAGCAGCACCAGCAGCGGGATCGAGCGCAGCACATCGATATACATCCGCATCGCGATGCGCACCGGCGCCACCGCATACATCCGCAGCATGGCGACGATCAGCCCGACAATCAGCCCGGCCACAATACTCGCCGCCCCCAGCTGCAGGGTCAGCCAGAGGCCCTGCAACAGCATGGGCAGGCTGCGCTGCAGCACGGCAAGGTTCAGAAAGGTATCAAAAAAGTCCATGGGGGTCTTTCATTGGCTGGCGCGGGCCATACAGCAGGCCCGCGCCGGGTTGCATCAGTCGAGCGAAGGCATCGGCAGAACCGTCGCAGTCGAAGTGGTGTCCTCCGGCATCACGCCGAACCATTTCTCATGCAGCGACGCGATGGTGCCGTCCTGTTTCAGCGCGGTCAGAACTTCGTTCACTTCGCCCGCCAACGGCGCATCCTTGGCGAACATGAAGGAGTATTTCTCGCCCGTCTCGATGCGCTGAACGACCTTCAGGCTGGGCTTGTCCTTGACGTAGTAGAGCAGCGCCGGAATATCCGAGATATAGCCGTCGATCCGCCCCGCCGTCAGGTCGAGCATCGCTGGCGACAGCCCCTCATACCGCTTGATGTCGGCAAAGCCGTACTCAGCGCTGTGCTCGGTCGCCCACATGTCTCCGGTGGAGCCGGTGTCGACACCGATCACCTTGCCGCTCATCTCGTCCAGCGAGGCCGGGCCATTGGCGGTGACGGTCAGCGACTGGTCGCTGTCGTAGTAGGGCTGCGCGAAGGTCACCGATTCCAGGCGCTTGTCGGTGATGGTGATCGACGACATCGCGACGTCGATGCGCCCAGACTGCACGGCCGAGAACAGGCCGTTGAACGGAATATTGACGATTTCAACATCGTCGCCCAGCTTTTCGGCGACGGCATCGATCAGATCGACCTCAAAACCCGTGAAGGCACCGGTGTCATCCTGAAATTCCCACGGCACGTTGCCGATATTTGCGCCGACCTGAAGCGTGTCCGCCGCAGCCGCGCCCGCAAAAGCCGCCATCGCAACGAGCGAAATTGCGGCGAGTGGTCCTGTTTTTCTGATCATTGAGTGGTTTTCCCTGTTGGTAGTGGTTTTTTATCGCCAAACTGGTCAGACCGGTCTGACCGGTACGACCAATCTGGACCATGACAGAGGCCGCCGATCAAGGCTTGATGTTTGGTCACGGGAAAATTTGCCGCTATACGATCCCTTACCGCTGCTTTGAAAGGCACTTCATGGAGCCACCTTCCAACAAGGATCCCGTCACCCAGACCATCGCCCGGCAGCTGCAGGAGATGATCCGCTCTGGTGCGCTGGCCAAGGACCAGAAGATTCCGCCGCAACGGGCCTTGTCCGAACAGCTCGGCGTATCACGCGCCTCGCTGCGCGAAGCCCTGCTGACGCTGGAAACCCTCGGCCTGGTCAAGACCTACCCGGCGCGCGGCACCTTCGTGCTCGGCACCCAAGCCAAGCCCGCCGCAACGGAGCCGTGGCGCTTCGTGTCGCAATACAGCATCCTCGACGTGTTCCAGTCCCGCCTGCTGATCGAGGGAGAGCTCTGCCGCCTCGCCTGCCCGCTGGTCACACCTGAGGTCGCCAACGCGCTGGAGCAGGCCAACCGCGATTTCGAAGGTGCCTGGCGCGACGGCGATCTGGTCAGCCATGTCGAGGCCGACCTCGCCTTTCACGCTCTGATCGCCGAGACCTGCCCCAACGAGATGATGAAATCGCTCTACCGCTCGGTGCGCGAGATGCTGACCGAAAGCCAGCGCGTGCCCATTCCCAATACCGCCGTCGCGCGGATGGAGGCCTCGATACAAGAGCATCACGTCATCCTGCAGGCCCTGACGCAGAACACCCCCGATGCCGCCGCAGAAGCTATGCGCGCCCATGTCCGCAACACCGCGGCCTGCGCCGGCTACATTGTCTGACGCGGGAGGGGGTCACTCCAGCGGCGCCAGCGGGCGTGGCCCCATCGTCTGCAACAGATGTTCGCGCAGCGTGGCGACGTGGCTGTTGCGTTGGGTGATCGCCTCGAAAACTTCGGGGGCATCGTCGCGCACCATGGCCAGCGCCTCGGCAAACAGGTCATAGCTTTTGGTGCGGATCGTCGGCCGTTCGCCCCATGTCTGCACTGCGTGGGCCAGCAGATGGATCAACCCCTGAGACATGGCCGCCTGCCGGTCATGCTCCTCCGGGGTGGTCACGATGACGTCGAGCTTCAGGCCCCGCCGCAAAAACACCGCCAGCCGCCGCCAACCTTTGCCCTGCAGCGGGCAGAGCACGATCTGTAGCCCCGCCACGCCCATTCGCCCGCTGGCTGGTCCAAACATCGGGTGGGTTGCCAGAATCTCCACCCCCTCCGGTAGCATCGCCTGCATCAGACGCGCCGGTTCCTCCTTGATCGAACAGACATCCACCACCATCTGCCCGGCCCGCAAATGCGGCGCGATTTCCCTCAGGCACTCCGCCACCGCCTGAACCGGCACTGCCAGAATAACGATGTCGCCGCAAATCTCCTGTGGCCCCGTCAGAAACCGGACCTGCGCAGGAGTCTGGCCCGGTGGCAGGCCCCGATCATAGACGCTGACCGCGCAATGCAGCGCGAGATGCGCGGCGATCATCCGGCCAAAGGCGCCGAAACCGACAATCGTGACAGATGTGGAGTGTGAGAGCATGATCCTGATCCTGGGAAACCGGCCAGAGTCACATGCTGATGATGGTGAACCGCTGACCTGTGACAGCGGTGAACACGTAAATGGTCCGCTACCTATGGCAGCGGATAATAAAGCGTCGCGACGGGGAGTGCGCAAAACATCATGGGCCTCACCTAGCGCGCATCTGCCCCTCAGGTCAACGCAAGCTTTGCCACGTGTGCGTCAATCCACACGCCTTAACCCGGGCCTTGCCCCGCACTGCCTTGCCGACGCTCTTCCCACGCTCAGCGTCGTGACCTGCTGATGTCAGTGCATAACCGGTCGCTTCGCCAACAGTTCAGCACGGTCCTGCATGCGGTTTGAACTCCGCAAGCGCGGCATCCGCCCGGCAGAAACGGTTAGCTGGATAGCGTCGGACATGGCGTCGAGGACCATTTCCGGTTTTTTCCAGTTCACCAATGATCACAACAGGCCCTGCATGACGCTCGCGCAGAGCGGTCTGTATCAGCTTACCAGGGCGCGCGCTGCCCCAGCCGCGTTGTGTCCCGACCAAGGAGCCTCCCGCAGGTTCCCCCGCGGCATCACTGCGCGTGGTGGGCACGTCGAGAGGATGCGCCAAGCGGCGCGCCCAGAAGCTCTTCCCGATCCCAGGCGACCCCACCAGCGCAAGAGGATTGAACCGCAGACCGGGCAGCCCTTCACAAGCAGAGGCCCTCAGGCCATGCGAGAAGACGTCCTTTGCCTGGGCCATCCAAGGCATTTCTTCTTGAAGAGCCGCCGCGATCTCGTCCGCCTCATGTTCCGTCATGATCCGTGCAATTGGCTGACCGTCGCGCAGAGGCGTCAACATCGCCTCGTCTCGTTATGGCAGATGCCTAGTGCCGGTCGATTTTTGCAGGAGCTCCAGATAGCGAATGACCCGACGTTTGATCCCGGTATCGGCGTCGGAGGTCAGGTCATAAAAGCTCTGTGTGTTCCCGTTCATCCTGTCGGGTTCACGGCGGTACAGGTCCATCTCGGCCCTTGCATCGGATAGGGTCATATTTCGTGTTGCCCGGTTTCAGAGAAGAGCGGACGCTGGATGTGGCTGCAGCATTATCCCATGTCGACTGTTCGGAGTGCGGACGAAGCTGCCGTTGCACCTCTGCCATTTCTAGCTTTTTATCCGGCAAGACAGGCGGGAGAGGAACATGAACCTTTGGCCGGAACAGTCGGCTCCGAGGTCTGGCCGGTGCTATCCGAACGAGAACGCCTCGCCATTCTAGGCGACATCGGGCGCACGATTGCAGAGGTCCAGGCCGTCGATCCCGGTGAGTTGCTTGAGATGCAGCCGATCTGGCCCGACGTCATCAAACGTCAGGCCGAAGGATGTATCAAGCGGCATAGTCGACAGGGCTTGGAGGCGCCCCTATTGGCCGATCTGCCAGCCTTCTACAGGCGGTGCCTTCAGTACTGCCGGCAGACGTGCAGCCGGTTATCCTCCCCGGGGAATGGATTCCAGAAAATCTGCTTCTGACAGAAACGTCCGATGGCTGGCAGCTCACCGCGGTCATCGACTTAAGCGACGTGATGACAGGCTGGCGCGAATACGATCTCCTGGGACCGAGCGCCTTCATGTGCGCGGGCGTCCCCGACCGCCTCCGGGCATTCCTTGAAGGCTATGGTGTGCCCGCAGAGGACTATGACGATGCGATGCGCCGACGCTTGACGACGCTGATGATGCTCCATGGGGCGAGTGACATGCGGGGCATCGCAATCACTGAATGGCAGTCTTCCGTCAGAAAGCTAGAGGATCTTGAAGACCTGATCTGGCCCAAGACGCCGTAAGCACCAACCGTCATGACTGGCAACTTTGCGCTCGGAAGCAGAATTGCGGCAGCGCGGCACCCATGGAAGCACGCAGAGCCGCTTCTGTGATCACATCAGCGGGCCGCAGCCAACCCAAACGCGACAGTCACGCCAAGCGCATCGATAGCTACGCCGCAGCCATGCGATCCCGCGCCATAATTCCGGAAAGCTGACACTCGGCACGCCTCTACGGCGATCGATGACGCTGCAGACCGCTCTACCGGAAGAGATGCGCAGATCTGGGTGAAGATAATGCCGCGAGTGCATATTTCAGCGATCTGTCACTCGTGACACCTTGCCACAATGAACTCGCGGAATAGGTTCTGGCCAGCCGTCAGGACTAAGCCCCCACAATCAGTGGAGATTTCACTGTCGATCCGTTCTGGCAGGCGAAAGCCATCCTACAAGGCTACCACCAATTGCTAAAACAGCACATGAGGTCATGAGATCACCCAGAGCATAAGTAAAACCGTTCCAGATGATCGTGAGAATTGTGTTCAGGTGCGCGGCGCGCGCGTTCACAACCTCAAGGACGTCGATATTGACATACCGCGCAACGCGCTGGTCGTCTTCACTGGGATTTCGGGCTCTGGGAAATCTTCTCTGGCCTTTGGCACGCTATTCGCGGAATCCCAGCGACGGTTTCTCGAGTCCGTCTCCCCCTATGCGCGGCGGTTGATAGACCAGGTCGGCGAAGCAGACGTGGATAGCATCAGCGGGCTTCCACCGGCCGTCGCCTTGCAGCAGCAAAGGGGCACCGCATCGGCCCGGTCGTCCGTGGGCAGTGTCACGACGATCTCCAACGGTTTGAGGATGCTGTATTCCCGTGCTGGTGAATACCCAAAGGGGCAGTCGATCCTCTACGCAGATGCTTTCTCGCCCAATACGCCCGACGGTGCGTGCCCACGTTGCCACGGCATCGGCCGCGTGTTCAACGTGACGGAAGACCTGCTGGTCCCCGATCCAACCTTGACGATCCGCAACGGTGCTATTGCCGGTTGGCCCCCGGCCTGGGGCGGGCAGAACCTGCGCGATATTCTGATCTCTCTGGGGTACGACATCGACACACCTTGGCAAGATCTGCCACGCGACACCCGCGACTGGATCCTGTTCACGGACGACACCCCCGAGGTAGCCGTCTATGCGCGGATGACACCGCAGGAAACGCGACGGGCGCGGGAAGAGAACCGCTCGCCCACCTACATGGGCACCTTCACCAGTGCGCGGAATTATGTGTTGAAATCCTTTGCCACGACGCAAAGCGAGCGGACCAAAAAGCGCGTCTCTCAGTTCATGGATATTTCCGTCTGTCCGGCGTGCGACGGCAAGAAGCTGAAACCCGAGTCGCTGTCGGTCACTTTCGAGGGGCTGGATATCGGACAGATCTCACGGCTGACGCTGAGCGATCTTGCAACATTGCTAGACACCGCAGCGCACCGGGATCCGGTGGCGGATGACATAAGCCCCGAAAAGACAATCGTTGCGCAACGGATATCCCGCGACATCATGGCCCGCGTGGCAGCTCTGACGCGCCTTGGCCTTGGCTATCTGTCGCTGGAACGGAATACTGTCAGCCTGTCGCCGGGGGAATTGCAGCGGTTGCGACTGGCCACGCAGATCCGGTCGCAACTCTTCGGTGTGGTCTATGTGCTGGACGAGCCGTCGGCGGGGCTTCATCCCTCTGATACCCAAGCCTTGCTGGGTGCATTGGATGACCTGAAAGGCGCTGGCAACTCTCTCTTCGTGGTCGAGCATGATGTCAATGTCATCCGGCACGCCGACTGGATCGTGGACGTCGGTCCGGACGCGGGCACCGATGGCGGCACTGTCGTCTACAGCGGCCCGTTCGATGGCCTGCGCGGGATAGAGAACTCGCACACCGCGCGGCATCTGTTTGATCACGCCCGCGCTGGCGACCGCACCCCCAGAGAGCCGAAAGGCTGGCTGCGTCTGGCAGGGGTCACCCGCAACAACCTTCACGGAGTTAATGTTGATCTACCGCTGGGGGTTTTGGCAACGGTGTCGGGCGTGTCCGGATCAGGCAAGTCCAGCCTTGTCAGCCAAGCGCTCGTTGCACTCGTCGGTGATGCCTTGGGGCAAAAGCCAGTGGCCGAGACCACTGACAACGAACCGGAACTGCTGGAGAGGGAACTGGACACCCCGATCGATGGCCACATCGTCGATGGCATGCAGCATATCCGGCGTCTGGTCGTTGTGGATCAGAAACCTATCGGCCGCACGCCGCGGTCCAATCTTGCAACCTACACCGGACTGTTCGACCATGTGCGCAAGTTGTTCGCCGCAACAGCTGAAGCGCGGGCAAGGCGCTACGACGCCGGACGTTTTTCCTTCAACGTGGTCAAGGGCCGCTGCCCGAACTGCGAAGGCGCTGGTTTCGTCAGCGTCGAACTGCTGTTCCTTCCCAGCGTCTATGCGCCTTGTCCGGTCTGTCGCGGGCAACGCTACAACGACGAGACGCTCGACATCCGCTATAATGGAAAGACCATCGCAGAGATCCTCGATCTGACGGTGGAGCGGGCGCACGACTTCTTTGCCGACGACCCCGCAATCACTCGCGCGATCGCGGCCTTGCGTCAGGTCGGCCTTGGGTATCTGCGCCTTGGCCAACCCGCGACAGAACTGTCCGGTGGCGAGGCGCAGAGGATCAAGCTGGCAACGGAACTACAGCGCGCACAACGCAGCGACACGCTTTACGTTCTGGACGAACCCACGACCGGTCTGCATCCCGCGGACGTAACCCTGTTGCTGGCACAGCTCGATCGGCTGGTTGACGCGGGAAATTCCGTCATCATGGTCGAACACAACATGCTTGTCGCACGGCGTAGTGACTGGGTTGTCGATATCGGCCCCGGTGCTGGCGACGAAGGCGGCAAGGTGGTGGAACAAGGGCCGCCGGCAGAGGTGGCCCGCTCCAAAAGCAGCAAAACTGCCCCCTTCCTTTTTCCAGCGACAGACCCGTCATAGAGAGGTGGTTCCGGAAATCTGAACAGCCGGGATAAGTGGATTTTTCGCGCAACAGCAGCATGATGCTGCGAGCGAGGAGCAGGCCATGGCAGGACGACCACGCCGGAACCACAGCCCGGCATTCAAGGCGAAAATGGCGGTTGCCGCGATCAAGGGCGAGAAGACCGTGATCGAGCTGGCGCAGGACTTCGACCTGCCGACATTTCAGCGAGAACGACTTCCGTTCGCAACAAAGAGTCGCTTCACGCTGGTCGTGTCAGCGCCTCGCTACTCCCTGCACCAGGCTTGGGCGACGCCTTTGGACTGCCTGCCGTCGACTGCAGCCAGCCCTGAGACGGTTTCGGTCCGGTATCTTCATGCTGCATGACCTGCTCCCCTTTCGCAACGGTAAAGCCAGGTGCAACGAGAGCTATGCTGCAGGCGCAAAATCAGAAGTGCAACGTCCCGAAAGCTGACGCTCGGCGCGTTGCAGCATCGCTGGTTGATGCTGCAGGCTGCTCGACCGGCAGAGATGCGCAGGGAGCCGCCCTTGCAAACTCAGCCTTCTGACGAGATCGAGCGACATTTCAAGCTGCGATGCCGCGTGCAGAATCTGCCTTTCGCTGCAGCTGCATCATTCAAGCACACCCAACCGTCTGCACTGGGGACAATCCGGACTTTGACCTTGAGCGAGCCAATGACTGGTTTGGCGGAGCGGCATCAAACCAATTACAAATTTAGCGTTGAAGATCGGTCGCACTGAGAGCGCTGAAATGCTCTATGCCTGACGAAGCGGCCACCCCAAAACGGATGATATTTTGCGATGAATTAGTTTATTCAATTTATTCGTAAACTGGGGTTGCCGCCACTCTGAAAGCGGCGGCAGTTTCATTCAATCGAACAGCGGAATATCGACTTCAGCTGTTTCAAAAAGATAATCCCGCGACGCGACGATCTTGTCGCGCAACGCTGGGATGTCCTGCCCGACCAATATTCCTTTCCACTTTTTGATTTGCCCTGCCACCAGAACCGATTCCACGTTGGACCGGTCCATCAGAGTCACCACGGCACCGGCCGCGTTGTTCAGCGGCGCCACGTTCAGCGCATTCGCATCCAGAAGGATGATGTCGGCCTCTTTGCCTGGTGTCAGCGATCCAGTCTTGTGGTCCAGCTTCAGACCCTTTGCACCGTTGATCGTTGCAAACTTGATGACCTCGTGGGCATCAAGCAACGCAGGTGCCTCGGTCGGGCCTTGTTCCAACGCAATCTGGTTTGCCATGGCGCGTTGCAGCGTGATCGCGCCGCGCATCTGTGTAAAGAAATCCGCTGTCATCGTGCATTCCACGTCAACAGACAAGGATGGCTCCATCCCCATATCGATCGCCTTCTGGATCGGTGGCATGCCATGACGCATTTGCATCTCGATCGGGACCGACAGGGAAACATGAGCCCCAACTTCTTTTGCGCGGTCCCAAGCCTGATCTGACATTCCAGTCATGTGGATGAACAAGTGCTTATCCGTGTAATGCGGGATCAGTCGGTCCATGGTTTCCTGCATGCCCAACGATCCGACGACATGCAGACCGACCATCAGATCAAGCTCTTTCGCCAGATTCCACAGGTTCAACGGATCGACGTCGGGCAGGTAAACCTCTCCTCCCATCAACATGCTCAGCAGCTGATCATCAGTGCCGAAATAAGCGTCACGGATCCGACGCGCATCCTGGGGATAGGCAAGATCAGGACCATAACCTTCGAAGTAGCCAAAGACACCGCGACGACCAACAGCTTTCATCCCTTCGATCACCGCATCGGAATGAGCGGGCGAATGATGGATCTGAGAGACATCAAGCACGGTCGTCACACCTGCATCCAGCTGGCTTAGGCCGCCGAAAAGCTGCGCGATATAGACATCCTCGGGACGGTAGACCTTGGAGAACTTACCAAGAATATCTTCCAGATAATTTGCCGCACCGGGGCGAGTGGGATCGGGAAACATGATCCCGTTCGGCAGATAAGACCGCAGCGCTGTTTCGAACTGGTGGTGGTGGGTGTCGACGAACCCCGGCATCACAACACGGCCTGAGGCATCAATCTGCGCTGCGTCACCTGCGTCGATGGACGGTGCTACTTCTAGGATCTTAGTACCCTCAATCAGCACATCGCCGGTGAAGTCGCCAATCGCCGCATCAAGGCTCAGGATATGGCCGCCCTTGATCAAGGTACGACGACCGGGGGCACCAACACCGGCCGGGGTGGTCTGCGCAGCGGCCGGGCGCGACATGAAGCCCGGCAGAAAGGCCGCAGCCGCCGCACTGGCCATCGCCGTGCGCATGAAATTCCGACGTGTCGTGCCGGGCTGCCGGTGCGGCAAACCCACGTTGCAAAGCTCACACATTGTGTTTTTCCTCTAACGAACTATTAATACGTTACTTACCTATCGGACGCGTAAAATCGCACAAGGAGGCACATTTTTGAAACTAGGGAACATGTCTGTACCCGGGGATTGTGAGCGAATTTCTCCAATCCTGTCGCGGGTTGGCGATAAGTGGACCGTTTTGGTGATTTTGATCCTGTCGGAAGAGCCGAAGCGCTATAATCAGATCCGCCGAGAAGTCGAAAATATCTCTCAGCGAATGCTGACGGTGACGCTGCGTGGGTTAGAACGCGACGGTCTGGTGATGCGCCGCGTCTTTGCCGAAAAGAACCCGCCTTGGGTCGAATACAGCCTAACAGAGCTAGGCCACACCCTTGTCGAACCATTACTTGCGCTCTGCAAATGGGCGTCCACCAATTATTTGCTCATAGAGGAAAACGCCCGAAATGCGGAAGCCACCTGCAATTGATTTAAAAGTTGCGGAAGGCGCGGTCAGGACACAGGCGCTTTCACTGCGGTTGTGATCTCTTACGCAGGAACAGACATGCCTTTCCCCGGCAAAATCGAGCACTTCGGTATGTGACCGGACTTGCGGCTGTGCAGCACGAGGTCATCGCCCCCCCCAAAAAAACCGCCTCGGGGGTCACCACAGCGGGTCGCAGCCAGCCCTTTCTTACCGGTCGCACGCGTCGGCTTTGCAGATGCAGCATCTGACACGGAGGGCGGAAAACGGTCATTCGCTGCGCCTAGCACGAAGGGCAGCAGTGCGCAGAGAGCGGACAGTGCCATTGGGCGGATCAACCGAAGGCAAGACGGCGCTCCCGGCCCAATGCCGACCATCAGCCTCGGATCGGAATGCTGCAGCGCGGCCCACCGAAGCAGCCCTTCGCCGCGCTTGCGAACCCCGGCGGGGTCGGAATTTCCGCAGTGCGGGACAAAGCTGAACTTTACTCTTTTTGCAGTAATGTCTTCTATTAGGGAGACGCAGTTTCTTGTGTATTTCTGCTTTGTTCAATTCAGTTGCGACAGAAATTTGTCGGCAATCTTCAAATGGCAGTCCTTGTTTTCAGGCTTCATCCGCTCTGCCGTGCGGCACATCATGGCCCAACGCGGGTTCTTTGCGAGCGCACCTGAATGCTTGAAAATGAAACGCCAATACAATCCGTCCCAGACCTCCGTCCAAGGTCCTTTGTCCCAGTGGCTCATTTTCCGGATGTAGTTTGAGCCGGAGAAGTAAGGCTTGGTGGTGATCAACCCACCATCTGCGTGCTGGCTCATAGCGTAGACATTGGGAACCATGACCCAATCATAGCTGTCCACGAACATCTCCATGAACCAGCGATAAATGTCGTCCGGGTCGATCTCGCACATGAACATGAAGCCACCAAGCACCATCAGCCGCTCGATATGGTGGCAATAACCGGTCGCGAGCACGCGCCGGATCGTGTCGTCTAGCGGGGCAATGCCGGTTGTGCCGTCATAGAAGGTATGGGGCATAGGGCGGTGGTGGCCCCAATAGTTCGTACGGCGCATGGGGACACCAAGGTCGTCATAGGTGGCGCGCATAAATTCACGCCAACCGATGATTTGACGGAGGAAACCTTCCAGCGAATTCAGAGGGATATCCCTGCGCTTTGCATAAGTAAGCGTGGTGTCCAGCACCTGGCTCGGGGTGAGCAGCCCGATATTCAGCACAGGGGTTAGAATGGCATGCCAGAGCCAGCTTTCATCTGCGACAATAGCATCTTCAAAGTCGCCGAACCGGTCAAGTCGCCGCTCGAGGAACTGATCGAACCAAGCGGCGGCACCCGCGTGCGAGGTCGGATAGTAGAGCTTTTCCAAACTGCCTGTCGCGTTTGGGAATTCGGCAAGAACGCTTGCTTTTGCGGCCTCATCGATGGCGTCATGGCCGGGCCAATCGATCCAGGGCAAGCTTGCCAGCAACGCCTTTGGCACCTTCTTGCGGTTGTCCTCGTCAAAGCTCCATTTCCCGCCCAGAGGTTGGTCATTCTCCATCAACACGTCCAGGCGGCGGCGCTGGCTTTTATAGAAATCTGCCATGAACCGGCGCTTACGGCCTTGCGACCATTCAAGATTGTCGGCCGGGCTGTTCAGAAAGCCGGGAGAGGGCAGGATATCAAGTTCGATGCCTGTGTCATCGGCGGCCTCACGAAGGCGACGTTCGGCAACGAAATCAACCGGGTTGGCCATGACCACTTCTGTGATTTCTTGCCCTCTTAGGTTTTGAAAAAGCCGCAGGCACGCCCCCTTTTGCCCGTCATATGGAAAGGGCTGACACTTGTCATCCGCTGCGCCTGGCACGAAGGTTGGATTTGGGCCTGACACGTCGAACAACGCGGAAGCTGAGTAATCTTCATCTTATTCCAGTTCCTCTGCCATCCACCTTATCAGGGGATGGCAGAGGACATTACTGCGCGGAGCAGACGCGCCCTAAGTAGAGCGCCCAAAGCAGAGCAGCCTCGAGCCGCCGCACCAACTGATGAAACAAATCAAAACCAAAAGGAGACTGTGTGCGTTAGGTGTGTGAGCAGACTGGCTCTCCTACACTCGAAATCTGCCACCTTATGGTGCCCGCGGCGAGACTCGAACTCGCACGGCTAAAGCCTGAGGATTTTAAGTCCTCTGTGTCTACCATTCCACCACGCGGGCGCGCGCCCCGGCCCCTGCGGCAAAGCAAGGGGGGAAAGGCGAGCCATCGGACCATAGCCGCAAAACCGGCCTTGTAAACCCGGCCCGAGAGGGCAAATGCCCCGGACACCAAAGCGCGCAATCGCGCTTGACGCCACCGGTGTTTCCACCCAGCGTCGCGCCATGTTTCCCCTGCGCGATCATAACCCCTCCGGCAGCACGCCCTTTGTCACCTACGGCCTCATTGCCCTCAATATTCTGATCTTTTTCAGCTATTCCACACGTCTGGGCGACCCGGAGGCGATCCTCAGCTTCTATGATCATTACGCCATGATTCCCGCACGCATCAGCGCGGGCGAAGGGTACAGCACGCTGATCACCTCGATGTTCCTGCACGGCGGGCTGCTGCACCTGGCGGGAAACATGTTGTTCCTGTGGATTTTCGGTGACAATCTTGAGGATGAGATGGGCCATATCGCCTACCTCGGCTTCTACCTCGCCTGCGGCGTCGGCGCGTCTCTGGCGCAGGTGCTCTCGGCGCCGGACTCTGTGGTGCCGACAGTCGGCGCTTCGGGGGCCATTGCCGGCGTGCTGGGCGGCTACCTGCTGCTCTACCCGCGCGCCCGGGTCGATATCCTCGTGATCCTGCTGGTTTTCTTCCGCATCTTTTCAGTTCCGGCCTGGATCATGCTGGGGCTGTGGTTCGTCCTGCAGCTGTTCAACGGCTTTGGCTCGGACCCAACGACCGGCGGCGTCGCCTACTGGGCGCACTCGGGCGGCTTCCTGCTCGGCCTTGCCCTGACACTGCCTCTGTTCCTGCGCCTCGGCGGCCCACGCTTCTGGAGCGCGCATCGCGGCAAACCGCCCCACCCCGAGGTAAAATATCAGCTCTCGCGCAGCAGCATCCCCAAAGTCCGCCGCAAACGCTGACCCCAGCAAAAACACCCGGCCCACAAAACAAAACCGGCCGCGCAAACCGCGCGGCCGACCTCTTCATCATCTTGCCTGAAATACTTCCGCCGGAGGCACCCCTCCAGACAAACAAAGCTTCAGGTATTCCGGATAATCTTGGAGAACTTGTCGAACAGCGGCTCGTTGGCACAGATGACTTCGCCATCGGCAATGATATTGCCCTCGGGGTTCAGCGGCTGGATGAACCCGCCCGCTTCGCGCACGATGACAATGCCCGCTGCCATGTCCCAGGGCTTCAGACGACGCTCCCAGAACCCGTCATAGCGACCGGCAGCCACATAGGCCATGTCGAGCGATGCCGCCCCCCAGCGCCGCACACCGGCACAGGCCGGCAGCAACCGCGCGAGGTCTTTCAGCGTCTCGGGCAGATCGGCGCGCCCGGCAAAGGGCAGCCCTGTTGCATAGATGGACTCGATCATCCGGATCCGGCCTGAGGCACGGATACGGCTCTCGTTCATCCAGGCGCCTTCGCCCTTCTCGGCCAGGAACATCTCGTCCTTGGCGGCGTCATAGATGACACCAGCAATGATCTGGCCCTTGTGTTCCAGCGCGATCGACACCGCCCAATGCGGCAGACCGTGCAGAAAGTTGGTGGTGCCATCCAGCGGATCGACGATCCAGCGCCGGGTCGGATCGTCGCCCGGCTCCTCGCCACCCTCTTCGGCCAGCCAGCCGTAGGTCGGGCGCGCGCCCATCAACTCGTCCTTGAGGATTTTTTCCGCCGCGATATCGGCGCGGCTGACAAAGTCGCCTGCCCCCTTCATCGAAACCTGAAGGTTCTCGACTTCGCGGAAATCCTTCACGAGGCTCCGGCCGGCCTTGCGGGCGGCTTTCAGCATGATGTTGAGGTTGGCACTAAAGGGCATGTTGGGGCGGCTCCTTGATCCGAAGTTGCGCGTATAGACCGCAAGGCCCCGCTTGCCAAGGGGCGCTAGGGCGTGGTTTGGCCCTGCCCGCCCGATGCTGTCAATATCGGCGAGGGTGCCGCGGTCATCCCCGAGCGGCCGCGTTGCAACTTCACCGCTTCGGTGCGCGCCAGCCGGGTGAAATGCGCCATGAAGGGCTTGGCGGTATCCTCGGCGCGACAGGCCGCGAACATACGCCGTGTCAGCCCCTTTTCGGTGATCGGCCTGGTGATGTAATCGGAGTGAAATTTCACCTCGCGCAGCACCCAGTCCGGCAGCACCGTGACCCCGCGCCCCGAGGCGACCAGCAGCAGGATCACCTCCGTCAGCTCGACCCGCCGGATCGCCGCAGGCTCCACCCCCGCAGGCTCCAGCAGCATCGAAAACACATCGAGGCGCGAGCGGTCCACCGGATAGGTCAGCAGCGTCTCGCCCAGAAAATCTTCCGGTTCTATAAAGGGTTTATCGGCCAGCGGATGCCCGGCGGCGGCAACGAACAGCGGCGAATAATCAAACAGCGGCGCGAAGGTAATGCCGGGAATATCCTCGGGGTCCGAGGTGATCACCACATCTACCGTCTCACGCTCCAGCGCCTCGATGGCGCTAAACGCCAGGCCGGGGCGGATGTCGACATCGACGTCATTCCAGGTGTGGCGGAACAGCTCCAGCACCGGCAGCAGCCACTCGAAACAGGCGTGGCACTCAATGGCGATGTGCAGCCGCCCGGCGCTGCCGTGGCGCAGGTTGTCGAACTCCACCTCCAGCGCCTCGATCTCCGGCAGCACCCGGTCGGCGACGCGCAACAGCCGCAGCCCGGCCGCCGACAGGCGCATCGGTTTGGTGCGCCGCCCGAACAGCTCCATCCCGACCTGCTCCTCCAACCCTTTGATCTGATGGCTCAACGCGCTTTGCGTGATGCGCAACAGGTCGGCAGCCTTGGCGAGGCCCCCCGCCTCGTGAATCGCACGGATCGTGCGCAAATGGCGAAGCTCGATATGCATCTTGTCCCGGACTCATGAAGATCGTGAATATTATGAAGTTGTCTCATGTCAGCGGCTTTGTCACAAGAGATCAACTGACATGAGGCTTCCCAGATGACCGTTCCTGCCGTTTCCTTTGAATTCTTCCCGCCGAAAAACCTTGAGGCGTCCTTCAAGCTCTGGGACACCGTGCAGGTTCTGGCCCCCCTCGCGCCGCGCTTCGTCTCCGTCACCTACGGCGCGGGCGGCACCACGCGCGATCTGACGCGCGACGCCGTGGCGACGCTGCACAAGCACATGGGCCTGAACACTGCCGCCCACCTGACCTGCGTCAACGCCACCCGCGAAGAAACCCTCGCCGTGGCCGACAGCTTTGCCGAGGCGGGCGTGACCGAACTGGTCGCCCTGCGCGGCGATCCCCCCAAGGGCGCGGGCCAGTTCTCGGTCCACCCCGGTGGCTTCGCCAATTCAATCGAGCTGGTCGAAGCCCTTGCCGACAAAGGCAAATTCACCATCCGCGTCGGGGCCTATCCCGAACCGCACCCCGAATCTGCCGACACCGCCGCCGATGTCGCCTGGCTGAAGCGCAAGTTTCAGGCCGGCGCGGACGAGGCCATCACCCAGTTCTTCTTCGAGACCGAGACCTTCCTGCGCTTCCGGGATGATTGCGCCCGCGCCGGCATCACCAAGCCCATCGTCCCCGGCATCATGCCGATCGAGAACTGGAAGGGCATGCGCAAATTCGCCGCCGGCTGTGGCGCGGCCTTCCCCGACAGCCTGGTCGACATGTTCGAGAAAGCCGACCGTGACGGGCGCGCCGACCTGCTGGCCACCGCGCTGTGCACCGAAATGTGCGACCGTCTGCTCTCTGAGGGGGTCGAGAACCTGCACTTCTATACGCTCAACAAGCCCGAACTGACCCGTGATGTCTGCCACGCCCTCGGTGTGACGCCTCAGTCACGGCTGGAAAACGTCGCGTAATAAATCCGCATTGCGGTTGTGCGTTTCACCCTGCGGGAATAGCCTTTTCCGCAGGGAGGATCTGACATGACCGAAACCACACGAAAACCGCTCAGCGGGCTTGATTCGCTGCGGGCGATGCTGGCCGGCAAAGGCCGCGCTCCGGCCATCTCGGCGACGCTGAACTTCAAGGCGGTTGCGGTCGAGGAGGGCGTTGTCACCTTCACCGGCACCCCGCTTGAGGCCTTCACCAATCCCATCGGCACCGTGCATGGCGGCTGGTATGGTGCGATCCTCGACAGTTGCATGGCCTGCGCGGTCTTCAGCAAACTGCCCGCAGGCACCGGCTACACCACGCTTGAGTACAAGGTGAACATCATCCGCCCAATTCCGTTGGGCACCGAGGTGACAGCCACCGGCACCGCCCAGCACGTCGGCCGTTCAACCGGCGTCGCGGTGGGAGAGATTCGCGGCGTTGATGGCCGTCTCTATGCCACCGGATCGACCACCTGCATCGTCATGTCGCAAGGCTAGCCCAGCGCCCCCGGTTCAGGCCAGTTGGCCCTGCGTCGGATAGGTGCCGCGCGCGATGGCGCTGTCGTGCAGCCGCTCCGACGGGTCGGCCCCGACAACGCGCGGTTTGCGCAGCAGGAACAGCTTGGAAATGCCGCGCCATTGCCCCAGCGAGGGCGCATCGACATCCAGCACGAAGCGGTCGCGCCAGCCTGCAGGCAGCGCAAGCTGGCGCAGCTCGGCCTGCCCCAGCATCCAGACCAGCGGAATATTGGCCAAGGGGCGCGCCGCCTCGAATCCGCCAAGCTGCCCTCCGACATCACCGTGCGTGCCCGCGAACCAGACCTGCTCCAGCCGCCCGGCCCAATGCGGATCGCTTTCCCACATCACCGGCGCATAGACCTGCCGCGTCTCCTCCAGCGCCAGCGCGTGAAAGCCCGATTTGACGCAGGACGACAGCGCGTGGTTGTGAAAGCCGTGCCGGTTTTCGGCCAGTTTCCACACAAAAGGCAGCCGCAGCCCCAGCGATTTCACCGTATCAAAGGCGCCAATCATCTCGATCTCGACCGACGCATGGCAATAGCCACTGGCAAAGCGGTCGATCACCGTCTGGTCATAGCATTCCTGATAGAGCCGATAGGCCTGACGCACATTACGCTCGGTCGCCTGCGGCGCGCGCAGCAGCCCGATCCGGTCGATGATCCCGGCGAGCGAGCGTGCCGCATAGGCGCCGCGCGAATAACCGAACAGAAACACCCGGTCGCCGGGACGATAGCGCGAGGCAAGATGCCCATAGGCGCGCTGGATCTGGCGGTTGATGCCGCGCCCCAGCAGCACATCCATCGTGCTGCGCCAACTGGTCCACTGGATGCCCGCCTCGTAATAGACGCTCATCCCCGCCCCGGCCTTTTCGCCCACCAGCTTGTAGATCAGACCGGCGTTCGTCTCCTGCCCGAAATCGAGCGAGGACATCGTGCCGTCGAGGATGATCACATGGTTGACGCTGCCGCGCTGCGGGCGCGCAGGCACACGTTTGGTGCGGCGCAGCCACTCGGGCCGCGCCTTTGCTATGAACCGCTTAAGCCGCCCGGTTCGCATTGTCCCGATCCGTTTTCTGTAGCAGCGCCCAGACGCGGCCCGGCGTGAAGGGCATGTCAGCCCGTGTCACGCCGCGTGTCGCCAGCGCATCCATCACCGCATTCGCCGCCGCCGCCATCGAGCCGACAGTCCCGGCCTCGCCACAGCCCTTCATCCCCATCGGGTTGGCCGTCGAGGGCACGGGCGCCGTATCGAAATCGATCATCGGCACGTCCCCTGCGCGTGGCATGGCGTAATCCATGAAGGACGCGGTCAGCAGCTGGCCGTCCTCATCGTAGGTCACATTCTCCATGAAGGCCTGACCGACGCCCTGCACGACACCGCCATGCACCTGACCTTCGGCCAGCACCGGGTTAATCATATTGCCGAAATCATCAACCACCGTGTACCGTTCCAGCGTCACGGCGCCCGTGTCAGGATCAACCTCAACCTCGGCGACATGGGCCCCGTTGGGATAGGAGCGCCCGGGCAGCGTTGCCTTTTCTTCCTGCACCAGCAGTTCGGCCCGCCCATCCTCGCGCGCCATTTCGGCGACGTCGAGCATGGTTGGCGCGGCGTTGCTGCCCTTGATGCGGAAACTCTCGTCGTCAAAGCTGACGTCCTCAACCTTGACGCCCATCTTCTCGGCGACAAAGCCGGTAAACACCTCGACCAGAGTCTTGACCACCGCCAGCGTCGCGTTGCTCTGCGTCGTGACCGAGCGCGAACCGCCCGTGCCGCCGCCGGTCGCAATCCGGTCGCTGTCGCCCTGAATGACGCGAATCATCTCCATCGGGATGCCGGTCTGATCGGCGAGGAAACGGGCATAGACCGTCTCGTGACCCTGACCGTTGGATTGTGTCCCGACATAGATGTTCACCGTCCCATCCGCATTGAATTCGACCTTCGCCGTTTCAGAAGGATCGCCCAGGATGCTTTCGATATAGTAACAGAGTCCAATGCCACGCATTTTTCCCGCCGCCTCGGAGGCCGCGCGCCGTTCGGCAAAGCCTGCCCGGTCGGCAATGCCTTCCACCTTGTCCAGCAATCCGTTGAAATCGCCCACGTCGTACAACTCACCTGAGACGGTCTTGTAGGGGAACGCATCAACGGGGATAAAGTTCTTGCGCCGCAGCTCCCACGGATCAACTTTCAGGGCGCGGGCGGCGTAATCCATCGTGCGCTCCAGCAGATAGATCGCCTCGGGGCGGCCCGCACCGCGATAAGCGTCGGTCGGGGTGGTGTTGGTGTAGTAGCCCTCGGACTCCAGCAGCGCCGTCTTGATGTCATAGACGCCGGTCAGCACCCGCCCGAACAGAAAGCTCTGGATCAGCTGCCCGAAGTTGGAGTTGTAGGCGCCAAGGTTATAGCGCGTCTTCACGTGATAGCCGGTGATCTTGAAGTCTTCGTCAAATCCCATGGCGACCTCATGCACGAGGTCACGCGCGCCGTTGTCGCTCAGCATCGATTCCGTGCGATCGGCGATCCAGCGCACCGGGCGCCCCAGCTCACGCGACGCGAAAGCGCAGAGGGCATATTCGGGATAGAGCTTGGCCTTCATGCCGAAACCGCCACCGACATCGGGGTGCGTCACGCGCACGTCCTCCTCGGGCAGGTTCAGCAGACGCGCCAGTTCCTTGCGTGGCCCCCAGACGCCCTGCCCGCCAAAGGACAGGTGCATCCGCGCGCCGTCCCATTCAGCGAAACAGCCGCGCGGCTCCATCGAGACGACCATGACGCGGTTGTCGGTCACTTCGGTGCGCACCACATGGGCCGAGCCCGCCAGCGCCGCCTCGATCCCATCCTCGTCGCCCAGCGCAAAGTCCACGCCACGGTTGCCCGGCACATCGTCATGCACATCGGCATTGCCCGCACCGGGGATAACCTCGACCTCCAGATCATCGTAATCCAGCTCGATCATCTCGGCGGCGTCGCGCGCGGCGGTCAGGCTCTCGGCGATGATCAGCGCCACGGCCTCACCGACAAAGCGCAGCTTGCCCTCGGCCAGCAGCGGATAGCGCGGGCTCTTGCCCTTGCCACCATCGCGCGTGCCGACCAGCACCGCCGACAGGCCTTCGGTCAGACCCGCCGCCTTCAGATCCTCGACGCTGGCGACCATATGCACGCCCTCGGCCTCGCGCGCGGCGTCCAGATCCAGCGTGGTGATCGTGGCATGGGCCACGGGCGAGCGGAG
This sequence comes from Pseudooceanicola spongiae, assembly GCF_014899185.1. Lineage (GTDB taxonomy): Bacteria > Pseudomonadota > Alphaproteobacteria > Rhodobacterales > Rhodobacteraceae > Pseudooceanicola > Pseudooceanicola spongiae. The sequence goes on from NZ_CP045201.1 coordinate 1,814,338, forward strand.
CAGATAAGCAAACAGCGCCCCCTTGGGCGTGATGTCATCGACATAGCCCCCGGTGCCCGACACCAGCCGCACATCCTCGACCCGTTTCACTGGCTGACTGCGTCCGAACTTTTCCATGACTGGTGCTCCCCTTGTTCCGGTTTTGGCCGCGCTTTGCGTCGGGCCTGATCTCATCGCAGGCGACACTACCCCCTGACCCGCCACTGTCCAGAGGGGCGGCGTCACTTCCTCTTGTCCGGCCCCGTCTCAGTGCCAAAAATCGCGCGCAATGCGCAGAGGCCGCCCGCCTCTTCCCCTTTGCGCCCCAATTCGTTATTTCCTGCGCAAAGGCCCGGGGCATCCCGGGCCCCCCTCCTGTCAAAGACGGCGGCCCATCGCGGGGCGCGAACACGGAAAGACCGACCATGGCCATGGAAAAGACCTTCGACGCCGCCGAGGCGGAAAGCCGCATCTACGCCGCATGGGAAGCCGCAGGGGCCTTCAAGGCCGGTGCCAACGCCAAACCCGGCGCCGAGACGTTCAGCATCATGATCCCGCCGCCCAACGTCACCGGCGCGCTGCATGTGGGCCACGCCTTCAACAACACGCTGCAGGACATCCTGACGCGCTGGCACCGCATGCAGGGGCACGACACCCTCTGGCAGCCGGGCCAGGACCACGCCGGGATCGCCACCCAGCTGCAGGTCGAGAAAATGCTGGCCGCCCAAGGCCTGCCGCCCCGCCGTGACATGAGCCGCGAAGATTTCCTCGCCAAGGTCTGGGAATGGAAGGGCCAGTACGGCCACACCATCGTCGAGCAGCTCAAACGCCTCGGCTCCTCCTGTGACTGGTCGCGCAACGCCTTCACCATGGCCGGCGCCCCCGGTGATCAGCGCACCGGCCACGAGAATTCGCCCAACTTCCACGATGCCGTGATCCGCGTCTTCGTCGACATGTACAACAAGGGCCTGATCTATCGCGGCAAGCGTCTGGTCAACTGGGACCCGCACTTTGAAACCGCCATCTCGGATCTTGAGGTCGAGAACACCGAAACCCCCGGTTTCATGTGGCATTTCAAGTACAAGCTCGCCGGTGGCGAGACCTACACCTATGTCGAAAAGGACGAGGACGGCGAGGTCCTGTTCTCCGAGGATCGCGATTACATCTCCATCGCCACCACCCGCCCCGAAACGATGCTGGGCGACGGCGCTGTCGCCGTGCACCCCGATGACGCGCGCTATGCGCCCATCGTCGGCAAGATGGTGCATCTGCCGCTTTGCGACCGCCTGATCCCCATCGTGACGGACGAATACCCCGAGATGGACTTCGGCTCGGGTGCGGTGAAGATCACCGGCGCGCATGATTTCAACGACTATCAGGTCGCCAAACGCGCCAATCTGCCGATGTACCGCCTGCTCGACACCCGCGGCGCGATGCGCTCGGACGGCGAGGATTACGAGACCTGCGTCCACCGCGCCCGCGAAATCGCCGCCGGTGCCGAGGCGAGCGAGATGGAGATCGACTCCCTCAACCTCGTCCCCGAAAAGTACCGCGGTCTGGATCGCTACGAGGCCCGCAAGCTTGTGGTCGAGGATATCACCGCCGCCGGCCTCGCCGTCATGGTGCCGCAGAACGACGAACGCCTCGGCCACAACGCCGTGCCCCCCATCGCCTCGGAAGAAGGCGGAGAAGAGCCCGAGCTGCAGCTGGTTGCGCTGGTCGAACCCAAGATGATCATGCAGCCCTTCGGTGACCGCTCCAAGGTGGTGATCGAGCCGATGCTGACCGACCAGTGGTTCGTCGACACCGACCAGATCGTGCAACCCGCACTGGACGCGGTGCGGTCTGGCCGCACGAAAATCATGCCGGAATCGGGCGAGAAGACCTATTTCCACTGGCTTGAGAACATCGAGCCCTGGTGCATCTCGCGCCAGCTCTGGTGGGGCCACCAGATCCCGGTGTGGTTCGACGAGGACGGCAAGCAATACTGCGCCGCCTCCGAGGCCGAGGCGCAGGCCATGGCCCCCGGCAAGGTGCTGACCCGCGACCCCGACGTCCTCGACACCTGGTTCTCCTCCGGCCTCTGGCCGATCGGCACCCTCGGCTGGCCAAACTGGGACGAGAGCACCTCGAAATACTTCCCGACCTCGACGCTGATCACCGGCGAGGACATCCTGTTCTTCTGGGTCGCCCGGATGATGATGATGCAACTTGCCGTCGTCGACGACATCCCCTTCGACACCGTCTATCTGCACCAGCTGGTGCGCGACGAGAAGGGCAAGAAGATGTCGAAAACCACCGGCAACGTCATCGACCCGCTGGTGATCGTCGATGAATACGGCGCCGACGCGCTGCGCATGACCAATGCCTCCATGGCGGCCATCGGCGGCGTGCTGAAGCTGTCGGAAGAGCGCATCAAGGGCTACCGCAACTTCGGCACCAAGCTCTGGAACGCCACCCGCTTCGCCGAGATGAACGGCGTCTACGAGGCCGGCGCGCCCTCCTCCGAGATCCCGGTCGCCACCGCCACGGTCAACAAGTGGATCATCGGCGAAACCGCCCGCATCCGCGAAACGGTGGATACCGCCCTTGCGGCCTACAAGTTCAACGACGCCGCCCTCGGCCTCTATGCCTTCGTCTGGGGCAAGGTCTGCGACTGGTATGTCGAGCTTGCCAAACCCCTGCTGTTCGATGAAGCCCCCGAACGGGCCGAGACGCAGAAGGTCATGGGCTGGGTGATCGACCAATGCCTGATCATGCTGCACCCCATCATGCCCTTCATCACCGAAGAGCTCTGGGGCACCACTGCGCCGCGTTCCAAGATGCTGGTGCACGCCGACTGGCCGACCTACACGACCGACCTCATCGACGCAGATGCCGACCGGGAAATGAACTGGGTCGTGGCGCTGATCGAAGACATCCGCTCGGCCCGCGCGCAAATGCACGTTCCCGCCGGTCTGCAGGTGCCCCTGGTCGTCACCGGCATGGACGAGGCCGCCACCACCGCCTGGAGCCGCAATGAGGCGCTGATCACCAAGCTCGCCCGCATCGACACGCTGACGACGGTGACCGAGATGCCCAAAGGCACGATCACCATCCCCGCCGACGGCGCCACCTTCGGCCTGCCGCTGGCCGACATCATCGACGTCGCCGAAGAAAAGACCCGGCTCGAGAAATCCCTGGCCAAGCTCGCCAAGGAAATCAACGGCATGGCCGGCCGCCTGAAGAACCCCAAGTTCGTCGAAAGCGCGCCTGACGAGGTGGTCGAGGAAACCCGCGCCAACCTCGCCGCCCGTCAGGACGAGGAAGAAAAGCTCAAGGCCGCCCTGGCCCGGATGCAGGAACTCGGCTGAGGCGACCGGCTCAAATGAAATCGGGACGCGCGCATGGTGCGGGCGTCCCGAAGCCTCCGGCGGGGATATTTGAAACAGGGAAACACACAGGTGGCGCCAGCTTCCCTGTCCCTGTCCTAAAGGGCTAGCGCCCTTCGTCAGGATCCGCCTGTCCGATACCTTTGAAGACAAACTTGAACGGCAGCGCCCAGACGATCCCCAGAGCGACATAGATCAGCAGCTCCAGCCAGATCGGCGGCCGCCCCAGCATCCCCATGATCGTCACCGCCACAACGATATAGAGCGGCAAGCCGATCACCAGAATGACCAGCGACCAACGTCTGCGCGCCTTGTAACTCAACGCCATCTCAGCCTCCCCCAAATGAAATTCCTAAAACGAACGGGCGCTCCTACAGAACGCCCGCTTCATGTTTCCCTGTCTACAAATATCCCGGGTGAATTGCGCCTCAGGCGCAAGAGGGCAGAGCCCTCCTGCACCCTTGGTCGTCAATCCGCGAAGGGGTCCGTCACCAGGATCGTGTCTTCGCGCTCCGGGCTGGTCGAGAGCAGGGCGACCGGGCAGTCGATCAGCTCTTCGACGCGACGGACGTACTTGATCGCATTGGCCGGAAGCTCCGCCCAGCTGCGCGCGCCCTCGGTGGATTCGCTCCAGCCCGGCATCTCTTCGTAAATCGGGACACAGCGGGCCTGCAGCTCGGCCGCCGTCGGCAGATACTCCAGCCGTTCGCCGTCGAGGTCATAGGCGACGCAGATCTTCAGCGTCTCAAAGCCGTCGAGCACATCCAGCTTGGTCAGCGCGATGCCGTTCATGCCGGAGGTCGCGCAGGTCTGGCGCAGCAGCGCCGCGTCGAACCAGCCGCAGCGGCGCTTGCGCCCCGTCACGGTGCCGAACTCGCGGCCCCGCTCGCCCAGACGCTGACCATCGTCGTCAAGCAGCTCGGTCGGGAACGGGCCTTCGCCGACGCGGGTGGTATAGGCCTTGACGATGCCGAGCACGAAATCGATCGCGCCCGGGCCCATGCCGACGCCCGTGGCCGCCTGCCCGGCGATCACGTTGGACGAGGTGACAAAGGGATAGGTGCCGAAATCGATGTCCAGCAGCGCGCCCTGGGCGCCCTCGAACAGGATCCGTTTGCCGGCCTTGCGCTTTTCGTTGAGCACCTTCCACACCGGCGCCGCATACTGCAGCACTTCGGGCGCGATCTCTTTCAGCTTGGTGAGCAGCGCGTCGCGGTCGACTTCCTCGATCCCCAGACCACGGCGCAGAGCGTTATGGTGCTCCAGCGCGCGGTCGACGCGGGTTTCCAGCGTCTTTTCGTCCGCCAGATCGGCGACGCGAACAGAGCGGCGGCCCACCTTGTCTTCATAGGCCGGGCCAATGCCGCGTCCTGTGGTGCCGATCTTGGTGCCCTTGCTGGCGGCTTCTTCACGGGCGCGGTCCAGCTCTCCGTGGATCGGCAGGATCAGCGGTGTGTTTTCCGCGACCATCAGCGTCTCGGGCGTGATCTCGACACCCTGTTCGCGGATCTTGGCGATCTCGCTGATCAGGTGCCAGGGGTCCAGCACGACGCCATTGCCGATCACCGACAGCTTGCCGCCGCGCACAACGCCAGACGGCAGCGCGTTCAGCTTGTACACCTTGCCATCGATGACCAGTGTATGGCCCGCGTTATGGCCGCCCTGAAAGCGCGCGATGACATCAGCGCGCTCGCTGAGCCAATCCACGATCTTGCCTTTCCCCTCGTCGCCCCACTGGGCGCCGACAACGACGACATTGGCCATATCCGGTCCTTTCGGTTCTGGTCGGTATTGGTCTGAAACTTATCTGCCCGCCTGCAAACCGCCCAAAGCGGCGCAAATTGACTGGCAAACCCGCGCCCGTATATCGAAGGGCACACACATGCGAAACCGAAATCTCGGCCCTCCATGGCCAACCAGCCCCCGATCCGGCGCCTTTTTACCGCTCATCGCGTCAAAGAGGAGCCCACCCGGCGTCCCTCTGCCTGTCACAGAGGGCGGCGCACCACCCTTTCGGCTTGCGACCTTGGCCAAGCTGTCCTAGAAACCGCCCATCCTGCACCAAGCAGCCGCTCAAGTTCGTATAGGTCCAGTATGGAAAACGTCGTCCTCATCATCCACCTGATCCTGGCGCTCGCGCTGATCGGCGTGGTCCTGTTGCAACGCTCCGAAGGCGGCGGCCTCGGTATGGGCGGCGGCGGCGGTGGCGGTGCGATCTCCGGTCGTGCAGCCGCAACGGCCATGGCCAAGTTCACCTGGATCGCCGCGGGCCTGTTCATCTGCACCTCGCTGGCGCTGACGATCATCGCCGCCGAGAAATCCGCAGGCTCCTCGGTCCTCGACCGTCTTGGCACCGTCAGCGCCCCTGCGGCCAGCGACACCGTGCCCACCGATACGGCCCCTGCCGGATCGCTGCTGCCGCCCCCGGCGGGCAGCTCGGACGGCAACGCGCTGACCCCCTCCGCCGACTAAGCGGACACCGACTACGAGACCGACGCGGCCCGGACCCCCGGGCCGTTTCCCGTTTCGCCTGATTTGCATGGTCCGGGCGCCGTTTCGCGCCCTCCCCGCACCACCAGACACCAACAACACCTTGAGGGAAGCCCACCCCTCAAGGGCAGCATCTTGCGGAGCCATTGCCGAATGGCTCCGAATCTGTTATCGGTCAAATCCCGTGATGCTGCGGCCTTTCAGGCCGCTTTTGGGCATTGTTATTTGCGCTTTCGCGCCGACCACTCACGGGAGCCTGATCCATGGCACGGTATATCTTCATCACGGGCGGCGTCGTGTCGTCCCTGGGTAAAGGCTTGGCATCCGCAGCCCTTGGCGCTCTGCTTCAGGCACGCGGCTTTTCTGTCCGCCTGCGCAAGCTCGACCCCTATCTCAACGTCGATCCGGGCACGATGTCGCCCTTTGAACACGGCGAGGTTTTCGTCACCGATGATGGTGCTGAAACCGATCTCGACCTTGGCCACTACGAACGCTTCACCGGCGTTGCGGCCCGCATGACCGATTCCATTTCCTCTGGCCGGGTCTATTCCAACGTGCTGGAGAAGGAGCGTCGTGGCGACTACCTCGGCAAGACCATCCAGGTCGTCCCCCACGTCACCAACGAGATCAAGGATTTCCTCCACATCGGTGACGATGAGGTCGACTTCATGCTCTGTGAAATCGGCGGCACCGTTGGCGACATCGAAGGCCTGCCCTTCTTCGAGGCGATCCGCCAGTTCAGCCACGACAAGCCGCGCGGCGAATGTATCTTCATGCACCTCACCCTGCTGCCCTATCTGGCCGCGTCCGGTGAGCTTAAGACCAAGCCGACCCAGCACTCCGTCAAGGAACTGCAGAGCATCGGCATCGCGCCCGATATCCTCGTCTGCCGGTCCGAACAGCCGATCCCCGAAAAAGAGCGCGAGAAGATCGCCCTCTTCTGCAACGTCCGCAAGGAAGCCGTCGTTGCCGCCTATGATCTGAAATCGATCTACGAGGCGCCCCTCGCCTATCACCGCGAAGGTCTCGATCAGGCGGTGTTGGACGCGTTCCAGATTTCCCCCGCGCCGAAACCCGACCTCACGGTCTGGCAGGACGTGCAGGACCGGATCTATCACACCGACGGTCAGGTCAATATCGCCATCGTCGGCAAGTACACGCAGCTTGAAGACGCCTACAAGTCGATCAAGGAAGCGCTGATCCACGGTGGCATGGCCAACCGGATCAAGGTCAACGTCCGTTGGGTCGATGCCGAGATCTTCGATCACGACGATGCGGCCGACCACCTTGAGGGCTTCCATGCCATCCTCGTGCCCGGCGGCTTTGGCGAACGCGGCACCGAAGGCAAGATCAAGGCGGCCGAGTTCGCGCGCACCCGCAAGATCCCCTACCTCGGGATCTGTCTGGGCATGCAGATGGCGGTCATCGAGGCGGCGCGTAACCTCGCGCACATCGAAACCGCCGGCTCTGAGGAGTTCGACCACGAAGCGGGCCAGAAACGCTTTGAGCCGGTCGTCTATCACCTCAAGGAATGGGTGCAGGGCAACCACGCGATCAAGCGCAAGGTCGGCGACGACAAGGGCGGCACCATGCGCCTTGGCGCCTATGACGCGACGCTGAAAGACGGCTCCAAAGTGGCCGAGATCTACGGCTCCACCGCGATCGAGGAACGTCACCGTCACCGCTATGAGGTCGACGTGAAATACCGCGAGCAGCTGGAAACCTGTGGCCTGACCTTCTCCGGCATGTCCCCCGATGGCAAACTGCCCGAGATCGTCGAGATCGCGGACCATCCGTGGTTCATTGGCGTCCAGTTCCACCCCGAGCTGAAGTCGAAACCCTTCGCGCCGCACCCCCTGTTCAAGGACTTCGTGCGCGCCGCCAAGGACATCTCGCGTCTGGTCTGATCCGGCCTCACACAGCACCATCCGAAAAAGCCCCGACCCGTTCGGGGCTTTTTCACGTTTATGTGACTCACGGGTGGAACCTTAGCGCCCGATCCCTCGTTGTATGACTGACAGAACAACAGAGCGGGGATGCTCCCCACTCTCAGTCAAAGCAAACTTTAGGAGAGCGGATATGAACTCGATTATTTACCTCGTCGGCCTGGTTGTCATCGTCCTTGCGATCGTCGGCTTCGTGCTCTGATCTGAGCCACCATGCCGTGCCATGAGGACACCCGTTGTCCGGGCACCAGATGAGGGCACCTCCCGAGGGCCCATACCACGGGCTTCTCCCGCCCCGACAGAACCGGCAACGTCCCCTTCCCTCGGCGTTCGCCGGTTTTGTTGTATCCGGCTCCCCGACAGGCCCCTCCGGTTGAGGACGCAGCGTCACAAACCGCCACCGCGTTGTTTTCCCTCAGACATCGTCAAAAATCAGCTTATGATTGCAGCGACAGGCGCAGCACAGTCACAGCGCGAACCGCGATCCGACCGCCCCAGCGCCAGAGTCATACTAAAACCCGCACGACACGTCCCACCCCCGGCCCCCTCAATCAGGAAAGACCGTCATGAGTTCTGCTCTCTACCTCGCCGGTCTGATCGTTATTGTTCTGGTCATCGTGAACGTCGTCACCTGATCACCCTAGCTGCAGTGCGGCTCTGTCCCTCCGCCTCCGATCCAGCGACAGCCCACGCGCATCACGCCCCGGGACGGACCACGCGCAACTGAACAGTTCATGAACTTACCGCTGCGACACCATAGAAATAGATCGCAATAGCTACGCCAAACGTTTAACAATGTTTGCGCAAATGCCCGCAGCAGCGGGCCAGACCCCCTTTTCAGGGAAAGGCGCAAAACGGTGGCTGACATTCGTCTCTCGGACGATCTGAATTACGACATGCTGTTCAAGAACCTTCCCGCGCCCTGTCTGGTGCTGGATCGCAATATGCACATCATCACGGCCACACAGAAATACCTCGAAACCGTGCAGCGCCCCCTGGCCGAGATCGTCGGACGCTATGCCTTCGACGTCTTCCCCGAAAGCGGCGAGCGGCTGAAGCTCTTCAAGGATGCCGTGAACCTCGCGCTTGCCGGCGAGGAGAACACGCTGGTCAAGGTGCCCTACGCCGTGCCCGCCACCGCCCCCGATGGCACCCAAACCATGCGCGAGATCTGGTGGACCTGTCATCACAAGCCGGTCTTTGATGCCAACGGCAAAGTGCTCTGCGTGATCCAGAACGCGCAGGACGTGACCCAGCAGGTCAAGGCGGAAAAGCTCAAGGATGCCATCGCAGCGGAACTGCAGCACCGCGTCGGCAATATCCTCGGGCTGGTCTCCGTCATCGCGCGCCGCACCGCCGGCACGTCGGAAAACCTCACCGACTTCCTCAAGAAGTTCGACGGCCGTGTGCAGGCCCTGTCGCGCACCCATTCCTATCTGACCGGCACCAACTGGGATCGCATGACCATCGAAAAGATCGTCTCGCGTCAGCTGGCCGATTACTTTGAGCTCGACGGCGAACAGATCACCCTGGTCGGCGGCGATATCGCCCTCAACCCAGCCGAGGCGCAGATCCTCACCCTCGCCATTCACGAGCTGACGACCAACTCGGTGAAATACGGCGCGCTGAAGACGCCTCAGGGGCGGCTGAACGTGGCCTGGCGCCGCGTCGGCCCCTCGGGCTATGATCTGGAATGGCGCGAGGACGGCATCGAAGCCGTGGTGCCGAAAGGCGGCCAGAAGGGCTTCGGCTCGCTGATCCTGGACGAGATCGTGCCCGCACAGCTTCAGGCCAAATCGCAGCGCGATCTTGGGGCCTCGTCGTTCCACTATCACCTCTCGGTCCCCGAACGCGCCATTCCCGCCTGAGGCCGCGCTGCGCCGTTAACGTTTGCGTCGGGCGGCTCTGACGCACCGCCCGGATACCGTTCAGATACCGACCGAATACCGACATGCCGATTTCGCCGTTTTGCCTCGTTAACCCGGCGAAATTGTCCCCGCTGAGCGAAATGCAAAAAGGGCCGCCCCCAGCAGGGGACGGCCCTTTCGCTTGGTCAGAAACGGCGGCGTCAGACCTTGTCGCGGCCCATCGCCAGCACACAGAGCAGCGTGATCACGGCGGCGATCAGCATGTAATACCCGACATAGGCCATGCCATAACTCGCCTGCAGATAGGTCGCGATATAGGGCGCCAGCGAGGCCCCGACGATACCGGCAAAGTTGAACGCCAGCGAGGATCCGGTATAGCGCACCGCCGTCGGAAAGGGCGCCGCAAGAGCCGCCCCGATGACGCCATAGGTCACGCCCATCAGCATCATGGCGATGGTGACAAAGCCATAAACGCCCGCCAGGCTGCCCGACAGCAGCGGGTCCAGCAGGAACGAGAAGACGGCAATCGCGACCGTCACCCCCACCAACACGGTATAGCGGCTGACGCGGTCGGCGACCTTGCCGGCCAGCGGGATGAAGACACCAAAGACAATCGCACCCCAAAGCTGCACATGCAGCGCCTGCGTCAGCGACATCTGAAGGACTTTTACGTTATAGCTCAACAGGTAAGCGGTGCCGATGTAGAACAGCACGAAGGTCGCCAGCGCCACGAAAGTGCCCAGGAACAGGCTGCGTTTATGGGTGCGGAACACCTCGATGAAGGGCACCGAGACGCGCTCTTCCTTGTCCATCGCCTTCTGAAACGCGGTGGTTTCGGCCAGCGACAGACGCACCCAGAGGCCGATCACGATCAGCACGATCGAGCCGAGGAACGGGATCCGCCAGCCCCAGGCCAGCAGGTCTTCGCGGCTCATGAAGGTCAGCAGCACGGTGAACAGACCCGACGACAGGAACAGCCCGATCGGCGCGCCCAGTTGCGGGAACATGCCGTACCAGCTTTTCTTGCCCTCCGGTGCGTTCTCGGTCGCGATCAGCACCGCGCCGCCCCATTCGCCGCCAAGGCCAAAGCCCTGCCCGAACCGGCACAACGCCAGCAGCGCCGGGGCGGCCACGCCGATGCTGGCATAGGTCGGCAGCATGCCGATGATGACGGTGGAAACACCCATGGTCAGCAGCGCCGCCACCAGCGTCGCCTTGCGCCCGACCCGGTCGCCAAAGTGGCCAAACACCACCGCCCCAAGAGGGCGCGCAAAGAACGCAATCGAGAAGGTCGCGAAGCTGGCCAGCAGCGCGGTCGTGGCATCCTCACCGGGGAAAAACAGGCTCGGGAACACCAGAACGGCGGCGGTCGCATAGACGTAAAAGTCAAAGAATTCAATGGTCGTGCCAATCAGACTGGCCAGCAGCACGCGGCTTGGCTTGTTCAATGGCGTCGTGTGGTCCGCCGGGCTCGCGGCGGGTCTGGTCGTCTGTGTCATGTCATTCGTCCGGTTGATTTCGGCTGCGGTCAGGGGGGCTGGCGCAAGGGTCGAAAAGGCGCTCTGGCAAGCCCGGCCGCTGGGTTTGGCGGGCCTAACGCAACAAAGATGCGCCCGAAAGGTGATTATTGAAATTTTAGGTGATCGCATGACGGGTTTGACGAAATTGCATGGCTTTTCGCCCCGCGCCCTGTCAGGCTGACCTGGCATAAAATCGTTACATCCCGATGCCATACACCGCCGGTACGCCGCCCCCGCGCGCGCTCCCTCTCCCTGCCTCCAAGGACGCCCCATGCCTGCTGACGATTACGCCCCCTCCGAAGACTGGCTTGAGGCCGAGTTGCGCGACACCCTCGACGAGGACTTCGAGATCGAGCTGGAAGACGCCATCCTGTCGATGAAGATCCGCGAAATCTACAACAAGGCGCATCCCCCCTCGCTGCCGAGCGCGGATTACTTCCGCACCCTGCTGCGGCTGCAGGCTGAGCTGATCAAGCTGCAGGACTGGGTCGTGCACCACAAGGAAAAGGTCGTCGTGATCTTCGAGGGCCGCGACAGCGCCGGCAAGGGCGGCGTCATCAAGCGGATCGCGCAGCGCTTGAACCCACGCGTCGTACGCACCGTCGCCCTGCCCGCGCCGTCGGACCGCGAAAAGACCCAGTGGTACTTCCAGCGCTACGTCCCCCACCTGCCCGCCGGTGGCGAGATCGTGCTGTTCGACCGCTCCTGGTACAACCGCGCCGGGGTCGAGCGGGTGATGGGCTTTGCCTCCGAACCCGAGGTTGAACAGTTCTTCGATGACGTCCCGGAATTTGAACGGATGCTGGTCCGCTCCGGCATCCGCGTGGTGAAATACTGGTTCTCGATCACCGACGAGGAACAGCAGATGCGCTTTCTGATGCGCATCCATGACCCGCTGAAACAGTGGAAACTTTCGCCCATGGACCTGCAAAGCCGCGTCCGCTGGGAACAATACACCAAGGCCAAGGAAGAGATGTTCGCCCGCACCAATATCGACGAGGCGCCCTGGTACATCGTGCCCGGCAACGACAAGAAGCGCGCCCGCCTGAACTGCATGGACCACCTGCTGACGCTGTTCCCCTACACCGACGTCCCGCATGAGGAGGTCGCCCTGCCCAACCGCGTCTACAAGGGCGATTACGAACGCGCAGTGCTGCCGCCCGACCTCTACGTGCCGTCGAAATACTGACCCGCCTCCGGACCGGGCGCAAATACGTGAACGGCCGGGCATCATTCTTCATTGGCGGCGCGTCCTGCGCCGCCTATATCATTTCTTATGTTTGCAGATTTCCTCAACCGCCTCATCGCGCCGCAGCCCGATCCCCTGAACGACGGGGATGCCCGGCTGGCGCTTTCTGCCCTCATGGTGCGCGTGGCGCGCTCTGACGGCGTATATGACAAGGCGGAGCGGTCGATGATCGCGCGCCTCCTGTCGCAGCGCTACGCGCTTTCCACGCAAGAGTGCGAAGCCCTGCTGCAAGATGCTGAAACGCTTGAGACTCAGGCCCCCGACACCGTGCGCTTCACCCGCGCCATCAAGGATGCGGTCCCCTACGAGAACCGTCTCTCGGTGGTCGAATCCCTGTGGAAAGTCGTCCTCGTCGATGGCGAACGCGAGGCCGAGGAAGACGCCGTCCTGCGCCTTGTCAGCAACCTGCTGGGCATCTCCGACCCCGAAAGCGCCCGCGCCCGTCAGGCCGCCCAGAGCGACGCCGGGTGAGCTGATGGGCGCGCCTGCCAGCGCAAACGGCCCCTCCATTGCGGCCTTTCCGATGTATGACCGGCCCGAAACCGCGCCGATCTATGACAGGCTCTGGCAGGCCACCCGCGACGCCCTTGGTCACGGGCCCGCCACGCTGACGCGCGGGCCGGACCTCTGGGACATCTGGCAAAGCCCTGATCTGCTGATCGCGCAGACCTGTGGCCTGCCATTCCGGTCCCGCCTCAAGGGCCACGTGACCCTGATCGGCACCCCCGATCCCGGCCTCCCCGACCTCGCCCCCGGCCAGTATCAAAGCCTAATCGTGGTGCACCGAGACGCCCCCGCCCGCCGCTTTGCCGACCTTGCCGGCCAGCGCTTTGCCTATAACGAGGCGCTGTCGCAATCCGGCTGGGCCGCTCTGGCCGCCCATGCCGCGCAGCGCAACACCCCCCTCGGCCCGCTGCTGCAGACCGGCAGCCACACCGCCTCGGCCCGCGCCGTCGCCGAAGGCCGCGCCGCAGCCGCCTCGCTCGACCGCGTCACATGGCAGCTGCTTGCCGCGTTTGAGCCCTTCGCCAGGGACTTGCGCATCCTCGAGCAGACCGAGCCGACCCCGGCTCTGCCGTTTATCACCGCCCTCGGGCGCGATCCTGCGCCACTGCGCGCGGCCCTCTCCCGCGGGCTTGCGGCGCTCTCCCCAGACGAACGCGCCCTGATCGGCTTCACCCGCCTGATCGCGACCAAAGGCGCCGATTATTTCGCCATTCCGCTACCACCCACGCCCCCACAAGGCGGACTAACGCAAAGTCAGAGCTGAAAGCGGTTGCGAAGCTGTTGATTTCCGCCCAAATCTGCGCCCTACTGACGCGAACGCAAAACCGGAAATACCCCCTCACGTGAGCCAAAACCCACCCGTCATAGAGATCCGCGACCTGCACAAAGCCTATGGTGCGCTGGAGGTCCTCAAGGGCGTGTCGATGCGCGCCGCGCGCGGTGACGTGATTTCCCTCATCGGCTCCTCCGGATCGGGTAAATCCACCCTGCTGCGCTGCGCAAACCTGCTGGAACACAGCCAGCAGGGCGATATCCTGTTCAAGGGCGAAGCGGTGCAGTGGAAAGGCCATGGCAGCCACCGCCGCCCCGGCAATCCCAAGCAGGTGCTGCGCATCCGCACGAACCTGTCGATGGTGTTTCAGCAGTTCAACCTCTGGTCCCACATGACCATCCTGCAGAACGTCATGGAGGCCCCGATCACCGTGCTCGGCCGCCCCCGCGAAGAGGTTGAGCCGAAGGCCCGCGCCTATCTCGCCAAGGTCGGCATCGCCGACAAGGCCGATGCCTGGCCCGCCCAGCTCTCGGGCGGTCAGCAACAGCGCGCCGCCATCGCCCGCGCCCTCTGCATGGAACCCGAAGCGCTGCTGTTTGACGAACCGACCTCCGCCCTCGACCCCGAGCTGGAGCAGGAGGTCGTCAAGGTCATCAAGGCCCTCGCGGCCGAGGGGCGCACCATGCTGCTGGTCACCCACGACATGCGCCTTGCCGCCGATGTCTCGGATCACGTCGTCTTCCTGCATCAGGGCAACCTGATCGAGGAAGGCCCCCCCTCCGCGATCTTCGGCAGCCCGCAAACCGAACGCCTGCAACAATTCCTCAGCGCGACCCAAACCGCCTGACAGCCTTTCGCCCCCGACACGCGGGGCCAATCCGGGCGGGACCAACCCGCTCACACTGAAAATATGGGAGATATTACATGAACAAACTCATCCTCAGCACCGCCCTTCTGGCCCTCACCGCCGGTGGCGCCTTCGCCGCCGACACCATCCGCATGGGCACCGAGGGCGCCTACCCTCCGTACAACTTCATCGACGACAACGGCGAAGTCGCAGGCTTTGAGCGTGAGCTTGGCGATGAACTCTGCACCCGCGCCGAGCTGACCTGCACCTGGGTCACCAACGACTGGGATTCGATCATCCCCAACCTAGTGTCGGGCAACTACGACACCATCATGGCCGGAATGTCGATCACCGCAGAGCGCCGTGAAGTCATCGAGTTCACCCAGGATTACTACCCCCCCACCGCCTCGATCTACCTCGCGCCCGAAGCCGGCATCGATCTGACAGGCGCCGTCGTTGCCGCCCAGACCGGCACCATTCAGGCAGGCCACGTTGCGACCACCGGCGCCACCCTGCTGGAATTCGCCACCGGGGATGAAACCATCGCCGCCGTCAAGAACGGCGAGGCTGACGCCGTCTTCGCCGATCAGGACTTCCTGCTGCCCTACACCGAAGATGGCTCGCTGGTCGTCGTTGGCGATCCGGTGCCGCTGGGCGAAGGCATCGGCATGGGCCTGCGCAAAAGCGACGCCGAGCTGAAAGCCAAATTCGACACCGCCATCACTGCGATGAAGGAAGACGGCACGCTGAACACCCTGCTCAAGAAGTACTTCGGCGACGAAACCTCGATCTATTGATGCACCTGTGCAGGGCCGCCCGGCCCTGCACGCCCCCCTCATGCTCAGCCAGACACCCCATATTCCACACGGTACCATAGCGCCCGCATCGCTCCGGCGCCCCGTTGGCGCGCGCGTGACGCCCCCGGGTCTTCTTCTTGCCGACAATATTCCGGGGGAGCGCCGTCAGGCGCGGGGGCAGCGCCCCCTCCTGCCCCTGCCGAGCACGCCGAGGCTGCCTGATGTTTGACTTCTGCGCCGATCCGGCCCTGCTCGACACCTTCCCCTGGATGGCCTGCTACCTCACGACCGGCAAACAGATGATGTTCTACGAGAGCTTTCTCGTCGTCATCGCCCTGCTCGCCGTGACCGCCCCCATTGCGCTTGCCGTCGGCTTCGGCGGCGCTCTGGCGCGGCGCTCGGCAATTGCCCCCCTGCGCTGGTTCGGCATCGGCTATACCTCGATCGTGCGCGGCGTACCCGACATCGCCTTCTTTCTCTTCGTGCCGCTCGCCCTCGATCAGGGGCTTGAGTATGTGCGCCACAAGGTCAAATGCCCGGACTGGGACATGCCGATCCGTCAGGGCAACGATTTCGTGGTCTGCGCCGCCGCCAAACTGCCGCAATCCAGCGCCCCCGCCATGGTGCACGATCTCTACGCCATCGCCCTCGCCATCGCCGCCTATGCCTTCGTCTTCGGCGCCTTCGCGGCCTTCGTGCTCTCTGGCGCGATGAATGCCGTCCCGCGGGCACAGCTTGAAACCGCCGAGGCCTATGGCCTGTCGCGCCGCCAGATCACCTGGCGCATCCTCGTACCGCAGATGTGGGTCTATGCGCTGCCCGGCCTGTCGAACCTGTGGATGGTGCTGATCAAGGCCACGCCGCTGCTGTTCCTGCTCGGCATCACCGATATCGTCTACTGGGCGCGCGAGCTCGGCGGCATGAAGACCTCCGCCTATGCCTATGCGCATGGCGACTGGCGGCTGTGGTACTTCCTGGCGCTGCTGGTGTTCTACCTCGGCATGACCAAACTGTCCGAAATCGCGTTCGAGCGTCTCAGCCAGCGCCTGTCGCGCGGTCAGGCGACACTCGCCGGCATGTCTCAGGCCAAATCATGACGGGGGTCCGGAGATGAGCTGCATCGACGTCATCCAGACCTACGGTCTGCGCTCCATCGGCCTCGGTGAACGCCTGTTGCCGCGCAGCGACTTCACGCTCTGCGATCAGTTCGTGCTGATCGGCTCGGGGATGCTGTGGAACCTCTACTTCGGCATTGCCGCGCTGTTCTTCGGCTTTTTCGCCTCGATCGCACTGGCCTGCGCGCGCAACGTGCCCAACCGCTTCATCCGCAAGCCCGCCGACTGGTTCATCTTCGTCTTCCGGGGCTCGCCGCTGTTCATCCAGTTCTTCCTGTTTTACCAGGCCTTCACCCTGCTGCCGCGCGAAGGCCTGTCGCTGAACCTCGGGATCGTCACGCTCACTGCTGACACCAGCTGGCTGACCCGCGCCTGGGCCGGGGCGCTGATCGTGCTGTTCCTCAACACCACCGCCTACGCGGGCGAGATCTTCTATGGCGCTCTGCGCTCGGTCCCCAAGGGCGATCTTGAAGCCGCTGATGCCTATGGCTTTTCCGGCTGGAAGAAATTCCGCCACATCACCTTTCCGACCATGCTGCGCCTCGGCTGGCCCGCCTACACGAACGAGGCGATCTTCCTGTTCCACGCCACCACCCTGGTCTATTTCAGCTCGTTCCCAGCGCGCCAGCAGAACGGAGACGCGCTCTATTACGCCAAGTATTTCGCCGACAAGACCTTCAACCCCTTCATCCCCTATCCGATCCTGGCGATGTATTTCATCCTGCTGACCCTGATGGTGGTGATGATCTACGGGGCAATCTATCGCCGCCTCAACCGGCATTTACCGTCAAATGCAAGACGAAGGCTGCGCCCGCGTATCGCCATGATAAGGTAGGGCATGACTCAGGCCTATCTCTCACCGGACACCACGTCCTCTGCCTATCGCCAGGCACGCCCCCCCTGGGCTGCCTGAGCGCTTCAGATGACGCCCGCGACGCTCGCTTTTTGCTGAGCCCGCGACAAGGTTTCCAGTGTGCCAGACCACCGGCATGCGCAGACAGAGTCCTAAATGCAATTTGATCAATTCCGCACGTTCCGTGTTGCCGCCGCTGACCTCAACGGCCAGATGCGGGGCAAACGTGTGCCCCAGTCCGCCTATGCCAAGCTTGATATCGAAGGCTCGCGGATGCCGCTTTCCGTCCTCAACGTCGATATCTGGGGCGCGGACATCGAAGATTCGCCGCTGGTGTTCGCCTCGGGCGACGAAGATGGCGTGCTGAAACCGACCGAGCATGGCCCGGTGCCGATGCCCTGGCTCGACAGCCCCTCCGCCCTTGTGCCGATGTGGATGTTCCACGACGATGGCCGCCCCTTCGCCGGTGATCCGCGCCACGCCCTGCGCCGGGTGCTGGACCGCTACGCCGAGCGCGGCTGGACCGTGCAGGCCGCCGTCGAGATGGAGTTCTATCTTGTCGACGACACCGGCCACCAGCTCTCTGCGCCGCAAAACCCGATCTCGGGTCGCCCGGTGTTCGGCAACGCGATCCTGTCGATCCGCCAGCTGGATGCCTTCGATGCCTTCCTGACCGACCTCTACGAGGCCTGCGACGCCATGGATATCCCGGCGGACTCGGCCTCCTCCGAAGCGGGTCTGGGGCAGTTCGAGATCAACCTCGCGCACCGCGATGCGATGGCCGCCGCAGATGACGCCTGGCTGTTCAAAAGCCTCGTCCGTGGCATGGCGCGGCGTCACGACATGGCCGCGACCTTCATGGCCAAGCCCTTCCCCAATGACGCCGGCAACGGCATGCATGTGCACTTTTCCGTGCTGGACGAAGACGGCAACAACATCTTCGACGATGGCGGCCCCAAGGGCACCGAGCTGCTGCGCAACGCCGTCGCGGGCTGTATCGCGGGGATGCCGGGCGGCACGCTGCTCTGGGCGCCGCATGGCAATTCCTACGCCCGCTTCGCGCCCGGGGCCCACGCCCCCACCAGCGCCTGCTGGGCCTATGAGAACCGCACCGCCGCGATCCGCATTCCCTCCGGCCCGCACCGCGCGCGCCGCATCGAACACCGCGTCGCTTGTGGTGACATCAACCCCTACCTGACGCTCTCAGCCATCCTCGGCTCCGCGCTGGCAGGGATCGAGGACGGCCTGCAACCCTCCGAGCCGATCACAGGCAACGCCTATGACCTCGACCTGCCCGGCATCATGCCCGACTGGGCCAGTGCCATCGACCGGTTCGAGATCGACCCCGTCATGGCGCGCATCTTCACGCCCGAGCTGATCCAGAACCTGACCATGACGAAACGGCAGGAGGTCCGCCGACTGGCCGAACTGCCCCCGGAAGAGCACTGGATGGTCTACCTGGAAACGGTCTGAGGCGGTACCGCCCTTCTGCCATGCAGCAGGGCGGGCCGCGATCCCCGGCACAGGGCCTGACACCTCCCGGCCCTTGCCGCCTGTTCTCCGCTCCTCTACCCTCAGCACGACAAACATCGGTGTTTTATGAAAATCGGCATCCTGCAGACCGGCCACGCGCCAGACGAGATCCGCGACGCGATCGGCGACTACCCGAAACTGTTCACCCAGCTGCTCGACGGCAACGGCTTCACCTTTGAAACCTTTCCCGTCGTCGACGGCGTCTTTCCCGACAGCGCCACCACCTGCGATGGCTGGCTGATCACCGGCTCGCGCCACGGCGCCTATGAAGATCACGCATGGATCCCCCCACTTGAAGATCTGATCCGCGAGATCCGCGACACCGGTCGCCCACTGGTCGGCGTCTGCTTCGGCCACCAGATCATCGCCCAGGCCCTCGGCGGCAAGGTCGAGAAATTCTCCGGTGGCTGGTCGGTAGGTGCGACCCGCTATACGGGCGACGCTGGTGACGTGACGCTGAACGCCTGGCACCAGGATCAGGTGACGCAGGTGCCCGAGGGCGCGCGCGTCGTCGCCTCCTCGCCGTTCTGCGAAAACGCAGCGCTGCTTTATGGCGACAAGATCTACACCGTGCAGGCCCATCCCGAATTCACCGCCCCCGTCGTCGCCTCGCTGCTCGCCACCCGCGCGCCCGGTGTCGTGCCCCCCGATCTGATCGATGCCGCACACAGCGCCGTCGACACCCCCACCACGGCCCAGGCCGAGGCCGATCGCATGGCCGCCCTCTTCAAAGGATCGCAAAATGACAGCTGAATGGACCAAGCAGATCCCGCAGTCGGCCCAGGAATACCTGGAAAACCGCCGTCTGGACGAGGTTGAATGCATCATCTCCGACCTGCCCGGCATCGCCCGTGGCAAGGCCGTTCCCGCCACCAAGTTCACCCGGCAGAAATACTTCCACCTGCCGAACTCGATCTTCTTCCAGACCATCACAGGCGACTGGTCCGATGCCGCCGGGGCCGAGGGCTTCACCGAACCGGACATGATCCTCAAGCCCGACTACTCCACCGCCACCGCCGCCCCCTGGACCGGCGACTGGACGCTGCAGATCATCCACGACGCCTACGACCGCAAGGATCAGCCGATCCCCTTTTCGCCGCGCAACGTGCTGAAACGGGTCTGCAAACTCTACGAAGATCAGGGCTGGAAACCGATCGTCGCGCCGGAGATGGAGTTCTACCTCGTCGCGCGCAACATCGACCCGGCCAAGCCGATCGAGCCGATGATGGGCCGCTCGGGCCGCCCCGCCGCCGCCCGTCAGGCCTATTCGATGACCGCCGTGGATGAATTCGGCCCCGTGATCGACGACATCTACGACTTCGCCGAAGCGCAAGGGTTCGAGATCGACGGCATCACCCAGGAAGGCGGCGCCGGCCAGCTTGAGATCAACCTGCGCCACGGCAGCCCTGTCAAGCTCGCGGACGAAGTGTTCTACTTCAAGCGCCTGATCCGCGAAGCCGCCCTGCGCCACGATTGTTTCGCCACCTTCATGGCCAAACCCATCGCGGGCGAGCCCGGCTCGGCCATGCACATCCACCACTCGGTGATGGATATCGAAACCGGCAAGAACATCTTCACCGGCCCCGCAGGCGGCGAAACCGACGCCTTCTTCACCTTCATCGGCGGCCTGCAGAAACACCTCCCCGAGGCGATCCCCCTGCTGGCGCCCTACGTCAATTCCTACCGCCGCTACGTCAAGGACCATGCCGCCCCGATCAACCTCGAATGGGGTCGCGACAACCGCACCACCGGCATCCGCGTGCCGATCTCCGACACCGAGGCGCGCCGGATCGAAAACCGCGTCGCCGGCATGGATTGCAACCCCTACCTCGGCATCGCCGCCTCGCTGGCCGCCGGCTACCTCGGCCTGATGAACGAGGAACGCCCCAGCAAGCAGTTCCGCGGCGACGCCTATGAGGGCGAGGGCGACTTCCCCCGCACCCTCGGCGAAGCGCTCGACGTGATGGACGGCGCCACCGCCCTGGGCGAGGTCCTCGGCCCGGAATTCCTGCGCGTCTACTCCATCGTGAAACGCACCGAGTACGAGGAATTCCTCAACGTGATCTCCCCGTGGGAACGCGAACACCTCCTCCTCAACGCCTGACGACACCAAAGCCGCGCGCCCCCTCCTTTCGCGCGCGGCTCCCCCGTCATCTTGCCCCAAATACTTTCGCCGAAGGCCCCACCCGCCCAAAAGGCACAGGAGGCCCCAAAATCCGAAAGCCCTCATGAAGCTCCTCTACGCCAACGACACCAAGGGCGCCTACCCGCCCAGCTGGTACGCCGCCACCGCCCCCCAGCTCGCCCCCTTCCCCGCGCTCGACCGTGACATCCGCGCTGATGTCGCGATCGTCGGCGGCGGCTACACCGGCCTCTCTGCGGCCCTTCACGCTGCCGAAGCGGGCCTCTCCGTGGTCCTGCTTGAGGCACAGCGCGTCGGTTTCGGTGCCTCGGGGCGCAACGGCGGCCAGCTCGGCTCCGGCCAGCGCCCCTATCAGGACGACCTGGAAAAATGGCTCGGCCCCGAGGATGCCGCCAAACTCTGGCACCTGGGCGAAGACGCCAAGAGCCTCGTCACCTCCCTGATCGCAAAACACGATATCGAGGCCGAGCTGAAACCCGGCGTCGCCTGGGTCGGCTGCTCCGCCTCGGACGCCAAACACCTGCACGACTACGCCGACCTGCTGCAAAGCCGCTACGGCTATACCCAGATGGAGCGTCTCGACGCCACGGCCTCCAACGCCCTCTGCCCCTCACCCGCCTATGACGGCGGCATCCTCGATCACGGGGCCGCGCATCTGCACCCGCTGAAATTCGCCCTCGGCCTCGCCCGCGCCGCCCGCGACGCCGGGGCGCAGATCTTTGAGACCTCCGAGGTGCTCTACCTCACCCCCGGCCAGCCCGCGACGCTGAAAACCGCCACCGGCACCGTCACCGCCGACCATGTCCTGCTGGCTGGCAACGGCTACATGACGCCTCTGCACCGCGAACCCGCGCGCCGCGTCATGCCGATCAACAACTTCATCGCCGTCACCGAGCCGCTCGGCGACGAAGCCCTGCGCGTGCTGACCCGCGATGTCGCCATCGCCGACAGCAAGTTCGTGGTGAACTACTTCCGCCTGACCCCGGACAAGCGCCTGCTCTTCGGGGGCGGCGAAAGCTATGGCTACCGCTTCCCCGAAGACATCGCCGCCAAGGTCCGCAAACCGATGACCGAGATCTTCCCGCACCTGAAGGACATCCGCATCGACTACGCCTGGGGCGGCACCCTCGGCATCACCATGAAGCGCGCGCCCTTCTTCGCCCGGCTGGCGCCGAACATCCTGACGGCCTCGGGGTACTCCGGCCACGGCCTCGGCACGGCGACCCACGCCGGTCAGCTGATGGCCCTCGCCGTTCAAGGGCAGGCGGCGGGCTTTGACACCATGTCCCGCATGCCCGCGCCCGCCTTTCCCGGCGGCCCGGCGATGCGCGCGCCGCTGCTGGTGCTGGCGATGAGCTGGTTTGCCCTGCGTGACCGCCTCGGGGTGTGACACGCGGCCCCGATCCCACCTCCCTTGGACAGGGGCCGGGGCGCCGTCACTCTGCGCCCTCCGCAATGAACGCCTGCAAACGCGCGCCCTCCAGACGGAAATAGACCTTCTCCTCCACCCGCGCGGCCCCAATCCGGTCATAAAACGCCAGCGCCCGAGGGTTGCTCGTCTCCGCCGTCCAGTCAAAACGGATGCACCCCCGTGCTGCGGCGACCCCGCCCAGATGCGCCATCAGCCGCCGCCCCAGATTGCGCGACCGCGCGTTCCCCGACACGAACAAATCCTTCATATACAGCGTCCCGCGTCCCTCTGGCCCCGGATAGACCACCGCAAAGGTGGCAAAGCCCACGGCTTCCTCCCCGACAAAGGCGACCACGGTCTCGACCGAGCGCGCCCCCGCCCCCAGCAGCGCCTGCGCGGCCTGCGCACCCCCGGCGCCTGTGCCGAAGTAATGCTGCATGCACTCCTGCATGATCATGGTCAGGGGGCCAATGTCGCCTTGGGCCGCAGCGCGAATGGTCAACTCATCAGTCATGGCAGTCTCCAGTTGTCACGCCGCGCGCATAGCTCTGAGGCCACCCCCGCCACAAGCCCAAACAGGCCCGCAACGGACAGTCCCAGCCCTAAGCCCCAAACGCCTGCTTTCCCCGCCGTTACACAGATTTCATTTTGCATTGCCCGCCATTTCGTTTAACTTTTCCGAATGACACTTTCAGGAAAGCCGAAGACAATGACACTGCCGCCGAATGTCTATGACGCCGAACCGATCCCCGAAGCCGCCCGTGCCGAGATCGAGCGGCTGCTGACCTCCGGCGACCTCTTCCGCTACACCGCCCCCGAAAACTCTCCCGTCACCCTGCTCGAAACCGAATTTGCCGAGATGATGGGCGCGCGCTTCGCCCTCGCGGTTTCCTCCTGCTCGGCCGCGCTGTTCCTGTCGCTGAAAGCGCTGAACCTGCCGCGCGGTGCCCGCGTGATGATCCCCGGCTTCACCTTCGCCGCTGTCCCCTCCTCCATCGTGCACGCCGACTGCGTGCCCGTCCTCTGCGAAGTCGGTGACAACTACCGCATCGACATCGCCGATTTCACCGCCCGCCTCGACGATGTGCAGGCGGTGATCATCTCGCACATGCGCGGCCATACCTCTGACATGGACGCGATCATGGCGCTCTGCGATGCCCGCGATATTCCGGTGATCGAAGATGCGGCCCACTCCCTCGGCACCACCTGGGCCGGTCGCAACATCGGCACCATCGGCCGCATCGGATGTTTCTCGTTCCAGAGCTACAAGATGATCAACTCCGGCGAAGGCGGCATCCTCGTCACCGACGACGCCGAGCTGGTCGCCCGCGCCATCATCATGTCCGGCGCCTATGAGCATATGTGGAAAAAGCACAAAGCCCGCCGTGGCGAAAACTCCGACGAACTGGTCCGCGCGCTCGAACGCTGGCAAAATCAGCTGCCCCTCTACAACCTGCGCCTGTCGAACATGTCCGCGACCATAGCGCGGGCCCAACTGCCCGAAGTCGCCCGCCGCATCCGCGATGGCCGCCGCAACCACGACCACACGGCAGCCCGCATCTCGACCAGCCCCTGGATCGACGTCCCCGCGAAACTCGCTCCCGAAGAGCGCGCGCCCGACAGCCTGCAGTTCAACCTGACAGGCCTCACGGACGAAGAAACACTGGCCTTCCAGGCCGCTGCTGCCCGCTACGGTATCAAGGTCCAGGTTTTCGGCATGTCCACCGACAACGCCCGCGCCTTCTGGAACTGGCAGTTCATCGAAGACCTGCCCGAGCTGCCAAAAACCCGCGCCATGCTGATGCGTGCCTGCGACTGCCGCCTGCCCGCCCGCCTCACTCTGTCCGATTGCGACATGATCGCCGACGCCCTGATCTCGGCCGCCGCCGACGTCATGACCCCGGCCGAGGCCGCTTACGGCACCTGAGCGGCCCAAACGCCTTCGTTGCGACCCGTCAATCTCCCGCACGCCTCCGGCGGAAGTATTTTCAGCAAGATGACAGGGAGCCGTGGCTCTATATCATCTTGCGAAAAGTACTTCGGGGGAGGCCGAAGGCCGGGGGCAGCGCCCCTTCAGTCGTTGCAACTGTTTGCAAAGGGATCTTCGGGGTATCCGACACTCGCCAGATAAAGCCCATGCGGCGGGCTGACCGGCCCGCAGGCCGCGCGATCGCGCGCCGCAAGCGCCTTGGCAACGTCCTCTGGCTCCCAAGCGCCGACGCCGACTTTTTCCAGCGTGCCGACGATGGAGCGGACCTGATTGTGAAGGAAGCTGCGGGCCCGCACATAGAGGCGCATTTCAGGGCCTGAGGCGCCCTCGAACTCCTCGATGCGGATTTCGTCCAGCGTCTTCATCGGGCTTTTCGCCTGGCAGATCGTGCTGCGGAATGTCGTGAAATCGTGGTGGCCGATCAGCTCTGCCGCGCCCGCGCGCATGCGCTCGATATCCAGCGGTCGTTTGACCTGCCAGACCAGCCCGGCCTCATGCGTCACCGGCGGGCGGCGCATCACGATACGGAACATGTAGCGCCGTTCCTTGGCTGAGAAGCGGGCATGCCAGTCCTCGGCCACCTGCGCCACATCCACCAGCGCCACCGGGTGCGGTTTGAGGTGGAAGTTCACGGCCTCCTGCAGGCGAAAGGGAGCCCAGTTCCGGGTGGTTTCGCAATGGGCGACCTGACCAAGCGCATGCACTCCGGCGTCTGTGCGCCCGGCGGCGACGATCTGATGCTCACCCACTTCCAGCCGATCCAGCGCGATCTCGATCGCGCGCTGTACCGAGGGCAGCTCGGCCTGCTTTTGCCAGCCGGAGAAGGGCGCGCCGTTATATTCAATTTTCAGGGCATATCTGGGCATGTCGGGCATCTACTGAATACGCGGGGCACGGGCAATCCCTTCCTGTGCCGCCACACAACCTTGGAAATGGGCCGCGTCCCGTCTATCTATTGTCCAAACCCCTTGGCGCGCAGGAAAAAGCATTTGGCATTTGGCATTACCTCGCTGACCGACGGTGTCACCCGGCAGATCGAAACTGTCAGCGACACGCTGTCCGAGGCCTTCTTCGAACCCGTCATCCGCCTCGGCGTGACCGGCATGGCGCGGGCGGGCAAGACAGTGTTCATCACCTCGCTGGTGGCCAACCTGCTGAACCGCTCGCGTATGCCGCAGCTGCTGGCCGAGGCTGACAACCGGATCCTTGCCGCCTATCTACAGCCCCAACCCGACGACACGCTGGCGCGCTTTGACTATGAGGCGCACCTCGCCGCCCTGACCGGCCCTGCGCCGCACTGGCCCGAGAGCACCCGCACCATCTCTGAGCTGCGTCTGTCGTTCCGCGTGCGCCCCGCCGGTCTGATCGCGGGTCTGTCGGGGCCGCGCACAGTGCACCTCGACATCATCGACTATCCCGGGGAATGGCTGCTCGACCTGCCGCTGATGGACAAGACCTACGCCCAGTGGTCCTCCGAAGTGCTGGGCCGCATGGACAAGCGCCCCTATGCCGACGCCTTTCGCGCCGAGGTCGGGGCAACCACAGCCACAGACGCCTGGGAGGAAACGCAGGCCCAGGCGCTGGCCCGCAGCTATACCGCTTACCTGCGCCAGGCCCGGGTTGAGGGCATGTCCGACGTCACACCGGGACGCTTCTTGCTGCCGGGTGAAATGGAGGGCTCTCCCGTTCTCACCTTCGCCCCTCTTCCCCCGCAGGACAGCGCCCCACGCAAGAGCCTCTGGCGCGAGATGGAGCGGCGCTTTGAGGCGTATAAATCCCGCGTCGTGAAGCCCTTCTTCCAGCAGCATTTCGCCCGCATCGACCGTCAGGTCGTGCTGGTCGATGCGCTGTCGGCGATCCATGCCGGGCCTGCTGCCGTGGACGACCTGAACCGGGGGCTGGAGGGGATCCTGTCGGCCTTCCGCCCGGGGCGCAACGCATGGCTGTCGCGTCTGCTGCTGGGCAAACGGGTGGAAAAGATCCTCTTCGCCGCCACCAAGGCCGACCACCTGCACCACACCCAGCACGCCCGCCTGACCGCGATCATGGAGGCGCTGGTCGCCAATGCCGTCTCTCGCGCCGATTTCGCCGGCGCCAAGACGCAGGCCATGTCCATCGCCTCGCTGCGCGCCACGGTCGAGGAAACCATCCGCCATGAGGGCAACGCCTTGCAGGCGGTGCGCGGGCGGCTGCTCTCGACCGGCAAACAGGCCGCAATGTATCCCGGAGAGCTGCCCGAAGACCCCAGCCGCATCACCCGTGGCCACCTCGCGAGTGATCGCTGGCTGGAGGAGGATTATGCCATCATGTCCTTCGCCCCGGCAGCGATTTCGCTGAAACCCGGCGAAGGCCCGCCCCATATCCGCCTTGACCGGGCGGCGCAGTTCCTGATCGGCGACCGGCTGTGATTGCGCAGACCTTTGACGCGGCCCCACCGCAGAGCGATGCCATCCGGCCCGCCCGCCTGCGCGATGTCCCCGCCCTCGCCCGGGTGCTATGGAGCTTCACGCGCGCCACTGAGTGGATGCCACAGGTGCGCCGCCCCAGCATGGACCTCGCGCTGATGGCACGCCTCGTGCTGCGCGGCTCGGTCCGCCTGATCCGCGACGACGCTGGCCCCTGCGCCTTCATCGCGCGTGAGGGAGAGCTGGTCCTCGCCCTCTATGTCCATGCCCGCGCCCGCCGCTGCGGCCATGGCCATGCCCTGCTGGCCGAGGCCAAGCGCCAGAGCGACAGCCTCGGCCTCTGGACCCCGCAGGAGAGCCACAGCGCCCGCCACTTCTACGCCGCAGAGGGGTTTTCGACCGCCGCCTACGGCGATGGCAGCAGCAACGACGAAGCCCTGCCGGACGTTTTCATGATCTGGCACACCCCACAGACCCGCAGGCAGGACCCGGCATGACCGACACCCCCGATCACCCAACGCCGCCGCGCGCCAAAGGCCCGGTGCTGATCGAATACGGCGCCGAGGATACGATCCCCGGCCCCGACGCCGCCCCTCCGGTGCCCGAAAGCGAGCCCGGCTATGGCACGCGCGGCACTGCCATGCGCACCGCCGTGATCCTCGCCGCGCGCAAACCCTCCCGGCTCGCACGCTGGTTCTGGTCGCTGCTGGTGGCGCTGATCGGCGTGGTGATCTCGACCATGGCGTGGAGCTTCGTCATCGGTCTGGTCACCACCACCCCCTGGCTCGGCTATACCGTCGCCGCCCTGATCGCCGCCTTCCTGCTGGTCGTGCTGGCCATTGTCATAAAAGAGCTGACGGCCTTCGCCCGCCTGTCGCGCATGGACCACCTTCACGCGCAGGCCACCGAGGCCGCCGCCCTCGACGACCTCGCCAAGGCACGCGAGTTCTCCAAAAACCTCACCGCTCTTTATGCCACTCGCCCTGAGCTGAAATGGCACGTCGAGCGCCTGTCCGAGCGGCGCGACGAACAATTCGACGCCAGCGCTCTGCTGTCGTTGACCGAGGCTGAACTGCTCGCCCCCCTCGACATCGCCGCGCGTCGTGAGGTCGAAGCCGCCGCGCGTCAGGTCGCCACGGTCACCGCGCTCGTCCCCCTGGCCTTCGCCGATGTCGCGGCCGCCCTCAGCTCCAACATCCGCATGATCCGCCGCATCGCCGAGGTCTACGGAGGCCGCTCCGGCACCCTTGGCAGCTGGCGCCTGCTGCGCGCGGTGATGTCCCACCTCGTCGCGACGGGCGCCGTGGCCATGGGCGATGACATGCTGCACTCGGTCCTTGGCGGCAATCTCCTCGCCCGCCTGTCGCGCCGCTTTGGCGAAGGCGTGGTCAACGGCGCCCTCACCGCCCGCGTCGGCGTCGCCGCGATGGAGGTCTGCCGCCCCATGCCCTTCGCCAAGGGCCGCCGCCCGAAGGTCACCTCGATCATCCAGACCGCGCTGGCCGGATTGTTCTCAAAGGACGAGAGCAAAGGGACATAGGCATCCAAGTCGAAGCTGGTGGAACGCCGCCAACGCCTCCGGCGGGAGTATAAAAGCAAGAAGAAGGGATTTGTTTATCATCTTCGGCGAGCATGCTGCCACGGTACAGGTGGAGACCAATGACCGTGCAAGGAGAAGGCCCCTGACAGCCCGCATTCTCGCCGGCCAGTCAGGGGCTGATGCTCCTAACTTCTTCTTGCTAATATACTCCCGCCGGAGGCATCCAACAGCGACCCCCGGTGCAACATCCGATCTTCATGCCCAGCCCTGACCTCTGGACGCTGCACCCTCCCCGGCGTATAAGCCCGCCA
Organism: Pseudooceanicola spongiae; assembly: GCF_014899185.1. Lineage (GTDB taxonomy): Bacteria > Pseudomonadota > Alphaproteobacteria > Rhodobacterales > Rhodobacteraceae > Pseudooceanicola > Pseudooceanicola spongiae. The sequence goes on from NZ_CP045201.1 coordinate 1,842,985, forward strand.
TGATGACACGTACCTTCGCACTCATCATTCGAATTACCGGCCCGGCGCTCTCAAACTGAGCCGCCGGGACAAGGCGTATGGACAGACCGCGCCGCCCCCCTCTTCCTGACATTTCGACATGAGAGAACGGATCGCCAAAGATGTGCGCCGACACGCCAGAGACAACCGCTGACACCCCGGACTACAAGTCCACGCTGAACCTGCCGAAAACCGATTTCCCGATGCGCGCCGGCCTGCCCAAGCGCGAGCCCGAGTGGCTGACCCGCTGGGAACAGATCGGCGTCTATGATCGCCTGCGCGAAAAGACCGGCCGCACGCCCTTCACGCTGCATGACGGCCCTCCCTACGCCAACGGGCATCTGCACATCGGGCACGCGCTGAACAAGACCATCAAGGACATGATCGTGCGCTCGCACCAGATGATGGGCCATGATGCGCGCTATGTGCCGGGCTGGGATTGCCACGGTCTGCCGATCGAATGGAAGATCGAGGAACAGTATCGCGCCAAGGGCAAGAACAAGGACGAGGTGCCGGTCGTCGACTTCCGTCAGGAATGCCGCCGCTTTGCCGAAGGCTGGGTCGATATCCAGCGCGAGGAATTCAAGCGCCTCGGGATCACCGGCAACTGGGCCGATCCTTACCTGACGATGAACTTCCACGCCGAACGTGTCATCGCCGAGGAATTCATGAAGTTCCTGATGAACGGCACGCTCTATCAGGGCTCCAAGCCCGTGATGTGGTCGCCGGTCGAGAAGACCGCGCTGGCCGAGGCCGAGGTCGAATATCACGACAAGGAAAGCCCGACGATCTGGGTCAAGTTCAAGGTTGTTGGCACGGGTGACGCCACGCTCGACGACGCCTATGTCGTGATCTGGACCACCACCCCTTGGACCATGCCGTCGAACAAGGCCGTCGTTTACGGCGCCGAGATCTCCTATGGTCTCTATGAGATCACGGGCCGTCCCGAGGAATGCTGGGTCAGCATCGGCGATCGCTACCTGCTGGCCGACAATCTGGCCGCCGATGTGCTGAGCCGCGCGCGTCTAGACGACACCATGTACCGCCGTCTCTGCGATGTGACGCCGGACGATCTGGCGAAGATCTCGCTCACCCACCCGTTCCACGGCGCCGAGGGCGGCATGGGCGAATGGGACGATATCCGCGATTTCCGCGCCGCGCCCTTCGTCACCGACACCGAGGGCACAGGCTTCGTGCATTGCGCGCCGTCGCACGGGATGGAGGAGTATGAGCTCTATCGCGATCTCGGCATGCTGGAGCAGGTTATCACCTACAACGTGATGGACGACGGCTCGTTCCGCGAAAGCCTGCCGTTCTTCGGCGGCAAGATGATCCTGAAGCCGAACGGCAAGGAAGGCGACGCCAACAGCGCCGTCATCGCCAAGCTGGTCGAGGTTGGCGGCCTGCTGGCGCGCGGCAAGATCAAGCACTCCTACCCCCACTCCTGGCGCTCCAAGGCGCCGATCATCTATCGCAACACCCCGCAGTGGTTCGCCGCCATCGACAAGCCTGCGGGCGGCAACGACACCCACGGCACCACGATCCGCGAACGCGCCCTGACCTCGATCGACCAGCTGGTGAAGTTCACCCCGCAGTCGGGTCGCAACCGCCTGTATTCGATGATCGAATCCCGCCCCGACTGGGTGCTGTCGCGGCAACGCGCCTGGGGCGTGCCCCTGACCTGCTTCGTCAAGAAGGGCGCTCTGCCGACCGATCCCGACTATCTGCTGCGCGACGACGCCGTCAACGCCCGCATCACCGAGGCCTTCGAGGCCGAGGGCGCCGACGTCTGGTATGCCCCCGGCGCCAAGGAACGCTTCATCGGCACCGCGGCCGACGCGGCCGCCTATGAGCAGGTCTTCGACGTGCTCGACGTCTGGTTCGACAGCGGCTCAACCCACGCTTTCGTGCTGCGTGACCGGGCTGACGGCACCGAAGACGGCATCGCCGATGTCTATATGGAGGGCACCGACCAGCACCGTGGCTGGTTCCACTCCTCCCTGCTCGAGGCCTGCGGCACCCTTGGCCGCGCGCCCTATCGCAACGTCGTCACCCATGGCTTTACGCTGGATGCCAAGGGCAACAAGATGTCGAAATCCGTCGGCAATACCATCGTGCCGGAGAAGATCGTCCAGCAATATGGCGCAGATATCCTGCGCCTCTGGGTTGCCCAGACCGACTATACCGCCGATCAGCGCATCGGGGACGAGATCCTGAAGGGCACCGCCGACAGCTACCGCCGGCTGCGCAACACCATGCGTTTCCTGCTCGGCAGCCTAGGCGATTTCCGCGAGGAAGACCGCATCGCCCCCGCCGATATGCCCGAACTGGAACGCTGGGTGCTGCACCGCCTGTCCGAGCTCGACGAGGTCGTGCGCACCGGCTACCGCGCCTTCGACTTTCAGGCGACCTTCCAGGCGGTGTTCAACTTCGCCACGGTCGAGCTGTCGGCCTTCTACTTCGACATCCGCAAGGACGCGCTCTATTGCGACGGCGACACACTCAGGGCCAAATCGGCGCGCACCGTGCTCGACCTGCTGTTCCACCGCCTGACCAGCTGGCTGGCACCGATCCTGGTCTTCACGATGGAGGAGGTCTGGCTTGAGCGGTTCCCCGGCGACACCAGCTCGATCCACCTGACCGACTTCCCCGAGACCCCGTCCGACTGGCGCGACCCTGCGCTGGCCGCGAAATGGGCGAAGGTCCGTCAGGCCCGCCGCGTCGTCACCGCCGCGCTGGAACTGCAGCGGGTCGAAAAGGTCATCGGTGCCTCGCTTGAGGCCGCGCCGGTGGTGCATGTCGACGATGCCGAGACTCTGGCTGCGCTGAAGTCCGTCGCGTTTGAGGATGTCTGCATCACCTCAGACCTCAGCCTGACCGCCGATCCGGCCCCGGACGAGGCTTTCCGTATGCCCGATATCCCGGGCATCGGTGTGGTCTTCGAAATGGCAGAGGGCGAGAAATGCCAGCGCTGCTGGAAGATCCTGCCCGACGTGAACACCCATGCCCACGCCGGTGTCTGTGCGCGCTGCGACGACGCGCTCAGCTGACAGCACGATGCGACCATGACGAAACCCCCGGCAGTCCTTGCGACTGTCGGGGGTTTTGCGTTTTGAAGGATTGCTCTCGGCTGTTCAGGCGGGCTGGCTGACCTTCGGTTCTACCAGCGTCGCCAGTTGCTGAATAAGTGCGTAAATTTGAAAGGCGTTACCCGCCCCGCCGCCCGACCGGCTGGCCTGTGTCACAAGGCCCTGAAACAGGCTCACCGGATCGATATTGGGCGCGGCGGCTTTTTCGTCATGCCGCGATTTCGTCTCAGTGGGCTGCTTCGCGCCTTCATACTGCGCCAGGGCCTCGGCCACCCGATCGTGGCCTCCCCCCGCGTTGGGCGGGGGCTTGTCCGGTGAGCGGCCCGGCAGCGGCAAGGCCATCAGGCCAACAGCCTCCATCGAGGACAGTGACTCAACCGGGGGCACCAGCGCGTTGACGCTGCTCACCGAGGTTGCATCGGGGTCCGCCGTCGCCACATGGGCGCGCGCCTCGACCGGCGCCACGAAGCGAACAGAAGTTTGCATTTCGATCATGTCACCGGCTCCCTTCACACAGCTGATCACGTATTTTCAGTCTGCCGTTCAAAAGTGACTGAAACCTTAAGATGGAGTCTGAATCCGGGTTGCACACCGCTGCGATCTCGGGTCCATGCAACCTTCTGCTCATAAATGTCGCAGAGAAATTTACCTTTACCCCCATGCCGCAGCGCGGCGCGCGCGCAGCCTTCATCTGCGCCAATCCCGCTGCGCTCCGAAATATCGCCGACCGGATACCGACGTGATACCGACCGGATACCGACATGAAAATCTGGCCAGAATACCTCGCCTGATTCGCGTTAAGAAAGCTACTGATGCCGACTGCCTGCCTCGACACCCCGACCGGCCCGATCCGTTTGACCGAGGAGGAGGACGCCATCACCCGCCTGTCCTGGTGCGACCGAACCGCCCCGCCCGAGGCCTCGGACGAGACGCCTCTGCTGCAGGAGGCGATGCAGCAACTGCGCGACTACTTCAGCGGGGCGCGGCGCAGCTTCGACCTGCCTCTGCGCGTCTCGGGACCTGAGCTGCAGCGCGCCGTCTGCGCCAGGCTGCAGAATATTCCCTACGGCGAAACAATGACTTACGGCGACATCGGCCGCCTGCTGGAGCGACCGGCACGCGCCATCGGGCAGGCCTGTGGTGGCAACCCGATCCCGATCATTATCCCCTGTCACCGCGTCCTTGCCACCCGCGGTCTGGGCGGCTTTTCAGGACAGGGCGGCATCGAAACCAAGGTCGCCCTGCTGCGGCTTGAAGGCGCGGCCTCTCTGCTGATCTGACAGGCCGCCAAAACGAAAAATGCCCGCGCCAATGCGCAGGCATTTCCCTATCTTCTCAATGCCTTACGAAGGATCAGGTGACGGCTGCCAGCTTTGCCTTGGTGTTGGTTTTCTTGCCGGCGTTCTGATCGATGAACTCCAGCACCAGCGGCCGGATATTGTTGCGCCAGGACGAACCGGCGAAAATACCGTAGTGCCCGGCGCCCGGCTCAAGGTGGTTGGCCTTCTTGCTGTCGTCCAGACCGGTCAGCAGAGCCAATGCCGCAACGCATTGACCTGGCGCAGAAATATCGTCCTTCTCGCCCTCGACGGTCTTCACGGCCACGTCGGTGATCTTGCCGATATCGACCTGGTGGCCGTTGATGGTGAAGGTGTTGCTGGCGATCTCGGAGTTCTTGAAAATCCGCTCGACGGTCGAGAGGTAGAACTCCGCGGTCATGTCCATCACCGCAAGGTATTCATCATAAAAGCGATTGTGCTGATCCTGATCCGATGCTTCGCCGCGCGCGACCTTGAAGATCTGCTCGTTGAAGGCCTTGGCGTGACGATCCGCATTCATCGAGATGAACGAGCTCAGTTGCAGCAAGCCGGGGTAAACCTTGCGGCCGATCCCCTTGTGATTCATGCCAACCCGTTGAATCATCGAGCTTTCCAACTGGCCCATGCTGACACGGTTGCCGAAATCGGTGACTTCGGTCGGGGTCGCGTCGGGGTCGATCGGACCGCCGATCAGCGTCAGAGTGCTGGGCTGGGACTCGGGGAAAATCTCGGCGAGATAGGCCGTGGCAGCCAGCGTCAGCGGTGCCGGCTGACAGACGGCGATCACGTTGATCTCCGGCCCCAATTCCTTCATGAAATCAACCAGATAGAGGGTATAGTCCTCAATGTCGAACTTGCCTTCGCTGACCGGAATGTCGCGCGCATTGTGCCAGTCGGTGATATAGACTTCGCAATCGGGCAGCAGGGACACGACGGTCGAGCGCAACAGCGTCGCGTAATGGCCGGACATCGGGGCGACCAGAAGCACCTTGCGGGCTTTCTCGGCACGGTCCTGGACGCGGAAATGGATCAGGTCGCCGAAGGGGCGCGTGATCACAGGCTCGACGCTGACCAGATGGTCGCGGCCGTCTTCGCAGGGCACCGAATGAATGCCCCAGTCCGGTTTGACGACCATGCGCTTGAAAGCCCGCTCGGTCACTTCGCCCCAGGCCGACATCATGGTCAGCATCGGGTTCGAGACAAGGGCAAACGCTGGATACGATGCAAAGCTATGGGCCGACGCGCCCATCCATTGCTGGGTATTGCGCATGGTCTCCATAAGATCGTAGCTTGCCATAAAGCGCATAGGCGTCTCCTTTTTGCGGGGCAAAACCCGGCGGTTAGGTCACATGGGCATGGCACAAAGGCGGTAGTGAGACTCATCCAACGGCCGGGATCGCCACATGCTGCACAGCAGAAAATAGAGGGGAATCGTTAACATGACAACACAAGAGACAGTTGGCGACGTGACGAATTCGACTGAAAACCTCGAAAAACTCAACGAAAACCTCGCGAGAGTGGACGCTCTCACGCAGAGATTTCTTGCTGCACTACAGCAAAAACAACCCGCGCGGCAGGAACTGAATGGCCCGGATCCATCGCTGTTCTCCAAGGCCGCCGGCGCCTACTGGAGCGAGATGCTGCAGAATCCGGCGCGAATCTTTGAGCATCAGCTGGAATACTGGGGCAACTCGGTGAAGCATTTTCTTGAAGCCCAGCAAGCGCTTGCGGCGGGAAAACTGCAGGCTCCCGCCGATCCCGGGCCGGATGATCCGCGGTTTCGCAACCCGATGTGGAAGACGCATCCCTACTTCAACTACATCAAGCAGCAGTACCAGTTGAATGCCAGCGCCGTCGCCAAGGCCGTTGAAGACGCCGAGGGGATGGACGCGGTCGAAAAGGCCCGTCTGACCTATTTTGCCCGCCAGATTGTCGATCTGATGGCGCCGACCAATTTTCTGGCGACCAACCCCGATGCCCTAGAACGCGCCATTGCAACCGAGGGCGAAAGCCTCGTGAAGGGGCTGGAAAACCTCGTCGCGGATCTTGAGCATAACAATGGCGAACTGCTGGTCCGACTGGCCGATGACAGTGCCTTCAAGCTAGGAGAAAACGTCGCCACAGCCGAGGGCGAGGTGGTCTATCGCAACCGCATGATCGAGCTGATCCAGTATGCCCCGACCACGGAGAAGGTGCATGCGACGCCGCTGATCATCTTTCCGCCATGGATCAATAAATTCTACATTCTTGATCTGAAAGAGAAAAACTCTCTGATCCGTTGGATCACCGAACAGGGCTTCACGCTTTTTGTCGTGTCCTGGGTCAATCCTGATGCCAGCTACCGCGATGTCGGGCTGGAGGACTACATCGAGGAGGGCTACCTGGCCGCGATCGAGCAGGTCAAGCAGATCACTGCGCAAAAGCAGGTCAACACCATCGGCTACTGCATCGGCGGCACGACTTTGCATCTGGTTCTGGCGCTGCTGAAAAAGCGCAAGGACACCTCGATCAAATCTGCCACATTCTTTACCACCCTGACTGATTTCGCCGATCAGGGCGACTTCACGCCCTTCCTGCAGAATGATTTCATCGACGGGATCGAAGCGGACGTGGCCGAAGTTGGCATGCTGCGCAGTCACATCATGTCGCGGACGTTTTCCTTCCTGCGCTCCAACGACCTCGTCTATCAGCCCGCGATCCGCTCCTACATGCTTGGCGAGGCGCCGCCAGCCTTCGATCTGCTCTACTGGAACGGCGACGGCACCAACCTGCCCGCGCGCATGGCCGTTCAATATCTGCGGCGACTGTGTCAGGGGAACGAGTTTACGACCACCGGCATGGATCTGCTGGGCGAGCATCTGCATGTCAGTGACGTCAGCATTCCGATCTGCGCCATCACCTGCGAAACGGATCATATCGCCGCCTGGCGCACCGCCTATCGTGGCTTCATGCAGACAAAATCCAAGGACCGCACCTTTATCATGTCGCAATCCGGGCACATCGCCGGGATCGTCAATCCGCCGTCGAAAAAGAAGTACGGGCACTACACCAATGCCGACCTTCCCGAGACGGCGCAGGATTGGATTGACGGTGCGACCTTCACCGACGGCTCCTGGTGGCCGGTCTGGGGCGCATGGCTGGCCAAGAAATCCGGTGCCATGGTTGCGGCCAGATCGCCCGGTGATTCGACCCATCCTCCGCTTTGCCCCGCCCCCGGAACTTACGTAGCGGCACCGCTTCCCAAGTGATCCAGAGCGTATCTACCTAGGATTGTAGGATTTTTCTGCGGCGCAGAAAAAACACTTGATTTGCTGCGCTGCAGCATCCATATTCAGGGCAACGCAAAGATAGCGGGTCACACACAAAACCCGTCACCAAGAAGAGGATTTAGACATGGCTAAGACACAAGATTTCTCCGAGATCATGAAAGACTTCATGGGCGCTTTCCCCGTTGATACGTCCTCCATGGAAGACGCGTTCAAAACTCAGGCTGCCCTGGGTGAAAAGCTGTCCAGCGTCGCAATCGAAGCGGCTGGCAAGTCGACCGACCTGTCGACCAAATGGACCAAGGAAGCGCTGACCAAAATCGCTGAGCTGTCCAAAGCCAAGTCCGAGCCCGCAGATTACGCCAAGGCGATGACTGATTTCGCTTCGGCCTATGCTGAAATGTCGGCAGAAAACATGGCCGCTTTTGCCGAGATCGCCAAAAAAGTGCAGACCGACACGGTTGAGCTGATGATGGCAGCTGGCAAGGACATGACCGAGGAAGCCTCGGCAGCCATGCAGAAAGCCACCAAGGACGCATCCACCGCGGCCAAAAAAGCAACCCCGGCGGCGAAATAAGCCTTTCTCCCCCAAGGAGATTTGCGTCCCGGTTCTCCTCCCCCTTTGGCTGGGCGCGATCAAGAAGGGCGGGTCTTAGGACCCGTCCTATTTCGTTTCAGCGCGGCAGATCCGCCATACGCCTGCGTCTGTCCCTGAGCGTATTATCCACTCCCCGATTTTGCCGGTTTTGAATTGCGCAGGTGCGAGAGTCTCTGCGCTTTCTTTTTGTGGAACAGTGCTCTAGGCTTTGCTGCAGCGCTGCATTTTCGGGAGGGTACGCCAATGGCCAATAGTGGCTCCACGCTTTTGATCAAACGTTACGCCTCACGCCGTCTCTATAATACCGAGACGAGCGATTACGTGACTTTGGAAGATATCGCAGGCTTTATCCGCGAAGGTCGCGAAGTTCAGATCGTCGATCTGAAATCCGGCGATGACCTGACCCGGCAATACCTGCTGCAAATCGTGGCTGAACATGAAAGCCGGGGCGAAAACGTCCTGCCGTTGAATGTGCTGATCGATCTGGTGCGCAGCTATAGCGGTACCGCGGGATCTGTTGTGCCTCAGTTCCTCGCCGCGTCTTTCGAGATGCTGCGCGACGGGCAGTCGAAGATGATGGAAAACATGAAAACCGTCAATCCGATCATGGCCAACATGCCCGGGTTCGATGCCATGCAAGCCCAGCAACAGGCCTTCATCAAAGCCATGACCGGCAGCTTTTCCGGGACGTGGAGCGGCCCTGGCCGTGACGATGGCGACACCAAACCCGGTGCCACCAGTGACGAAGACCTGACCCTGATTAAAAAGCAGCTGGCCGATCTGCAGCAAAAACTGAACAAGATGAGCTGACCACACGATGACCGGCAGCCCCGGACGGATCACCCTCTGGGGGATCGAGGTTTTCGTGGCCACGGCTGAGGAGCGCTCGATCACTGCCGCTGCGCGCAGGTTGGGCGCCAGCCCCTCGGCCGTGTCACAGCAACTGACCAACCTTGAGGCAGCGCTGGATGCCACGCTCCTCTTCCGCTCCGCCCGCCCGGTCACCCTGACCCCCGCGGGCGAGGCGTTTCGCCGCCGCGCCCAATCCATCCTCAACGAAGCCGCGCAGGCCCGCGCAGAGCTGGCCGTGGCGGATGCCCCTGCCCTCACCCGCCTGCGCCTCGGCGTGATCGAGGACTTCGAGGCCGACGTGACCCCGCGCCTGCTGACCCGCATGTCGGATGTGCTCTCCGACTGTCGGTTTTTGCTGGAAACCGGAGCCAGCCACTTTCTCCACGATCAGCTCGACGCGGAGGCGCTCGACGTCATCGTCGCGGCTGAAATGGGCGCACCGCAACCCTGGGCCGAAGTCCACCCGATCCTCACCGAAGGGCTGGTGGTCGCCACGCAGCGCGGTTCCATCGCACCCGGCGCGGATCTTCTGGCACAGCTCAAAACGCGGCCCATGGTGCAATACACCACGCGCCACTACATGGGCCGCCTGATCGACAACCATCTGGAACAGCAGAACCTGCGCCTCGATCACCGGTTCGAGCTGGACAGCTATCATGCCATCCTCGCCTTGGTCGGGGGCGGCACGGGATGGACGATCCTGCCGCCACTCGCCCTGCTGCGGGCGCGCCGGCTGATGAGCCAGCTGGACATTTTCCCGTTGCCCTTTGCGCCCCTGTCCCGCCGGATCGTGCTGACGGCGCGCGCGGGCATCCTTGGTGACGTGCCCTCCCAGATCGCCTCGAACCTGCGCGCTCTGCTGAGCGCCATGGCCGCGGAAATCAACCACAGCGATTATCCCTGGCTCGCCGACTCCGTCAAAATAGCCCCCGACGCCTGAACAAGGCCAAACGAAAAAGGGCCGGTGCACATGGCCCGGCCCTCTCTCAGTCTCTCCCGGCGCCGCTTACTTCAGCGCTGCATCCGTGATCTCCAGCGTATAGGCGCCCTCGGGCTCCTTGGTGATCGCGGGGTTGTCGGGGGACACGGCCTTCAGCAGCGTCGCCACCGTCTGGTCGTAATCCGCCGGGTCCAGTGCCCCGTTCGAGCCTGCAGTCAGCTTGGCGACTTCAGTCATCATGTATTCCTGATGATCCAGCGTCTGGGCACCGGTCTCGTCATTTTCCAGCACGATCTCGGCCGCTTCAGCCGGGTTGGCCTCGGCGTATTTCCAGCCCTTCATCGAGGCGCGCACGAACCGCACCATCTCGTCCTTGAAGGCCGGGTCTTCCAGCTTGTCACCCAGCACGTAGAGACCATCCTCCAGCATCCCGAAGCCTTCCTTGAGGTAGTTGAACGTCACCAGTTCGTCTTCGGTGATGCCCGCCTGCAGGATCTGGCGATACTCGTTGTAGGTCATGGTCGAGATGCAGTCGGCCTGCCCCTGGATCAGCGGATCGGCACTGAAGGCCTGCTTGATCACGGTCACGCCATCTTCGCTGGCACCATCGGTCTTGATGCCGAGCGAGGCCATCCAGGCGTAGAACGGATACTCGTTGCCATAGAACCAGACACCCATGGTGTGGCCAGGGAAGTCGGCAGGCGTCTCGATGCCACTGGATTTCAGGCAGTTGACCTGCAGACCGCCGGTCTTGAAGGGCTGGGCGATGTTGACCAGATCGACACCGCGTTCGCGCGCAGCCAGCGCCGCCGCCATCCACGTGGTGATGACATCGGCACCGCCCGCGGCGATCACCTGCTCGGGCGCGATGTCCGGGCCACCGGCCTTGATGGTGACGTTCAGGTCTTCCTCGTCGTAAAAGCCCTTGTCCTTGGCCACATAGTAGCCCGCGAACTGGGCCTGCGTGACCCACTTCAACTGCAGCGTCAGGTCATCGGCGGCCGAAGCCGCACCGGCTGTCAGGCCCGTTGCGAGGCCGAGGGTCATTGCCCCTGCGATCATATTTTTCATATCTTAACTCCCTGTTCGTTTTATTTTTTACGTGCGTTGCGAGGGGTGCCAGAAGGTCACCCCCCGTTCGATCAGGGCAATCGCCCCGTAGAATACCGATCCCGACAGGGCGGCGACAAAGATCTCGGCCCAGACCATGTCCAGCGCCAGTTGTCCCACCGAGGTCGAGATGCGGAACCCCATCCCTGAGATTGGCGAGCCGAAGAACTCGGCCACGATGGCACCGATCAGCGCCAGCGTAGAGGAGATTTTCAGCCCGTTGAAGACAAACGGCATCGCCGCGGGCAGGCGCAATTTCCAAAAGCCCTGCCAATAGCTTGCCGCCCAAGTTTTCATCTGATCACGCTGCATGGCGCTGGTTTCCTGCAGGCCCGCGGTGATGTTCACCAGCATCGGAAAGAACACCATCACCACCACGACCGCCGCCTTGGACTGCCAGTCGAATCCGTACCACATCACCAGAATGGGCGCGGTGCCGACGATCGGCATGGCCGCCACGAACGACCCCACCGGCAGCAGGCCACGGCGCAGGAAACTGCTGCGATCCGCGATGACGGCGACGACAAAAGCTGCTGCGATCCCGATGACATAGCCCGACAGCGCCCCCTTGACGAAGGTCTGCACAAAGTCGGTCCACAGGATGGGCAGGCTGGTGCTGATCTTGTCGGCAATCACGCTCGGCGGCGGCAGGATGACCATCGACACGTCGAGGCCGCGCACCACCAGTTCCCATATCGCCAGCAGGGTCAGCCCGAAGATCACCGGCACCGCAAGGCGGGTCGCGGTCATGTCTCGCGCCGGTCCATTGGCCAGCCAGACGTTGCCCCACCAGGCCAGCGCCCAGACTGCAAAAGCTGCGAAAACCAGCGTCATGCCAACCCCATCCGTTTCAGTGTCACCCGCTCAACCGTGCTGATGATCGCAACAAGCCCCGCTGCCAGCACAGCCGTGGCGAACAGCGCCGCCCAGATCTGCACCGTCTGCCCGTAGTAGCTGCCCGAGAGCAGGCGGAACCCAAGGCCCTGCCCGCCGCCCGCCGGCAGCTCGGCCACGATGGTACCGACCAGAGACGAGGCGACGCCGATCTTCAGCGACGCAAAGAGGTACGGCGCGCTCGCCGGCAGACGCAGTTTCCAGAAGGTTTGGGTGCGCGTCGCGCTCCATGTGCGCATCTGGTCGAGGTCCATGGCACCGGGGCTGCGCAGCCCCTTCACCATGCCGACGACGACCGGGAAGAAACTCAGATAGGCGCTGATGATCGCCTTCGGCAGCAAGCCCTGCACCCCGAAGGAGTTCAGCACCACGATGATCATCGGCGCAATCGCGAGGATCGGAATGGTCTGGCTGGCAATCGCCCAAGGCATCACGCTCATGTCCATGGCGCGCGAATGCACGATGCCAATGGCCAGAATGATTCCAGCTCCGGCACCAATGCCAAACCCCAACAGTGTCGCCGACAGCGTCACCCAAGCGTGAAACACCAGTGAGCGCTTTGACGTCGGCGCGACCTCCGCCGTGGTGCGCCACAGCTCGGCCACCACCTGATGCGGCGCAGGCAGGCGCGGCTTGTCCTGCGCCCAAGTGTCGGGCCACACGACCGGATTGCGGATCGCCAGCAGCACCGCCGACATGTCACGGCGCGCCTGCATCCCCTCGGGGCTGACGGCGACGCCCTGACGCTCGGCCGTCATCATGGCGAACTTCACGTTCATCGGCACGCAGGCGAGGTACCAGAAGACGATGATTGCGGCCACGACGGTCAGAACGGGCAAAAACCATCTCATCGCTGCCCCTCCCCATGGACCCGGGCCAGCTCAGTCATAGGCATGCCCTGCCCGCAGCCCTTCGCGCACGCGGTGCGCAATCTCCAGAAACTCGGGCGAGTCGCGGATATCCAGCGGGCGCTCCTTCGGCAGAGGGCTCTCGATGACATCCGTGATGCGGCCCGGTCGCGGGCTCATCACCACGATCTTGGTCGACAGATACACCGCCTCGGGGATCGAGTGCGTCACGAAGCCGATGGTCTTGCCGGTCCGCGCCCAGAGCTTCAGCAGCTCCTCGTTCAGGTGATCGCGCACTATTTCGTCCAGCGCGCCAAAAGGTTCGTCCATCAGCAGGATATCAGCGTCAAAGGCCAACGCCCGCGCGATGCTGGCACGTTGCTGCATCCCCCCCGACAGTTGCCAGGGGAACTTCTTGCCGAAGGTGCCGAGGTCGACCAGCTCGAGCACCTTGTCGACGCGCTTCTTCTGCTCGGCCTTGGTGAACCCCATGATCTCCAGCGGCAGCCGGATATTGCCGGCAATCGTGCGCCAGGGGTACAGTCCCGCCGCCTGAAACACATAGCCATAGGCGCGGGCTTTTCGCGCCTCCTCCGGCGTCATGCCATTGACGGTGATTTCGCCCCCCGTCGGCGTCTCCAGCGCCGCAATGGTGCGCAGGAAGGTGGTCTTGCCACAGCCCGACGGGCCAATGAAACTGACGAAATCCCCCTTCTCGATCTCAAGGTTCACATCGCGCAGCGCCTGGACCGGACCATCGTTGGTCTCAAAGGTCAGGTCCAGGTGGCTTGCCGTGATCACTGGCTTGCTTGTCACGCCGCGCCCCTCAGATACCGGCCGGAATATTCATCGGATCGCGCTGAACCGAACGCGGCGAGTTCAGCTCTTTCCACTTGCTGAGCGCGGTATTGGCCGAGGGAAATGCCGGACGCGGCACGAAGCGCCCGCGCCCCGGCTGGGGTTGCGAGTTCTGCCCCCAGGCCCAGATCACCTCGCCCCGGCTCAGGGTATAGCGCGCCTGCGCCGTGACCTCGTAGCCCTCGAAGACGTTGTAATCGATGATGGAGTGGTGGTTCGCCGCACTGATCGTCTTGGAGATCTTCGGATCCCACACTACCACATCCGCATCGGCCCCGGGCACCAAGGCGCCCTTCTTGGGATAGATGTTCAGGATCTTGGCAATATTGGTCGAGGTGACAGCGACAAATTCCTCAGGCGTCAAACGCCCGGTCTCGACGCCTTGCGTCCAGAGCACCGCCAGCCGCTCCTCCACCCCGTTTGAGCCGTTCGGGATCTTGGTGAAATCCTTCACCCCCATACGCTTCTGCTCGGTGGTAAAGGCGCAGTGATCCGTCGCCACAACCTGCAGAGAGCCTGACTGCAACCCGGCCCAAAGCCCGTCCTGATGCTCTTTCCCACGGAACGGCGGCGACATGACACGCCGCGCTGCATGATCCCAGTCGGGGTTGAGATAGTCGCTCTCATCCAGTGTCAGGAACTGCGCCAGCGGCTCACCATACACCCGCATCCCCTTCTGACGGGCACGGCGGATCGCCTCATGCGCCTGCTCGCAACTGACATGCACGATATACAAGGGCACCCCGGCGGCATCCGCAATGGTGATCGCCCGGTTCGCCGCCTCGCCCTCGAACTCCGGCGGACGCGAGCGGGCATGCCACTCCGGCCCGGTCTTGCCCTCGGCAAGGAACTTCTTCTGCATGATGTCGACCAGATCGCCGTTTTCGGCATGCACCATCGGGATCGCGCCCAGCTCACGGCAGCGGCTGAAGCTGGCGAACATCTCGTCATCCTCCACCATCAGCGCGCCCTTGTAAGCCATGAAGTGCTTGAACGAGTTCACACCATTGTCGACGGCATATTTCATCTCGTCAAAGATCAGCTCGTTCCAGCCGGTGATCGCCATGTGATAGCCGATATCGGAACAGATCTGCGGCGCCGACTTGCGATGCCATTCGTTGATCGCGTTCTTGATCGACCCATCCGCACCCGGCAGACAGAAATCGACCAGCATGGTCGTCCCCCCCGTCGCCGCAGCCCAGGTGCCGCTCTCAAAGGTCTCGGCCGCCGTGGTCCCCATGAAGGGCATTTCAAGGTGGGTATGCGGATCAATCCCGCCGGGGATCACATAGGCCCCCTCGGCATCGATATATTCATCCCCCTTCAGATCCGGCCCGATCTCCTTGATGGTCTCGCCCTCGATCAGCACATCGGCCTTCCACTGCCGGTCCGCCGTGACAACCGTCCCGCCCTTGATCACCTTGCTCATCACACTCTCCCTGTCGTTTTTATCTCTCCCCCCGAGATCGTTTCCCTGTCGGAAATATCCCGGGGGAGGCGCGCCTCCAGCGCGTCGGGGGCAGCGCCCCCTCTTCTCATCTCAACCCGCGCAATGCGCAGGCGCTCACTCTACGATCACAGCCGTCTCGACCACGGCATGCAGCAACACATCTGCCCCCGCAGCCGCCCAGTCCTTGGTGATCTCTTCCGCCTCGTTATGACTCAACCCGTCGACGCAGGGGCACATCACCATCGCCGTCGGCGCCACCCGGTTCATCCAGCACGCGTCATGCCCAGCCCCCGAAACGATATCGCGATGCGAATAGCCCAGCCGCTCCGCCGCATCCCGCAGCGCCCCGACACAGCCCTCATCAAAAGTCACCGGATCGAAATGCCCCACCGGCTCGATGGAGATCCCCAAGCCTAAATCCTCAGCAATCTTCGGCGCCTCCGCCTCCAGCCGCGCGCGCATGCCGTCCAGCTTCTCAAGATCGGGAGAGCGGAAATCGATGGTGAACACCGCCTTGCCAGGGATCACGTTGCGCGAGTTCGGATAGACATTCGCCTGACCGATCGCCCCCACGGCATCCGGCTGCGCCTCCATGGCAATCGCGTGCACCAGCTCGGTGATCCGCGCCATGCCCAGACCGGCATTGACCCGCATGTTCATAGGGGTCGAGCCGGTATGCGCATCCTTCCCGGTCAAAGTCACCTCCAGCCACCACAAGCCCTGCCCATGTGTGACGATCCCGATATCCTTGCCCTCGGCCTCCAGGATCGGCCCCTGTTCGATATGAAGCTCGAAAAACGCATGCATCTTGCGCGCACCCACCGGCTCATCACCTTCCCAGCCGATCCGCTTCAGCTCATCGCCAAAACGCTTGCCCTCGGCATCCACACGGTCCTTCGCCCAGGCCTCGTCGTGCAGCCCGGCAAAGACACCGCTCGCCAGCATCGCGGGTGCATAGCGCGTGCCCTCTTCGTTGGTCCAGTTGGTCACCACGATGGGATGCTTCGTCTTCACATCCAGATCGTTCAGCGTCCGCACCAGTTCCAGCCCGCCCAGAACCCCCAGCACACCGTCATATTTGCCGCCCGTCGGCTGCGTATCCAGATGCGAGCCGACATAGACCGGCAGCGCCTCAGCGTCCGTGCCGGGCCGGGTCGCGAACATATTGCCCATGGAATCGAGCCCCATCGAACAGCCCGCCGCCTCGCACCAGCGCTGAAACAGCGCCCGCCCCTCGGCGTCCTCGTCCGTCAGCGTCTGGCGATTGTTGCCACCGGCGATACCGGGTCCGATCTTGGCCATCTCCATCAGACTGTCCCACAGCCGTTCCCCATTGATCTTGAAGTTTTCTCCGGGTGCAGACATGACGCGTCTCCTTGACTGGCGTAAATTCCTTTTGACCTTTTGGTCAAACCCACGCTAGCAGAGCGCATTGGTCAGTCAAGAAATTCGCCATTCCGCAGCCCGCACAATGCGCCGGACAGCAAGATTGATCAGATTTCAATCACTCGGTGCACCGCCCACAGCTTCCATCCGCAACAACCCAGCCCAAATCGCAGAAAAGCTTTTAGAGACAGAAACTTCCCGTAGATTCGAAGGACCTCTTCACAGGATGACACCACCCGTGGCCCGCACCCGAATTCAACGCAAGAATATCGCCCTGATCTCAGAGGCCGCCCTGAACATCTTCTCTGCGCATGGCTTTCGCGGCGCCACGGTCGACCAGATCGCCCGCGAGGCCAGCCTGTCCAAACCCAACCTGCTGTATTATTTCCCCTCGAAAGAGGCGATCCACACGCATCTTCTCTCGACCCTGATGGACACCTGGCTTGATCCTTTGCGTGAACTTCAGGGCACCGGCGACCCGCTGGATGAGATCCTCACCTACGTCCGCCGCAAACTGCAGATGAGCCGCGACCACCCCCGCGAAAGTCGCCTCTTTGCCAATGAAATTGTCCAGGGCGCGCCCCATATCCTCGACCTGCTCAGCACTGACCTCAAGACTCTGGTCGATGAAAAGGCCACCATCATCGAGGGCTGGATGGCCGCAGGCCGCCTCGCCCCGGCCGATCCCTACCACCTGATCTTCTCGATCTGGTCCCTCACCCAGCACTACGCGGATTTCGACGTTCAGGTGCATGCCGTGCTAGGCCCCGACCGCCCCGACCCTTTTCCGCAGGCCGAAGCCTACCTCACAACGCTCTTCACCCGCATGCTCGCCCCGTCACCGCAGACCCCACCGACAAAAGCCTCTTAAACCGTTTCCCTGTTCGAAATATCCCGGGGGAGCGCCGCAAGGCGCGGGGGCAGAGCCCCCACTTTTAGCACCCTGCGGCAGAGCCCCCACTTTTATCCCCCTGCGGCAGAGCCCCCACTTTTAGCACCCTGCGGCAGAGCCCCATCGTCTCCCCTGCCCTTAGCGACGCCTCCTCCTCAGCTCCCGTCACCCGGATCGATGCCCACCTCCGCGAAATAGGCCCGCACTGCGCTCTGCACATGGCGGAACCGATCTCCGCCCAGATGGGTGCCGCCAAACCAGCGCGTCACGATGACAAGATGCCCCTCCAACCCGGCGCGTTCCAGCATCCTCAAGATCACCATGCCCGCACCCGCCTCGCCGTCGTCCGCCTTGATCGGCTCACCGGGCAGCAAAAGCGCCCAGCTGTTGTGCGTCGCCTTGGCAAACTTCTTGCGTCGCTTGAGATCCTTGATCAGAGCCTCCGCCTCCCCCCGGGTCTGAGCCAGCCCTCCCGCGACCGCATATTTCGAGCCGCGATCGCTCAATACGTTCTCCAGAATGATCAGCTCTGCCATCTTTGCCTCCCCCTGCGCCTGAGCACTGCGATACCCTGAAATGCACCCCTCGAAAACAGACAGGGCCGCCCCTTTCAGGACGGCCCTTTGATATTCTGCAAGATCGCGGCGCCAGATACGCCCGTTTTGCGCTTATTCCACGGCTTTCACCGCGCCCGGATTGTTCGGATGCGTGGTCCAGTTGGCATAGGGCTTTACAGTTTCCCCCGTGCGCTCATCCAGAGCGCCCATTTCCAGCTCGACCATTTCGATGCAGCCCTCGACCGGGCAGACATTGACGCAGAGATTGCAGGCGACGCATTCCTCGTCCTTCACCGTGAACACGCGATCAATGGACATGTCGATCGCCTGATGGCTGGTATCCTCGCAGGCGGCATAGCAGCGGCCACAGGAAATGCACGCATCCTGATCAATCTTCGCCTTGGTCACATAGTTCAGGTTCAGATATTGCCAGTCAGTGACATTGGGTACGGCCAGACCGATGAAATCGGAGGTGCTTTGATAACCCTTCTCGTCCATCCATTGGCTCAGCCCCGAAATCATCTCCTGCACGATCTTGAACCCATAGGTCATTGCCGCAGTGCATACCTGTACATTGCCTGCGCCGAGCGCCATGAATTCCGCCGCATCACGCCAGGTTGTAATCCCGCCAATGGCGCTGATCGGCTTGCCATAGGTTTCGGGATCCCGGGCAATTTCGGCACACATGTTCATCGCGATCGGCTTTACAGCCGGGCCGCAATAGCCCCCATGCGTACCTTTGCCGTCAATCATCGGCTCGGGGCTCATCGCATCAAGGTTCACAGATGTGATCGAGTTGATCGTATTGATCAGACTGACTGCATCGGCATTGCCTTTGAAAGCCGCGCGGGCTGGCTGGCGAATATCGGTGATATTCGGGGTCAGCTTCACAATAACCGGCTTGGAGTAATACTTCTTGCACCACTCGGCCACCATGGTGATGTATTCCGGCACCTGCCCCACGGCAGAGCCCATACCACGTTCCGCCATGCCATGCGGGCAGCCAAAGTTCAGCTCGATCCCGTCGGCGCCTGTCGCTTCGACCAACGGCAGGATCGCCTTCCACGCCTCTTCCTCACAGGGCACCATGATCGACACGATCACCGCGCGATCCGGGTAATCCTTCTTCACCCGCGTGATTTCGTCGAGGTTGCGATGCAGATCCCGGTCGGTGATCAGCTCGATGTTGTTCAACCCCAGCAGCCGCCGGTCGGCCCCGTAGATCGCGCCGTAGCGCGGGCCGTTGACGTTCACCACCGGCGGCCCTTCAGAGCCGAGGGTTTTCCAGACCACACCGCCCCAGCCGGCCTCGAAGGCCCGGCGGACGTTGTATTCCTTGTCGGTGGGCGGCGCCGAGGCCAGCCAGAAGGGGTTCGGGCTGGTAATGCCCAGAAAAGTCGTCGTCAGATCAGCCATGTCATGTCTCCCTGCGTAGGGTGGCCGGGCGCGCCCGGAACCACCTTTGCGTGGGGGGCGAACGCCCTACCCCATCAATGCCTTGTGAATGTCCTCGGCCGCATCGCGCCCTTCGGCCACCGCCGTCACCGTCAGATCCTCGCCACCCAAGGCACAATCGCCCCCGGCCCAGACCCCGGGCAGCGCCGTGCGCCCGTCGCCTGTCACGACGATCTTGCCACGGGTGATCTCCAGCCCCTCTGGCGCGCCCTGCAGGGTCTGCCCGATGGCCTTGAAGACCTGATCCGCCGCCAGACGGAACGTCTCGCCCGTTCCGACAAGCCGGCCGTCTTCATCGCGGGTGTACTCCAGCTCGACCTCTGCCACCGCGCCATTGCCGTGCACCGCAACCGGCATCACGTTGGTCATGATCCGCACGCCCTTGGAGGCCGCCAGATCCTGCTCGAACTGCGACGCCCCCATGCGATCAAGGCCGCGACGATACGCCAAAGTGACGCTCTCCGCCCCCAGCAGGCGCGACTGGACCGCGGCATCAATCGCCGTCATCCCGCCACCGATCACCACGACATTGCGGCCCACGGGCAGCTTTGTCAGGTCATCCGCCTGCCGCAGATCTGCGATGAAGGACACGGCATCAACCACACCGCCCTTGTCCTCGCCCGCGACCGACAGGGCATTGACCCCTGCCAGACCGATGCCGAGGAACACCGCATCAAAGTCGCTCTGCAGCTGTTCAAGGCTCAACCCGGAGCCGAGCGCCTTGCCCGTCTCGACCGTGATGCCACCGATACCCAGCAGCCAGGCGACTTCGCGCGCGGCAAAATCCTCGGTCGACTTGTAGGCCGCGATGCCGAATTCGTTCAGCCCCCCGGCCTTGGGGCGCGCGTCGTACATCACGACGTCATGCCCCTTCATTGCCAGACGGTGCGCACAGGCCAGACCCGCAGGCCCCGCCCCAACGACCGCGACGCGCTTGCCGGTCTCCGCCGCCCGCACGAAAGGATGCGAGTTGCGCGCCATCAGCTTGTCCGTGGCATAGCGCTGAAGGCGGCCAATCTCGACCGGCTGGCCTTCTGCAGTTTCCCGCACGCAGACCTCTTCGCAGAGCGTCTCCGTCGGGCAAACCCGGGCGCACATGCCCCCCAGAATGTTCTGCTCTAGGATCGTCTTCGCCGCCGCTTCGGGCGTACCCGTCATGATCTGGCGAATGAACAACGGAATGTCGATCGAAGTCGGACAGGCCGTCATGCAAGGGGCGTCGTGGCAGAAATAGCAGCGATCTGCCGCGACATGGGCCTCATGCGCCATCAGGGGCGCATGGAGGTCCTGAAAGTTCTGTTCCAGGTGGTCGCCCGGCAGGCGCTCCGGCTGGATACCCGGTGTCAGTGTCGTGTTGCTCATCCTGGGGCCTCCCGTTGAGATCCTTGGTGATCTCAGCGTGGCACAGGTTCATTTTTTATCAAACGGTAAATTTTCTGCGGCGACAGATTTTTACGAATTTTCGTCCATCTGCGCAAATTTCGATCACAGGCAAGGCTGCGAAGCGCACATCATCCGCTTCAGGCACAAAAAAAGAGGCCATTTGCCCCTTCAGACCCGATCCGGGGCCTCGGCCGCGGTGCAGGTCGGGCGCCATTTAATGAATGGCCGCCCCACCTTACCGGACGATTACTTGTTGATCAGGAACTGATCCAGCGACTCGTCACGTGCAAGCGCATCCTTGATCCAAGCCGGCTGACGGCCACGGCCGCTCCAGGTCTGGGTCAGGTCTTCGGTATTGCGATATTTCGGCGGGTTCACCTTTGCCTTGCGGCCGGTTTGCGCGCCGGTCAGGTCGGACAGGGTAAAGCCCATTTCCGCGGCCTTGGCTTCAAGCTCGGCAATCGCGGCTTTGCGGTGGCGATCCTCATAAGTCTTGATCGCAGTGTTCACCTGCGTTTGCAGCTTCTTCAGATCGCCAAGTGGCATGGCATCCAAATCAAAATCCAACATAGTCAGTTCCTTTCAAGTCCAGAGACGGAGTGGCCATTTCTGATTAATGATCCCTACGACGATTTATTCAAGACAGGCAATAGACCATTATTAATCTACATTCAGTTAATACCGATCAGATTTTAGATTGGGCGACTTTCCGCCGCTCAGAAATACACTAACAACGCTCGAACCCGCTCGCCCAGCACAGCCATAAGGCGAATAAAAAAAGCCGGCCACCATTTCGGGGCCGGCTTTTCAAATCATTCTCAATACGTGAGGCTATATTTTCTCGACAGCCCTCGGTTTGGCATTGGCATTGACGCCAAGCCGTTCCACCACGTTTTCAATCATGCGCATTCCGGCATCCTGCCCCAGTGACATGATCGACTCCGGGTGAAACTGAACAGCGGCAATCGGCAGATCCCGATGCTCGATCCCCATGACAATTCCGTCCGACGTCGTTGCCGTCACGGTGATATCCTCTGGCAGGCTATCAACGGACACATGCAAGGAATGATATCGGCCAATCGTGATCTGTTCATCGAGGCCTGCAAATACCTCACCCGGGTGGGTGATTGAAATGCGCGACGGCTTGCCATGCACCGGATCGTCCAATTGCTGCAATTGGCCGCCGAAGTATTCAGAGATCGCCTGCAAGCCCAGACAGACCCCAAACAGGGCCACGCCGCGATCCAGCGCTTTACGGATCGTACTGGCGCAATCGAAATCAGACGGGTTGCCAGGTCCCGGAGATAAAATCACCAGATCAGGGTTGAACTGGTCAAAAACCGCATCCGCGACAGGGCTGCGGGTTGTCAGAACCTCAGCGCCCGTCTGGCGAAAATAATTCGCCAATGTATGCACAAATGAATCCTCGTGATCCACCAGAAGCAAACGCCGCCCTTTGCCACGTGGCAGCCGGGTGCCATCCCCCGCCCCGGTGTTGGAGCCCATGTCGCCGCGAATGGCCGCACGCATGGCGCTGGCCTTCAGTTCGGTCTCGGCCTCTTCCTCGTCGGGATCACTGTCGTTCAGCAGCGTCGCCCCGGCACGTACCTCGGCCACACCGTTCTTGATGCGGATCGTGCGCAGCGTCAGACCGGTGTTCATGCCGCCGTCGAACTGGATTGCGCCAACCGCACCACCATACCAGAACCGCGTGCTCTTCTCGTGCTTCTCGATAAAGCGCATCGCCCAAAGCTTCGGCGCACCGGTGACCGTCACCGCCCAGGCGTGGGACAGGAAGGCGTCGAAAGCATCCATCCCCTCGCGCAGCCGCCCCTCGATATGATCGACCGTGTGGATCAGGCGCGAATACATCTCGATCTGACGCCGCCCGATGACACGCACCGACCCCGGCTCGCACACCCGGCTCTTGTCGTTGCGATCCACGTCCGAGCACATCGTCAGCTCTGATTCGTCCTTCTTGGACTGCAGCAGCTTCAGGATCTGCTCACTGTCCTCGATGGCGTCGCGGCCCCGCTTGATGGTGCCGGAGATCGGGCAGGTTTCGACCCGCCGCCCCGTCACACGCACGAACATCTCCGGGCTCGCGCCCACCAGATACTCCTGCTCGCCGAGGTTCATGATGAAGCCAAACGGCGCCGGGTTGATCTTCTTCAGCCGCTCGAAAATGGCCGAGGGGGTATCTTTGCAGGCCTCGTAGAACACCTGCCCCGGCACGACCTCGAACAGATCGCCCCGCCGGAAACTCTCCTTCGCCTTGGTGACCAGCTGCGCGTATTCGCCCGGATTGTGATCACCGCGCGGCAGATCCTCGCGCCCCTTGCGGAACGGCTCGGCGACAGAGCCTCCCGTCACGCCCTCTGTGCTCAGCCCATCCTTGGAGAACTCATAGCGATAGCGCATGGCCGAGGTCGAATAGTGGTCGCCCACCAGAATATCATCTGCCAGAAACAGCACCAGATCGCGCTGATCTTCGGGGCGCGGCAGGGTGAATTCAATCGGCTCGAACTGAAATGCGAGGTCATAGCCGAAGGCGCCGTAAAGCCCCAGATGCCCGTCCTCGTCCGAGAAGAACAGCGCCACGATCGCCCGCAGCACCGAAAAGACCGACGGCGCACGCGAACGCTCTTCTTCGTTATAAACCCGGTCCGGCTCGACGATCTGCAGCGTGATCACGGCGTCGCCAAGATCAGCCTTTTCGACCGCATCCAGCCCGCCCACGACCGGAGCGATCATCTTCAACAGCACCTCGCCGCGCGCATTCAGCGCCGTCAGCTTCATGGTGCGGCCCCGGCTTTCGATCATCACCGGCGGCTCGGCAAAGCCGAAATCCCAACGGGTGTAGCGCCCGGGATATTCGTAGTTCGAGGTCAGCAGCACCCCACGGTGCGAATCCAGCCTGACCGCCAAAGCATCGGTGTCGGTCATGTAGGTTGCAGGCAATTCGCGGCGGGTGACGGTCACACCCCCCTTGGTCTGGAAAGTGAGGTCGGTCATCGGGAATACGTCTCTGTACAGGGGCGGCGCGCAGACATTGCAGTCACGCCACTTGGGTATCGGAATGGGGTCAGTGCGGCGATGGCCTCACCATCGCCAGGACAACGGCCAGCTTTGCCATCGTTTCCCGATCATTCCGCGTCCTTCATTTGTCCTGCCGGCCCGATCCTGTCGGGCACCCTGACTTAGCAACACAATTCAGCGCTGTAAATCCGTCCTCGCGCACATGCTGTCAAGTCGTCTTGCCGCGCCAATGGCGAGGGGCGCAGTCCTGCCTTGCGCACGTCCGCGACGCGGCATCGACCGGACCCGCGTCGCGGACCCGGCCTGAGCGTCAGCGCAAGACCCCTCAGCGCAGCCCGTCGCCCTTGCTGATCTGATCCACCGTCAGCCCGCCGACGCGCGCATGGATACGTGGCCCGCGCGACATTGCCAGCGCGAACAGCAGCTCGCCAGCGCGCGGACCGTCCGGCAGGCCAACCTCCATCGCATCGAAATGGCTGCGGACATAGGCGGCGTTCATATGACCCAGCGGTACGTCAATCCGGGTACCCGGCCCGCCCTGCTTCATGGCTGAGGGCACGATGGCCAGCGCCTCGCCCAGCCGTTCGCGCATCGCGTAGCCGCCCGCCACATGCCAGAGCGCGGTATGCTCCAACTCTCCCGCCTCGCCGCACATCGCCGCCTTGCCGTAGCCGTCGATCCCCTCGATGCCGCCCATGGCCGCGATCAGCTTGTCCGCCATGGCAAGGCCGAGCGGTTTCAGATCGTCCATCGCGCTGGCGATATCCTCGGTATAGCCGCCCGCAAAGGGGTTGCTGACCAGTGCGACGACCGCGCCGCGCTGGCGCATGGGGCCTGCCGGGCCGCCATCATGAGCGATCTCCTCAAGGAAAATCATCGTTTTGCGCAGGGTGAATTCAGCCATGTGGCGCCTCCAGTTTCATCATTGTATCGCTTGTATCCGTTATCAAATCGCTCATGCCAACCTGCCGCGACTGCCCCTGCAAGGCCAGATGCACCGGCCCGATCAGCCCGCGCGCCTGCAAGCCAGCCGCATAAGCGGCACCGCGCGCCAGTGCAGTTTCGACCTCCGCCGGGCTCAGCACGTCCAGCCCCACCGTCACCAGCCGCGCGCCGAGGTCACTATCGGGCGAGAGTTCCTCAGCCGGACGGCGATGCACGCCTGAGTGTCCCGGCAGATCGACCCGGTTGGCAATCATCGTCGCTGCCGCATCCGCCACCGCCGCACTGCGCGCCAGCACCGTCACCGCGTCGGCAATGCCCAGCGAATGGCTGCGCCCGCCCCGACCGGAGGTCGCGCAGCCTCGCCATGTCGCGCACGCCGGAACCGCGATGGACCCGCCAGCCATGGCCAGCCGCATCTCTCCGCTTGTCACCTGCCAGGCAATATCCCCACCGTTGTTCACCCACAGCTTCGCCCCCGGTGCGACACCTGCCATGGCGGCCAGCACCTCCTCGGCCACGGCACCGGCAACAGCGGCCATCGGCGTGATGAACTCCGGCGCAAAGGGCGCCACGGCGCGCGCCATCCGCTGCGCGACAACGCCCCGCGGCTGGCCGCCCTCACGTCGCAATTCGCCAAGTTCAGCCGCCAGAGCCTCGAGCAGACCATCGAACCTCAGAGCAGCCTCCGCGTATGCCGCGCTGCGCACGTCCGGTTCCGCCCAGAGGATCAGATCGATCGGCCCTGCCTGCAGATGCAATCGCGCGCCGTCGGCCAGCAGTGCCGCCCGCGCCACCCCAGACTGCATCAGCGGCAGGCCCATCACCGCCCGAGGGCGCGGAAGGTGTCACCGTATTCGCCGCCTTCTTCCAGCACCTGCGCAAGAGGCCGGATCGCGTCGCCATAGCCGCCGAGGCCAAGGTACAGCTCCCTCGGCATGGTGAATTCCAGTGGTGCCACCAGTGCGGGCGTCGGCACATAGCCAAAGCTGCCCGCCGGCATGTCCAGCACGTTGACCATCAGGGTGATCCCGCCACCCGGCCACAAAAACGCCTCGGCCCCGCCAAGCGTGACTTTCGCCGCGCCCGACTGTACCGCACGGGTCAGCCGCACCGGATTGCGCGTCACGCCCGAGCGCAGAGACCCGCCCGCCCCCGCACAGAACATCACCGTGCACAGCGCCGGTTCGCAGTTTTCCTCGATCAGCGCGACGGAAGGAAGCAGGCCCTCCGGCATTGACTGCAACACCGGATTCAGATCTTCGTCCAGCACGTAATAGGCCGCGTGTTCGCCCGTGGTCGACACCATCAGCAGCGTCAACCCGGCCCGTGCGCCCTTCTTGGCCTGCCAGTCGCCAAGGATGGTCAGCGGATCGCTGATGTCCGTGCCGCCCCAGCCCAGCCCCGGCTCGGCCACCTGAAAATACCGCCCCGGAGTCGACCGCCGCCCCTTGATCTTGATCCCGGACTCTTGCCAACCGATCACCTTGCCCGCCTGATGCTCGCTGACGACGCCGGTGATATGGTCATCGACGACGACAACCTCGTCCACCAGCCCCTGCCACTGTCCCGCGAACATGCCGATGGTGGCCGACCCGCAACCGACCCGCATCCGTTCCTCACGCAGCCCGTCCACAACCGGCGCCTGCCCCGCCTGCACCAGCACGGTTGAGCCGCCCTCGATCTCAAGCTCCACTGCCTCGCCGTTGCACAGGGCCATCAGGCTGTCACAGGTCGCGCGCCCCTCGGCCTTGGAACCGCCGGTCAGGTGATCCACCCCGCCCAACGACAGCATCTGAGAGCCGTATTCGGCCGTCATCACCATGCCGATCGGCTCGCCCTTGGCGCGCACGATCGCGCGCTCGTCCCCGATGTGGCGATCGGTGTCGATCTTCACCTTGACGCCGCAATAGGAATAGATCGCCTCGGTCACCACGGTGACGGTATCGACGCCCTCAATCTCGCGGCTGACGATGAAGGGGGCGGGCTTGAAATCCGGATAGGTCGTGCCCGCGCCGAGGCCCGAGACGAACAGATCCCCGCCCGCCAGCGCTTCGCCATCCCAGTCGGCCTGAGCGAAGGGCCGGATCTCTCCGCCCGCCGCAAGACGACGGTCCAGCACCGTCACCGGATCACAGCGCACAATTCTGCCGCCTTCATTTGCATATCGGTCACAGGCGCCTGTGCGCCCTTCGGCGACGTAGCACATCACCGGGCAGGCATCGCACCGGATCTTGTCAACTGGCGCCATATCGCGTCACTCCTGCAAACAAGGGGGCTGGCGCCTCCCTCGCGGGGTCATCG
Source organism: Pseudooceanicola spongiae (assembly GCF_014899185.1). Lineage (GTDB taxonomy): Bacteria > Pseudomonadota > Alphaproteobacteria > Rhodobacterales > Rhodobacteraceae > Pseudooceanicola > Pseudooceanicola spongiae. The sequence goes on from NZ_CP045201.1 coordinate 1,870,185, forward strand.
CCCCCGGTCCACGTCGTAAAGTTCGTTCGTATGCAAATGGATTTTGCATGTGCGCCAACGACCCTGTCAATCTCTTTCCACCTTGCCAATCCCAACACCGCCAGAGATACATTTTTGCATGCAGTATGAGTTCAAGGATAAGGCAGCAAATGCCTACAAGCTGGAGGAGCAGGTTGGCTTCCTCCTGCGCCGTGCCTCGCAGCGTCACCTGTCGATTTTTACCCAGATGCTGCCGGATCTTACCTCGACCCAGTTCGCCACCCTCGCCAAGCTGTGCGAGATGGGACCGACCTCGCAGAACGCGCTTGGGCGGGCCGTGGCGATGGATGCCGCCACCATCAAGGGCGTCGCGGATCGTCTGCGCGCCCGCGGTCTGGTCGAGGCAACGCCCGACGAAGAGGACCGCCGCCGCCACTACCTCTCCGCCACCGAAGACGGCCGCGCGGTCTATGAACGCACTGCCCAGGCCGCCCTCGCCATCACCGGCGAGACCCTCGCCCCGCTTGACGCGGACGAGATCGCGACCTTCCTGAGCCTGCTGCGCAAACTCTGCTGACGCGCCGCCTCAGACCCCCAGATGCCCGCGCAATCGGCGGGCATTTTCGGGCTCCGTCAACTCGGCGCGGCTGAAGTTTTCGGCATTGCGTCCCATCTCGATCACACTGACCCGGTCGGCCAGCCCCAGCACCGCATCAATGCGCTGTTCGACCAGCAGCACTGCCAGCCCCTTGTCGCGCATCGCCACCATGACCTGCCGGATCGCCTCGATCATCGAGGGCTGAAGCCCCTCTGTCGGCTCGTCGAGCAACAACAGCTTGGGCCGCACACACAGCGCCCGCGCCGTCGCCAGCATCTGCTGCTCGCCACCCGACAGCGTCCCTGCCCGCTGGCCCATGCGTTCCTGCAGGCGCGGAAACAGCTCCAGCACCTCGGCGCGCACGGCACGGCGGCTGGCGGCGTCTTTCGGCCCCGCGCCGAGCCCCACTTCGATGTTCTGCGCGACGCTCAGGTCCGCGAACAGACGCCGCCCCTGCGGCACGTAGCCGACGCCCTGACGCGGCACCATATGCGGCGGCAACTGCGCCAGATCGGCGCCATCCAGATCAATGTCGCCAGCCTCGGCGCGCACCAGCCCCATGATGGCCTTCATCAGCGTCGTCTTGCCCGCGCCGTTGCGACCCATCAGCACGGTGATCTCCCCGGCCTCGGCGCGCAGGTTCACGCCGCGCAACACCGGCGCCGCGCCATAGCCCGCGCTCAGCCCCTCAATCTTCAGCATCATCGCCTCCGGTGCCAAGGTACGCCGATTGCACGGCGCTTGAGTGGTGGATTTCCTCGGGCGAGCCCTGCGCCAGCACCTCGCCAAAGTTCAGCACGGTGATGCGGTCGGCCAGCTCCATCACGACGGACATGTTGTGCTCGATCAGCAGGATCGTCGTCTCCGCCGCCAGCGCACGGATCAGCGCCTTGAAACCCGCGATCTCGCTCTCCGCCAGCCCCTGCGTCGGCTCGTCCAGGATCAGCAGGGCCGGACGCTGCGCCAACCCCATCGCGATCTCCAGCAGCCGCTGGTGGCCATAGGACAGATCGCCCGCGATCTCCTCGGCCCGCCCCCCCAGCCCGACGCGCTCCAGGGCCGAGGCAACCTCGGCTTCTACATCCCCGCCAAGCCGCCGCGCGGCAAGGGCGACGTTCTCATGGCAGCTCAGCTTGGCAAAGACGGAGGTGATCTGAAAGGTATAGGCCATCCCCGCCTTGACCCGCGCCGCCGCCCCAAGGCCCGTGACATCGCGCCCCTCGAACGTCATCACGCCAGAGGTCGGCCGCAGCCGCCCGATCAGCATCGATACGAAGGTTGTCTTGCCCGCGCCGTTCGGTCCGATCAGCGCGTGCACCTCATGCCGGTACAGCTCAAAGTCAATGTCGTGGTTGGCGCGAAGGCCGTCAAAGCTCTTGCTCAGTCCCTTGGTCGACAGGATCACATCGCTCATGGCAGATCCCTCCACAGGCGTCTTCGCACCTCACCGACGATGCCCTGCGGTGCGAACAGCGTCAGCCCCACCAGCACCACGCCCGCGATCAGCATGTAGGCGTCGGTGACTTCGGTCGCGAGGTCGATCAGGTAGAACATGAACAGCGTGCCCACGAACGGCCCCAGCACCGTGCCCGCGCCGCCCAGCAACACCCAGAGCAGCGCAAAGATCGAATACTGCACGCCCGCGAAACTGGCCCCGACATAGCCGAACAGCAGCCCATAGGCCGCCCCCGACGCAGCCGAGATCGTGCCCGAAATCACCAGCGCCCCCAGCTTGCGCGCGCCGGTGTCATAGCCGAGCAGACGCGCGCGCTCCTCATTCTCGCGGATCGCCACCAGCACCCGGCCAAAGGGCGCGCGCACCAGCCAGAGGCTGAACAGCAGCGCGGCCGAGAACAGCGCCCAGCCGACGAGGTAGCGCGGATGCTGCTGGCTCAGGTCAATCCCCGCCAGCGTGCGGCTGACGCTCGGCACGACAAAGCCGTCGTCGCCATGGGTGATGTCACCGAAATAGAGGATGGTGAGGTAAACCGCCTGCGCGAACATCAGCGTCACGATCATGAAGGACACGCCCGCCGTGCGCAGCGCCAGCGCGCCGACCACCAGCGCCAACAGCGCGCCCGCCCCCGTGCCAAACGCCCAGGCCGGCACAGCCGCCATGCCAAAGTGCAGCCCCATCAGCCCCGCGCCATACAGCCCGGCGGCAAAGAACATCGCATGGCCAAGGCTCAGCAGCCCGGTATAGCCGAAGGCGATGTTATAGCCGATCGCATAGACCGCCAGCACCATGACCCGCGCCAGCACACCCTGATGATAGACTGGCAGGACAAAGTTCAGCGCGAACAGCACCGCCACCAGCCCCAGATGCAGCGCGACGACCGCGCCCCAGCTCTTGCCCCTCATCTTTCGCGCACCCCGAACAGGCCCTGCGGGCGGAACACCAGCACCAGCGCCACCAGCAGCGTGGCGATGATCTTGGCCAGCGTCGGCGTGAAGAAGACCGAGATGATGCCATCGCTCATCCCGATCAGCACCGCCGCGACCACGGTGCCCGCCAGCGAGCCAAGCCCGCCGATGATCACCACGATAAAGCTCAGCAACAGCGCGTCGCCGCCCATCAGGTAATGCGCCTGCTGGATCGGCACGATCAGCACACCCGCCAGTGCGGCCAGCGCAGCACCCGCTCCAAAGACCAGCGCATAGACCCGCTCGACCGGGATGCCGAAGGCCGTCGCCATCTCTCCATCCAGTTGGGTTGCGCGCATGATCAGCCCGGCGCGGCTGCGCGTCATGAACAGGCGCAGCGCGGCCAGCAACACCACGGCGGCGGCGATCACGAACAGCTTGTAACTGGTCGTCGACAGACCCCAAGGGAAATAGAGGCTGATCCCGCCCTCCCCCCACTCGACCCACGGCAGGGCAATGCGGGTGTTGAACGGCGGCTCCACGGGCCGGGCCTCAGGACCATAGCCCATCAGCGCCAGTTGCTGGATGATATAGAGCAACCCGATGGTCGCCACGATGGTGCGCTCGGGGTCATAGTTCAGCCGCTTCAGGATCGTCACATCCGCCAGCACCGCCAGCGCGCCGACGATCAGCGGCGCCAAAATCAGTGCGGCAACGAAGTTGATCACCGCCCCGCCGCCCAGCACGCTTGTCACCACCCAGGCCATCACCGCGCCCAGCATGTAGAACTCGCCATGCGCCACGTTGACCACGCGCATGACGCCGAAGACGAGGCTGAGGCCCGAGGCCATCAGCGCCAGCACAGCCGCCAGCACCGCGCCTTCAAGACAGGCGAGCAAAAGATAAGGTCCGAATTCCATGAATATTCTCCGGGGGCCACGGGGGCCGCGCGCCGAGGGGTCCGAGGGGCCTGCCCTGCCCGGCACGAAACCGGACAGGGACGCGTCAGAAAGCCCTCAGAAGCTCATCGTCGTATAGTCGACCTCGTCTGGATACAGCGTATCCTCGTAGCCGACCGTCTCGGCCACGACCAGTTTGCCGTCCGTGACCTTGGAGATGTACTGCGGTCCGAACACCTGGTGCGTCTTGCCGTTGAAGCGTTTCGCGCCCTGCGGATGATCCGGCCCGGCGGGCATGTCGGTCATCGCCTCGACCGCCTCGATCAGCGCCTGACGGTCATCGGTGGACTTGTAGTCCGCCGCTTCCATGCCGGCCTTGATGATGTGCAGTGTCTCCCAGCAGCCGAACATATGCGCCGCTGTCGACACATCCGCCCCGTCGCTGGTGCTGGCGCCATTCTCGTCGATCCCCACCGCGTCGCGGTAGGCTTTGACGTAGTCGGGCGCATCGGCCTGCAGATAGCGCGGCATGCCTTCCCAGAAATACGTCCCCTCCAGAAACTCCAACCCGGGCGAGGTCATGTCGACCGCCTCCAGCGAGTCGATGAAGCCGAAGATCTCGGGGCGCGACGGCCCGAAGAACTCGCCCATCTCCTTGACGAATGTCAGCACGGCAGGCCCGACCATGACGTGATAGATCACTTCGGTGTCGCGCGGGATCTTGGGGAAGTACTTGGTGAAGGAGGTCTCGGTCGGCGGAATGGCGATCTGCGCCACCACTTCGCCGCCTGCCGCGGTGATCGCCGGGGTCAGGTTGTCGCGGTGATCGTAGCCGAAACCGTAGTCCGGGTAGATCATCGTCACCTTCTTGCCCAGCGTATTGGTCAGGAAGGGGGCCATCGCCGTCACCTGGCTTTTGACGTCCGTGATGCCGGGCTGCAACGTCCAGCGGTTCAACATGCCGCTGGCGACGTGGTGCCCTTCGGAGACGACGAAATACGGCAGCTTCAGCTCAGCCGCGCGCGGCGCCGCGCCGATCACGACGTGGCTGAACAGCGTGCCAAAGGCGATGTCGCACTTGGACTGGCTGGCGAACTTCTCCAGCACCTCGGCGGCGCGTTTCGGATCGGTGCCGTCATCCTCGGTCACCAGCTCGACGGGGCGGCCATTGATGCCGCCCTCGGCGTTGATCTTGGCCAAGGCCGCGACCGAGGTGCGTTCGTACCAGCGCCCGTAAGCGGCGCCGATTCCGGTGGCATGCTTGCCGAACCCGATGCGGATCGGCTCGGCACTCTGGGCACCGGCATAGCGCGACCACAGCGGCATGGTCACCGCCGCCCCTGCGCCCGCGGCGAGGGTCTTGAGCGCCTGACGGCGCGTCGGCAGGGCGGAACTGGCCCCGGAGAGTAATTTGCTGGGTGTATCGGTCATGATCGGAACATCCCTGTTGGATATGATTGACGAGGTCTTATTAGGCTGACCCTGTGTCGCAGTCTGTAGGCGCGCAAATGACCTGTCCAATGGTTTATGAAGCGCCAAACTTGTTTGTGTGCGTTCTTTTGTGCGGCGCTCAAACTTCGGGCGCAGCTCAGGCCCCCCTTGGCGAGGCCAGAAGCCACAGCCCGAACAGCGTATAAAGGATCATGAACACCGCCAGCGGTGCCTGCGACATCGCCGCCCTGCGGTGACTGCCGGTCAGGCGCAACGCGGCGGCATGGCTCATCAGAATGGCAAGGACATGTCCCAGCACCACCGCCCCCGCCTGCACCAGAAAGATCGCATGCACCGAGGCGCGCTGGTTGAGGAACCCCGTCGTCACCTCCACCTCCGGTCCGCCGAGGTGATCGCTGACCATATCCGCAAGGTACTGCCCGTTGACCAGCGCCGCCGTCAGGTAGTGGGCGATGTGATAGCCAAAGGCGATCGGCAGGATCGCCGGGGCCAGCATCCGAAAGCCAAGGCCAAAGCGCCGCTCGCCCACCAGCCACAGCCCCGCCCGCACCGCGATGCCATAGGCCGCAACCAGCGCGGCCACAGCCACGCCCAACCCCACCGCGTTCTGCACGACGACGGAGGAGCGCCCGCTGAACTCCAGCGGATTGACCCCGATCCAGGCCAGCCAGGCGAAGGTCTCATTCAGCCCGTCGAAGCTGCCACAGGCCAGCGTGATCAGCATGAAGACCGCCAGAGATGCTCCCGGCACCGGTGCGCTGACCCAGCCCCAGCCCGACAGCCCGACGCGCAGTGCGCCGCCCCGCCGCGCAACCGGCGCCAACCGCGCATAGGCCCGCATCAGGATCGTCAGCGCCTCGGCGCGCGCCAGCCAGACCGGACCGAAGACGACGCACCCCACAATAGTCACACCCCAGTAGCTCAGCACCATCCATGCCAGCCGGTCCGGGTCCGCCGGGGCAATGTCCACCAGCAGCACCGCCGCGAAGGCGAGAAAGCTCAGCACCCCGGGCCAGTGCCCCCAGCCCCGCCGCCAGCGCAGCAAAGGCCGCACCCCGAGCGCCCGCAGCACCGCATAAGGCGCCCGAAACGGGCTGACCCAGCGCCACAGATCCCCCACGATCCCCTGCGCCGTCACCACGAACAGCCACATCGCCGTCCAGACCAGCAGCGGCAGCGCGTTGTGCGTCGGGTCCTGCCCGCCGCGCAGCCCCTCGACCACCGCGCCCATGAGCAGCAGCGCCGACACCCCCGAGGTCAGCAGCGACCACCGCCCCGCCCCCAGCGCGCAGAGCCGCCGCGTCGCGAACATGCCCCGCGCCGCCCGCTCCGGCAGCAGCGCAATCAGCAGCACCGTCGCCGCCACGCTGGCCGCACCGCCCCAGACATAATACCCCGTCGGCAGCAAAAGCACGAAGCCGCCCTCCGACGTATGCGCCAGCAGCAGTCCCGGCAGACCGGCCAGAAACACCGCACCACTTACCGCCCGGATACCGACGCGATACCGACACCCCAAATCCAGCCGTTTCATCCTTCACCCCCATGTACCTGTCCCGCCCCCGAGCATGCCCACGGCCTGAAAGCTAAGCAAACGACAACTTGACGAAGGCCCCCTCGCACGCAACCGATTGACTTATGGCTGCACATTGGAAAATCATTTGCACACAAACATACCAACCTCAGGGACGGGCAGCGACATGGCGGCAGACGCGGATATGATGACAGGCCAGATTATCGGCGTCGACGTGGGCGGCACCTTCACCGACCTGATCCTGATGGACCCGGCCACCGGCGCGGTGCGTCTGGCCAAGGTGCCCTCAACCCTCGACGACCAGTCGCGCGGCGTGATGATGGCGGTTGAGGAAGCCGAAGCGGATCTTCCCGCCACCGCCCTGATCGTGCACGGCACCACCACGACGACCAACGCTGTCCTCGAACGCAAGCTCGCCCGCACCGGCATGATCACCACAAAAGGCTTCCGCGACGTGCTGGAGCTTGGCCGCCGCACCCGCCCCCAAGCCTATGGGATGAAAGGCGAATTCATCCCCCTGATCCCGCGCGACCTGCGCCTTGAAGTCCCCGAGCGCATGGACGCCGAAGGCCGCGTCATCACGCCCTTGGACGAAGACGCGCTGGCCGAGGCCGCCCGCAAACTGCTCGACATGGGCTGCACCTCCGTCGTCGTCCACTTCCTGCATTCCTACCGCAACCCGGGCCATGAACAACGCGCGGGCGAAGTCCTGCGCGCCCTCTGGCCGAACAGCTACATCACCCTCGGCCACGCCCTGCTGTCGGAAAGCCGCGAATACGAACGCGGTGTCACGGCCGCCGTCAACGCCTCCGTCCAGCCGATCCTCGACCGCTACGTGCAGAACCTCGCCGGATCGCTGGCTGAGGGCGGCTACGCGGGCGAGCTGCTGGTGATGAACGGTAACGGCGGCATGGTCTCGGCCTCCCGCGTCGCAGAAGAGGCCGCGCGCACCGTCATGTCCGGCCCCGCCTCCGGCGTCATGGCCGCCGCCTTCACCGGCCGCGCGGCGGGCATCACCGAACTGCTGACCTACGACATGGGCGGCACCTCCACCGACGTCGCCCTGATCCGGGGCGCCCAACCCGCCGTCTCGAACGAGATCGAGATCGAGTATGCCATGCCGATCCACGTCCCCATGGTCGACGTGCGCACCGTCGGCGCCGGGGGCGGGTCCATCGCCCGCGTCAACGCCGCCGGGTTGCTGGAAGTCGGCCCCGAATCCGCCGGCGCCACCCCCGGCCCGATCTGCTATGGGCGCGGCGGCACCGAACCGACGATCTCCGACGCCAACCTCCTGCTCGGCCGCCTCGACCCCTCGCGCCTGAAATCGGTCGAAGGCGGCATCACGCTGGAACAGGTCCGGGAAATCTTCGCCGAAAAACTCGGGCATCCCCTCGGCCTCACCCCCGAAGAAGCCGCCGAGGCCGTCATCCGCCTCGCCAACGTCAAGATGGCGGGGGCGATCCGCATGGTCTCCGTCTCCCTCGGCGCCGACCCGCGCGACTTCGCGCTCTTCGCCTTTGGCGGCGCAGGCCCGCTGCATGCGGCGGCGCTGGCGCGCGAACTCGGCGTGCCCCGCGTGCTGGTCCCGGCCCGCCCCGGCATCACCAACGCGCTCGGCTGCCTCGTCGCCGACCTGCGCCACGACTTTACGCAAACCCTCGCCACGCCGCTCGACGTGCTGGACATGGACCGCCTCGCCGCGACCCTGACGGCGCAGGCGAGCGAAGGCCGCCGCCTGATCGCCCGCGAAAAGGTCGCCGTGACCGAGACGCGCACCCTGCACTCCGTCGACATGCAGTTCATCGGCCAGACCCACCTTCTGCGCGTCACCCTTGATGCCCCCGAAATCACCCGCGAGGCCCTCCAAAAAGCCTTCGAAGCCGTCTACTGGACCCGCTTCCGCGTCCGCCTCGACACGATCCGCGCCGCCGTCGTCAACGCCAACACCTCGGTGATCGGCACCCGCGCCTCGCTGGATCCGGCCACCCTGATCCCCGCCGCAGGCCGCCTGCCCACGCTCGCCGCTGCCTGCCGCGGCACCCGCCCCGTCCTCTTCGAGGGCACCGCCTGGGACACCCCGCTCTACCAGCGCGACCAGCTGCCCGCAGACGCGGCCTTCGACGGCCCCGCCATCCTCGAACAGATGGATACCACCACCCTCGTCCCTCCGGGCGACCGCGTCACCACCGACGCCATCGGCAATATCCTGATCGAAATCGGAGGTGCCGCATGATCCACCGCCCACTTGTTTCCCTGTTCCAATCATCCCCGCCGGAGGCATCGCCGCACGCGGCGATCCCCCGCTCTCCCCTATCCCGCCCCAGACCCGAGAAGGTGACCCAATGACCCTCGACCCCATCACCCTCTCCGTCATCCAGGCCGGTCTGCAACAGGTCTGCGACGAGATGGACCTGAGCTTTTCCCGCGCCGCCTTCTCGCCGGTGATCGCCGAGGCGAACGATCGCTCCGACGGCATCTACTCCGCCACCGACGGCGCCCTGATTGCGCAAGGCTCACAAGGCCTGCCCGTCTTCGTCGGCACCATGCAATATTCCACCCGCGTGCTGATCGAGCGTATCCGCGACGGCATCACCCCGGCACCCCTGCCCGGCGACATCTACATCGTCAACGACCCCTACCTCGGCGGCACCCACCTGATGGACGTCCGCTTCGCCCGGCCCTACTACCGCAACGGCGAAATCTTCTGCTGGCTCTCCAACACCGGCCACTGGCCGGACACCGGCGGCACAGTGCCAGGCGGCTTCTCGGCCTCCGCCACCTCGGTCGAACAGGAAGGCCTGCGCCTGCCCCCCGTGCGCCTGTTCAAGCAAGGCGTGCTCGACAGCGAAATCTACCAGATCATCTGCTCCAACATCCGCGTCGCCGACCAGCGCATCGGCGACGTCCAGGCCCAGGCCGCCGCCCTGATGGTGGGCGAGGTCCGCCTGAACGAGCTGCTCGACCGCTACGGCGACGCCACCGTTGCCGAGGCCATCACCGAGCTTCACCACCGCGCCGCCACCCAGATGCGCAGCTACCTCACCGAAATCCCCGAAGGCAGCCACACCGCCTCGGCGTGGATCGACAGCGACGGCGTGGTCAACACCCCCCTCGAAATCCGCCTCTCCGTCACCCGCGACGCGGAGCAGACCACCTTCGACTTCACCGGCTCCTCCGCCCCCTGCGCCGGCCCGATGAACTCCGTGCTCGCGACGACGCTGTCGTCGGTCTACCTCGCCATGCGCCACATCTTCCCCGAGGTCCCCATTTCCGCCGGCGCGTTCGAGCCGCTCCACATCACCGGTTATCAGGACACCTTCCTCGACGCGAAATACCCCCGCCCGGTCTCCGGCTGCGCGGCAGAAGTCAGCCAGCGCATTGCCGAAGCCGTCTTCGCCGCCCTCGCCCCCGCCCTGCCGTCCCGCGTCACCGCCGCTCCGGCAGGCACCTCCGGCAACTTCGCCCTCGGCGGCCACGACCCTGAAAAGCAGCGCGATTTCGTCATGTACCAGCTCTCGGGTGGCGGCTACGGCGGCAATGCTGACCATGACGGCCTCTCCAACGGTTGCTCCACCATCGGCATTTCCAAGGCCCCCCCGGTCGAGATCATGGAGGCGCAGTTCCCCGTCCTCTACCATCACTACGCCCTGCACGAAGGCTCCGGTGGCGCCGGCCTGCACCGGGGCGGCTTCGGCCTCGACTACGCGCTGGAACTGCGCCGCGGTACCGCCACCGCCAGCTTCGTCATGGACCACGGCCGCAGCGGCCCCCTCGGCGCGCTTCAGGGCAGCGACGGCGCGGTGAACGAGGTCCGCGTGATCCGGAACGGCATCTCGCACACCCCCGAACACCTCTCCAAGGAGCAGGACATCCCCCTCGCCCCCGGCGATATCGTGCACGTGCGCACGCCAGGTGGCGGCGGCTACGGCAACCCCATGGAGCGCGCCCCTCAGGCGGTCGCCGAAGACGTCCGCCTCGGCCGCTATACCGCCACTCAGGCCCGAACCCTGTTCGGCGTCGCCCTCACCCCGAAGGCACGCCGGACCTCTCCGAAACCCACCTCCTGCGCGCCCCCTGACCTGTTTCCCTGTTCAAAAATATCCTTGGGGGGAGGCCGCCTCTGGCGGACGGGGGGCAAACAGCCCCCCCCCCCTTTCCCTCCAGCGCGCACCGGTTTCTGACGCAGCGACACAGATGACACCTGTGCCCCGCCATGGCACACCTCTGAGCAACACCACACGCCGCCCCCGCGGCCGGATTTGGGAGGATCCACATGGCTCTACCGCATCAGTTGCAAAACCTGCGCCTGCCGCTTATCGGCAGCCCGCTCTTCATCATCTCGACCCCCGACCTGGTCATCGCCCAGTGCAAGGCCGGCATCGTGGGCAGCTTTCCCGCCCTCAATGCCCGTGAAAAAGACGGCGACCCGATCGAGCTTGACCGCTGGCTGACCCGCATCCGCGAAGAGCTGGACCGCCACAACCAGGCCAACCCCGATCACCCTGCCGCGCCCTATGCCGTGAACCAGATTGTCCACCGCTCCAACCCCCGGATCGAGCGCGACATCGAGATCTGCGCCCGCCATGAGGTGCCGATCTGGATCACCTCGCTGGGCGCACGGACGGATGTGAACGAGGCAGCCCATGCCTCGGGCGGGATCGTGCTGCACGACGTCATCAACAACCGCTTTGCCCATAAGGCCATCGAAAAGGGTGCCGACGGTCTGATCGCCGTGGCGGCTGGGGCCGGCGGCCATGCCGGAGCGCTGTCCCCCCTTGCCCTCATCCAGGAAATCCGCAGCTGGTTCGACGGACCGCTGTATCTGTCAGGCGCCATCGCGCGCGGCGACTCGATCCTGGCCGCGCTCGCCATGGGCGCGGACGGCGGCTATGCGGGCTCCGCCTTCATCGCGACCGAGGAAGCCAATGCGCAGGAGGCCTACAAACGCATGATCGTCGAGAGTGATGCCTCCGACATCGTCTATTCCGACCTCTTCACCGGTGTCTGGGGCAATTACCTCAAACCCTCGATCGCCGCTGCGGGTATGGACCCGGATGCGCTTGAGCGCTCGGACCCCTCCAAAATGGATTTCGGCGGCGCCAAGCCAAAGAGCTGGAAAGAGATCTGGGGCTCGGGACAGGGTATCGGTGCCGTTCAGCAGGTGCTGTCGACGGCAGCGCTGGTCGATCGGCTGGAAGCCGAGTTCCGCGCCGCGCAAACCCGTCTGGCCACCCAACTGCAGTGGCAGAAGAGCTGAACTGGAGCGGTCCGCCTGCGGCAGGTGGGGGAAGGGGCGCTGCCCCTCTGCCGCCTGCGGCGGCATTCACCCCGGGATATTTTTCGACAGGGAAACGGTGCAGAGGCGTGCGCTTGGGGATCGTAGCGGCCTATTCTGGTGAGGCGCTTTGCGAGAGGTCGGTTTGCGACACAATGAGAGAGAATTGCCCCAGTTTGAGAGTGGGCTTTTTGGGGGCCATTCCTCTTTGACTCGCAGGTCGGGTTGCTTGACCGACAGGCCTGTTTTCGGTCCTTGCGGTGCGGTTGGCACGCCTTTCAAGTCGTAGATGCGGCGGTGTGAGAGGCTGGATTTTGCGGCTATTTTCAGCCAGAAGATCGGCGGGAAACCGACGATTTTCGCTGCCTGTGACGTCATAAAAATCATTATTTTCAAACGGCTATAGAGATATCTTATTATTTAGGCAGAGGCGTCCCTCTGTGCTGTCACGGCCGGCGTGACGGCCCGCCCTGCCTCGTATGTCGGGGAACAAAACAACTCAAGTGGCGGTTTATTCTCCAACGCGAAACAGGTCCGGCCTCTTTCACAAACGCCCGGACCGGCCGCCAGCAGGCGGTTCTGCACACGAGAAATGGTTGAGGATAAAATGGCGAATTGGAATGGCGAAGTCGCCTCGAGGGAACAGATCCGTGAACAAAAGAGGCGCGCGGCCTTGCGCGTCGCGTCACGTCTGTTCAACGAGAAAGGCTACCACGCGACGTCTCTGGACCAGATCGCCGATCAGATCGGCGTGACCAAGACCGCGCTGTATTACTACTTCCGCAACAAGGAAGAGCTGCTCTATGATTGCCTGCAGGTGAGCTTTGCCTGTGGCGAACAGGCGCGCGCTGAGGCTGAGGCGATGGACGGCACCGATTACGAACGGTTCTGCCACTATTATCGCAGGTTCACCCAGCTGGCGATCGAACAGTCGGGGGCCTTTACGACGACGGCGAATATCCGTGCCCTGCCACAGAACATGCAGGATGCCCTATTGGCCCGGCGCGATGCCCTGCATGATTATATGCAGGGTCTGCTGGACGGGGCGATGGATGCGGGCAATCTGCGACGCCTCAATCCGCGCGCGGCCACCGGCTACTTCTTCGGCTCGATCAACTGGATGCTGTCCTGGCATCTTGAGGGGCGTGGCCGTGAGGCAGGCGAATATGACGATGCCGAGGATTTCTCGGATCTGGTGCTTGATCAGGCGCTGCATGGTCTGGCCAACCGCATCTAGGCTGCAGCTACGCGGTCAAGACGACGAAAGGCGCGGAGCAGTCCGCGCCTTTCTGTATTTCCGGGGCTGGTCGACAGGGCGCTACAGCGCCACGACGTGGTTGTCCCAGTTGCGCGGCGCGCGGTGCACCGGCGTGAAATCCTGCAGATCCGCCTGCCAGACCCCGCCCTGCCCGTCGGTCGCCATGAAGCCCTTTGCACTTTCGGCCAATCCGCAGATATCGGCGCGTCTGTGCACCGCTGCCAGCATGCCTGCCTCGGTGAAGAGATGCAGCCGCCCTCCGACCGGAGAGGTGATGCCGACATGCGCGCCGCCGCCCGCAAAGGCGATGCTGCCCGCATAGCCCTGCATCGCCAGCTGCTCGCCCAGGTCGGCCTGCGCAAGGGTCACGGTGCCACCGAGGCGATGCAGTCCCAGTAGCGGCACGGCATCGCGCTGTTCGCCCTGCCATTGCATCGCGAAGCCGACCAGACCGTCGGCGCGCGCCGCGAGGTGGCGGATCGAGTTCCTGTGCAGCTCAGGCGCCAGCTCGACCTTGTCCTTCAGGGTGCCATCGGGGGTCACATAGGTCAGGCTTGGCTGCATCGTGGGGATGTTCAGCTTGTCGCGGCCATGATCCGGGTGGGTCTCGATCCCGCCATTGGCAATCACCAGGATATCATCGGCCAGCCGCAGAATCTCGTGCGGGCCAAGCCCGTGCGAGGGGATTTCACCAATGCGGCGATACCCCTCGGAGCGCGACCAGAGCCCGATGACGCCAGCGGTGTTGTCATAGTCATTCTCGGTGGTGCAGAGGATATCTCCGTCCGCGACGAAGGTGCCATGGCCGTAGAAGTGCCGCCCCGCCGGGCTGTTCAGCTGCTGGATCACCTTGCCGCTGACGCAATCGATAACCAGCGCAAAGGTGCCGGGGCGGCGGGCAAAGGCCACCGCCTCGGGCGCATGGGGGTGGGCGACACCGGCGTGGCCGCGCGCCGGCAGGGCGACGCGAAACAGATCAGCGCCCGCGCCGTCCAGCCCGAACAGCGCATAGCCTCCGTCCGCCTCACGCGCGGCGGCAAGGAAGCTCGGGTTGCCCGCATCCGCCCAGCTCAGCGACGGGACGACAGCACTGGCCATCATCGCCGCAAGAAATCCGCGTCGTGTCGTCATGCCTCAGTCTCCGTCCGCCGAGTTGAACCCCGCCGTCACACCAAGGGCGGCGCCGATCTCGCCCTCGACCGCGCGGCGCGCGGCCTGGATGCGTTGTTGCAGGATCTCGATCTTAAGGCGGCCTGTCGGATCATCGACCCCGGCAAAGACCGGATCATTCAGCCCTTCGGCCTGCTCCAGCGCGGTATCGAAGGCGGCTTCGGTGACAGGGATCTGCACGTCTGCCAGCGCCTCGCTGAAATCACGCAACGCCTGCAGCGACAGCACGACATTGCGCAGGGATCGCCCGCTGCGCCGCGCTTCGGCCCGGGTCGCACGGGGGCGGTCGAACGTGCCGAGAGGGCGGCCTACGCGCTGATCCTCGGTGAACTCCAGCCCCGCCAGCAGCGCGGTATAGAGCGCCTGCGTCACCTCGTCATCGGAGAGGTAAGTGGTGTTGCCGGGCTGGCCCGCACTGCGCATCGCCGGCGCCTGTTCATCGCGCCAGTCGGCATCAATCCCGTCGGCCATTCGCGCCAGATCAAAGCTGACGGCCTGCACGAGGTGGCAGGTATAGCTGTCGGCGGCATAGCCTGAATATTGCGGATCATAGAGCAGCATTTCCAGCGCAAACAGGCCCCGCGCGGCAACCGAGACGCTGCTGAAGTCCTGAGGATGCTGCACGATCGGGTCTTCCTCCGCGATCAACCCGCCCAGACTGCGCCCGATGAAGCCCTTGGCATCGGGCCAGAAGGCGATGGCGTTGATCCGGCCGTCCTTTTCCAGCGGGCCAAAGCGCAGATGTGAAATCTCCATCCAGGCGTCAAAGGCCGCGTTGTAGGGCCCCTGCACGGCCGCAGGCTGACAATCCGCAGCGGCTGCATCCGACAGCGCCCGCGTGGCCGCCGCGAAATCTTCGGTGCCCTGCAGGATGTGCAGCTCGATCACCTGGTTCAGACCGGCGCTGGCAGGCAGAGCGGCGCAGGTCACCCCCACACTCAGGGCGGCGGCGGTCAGGGTTCGGGGGCTGAGGAAGGACAGGCGCATCAGAGGCTCTCCAGATAGCGGGTCAGGGCGGCACGGTCATCGGGCGACAGGGCGACGACACGGTCACGCGCCGCCTGTGCCTCTCCTCCATGCCACAGAACGGCCTCCAGAAGCGAGCGGGCGCGTCCGTCGTGCAGGAAGCTGGCGTTCGGGCTGACCTGCTGCACCATGCCGATGCCCCAGAGCGGCGCGGTGCGCCATTCCTGCCCGTTCGCGCGCCCTTCGGGGCGGTTGTCGGCCAGACCTTCGCCCATGTCGTGCAGCAGCAGGTCGGTATAGGGCCAGATCAGCTGAAAGCTCTGCTCAGGCTGATCCTTGAGGCGAGAGGTGACGAATTTCGGCACATGGCAGGCGGTGCACTCAGCCTCGTAGAACACCTGCTTGCCACGCAGCACCTGCGCGCCGCCGACGTCGCGGCGTTCGGGCACGGCCAGGTTGCGGCTGTAGAAGGTCACAAGGTCCAGCCCCTCGGCGTCGATCTCGGTGCCGCGGGCGTCGCCGTCGCCATGGGGGGCGGCGCGACAGTCGGCTTCGGCCTCGGTGCAGTCGCCCCAGGGGTTGGTGAAGATCGGGGTCGAAATGCCAATGTCGCCATTGAAGGCCGCCGCCGATTGTTCGCGTACCGTCGGCGCCCCGGCCTTGTAGCCAAAGCGGCCCAACAGAGGGCGGTCATGCTCGAACGACCAGACGATCTGCGGCTTGCCGGAAATCCCGTCACCGTCCGCATCCTCGGGGTCGGCATGGGCAAGGATATCCTCAGCCGGGATCGCCTCCAGCAGGCCCAGGCCGATCATCTGCGGCGCGACACGCGGGCTCAGCATCGCCCCCGGTGCCAGCGGACCATGCCCCAGATCATCGGCGCGCCACGTCGGCTTGCGCAGCGTGACCGTCTCGCCCCCGGCCAGCGCCACCGGAACGTCTTCCCAATCGACACCCAGCTTGTATTCCGCCACCTGCCCGGCAACGCCAAAGTCCTGCAACTGCCCGCCATAGACCGGATCGGGCCGGGTCTGGCGGCCCTCGTCCCCGACCGACAGCAGAAACGCCTCGATCTTGCTCATCGGCTCAGTATCACTGCCCGGTACCGAGATCCTCAGGAACATCGACACGGCATCGTCACCCGGCCCCTCCGGCACATGGCCGCGCCCGTCCTTGAGGTGGCAGCGCTGGCAAGAGCGCGCGTTATACAGCGGCCCCAGCCCATCCGACGCCAGTGTCGATGAGGGCGAGGACACCCAGAGCTTCTTGAACAGCCCGTTGCCAACCTTGAAATCCAGCTCCCGCTCGAACGAGATATTGGCCGAGCTTTGCGAAAAGGCATCGGCATCCGTGCGCGCACGGGTCGTGGCTGCCCCACCGGGGTTGGTCTCGAACCGCTCGGGGGCGGTGAAATCTGTGGTGGGCTGCACGGCCCCCTCGATCCGGCCCAGCTCCTTGGCCGTGCGCGGCGCGGCGTTCAGAAAGGGGTCCGTCAGCTCCTGGGCCATCAGCGGCGCGGCGCCGAGGCAGGCCACAAGGGCAAGAGCAGCAAAATGAGGGGTGGGTCGTTTGAATATCATGGCAAATCTCCGGTCGATCCCGAGTGCCATTTATACCCGATCAATTCAATCAGAAATATGAACTGTCAGGGAAATGCCCGCACCCGAGGGCGGGCCGTCAGGCCACCAGAGCGGCCCGACAGTCAGCGTGTGATCTGCTTATTCAGCCTGATCCGCCGAAGTGGCGTTCAGCAGGCCGTACTTCTCGGCGCCGATCGTGTCGAACAGCTCAAGCTGGGTTTCGAGGTAGTCGATGTGACCCTCTTCATCCGCCATCAGCGTCTCGAACAGGTTCTTGGTGACGTAATCGCCGACCTTTTCGCAATGCTCACGGGCTTCCTTATAGAGGCTGCGCGCTTCATGCTCAGCCGCCAGATCCGCCTCAAGCGTTTCGCGCAGGTTCTGACCGATGCGCAGGCTGTCGAGCTTCTGCAGGTTCGGGTGGCCTTCGAGGAAAATGATTCGCACGACCAGCTTGTCGGCGTGGTGCATCTCTTCGATGCTTTCCGCCCGCGACTTGGCCGCGATCTTGCCGTAGCCCCAGTCTTCCTGCAGCCGGTAATGCAGCCAGTATTGGTTGACTGCGGTCAGCTCGCTGCGCAGTGCGGCGTTGAGGTACTCAATGACCTTTGCGTCGCCTTTCATCCGATGTCTCCTTTGCCGTGACGCGGCGGAGGCCGCGTAAAATCTCCGGGACCTCGAAACTATCGCATTGGCGCATGGTGTCCATGAAAACCGGCAGACAGCCGCCGCATTCGGCCTTCTTGCCGAGGGCCCGGTAAATCTTGCCCGGCGTGATGATGGTATCGGGATCCGCGGCGCGCATCCAGTCCACAGCAGCGCGAATATCGCGGTCGCTGATCGCCATGCAGTGACAAACCATCATCCTGTCGTCCTCTCCGTCATGTCCCGGCCTGTGGGGGTTTCCCGTTCAGGCCGCTGTGTTCAGGAACCGGGCCGCGACACCGCGCCGCCGCCCGGATCGTTTGGCTTATTGGAAAACCGCGTCGGGGTTATCCAGGCTGTCCGAGCCTTCAAAGCCGATGTCATCGAGGCTCAGCGCCGAAACCGCCCGCTCGATCCCACGGGTCTGGGTCACCAGCGCGTCGACTGCGCCCATGATCAGCGCCTCGCCCTCTTTGTTGCCGCGCGCCAGCATCATGTCGTAGCTGAAGCCGCCCTCTGCCGCGACCTTGATGGCCAGCAGCTTGAACATCGTCGCGTCCAGATCGGCCTTCAGCGTGGCATCGACCTCCGGGTCCGCCGCCGCCACCAGATCCGACACCGACGCGCCCCAGATCACCCGACCATCCACGCCAACATATTGACCGTTATAGACATTGTGCATGCCCAGCCCGTCGTAGAAGTGGCTGTTGTAGGTGTTGTCAGAGAAGCAGTCGTGCTCTTCTTCCGGATCATTCAGCAAGACGCCCAGCTTCATCCGCTCGCCCGCCTGCTCGCCGTAGGACAGGCTGCCCATGCCGGTCAGGATCGCCGCAACCCCGGCGTCCTGATCCTCAAGCAGAGTCTGACGCGCCGCGCCGGTATCGCCCCATTGCGCGGCCATATACTCCAGATCGCTGACCAGCAGATCCGTCGCCGCCTTCAGATAGGCGCCCCGGCGGTCACAGTTGGCATTGGTGCAGTCATCGCCTTTGGCATAATCCGTCCAGGGCCGTTCGCCCGCGCCCTTGTCGGTGCCGTGCAGATCCTGCCCCCAGAGCATGAATTCGATGGCGTGGTAGCCGGTGGCGACATTGGATTCGACGCCGTCCGCCTCTTGCAGGGTGTTCTCCAGCAGGTCCGGCGTGATCTCGCTGGCATCGACCTCTTCCCCCGACAGGGTGAAGGTCGGATTGGCGATGACGTTCAGCACCGCGTACTGGTTTTCATCCGTGCTGCCCCCGTAGGAGGCGTCGACGTAATCGATCAGCCCCTCGTCCAGCGGCCAGGCGTTCACCTTGCCCTCCCAGTCATCGACGATGGGATTGCCGAACCGGAACACCTCGGATTGCTGATAGGGCACGCGCGCCGATTTCCACGCCGCCTTCGCCGCCTCCAGCGCCTCGGGCGAGGGCGCGGCGATCAACCGCCCGACGGCCACCTGAAGCGCCTGCGCCGTGCTCAGCGAGTCGCCATAGGCCGCAGCCGCGATATCCGCATAGGTTCCCAACACGTCCGCCTTGTCGACCGCGCCCTCGGCGGCAAAGGCAGGTGTCGTCGCAATAGCGATCGCTGTCGCGGCGGCGTAAATCTTGCGTGTCATGGAAAATCCTTCCGGGTCAGTTTTCAAATAGGTCTGTGCCATCAGTGCACTGTCTCTGACGGCATCGAGGGAAAAGCGCGGCCAGGCTGACTGCGGTGCAACTCCAGCCCCAGTGTCTGCGCAAGAGAGACGACAATCGGCGCCACATCGGCACGCACCAGCAGGCAGGCCATCAGCATCGCATCCTCGCGGTCGCCACTGGTCGAGAGGCTGACCAGATGCGCCAGCACCGCTTCATCCGCGCCCACACAGGAACACTTCAGCCCATGACGCATCACCGGGCGGCGGACATGGCGCAGGGTCAGACCTAGGAACTCGTCCAGCCGGTCCAGGATCCGCGCCGCACTGCTCGCGCCATAGAGATCGCCCAGCTCAGCAGCAAAGACCGCCATCTCGTCCGGCCCGTCACAGCGCGCGCGCAACGCCCCGACCAGCAGCGCTTCGTGAAACGGTAGGGCCGCGATGGTCGCCACCGGTTCGGCGCCACGCTCCGGCTTCACGACACCCACCCCAGCAACGCAGCACAAACGCAGCACGTCCCGCTCGGGACGGCGTCGCTCAGAAACGAAGGGTTGGTCAGGCAGGGCATGGGTCTCTCCCGTAGTCATCTCATTTCTGACTAAAAGGATCAGCTAAGTCAATCCCGAGTATTTTGGTAACCCATTAATCCGCCCGCGCGCCATACCGCCACCGCTCATTTTCAAAGGTAAAAGCCCCAGATGCCGCGCCCGTGCTCCGTTGCCCCGCCTCCGCAAAACCAAAACGCCGACCCTCAAAAGAGCCGGCGCCAAGACTTCTTCTTGCTCTCAGACTCCGGGGGTCCGGGGGCTGGCCTCCGGCGCCCACAGCCCGCTCAACCAGCCGGCACACGCACAAAGCCCGCCGCCCGCACCACCAGCGGATCGCACCCTGTGCCCCCCGCCGCCACATGCTCCAGAAACTGCGCCCGCATCCGCGGCGCCCAGAAATCATTCAGATGATCCGCGATCCGCTCCGGCTGATCGCGGCCGGGCTGGCTTTTGAAAAATGTGGCGATCTGGTTCGCCATCATGACCATTTTCTCAGGCGACATCACTGGCTCCGTGCAAAATCCGTGCCCCATGGGCGTAAACGTCAAAGCCCGCCCCGCGCGCAAAAGCGACCAGCGTGATCCCCGCGCCTTCGGCCAGCCGCACCGCATGGGCCGTTGGCGCCGACACCGCGATGATCACCGGGCAGCCGACCATCGCCGCCTTCTGCACCAGCTCCACCGACAGCCGGCTGGTCATCACGAAGGCCCCCGAGGCCGGATCGATCCCCGCCCTGCTCAGCGCCCCGATCAGCTTGTCGAGCGCATTGTGCCGCCCGACATCCTCGCGCACCATCACCAGCCCCGCGCCCGGTCGCGCAAAACCTGCGGCATGCACCGCGTGGGTCAGGTCGTGCAGCGGCTGATGGCCCCGCAGATCGCCCACCGCCGCCAGCACATCGGCGTGGGAAAACACCGGCCCGCCCGGTGCCACCGAGGGCAGCTCCCGCACCGCCTCCTGCAGCGAATCAATCCCGCAGAGGCCGCATCCCACCGGCCCGGCCATCGCCCGGCGCCGCTTCGCCACGGCCCCGGCGCGCTCCGGCACCAGCCAGAACCGAGCTTCACTTCCGGTCTCGTGCTCGACCAGCTCGAAATCGACGATATCGGCCGCGCTCCCGACAAACCCTTCGGTCAGCGAAAACCCCAAGGCGAAATCCGAGAGGTCCTGAGGCGAGCACATCATCACCGCCTGGGTCGATCCGTCATAGACCAGCGCCACCGGCCATTCCTCGGGCAAGGCCCGCGACACCCCGCGCGCCCCCTCCGCCCCGACCGACACCCCGGCCACACTGATCACCGGCTGCACCATCACTCCGCCGCCGGCAGAATGCGCCGCGCCAGCCCGGCATGGGCGTTGTAATCCTCCTGCCAGGCAGAGGGCCCGTTCGACAGGTTCACCTGCACCGCCGTCACCTTGAACTCGGGGCAATTCGTCGCCCAGTCGCTGAAATCGGTGGTGATCACATTGGCCTGCGTATCGGGATGGTGAAAGGTCGTATAGACCACCCCCGGGCTGACCCGATCGGTGATCTTCGCCCGCAGGCTGGTCTCCCCGGCGCGCGAGGCAAGGCGCACCCAATCCCGATCCTTCACACCCCGCACCTCGGCGTCATGGGGATGGATCTCCAGCACATCCTCATCATGCCAGGCGACATTCGCCGTCCGCCGCGTCTGCGCGCCGACGTTGTACTGGCTCAAGGTCCGCCCCGTCGTCAGCAGCAGCGGGAACCGAGGCCCGGTCTTTTCATCCGTCGCGACATATTCCGTGACGATGAACCGCCCCTTGCCGCGCACGAACCCGTCGACATGCATCAAGGGCGTGCCATCGGGGTGCGCCTCGTTGCAGGGCCACTGAACCGACCCCTTCTCCTCCAGCACCTCATAGGTGACACCGGCAAAACTCGGCGTCGTCATCGCGATTTCCGCCATGATCTGCGACGGATGGGTATAGTGCCACCCCGCCCCCATGGCATTGGCCAGAAGCTGCGTGACTTCCCAGTCCTCATAACCATTCTTCGGCGCCATCACCCGGCGCACCCGGTTGATCCGCCGCTCGGCATTGGTGAAGGTCCCGTCCTTCTCCAGAAACGACGAGCCCGGCAGGAACACATGGGCGTAATTCGCCGTCTCGTTCAGGAACAGGTCATGAACGATGACACACTCCATCGCCGCCAGCCCCGCCGCGACATGCTTGGTGTCGGGGTCCGATTGCAGAATATCCTCGCCCTGACAGTAGAGGCCCTTGAACGTCCCCTCCACCGCCGCATCCAGCATGTTCGGGATGCGCAAGCCCGGCTCGGGGTCAATCTCCACCCCCCAGGCCTTCTCGAAGATCGCGCGCACCTCCGCGCCCTTCACATGGCGATACCCCGGCAGCTCATGCGGGAAAGACCCCATGTCGCAGGAGCCCTGAACATTGTTCTGCCCGCGCAGCGGGTTCACCCCGACGCCCTTGCGCCCGACATTCCCGGTCAACATCGCCAGATTGGCAATCCCCATCACGGTGGTCGAGCCTTGGGAATGCTCCGTCACCCCCAGCCCATAATAGATCGCGCCATTGCCCCCGGTCGCAAAGGCCCGCGCCGCAGCCCGCAGCTCTGCCGCAGGCACCCCGGTCAGCAGCTCCGTCGCCTCGGGGCTATGGCGCGCATCACCGATGAAGTCGCTATAGGCGAGGTATTCCTCCCAGTCACAGCGCTCCCGGATATAGCTCTCCGCCGCCAGCCCTTCCGTCACGATCACATGCGCCATCGCCGACACAACGGCCACGTTGGTGCCGGGCCGCAACGCCAGATGATGCGCCGCGCTGACATGGGCCGAACGCACCAGGTCAATCCGCCGAGGATCAATGACGATCAGCTTCGCCCCAGCCCGCAGCCGCTTTTTCAGCCGGCTGGCAAACACCGGATGCCCATCCGTCGGATTGGCCCCGATAACCACCACCACATCCGTATGCTCGACGCTGTCGAAATCCTGCGTCCCCGCAGAGGTGCCAAAGGTCTGCCCGAGGCCATACCCGGTCGGCGAATGACACACCCGCGCACAAGTATCGGTGTTGTTGTTGCCAAACACCGCCCGCGTCAGCTTCTGCACGAGGTACGTCTCTTCGTTGGTACAGCGGCTCGACGTGATCACCCCGATCGCATTCTTGCCATACTGATCCTGCAACCCCCGCATCCGCCCGGCGGCAAAGCTCATCGCCTCGTCCCAGCTCACCTCCCGCCAGGGATCGGTGATCTTGTCCCGGATCATCGGGTTCAATATCCGGTCCTGATGCGTCGCATAGCCATAGGCAAAGCGCCCCTTGACGCAGGAATGCCCCCGGTTCGCCTTGCCATGTTTCCAGGGCACCATCCGCACCAGCTGATCACCGTTCAGCTCCGCCTTGAAGGAACAGCCCACCCCGCAATAGGCGCAGGTGGTGATCACCGACCGCTCCGGCGTCCCGATCTCGATGACGCTCTTCTCCTGCAAGGTTGCCGTCGGACAGGCCTGCACACAGGCGCCGCAGCTCACGCAATCGCTCTCCAGAAAATTCGGCGCGCCCACGGAAACCCGGCTGTCGAACCCCCGCCCCTCGATGGTCAGCGCGAATGTCCCCTGCACCTCCTCGCAGGCCCGCACACAGCGATTGCATACGATGCATTTCGCCGGATCATAGGTGAAATACGGGTTGCTGTCGTCCTTCGGGATATACTGCGCATTCGCTGCCGCCCCGGCGCGCACCTCAAAGTGGTTCTCCCCCGCCTCGTAGCGCACCTCGCGCAGCCCCACGGCCCCGGCCATGTCCTGCAACTCGCAATCGCCATTCGCCGAACAGGTCAGACAATCCAGCGGGTGATCCGAGATATAAAGCTCCATCACCCCCCGCCGGATCTTCTGCACCTTCTCGCTGCGGGTCTTCACCACCATCCCCGCCAC
This sequence comes from Pseudooceanicola spongiae, assembly GCF_014899185.1. Classification (GTDB taxonomy): domain Bacteria; phylum Pseudomonadota; class Alphaproteobacteria; order Rhodobacterales; family Rhodobacteraceae; genus Pseudooceanicola; species Pseudooceanicola spongiae. The sequence goes on from NZ_CP045201.1 coordinate 1,893,997, forward strand.
CACAGGCGTCGTACAGGACGCCGGAGTCCCCCGCCGCCCCTCGATCTCGACCACGCACAACCGGCACGACCCGAACGCCTCCAGCGAGTCGGTCGCACACAACTTCGGCACCTGGATCCCGGCGTCCGACGCCGCCCGCATGACCGAAGTCCCCTCCGGCACCGTCACCTCGATCCCGTCGACACTCAGCGTCACCGGCGCCCCGACCCTCAAAGGCGTCCCCTTGTCCGTCTCATCCCAGGGAATGATCAAGTCCTTCATGCCAACGCCCTCCGCACCGGGGCCAGACACCCCATGTTTCCCTGTTGATAAATATCCCGGGGGAGTCGCAGCCCCGCTGCGACGGGGGCAGCGCCCCCTGCGACCCGTGCCCCAAACAGCGCACCGCTCATTCCGCCGCCTCCCGCACGCTCGCGAAGTCCTCCGGAAACCCCCGGAGCGCCGACATCACAGGATAAGGCGTGAACCCACCCAACGCGCAGAGCGAGCCCTCCTTCATCACCTCGCACAGGTCCGTCAGCACCTCGACCGCCGCCGCATCTCCGCGCGCGATCCGGTCGATCGTCTCCACCCCGCGCACCGCGCCGATGCGGCAGGGCGTGCACTTGCCACAGCTCTCCACCGCGCAGAACTCCATGGCAAAACGCGCCATCTTCAACATGTCCGCGCTGTCATCAAAGACCACCATCCCGGCGTGGCCGATCAACCCGCCCTGCCCGTCGAAATCCTCATAACCAAAGGGCGTGTCAAACTTCTCGCGCCCGAAATACGCCCCCAGCGGTCCGCCGATCTGCACCGCCTTCACGGGCCGCCCACTGGCCGTGCCCCCGGCCACCTCATCGACAAGCTCTCCCAAAGGCATCCCGAAGGCCGTCTCGAACAGCCCGCCACGCGCCACATTGCCCGCGATCTGCACCGGGATGGTCCCCTTGGACCGCCCCAGCCCGAAGTCCGCGTAAAACGCCGCGCCGCGCTCAAAGATCACCGGCACCGTCGCCAGCGAAATCACGTTGTTCACCACCGTCGGGCGCCCCAGAAATCCCTCCAGCGCCGGCAGCGGCGGCTTGGCCCGCACCACGCCGCGCTTGCCCTCCAGCGAGTTCAGCAGGCTGGTCTCCTCGCCACAGACATAGGCCCCGGCGCCACTGCGGATCTCCATATCAAAGCTGCGCCCCGAACCGAGCACATCCGCCCCCAGCAGTCCGGCGCCGCGCGCCAGCACAACCGCCTCCCGCATCACCGCAATCGCGTCCGGGTACTCAGAACGCAGATAGACATAGCCCCTGTCCGCCCCGACCCCGAGGCCCGCAATCACCATCCCCTCGATCAGCGTGAAGGGATCGCCCTCCATGATCATCCGGTCGGCAAAGGTCCCGCTGTCGCCCTCATCGGCATTGCAGACGATATACTTCTGCGGCCCCGGCGCCTGACGCACGGTGTTCCACTTGATGCCCGTCGGAAAGCCCGCGCCGCCGCGCCCGCGCAATCCCGAAGCCGTCACTTCCGCGACAATCTCCTCGGCTGACATCGCCAGCGCCCGGCGCAAACCAACCAGCCCGCCATGCGCCTCGTAATCGCTCAAACTCAGCGGGTCGGTCACGCCACAGCGGGCAAAAGTCAGCCGCGTCTGACGGGCAAAGAACGGGATCTCCTCCGTCAGCCCCAGACTTGCCACCGACCCCTCCAGCAGCCCCGCCACATCCGCCGGCGTCACCGGCCCATAGGCCATGCGCCCCTGCCCTCGATCGATCTCGACCAGAGGCTCCAGCCAGACCATGCCGCGCGATCCGGTGCGGATGATCTCCGCCTCGATCCCGGCCTCGGCCAGCCCGGCCCGCAAGGCCGCCACGACACGCTCCGCCCCGACCGCCTTGGCAGCACTGTCCCGCGAGACATAAATCTTCATACCCCGGCCTCCTCCAGAATGGCGACGACACCGGCGTCATCGACCCGGCCATGCACCACCCCGTCCAGCATCAGCGCCGGGGCGCAGGCACATAGCCCGAGGCAATACACCGGCTCCACCGTCAGCTTGCCATCCGCCGTGGTGCCGTGCCACTCCAGCCCCAGATTTGCCAGAACGCGCTGCGCCAGCCCCTCTGAGCCGACAGACTGACAGGCCTCGGCCCGGCACAGCTTCAGCACATGCTGGCCCGCCGGTGCTTTCCGGAAATCATGGTAAAAACTGATCACGCCGACCACCTCGGCAACACTCAGGTTCAGCGCCTCAGCAATCACGCCGCGCGCCGCATCGGGGATAAAGCCGAAACGCGCCTGAAGGTCATGCAGGATCGGCAGCAAGGGCCCCTCAAGATGCAGATGCGCCTCGATGACAGGCCGGATCTCCTGATCGGATGGCTGCGGGTGCATGGTATCCTCCCCTCGCTGGCTAGACCTGCGGTGTGACCCAAGCTCCATCTGCAATCAATATCAAATATCCGTCAGTCGATAGCCAAAACCTATCAAACCTCAGCCACCCTGCCCGCCTCGGCCAGCAGCGCTTCGATCACCGGCGTATGCGGCTCCTGCCAGGGCGCGATCAGCCCGACCGCAGGCCCCGGCGTCGCCATCTCGACCGGCACCATCACCAACTCCCGCCCCGCCACCAGAAACGCCGCCAGATGATCCGGCAGCACCGTCACCAGCCCCGCCTGCTCCACCTGCGTCGCCAGCACCACGGTTGAGTTCGACTCGAGCCGCGCAACAGGCACCACCCCGGCCTCCATGAAGGCCCGATTGATGATCCGGCGGTTCTGCATGTCCGGCGTCAGCAGACACAGCGCCACCCCCTCCAGATCGCCCCAACCCAGCGGCCCCCGCCCCGCCAGCGGATGATCCGGACGGCAGATCACGGCGTAATTCTCGCGATAGAGAAAGGCACTCGACACATGCCCCAGCGGTTCATTGTCGAGATAGGAAATCCCCGCATCAATGTCGAAGTTCTCCAGCATCGTCAGGATGTCGGCAGAGGTGCGGCTCAGCACGGTGAAATTGACGTTCGGATGCGCCGCCCCGAACCCCGAGGTCAGCCGCGACGCCCATGTCAGCGCCGTCGGGATCACCGCGATGCGCACATGCCCCGACAACCCCTCGCGCGAAAACCGCATCTCCTCGCGCAGCCGCCGCGCGTCGCCGACGATCTGGCGCGCCCAGACCAGCGCGCGCTGCCCCTCCGGGGTCAGCCCACCAAAGCGCGACCCCCGCAGCACCAGCTTGACGCCCAGCTGCGCCTCCAGCTGCTTGATGCCGGTCGACAGGGACGGCTGGGTCACGCCAATGCTCTCGGCGGCACGGCCAAAGTGCTGCTCTCGGGCAAGGGCGATCAGCATTTCCAACTTCTGGATCATGCCCCATCTCTGCCACGCGCGCCCGGCCTTGCCCAGCACCGGCTTCTTCTTGCTGCAATATTCCGGGGGCGCCGCAGGCGCGGGGCAGAGCCCCTACCCCATAGACAATAAAAGACCGCCAGCGATGTGGCGGTCTGGATCTCTCAACGGCTCAGACGGGACAAGACGACCGAAAGACCTGCGCTTATTTGGTCAGGATCAGCTTGCCCGCACGGGTGATGCGAAGCGTATAGACCTGATCGTTCAGCACGATCTGCGCCGTGGTCCCGCCACCGGTCAGCTCGTTGGCATCGTGTTGCGGAATCGTCGGCAGGGCCACCCGGCCGTCAGTTTTCTCGGACATCATCGCATCGTTTCCTTCTCGTCCCCCGGCGCGCATCACCGCGCGCTGCGCAACCTGCTGTCCGTCACAGCCCGGCACCTCCCCGCCTGCGCTACGGCAGGGACAGATCGATTCGCCCGGCATGGCAGGAAACACCGCGTGTTTCGGAGGCATCCTTGTTGCATTCAAAATCAGAACCACCCCCTGAGTGTGAGGCGCGGTGGTGTTACCCGATAAAAGTTGACTTATACGATCAGGATTGTCAATCCGACTAAATTAGTCAGTTACTCTTTCCAAGCGAAAACAGCGCACAACCTCACGTCCAGCCCTGCACCCGACCCGCCGTCTTGCCCCGGCATCCCTGCGCGCCTATCGTGGCGGCGACCTGACCGGATGACGCCCCATGCACAGCCAGACCGACCGCCCCGCCCCCGCCCTGCTGATCGAGGGGGCGCAGGTCATCCTGCCCGACCGGATGCAGCACTGTTCGGTGCGCCTTGAGGACGGCGTCATCACCGGCCTCGACGTCCCGCGCGACGGAGCACAGCTGATCGACGCCCGTGGCCTGATCCTCGCCCCCGCCATGATCGACATCCACGGAGATGCGTTCGAGCGGCAGCTGATGCCCCGGCCCGACGTCTTCTTCCCCCTCGATCTCGCGCTGCTGGAAAGCGATCGCCAGCTCGCGGGCAACGGCATCGCCACCGCCTATCACGCCCTCACCCTGTCATGGGAGCCGGGCCTGCGCTCGGTCGAACGTGGCGAACAGGTGCTAGACCAACTCACCGCCCTCGCCCCGCGCCTGCGCATCGACAACCGCCTGCAATTGCGGTGGGAGACGTTCTGCTTTGAGGCCCGGCCCCTGATCGCGCGTGCCCTCACCAGCGCCCAGGTGCCCGCGCTGGCCTTCAACGATCATACCTCCATGGCCGTGCTGCACCCCGACACCCCGCTGCAGAGCCGCCCCTTCGACCACGATCCGGGCTTTCCGGTGACCGATATGACCAGCGCCGCCTTTGCGCAAAAGATGAGTGCGCGCGCCCTGCGCTCGGGTCTGTCGCGCGAAGACTATGTGCAGCTGATCACCCGGATCTGGCAGCGCCGCCCCGAGGTCCCCGCCGCGATTGACACCATGGCGCAGCTTGGCCGCGCCGCCGGGGCCCCGATGCTGTCGCATGACGACACGCAGCTGAAGACGCGACAGTTCTACCGAGACCGAGGTGCCCGGATCAGCGAATTCCCGATGCGGGTCGAGGTGGCGCAGGCCGCGCGCGACGCCGGAGATTTCATCGTCTTCGGCGCCCCCAACGTGGTGCGCGGCACCAGCCATATCGGCTCTCCCTCGGCAGCGGCGATGGTGCAGCAGGGCCTCTGCGATATCCTCGCCTCGGATTATTTCTATCCCGCGATGCTGGCCGCTGTGGCCCGGTTGCGCGCCGATGCCGTTGCCCCCCTGCCCGCGCTCTGGCAGCTGGTCTCGCAGTCCCCCGCCCGTGCCCTCGGCCTGCAGGATCGTGGCCGGATCGAGGCCGGAGCCCGCGCCGATATCGTGCTTCTCGACTGGCCCGAAGGCGCCAGCCCCGCGCCGCTTCTGACGCTGTCTGCGGGCCGGATCGCCCACGCCGGGCGCAGCTTCGGGGTCTGACGACCCCGCGCCCAGACAGGCCAGCGACGCCCTGACGCAAAACAACCCGAACGGTAGCCGCACCCCCCTTGGCCAGCCGCTGCTTTCGGGCACTTTACCTGTCCGCGCATGGCGTTCAGCAAAAAAACACTTGGCGCTCTGGTTGAATGACGCAAGTATCACTCCTGCCGACACAGGCCCAATGCGCGATCCCAGATCGTCCGCAAACGGCACTTTCACAGGGCTGATATCGAAACGTCATCAAAAGGAGTCACTGCGCCTTTATGCGATCACGGTCCACTGCGGGCCGCAGGATCTGGCTGCGAAAGCGCAGGGCTTCATAAAACAGGGGGATCAAAATGACTTTCACTCGCCGCTCCGCACTCAAGATGACCGCAGGGGCCGTCGCGGCACCTGTTATTTTGCGCGCCCATGACGCGCTGGCCTCCTCCGGCAGCATCAAGGTGCTGGCCTGGCAGGATTACATCCAGCCCAATATCGCCGAGAAATTCGAAGCCGAGACCGGCATCAAGCTTGAGCTGACCACCTTCGGCTCCAACGACGAGGCCGAGTCGACCGTGCGCGCCAATGGCGGCAAGGGCTTCGACGTGGTCTTCCCCTCGATCACCAACGTCGCCGGTTACTATGATGACGCGGGCGAGTGCTATTTCGCGCCGATCCCCGACGCGGTGAACGTCGATGCCGTGATCCCCGCCTTCGTGCGCGACAGCGCCGGGCTGGGCGGCGTGCAGAACGGCGAACAGGTGGTGCTGCCCTTCGACTGGGGCACCGAAGGCATCACACTGAACCGTGCCGCGCTGGATATCTCGGACGCCGACCTGTCCTATGGCGATCTGTTCGGCCCGACCACCGTGGGCAAGGCCGCCTTCCGGCAGAAATCGGCGCTGATCGGTGTCGGCCTCTATCTGAACGCCACGGGCGAGGTCGAGTCCAACCGCATGCTCGACGTCTATAAATCCGAAGAAGACGCCCGCCGCGTCTTTGGCGAGATCGTCAAGTGGATGATCGCCCGGAAAGATCATTTCGGTGCCTTCTGGAACAATGCGACTGAGGCGACCGCCGCCTTCAAGGACGCGGGCTGCGTCATCGGCCAGACCTGGGATACCACGGGGCTGCTGCTGAACCGCGAAAACCCCGACTATGTCTACCGCGCGCCCAAAGAGGGCATCATCACCTGGCTCGACAGCTTCGGCATCCTGCGTGGCGCGGCGAACCCCGAACAGGCCGTCGCCTTCATGAACTTCATGCTGACCCCCGAGGTTGGCGGCATGTTCGCCAACAACACCGGCTACAACTCGGCGGTGCAGGGCGCGGCGGAATTTGCCTCGGAGGAGTTCAAGACCCAGTTCAACGAGGTCTATACCGCCGAGGTGCTGAGCAACATGTGGTGGTGGCAGTCCGACACCCCCTTCTATGCGCCCGTCGTCAACGAGATGGTCGAGATCGTCACCAACGCCTGAGGGCGGTTTTTGGGCGCGCCTCTTGTCGGGGCGCGCCTTTTTGCGAGGGGTGCGCGGTCTTCGGGCTGCGGATGCCTCCGGCGGGAATATTTTAGCAAGAAGAAGGCCTGAGGGCGCACGCGATGTGGCCGGCGGGGTCTGGACCGGTGAGGGTGATGAGCGATCTGGAGATGCGCGGACAGGATGTGCGGCTTGAGGGCATGTCGATCACCTATCCCAACGGGTTTACCGCCGTGCAGCCGACCGATCTGCATGTGCGCGCGGGGGAGTTCTTCTCCATCCTCGGGCCCTCGGGCTGTGGCAAGACGACCATCCTGCGCGCCGTGTCGGGCTTTGTCGAGCCGAGTGCGGGGCGGGTGCTGATCGGCGGCGTCGATCAGAGCGGGATCGGCCCGAACATCCGCCCCACGGCGCTGATCTTTCAGAACCTGGCATTGTTTCCGCTGATGCCGGTCTGGGAGAACGTGGCCTTCGGGCTGGAAGCGCGCGGCATGAGCAAACGCAAGCGGCGCGAGCGGGCGCAGCAGTTGCTGGATCTGGTGGCGCTTGGCGATCAGTGCGACAAGCTGCCCTCGGAGCTGTCGGGCGGGCAGCGTCAGCGGGTCGCCATCGCCAGGGCGCTGGCGGTGGAGCCTGCGGTGCTGTTGCTGGATGAGCCGCTCTCGGCGCTGGATTTGAAGCTGCGCCAGCACATGCGCGCCGAGCTGCGCGAGATCCAGAAGAAGACCGGCGTCACCTTCATCTATATCACCCATGATCAGGGCGAGGCGCTGACCATGTCGGACCGCATTGCCGTGATGAACGCGGGCGTGGTCGAGCAGATCGGCACCGGGGACGAGATCTATTCGCGTCCCGTTTCGGCTTTTGCTGCGTCCTTCGTGGGCGAGGTCAATGCCTTTCATGGGCGCATCGCGGCGGTTGAGGCGGGGATGGCGCGCATCGACACGGCTGCCGGCTCTCTGCTCGGGCGCAATCCCGGTGGGCTGGGCGTCGGCGCGCCTGCGATCCTGTTCGTGCGGCCTGAGTTGATGGCCTTTGGCGACCATGCGAATGCCTTCAGCGCGGCCCTTGTGCGGCGCGATCTGGAGGGGGCGTTCATCAACTACGCTTTTCGGACGGCGGATGGTCAGTCGTTGACGCTGCACCAGACCAACCACGGCAGCCCGGCCCCGGTCAGCGACACGGCCCGCATCGGCTTTGCCCCCGAGGCGGGTATCATTCTGCCCGAGGGGCCGATGGCGCGCACCGGGCAAGAGCTGGCGGTGCAATGAAAAGCCTGCTGCGCGGATATGGCGTTGGCCTGACGGCGCTGTTCTTTGCCTCGGCTCTGGTCTGGGGGCTGGTGCTGATCATCCTGCCGCAGCTGACGATGCTGGAAAGCGCCGTCACCCCGCCGAAACGCGCGCTCGATTCCTCGATCGCGACGCAGATGTCACGGGATGCGCGCAGCTGCGCCTCTCTTCTGGCGATCGAGGGGGCCAGAACGGCTGACACGGCCGACGGCGGCATGGCGGTGCCGAGCATCGGGAGCATGGCCCTGCCTGCGATCGGCACCGCGCCCAGCGCCGCTGCGCCTGTGCGCCGCTATATCCTGCAATGTGATCGCTCCAACACCCACTGGCGGCTGCTGCGCGACAGCGACGCCGAGGCCGCCTATCTCGACACGACCTACGGGATCGAGACGCTCAGCGTCGACGAGAGCGCCCCACTGCCCGATCAGATCGCCATGGCCGAACGGATCAGCGCCCGGACCCAGCGCCTCGGCGCTGAGCTGATCGCGCAGGAGGCCCAGGCCTTTCCCTATACCCTGGACAACTTCCGCACCCTCGCCGCGCCGCGCCTGATCCCGGCGACACCCGAGCAACAGAGCCTTGAGGATGCCCGCCTGTCGAACCGCCTGCTGGGCGTGATCGGCCTGCGATTTCAGCGCGATGGCCATACCTATGAACGCCTCGGCCTCGTGACGCTGGCCCGCACGCTGAGCTTCGCACTGATGGCCACGGCGCTGGCGCTGCTGCTGTGTTATCCCATCGCCTACAAGGTCGCGCTGGCCACCGCGCCGGATCGCGCGGTCTGGCTGTTCCTCGGCCTCGTCATCCCTTACGCGATTGTCGAGCTGATGCGGATCTACGCCTGGACCACGATCATCGACAATCAGGGGCTGATCAACGGGCTGCTGACCTGGGCGCATGTGATCTCCGAGCCGATCCAGTTCAATCGCTTTCCCGGGACGGTCTTCGTGGTGATCGTCTATACCTATGTGCTGTTCATGGTCTTCCCGATCTACAACGTCATGACGACGCTCGACCGCAACCAGATCGAGGCGGCGCGCGATCTTGGTGCTGCGAGCTGGCGGGTGCACTGGCGGGTGATCATGCCGCACGCCAAGCCCGGCATCGCCGTCGGCTGCATCGCCACCTTCATGCTGAGCGCGGGGGCGTTTTCTGTGCCCCGGATCATTTCGCGCGGGCTGCAGGCAGAATGGTTCAGCCAGACGATCTACAACAAGTTCTTCGAGAGCGCGAATTCCAACGTCGGCGCCGCCTATTCCTTTGGCTACACGCTGATCTGCTTCGGGCTGGTGGCACTGTTCATGTGGTTGATGCGCACCCGCCTGAAAGACTTCGCGAGGGTGCAATGAGAGCCTCAGCCCAAGCCGCGTGCGCCTCGACCCGCAAGGGGCGCTCGGCCCCCGCCACATCCCGCGCTGCGGTCTGTGCACCGCGCCTTGCACCCGGTGGAGCAAACCGATGACGTCTCACCGCCTGCTCTCCACCTATACTTGGGCCTTCCTGATCTTCATGTTCGCGCCGCTCGTGCTGATGGTGCTGTCGTCGTTCAACGACGCCTCGCCGCCCACCGTCACCGAATGGCACGGGCTGACCGGCAAATGGTACGCCTTCTTCTGGATGTCGGACGACGCCCTGCGCGCCGATCCGGTGCTGCGCGCGCTGGATCGGGGCCGCCTTGTCGCCTGCATGGGCAACTCGCTGCGCGTCGCAGCTGTCGTGGTGCCGCTGTCGCTGCTGCTCGGCCTCGCCGGCGCGGTCCTGCTGACCCGCTGGCGCACCCGCGCCAATGGCGTCCTGTGGTGGGTGCTGCTGTCGCCCATGCTGGCGCCGGGCGTGGTGCTCGGCCTCTCGGCGCTGGTCTTCTGGGGCCGCCTCGGCGTCAATGCAGGCCTTGTCACCATCATCATGGCGCAGGTCACCTTCATCGCCGGCTACCCGATGCTGATCCTGATGGCCCGCCTGCAACGCCAGCCCATCGAGCTTGAGGAAGCCGCCCTCGACCTCGGCGCGACGCCGTTGCATGTCTTTCGCCGCCTGACCCTGCCCTACCTCGCACCAGCGCTGATCTCCGCTGGGGTCATCGCCCTGATGGCCAGCCTCGAGAATTACAACACCACCATGTTCGCCAAGGGCGGCGCCTGTACGCTGGCAACCGAAATCGGCGCCATGGGGCGCAACCCCAACGGCCACCCGCCAGTGATCAACGCCATCGGGACGGTGATCATCGCGGTGACGGTGCTGGCCGCCCTTGCCCATACCTTTCTGTTGTCGCGCGAAAAGAAAGCGTCATAAAGACCCCATGACGCACCCCCAGATCATCGCCCGCTGCCATCCCGCGCTTGAGGCGCTGCTGCCCAAACCGACAGCCGCCCGCGCCGCCCTGCCCGACTGGCTGCGCGCCATGCCGTCCGAGGCTCCGGCCGAAACACTAAACGGCGACCCGGTGCGCACCCTGAAACACTGCCCGCCCTTCCTCGACGCGCTCTCGCTCGGCATACTGATCCCACTCGCCACCGACCTGCACTTCGACAAGGGCGCCGTCAGCTGGGACTGGGATCCACCCGCCCTGCCCGACACGCTGATCTCACGCTCGCCCATCGCCCTGCATCTCCCCGAACAGGCCACAGGTGCGCCCTACCCGCTCGCCGTCAACTCGATCCTGAAGTTCCTCAACTTCTGGACGCTGGAGGCGCCCTCCGGCACGTCTCTGCTCTTCACCCACCCCCTGAACCGCGAGGAACTCCCCTTCCGCACCCTCTCAGGCGTCGTCGACTGCGACCTGTTCCGCGATGGCTACGTCCACTTCCCTGCGCTCTGGCTCGACCGCGACTTCACCGGGACCCTGCCCGCCGGGACCCCCATCGCCCAGGTCATCCCCCTGCCCCGCAGTGCCCCCCCCGAGCTCACCGTTACCACGATGACCGAAGCCCAGATCACCGCCAACCGCGCCCTGCAAACCGACCTCGCCACCACCCCCGGCACCTACCGCAAACGCTTCCGCCACTAGCCGCACCCGGGCTCTCTCATCTTGCCCTAAATACTTCGGGGGAGGCGCCCGCGCCGGGGGCAGAGCCCCCTGCCGACCTCACAAATCCAACGACAACCGCCCCTTGGACGCCCGCGTCACAGCCCTCAGCGCCTCGGCCCGCTCAGGCCATCGCCACAGCGCCACCTGCAGCGCCGCCGCCTCAGGCAGTCGCAACTCCGCCGCCGCCCGGTAGAGCATGCCATCCACTTCGACGTCCCGCCCTTCTAGCGGCTGCAACACCTCGCGCACCTGCCCGAAGGCGCCAAGGCGCAATGCGATCCGGCCAAGATTGACCCGCGCATCGGCGTCCCCAGGCACCAACGCCACCGCCCGCGCAAAGGCCGCCCCGGCACCCGGCAAATCGCTTAGCTCAAGCGCCACACGCCCCAGCTCGAACCAGGCCTTCGCATGGGACGCATCGCGCACCAGCGCCCGCCGCAGCCAGAGCCGCGCCGGCACCCACTTGCCCTGCTCCATCATGACGCGCCCCAGATTATACAGCACAGGCGCCTCTGCCTTGCCGCCCTTCGCGGCACGCATCAGCACCCGCTCTGCCAGCGGCCAGTCACCACGCGCCAGCGCGTCGCTCAGCGGATCGGTCTTTCCCATGGCAAAGTCTTGCTCTGCCCCCTTGCGAAGTTCAAGCCTGTCATGAAACCATCACCAAACGCGCCTACCCCGCAAAGACACCCCCCTGATCGGAGACCCCATGCGCCTTTCCGCCTTCGCCCAACCCGGCCAGTTCTACCGTGGCAACCTGCACACCCACTCCACCCTCTCGGACGGGGTGCTTGAGCCTGCCGAGGTCTGCCGCCGCTACCGGGCCGAAGGCTATGACTTCCTCGCCCTCACCGATCACTTCGTCGGCCAGTTTGGCTATCCCATCGCCGATACCCTGCCCTTCCGCACCGAGGGCTTCACCACACTCCTCGGCGCCGAGCTGCACTCGGGTGCCCTGGCGAACGGAGAGCTCTGGCATATCCTCGCCGTCGGCCTGCCCAGTGATTTCACGCCCTCCAACTCCCCTGGCTTCCAGCCGGTCGCGGATCAGGAAACCGGCCCCGAAATCGCCGCCCGCGCCCGCGCCGCCGGGGCCTTCGTCGCCGTCGCGCACCCGCAATGGTCCGGCCTGACCCTGGCCGATGCCCGCAGCATCGAGGCCGCCCATGCGGTCGAGATCTACAACAACGGCTGCGCCATGGGCTGCGACCGGGGCGACGGCTTCTCCATCGCCGACCTGCTGCTCTCGGAGGGGCGCGACCTCTCCGTCATCGCCACCGATGACGCGCATTTCTACGAACCCGACCACTTCGGCGGCTGGGTCATGGTCAAGGCCGAAGCCAACGCGCCCGACGCCCTGCTCAGCGCCCTCAAAGCGGGCGATTTCTATTCCTCCCAAGGCCCCGAAATCCGCGACATCACCCTCACCGACACCGACGTCACCGTCGAGAGTTCCGCCGCGCATATCGTCATGGTGCAGGGCCATGGCTCGGCCTGCGTCACGGTGGTCGGCGCCTCGATGACGCGCACCACGGTGCCGCTCGCGCGGCTCGCCAAATCGCCCTGGCTCCGCGTCACCGTGATGGACCATGCGGGCAAGAAAGCCTGGTCGAACCCGCATCGCCGCTGACCCCACCCCGCCTCTTTCCCCGACTCCGCAGGCCCACTAGGCTGACCGGGGAAGGAGGCCCGACCATGAGCCAAGCGCAAAGCCACCTCGCCACGCACGAGGTCACCAACCAGCCCAGCCCCCGCGGCGACATCGACCTCTGGCAGAGCGACCTGCCGCTGCGCGAGGCGATCAGGCACAACCACGGCGACCCGACGGCCCTCGCGCCCTACGGCGCAGAGCTGGGCACGGCGCACACGCGTGAAGACGGCGCCCTTGCCAACCGACACACTCCGGACCTGCACCTCTTTGATCGGGCCGGACGGCGGTTGGATGAGGTGCACTTTCACCCCAGCTACCACGCGATGATGCACAGGAGCACCGCCGCTGGCTACAGCGCCATCCCCTGGGTGCCGGGCACCACCGGCGGCCATGTCACCCACGCCGCCATGGTCTACCTCGCCTCGCAGGTCGAGCCGGGCCACTGCTGCCCCCTGACGATGAGCTATGCCGCCACTCCCGCGCTTGCCGCCAACCCCGACCTCGCCGCGCTCTGGCAGCCCAAATTGCACGCCCGCGTCTACGACCCCTCGATCCGCCCCGTGGCAAAGAAGGACGGCGCCACCCTCGGCATGGCGATGACCGAGAAACAGGGCGGCTCGGACGTGCGCGCCAATGCAACCACCGCCACCCGCGACGGCGAGACCTACCGCCTGACCGGGCACAAGTGGTTCTGCTCTGCCCCGATGTCCGACGGCTTTCTGACGCTGGCGCAGGCACCTGAGGGGCTGACCTGCTTCCTCGTGCCCCGCTGGTTGGAGGGGGCGCGCAACACCCTCCGCATCCAGCGCCTGAAGGACAAGCTCGGCAATCGCTCCAATGCCTCGGCCGAGATCGAGTTCGACCAGACCTTCGCCCAGCGGCTCGGGGACGAGGGGCGCGGCGTGCAGACCATCATCCAGATGGTGCACCACACCCGCCTCGACACGGCGATGGCCCCCGCCGGCCTGATGCGCGCGGCGTTGGCCGAGGCGCACCACTGGGCGAGTCACCGCAGCGCCTTCCAGAAACGCCTGATCGACCAGCCGCTGATGCGCGCCGTCCTCGCCGACCTCGCGCTAGATGTCGAAGCCGCCCTCGCCCTCGGCCTGCGCACCGCCCGCGCCTTTGATGGCACGACCGAGGCGGACCGCGCCTTCGCCCGCATTGCCGTGGCGCTGGCGAAATTCCACAATAACAAGCGCGCGCCTGTGGTCACCTACGAGGCGATGGAAGCCCTCGGCGGCATGGGATATGTCGAGGACACGCCGATGCCCCTGCTCTACCGTGAAGCCCCGCTGAACGGCATATGGGAGGGCTCGGGCAACGTCATCTGCCTCGACATCCTGCGCACCCTTGCGCGGGATCCACTTGCCGCCGAAACCCTGCGCGCTGAACTCACCGCAGCCCTCGGCACCGATCCCCGCTATGACGCCGCGCTCAAGGCCCACAGCGCCCGCTGGCCCGGCCTGCCCCCCGAGGCCGAGGCCCGCTGGTTCGCCGAGCGCACGGCGCTGCTGCTGCAAGCCGCGCTGCTGATCCGCCACGCGCCGCCCGCCGTGTCGGATGCCTTCACGGCGACCCGCCTTGCGGGCGAAGCCGGTCGCATAACCGGCGCCATGGCAGGCAGCGACGTGACCGCGATCCTCGCCCGCATCGCGCCCGACGCGGCGGGCTGACCCGCGGCGAGCGGCCCCGTTGCGGCCCCGGTCATCGGCCTGCAGGCCGAAAATGACACCGTTCAGATACCGTTCAAATACCGACGGGATACCGACATCGAAATCTGACCCCTTCCGGCCCCGTCCCGCCCAGAAACGAAAACGCGCCCGGCACTGCCGGACGCGTCCTCAAAGCGCTCAGTGATCGGTGTCAGATCTTGCCGATCGAGAAGAACATCGTCTCGCCCGAGTGGTCATCCACCCCGTCATTGTCGGTCGAGACATAGGCCGTCCCATCCTCCATGATCGCCAGACCCTCAACCTTATCAAGCACATAGCCACCAGTCGACAGCAGGTCGGGGATCAGGTCGCGCACCTCTTCCTTCGAGACGACAGGCAGATCGTCGCCCAAGGGTGCCGGCACCATCTCCGAGGCGGGGATACGGTAGATCTTCTTGATCTGCGCCGCTTCGCCGATCTGGTTATCGCGTTCAATCACATAGACATTTTCGCCATGCGCCACGATCTCAGACAGACCCGTCCAGCCTTTTTCCGGCTCGGCCTTCTCGTAAAGAACCGCGCCCCAGATTTTTTTCTCAGGGTTGTAAGCCATCAGTTTCACATGGTTTTTCGCGTCATCGCCCCATTCGCGCTGCACCGCCATCCACAGCGTATCGCCAATGCGCGTCACGCCTTCAAAGCCAAAGCGCGTCTGATTGGCCAGCAGCGCCTCAGGCAGCATGACCTCCTCGACAATCGCGCCAGTCGCATCCGTATGGTAGAGCGCATGCGCCACACCCTTCTCGGCATTGCCCTCAGACGCCAGCCAGAAGCCGCCCTGACCGTCCAGCGTTATGCCTTCCAGATCAAGACCTTCCGCCGGTTTGCCATCACGGCTGACACGAATGACCTGATCGATTTTCGCAGGTTTTTCAGCTGGGTTGATCCGCACAATCGTCGGCTGCGCGCTGTAAAAACTGTCGCTGACCGCCCAGATATGCGCCCCATCCGCCACCATGCCGGAGTTCGCACCCCAGCCCACCGGCTTGCCATCTTCCAGCAGACCGGCAGAGGTCAGCATCGGATAGCTCGCAGGACCCTCGGTATATTCAAAGATCATGACATGCGCGCGCACACCACCGTCCTCGACCAGATCGGCTTCGTTGGCCGAAACCAACAGGTTACGCGACGGGATGGCAATGTAGCCCTCCGGTGCAATCCCCGACGGCAGCAGCTGTTTCAGCACCGGCGCAGTGGGATCGGTCACGTCATAGACCCCCACAACCGAGGCGCGCTCGGCCCCGACGAAGACCATCGGCGTGCCGCCAAAAGTGCCGACTTCGATGGATTCAGGCTCAACGCCCTTCTTGCCTGAGCGTTTGTCCGGATAGTGCCCGATCTCTGCAATCGCGTACTCGAAGGAGGTGCCGCTGTCATAGACCAGCTCGCCGGTCTTGGAGAAAATCGACCAGCCGCGCGTGCCACCGTCCATGTCCCCCTCGTTGGCCATGGCGAAGTGCTCGTCATCGATCCAGCCAATCGCATCCGGCTCGCGCGGAACATCGGTGATGCTGCCGGTGAAAGTGATCGCGCCGTCCTTCTCGGTATCGACACCGTCCAGCGACACCCGTCCAGCCGAGAAGTTCGACAGGATCTCGCCGTCCTTCGACACCACGACGATGTGGTTATTTTCCTGAAGCGTGACAACGGTTTCGCCGAGAGAGTTGATGTCGACGAACTCGGGCTCAGGATCTTCGGGCGCGATCTCGGTCAGGCCGGTCAGAGCGACGTGCTTGATGCTGGCACAATCGGCCATCGCATCGGCGACACCCAAGATCACCAGATCACCGGCGGGCATCTGCCCGACACGACCATCGCCGAGCTCCTCGTCCCGCTCGTTCTCGATGGCGACCGAGATGAAGCTGCCGTCCTTGGCCACGGCGACACTGTCAGGCTGACCGCCTAGATCGCAGGTGGAAGTGATGGTCTTGGAGGCGATGTCGACCGTCACCAGCTTGCCCGAGGGCTTGGTGTAGCTCTCCGACGTGTTGACGCCGACATAGGCCGTCTGGCCGATGATACCGACGCTGGTCGGCTCGCCACCCATGTCGATATTGCCCAAGGGCTTGGGCGCGCGCGGATCGGTGATGTCGACCAACCCGACAACGCCCAGCGGGCTGTCGGTATAGACCAGAGTCATACCGTCTTCGGTGGCATAAATGATCTCAGCCGAAGTGGGGCGGCTGGTGTCTTCGCCTTCCGCCATGTTCAGCGGCGTGGCAAAGCTGGCGATGCGATTGAAATTCATCTCGGCGCTCGCCATGCCAGCCTGCAGGGCCAGAAGCGATGTCAGCGCGGTGGCGCGAATAATCATGGTTTTCCCCATTTGGATCTATGGGGGACAGGTGCCGCACTCCTGCAACTCTAATGTGACGAAGAGGGCACAGTTTTACGACAAGCGCCAGCGCAAGGCCTCAGATGGCCTCCTGCGTTGCGGCCTCGCCCAGCAGCGTGCCCTCAGCGTTCAGATCCGCCATGACGCCCATCAGTTTGGACAAAGTGCGATAGAGCGTGCGGCGCTCCGTGGCGGAGAGTTTCTCAAGCAGGAATTTCTGCCGCGCACGCCCCACGCGGATCACATCGCGGCCCACGTTCTGGCCTTCCTCGGTCAGCTCGAAAATCGCGCGACGGGCATCTTTGGGGTCATCGCCCTTGCAGATATAGCCCCGTTCGGCCAGCGCGGCGGCGGCCCGGCTGATCTGCGCCCCATCCAGCAACAGCGTCTCGCAGATCTCGCCGTAGGATTGCGGACCACTGTTGACAAGACGCGCCAGCACCCGCCCTTCGGCCAGGGTCAGCCCGAAATGCCGAGAGAAATACTTGGAAATGTTGCGATTGAATTCGCCCGAAAGCATCCCGATCCGGTAGGTCAGATAGTCCTCGTGCGGCATGTCCTCGTAGGTGGAATCAGCCGCAGTATCGTCGAGGAAGGCAGGCATCTGCCAGTAGGGTTGGCTCTTGGGCGGCATCTGGGTCTTTTCCTTTGAACGGAACTGCCCAAGGCTATGGCGAAGTCATTGACATGTCAAACAATCTTGACAATCCCTGACCCCGCCCCGCTGTCATTGCCCGCAGGGCGGGCAATCTCGCTTCGGCCGAGGGAGGGCCGTTGGCATCTGGGTGCTTTAAGCCTCTATTTGGCCTACTCTTCATCCGGTTTCAAGCGGGATGACCCAATGTCGCAACCCTCGGCAAAGCGGCGTCGGTTTGCCTGCTTTGCCTCACGCCCGCAGCCGCGCCAGAACCGGCAGGCGCAGCGCCGCCACGGCCGGCAGTAGCGCCAACACCATGGCGACCAGAACAAAGCCTGCGACCAGATTCAGCTCGGCCCAGCCAAAGGTCGCGGGCACGGCAATGCCGGTGCGCGCCGAGAGGATCCGGCTCAGCCCCCATGTCGCCAGTACGCCTCCGCCAAGGCCCAGCACCGCCCCGGCCCCCAGCAAGACGCCCGAGAACGCCCAGACCACCGCCATCAGATAACGCCCCGGCGCCCCGAGCGCGCGCAGCAGGGCCAGATGGCGCGCGAACAGCCGGGTCAGGATGAACAGGCCAACCAGCACGCTGGCCGCCACCAGCGCTTGCGAGACCAGCGCCATCAGCGACATCGCCGCGCGCAGATCCCCCATGATGCCGTAGAGCTGCGACAGAACCGCGCCGGGAAAGAATGCCATCGTCTCGCGGTCGCGGGTGAACTGCGACCGCAGGGCATAGCTGGCAGCAAGGCTGTCGGCCTTGATCACAATGGCCGGCGTGCCGGGAAAATGCGCCGGATCGAACGGCGGGCCGAGCTTTTCAGGCCCGTGTTCGTGTTCGGCCTCATGCGCATGATCGTGGTCTGCGTCATGGCCATCCGCCAGACCATGCACGCCCCAGACCGCCTCGATCGGGACGACAACGGCGTTGTCCCAGGGCGTTCCAGTCAGCGGCATGCGACCGACCACAACGAAGTCCACATCATGGGCGTCGTGGTCCGCGCCATCGCCAACCCCATGCGCTGGCTCAAAAGTTTCACCAATGGCAAGTGGCACCAAGGCGCCGACCACGGCCTCATGCTCGGCCTCAAACATGTGCCCCTCTGGCGGACCTTTCGCAAGGTGCGTCACCAGATCCGCCGTCGTGCCCACCACAGGAGAGGCGCCGACAGAATCACCAAAGGCCAGCGGGGCCGCCAGCGCGACATGCGCGGCCCCCGCGACCGCAGCGTAGGTGGTGCCGTCCAGCAAGGGCGCGTCCGTCGGCTGCAGATAGACCGAGGCGAGCATCATCGTCACCTCGCTGCCCGGTGCCGTCACCACGATGTCAAAGCCGTCCGCCGCGCGGGCCGTGCCGATGCGCAGGCCACGTTCCTGCGCGATCAGCCCGACCCCCATGGCGACCGAGACGGCAACCACAACGACAAAGATCGCGGCCGTCCAGCGAAACCGCCCCAGCATCGCGCCAACCAGCGACCAAGGTGCATAGCCGCGCAGCAGCACAGCGCCCAGCACGCCGATCGGCAAAAGCAGCGCGACGAAGATCAGCGCGTCCTGCGTGTTCGGTGTCAGATCAGCCCAGCTCACGCGAAGTCCCCTTGAAATCATTGACCAAAGCGCCGTGCGCCATGGTGAGAACGCGGTCCATTCGGGCCAGCAGGTTCGGGTCATGACTGACCACGATCAGCGTGCGCCCGGCATCGCGCGCCTCGGCCAGCAGCAGATCGGTCAGCCGCTCGGCATTGGCGCTGTCGAGGCTCGCCGTCGGCTCATCCGCCAGCAGGATCGACGGGCGATGTGCCAGAGCACGGGCGACGGCGACGCGCTGACGCTCGCCTCCGGAGAAGTGGGACACGTCGCGGGCAGCCTCGGGCAGCGAGAGCGCAGAGAGACGGCGCGCCGCCTCAAGGCGCAGGGCGCGGCGTACCGCACGCGGGCGGAACCCGGCGACCACGGTGGCATTGGCCAGAGCGCCCAACTCTTCAAACAACAGATGATCCTGAAAAATCAGACCGATATGGCGGGCACGAAAGGCTGCACGCGCGGTGGCTGAAAGGCTCCCCAGATCGGTATCGCCCCACAGGACCGACCCACGCATCTGCGGTGCCAGCCCGGCCAACGCGAACAGCAGAGAGGATTTGCCCGCGCCGCTCGGTCCGCTGAGGCCAATCGCTTCGCCGGGGGCGACGTCCAGCCGGGGCACGGCGGCCAGAACGGAACCGCTCTCGGACAGCACGGTGAGGTCGCGCAGCTTCAGGGCGCGCTTATCCATAGGTGGCATCCACCACCCGCACCATGCTGAGAAAACCTGTCTCGGGATCAACGAAACGGCCCAGTTCAAGACGGCCCGTGGCCTCGATCCTGACGTTGAAGGGGTGCACGTCCAATCGACGCCGGATGTAGACTGCCAGAATGTCATCGGGCCACTCTGCCTCGCTCTCGCAGAACGGACAGACAGCCATAGGGCGTTGAGTCATCACGAAAAAAGCGGCGTCGGCTTTCAGCGGTGGGGCCATGAAACCCTCGAACCGCACCCGCTGACCATCGAGCGCGCGGGCCCGTTCAGTAAAGGCGCCGCCCTTTTCATAGAGGTCGCGCGGCTTCATCGCCTCGGCCCGTTCGGCCATCACGCGGCTTGCCAGCGGCACCGCCAGCGCGGCCAGAACCAGATTTCGACGTGTCAGCATGACCGTTCTCCTGCCCAGTAGAACAGGCGAAGGGCCCCGGTGTCCGAGGCCCCTGCCCTTGGTTTTTCGCGGTGCCTTATTCGGCAGTGACGGCGTAATCCATCACGTGGAAGATGACGTTCTGCTCGATCGTGCCGTCGAACAGATGCGCCCAGGGGCCCTTGGCATAGAGCGCGACATCGACGCCCGAGTGGGTTTCCGAGGATTTGGGGATCAGAGATTGCTGAACGTAGTCAATGTCCTGCGCCTCTTCCTGGGTGATTTCCGGGCGCCCTTCGGGGGCAGTGAACTTGCCGTCCGCCTGTTCGACCATGACCGAGCCGACACCGTTCAGGTAGCCAACGACGGTGTAGGGTTTGCCGTCATCGCCCAGCACCAGATCGTCGGAGTGCATGATGCCGGTTTGCGCAACGTCATAGCACAGACCGTCGATCGGGGTGCCACGACCGCAGTAGCCGTTCATGGCAATCGCGTGCTCGTGGTCGGCAGTGACGATGATCAGCGTATCGGCATCATCAGTCAGCTCATCGGCCAGGGCGACGGCGTCCGAGAAGGCCTTGCCGTCGATCATGGCGCGCTTGGCGTTGGTGTCATGGTTGGCGTGATCGACCCGGCCCGCTTCGATCTCAAGGTAGAAACCGTTTTCATTTTGACCAAGGTAATCAATGGCTTTGCGTGTCATGTCGGCCAGCGAAGGCTCGGTCTCGGGGCGGTCGGCTTCGTAGGAGGCATGGCTGTCGGTCCACATGCCGAGGATCGGTTTGTCGTTGGTCGTGGCGTCGAGACCGGCCTTGTCGGAGACGTACTGGATGCCGTTCGACTGGGCCATTTCGACTAGGTTCACGCCGTCGGGGCGATGACCTTCGCCGCCGTTCGGGGTCGCGGTGCCTTTGGGCACGAAGTAACGCGCGCCGCCGCCGAGGGCGATGTCGACGACGCCAGTTTCAAGCGCATTGACCAGCTGGCTGGCGATGTCGGTCTGGGCCGAGCAATCGGCGGGCACTTCGTCTTCCCAGTTGCGGTTGGCGGTCTTGGCGTAGACGGCGGCGGGCGTGGCGTGTGTCAGACGGGCGGTGGTGATCGCGCCGACGGACTTGCCCGCATCGCTCATCATCTCGGAGAACAGCGTCAACTCGTTGCCGGCGACGGTCGAGCAATCGTCGTGGATCGCGTTTTCGCCGAGGTTGATCAGGTTGAAGCGCTGCTTCACGCCGGTGTTCATCGCGCCGGCAGTCGGGGCGGAGTCGGGCGTTTGTGCGTTGATATTATAGGTTTTTACCAGCGCGAGGTTGGGGAAAGCCTCTTGCGGCTGAACGTAGTCGTCGCCCATGCCACCCTCTTGCTGACCGGCCCAGAGGCGGTTCATGTAGTTCGAGGCGACGCCGTTGCCGTCGGCGATGAACAGGATGACGTTCTTGGCGCGACCGGTGTTGGGCTGGCGGTTCAGCTTTTCCTGAAGCGCGGCCTGACCATCGGTGAACCACTGGCTGGAGGCCTGCGGAAGGTCTTGCGCGAAGGCGGCGGTGGCGCTGGCAAGCGCCAGAACGGATGCGGTGAGCAGTTTCATGGGAATCCCCGGAGTTGTATTTGCCTGTTGCGGATAGCCGGGCCGAAAAACGTATTCGTGACAGAGATGTGAAGCTATTGTGACAGCCACTGATCCGGGGAAAGGGCGGCCTGCCAAGAGGCGCTAAAACCGCGAAATCGGGATGTCGGTATCCCGTCGGTATTTGAACGGTATCTGAACGGTGCGAAATCGCGGCGCGGCGGTAGGCGCTTCCGGCGCGCTGGTGGCCCTGTGACGCCGCTCAGCGCATGTTTGCAAAGTTGCGGGTGTCTGTTTGCAAAGCCGCGCTACCAGTCGGTGGCGAGGGTCCCCTGCACCGGCGTGTTGCGCGCCACGACGCGGCCTTTGGACACCACGGCGAGGCGTGGGGGCCGGGTGCGGATCGCCTCGATCGGATCGGCAGCATCGACGACGATAAGGCTCGCGACGCGGCCCTTTTCCAGACCGTAGTCGAGGCCCATGATCGCGGCGCTGCTGGTCGTGACCATCTCGTAACAGCTGCGCATCTGGTCGGGGCTGGAGAGCTGGGCGACGTGCAGCCCCATGAAGGCCACGTCGAGCATGTCTCCGGTGCCCAGCGGGTACCACGGGTCGCGCATCGAATCCTGACCGAAGCCGACGGGGATGCCATGGGCCAGCATCTCGGGGACGCGGGTCATGCCGCGGCGCTTGGGATAGGTCTCCATCCGGCCCTGCAGCATGATATTGGCCAGTGGGTTGGGAATGGCGGCCACCCCGGCCTCGGCAATCAGCGGCAGCAGCTTCGAGACGTAGTAATTGTCCATAGAGTGCATGGAGGTCAGGTGAGAGCCGGCGACGCGCCCCTGCAGACCGCAGCGCAGGGTCTCGGCGGCCAGCGTCTCGATATGGCGCGACATCGGGTCGTCGGTCTCGTCACAGTGCAGATCGACCATCAGGCCGCGATCGGCCGCCAGCTCGCAGGCGGCGCGCACCGAGTCCGCCCCGGCCTGCATGGTGCGTTCAAAATGCGGGATACCGCCCACCACATCGACGCCCATGTCGAGGGCGCGGATCAGGTTCGCCTCGGCCCCCGCACTGCGATACCAGCCGTCCTGCGGGAAGGCGACAAGCTGCAGGTCGATGACGTCTTTGACGCGCTCGCGCACCTCCAGCAGGCCCTGCACCCCGACAAGGCCCGCATGGGTGACATCGACATGAGAGCGGATCGCCAGCAGCCCCTTGGAGACGGCGAGCGAGCAGTATTGCAGCGCGCGCTCAACCACGGCATCGACCGTCAGCATCTCGCGCAGCTCGCCCCAGAGGGCGATGCCCTCCAACAAGGTGCCGGAGGCGTTGATGCGGGGGATGCCATAGCTGAGGGTCGCGTCCATGTGAAAATGCGGATCGACGAAGGGGGTGGAGACGAGCTTGCCCGTGGCGTCGATCACCTCGCCCGCGTCGGCGGTGATATGGGGGGCGATGTCGGCGATGGTCTGGCCGGTGATGGCGATGTCGGTGACGCGGCCGTCGGGCAGCGTGCCGCCGCGGATGATCAGATCAAAGCTCATGCGTGGTCTCCCTTGGATGTGTTCATCCTTGCGCGGGGCGGCGGGGAAAGCCACGTTTTTGTGCAGCGTTGTTTGGCACGCAGACCGGGGTATCCCGGAAACAGCGACAGAAAATGCGACGCGAAAGGGCGTCAGATGCTGGCATGGCTTGACGTGGCTTCGCTTCGGTGGTGGCTGGAGGGATGAGCGAACATACGCCACCGCCGCCGCCGCGCGGTTTTCCCGAAGCTGAGTATCATGGCCGCCTGATGCGGGCGCAGGCGCTGATGGCGCGCGCCGGGCTGGCCGCGCTGCTGCTGAGCACCGAGGCCGAGGTGCGCTATTTCACCGGCTATCTGACGCGGTTTTGGGAAAGCCCGACGCGGGCGTGGTATCTGGTGTTGCCGGTGGACGGTGATCCGGTGGCCGTGATCCCCGAGATCGGCGCCCATCTGATGCGCCAGAGCTGGCTGAGCGACATTCGCACCTTTGCAGCCCCCGCCCCCGGCGCGCCCGGGCTGGATCTGCTGGCCGAGACCCTGGAAGAGCTGACCCCAAAGGGCAGCCGCATCGGCGTGCCCTCGGGGCCCGAGACGCAGCTGCGGATGCCGCTGGCGGACTGGGCGACGCTGCGCGGGCGGGTCGCACGGGCGTTTCGCGATGACGCCAATATCGTGGCGGTGCTGCGCCGGGTGAAATCCGCGCCCGAGATCGCCAAGATCGCTCAGGCCTGCGCCATTGCCGGGCGCGCGTTCGACCGGGTGCCCGAGATGGCCCGCGCCGGTGTCCCGCTGGAGGAGGTGTTCCGCCGCTTTCAGATGCTGTGTCTTGAGGCGGGCGCGGACTGCGTGCCCTACATTGCGGGGGCGGCAGGTGCGGCAGGCTATGGCGATGTCATCTCGCCCGCGACGGGGCTGCCGCTGGCGCGGGGTGATGTGCTGATGCTGGACACGGGGGCGGTTTTCGACGGCTATTTCTGTGATTTCGACCGCAATTTCAGTGTCGGGCCGCCGGAGGCTGCGGTTGCCAGCGCCCATGCCCGGCTGATCGAGGCGACGCAGGTGGGCTTTGCCGCCGCCCGCCCCGGTGCCACGCACGCCGATCTGTACCGCGCCATGGCGGGCGTGCTGGGTCAGCGACCTGCGGGGCGGCTGGGGCATGGCCTGGGGATGCAGCTGACCGAAGGCCCCTCCGTCGTGCCTTGGGAAGATGCGCCGCTGGTGCCCGGCATGGTGCTGACGCTTGAGCCTTGCCTCGACCTCGGCTCCGGGCGCATCATGGTGCATGAGGAAGACATCGCTCTCACCGAGACGGGGGCGGTCTGGCTGAGCCAGGCCAGCCCCGCCGAGATCCGCGTATTGGAGCCTGCATGACCCGCCTGCCCTATGATCTGACCATCGAGAAGCCGCGCAAGATCGGCCTGATCGTGCTGCAGGCGGATGAAACCATCGAGCTGGAGTTCCGCCGCATCTTTCCGCCCGAGGCCGAGCTGTTCGTCAGCCGCATCCCCTCTGGCGCGGATCTGACGCAGGAGAGCATTGGCGAGATGGCCCATGACCTCAGCGATGCGGCGCGGCTGCTGCCGCAACCGGCGACGATGCGGGGCGTGTACTTTGGCCTCGACGCGATTGGCTATGGCTGCACCTCGGCCTCGGCGGTGCTGGGCACGGCGAACATCGGGCGGCTGATCCTGGACGGGGCGCTGACGCAATATGTCACCGAACCGGTGTCGGCACTGATCACGGCCTGCCGGCGGATGGACGTGCAGCGCATGGGCATCCTGTCGCCCTATACCGCCGGAATCTCGGCCCGGTTGCGCAGTGTGCTGAGCGCCGCCGGGATCGAGACCCCGGCCTTTGGCTCGTTTGAGGAAACGAGCGAGGCGCGGGTGGCGCGGATCTCGGCCCAGTCGGTGTATGAGGGGGCGCTGGCGGTTGCGGCGCAGGCCCCGCAGGATGCGCCGCTGCAGGGGCTGTTCCTGTCCTGCACCAATCTGCGCACGCTGGATGTGATCCCGGCGCTGGAAGATCGCCTTGGTATTCCGGTGTTTTCGTCCAATCAGGTGCTGGCCTGGGATCTGCTGTGGCATACGCAGCGCAGTGGCGAACCGGCCACTTTCTCGATCCCCGGGCGTCTGGGCGAGACCTCGGCAACGCGCCCCTGATCGCAGCAGCGGAAGCTGGCCGACG
Source organism: Pseudooceanicola spongiae (assembly GCF_014899185.1). Taxonomy (GTDB): domain Bacteria; phylum Pseudomonadota; class Alphaproteobacteria; order Rhodobacterales; family Rhodobacteraceae; genus Pseudooceanicola; species Pseudooceanicola spongiae. The sequence goes on from NZ_CP045201.1 coordinate 1,919,380, forward strand.
GGGGCCGCACGCGGGGCACGCCCCGGAACATCTGCCTGTTGCGGTTCGTTGGTCTTGAGGTTTCCGCAATGGAGGATGCGACAATGACCCGGACGGACGATGACAAGACCATTATCCCCACCGACGTGCAGCGGCGCGATGGCGGGACGATCAACCAGTCGGCGCAGCAGATCGACCCCGCAGGACGCCACCGCCAGGACGTCAACGCCAATGTGCAGGGCGAGCACAACACCAAGCAGCCCGGCAACCTTGGAGAGGACGACAAGAAGGTCCGCGACGCCGGACCGAAAGAGATGAGGAACCCACCCGGCAAGTGGGACAAGACCGACGAGGAAGGCGACGAATCCTTTCCCGCCAGTGATCCACCGGCGAACTACTGACCTGCGTGCAGCAGAGGGGGCTTCGGCCTCCTCTTTCGTTTCGGAGCTTTAGGTGCAAGAGCGACCGCACTCACGCCGTCAGGGGCTGCGCGGCGGGGCGACACTGGCGCGTTTGATCAGCTCGACCTCGATCACCTCGGAGGGGCCGGAGAGGCTGTTGGCGGCGATCATGTCGATCAGCAGTTCCGCTGAGCGCAGGCCGATGATGGTGCGCGGCTGGCGGATCGTGGTCAGGCCCGGTGTCAGGTGCTGCGCCACCTCGATATTGTCGAAGCCGACGATCGAGACATCGCCGGGCACCGACAGCCCGGCGCGGTGCACGGCCCCCATGAAACCGATGGCCATCTCGTCCGAGGCGCAGAACAGCGCCGTGGGGCGATCTGGCAGCGCCATCCAGCGGCGGGCGGCGGCGGCCCCGGAGTCCATGGAAAAGTCGCCCTCCAGGATCCAGTCGGGCCGCGCGACAAGGCCGAGGTCGGCCAGCGCCGTGGTAAAGCCCGCCAGCCGTTCGCTGGTCAGCACGTTTTCGGGCGGCCCGGAGAGAAAGCCGATGGCGCGGTGTCCGGCCTGCGCCAGATGCCCCACGGCGAGGGCCGCGCCGTGGCGGTTGTCGACGGTGACGCTGGGCAGATCGTCCTCCATCCACTCCGAGACCAGCAGCACAGGCGGGCGGCCCGGCACGTTCAGGCGGTCGCGTGAAAAGGTGCCGTCAAACAGGATCAGCCCGTCGGCATTGCCCGAGGTGAGGTGATAGCTGAGGCGCTCTTCGGGGTCGCTGCCGGTTTGCGTGTCGGCCACCAGCAGGCCCAGCCCCGCCTCGGTCAGCACCGCCGACATGCCCGCGAAGATCTGCGAGAAGAACGGGTTGGCAAGGTTCGGCACCAGCGCAATCACGCTGCCGGTGCGCTGACGGCGCAGATTCGCGGCCTGCGTGTTGATCCGGTATCCGGTGTCGGCCACGGCCTGCAAAACCGCGTCCCGCGTCGCGGGCGCAACCACTGAGGGTTTCGACAAGGTGCGGCTTACGGTTGCGGTTGAGACCCCTGCGATGCGCGCAACATCTTGGATTGTCGCTATTTTTCGATCCATTCAGGAGTCCCTTTTTGGCCGCACATTGCCCCGTGAGCTAACTGTTGTAAACGATTGCACCTTGTGTAGACTGCGACGTAATCGATTACACGGCGGATTTATGGGCAAGGCAAGCGCAGATCCATCCGCCGTTGCGTAGACTTGACGACGCATGGGGGGGAAATCATGCAGACTTTGAAGGGCCCAGCCCTGTTCCTGGCGCAATTCGCCGGGGACGCCGCTCCGTTTGACACCTGGGAGGGCATTTGCCGCTGGGCCGCCGATTGCGGCTATGCCGGTGTGCAGGTCCCGAGCTGGGAAGGACGGCTGTTCGATCTGGAGCGCGCGGCCTCCAGCAAGGGCTATTGCGACGACTGGAAAGGTCAGGCGGCGGATTTGGGCATCGAGGTGACCGAGCTCGCCTGCCATTTGCAGGGTCAGCTGGTCGCGGTGCACCCGGCCTATGACGCGGCGTTCGACGGTTTCGCGGCGCCTGAGGTGCGCGGCAACCCGGCGGCGCGGCAGGCCTGGGCGGTGGATCAGGTGGAAAAGACCATCCGCGCCTCCGCCAACCTCGGCCTGACGGCGGTGGGGACGTTTTCGGGCGCCCTCGCCTGGCCCTATATCTATCCTTGGCCGCAGCGCCCCGCCGGTCTGGTGGAAGCGGCGTTTGACGAGTTGGCGAAACGCTGGCGTCCGCTGCTGGATCTGGCCGACGAGAACGGCATCGACCTCTGCTATGAGATCCACCCCGGCGAGGATCTGCACGACGGCATCAGCTTCGAGATGTTCCTCGATCGCGTCGACCAGCACGCCCGCGCCAAGATGCTCTATGACCCGAGCCATTATGTGCTGCAGTGCCTCGATTACCTCGACAACCTCGACATCTATGCCGAGCGGATCGGGATGTTCCACGTCAAGGATGCCGAGTTCAATCCGACAGGGCGTCAGGGGGTCTATGGCGGCTTCCAGTCCTGGGTCAATCGCGCCGGTCGGTTCCGCAGCCTTGGCGATGGTCAGGTGGATTTCGGGGCCGTCTTCTCCAAGCTGACGGCGATGGATTTCGGCGGTTGGGCCGTGGTCGAGTGGGAATGCGCGCTCAAGCACCCCGAGGATGGGGCACGCGAAGGGGCGGCCTTCGTGCGCGATCACATCATCCGCGTGACGCCGCATGCCTTTGACGATTTCGCCGATGGGGGCACCGATGAGGCCGCCATTCGCAAGATGCTGGGGTTGGGGCAATGAGCCGGTTTGACGGGCGCAGCGGCCCCATACGCCTTGGTATGGTTGGCGGTGGTCAGGGCGCGATGATCGGGTCGGTGCACCGCATCGCCGCGCGGTTGGATGGCGACTATACGCTGGTGGCGGGGGCGCTGTCGTCGACCCCCGAACGGGCGCAGGCCTCGGGGCGGGAACTGGGCTTGGCGGAGGATCGGATCTATGACGATTTCACCGCCATGGCGATCCGCGAGGCGCGGCTGAAGGACGGGATCGAAGCCGTCGCGATTGTCACGCCGAACCACATGCACCTGCCCGCGGCGCGTGAATTCCTGAAACGCGGCATCCATGTGATCTGCGACAAGCCGATGACCAGCACGCTGGCGGATGCCAAGAAACTGCAGGCAGCGGCCGAGAAATCCGACGCGCTGTTCGTGTTGACGCATACCTATTCCGGCTATCCGATGGTGCGCGAGGCGCAGGCCCGCATCAAGGCCGGAGAGCTGGGCGAGATCCGTCTGGTGCAGGTGGAGTATGCGCAGGACTGGCTGGCCGAGGCCCCTGCCCCCGACAACAAGCAGGCCGCTTGGCGCACTGATCCGGCGCGCAGCGGCGTCGGCGGCGCGACGGCGGATATCGGCACCCATGCCTGGCATCTGGCGCGCTTCATGACCGGGCTGGTGCCGGAGAAAATCTCGGCCGATCTGCAGAGCTTTGTGCCGGGGCGTGCCCTGGACGACAACGCCCATGTGATGATGCGGTTCGAGGGCGGCGCGCGTGGCACGCTCTGGTGCAGTCAGGTCGCGGCGGGGCAGGAGAATTCCCTGCGTATCCGTGTCTACGGCACCAAGGCCGGGCTGGAGTGGGAACAGGAGCATCCCAACCATCTTGCGATCACGCCGCTGGGCGGGGCGCGCACGATCCTAAGCCGGGGGCTGGCGCAGAACGGTGCGGCGGCGTCGCGGATGACGCGGGTGCCACCGGGCCATCCGGAGGGGTACTTCGAGGCCTTCGCCAACCTCTACCGTGAGGCGGCGACGGCGATCCGGGCGCATCGCACCGGGGCCGAGGTGCCGGGCGACGTGATCTTCCCCTCCATCGCCGACGGGGTCGAGGGGGTCGCCTTTGTCGAGGCCTGCGTGCGCTCGTCCTCGCGGGATGGAAAATGGGTGAGCTTGTGAGCCCAGTTCTGGAAGGCCGTGGCATCATTCGCCGGTTCGGCCCGATTCAGGTGCTGCATGGCGTCGATTTTGCCCTGAATGCGGGCGAAGTTCATGCTCTGATCGGCGAGAATGGCGCGGGCAAATCGACGATGATGAAAATCCTCGGCGGCTACCTCGCGCCGTCGGAGGGCGAGTTGTTGCTGGACGGCACGCCGGTGCGCTTTGCCGATCAGCGGCAGGCCGAGGCGGCAGGCATCCTGATGATCCATCAGGAGTTCAATCTGGCGCTGCAGCTGAGCGTCGAGGAGAATATCTTTCTGGGGCGGGAGCTGCGGCGTGGCCCCTTCCTCGACAAGGCGGCGATGCAGGATGCGGCGCGCGATCTGCTGGCGCGGCTGGATTGCCATGTCGATCCGCGCACCCGCATCCGCGATCTGTCGGTGCCGAACCGGCAGATGGTGGAGATCGCCCGTGCGCTTGGTCGTCAGGCCCGCGTGCTGATCATGGACGAGCCGACGGCGGTGCTGACCAACCGCGAGACGGACACCCTGCTGACCCAGATCGACCGGCTGCGCGAGAGCGGCACGGCGATCCTTTATACCTCGCACAAACTGGACGAGATCCGCCGCATTGCCGACCGGGTGACGGTGCTGCGCGATGGCACGCAGGTGCTGAGCCGGGAGGCCGAGGGCTTTAGCGAGGACCAGATGGCCGAGGCGATGGTGGGGCGCGAGCTGAGCGATCTGTTCCCCGCCAAGGCGATCCCTCAGGACGAGGTCGTGCTGGAGGTCGAGGGGCTGAGCGTGCCGGGACGGGTGCGCGATGCGTCCTTCACCCTGCGGCGCGGCGAGGTTCTGGGCTTTGCCGGGCTGGTCGGCGCGGGACGCACCGAGCTGATGGAGGGCATCGTCGGCCTGCGTGCCGCAACTGGTCAGGTGCGGGTGATGGGCAAGCCGCTCAAGCCCGGCTCGGTTCTGGCGGCGCGTGAGGCCGGGTTGGTGTACCTGACCGAGGATCGCAAGGAAAAGGGTCTGCTGCTGGGCAAGGACCTGACGCAGAACCTGACGCTGCTGGCGCTCGACAGGTTCGGGCGGCTGCGGATCGACAAGGCGGGAGAGGACCGCGCGCTGAGCACGGCGATCAAGGAGTTCGACATTCGCGTCAATGACCGTGCGATGCTGGCGGGCAGCCTGTCGGGGGCAACCAGCAAAAGCTACTGCTGGCCAAGACCATGCTGGCGGAGCCCGAGATCGTCATCATCGACGAGCCGACGCGCGGCATCGACATCGGCACCAAACAACAGATTTACGAGTTCATCGCCGCCCTCGCCGCCGCTGGCAAGAGCGTGATCGTCGTGTCGTCCGAACTGCCCGAGGTCATCGGGCTGGCGTCACGGGTCATCGTCATGGGGCGCGGCCATATCGCCGGGGAACTCTCCGGCGCCGAGATCACCGAAGATGCAATCCTGCGGCGCGCCATGGGCGTCGCCGACGACAGGAAGGAAATATCCGCATGAGCGACACTATACAGACCAAGGCCCCTGCCCCGCGCCGCCGGTTGAACCTGCATGTGCTGGGGCCGGTGCTGGCGCTGATCGCGCTGATCGCGCTCGGGGCGTCGCTGAACTCCAACTTCCTCAGCTATGGCAACGTGACCAACGTTCTGGCGCGGTCGTCCTTCATCGGGATCATCGCCGTGGGCATGACCTTTGTCATCACTGCCGGGGGGATTGACCTGTCGGTCGGCTCGATGGCGGCCTTTGTCGCCGGGGTGATGATCATGTCGATGAATGCGCTGGTGCCGGTGCTGGGCATCGGCGTGGCGCTGGTGCTGGCGGGCATGGGGGTGGCGCTGATTGCCGGCCTCGCCGCGGGGCTGCTGAACGGGGTGCTGATCGCCAAGGTCCGGATCGAGGCGTTTATCGTCACGCTGGGGGCCATGGGTGTCTATCGCAGCCTTGTCACCTGGCTGGCGGATGGCGGCACGCTGTCGCTGAACTTCGATGCGCGCAGCTTTTATCGCCCCGTGTATTACGACGGCATTCTGGGGGTCACATGGCCGATCATCGTCTTTGCCGTGGTCGCTATCCTCGGCGAGCTGGTGATGCGGCACACCCCGTTCGGGCGCCATTGCGCGGCACTTGGCGCCAATGAGCAGGTCGCGCGCTATTCCGCCATCAAGGTCGACCGGCTGCGCATGGCGACTTACGTGGTGCTCGGCGTCCTCGTCGGGCTTGCGACGATCATGTATGTGCCGCGCCTCGGTTCGGCGTCGGGGTCGACCGGCGTGCTGTGGGAGCTGGAGGCGATTGCGGCCGTGATCATCGGCGGCACCGTCCTGAAAGGCGGCTATGGCCGGGTCTGGGGCACCGTCGTGGGTGTGCTGATCCTGAGCCTCATCGACAATATTCTCAACCTCGCCTCGATCGTCTCGCCGTATCTGAACGGCGCGATCCAGGGCGTGATTGTGGTTCTTGCTGTCGTCTTGCAGCGAGAGGGAAAGTCCACCGACTAGGTGGCAATAGGGAGGAAGACCAAATGAAACGCAGAGATATCTTCAAGGGTGCGGCTGTTGTGGTGGCGCTGGCGGCCACTCCGGCGCTGGCGCAGGACGAAAGCTATACCATCGGGGTCGCGATCCCCTCGGCCACCCACGGCTTCATGGGCGGGCTGAACTATCACGCGCAGGCCGCGATCGAGCGGCTGGAGGCGACCTATCCGCAGCTCGACTTCGTTCTGGCGACGGCGGGCGACGCGGGCAAGATGGTCAACGACATCGAGGATATGGTGGCGACGCGCGACATCGACGCGCTGGTCGTGCTGCCGTTTGAATCCGAGCCGCTGACTGCCCCGGTGCAGGCCGTCAAGGAAGCCGGGATTTGGGTGACGGTCGTCGACCGTGGCCTGTCGGTGCCGGGGATCGAGGATCTCTATGTCTCGGGCGACAACACCGGCTTTGGCAAGGTTGCGGGCGAATACTTTGCCAGCCACCTGAACGAGGGCGACAATATCGTCGTGCTGCGCGGCATTCCGACAACGCTGGACAACGAGCGCGTGGATGCCTTCAACGCCGCCATTGAGGGCTCGGGCATCAACGTGCTGGACATGCAGCACGGCAACTGGAACCGCGACGACGCCTTCAACGTGATGCAGGATTTCCTGTCCAAGTATGACGATATCGACGCCGTCTGGTCCGCCGATGACGACATGTCCATCGGCGTGCTGGAAGCGATTGCGCAGGCCGGTCGTGAGGACGAGATGTGGGTGGTCGGCGGTGCCGGCATGAAGGAGATCATCAAGCGCATCATGGACGGTGATCCGCAGCTTCCCGTCGATGTCACCTACCCGCCGGCACAGATCGCCAGCGCCATCGAGATGACGGCCCTCGGCCTCGTGTCGCAAACCCCGGTGTCGGGCCGCTTCATCATCGGCAGCCAGATGGTGACCCCGGAAAACGCCGCGCAGTTCTACTTCCCCGACAGCCCGTTCTGAGGCCGTCGCAGGTGACTGCACCGCTATGAAGACCCCCGGCCCGCGGCACTGTCCGCGGGCCGGACGCATTTTGCGGCAGGCACGGGCGGGGTTTTGCGCGATCTGCCCCTTTTCTGGCCGCTGCGCCACGCCAGAGACGTCACGGGGCAAGTGATTCCGCTGACGTAGCGTTACCCATGCAACCGAGAGTAAAAACGCCGTACAGGGCGATGATAATTTTACCTCACCGATTGCTATTCGTGCACAGTCTGCAAAGATCATGTGGCGGTGTGTACAGGCGAGCTGTTGTTCCTTCGCCACTGGTCCCCGCTGTTGGCGTGATACGGAGTTTACATGTTTTCCCTCCTGTCCTTTGTCGCTCATGCGCATAACGTCTGGCTGGTGCTGACGGCGGCTCTGATCTGCCTGTCGGGGTCCTGGGTCACGGCGCAGCTGTTTCAGCGCGCGGGGCGGACCTCTGGCGCGCTGCGGATCGGCTGGCAGTTTCTGACCGCACTGGCCGCAGGGGCCGCCATCTGGTGTACCCATTTCGTTGCCATGCTGGGTTTTGAGGCCGGGGTGCCGGTGGGCTTTGATCCGACGCTGACGATCCTGTCGCTGCTGACGGCAGTGCTGGGCAGCACCATCGGTTTCGCCATCGCCGAGAGCCGCCTGTCGCGCTTTGCCCCCGTCGTGGGTGGCGCGGTCGTCGGCCTGTCGATCGGGGCGATGCATTATATCGGGATGTCGGGCTACCGGGTGCAGGGCACGATTTTCTGGAATCAGGGCTTTCTGATCGCCTCTCTGGTGATCGGCGTCGTGCTGTCGGCGCTTGCGCTGCATATCGGCACCCGCAAGCGGGCGCATTCGGGCGACTGGATGGCGGCCGCGCTGGCCAGTGCCATCATCGGCATGCATTTCACCGGCATGGCGGCCTTTGGCGTCGCGCCGGCCGATATCGACGGGTCGTTCTCCGATCCCGATGCGCTGCAGGCGCTGGCACTGGCGGTGTCGTGCATTGCGGCGCTGATCCTTGCCGCGGGTCTGGCCAGCCATCTGATCGACGACAGGATGAGCACCAACAACCTTGAAATGATGCAGCGCATCGCCACCACAGACGCCTTGACGGGACTGCCGAACCGCGCCGGATTCGACGCGCGGCTGGAGCTTGAGCTGTCGCGTGCCGAAACAAGGCAGACCCGGATGGCGCTGATCGGCATCGACCTGGACCGCTTCAAGGAGATCAACGATCTGCGTGGGCACAAGGTCGGCGATGGCGTGCTGCGCGTGCTGGGCCAGCGCATCAACGAGCTGCTGAAACCCGACGGCGGAGAGTTCGTGGCCCGCATCGGTGGCGATGAATTCGCAGCGCTTTTCCGCATCGGCGAGCAAAACGATCTCACCGCGTTTCTGGAGCGTCTGGAAAGCGCCCTGACCAAGCCGATCCGGCTGGAGGGCAATGACATCCTGCCCAAGGCCAGTCTGGGCGTCTCGGTCTATCCCGATGATGCGGCGGATCGTGAAGACCTGATCTCCAATGCCAATCTGGCGATGTACCGGGCCAAGACCGATATCACCCGCTCGATCTGCTTTTACGAAAAGGACATGGATGCGCGGGTCAAGGCCCGGCGCGCGATGTCTGCGGATCTGCGCGACGCCATCGCCCATGGCCAGCTGTCGGTCGCCTATCAGGTGCAGACGCTGGTTTCGACGGGCGAGCGGCTGGGCTATGAGGCGCTGCTGCGCTGGGATCATCCGCGCCACGGCTTCATCCCGCCGGATCAGTTCATACCGCTGGCCGAGGAAACCGGCCTGATCCTGGACATTGGCGAATGGGTGCTGCGCACCGCCTGCGAGGATGCCGCGACCTGGAGCCAGCCGCTGACCGTGGCTGTGAACCTGTCGGCGGTGCAGTTCATCCACTCCGATCTGCCGAAACTGGTGCGCGACGTGCTGGCGGAAACCGGGCTCAACCCGCGCCGGCTGGAGCTGGAGCTGACCGAGACGGCGGTGTTTTCGGATGCCGAACGCGCCCGCCATCTGCTGCAGGAGATCAAGGCGACCGGGGTCAAGGTGGCGCTGGATGACTTCGGCACCGGTTATTCCTCGCTCGATACCTTGCTGAGCTTTCCCTTCGACAAGATCAAGATCGACAAGTCCTTCATCCAGGAAGCCCACGTCAACCCGCAGACCATCGCCATCATCCGCGCCGTGGTCGCCCTTGGGCGCAGTCTGGGGCTGTCGGTGCTGGCCGAGGGCATCGAATCCGCTGAGCAGCTGCATATGCTGGACATGGAGGGCTGCAACGAGGGGCAAGGCTATCTGCTCGGCCGCCCTGCTCCGCTCAAGCAGCTGGTGGCGGATGGAGCGATCACCCTGAACCCGCAGGCTCCGGCGCATGGGCCGATGGCGACGGTCTGAGGCCGCTCAGGCGAGCTCGGCCAGCAGCATCTCGACAAATCTGCGGCCGGGGGCGACATGCTGCGGCCGCGCCGCGTGATGATCGAAAAGAACTGATCCAAGACGCAGTCGTTCATCACGATGGTGATATTGGGATATGCGCCCTTGTAGCGGCGCACCACGTTGGGCAGCAGCGCGATGCCGGTGGCAGGGGTGGCACCGATGCGCACCGTGCCACGCTCCAGCACTTTCAGCTCGCTGACGGCCGTATCCAGTGCGTCGACGTCGGCCAGGATCTGCTCGACAATGCCGATCATCTGCTCGACCGCCTGCGTCGGCGAGAGGGCACGGGTCGTGCGATCAAACAGGCGCGTGTCCATCGCCGCTTCGGCCTGCCCCAGCAGCACGCTGACGGCGGACTGGCTGACGTTGAGGCGAATACGACACCCCGCCGATGACCAATATGCGTGTGCTGGCCCGTCTCTGGCCGCTGCGTCATGCCTTTGCGGTGCGCGCCGACAGCGGCATGACCGAGGTCAGTGACCTTGCAGGCAAACGGGTGGTGACGGCGCTGTCGTCGCAGGCGGCGACGGGCCGGGGCAACGAGGCGATGCTGACCGCCGGAGGGCTGGCGACAGACGCGGTGCAGGGGGTCACGGTGTCGGGGCTGTCGCAGGGTATGGACGGGCTGACCGAAGGCACGCTGGACGCCAATGGCATTACCGTCGGCATTCCGCTGCCCCAGCAGGCCAATGCCACCATCCCCGGCGGCATCCGCTATCTGTCGATCACCGGAGCGGCGGCGACGGATGCGGCCATCACCTCCTACACCGCAGCGAGCATTGCGCAGTCGGACATTTGAGCGACCGGGCTGATCAGCATCAAGCTGGCGCTGACCGCATATCTTCTGGCCTTCGTCTTTGCGATGAACCCGGCGCAGCTGATGGACGGGACATGGCCCGAGATCGCGGTGTCCTGCCTGACCATCCTCGTCTCGGGCTATCTGCTGGCCGAAGTGCTGGTCTATGGCGGTGGCGTGATGCGGATCGTGGCGCGGATCGCCCTGTTCATCGGCGCCAGCACCGTCTTTCTGCCCCCTGCGTCAGCGCCCGGTATTGCGGTGGCGCTGTCCTCGCCCGGGGTGCAGATTTTTGAGGCGCAACAGGCCAGTGCGCTGGCCCGCAGCGCCAATGACCAGCTGGCCGAGGGCATTGCCGCCAACCCCGATCGCACCGTCGGCCTTGCCGCTTTCACCCCGCTCGACATCGGCGGCGCCGAGCAGGAGCTGGAGCGCGGCGTCACCAAGCTGGGTCTGCGCGGTGGCATCCTGAATTCGCACACCCTTGGCACCTAACTGGATGACGGGCGCTATCCGGATGTCAGACCACTGCAGCGGCGGACCTGGGATTACCTGATCGACAACTTCTACTACACCTCCAGCGGCGTCGGCTGGGCCCCGCCCATCGCATACGTCCGCAAGGTGATCAGCCCGGAGCGGATGCTTTATGCGATGGATTACCCCTGGCAGTTCGTGCCCGAAGAGGTCGGCGCGCTGGACGCCATGGGGATCGGTGAGAAAGGCCTGAAGCAGGTCTTCGAGGGCAATGCCCGGCGGTTGTTCAAGATCTGACCAAAACGACAGGGGCCTACGCGTGCCGGCCCCTGTCGCACCGCGCCAGTCTTGAGCGGGCGGGCGCACAAAAATCAGTCGCAAGCTTGACTTCCACGGGGCCTCGGGCCAGCACCGGGCAGAGTTTTACGTCCCCGTAAGAAGGCCGCCCCATGTTCGCCTGGTTTGAGCGTCGCATAGATCCCTATCCCGATCAGCCCCCCGCGATGCCGCCGCGCTCGCTGGTGCGTTTCGTGCTGCACTACAGCCGGGGCGTGCTGCCGTGGCTGGTGCTTCTGGCCATCGGCTCGGGCCTGATCGCGCTGATCGAGGTCGCCCTGTTCGGCTGGCTGGGGCAGCTGATCGACCGCCTGTCCGATACCCCGAAAGAGGTGTTCTGGGCACAGGAGGGCGGGCGCATAGCCCTGATGGCCGTGGTGCTGGTGATCGTGATGCCACTGCTGAACACCGTCACCTCGCTGGTGCTGCACCAGTCGCTGATGGGCAACTTCCCGCAACGTATCCGCTGGCAGGCACACCGCTATCTGTTGCGCCAGTCAGTGGGCTATTTCCAGGACGAATTCGCCGGGCGCATCGCGCAGCGGCTGATGCAGACCGCGCTGGCCGTGCGCGAAGTGGCGATGAAGGTGATGGACGTGGGCAGCTATGTGCTGATCTACTTTATCGGGGCGATGGTGCTGGCGGCCAGTCAGGACTGGCGGCTGGCGATTCCCTTCGTGCTCTGGGCGGTGGCTTACGGCGCGATGCTCTGGCACATCGTGCCGCGTCTGGGGCGCGTGGCGCAGGAACAGGCCGACGCGCGCAGTGGTATGACGGGGCGCATCGTCGACAGCTACACCAATATCGCAACGGTCAAACTGTTCTCGCACTCCGACCGCGAGGAGCGCTGGATGCGCGATGGCATGGACCGCTTTCTGGGCACCGTGCATGCGCAGATGCGCCTGTCGAGCCTGCAGGACATCGTGCTGAACCTGATCAACGTCTGGCTGGTCGTCTCGGTCGCCGGGCTGGGGTTGTGGCTGTGGTCGGTGGGCGAGGTTGCCGTGGGCTCTGTCGCCGTTGCCGTGCCGCTGGCGCTGCGTCTGAACAATATGGCGCATTGGATCATGTGGGAATTCGCGGCGCTGTTTGAAAACATCGGCACCGTGCGCGACGGCATCACCAGCCTCGCCCTGCCGCGCGAGGTGCGCGATGCTCCGACCGCAACGCCGCTGATCAAGGGGCCGGGCGAGGTACGCTTTGACCACGTCACATTCCGCTACGCCGGGATGGAAGGCGCGCGCCCGATGGCGGTGCTGGAGGATCTGTCGCTGCACCTGCGCCCGGGTGAGCGGGTCGGCCTTGTCGGCCGATCCGGTGCAGGAAAATCGACGCTGATCAACCTGCTGCTGCGCTTTCACGATATCGAGGAAGGCGCGATCACCATCGACGGCCAGCGCATCGACGGCGTGACGCAGGACAGCCTGCGCGCGGCGATCGGTGTGGTGACGCAGGACAGCTCCCTCCTGCACCGCTCGGTGCGCGAAAACATCGCCTATGGTCGGCCTGATGCGTCAGAGGCGCAAATCATCGACGCACTGCGCATGGCCGAGGCCGACGGCTTTGTCCCCGACCTGTCCGACAGCGTGGGCCGGAGGGGTCTGGACGCCCATGTCGGCGAGCGCGGCGTCAAGCTGTCCGGGGGTCAGCGCCAGCGGATCGCGATTGCGCGGGTTGCCCTGAAGGACGCGCCGATCCTGATCCTGGACGAGGCGACAAGTGCGCTCGACAGCGAAGTCGAGGCCGCGATCCAGTCGCGTCTTGAGGTGCTGATGCAAGGCAAGACCGTCATCGCCATTGCGCACCGCCTGTCGACCATCGCCGCGATGGACCGGCTGATCGTCATGGACAAGGGCCGCATCATCGAACAGGGCAGCCACGGCGAGCTGCTGTCGCAGGGCGGGCTTTATGCGCGGCTCTGGCAGCGCCAGTCGGGCGGGTTTCTGGCCGCAGACGAATAGCGGCAGTCCACAGCAAAAACCGGCTATCTTGAGGGGTTATTGCGTCAGTGCCCTGCGATAGCCGGTCGGCGTCATGCCGGTCTGAGCTCTGAAGGCGCGGGTGAAATGGCTCTGGCTGGAAAAGCCGGTGGCGACGGCAATCTCGATCAGCGGGCAGGCAGTGCGCAGCATGGCTGTGGCACGCCCGATCCTTTTGCGCAGGATCCAGGCGTGGGGCGCCATGCCTCTGGAGGCGCGGAACATCCTGTGCAGATGAAACGGCGACAGATCCGCAACGGCCGCCAGATCCGCCAGACTGAGGTTCGCATCCAGATGGCTGTCGATCCAGTCATCAATGCGGCGCAGGACACGCGGGGAAAGCCCGCCGCTGAGAGGCACCGGACGCAGGCCAAGATGCGCAACGAGGTCGGCAACGGCGGCCTCAGCCTTAAGAACATCCTCTGCGCAGGCGGCCTGCGCCAGCGCCGTCAGGGGCGCAGCCAGCAAGGGTCTCTCGGCGAAGGTCGCGGGGCTCAGATCCAGCAGCCGGGAATCGCGATCATGAATGTCGGCAAAAGCCGCCCGCAGTGGTGCGTCGGGGATATAGAGGTGCACAAAGCGGAAGGGCGTGGTGATTTCCCAGTCCGACCCCTGCCCCTCTGGCAGGATGCAGACCGTGCCGGGGCGTCCCGTTTCCGGCCCCGCATCAAGGCGGCGCGTGCCGGTGCCGCCTTTCAGATACAGGCTGAAGGCGTGCCCCTCGGGGGCATCGTAGCGGATGCGGTCATGCGCGTTCTCCCAGATCGTGACCGAGCGGCCTGCGCCAAGGTCGAGACCGGCGACAGCACGAGCGGAGGGCGAGCCCTCAAGGAAATCACGAACAGAGGTCATGGAGCCCTTTAATCCTGCCCCGCGCCGCATGGGAATGCCTCTGAACACGATAACCGCAAGATTATGCAAGGGCGGCGGCGTGCAATGCGGTATGCGCAGCGTCAAAGGAGCCGTCCATGAGCACACCCATCCTGTTTATCGCTACCGTCTTCATCTGGGGCACGACCTGGATCGCGATCACCGCCCAGATCGGCGCAGTGCCGATCGCCGTTTCGGTTTTCTACCGCTTCGCGCTGGCGGGGATTTTGCTGCTGGCGGGCCTCGCCCTGACAGGCAGGCTGCGCCGCCCGCCGGTCTGGCGATTTGTCGTGCTGCAGGCGCTGTGCCTGTTCTGCTTCAACTTCCTCTGCCTTTATACGGCGGCCACCTCGATCCCCTCGGGGCTGGTGTCGGTGATCTTCTCGCTGGCCTCCATCCTGAACGCGATCAACGCGCGGATTTTCTTTGGCGAGCGCATGAGCCGTCAGGCCCTTTTCGCCGGTATTCTCGGGGTGTCGGGCCTCGTGCTGATGTTCTGGCACGATCTGGCGGTCGAGATTGATCCGGCGGCACTGCGCGGGATCGGCTGGGCGGTGCTTGGCACGACCTTCTTTTCCTGGGGCAACATGGCGTCGCGTCGCAACAGCGCGCTCGGCATCGCGCCGTTGACGGCGAATGCCTGGGGGATGGGGATTGGCGCGCTGGCGCTTCTGACCCTGCTGGGAGTGACGGGTCAGCCGCTGGTGCTGCCACAGGGCGCGGCCTACTGGACGGCTCTGCTCTATCTGTCGGTCATCGGCTCGATCATCGGGTTCACGACATACCTCATGCTGGTGGCGCGTCTGGGGTCGGCCGCGGCGGGCTATGCGACAGTGCTGTTTCCCATCGTCGCGCTGACCGCATCGACCCTGTTCGAGAACTATCAATGGAGCGTGACGGCCATTTTGGGCGTCGTGCTGGCGGCCTTGGGCAATGTCGTCATGTTTCGCCGTCGCAGCTAACGAAACCGGACCATCCACTGATTGCGCGGATGAGCGATGTCGCTGATCTGCGCAACCTGCCAGCCGGTGTCGCGGGCCATGTCGGCGATCTGCTGGCGGGAATAGTGATAGGGGTCGCGAAAATGCCAGCTCGCGATGCCGTCCTTTTGCAGCTGCGGCTGTGAGACATCCGTGTTCTCGCTCAGGAAAACCGTGGCGCAGAGCGGGCCGTTCAGTTTGTGCCGCAGGTTGCTCAGGCAGAGGCGGATCTTGTTCTGCGTCAGATGCGTGAACAGCGAAAAGGCGATGGCAAAGTCGAAGGCGGGCCCGTCGAAATTGAAATCGAAGGTATCGCTGACGCGAAAGCTGTCTGGCCCGAGCCTGTCGCGCTGCGCCGCGGTCAGCTCGCGCTCGCGCCCCGCCTCGATCAGGGCGGCGTTGATGTCGGTCCCGAAATAGTGGAACGGATCGAGATAGTCGATGAAGCGCACCCCGCCGCGCAGGGACCCGCAACCGATATCCAGCAGGCGATGGGACGGGCGCAGCCCCTGTCCCACCAGATCGTCGAATTGCAGGGCGCCAAGATCCTCCCACATGCCGCCGACATAGCTGCGGTGGCTGGCGTCGGCAAAATCAGAGCGTTTGGCTTCGTAGTGGCTGTCCATGGCGGGCGTCCTCTCGCGTGACGCTGCAAGGTTTGGCGCGGCATGGTTTCTGTTTGGTTAAGATCGCCGGGACTGTGCAGAGGGCTGAGGCCATCCCGCAGGATACGACACTCCGCGATGACAGATGGGGGCTTCTTGAAGGAAAACGGCGCTGCGATTGTCGCAGCGCCGCTCTGTGCAGTGTCTGTCTGGGTCAGCAGATGCGGCGGTCGCCTTGCCGCGTGGTGCCTGCCCCCCGTGTCCTAGAGGGTCTGGACCGAGAACCCGCGCGCCTCGGTCACCGTGGCGAAAAGGCGTTCAATTGCATGTGCCCTCGTGCCGTCGGCAAGCCCCCGTTCAACGTCAAAGCTGCGAATGTTCAACGCGGTGAGAGGCGCGATGGCTTGCGGAGAGGCCCAGAACATAGTCCCCGCCGGAAAGCGCCCCATCCGGAACGGAATCCCGATTTCCGCTGAGATCGCATCGACCAGAGCCTGATCGAAATTCATGTTCTGCGCGTTATGAGCAATCATGGAAGATTCCGCCGCCACCAGCCCAAGACCGTGGTCCTGTTCGAACATCTCGATCACCGAAGGTTTGAGAAGGGTGCTGGTTAGCTGCTGACGCAACGTGTCGCCATCGGTGCGATAGGCCGACTTTTTCCCATGAACCTTGCAAACGGCTTTGTAGTTCAGATGCGCCAGCCGCTGCATTGTCATCAGAAAGGGGCGGACGTCGCGGCCACGGTTATCGACGATCTCGACAATCGCGCGAGGCATGTTGTCCGCGATGAACTGCGCCGTCTCCAGCGTGGTCGTTGTGACATAGACGTCGACCCCGGGCAGCGACTCGATCGCGGCCTGCAGTTCAAGCCATGTCTGCGCATAATGCACATGGGCAATCACGGCGTAGCGGGCCTCGGTCGTTTCCGGGATGGCGGGGCGCTGGAACGGACCGGCTGCACCGTCATAATTCGCCAGAACCTTGCGGGTTGCATCGAGGTAGCCATAGCCATGCGCGGAGTCGGGCTCCAGATGCGTGCCCTCGGCCCATTCGTTCCAGGCGTTGATAAAGACGATGCGTTCATCGGCTGATCGCGTCTCGTCCTTTGCCGCAGTTTCGAGATTGGCGGCCAGCCATTGGCCATAGCGGGTGAGGCTGAAATCCGTGAAGACATGAGATTTTTTCCCGCGTCTGGCCGTATTGTCCCAGGACAGAAACGAGGTGCGGAAGAGCCGATAATCCGGGTCCGGCTTTATCACCTCATTCCCGACGAGAGCGCTATAGTCATAAATTTGGCCAGAGAAATCCTCAGCCAGACCAGGAACCTTGTCAGTGACTTCGGTCGCGTTGATATTGTGGGGCGGGAATTCCATCACCGCATCGAGCCCACTTCCCTCGGAGGGATGAAAGCCGAAGGTCTGTGCGGAAACCACATAGAGCCCATCAAACCCCTTCTGGCGCGCTTCTTTCTGCCAGAGCGC
The DNA here is from genome assembly GCF_014899185.1 of Pseudooceanicola spongiae. Lineage (GTDB taxonomy): Bacteria > Pseudomonadota > Alphaproteobacteria > Rhodobacterales > Rhodobacteraceae > Pseudooceanicola > Pseudooceanicola spongiae. The sequence goes on from NZ_CP045201.1 coordinate 1,936,666, forward strand.
CACCGTTTCCTCGAAATCCGGAATGAGGATCGAATGATAAATGATGAGCAGCGGTTTGCCGTCGATCCGAATGTAGCGAGGATCCATCATGAATTTGAACAGGTACTCGATCATTGCGCGGGAATCATCGAACGAGTGATCCTGAGCGATGAGCACTTCGTGGTCAGCGCCATCCCAGCGTCGCGTCCAGTTCTCGTTTGCCCAGATCATGCAGAACGGAATATCGACCTCAGGATCTTCGAGCATTTTCTCCAATGGAGATTGCATCAGAAGTTTTCCGGCAAACCAATAGAAATAGTATGCGAAACCGGAGATGCCGTAATTTCGCGCTAGCCGTGCCTGTTCGCGCATGATCTCGGCAACACGCAGATCATAATAGCCCAAATGGATCGGGCAGTGCGGCTGGTGATGCCCGGGAAAGAGGGGCTTCGCCTTGCCGACATTTGTCCACTCGGTAAATCCTTTTCCCCACCAGGCATCATTTTCCGCAAAGGGATGAAACTGAGGCAAATAGAATGCAATGGCACGGACATCCGGATTTAGAAAAGGCTCATGTGCTGTGTAGGGAACAAAGCCTTCGTCGATATCCGAATAGGGCACGATCGGAACATCTGGAACATCGACAACACTGCGGCCGAACGGAGCCGGGACCCCTGAGAGGGGCGTGTAAGTGAGCCATTCCTCCTGATGCCGTTCGGGGGTATGCGATTCCACAAGCTGTTGTGGTGTCTCGTCGTGATGAAAGACTGGTTCTTGTGGGCGTGGCAAGGCCGACGGGCGCTCGGTCACAGCGCTGAGTTGAGGCATCTCGACACGGGTCGGCCAGTATTTTTTGGGCTGTCCCCGCCGCTTTCGCAAACTGTTGGTCCAGCGACGAAAGACACGGGACCGACGCCACCATTTACTTGTAAGGACCGAGTTGGTGATGCCAACAACGGTGTTCAGGTGGCCCTCGGCCTCAGCGGCGCGGGCCTGGTATTGCGCACCCCAAATCTCAAGCGCCTCTGACTGTCTGGCCCAAAGTTCAACCTCGGCACGATGCGCTGCCAGGTGCTGCTCAAGCTCGACATGACGCGATGCAAGTTGCTGTTCCAACTCGACATGATGCGCTGCCAGGTGCTGCTCCAACTCGGCATGACGCGCTGCAAGTTGCTGCTCCAGATTGGCGACTCGTGCCTCTGCCTGCTGCGCCTTTTCGCCCAGTTCCCGCACTTGTGCCGAGATCTGATCTCGTGTGGTGATGAGGCCCGCAATCTGTTCCTCGGCTGAGGCCCGGTAAGCCTCGGACGAGGCGCGATAGGCTTCCGCGACATAGGGCTGCAACGTGCTTTGCGGTATTTCATAGGCTGAATGCGGGAAATCCGGCAAATCGTCATCTGATGCCAAAATCAGATCATAGCGGGCCTCGGGGACGCCCGGTTGGGACTCGTTGCCCGCAAAGACGAAAAACGGGGCGCTGTCGGTATCATTGGCAATGAGAGAGGCCGCACTGAGACGCTGGCCAAAATGCTTGGAATTCCTGAAATGACGGCCAACCAATTCAATGAACTCTTCAGTGTAGAGTTCGCGAACATGGAACGGGTTCGAATAGCCCGGCTTATCCGAATATTCGAGTTTGCTCGGGCTGGAAATCAGCAGAACTCCGCCAGGGCGCAGGACACGTTTAAGCTCCAGAAGCATCTCCTCGTGTTCGACGAGGTGTTCAATGGTCTCGAACGATACGATCATATCCACCGCATCATCTGAGACGGGAATATGTTTTGCGCCACCCACGCGGAATGAAACGTTTGGGTCCGGATAATGAAAGGCAGCGTGTTCGACGGCTGCTGCACTAATGTCGACGCCAATGACAGACTTGGCGGCCCCCATCAAAATCTTTGTGCCGTACCCCTCGCCACAGGCAATATCGAGTACGTCCAGACCTGCGGCGATTCTTCTGGCCAGCTGGTAGCGATGAAGGTGCTCCAATTCTATCGTACCAGCGAATTGCGGCAGATATCTTTCTCCGTCCGGCAGAAGCTCAGGAGGTTTTTTCATTTTTCTCACTTTGATGAATTTATTTCCGACCAGAGGTCAGCGCAGGATTTACGCGACTTTAATGGGCTGAATTAAACAAAGCAAGAAACTCCCTGCTCGGTCCCGCCAGGGCGCGTGAAACCGCAGAGGCCTTTGGCAGCGGAGGCAAATTTTGCGGAAACGTCAAATCCGTTCGGGATCAAAGCGGGCCGGCGCCCTGATACCGTCAGGTCAGAGCGCCAGAATAAGCTTGGTGCGCGATCAGAGGTCCTTCACGAGCCGGAGCGCGTCGTAAATCGCCGCATGGGTGTTGCGACTGGCCACGGCATCGCCGATGCGGAACAGCCGGAACGCCCCATCGGGGTTGGTGGCGACAGTCTGTGCATGCCCCGCGATCAGCGCCTGGTAGTCCACTTCGCCGAGGTTGAGGCTCTGCGGTTTCAGCGCGAAATAGAGATCATCGAGCGGACGGGTACCGTGGTTGACCACCACCTGATCGACCAGACGCACCCGCACCGCGTCGCCATAATCGCTGCCGACGGTGGCTTCGAGCTGATTGCCCGAGACGGCCACCGATTTCAGCCGCCAGGTCACGGTGAAGGTCGTTTCGCGCCCCTGAAGGCTGCGCATGTAGGGCACGAGGTTCATCGCCATGACCTCGGGTGCAAAGCTGCGATCGGGCGTCATGATCTCAACCTTCGCGCCAGTCGCCGAGATCAGATCAGCCGCCTGAATGCCCGCATTGTCACCCGCATCATCATAGACCAGAACATTGGTGCCCGGTTTGACATCGCCCGCCAGAATATCCCAGGCGGAGACGACATGTTCGTTTCCAGCCTCCAGAACCTCGGTATGGGGAAGGCCCCCCGTGGCGATGATCACCTCGTCAGGCCGGGTCGCGAGGATATCGTCTTCGTTGGCGAAGGTGTTGAAATGAAAGGTGACATCGTGCTTGGCGCATTGCATCATCCGCCAGTCGATGATCGAGATCATCTCGCGGCGACGCTCCTGCAGGCTGGTCAGGCGAATTTGGCCGCCCGGCTTGGCGGCAGCCTCAAACACGGTCACGGCATGGCCACGCTCGGCCGCGACGCGGGCGGCTTCCAGACCGGCGGGACCGGCGCCGACGATGGTGATGCGCTTCTTGACCTCTGCCACAGGGATCGTCTGCGGCATCGTTTCCTCGCGCCCGGTCGCGGCATTGTGGATGCAGAAGGCCAGACCGCCCTGATAAATCCGGTCGAGACAGTAGTTGGCCCCGACGCAGGGGCGAATGTCATCTTCGCGCTTCTCGCGGATTTTGCGCACGATATGGGGATCGGTCATATGGGCGCGGGTCATGCCGATCATGTCGACCTTGCCCGCGGCGATGGCATGGCGGGCGGTCGCCACGTCCTGAATCTTGGCGGCGTGGAAGGTGGGAAAGTTCGTCGCCTTTCGGATCTCGCCCGCGAAATCGAGATGCGGCGCGCTTTTCATGCCCTGGATCGGGATGACATCGGTCAGGCCCGCATCGGTGTCGATATGGCCCCGCACGACGTTGAGGAAATCGACAAGACCACTGTCCTTGAAAAGGCGTGAGGCCTCGAAGCCGTCTTTGGCGTCAAAGCCGCCTTTCAGCAGTTCGTCGCCAGTATAGCGCACACCGACCAGAAACGCCTCGCCGCAGCGGCGACGAATTTCCGCAAGCACCTCGAAGGTAAAGCGCAGGCGATTTTCCAGGCTGCCGCCATAGGGCCCGTCGAGGTCATTGGTCAGAGGCGACCAGAACTGGTCCATCAGATGCCCGTAGGCCTGAATTTCGATCCCGTCGAGCCCGGCAGCCTGCATCCGTTCGGCCGCATCGGCGTAGTCCCCGATGATCCGGGCGATATCCCAGTCCTCCAACTTCTTGGGAAAGGATCTGTGCGCAGCCTCACGTTCATGACTGGGCGAGACGACGGGCAACCAATCCGCCTTGTCCCATCTGGTGCGCCGCCCAAGGTGCGTCAGCTGGATCATCACCGCGCAGCCCTCGTCGTGGCAGGCATCCGAGAGCTTTTTCATGTGGCCGACGACTTCGTCTTTCCAGGCCAGAATATTGTTGAACACCGGTGGGCTGTCGCGCGCAACCGAAGCCGAGCCGGCGGTCATGGTCAGGGCGACACCCGCACGGGCGCGCTCCAGATGGTAGTTCAGATAGCGCTCCTTCGGCATGCCGTCCTCGGGATAGGCCGGCTCATGACTCGTGATCATGATGCGGTTTTTCAAGGTCAGGTGCTTGAGCTGAAAGGGCTGAAGAAGCGGATCGGTCGACATGTCAGATGCATTCCCAAAGTCTGCCACCACTGGCGATTGCCAGCAGATTTCTGAAAATGTTCACACCTGTCAATATAAAGTTCATTGATGTCTATTTATGCCATCTCAGACGTCTGAATGGCGGGCGGTCGCCTTTCGCCAAAGACAGCGTATCATTCTAATGGCTTGGCCTGCGTCGTTGCGCATTTGCCCTCGGACCTTTCGATGCGGGGCACGGAGAACGCCGTACAGGGAATGGACATCAACGCACATTTTACAGACAGTGCCTGAGGCGTGCGACCCTGCACCCGCGACGCGGAGATGAAGATGACGCAAGACACGGTGCAGGATCGCGGCTGGCGCGGCTCTCGGGAGCTTTGGCTGGATGCGGCCTATGACGTGCTTGTCGAGAAAGGTATCGATGCGGTGAAGATCATGCCGCTCGCCTCTGCGCTGAAGTTGTCGCGCACCAGTTTCTACTGGTTCTTCAAGGATCGCAAACAGCTTCTGGACGGCCTGCTGCAGCGATGGGAAACCACGACCACCCATCATCTTGTGCGCGCCACCACCGAGTTTGCGGCGACCGAAACTGAGGCGATGCTGAACGTGATCTCGTCCTTCCTGTCGGATACGGATTTCGATTCACGGCTAGAGTTGGCGGTGCGCAGCTGGGCCCAGCAGGACCCCGAGGTGCAGGACCGCCTGCAACGTGCGGATGGCGAGCGTCTGACGGCGCTTCGGGCCCTGCTGGAGACATGGGGACATTCCCCCATCGATGCGGATGTGCGGGCGCGGGCGATCTATCTGGTGCAGCTGGGTTATATCTCGACCCGCGTGCGCGAGGATATCGACGAGCGGCTGGCGCGTTTTCCGCATTATGTCGAGATCTATACCGGCAAGCGCCCCCCTGAGCATGAGATGGCCCGCTTCAAGGCCAAGATTGGTTACACGGCTGCGAAACCGGGCTGAGCTGATGCCCGTCCCGACGGGGCAACCGGGTCGGGACGGGCGCGCTCCTCAGGACTGATCGCGGATCGGGTTCGACAGGATGCCGATGCCCGAAATTTCGACCTCGATCAGATCACCGTCGGCCATGAACAGCTTGGGGTCGCGGAACAGGCCGACGCCGCTGGGTGTGCCCGTGGCAATGATGTCGCCCGGCAAAAGCTCGGTCACGATCGAGAGGTAGGCGATCAGTTCGGGGATCGAGAATGCCAGATCGCTGATCGGGGTCGATTGCACCACCTGGCCATTGAGACGGGTTTCCATCGTCTGTGCCGCCGGGTCCGTCATCTCGTCCACAGTGACCAGCCAGGGGCCCATGGCGCCGCTGTCGACAAAGTTCTTCCCCGCCCAGAACTGCGAGGTGTGCCGCTGGTAATCGCGCACCGAGCCGTCGTTGAAGCAGCTGTAGCCCGCGACGTGGTCCATCGCGTCCGCTTCGGAAATGTCGCGGCCCCGGGTGCCGATGATGACCGCCAGTTCGCCTTCGAAATCGAACCAGTCCGAGGCGCGCGGGCGGATCATCGGGACGTCGTGGCCGACGATGGAGGACGGATAGCGGGTGAAGATCGACGGCTTGGCCGGTTTGTCGCGCCCGGTTTCCTTGATGTGGGTCATGTAGTTCAGGCCGATGCAGATGATCTTGTCGGGGTTCGGTACCGGCGAGACCAGCGTGACATCGGACAGGGCGATCGCTTCGCCGGACTGCGCCGCCGTTGCGACCTCGGACAGGGCGCCGGCCGCGAGGACCGCGCGCAGATCGGGATATTTGCCGCGCAGCGCTGCGCCGGCATCGTGCAGCTGGCCCGCGTGCACGACCCCGTACGAGGCTGTTCCGTCTGAGGTGATGTAGGAGGATATCCGCATGGTTGTGATCCTGTTACTGCGTTTCGTCACCGTGATAGGTGTGCTGTCAGGCCGGGGCCTCTGCTGCGTGGCGCATGTCCACTAGATGGACAGTGGCGTCAGGAAGCGACCGCGAGGACGATCTTGCCGATGTGGCGCCCCTCCTCCATCTGGCGGTGCGCCGCTGCGGCTTGTTCCAGCGGGAAGGTCGCGGCGAGGTGCGGGCGCACCCGGGTGCCCAGCAGGGGCAAGACATCGCGGCGCAGCATCTGCGCCACCTTGGCCTTGCGCGACAACGCCAGAGGGCGCAGCAGGGACCCGGTGATCCTGATGCGCTTGGCCATCAGCGCCTTCAGAGGGACATTCAGCGTGGCGCCGCCACCACCGGAGAGGTGGGCGATACAGCCATCGGGTGCCATCATGGCCAGATCAGCCGCCAGATGCGCCCCGGCAGAGACGTCGAGCAAGGCTGAGATCCCGACGTCGCCCGTGGCCTTCAGCACCTTTTGCGCCAGATCCGGGTCGTTATAATGGAAGGCGTCAAGGGCGCCAAAGCGCCGGGCCGCTTCGATCTTGTCGGCACTGCCAGCCGTGGCAATCACCCTGTAGCCAAGCGCTGACATGGCCTGAAGAGCCAGATGGCCGACGCCGCTGGTGCCACCATGGATCAGAGCGACGCCCGAAGTCTTCAGCTCCATCAGGGCGAAGAAGTTCCACCAGGCGGTGAACAGCGCCTCTGGCACGGCGGCGGCGTGCAGCATGTCCAGACCTTCGGGTACCGGCATCGTGACGGCGGCCTCGGCCAGAGCGAAGGGCGCATAGCCACCGCCCTGAAGCAACGCCATCACCGCATCCCCGATGCCGAACTGCGTCACACCGGCCCCGAGGGCGGCGACATGGCCCGCCGCCTCAAGCCCCGGAACCGGCTGACCATCATGGTGAATACCCGCGGCGCGCTGGAGGCAGTCGTGGCGGTTGATCCCTGCGGCAGCGACCCGGATCAGGATCTGGCCGGGCCCCGGCGCCGGGACGGCGACCGTGGCGGGGTGCAGAACCTCTGGCCCCCCGGCCCCGGTGATCACGATGGCGGTCTGTTCGGTTGGCAGTTTGTGGGAAATGGTCATCGGGCTATGGGCGATCATGGATCCCCCCTCCTGTCAGTTTGGCGTAAATGAAGATCGCGTGGGCGGGCGCTATTCGCGGCGCACGACACTGTCCAACCAGGCGCAATCGGGGACCGGGTCGCCCGCGCGCCTGCCCCGTCGTGCCGCATCCATGCGCATCTCGCGCAGGCTGTCGCGTGCCGGGTCGCCTTCGGGCAGATAGAGCCGGTCATGGCCCCAGTAGCTGGGTCCGTCCGTGGTCTCATGCGGCTGCCAAGTGTCGGGATCGATGACCCGCGCACCCCAGCCGTATTCGACGAAAAAGCCCGAGGGGCTGGTGGCGTAAAAGCTCATCATGTGGTCGTTGGAGTGACGGCCCAGCGTATAGGCGACATTGCCGTCGGCCTGCGCCAGATCATAGCCCTGCCCGACATCATCCAGCGACTGCAGCTCAACCATGAAATGGTGCAGGCCCTTGCGACCGCTGCCCACCATCGCAAAGCTGTGGTGGCGTCCGTTCAGGTGAAAGAAGTAGAGCTGATAGGGCTGCATGCCATAGTCGGTCACGCTGAAGCCCAGCAGATCGCGATAAAACGGCAGCAGAGCCTGCGCATCCGTGACGTGCAGGACCGCATGGCCCATCCCCAGAGTGCCGGTCTTGAAGCCCGAAATCGGACGCGCCGGCACGAAGGGGTCGGTGGCGATATGCGGCGCGCAGAACACCTCGATGTGGTTGCCATCCGGGTCGCTGAACGAGATCAGAGACCCCACCAGCCGCTGGTCGGCCAGCGCGGCGCTTTCGAGCCGCACCGCCACGCCCGCGTTTTCAAGCCGCGTGGCGAGACGATCCAGCTCGGCGGGGCTGTCGACTTCCCAGCCCATGAAGTCCAGCCCTTCGCTGCCGACATCCGTGACCATGAGGCGTTGCTTGCGGTCATCCATGCGAAAGGCGGCAGACCCCGCACCACGGTCGACCTGCTGCATGCCCAGAAGCTGCGTCGCAAAGCCGCCCCACTCCTCGGTCCGGGAGGAGCGGATGCCGATATAGCCGAGGGATTTGAGTGCCATCAGTCGATCTCCTGCGCGGTAAGGAGGCGCGCGAGCGCCCCTGTCCCGGCATGGGTAGCGCCCTGCTGGCCCCGAGGCGCGGCCAGCGCCGCAGCTGTCCGCCCTATGGACAGACCCGAGGCGCAGAAGCCCGCAAGCCTTGTCCGGGTGCAGCATGGCCGATACCACCAGAGCAGGTGAGGCATGCGGAGGAGAAGGCCATGGCGGGTTTCGGATCAGTCAGATCGCTTGAGCGCGGCTTGCAGGTGCTGCAGGTGGTCAATCAACGCAATGGCCTGAAGGCGGCGGAAGTGGCGGCAGAAACCGGGATTCCGCGTCCGACCGTCTATCGTCTGCTGGAAACGCTGGAGGGGCTGGGTTTTGTCGGGCGCGATCATTCCTCCGACAAGTGGCGCCCGACACTGCAGACGAAATCGCTGAGCTCGGGCTTTCGCGACGAGGACTGGGTGTCACAAAGTGCCGTGCCGGAAATGGTGCGGCTGGGACGGGAAATCCTGTGGCCGCTGGATCTGGTGATCTTCAACGACCACCGCATGGAAATCCGGGAATCGACTCATAACATCAGCCCGTATTCGATCGATCACGGCATGGTCGGTTTGATGCTGCCGGTGCTGGAGACGGCGGGCGGACGGGCTTACCTCGCGTTTTCGCAGGAAGAGGAAAGTGCCCAGACGATCCGCGGCTTGCTGGCCAAAGAGAGACAGACGCACCCGGTCATGCTGAGCGACGGGCCGCTGGAGTACGTCCTTGAGCAGTCTCGAAAGCTCGGCGTCGGTTTCCGCAGAGAAGGCTATCGACTGGCCACCCAAAGCATCTCTGCCCCGATCTTTCGCGACACACGGGTCATTGCCTGCCTGACGATCATCTGGACCGGAAGTGCCCTGTCTTTCGACAGCGCGGTCGAGCGGTATCGCGACAAGCTGGTGGCGACGGCGCGGCGGATTTCGCTGGCCCTGGAGCAGGTCTAGCACCACGGCCGGCAGGCGCGAGCGGCAAAGCCCGCGCCCTGTCGTCAGCTCATTGCGCGGTGCCGGCCTTGGCGAGCGCGGCCTTGAAGGCATCGTAGATCTGCTGGCCGTTCTCTGTGTCTGCGATCCAGTCTGTCGTCGCGACCGAGACCGCATCCTGCCACTGCGCCGCGAGGGCCGCATCCGGCGCAACAAGGTCGATGTCGTATTTACCGAGGATGCGGGCACGGGCTTCGGCCACGTTCTCATCAAAGGATGCCCCGAAGCGCTGCGAGAAGGCCGCGCCGGAATTGGCGTCTATCGCCGCGCGGGCCGTGTCGGAGAGGCTGTCGTATTTTGCCTTGTTCATCACGATCAGCATCGGCGTCGCGCCCAGCGGCAAATCGACATAGGTCTTGATCACCTCATCGACGCGGAAGGTCTCGATCGCGCCGAACTGCACGAACGTGCCGTCGATCAGCCCGCGATTGATCGCTTCGGCCATGGTTGGGCCGGTGATCCCGCCGACAGGCACCGCATCCAGAGCACTGATCGCCGACAGCATGACCGGCCCCGGCGCACGCACGTTCAGGCCCTTTAGATCGCCGGGCGCCGTAATGCTGGCAGTGCTGGCAAAGCCGTTCGGAGAGGACGTCATGATGCCGATCATCTTGAAGTTCGCATAATCGCCGCTCAGCACGCCCTGTTCGTAGAGATCCCACATGGCGTCCGACCCGATGGTGGCACTCGGCACCAGAAACGGCAGTTCGGCCACGGTGCCCTCGTTGAAGCGGCCGGGCGTATAGCCCGGAATGACCCAAGCGATATCCGCGACGCCATCCTCGACCAGCTTCAGCTGTTGCGCGGGATTGCGCCCCAGAGTGCCGCCTGGAAAGATCTGGATGTCCAGTTCTCCGCCCGAGGCCGCGTTCACATCCGCCGCCCAGGGCGTGAGGATGTTCTTTGTCACATGCGCAACCGGCGGCTCGAAGCTGGACAGGCGCAGAATTTCTGCGTTGGCGCCGCTGGCCACCGTGACGATGGCAAGCGACGCGGCAAGTCCGATCCCTTTGAGTGTCATGATTCCCTCCCTTTTAAACGATGTATTGAGCAACACTGTGTCTGGCTTGGCGGATCCGCTCGACCGGGCTGCTCGGGGTGTCCACCTGCTGAACAGATCCCTCACCCCAGCACCGATGGCAGCCAGAGTGTCAGCGACGGGAACAGCACCAGCACCGTGAGGCGCACCAGATCGGCGATCAGGAAGGGCACGATGCCGCGATAGATCGTGGTGATCGGGATGTCGCGATGCATGGAGTTCAGCAGCATGACGTTGATCCCGATGGGCGGAGAGATCATGCCGATACCGATCACCACCACGTTGATGATGCCCCACCACACGAGATCGTAGCCCATGCCCTGGATCACCGGGATGACAAAGGGCAGCGTGATGACCATGGCCGCCACCTCGTCAAAAAACGCGCCGAGCAGAATATAGAGCAGCAGGATCCCGAAGATGACCACAAGGGGATGCAGCCCCGCGCCCGAGATGGCACCGACCAGAAAGGACGCCCCCCCCGTGACGGAAATGAAGTAGGAAAAGATCGTCGCGCCAAAGACCATGATGTAGATCATCGCGGTGGAGCCGCTCGCCTCGGCCATCACCCGCAGGAAGGTCGCGCGGCTCAGCCGGCGGCGCAACAGGGCGAAGATGAAGGCGATGACGACGCCAATGGCCGCGGCTTCGTTGACCGTGAAGATGCCCGAGTAGATGCCGCCCAGCACCACGACTGCCAGCAGGATCACGCCCCAGGCCCGACCGATGGCGGCGAGCCGGTCGCGCAGCGGCATCTTGTCCGACCTTGGTGCATGGTCGGGGTGGCGGATCGCGGTGATCTGCACGGCGATGGCGTAGAACACCACGGCAAGGAGCGCTGGAATGATCGCGGCCGTGAACAGACTGAGCACGGATTGTTCGGTCAGCACGGAATAGAGGATCATCATCGCCGAGGGTGGCACGATGATCCCCAGCGTCCCACCCGCCGCAATCGCTCCGGAGGCGAGGCTGGGGTGATAGCCGCGCGACAGCATCTCCGGCATTGCGACGCGCCCGAAGGTCGCCGTCGTGGCCACGCCGGACCCGCAGATCGCCCCAAAGCCCGCACTGGCCAGAACGGTCGTCGTCGCCAGCCCGCCGCGCCGGTGACCGAACAGCGCGCCGGCCATGTCATAGACGTCCGTCGCCAGCCCGCTGGCGGCCGCAAGGCTGCCCATCAGCATGAACAGCGGGATCACCGCCAGATCGAGCGAGCCCATGGCCGAGGCAGGCTCGCTTGCCATCAGCGACAGCGCCGGGCCCCAGCCGACCACCTGGGCAAAGCCGGTCATGCCGACCAGCGCCATCGAAATGCCGATGGGCACATGCAGAACGATCAGCAGCATCATTGCGCAGCAGCCCAGCAGGGCGAGAATAAGCGGGTCCATCATCGTGTCCTTGATCCTGAGCGCATTTCAGAGCGGGGTGCCGGTATCGTCCGGCGCGACCGCGACAGCGTCGGTGTCTAGACCAAGACCGCTGGCCCTGCCCCGCACCAGCGCGGCAAGGTCGAAGACAAAGACCATCGCCTGCACGAAAGCAGCGAGCCACATCATCAGGGCGGCGACGCTCCACCACGGCCAGACCGGCCATCCCAGAACCCAGGTCCGATCACCATTCGCCTGCAGCGAGGCGGCATAGGGTACGAACTCCCAGGCGATCAGCAGGATGAACAGCAGGGTCAGCGCACTGGAGAGCGCCTCGAGCAGGCGATGCAGTGTCTTGCCGCCAAGCGAGCCGAAGACCTCGACCCGGATGTTCTGTTTCATGGCCAGATTGGCGGGGATGCAGGCGGCGATCACCACCGCCATCACCACCGAGCTGACATCGTTGACGCCCTGTATCGGGGCCTTAAAGAGCCAGCGCATCAGAACATCCGTCGTCGTCATCAGCGCCAGAATCAGCAGGCCTGTGAAACCCAGCAGGGCCAGCCCGCGGGCCAGCAGATGGGACCGGGTCCAGATCATCTTCATTGTCGTCCTCCCTCACTCTCACGCGACCCGCAAGGCCGCCTCGTCACGCCAGCGGAGCACGGCCCTGCGGGTGATCACCGTCGTCGCGCAGTAGTCCGCCATAGCGCGCCAGCCCCTCCTCCAGCGCGTCGGGGAACATCGCGGCGGCGCAGTAGCGGTCCGGGCGCACCAGAAGGATCTGGTCGCGATGGGTCAGGAAAGGCCGGGCAATCGCGCTGTCCTCGGGGATCAGCCCCGTGCCAGTCCCCATGGTCGAGAGGCAGACGCGCGAGAGAGGCAGGCCCAACAGGCTGTCCTGGTCCAACCCTTCCAGCGCTGCGGTTGCCAAGGGCCCCTGCGCGATCAGCGCGAAGCCCGCGCCAAGCGCGCTGTCCAGCCGCCCGAGGTCACGGATCCAGGGCTGCGGGATCATTTCGCCCACCAGCGAGGCTTCGAACAACGGCGCCTCAAGATCCAGGAAAAGGCCCTGTCCATAGCGCGGCTTGGGCTTGAAGCGCATCTGGATCAAGTAGTCGCGGACATTGGGAAACGGCGCCAGCGCCTTCAGCAGCAGATCACGAAACACGATCTGGTCGCGCCCTGATGGCATGACAATACTGCCCATGGCGACGGCCAGCTGGATCATGTCCCAGGCGGGCTTGCGCCGTTCGTCATCGTAGCTGTCCATGATCTGCGGCGCGACACCGCCCCTGACGATGGCTGCGATCTTCCAGGCGACGTTGTGGGCATCGCGCAGCCCGGCGTTCATGCCCTGCCCGGCAAAAGGCGGTGTCAGATGCGCGGCGTCCCCCAGCAGCAGGCAGCGCCCGGCACGGAACTGTTCGGCCATGCGGGCATGAAAGGTGTAGACCGTCTTGCGGATGATATCTTCGCGCTTGAAGGGGCGCAGCGGCGCCATCACCTCGGCCAGGAAGCTGTCGGTCAGGACGTCTTCGCGGGTTTCGCCGGGCAACAGCATGAATTCGTAGCGCCGCCCGCCATGAGGGGCGGGTACGCTGACGGCCGGGCGCACATCGCTGCAAAAGAACTTTGAATGCAGGCTCTTGTCGGGATCATTGCGGGTGTCGACAACGATCCAGTCTTCCTCATAGGTGTTGCCCGACATCGCGATGCCCAACCGTTCCCGGATCGGGCTGCGGCCCCCATCACAGGCCAGCACCCACTGCGTGCGGATGCTATGGCTATGGCCCGCAGCATCCCTAACGCTGACGAGGGCATGATCGCCGCTCTCCGCGATATCTCTGACCTCAGCCCCGAAGCGCAGAGCACCGGGGGCAAGCTGTTCGAGGCGTGCGCGCAGAGCGGCCTCCAGCTCGGGCTGAAAGATGAACTGACGCTTGGCAAAGCCGAAGTTGCTGGGGCCGCGTCCGGTCTCGGCAAAGCAGTTCCCGTCATCGTCGTAATAGCGCGATCCGTCGCCCGCCAATGTGTCACGGAGATAGGTCTGATCAAGGCCGAAGACCTGCAGCGTGCGCGCGCCCTCATCGTCGATCACGATCGCGCGGGGCAAGTTCATCGGGCCAATGTCGCGCTCCAGCACCACGAACTCCACGCCGAGCGTCGCCAGAAGACAGGCTGCTGTCAGACCCGTCGGGCCTGCGCCCACGATCACCACTGGCACCTCTTTCGGGTATGAGGACATTGCTGCTACCTTTTCCTGAGTTGCCCTGAGAGGGCCTGTCATGCGTCTGCCACTTGTCCGCTGCCGGTCGGTCCCGCGTCCATCTGCGGACCGGAAGTGTTCACACAGTGGACGCGCGATCAGTCCTGTGGACGCCGGATCGGGGCGGTCCGGCCGCGATAGGCGACGATCAGATCCTGCGCGGTCTCGGTTTCGTCGAAGACGCCGAGGACAACGCCACGCCGCCGCAGGCTGTGACGCAAATCGACCAGCTCCGCCTCGGTCCGGGTGGTGCGTTGCGACACGCGCCGGGTCCAGCGGAACAGCTTGTCGTACATCGCGGCGACCACCTGAGCATGCTGCGGGTCGGCGCCCAGATCGATCAGCTCATCAGGGTCGTTTTGCAGATCAAACAGGATGGGAGGGAAGCCACCCTCGACGTGGATCAGCTTCCAGCGGGTATCTGCGACCATGAACATCACGGCATCGCGCACCGACAGCCCCAACTTTTCCGCGAGAGGCGTCGCGGAGAAATCGTATTCGCAGATCACCCGATCACGCGTCCACGTCGCCTCCCCGCGCAGCAGCGGCAAAAGCGAATGGCCTTCAAGGATATGCTCTGGCACCTCCCCGCCCGCGACATCGACGAAGGTCGGCGCAAGGTCGATCGCCTCGACAAGCGCATCACAGACGGTGCCGCGCGTCACGTCCGCGGCTTCCGAGGGATCATAGATGATCAGAGGCACCTTGACGGCCGCGTCGTGGAAAAAGGTTTTCTCCCCCATCCAGTGATCACCCAGAAAATCTCCGTGATCAGAGGTCAGGACAATCATCGTGTCCTGCATCCGCCCTGTCCCCTCAAGCCAATCTAGCAACACGCCCAGCTGGTCGTCACATTGCTTGATCAGGCCCATGTAGGCCGGGATCACCGCCTGTCGCACGTCATCGCGGCTGAAGGCCTGCCCCACCGGGGTGGTCATGAAGGCCTTGAGCACCGGATGCGCCGCCGCATACTCCGCATCCGAACGCACGGGGGCAAGGACATGCTCCGGGCCGTACATGGTGTTGTAGGGCGCAGGCACGATATAGGGCCAGTGCGGCTTGATATAACTGAGATGACAGAGCCATGGCGTGTCGTTCCGGCTGGCGATGAACGCCATGCCGCGCCGGGTCAGATAGGGTGTTTCGCTGTCGGCTTCCTCGATATTGGCGGCCTCGGGTGCGTGGCGCATGAACCAGCCCGACAGCACGTTTCCCTGCGCATCGACGCCAGAATTCGCGTGGTCGTGCCAGGGGTTGTCGCCATCGTATCCGCGCGCCCTGAGGTAGGCGTCATAAGCTGTGCCGCCCGGTTCGCTCAGCGGGCCATCGGGGCCGACAGCGCGCATGCCGTCTTCGCGTTCAAAGACGTCAAAGCCGCATTCCGCGACACGGGCGCCGATCAGGCTGTCCGGTTCCAGCCCCAGCCGGGCCATGCCTTCGGCGTCGGCGGCCATGTGGGTCTTGCCGACGAGCCAGCAGTCCATCCCCGCGCGCCGAAGGTGATCACCCATGGTCATTTCGCCGACCTTCAGCGGAGTGGCATTCCAGCTGGCGCCGTGACTTTGCACATAGCGGCCCGTATAGGTCGACATCCGCGAAGGCCCACAAAGCGGCGCCTGCACATAGGCCCGGGAAAAGCGCACCCCCATGGCCGCCAGCCGGTCCATATGCGGCGTCTCCAGATGCGGATGGCCATAGCAACTGAGGTAGTCCCAGCGCAGCTGGTCGAACATGACGAACAGGATGTTTCTGGCTTTCATCGCAGCGTCCCCTCTGGTCAGGTCCTGCGCCCTGTCTGAGACCAGAGCCCGCTGAGACAAAGGGCCGCAAAAGCCCTGTCCAACTGACGGACACACGCCACTAGGAAGATTTCACGTCAGGCAGAGGGGCTGGTGTTATCCGTCTGAGGGTCGAAGCTGTTTCGTCAGCTCGCGCCTATCGCGGACACATTCTGTAATATCAGGGGGGGATTTTGGGGTGCTGTCGAAAAATACGAGCCTTTCAGTCGAGGCCCAATATGAGCGGCGCCCACGCCGCGGATCAAGGGGCTAACCTTCCATCTATGGACAGGCACATTTGGGTTGCCCATGAGACGCACAGTCGTGACCAGCCCGGCGTTGAGGAGCGCCACAGGTCCGCTTTCAAACGGACCTGTGGGCCTGACAGACAGAGAGGGAATCGCCCTCAGTTCGCTGGCATAACGAAGATTTCCCGGACGCTGGCGCGGGGATCGGCCTCCAGCGCGAACAGGACGGAGTTGGCGATATCTTCGGGCTTCAGCTTGTCCGGCTTGGCCTCGTCGAAAAAGGGCGTGTCCACCATACCGGGCGCAATGACCGTCACGCGGGCCCCCCACTCCTTGAACTCTTCGGCGAGGTTGCCAGCGTATCCGTGCACGAACCACTTGGTCGCCGAATAGACCGACCCCTTGATATGCGTGCGCCCGGCCGCAGAGCCGGTGAGAACGAGATGCCCGCGATTCTTCTGGAAATACGGCGCAACAGCCTTCGCCGTCCACAGCACCCCCATTACGTTCAGGTTCACCATGGATTGCCAGTCTTCCGCATCGCCCTCTAGGGTTCCGGAGGCGGATGCACCACGGCCGGCGTTGGCGAAAGCGGCTGTCACATCGCCGAAATGCGCGGCAAGCGTCTCGACAGCAGCCTGCTGCTCCGACACCTGGGTGGCATCACCGGGCAAGGCCAGAGCCTTGTCGCCAAGCTCCTCGACCAGCGACTCAAGTTTGTCGGCGCTGCGTGCAAACAGCCCGACATTCCAGCCCTTCGCGACGGCCTGTCGTGCCGTTTCAGCACCAATTCCCGAGGATGCGCCTGTGATGAAAAGTGTCTTCTCTGCCATGATGATGGCTCCTTCCGGCTTCGGTGTTTCCAGACATATGGAGCGCTGAGAGGTCGGGACAACAGGGCGCTACTTTTCGCCGTCCATCGTACGAAGACGGCCGCGCAACAGTGTTGACACCGAGGCTTTGCGCGCACCACGCCCCCCCAGTTCAGTGGTGCTTAGCCCCAGCGAGCACAGCAATCTCTTGACCGAAACGACCAAAACGCGGCCTCGTTTCGCCCCCCGGAACCTGCAGCTATACCCTTGAAAAACCGCTGAAATAAAAAACTCCCGCAACCATCAGGCAACGGGAGTTCTGACTTTCAAACTGAAGAAGGGAAACTCAGCCCCCTTCACGTTCCAGTTTCTTGCGTGCGAGCTTACGGGCGCGGCGAACCGCTTCCGCTTTCTGGCGCGCGTTTTTCTCGGAGGGCTTTTCGAAATGTTGCTTGAGCTTCATTTCACGAAAAACACCTTCCTTCTGGAGTTTTTTCTTAAGGACCCGGAGGGCCTGATCGACATTGTTGTCGCGAACACTGACCTGCATGTGGTTGACACCACCTCTTTAGCTTAAAGTTGCGAAGATACTCAGACGTTAGGCGAATAGAAAACCTGTCCTAGCTTACACTGTATAACAGTTGCAAGTTGAACAGAAGTGATATCGTGATGCACCCAGCCATTGCCCGCTATGCTGAGTGGCAAGAAAGTCGCGGGCAGAGCGAAGCGTTTGGGGCGAAAATACAGACGCGGAGCACCGTTGCAAGAGACAATTGCACCGGCAAGCTGCTGAATTTGATAGCCCGCTTCAACATCGGAGTGCTTGAGATGAAGGACACCCTCAGCTCGCACCCAGCTGCAGGACCGCATGCGGTGTCGTTCAGCATAGCACCTTCGTCGCAAAACCCAGCGGATCGTCCACCCACCAAGTCACAGCACGCATCTTTGCGTTCGCCCCAAGATCGTAGTAACTTCCTTAAGTTCGATAGAGTTCGCGCCGGTGACAACCCGTGTCGCAGGACTGGGGACTGCCCCAAAGGCGGCGCTATTGCGAGCAGATCAAGCAGTGTATGTCTGAACACTTGCATCTTGGGGACACGTTTCATTAGGCCTTTCAGAGCCTGCAACGATCGTATCAACCTGTGCAACGAAGACATGATCGTTGACCAAGCGCAATGCTGCCTCAGGTCTTTCGAGACACTGCGTTCTTAAGTCAGCAGTGTAGGCGTGAATGTCCTATGAGGCTTGGCCCCGTACCCTTCACGCACGCGCTAAAGATGTTCGGAATGGGTCGTCCACGTCGACCAGTCCTGCCATTCGGGCGAAACGTCGCCGCGCCGCCGCATGGTCAGGCCTGAGCCATCTTCGCCGGATGCTGCGAGGTCCATGAATGGCGGCTTTTGTGACCTGGCTTTAAGCGACTGAAGTGTTGGTGAACGTCATATCCCGATCATTGCGAGTCCGGCAAAGACCAGGACGCCAACAGTCATCGTCGCAATGACATGATTGGTGAAGACCGCCACCCCCAATGCCGCGCCGGCAGCAATCCACGTCTGCAAGGGTTGACCCGCCAATGATGACGTAACCAGACAAATGATAATCAGGCCGGGAAGTTCATCCAGAACCCACGCATGACGCGAGGCGCGGATACGTCCGCCAGCGATCAATCCAACAACACGGATAGAGAACGCCGCAATGGCCAAAACGCCAATCACAGCCCAGTGCGCGCCGGTCATGGCTTCACCCTTTCAAATCGACGACGTGACGCTAAAAACACCAGCCCGCCCAATGTTCCGGCGACGATCGCATAGGCTTGGGGGACGCCGAGCGATACGCTGGAAATGGTCATTGCGGCTGCAACGAGCCAAGGCAGCATTTGCGACTGTCCGCGCCAAAGCCCTCGCGCCATCGCGATAAACGCCGCCGTGAAAGCAAATCCCAGACCAAATCGTTCAAGATCGGGCAATACCGCGCCAACCAAGGCTCCCGCCGTGGTCGAAGCTGTCCAGACGCTGATCATCACCAAACCCGATCCCAACAGGAAGTCAGACCCAACGTCAGGAGATTTTGCGCGTTCTGCCATTGTCAGCGCCCAGTTTTCGTCCCCTGTGATGTGGATCGCCAAGAGCTTGGTGCGCAAGGGCAGCCCTGCGAGCACGTCTGACAGGGACGCGACGATGCCGATGTATCGCAAATTCAGCGCCGCCCCCGCCAAAGCAGCGCCAAGCACTGTCTGCGTGCTGGCGAATTGTTCCACCGCGACGATTTGTGAAGATCCGGCATGGACAGAGGCGCTCATCAGCCCGACTCCCCACCATGGAAAACCAACTTGAGCGGCAAGCAGACCGAAAGCAAAGCCGTAGATGGCTGCTCCAAGAGCGAGGGGAAGAATAGCAAATGCACCGTGTTTCATATCAATTTTAATAGATTATGGACTTGATGCAAGATACATTGAACACTGCGATAAAGTGATCGTTTCGCATCACTAATTTAAGTAAAGTAGGGTTATGACGATCATGGATAAGACAGATCGCAAACTTCTCGACCACCTTCAGAAGAATTCAAGGACCCCTGTTCAAGCGCTCGCGGATGCCACTGGCGTCTCGACCGCTTCCGTCCAAAGACGTATGCGCTCCTTGCGCGACGCTGGCGTGATCAAACGCGAAGTGGCCATCCTTGACCCGAAACCCTTGGGATTGGGCATCACCGCCATCGTGACGGTCGAGTTGGAACGGGACCGGCTTGATCAGATTGACGCATTTAAACGCAAAGCGCGTGACGATCGGCAGGTGACGCATTTCTATTGCATCGCTGGCGCATCCGACTTCATCCTTGTGGTTATGGCAGAAGATATCGCAGCCTACGAGGCCTTCACGCATCGGTTTTTCTTTGCCGATAAAACCGTCCGAAAATTCTCTACATCCATCGTGATTTCAACCGAGAAGGCCACATCGGAACTACCGATCTGACAACAGCCATTGGCGCGACAGCAGTGAAGGCTCATGACCTGCTTCCCTGAAAAGTCCTCGATTTGGGGTGAGTCTTTTCCTTGTAAAGGAGACGGACGATGAAGCGATCACGGTTCACGGAAGAACAGATCATTGGCATTTTGAAGGAGCACCAGGCCGGGCTTGGGGCGAAGGATCTGTGTCGCAAGCACGGTGTCAGCGATGCGACCTTTTATAAATGGCGTGCCCGGTTTGGCGGCATGGAAGTGTCGGATGCGAAGAAGCTGAAGGCGCTGGAGGCTGAGAACGCGAAGCTCAAGAAGCTGCTGGCCGAACAGATGATGGATGTCTCGACGCTGAAGGAAATGCTGGGAAAAAACTTCTAAGGCCCGGTGTGTGGCGAAGAGCTGTGGATTGGGCCATGACACAGAAGGGATATCGACAGCGGCGGGCCTGCGCTTTGGTCGGGATTGATCCGCGTGTGTATCGACGACCGCCAACGCGATCGGAAGGACACTGAATTACGGGCCCGACTGAAGGATCTGTCGTCGGAACGGCGACGCTTCGGGTATCCACCGCCCGACAGGGCATTGCGCGGCAATGTCCCGAGAGGGGGCGGCTCCATCTTCTGCTGCGACGTGAGGGCTGGTCCGTGAACTGGAAGAAGCTGTATCGCATCTACAAGGAGGAAGGCCTCACAGTGCGCAAACGCTCCTTTCGGGCATTGCTTCGCAATACCCTGTCGGGCAAGGGGTGGCCGAAAGCGTGCCCTTGGCACCAGAGCGCCTATGGCCATTCCGCAGGGGCCGAACCAGCGCTGGAGTCTGGACTTCGTGTCCGACAGCCTGTCCTGCGGCCGTCGGTTCCGGATATTGAACGTGATCGATGACTTCAGCCGTGAGTGCTTGGCGGCCATTGTCGACACCTCTCTGTCGGGCATCCGCGTCGCCCGCGAGTTGGACCGGATCGCTGAGATGCGGGGTTACCCCTGCATGGTGGTCAGCGACAACGGGACGGAGCTAATCAGCAACGCGATCCTGAAGTGGCAAGAGGATCGGAAGGTTGAGTGGCACTACATCGCCCCGGGCAAGCCCATGCAAAACGGGTTCGTTGACTCTTTCAATGGCCGGATGCGCGATGAATTACTGAACGAGCACCTCTTCGACACCTTGCGCCATGCCCGCTATTTAGTGGCGGCATGGCGCGATGACTTCAACTACCACCGCCCGCATTCAAGCCTCGCTGGCCTGACAAAGCGGGAATATGCTAACCGGTCAAACGAAGACCAAAACCTGAACAGAGCTAACTCATAAACGAGGACTCTCTGGGGAGCAGCTCACTCACTTTGTCTGCACTTCAGACAGTCGACATCGAAAAATGCTGCTCAATGGACGAATGGCCGGTTCGGTGAAGCTGCGTCGCGGCATAGCCGGAACCAACCACGTTCAGCTTTGGGCCGAGGCTGTGTGGAAACTCTGCGTCGAGATTGATCTGCAACGGTTGGTGCGCGCGGCTGCATTGCCAGGTCCTTCTCGTGAGCGCGATGAAGCTGGCCGCACCACTCAGCCTGGAAACGCCGCCATCAGCCCCCGAATTTCGATCAGCGAGATCATCCGCTTGATATTGTAAGCCAGAACGTTCAGCGCCATTTCCGTGCGGACGTTTCTCAGCCGCCGGGTCAGGACGTTGGTCGTGCCCATCCAGGCCTTGATTGTTCCGAAGGGATGCTCGACCGTGGAGCGCCGCTCAGCCACGCGGTCGGGATCCCGCCCCAGCTGTCCGCGCATCTCGTCGTCCAGGTGTTCATGGTCCCATCTGGTCATCCGTCGTTCTTTGCCACCGGTGCAGCAGTATCGCAGCGCGCAGTGCCGACAGGCGTTGGTCCAGGTGCGGCCGACCTGCCGGCCGTCGCCTTCCCGCGTGTAGCGGTAGGTCACTTGATTTCCGGCAGGGCAGAGATAGACGTCGCGTTCCGGGAGGTCGAGGAAATCGGCCTTCACGAACATGCCCTTGCTGCGGTTGCCAGAGGTTGTTCCCCGGCATCCCTATGGAATTTATGGGCGCTTAATTCATAAAAATATCCATAACTGCAATCCTGCCAGGTTTGGTATATCGAGGCACGACGCATCGACTGAGCAGCGATCTGTTCATCCTCTGCGATATCCCGTCGCAGATCGCGGCCGCCCCTGCTCGCGCTGCTGCGCACAATGGCGCAGGCCGTCCAGCAGAGGACTATCTCTGGCTGAACGCTTCGGTGAAAATCGCACCCGAAACCTGATCAAAGCACAGGCTACAACGGGTGATGGCAGGCCGCGAGGTGATCGGTGCCGCCAACCGGCGCCAGCGGAGGCACCTCACGCCCGCATATCTCACTCGCCTTCGGGCAGCGCGCCTTGAACGCGCAGCCCTGTGGCGGGTTCAGCGGATCGGGCAACTCGCTCTCGCGTCCCTCAGGGGCGCTCAGCGGGCGGCCGACCACGGGCGCGGACTGTGCCAGAAGCCGGGTGTAGGGGTGGCGCGGCGCGGCAAAAACCTGCTCGGCAGGGCCGACCTCGACCACGGAACCGAAGTAAAGCACCGCCACGCGATCCGACACCGCCTCGACCACCGCCAGGTCGTGGCTGATGAACAGGTAGGTCAGCCCCAGCCGCACCTTGAGGTCCGCCAGCAGGTTCAGCACCTGCGCCTGAACCGAGACATCCAGCGCCGAAACAGGCTCATCCAAAATCAGGATCTTCGCCTCTGCCGCCAACGCTCGCGCGATGCCGATGCGCTGCGCCTGCCCGCCCGAAAACTCATGCGGGTAGCGATCCAGAAACTCCTCGCGCAGGTTCACACTGGCAAAGATTTCCGAGATACGCTGCGTGCGCGTCGCGCGGTCAATGTGATGCAACCGCTTCAGCGGCGCGTCCATGATCTGCCGTATGGTCTTGCGTGGATTGAGCGAGCTGATGGGATCCTGAAAGACGTACTGGATCTTCTTGCCGAACTCCGATGGGTCGGCATTGTCCAGTGGCGCGCCATTGATCTCGATCCGCCCAGACGTGGCGGGAAGCAAGCCGACCAGCATCCGCGCCAGCGTGGACTTGCCACAGCCGCTCTCGCCCACAATGCCCAGCGTCTCGCCCTGCTGGACGACCAGATCAACCGGGCGCACCGCGTGGACCATGCCCCTGGGGCCGCCGAACAGACGCTTGCCGACGGCAAAGCTTTTCGCCAGTCCGTCGAGTTTCAGAACCTCGCTCATACGCTCTGCTCCAGCCTGATGTCGGTTTCGGGAAACAGGCAGCGCACGACGCGCGCGCCCTCTTCGGCCAGCGCGATATCGCCCTGCTTGCAGACCGCCTGCGCCTTCAAACAGCGCGGCGCAAAGGCGCAGCCGGGGTCGAGGCGATCCACCGCAGGCGGCAGGCCGGGTATCGCCTCCAGCTTGCGCCGGCCCTCGCCCAGCTCCGGCACGCAGGCGATCAGGCGGCGGGTGTAGGGATGCGCGGGGGCAGCAAGAACGGCCTCGGTCGGGCCCTGCTCGACGATGCGCCCGGCATACATCACCGCCACGCGGTCGCACAGTTGCGCGACAACGCCGAAGTCATGGGTGATGAAGACGATGGCCAGCCCGCGTTCGCGGCGCAACTCGTTCAGCAGCGACAGGATTTGCGCCTGCACCGTGACATCCAGCGCCGTCGTCGGCTCGTCCGCGATGATGACGTCAGGATTGTTGGCCATCGCCATGGCAATGCCGACCCGCTGACGCATGCCACCCGACATTTCGTGCGGGAAACTGGTGGCGCGACTTTCGGGGTTGGGGATACGCACCTGTTTCAGCAGTTCGACCGCGCGGGCCCAGGCCTCGGACTTGCTGAGCGGGCGGTGGCTGCGGATTGCTTCGACCAGCTGATCGCCCACTCGGTAAAGCGGATGCAGCGTCGCCTGCGGGTCCTGAAAGATATAGGCGATGCGATTGCCCCTGAGATGGCGCAGCGTCTCATACGGGGCGCCGATCAGGTCCGCACCGTCATAACGCGCCGCCCCGGCAGTGATCACCCCGGGGGGCGAGGCGACCAGCCCCATGACGCTGAGGGCGGTGACCGACTTGCCCGACCCGCTTTCGCCGATGAGGCCAAGGCATTCGCCCGGCTTCACTTGCAGACTGACGCCGCCGACCGCCTTGTAAACGCGGTCCTTGACGTGGAACTGGGTCTCGAGGCCCTGCAGGGCAAGTACAGCGCCCGCATCCTCGTTCTGCGGCACTGGCGCCCTTCGCGCCACCCGCGTCGCCGCCATGGGCCGTGCCAGCGCACCAGACCGCAGGCGCGGGTCCAGCGCGTCGCGGACCCCGTCCCCCAGCAGGTTGATGCCCATCACGATCACGAGGATCATCGCCCCCGGCACGACCGAGGTCAGCGGATGCGTGATCAGCGCGCCGCGCGCCTCGCCCAGCATGCTGCCAAGGTCGGCTTGGGGCGGTTGCGAGCCGAGGCCGAGAAAGCTCAGCCCCGCCGTTTCGAGGATCATCCAACCGATGGTCGTCGACATGGCAATGACGATGACCGGCACGACATTGGGCAGGATCTCGGAGAAGATGATGCGGGTGTGACCCAGCCCGGCCAGCCGCGCGGCATCGATGAATTCCTTGTGCGCCAGCCCGACGGTGACGCCGCGGATGTTGCGCGCGAAAAAGGGGACGTTCACCGCCGCCACGGCGATCAGCGCGTTGACCAGCCCGGGGCCGAGGGCCGCGACGATGGCCAGCGCCAGCAGGATATAGGGAAAGGCCATAAGCATGTCGACGCCGCGCATGATCAGGTTGTCCGTGCGCCCACCGAAGTAGCCAGCGATGATACCGATCGCCGCACCGATCGAGGCGGCGAAGACCGCAGCGGCGATCCCGACGGCCAAGCTCAGCCGGGTGCCCCAGAGCAGGCGGCTCAGCTGATCGCGACCCAGGTGGTCGGTGCCCAGCAGATGTCCTGCGCTCAGAACCGGCTGAAAGCGGTTGGCGGTGTCGGTGGCATCGGGATTGGCCAGCGGCAGCACCGGCGTCAGCAGGGCCAGCGCCAGAACGATCAGCAGCACGACGCCGCCAGCAGCCGCCAGACGGTTGCGCAGAAGCAGGGTCAGGAACTGGCTCATGTCTTGATCCTCGGGTCCAGAAGGCTTTGGGCGACATCGACCGCGATGTTGAACAGCACGTAGCAGGCGGCGACGAAGACCACCCCGCCCTGCACCAGCAGGATGTCGCGTTTCAGGATGGCATCGACCAGCATCCGCCCCACGCCGGGCCATTGGAACACCATCTCGATATAGACCGCCCCGGACAGCACGAAGCCGGCCTGAATGCCCAGCACCGGGATGATGCTGACCATGGCAGAACGCAGCGCATGCCCCCAGATCACCCGCCCCTCGCTCACGCCCTTGGCGCGAGCGGTACGGATGTAGTCCTGGCGCAGCACCTCGAGCATTGCGCCCCGCGACAGCCGCGCGACGACACCGGTGGCCACCACCGACAGCGCCAACGCCGGCATCACCAAATGGTTAGCCACATCGGCAAACCCGCCGCCGCCGTAGGCCATCTTCATCCCCGACACCGGGAACCAGCGCAGATCGACGGCGAAGATCAGGATCATCATCATGCCCAGAAAGAAGCTCGGGATCGAGATGCCCAGCAGCACGACGAAGGTGATCGCCTTGTCCGCCAGCCCGAACTGGCGCGCCGCGCTGACCACGCCCGCCGCGATGCCGAGGACCGCGCAGAGCACGAAGGACACGCCCGCCAGCAGCAGCGTCGCTCCGAACCGCTCCAGCACCTCGTCCAGTACGGGCCGGTTGAGCGCGAAGCTCTGCCCGAAGTCGCCCTGCAGCATGTTGCCCAGCCAGATGAAGTACCGCGTGACCAGCGGCGCATCCAGGCCGAGGTCCCGGTTCAGCTTGGCGACGTTTTCAGGGGTGGCGTAGCTGCCAAGGATCGCCAACGCCGGATCGCCCGGGATCAGCGCCATGATCAGGAAGACGATCACCGTGATCCCCAGCAGCACCGGGATGGCCGAGAGCAGGCGTTTCAGGATGTAGCCGGTCATACGGGCACTTTCTGGCTGGGGCCGCACGGGGCCGCTCAGGTCTGCGAAAGGTCGCCCGCACGTTCAGGGCGCGGGCGACCCATGGCTCAGTTCTTTACGACGTCCTTCAGCAACAGGAAGAACGACGGCTCAAGCGCGAAGTTTTCGACCTTGTCGCTGGCGACGGCGTTCTGCTTCCAGTTGGCGACGAACAGCCAGGGCGCGTCGTCATGCACGATTGCCTGCATCTGCTTGTAGAGCGTGGCGCGTTCGGACTGGTCGGTGGCGACACGGGCCTTCTCCAACAGGCTGTCGACCTCAGGGTTGGAATAGTAGCCCGAGTTGAAACCGCCCTTGTCCGGCCAAGCATCGCTGCGCAGCGCAAGGTAGGGCAAGGTGTCGGGATCGTTGGTCATCCAGGCCATCTCGGCCATGTCCGCCTTGCCCTCGAGTCCGGGGTTCACCTCACCGAGGAAGGTATTCCACTCATAGGTTTCGATCTTGACGTCGAAACCGACGGCCTTGAGGTCGGCTTGGATCGCGGTGCCCATGGCGATCGGGTCCAGCATGCCCGAGCCGCCCTCGGTCACGAAGAAGGTCACCTCGGGGTGTTCCTGCCCGGCCTCGGCCAGCAAGGCCCGTGCCTTGTCAGGATCATAGGCATAGGGCTGCACGTCCTCGTTATAGGCCCAGGCAAAGGCTGGCGGGGTCGGCCCGGCAGCAACCTCGGCAGTGCCCTCAAGCACGTTGTCGACAAGGGCTGCCTTGTTGACCGCATAGTTCGCCGCCTGACGCACCAGCTTGTCGGCAAAGGGGCCTTCCTTGGCGTTCAGGATCGCGAACCAGACGTGCGGGCCAGCCTGCTCGAACACCTGATACGGATCGCCTTCAAACTCAGACAGCGCGACGGGAGGCACCTCGACCATCAGGTCGATGCCGCCTGCCAGCATCTCGGCGGTGCGGGTGTTGGCGTCGGTGATCGGGCGGAACACCAGGGTTTCCGTGGCCGGCGCGCCGTCCCAGTAGTCGGGATTGGCGTTCAGGATCACATGCTCGTTCGACTTCCACTCGGCAAAGGAAAACGGCCCCGTGCCACTGGGATTGCGGCCGAAGTCCGCGCCGAATTTCTCAACCGCAGCAGGCGAGACGATCAGACCTGTCGGATAGGCGAGGTTCGACAGGAACGGGGCATAGGGCGCGCTCAGCTTGAATTCGACCGTCAACGGGTCGGCCACCGTCACCTCCTCGACCGAGGAGAAGAAGAAGGACAGCGGAAAGGGCCCCGTGTCGTGGAAGGGGTGATCTTCCTTCAGCATCCGGTCGAAGTTGAACTTCACCGCCTCGGCGTCGAAATCCGATCCGTCGTGGAACGTCACGCCTTCACGCAGATGGAAGGTATAGAGCGTGCCATCCTCGTTGATGTCCCAGCTTGAGGCCAGCGCCGGTTCAACCTCCAGCGTGCCGGACTTGTAGCGCACCAGCCCGTCATAGACGTTCATCAGGATACGGAAGTCGTTGACGGCCGTGACCGCCGCCGGGTCGAGCGCCTTCGGCTCGGCGATCTGCCCAACGATCAGAACCCCGGGCGGGGTTTGCGCCATCGCAGGGGAAAGGGCGCCAAGAGCCAGCGACATCGCCACCCCTGCCCCCAGCACGCTGCGGCGCGTCCATGTGCTGAAATTCTGTGTCATCGGCCACTCCTGTCTCGCGATTGTCATTTATTGATCATGATAAATTGAAGTCACGCAAATTTTCATGATAAATTCAAGAGGCAAGTAATCTGGAGGTTGCCCATGACGTTTTCCATTCTCGCCCGTGACGCCGAAACAGGCATGCTCGGCGGTGCGGCGGCGACCGGATCGCTTTGTGTCGGGGGCTGGGTACTGCGCGGCCGGGTCGAGGCGGGGCTTTCGGCCAGCCAGGGCACCGCGCCATCGACGTTGTGGGGCGAGGCCACGCTGGATGAAATGCAATCGGGGGCCTCAGCGGCGCAGGCCGTGTCGCGGGTCACCACGCCGGACACGGGGCGCGCACACCGCCAGTTGGCCGCGCTGGACACTCACGGCGGCACGGCAGCCTTTACCGGCGACGCCTCGGTGCCGGCCTGCGCCAGCCGCAGCGCCGAAAGGGTCATCGTCACTGGCAACATGCTGACCAGCGAATCGGTTCTGGACGCCACGCTTGAGGCCTACGTCTCGGCCACCGGCTCGATGGCGGAACGGCTGCTGCAGGCACTGCAGGCGGGCGAAGCCGCAGGCAGCGACAGCCGCGGGCTGATGTCCGCCGCGCTGCTTTGCCTCGGCCCCGACATGCCGCCGCTAAGCCTGCGTATCGATTATTCCGAAACCCCGCTGCGCGACCTCACCGCGCTGTACGCACGCGCCACCGCCCGCCCCTACGCGGACTGGTCGCAACTGGTTCCGACGCGTCAGGCTCCGTTCCGGGCCCCATCCGAGCAGGACCTGCAACGGCTCGGGGCGGCGACCCCAACGACCGATTAGGCGAGGCGGGTCACGCTCAAGGCGTCAGGAACCGCTTCAGCATCAGCGCCTCCTGCCCCTCCATCAGGCTCTCGGCGGTCGCCATGTGGTCGGCCATGACCTGCCGCGCGCGATCCGCATCGCCCATGCGCAGCGCCTCGACCAGCTCCAGCTGAAATGCCCGCCCGCGCTGCCACAGCTCGCGGTTGGGCGGAGCGTAAAGATGGCGATAGACCGTCAGGTCGCTGAGGATCTGTGCCATGAAGCCGATGACGAACCCCAGCAGTTCGTTGCGCGCAAAACCCGCCAGCAGCTGGTGAAACCGCAACGAGGCGACGTGCTGTTCGCGCTCCTCATCGACTGTCACCGATGGCGCGTCGTAGCTGGCGATCACCGTCTCGAGCTCGGCCAGTTGCTCGGCCGTCAGCGTCCCGGCGAGCGAGGCGACAAGCTCCGGCTCAAGCAGGCGGCGCATCTGGTAGATGTCCTTCAGCGTCAGATCGCGGAAGTAAAAGTAGTTGCCCAGCAGAGCGCGCGCGCGCTCGCCCGAGACTTCGTGGACGAAACTGCCGCCACCCGGGCCGGTACGCGTCTTGACCAACCCCTGCGCCTCGAGAATGCGCATCGCCTCGCGTATTGTGCCTTTTGACATGGCAAAACGTGCGATCAGCTCGGCCTCGCTGGGCAGACGGTCGCCCATGCGTAGCCCCTGCTCGACCACCCAATCCTTGATCTGGTCGGCCACCTGAACGGGACGCGACCTCCGCGCAGGGGCGGCCTTGTCACCGTCGAATATCTCGCGATTTTTCATGATAATTTTCTGACAGCAAAAGGACCGGTGCGCAATGCCTAGGCCTTTCGATTTGAAGCACGGCAGCTTCGTGGCGTCCGTCCGAGCCATAATGGCCATCTTTAAATATGAGACTGCTAAACTTGATTATTCCCTAGCAACTTCAACCTTCGATGCCGCTCTGCTCAGTTTTCTCGAAGCCAACCTGCTTCTGATCCGTAGCGACTATGTCCATGAACGCAAAATCTTCGTTACCTGCGAACTGAACCACGAACTTGAACGGCTGAGGCTGCGCCCCCCGAACCAGTTCGCAAGCGCCTTCTACCAGCTCCAGGAAGACCTGATGCCGGTCATGGAAGAGCGTGTGATCCGCGCGTGGCACTGTACCAGGATGACAGGCGGAGAAATCGCTGACATGCTTCGCGACGGTATCCAGATATCAAGACCCGAGACGCTTTCCTGCCAGCGCGCGTATCGGCTGCGCCATGGAAACAAGGGGTCAGAGGCGGGCCAGATCACAAACAGATTTTTTCAACAACATAGGCGCATTCCAGACCCTAGTTGTTTGATCCCACGGTTTGATGGTGCGATCCTTTCTCAGGCTTGGAAGGAAGCATTATGGGACAAGTTCGTCACGGGAGCGCCACGACAACGCACTCCGTCAGAGCTGCAATACAGCGATCCGCTGCCCGGCAGGGTCATGCGCAGCATGATCCCGAGAGGGGCAAGCTTCGCTCGCGCAGTTAAGTAAGGAGCTGGGCAGTGAGGAGGATCAGAAAACGATCCGGTGAATCGTTTTCCCGACGAACCCCAAGACCGTTGCGAAGTGGCGAAAGCGCGCGACTGTCGAATACTTGAAGACCGGGCCAAAGGAGCCGCGTTCAACCGTTCTCACTGAAGCTGAGGAGGCAATGGTCGTCGCATTTCGACGACACACGCTGCTGCCGCTGGATGATTGCCTCTATGCTCTTCAGCCATCGCTTCCGCATCCGCCGACCGACAGGGTATTTCCGCAGGAAATGTCCCGAGAGGTTGACCCGGTCGGCATTGCATCTTGCGTCGGGGAAAACGATCCCCCGGATCGTTTTCTGACTCTCCTCACCTTCAGCGGCACGGGATCTCTCGCTTGCCGGATGTCGAGGGCGACAAGCCTAAGCGCCAGAAGTTCAAGCGTTACCCGATCCACTGCCCGGCAGGCGATGCTGGGATCGCCGAGAGGGGGCTTCTTTCATATCCGCTGCCCGTCAGTGTATGTTTCCATGCACGAGTGGGGATATCGCGGAAGTTCAGACGGTCGAGGGCAAGCTCTATCTCTTTGTTGGTATTGACCGGACCAGCAAGTTTGCAGTCACACAACTCGTGGATAAGGCAGACCGCAAGACCGCCTGGGAATTCCTCGAGCGTCTGCTCAAGGCAGTCCCCTATCGCATCCACACGATCCTGCCCCCCTTCTCGGGATCATGCTGCGCATGACCCTGCCGGGCGACGGATAACGGCATCCAATTCGCCGAGCAGCCCCGCAACCGGAACACAGCATACTCGCGGCAAATGCGCTTCGACATGATCTGCGAAGCAAATGGGATCGAACACCGACGGACCAAGCCAAACCATCCTTGGAGCCGTGAGGATAAGAAAACAGTCCGGGGGACTGTTTTTCCGAGGGGCGGCCAGGTCGAGCGGATGAACCGAACCATCGAGGAGGGTGAGGCCGCAAGCCGATCCGGGGGATCGGCGACGGCGGAACGTGAAACGATACCATTACGACAGCCATGATCAGCTGCGCACGCACCTCGCCGACTTCATCTTGCGTCGGGGCCAACAGTCCGCAGGACTGTCGGCTTCTCCCTCCTCACCTACAACGTCGCACGCAGGCTAAAGACCCTGAACGGCCTAACACCCTACGAATACATCTGCAAATCTGGACTTCAGAGCCAGATCGATTCATCATAAACCCGATCCACCAGATGCCGGGACTGAACACCTAGTTGCACGAGGTGCCAAAGTCTGGAAGGCGCAGATACTGTTGAAAAACTCGCCGGTGAGTCTGCGCGGCTGTGTTGGAAGGAACAACGTTCCCTTTTCTGAAGGTGGAGGCCGGAGATGAGCCCCGGTTCAGTATCGATAGGAACAAAGTTCCAACTTTAGACTACTGCTGAGAAGTAGCAGGAGTTTTTCAACAGTATCCGCAGAAAGCGGACTGTGCAAAGGCGGCCCTCTGACGAAATAGTGCGACGCTTCATGTTGCGATGTCGCGCGCAGAAGCCGCCGTTCGCTGCAGGTGCATCATTCAGGCACACCTGATCGGCAGCAAAGCGGACAAAACCGCCCTCGGTTCCTGCCAGCCCGCAATGTAAAACGATCATCTTACCTTCATATTCAAGGACGCCAAAGGAGGTTCCCATGTTTCGACTTACGAGATCCTCGTGTCTCGCGGACGAGCTTTGATGAAATCCACGAAGGCTCGGAGAGGCGGGGGCATGTGGCGGCGGCTCGAATAATACAGGAATGGTCCCTCGAAGCTGGGCCACCAGTCTTCGAGCACCGGGGTCAGCCGACCGTCATCCATGGCGGGACGCAACCAGTCCTCGAACGTGGCGACGATTCCCCGCCCGCTGATCGCCGTTGCAATGGCAAATTCGGCAGCTTGCGTGCTGATCGATAGGGGGCCGCTCGGATTGATCGTCAGACTTTCGCCGCCTTTTTCGAACGCCCACTCGGTGAATGCCCCGCCCGGAAACCTTGTGCGAAGGCAGGCATGCGCCAGCAGATCGCGCGGATGGCCGGGTGTGCCGTGCCTGGCCAGATAGTCAGGAGAGGCCGCGGTGGCGGCCCGCTGGCTGCGCGGTCCGATCGGCACGCAGATCGCATCCTGCGCCAGGGTCTCTCCATAGCGAATGCCCGCATCTGCCCCCCTCGAAAGTATGTCGACAAGCCCGTCATCGACCGTGATGTCGAGACTGACTTCCGGGTAGGCCCGCAGAAAATCCGCCGCGATCGGAGGCAGGATCGTGCGCGTGACCGCCCCTGGCACATTCAGCCGCAGGGTTCCCCGCAGGCCCTTTCCGAAACCAGCGACCGTCTCCAACGCGCTGTCGAGACCCGCGAGCACTGGGACGATCCGGTTCATCAGTTCCTCGCCTGCCACCGTCAGGGCCACGCTTCGCGTCGTCCTGTTCATGAGCCGCGTTCCGAGCTGGTCTTCCAGTCGTCTCACAGCTTCACTGACCGTCGACGCTGGAACTGACGTGACCCGCGCCGCTCCACGAAAGCCACCATGATGTGCCGCAGCAATGAAGAGCCGCAGATCCCGAACTTGATCCATTGTTCGCCTTTTCCGATCAGGCCGTCCGCCTTAAACGATCTTATCGAACAATGAGTTGGAGTCTAGTTTCAGGGCAGCAAAAGGAGCAATCGGATGACAAAGAGCACTGAACTTGGTGGCAGCTTCACCCTGCCCGGAACCGACATCACTTTAAACCGGATGGGCTATGGGGCCATGCAGCTTGCCGGCCCCCATGTCTTCGGCCCACCGAAGGATCACGACGCGGCCGTTGCCGTTTTGCGGGAAGCGATCAGGCAGGGCATAAATCACATCGACACCAGTGATTTTTATGGGCCGCACGTCACCAACCAGATCATCAGAGAGGCGCTTGCCCCATATCCGGACGACCTGACGATCGTGACGAAGATTGGCGCAGTGCGCGGCGCTGACGCATCATGGAATCCCGCGATGTCGGCCGAGGCTCTGGAGCAGGCCGTAAACGACAACCTCGCCAACCTAGGACGCGACACGATCGATGTGGTTAATTTACGGATCATGTTCGGAGAGGGGCCGACCGAGGGCTCGATCAAGGAGCCCCTCTCTGCGCTGGCCAAACTGCAACAGGACGGGCGCGTTCGACATATCGGACTGAGCAACGTCACGGCCGCGCAGGTCGAGGAAGGGCGCGATATTGCGGATATCGTCTGCGTCCAGAACCTCTACAACCTTGCCCACCGCAGCGACGATGCGATGATCGACGCACTGGCAGCCGATGGGATTGCCTATGTGCCATTTTTCCCGCTCGGCGGCTTCTCTCCGCTGCAATCGGACGCCCTATCCGCCGTGGCGGCAGACCTCAGCGCCAGCCCTCTGCAGGTCGCGCTGGCCTGGCTTTTGCAACGCGCGCCGAACATTTTGCTCATACCCGGCACGTCGTCGGTCGCCCACCTGAAGGAAAACATCGCCGCGGCGTCGTTGGACCTGCCGGAAGAGGCATGCATGACGCTGGACGCTATCGGATCCACCGGACACTGAAGGACGCCGCCAACTCATACCCCCCATGATTGAAAAGTGGACGTTCAGATAAGACATCGAGCGTCCACAAAGCGGACGTTCCCGAATTGGAGAATGCTGCGCATAGCCTTCAGCGGCTGCGTTGGGAAAACAGCGATGCACCAAAGCCTGATTGCAAGCACGGCAAGTCAGGGCCGGGCTTGGAGGTGACTTAACGAATTACCCTTTGGCTCCGTCATTGGTCGCCTCCGAATCTGGGGCAAGGAGGCCTTCCGCGAGCATCCGGAAGGCCTCCTGCGCCTTCAACAGCATCGCCTCTGGGTTGTCACAGGACGCGACCCAGAGCGCTGCATTGAGAGCGGCGCCGTTCAGAAGGCGGGAGGCGGCCTCGATATCGACGGGCCTCAGCACGCCGTTGGCCAGAAGCTGCGTGACCGCCTCGCGGGTCGCGTCGAGGCAGCAGTTCTGGCTGGGCCAGTGGGCCGGGTCCCCCAGCACCGCGGGGCCGTCGCGCAGGACAATGCGCTGCACTTCGGGGTCGAGGGCCATCTCGATATAGGCACAGCCCTCTGCGAGCAGGGCGCGCCATACAGTGCCCTCACCCTCTGCGAGGCCACGGGCACGGGACGCCATCTCTGCATCGATCTGGTCGACCACGGCCGCGAACAGCCCCTTCTTGTCCCCGAAATTGTGGTAGAGCGCGCCGCGCGTCAGGTCGACCGCGGATGTGAGATCATCCATCGACGTCTTGTGAAACCCCTTTTCCACGAAGGCCGCGCGGGCCGAGGCAAGTAGCTTCCGCCGCGTCCCATCCATCATTTCTGCACGTGTTCGTTTGGCCATGCATCCCCCATTGGCATCGTCTGCGCGCCGAATATTGACATACGTTGCGTATGTGAATATTCGGCATACACAGCGTATGTCAATTTTGGATCGCGTGA
The DNA here is from genome assembly GCF_014899185.1 of Pseudooceanicola spongiae. GTDB lineage: Bacteria > Pseudomonadota > Alphaproteobacteria > Rhodobacterales > Rhodobacteraceae > Pseudooceanicola > Pseudooceanicola spongiae. Next base: position 1,970,986 of record NZ_CP045201.1, read on the forward strand.
AAGCCATCACGCGGTCTTCGCACCCGTCAATCCAAGAAAAGGAGTCCCCAATGGGCACCCGTGAACCGATCTACCCCGCCGCGTCTGCGCGCCATGCGCTTTATGACCAGCATGGGTATTCCCCCGCCGTGCGATCTGGCGACCTTCTGTTCGTGTCCGGCCAGGTCGGCAGCCGCGAGGACGGCACGCCTGAAGAGACCTATCCCGCACAGGTCGAACGGGCCTTCAAGAACCTCGAAGCCGTGCTGGATGCAGCAGGGTGCAGTTTCGATGACATCATCGACGTCACGACCTTCCACACCGATCCCGAAGCACAACTCCCCGACCTCATGCCGGTCAAGGAACAGTATTTTCCAGGTAGGCCGTTCCCGGCTTGGACCGCTGTCGGCGTAACCTGGCTGGCTGGCTTCGACCTTGAGATCAAGGTAGTCGCGCGCATTCCCGGCAATTGATCGCCACATTACAGATTGAAGCAGGACGGTAGACAGGTCCGGCAGCCTTGCGAAGACGCAGCGCTGTCGGATCGGGCAGTATTTGACCTCGACCTCATGCAGTTTGCCCAGGCTCACCGCTGGCGACGCCTCCCCCATGACGCTCAAACAGCGCCGCTCTCTGCTGTAGAAGGTCTGCGACATGACAGACCCGGAGGGCAAGCGGCTGGGCAATCTGCACTATGACCTCGGCCCCGAGGGCGTCATCCATCTGATGGACCAGTGGCAGGGCAAGACAACTCAGGCCGACAACAGCCGCAAGGCCCTCAGCGCAGGTTACAGATGGGCGATCCCGCGTGGCCGCGTGAAGACCAATCCGTGCGTTGGGATCGCGAACACCCACAAGAGCCGCGGCAGCGCGAAGCCGTGGACAGCTGCCGAGGTCAAAACCTTCATGGCGCACCACCCGCATGGCTCTATAGCGCGACGCTGGCTGTTCCTCGCCATGTTAACCGCTTGCCGAATTTCTGACGCGATCACCTTGGGTCGCAGCAACGAAGTGATCAGGGACGGCATCACCTACTTGGACTGACAGGCGCAGAAAAAGGGATCACCATTCGTATCGGTCCCGATTGCCAACCAGCTGCTGACTGAGCTGCGCGCGACCAAGGTCGAGGGAAAGGCATATATCCTGAGCGAGCACGGGCGCCCCTTTCGCAGCGCAGCTTCTCTGCACGAACGGGTGCGCCGCTGGGTCGCTGCAGCGGGTCTGGAAGGTCTCAGCCAGCACGGATTGCGCAAGGCCATGGGTGAGCTCCTGGCCGAAGCTGGCGCCATTCAACACCAGATCATGGCGGTGATGGCACACACTCAGCCAGCCACATCCGCGATCCACACCAACAAGGCGGATCGCCGCAGAATGGCGACGGCCGCTATGGATTCCATCAGGGAATTTTCACTCGGGTAATGCCCGATGTGTCCCACACCATTTTTTCGTGGGACAGAATTGGAATATTATCCAATGTTTTCAGTGTATTTTTTTGAAAAGTGGTGCCCCCACACGGACTCGAACCGCGGACCTACTGATTACAAATCAGTTGCTCTACCAGCTGAGCTATAGGGGCATTGAGCGCCATTTACGCGGTGATGCCGCCACGATCAAGGGTATTTTCGCCCCGCCCGCACAAAAGCCTCAGCGGTTGGTGCGTGCCAGCAGTGCCACCGCCAACAGTCCCACCAGGATCACCAGAATGGCTGCGGGCGCTGCCTCGCCCAGCCGCTCGAGGCTGGCTTTCTCAAAGACGCGTGTTGCCAGTGTGTCGTAGTTGAAGGGGCGCAACAAGAGCGTCGCGGGCAGCTCCTTGACGCAGTCGACAAAGACCAGCAGCAGGGCAGATGCCAGCGATCCACGGATCATCGGGAAGTGTATCTCTCGCAGCGTGGCAAACCGGCTGCGGCCAAGCGAACGGGCCGCCATCGGCAAGGAGGGCGGCACGCGCCCCATAGCGCCGTCGGCGGCGCCCTGCGCAATGGCGAAAAAGCGCACGCAATACGCCAGCACGACCGCAAAGGCGGTCCCCGTCAGGATCAGCCCCGGATCCCGGCCTGTCAGCATCTGCGTCATATCCGCCAGCCTGTGATCCATCAGCGCCAGGGGAATCAGGATGCCAACCGCCAACACCGCGCCGGGTGCCGCGTAGCCGATCGTGGTGATCGGCATAAGAAGCTTTGGCAGAGCGGCTCCTGAGACCCGCACGCCATATACAAGAAACACGGCCGCCAGCACGGTGACGACAGCCGCAATGCCACAGACCGTAATCGTATGCACCAAGGCGCGCAGCAGGCCAGGATCGCTCCATGCGCCGGACTGCGACCAGGCGTGCGACAGGATCACCGCGCAGGGCAGCACGAACCCAAGGACGAAGGGAAAGGCGCAGAGCAGCATCGCCACCCTGCCCCGCCAACCGGGCAGCGGCACGCGCACAACGGGACGGTGGCGGCTCGACAGAGCATAGAACTTCAGGCGACGCCGGCTGGATTTCTCCAGCAGCACCAGCGCCACGACTAGACCCAGGATCACACAGGCGATCTGCGCCGCACCCCCGGCATTGTAGCTTTGCAACCAGACAGAGAAGATGCCGGTCGTCAGGGTCTGAACCGCAAAGTAATCGACCGTGCCGAAATCATTCACTGTTTCCATCATGACGATCGCAACGGCGGCGGCGATGGCGGGACGTGCCATCGGCAGCCCGATACGCCAGAAGCGCGCGAAGGGCCCCTTGCCGAGGGACATGGCGACCTCTTCCGCGCCGCCAGATTGCTCGCGAAAGGCGGCGCGCGACAGCAGGTAGACATAGGGGTAGAGCGAGGCAGACAGCACGATGATGGCGCCGGTCTTTGTACGGATGTCGGGAAACCAGTAATCGCGCGCACTGCTCCAGCCGAACAGGCTGCGCAACCCGGTCTGCACCGGCCCTGCGTACTCCAGAAAGTCGACCAGCGCATAGGCCCCGACATAGGCAGGGATCGCGAGCGGCAGCAGAAGAAGATACTCAAGCCAGCGCGAGCCCGGAAAATGATAGCGGGTGATCAGCCATGCGGCGCCCGTGCCTGTGGCCGCCGTGATCGCGCCGACCGTGGCCATCAGGATGAGAGAATTCGACAGGTAGCGCGGCAGGGTGGTCGCAACGAGATGGGGCCAGATGTTCTCCTCTGGCCACAGCGCCGTCCAGATCACCGACAGGATCGGCCCCAGCACCACCAGCGCAATCAGCGCCGCGCCGAAAGACCAAAGGCCCGTGCCACGGAAAAACCTGCGCCTTGCGCCGGAAACGGAGGGAGGGGGAGGAGCGCCGCGCTGCATGTCCGTCTGGTTGCCCTAAACGCTCAGGTCTGTCCAGATCAGAGCGGGCGATAGGTGATCAAACAGGCAGTGGCGTTGCAGCGGGTGTCACAAGACCAGGGCGCCGACATCTTCAGGCCCCGATCTTGTGCAAAGTTTATCGCGGGTCTGCGGCCCCGCCCGGCGAGGCCGCACAGACCAGATGCCTCAGGACATCCCGAGGGCTTCTTTGTACATCTCAAGAACCGCTTCTTCTTCAGCGATATCATTGGGTTCACGCTTGCGCAGAGCGATCACCTTACGAATGATCTTGGTGTCATAGCCACGCCCCTTGGCTTCGGCCATCACCTCTTTCTGCTGTTCAGCGAGGTCCTTCTTCTCGGCGTCGAGGCGCTCGATCCGCTCGATGAACTGACGCAATTCGCCAGCGGTTACGCGGTAGTTGGAATCGGCACTGGTTTCGTCTTCCATGGTCTTCCTTGCGTCTTCGAATTGTGTTGAGCAGCAGCAGACCCCTTGCTAGCCGCCCCGGCCCCCTGCCGCAAGAGGCGAGACGCCCTTTGCGCGAGGCTTGCAACACTGACGTGACTGCACTAGGCGCTTTTGCAAACACGCCAGTCTGAGAGGGCATAAGCATGGAATGGATGATCTGGATCGGGGCGGCTGTGTCGTTGCTGGGGCTGGTCTCACTGGTCTGGTCGATCATCATGGTGACCCGCGCCAAGCGGCATGCCGCCGATGATGACGCCCTGCGCGCCGCGATCAAGGCGGCGATGCCCTACAACATGGGCGGCATGGCCCTGTCGGTGCTGGGCCTGATGGCCGTCATCGCCGGGATCTCGCTGAGCTGACGCTGCGGCGCCTGCGAAACGGTTAAAAACTGCGACAATTTACGCCACGGTCTTGGGCAACACCCGGCTGCAAAATCATCGCTCGGCGCCTGCGTTTTCGCGGAAACCGGTCGAATCGCAGGTGTGCAAATGTTGCCGCAGAGCAGCGAAAGTCGTTGGTGCAAATACAGAAAAACCCGCCGGGGCGTCTGCTCCCGGCGGGTTTTGTTTTGACACGACCTTGCCCGTCTGGCCCCGATATGCGGGCCATCAGCGGTCAGATCGGCATATTGTCGAAACGCGATTCAATCGCCTCGTTGGTCAGGTCTTCCTGCATCTGGCGCAGAGTTGTCGGAACCCCGACGCCTTTGCGGGCAAAATCTCCAACAAGTTCATGCAGTTTGGGCAGGTGTTGATGTCTTGCGCCCGGCCGTGTCCCTGAGATCAGATCCGCGATATCGGCGAATTTTCTCTGCAACTCCTGCGTGGTCGTCGGCGTCATACCCTTTCCTCCTCGACTGACGGGTATCGCGCCATGTGCAGTGGCAGACATGGTGAAACCCGATGATGTAACGATTGGGCCGGGCGCTCCTCCATCCGCGATCCGGCCTTGCACAACTATAGCGAATCTAATCGCTCCCTACCAAAGAAAATGACAAAGGCGCCGGCGACCCTCCCCTTGTATTATATTCAATTTTTATTATATGTCGTTTCAGCAGACATGGAGCGACGAGAGGAAACCGAGATGAACCCGGACGTGACAGCATTCTTCGACGAGGCGACAAACACGATTTCCTATGTCGTGCGCGATCCGGCGGGCAGCACCTGCGCGGTGATCGATTCGGTCCTTGATTTCGACTTTTCCTCGGCTCGCACGGACACCCGATCGGCAGATGCGATCATCGATTTCATCACTCAGAACGGCCTGAGTCTGGAATGGCTGCTGGAAACGCATGTCCATGCCGATCACCTCTCTGCCGCGCCCTATATTCAGGAACGGCTGGGTGGGAAGATCGGGATCGGCGACCAGATCACCGTGGTTCAGGACACCTTCGGCAAGATCTTCAACGAGGGGACCGAGTTCCAGCGCAACGGCAGCCAGTTCGACGGCTTGTTCAAGCAAGGTGACGTCCTGCAGATTGGCGCGCTGAAGGTCGACGTGCTGCATACACCCGGCCATACTCCGGCGTGCCTGACCTATGTCATCGGCGATGCTGCCTTTGTCGGCGACACCCTGTTCATGCCCGATTTCGGGACCGCGCGCTGCGATTTCCCCGGGGGATCCTCCAGCGTTTTGTTCGCCTCGATCCAGAAGATCCTGGCTCTGCCCGACGCAACCCGCATCTTCGTTGGCCATGACTACAAGGCCCCGGGGCGCGAGGACTATGCCTGGGAAACCACCGTTGGCGAGCAGAAGGCGCTAAACATCCACGTCGCCGCCGGTAAATCCGCCGAGGACTTCGTCCATATGCGTGACGCCCGCGACGCGACGCTGGCCATGCCCAAGATGATCATTCCTTCGCTGCAGGTGAACATGCGCGGGGGCCGGATGCCAGAGCCTGACAAGGACGGAAACGTCTTCCTCAAGCTTCCCGTCAACAAGCTGTGAAAAGTAAGGGTAACGAATGGATATCGACTGGATTTACGGCTTGATCGGGGGCGCGCTGATCGGCACCGGCGGCGCGGTCTACCTGCTGGGCAACGGCCGCATCATGGGCGCCAGCGGGATTATCGGCGGCGTGGTCGACGGCTCTGGCCGCAGCAATATGGCTGAGCGGGTCCTGTTCCTGGCCGGCATGGTTCTGGTGCCGCTGCTGCTCAGCTTCACGGTGCAACGCCCTGATACACATGTCACGTCCAACGTCTGGGCGCTGGTGGCCGCCGGGCTGCTGGTTGGTGTCGGCACACGCATTGCCAATGGCTGCACTTCGGGCCACGGCGTCTGCGGGATCTCGCGGCTGTCGTTGCGCGGCATCGTCGCCACGGTGTTCTATATCCTGGCGGGTGGCCTCTCGATCGTGTTCTTTCGGCATATTCTGGGATGGATCTGATGCAAAAGTGGATTGGTTTTCTGTCAGGCAGTCTGTTCGGCGCAGGGCTGTTTGTGTCCGGCATGACCGACACCACCAAGGTGCAGGGCTGGCTTGACGTCTTTGGCGACTGGGACCCGACCCTGGCCTTCGTGATGGGCGGAGCGATCCTGCCGATGGCGATTGCCTGGCAGATTTCACGGCGGATGAGGCACCCCTATGCGGGGCAGGCTTTTCCTGCGGCCTCAGGTCAGGTAGACCGCAAGTTGATCATTGGCTCCGTGCTGTTCGGTATCGGCTGGGGTCTGGTTGGTCTGTGCCCCGGTCCCGCCGTTGCTTCGATCAGCTATGGTGGTATGGGTGGCGCGGTATTCCTCATCGCGATGCTCATCGGCATGCGCGTGGCGCCTTTGGTACGGAGCGGGCTGGATCGCTTCGTTGCAGCAGAATAAGGATCTTATCGTGGATATTCGTCAGATTACGCCCGTTTACTCCGTCTCCCCACAGATTGAGCCGTCTGATTTCGCAGCTCTCAAGCAGGCAGGTTTTGCCCGCGTGATCTGCAACCGGCCCGACGCCGAAAACCCTGCTCCGCTGCAGGCCACGGCCATGGCAGAGGCTGCAAAGGCTGCCGGCATCGACTTTTTCGTGCTGCCGCTGACGCATGACACGATGACATCTGACAATGTTTCCAAGCAGATGGAGGCCATCTCCTCGGCCGAAGGGCCGGTGTTGGCCTATTGCGCTTCGGGCACGCGCAGCTCGGTCATCTGGTCGCTGGGGCAGGCTTCAGCGGGCGGCGACGTGGACGAAATTCTGACGACGGTGGCCAAGGCTGGCTACGATCTCTCCGGTTTGCGCCCCCGTCTGCAGCAGCTGGCGGACTGAACCGACACCGGCCAGAGCGGCAAATCGGCATGTCGGTATCCGGTCGGTATCTGAACGGTATCCGGTAGGTGCACCGAGCGGCAAAATCGCGACACCGACAAGCCCACATGACAACGCCATCCCTGTAAGGGGATGGCGTTTTGCGTCTTGACCGGGCCGACACCGCAGGGCGCGGATCAGGCGCTTTCAGTTTTCGAGGTCTGGCAGGTCGCCCATCGACATCATGGGAAAGCCACCATCGAAATCGGTTTCCCCGTCCTCACCGCCCGAAAGTTCGGGCAGGTCGGACAGATCCGGCAGGTCAGGCATTTCGCCCATGGCCGGGAAATCGCCCAGCGCGGGGAAATCGCCCTCCTCCTCCGGATCGGAGCCAAAGCTGCCAAGGTCCGGCAGGTCGTCGCCCCCCATGCTCCCGAGCGTCGGCAGTTCCTCGGCGTCTTCCATGTCGGCGGCAAAGCTGCGCGCGCTGGAGGAGGCCATGCCCCCGATCTCAGCCTCGCCCGCCTCAAGGGCGGATCGGGCTTCGGCCAGACCGTCCATGGTCAGGCGCACCGCACGGAAGCCATTGACCTGACCAAGACGCACCTTGCCGAGGCATTGGCCACGCCCGATCTCAAGTCGGGTGTTGGACAGCGCCTCCTGCGGGACAGGGATCAGATCACCGGGTTTCAGGCGGGTCACATGCGACAGCGGCATCGACAGGCGCAGCAGGACGGCATCAATGACGGCAGGCGCCGACATCACGGCGGCACTGATATTGCTGCGATCCCGCTCGGCACCCTCCTGCAGGGAGGCCTCGTCCTCGATCGCCTCGCGGTCCGGCAGGGCGAGCATGATTTGCCCCTGTTTCAGCCCGGCCAAATCGACCTGAATGCGGAAGACATGAAATTCGGTGGCACTGAGGGCCAACCCGAGCAGTCGCTTGTTTTCGATCCGCACGCCAAAGCCATAGCCGCTGAGCCAATCCGCCGCCGGGTCCCCCTCAAGCATCAGCGAGGCGCGCAGCAGCACGTCATCAAGCAGCGGCGCGACCAGCGCGGCATCGGTTGCGGTCGTGGCGCGCGGTTCTGCGGCAAGCGGGCTGACACGGCCCATGGTGCTTTGTTCCACCAGCGCCGAGGTCGCCTGAAGATCCAGCGTCACCGCCCCCGAGGTGCCGCCCAGACCATCGAGCAGCATCAGCAGGTCATCATCGGTCAGCATCCCGGCAAAATTCTCAGCCGAGACGAATTCATAGCTTGTCGATATCACGACCAGCGGCAGATCCAGCAGATCATCCGCGCTTTTGGACAGGGCAATACGCAAGGCTTTCTCAGGGGACATAGCACGGGCCTGATAGACCTCGCGCGCAGCCACCGCCTTTCTGCGCAACACTGCATTTGAATTGCCGTTTACCATACGCTCCGCCACCGCCTCATGCGGACAATCCCCTTGGTTGTAGAGGTCAGAAGGTTACCATAGCCTTTAGAGCCGACGCTATTGCGCAGCATTTGCCGCGGGCATCGGCAGAGTGACGCGAAAGGCGGCACCTCCCTGCCCCGGCAGATAGGTGATCGAGCCCTCAAGGCGGGCCATGATCTCGCGGCAGATGGCGAGGCCGAGACCCGCGCCGCCCGCCTTCTGGTCGCCGATGCGGGCGAATTTCTCAAATATCAAAGTCTGTTGATCGGTTTCGATGCCGGCGCCGTTGTCGATGAAATCCACCATCAGACTGCCCTCGCCGGTGCGCACGGCGATGCGCAGCTCTGGCGTGGTGGCATCGCAATATTTTCGGGCATTGGCGATCAGGTTGATGAAGACCTGCGCCAGACGGTCGGTATCGGTTTGCAGCCAAAGGCCCTCGCGCGGCTTGTCGCGGCGCAGTTTCAGCGCGCTGGGGTCGCCGCCCGCCGCAGCCAGTGCGTGATCGAGGATATCGCCCAGCCGCGCCCGGGTGATGTTGAGGCTGACCTGACCGTTTTCCAGCACCGCCAGATCCAGCAGATCATCCAGCAGGCGGGTCAGGCGCACGGTCTCGTCGTGGATGATATTGGCGTATTTGTGCTTTTGCGGCTCACTCAGGCCGGGCGCGTCGCGCAGGATCTCCGAGAAGGCGCGAATCGAGGTCATCGGGGTGCGCAGTTCGTGGCTGATCTGGCTGAGGAAGGCGTCCTTTTGCACCGAGAGCTGGGTCAGCTTGGCGTTGGCGTCGCGCAGTTGGCGTGCGGTGCGGAGCAGCTCATCCGACTTCGCCTCAAGCTGGTTGGAGTACTCCATGATCTGCGCCGCCTCGTCCGCGACGGCCATCAGGTCTTCGACGGAGACCGCCGCCCCGCCGACGATCTGGCCGACCATGGCATGGGCGGTGGCGGCCCCGACAGAGCCGGAAAGCTCACGCTCAAGCCGTTGCAGGAAGTCGGCGTTGGGATCGGGCAGATAGCCCTGCACGCCTTGCCGGGCGGCCTCGGACTGGAACAGCTTCTGCGCCTCGCGCGCGCCCAGAAGGCGCTGCGCCATGATCATCAGGTCCTCGCTCTGGGCGGTGCCGCCGGTCCAGCCGCGCGGGCTGGCGGAGTGCTGGTAGACATTGACGAACTGCGCGCCCTGCAGCCGCTCCATCGGCGAGGGGAAGGAGAAGATCGACAGCCCCGTGAAGGCCAGCGTGTTGAGCAGGACGGACCAGAGCACGCCATGCACCAGCGGATCGAGGCCGGTGATGGAGAAGAGCGCGTGCGGGCGCAGCCAGCCGAGGCCCCAGGGGCCGTTGGCGATGACACCGGCGGGCAGGACCACGCCATCGCCGAAAGAGGGCAGGAACAGGCACCAGAGCCAGATCGCGAAGCCAAGGAGCAGGCCCGCGAAGGCGCCGTTGCGCGTCGCCCCCCGCCAGAAGATGCCGCCGAGCATCGAGGGCAGGAACTGTGCGACCCCGGAAAAGGAGATCAGGCCAATGGCCGCCAGCGCCGTGCCCCCGCCCGACAGGCGATAGTAGAGGTAACCGAGGAACAGCACGCCGATGATCGAGATCCGGCGCGCCATGATGACGACGTGGCGCACATCCCCCGACACCATCGCGCCCTTGCCACTGAGGCTGAGCCAGATCGGCATGACGATATGGTTCGACACCATGGTCGAGAGGGCAATCGCCGCCACGATCACCATGGAGGTGGCCGAGGAAAATCCGCCCAAGAACGAAAACACCGCCAACCCGGTGTGCCCCTCCGACAGCGGCAGGGTCAGGACGAACATGTCGGGGTTGGCGCCCTCGGGCAGCATCGACAGGCCCGCGACGGCAATCGGCATCACGAACAGGCTCATCGCGATCATGTAGGCGGGAAAGGCCCAGGAGGCGGTGCGCAGGTGCCGCTCGTCTTCGTTCTCGACCACCAGCACCTGAAACATCCGTGGCAGGCAGAGCAACGCCGCGCCCGACAGAAAGATCAGGCCAGACCAGCGCCCCGGTGCCATCTGCCACTGGCCCAGCTGGGCCGAGGCGTCGATGCGCGCCAGCGTCTGCCCGACCCCGCCGCCGATGCCCCAGACGGTGAAGATGCCAACGGCGAGCAGCGCGCAGAGCTTGACCACGGCCTCCAGCGCGATGGCCATGACGACGCCGTGATGGCGCTCGTTGGAGTCGAGGTTGCGGGTGCCGAACAGCACCGTGAAGGCCGCCAGCCCCGCCGCCACCCAGAGCGCGGTGGCGCGGTTGTCGGCAGGCAGCACGATCGAGGGATCGGCGGCGGCAAAGGCGGCGACGCTCTGTGTCACGGATTGCAGTTGCAGCGCGATATAGGGGGTGGTGCCGACGACGGCGATCAAGGTGACGGCGACGGCCAGCAGGTTGGACTTGCCATAGCGCGATGAGATCAGGTCGGCGACCGAGGTGATGCGCTGGCTGCGCCCGATGCGCACGATTTTCCGCAACGCCCAGACCCAGCCGATCATGACGATGGAGGGACCGATGTAGATCGTCAGATACTCCAACCCCGAGCGCGCGGCGTAACCGACTGCGCCGTAGAACGTCCAGGCTGTGCAATAGATCGACAGCGACAGCGTGTAGACCACCGGAGAGCGCAGCCACCCTGCCCGCCCCTTCATCGCCGCACGCTCGGCCCCGAAGGCGACGGCAAAGAGGAAGGCGACATAGATCAGGCTGACCGCGACCAGCAGGTTCAGCGACGCCATCAGCGGGGGCCGATCTCTGGGCCAGTCGCGGGGGCAATCTCCGCACCAGAGACCGGACCAGTGGGTTTCGGTGTCTCGGGGTCATCCGCGGCCAGATCCGACAGGCGGCTGACCAGCACTGCCGAGGCCAGCGCCAGCAGCGCCCAGACCCCGAAGATATAGATCATCGCGTGCGAGGTCGGCATCGCCTCCGCCCCGCCGTTCGGCCAGAGCAGCGGCACGCCCAGCAGCACCAGCCCCAGCATCGGCAGCACCCGCGCGGCGTCCAGCATGCGCCGCTGGCGATAACCGCGCCGCTCAAGGAAAACGGGACCGGGGCGCGGGCTCATGGCCGGATCAGGGCGTTGACGGCCTCCAGCACCTCGGCGTTGGAGAAAGGTTTGGTCATGAAGCGACTGGCGCCGATCTCCTCGGCCAGGGCGCGGTCCTTGGGCTGGCCACGGGCGGTCAGCATCAGCACGGGCAGGCCACCGGTTTCGGGGCCGGCGCGCAGTTCGCGCAGGATGTCGTAGCCAGAGCGGCCCGGCAGCATGACGTCGAGGATCACCAGATCGGGACGGCGCGCCCGCACCGCCTCGACCGCATCCACACCATTGGAATGGGTGGCAACGTGCCAGCCATCGCGCGACAGGATGAAACTGATCGCCTCGCTGATATTGGGTTCATCCTCGATCACGAGAACAGATTTGCCCATGCGGGTCTTCCCCCCCTCCCAGAAGAGTGACTGGCCGTTTCGCAGGCGCAATCGCGGTAGTGTTAGCAGCCTTTGCGCGAGTGGGGAAACCTTCACATGACCCTTGGGATGTATTTTCCCTGATCAGATCGCCTCGGCCATAATCGAGGGCTCGCGCCGCCCCCGACAGCCCGCCTTGGGGCAGATCCGGCAGGTGACACCAACGCGCGGCAGATCCGCCTGTGCCGGGTCCAGCGCCGGGTCGGTGCGGATCGGCTGGATCAGCATATGCGCCTCGAACATCGGTTCGCGGTTGGGCACCTGCGGGCCGTAGGGCTGGGCGATGGCATGGGTGAGAAAGACCCCCTCGGATCGACCCGCAAGGCGGATCACCTGACGCAGTGGCATCATCGGACGGCTGAGCGCCTGAAACAGCGGCCAGAGCGGACAGGCCGCGCCGACACGCGGCAGCGGGAAGGGTGCCAGCGGCTTGCGGAAGGTCAGCGTGCCGGAGGCGTCGCAGGCGACAAGGCCCAGCGGCGGCTGACCCCGGTCCGCCAGCACCGCCCCCGGCAGAGTCGCGAGCCGCCGCATCATCCGCCCGGGATCGACACCGAAGCGCGCGGCGAGCTGCGCCGGGTCCAGCCGCGTGGGGCCTTCGGGGATCACCTCGGCCACCGCCTGCAGCGGCAGGGCGCGGGCGTCCTGCGCGTAGAGGTCAAGGAAGCGGCGCGCGATCAGCCGGGCCGAGGCAGAGGCGAGGCGCGTGCCCGCCTCGCTCAGCAGGGCATCGACCGCGCCGGGGTCGGCTTCCAGCGCGGGGATGTGGAAATCGTGGTCGGACAGGAAGGCCTCGACCTCGTCCTGCGGCGACGACAGGGTGGCGTCGCGCTGCCCCCCGGCCTCGATCTCGTCCACCAGACGGCGGGCGCCTTCGGCGAGGCGGGCGGAATCCTCGGAGATGTTGCGGTGAAAGCGGGCGCGCCATTCGGGTTCCAGCTTTGGCTCCGCCACGAGGATTTCCGCCGAGGCATGGATGGCAGTGACGGTCGAGAGGACCTCGTGCATCGAAGCGGCGATGTGTGGATCATGCGCGAGGCGGTCGGTCAGCGCCTCGACCGCCTGTTCCAGCGCGCCGAGGCGACGTTGCTGGCTGGACAGCAGCTGCGCCCAGCCGGGGAAGCGGCCGACGAAATCCTCGACCTGGGTGAGTTCGGCTGCGGCCTCGGCCCGGTCGGCGGCGGCCTGGCGCAGGGTGGCGAGCAGCGCGGCCTCGGCCCCCTCGGACAGGGCGGAGGGTTCGACATCCAGCGCGGCGGCAATCGACAGCAGAAGCGAGCCGCCGATTCTGCGCTTGTTGTGCTCGATCAGGTTCAGATAGCTGGCCGAAATCCCGGCCCGGCGCGCCAGATCCGCCTGACGCATCCCGCGCATCGTCCTGCGGTCACGGATGCGTGAGCCTGTCAGTGTCCGGGCCATGAAAATTCCCCTGCGTTATCAATGAATTTCTGCACTGCGATAGAATTTATTTACAGATTCCGCGCCGCCATTGTGTATTTCTTTACAAAAAAATCAAGCAATCAAAAGGAGTTGTTGCTGAATTTTCGGTAAGGGTGCGATGATCCCTTTGCACGATCGTGCACGCGACCAGCGCAAGAGGAGGCGCTGCCGCACCAAATCCAAGGGAGGATTTTCATGTCGAAGTTACTGACACGCCGGGGGCTGCTAAAGTCCGGTGCCGTGGGTGGCGCGGGGTTGGCCTTGCCAACCATTTTCACCGCGTCCTCGGCCTCGGCCTTCACCAACGAGCCGACGGGCGGCACCGTCACACTGGGTTTCAACGTCCCCCAATCCGGCCCCTACGCTGACGAGGGCGCGGACGAGCTGCGCGCCTACGAACTGGCGGTGGAGCATCTGAACGGCGAAGGCGACGGCGGGATGCTGAACACCTTCAGCTCCAAGGCGCTTGGCGGCAACGGGATCATGGGCAAGAAGGTCGCCTATGTCACCGGCGACACCCAGACCAAATCCGACGCAGCGCGCGCCAGCGCCAAGTCGATGATCGAAAAAGACGGCGCGATCATGATCACCGGCGGCTCGTCCTCGGGCGTGGCGGTGGCTGTGCAGGGGTTGTGCCAGGAGGCGGGCGTGATCTTCATGGCCGGGCTCACCCACTCCAACGACACCACCGGCAAGGACAAGAAGGCCAATGGTTTCCGGCACTTCTTCAACGCCTACATGTCGGCGGCGGCGCTCGCGCCCGTGCTGGAAAAGCTCTATGGCAGCGACCGTGCGGCCTATCACCTGACGGCGGATTACACATGGGGCTGGACGCAGCAGGAATCGATCCAGGCCGCGACCGAGGCGATTGGCTGGAGAACCGTCAACAACGTGCTGACGCCGCTGGCCGCAACCGACTTCTCGTCCTATATCGCGCCGGTGCTGAATTCGGGCGCAGATGTCCTGGTCCTGAACCACTACGGCGGAAACATGGTGAACTCGCTCACCAACGCCGTGCAGTTCGGGCTGCGTGAAAAGCAGGTCAACGGCAAGAACTTCGAGATCGTCGTGCCGCTGTATTCGGAGCTGATGGCCAAGGGTGCCGGTCAGAACATCAAGGGCATCGTCGGGTCGCAGAACTGGGACTGGAAGCTGGGCGACGAGGGCACGGCCGCCTTCGTGAAAAGCTTCGGCACCAAGTACGGCTTCCCGCCGAGCCAGGCCGCACAGACCTGCTACGCGCAGACCATGCTCTATGCCGATGCGGTCGAGCGCGCCGGTTCGTTCAACCCCTGCGCCGTGGGCGAGGCCCTTGCGGGCTTTGAGTTCGACGGGCTGGGCAACGGCAAGACGCTGTACCGCGCCGATGACCACCAGTGCTTCAAGGACGTGCTGGTCGTGAAGGGTGCGGAAGATCCGCAGGATGAATTCCACCTCGTGGAGATCGTCGAAGTCACTCCGGTCGCTCAGGTCACCTATGACCCCGAGCATCCGATGTTCGCGGGCGGTGCCCTGGGCGAATGTAACCCGGGCGCCTGAGGCGACCCTTCTGACCGGCCGCGCGAGGGGATCGCGCGGCCGGTTCTTGCGGCCCCCAACAGGCCACCCCCCGATGCAACACGACCAAACAGGGGCCAGAGGCGGCCCCTGCGGCGCATCGCAACTTCCAAGAAACGCGAGTGGTGACAATGGAAGCGATCCTTCTGCAAGTTCTGAACGGGCTGGACAAGGGCTCGGCCTATGCGCTGATTGCGCTCGGCCTGACGCTGATTTTCGGCACGCTCGGCGTGGTCAACTTTGCCCATGGCGCGCTGTTCATGATCGGGGCCTTCTGCGCGGTGACCGTGCAAAAAGTGCTGACCCTGTCGAAAATCACGCTGGACCCGGTCAAGACCGACTTTCTCGGCAATCCTCTGCAGATCAAGACGCCGTACGTCGAGGGCTGGTTCGGCCCCGAGTTCGGCGCGGCCCTGATCGACTGGTCGGTGCCGCTGGCGATCCTGTTCGCCATTCCGATCATGCTGGTCATCGGTGTGGTGATGGAGCGCGGGCTGATCAAGCATTTCTACCGCCGCCCCCATGCCGACCAGATCCTGGTGACCTTCGGCCTGGCCATCGTGCTGCAGGAGCTGATCAAGCATTATTTCGGCGCCAACCAGATCGCCACCCCTGCCCCGGACGTATTTCGCGGCAGCTTTGATTTCGGGGCGATGATGGGGATGGACCCGAACGTGGTCATCTATCCTTACTGGCGGCTGGTGTACTTTGCCTTCGCGGCCGTGATCATCGGCGCGGTCTTTGCCTTTCTGCAGTTCACCACCTTCGGGATGGTCGTGCGCGCCGGCATGGCGGACCGCGAGACCGTCGGCCTGCTGGGCATCAACATCGACAAGCGGTTCACCATCATGTTCGGCCTGGCCGCCGCTGTCGCGGGCATGGCCGGGGTGATGTACGCCCCGATCAATTCACCCAACTATCACATCGGCATGGATTTTCTGGTGCTGAGCTTTGTCGTGGTCGTCGTCGGCGGCATGGGCAGTCTGCCCGGTGCGGTGCTGGCGGGCTTCCTGCTCGGTATCCTCGAGAGCTTTGCCTCGATGAACGAGATCAAGTCCCTCATCCCCGGCATCGACCAGATCATCATCTACCTCGCCGCCATCATCATTTTGCTGACACGTCCGCGCGGCCTCATGGGTCGCAAGGGCGTGATGGAGGACTAATCCATGCTGGGTATCAAAGGCAAAGACCTGACCCTTTTGTGTGTCGTGGCGGTGCTTGCACTGTGCGCACCGTTCATCCTGAACCCTTTCCCCCAGAGCAGCGCCATGGCGCAGTTCAACGCGGGCTATCCCGACCTGATGCAGCGCTTCGTGATCTTCGGGATCTTCGCGGTCGGCTTCAACATCCTGTTCGGGCTGACCGGCTATCTGTCCTTCGGGCACGCGGCCTTCCTCGGCGTCGGGTCCTATTCCGCCGTCTGGATGTTCAAGCTGCTGAGCATGAACGTCATCCCCGCGATCATCCTGTCGGTCATCGTGGCGGGGCTGTTCGCGCTGGTCATCGGCTTCGTATCCCTGCGCCGATCGGGCATCTACTTCTCGATCCTGACGCTGGCCTTCGCACAGATGAGCTTCAACCTCGCCTATTCCGTGCTGACACCGATCACCAACGGCGAGACGGGGCTGCAACTGTCGCTGGATGATCCGCGGATCTTCGGCACCTCGGTCAGCGATACGGGCGGTATTCCGGTGACCAGCCTGTTCGGGATGGAGATGCGCGAGACCTCGACGCTGTCTCTCGGCGACTGGAGTTTTCAGTTTTCCAACGGCTATTACCTCTGCGCGGTGCTGCTGCTGGTGTCCTTCTACATCTCGATCCGCATCTTCCGCTCGCCCTTCGGGCTGATGCTGCGGGCGGTGAAGTCGAACCAGACGCGGCTGAACTACACCGGGCTGAACACCCGCCCCTACACGCTGGCGGCCTTCGTGATTTCGGGGATGTATGCCGGGCTGGCCGGTGGTCTGCTCGCCTCGATGGACCCGCTGGCGGGCGCCGAGCGGATGCAGTGGACGGCGTCGGGCGAGGTGGTTCTGATGACCATCCTTGGCGGCGCGGGCACGCTGATCGGGCCGGTGCTGGGCGCGGGCTTCATCAAGTACTTCGAGAACATCTTCTCCAAGATCAACGACAACGTGCTGCATCAGTGGTTCGGCGGTCTGCCC
Source organism: Pseudooceanicola spongiae (assembly GCF_014899185.1). GTDB lineage: Bacteria > Pseudomonadota > Alphaproteobacteria > Rhodobacterales > Rhodobacteraceae > Pseudooceanicola > Pseudooceanicola spongiae. The sequence goes on from NZ_CP045201.1 coordinate 1,988,066, forward strand.
GAGGGGCTGGAGAACGCCGTCGTCTGGTTCACCGAACACTTCGTCGGCTCGGGCTGGAACCTGACGCTGGGGCTGCTGTTCATGCTGGTCGTCACCTTCCTGCCCGGTGGGCTGGTCGAGGGCGGCACGCGCATCGGCCGCCTGATCCGTGGCAAATCCAAGCGGGCCGAGAAGAAAGCCGCGCAATCCAAACCCGCGGAATAGGAGCGCACCATGGGAATTCTTGAGGTCAAGAACGTCAACAAACGCTTCGGGGGCTTGCAGGCGCTGGGGGATGTGAACCTCAGCGTGGCCGAAAACTCGGTCCACGCGATCATCGGGCCGAACGGCGCGGGCAAATCGACGCTGCTGAACTGTCTGGTGGGCAAGCTCATCCCGGACACAGGCTCGGTCATGTTCGACGGCCAGTCGGTGCTGGGGCGCACCCCGTATGAGATCAACCAGATGGGGATTTCCCGCGTGTTTCAGACGCCCGAGATCTTCGGCGATCTGACGGTGATGGAAAACATGCTGATCCCCTGCTTCGCCAGGCGCGACGGGTCGTTCAAGCTGAACGCGATCCGCAGCGTCGAAGGCCAGGCAGATATCCACGACAAGGCCGAGGCGATGCTGGTCGACATGAACATGGCCGACAAGCGGCACATGCACGCGGCCTCGATGTCGCGCGGTGACAAGCGGCGGCTGGAAATCGGCATGTGTCTGGCGCAGGAGCCGCGCCTGCTGCTGCTGGATGAACCCACAGCCGGCATGGCGCGCGCCGACACCAACAACACCATCGACCTGCTGAAACAGATCAAGGAGGAGCGCAACATCACCATCGTCATCATCGAACATGACATGCATGTCGTCTTCTCGCTGGCGCAGCGGATCACGGTGCTGGCGCAGGGCAGCCCTCTGGTTGAGGACACCCCCGACAAGATCAAGGGCCACCCCAAGGTGCGCGAAGCGTATCTGGGCGAGAGCACTCCGGCGTAAAAGGAACCATCGCGATGAACGTCAAACCCGATTTCAACAAGGGCAAGAACTACGCCGAAACCGCCCCCGCCTTCCTGTCCGTCTGGAACATGGAGAGCTATTATGGCGAGAGCTACATCGTCCAGAACATCTCCTTCAACGTGCATGAGGGCGAGATTCTGGCGCTACTCGGGCGCAACGGGGCGGGCAAGACCACGACCCTGCGCTCCATCGCGCGGATGAATTCGCCGCAGGTGACGGCGGGCGAAATCTGGCTGGACCATCAGCCGCTGCACAAGATGGCAAGCTATGAGGCCTCGCGCGCCGGAATCGGGCTGGTGCCCGAGGACCGCGCCATCATCCCCGGCCTGACGGTGGAGGAGAACCTGCAACTGGCGCAGATCGCCCCGCCCATCGGCTGGTCGCTGGAACGGCTCTACGATCTGTTCCCGCGTCTGGGCGAGCGGCGCAAGCAGGAGGGGGTGACCCTGTCGGGCGGCGAACAGCAGATGCTGGCGATTGCCCGCGCACTGGCGCGTGACATCAAGGTGCTGCTGCTGGACGAACCCTATGAAGGTCTGGCCCCGGTGATCGTGGACGAGATCGAAAAGACCCTGCGCATCATCAAGGAACAGGGCATCACCACCATCCTGGTCGAACAGAACGCGGTGCGTGCGCTGGAACTGGCCGACCGGGCGGTCATCCTCGACACGGGCACCATTGTGTTTGACGGCGCAGCGGCAGAAGTTCTGGGGAACGAGGAGCTGCGGTCGGAATATCTGGCGATCTGACGCTTGCAGGGCCTTGCAAAGCCTGTGCTTTTTGCCCGACCCTGCGGGGACGGGCCTAAAGGACGGGTTGCAGCCGCCTGCCCCTGCGCCCTAGGAATGACCGCGCATGATCGTGCGATGAGGAGACCGCGATGACTGAAAAGATGTACCCCCCTTCCGATGATTTCGTGGCCGGCGCCCATATCGACGCCGACACCTATGCGTCGATGTATCAGGCCTCGGTCGATGACCCGGACACCTTCTGGGGCCGCGAGGCGAAAGACCGGCTGGACTGGATCGAGCCGTTCTCGGTGGTCAAGAACACCTGCTTTGATCTCGGGAAAGTGTCGGTGAAGTGGTTCGAGGATGGCGTGCTGAACGTCGCCTACAACTGCATCGACCGCCACCTTGAGAGCCGTGGCGACCAGACCGCGATCATCTTCGAACCCGACGACCCCGAGACCCCGGCCCAGCACATCACCTATACCGAGCTGCACGAGAAGGTCTGCCGTTTCTCCAACGTGCTGCTGGCGCAGGGCGTGATGCGCGGCGACCGGGTGATCATCTATCTGCCGATGATCCCCGAAGCCGCCTATGCCATGCTGGCCTGTGCCCGGATCGGCGCGATCCATTCCATCGTCTTCGCAGGCTTCAGTCCCGACGCGCTGGCCAACCGGATCAACGATTGCGGCGCCAAGGTGGTGATCACCGCCGACACCGCGCCGCGTGGCGGCCGCCGCACCAACCTGAAGTCCAACACCGACGCGGCCCTGCTGCACTGTTCTGACAAGGTGCGCTGCCTTGTCGTCAAACATACCGGCGACCAGACCACCTGGATTCAGGACCGCGATGTCGACGTGAAAGCGATGATGGCGCAGGTCGCGCCCGATTGCCCGATCCGCCCGATGAATGCCGAAGATCCGCTGTTCATCCTCTATACCTCCGGCTCGACCGGCAAACCGAAGGGCGTGGTGCACAGCTCGGGCGGCTATCTGCTCTATGCGGCGATGACGCAGAAGCTGACGTTTGATTACCACGACGGCGATGTCTTCTGGTGCGGCGCGGATGTCGGCTGGGTCACCGGGCACAGCTATATCGTCTATGGCCCGCTGGCGAACGGCGCGACGACGCTGATGTTCGAGGGCGTGCCGACCTATCCCGATGCCTCCCGCTTCTGGCAGGTGATTGAAAAGCACAAAGTGGCGCAGTTCTACACCGCCCCCACCGCGATCCGTGCGCTGATGGGTCAGGGCACCAGCTTTGTCGAGGGCTGCGATCTGTCCTCGCTCAAGGTGCTGGGCACCGTGGGCGAGCCGATCAACCCCGAGGCCTGGACCTGGTACAACGACAATATCGGCAAGGGCAAACTGCCCATCGTCGACACCTGGTGGCAGACCGAAACCGGCGGGCACATGATCACCCCCCTGCCCGGCGCCATGGCGACGAAACCCGGCTCCGCCACAAAACCGTTCTTTGGCGTGCAGCCGGTCGTGCTCGACCCGACAAGCGGCAAGGAACTGCACGAGACCAAGACCGAGGGTGTGCTGGCGATCAAGGACAGCTGGCCGGGGCAGATGCGCACCGTCTGGGGCGATCATGAGCGGTTCGAGACCACCTACTTCAGCGACTACAAGGGCTACTACTTTGCCGGCGACGGCTGCCGGCGCGACGCCGATGGCTATTACTGGATCACTGGCCGGGTTGATGACGTGATCAACGTCTCGGGTCACCGGATGGGCACGGCGGAGGTCGAGAGCGCCCTTGTCGCCCATGCCAAGGTCGCCGAGGCGGCGGTCGTCGGCTACCCCCATGCGGTCAAGGGTCAGGGCATCTATGCCTATGTCACGCTGATGAACAACGAAGAGCCCTCCGACGAGCTGCGGCGTGAGCTTGAGGGCTGGGTGCGCACCGAGATCGGGCCGATCGCCAAGCCCGACCTGATCCAGTGGGCCCCCGGTCTGCCCAAGACGCGTTCCGGCAAGATCATGCGGCGCATCCTGCGGAAAATCGCCGAGAACGACTATGACGCGCTCGGCGATATCTCGACGCTGGCGGACCCTTCTGTTGTCGAAGAGCTGATCGAAAACCGGATGAACAAGGCCTAAACCCCTATATATCAGCGACTTACACCGGCCCCGGCGCAGATGCTCCGGGGCCGGTTGGCGTTTGGGGGCGGCGCATTTGACGCGCGTGCATCCGCGCCCCCTCCCCCGGCTTGCGCAAAAGACGGTGGAACCTGCGCGCCCTATCCGGGGTTGGGTGATCAGACGACGACACGATACGTCGAACGAAACAAAGTTTAGGAGACCCCAGATGAACACGATGAAAACTCTGCTGTCCGGTGCCGCCGCTCTTGCCCTGCTGTCCGCTCCGGTGATGGCCGATACCGCCAAGACCACCGTTGATGACGAAGCCTCGACCAGCGTACAGGCCGACCCTCAGGTCGACAGCGTTGGTGAAGAGCTGGGCGATGTTGCCGATGCAACCGGCAACGCGATTTCCAATGGCGTCGATGCCACTGGCAATGCAATCGACAACGCCGCTGACTCTGTGGCTGAAGAAACCAACGAGCTGACCACGGACACCACGAAGACGGCCGAAAAGATCGGCGATGACGTCGCCCCGATGACGATGACCGCCGATGACCTCGAAGGCTATTCGGTCAAGACGACCAACGGCGATGTGATTGGCGAGGTCGACAATGTCGTTCTGGTCAACGGCAACGCGATGGCCGTGGTCGGGATCGGCGGCTTCCTGGGTCTGGGCGAACATGACGTGGCGCTGCCGCTGTCCGAGCTGACCTTCGACGGCACCGATGTCTGGGCCGAGGGCTATACCAAAGCCGAGCTTGAGGCGATGGCCGAGTTCGACAAGGACAGCGCGACGGAAGTCAACGACGACGAACCCGTGCTGCTCGGCAAATCCTGAGACCTGAGCGCGCAAGCTGAGGCATACATCCGGGCCGCTCCCTTTTCCGGGGGCGGCCCGTTCTCTTTCCGTCAAACGCCGCAAAATTCTGCCCGGCTGCCCCCCGGCGGCCCCGGTGAACCCCGCATGGGTCCGGCCAGAGCCGTTTTCACCGGCCTGCCCTGACATCCACGCCTTTTCACTCGGAACGGCTTTCTCTATAAGCGGTGCAATCATATGAGTGCCTCCGCGGATTGGGGGGCGTATATCCGATCGAGGGTGCAATGACTGACAAGACGCATGAAGCAGACGTGGCCTTTATCAAGGCATTGGCAGAACTGCTGCGCGAGAATGATCTGACCGAGCTTGAGGTCAAACGCGAATACGCCAAGGATGACGGGCTGAACGTCCGTGTCAGCCGCAAATCCGAAGTGACCGCCACCATGGCGATCCCGGCCCCGGCAGCACAGGCCCCGGCCTATGCGCCTGCCGCAGCCGCCGCGCCGGCCCCGGTGGCCATCGCCTCTGACGACCCGGCAGATCATCCCGGCGCAGTGACCTCGCCCATGGTTGGCACGGTCTATCTTCAGCCCGAACCAACTTCGCCCGCTTTCGTCAAGGTTGGCGATACGGTGTCTGAGGGCGACACGCTGCTGATCGTCGAAGCCATGAAGACCATGAACCACATTCCCGCGCCCCGCTCTGGCGTCGTCAAGCGGATCCTCGTCGAGGATAAGGCCGTCGTGGAATACGGTTCGCCCCTGATGATCATCGAGTAAGGCATCCCATGTTCGAAAAGATCCTGATCGCCAACCGCGGCGAAATCGCCCTGCGTGTCATCCGCGCCGCGCGCGAGATGGGCATTCGCAGCGTCGCCGTCCACTCCACCGCGGACAGTGACGCGATGCATGTGCGCATGGCCGATGAAAGCGTCTGCATCGGCCCGCCCTCCTCCACCGACAGCTATCTCTCGATCCCCGCGATCATGGCCGCCGCCGAAGTGACCGGCGCGCAGGCGATCCACCCGGGCTACGGTTTCCTGTCGGAAAACGCCGCCTTCGTGCAGATCGTCGAAGACCACGGGCTGAGCTTTATCGGTCCGCGCGCCGAACACATCCGCATCATGGGCGACAAGATCACCGCCAAGGACACGATGAAGGCGCTCGGCGTGCCCTGCGTGCCCGGCTCGGATGGTGGCGTCGCCACGCTCGACGACGCCCGCCGCGTGGGCGAAGAGATCGGCTATCCCGTGATCATCAAAGCCACGGCGGGTGGCGGTGGTCGCGGCATGAAGGTCGCACAGACCGCGAAGGACATGGAAAGCGCGTTCCACACCGCCCGCTCCGAGAGCAAGGCGGCCTTTGGCAACGACGAAGTCTATATCGAGAAGTACCTGACCACGCCGCGCCACATCGAGATCCAGGTCTTTGGCGATGGCAAGGGCACGGCTGTGCACCTGGGCGAGCGCGACTGCTCGCTGCAGCGCCGCCACCAGAAGGTGCTGGAAGAGGCCCCCGGCCCCACCATCACCCCCGAGGAACGCGCCCGCATCGGCAAGGTCTGCGCCGACGCCGTCGCCGCGATCAAATACGCCGGCGCCGGCACGATCGAGTTCCTCTACGAGAACGGCGAGTTCTATTTCATCGAGATGAACACCCGTCTGCAGGTCGAACACCCCGTCACCGAGGCGATCTTCGGTGTCGACCTCGTGCGCGAACAGATCCGCGTCGCCGAAGGCCTGCCACTGTCGTTCACGCAGGACGACCTGCAGATCAACGGCCACGCCATCGAGGTCCGCATCAACGCCGAAACGGTGCCCGCCTTTGCGCCGCGTCCCGGCAAGATCACCGCCTACCATGCCCCCGGTGGGCTTGGCGTGCGGATGGATTCGGCGCTCTATGACGGCTATTCGATCCCGCCATACTACGACAGCCTGATCGGCAAGCTGATCGTGCACGGCCGCGACCGTCGCGAGGCTCTGGCCCGCCTCGACCGCGCTCTGGGCGAGCTGATCGTCGACGGTGTCGAGAACACCGTGCCGCTGTTCGTGCGGCTGCTGCAGGACCCGGATATCCACTCTGGCACCTACAACATCCACTGGCTGGAAAAATGGCTGGAGCGGACCTACGCACGCTGATCGCCCCACACCAGCGACAAGACCTTCGGGCAGGATCATCCCCATGACCCTGCCCGACACGGTGCCTGAGGCCCTACCGGGCGCGGCGCAATACGATCTTTACCCCTCGGGTGCACGCTGCCCCGCAAAGACGGGTGCCCCATGAAAGATCACGACGACGATACCGCCATCACGCCGGAGCTGCTGCTGCAGGCCTATATGTCGGGTATTTTCCCCATGTCCGAAGGCCGCGACGATCCGGAGCTGTTCTGGGTCGATCCGCGTCGTCGCGGCGTGTTTCCCCTGGACGGTTTCCACATCTCACGCTCACTCGCGCGCAGCCTGCGCCGCCCCGACCACCGTGTCTCGGTGAACGAGGATTTCGCGGGTGTGCTTGAGGGCTGTGCGGATCGTCCCGAAACCTGGATCAACGATGAAATCGCCGGGCTCTATCTGGACCTTCACCGCCGCGGCTATGCCAGCTCGGTCGAGGTCTGGGATATGGAGGGTGCGCTGATCGGGGGCGTCTACGGCGTCACGCTGGGGCGCGCGTTTTTCGGCGAAAGCATGTTCTCGCGCCGCACCGATGCCTCGAAAATCGCGCTGGCCTGGCTGGTGGACCGACTGAACCTGACCGGTTTCAGCCTGTTCGACACGCAGTTTCTGACCACGCACCTCGCCTCGCTCGGCGGGGTCGAGATCAGCCGTGCAGAATATCACAGGATGCTGGCAGAGGCGCTGCAGGGCGGTGCCGACTTCGACCCACCCGCCCTGCAGCAGTCAGCCGACGATCTGCTGGCGCGTCATGCACGCCTGCAGATCGCGAAGTAGGACACCTTAGTCGACGGGTGCATTCTCGTCGGGGGCCAGATCTTCGACTTCGGGGGGCGGCGGTGGCGCTTCCTGGGCCGGATCCTGCACACCGGCAGGCACGGTGCAGCGCAGCACCCAGACGTCATAGCGGAAGTGGTCCAGCGCGTTCAGCGCCGGCGAGGAGGCAATCATCCAGCCGTCGAACAGATCCTTGGACTGGCCGCCCTCAGTCTCGCGGATATCGAGGCTGGCGAAGGCATCCCCCGACGGGTTCCCGACCGGATAGCGACAATCGCGCAGGCTGATCTCAAGGCTGCCAAAGCGCGCGCTCTGGCCATTCGGGATCTCGAGATCGGTGGTGTTGGCGTCGATCTTGTCCAGACCGCGCAGCACAACCCCTGTGCCGAGGCTCACCTCTTCCTGCGCCTGCGACGCCCCGGCCAGCCCTCCTGCCGCGAAAACAGCGGCGACCAGTGCAACACCTCTGAGCATCATCATTTATCCGAACTGTCGCCGCTACCGGCAACGAATTTCAGCAGCAGGGTGATCAGGCTGACCGAGCCCTGCGTGTCCAGAATCTCGTCGCCCGCAGCATAGTTGAAGGTCGACCCGCCGGGCATGATCTCGACGTAGTTGCCGCCCAGCAGCCCCTCGGAGGAGATGATCGCCTGACTGTCATCGGGCACGTCGACGCCGTTGCGCAGGCTGAATTCGGTGCGCGCCCGGAATGTCTTTGTGTCCAGGGTAACGCCCGTCACCGTGCCGACCTTGACGCCCGCCAGCCGCACATCCGTGCCGACATTGACACCTTCCGCCGAGCGGAAGGAGGCAGACAAGGGGTAGCTGCTGGCGCCGCCGCCGATACCGCTGACCTGTCCAGCATAGATCAGAAACGCCGCAGCGATGGCAAGAACGCCCGCGCCAACAACGACTTCAGTGGTGTTTTCGGACATTTTCCGTGAATTCCCGTTCTGGTCCCGCCCCCGAGCGGACCGTGCCGTCACGGTCGCGTCGCTGTCCGGGCAATCTGGTGCGCCCTGCCGCCCTGCCGACGCCGCCGCGATGGGGCGCCGTGTCAGGGCTGGTGGTTATTCCGGCGTCCAGGCCTGATAATCTTCGCGTGCGACCGGCACAGGGCGGCGCAGCGATCCCGGAGGCGCATAGGCCAGCGGCGAGCCGGTCAGGTTTTCCTGATGCGGCTTTTCCCAGGATTTATGGACGATCGGTCGATCGGTCGGCGTGGTGTCCACGGTGTGGTGCAGCCAGCCGTGCCATTCGGGATTGACCCGGCTCGCCTCGATCTCGCCATTGAACATGACCCAGCGACGCTTGGCGTCGGCGCTCGTGTAATACACGTTGCCCTGATCGTCTTCGCCGACCTTGGTGCCTTTACGGCGCGTGTAGAGTGCGGTGTTCAGCGTCGAGCCGTTCCACCATGTTACGCCGCGCAAGATTGATTTCAGAACGCCCATCAAAGCCTCCGATGTCTGTTGCCTAGGATATGGCCCATTCGGGCGCGAAGGTCCAGAGGTGCGCCGCCCTATCACGCCCTCACTCACCGCCAAATTCCGATGATTCTAGCAAAATGCACAAGGCATTGGCCCCGGATCGGCACCTGCACTGGCAGGTTCATGCCACTTGCCGCCTGTAACGAGCCTGAACCCCGCAACGAAAAAGGCCCCACCCGAAGGTGGAGCCTTTGAAACCGAGTCACCTGCGGGGATCAGCCAGCAGTCGCCTCTTCCTTTTTGGAATCGGAGTAGATCATCAGCGGCTGCGCGTCAGAGTTCACGGCCTCTTCATTCACGACAACCTCTTCGACCTCATCCATGCCGGGCATCTCGAACATCGTGTTCAGCAGAATATCCTCAAGGATCGAGCGCAGACCACGCGCCCCGGTCTTGCGCTTGATCGCCCGTTTGGCAATCGCACTGAGCGCATCGTCGGTGAAGGTCAGCTGCACGCCTTCCAACTCGAACAGGCGCTGGTACTGCTTGACGAGCGCGTTCTTCGGCGCCGTCAGGATGGTGACCAGAGCATCTTCGTCGAGGTCTTCCAGCGTTGCCAGAACCGGCAGACGGCCCACAAACTCAGGGATCAGGCCGAACTTCAGCAGATCTTCCGGCTCAAGTTCCTGGAAAATCTCGCCGACGCCGCGATCATCGTTGTCGCGCACATCAGCGCCAAAGCCCATCGCACTGCCCTTGCCGCGCTGCGCGATGATCCGGTCGAGACCGGCGAACGCGCCACCGCAGATGAACAGGATGTTGGTCGTATCCACCTGCAGGAATTCCTGCTGCGGATGCTTGCGACCGCCCTGTGGCGGAACGGAGGCCACAGTGCCCTCCATCAGCTTCAGCAGCGCCTGCTGCACGCCCTCGCCCGACACGTCGCGGGTGATCGAGGGGTTTTCGCTCTTGCGGGTGATCTTGTCGACTTCGTCGATATAGACGATGCCGCGCTGCGCCTTCTCGACGTTATATTCGCTTGATTGCAGCAGCTTGAGGATGATGTTCTCGACATCCTCGCCCACATAGCCCGCTTCGGTCAGCGTGGTCGCATCGGCCATCGTGAAGGGTACATCCAGAATGCGCGCCAGCGTCTGCGCCAGCAGCGTCTTGCCGCAACCCGTCGGGCCGATCAGCAGGATGTTAGACTTCGCCAGCTCGATATCGCCGCCCTTGGCGGAATGGTTCAGCCGCTTGTAGTGGTTGTGCACAGCCACCGAGAGCACCCGCTTGGCCGTCATCTGACCGATCACGTAATCGTCCAGAACCGCGCAGATTTCTTTCGGGGTCGGCACGCCTTCGGAGGATTTCAGACCGGTGGATTTGGTCTCTTCACGGATGATATCCATGCAAAGCTCGACGCATTCGTCACAAATGAAGACCGTCGGCCCCGCGATCAGCTTGCGTACCTCGTGCTGACTCTTGCCGCAGAAGCTGCAGTATAGCGTGTTCTTGCTGTCTCCGCCGGAATTCGTCGCCATCTTACGTTCTACCTTTCGCCCACTCGTGGGGCCTTTCTCTCGCGTCCGGGGGTGCCGTCCCCCGCAGCATGCAGGACAGACTAGGACAGCACCTGCGTGGCCACAACGCCAAAGTTACGCTTCGGCCCTTCCCCGCAAATCGGGAAAGGGCAATGGCAAACTTACTTAGCGGCGCCCGGGATGGCGTCGCGGCTGGCCACGATCTCGTCGATCAGGCCCCATTCTTTCGCCTCTTCGGCGCTCATGAAGTTGTCGCGTTCAAGCCCATCGACAATTTTTTCGTAGCTCTGTCCGGTATGTTTGACATAGATACGGTTAAGCCGCTCTTTAAGTTTCTTGGTATGCTCGGCGTGGATCATGATGTCCGTCGCCTGCCCCTGATAGCCGCCAGAGGGCTGGTGCACCATGATTTCCGAGTTCGGCAGCGAGAAGCGCATGCCCTCGGCACCGCCTGCCAGCAGCAGAGACCCCATCGACATCGCCTGACCGACGACCAGCGTCGAAACCTTGGGCTTGATGTACTGCATCGTGTCGTAGATCGACAGGCCAGCGGTCACGACACCACCTGGGCTGTTGATATACATGGAAATTTCCTTCGACGGGTTTTCCGCCTCAAGGTGCAGCAACTGTGCTACGATCAGGCTCGACATCCCGTCGTGCACCGGACCGGAGAGGAAAATGATCCGCTCTTTCAGCAGCCGAGAGAAGATGTCATAGGCCCGTTCGCCGCGGCTTGTCTGCTCGACCACCATCGGCACCAGATTGTTCATGTAAAAGTCTACCGGATCTCGCATGCTCGCCCTGCCCTTGATGTTCTATCCGATCCCTATCGATCAGACCCTAACAGAGTCTTAGTATTGCGCCGGATCAGCTGCAAGGGCAGGTGGCCATTTTGCCACGTCATGGTTGACGGCGCAGCCTTGCCCTGCCCTCCCCCTGCCCGCATCGCCACATAGGCTTGGGGCGCACTCAGGCCGCCATGGGGCTGGGTCCGACGCGCGCCACCCCGCAAAAACGTGATCAGCCCGGCCCCGTCGACGCCGTGTCATTTCCCTGTCATCCTGCCTGCGCTAACAGAGCCGCACAGACCCAAGGCCACAGTCAGGACGTCCCGATGACCGATTTCACCCGCTATGCGATCTACTACATGCCCGAACCGGGTGCGCTGGCCGCGTTTGGCGCGGCGTGGCTCGGCTGGGACGCGCAGGCGGGGCGCACCGCCCCCCACCCCGAGATCCCCGGCCTGCCGCTCAGCATAGACCAGATCACCGCGACGCCGCGCAAGTACGGCTTTCACGGCACGATCAAGCCGCCGTTCCGCCTTGCCGAAGGTCAGACACTTGAGGCGCTGCGCACCGCCGCTCGCGCCCTTTGCGCCGCGCAAACGCCTGTGACGATGGCGGGGCTGGACCTGCACAGCCTTGGGGCCTTTCTGGCGCTGACCCCGCGGGGCGACGCGGGCGCGCTGGCGGCTCTGGCGGGGGCGACGGTGCGCGGCCTCGACGACTTCCGCGCCCCGGCGCCCGAGGCCGAGCTGGCGCGTCGTCGCAAGGCCGGTCTCTCGCCGCGTCAGGAGGAGCTGCTGCGCGACTGGGGCTATCCCTATGTGCTGGAGGAGTTCCGCTTTCACCTCACGCTCTCGGGTCGTCTCGCGCCCGACGATGCCGCACGCACCGCCGAGGCCCTCGCCCCCCATCTCGCCGCGATCGAGGCCGCGCCGTTTCACATCACCAGCCTGTGCCTGACGGGCGAGGATGCCGATGGCCGCTTCCATCTGATCGAGCGCCTGCCTCTGGGCTGAACAAGCAACAGGCCGTCATACCCCTGTCATCTGCCGCGCCTAAGCTCGCGTCATCCCTTTTGCAGCACGAAAAAGGGCGGAAGGTCGCTGACCCCCGCCCGATTTTCGTGCCTTTGAGCTTCCCGGTCAGCCGGTCGGATCTTCGACCCGCAGCATCCCCTCCTGCGCGACCGAGGCCACCAGCCGCCCGTCCCGCGTGAAGATCTTGCCGAAGGTCATGCCCCGCGAATTCCCCGCCCAGGGGCTGTTCATGGCATAGAGCAGCCAGTCGTCCATGCGGAAATCGCCGTGCAACCACAGCGCGTGGTCCAGCGAAGCGACCTTGGCCCCGGGGTCGATCCAGCTGCGGCCATGCACCGTCAGCGCCGCCTGCAACAACCCCATGTCCGAGGTATAGGCCAGCGCCGCGCGGTGCAGGATCGGGTCATCCGCCAGCGGAAACCGGGTGCGGATCCAGCGATACTGCGTGCCCTCGCGCGGGCTCATGTCGAAGGGCGGCATCGGGCCGACCGGGCGCACCTCGATAGGCCGGTTCAGCCGCAGAAAGGCCAGGGCATCGCCGCTCAGCACATCGGGATAGCGCTCTGCCAGCTGCAGCTCGTTCTCCAGCTCCTCCGGCGGAGTGATACCTGGCGGAAAGGCTTCCTGATGCGACAGGCCCGCGTCCTCGATCTGGAACGAAGCCGACATGGTCAGGATCGGCTTGCCGCCCTGAATGGCGACAACGCGGCGGGTGGCAAAGCTGCGCCCGTCCATGTCGCGCGACACCCGGTAGAGCACCGGCTCCACCGCCTTGCCGGGGCGCATGAAATAGACATGCAGCGAATGATTGCGCCGCTCGGGGCCGACCGTATGGGTCGCCGCCATCAGCGCCTGCGCGATGACCTGCCCGCCGAAACTGCGCCCCTTGCCGCCGGGTGTGGCGATGCCGCGATAGAAATCCTCCTCGATCCGCTCAACCGTCAGGATCGGGGTCAGGGTATCGTCGACCTCGGGGGTGTCGTCGTGCATGGCTTGGCCTCCGGGCTGTTCAGCTGTGCCCCGCCGTGGGGCTGGCGCCCCAAAATCGCGAATTGCGCCGACATTGCAAGGCCTCTCAGCCGGCGCGGCGCGCGATTAGGGGGATCGCCGCGCCGCTTGTGGCAGGCGGAATGCGCGGTAGCGCGCCTTTGGATCCCGCCCTCAGCCGCTGCGCCGCGGCTCAGCCCGGCACGATTCCGCGACGGCGCGGCGCATCGTCGATCATCGCGATGCCCCAGACCACCAGCCCCGCCAGCGACAGCCCGACGCCGACCAGCCCGATCGACGGCCAGCCCAAGCCCGCCGCCAGAGCCATCCCGCCCAGCCACGGCCCGAGGGCATTGGCAAAGTTGAACGCACTGTGGTTCAGCGCCGCCGACAGTGTCGGCGCATCCGCCGCAAGGTCCATCAGCCGCGTCTGCAGGATCGTGCTCAGCCCGCCGGTGATCCCGATCACCAGCAGCACCGGAGCCATCAGCCAGACATTCCCGGCCACCGCCCAGAACGCCAGCATCGCCACCGCGCTCACCACCAGACAGACCGCGGCCGAGCCCATCAGCGATTTATCCGCCGCCCAGCCAAAGATGAACTGCCCGGCCGTCATGCCGACACCGAAGATCAGCAACATCACCGGCACCACCGATTCCGGTGCGCCGGCATATTCCATCACCAGCGAGGCGAGGTAGGTATAGACGCAGAACATGCCGCCGAAGCCGACCGCGCCAATGCCCAGCGTCAGCCAGACCTGCCGGTTCTTCAGCGTCGACAGCTCGCGCATCGGGCTGGCATCGGTCGCCGCCGCCAGCTTGGGCGCATAGAGCCAGACCAGCGTCGCACAGGCCGTCGCCAGAACGGCGACCAGCGCAAAGCTCCACCGCCAGCCGACCTGCGCGCCAAAGATATTCGCCAGCGGCACGCCCAGAATCGTCGACACCGTCAGCCCCAGCATCACCCGCGACACCGCCTGCGCCCGTTTGCCCTTGGGTGCCATCGAGGCCGCCATCAGCCCCGCAACGCCAAAATACGTGCCATGTGGCAGGCCCGCAAAGAACCGCGACAAAGTAAAGCCGCCCCAGCCCGGCATCAGCCCCGAGGCCGCATTGCTGATCGCATAGAACGCCATCAGGGCCACCAGCAGCCCGCGCCGCGACACCCGTGCCCCGAGCAGCGCAATCACCGGCGCGCCGACGCAGACGCCCAGCGCATAGGCACTGATCGCCCGGCCCGCCGCCGCCTCGGTCACACCGAACTCGCGCGAGAAATAGGGAAGGATGCTCATCGTGGCGAATTCCGCCACGCCGATGGCGAAACCGCCAAGGGCGAGGGCAAGCATGACAAGGCCGCGCCGCTGCGCGGTAATGACGTCAGACATCTGGCTACTCCGAAGCGCGGACACACCACGCCAAATCTGGTACGCCAGTCGCTGTGCCCGCCGCCCGAAGCCCCTTGCAGAGAGCCGCCCGTGCAGCGCGCACGATCTGGCGCGGATTGCTGGGGCAAGCGGAACAGACGCGACCAGAGCTCTGGCCAAACCGACTGTCTCAGACTCGCCTTTTTGACTGTTTCCGACGCATTCTCCGTCGGCGCAAGACCCACCACAGGCGATTGCCCCGGATTAACCCTGCCACAGGCGCATAGCTGCCATGACACGCCTGAAAAACCGCGCTTTCCCTCAGGAACAGGACAGTTTGGTCACTGTTTTGTGAAACTGCGGCTGTGCGGCAATCGCCCCTCAGCCGCCCCCTCGGACCCCGGCGCTCAGACTTCGGACCACTGCCGGATCATGTTGTGATAATGCGCCGTGATGCCCGTCACGCCCGGATCGTCGTCGGGCAACAAAGAGCGGATGCGCATGATCGACTGGTCCAGATCATACAGCATATGGCGCTGCCAGTCGTCGCGCACCATCGACTGCGCCCAAAAGAACGACCCCCAGCGCGACCCGCGCGTCACCGGCGTCACCGAATGCAGGCTGGTCGCGGGATAGATCACCGCCTGCCCCGCCGGCAGCTTGATGCGGTGTTCACCGTAGGTGTCATGCACCACCAGCTCGCCCCCGTCATAGTCCTCGGGCGGCGTCAGAAAGATCGTGGTCGAGACATCTGTACGCAGCCGCTGCCCCGTCCCCGGCGCCACCCGGATCGAGCCGTCGACATGCGCGCCAAACGTCATGCCCTCATCATAGCGGTTGAACATCGGCGGCAGCACATGCAGCGGCAGCACTGCCGAGGAATAGGTCGCATTGCGCGCCAGCGCCCGCAGCACGATGGTGCCCAGCTCTGCCGCCTCGGCACTCTCAACAGGGACCTGAAGGTTGTGCTTCACCTTGCCCGCCTGATCTCCGGCGGTGTGACGCCCGTCGATCCAGCCCGTCCCCTCCAGCACCTGCCGCATATAGGCGACCTCTTCGGGGGTCAGCAGATCGGGAATGGTCACAAGCATGGCGGTCTCCGTTGTCTTTGCGGGCAGATTACCGGGCTGTCGCCGGAAAGTTAAGTGTTTCCGTCAGGAATTATTCCCGCGCGTATCGCGCATGAAAAAGGGCGGCCGAAGCCGCCCCTTTCCCGGTCCCGAGGCCTGCCTCAGAACGAATGTTTCAGCGTGATGGCAAAGTTGCGGCCCGGCTCGGTATAGACGTGCTGGGTGACATGGGAATCGCCATAGATGTGCTTGTCGAAGACGTTGTTGACGTTCAGCTGCAGCGACGTGTCCTGGTTGAACTTGTAGGACACCATCAGATCGGTCTGCCAGCTGGACGGCATCACCCCGGCGACAGAGCCGTCGGTGGAATAGCTCGCCACGCGCTGATCGACATAGGTGGCCCCGGCGCCAAAGGTCAGGGCGTCGTTGACCTCATAGGTGCTCCAGAGCGAGAAGGTGTTCTTCGGGATCTTCGTCAGCTGCTTGCCGTTGCCCGGGTTCAGGTAGGGCGTGCCGCCCCCGCGCGGGGTCGAATAGCCGCCATCGATCAGCTTGACGTCCTGATAGACATAGCCGCCCGAAACGCCCCACTGCTGGGTGATCTGGCCGGCAAAGCCCAGCTCGATACCCTGCGCGCGGGTCTTGCCGATGTTCTCGACCTCGCCCAGAGCATTGGTGACGCGGGCATTGTCCTTCTCGGTGTGAAACAGGCTGGCCGAGAGCATCAGCTGGTCGTTGAACATCAGCCACTTGGTGCCGAGCTCATAGCTCAGCGTGCGTTCCGGATCGAGCTCGTTCAGGCTGTCGTCCGCGGATTCACCGCCTGTGCCCGCGCCCTGCCCACCGGGGGTCGAAGCACTGCTGATCGAGGCATAGAAGCGGCCCTGTTCAGTCGGTTTGTAGACCAGACCGGCAGACCCGTTCACCAGATCCGACGTCACCTTGTCGCTGTCTGTCGCGGTTTTGCTGGTCACGTCGTAGTTGCTGTAGCTGAGGCCGAAGGACGCCTCGAACTGCGGCGAAAGATCAATCGTGTCAAAGGCATAGACGGTGGTCGAGCGGGTCTCGTTCCACTGGCTCTTTTCGCCCGCGGTGATCGTGCCGGTCCAGTTGCCAAGTTGCGGATCGGTATAGCTGACATTGCCCGGCGTCGGGGTATAGTTGTAGCCGCCGTACTGCGTCGCCTTGGATTTCGAGATATCGACACCCACTGCAAAGCTGTGGTTCAGCGCCAGAACATCGGCCTCGCCCTTCAGCTGCGCGTTGAAGGCCAGCGTGTCGTTCTCACGATGGCTCGACTTGGCGCCCCGGCTGATCTCGCCCGTGCTGGAGATCCCCGGCTGCGTCGCCAGATAGGAGGTATCATCGCGCGTGGCGCGCAGCGTCGCGGCAAAGCTCAGGTTGCTGGCAAACTCGTGGTCCAGCCGCACATAGGCGCTCTGGCTCTCGCCGTCCGAAAAGTCGCGCCCCGGCGTGCCATAGAAGGTGTCGGTCGGCACATCGATCGGACGCCACGGATCGGACGCGGTGCCCGAGCCTCTGCGATAGGCGTCCGGCACGTTGTCGTTGGACATCCGCACGCCGTAATCGGGCATGTCCTCGTTCTTGTAGTAATAGAGACCGGCAGTGACCTTGGTGTCCGCATCGACCTGATAGCTCAGGCTGGGCGCGATGCCCCAGCGCTTGGAGGTCTTGCCCTTCTTGCCGCCCAGATCGTCCGCATCCTGATACATCAGGTTCAGCCGCACGCCGACATCGCCGACCTGACGGTTCGAATCCAGCGTGGCGCGCTTGAAGTTGCCGGTGCCATAGCTCAGCGACACATCGTCGAACGTGCCCGGCATCGGCACCTTGGAGTTCAGGTTGATCGACCCACCGGCCGAGCCTGCGCCCGTCGTCACGCCGTCCGAGCCCTTGGTGATCTCGACCGTTTCCAGGTTGAAGGATTCGTAGCTGGTGCGCGAGGCATTGCGCAGCCCGTCGATCATGATGTCGTTGCTGGCGTCAAAGCCACGGATCTGCGGGATATCGCCCGCAGGCACGCCGCCCTCGCCCGCGCGCATCGTGATGCCCGGCGTGGTGCGCAACACGTCATAGAGCGACGTCGCGCCGCGCTCCTCCATCTCCTTGCGGGTGACGACGGTGACGGATTTCGGCGTGTCGATCAGCGGCGCTGTCGCCTTGCCCGAGGCCGCATTGGTCACGGTATAGCTGTTGGCCGCTTCGCCCTCGACATCGCTTTGCACGGTGATCGGGGCCAGATCGACGGTCTGGGCAAAGGCAGGCCCGGCCACGGCGGCGGTCATCGCGATGATCGGCAGCAGGCCAAGGGTGGGTGACAGGCGCGCAGTGGACGACGCCGCACCCGGTTTCGGTGTGGTAAATGACATCTGGATCAGGCTCCCCAGCATGAAAAGGAAAACCGCCCAAACGGCTGAAAGAGGCCGGGGCGGTGAGATATTGCTGGCTTGCGGCTTGCGAGATTTCTGCGGTCCGCCCCCGGTGAAACGGGGGTCACTGACCGCGCAACGCCTTTCCAATTACAGCAGGCCCACGTTGTCAATCGGCCAGTCTTGCGAAAAGTCGCATTTCGCAAAAGCGTGGCAAAAGGCCCTCACCCCGGCGCGCTGGCGCGACGACACAGCGCGACCCTGCACAGCAAAACCGCCGGACAAAACACGCGTATCGCGGGACAATCATTCAGAAAAGAGAGGGGGGAAACGACCTTAGATCGGACCGGCCCGCTGAGCCTGTTGCTCAAGCCGGGCCTGAAATGGTGCGGTCGAGAGGACTCGAACCTCCACGGGTGTTACCCCACAGCGACCTCAACGCTGCGCGTCTACCAATTCCGCCACGACCGCACGTGATCAGGTAGTTAGCGGCGATATACCCAGCCGGTTTGGCAATGTGAAGACCAAAATTGCCCTGCCCGAACTATTTTCTCGCACCCCGGCTTTTCGCACGTCTCGCGCCCCGATGTTCCCCGCCTATCTGCCCCTGCCTGCCCCGCCCTGCGCGCATCCAAGGGTGACGTTGCATTCCCCCCTGCAATGGCGGAAAACTGGCCAGCCCCGCCGCGCTGACGGGGCACGAGATCCCAAGCTCCGGAGACCCGCCTTGTCCGCCACCCCACCCGATACCACCCCCGAATGGATCATCTCCGAAGGTCTGACAGGCTACGCCGAGGCGCTCTCCTTCATGGAGGCCCGCGTCGAGGCGGTCGCCCGTGGCGAAGCGCGTGAGGCGATCTGGCTGCTGGAGCATCCGCCGCTCTATACCGCTGGCACCTCTGCCAAGGTGCGCGATCTTGTCGACCCGGATCGCTTTCCGGTCTTTGATGCGCGGCGCGGCGGGCAGTACACCTACCACGGCCCCGGACAGCGCGTCGCCTATATCATGCTGGACCTGACCAAGCGTGGCCGCGACGTGCATGCCTTCGTTCTGGCGCTGGAAAACTGGATGATCGCGACGCTGGCCGAATTCAGCATCACCGGCGAAATCCGGCAGGGCCGCGTCGGCGTCTGGGTGAATCGCCCCGACAAGGCCCCCCTGCCCGACGGCACCCCGCGCGAAGACAAGATCGCCGCCATCGGCATCCGCCTGCGCAAATGGGTCAGCTTTCACGGCATTTCGATCAACGTCGAACCCGAGCTTGAGCATTTTTCCGGTATCGTGCCCTGCGGCATCACCGGCCACGGCGTCACCAGCCTTGTCGATCTCGGCCTGCCCGTCAGCATGGAAGATCTCGACGTCGCGCTGATGACCACCTTTGCGCGCGCCTTCCCGGAACCGGGCTCCGCCAGCTGATCCTGCCGCCTTCGCGCGGCCGCCCCTGCGACAATTGCGCGGCCCCGCCCCCCTTTGGCCTGCCCCCGCGATGCCCTAGAGTGCCCGCATCGCCAGACGCCACCCCGGAGGATCCGACATGACCCGCACCCTGATCACAGCCACCGCCCTGCTCTGCCTCGCACTCCCCGCCCTCGCGGACATGGGCAACGTGGCAGAAGGCGAGAAAGAGTTCAGGAAGTGCAAATCCTGCCACCAGATCGCCTCGGCTGACGAAGTGATCGTCAAAGGCGGGCGCACCGGCCCGAACCTCTACGGTGTCATCGGCCGGCACGCCGGGGCCGAGGATTTCCGCTATGGTGCCGACCTCAAGCGCGCCGGCGAAGAGGGCCTCGTCTGGGACGTCGACAACATCCAGGCCTATATCACCGACCCGCGCGGCTTCCTGCGCGAAACGCTGGGCGACGACAGCGCACAGGCC
Organism: Pseudooceanicola spongiae; assembly: GCF_014899185.1. Classification (GTDB taxonomy): domain Bacteria; phylum Pseudomonadota; class Alphaproteobacteria; order Rhodobacterales; family Rhodobacteraceae; genus Pseudooceanicola; species Pseudooceanicola spongiae. The sequence continues at coordinate 2,008,124 of NZ_CP045201.1, forward strand.
AAGATGTCGTTCCGCCTGCGCGACCATCAGGGCGACGTCGCCGCCTACCTCGCGCAGTTCTCCGGCGACGGCGGCTCCTGAGCCACCGCCCTTTAGCCCGCGAATCGCCGCGCGGTTGCGCGCACCCCCGCGCCGGCTCCACCCCAGCGTGTCGCATTTTGCACCCTGCGCGTGTAATGCCCCTCGCCGCGCGGCATCTCCCAGCCGCCGCGGGCCGCGACCGACACCCCATGCCCGCCAGACCCCGCGCAACCATGCCGAAAGTGTCACCTCAGCATCACGCAGCCTCGCGCGTTGACAAAAATAATTGATCTGCGTCAATACCGGCCATTGCCCCGAAGGGGTGGCTCTTTTAAAAAGCCTCTAATCAACGTGCGCGCGGGAGGAGACACCCACTCAGGCGCTTCAACTTCTAGCAGGAGGCAGACATGGCCGACGCAGCCGTTCATGGCCACGGGCATGAAGACAACCGTGGGTTTTTCACCCGCTGGTTCATGTCCACCAACCATAAGGATATCGGGATCCTGTATCTGATCGTCGCCGCCGTGGCCGGTCTGATCTCGGTTCTCTTCACCGTCTACATGCGGATGGAGCTTATGCACCCCGGCGTTCAGTTCATGTGCCTTGAGGGCGCACGTTTCTGGCCGTCATCCGCAGAGTGTACCCCCAACGGGCACCTCTGGAACGTCATGATCACCTATCACGGTGTCCTGATGATGTTCTTCGTCGTCATTCCCGCGCTGTTCGGCGGCTTCGGCAACTACTTCATGCCGCTGCAGATCGGCGCTCCGGACATGGCCTTCCCGCGCCTGAACAACATGTCGTTCTGGCTCTATGTCGGCGGCCTCTGCCTCGGCGTCGCCTCGCTTCTGGCGCCCGGTGGCAACGACCAGATGGGCTCCGGGATCGGCTGGGTGCTCTATCCGCCCCTCTCGACGTCCGAGGGCGGCTATTCCACAGACCTCGCGATCTTTGCCGTGCACGTCTCCGGGGCCTCCTCGATCCTCGGTGCGATCAACATCATCACCACCTTTCTGAACATGCGCACGCCCGGCATGACGCTGTTCAAGGTGCCGCTGTTCGCCTGGTCGGTCTTCGTCACCGCCTGGCTGATCCTTCTGGCGCTGCCGGTTCTGGCCGGTGCCATCACCATGCTGCTGACCGACCGCAACTTCGGCACCACCTTCTTCAACCCTGCAGGGGGCGGCGATCCGATCCTCTACCAGCACATCCTGTGGTTCTTCGGTCACCCCGAGGTCTACATCATCATCCTGCCCGGCTTCGGCATCATCTCTCACGTGATCTCGACCTTCTCGCGCAAACCGATCTTCGGCTACCTGCCGATGGTTCTGGCGATCATCGCGATCGGCGTGCTGGGCTTCGTCGTATGGGCGCACCACATGTACACGGTCGGCCTATCGCTGACCCAGCAGAGCTACTTCATGATGGCCACCATGGTCATCGCCGTCCCGACGGGCGTGAAGGTCTTCTCCTGGATCGCAACGATGTGGCAGGGCTCGATCGAGTTCAAGACACCCATGCTCTGGGCCTTCGGCTTCCTGTTCCTGTTCACCGTCGGTGGCGTCACCGGCATCGTGCTCAGCCAGGCTCCGGTCGACCGCGCCTACCACGACACCTACTATGTGGTCGCCCACTTCCACTACGTGATGTCGCTCGGGGCCGTCTTCGCCATCTTCGCCGGGATCTACTTCTGGTTCGGCAAGATGACCGGCCGCCAATACCCCGAATGGGCCGGCAAGCTGCACTTCTGGGCGATGTTCATCGGCGCCAACCTGACCTTCTTCCCGCAGCACTTCCTGGGTCGTCAGGGCATGCCCCGCCGCTACATCGACTATCCCGAAGGCTTCGCGGTCTGGAACTTCTGGTCCTCCATGGGCGCCTTCCTGTCCTTCGCCTCCTTCGTGTTCTTCTTCGGCGTGATGTTCTACTCGCTGTTCCGCGGTGCCAAGATCACCGAGAACAACTACTGGAACGAATACGCCGACACGCTGGAATGGACCCTGCCCTGCCCGCCGCCCGAACATACGTTCGAGCAGCTGCCCAAGCGTGAAGACTGGGACAAGGTCCACGCCCACTGAGCGCAGATAGCCTCACCGATACCACCAAAGGGGCGCCTCCATCGGGCGCCCCTTTTTCAGTTGGGCAGGCTTCTTCTTGCCCTGAATATTCCGGGGTCCGGGGCAGCGCCCCGGGGCTTGCCCCAGGACCCCACCCCGCAGGGAGAGCCCCTTGCCCTACCACTGGCACGATCCCGGCCGGCTTGAGCTGACACCGCATCGCTCCCTGCCACCCCAGGGTTTTGCCGTGGTCATCGGCCTGTTCTTCAGTCTGGCGATGGTGCCGCTCTTCACCATGCTGGGCTCACCGGTGCTCTGGGGATTGCTGCCCTTTGCGATGATTGCCCTCGGCGCGCTCTGGTGGGCGCTGCGCCGCTCCTACCGCGACGGCATGATCCTTGAGCGTCTGCACCTGGACGAGGACAGCTGGACCCTGCTGCGCGACGGCCCACGCAACCAGCACCATGAATGGCAGTGCAAGCGCTACTGGGTCCGCGTGCAGATGCACGAGACCTCCGGGCGTGTGCCCTTCTACATCACCCTCTCCGGCAATGGCCGCGAGGTCGAGATCGGCGCGTTCCTGTCGGAGGACGAGCGCAAAGCCCTCTTCCCCGAGCTCCTCAATGCCGCCTCGCGCAAAACAGATAGCCCCAACTGACGGGACGACGGGCGGCATGATGCCCGCATCGCGGGCGGGCGCCGGTCCCGCACTTCCGTCAGGCCTGCTCCTCCCGCTCAGCGCTTAGCGCTCACTCCGCCTCATCCGGCAAACCCTTGCGTGCAGTCGAGGCCATCTCTTCCAGTTCCGCCTCGCTCATGCTGTCGTACATGTCTTTCGAGGCGCCCTGCAAATCCGCCACCTTGCTCTCGCCCCGCTTGGCGGACAGGGCCGCCCCTGCCGCCCGCTGCTGCGCTTTCGATGTCGCTTTCATAGCTCAGATCCTCTCCGATGTTGCGGCCCCGCGCCCGGCCCTCACAGCCCGCGCGCGCCGACTCCAGAACCAAACCCGCCCTGCTCGCCCCGGGTTCCCACAGCCCCCAAAACCCCCATCCCACCGATTCGCACACGCCGCTGACACAGCATCTCCGCTGAAATGACACCGTTCGGATACCGTTCAGATACCGACGCAATACCGACATGGCGTTTTGGGCCGCCCGAAATCGCCCTCCGGGCGCACATACCCCCAGAAACCAAAAAGCCCCCACCGGTTTCCCGGCAGGGGCTCTCACATCTCTCTGAAGCGTAACCTCAGGTGGTCAGGCGTTTTTTCACCATCGGGCCAACGGCACCAAAGTCCATCTGTCCGGTGTATTTGCCCTTCAGATGCCCGATCACCTTGCCCATGTCACGGATCGAGTTGGCCTCAGTTGTGGAAATGGCCTCTTCTATCGCCGCCTCGACTTCCTTGTCACGCAGCTGCCGCGGCAGGAATTCCTCGATCACCTTGATCTCTTCCAGCTCCTGCTCTGCCAGATCGATCCGCCCGCCTTCCTCGTAGGCCCGCGCGCTCTCTTGGCGCTGCTTGGTCATTTTCCCCAGTATAGCAAGCACTTCGGCCTCGCAGACACCGTCATCCTTGCCGTCGCCGCGTGCGGCGATGTCCCGGTCCTTGATGGCTGCATTGATCAGCCGCAGGGTGCAAAGCCGATCCTTGGCGCGCTCTTTCATCGCGGCCTTCATGGCTGTGTTGACCTGGTCTCTCAGTTGCATCTCACGTCTACCCCGGAGTTGGTTGCAAGTGACGACATATATAGAAACGTGCGGCCATCGACAAGCGTTCCACATCCCTTTCGCCGCGCTGCGGAACTGTTTTGAGCCTGTACTGAGGGGTTTTGCCGGGTCAAACCCCCTCAGATCAAGGGAAACCGCCGCACCGCAGCAATCGCGCGCCCTCAGGACCTCTCCGACTCAGCCCGTGTCACACTGCCCTCCCTGCCCAAACCGCATGGCGGCAAGCGAGCCGCCCCCCGCATTCCCCCCGCCCAAAGCCCCACAGGCCCCTACCAGCCCTTGACCCGCCCGGTCTGCGCTTCTAGGTATGCTTCGATTTGCCATATTCCCAGAAGAGTTGTTGCCATGCCCCTTATCCAAGGACAGAAACCGACTGCCTGCCTCGCGCTTGCTGATGGGACGATCTTCTACGGCAAGGGGTTCGGCGCCACTGGCGTGACCGAAGCCGAGCTTTGCTTCAACACTGCCATGACGGGCTACCAGGAGATCATGACGGATCCCTCCTATGCCGGTCAGATCGTCACCTTCACCTTTCCCCATATCGGCAACGTCGGTGTGAACCCCGAGGATGACGAGACCGCGAACCCCGTCGCTGCAGGCATGGTCGTCAAATGGGACCCAACCGAGCCCTCGAACTACCGTTCGGCTGGTGAGCTCGGCGATTGGCTGGCGTCGCGCGGCCGCATCGCCATCGGCGGGATCGACACCCGGCGGCTGACCCGCGCCATTCGCGCCCGCGGAGCGCCCCATGCGGCCCTCGCCCACAACCCCGACGGTCAGTTCGATGTCGAGGCTCTGGTCGCCCGCGCGCGTAGCTTTTCGGGCCTTGTGGGGCTGGACCTGGCCAAGGATGTCACCTGCGCCCAAAGCTATCGTTGGGATGAGATGCGGTGGGCCTGGCCTGATGGCTTTACCCGTCAGACCGAGGCGCGCCACAAGGTCGTTGCCATCGATTACGGTGCGAAACGCAACATTCTGCGCTGCCTTGCATCGGCAGGCTGCGATGTGACTGTGCTTCCCGCAAGTGCAACTGCCGAAGACGTTCTGGCCCACAATCCTGATGGTCTGTTCCTTTCGAACGGTCCGGGCGACCCTGCCGCGACCGGCAAGTACGCCGTCCCGATGATCCAGAAGGTTCTGGAGCGCTCTGATATGCCGATTTTCGGCATCTGCCTCGGCCACCAGATGCTGGCGCTGGCGCTCGGCGCACAGACCGTCAAGATGAACCACGGCCACCATGGCGCCAACCATCCTGTGAAGGATCTGGACACCGGCAAGGTTGAAATCACCTCGATGAACCATGGGTTTGCCGTCGACAGCCAGACCCTGCCAGCTGGCGTCAAGGAAACCCACGTCTCGCTTTTCGATGGCTCCAACTGCGGTATCCGGATGGCCGATCGTCCGGTCTTTTCGGTACAGCACCACCCCGAAGCCAGCCCCGGGCCGCAAGACAGCTTTTACCTGTTCGAGCGCTTTGCCACCTCGATGGACAAGGTCAGCAGCGCCGTCTGAGCGGGTGTAAATTGCGACAGGAAGGGGGCCAGCTGGCCCCCTTTTTTCATGCCCTCCGCTGTCTTGCCCGTGCGTCTGACCCAGAGCCCGAGCGCAATACCCTCATGGAAAGGTCTTATTAACGACCAATTAACCTTGGCTTGCGAAACAGGTCTGCGGCAGAAAAAAGGGCCTTCAGTCATGGTGTCGAACCTGCGCAAGCTGGACACGCAGTCATCGGCACATGGCGCCCTTCCCCAATCAGGGGGGATGGACGCGGCTCAGCCCGGGCGTTTTCAGGAACTTGCCATCGACTTTCGGCGGCCCCCGGAGGGTACCTCTGAAGGCCGCTCTCTTGCAGACAATCTTCGCCGCTCATGGGCAGAGGGCGAGATCACCGAGCGTCACGTATTGGATCTCCTCAGCCTCAGCCTTGGGCTGAGCCGGGTCGACTTTGCGAGCGAGGCTCCTGACAAGCACCTGCTGGGCCTCTTTGATCCGGGATTTTGCCTCAAACATCAGATCGTTCCATGGTCGTTACACCAAGGTCGCCTGGTGATTGCGACCGCCCGTCCTGAACGCTTCCTGACGTTGCTGCCCACGCTGGAACGCAGCCTCAAGGACCCTCTGCAGATCGACAGCCGACCTGTGGTCGCCACACATGACGACATCCAGAACTACCTGGCCGAGGCGCATCACGACGTGCTTTATGCCGCGATGTCCGCCCGCGTCCCGGCGGTTGAGAGCTGCCGCACCTGGTCCCATACGTCACATCGGGTTCAGATCCTGATGCTGATCCTGATGGGCCTTGCCGCGATACTGTTGCTCTATCCAAAGCTGGTCTTTCTGGCTGGCGTGACCTGGGCAACCCTGACCCTGGCGCTGGCGATGCTTCTCAAGGGCGGCGCGGCCCTCACGCACCTGCTCAAACCTGAGGAACCAGAGCCGGTGCCAAGGGAGCCCACCGCACTGCTGCCGGAGATCTCTGTTCTAGTCCCTCTCTATAAGGAACGCCGGATCGCGGAATTGCTGATCAAGCGGTTGGGAAGGCTCAACTATCCGCGTGACAGGCTGGATGTTGTTCTGGCGCTGGAGGAACATGACAACGTCACCCGTGGCGCCGTCGCGGATCTGGAACTGCCGCGCTGGATGCGGGTCGTCGTCGTGCCGGATGGGGTGCCGCGCACCAAACCGAGGGCGATGAACTATGCGCTCGATTTCTGCAGGGGCGAGATCATTGGAATTTATGACGCCGAGGACGCCCCCGAGCCGGACCAGTTGCTGAAGGTGGCGGAGCGTTTTGCCACCAAGCCCCACCGGATCGCCTGCCTGCAGGGGGCACTGGATTACTACAATACGCAACAGAACTGGATCGCGCGCTGTTTCACGGTGGAATACAATAGCTGGTTCCGACTGGTTCTGCCCGGCATGTCGCAGATGGGGCTGGCTGTCCCGCTCGGCGGCACCACGGTCTTCATGCGCCGCGATGTGCTGGAGGAGCTGGGCGGCTGGGACGCCCATAACGTCACCGAGGACGCCGATCTGGGCTTTCGTCTGGCAAGGCACGGCTATCACACTGAAATCCTTGCCTCGACCACGTCAGAGGAAGCCAATTGCCATGCCCGCCCCTGGGTGACGCAACGCTCGCGCTGGTTGAAGGGGTATGTCGTCACCTACCTCGTGCATCTGCGCAACCCCCGGCTGGTGCTGCGTCAACTGGGGCTCTGGCGGTGCCTGGGCTTCCACGCGCATTTCATCACGGCGGTGTCGCAATTCATGCTGGCCCCGCTGCTCTGGTCGTTCTGGCTGATCCTGCTGGGACTGCCGCATCCGCTGCGCCACGTCATCCCGCCACCGCTTCTGACCACCTGCGCGGTGCTGTTCTTTACGGCGGAGATCCAGAACATCACTTTAGGCCTGATCGCCACAAAAAAGGCGGGGCACCGGCATCTCTGGAAATGGGTGCCGACGCTGCATTTCTACTACCCGCTCGGGTGCCTCGCCTCATACATGGCCTTGTATGAGCTGATCTTTTGTCCGTTTCACTGGCATAAGACCCAGCACGGCCACTCTATCCCCGAGCAAGATGAGACCGCGAATCCCCCCGGGGCCTAGATATGATCCTCATCACGCACCGCATCGAGCTTGAGACGCGTGATGAAGGCCTTGGAAATATGGGTGCGCAGGGCATCGCCCGCCTTCCCTTCATCGCGCGCGGCGATAGCACGGACGATGGCATCATGTTCGGCGAGTGAATCCTCGTCCCGCCCCTCCGCCGCCAGAGACGTCGTGGCCAGCAGCGCCATCGAGCGATGCACGAGGTCGAGTTGCTGCACCAGAAACCGATTGTGCGAGGCAAGGTGGATCTGGTGGTGAAACCGCCGGTTCGCCCGGCTCAGCGCCTGCGGATCCCCAAGGTATTTCCGGTCGTCAGAGATCATGTCCTGCAGCACACGCACCTCTTCGGGATTGGCATGACGCGCTGCGAGACGCGCCGCCAGCGCCTCGAGCTCAGCTCGAACGATGTAAAGCTCCGCCAGCTGGTTGTGATCGAGCGAGGCGACGATCAGCGACCGGCCATCACGCGTCAGCAGCGCCTGTGTCTCAAGCCTTTGTAAAGCCTCGCGAATCGGGGTGCGAGAGACGCCAAAGCGCTCTGCCAGCTCGCTCTCGACCAGACGGTCACCGGGGCGATAGACGCCGACGTCGATCGCTTCGAGAATGAGCGAATACGCATCCCCCTGCGCGGGTTTGATGGCCATGCCGAGCGGCTCCTTTTAAAGTCGTGTTACATTAGGCCTGAGGGGGCGAACATGGCAAGCAATCGGTCGCCCCGATGACTTGCGCGCGCCCCGCAGTGACGGTAGCGTCCGACCATGCAAAAAGCTTCGTTCAGCCATGTGACCAGCTGGGTCTTCGACCTCGACAACACGCTCTACCATCCCTCGGCCAGGCTTTTTGATCAGATCGAAAAGCGCATGATTGCCTGGATCATGACGGCGCTGAAGGTTGATGCGATCGAGGCCAACCGCCTGCGCGGGCATTATTGGCGCACCCATGGCACCACTCTGGCAGGGTTGATGCGCGAACACAGCGTCGATCCCGCCGCCTTTCAAAGCGATGTGCATGCGATCAACGTCGACCATCTGGAGCGCGACCCCGTGCTGGCCGACCATATCCGCGCCCTACCCGGCCGCAAGATCGTCTATACCAACGGCTCCGCGCCCTATGCCGAACGGGTGCTGGCCGCGCGCGGGCTGGAGACACTTTTCGATGCGGTTTATGGCGTTGAGCATGCAGGGTTTCTGCCGAAACCGGAACGCGCCGCGTTTGATACGGTCTTCGGCATTGATGGCCTGGACACGGCCCGGGCGGCGATGTTCGAGGACGATCCGCGCAATCTGGCCGAACCCTTTGCCATGGGGCTGCGCTGCGTCCATGTTGCCGAGGCCCCGGTTGAGGCCGCACATATCCACTTTCACACCGATGACCTGTCAGGCTTTCTGGGCAGGTTGCGCTGAGGCGCGACGGTTTGGCGCTTTTCCAGCGCCCGGCGCCGCTCTAGATACCTGATCAGGAGGTACGCCATGGACAAGCGTTACGATATCGTGATTTCGGGCGGCGGAGTCGCCGGTCTGACGGCAGCCTGCACCTTTGGCGCGGCCGGTTTTTCTGTCCTCTGCCTTGACCCGACGCCCCCCGTCGTCGCGCGAGAAGCCGAGGGCTCAGATCTGCGCACCACCGCCTTTCTGCAACCCGCGCGTAGCCTGCTTGAGGAGATCGGCCTGTGGCAGGCGCTGGCGCCCCACGCCGCACCGCTGAACATCATGCGGATCGTCGACGCTGGCGGGCCTGAGCCCGAAGCCCGTGTCGTGCGCGATTTTAATTCTGCCGAGATTTCCGACCTTCCCTTTGGCTGGAACCTGCCCAACTGGCTGCTGCGACGCGAGATGGTGGCCCGCATCGAAGCGCTTGAAACGGTTGAGTTTCGCCCCGGAGTTGGCAGCAAGAGCCTGTTCACCCGCGAGGCAGAAGCCTTTGTCGGTTTGAGTGATGGCAGCCGGGTGCGCACCCGTCTGGTGATCGCGGCCGATGGTCGCTCTTCGCCAATGCGGCAGGCGGCGGGGATCGCAGTGACGACGCGGCGCTATGGGCAAAAAGCGCTGGCCTTTGCCGTGACCCACCCGGTGCCGCATGACAATGTCTCCACCGAGATCCACCGCACAGGCGGGCCGTTCACTCTGGTACCTTTGCCGGATCTGGAGGGGCGCCCCTCCTCGGCGGTGGTCTGGATGGAGGATGGACCGCGCGCGCTGGAGCTGGCCGCGATGAACGTCAGCGCATTTGAAGATGAGATGATGCGGAGAAGCTGTGGGATTCTGGGGCCGCTGAAGCTGGAGACCCGCCGCTCGGTCTGGCCAATCATCACGCAGGTGGCTGAGCGGATGAACGGCCAGCGGCTGGCGCTGATAGCCGAGGCGGCCCATGTGCTGCCGCCGATCGGCGCTCAGGGGCTGAATATGTCGCTCGGGGATCTGCGGTGTCTGAGGGATCTGGCGGTCACGGCACCGGAGCGTCTGGGCGATGCAGGGATGCTCGACGCGTTTCATCAGGAGCGCCACCGGGAGGTGCAGATCCGCGCTGCAGGGATTGATGCTCTGAACCGGGCCTCGCAGATTTCATCGCAGCCATTGCGGGATCTGCGGGCGGCGGGATTGAATGCGCTCTATTCGGCGGCGCCTGTGCGCAAGGTGCTGATGCAGATGGGGCTGGGCGTGAAGTGAACCGTCGGCAGAGGGGCTCTGCCCCCGGCCTGCGGCCTCCCCCGGGATATTTTCAACAGGGAAACGTATCAGCCGAGCGGGCCCGGGAGGCGTTCTTCGGAGAGGAGGACGTTGGCATCGACGTTGCCAATGCCGGGCAAGGTCATGATTCTGCGGCGTAAAACGCGTTCAAAATCAGGGATGTCGCGGGCGGTGACGCGCAGGCGGTAATCATATGCGCCGAGGATGTGTTCGACGGTCTGGACCTCGGGGATGGCGGAGACAGCGCGTTCGAAATCTTCAAGGCTGAGGCGGCCCTTGGTGGCGAGTTTCACGCCGAGAAAGACTGTGACGCCGAAGCCGAGGCGGGCGAGGTCGAGCTCGACCCGTTTGCCACGGATGGCGCCTGCCTCTTCAAGACGACGGATGCGGCGCCAGGTGGCAGGCTGCGAGAGGCCCAGCTTGCGGCCGAGGGCACCGGAGCTTTGCGTGGCATCTTCGGAGAGCGCGCGCAGGATGCGGCGATCGAGGTCGTCCAGATCAATCATAGCGGGACCGATTCATCGTATTTGATGCGGGAGATATGCATCAGGGCGTCGAGGTCAGTGATATGGGGCAGCGGCAGGATGCGGCTGCGGTAGATCTCCTGGTAGTGCAGCATATCGCGGGCGATGACGCCGAGACGGGCATCGACTTGACCGAGGAAGGTTTGAATTTCAAGGACTTCTGGGATCTTGCGCGCTTCGGCGGCGAATTCTTCAAAGGCGCGGGGTTGGGTCTTGTCAAGGGTGATGCGCAGAGAGACCTCAACCTCGTACCCAAGAGCCTGCCAGTTGATCACGGCACGGGTGGCGTGAATGATGCCCTGTTCCTGCATCCGCTCAATACGGCGCCAGCAGGTGGCCTGCGTCAGACCGGAACGTTCGGCCAATTGCGCAGCAGAGGCAGCCGGGTCTGCCTGATATTGTCGCAGTATGCGTCTGTCGGCATCATCGAGCATGATTTTTACATCTTACAAAAATATAACGAATTGATTTTTTGATTATCACTTAAATGATGCAGGATTTGCAACGTTCGTGACGGAGAAACCGGTATTCTAAGTGTACAAATTGCAAGGAGAAGCACCGATGCGTGTTTATTATGACCGTGACTGCGACATCAACCTGATCAAGGACATGAAAGTGGCCATCCTCGGCTACGGTTCGCAAGGTCACGCCCATGCGCTGAACCTGCGCGATTCCGGCGCGAAGAACCTGGTCGTCGCACTGCGCGAAGGCTCGGCATCGGCAAAGAAAGCCGAAGCGGAAGGCCTGACCGTGATGGGGATCGCCGAGGCCGCTGCCTGGTGTGATCTGATCATGTTCACCATGCCCGATGAACTTCAGGCAGAAACCTACAAGAAATACGTCCATGACAACCTGCGCGACGGCGCGGCGATTGCCTTTGCCCATGGTCTGAACGTGCATTTTGGTCTGATCGAGCCGAAAGCTGGCGTCGATGTCATCATGATGGCGCCCAAGGGCCCCGGCCATACGGTGCGCGGCGAATACACCAAAGGCGGCGGCGTGCCTTGCCTGGTGGCGGTGAACAATGATGCGTCCGGCCGCGCTCTTGAAATCGGTCTGAGCTATTGCTCGGCCATCGGTGGCGGGCGCTCCGGCATCATCGAGACCAACTTCCGCGAAGAGTGCGAAACCGACCTGTTCGGCGAGCAGGCGGTGCTGTGTGGTGGTCTGGTCGAGCTGATCCGCATGGGCTTTGAAACCCTCGTGGAAGCGGGCTATGCCCCTGAAATGGCTTACTTTGAGTGCCTGCACGAAGTGAAGCTGATCGTCGATCTGATCTATGAAGGCGGCATCGCCAACATGAACTACTCGATCAGCAACACGGCCGAGTACGGCGAGTATGTTTCGGGCCCGCGCATCCTGCCCTACGACGAGACCAAGGCGAAGATGAAAGCGGTTCTGCGCGACATCCAGACCGGCAAATTCGTGCGTGATTTCATGCAGGAAAACGCTGCAGGTCAGCCGTTCTTCAAGGGCACCCGTCGTCTGAACGACGAACATCAGATCGAACAGGTTGGCGAGAAGCTGCGCGGCATGATGCCGTGGATTTCCGCTGGCAAAATGGTTGATAAAGCCAAGAACTGATCGCTTTTCGGAGCGATGGAGTTTGGGGAGGCCCTGCCAGTTGGCGGGGCCTTTTTTTGCGTTTGAGGCGCGTACCGGACAGGTGCGTGGCGAGGGCAGACTGGTGCGATTTGGCGTGTCGGTATTGCGTCGGTATCTGAACGGTATCTGAACGGTGCAAAATCCGGGAGGTCGAAGCCTGCGCTCTCAGAGGGGGCTCTGCCCCCGGAGCGCGCCGGGCGCGCCCCTCCCCCGAAGTATTTCGGGCAAGATGAGAGAGCGGCGGGCGCGACGGGGGCAGATCTCTGCGCGGGGGCGGGGCGCGGAACGGGCTTGCGCAGGGGGGCGGCTTTGGGTAATTCCGCGGGCTTCGTACAGCGCAGGAGGCTTTCATGTCGGACCGGATTCTGGCCATCGACTTTGGCACATCGAACTCGGCTGCGGCCGTGTTGATCGACGGCGCGCTGCAGCGGCTGCCGATCGAGGTCGGCGCCGAGACCCTGCCGACGGCCGTGTTCTTTGAGGCTGATACCGGCGCCATGCGCATCGGTGAGGCGGCGGCGAAATCGCTGATCGAGGGCGAGGACGGGCGCTATATGCGGGCGCTGAAATCGGTGCTGGGCACGACGCTGTTTCATGAAAAGCGCCTGATTGGCGGCAAGCGGCGCACTCTGGCGGATATCGTCACGGCGTTCATCCTGGCGGTGAAGCAGCGGGCCGAGGCGCAGCTGGGCCATGAGGTGCATCGTGTGCTCTCGGGGCGGCCGGTGCATTTCCATTCCTCGGACCCTGAGCGCGATGCCCAGGCGGAGGCGGATCTGCGCGGTTGCTACGCGGCGGCGGGGTTTACCGATGTCGCCTTCATGTTCGAGCCGGAAGCGGCGGCACGGGCCTCGCTCGGGCGCGAGCGCAGTGGCGAGCTGGGGCTGATCGTCGATATCGGCGGCGGTACGTCGGATTTTACCGTGTTTCGCGCCGAGGCGGACCGGCTGGAGGTTGTGGCGAGCCATGGCATCCGGCTGGGGGGCACGGATTTTGACCGGGAGGTGTCGCTGAGCCATGCGATGCCTTTGCTGGGGCATGGTGGCCAGCTGAAGCGCGAGATGGGTGAGGGGCTGTTGCCGATGCCGGTGTCGATCTTTGTCGATCTGGCGACCTGGGCGAAGATCCCGTTCCTCTATGCGCCGGATGTGCGCCGCTCGGTCGCGCATATGCAGCGCAGCGCGGTGGAGGCGAAGCCGCTGGCGCGGCTGGCCAGCGTGCTGGAGGACGAGCTGGGGCATGAGCTGGCCTTTGCCGTCGAGCGCGGCAAGATCGCGGCCAACCGGGGCGACACGGGCCGCGCGGTGATCAACATGACGATGATCGAGCGGGCGCTGAGTGCCGAGATCAGCCCCGCCTCGCTGGCCGAAGCGCTGGTCAAGCCGCGCGAGATGCTGGCGCAGGCCGCCGCCGAGACGCTGGAGATGGCGGGGGTGCGCGCCGATGAGATCACGGCCGTGATCCTTGTTGGCGGGTCGAGCCTGATGGCGATGGTGGGCGAAGTGGCGCGCGCCCTCTGCCCCGGTGCGCGGATCGAGACGTCGGAGGCGTTTACCGCTGTGGTCGACGGGCTGGCGCTGGCAAGCGGCGACGCCTGAGCCCTTAGCTGGCGGGCGACCAGGCGCCGGTGTGCACCGCCTGCCAGAGCCGCAGCGCCTGCGTGGTTTCGCCGACGTCGTGCACGCGCAGCATCTGGACCCCCTGCGACACCCCGGCCAGCGCCACGGCGATCGAGCCGGGGGCGCGGTCGCGCGCGCTTTCGGCGCCACCGATGGTGCCGATGAAGCGCTTGCGCGACACCCCCAGCAGCAGCGGGCAGCCGAGACCGTGAAACAGCGACAGCCGGTTGAGGATTTCGAGGTTATGCTCAAGCGTCTTGGCAAAGCCGATGCCGGGGTCGGCGAGGATGCGGGCGCGCGGTATGCCCTGCGCCTCGACCGCCTGAATGCGGGCCTCAAGCTCGTCATAGGTTTCCAGCAGGGCGTTGCCGTAGTGCGGCGCGAGGTGCATGTCGCCGGGGGTGTCGCGCATGTGCATGACGCAGACCGGCAGGGCGGTGGCGGCGGCGACCTCGGCCAGGTCAGGGTCATAGGTGAAGCCGGAGACATCATTGATCAAACTGGCACCGGCGCGGTAGGCGGCGCGGGCGACCTGCGCCTTGCGGGTGTCGATGGAGATCCGCGCGCCCATCTGGTGCAGGGCCTCGATCACCGGGGCGGTGCGGCGGATTTCTTCGTCCGGATCGATCAGGGCGGCACCGGGGCGGGTGCTTTCGCCACCGACGTCGATGATATCGGCCCCCTCGGCCAGCAGGGTGCGGGCATGGGCGACAGCCGCGTCACGCCCGTCGTGCTGGCCCCCGTCGGAGAAGCTGTCGGGCGTGGTGTTGACGATGCCCATGACCAGAGGCCGGTCCATCGGCAGGCCCGCCAGCGCCGGGCGCGGGCGGCAGAGGCGGCGTGACCAGTCCTCGGGCAGATCCTCGGCCGTGGTGACCTTGATGCCGCTGCGGGTGATCATTTCGATCTGATTGAACCAGAGCGGACCGCCGCAGAGGGGCAAGGCGCCCTCGGGGCGGGGCATGCCACCCTGAACGATGGGGCGATAGTAGATACGGGTCATGGGAAGCCTTCGCGCTGATCTCTAGGTGTTTTGCGACAGCATTCTTACCAAGATATTGAATGCCTGAGAGACGGGCCGCGTCAAGGCAATGTCAGGGTCACGTCGTCGAGGCTGGCGCGGGTCACGTCGGTGGTGCTGGACGCGAGGTCCGGGACCGTGTCGCCGATGATCAGCATATGGGTGGATTTCATCACCCCCGCGAACCAGAGCGCCAGAGAGGCGCCGTCGCCGATGCTTTCGGGGCGGTCCCCCACGGCGTCCAGCACGATCTTGGAGGGCGCCCATAGGCTGATCTGGCCCTGCTTCATCGCCCAGTCAAGCTCGGTCCGGGTGTTGACCACGACGCAGCGGCGGTCCTTGCCGGCGAGCACCCAGGCGGCCTGTTCAATGGCCAGCAGATCGATGCGCCGCTGCACGAGGGCCGAGGCGGATGTGGGGCGCGGTGCGTCGCCTGGCCCACAGCACAGGATCACCGGAAGGGCGGCGGCCTGCAACTGGTCCAGCCAGCCGCGCAGAAGGTCAGAGCGCGTCGCGGCCTCGGACAGGAAGACGATCAGCGGGTCGGGGCCCTTGTGGGTCAGCGCGGCTTCGGCCACCGGCTGGGCGTCATCATGGGCGCGCACGATCTCGACCCCGAGGGCGCCGGGACCGCGATCCAGCTTTTCGATACGCACGAAGACACGCAGCGCCTGTGGTTCGCTCAGGATCAGGGCGGCGATGTGATCGGCGAGGGTTTCCAGCAGATTGAGCCGCTCGGCCGCCAGAGCTTCCTCGATCGCTTCGCTCAGCGTGTCGTAGGAGAGGATGCGGTCGACGTCGTCTTCAAGCGTGGCATGGGCGTGGCGCACCTCGACCACGATGTTGAAGCGCAGGCGCTGCATGGTGCCGCGTTCGGACTGAAAGGCACCGATCTCGACCTCGGCCAGATGATCACGCAGCGAGATCCGGTCGGCGGGCGCGTCACCGGAGAGCGCGCGTGACCGCGCCAGCGGATGATCGAAGGCCTGACTGATATGGTCGCTCATCTGGTTGCCCCGCGCGTTGCCCGTCTGCGGATCCCTGCATGGCCGACCTGCTGGGATGCAGGCCGGACAGGGATCGCCCGTCTTCATGTCAGAAGACTGGCGGAAAGGCAAAGTCCTGTCGGCGCGAAAAGCGGCACATAGGCGCGCAGGGCCGAAGCGGGAGGCTGTGGAGCGGTGGGGGCATCCCCTGCCCTGTCAAGCGCCGCTCAGCGGCGCAGGGGGCTGGTGCTGGACCCGCGTGGTGCGGCCCCGGGTCCGATTGCGGTCCCTCGGGCGGTGGCGGGTCGTCTCAGGTCTGGTCGTCTCAGGTCTGGTCGTCTCAGTTCTGGGCGGTGCGGGTCGGCATCCGGTAGAACTGGTGCACACCGATGGCGGCCGTCTTTTCAAACTTCTTCGCCCAGCGGGGTTTGACGTGCAGGGTGTGGTAGAAGGTGGCGCCTTCGGTCAGCGGGCGCGCAGTGCCCTTGAGCGTGATCGCGGCAATCTTGGCAGCGCGGGCATAGGCAATCGGTTCGCCAATGACTTCTTTGCGGCCGTCGCAGGTGTAGGTGAACTGGCAGGCATATTTGCGACCTGTGCCCTGATGGATGACCCCGCATACGCTGTTGGGGAAGTCCGGGCTGTCGACACGGTTCAGGATGACCTCGGCCACCGCGAACTGCCCTTTGACGCTTTCGCCGCGGGCCTCGAAGTAGAGCGCCTCAGCGAGGCATTGGAAGGAGTCGTCGCCCTTGCCGGCGGGCTGTCTCGAGAGCCACTCGCGACTGTAGACCACGGGACTGGTCTTCGGCGTCGTCACCTTGGGGGTCGTCAGGAAGGAAGCGAGGCGGCTTTTGGAAACGGATTGCATCGCCTGCTGCTCGACCTTCATCGCGTCGGTCATTGTATTTTCGGCGATCGCGGGCGGCGCGATCGCGAGAAGTAAAATGAAGAAAGCAGCACTGAATTTCATGTTCTGGTCCCCTGACGCAGCGTCTGGCTGATCGCCAACGGTCCGGCTACCTAACGAAAAGTGATGGAACCGTCTACCCTAGGAGGGGATTTTGACAGGCAAGATACTGCCGCCGGCGGCCGGACAAGGTGTTAAGAAAGTGTTAACCACCTGAAACTCAAGATGTTTTAAATGCCCTCGGCGGCAGGGTCGGACGGATATTCAATTGCGCTGCAGCCAGTCTTGCGACGGGAACCCGGAAGGGTGAGCAGGACACATAGTCGAACCCGGCGGCCCGACAGAAGGCGATTGATTCGGCATTGCCGCCGTGTTCGCCGCAGATCGAAAGGGTCAGATCGGGACGCGCCGCGCGGCCCCGTTGTGCCCCAATCATGAGCAGTTCACCGACCCCTTCGGTGTCAAGGGTGTGAAAAGGATCCTCGGGGTAGACGCCCTGCTTGACATACTCGGACATGAACTTGCCCGCGTCATCGCGCGACAGCCCGTAGGTCATCTGCGTCAGGTCGTTGGTGCCGAAGGACAGGAAGGCGGCGAAGGGCGCAATCTCGCCCGCGCGCAGGGCGGCGCGGGGTGTCTCGACCATGACGCCGAGGCGGTAGGTGAAGTCGCGCCCGGTCTCGGTGCGCACGGCGGCGGCGACGGCATCGACGCGCATCTTGACCAGCTCGACCTCGCGCTTGGCCGAGACGAGCGGGATCATGATTTCGGGCACGACGGGCGCTCCGTCGCGGCTGGCGGCGATGGTCGCCTCGAAGATCGCACGGGCCTGCATGTCGTAAATCTCGGGGATGGTGATCCCGAGGCGAACGCCGCGCATCCCCAGCATGGGATTGTATTCGCTGAGAGATTCGACGCGGCGCGTGACATCGGACAGGGGCAGCGAGAGGGCCTCGGCCAGCTCACGCAGACCGGCGCGGTCCGAGGGCAGGAATTCATGCAGGGGCGGATCGAACAGGCGGATGCAGACTGGCTGGCCCTGCATGATGCGGAACAGTTCGATGAAATCGGCGCGCTGCATCGGCAGCAGGCGGTCGATGGCGGTGCGCCGATCGGCGGGGGCGTCGGCGAAGATCATCTCGCGCATCACGGTCAGGCGACCGGGGTCGAAGAACATATGTTCGGTGCGGCAGAGGCCGATGCCTTGTGCGTTGAACTTGCGTGCCACCAGCGCGTCGGCGGGGGTGTCGGCGTTGGCGCGGATGCCAATGTCGCAGAACTCCTCGGCCCAGGACAGCATCGACTGGAAGGCGTCGTCCTGCGCGGCTTCGTGCAACGGCGTCTCGCCCGCGAGGATATCGCCGTCGCTGCCGTCGATGGTGATCAGGTCGCCGCCGCGGAAAACGCGGCCATCGCGGGCCTTGATGAACTGGTTCTTCATGTCGAATTGCAGACCCGTCACGCCAACGACGCAGGGCAGCCCGAGGCCGCGCCCGATGACGGCGGCATGGCTGGTGATGCCGCCCCGCTCGGTCACGACGCCGACCGAGGCATGCATGCCGCGGATATCCTCGGGGCCGGTTTCGCGGCGCACCAGAACGCAGGCCTCACCGCGCGCAGCACTGGCCTGCGCGGCGGCGGCGGAGAACACGATCTTGCCGGTGGCGGCGCCGGGACTGGCGGCGATGCCCTTGCCGATGACGTCGCGCTTGGCCTCCGGGTCGATCTGGCGGTGCAGCATTTCGCTGAGCGCGCGGGGGTCGACGCGGCAGATCGCCTCCTCCCTCGGGATCACGCCATCCTCGGCCAGAGCGACCGCGATACGCACCGCCGCGCGCGAGGTGCGGCTGACGCGCAGGGCGTCGAGGATGTGGAGCTGGCCGTCCTCGATGGTGAATTCGGCCTGCATTTCCTCGCGCAGGCGAAACCGCATCAGTTCGGTATATTCGACAAGCTTATCAAAGGCTTCGGGAGCCAGATCCTGCAGTGATTCGCCGCGTGCATCGCGCGCGAGATATAGCGATTGCTTGCCCCGCTGCAGCGCCTCGCGGCCCTGGCTCTGGCTGAGATAGCGGCCGGTAAAGCGCGGCTTGCCGGTGCCGGAGGAGACCCGCTGAATCACGCCGGAGCCGCATTCGCCATGCCGTCCGAGGCCGAGCGCCATCTCCTGCACGACGAGGCCGAGGCCGGCATCCGCAGGCGCACCCTTGGCCTGACGCAGCAGCCGGGCGGTGGTGCCGCGCCAGGCGCGGGCCATGGATTTCAGCACGGCGGTGATCTGCACGCGAGGGTCCTGGGGGAAGTCCTCCTCCGTCTCCTCGCGGTAGGCGCGCAAGGATTCGGCCAGCGCATCGGGGCCGTGGTCGGGCAGGTCCGAGAACATGTCCGGGTCGAGGCGTTCGACGTGCACGGCGTAGGTGCGCACGAAGCGGTTATAGAGACGCGTCGCGGCTTCCTCGCCCAGCTTGGCCGAGAGGGCGGCATGGACGGTGTCGTTGATGCCGAGGTTGAGAACCGCGCTCGGCCCACCCCAGTCAGGGTCCTCAGACGAGGGACGCACGCAGAGCAGCGGGTGCGCGCCGAAGGGTGCTAGCAATTGCGCGAGGTTGGGCATCCGCCCCTCGGCAATGTCGTGCACCGAGGCGAAGGACAGCGCGACGGTGCGCGGCACCGGCAGGTTCAGCCGAACCAGACGTTGCAGGCATTTCGCCCGCCCACCGTGCGTTTGTGTCGCAATCGGCGCGGTTTCGGTGATGAGGGTGATGTTGGGGTCGTCTTGCTGCACTGCGGCACCTGCTCTTCTTGCTGCAGCATAGCGAGGTGGCGCAACAGGGCAAGGGAAAGTCGGGCAGCGCACCGCGCAAGCCCGACCAATGGCGCGCCCTTGGCGAGGCGCGCCGGGGGGTTTAGCCCTCGATCCGGGTCAGGTCAGCGACCTTGAGGACCGTGGTGCGGATGGTCGACAGCAGGTTCAGGCGGTTGCGGCGCACGACGTCGTTGTCCGAGTTGATCTGCACAGCCATGAAGAAGGCGTCGATGGGCGCGCGCAGAGCGGCCATGGCGGCCATGGCGGCGGCGAAATCCTCTGCCTCCAGCGCAGCGGCGATCTTCGGCTCGGCGGCCTCGAGCGCGGCGAAGAGGGTCTTTTCCTCCTCGGCCTCGGCGAACTTGATGTCGGCCCCGAATTCGTAGGCGACGCCGTCCTTTTCCTCGGCCTGGCTGAGGATGTTGTTGGCGCGCTTGAACCCCTGCACGAGGTTGACGCCATCGTCGGTCTTCAGCGCATCCGAAAGGGCACGGGCGCGTTTGACCAGCAGGGTGATATCGTCATTGCCGGGCATGGCGAGGCAGGCGTCGATGACATCGTGGCGGATGCCCTCGTCCTTGAGGTGGACCTTGAGGCGGTCGTGGAAGAAGGCGAGGAGGTCGGCGGCGACATCCTCAACAGGCTTCAAGACCTTGCTACCATCAGCTTCCCAGCACAGCATTTGATCGTGCGCCAATTTCAAAATACTATCTTTGCTCAGCTTTTCATGAACTGTCTCAAGTTCCGTTTGCGCGTAAAAGTCAGCGGACTTAGTCTTCGATGCATCGATGTCGTACTTCTCAAAGAGCTTTCCTGAGAAACCGAGATCCTGAAGAGTAGATGCGATTGAAGTTGACAAGACTTCGAGCAAATCCATTTGGACATCATTCGCCAGCAGCAACCGAATAACCCCCAACGCCGCACGGCGCAGCGCAAACGGGTCCTTGCTGCCTGTCGGCTTCTCGTCGATGGCCCAGAAGCCAGTCAGCGTGTCGAGCTTGTCGGCCAGTGCGACCGTGGCGGAGACGGGCGCGGTCGGGACGTCGTCGGTCGGACCCAATGGCGAGTAATGCTCCTGACAGGCGGCGGCGACCTCCACCGGAAGGCCAGCGGCCTCGGCGTAGTAGCGGCCCATCAGGCCCTGCAGCTCGGGGAATTCATAGACCATTTCCGAGCTGAGGTCGGCCTTGGCGACGCGGGCGGCTTTTTCGGCCAGATCCGGGTCGGCCCCAAGGGCGGGGGCGATTTCGCGTGCAAGGGCAGCGATACGCTCGATCCGCTCGGACTGGCTGCCCAGCTTGTTGTGGAAGGTGACGTTGGAGAGGGCGGCGGTCCAGGCCTCCATCCCTTCGGTCTTGGCGACGCGCAGGTCGTTCTCCCAGAAGAATTTCGCGTCCGACAGGCGGGCGGCGAGGACCTTCTGGTTGCCAGCGAGGATGGTTGCGCCGTGGTCGCGGGTTTCGCGGTTGGCGACGGTGATGAAGCGTTCGATCCGGCCGGTCTTGGGATTGCGCACCGAGAAGAACTTCTGGTGCTCTTTCATCGAGGTTTGCAGCACCTCGGGCGGCAGGCCAAGGAAGTCTGCCCCGATCTCGCCCATCAGGACGACGGGCCATTCGACAAGACCTGCGACCTCAGCCAGCAGGCCGCGATCCTCGACCACTTCAAAGCCATTGGCGAAGGCCTGATTGGTGGCGTCCTGCCAGATGTGGTCGGCGCGCTCAGCCGCGTCCAGAATGACGAAACGGCGTTTCAGCTCAGTCACATAGCCGTCGAAGGAGGAGACGGGGAAGCGGCCGGGCGCGAGGAAGCGGTGGCCCTCGGTGGTGTTGGAGCTCTTGATGCCATCGACGTCGAGGGGGACAACCTCGGCCCCTGCCTCATCCGTCAGGATGCAGAGGATCGAGTGCAGCGGGCGCACCCACCGCAAGGCGCCCTCGCCCCAGCGCATCGACTTCGGCCAGGGGAAATTGCGGATGGTGGTGTCGAGGACTTCGGCGACGATCTCGGCGGCCGGGCGGCCCGGTTTTTCGATCACGGCGAAGAAGACGGCGCCCTTCTTGTCGTCGCGTTCCTGCAGCTGGTCGCGGGTCAGACCGGCGCCGCGCAGAAAGCCCTCGATGGCTTTTTCGGGGGCGTCGGTGCGCGGACCTTTACGCTCTTCGCGCAGGGTCGGGCTTTCGGCGAGCAGGCCGGAGAGCGCCAGCGTCAGGCGGCGGGGCGTGTGGAAAGCGGCGGCACCGGCGTAGGTCAGGCCAGCCTCGACGAGGCCGTCGGTGATACGTTTCTTCAGATCCTCGGCTGCGCGCGCCTGCATGCGCGCGGGGATTTCCTCGGAGAAAAGTTCGATCAGAAGATCCGGCATGGTATTCCTTCCCGCCTTGGGCCGAAGGGCCCGGGCCTGACAACTGGCAAACGCCTGTTCCGTGGCACGCTGGATAGCGAAGCCCCGCCCTGTGGTCCAGACGGGGCGGGGCGAATTTTCAGGGATATTTGATGGGCTGGCGCTGAATGGCAGGGAAATGCCCGCTCAGGTGGTGGTTGGGTCCGCCGCCTTCAGCGCGCTCTCGGCCGCGCGGCGTGCCGATCTGGCATTCAGGCGCGAGGCGAGGCTTTCGGTTCCGGGCTTCACCCGGCGCGGCACGAAGCGATAGATCGCCTCGATCCAGCAGAACAGACCGAAGAAGGCGAGGCCGAGGCCGAGCAGCGCCAGCAGAATCTGGCCATAGGGCTGGGTGCGCACCGTCTCGAAGGCCTTGCCGATGGCACCGGCCTGATCGGGGTCGGCGGTAAGACCGGCATAGACCAGAAAGCCGCCGATCATCAGGATGACGATGCCATGGGCGACGAGGCCGGCCTTGATCATCGGCTCCAGCTTTTCGACGACGGGGCTGGCGCGCAGGGCGGTGCGGTATTTCTCGGACCAGGCCTTGTAGAAATAGTAGATCCCGGCGCCACAGGTCACGGCCCCGATGGCGATGATGATCTCGGAGCCATAGGGCTTGGTGAGCAGCCATGAGGACAGGCTCTGCGCCTTGTCCTCGCCCTGCCCGCCCGAGCTGCCGCCAAGGCCGAGGGCGATGCGTGCCGCCGTCAGGGCGAGGCCTGCGTGCAGGATGCCGGTGATGATCTGGCCCGCGCGGGCGATCAGGCCCTTGGCGCCTTTGCCCTCTTCCTCGAGGTCCATGTAGCCGTCGATGACCCGCCAGACGGCGAAGGCCAGCAGGCCGACCGCCAGCGCCCAGAGCATCGCAAGGCCCCAGGGTTCATCACGCAGGGCGCTGAACGCGTCGCTGGTGCCCTTGGCCTGCGCGCCAGAACGCGCGGCAAGGCAGGCGAGTGTGCCGAGGATCAGATAGGTGAAACCGCGTGCGGCGTAGCCTGCGCGCATGGCCGGAACGACCCAGGCGGGGGCCTGATCCTTGGTGGAATTGGGTGGGGTGGATGACATGTATTGCGACCTCCTGCTTGCAGACACAGCGCAGGGGGGCGCG
This sequence comes from Pseudooceanicola spongiae, assembly GCF_014899185.1. GTDB lineage: Bacteria > Pseudomonadota > Alphaproteobacteria > Rhodobacterales > Rhodobacteraceae > Pseudooceanicola > Pseudooceanicola spongiae. The sequence continues at coordinate 2,031,195 of NZ_CP045201.1, forward strand.
AAAAGTTCCGCTTTGCGTAAGGTACAGCGCAACAGAGCCGCTGGGCTGGCGCAACATCTGACCGGGCGCGGGTGGGCGCGCGGAGGGGCTGGGATGCGGCGGCGGGCCGTTATTGGCGGGCGATGCCTTCGGGCGGCGGCGGGCAGCCCTCGGGTGCCGGGCGGCCATCAAAGACGACTTCGCCGCAGTGGTTGATCTGGTGCCAGACAACCCCCCGGCCGTCGCCGAACAGCGCCACGACCCGGTCGACGCCGTAGTGCACGTTTTCAATCGACAGGAAGGCCTGCGCCTGACCGCTTTCCAGCGCGTCGCCGATTTCATCCGCGTCATAGCAGCCGAACCAGCGCGGGCCTTCGATCGGGCGCGCATCCGGGTAGGGGGCGTAAGCCTGCGACAGGCTCACGGTCGAGGCCTGGGTGGTGAAACAGCCCCGGTAGCGGATCGGCGAGGAGGTCGCGTCGATGGCCTGAAACTCGGCGTAGGGAATGGCTTCGGGCTGCCCGGTGTCGAGGCGGGTCAGCATGACGTCGTCGGTGCCCGTGGCCGCGACCTCCTCGTAATAGGCATAGACCTGCAGGTAATAGACGGCGCCGCCGACCAGCACAGCGCTGAGCAGGGTGAAGATGACGAGGATTTTCCCCATGGTGTCAGGCCCTTCCTTGTCTGGTTGGGGGGCCCTGAGGCGCCCCCTGTTGGCCCGGCGAAAACCCCTGTCCGCGCTGCTTTACGCGACGGCTTCGGGGGTCCAGCCGCCGGCTTCGGTCTGCACGAAGGCATCGGCGCAGGCTTTCGCCAGCGTCCGCACCCGGCCGATATAGGCCTGACGTTCGGTGACCGAGATCACGCCACGCGCGTCCAGCAGGTTGAACAGATGGCTGGCCTTGATGCACTGGTCATAGGCGGGTTGCGCCATGACGATGCGCTTGCCGGTCTTGGGATCTTCGACCGGGTGGGCCAGGATTGCGGCGCATTCGGCCTCGGCATCCTCGAAATGCTTCAGCAGCATCTCGGTGTTGGCGATGTCGAAATTCCAGCGCGAGTATTCCTGTTCGTTCTGCAGGAAGACATCGCCATAGCTGAGCGCGATGGGCGACTGAGGGTCGTTGTAGGGCATGTCCATGACGTGATCGATGCCGAGGACATACATCGCCAGACGCTCCAACCCGTAGGTCAGCTCGCCCGAGACGGGGTGGCAGTCGTGGCCGCCGACCTGCTGGAAGTAGGTGAACTGCGACACTTCCATGCCATCGCACCAGACCTCCCAGCCGAGACCCCATGCACCGAGGGTGGGGCTTTCCCAGTCGTCCTCGACAAAGCGGATGTCGTGCATGTCCATGTCGATGCCGATCGCCTCAAGCGAGCCGAGGTAGAGGGCCTGCAGATCGGGCGGGCTGGGTTTGATCAGCACCTGATACTGGTAGTAATGCTGCAACCGGTTCGGGTTTTCGCCGTAACGCCCATCTGTTGGGCGACGCGAGGGTTGCACATAAGCCGCAGCCCAGTGCCGGTTGCCAAGCGAGCGCAGGGTGGTCGCGGGGTGAAAAGTCCCAGCCCCGACCTCCATATCGTAGGGTTGCATGATGGCGCAGCCCTTGGCGGCCCAATAGGCCTGCAACCTCAGGATAATCTCCTGAAAGCTTTTCGGTTTCGCGATACCGGTATCGGCTTTTTGCGGTTCGGACATGAGGGCCCCTCTGGCGACTGAAGTCGGACGTCAGGCGCCTAAGTACGGGTGCCCTGCCACGGGGTCAATGTGGCGATACGGCATTTGACGCGCATTTATTGGGTGCATGCGCGCGTTAATTTGCTAAACGGACATGAACACAGGGGCGACAAGCCCCGGAACGAGACACGTCGAGACCGTTGGGCGAGAGGCAATTCCACATGATCCGTATTCTAGTTGCGCTGGTATGCGCATTGAGCTTTGGCGTGCAGGGGGCCTGGGCACAAAGCACCCCCGCCAACCCGGTCTATGTGCAGATCGAGGCGCAGCCGACCCTTGAAGAGGCCCAGCAGAGCATCCGCATCTACACAGGGTCGCTTCAGGATGTGAACGGCTTCAGCCTTGGCAACGGCTATTATGCCATCGCGCTTGGGCCCTATGCGCCGGATCAGGCCAATCAGGTGCTGAACGTGCTGCGCAGTGAAGGCCGTATCCCGCAGGACAGCTATATCGCGCAGCCGCAGTGGTTTGCCGGGCAATTCTGGCCGGTCGGCGGCAGCCGCCCCGCCGAGGCCCCGCAGGACAACGTCGCCGCCGCACCCGCGCCAACAGCCGAGCCTGCCCCGCCGGCGGCCACGCCCCAGAGCACCGATGACGTCAACGCGGATTTCGGCGGTCTGCCCGACGAAAGCCCCACCGAGGCGCTGCGCAGCGAAAAAGAGCTGAGCCGCGAGGGGCGCGACCAGTTGCAGATCGCTCTGGAATGGGCGGGCTATTACAACGGCGCGATTGATGGCGCGTTTGGCGCGGGCACCCGCAACTCGATGGGCGCCTGGCAGCGTGACAACGGCTATGAGATCACCGGCATCCTGACCACCGCACAGCGCGCCGACCTGCTGGGCAAGTACAATGCCGTGCTGAGCGACCTTGGCCTGCGTCTGGTGCGCGACGAAAAAGCCGGGATCGCCATTCAGATGCCCACAGATCTGGTGGCCTTCGACAAATACGAGGCGCCCTTTGCCTTTTACGAGCCCACCGGCGCGACCAAGGCGCGCGTCATCCTGATCTCGCAACCCGGCACGGCGGACACGCTGGCGGGGCTGTATCAGATCATGCAGACGCTGGCCGTGGTGCCGCAGGACGGGCCGCGCAGCCGCAAGGGCAACAGCTTTACCATTCAGGGCAGCAACGCCAGCTTCACCTCCTACACCGAGGCGAGCCTTGAGGACGGGCAGATCAAGGGCTTCACGCTGGTCTGGCCGCTGGGGGACGATGCGCGCCGAGACCGGATGCTGGCCGAAATGCGCGCCAGCTTTACCCGGCTCGCGGGCGTCCTGCCAAGCAGCGCCGGGATCGACGACAGTCAGTCCGTCGATCTGCTATCGGGGCTGAAGATCCGCAAACCGAAACTGTCGCGCAGCGGTGTCTTTGTCACCAGCGACGGTGTTGTGCTGACGGTGGCCGACGCGGTGAGCAGCTGTTCGCGTGTCACCCTGGCCGAGAGCTATGACATGGAGATCCTCGGCGTCAACGACACCACGGGGCTGGCCGTGCTGCGCCCGAAATCGCCGCTCACCCCTGCCGGTGTCGCCGCGTTTTCGACGCAGGTGCCGCAGATCAGCGCCGAGGTGGCCGTCGCGGGCTATTCCTACGAGGGGGTTCTGGGCGCGCCCAGCCTGACCTATGGCACGCTGGCCGATGTGCGGGGCCTGAACGGTGCCGAGCATATCGACCGTCTCGACATCAACACCCTGCCCGGCGATGCCGGTGGCGCGGTGTTTGACGACAGCGGCGCGGTGATCGGCATTCTGCGCGGCAACATCGAAGCGGGCCGTCAACTGCCCGAAGGCGTCAGCTTTTCCGTCGATGCGGCCAGCGTCATGGACCTGCTGAAAACCGCAGGGCTGAGCGCGCTGACCAGCACCGAGACCGGCCAGATGGCGCCCGAGACACTGGCGCGCAAAGCCACGGCGATGACCGTTCTGGTGAACTGCTGGGAGTGATCCCGACCGCTGAACTGACGTGAACAAGGGGCCATTCTGCTGCTGCGGAATGGCCCCTTTTCTATGGTCTGGCGCGGCTTACCAGGCGTTGTAGCCGAGGTATTTGCCCGACATCTCGATCTTCACGCGGTCGCCTTTTTCATGCGGCACGCGGGTGATGTGAAGGTCGAAATCGATGGCTGACATGATGCCATCCCCGAATTTCTCGTGGATCAGCGCCTTGATGGTCGGGCCGTAGACGCCGACGATCTCGTACAGGCGATAGATGCAGGGGTCGGTCGGCACGGCCTGCGCCCAGACCTTGGTGGGGCTCTCGCTCAGCACCGAGGCGGCCTCTTGCGGCAGACCGAGGGCCTTGACCATCGCCTCGGCCTTGTCGGCGGGCATGGCATTCATGCCCATGGCGCAGGAATGCGTCCAGACGGGCGACATGCCGATGCTTTCAGCGATGCCCTCCCACGTCAGGCCGGCCTGTTTCTTGGCCGAGAGGATCATTGCGGTCACGTCTTCCTTGGTCATCATGTCCATGGGGGTTTTCCTTTTCTTCAGGGTCAGGGAGTGGTGATTTTTGCCAGCAGGATCAGGCAGATGAATGCCAGCAGCGCCGAGAGCCCCTGCCAGAAGCGCAGCGGGTGGCGCTGTGCCAGTGGCACCGGATTGCGGCGACTGTAGGCGGCACCGGGGCGGCGCAGGGCGGCGTCAAATTCCGACAGCGCCTCGAACCGGCGGGCGGGATCGGGGTGGCAGGCGCGGCGCAGCGCATCGTCCAGCCAGTCGGGGACGGCGTTGCCCTCCTCGCGCGCAGAGCGATAGCTGAGGCGCGCGACATCGCGGCGGGCGCGCACCTTGGAGACCTGCGTGCCATAGGGCAGACGCTGGGTCAGCATCTCGTAGGCGATCACCCCGAGCGAGAAGAGATCGGCGCGCCAACTGACGGGATCGCCACTGAAATACTCCGGAGCGGCATATTGCAGGGTGCCGAGGATCGGGTCCTCCTGCGGCATCGGCGCGGCCTCCTGCACACCGGCGACACGGGCCGAGCCGAGGTCGATGATCTTCACCGTGCCGGCGGCGTCGATCATGATGTTTTCCGGGCGCAGATCCTGGTGCAGCATGTCGCCGCGGTGAAAGGCGCGCAGGCCCCGGATCACCTGCCCGATGATCTCGCGCACCTGATCGAGGCTGGGATTCGGGTGATCGGTCATCCACTGGCGCAGGGTCACGCCCTCAACGAACTCGGTCACGACATAGAGGGCGCTGCGCTGCGCGGGGGGCGGCGCGGCGCGCAGCACATGGGCGGAGGTGATGCGGCGGGCGATCCACTCCTCCATCAGGAACTGGCGCATGTAGGTGGGGTCTTCGCGGATCTCGATGGCGGGAACCTTCAGCGCCACCTGCCCGCCCTGCGGATCCGAGGCGAGGAAGATGGTCGAGCGGTGGTTGGCGTGGACCCTGCGCAGCAAGGTGTACCCGTCGAGGGTATCGCCCGGACGCAGGCCCTGCGGCACCGGCAGGCTCGTCTCGAACAGGCCCCCCGTCGGCAGGGCGTCGATGCGGGCGATCTGGATCGTGAGGTTGTCGGCGCTGCCCCGCGCCAGCGCCTCTTTCGCGATCAGGCGGGCGGCAAGGCTCAGGTCGGGCACCTCGCGCAGGGTGCGGGCGACAAAGCGTGCCTCCATATGGTCATGCACGCCGTCGGTGGTCAGCAGGTAGATGTCGCCGGGTTGGAGGGCCAGACGGGCATAGTCGACCTCAACCTCGGCGCGCAGGCCGATGGCGCGGTCAAGGTAGCTCTCGGTCGAGGAGAGCGTCAGGCGGTGATCGGTGGTCAGCGGTTCCAGACTGTCGCCCGACAGACGCCAGACGCGGCTGTCGCCGACGTGGAGCACATGCGCCTCGCCCCCCTTGAGGATCAGCGCGGCGAGGGTGCAGACCTGCCCGCGATCGTGGTCGAGGCCGGGGATGCGGGCGTTCTGGGCATGCAGCCAGGCATTGGTGGCGGCAATGACGCGGGTGGCGGCGGTGCGCACGCTCCAGGCGTCAGAGGTACAGTAGTAATCATCGAGCAGGCTGGCGACGGTGGTCTGGGCGGCAAGGTGGCTGACATCGGACGAGGAAATCCCATCGGCCAGCGCCAGCGTCACACCCTTGAGCGCCAGGGCCTGTCCCTCAGGCACCAGAGCCCCGTGGAAATCCTGATTGGACGGTTTCAGCCCGGCCGAGGAATACTGGCCGATGGAGACCGAAAGCACATCCGTCACTGGCGCGTCCTTTGGCATGGGAAAGCGAGAGAGGCCCCACGGGATGCAGGGCCTCTGCTGAGCCTTATTCGGCAGGCATCTTCACGACGGCGGAGGGCTGGGGCCGCGTCGGGGAAGTCTTGTAGTGCGTGGAGTAGATCATGCCGCCGACAAAGGTCAGGCCGCCGACGAGGTTGCCAATCACGGTCGGGATCTCGTTATAGAGGAAGTAATCCGTCCAGGTGAAATCGCCGCCCAGCATGATGCCACTGGGGAACAGGAACATGTTGACGATGGAGTGTTCGAACCCGAGGTAGAAGAACACCAGGATCGGCATCCACATCGCCATGATCTTACCTGAGACGGACGACGACATCATCGCCGCGACAACGCCGGTCGAGACCATCCAGTTGCACATGACGGCGCGCACGAAGAGGGTCAGCATGCCCCCTGCCCCGGCAGCGGCGTAGCCGAGGGTCCGCCCCTCACCGATGTGGCCGATCTTGACGCCGACGGCATTGGGCTCCTGCGTGAAGCCCATGGTGAAGATGATCGTCATGAAGACGGCCGTGGTCATCGCACCGGCAAAGTTGCCGACAAAGACGAGGCCCCAGTTGCGCAGCATCCCCTTCATGTCACAGCCCGGCCGTTTGGCGATCAGCGCCAGCGGGACGAGGGTGAAAACGCCGGTCAGCAGGTCGAACCCCATCAGGTAGAGCATGCAGAAGCCGACGGGAAACAGCAGCGCCCCGATCAGCGGGTTGCCGGTGTTGACGGTGACGGTGATCGCAAAGGCCGCCGCGAGCGCCAGGATCGCCCCGGCCATATAGGAGCGGATCAGGGTATCCTTGGTGGACATGAAGATCTTGGCTTCGCCGGCTTCGACCATCTTGGCCGCAAACTCGGCCGGGGTGACATATGCCATGTCGGTTCCTTTCAGGGGATCAGAGTGGAGGGGGCATTCGGGTCTTGGGGAGGGGAGCAGATCGGAGGTCAGTCCGGGCTGCGCTTGGAATGTCTGTCCGGGACCACACGGGGCAAACGACGATGCGCCCGCGATGCCACCGGGGTGGATCGACGTCGCAGCGCCATTGCTGCTGGCCCTCTGAAAGGGCATCTGACGGAAAGTGCCGCGCCATTGCGGCGGATCCTGTGACACCTCGCGGTGTCGTCTGTCACGTTTGTCGCCGAGGTCGTCCCCGCCGACAAGAAAGATGTATCACGGAACCGTTATTGCCCGTGAAATTGGCGGAGATTGCCTTTAATTCCGGCAATTCCCAGCAGATCAGCTGACGGCAACAGGGCGTTGTGCCATTGCCGCGTGCCCCTTGGCATAGCGCACCAGAAGGATGGCGGGGCTGGTCATCTGGTTGCGTTCCAGCGCCTGCGCCAGCCCGTCGAGCTGCGTCGTCAGGCAGCGTTCGCGCGCGGTGGTGGCAGAGGAGACAACCTCGACAGGGCAGTCGCCGGGCACGCCGGAGGCCAGCAGATGCGCCTCGATCTGGGCGGCGCGGTCGACAGCCATGTAGAAGGCCATGGTCGTGCCGGGGCGGGCCAGCGGGGTCCAGTCGGGGGCGGCGTCAGCGGGGCGGCAGGTGCCGGTGGTGATGACGAAGGTGTCCGTCTCGCCGCGCTCGGTCAGGGGGCGGGTCATGGCGGCGGCTGCGGCAGAGGCGGCGGTGATGCCGGGCACGATCTCGATCTCGATCCCGGCGGCGCGGGCGGCTGCGATCTCCTCCGCCGCGCGGCCGAAGATCGACGGGTCACCGGATTTCAGACGCACGACGCGCAGGCCCTTTGCGGCCTCGGCCACGATCAGTGCGTCGATCTTGTCTTGCGGCCAGGCGTGGGCACCGACCTCCTTGCCGACATAGATGCGGTCGGCGTCGCGGCGGGCCAGCTCCAGCACGTCCGGGTCGACGAGGCGGTCGTAGAAGATCACGTCAGCCTCCTGCATCCGGCGTACGGCACGCAGCGTCAGCAGATCCCGCGCGCCCGGGCCTGCGCCAACGAGAGAGATACGGCCTTTGGTTTCAGGGGCTTGGCCCTGCGCGATGGCCGCCTTCAGCATGTCGGCGGCGGCGTGTTCATCGCCCTTGCGGTGCTTGTCGAAAGCGGCGCCGGTAAAGGCCCATTCCCAGAAAGCACGTCGCGCAGCGGGGGCGATCTTTTCCGCCACGGCATCGCGCAGACGGCCTGCAAGGGCGGCGAAGGCCCCAAGGCGCGGGTCCAGCATGACCTCGATATCGGTCTTGATCGAGCGGCCAAGCACGGGGGCCATGCCCTCGGTGCCGATGGCGACGACGACCGGGTCGCGGTCGACGACGGAGGGGGTGAAGGCATCGCAATGTTCGGGCCGGTCGACCACGTTGACCACGGCGCCAGCGGCACGGGCCAGCGCGGCGAAGGCGAGGTCCGTCTCCTCCTCCCCCGTCGCGATGAAGCAGAGGGCGCAGTTGGCGAAGGTGTCGGGCGCGGCCTGCGTGAGATGGGTGGCACGGCCAGAGGCCACGAGGCCTACCAGCTCGGGGTCGAGATCCTCGGCGACGATGACGATCTCGGCCTCGGTCTTGAGCACGAGGCGGGTCTTGCGCGCGGCCTCAGTTCCGCCACCGCAGATCACCACGCGCCGTCCGCTCATACGCAGAAACATCGGGAAGTTTTTCATCATATGCTCCGTATTCGGAAAGTCGGAAACAGAAAAAGCCACTGACACGCACCGCAGGGTTTGCGGAGGGTCGAGCGGCCTTGCTCACGAATTCCCAATCACCGGGAGGCGATGCGCAGGCTTCGTTGCCGGTGCATCTGGGTTCGTTAAGGGGCAAGTCGTCGATTCAGGCAAGAGAAAGTTTAACACGGCGTGGGGCGGATCGCCAAAATCCTGCGAATTGGCGGCATTTTCGGCAATCTTCGCCCCCTAGCCGCGCCAGAAATGCACGGTCAGCATGGCATAGACCACCATCAGCTCCAACCGGCCGATCAGCATCGCGGCGCAGAGCAGCCATTTGGCGGTATCGTTCAGCGGCGCGAAATTGCCCGCGGGGCCGATGATGTCGCCCAGACCGGGGCCGATATTGGCCAATGCCGTCGCCGCGCCGCTGAGCGAGGTGACGAAATCCAGCCCCGTTGCCGCCAGAGCCACGGAAAACACCCCCAGCGTCACGGTGAAGAAGACGAAGAAGGACATGACAGACCCGAGGACTTCCTCGCTCAGCGCGCGGCCCTCGTAGCGGGGGGAGAAGACGCCATGGGGCGAGTGGATGCGCTTGATCTGCACCCGGATCGAGGCGAACAGGATCTGATAGCGGAAGATCTTGACCGAACAGGCGGTCGAGCCCGCGCAGCCCCCAATCAGCCCGATGAAGAAGAACAGGGTGATCAGGAACGACCCCCAGTTCATGTAATTGACCGAGGCAAAGCCGGTGCCGGAGATGATCGAGACGATGTTGAACAGGCTTTCGCGCAGCGCCTGTTCCCAGTGATGCGGAAAGATCTGCAGCAGGGCGATGGTGCTGATCGCGACCAGCGTGCCGATGGTCATGAAGAAGCCGCGCACCTGTACGTCGCGAAACACCGCAAGGCCGTTGCCGTTCAGCAGCTGCACATAGCGCACGAAGGGCAGCGCCGCGAGGATCATGAAGAGGGAAGCCGCGTATTCCATACTGCCGGAGAAGGCGGCGAAACTGGCATCGCGGGTGGAAAATCCGCCCGTCGATGTGGTGGTGAGCGCATGCACCACGGCGTCGAACGGCTCCATCCCCAGCACGAGGTAGGTCAGCAGACAGGCGATCGTCAGGCCGACGTAGATCACCGCGATCTGGGCTGCGATAGCGCGGGCGCGCGGCAGAATTTTTCCCATCGTCTCAAACGCTTCTGATCGGAAGACCTGCATGCCCCCGACCCTGAGTTCGGGCAGGAACACCATGGCCACGACGATGATACCGATGCCGCCGAGCCATTGCAGGATGCCGCGCCAGAGCAGCAATCCGCGCGGCATGTCGTCCAGCCCGGTGAAAACGGTGGAGCCGGTGGTGGTGACGCCCGACATCGCCTCGAAGAAGGCATCGACGAAGCTGGCGTCGGTCTCGCCCAGCAGAAACGGCAGCGCTCCGAAGATCGGCAGCGTGGTCCAGACGCCGGTGGTCAGCAGAAAGGTCTGTTGCAGGGTCAGCCCGTCCCGGTTGCCATTCTTGCAGGCAAGCGCCGTCAGACCGCCGGCGGCAAGGGTGATGACGGCGCTTTCCACGAAGACGTTCCAGTGGCCCTGGTTGTCGTAGATATCGACCGCCATGGGCAGCAGCATGGTCAGCCCGAGGACCGCCACCAGCAGCCCGATGACATAGCCAATCGGGCGGATGTCGATCATCGCCGGACGGCGGTGCTCAGCCCCCCGATCCGTCTCGAAGGCGTGCGTGTCGTGTCGGATCTGGAGCTTGGGTTTGTGCACCTCAGGCGGGGACCGCCAGCCCGCCGATCTGTTCGATCAGGCTGAGGATTTCGGAAATCCCCTCGCCAGTCTTGAGGTTGGTGAAGACGAAGGGACGGCTGCCGCGTTGTGCGCGCGCGTCCCGCTCCATCACCGACAGATCTGCGCCGACGTAGGGCGCGAGGTCGGTCTTGTTGATGACGAGGATATCGGATTTCGTGATCGCGGGGCCGCCCTTGCGCGGGATTTCCTCGCCCGCGGCGACGTCGATGACGTAGATCGCCATATCCACCAGCTCGGGCGAGAAGGTGGCGGAGAGGTTATCGCCACCCGATTCCACCAGAATCAGGTCCAGATCGGGGAAATCGCGGTTCAGCTCGGCGATGGCGGCCAGGTTGATCGAGGCATCCTCGCGGATCGCGGTATGCGGGCAGCCGCCGGTTTCGACGCCGCGAATCCGGTCCGAGGTCAAGGCCTGCATGCGCACCAGCGCCTCGGCATCTTCCTGGGTGTAGATGTCATTGGTGACGACGCCGATGGAGAGATGATCGCGCAGAGCCCGACACAGGGCTGCTGTCAGCGTGGTCTTGCCCGCGCCGACAGGGCCGCCGAGACCGATACGCAGAGGGCCGTGGGGGGAATGCATGGTCGTGTCCTCCGATATCATGAGCGGAAAAGCCGGGTGGTCAGGGCTTCCTGTCGCATCGCTGCAATGTCGGACAATAGCGCACAGCTGCCAAGGGAGTCGAGATCGCCCGGCAGGGCCTCATGCGCCAGCGCTTCGCACAGGGGCTGCAGGCTGAGCTGGATGCGCTGGCCGTCGGTCTGACCCAGCGGCACCAGCCGGATCGCGGCCGAGGTGAGGTTGGCAGCGAAGGCCTGCAGGAACAGGCGCAGCGTCAGCTCAAGCGGCAGATCCATCAGGCGGGCCGCGCGGCCAAGGGGCACCGGGTAGGGCATCGAGGGGATGTCGAGGTCGTGCACCGCAGCGGTGGTCGCAGCAAAGGCCGCGCCCTGCTGCAGCGTCTCGGTGCGGCGCGAGGCCGAGGGGGCCAGCGCCGTGGCAAGCTCGGCAATCTCGGGCAGAGTTTCCGGCGTCGCGTGGTAGGCGGCGGCCAGCAGGATCGCATCGTTGTGCCCTGCCCCGTGGCTGAGGACATCGCGAATCCAGTCCGCAGTGCTGGGGGTGTCGTGGACCCAGCCCTCGGCCACCGCGCCCTCGATCCCGTGGGAATAGGCAAAGGCACCAACGGGATAGCTGGGCGAGAGCCAGCGATGCAGGGTCAGCGCGGGGTCAGTGATCATTGGGGTGGTCAGGATCGTGCGGATGCGCGTGGGTGTGGTCGTGCGGATGCGCGTGCGGGTGCGCGTGATCGTGCTCGTGTGCATGGTCATGAGAATGGCCGTCGCCATGGTTGTGCGCGTGGGGCTGCGCCCCGCCATCGTTCAGGGTATTGCCGTGCTCATGGGCATGGGTGCGCCCATGGCCATAGGCGCCGCCTTCGGGGATGAAGGGCGCTTCAATGGCGTCGATCTGTGCGCCGAGATGGGCGAGCATGGTCGCGATCACCTTGTCCTGACGGATCAGCAGATGGTCGGCAAAGATCTGACAGGGGGTGTGGCGATTTCCGATGTGCCAGGCGAGGCGGGCCAGTTCAGGCCCGCTGACGCGCAACAGCGGCTCGGCGGCGGCGCGGATCCCCACGAGGCGGCCATCTTCAAGCTGAAGGGCATCGCCATCGTCGAGGGATATCGTCTGGGCCAGGTCGGCCACAAGGCGGTCGCCGCCATCCGTGGTCAGGCCCTTGCGCCGGATAAAGCGCGCCTCATAATCCAGTGTCACATGGTCCGCGATGCGGGCCGATGCTGCGATGTCGCTTGCGCGCAGGGCGGTGAGGGCGCGGATCATGCCGCAGCCCTCGGACCATCACCAACGCGGGTCGTCGTTTGTGAGATCAGACGTAGAACAGATCGCGGAAGACGTAGGCCGGGATCTCGTCGCGCTTGATGCCCAGTTTGGCCAGCTCGGCGTCGGATTTGGCGTTCAGACGGGCGATCACTTCGGACCGGCTGCGACGTTCCATATAGGCGACCAGGCCGGTGGAGACGGCGCTGAAGAAGCTGTTCAGTTTGCCGGAAAAGCCGGTGGATTGTGCGGAGATGTTGCTGGTTACGGAAGCCATGTTGTACCTCATTAAGCGTTGGTTGTGGTTTGAACCCTTGCTCAATGAAATAGGTCAGCTCTTGCGCCATGACTACGTTCAATCCTTCATTACCGCCATGCGTTTGCTGCAACGCAGCAGAGACCGGCATAAACGTGTTTGCAACACTTTGGTGATCCGCGCCTTTGGTGTGGCGCGCGGTGGCCGCCCCTGTGGCGCGCACCCTATTGCCCTGCCCGGTCCAGCAGGTCATCGGCGTATCCGATCCGGTCAGACTGAAAGATGACATTCATTTCCCCATCAATATCAGTGGCATAGAGTACAGAAATTCCCAGCTCTGGCAGGTAGTACATGATCGCGTGGCTGATCGGGCCATCCTCGCCCTCGACCCGCACATCGGCGGGAATCGCGGTGTAGGTGCAGGCTCCGATCACCAGCTGGGTCGCCTCGGCGAACGCATAGCTGTGGCGGGCGCTGCTGGTCTCTCCGTTGGCAGAGCGTTTGACCACCGCCGACCAGGTGATGCCCGGCGACGGTTTCGGCAGCTCGGCGAGGCCGCCGGAATAGGTGTAGGAATCCGTGTTGAGCGGCCCATCGAAGAGATCCAGCGAGGTCAGGATATAGAGGCCATGGGCATCGGTTTCCTGATAGGTGACGCGGCCATCCTCCAGCGCGAAAAAGCTGACGATGCCCGGACCGGCGCCGTAGTAGACATCGAGATAGCCGGGCGCGGCACCGGGCGCAGAGAGCGCGATACCACGGATCAGGTCGCCGGACACAGGGCAATCCGCCAGCGCGGCGCTGGCGGACAGGGCAAGCGCCGCACTGGTTAAAACACTACGCAACATACTGGATCAGAACAGGAAATAGCGCTGTGCCATGGGCAGTTCGGTGGCAGGTTCGCAGGTCAGCAGCACGCCGTCGGCGCGCACCTCATAGGTCTCGGGATTGACCTCGATCTTGGGCAGGGCGTCGTTGAGGATCAGATCACGCTTGGTGATGTTGCGGGTGTTCAGCACGGCGACCGTCTGCTTGGCGAGGCCGTAGCGTTCGCGCACCCCCTCTGCCTGAGCCGCCGCCGAGACGAAGACCACGGCGGAGTTTTCCACCGCCCGGCCATAGGCGCCGAACATCGGGCGGGTGTAGACCGGCTGCGGCGTCGGGATCGAGGCGTTGGGATCACCCATCTGCGCCGCGACGATAGAGCCGCCGAGCAGGATCATCTCAGGTTTGACGCCGAAGAAGGCCGGGCTCCACATCACCAGATCGGCGCGCTTGCCCTCAGCGATGGAGCCGATCTGATGGCTGAGACCATGGGCAATCGCCGGGTTGATGGTGTATTTCGCGATATAGCGACGGACGCGGAAGTTGTCGTTGTCGCCGGTCTCTTCCGGCAGACGGCCGCGCTGTTTCTTCATCTTGTCAGCGGTTTGCCAGGTGCGGATCAGCACTTCGCCGACGCGGCCCATGGCCTGACTGTCGGACGCGATGATCGAAAAGGCACCCATGTCGTGCAGGATATCCTCGGCGGCGATCGTCTCACGGCGGATGCGGCTTTCGGCGAAGGCGACGTCCTCGGGGATGGATTTGTCGAGGTGGTGACAGACCATGAGCATATCCAGATGCTCGTCAATCGTGTTGCGGGTGAAGGGGCGCGTGGGGTTGGTGGAGGACGGCAGGACGTGTTCCTCGCCGCAGATCTTGATGATGTCGGGGGCGTGACCGCCGCCTGCGCCCTCGGTATGAAAGGCGTGAATTGTGCGTCCTTTCATGGCCTTGACGGTATTCTCGACAAAGCCGGATTCGTTCAACGTGTCGGTGTGGATCATCACCTGCACGTCGTATTCATCGGCCACGGTGAGGCAGCAGTCGATGGTCGCGGGGGTGGTGCCCCAGTCCTCGTGCAGCTTCAGCGAGCAGGCCCCGGCCCGGATCTGTTCCTCCAACGCGGCAGGGAGCGAGGCGTTGCCCTTGCCCGCAAAGGCGAGGTTCATCGGGAAGGCGTCGGCCGCCTGCATCATGCGTTCCATATGCCACGGGCCGGGGGTGACGGTGGTGGCCAGCGTGCCATGCGCGGGGCCGGTGCCGCCTCCCAGCATGGTCGTCAGACCGGAGTGCAGGGCGTCCTCGATCTGCTGCGGGCAGATGAAGTGGATGTGGCTGTCGAACCCGCCAGCGGTCAGAATTTTCCCTTCGCAGGCAATAACTTCGGTGCCGGGACCGACCACGATGTCGACGCCGGGCTGGGTGTCGGGGTTGCCCGCCTTGCCGATCTTGTGGATGCGCCCGTCACGCAGCCCGACGTCGGCCTTGTAGATGCCGGAGTGGTCGACGATCAGCGCATTGGTGATCACGGTATCGACCGCGCCCTCGGCCCGGGTGCGCTGCGATTGGCCCATGCCGTCACGGATCACCTTGCCACCGCCGAACTTGACCTCCTCGCCATAGAGCGGGCCGTTGCCGCCTCCGCCCAGAGCCGCGCGTTCGGCGGTCAGGTCACGCTCGACCTCGATGATGAGGTCGGTATCGGCGAGGCGCAGGCGGTCGCCGGTGGTGGGGCCGAACATCGCGGCGTAGTCGGCGCGGGAGATCTGGGTGGGCATTCAAGGCTCCTGAGAAGTCATCGGAGGACGTGATTTGGCACGTCGGTATCTGGTCGGTATCGGGGCGGTAACCGGGCGGTGCGAAAAACGACGCGGCAGAGTGGGCGGAGCCTAGGCCTTTGGGTCACTCTCAGGCGCAGGGGCCTTCGGCGGCATTGCGGGCGGCGTGGCAGGCGGGCGCGTCGTCGGCTTGGCGGCCTCGAGTGGTGTTTGGGTGTCGGGGGTGGCTTTAGCCTCGGGGGCCGGTGTGGCTTCGGGCACGGCTTTGAGTTCGGGGGCCGCTGCGGCTTCGGGGGCGGCTTTGGCCTCCGGCGCGGCTTTGGCTTCGACGGTCGGTTGCGGCTCGGCAGGGGCTTTGGCGGCGGCGGCAGGCGTCGGAGCCTGCACCGGGGCTTTGGCGGAAGCAGGCGTTTCAGCCTTGGCCGGGGCTACGGCTTTCGGCTTGGCCGGGGCCTTTGCCTTGGCCGGGGCCTTCGCGGGCGTCTTGGCGGCGGGAGGCGTCTGAACCTCGGGCTGCGTTTCGGCGACGGGTGCGGCTTCGGCTGCCTTGGGCGCGCTGGCGGGTGGCACGGCGCGGGCTGTCGGGGTCGCGCGGGTGCGCGAGGCCGATTTGCGGGTCGCGGGCTTGCGCGTCGCAGGCTGGCGTTTGGCGGGCGCTTTCGGGGCGGCGGGTTCGGCGGGGCTCACCTCGGCGGCGATGCTCTGCGCCACGACCCCGGCCATATCGCGGGGCGCGTTCAGATAAGCCCGCATAAAGCGGAACGGCCAGTCGGCCAGCCGCACTGTGCCAAACATCATCGTCTGCATCAGGGTTGCCTGCCGCATCATCAGCTGTGTCGGGTCCATCATGGTCGTGCTCCGCTATAAGTGGCGTTTCCGGTGTCGTGTCAGGTGATGGGCGCGTTACAGCGCGCCCATCACCTGCTGATTGAAGCCGTAGATCTTTCGGTCGCCGGAGAACGGGATCAGATGCACTTCGCGCCGCTGACCGGGTTCAAAGCGCACCGCCGTGCCCGCCGCGATGTCGAGGCGCATGCCGCGTGTCGCTGTGCGGTCGAAATCGAGGGCAAAGTTCGCCTCGGCAAAGTGGTAGTGGCTGCCGACCTGCACGGGGCGGTCGCCGGTGTTGGCGACCATCACGGTGATCTGGGTCGCGCCCTCATTCAGGGTCAGGGTGCCGGCGGCGGGGAACAGCTCTCCCGGGATCATCTGCGGCGCTCCCACGGCTGGGGCGTGCGCTGAGCGGCACGCACGGGGGTCAGCGCGGGCTGGGGGTGCAGGCCAAGAAGCCTCAGCAGGGTGTCGATAAATCTCATACGCGCGGGCCTCTCATTCAGGGGGACTTAACGGATCGGATTGTGGACGGTGACCAGTTTGGTGCCATCGGGGAACGTCGCCTCGACCTGCACTTCGTGGATCATCTCGGGGATGCCGGACATACACTGTTCAACGGTGATGACCTGCGCACCGGCCTCCATCATCTCGGCCACGGTGCGGCCATCGCGGGCGCCTTCAACCACGGCGTCGGTGATCAGGGCGATCGCCTCGGGGTAGTTGAGCTTGACCCCACGGGCGAGGCGCTTGCGCGCCACCTCGGCAGCCATGGCGATCAGCAGTTTGTCTTTTTCTCTGGGGGTCAGTTGCATGTCAGAGCGTCCAGGTCCTTGGGATGTCTTGGCCGGAGAGCCGGGTGATGGCGGGAATGAGACGCTTGCGCAGCTCGAACCCGTCGGGGGCGGCGATCCGGGCGAAGAGAAGATCGGGGAGGATCAGGCTGGCCCCGCCAAGGGGGCCGAGCAGATCGCGGATGGCGGGCAGCAACGCCTCGGCCTCGGGGGCGGCGAAGATCAGCGCGGCGACGGCGCGGTTGCCACCGGCAACGGCGGGGCGGGCGAGCTTTGCGTCGATATCACCAGAGAGGCGGAAGGTGTCCGCGAAGATCAGCTGGCCGTCGCGGCGGAGGCGCCAGTGGTCGGTCAGCGTGCCGGAGTGGACGTATTCGCCCATGGCGAGGCGACCCGAGATCAGAGGCTCGACCGCCAGAAAACGGGCCCCGGGGGCGAGGTCGACATCAAAGCGGCGCACCACGCGGGCGGCGTCAAACAGGATGGTTTCCTGTGGCAGCCAGTCGAGGCGAGCGCCCTGCCCCACCTTGAGGTGGATGTCGAGGCGGCCGGTTTCCGTGGGCTGGGCGCGGTAGAGGCGTTCAGCCGCCTGCGAGGTCAGCACGAGGGCAGCATCGGGCAGCGCCTCGGCGGAAATCTGGTACTGATCGCCGCCCGTCACGCCGCCGGAGGTGTTGAGGAAGACCGCGTTCAACGCGCCGTGGCGCGAGGCGGGAAACAGAGCCTTGAGGGAACCGGACTGATGCAGATCACGAATGCGCGCACCGGGCCGTGCAGACAGCCGCAGTGTCCCGCGGGCACGGGGTTGGCGCATCGCGAGCGGGCGCAGGTCTTTCGCGTCGGCATTGATGGTGGCGTCCCTCCGTCAGGGGCAGTTTTATCAAGCAGCTGTCGGAGTGTAAGCACAATTCAGAGGCCGCGCCAGAACACGCTGCAAAATGCGCCACCCTGCACGAAAAATGGGCGCCTCCAAGAAGGGACGCCCATCATCGGAAAGGGTCTGGTTCAGCCTGCGTGATGCAGGGTCGAGAAGAACTTGGGGTCGAGGCTGGACGTGCGGAACGTCGGCCCCTGCGTCAGCACCGACACGGCATCGTGGCTGTGCAGGCTTTCCTGATGGCTGGCGGCCACGCGGAAGTCACCGATGCGGACATCATCCTGCAATTGCTCACAGAACAGCCGGGCCGCATCCTCGACGAAGATCGGGTTGGCGGCGTTGAGCTCGGCAAAGGCCTGCTCGTCTTCGCGCTTTACCATGACTTGAGTTTCGGTCGGCACGGCAGCGCGGGCCATGTCGATCAGGTCTTCGAACCACAGGCGTTCTTCGTCCGGCTTGGCCTGCACGGCGATGCGCGCGACCGAGCGTTGCGAATGCGGCGTTGCCAGCTGGTTGCGGGTGCGGCGGGCATGCTCGGAGAGCTCAAGCGAGCAGGGGCAGGTCGAGGAATAGACGTAGTCGAGGTGCATGTAGCGATTGCGCACGCCGCCCTCGTCCACCAGCTCCAGCGCGATGTCGTAATACTGATAGCCCTGCAGACCGGAGCGCAGCGAGGTGATCTTCACCGGGTAGGAAAAGCGCATCATGATGCGGGCGTCGAGGCTTTCGAGGTCGGATTTGTAATCGTTCAGCGCGGATTCGATGACGCTGAAGGAAAAGCATTTTTCGGAGTGGGCATAAAAGCTGCGCATGATGCGCGACATGTTGATGCCCTTCTTGTCTGCCTCAAGGCTGACGGAGCCGGTGACGGAGGTTTCCAGCATCAGCTCGGCGCCGTCGCGGGTGTGAAAGCGGATCGGCAGACGGAAGTTCGAGATGCCGACGTGCTGGATCTGGGCGCGGGCGCCACGGATCAGGCTGGCAGGCCCGTTCTGCAGGTCGGGCAGCGTGTCGCGATAGGCCTCGTCCGACACGAAATCGGTCGGGTAGACATGCGACATCACCGGGTAGTTCGCCTGCCCGGGCAGCAGACGTGCGACAGCGGGATCAAGCGCTGTGATTTCTTCATCGCTGGCCTTGGCGGCCCAATCGCGCAGAAGATCCAAAGCGGCGCGCGCCTCTTCGGTTTCCGGCTTCATCTTGTTCAGGTGGATATTCATACCGCCCCCCATTCGCTGCGTGCCCCTTGGGTCTGCGCAAAAACGCAGCAGACCACCAAAAGTGGCACCCGCTTCATATAGGTGCCACTTGCGTCATTTTTCAATCGCACAATGATTACGCGGCACTATCACGGACGGATCATTAAAGACCGAAACAAATTCGGCACACTCTTCACAGGTCACTGCGGCGCAACGTGTTACGCCTGTTCGAGTGCGGCCAGAACATCTGCGACAATATCTTCGCCATCTTCGATCCCCAGAGAGATTCGCACAAGCCCGGAGGTGATTCCCAAGGCCGCGCGCTGGTCGTCCGTCAGGCTGGAGTGGGTCGTGGTTTCGGGGTGCGTGTAGATCGACTTGGCATCGCCGAGGTTGTTCGACAGCACGCCCACGGTGATCGCGTTGAGGAAGCGGAACGCGGCCTCCTTGCCGCCGGCGAGGTCGATGGAGACGACGGTGCCGCCCTGCCCGTTGGTCTGGCGCTGCACCAGATCGTATTGCGCGTGGCTGGGGTGGCCGGGATAGATCACACGGGCCAGCTTGGCGTGACCCTGCAGGGCCTCGGTCAGGGCAATGGCATTGGCGCTCTGGGCGTTGACGCGCAGCTCGATCGTCTCCATCCCCTTGAGCATCAGCCAGGCGTTGAAGGGCGACAGCGCACCGCCGGAATGCTTGAGGTAGGGCATCAGGGTTTCGCGGATATAGTCTTGCGTGCCGAGGATGATGCCGCCGAGCGCCCGGCCCTGCCCGTCGATGTGTTTCGTGGCGGAATAGACGATGACATCGGCGCCAAGCTCGACCGCTTTGGAATAGACCGGGGTGGCGAAGACGTTGTCGACGATGACCAGCGCACCATGGGCATGGGCGATCTCGGCCACGCCCTTGATGTCGATGACTTCCAGCGTCGGGTTCGACGTGGACTCGAAGAACACCGCGACAGTATCGTCACGCACGGCGGCGCGCCATGCGTCGAGGTCGGTGCCGTCGACCAGCGTGATTTCCACGCCGTAGCGGCCCAGCACCTTTTCCAGGATATAGAGGCAGGAGCCGAACAGCGCCTTGGCAGCGACGACGTGATCGCCGGCCTTGCAGACCGACATCAGGGCTGCGTTGACGGCGGCCATGCCGGAGGCGGTGGCAAAGGCGTCCTCGGTCCCCTCAAGCATCGCCATGCGGTCTTCGAACATGGCGACGGTGGGGTTGCCGTAGCGGGCATAGATGAATTCGTCCGGGCCGGTCTCGCGGAAGCGTTCCTGCGCCTGCTCGGCGGTGTCGTAGACAAAGCCCTGCGTCAGAAAGATCGCTTCGGAGACTTCGTTGTACTGGCTGCGGCGGATGCCGCCGTGAACCAGTTTCGTGCGCGGTTTCCAGTCGTTGCTCATCTCAATCCCTCCGGGCCTGCCCTGCTGCCGGGCGCGGCCCATAAAAAAGCCCCAGACGCGGTCAAGCGAAAGGGGTTTCCTATCCTCGACCTCTTTAGCGGCATGTTTAACGTGGCCCGCAATCCGGTAACAAAGCGCCACGGGCTTCGAATTACTCCTGCCGCCAAACCGGGTCAAGCCATTCTGCGGGGCATGGCCCCGTCACGGTGGTGTCACGCGCCCTTCACGGCCGTTTTGCAAGCCTGAGGCAGGATGCAGAGGCATCTGGCAGCGGGCGTGGACAGCGGAGATGGGCAGCGGGCGTGGTGAAATGGCCTTGATCAGGATGAACGCCTGGGGCGCACAGGTGCGCGAACATGGCACTGAGGCTGCGGCGGACGTGGCGCTGGCGCCCCTTCTCGGGCGCGACGCGCCGGTCATCGTCATGGTGCACGGGTTTCGCTATGCACCGGGGCGGCCGGGACACTGCCCGCATGATCACATCTTTCGCGCACAGGGTGGCGGCCTTGCCGGCACGCCGAGCTGGCCTGAGGCGCTTGGCATCCACGCCACTGGCGCGTCGGGGCTGGCGTTCGGCTGGCAGGCGCGCGGCTCGATCTGGCAGGCCCATGCGGGGGCCGAGGTCGCGGGTGCCGCGCTGGCGCGGGTGCTGCGTACCCTCAAGGCGCGCGATCCGGGGCGCGAGGTGCATGCCATCGGTCACTCATTGGGCGCGCGGGTGATCCTGTCGGCGATGCGCTATCTGCCGGTCGGGGCACTGGCGCGGGTGATCCTGCTGAACGCCGCCGATCACGCCAGCGCGGCGCAAGCGGCGCTGGACAGCCCTGCGGGGCGGCGGGCGCGGCTGCTGCATGTGACCAGCGCCGAGAACAGCGCCTATGATCTGGCGCTGCACGGGCTGGTCGGCAGCCCGCATCCCCACGACGCCATTCTGGGGCGGGTCGATCTGCCCGGGCTGGCGACTCTGCGGCTGAACGATCCGGCGCATCTGAGCGGGCTGGCGACGCTCGGCTATCCTGTCGCGGCACCGGAGCGGCGGGTCTGTCACTGGTCGACCTACCTGCGGCCCGGCACATTCCCGCTCTACCGGGCGCTGATGGGACCACGCGGCGCGGCGCTTCACGCTGAAGTGAGCGCCATGACCCTGCCAAAGCCCATGCCTGCACGCGCGGGCCTGTGGTCGCTGCCCTTGCCTTGGGGGGCCAATCCGTCATGATGCGCCCAGCAAGAGGAGACCGCATCATGGCGACACAGACCAAACCGATCGACCTGTACTACTGGCCCACGCCCAACGGCTGGAAAATCTCCATCGCGCTGGAGGAAATGGGCCTGCCCTACACCGTGCACACCGTCAACATCGGCAAGGGGGAGCAGTTCGAGCCTGACTTCCTGAAGATTTCCCCCAACAACCGGATGCCCGCCATCGTCGACCCCGAGGGGCCGGACGGTGCGCCGATCTCGGTTTTCGAGTCGGGCGCGATCCTGCAATATCTCGCCCGTAAGACCGGCCAGTTCTGCGGCCCGACCGAGCGCGACCGCATCGCGGTGGACGAATGGCTGATGTGGCAGATGGGCGGCCTTGGCCCGATGGCGGGACAGGCGCACCACTTCCTGAAATACGCCCCCGAGATGGATCCGCCGCAGGATCTGCCCTATGCCAAGGACCGCTATCGCAACGAGGTTGGCCGGTTGCACCGCGTGCTCGACAAGCAACTGAGCCAGAACGAATTTGTGGCAGGTGATTTCTTTTCCATCGCGGATATGGCGATCTGGCCCTGGGCCTGCCTCTGGGAAGGTCAGCAGCAGGATATCTCGGACAAGCCGAACCTGCAGCGCTGGCTGGATCTGGTCGCCGCGCGCCCTGCGGTGCAAAAGGGCAAGGATCTGAAATCCGAGCTGCGCGCCAACCAGACCGCCGAGTCGCGCAAGGTGCTGTTCGGCCAGAAAAGCTGAACTATCAATACATGAGTGACTTAGGAGGGGCGGCGTGGGCCGCCCCTTTTGCGTGGATCAGGGCTTCATCAGCACCGAGGCCTTGGGATAGTCGCTGGCAAAGCCATTCGGCAGCGGCGCGACAAAGACGTTTTCGGTCCGGGTGCGGGTGATCTTCCAGCGGCCATCGGCCTGACGCGCGAAGGCGTTGTTCAGGCGGGACGAACGCAGCAGGCCAGTGCCGTCGGAATAGAGCCAGGGCTGCATGTGGACCCACTGCCCCTCAGCGGTATCGCCGGTGACGTAGATCTGCTCGGACGTCAGGTAGTGGCAGTTCAGCACCAGCGCCGGGTCCTTCTTTTCGCCCCAGAACTTCTGGAAATGCGCGCGGATCGCATCCGCCCCTTCCAGCTTGCCGAACTGGCTGGTGTAATATTCCCCGACGCCTTCCCAGGTCGCGTCCTGTGCGTAAAGCTCAAGGATCAGATCAATGCGCGCGGCATCATCCGTGACGCCATATTCGGGCAGCGGGGTGTCGCAAAGGAACATGTAGCGCGCCTGAATGCGGCGGATCTCGGCCTCGGCCTCAAGCACCTCGATCCGGGTGATCAGCGCGGCGATGTCTGCCTGGGTGGCAGCCTGTTGGTCGGTCATGAGAGGTCCTTTCCTGAGCCTGCCACAGCTTAGAGAGCCTCATGACCTTGGGTCAAGCGGTAATATTCACGTAAATCATCCCACAGACGGAATGGCCGAGGGAGCCGGGTCAGATGCGCGAAATCTCGGCAAAGACCTTTTCCATCGTGGCGTTGAGGGCTGACAATTCCTCAGCCGAGACATTCACAAAACTTGCGGCAAGGATCTTGGTCGCCTCGTCGAGGGCACGGGCGCGCAGGGCATCGCCCTTGGCGGTCAGGCAGACCTCGGTCACGCGGCCATCGGTGGCCCGCACGCGGGTGCGCACCAGATCGTCGGCGATCATGCGCTGGACGACCTTGGTGGTGGTGTTCAGGCGCATGGTGGAAAAGTCGGAAATTTCCGAGACCGAGAGGTATTCTTCCTCGTAGAGCGAAATCAGCACGCGCCAGCGCGCCACGTCCAGACCGATGGGCTTGAGCTTGCGCTCCAGCACCTGCACGTAGCGGGCATTGACGCGCGAGATCCAGTAGAACGGCCAGCTGCGCTTCATATGGCTTTGGATGTGCAGGGCCGAGCGGCCCATGTCTGCGTGCAGATCACCGGAGTGCTGGGCACCGTTGGCTCCGGGCTGATCCATGGCGGCGTCAGGCTCGGCTCGGTCAGTCGCGGTGGAGTCAGGCTGAAATGTCATCTCATCACCTTGCTGTGGCGCGTCGCGTGCCAGCGTGCGGAGCACAGCCGTCGGCGTTTTTGCGCCCCTGTTCAAGAGCGGCGCACGAAAAAGACGCGCATTAGCGACAGGTCGACGACAGGTTGTGTCGCAGGCGCTACAGCCCGCTGAAACGACAGGCAAATTTGCGCGACCCGAACGCAAAGGGGGCGCCCTGAGGCACCCCCTTGGAAAGGATCTGAGCATGCGGGCTCAGTTTGGCTTGTCGTCGTCCTCAATGGCGTAGGCGTTCAGGACCTTGCTCTGCGTCATGAAGAAGACAAAGATCGCCGCCGTCAGGCCGAAGGTCTTGAAATAGACCCAGATATCCGTGGTTTGGGTGCGCCAGATCACCTCGTTCAGCACCGCCAGCGCGAAGAAGAAGGCGCAGAGGCGGCGGGTGATGATCATCCAGCCCTCGTGTTTGAGGGGCATCACGTCACCCATCACCGATTGCAGCCAGCTTTCGCCGCGCAGCAGGCCAAGGCCAAGCGCGCCGCCGAAGATCAGATAGATCAGCGTCGGTTTCATCTTGAAGAAGCGGTCATCGTTCAGCCAGACCGAGAGGCCGCCGAAGACGGTGATCAGCACGGCAGTGACGATCTGCATTTTCGACAGCTTGCCTGTCAGCTTCCACAGGATGCCGGTGCAGATCAGGATCAGCGGAACGAACCCGGCCGTGGCCAGGATGAAGCCGTCATAGTCGCGCCCGTTGAGGGTAAAGCTCTGATCTTTCAGCTTGATATAGGCGATGAAGAACAGGATCACCGGGCCCAGCTCAAGCGCGAGTTTGAGGATCGGGCTGATCTTGCGTGGCTCTGTCGGGGTCTTTGCCGGGGGGGGCGTCTTGTCGACATTGGTCTGCTGGGGCACGTGGCTCTCCTGTGTCATCCGCCCATCTCTACTATCACGGCGCCGAGCGCGATCAATGTCATGAGGGCAATTCGCCGCGGTCCGACGGTTTCTTTCAGCACAAGCCAGCCGATCAGGGCGGCAAAGACGGTCGAGGTTTCGCGCAGGACCGCCGCTTCGCCGACCTTGTCGAGGCGCGTGGCCAGCATGACCGACCCGAAGGAGCCATAGGCCACCAGCGCCCCGAGGAAGCCATTGCGCAACACTTCGGTTGCGGTCGGGCGCAGCGGCAGGCTGGTCCAGCGCCAGGCCAGCAGGGCGGGAAAGTCAAGGTTTGTCAGCAGGAAGAACCACGCCAGAAAGGTGAAGGGGTTCGGCAGGGTGCGGATCGCGAGGGCGTCATAGGTGGTATAAAACGCCACCAGAGCGCCGGTGCCGACCGCGAAGGCCAGCGCCGGGACCAGCGTGTCGCGCGCCACGACGATATGGCGCAGGTTATAGAGCGCGAGGCCGAAGATCCCTGCCAGCAGGGTTGCGACCCCGGCGATCTGGACGGGAGTGAAGGCCTCGCCAAAGATCATCCAGGCGCCGAGGACGGTGAAGGCCGGCGCGGTGCCGCGCACCACCGGGTAGACGACCGTATAGGCACCCCGGGTATAGGCCATGGCCATGCCGACCTTGTAGGCGAAGTGGATCGGCACCGCGCCCAGGACCAGCAGCCACTCGGCGCCCTGCGGGGCGGGCACGAGGAAGAGCACCACCGGGATCGCCATGGCGAACATGAAGACATCCATGATGCCCCGGCTGGTCCAGGGATCAAGCCGCCCCTTTTGCAGCGAGCCGAAGAGCGCATGCAGAAATGCGGCGGAGAGGGCGAGGACCAGCGCCGCCTGATGTCCGGCGGCGGTGCCCTCGATCGAGGTGATCCAGGTGCTCATGCGATCAGGTGCGGCGCGGGTTTGTCGATCCGGTGCATGGCGGCCTCGGGTGGATAGGATGTTTCTTGTCGACCGGGCGGAGGGGCTGTCTGCCCCTCTTGCCCCCGTGCCGGGGGCAATTCACCCCGAGAGTACAGGGCAAGAAGAAGCCCCGTGCCTCAGGCGCCGGTCAGGGCGCGGGCGAAATCTTCGGGATCAAAGGGGGAGAGGTCGTCGATCTGCTCGCCCACGCCGATGGCATGGATCGGCAGGCCGAACTTGTCGGCGAGCGCGACGAGGACGCCACCCTTGGCGGTGCCGTCGAGCTTGGTCATCACCAGACCCGAAACATCGGCGAGCTTGCGGAAGGTCTCGACCTGGCTGAGGGCGTTCTGGCCGGTCGTCGCGTCGAGCACCAGAAGGGTGTTGTGCGGCGCGGAGGGGTCTTTCTTGCGGATGACGCGGACGATCTTGGAGAGTTCCTCCATCAGGTCGGCGCGGTTTTGCAGGCGGCCTGCGGTGTCGATCATCAGCAGATCGACGCCTTCGGCCTCGGCGCGGGTCATGGCGTCGAAGACGAGGCTTGCGGGGTCGGTGCCCGCGCCCGCCTTCAGCACCGGAACGCCGGCGCGCTGGCCCCAGACTTCGAGCTGTTCGACTGCGGCGGCGCGGAAGGTGTCACCAGCGGCGATGATCACCGACTTGCCGGCGGCGCGGAACTGCGAAGCGAGCTTGCCGATGGTCGTGGTCTTGCCCGAGCCGTTGACGCCGACCACCAGAACCACCTGAGGTTTCTTGGGGTAGAGCGGCATGGGCCGGGCGACGGGTTCCATGATGCGGGTGACCTCACGCGCCAGCAGGGTCTTGATTTCGCCCGTCGACAGGCGCTGGCCCATGCGCCCTTCGGCCATGTTGGCGGTGACGCGCAGCGCCGTGTCGACGCCCATGTCGGAGGCGATCAGCAGCTCTTCGAGCCGTTCCAGCATGTCGTCATCAAGGGCGCGGCGCAGGGTGGGCTGTGCGCTCGCCGCCTTGCCGGATTCGGGCTTGCCGGCCTCAGCTTTGCCAGCGTCCGCTTTGCCAGCTTCGCCCCGACCGCCGAAAAACCGCGACATCAGGCCGCCACGCGCCGGGGCGGCGGAGGTGATGCCGGGGGGCAGTTCGGTGGGTGTGCCGGTCGGGATCTCGGTCGGGGCGGGGCGCGGCGCCTCGCGCACCGGGGTCGGGATCATGTCGGGCGCGGGCTGGGGCACCTCGTCCGGGGTGGGGCCGGGCAGGTCCGGTGTCGGGCGCCCCGGTGGCACCGACGGTCTGGGCAGATCGGGGCCGGGTTCGGGCGTGCGCTCGGGCTCCGGCTCCGGCTCGGGGGCCGGGGTTTCCTCGGGCGCGGGCTCTGGCAGGTCAGGCTCCGGTGTTGGCGGGGTTTCCTGCGGCAGATCCGGGGCGGGGCGTTCGGGTTTGTCCGGGGCGGGGACTGCCGGGTCAGCCGTGCCGCCTTCGGTCACGATGGCGTCCAGCCCCTCTTCCAACCTGGAGGAGGATTTGAACAGCCTGTCTTTCAGTTTTGAGAAAAGCGCCATCTGTACCCCGATCATGCCGATTTGAATGCTGTGGCAGAGGTAGTGCCAAAGCCGCCCCTATGGAAGGCCCGGACATGCGATAAGCGCCGCTTGTCTGTGGGATAAGTGGCGTAATGGCCTGTAAAACCCTGTCGTGCTAGCTTTGGGGAATGCCCGTAGCTGCCATGGACCGCCCAGAGATGACAGGTTTCGCAATTGCCACGCTAGGCCCGGTGCCGCTGTTGCTGCTGGCGATGGGGCTGGGTGGCCCCTGGGTCTGGCTGGCGCTGGCGGTGATGGGCGGGCTGATCCCGCTGCTTGATCGGCTGCTGCCCGAGGTCGAGGGCAATGTTGCGCCCAGTGACGGCATGGGCGAGGGGCTGACCATCACGCTTGGGCTGGTGCATCCGGGGCTGGTGGCGCTGGCGCTGGTCTGGCTCTGTGGCCCCGGCGGCGTGCAGGGCTGGTCGGTGCTGCCCGCCGCGCTGGCGCTGGCGCTGTGGTTCGGGCAGGTCAGCCACCCCGGCGCACATGAGCTGATCCACAGACCGCGCCGGTTGTCGCGCCGACTGGGCCGGGGCGTCTACGCCAGCCAGCTGTTCGGTCACCACGCCAGCGCCCATCCCAAGGTGCATCACCGCTGGGTCGCCTCGCCGCACGATCCCAATACCGCGCGGCTGGGCGAGAGCTTCTGGCGCTTCCTGCCCCGCGCCTGGGCGGGGTCCTTCGTGGCCGGCCTGCGGGCTGAGCGGCGCGATCTGCAGCGCGCGTCACGGAAGCGGCGGCACCCCTACCTCGGGGATATGGCCATCGCCCTTGGCCTCTGCGCGCTGGCACTGGCATCGGGCGGGGCACGCGGGCTGCTGATCTATGTCGCAATTTGCGCCATAGCGCAGCTGCAGATCCTGCAATCGGATTACGTTCAGCACTATGGCTTGCTGCGCCAGAGCCGCGCCAATGGCCGGTTGGAGCCTGTCGGCCCACTGCATTCCTGGAACACGCCCCATGCCGCCAGCGCGGCCATGATGCTGAACGCGCCGCGCCACTCGGACCATCACATGCATCCCCAGCGCGGCTATCCCACCCTGCAGCTTGAGCACGCCGATATGCCGGTGCTGCCGCATGGGCTACCGGTGATGGCGACGTTGGCGCTGTTTCCGCGCCGCTGGCGCCGGGTGATGGACGCCCGTGTCGCCGGGTGCCGCTCTGAGCGCACCGCCCCCGGCACGCCGCCGCCCGAAACCCCGCCACAGCGCTTTTGATATTCCCTGTCGCTCTGGCTTCTGACAGGATGCGCCTTATGCGTATCCTCCCCAGCCTCGCCCTGATCGCCAGCCTGATCGCCGCCCCCGTCTGGGCGCAGGATCAGATGAGCGCGCAGGATTTCGACGCCTATTCCAAGGGCAAGACCTTCTACTATGGCTCGCAGGGGCAGCCCTACGGAGTTGAGGAATATTTCAACAATCAAAGGGTGCGCTGGTCCTTCCTGAACGGTCAATGTCAGGAGGGCCGCTGGTACGAGGATCAGGGCGCCATCTGCTTCGTCTATGAGAATACGCCAACCCCGCAGTGCTGGCGCTTTTTCCGCAGCCCCGAGGGCATGACCGCCCAGTTCGAGGGCGAGGACGGCGCGCTGACAGAGCTCTACCAGATGCAGGATGCGCCCGAGGCCATGCAATGCCCCGGACCCGAGGTCGGCGTCTGAACGCTAGAACAGCGAGCCTTGTTCGGGCGGGCTGGGTTTCTTGCGGCTGACAGGTTTCGGCGCCGGCGTCTCTGCCGCTTCGGGAGCCGTGTCCGGCTTCGCCTCTGCGGCCTTCGCTGCGGCGGCCTCTGCCCCCACCGTCAGACGTCCATCGGCAAACTGGATCTCCAGCGTCGCCGCGTCGCACGCGGCCGACAGACGCGGCAGCACACGCCCCTCGCCGTCACGCACCACGGCATAGCCACGCTCCAGCGTCGCCTCATACCCGACAGACAGGCGCAGGCGATCCAGCGCCTCAAGCCGGTCGCGCCGCTTGCGCAGCCCCGCCTCGGCGACCTGAGCGAATTTGCGCAGCTCGCGCTGAAAATCGCCGGACTGGCGCAGCAGCTCGCGCTGGATCGGCGCAACGGACAGCCGGTCGGTGCGCCGCCCCAGTGCTTCGGTCTTGGCGCTGACCATACGCCGCAAAGCCGGGTCGAGCCGCCCCGAGAGCGCCTCGAATCGCCGCCGGTCATCACTCAGACGCCGGGTCAGGATGCCAGGGCGCAACGACCCCGCCTGCTCGCTCAGCTTGACACGACTGCGCTGCGCCAGCCCGGTCAGAGCACGCGGCAACCGCTCGCCCCAGATGTCCAGGCTCTGGCGCGCCCGCTCGGTCAATGTCTGCGGCCGTGGCAGAGCCCGCCCCAGATCGCGCAGCCGCTGTGCGCGCATCTGCACCGCCTGCGTTTCGGCCCGCAGCAACCGCCCGCCCTGCTCATTGACCCAGATCATCAGCTCGGCCCGCACCGGCACCGCCAATTCAGCCGCAGCGGTTGGCGTCGGCGCACGCCGGTCACTGACGAAATCGATCAGCGTGGTGTCCGTCTCGTGGCCCACGGCGGAAATCAGCGGAATGGCACTCGCCGCCGCCGCCCGCGCCACGCTCTCCTCGTTGAAGCCCCAGAGATCCTCGATCGAACCACCGCCCCGCGCCACGATCAGCAGATCCGGCCTCGGCAAAGCCCCCCCCGGCTGCAAGCGATTGAACCCCTCGATCGCCCGCGTCACCTCCGGCGCACAGGCCTTGCCCTGCACCGCCACCGGCCAGATCAGCACCTTGCGCGGAAACCGGTCGCGCAACCGGTGCAGAATATCGCGGATCACGGCCCCCGAGGGCGAGGTGATCACCCCGATGACCTCCGGCAGAAACGGCAAAGGCCGCTTGCGCTCGGGCGCGAACAGCCCCTCTGCAGCCAGCAACGCCTTGCGCTTCTCCAGCATCGCCATCAGGGCGCCCATGCCGGCAGGCTTCAGATCCTCAATGACCAGCTGATACTTCGACTGCCCCGGAAAGGTGGTGATCCGCCCCACGGCAATCACTTCCAACCCCTCCTCGGGCCGGGTCTCCAGACGTCCGGCAACGCCCTTCCAGATCACCCCGGAAATCACCGCGCTGTCGTCTTTCAGATCCAGATAGACATGCCCCGAGCGTGGAAAGCTGACCCGACCGATCTCACCGCGAATCCGCACATGGCTGAATTCACCCTCGATCACCCGCTTGATCGCGCCCGACAGCTCTGACACCGAAAACTCCGGCGCATTGTCCGGCCCGCCGCCCGGCACATCCTCTTCAAACAGGTCCACGATCCACCTCGTCAGTTTGCCCCAACATACCACCCCTGACGCCAGCCTCCACCCCCGGCTCTTTCATCTTGCCCGAAATACTTCGGGGGAACGCCGCAAGGCGTGGGGGCAGAGCCCCCCTGAAGACCTGCCTCACCGCTTGCCCCCACGTCGCCACCTCGCTAAACCCGCCTCAAACACGTCAGGGAGACGCCATGAACATCCTTATTCTGGGCGGCGGCGGCCGCGAACATGCCCTGGCCTGGGCCGTCATGCAAAACCCCAAATGCGACCGGCTGATCGTCGCTCCGGGCAATGCGGGCATTGCGGCGATCGCCGATTGCGCTGACCTCGACATCCTCGATGGGCCCGCCGTGGTAGCCTTTGCCGAAAGTCAGACCATCGACTTTGTCATCATCGGCCCCGAAGCACCCCTGGCCGCCGGGGTCGCCGACGCCCTGCGTGCCGCTGGTATCCTCACCTTCGGCCCCAGCCAGGCCGCCGCCCAGCTCGAGGCCTCCAAGGGCTTCACCAAGGCGATCTGCGACGCCGCTGGCGCCCCGACCGCCGCCTATGGCCGGTTCGACAACGCCGACGCGGCCCGCGCCTACGTCCGTGAACAGGGCGCGCCCATCGTCATCAAGGCCGACGGCCTCGCCGCGGGCAAGGGCGTCATCGTCGCCATGGACCTCGACACGGCGCTCGCGGCCATCGACGACATGTTCAGCGGCGAATTCGGTGCCGCCGGGGCCGAGGTCGTGATCGAGGAGTTCATGGAGGGCGAGGAAGCCTCCTATTTCATCCTCTGCGATGGGCTCGATGCCCTGCCCATCGGCACCGCACAGGATCACAAGCGCGCCTTTGACGGCGACGAAGGCCCCAACACCGGTGGCATGGGGGCCTATTCCCCCGCCCCGGTCCTGACCGACGCCATCGCCGAGCGCGCCATGCGGGAAATCATCCACCCCACTCTGGCCGAGATGGTCAAGCGCGGCACCCCCTATCAGGGCGTGCTCTATGCCGGGTTCATGATCAAGGACGGGCAGGCCCGGCTGGTCGAATACAACTGCCGCTTCGGCGATCCCGAAACCCAGGTGCTGATGATGCGTCTCGGAGGTCAGGCGCTCGATCTGCTGCAGGCCGCTGCCGAAGGCCGTCTGGCTGAGGCGCGCGTCAACTGGGCCGACGATCACGCGATGACGGTGGTGATGGCCGCCAATGGCTATCCCGGTGCCTACGAGAAGGGTACCGAGATCCGTGGCCTCTCGGCCCTGCCCGAAACCAACAGCCAGATGTGCTTTCACGCCGGCACCGTTCTGGACGGCAGGCGCATCCTGGCCAACGGCGGGCGCGTGCTGAACCTGACCGCGCGCGGCGCAACCCTGCAAGAAGCCCGCGACCGTGCCTATGCGATGGCCGCCGATATCGACTGGCCCGAAGGCTTCCTGCGCAGTGACATCGGCTGGCGCATCCTGTCCTGATCCACCGCCCGCTCTGGCGTCCTTTGGGCGCCGGGCGAGCGCAGTGAGACCCGGCAGAGCGGCATTCTGCGCAGCACACAAGCACAGCCCAGCACAACCGAGGCGAGAAATCCGCCGTCGCCGCGCACCTGTGACAAGTTTGCTTGCACGAAAATGACTTTCGCGTAACGTTCGGCGGCATGACCTGCGCCGCGCCGCCCGAAGAGTTGACCTATACCGTCCGCCCTGCGTTGCTGCGCCGCGGTCAGGAATGGCGGCTGCGCGCAAACCAGCTCAGCGGTCCGCAGGGCGGCCTCGACCTCGCCACGGTGCGAGAGGCCGCGCTGATCCAGATGCGCATTGCCGGGGTGCGCATCATCCGGCTCGATCTTGTCGGCCCCCAGACCTCGGCACGCATTCAGCTGACCACCTCGGTGGCGCCGCACCCGGTGGATGCGGCGCAGCAGAGCTATCTGACGCTGATCTCGGAGATCGGCACGCGCCTCTCGGTCGCAGTGCCCGAACTGACCTACCGGATGGAGGCCTCTCGTCGGGTGCGACTGATGACGTTTGTGCTGGGCGCGCTGGTCGTGCTGGGCGGCATAGGCCTCACCGGCCTCGCCTTCCTGACCTATGTCGATCACTGGCCCAGCCTGCTGGCCTCGCTGCCGTTGCTGGTGGTGATGAAACTGTTTGGCGCGGTGCTGATGTATCGGTCCTGGCCCCTGCGCCGGTCCGAGACCTTTGCCATTGCCACCCTGCCCTTCATCCTGTGGACCATGGGCGGGCCACGCCCCGAAATCATCCCCCCCGATCCGACGGCCTGAAGCGCCGACCGAGATCAGCAGCGCATCGCGGCCGTCAGGCTCTCGGGTCCGGCATAGGGCCCAAGGCGCTGCCGCGTCACCCTGCCACCCGGCAAAAGCTGCAGCGCCAGCACGTCCTGCCATGCGCCATCCGCGACAATCATGCGCGGCGCGGCGCCCGGGCACTCTGCGATGCCGCCGGCGATCCTGGGCCAGCCGATCTGGTGATTGCTGACGTCCGGCGCCTCGGCCACCTCGTGCAACCTGCCGTGCTGATAGCGCCAGATGCGCAGGGTTCTGGCCAGATGCGGGCGGTCGACATAGGCGATCTCGATCGCGCCATCGCCGTCCAGATCCGCCGCCCCGACCGGCGCGAGCCAGCGGTAGGCCTGCCCGATGTGCGGCGTTGCAGTGATCCGCCCCGCTGCCCCCCAGACCGACAGACGCGCGCCGCGGCTCAGGCTGCTCTCGACGACGATGACCTCTGGCGCGCCGTCGTGATCCAGATCCACAAGCCGTGGCGCGGAATCCTCAAAAACCAGGGAGCGGGGCAGGCTGTAGTGCAGGACGCGCCCATCCGAGAGGCGCAGCGCCAGAGCACCGTATTCGATCTTGTCCCCCAGAACGCCGTGGGGATAGCGGTCCGTCGGATCCGCGAACTGCGCCGACAGGATAACCGGATCCGCCGGCTCTTGCGCGGCCAGCCCCGGCGCGCCGCCTGCCAGAGGCACCAGCCACAGGCACACCATCTGCACCGCGCGGCGGGCGGGGCAGCGCCAGAAGCGCGCGGCCAGACGCCGCGCCTCCCCGGGCTGCCTCGCCTCTGTCATCAGATCTGCTTTTCGGGCATCTGCACGACCAGCCCGTCAAGCGCATCGGTGACCTTCAGCTGACAGGTCAGACGCGAGCGCACGGGATCGGGCGCATAGGCGAAGTCGAGCATGTCTTCTTCCATGTCGTCTTTGGCGGGCAGTTTCTCGACCCAGTCCGGTGCGACGTAGACGTGGCAGGTCGAGCAGGCGCAGGCGCCGCCGCAATCGGCCTCGATCCCGGGGATGCCATTGTCGCGGGCGCCTTCCATGACGGTCAACCCGGTGGGCACCTCAACCACATGTTCAGTGCCACTGTGTTCGATATAGGTAATCTTGGCCATACCTGCCCCATTTTGCTGAATTTGCTTCGCCCCTACCTAGCGGCGCGCCCTGCCCCCTTCCAGCCCCTTTTGCACCCCAAGCCTGCAGAGCACGCACACAAGTCTGCGAAATCCGCCATCTGGTGCAGCGTCGCCCCGTCCGGGTCGGGATCGCGGAGCCCCCGCGGCCTGCCCCCTACCCCTTGCGCCGCATCCCTGCCGTACCGAAGTGCCCCTCCGCCTCTGCATCGCCCGGCCAGAGGGCACGCAGGCGCCCCGCCCCACCCGGATCGCAGGACGGAGAGACCTTCCACGCGCGCCGCGAACCCATTAGCATCGCACCGACCACCCGGCACAGGCCCAGTCACAGGCGCAGGAGGATGCCACGATCACACCGCTCAACATCATCGCCCTGCTCAGTACAGCTCTGTTGCTCAGCGCCTGCGCGCCTGACTTGCCCGTCTTCCCCGCGCTCGGCCCCCCGGAGGTCACGAGCCTGCGCGATACGGCGCCCGGCAGCGCCGACCCGAAGACCTGCTGGAGCCACGACACCGTCGCCGCCAGTGCCACCGCTACGCTTTTCCGTGCCAGCCACCAGCACGATGCCCCCCATGTCTACTGGTTTCGCGCCCCCTGTCCCGAGCAGATGACGCCCGCGCGCATTGCCTCGCTGCAGCGCGCACTTGCGGCACGCGGGCTCTATGCCGGGTCGATTTCAGGCCAGATGAACTCGGCGACGCAGGACGCCGTGCAAGCCTATCAGGCCCCGCTCGGCCTCGACAGTCGCCAGCTCTCGCTGGCAGCGGCGCGGCAGATGGGGCTGATCGATATCGGGCTGGAGGATTAGACCAACCCTGCAATCCCATGCACAGCCGCCACATGCAAAAAGGGCGCCCCGAGGGCGCCCTTTTCCAATCATTGCGCCTTTGGCGCGTCAGATCATTTGCTTTCTTCAGCGTCCAGCGGCAGCGCCACAAAGCGCGGGTCGCCCTGACGACGGATCAGCAGCAGGACCGACTTGCGTCCGGCGTCCTTGGCCGCGGTGATCTGGGTCTGCAGCTCGGCAATGGTCGAGACCTTTTCCTGACCTGCGTCGGTGATCAGATCGCCAGCGCGGATGCCCTTTTCAAAGGCGTTGGCCATTTCGTCGACATCGGTGACGACAAGACCCGTCGCATCATCGCCCAGCTCAAGCTGGGTTTTCAGCTCCGGTGTCAGCTCGCTCAGCGACATGCCCATCAGATCAAGGGTTTCGGCCTCGGCGGGCTGATCCTGAACCTGAGCGGCAGGCACCGCTTCGGAGTCTTCACGACGGCCCAGCGTGACTTTCAGCGTCTCGGTGTTCGTGCCGCGCAGAACGGTGACACGCACAGTCTTGCCGACGGTCGTATTGCCGACCTGACGCACCAGGCTGCGGGTGTCGCTGACGTCCTTGCCATCGAAGTTGACGATCACGTCACCAGCGGCCAGACCGGAATCCTTGGCAGGGCCATCCGGCACGTCGGTGATCATCGCGCCCTTGGCTTCTTTCAGGCCCATGGCATCGGCCATGTCCGGCGTGACGTCCTGGATGCGCACACCCAACCAGCCGCGACGGGTTTCGCCGAACTCTTTCAGCTGGTCGACAACCTTGGAGACCACGTTCGACGCCATCGAGAAGCCGATCCCGATCGAGCCACCGTTGGGCGACAGGATCGCGGTGTTCACGCCGATGACTTCGCCGTCCATGTTGAACAGCGGGCCACCAGAGTTGCCGCGGTTGATCGCCGCATCGGTCTGGATGTAATCGTCATAGGTGCCGCTGAGGGCACGGTTGCGGGCAGAGACGATCCCGGCAGATACCGAGAAGCCCTGACCCAGCGGGTTGCCCATGGCGACGACCCACTGGCCAACGCGGGCATTGTCGCTGTTGCCGAAGGTGACGAAGGGCAGCGGCTTGTCGGTCTGCACCTTGAGCAGCGCGATGTCTGTGTTCGGGTCGGTGCCGATCAGCTTGGCATCCATCACTTCGCCATCAAAAAACTCGATCTGAATTTCATCGGCGTTTTCAATGACGTGGTTGTTGGTAACGATATAGCCGTCCTCGGAAATCACGAAGCCGGAGCCGAGCGCCTGACTGCGACGCGGGCGGGCCTGATCACCGGTGCCTCCGTTGCGGTCCTGGAACTCGCGGAAGAAATCTTCAAACGGCGAGCCTTCGGGCACCACCGGCGAGGGGCCGGCGCGTTCGGTGACTGTCATGGATGTGGTGATGTTCACAACCGAGGGGCTGATCTTATCGGCGAGATCCGCGAAACTGTCGGGGAGTGCGCTTGCCGAAAGGGTTTGGCCCAGCAGCAGGACCATCGCGAGTGCGCCCATGTACAAGGCGCGCAACGCTTGCGGCGTCTGGGATCGCAAGGCCAATGCCTGTCTGTTCATTCCCAAGTCTCCTTTCAATTGAATTTTCAAGTTTCATACCCAAAGCGGCGGGCAGAACATGTCGTTGTTTCTAACCTAGGTGTATCGCACCGCAACACAAAGCCTATCGCGACCCGTCAACACGGCGTGAAACCCCTGTGAGAGGATTTTCGCCACCCGACACCCGATCGCGCGCTGTCCGGACTCGCCGCAAGCCTTTCAGCAAAGCCCTGATTTTCAGTAAATTTGAAAACAATTCAGGCCATCCACCCAGCGGATTTTACGATCACGCGCGCGTCGCACAAATATTTTCTCCGCCCGCTGCGCGCTCCGCTTCGTTTCAGGGTGCAAAACGCGAAAGGGCCAGCGCTTGGCCGGCCCTTTGCACAGATCACGCGAGACCTTGCGGCATCACTTGTCGGCAGCCGCCCCGGCGGGGGGCGCAACACTGCCATCGGCATTGCCGGGCACCAACGAGGCACCGGAAGCAGCCCCGTCTTGCGCGGGAACCTCCGAAGGTGCGGCCTCGGGTGCCTGCTCAGCAGCTGCGTCGTCGGCAGCCGTTTCAGCGGTGACCGGGGCCATCGCATCCGCATCCGCGGCGTCCGTGCCCAGAACATCGCCTTCGGGGGCATTGCCCTGATCCAGCAGAACCGCATCATCGCTCGGCGACGCCGGATCGTAGGGCGCGGGGCTGGCATTGGTGGGGTTGTCGGACTTGAGGTAGCTGAAGAACTCGCTATCGGGCGAGATCACCATCGTCGAATTGCTGCCCGACAGCGATTTGCGATAGGCGTTGAGCGAGCGATAGAATTCAAAGAACTCCTCGTCCGCGCCGAAGGCCTTGGCGAAAACCGCGTTGCGGCGCGCATCAGCTTCACCACGGATCACCTCGGATTTACGCTGTGCTTCCGACACCAGTTCGGTCTGCTTGCGGTCCGCTTCGGCGCGCAGTTCCTGCGCCCGTTCGTTACCGCGTGCGACCTGATCGGCGGCTTCGCGTTCCCGCTCGGCCCGCATCCGGGCAAAGGTGGCGTCCAGGTTTTCCTTCGGCAGGTCGGTGCGTTTCAGACGCACGTCGATGACCTCAAGCCCCAGCGCCATCGCCTCGTCGTAGGAGGCATTGCGAATGCGCAGCATCAGCGCCGCACGATCGCTGCTCAGGATGTCGTTCGAGCTGACCGAGCCCAGCACTTCGCGGGTTTGCGAGCGCAGGATCGAATCAAGCCGGGCTTCGGCGGCGGGGATGCCCCCGGTGCCGTTGGCCTGACGGAACTGACGCACATCGTTGATGCGATAGCGCGCGAAGGCATCGACCACCAGACGGCGGTCATCCAGCGGTGTCACCTCAAGCGGGTCGATATCGCGGCTCAGGATACGGTCGTCATATTTCACGACCTCCTGAATCAGCGGGATCTTGAACGCCAGACCGGGCTGGTCCTTGACGGCCACGACACGACCGAATTGTAGGACCAGCGCGTTCTCACGCTCATCGACGATGAACATCGAGCTGAAGGCTGCGACCACGACGACGACAATGGCGGGAATGATCAGAGTTGCTTTTTTCATGTCTCTCTTTCCCGTTTACTGGCTTGCGCCGGGTTGCGTGGCAGGGGCGGCTTTGGCCCCGGGCGCAAGCTGGTTCAGCGGCAGATACGGCAGCACCCCGTTTCCGGCATTGCTGTCGATCAGCACCTTGTTCACGCCGCCCAGAACATCCTCCATCGCTTCGATATAGAGACGTTTGCGGGTGACGTCGGGTGCCTTGCGGTACTCGTTGAGAACGGCGGTAAAGCGGCTGGCTTCACCTTCGGCCTCGTTGACCGTCTGGGCACGATACCCTTCGGCCTGCTGCATGATCTGCGCCGCTTCACCCCGTGCCGCCGCAGTGACGCGGTTGGCATAGGCATCGGCCTGATTGGTCAGCTTCTCGCGTTCCTGCTCAGCCGCCTGCACTTCACGGAAGGCGTCGATGACTTCGGCGGGCGGATCGGCCTTGTCGAAGTTGACGCGGATCACGTTCATGCCAGAGTTGTAGCTGTCCAGCGTCGACTGGATCAGGTCCTGCAAACGCCCCGAAATCGCGCCACGGTCCCGGTTGAGGATCGGCGAAAGCTCGGATTGTGCAATGATTTCACGCATGGCCGAGGTCGCCACGGCGGTGATCGTCATTTGCGGATCGCGGAGGTTGAACAGGAATTTCGCGGGATCGTTGATGTTCCAGACGACCTGGAAATCGATGTCGACGATATTTTCGTCGCCCGTCAGCATCAGACCCGCATCCTCGCTGCGCCCTGCGACGCCGATATCGACGTTGCGTTCGCTGGTGACCGAGATCACCTCATGCGTGACCAGAGGCCAGGGCGCGAAGTTCAGACCGGGTTCCCCCTGCGAGGAATACTTGCCCAGGAACAGCTCGACCGAGCGTTCT
This sequence comes from Pseudooceanicola spongiae, assembly GCF_014899185.1. GTDB lineage: Bacteria > Pseudomonadota > Alphaproteobacteria > Rhodobacterales > Rhodobacteraceae > Pseudooceanicola > Pseudooceanicola spongiae. Next base: position 2,069,540 of record NZ_CP045201.1, read on the forward strand.
TCGGGGCGCACCGTATAAAAGCTGGCAAACAGCCACAGCGCGAAGACCACCAGAAGGCCGATCAGGATCGTGCCGCGTGTGACCATGGGGCCGCTGGGGCCACCACCGGGCGCACCGCCTGCCGGTTTGCGCGGGCCATCGCCCTTGCCGCCCATCAGGACGCGCAGCTGATCCTGACCCTTGCGGACCAGATCGTCGATATCGGGCATGCCATTCGGCCGACCATTGCCAGCCGGACGGCGGTTGCCACCGTTGTCCTTGTTGGTGTCGTTATTCTCCGGGGGCGTCGGACGCCCTCCGCCGGAACCGCTGCCCCCCCAAGGACCGCCATTGTTTCCAGCCATAGTCTCCCCTTCCCTAAGGTATATCTGCTTATAACTGTGCAGCCCTTAGTATCAATTCAAGGTTGAAAGGCGCGACGGATCAACCTTGTTGACCCATCGACGCCCTCCAGATGATCCGGTCAGGTTGTCCGGACCGGTGTGCGCATCGTCACGAGCTCTTCGGCCGCAGAGGGGTGTACCGCCACGGTCCGGTCGAAATCTTCTTTGGTCGCACCCATTTTTACGGCGATCCCCGCCAGCTGGATCATTTCGCCAGCCGAGGGGCCAACGATATGACAGCCCAGCACGACGCGGGTCGCCTTGGACACGATCAGCTTCATCAGCATCCGTTGCGCGGCACCGCCGGCAAAGGCCTGCTGCATGGGCTTGAACGAGGTCGCATAGACCTCGATCGGCTCTTTCACGCGGGCTTCTTCCTCCGACAGACCCACCGTGCCGAATTCCGGCTGGGTGAAGATCGCGGTCGGGATCAGCTCATAGTCGGGTTTCGTCGGGTTGCCTTTGAACACGGTCTCGACAAAGGCCATGCCTTCGCGGATCGCGACCGGAGTCAGCTGCACCCGGTCGGTCACATCGCCAATGGCATAGATCGAGGGGACGGAGGTCTGGCTGTAGTCATCGACCACCACCTCACCCTTGGCGCCCAGCTTGACGCCGGTGTCGTCCAGACCCATCCCGTCAGTGTTGGGTTTGCGCCCCGTGGCAAAGATCACTTTTTCGTAGGTCGCGACAGTTCCATCGCTCGCCGTGACCTTGATGCCGCCGCTGACGGCTTCGAGGCGGGTGACGTCGATGCCAGTCTGCAGGTCGACACCGGCATTGCGCATCTCTTCCGCGACCAGAGTGCGGGCCTCTTCGTCAAAGCCGCGCAGGATCTGAAGGCCGCGATAGAACTGCGTGACCTTCACGCCCAGACCGTTGAAAATGCCTGCGAATTCGCTGCCGATATAGCCGCCACCGACGATCAGCACCGTCTTTGGCAACTCGGGCAGGTCAAAGATATCGTCCGAGATCATGCCGAGCTCGGCACCGGGCAGATCCGGGCGCACCGGACGGCCGCCGGTGGCGATCAGGATGTGCTTGGCGGTCTTGGTGGTGCCATCGGCGAGCTTCACGGTATGGGCATCGACGACCGAGGCGCGCTGCGAGAACCGCTCGACCTTCGAATTCTCCAGCAGGCGCTGATAGATACCCTCAAGGCGGTCCAGCTCGGCCATCAGTTTCTCGCGGAAGGCGAGCCAGCTGAAATCGCCGATCTGCACGTCCCAGCCATAGGCGCTGGCCTCTTCGACCGCCGCGCCATAGCCCGAGGCGAAGACCATCAGTTTTTTCGGCACGCAGCCACGGATCACGCAGGTGCCGCCATAGCGGCTCTCTTCGGCAATGGCGACTTTGGCGCCGGTTTCACCAGCTGCCACACGGGCAGCGCGCACGCCGCCGGAACCGGCACCGATCACGAAGAGATCATAGTCGAAACTCATGGGAGGAAGGTCCTTATGTCAGTCCGAAACGTCGTTATAGAGGTTTCCCGTCTCCGGGATGGTCAGGCGCACCTCCTCCAATGTGCCTTGTTTGATATCGCGCGTGATGACCCGGCCATCCTCGTGGCCAATGATCACCCGGTCGCAGATATCTATGAAAAGCCCATTTTCAACCACCCCCGCGATCTGGTTCAGCGCCCCTGACAGCTGGGCCGGGTCGCCGATGCGCTGCAGATGCAGGTCGAGGATGTGATTGCCCTCGTCCGTGATATAGGGCGCGTCGCCTGCCATGCGCAGGGTGATCTCGTGGCCCAGCACATCCATATCGGCCAGCGTCGCCGCGATGAGTTTCTGCGTCGAGCGCAGGCCAAAGCCCAGCACTTCGACCGGCAGGGGAAAGGCGCCCAGCGTGGCGACCTGCTTGGCCGCGTCGGTGATCACGATCATGTGGTCAGAGGCGCTGGCCACGACTTTTTCCTGCAGATGCGCGCCGCCGCCGCCCTTGATCAGCGTCAGATTGGCGTCGACTTCGTCGGCGCCGTCGATGGTCAGGTCCAGCCAGCCTGCGTCATCCAGCGACACGACCTCGATCCCGACCTCGCGCGCCAGAGCCGCCGTGCGCGAGGATGTCGGCACGCCGCGAATCTTCAGCCCCTCGTCCCGCACCCGCGCGCCGAGGCAGCGCACCATGAAGGCCGCCGTGCTGCCGGTGCCCAGACCGACGCGCATGCCATCTTCGACAAAGCCGACGGCGCGACGGGAGGCGGCGTATTTGGCCGTGTCAGTGGGGGAAAGCTCTCGGCTCATGGAGGTGCTCCGTTGGATCCTGCCTTGGGTTCGGGGCGGTTATATTTAGAACCGCTCTGAGAAGCGAGGGTCGATTTCCCGAGCGCGCGCTGGCGGAGAGGGGAATGGCACGCCCTTTGGGCGTTCCATGCCTCCGGCGGGAATATGAAGAGCAAGAAGAAGCCGGAAGTGCGCGCGGGGACCCAAGTCGCCGCTGGGTCTGTCTGTGGCGTCGTTTTTGGCTGCACCTTGGCGGCGCGCTTCGTTAGGATCGGTGCAAACAACAGGTGTGTCATGTTCATTTCCGTCTTCGACGTCTTCAAGATCGGCATCGGGCCGTCTTCCTCGCATACCATGGGGCCGATGGTGGCGGCGGGGCGGTTTCTGGACCGGCTGCGCGCCGCCCCCTTTGCCGCCCATGGGCTGCGGGCCTCGCTGCATGGCTCACTGGCCTTTACCGGCAAGGGCCATGCGACGGACCGCGCCGTGATCCTCGGCCTCGATGGGTTTGTGCTGGAGCGCTACGACGCCGAGGCGGCCGAAGCCGCGCTGGTGCGCATCGCAGAGACCGGTACGCTCAGGCCAGAGGGGCTTGGAGCCTTGTCCTTTGATCCCGCGACCGATCTGATCTTTGATTACGACAGCGCCCTGCCCGGCCACCCCAATGGCATGAAGATCATGGCGCTGGATGCCCAGGGCGACGTGATCCTGTCCGAGGTCTATTATTCCATCGGCGGCGGCTTTGTTCTGACCGAGGCCGAGCAGGCCGCAGGCCGCGCTGAGGCCGAGGGCAGCCCCATCCCCTATCCGTTCAAATCCGCCGCCGAGATGCTGGAGATGGCGCAGCGCTCCGGCCTCAGTATCGCGCAGATGAAGGGCGCGAACGAGGCCGCACGGGGCCGTGCCGATGTCTCGGACGGGATCGGGCGGATCTGGCAGGTGATGTCGGATTGCATCGATCGCGGGCTGGAGACGGGCGGCATCCTGCCCGGGGGCCTGTCGGTGAAGCGCCGCGCCGCCGCCATCCACGACGCCCTGCGCGATGAGGCCGGGCGCAACCTCGCCCCGCCGCATGTGATCAACGACTGGATCGCCTGCTACGCCATGGCGGTGAACGAGGAAAACGCCGCCGGGGGACAGGTCGTCACCGCCCCGACCAACGGGGCCGCGGGCGTCATGCCGGCGGTGGTGAAATACTGGCTGGCCCATGTGCCGACCGCTTCGCGCGACCGCCTGCCCGAGTTTTTCCTGACCGCTGCCGCCATTGGTGGGCTGGTGAAATACAACGCCTCGATCTCGGGTGCCGAGGCGGGCTGTCAGGCCGAGGTCGGCAGCGCCGCTGCCATGGCCGCGGCGGGCCTTTGCGCTGTCATGGGCGGAAGCCCTGAGCAGATCGAGAACGCCGCCGAAATCGCGCTGGAGCATCACCTCGGCATGACCTGCGATCCGGTGCGCGGTCTGGTGCAGGTGCCCTGCATCGAGCGTAACGGTCTGGGCGCGATCAAGGCGGTGTCGGCGGCGAGCCTGGCGCTGCGCGGCGATGGCAGCCATTTCGTGCCGCTGGATGCCTGTATCGAGACGATGCGCCAGACCGGGCGCGACATGCATGCACACTACAAGGAAACCTCGCTCGGGGGGCTGGCGGTCAACGTGCCGAACTGCTGAGGCACAAAGCTGCAAAACCGCCCTGTGGTGAAACCGACGCGCTTGGCCATGGACAGGCCACGCGCGCCCACCTAGCGTCAAGCCCATGGAAAAGACCGCACAAACCCCCGCCACACCGCTCCTGACGCTCGACCGGCCCGTTCTGGGTATCCTGCTGATGCTGGGCTTCTGCGTCTTTGCCCCCTTGGGCGATTCCATCGCCAAGCTGCTGGGCGAGGTCATGCCCGTCGCGCAGCTGATGATGCTGCGCTTTGCCTTTCAGGTGGTGTTTCTGGTGCCCGTCGTGGTTCTGGGCCGCCGCCCCTGGCGCGCCAGCCCCTATGTCATGCGCATGACCCTGTTGCGCACGCTGCTGCATATGGGCGGGATCATGTGCATGTTCAGCGCGCTGCGCTTTCTGCCGCTGGCAGATGCCGTAGCGATCTGCTTTGTCATGCCCTTCCTGATGCTGCTTCTGGGGCATTTCGTGCTGAAGGAAGACGTCGGCCCGCGCCGCATGGCCGCCTGTGTTGTCGGGTTTGTCGGCACCATGATGGTGATCCAGCCGAGCTTTTCCGAAGTTGGCGTGCCGGCCCTGCTGCCCCTCGGCGTGGCGGTGTTCTTTTCGCTGTTCATGCTGGTGACCCGCCAGATCGCCAAGCAGGTCGACCCCATTGGCATGCAGGCGGTCAGCGGCGTTATGGCCACCGTGATCCTGTTGCCGCTGCTGCTGGTGACCAACGCCTTCGACGTGCCCGGCCTGACGCTGACTGCGCTGGAGCCTAAGAGCTGGGCACTGGTGATTGCCATCGGCGGCATCGGCACCCTTGGGCACCTGCTGATGACATGGTCGCTGCGCTATGCGCCCGCCTCGACCCTGGCGCCGATGCAGTACCTTGAGATCCCGATTGCCGCGATGATCGGCTGGGCGATGTTCCGCGATTTCCCCGATGGGCTGGCGCTGCTCGGGATCACCGTCACCATCGCCTCCGGCCTCTATATCATTCTGCGAGAGCGGGCCATTTCGCGGCAGAGCCCAACAGCGCCGCTGCCGCATCCGCCAGCGCCGCCGCCGGCAATATGACCAGCATGCCTGGCCCGTCAAAGTGCAGATCGACCGGCCCGCTGACCCGGTTCGAGGTGCCGATACGCGCGTCCGGCGCAAACGCCAGCCCGTCGATCGGCCACTCCAGCCCGGTCGAACGCCCGCTCACCCGCCGCATAGGATAGAGCGAGAAGCGATCCCCCCGCCCCAGCGTCAGTTGCAGGCGGGGCGGGGCGTGAAACACCACGTCCTCGGCCCCCGCCAGCAGGCAGGGGCGGTCGGGAAACCGCGCCAACACCGAAAACGCCGCCAGCATGTGATCGGCGCGCGCGCCCAGAAAGCCGACGCCCAGCACCAGCGGCGCGTCGATCCGGGTCAGGCATTTCTCGAAATCCGTGCTCTCCTGCTCGGCGATGCGATGCAACCGCTCGGGCGGCATCCTGCGGGCCCAGCGCGGCGCCAGCGAATCCATGTCACCGATCACCGCATCGGGCATCCGGCCCCGGCGCAGCAGCCACTCTCCGCCGCCATCGGCACCCACGACCGGCCCGGCCATCGCCAGCACCCGCTCAGCCACGGCCCCCGGCACCTCACCGCCACCGATCAGGGCCACCGGCCCCGCGCTCTCAATCACGCTCTGTATCAGGCCGCGTCCTGTCATGTTTTCCCGGAGTTCATTCTATAGTTACCACAATATCGCCACAAAATGACACCGCCCGCACCATAGAATCGCAGGCTTTATGATGCATCAAGGGCAAGCCACCTCCCGGGCCGCACGCCACGCCCTGCGGGGCACACTGGGGCACTCCGGGGGCCATGCCGCGAAACAGCCCGAAACGCCAGCCTGAACGAGATGACCTTGGCCGAGTCCAGCACGATCCTGACGGTGTCATATGGCGCCTTCTCCTGCACGCTGGAGGGGCTCGAGGATGCCGTGGCCGCAGCAAAGGCCCTGACCGAGCATTTTCGCACCCTCGCCGCCGAGGATCCGCAGTTCGGCGCAACGCCCCTGCGCGAGACCCCCGAACACCCCGCGCCCGCGCCGCAAGCTGAGCCTGACCCGGCCGCCACGCTGCTGCTGACGGACGCTCTGCCTGTGGCCCAGCCCGAGGCGCAAACCGAAACGTCTCCGCCGACCAGCCCCGTCGCTCCGCCCGTCGCTTCAACGCCGCCCCCGCGCACAGATGCCGCCGCCCTGCTGCGCCGCGTCGACACCCCCGCCCAGACCGAACGCCTGCTGCGCGAGATAGACAGCCGTTTCGCCATAGGCGAAGCCAGTCAGCGCCGCGCCACGCTGTCCCATCTGCGCGCCGCCGCCAAACAGCGCGAGGGCGCAGACGACGCCCCGCCAGCCGACACGCCCTATCGCACCGCCCCGCATCAGGCCGTCGCTCCGCCCCGCCCCGACACCCTGCTGCTGAGCGAAGCACAGCGCATCGACGCCCCCGGCGACACGCCCGCGCCCTTTGCCGACTATGCCGCCCGCCACGATGCCACCCGCCTGCCCGAGGTGATCGAAGCCGCCGCCGCCTACCTCACCCTCGTGATCGGCGGCGCGCAGATGTCCTCGGCGCAGCTGATGGCTCTGGCGCGCAGCGCTGGCCGCGACATCACCCGCGAAGCCTGCATCACCGCCCTCGGGCAGCTGCTCTATGAGGGCAAGCTCAGCCGCCTGCCCTCTGGCCAGTTCCTCGCGACCGAGCGGATCGGCTTTCGCCCCGACAAGGCCGCGCGCGGCGAAAAGACCCACCGCCCCACCGGCTAGGCGTCAGTCGAACTGCGGCGCGCGCCCGGCCATATTGGCGGCGATCACCTCCATCTGGTGCGCCCCACCGATCAGCGCCGCCTGCTCGCGGCTCTCGGCCAGCAGTACCTCGGCGGAACTGGCACCGCTTTCCGCCAGCGCAATCAACCGCTTGGCCCCGCGCGTGGCCGAGGGGCTTTTCCCCGCGATCACCCCAGCGATGCGCTGCGCCTCAGCCAGCGGGTCATCCGAGATCAGCGTCACCAGGCCCCAGCTCAGCGCCTGCGCCGCGTCAATCGGCTCGGCCGTATAGGTCATCAACCGCAGCACGTCGGAGCGGATCAGCCCCGGCCAGACCACCATGCCGCCCATGTCCGGCACCAGCCCCCATTTCGCCTCCATGATCGCCAGCTTGGTGCCCGGATCTGCCACGCGAATATCCGCCCCCATCGCCAGCTGCAGCCCGGCGCCAAAGGCCACGCCCTGCAACGCGGCGATCACCGGCACCTCCAGATCGCGCCAGACCATGCAGACCTGCTGCATCAGGTTCGCCTCGCCATGCGTGCGCGGCATCACCCGCGCCACCGGGTCTTCCTTGGCGAACTTGCCAAAGGACGCAACGTCGAGGCCCGCACAAAACGCCCGCCCCTCCGCCGCCAGCACTACGGCGCGGATATCATCGCGCCCGCGCAGGCTCTCGCCGGCGGCGACGATCGCCTCGGCCATCGCCGGGTCGACCGCGTTCATCTTGTCGCCCCGCGTCAGCGTCACATGGGCGATGTGATCGCGCACCTCGACGCGCACCCGCGCCGCAACCTCGGCCTCAAACCCGCTCTGCTCAGTCATGATCGTCCTCCCTCTCTGGCCCCGGATCATCGCGGCGCGCGCCTGCGCTGTCGACCCTGCGCCGCGCCCCCAACGCAACGTCACGGCGCGCCCGCCAAGACGCTGCAATGCGGCGAAAAAACCCATGCCAGCGGGGGCGCAAAATTCTTGCGAAACCGCCCGCCGCGCGGCAAAGAGGCACAATGAGCAATGCCCGTCTTACCCCGCTGGCCGCCAGCCTTCCCTCCACCGTCCCCTTCACCGGGCCGGAGGAGCTTGAACGCCGTCGTGGCGCGCCCTTCACCGCCCGTCTCGGCGCCAATGAAAACGGCTTCGGCCCCTCGCCTCTGGCCCTCGCGGCGATGCAGGATGCCAATGGCGGCATCTGGCAATACGGCGATCCGACCAGCCATGATCTGCGCCGCGCCCTTGCCGCCCACTGGGGCTGTGAGGCGGGCCATATCGTCGTCGGCGGCGGCATCGACGGGTTGCTTTGCGACCTCGTGCGGCTGACCGTGACGGCAGGCGACAACATCGTCACCTCGCTCGGTGCCTACCCCACCTTCAACTACCACGTTGCGGGCTTCGGCGGGCAGATCCACACCGTGCCCTATCGCAATGATGGCGAAGACCTGCCCGCCCTGATCGCCAAAGCGGCCGAGACCGACGCCAAGCTGATCTATTTCGCCAACCCCGACAATCCGATGGGCAGCTACGTCCCCGGCACCGAGATCGCCGCCGCCCTCGACGCCCTGCCGCAAGGCACCCTGCTGGTGCTGGACGAAGCCTACGGAGAGCTTGCGCCCGAAGACGCCCTCACCGGCCTGCCGATGGACGACCCCCGCCTGATCCGCATGCGCACGTTTTCCAAAGGCTACGGCATGGCGGGCGCGCGCATTGGCTATGCCATGGGCCACCCGGATCTGATCACCGCCTTCGACAAGGTGCGCAACCACTTCGGCCTGAACCGCGCCGCCCAGGCCGGGGCGCTCGCCGCCCTGGCTGACACCGACTGGCTCTGCCATATCCGCGCCGAAGTCGCGACCTCGCGCGCCGCTCTGGCCCGCATCGGCGCCGCGCATGGTCTGACCGCCCTGCCCTCGGCCACCAACTTCGTCGCCCTCGACACGCATCGCGACGGCACCTTTGCCCGCGCTCTGGTCGCCGGTTTCGCAGCCGAGGGGATCTTCATCCGCATGCCCTTCGTCGCCCCACAGGACCGCTGCATCCGCGTCTCCTGCGGTCCGGCCCGCGACATGGCCCTGTTCGAAGAGGCCCTGCCACGCGCCCTCGCCCATGCCGAGGCGAGCCTGACCGCAACCGCCTGAGCCCAAACATAAAACGGCGCCCCAGAGGGCGCCGTTTCCGCATCGACAGCCGGCAGAGCTCAGCCCGCCGCGACAACCCCTGCTGCCGCCGCCAGCGCGCCCTTGCCATAAGGGATCTGCACCGCCTGCATCCCGGCTTCGATCACCCCCAGCGCCCCCAGCACCATATGCGCATTCAGATGCCCCATATGGCCAATGCGGAAAAAGCCGCTGCTCTCGGGATCTTCCTCGCTCGCCATGCCGATGCCGAGGCCGAGGGTCAGCCCGGCATTCTGCGCCGTCCACTCGCGCAGCTTCGCGCCATTGCCAAAGCCCACACCCAGCGCCGTCACCGCATGACTGCGCAGGCTCCGGTCCTCGATGTTCATCCGCATCGCACCGGCCTCGGACCAGACCTCGCAGGCCGCCCAGACGGTCCTGGCCAAAGTCTCATGCCGCGCCCAGACCGCCTCGATCCCTTCGCCATGCAACAGATCCAGCGCCGCGCGCAGACCCAGCAAGTGATGCGTCGGCGCAGTGCCACCAAAGAAGTTGTAGAAGAAATCCGGCTCACTGCGCGGCCGCCAATCCCAATAGCGCGACACCCGCGTCACCCGGTCCCGCGCCTCGTGGCCCCGCTCGTTAAAGAACACAAAGGCCAGCCCCGGCGGCGTCATCAACCCCTTCTGACAGCCCGCGACCATGACATCGACGCCCCAGGCATCCATCTCGAACCGGTCACAGGCGAGCGAGGCAATACAATCCGCCATCAACAGAGCCGGATGCCCCGCGCTGTCCAGCGCCGCCCGCAACGCCGCCGGATCATTGCGGATCGAGGTCGCGGTATCGACATGCGAAAACAGCACCGCCTTGATCTCGTGCCCCGTGTCAGCCGCCAGAACCTCTTCGACCCGCGCCGCATCGATCGGCGCGCGCAGACCGAAGTCGATGATCTGCGGCACCAGCCCCAGCCCCTCGGCCATATCCGCCCAACCAAAGGCAAAGCGCCCCGTCGCCGGCACCAGCACCTTGTCACCGGGGTTCAGCACATTGCTCAGCGCCGCTTCCCAGGCGCCATGACCATTGGCGATGTAAATCGCCGCATAATGCTCGGTCCGCGCAATCCGCTTCAGATCCGGGATCATCGCATGGGTCATCTCGACCAGCGCGCCTTCATATATATTGGGCGCGGGCACATGCATCGCCTGAAGCACAGCATCCGGCATGACCGACGGTCCGGGAATGGCAAGGTAGGGGCGGCCGTGGGCAAGGCTCATCGTCTGGTCCTTTCAGGGAGAGAGCATTTCTGCGCAGCCCGGGGCCGCGCGCGGCGCAAGCTTTAGCGCCCCTCCGGCGAAGGTCAATCCATGCCGCACGCCCCATGCCACGACAGGCCAACCCGCAAGCGCCCCTGCCCCATCGCGCGCCACCAGCACGGCCACCCCCCGTCATCTTGCCCGAAATACTTCGGGGGAGTCGCGCGCCCCGCGCGACGGGGGCAGAGCCCCCTCCTTAGCCAAGCTGGCAGAACCCCCTCCCTTGGCCAAGGCGGCAAACCCACCTCCTGCCGCGCACCCAGCCCAAATCCTTGCCACGCCGCCGCCCCTCCCCTACATGGGTCGGCACACCCTCGGGGCGATCTCTTCAGGCGCGCCGCTGCCGCACTCCGCAGGCAACAGAAGTACAAGGACACGTCGGGAATGAAACTGGTCGACCGGATCAAGACCTGGGAACGCAACCTGCGCGCCTCCTACAACACCGATCTCTCCACCCCCGAGAACCGCCGCCGCGCCGCGATCTACAACCGCTGGTTCGATCATGCGGTGCTGCGCGGTGTCTGGACCAACTTCTTTGAAATCGCGCCGGGCGTGTTCCGCTCCAACCACCCCACCCATGACCGCTTTGCCGCGATGAAGGCGCAGGGCATCCGCTCGGTGCTCAATCTGCGCGGGGCTGCCGGGGCGGCGCATTACCTCACCGAACAGGAAAGCTGCCGCGCGCTTGGCCTGACGCTGATCGACCGCAATCTCTACGCCCGTCAGGCCGCCTCGGCCGAGGAGATCCTCTCGGTGATCGAGGCCTTCCGCCAGATCGAGAAGCCCTTCGTGATGCACTGCAAATCCGGTGCCGACCGCGCGGGCTTTGCCTCCGCCATCTATCTGATGGTGATCGAGGGCCGCCCCGTCGCCGAGGCGCGCAAGATGCTGTCGCCGAAATACGTCCACTTCAAGTTCACCAAGACCGGCATCCTCGACCATATCCTTGATGCCTACGCCAAACGCCAGAGCCTCACCGGCATCGGGTTTGAGGACTGGGTGCGCACCGAGTATGACCCCAAGACTCTGCAGGCCGAATTCAACGCCCGCAACCGGTGGGCCTTATGAGCGGACCTGAGACCGCTGCCCCCTCAAAAGCGCCTGACCTCAGTCACGCGCAAACCACCCCCGGCCTCTCCGACCCCTACGCCACCGGCCACCACACCAGCGCCCGCGTCCTGATCGCCTGGCTCTGGCGCGGTTACCTGCGCCCGCACCGCCTTGCGATGATCGCCGCGCTGATCCTGATGTCGCTGGAAGGCTCGATGCTCGGTGCGCTCAGCTACATCATGAAGCCGATGTTCGACACCGTCTTCATTCAGGGCAACACCAATGCCCTCGGCCTTGTCGGCGCCGCCGTCGTGTCGATCTTCGTGATCCGCGCCCTCAGCTCGATCGGACAAAAGGTTCTGCTGTCGCGCGTCGCTCAGAAAAGCGCCGCCGCCCTGCGCACCACGCTGCTGGCGCGGCTGATGACGCAGGACGCCAGCTTCCACCAGACCCACCCGCCCGGCTTCCTGATCCAGCGCATCCAGACCGACGTCGCCGCGATCAATCAGGTCTGGACTGCGATCCTGACAGGGGCGGGGCGCGACGCGGTCTCCCTCGTCATCCTGATCGGTGTCGCCATCTCGGTCGACTGGCGCTGGACGCTGGTGGCGCTGATCGGTGCGCCGCTGCTGGTCGCGCCCTCGATGTTCGTGCAGCGCTTCGTGCGCACCCGCTCGCGCGAGGCGCGCGACCTCGGCGCCCGCCTCGCCGTGCGCCTGGATGAGGTGTTCCACGGCATCGTCCCGGTCAAGCTCAATCGGCTTGAGGGCTACCAATCCCGCCAATACGGCGCGCTGACCGACAAACTGGTGCGCGCCGAGATGCGCACCGCCCTCGGTTCCGCCACCATCCCCGGCATGATCGACATCATGGCCGGCCTCGGCTTTCTTGGCGTGCTGATCTATGGCGGCGGCGAGATCATCAACGGCGAGAAGACAGTGGGTGAATTCATGGCCTTCTTCACCGCCATCGGCTTCGCGTTTGAGCCGCTGCGCCGCCTCGGCAATGTCACCGGCGTCTGGCAGGCCGCCGCCGCCGCGCTGGAACGCGTGAAGGAGCTGATGGAGGCGCAGCCCACCCTGACCTCGCCCGCCAATCCCGTGCCCGCCCCCAGCGGCGTGCCCGAGATCCGCCTCGACGCGGTAAACCTCAGCTACGGCGACGCGCAGGTGCTGAACGGGCTGACCTTCACCGCCCGCCCCGGCACCACAACCGCGCTCGTAGGCTCCTCCGGGGCGGGCAAGTCCACCGTCTTCAACCTTCTGACCCGGCTGGTCGATCCGCAGTCGGGCACCGTCACCATCGACGGCACCCCCGTCTCGGCGATGTCCCTGACCGACCTGCGCGCGCTCTTCTCTGTCGTCAGCCAGGACGCCCTGCTGTTCGACGAAACCCTGCGCGAGAATATCCTGCTCGGTCGCACAGACATCCCCGAGGCGCGCCTTACCGACGTCCTCAACGCCGCCCATGTCAGTGATTTCCTCGACAAGCTGCCAAAGGGCCTCGACTCCCCCGTGGGGCCACGCGGCTCGAACCTTTCGGGCGGGCAGCGCCAGCGCGTCGCCATTGCCCGCGCCCTGCTGCGCGACACCCCGATCCTGCTGCTGGACGAGGCGACCTCGGCGCTGGATGCGAAATCCGAAGCGGTGGTGCAGCGCGCCTTGGACCGTCTCGCCGAAGGGCGCACCACCATCGTCATCGCGCACCGCCTCTCGACCGTGCGCAACGCTGACAAGATCGTGGTGATGGACAAGGGCCGCGCCGTGGACGAGGGCACGCACGAGCAACTGCTCGACGCCGGCGGCCTCTATGCGCATCTGCACGACCTGCAGTTCCAGACTGACGGCCCGACCGCCGAGGACCGCGCCACCGCGCAGGACTAACCGTGGACGGAACGACGCACAGTGGCGCTCAGCAGCAACGGGCGGGGCACGCGCACCCGCCCATCGGCGTCATGCCCCCCAGCCCGGGCATAGTCCAGCGCGCGCACCAGCAGCCCCTGCTGCGCCGTCGTGCCCCCGAAGGCCGACCGCCAGCCCGCCGCCAGCCGAGCCGCGACCGACCCGCCCTCAAGCCGGAACACCGCCGCCATCTGGCTGCTCATATGCGCCTTCACGGCGTCGGTCCAACCGGGCTGCAACTGGCTCTCGGGCGGCAGAAACAACAGCCAGTCGCCCCGCGCCACCTCGGCCCCGCGCTGCATCTGGGCGCGCCGCTCGGCCCCGGCACGGACAAACTCCGCCCCCAGCTCTTCGGCAATCGCCTGCGTGTTGTCGCCGGAGCCACCATCGCTGACGATCAGCTCGCGCAGCAGACCCTCCTGCACGCCCTCGAACAGCCCTGCCGCACAGCCGGGCAGCGTGACCTCGGCATTCAACGTGGGAATGATGACCGAAATGGCTGCGCGCATCGTGAAACCCTTCTCCGCGCGACCCCCTGTCGCCCGCTGATCAGAGGGCTATACTCGCCCCAACAAAAAACCGGGAGTCCCCAATGCCTGAAACCCTATCCGCAACCGGCACCCCACCCAACACCGATGCGAGCGAACGCACCATCCTGCGCCTCTCCGGCGAAAATGTGCGCGATTTCCTGCAGAACCTCGTCACCAACAACGTCAGTCGCGTGGACGACGGCGCGGTCTATGCCGCCCTTCTGACACCGCAGGGCAAGTACCTTGCCGATTTCCTGCTGGTGGCTGATGGCGATGACATCCTGCTCGACGTCGCGACGCCGCTGGCCGCCCCCCTGCTGCAACGCCTGACGATGTACCGCCTGCGCGCCAAGATCGCGATCACCCAGACCGACCTGCAGGTGCGCCGTGGCACCGGCCCCATGCCTGAGGGCGCCGTGGCCGACCCGCGCCACCCCAGCCTCGGCTGGCGGCTTTATGGCGAGACGGGCGGCGATGACGGCACCAACTGGGACGCCCTGCGCGTCGCCCACTGCATCCCCGAAACCGGGGTTGAGCTGACGCCCGACACCTTCATCCTGGAGGCCGGGTTCGAGCGTCTGCACGGCGTCGACTTCCGCAAGGGCTGCTATGTCGGGCAAGAGGTCACGGCCCGCATGAAGCACAAGACCGAGCTGCGCAAAGGCCTCATCACCGTCGCGGTCCGTGGCAGCGCGCCCGTCGGCGCTGAGATCACCAGCAACGGCAAGAGCGCCGGCACCCTGTTCACGCAGGCGCAGGGGCAGGCCATCGCCTATCTGCGCTTTGATCGCGCCGGCGCTGACATGCAGGCGGGCGAGGCACTGGTCAGCCAGACCGACTGATCCCGACCTTGGCTGAGCGTCGCTCTGTTGCGAAATCGCCACAGCCCTCTGCACACAAATGCGACAGCCCGCCTGCGCGGCCATGCCCCTGAATGGGCCGCGCAGGCACCGCCCGGTTACCGACGCAATACCGACCGGATACCGACGTCCCAAAAACGGCTCTTCGCGCGGCCCGGCCCCTCATCAGGACCGCGCTGCGCCGCAGCAGTGCTGCGGGCAGTTTCAAACCTAGCCATGCATCACGATCATGTGAGTACAAATGACAGTGATTTCACGGCCGCCGCTTCGCTAGCGCTACCATCAAAATGGCCCCCGACTCACCGGAACCGGGGCCCGCACGTCCAGCGGCAAACTGCCGGAACGCCGACCGCGCAGGGTCGCCTGAAATGCGAAAAGGCCGCCCCACCTACCCGGTGAAACGGCCCTGTCAAAATCCAGCGCGGGGCGGTGTCGCCTCAGGCGCGCTCGGAGTATTCCATGGTCTCGGTGTTGACGATGATGTCCTCGTACTGCCCGACGAAGGGCGGCACCATGACCTTGACGCCATTCTCCAGGATCGCCGGTTTGAACGAGTTGGCGGCGGTCTGACCCTTCACCACAGGCTCGGTCTCGGCGATGCGGCAGGTGACTTTCTGCGGCAAAGTGGCGTGCAACGCCTCAGTATCATAGAATTCCACAAGGATCGTCATGCCATCCTGCAGGAACGGGCGGCGTTCGCCCAGCAGATCAGCGGGCAGTTCGATCTGCTCGTAGGTCTCGGTGTCCATGAACACCAGCATGCCGTCGCTCTCATAGAGGAACTGCTGGTCTTTCTGCTCGAGGCGCACCTGCTCGACCTTGTCGGCGCTGCGGAAGCGTTCGTTCAGCTTGGAGCCATTGCGCAGGTTCTTCATCTCGACCTGTGCAAAAGCACCACCCTTGCCGGGTTTGACGTGGTCGACTTTGACAGCCGCCCAGAGGCCGCCGTTGTGTTCCAGCACGTTGCCGGGACGAATCTCGTTACCGTTGATCTTGGGCATTTCGTACCGCCTGCGCTGGTTGAACCGTTTCGGGGCCAGCCTATATATCGGCCATAAGCTCGTGGCAAGCGATCCGAACAGGCCGCGTCATGGAAGTGAGGCATGCAAAATACGCATATCGGGGATGCATGATCGCGCTATCCGAATCGATACGTTTTCGCCATAAGGGGCCTCACGCCCGAAACACAAGAGCAATAAGCAAGGACGGATCATGAAAGATTTCGTTGACGGCACGGCCTTCAATAACGAACAGGGCAACCGCGCACGCAAACTTTTCGCAGCCGTTGTACTGGCTGCGTTGGATGACGCCATCGCCGATGACAAGAAATACGGCAACGGCCCCGAACAGATCGCCCGCTGGGCCCGCTCGCGCGATGGTCGCGAGGTTCTGTCCTGTGCCGGGATCGACCCGAACGAACGCGTTGTCGAAGGCCTGATGGACTTCGTCTCCAAAGGCATTCGTACCTCGGTCGCATTGTCGCGCGAAGAAAGCGAACGTCGTCACGCTGCTGAACAGGCAGAAGCCGCGTAAGCACTTAATATCGTTACTGAAGACCGTTGAAAAGCGCGCCTCGCAAGAGGCGCGTTTTTCGTTTGCCTGTGCCCTCTCGCGTGGCATAGCCAAGGGGGACAAGCAGGGGACGCGGCGATGGCAAAAGCGATCATGATGCAGGGCACAGGCTCCAATGTGGGCAAGTCGCTGCTGGTGGCGGGGATGGCCCGCGCCTTCACCAATCGCGGACTGTCGGTGGCCCCGTTCAAGCCGCAGAACATGTCCAACAACGCTGCCGTGACCGAGGACGGGGGCGAGATCGGCCGTGCTCAGGCGCTGCAGGCGCTGGCCTGTCGACGCCCCACGTCGATCCACATGAATCCCGTACTGCTGAAACCAGAGACCGACATCGGCAGTCAGGTCATCGTGCAGGGCCAGCGCCTCACTACCTCTTCCGCCCGCGACTATGCGCGTCTGAAACCTCAGCTGATGACCGCCGTTCTCGACAGTTTCCGGCAGATTTCCGCCACGGCGGATCTCGTGATTGTCGAAGGTGCTGGCAGCCCCGCCGAGGTCAACCTGCGCTCCGGTGACATTGCCAACATGGGCTTTGCAGAGGCCGCAGATGTGCCTGTCATCCTGATCGGCGACATCGACCGCGGGGGCGTCATTGCCCAGATCGTCGGCACGCACACAGTGCTATCGACTGAGGATAACGCGCGCATTCAAGGCTTTACCGTCAACAAGTTCCGCGGCGATCCGCGGCTGTTCGACGAGGGCGTCACGGCGATCACGCAACACACCGGCTGGCACCCCCTCGGGGTGCTGCCATGGTTCGCCGAGGCCTGGCGCCTGCCGGCTGAAGACATCATGGACCTCGACAGCCGCAACCGTACCCGCGACGGCGCGCTGAAGATCGTTGTGCCCCGGCTGGGCCGGATTGCCAATTTCGACGACCTCGACCCCCTCGCAGCCGAACCCGGCATCACTGTCGAAATCATCGCCCCCGGACGCCCCCTTCCCGGCGACGCGGCACTGGTGCTGATCCCCGGCTCGAAATCCACCATCGCGGATCTGGAGCTGTTTCGCGCCAATGGCTGGGACATCGACCTGAAGGCGCATGTGCGGCGCGGCGGCCATGTTCTGGGGCTCTGCGGCGGCTATCAGATGCTGGGGCGCGGTGTCAGCGACCCCGAGGGCATAGAGGGGCGCCCGGGCCGCACTGAGGGCCTTGGCCTGCTCGACATTGAAACGGTGATGAAGCCCGGCAAGCGCCTCGCCCTGTCGCAGGCGCACCACATTGCCAGCGGCGCGCCTCTGTCGGGGTATGAGATCCACCTCGGGCAAACCAGCGGCCCTGATTGCGGCCGTGCGTGGCTGACGCTGGGCGACAGACCGGAAGGCGCCGCCTCAGCCGATGGGCTGGTGCGCGGGTGCTACCTGCATGGGCTGTTCACCTCTGATGCCTTCCGCGCCGCCTATCTGGCTGAAATCGGCGGAATATCCCAGCCCGGCTACGACGCGATGGTCGAGCAGACGCTGGATGCCCTCGCCGCCCATATCGAGGCCCATATGGACCTCGACGCAGTGCTGGAGCTGGCGCAGGAGGTTCGCCTCTGACGCCAGCCCTTCGCGGATTTACAGATCGCGGGCGTTCAGCGCGCGCTGGATTTCGCTGCGCACCAGCTTGCGCACATTGCGGGTGATCCGCTCTCCCAGAGGGCCCTGAAGCTCCTGACGCAGGATCTCGGTCACCAGATCGCGCAGGGCGTCGTCGCCGTCATCCTGTGGAGTCTGGTGCGCAAGCAGATCGGTGGGGATGTCGCTGATCGGGGCACGCCGGTCCGTGGTCTCGGCACTGTCCTCCTCACCCATCCGGTGCGAGGCGGCGACAGGTGCTTCGCCCGCTTCCTCGGCATCCCACAGCACGTCACCGGCTACAGGCGTGGGCTGGGACTGCGCCGCGTCCCGGTCTCTCAGGCGCGACAGCGTTGCAAAGGGCCGCAGGACGATGGCGCTGGTGTCTTCGTCCTCGGGCTCTGCATCCTCGGCGAAGCCCGCAATGATCTCGTCCTCGGCGCCGAAATCGTCGCGGAAAACATCGCCTTCCACCACGCGCAAAGCCGGTGTCAGAATCAGTTTGCCAGCCGGTTGCCCCGGCTGGACGGTGCGGGTCAGCAATGCCGCATGCGGCGTGACCTGAGCCCGCACTTCTTCAGAAACCAATTTACGGATGGACGACAGGACGTCCTCGATCGGGACGTTCGTTACCGGGTCTGACATGTTTTCCTACCACTCTCACTCGGACCCAAGTCTATCGTGAGAGGGCAGGTTCAACAATGCGATCCCGTCAGATTAGTTCTTGCCGATGCGGCGCAGAACGGAATCCAGCTGACGGCCCTGCTTGGAAATGCCGATCGGGGCGTTCTTGACCATGTTGTAATAGGCCGCAGGGTCATAAATATCGACGTTCAGCTTCAGGTCCTGCGCCGTCAGCAGGCCCATGGCGGACAACAGCTCATAGCGCGCCAGAACCTCATCGACCTGCGCCGACAGATAGGTCGTACGGGCGTCCAGCAGCGATTGCTCCTGGGTCAGAACGTCCAGCGTGGTGCGTGAGCCGAGCGTGGCTTCCTCACGGACGCCTTCAAAGGCGACCTTGGCCGCACTCACCTGCTCGTTGCCGGCGATGGTGGCCGCCTGAGCGATCCGCACACCAGAGAAGCCGTTGCCGACAGCCTGACGGATATCCTGCGACACCACATGCAGGTTGGCCAGCGTCTGTTCCTTGTTCAGCATTGCCTGACGCTGCTGCGAGGCGAGAGCCCCACCGCTGTAGATCGGGCCGGACAGACCCAGCGAGACAGAGCCCTTGCGGCCATGCGCTTCGCTGTCGAGGTCGGATTCAAGGCCGTAGCTGCCGGACAGGTTCAGGGACGGCTTCAGGCTGGCGTCCGTGGCTGCGATCTGCAGCTCCGCAATGGTGACCTGACGGCGGGCAACGTTCATGCTGGGGTGGTTCTGCAGAGCGATGGCAATGGCCGCCTGCTCCGAATCAGGGACACTGCCCAGACGGGATGGCGGGGCCAGCGTGCCGGGCGTGTGACCAACGGCGGCCTCGTATTCCAGACGCGCCTGGATCAGCGCACCGTTTGCCGAGGTCAGACCGCTGCGCGATGCGGCCAGAGCTGCCTCCGCCTGCGACACGTCTGTGCGAGTGACTTCACCCACGTCAAAGCGATCCCGCGACGCGCGCAGTTCCTGGGTCAGCAGGCCGACGTTGGCCTGACGCAGAGAGACGTTTTCCGTGGCGCGGCGCACTTCCATATAGGCGGTGACGGCGCGCAGCAGGATCTGCTGTTCGATCGACACAAGCTGCTGACGGGTCAGCAGGACCGTTTCCTTGGCAACATCCAGCGACAGACGAGTGGCCCCGAAATCAAACAGCAGCAGCGACATCGTCAGAGTGGCCGATGCGCCATTGCTCTCGGTCACGACCGAGGGAGGGCGTCCGGTATCGGTGCGCCCATAGCTGTGCGACAGCCCCGCCGACCACGACAGAACCGGCCGAAGTCTGGCAAGCGCCTGTGCACCGTCTTCGTCCGCTGCTTTCAGAACCGCGCGGTTCTTCTCCAGCAGGCCACTGTTGTTGTAGGCATCCGCCAGCGCCTGTCCCAGGTTCTCGGCGGTCGCAGCCATCGGCATGGCGATCAGAGCCAACCCCATTGCAGACCCGGTCAACGCCCTGCGAAGCATTGCCTTAATGGTCTGCGATTTCCCAGCGCACCGACTGTCGGTCTCTGCTCGTTTCGCCATTTTATCCATTCCTCGTTCGACCGGTTCGCCCAGCCCTGTCACCGTCAAACCCGGTGTTGCGCCGTCCCGCAGGATCAGAGCGTAAAGACCGCGTGTTTCTCAAAGCCCGGCAAGACCGGAGCCCCTGCGTTGAAGGCAAAGCGCCAGCTGATCTTGCCGTCGATCTTGTAGCCCACGCGCACGACGCCAAGGTGACCCTCGGCGAAGGGTACGACGATGCGGCCACCTTCCTTCAGCTGATCCGTGATTGCCTCGGGCAGATGTTCGACAGCGCCTTCCAGCAGAATAACGTCGTAGGGGCCATGTTCCGGCGCGCCTTCCGACAGTTTCGCTTCGTGCAGCACCACATTGTCGGCGCCAAGCTCGCTCAGCAACTGCTGGCTGTCGGCGGCGATGTCGGCGTCTTCTTCAACCGCAATGACCGCCTCGGCGATCCGCGACATGACGGCGGCGGCATAGCCCTGCCCCGCACCCAGATCCAGCACCAGCTCATCCGGCTGGATATCCAGCGCGTCGAGCATCTTGGCCAGCGTACGCGGCTCCAGCAGCACGCGATTGGCGCCGATGGTCACGTTCTCGCCCAGATAGGCCGCTTCCTTGCGGTCCTGGGGCACGAACATTTCGCGGGGCACCGCGAGCATGGCCTCGATGATTGGAAATTTGGTCACGTCAGATGGTCGAACCTGGGCATCAACCATCATCGTACGGCGCGCAGCATAGTCGGTCATAACTAAACTCTTCCGTTCAGAATCTACTCTGTAGTGGTATTGCCACAATGAAAAGGCCACAGCAACGCCGGTATGTAAGGCTTTCACGGTTTGTCGTTAAGAAACACTTTACGGCAACGGTTTTGCCCAGCCCCAGGTCACTCCGCGCAGGGGCCCGCCAGCGCCCTGGCCTGACAGGTCGCGCCGCAGTTGAGCGTTTGTTAACCAAGCGCGCGTACCCCTGAGCCACAGAGACCGCAGCGCTGATCGCCGCGGCCACAGCCGGAGGCAGGGACGTGACCGACATCGCAGGGGCAGAGGCATTTTCTGGGGCGCTGAAAAACAAGGTCCGCAAGTATCCCAACCGCGAGGATCCGCGCTGGCGGGAAGGCATGATCTTTCCCAAGGTCACTCCCAGCTTCGCCCTGGCACCGGGCGAGAGCGTGTTTACCATCGGCTCATGCTTTGCGCGCAATGTCGAAAAGGCCCTTCTGGCGCGCGGGCTCAAGGTGCCCACAGCGCATTTCACCGCCCCCAACGACGAGGCGCCGGGCGAGCCCAATCGCATTCTGAACCAGTACAACCCCGGCACCATGCTGCAATGCGTGCGCGGCATCGGCGCCCCTGTCGACCGCAAGGGCCTCTATCCTGTTGCCGGGAACGCCGTGCTCGACTGCCTGCTCGCCACCGGATCGCGTCCGGTCTCCGCAAGACGCGGGCGTGAGCGGCGCCAGCAAATTCGCGACCTCTACGCGGCGGGGCTGGAAACCTCCGGCATCGTCGTGGTCACCCTCGGGCTGGTCGAGGCTTGGTATGACAACGACGCCGAAGTCTATCTGAACGAGGCGCCCAGCCACACTTTACTGAAAGAGCATCCTCACCGCTTCCTGTTCCGGCAACTGACCCTGAGCCAGTGCCAGGCGCTGGTCTTCGAAATGCTTGAGCACCTGATCGAGGGTGGCCGCCGCAAGGTCGTGCTGACCGTCTCGCCCGTGCCTCTGCAGGTCACCTTCGCCGGCGGGGACGCGACCATCCGCAATGCCTATTCGAAATCCATACTGCGCGTCGTCGCCGAGCTTGCCGCGACAGAATTCCCTGAGGTCGATTATTTTCCCAGCTACGAGATCATCACCACTCTCGGCCTGACCGGGTTTGGCCAGGACAACGTCCATGTCAGGCCCGCCATCGTGGATCAGGTGATCGGCTATATGACCTCCTGCTACGTCGCCTGAGCGGAGGATTATTTTCACCGGCGCTGCGGGCAATTACCGCCAGATCAATGGCAGGACTTGCGTTCCGGAGCACTTTCTCTTGCGCTCCATTTCAGGTTCGGATAAACGCCTCAAACACATCACGGATGGCGAGTTGGCGGAGTGGTGACGCAGCGGATTGCAAATCCGCGTATACCGGTTCGATTCCGGTACTCGCCTCCAATTATTTCAACGACTTAGCTCATACTCCGCGTTTGAAAGCGTGAGTTTTGAAACAAGCGTTGAAACTTTCACATTCCGTTCTTACTCTGCTCCATGCGGTTTCTCGCCTCTTGCGCCTGAGTTGCCAGGACGCGCTGGCGGATCTTGCCGCCATACTTTTTCAGCATCTCGACACCTGAGTGCCCGGTCACAGACTTGACCATCTCATCATCACATCCAGCCAGATAGAGCTCGATGGTGGCGTTCTTTCTAAGCCCGTGCGTCACGTACTGCGCAGCCAGCTCGTGGGTCATCTTCGCCTTCACTTGGCGCATCTCATGCGAAATGGAGTGGTACTTTACCGGGCGACCGGCCCTGTCCGTCACAACGGTCAGCCCCCGCTTCTCAACAGTCGACAGGTGAGACTTCAGACGATCGGTCAGCGGGATCCACATCGCCTTGTCGGTTTTTCCCTGGCACATGTCCCAGCTGCCATCTTTGAAGTGATCCCACCGCATGGAGAGAATATCCCCGATTCGCTGACCGGTACCGATGCAGAGTTCGTAGACCAGACGCGCTCGTTCCGGAGCGATGCTCTCGAACTCCTGCCGCACACTTTCCGGCCAAGGCTCCCAGCCCTCTCCAGGCTGTTTGAACAGCGGGATACCTTTGGCGGGATTGCCGTGTTCCTTTTTGAGAATGCCCACAAGTCTTGCATGGTTCATGAGAATGACCATCACCTGCACCAAGTAGTTCGCGCGGCGCCAGCTATCAGCGTTCGCCTGTTGAAGCTGGTAGATGTGGTGGGTCTCGATCTTCGCCGGATCCTTTTTGCCCCAGATCTTTCGGATATGCTCAATGTATTTACGATAGTCAGACTTGGTTCGAGGCTTCCGGTTCCTGAACGAATCACTCTCGAAATAGCTGAGGATGAGCGCTTCGAAATTCCGTTTGACCGGGGCCGGCTCTTTTCCCTTCAGAAGTCGATTATAGTGATCCCAGAACTCGGGGGTTCCGGGTTCTTCCTTCATCATCACGGACAGGCCACGGGCACGCCGGATGAAGCGCACATAACCCCGATCGGCGTAGACATATTTGGGCAGGCCCTTCTTGGTCACCGGCCCATCCTCAGCTCACTCTCCAGAAAGTCGTCGCCACCTTCCTGGTCGATCATGTTTGCTTCGACGGTCACGCTGCCATCTGGCCTGATCTCAAACCTTGCCCGCACCCAACCAGCCGCCCGCGCCTCACGGATGAGCGCAGCGACGGTATTCTTGGCTTGGGTTTGCGGGCTATGGCCGGCCATTGGCTGCACCTTTCGTCGTGCTGATCGTTCGTTCAAAGATGCCCCATTGTTGTTTCACACGACGAAAACCCAAAGCGGAAAAAGTCAGTTATCCACATATTCGGCTCAATGGGATGCGAAATAAATTATTGATTACACCCGACTATTCACGGACATCGCGACCACATACCCCTGTCAAAACTGGGTTGAGCTCGAGGGGAAACTGTCTCCAAATCTGGTTCTCATGCTGGAGCAAGTACCAACTCAAAAGGCACTTCCTTGGCCGGCGGGATCGAAATTGCGAACGGCGCGACCATGCGGCATACAGGGGCTGACCAATATGAAGGACGGCCCCATGGAAATCCGCACCGCTGTAGAAACCGACGCCCCCGCGATGAGCGCTATGCTGATGCAACTCGTCGCTGCCGGAAAGCGCACGTTACCAGCGGATGAGGCCTTCGTGCTGAGCAACTACATTGCCCCCATCGGGGGCGTCCGCTGCTCTTTGGCGTTCGACGATACCGGAACGCTGCTCGGCCTTCAGTCGCTGAAGACAGCCTTTGAGGGCAACCCCTACGACATCCCGGTGGGATGGGGCATCATTGGCACGCATGTCTCTCCGCTTGCAGGACGCCGCGGTGTCGGATCGCGGCTCTTCGAGGCCACGAGGGAGGCCGCACGCGAGGCCGGCCTAGAGAATATGGAAGCCTTCATCGGTGCCACGAATGTCGAAGGGCAAGCCTACTACGAGACGATGGGCTTCCGGACCTACCGCATTACTGAACGGGCAATCTGCAAGCGCTACCGGGTTACAGGCGACTGACGAGCCCTTAGTCCAGCAGCACCGGCCCAGCCCCCGCCTTTGCCAGCACGTCGGAGGGATTGCGCAGGGGGCAGACTTTCATCGACAGGCATCCGCAGCCGATGCAGCCTTGCAGGTCATCGCGCAGCTGCGTGAGCGCAGTGATGCGTTCCTGCAGCTGATCTTTCCAGCCCGCGGAAAACCGACGCCATTCCTGAGCGGTTGGGGCGCGGTCTTCCGGCAGGGACGACAGTGTTTCCTTGATCTCAGCAAGGGAAACGCCCGCCCGCTGCGCAATACGGATGATCGCGACAAGGCGGAGCATATCACGAGGATAACGGCGCTGATTGCCCGCGGTGCGGCGCGCCCTCAGCAGCCCCTTCGTCTCGTAGAAGTGCAAGGTCGACACGGCCACACCAGAGCGCTTGGCCATCTCACCAACCGTCAGTTCGTCTTTCATCTTGGCACCTTGCAACCTCGACATTGCCTAAGGTTTTTACGGCACTCACCCTTTCTCACAAGCATATTCGACCTAAAATCGACGCTCAAAATTTCGCATGATCTCAATCATAGCCGAGGTTGTTCTGCGCTCCTGCAACACGTTCATGAAGGCAGCAGAATGTCTTGCCCCAGACAACCGCCGCCTGCCTTTGGCCATTATTGGCCATGATTCGACATCCGGTCCCTCGAAGACATGATCGCCGTTGCAGCTGGTGA
Organism: Pseudooceanicola spongiae; assembly: GCF_014899185.1. Classification (GTDB taxonomy): domain Bacteria; phylum Pseudomonadota; class Alphaproteobacteria; order Rhodobacterales; family Rhodobacteraceae; genus Pseudooceanicola; species Pseudooceanicola spongiae. The sequence continues at coordinate 2,094,606 of NZ_CP045201.1, forward strand.
CCTGGTCGGACGTCGCCACGACAACACGGAGTCGGCGCATCGAAGCTGGACGGATGCCGCTGGTTGTTTCGAGCCGAAAACTATCTAGCTGTTGCAAGTCGTGTCCGGCCATCAAGGGACCCTTTCCATGGCAGTTTTCGTTTTTCTGATCGCACTCGCAGGCGGCTTCGCCATCCGGCACTGGTCGAGACATCGGGCCCGCGCGAACCTACTGGCGTCCGCCCTGACGCCACCTCAGCGCGCCATCATCGCCGAGCAGGTCCCCCTTGCCCGCAAGCTCCCGCCCGAATTGCACGCGACCTTTGAAGGCAAGATCAACGCCTTCCTGAACCAGATCGAATTTACCGGCTGCAACGGCTTGGAGGTGACCGAGGAGATGCGACTCTCCATCGCCGCGCAAGCCTGCCTTTTGGTGGTCAACACCGACACCTGGTACGATCATCTCAGCACAATTTTGATCTACCCCGGCGCCTTCAAATCACGGCAGACCCGGCATGAGGGCTATGTCGTCACCGAACGCGAAACCGTGCGCACCGGCGAAAGCTGGTCCCGGGGTCCGGTCGTGCTGTCCTGGGCGCATAGCCAGCAGGGCGCCCTAAATGACCATGACGGCCACAATGTCGTCCTGCATGAATTCGCCCACCAGATCGACGACCTGTCCGGCCATACCGACGGTGTGCCGAATCTGGCCGCAGATCAAAGTTTCGCCAAATGGCGACACAGCTTCGTCACTGCCTACGAACAGCACGTCCAGCATGTCGAGGCGGGCCGCAAAACGGTCTTTGATCCCTACGGGGCTGAGGGGCAGGAAGAGTTTTTCGCCGTCGCGGTCGAGGCTTTCTTTGAAACCCCGCAGGAGGTTAAACGCCTCGAGCCCGCCGTCTACGCAGAGCTTGCCCTGCTGTTCCGACTGGACCCGGCAACTTGGGACTAAGCCGTCCCTGCGAAATCGCGGCAAGTCCACGCTGCTCGCTGCCCGGCCGCCGTAGCACACCGCCTTGCTGATTAGAGAACTGGCTCGGGGAAACTAAACAGCAGGGGAGAAGTGGAAAATCCGCACGAGAGCAGCAGGTTTCTTAGGCTCACCCACTCCCTAACCTCTTCCAAAGTGGTCTTTTTTCTCCAATTCGGCGCGTACGAAAACAACTGTTATGTAACCGGTCAACGTGTCTTCGCCCAGATTTTCAGATACCCCCCCGGTCGGGCGCGCCCTCAGGCGGCCCAGATCGACTGCGGCCCATCGCCGAAGTGCGCCACCTGCAGCACCTGCCCGCGCGCCGGGCCCATCATGCGCTCCAGCGCTTCGGCCAGAGCCTCGGTGCAGCTGCGCCGCGCGGTCCCGCTCAGCGCCCAGTTTGCCCGCTCCAGGATCTCCGACACCGACTGCTCGCTCAGGCAAATCTGATCGACCAGCTGACGGTCTGGGATGTTGACCCGGGTGCCGCGCACAGAGGGGCGCACCCGGCGCACCTTCAGGCTGACGCCGCTGCCGATGCGGGCGTGCAACAGCGCCAGACGGCGGCCGTCGCGGATCACCGCATCCATGTAGCCGCCACCTGCGCCGCCGCTCCCCGAACCGCCGACCAGCCCGTCATAGCGCGCGCCCCGCATGCCGGAGGCCGCATGGCGCTCTGTCAGATCGCGATAATACCGGCCCATGGCGATCTGGCTGGCCGTCAGCGGATGCGGCTTGCCCGCCCGCAGCGCCTGCACCGCCATGCGATCGAAGGCGTCGATCTCGCGGATAGCCTTGCGCCCGCGATAGCCAGAGGGGCGCGACGTGCCATCCGGCCCGTGCTGGACGGGCTCGACCACCCGGAAGGCACCGCGCGCCGGCGCCTCAGGGATCTCGCTGCCGCAGGCGTCGGGCACATGGCCGCGCGCCCGCACCCGTGCGATCCGCACCGCCTCTGCCTCGCGTTGCTCTGCCCTTTGCTGTGTCGAGATCCGTGCGCTCATGCTGCACCCCCTTTGCTGCCCGTCGTGTCGATGATGTCCTCTGCCAGCGTCGGATCCTGCCAGTCCGGATCCCGCTTGGCGCTCCTGAGCCGGGTCCGGCCGCGTGCGCGGGCGCGCGTCACAGCTTCGTTCGCGCGGCCCATCCGCCCCTCCGACCAAGTCAGCCGCTCCGGCTGCACCCGCGCCGACAGTGGCCGGCACAAATCCGCGAGGCTCGGCGTCCCCATCTCTCCAGCCCGGTCTTTCTTTTGCATCGCCCTGCCCTTCTGTTGCTGTGTCATGCCGCCTGCCCGCCTGTCTCTGCCCCGGCGGCCCGGATCATCTCGCGCGCTTGCACCTCGTGGCGCTGGTAACCCGCGAGCCAGGCTTCCTCCGCCGGATCCACCGCGAGGCCGTGATCGAGGCGATCCCGCAGCCGCGCCACCCGGTCCCGCATCTCGCCCGCCCGGCTCACGATCAGGCGGCGCTCGCCGTCGTTCATCGGCGGGCGGTGCTTGTGCAGCCAGAACCGGAACTCCGCCACCAGCCGCCCGCCCGCCTCGGCCTGCCGACCGGCGGCGCTGCCAAACCAGCTCGCCAGCCCGGGCAGTTCGCTGAGCGGGCGCGGCTGCGCCAGCTGGCCATAGGCGACGAAGGTGGCATGGGCGGGCCAGAAGCAGCGCCCGCTGCCCTCGCCCTTGCTGCGCAGGGTGCTGCAGACCCGGATCAGGTTGTCATCGCCGAGATAGGCCAGATCGTCGGCGATCCGGTCGAGGCGGCGCTGCCCCTCCTCGGCGCTGATCCCCTTCGGCCAGCGAAAGCCGATCTCTGCCAAAGGTCGCAGCAGCAACCGGCGCACCCGGTCGCGCTTGCTCTCTGCCCGTTCGCCCTCCGCTTGCGCGGCCTCTGTGGTGTGGTGCTGCGTCATGGCCCTGCCCTTTCTCTGCCAGATCCCGAGTTATCCACATGCCCTGTCGCTGAATGGAGGGCGTTGCGTTGTTCTCTTTTCTTTTTCATTTCTTTTCCTCTTATCTCCTCTCATGCAGACGACAGAACGCACGTAGTTCTGTCAGGTTGTGAGCAGTTCTGTCCGACGGACAGAATGGGACAGACTTGTTGGACTGCGCTCAGAACCGCGCCGAGGTCTGCCGGGTCAGGGCTTCGACGCCTTCGAGGATGCGCGGGCTGGTGCGGTTGCCAGCCGGATAGGCCTCATCCAGCCAGCGATGCAGGCCCACAAGGAAGCGCTCCTGCCCGGCGATATTGCCCATGCCCATGGCATCGACCGTCTTGCGCAGCCGGGTGATGGCCTGCCGCTCGCGATCTGCGGCGGCGCGGTCGGCGGCCTTGTCGCGCTGGCCTAGGGCATCCAGCGCGACTTCTGTGACCTCCGGGTGCATCAGGCGCACCGTGTTGCCGACCAGACAGGTGCGCCAGCCGTCCAGCGGCGACGGATCGCGGCGCGAGAAACTCTCCCATGTTTGCAGCGGCATGCTCAGCAGCGCGGCGATCAGCACCGGGCGCACCGGCAGGGTGCCGACCGGGTCCTGCTCCTGTGCCCGGCACCGCAGCGCCAGTGCGACACCCTGCACATCCCAATCACCGCTGGCCGAGGTCAGCAGGAAGAAGTCCGAGTTCAGCCAGCGGTCATGATGGAACTTGAAGTAGTAGTGGCTCTCTAGCCGGGTCCCGGAGGCGATCGGGTACTGTTCCAGATCCTCGCTGCCGGTAGGTTTAAGTTGCGCGAGGCTCATGCCGCCCCCTTCTGCGCCCGGCGCAGAGCTTGCGGGCCAACCGCCGCGCGGATGCTGGCAAGGCTGGCCGCCATCGTGGCGGCGTCGCGGTGCAGCGCCTCGCGCTCCTGGCACAGTTCCGCCAGGGCTTTCTCCAGCTTTGTCTCCGCCGCTTGCAGCGCCGCAATCTGCGCGCTCAGGCTGGCGATCTCGTCATTGCCACCGTCGGCGCCGAAGAACTCTTCGCGGATCTGCGCCACCCAGCCGGGCCGCTGGGGAAAGCCCAGCACCTCGGCGACAACCGCATCGGTGTCGCCCTTGCGATAGCGCCCCGCTGTCGTGTCGTAGCTCTCGCCGAGAAGTTCCATGATCTGCCGCTTCTGTTCCCGCGTCGGCTTGGGCGGCGCCTCGGTAGCCACCGTCACCGGCACCACCGCATGCGCGCGGCGCCGGGCCTCGCAGGTCGGGCACCGCAGCGTGCCGCCGACCTCCGCCCAGCCGCGCAGGCCAAGCTTGCGCCGCGCCTCCGCAAAATCGCCCCGCGCGCAGGGAAACACTTCCTCCTGCATGCAGCTGTCGCAAATTGCCTGCATGCGGGCCTGTCCGCGTTGTCCTTTGGCCGGGCTGACATCGTTGATCGACATGCCTGTCCTCCTTTCTCTCGCCCGCTCACCGGGCTGTTGTGATGCGTTTGCGCGCGCCGTCAGGCCGCGCGCTGGCGGATGAAGACGCTGTGCAAATGGGTGGATGTGGCGAGGCGCGCCGCCAGATCGGCCAGCCCGCCGGGGCGCGCCACCGCCTGATCGACCAGCGCCGCCACCGCCTCGCCCTCGACCCCGGCCAGGGCACAGGTCATGTAAAAATCGCGGCTGTGGATCCAGCCAGAAGGCGCCATCCCAAGATTGCGCTGTGCCGGGGTCGGCTTGAGGCGCGGGCTCAGCAGATCCTCGACCGCGTCGCGCAGGCAGGCCATCAGCATCGCCTGCCACAGCCGCTGGCACGCCACCGCATCCCCGGCCTCGCGCCGCGTGGCCCAATCTTCGGGCCAGTCGGGTCGGGTGTTGTTCAGATCGTCGGTGTCGGTTTCCGGGCGCTCCGAAACCATCGCCAGCGCCGCCGTCATTGGCCACGCGCCTGCGCCGAGACCACAGACACCCCGGCCTTGGCCAGCAGCGCCGCGCGAAAGTGCATCGCGGCCGAGACCATCTTGTCGATCTCAACCACCTGCGCCAACGCCTCCTTAGGGGTGTAATCCTGCGGGTTCTCCGAACTTGCCGAATGTGCCTCGCCATGGCGTTGCAGCACATCCGAGAAGTCCCGCGTGATCTGGTAGATGTCCGAGGCCAGCCGCCCCTCGACCTCCAGCGGATGGAACACCCCGCCACCAAGAGCTGCAAAGTGCTGCGCGATCGGCACCGCCGCCTTCGGCGAGATCCGCCCCAGCCGGTCGAGGTAGTTCACGCCCAACCCGCCGGGACGCTGTTCGGACAACTCGGTGCCATGGGACAACGTAGACACCCCGACGCCGAGATCATTGGCGACGGCCTCAAGGCCGCCCCCGGCTCTCATCGAGGACTGGACCGCCGACTGAATCGACGCAGGGCGTACGTTACGCATGGGGAAACTCTCCTGACGGTTTCGCGGGACAAGTCGTGCCCTGTGGGGCAAAACCTATCCAAGCGCGGTCGGTTGATTGGGGGCGGAAGATGAAATTGAAAGCCTGCAGACACCCACATGAGCCGCCACGCTTGGACACCTCTATGCTCAAGGCAGGCTGGTTTTTTGTGATGTGTAACCGCATGTGATCAGCGAGCTTGAATGTGGGAGCCGACTTCGGCTTCATCCATCGCTCCCAAGTGACAACGCCTCCAGAGCCAGCGCATTGAACCACCCATGCAGATGAAGTTGATGCGATCACATCGTTGATGAACTGTTCCATAGAAAATACGATTAGTATTTTAATCCCACATCAGTCAAGGGATTTTAATCCGCTACTCAGCAGCGATGGCCCGGATGATAATACCGGGATGACGCAAAGAGATTTCGCAGAGAAACTGCGCCAGCTGATCGATGAGGACCCGAAACTGACGCCCGCTGGCCTGGCCATAAAAGCGGGCTTGAGCAGTGCAACTATCCGAAAATTGCTATCGGGTGAGAACCGAAACCCGAGGATCGATACTGCAGAAAAGATCTGCCAAGCTTTAGGGACGACCTACGAAGACTTCATGCGTGAGAAACCTGTCCCGGAAGAGACCGAGATATTGGACCTAGTTAAAAGGCTTTCTCCAGAGCAGCGTCGGCGCTTGCTAGGCTATGGAGAAGCTCTCCTAGATATATCAGAATCGCTTTCAAGCACTGACACGAGGGCTCGGAAGTAGTATATTTTTACTAATCCTGAATTGACATAGTATTTTTATACCATATTGTTCACCTCCATCACATGATGGAGCCTCAGATGCATCCCCCTACCCTCGCCGACTACTACGCCCACATCTGCACCACTGATCTGATCGCGCGCTCCCCTGCGGCCAGAGCGGCAAACTGGGCATCCGCCAAGGCTGCCCATGGCCAAGAGATCGCGCCCAACCGGCTCGCTCGCTTAATACCCCAACACGTTCAAACCATCTCCGCCCGCGGTCGCACCCTCGGTCAGACCATGCCAGCCGTTGGCACCGTCGCTGAACAGATCCAGCCCCACTGCCAGCGCACCCAGCAGCGTCTCGCCGAGATCATCGCGCGGCGGACCAGCGGAGGTGCGGCATGACGCTTGATGCTCTGCACAACCGCTTGGCCGCGTTCCTGACCAACCTCGAATGCCTGGACATCGCCGGTCAGCGCGACGCGTTGGTCAGCGAGATCGTCGAGACCGGGGGTCGCTATGACGCGCCGCCCGAAACGCCCCATGCGCTCCACCTGTTCGAGATCAGCCTGCATGGCGTCAGCGCCTCCGGGGCCGACGAAGCCGACGCCTTCCGCGCCTGGAAGCGTGCCGCGCACACGATGACCTTCGAAGGCGCACAAGCCGAGGCGTAAACGCCCGGCCCCTCTTCCATCCATCATTTTCAACCGGCGCACTTCAGCGCTGACGGCCGCATGTCCTGCTGGCCGATGGAGATCCCTATGTCTGGCAACCCGATCAGCACGACATCGACAACCCTGTCACTATGGCAGCGGACGCTGAACTCCCTTGCCGGCCGCTCGGTCCGCTCGCAGCGCATCCTCATCGTGCTGGCTAGCCTGATCCTGTTCTACGGCACTGGCTTCGCAGTTTGGCGGCACATCGTGTGGCCGCTGTTGTCCGCTCTTGCGGGGGTGCAGGCATGACCCGCACCGCCAGACGCCCCGCCTTCACAGATCTGCCCGCCGGGACGCAGGCTGCCTTGCTCTGCAAGGATGCGCGCTTCCAGCGTTTCGCAGCGGAGCAATGCGGCTGCGACAGCCCGTTCACCGAGTACTTCACCGCAGCATGGCTGCGCGACCAGTGCAACATTCTCAGCCGCGCCGACCTGCACAGCGATGCGCAGGCCCTCGCTAAATTCAACATCCTGATCACCGAGTTCGACGCCTGGACGGGCAAGATCTCAGTCCCGCGCTAGGAGCCGCCATGTCCGAAGCACCTGCCCCAAAATGGCACACGTTCGCCGCCATAAGCGCGATTGCAGCCATCGCCGCATGGTCCGCTCTTGAAGCGCCAAAGCGCAACGATCCCGCCAATGCCGCAGGCATGCGCGATGTCTGCGCAAAGCTCGATTGCGCCATCTATCCCAGCCCGAAGGGACACCCCATGTCTGACTACCCCACCGGCAAGACGCCGATGAAAGAGACCGTGGCCGACAAGGCTGTCCGCGATAATGCCTTCCGCGTCACCGGCGCCGAGCTGCGCGCTTTCATCGAACGCATCGAGCGGCTGGCGGCCGAGAAGAAAGACCTCGCAGACCAGCAGAAGGAGGTCTTCGCAGAAGCCAAAGGCCGGGGCTACGACACCAAGATCATCCGCCGCGTCATCGCCCTGCGCAAGCGCCAGCCCGACGACATTGCCGAGGAAGAAGCGGTGCTGGCGATGTACAAAGAAGCCTTGGGGATGGCCTGATGGATGGCTCGGACCTCTTCGGTATTCTGGCGGACACCTCGCCGGTTCCTATAATATCCGGCGCCCGCCCGCTGATCGTCGACAGCTTCGCGGGCGGCGGTGGCGCCAGCACCGGCATCGAGATGGCCCTTGGGCGCAGTCCGGATATCGCGATCAACCACAATGCCGCCGCGCTGGCGCTGCATGCCGCGAACCATCCGGAGACCCTGCACCTCTCCGAGAACGTCTTCCGGGTCGATCCGCTCGACCACCTGCAGGGCCAGCACATCGGGCTGATGTGGTTCAGCCCGGACTGCAAGCACTTCTCCAAGGCCAAGGGCGGCAAGCCGGTCGAACGGAACATCCGCGATCTCGCCTGGATCATTCCCGGCTGGATCGATCGGCTGCAGCGCAAGGGAGGCCGCGTTGATGTCGTGATTATGGAGAACGTCGAGGAGTGGAAGGACTGGGGCCCGCTGGTGGAAACGCCGCGCGGGTTGATGCCCTGCCCGGACCGGCGCGGCGAGACCTTCCGGGCGTGGCAAAAGCAGATCCGACGTCTCGGCGGCAAGATGCAGACGCGCGAGCTGCGTGGCTGCGACTACGGCGCGCCGACCATCCGCAAGCGTCTGTTCGTCATCATCCGCTTCGACGGCAGGCCCATCGTCTGGCCCGCGCCGACCCATGGCGCGCCCGACTGCGCCGGCGTCTGCAGCGGAAAACTGAAACCTTGGCGCGCAGCGGCTGAGTGCATCGACTGGTCGCTGCCCTGCCCCTCGATCTTCGACACCTCCGCCGAGATCGTGGCAAAACACGGCCTGCGCGCCAAGCGCCCTCTGGCCGCCAACACCCTCGCCCGTATCGCACGCGGGATGAAACGCTATGTGCTGGACGCCGAGCGCCCCTTCCTTGTCAATCTCACCCACGGCGGTCGGGTTGAAGATCTCGTCGCCCCAAGCCTGACGCGGTTCAACGGCGGTGCTACGGGATCAGACCTGCGCGCCCCGGCGCCAACGATCACCGCCAACAGCTGGATCAAGCGCCCCGGCGGCGCGGCGCCGCTGGGTCTGTTGGCACCCTCCCTCATGTCACTGAAGGGCACAGCCCGGCGCGACAGCGCGGTCACGGCGCCGCATCCAACTGTGCTGGCCGGCGGTGGACACAGCGCGCTGATCGCGCCTGTCCTCACCTACGCCCAGCAGGGTGGAAACTGCCGCCCGGCAACCCTGCCCCATTCCACCATCTGCGCCAGTCGCAAGGATCAGAACGCCGTCATCATCCCGACGCTGGCACAGCGACCCGTCGCGACCTTCTTCGCCAAATACTACGGCACAGGCGATGGCGCCCGCACCGATACGCCCTGCCACACAATCACCGTCAAGGATCGCATGGCGCATGTTCAGGCTGCTTTGCAGGTGCCGCCGTTTACGCAGGAGCACGCGCCCCGCGCTCATGCGGTGGCCGAGTTCCTGCGCGCCCATGGCGTATGGGACGGCGGCGATGTCGTGACGCTGGAGATCGATGGCACCACCTATGTCGTCACCGACATCGGGTTGCGCATGCTCACGCCGCGCGAGCTGTTCAACGCTCAGGGCTTTCCGCCGGACTATGTCATCGACGCTCACTGGCAGGAAACAGACGACGCTTGGGAGTTCAGGCCCTTCACCAAGGACGTCCAGGTCAGCTGCTGCGGCAACAGCGTGTGCCCGCCCTTAGCCGAAGCGCTGGTCAGGGCGAATTGCGCCGAGCTCTCTGAAGCTGTAAAAATACCCGTAACAAGGGAAACGATGGATGAAAGCATGAATCGACACTGAGCAAAGCTTTGATCCCGCATTCCCCAAGTAAGCCGCTGATTTCGCTGTCCTGCCTGTGACATTTTTTATATAAAACATGAGGTTGACGGCTGCGAGGGGCGTGTTTCATGGATCACCCAGAGGGTGCGAGTTTGCAGCGGGCAAATCGGGTCGATTTCGACGCTCGCGTGCGGCTGGAATTTCGAGGTGCGCAGATCAGTTCGGACGGAGGCCTGCTTGTGATGCGCGAGCTTGATGACGCGCTCGGGCTGTCTGATCTGGCATCAAGAGTGTTGCGCGACACCCGACGGGGTAAGAACACGATCCATCGTCTTGACGGGTTGTTCCGGCAATCGGTGTTCGGACGACTGGCCGGGTACGAGGATGTGAACGACGCCGACCGCTTGGGCCTGGATCCGGTCATGCGCCAGGTCGTGGGTGGCCGTGCCGTCGATGCACAAGCGGCCTCCGCCTCGCAGATGGGACGGTTCGAGACCGAGACACTGGCCTTGGCCGAGAACCGGACGGCGCTGGCCGACCTGAACGGGCAATGGATCGACCGGTTTCATGACCGCAACGGGCTCAAGTACATCGTGCTCGACATGGACAGCTCGGTCAGCCCCACCCACGGCGATCAGGAGGGGTCCGCCTGGAACGGGCATTTCGACTGCACCTGCTACCACCCGAACTTTCTGTTCAACCAGTTCGGAATGCTGGAACGCTGCGCCCTGCGCAATGGCAATGTCCACAGCGCCGATGGCTGGCGGGACGTCCTTGATCCGGTGATCGCCCGGTATGCCACGCGGGACATCCTGCGGTTCTTCCGGGCCGATGCCGCCTATGCGATCCCGGCGATCTATGCGCGCCTGGAAGAAGCAGGCTATTTCTACGCTATCCGGTTGCCCGCCAACAATGTCCTGCGCGAGAAGATCGCGCACCGGCTGACGCGGCCCGTAGGGCGGCCCTCCCAGACCAAGGTGAAGCGGTTCTTCGAGGATTTCCACTATCAGGCGTCGTCTTGGGACAAGGAGCGCCGCGTCATCGCCAAGATAGAATGGCACCCGGCCGAGCTGTTCCCGCGTGTGGGCTTCATCGTCACCAACCTGCCGATGGAGCCAGACTGGGTGGTGCGGTTCTACAACCAGCGCGGCACCGCCGAGCAGCACATCAAGGAAGGCAAACATGCCTTCCACTGGACACGGCTCTCATGCCGGAAGTTCCGCGACAACGAGGTCCGGCTGCACCTGCACGCGCTGGCCTACAACCTGGCCACCTTCTTGCGCTGCATCGAGTTGCCCCAGGCCATTGCGGACTGGTCGTTGACCAGCCTCCAACTGAAGCTGATCAAGATCGGGGCGCGTGTGGTACGTCACGCCCGCGCCATCACCTTCCAGTTGGCCGAGGTGGCCGTCACCGGCCCGATGGTGCGCGCCATCCTCGCCGCCATCCGCCGTCTTCGAGCGCCACCGCTATGCGCATGACAGCGATCCAGATCCAAACTGAACGAAAGCGGCAGGACGGGTCTGCCCGATGCGCTGAAAAACACCACCGCCGGGCAAGAACGTGGTGGCTTCAACGCCAAATCCGCCCAGTTCCAAGAGCCTGCGCGAACGCAGACGCCTCTCGGGGCGAAAATGCTTGTCCAGAGGGCAGATTCAGTCGATTTTAGCGTCAGAGGGCACGCCACTTGGAGAATGTCTGTTAATAAGGTTGGAATGATGTCGCTGGCGCTACAAGCAATAAAATATAAGATCTGGCTTCAGCTTCTGGCAGTCGGTCTAGGCGTTCTTTTATATTTGGTCGAACAGGATACAGCCGTCCTGTTCGCGATTGCCTCAATATTGTTAGTGATAGGAATTTTGTACTTATTTCTGATAGGCTTGCGGCAAGGTTATGTTTGGTTCGCTATCCTGTTTGCCATTCTGTGCGCATTCAATTTTATGCTCAACGTGACGGGTGGATTGAGCATTGGCCGCATTTTCCACTTTGTTGACGCAGTTCTTTCATTCGTAGCAATATGCGGGATCGTGATTTGGTTTCGCGAACGACGAAAGTTAGAAAAAAGCGGCGACAGATTTGAATAGTTTCCATGCAAAAATGGGGACTGTTGCATTAACCGACATTGACGACGCTGATAGGTGAGAGCTGGCCAATTACACGGCCAGCCCAAACAAGGCGTTGACGAAGGCGATCTCGCCCCGGACGCCCGGCTCCCTGCTTTGGATATGCCCGTTGATCACTTAGTTTTCAGCCGTGCGCTCCGGCATGAAATCTCGGCCGCAGGCCAGACTATATGTCAAAGATAACCATTCACACCCATCGACGAGGCAGAGATGCGCAGGAAGCTTCCGTTCTAAAGGAGCCCCTTGAACGAAGTCTGAAAGGAGCGAACGGCACAGAGCCGACGTTCGCGCCAAGCGTTTCGAAACCCAGTTGTTACGATATCACAATGGCTCATTCATTCTCACCCGAGGCCTTACGAAGGCATGCTCTACCGCACCAGAAGTTTATAAGCGTCGGCTGATTTAGGACTTTTGAAAGCCACCTCAGTCGTCCCCATTTCGAAGGCCTGCTCATAGCCCATGCCAGCAGCAATACTCTGATAGAAAAGATAGCTGAAACGTGCGGCCGTTTCGTCATTTACCGCACCTGTCGAGCCCACAACGCAATCTACGTAAGGAAGACACTTCTGAGCCACATCATCAGCGTAGCATGCGTGAAGCACGAGGCACTCAATGTCGCGGTATGCCTTCAAAACCCGAGCAAGTAGATCACCGTCAAGCGGGGCTGTGCTGCCATCTTCCGTCTCGAAGAGTAGTACTCCGGGAGCGCCGTGCCCGCTGAAATGGAGGATCGCCGGGCGTTGGCGCACGAGCTCCTGTTGGATCTGGTTGAGCTGAGCGGCATAGATGCTGTCAAACGCAAGCGGGCGTTTCTGACTCGGCATTGCTGCCATTCGTTCGCGAAGCGCGGCAACCTCTTTGTCTGGACGAATTAGCCGTTGGTCATTGGGCGTCGCAGTCATGATCAGTACTTTCGTCTTTGCTTGTTCTTTGATCATTCTGATTAATCCTCCATGCGCGTTCAAGTCGTCCCCGAATAGGTCCGCGACAACCGGATCTTCCCGATGAAGCTTATTATGAAGAGGCTTGCCCTCAGCTCCTCGCAGCACATGCCGTCGCACATCGCCACCCTCCGAGGCAAGTTCAATCGCGGTTTCCTCATACGAAGGTAAGCAATCGGCATATCGACCGAAGTGCTCGGCGAGCAGCACTCGGACGCGCGGCTCGGCTTCGGTTCTAGCCCAGTCGAGCGTGATGTCCCCAAGTCCGTCGTAGTAGCTTCGCAATAAACCCTTCGCTAGACCCTCTCGGGCCAAGACGGAGTGATAGCTACTTCCTGCAAGGATTAGGTCCTGTCGTTCGGTCGGGTCAGATATTTTCGATGCGCCGAGCTCAAGCAGTTTTGCTTGGACATTATCTGGCTCGGCCTCGGTCCGCTCAAAGGGGATACCCAAGTGCTCAAGGCCGAGGGCACGGTTCTCCGTGACGGCCCAAATGCTGTATTGCCGTACGATTGCGTCATCGTGCTGTCCCAAGGCACGCACGAGCTGGCCGTTATCGTATCGCGGGTGCAGTAGGTGCTTGATGTCTCGATTTAGCCCGATAACGATCAGTGCGAGTTTAAGGAGTTCCGCATCGGCTAGATCAATATCGATACTCAGCTGGACGTTCCCGAGCTGCGCGGCGGTGACGGTTTGCATTGCGGCGAGCGTCCGTATCTCAGGAGAAACGGGCGCTTTCAAAGAAAGTGCAGGTATGGCGCCACGGTAGAGCTTGGCAAGGGCGGCGATGGCCGCGCCGACGATCTCAGGGTCTTCAGCATGCCGGGTAAGCGCAACGGTGACGCTATTTGCTGCACCTTGTTGCGTACCAATGCGCGCGATGGTGTTAAGGGCCCATCGGATGACTTTTTGATCGCCGGCGTTAACGGCCAAATACCCCGCCAGAACCTCGAAATCACGACGAGCCTCGGGCGACAGAGAGTGGCCGCTTCGGCACCGGCGGCAAAGCTCTTGCAAGGCGGCCTTCTGTCGTCGAACGTCTGAGCTATTAAGCTCAAATTTCAGGAAAGCGACTTCGAGGTCACTAATTCTAGTCGTGGACAAATTCTGCTTGACCCTTCGCTGTAAGCCATCCAAGAAGTCTCGCACTCCAAGGCTCGAAATCGTTAATGTCATTCGGTGGCGCGGACGTTTTAAGCCAGCTAGGGTCATTCAGTGAAAGGCGCTTAGTCGTAGGCTCAAACCAATCGGGGCTGTCCCAGCGAAGAACGATCACTAAATCGAGATCGCCCTGCAGGTCGGCTAGTGCGGTTACACACTCAATTTTCGGTACCTGCTCTGCGGAGTCCTCGAATGTGGCGAGGGAAAGATCGAGGTCCTGAGTAAGGACGCCGACCGCACAATCGAGAACTCCGAGGCGGTCGGTCGAAAAAAGTGATACATCTTCAGCAGCAAGAGCTCCAGGGAACCCAATCGACCGTCGGTTGGCAAATGTGTCACGATCGTCGCGATAGCGCCCAAGTCGATATGAAAGCACCTCACTGCCTCGTCGGACAATCGAGAATGTCCATATCGCGCAATAGCCGTGCTTCTTCATATCCTTAGGCTGCATCACGGTAAGGCCACCGGACCCATCCAAACGTTCGGAGAACTCCGACATCGAAATGCTAGTGTTTTCAAGCGATGCGACCATCGTGCGGCGTATGGCGAGGCTGTCGGGTCGCTTAAGGTCGCGCGTCCGTCGCCGGGCGGGAAATTCGATCTTCCACTTTGCAGGATAGTCAGGATCGTTAAGGAACTCTTTCAGTGCGTACTGTCCCGGCTCAGTGCGGTAAAAAATAGATCCCTCTCGGTCGCGAAGAATGTCTTCACTTAGACGAGCCTGCAAAGTCTTTTGCTGAGTTTTTCCAAAGAGGTGAGCTGGTAGGATTTCGGCTTTTTGCGCAGTAGCCAATATCGACTTAGCTCCCATGGGGCGCCGCCGTGCGCGAAGTACGATTCTGGCGATGTCGAGATATGAATCCACGGTTACCCCCAGTGGCAGGATGATAAAGGACACTATACTTAGCAAGGTCTGACTGCACAATGATGGACTGATTGCTAACTTTATCCACTACCTGCACACCCCTGCCCGCCTAGCGATTTGCAGCATCACCTGCAGAAGACTCGCCTGGTTGAGCGACCGCCTTCGTGATTGTAGGCTGTGAAAGTCGCGGCTGCGGGATTAAGGATGCTGCACGAGGCACGAAGGTCGAGAAAGGGCTGCGAACGGTCATGCTTCCTGGGATGCTTGGACCTCAGCAACGTATTATTTCGGGCTCTGCAGATTGTGTTTCCCGGAGATATTGGTGCGGAGCGAAAGCCCCACCGTTGCCGATCATCTTTGACGCTATGAGCCCTAGGTGTTTAGCTCCGACGTCTCTGCCCTAGAACCATGTCGCCTGCCTAGGCAGGCCAAAAGCACCGCGTGGCCCGCCCTTCAAGTCGTACGATCAACGTCCGGCAGGAGGGAGTGAAGGTCAGACACTAGCTGATCCCATGGAAGAAAATGTCGATCTCCAGTGCCAGACCCACATCGAATTCACTGAGCTCGGGCCCAGTCCAGCTGTGCTGCTCGAGGTCATCAAGGAAGTCCCGGCGTTTCTGCTCGTCGCTCGGCTCCAAGGGCAGTGCTCCGGCGGCACGCAGCAGGTCGATCCGCTTGTGGACCTCGCGCATGGCTGAGAAGGCTTCCATCATCATCGGCATCAGGCGCGGGTCTTTCCGCCAAGACTGACCTGCGAAGACCTCCTGAACGACACGGTTGCCGGCGCCCAGGCAATCATAGGCGACACAGCCGGGAAAACCTTCCTGCGTCAACCTGTCATGAATCGAGCAACTGTGCCCTGAGAGGTTCCGGCAAGGTTCCTCGGGGTTCTTGGAAAATGCGAAATCCTTGCCTTTGTCGAAGGCCAGCACGACGCAGCAAAGCGCCGCGCATTTTGAACAGTCGGTCTTGAGATGGTCGGTCTGGGGCATTGTCTCTTTCGGTTTTCAACGGACCTCCCAAGGGAGGGTGTCCTGCCATCGTATCCCGCGAAATGCCTCTGAGATTCAAGATCCGGCCTTTCTCCCACCATTTCGTATCAGGCCGCGCGACCGCAACGCGCAGGAAGCGAGCAGTGCCAAAGAACGAATTCGCTGAAGGCAATATGGAGAGAATGGGCCGGAGCCGACATCGGCCGAGCGCGTTGTACTACGCCGCAGCTTCCGACTGGCCCATCAGCATTGAGTAACTGCGCTGGCACTGACCTGCCACTTAACCGTATCCACCTACAAGGATCTCTGCCGTTCAGGATAGTACGTCCAGGCGATAAACCGGCTGGTCTTCTGGCCCTGCGCCATTTCGACAACCTTGAGCTCGGCAACCTTCGCTTTGTTCAGCAGTCTGAAGAGTGGCTTGAGGTTGTCTTTTTTGGACACCAGGCAAGTGAACCACAGGCACTGCTCGGCAATATTCATGCTCTGCTCAATCATTCTGGCGATGAAGCCGATTTCACCACCTGGGCACCAAAGTTCAGCATTCTGGCCGCCAAAATTGAGCTCGGCAGAGTGACCCTTGCCAAGATTTCGCCACTTTCGTCGCGTGCCCTCTTCAGCCTGCGCAAGCGACGCATGAAACGGTGGGTTGCATAGGGTTACATGGAAAATATCACCAGGGCCAACGACGCCTTGAAAGATATCCTCCGGGTTGTTCTGACGTCTGAGCCTGATTTTCAGCTCGTTTCGCTGGCATATCTGTCGTGCCGACTTGATCGAGACCGGGTCGATATCGACGCCGGTGAAGTCCCAGCCATATTCATGCTGACCTGTCAGCGGATACACGAGGCTGGCACCGGTCCCGATGTCCAACGCCTTGATCTCGGGACCGTGCGGGATCTCCTTGCCATTACTCTCGGCAAGAAGATCCGCCAGGTAGTGGATGTAATCGACGCGGCCCGGGATCGGGGGGCACAGAAAGGAGGCAGGAATATCCCAGAAATCAACTTCATAGTGCGTCATCAAGAGCGCTCGATTTAGCATACGGACCGCGTCCATGTCCTGAAAATTGATCGTCATCTGACCGCGCGGGTTTCGCTTGGTGAATGCCTCCAGTTCGGGAGATTTCACGATCAGGCGTTCAAAGTCGTACCCCTCCCGGTGTTGGTTGCGGGGGTGCAACATGGATTTGATAGCCATGGAAAACCTTCTAGCCTACTGGTGCAGGCAGCTCGCCCGACAGGGTGTCATGATTAGAGCTTCGTAGCCGCTTAAGGAATACCTGAACGGCCCTCCGCTACCATTGACGCAGAACGCGACTAAGTCCGCAGCCAGCCCTTCTACGACCTTCGTGCCAAGTACAGAATGAAATGGGGCCACCGACACGAAGGGCGGAAAGCTGACTTTCGCTGCGATTGCGCGCCGATCAGACCAGCATGGCCAAAGCAGACCTAGGGAATAGCTTTCTGAGCATTGAATAACTACAGTTTCAGTGGCTTGTGCGCCGAAGTGGATTAGAGTGGCGCATGCAATGCCCAAGTGCGATTCTTCCACTCGTAGCGTCCATGTTAAATTCGGAACCAAATAGAGAGATGCAATGCCTGATAGTCGGAATCGTATATTTGTGTCCGTTGCCGTCTCTAAGCCCGACGGCGACCTCGGTGAGCTGCCGGGGGTGATTAGGGCATCTGAGCGGATGGCAGCGTGGGCCGATGCTCACGATTATATCCCCTTGCTTATTAACGATAATGACTTCCCAGAAGTCACAATAGAATTGCTGCGCACTGAGATTTCCAAGGTAATTAAGGAAGTCACCAATCGGTCAGCACTGCGCCGCATAGTTATCTTTTTTGCTGGCCACGGCGCTTCCTTTGGCATTGACGACCAAAGCTGGATGCTTAGCAACTGGGACAAGCGACCGACCGAAGCCGTGAAGGTTTCTTCATTGCAGCGAATGCTCGAATACTATGGACCAGAACAAGTAACAATCATTGGTGATGCCTGCCAAGAATTCTCCGCTAAGTTTATTGAGGTCGTTGGCAGCCCAGTTCTCGACAAGCCAGCAGAAGAACGTAGGGACTACGAGCTAGATCGCTTTTTTCCAGTCGACGCCGGCAGCCAAGCCTTCATGATAAAAGCGAATGGCGAAGAACAGGCTTTTTGTCTTTTCACCGAGGTGATGCTCGACATACTGGAAGGCGATGCCCCTGAGAAATACTTCGAAACAATAGACGGCAGCCGCCACGTGACGAGCCAGACGCTGGCTATGTATCTAAAAGACAACTTAGCAACTGAGGCAGGCAAGTATGGCGTCATTATGAATCCACGCCCGAGACCGGGCTTCTACACTGATCGAATTTACTACTCACTACCGAAACAAGACATGCCAGCTAGTTCAAAACCACTGAGAGCACGTGGATCGTCTACCGACCGTATCATCCTACCCTTAGACTCTGTTGATTATCGTTCACCATTCGGCAGATCTGTGCCTCGATTAGCGCTGACCGAAAGATCCGATCAAGCGCATGCTGGCGAGCTTGCAGAAGCGCTTAAGGAGACGCATTTTACAAATGAACGTGACTATGCAGCTGCGGCCTACGACGAAGTTAGTGATTACTTCGAGACAGGCTGCGGTATCTGTTTCAGCGGCGCTGAAATCAACAAGGTCCACGCTTCACGTGGATCGCTCTCGCAGGAATATTTACCTCCGAACTGGTATCGACTGGAACTTAGTAACGACCACGATCCATTATTGTGGGCCGACGTGGTTGTTGAACATGGCGACGGCAACTCTTCTTCTGCCTGCATCGTTCAAAATTTCATCACTGCTATACATGTTTTCGAGCAGGGCAGAACTAATGTGCTGCATCGAAAACTCTTTGCGTCTGTCAAAGAGGGTCAGGACATTATCTCACTGCTCGGCAGGATGCATGCGGGGTTACTGACTGAAAACGAAATCGTTGATTCTGCTGCGTTTCTGCGGTGGGGAAAACATGAAGTGATAACTGTGGGAGTGGTTGCCTCGCAATTTTACGATTCGATACGTGATACTGAGAGTCTGCGTTCTATCGCCGCATTCTATGCAAAAAACAATCAACCAATACCACTCGACATCGTTTTGTTCGGCGGAGGGCGATTGTTTTTCAGGGATGGTTCTCTGTACGCTAACGTCCCTGCTACGCCTTTGAGAGAACCTCGTTCGGAAGTCGAGCGCGAGCGAAATTACACGTTTAGTGCGACGAAGGAAGTATTTGAACACCCCGTTGCAGGGCGAGTGCCCTGGATGCGTCAGGCATGGGGCGCGATCGAAACGGCTGATTGTCACGAAAGTGCTAAAGAGTGGCGTGCCCTCGCTTTGCGTGTATTGCCACACCTTGGCGCGGGACCTTTTACCTTGGTGAAGCGCGAGGGACGAGACGCGCTACTGGCGCTCGCTGGCATAGTTACCCGCCGAGAAGAAGATACTGGTACAATGCGGGCAATGGATTGACCGACTCCCAGGGAGGACGACACAATGCGGATGATATTGGTACACGGCATCTCGCAGGAGGGCAAAAGCGAGAAGATAATTCTCGATGAGTGGCTAACACCGCTTCGTGCAGCTCTAGCCAAACAAGGTAGCGACCCGATTGGCCGTCTTAGTCGGATAGAGGCAGTATTCTATGGAGACTTGCTTGGTTCAAATAGTTCGCCTTGGTTAAAATCGGAGACCCTCCCGATGGGAGCCGAAGAGGCGAGTGACGATTTTGATGATTTTGCCGTTGAAGCACTGGAGGCTATGGCCATTTCCATCGGAGTTACGAGGGCCGAGATCGAGGCTGAGGCAGCGGACACGACTGTGCCAATGGGCAAAGGGCCACACAAAAAATGGCTAAAAGCAATTGCTAGGGCCGTTGAGAAGATTTCTCCGCTCAAGGGAGCAATGGCGTTGCGTGTGCTTGGGGAAGCCCACGCATACATTCGCAATAAATATGTTCACAATCTCGTCAATAACAATATTCGTCCGGTTTTTGAAGATGACGAGCCCGCAATCATTATTTCACATTCTCTTGGAACCGTCGTGTCATATGCACTATTGCGAGAGTTTGAGCGGAACAATCGATCGCGGCAATCGCCTCTTTGGCTTACGCTTGGATCGCCCCTTGGTATTGACGTTGTTCGAAAAAGCTTCACCAAACCACGCATTCGGCCTTCAGGCGTTTCACGATGGGTAAACGCTGCTGATCCTGAGGACTTTGTGGCGTTGCATTCTGCCCTTTCCGCCCCAGACTTTGGTCCTGACATAGAAAACTTTTCTGATGTTGAAAATGGGCCGGAAAACCCGCATGGGATTGCTGGCTATTTAAGCGATGTACGTGTTGCAAAGGCAATCATTGAAGCTATCCCATAGCTGAGCGATCACTCTCTGAAAAAATTACCCTAAAGCGAACCTCATTACGTAAATAGGCACTGTTGCGCAAATCGGATTGGGGATTCATCCCTTGAATCCAGCGTGATAACTGGGAGGCATGAGCAGACCATCACCCCCGACCGGCTCTGTTGCGCAAAGTGCGTGAACTCCGGACTCACCCTTCCCCCAGCCGGACTTCTCCCAAGGACTCCATGACAGGTATGCCGAGCACAGTGTAGCCGTTCATCACGCGGCGCGGACTTGGAGTTAAGCGACCTGACGATCGAAGTCGCGTGCCATGAGGCTCTGCCCCAGCAGCTTCACGTAGTACATCTTCGTCGCGTCTCGGCGCGGCGCGGCTTCGGCGGTGGTATCCGCTCCGCGTTCGCCAGATGGCACGGCCGAG
Source organism: Pseudooceanicola spongiae (assembly GCF_014899185.1). GTDB lineage: Bacteria > Pseudomonadota > Alphaproteobacteria > Rhodobacterales > Rhodobacteraceae > Pseudooceanicola > Pseudooceanicola spongiae. The sequence goes on from NZ_CP045201.1 coordinate 2,115,017, forward strand.
GTATTTCGAGGCGCGCAGCGCCTCGTTGCGGGCGCTGGCGGTCGACGGCTTCCACGGCCTAGCGTTCTTGCGTGGCGGTATAACCGCATCGGCGCCGCGGTCGGCGATAGCGTCGTGGCACTTGCGCGTCTCGTAGGCGCCGTCCGCGGTGACCGACCCGACCTCCACATCGGCGGCGATCTGGCCGAGCAGCTCGGGCAAATCGGGCAGCATCGGCGCGTCACCGACGTTGCTGCCGGTGACCTCGATGACTCGTATCTCCAGTGTCTGTTCGTCGACTCCGATACCGACCGACGTGATTGAAAGCATGAATTCCGGTTCAGCGCCCATTATCAAACCCTCAACAGCTCATTGGGGAACCCCAATACCGCCCACTTGGTTACGCTGTCCGAGCCGCAACAAGTGATTTGATGCTCGCCGCGCTTTCGCTCGTGGCGGGATTGAAAACCATCAGTTTCAGATCGGGACGGCTTTCTACGGCGAAGGTAGAGAACTCCAGCTCGATCAGGCCGATCTCTGGATGGCGGAGGCGTTTGACGCCCTCGCCGTGCCCAGCCACGTCATTGTTGCGCCACATAGACTCAAACTCCGGGCTCGTCCGGGAGAGCTCTTCGACAAGCTGAGCGATCTCGACAGAGGCCCCGGCTCGCGTGGCATCGGCCCTGAATGCCCCCACAGCGAACCGCGCAACGCTGAGCCAATCCTCATTTGCCGCCCGCGTGCCTGGGTCCGAAAATAGCCGCCGCAGAATGTTGCGCTGCTCCCGAGGGAGCTTGGAGTAGTCAGTCAACAGCACTGCCGCCGCATCGTTCCACGCCACGACGTCCCATGTCGCAGTCATGATGATGGCCGGGCTGGCGGGCATTGCGTCCAGCACGCGCTGCAGCCGTGGCGTAATGCCGTCGTGTTGCTGCAGCCGTGGCTCTGGGCGGTGCCCGAACGCGAGGATAAAGAGGTGTTCGCGCTCGGGCTCGGTCAGCATCAGCCCGGCCGCGATACGTTCAAGGACTTCTCTCGACGGTGCCCCGCCCCGCCCCTGCTCCAGCCAAGTGTACCATGTCGGGCTGATGTTGGCGCGCTGAGCAACCTCTTCCCGTCGCAGGCCGGGCGTGCGTCGGCGGCCGATCTTGAAGCCGAAGGTGGTGGGATCAAGCCGGCTCCGACGATCGCGCAGAAAACTGCCAAGTGTGATGCTGTTCTGATTGGACATGGCGATCCTGTTACCACTTATACCACGATAAGGAAACTACTTTACCTGTAACGATAGTGCGCGCAGATATGCTTCAAAGCAATATCGGAGGATATCCCATGCTAGTTTTTCTTACCGGAGCAACCGGTTTCATCGGATCGCGCATCGTGCCGGAGTTGTTGGCCGCCGGACATCAGGTGCTGGGCATGACCCGGTCCGACCGTGGTGCCAAGGCGCTCGAGGCTGCCGGAGTGCAGGTGCATCGCGGCACACTTGAGGATCTCGACAGCCTTCGGGCAGGGGCCGCAAAGGCCGACGCCGTGATCCACACCGCTTTCGACCATGAGTTCGAGAACTTCGTCGCGAATTGCGGAAAAGACGGCCGTGCGATCGCCGCAATGGGGTCAGTGCTTGAAGGCTCCGACCGGCCTATGATCATCACTTCGGGCACGGGGATGGGCGACGGCGAAAAAGGACAGCCCGCCACCGAGGATGTGTTCAACATCGACCACCCCAATCCCCGCTCGGCTTCGGAAGTGGCCGGCAATGCCCTGCTCGAGGCGGGCGTGGATCTACGGGTGATGCGGCTGCCGCAGGTTCACGACACGGTCAAGCAGGGCCTCATCACGCCCTACGTTGATATCGCGCGTGCGAAGGGCGTCGCGGCCTACATCGGCGACGGTGGCAATCGCTATCCGGCGGCACATGTGCTGGACGTGGCGAAACTCTTCGTCCTGGCGCTCGACAAAGGTGAACGCGGCGCGCGCTATCATGCCGTCGCCGAGGAAGGCGTGATGCTCCGCGATATCGCCAAGTCGGTAGGCGCCGGTCTTGATGTACCGGTGACATCCATCACCCAGCAAGAGGCGGCGGCGCACTTCGGATGGTTCGGGATGTTTGCCGGAATGGACCTTCTGGCCTCCAGTGAAATGACCCGCGCGCGCCTTGGCTGGCAACCGACAGGGCCGGGATTGCTCGAGGATCTCGCGCGGATGGACTACGCTTTGCCAGCGACAGCTTAACGGCTCTGAAGCCTGCTGGCACATCGTTTGGCATGGTGAATGTCGGCGCCGCGCACCTCGCCAGTCGGTCTTCATCAAAATAGAGGGCAGCGGCGTCTCTCATCTGACGTCGATAGAACGGGCCGGGACACTCATGCCCCGGCCCGTTCTTTATCTGCGCCCCAGTCGCCAAACGATCCGCGGTGCGTCCCAGAGCGTCGGCAGCAGCGTCAAAGACACCGGCACCGCAGTGACCACGATGAAGCTCTGCAGCTTGCTGACCCCGCCGGAGCCGATGGAGACAAGGATCACCGCCATGATGCCCATGGCGATGCCCCAGAAGGCCCGCAGCCAGGCGCGCGGCTCGCCCTGCGACATGGATTGCGCCACGACGTAGCTCATCGAGTCGCCCGTGGTGGCCACGAAGGCCACCGTCAGCACAAGGAAGGCAACCGACAGCGCGGTGCCGAAGGGGAAAGCCTGGGTGATCGCCAACAGGCCCGCCGGCAGGTTCAGCCCCTCGAAGGGAATGGAGATGACGCCCGGATCCATCTGCTCGAAGATGATGCCCGAACCGCCGATGATGGAGAACCAGAAGTTGGTCACCACGGGCGCCACGATGGAGAGCATCAGGATCATCGACCGGATCGACCGGCCCCGACTGATCCGCGCGATGAAGATCGCCATCAGCGGGCCATAGCCAATGAACCAGCCCCAGAAGAAGATCGTCCACCAGCCGAGCCAGGCGCTGTCGCCGAAAGCGCCGGCCTCGCCACGGAACAGCGACATGGCGAAGAAGTTCTCCATATAGGTGGTGAAGCCGCCTGCGAAGTTGGCGAAGATCGCCGTCGTGGGACCCATCACCAGCATGAACACCAGCAGCACGAAGACCAGCCCGATGTTGAACTGCGACAGGATCCGGATACCTTTCGACAGGCCGGTCACAGCAGAGATTGAGTAGATCGCCACCAATCCCAGCACCACGATGGCCTGCGTCACGAAGGTGTCCGGAATGCCGAAGAGCGCGTCCAACCCATAGCTGACCTGCAGCCCGAGGAAGCCGATCGGCCCGACGGTGCCGGCCACCACCGCGATGATGCAGGCGGCGTCGACGAGGGTGCCGAAGGGCCCGTGGATCACCCGGTTGCCGAAGACCGGGTAAAGCAGCGTGCGCGGCGCCAGCGGCAGCCCGCGGTCATAGTGATAGTGCGACAGCAGGATGGTCGCCAGGGCGCCAAGGATGGCCCAGCCGGGAAAGCCCCAGTGCAGAAAGGCCTGTGCCAGCGCGGCATGAGCGCGCGCGTTAGGGTCGCCGGAAAGGTCACCGAAGAGAGGTGGAGTCGAGAGGTAGTGCGCGATGGGTTCGCCCGCCGCCCAGAAGACGCCGCCGCCGCCGAGCAGCGTACACATGATCATCGCGCCCCACTGGAAGGTGGAGAACTCGGGGACCTCAAGGCCCCCCATCTTGTGGCCCGCACCGCGCATCACGCACAGGCCGATGCCGACTAGGAAGGTCGCCAACAACAGCACCTGCCAATAGAGCCCGAACCACCGGGCCGAGAAGGCGAAAGCGGCGTCAATCCAGGTGGAGAGCCGGTCGATGTCGAACAGCGCCAGGGCGCAGAATGCAAAAATGAAGCCGCCAGTGAGCAGCACCAGCGGCACGTCGAGGCTCCGGTTCCGGCCATCACGGCCGTCCGGGCTTTGTATGTCAGGCATATCGTCCTTTCGGGGAAAGTCGCTTTTGCGCTCGTTCCGCGCTTTCTTGCTGCGGGCTCAGGGTCCATGAACGACATGGCGCACAACTGGGACGCGGAAAGCGCCTGGCTGCGGCACAGCCGGCTCGCGTCGAAGCAGCCGCCTAACGAAGGCGCCTAGAGGATGTCAATACGTGACGCCAGCAGAGGGCGCTCTTTTCGGGGATGTTGAGAAGACCCAAAACCGGCAGTGGTGGCAGCTGCTTCACATGTCGTTCGGCCATGACTGGGCGGGGTGCCCTCCGGATATCCCGCCGGCAGTATTGCTATCGCCGCGTCATGTACGAATGGCACATACGCGCTGGCTGGCTTTGCTCTCGCCCCCATCGCGTGCGCCAGCCTTCCGGTCCTTGCGAGACTCCTGCGCCCTCCCCCTCACGGCTCCCAGTCACGGGTGATGTCCTGTGCGTCCCGCTCGATTTCCGGCGGCAGGTCGGGTCGACCCAGAAGGCTGCGGACGCGGTGCATCATCGTCTCGAGCCATGTCGCGCGCTGTTCGGTCTCATCGATCTTGCGCACGAGGCGCAGGATCGGCGGCAGCAGCCGCGCTCTCAGGCTCTTGGGCGCCGCTTGGACGGGCGCGGGATCCGCCATGGTGATCTTCCCGCCGTCTGTCACCCGAATCGTGCCGGCCCCAATCTCCGCGACCACATGGTGAATGGCCGCGAGGCTGGTTTCGACCTCGGCCTTTTCGTCCATGACCACCCGCGCTTCCTTCAACAGTTCCGTCCGGGCTTGAGCCAACATCTCTTCGGTCTGAGACACTTCTTCCGACAGGGTCGCCAGGCGCGCCGCTTCCGCACGGGCTGCCGTTTCCGCCACGGCCACGGCCGCTGCTTTCGCCTCGGCCTCCGACTCAGCCGCCTCTACCACGCCCGCACGCTGCGCTAGGTCGGCCTCTGCCGCCGCAAGCGTCCGCGCCCGCTCTTCCAGACCTGCGGTCGCCGCCGCGATCGCGGCCTCTTTCTTTTCGAGGCGCGCCTCGTAGGTCTGCCGCCTCTTCTCTTCCTTCGCGGCCAGCTCCGCGCGGGCCGTGAGCTTTGCGAGGTGCCCACGCGTTTTCGCGGCAGACGCCTCCAGCGCATGAATCTCGGACTGATGCGCCACCTTCTCCCGTCTCAGCGCCTCGATCCCGGCCTCCGTCTCGTCCCGGACAGCCCTCATCTGCTCCAGCTCCAACGGCAGATCCTGGTGCAGTTCGCGCACGCTGCGGTGAAGCGTCTCGGCATAGTCCGCGCCGGCGTCGAGGCGGTCGCGCTTGCGATGCCCGCGCTCAATCCCGGCGTGATAGCGCTGCATGACCTCGGCCGCGATGTCCTGCAACCGCGCCGTTGTCCCAGCCTTCGTCGCCGCGCTGACGGCGAGGCCCTTGTCCGTGTAACCGCGCAAAGTGAAATGGGCGTGGATCGTGGTCTCATCGAGGTGAATGACGAGGGACTCGAGCTGCGTGCCGAGCTCCGCAGCGATGGTCATTGCGAGGTCCAGGAATGCGGCGTCCTGCTCCGAGGCCGACAGCGACCCGAACATCTTCGCGGCCTCGGTCCCGAAGGTGATGATGCCAGAGGTGATCACGGCGGCATCCCGTTTCATGGCGCGCTGACGACCCGCGATCTGACGCAGAGCGGCATTCTCGCGCCGGATCTCAGGCAGCGGACGCAGGGTCATCAGGACGCGGTTCAGCTCGGTCCGGGCCGTGTCGACATAGTCCGGGATCTTGCCCAGACGGAAATCATGTGCTCGGGTCCCCTTGGCCTTCGACATGCTGCGCGCTTCGATATGCACGGAGACGGCACGCGGATTGGCGTCGCGGGACGGTCGGGCGGAAGAGGTGGCGGGGGTGTTGATCAGATCCTTCATGTCTGTGAAAGTCTGCGAGGTTGGCGAAAATACAAAACGCCTTATGTCAGTCTGGTATTACGTCTTGTCTGGTCCGGTGAGACTGGAATGGCAGAACCTACTAGGCATAACCTCACTCTGGCGAGTTCACTTATGCCGAGCAGTCGAAGGGAACCGCTGCGCATCCCCTTTCGAAACCCCAGGCCAAAAGGGGCATGCCCCTCTTAACACCCCACGCGCCAGTGCGCTTTTTTGGCGACGCACCCGGACATGTCCGGGTTGCTCTGAAGCTGCAGACCCCGGGTCCGGCTCTAGCGCTTGTCCGGGACATCGCGTTGCTGCGCCGGAGTACGGCTCGTATCTCTGAGAGGCGGGAGCGACGCCGGGCTGGACCTGACCTACCCGCGTGCGGTTTGCCATATCAGCCAAGACAACCACACATCTCTGTTCCCCATATCGCGACGAGGAACGCTCTCGCGCGACGTACCTGCCGCGGCATCATCCGGCCTCAGCCCCCGTCGAGGTTCAGCAGCGCGCGGCGAAACTCCGGCTCGCTCAGGACCACCTCGCCCGCGCCAAGCGCCTGCGCATGGGCCAGAGCGCGCGAGGTCAGGCGCTGCGCCGTCTCGATGGTCGTGGCCATGTCCAGCCCCCGCGCCTGCCCCACCACGATCAGCGCGGCGAACAGATCACCCGTGCCCGGCAGGGCAATCGGCAGATGCGGCGTCGGGTGGCGGCTGAGGCCTTCTGGGGCTAGCAGCAGGCTTTCGATCTGTCCGGGGGCTGTGTCCTCCAGCGCGCACCCGGTGACGATCAGTTGCGCCTGTGGCGACAGCGACAGCAGGCGGCGTGCGCTTTGCAGATCGTCCAGGGTGGCAATCCCCTGCCCGGTCAGCCACGACAGCTCAAAGGGGTTGGGTGTCGCGATATCGGCGAGGGGCAACAGCTGGTCGCGCATGACATCCGCAATCGCCTCAGGCACGTAAAGCCCCGGCCCGGCATCGCCCATCACCGGATCGCAGATATAGCGGAGCCGTGGGTTGGCCGCCTTCGCTCCGGCCACGAATTCCGCCAGCATCCGGGCGACCTCGACCGAGCCGATATAGCCCGACAGGATATAATCGGCCCGTTCCGGCAACCCGCGTTCCTGCGCGCCCAACAACAAATCGGCAAAGTGAGCCGGATCGAGGGCCCGTCCGCGCAGCGTCGGATAGTCGGGCGTGTTGGAGAAGATCACCGTGGGGATCGCCGCCACCTCCAGCCCCGCGGCCTGCATCGGGAACAGCGCGGCGGAGTTGCCGACATGGCCAAAGACCACCTGGCTCTGAATCGAGATCACAAAGGGCGGGCGTTTCATGCGGTGCCATCCAATCTTCTGGTCCGGTTTTCGTCATGGCCGCTGTTCAGCGGTCGCACGGCGCAGTTGCGCCATCCCTCGGACAGAACGTCAAGCGTGGCAACCCTGACGATGGCCGAGGGGACATCGCGCCATAGATCACATCGCTATAATGCTGCCCTCTCATCCCGGACGTTTCCGGGGAGCGGGTCAGCCGATACGGAAACGCCCCTGCGTTTTGCAAAATCGCCGGCTGTCCGTCCACCCGACACCTCTGCATCCTTCGCGCTTGACCTGAACCAAGGTTGAGGTCGTATCGAGACTGCGGGTTTAGTCTTGCCAGGAGAGAAAAGGTGACAAAGGCTGCGATTGAGGCCGCTTCAAAGGCTGAGCAGACAGGCGCTTTCGCGCGGTTCTGTGCGGCTGTCGGACTTGCAAATCTTGGCGATGGGATCGCTGTCGTCGCGTGGGCGTGGACGGCATCGTTGCTGACACGAGACCCGCTTTGGATCGCGGTCCTGCCTGCCGCGTTGCGGGTGCCTTGGGTACTGTTTGCCTTGCCGTCGGGGCTTCTGGCGGATCGCATGGACAGACAGCGCCTCATCGTGGTCTGCGATCTGATCCGCGCGACGGCCTATGGCATTGCAGGTGGGGCCCTCTTCCTGAGTCTGCCACTGCCGGTGCCTGCGACGGGGGACACCGACACGCTCTATACCAGCCTGCTCTGGCTCGGGCTGCTGATAGGCTGCGCCGAGGTCGCCAGAGACAACGCCGCTCAGTCCATGCTGCCCGCTATCGTGCCCCGTGAGCGTCTGGAGCGGGCCAACGGCCTGTTGGGAAGCATCGAGACCGTCGGGAACGAGATGGCCGGTCCAGCCGTCGGGGCATTCCTCATGACGCTGTTTCTTCCGTCACCCTTCTTGATGGTCGCGCTCGCCTTTCTACTTGCCGCTCTGTTGACCAGATCAGTGTCGGGAACCTTCAAGCCGCCGTCTCAAACCGGCAGGAGGCGGGAGTGGCGCGCGGAATTGATCGAGGGCTTTCGCTTCGTTGTCCACCACCCGATGCTGCGAGTGCTCGTGCTCATCACGGGGGTTTGGACCTTCTTTACGCAGATGGCTCTGATCGCGCTCGTCCTGCATGTGCAGGAGAACCTGAAAGCGGGGGCCACCACGTACGGGCTCATTCTCGCAGTCGGTGCAATCGGTGGCGTCGTCGGGGGTATCGCCGTGGCACCGCTCAGGAGATCTCTGCCACCCGGTGTGTTGGCACAACGGATGAACATGGTCGCTGCGCCGATGTTTATGCTCATCGCGATGGCACCCTGGCCGGCAACTGTCGCTGGCGCGATGTTCATCTTCTATTTCAGCGGCATCGTATGGAATACGCTTTCCATATCCTATCGCCAGCGCGTCGTGCCTGATGAGATCAGGGGGCGGGTCAACAGCGTCTACCGCCTCTTCGCGTGGGGAATGATGCCGCTTGGATTGGTCGCGTCAGGAGGCATCGTGACTCTGGCGGAGGATTTGTTTGGGCGCGAAACCGCGCTGACAATGCCTTTTCTGGTTGCTGCGCTCGGTGTGCTAATCCTCGCCACTCTGTCTTGGCGCCCTCTGGGCAGGGGGTTTCAGTGATCTGAGGGTTTCGCGCAGAGCAGGCGTTCATACTTGCGGCAACAGGCGTTCATACTTGCGGCAAGATGTGAGGCTTCCCATCGTTCACGACGCAGGAAAGAGCGAGGGCCATGCAGGCAAACCTGCTGTCCCAGACGTTCACATGAGCGCCTGCTATCTCCCGACACCAAGGGATCAGTGCAGCGAAACCCCATGTGACGACACGCGTTGTTCTGCCTGTTCGGTCGGTTTCGCAGACAAGGTGCCTTGTTTGATGATCGTAACGGCGTACCCCCTGTTTCGAGCGGCAAATGCCGTTTTCAGGACGCAATAGTTGAAGTCCAGCCCAGCGATGCGCAGCTTGCCAACCCCCAGCTTTTCAAAAAGCCTATCGAGTTCCCCTGTCTCAAAAGCGTCCTGCACCCGCTTTATAAGGACGTGATCAGCATGCCCGGCAAACGGCTCGGCCACCTCGGTGCCAGCCGTGCCTTCCAGCGCCTGCCCCTTCATCGCCATCCTGGCAACGGCCTTGGTCGAGGGGATCGACCATTCCTGGCGGACGGCAACAATCGGAAGGCCGTTCAACTTTGCAGCTTTGATTTCGTCAAGAATGACATCTCTGGCGGCCGCCTTCGCTGCATCTGAGTATGGGCCGTGATCCCAAAAGACGGACTGAAGGTCGATGAGCAGCAATGCCGTTCCAGTCCTGTCGCCAATCGGCTTGCCGCGACTGATCGCGCCGATGCGCATGATCCCCCAAGACAGCCAAGCGACGGCGGACAGCACCAGCGCACCAAGCAAGTAAACGATCACCATGTCTGTTCCTCTGCCTTCGCCTTCAGCTTCGTCATGACGGCCTGAACCACCCTCAAGGCTGTTGAAACATCTTCGTCTTTGAAGTCGGCTGCGATGTCTTTCATCACATCCATTTCCTTCTGCATGATGCCTTCGATCACTGCGCGCCCCTGATCTGTCAGAGCCAGCAGGAAGGATCGCTTGTGTCGGGGATTTGGCCGTTGGGTCGTGAACCCCGAAGCCAAGGTTTCGTTCACCATCAGCTGGACGTACTGTCGTTTGATCTCGAGCTTCTCCGCAATATCGGGGACTGCCAGTTCGCCGTGCGCGAGCAGCATTTCCAGAACGGCACGCATCCGGACGGTCAGGGCAGTATCGACGAGCCCTCTCTCGACACATGCTTCCGCGGCCTGCATCAGGGGACGTGACGCCCAAACTAGATCATATAATGGTTTTGCGTTCATATCGACATTGTGCATGTCAACTTGACAATATCAATGTCATATTTACCAGCAAGCCAAGCTTTCTGAAAATTTCAGCCTCGGCAGCTTCGGGCTCAGACCAGACCGCCGATGCGCTCGAAACGAAGGCAATCTATGTCTCGAAAATCGGTCCCTGCCAGCGATTTGGCAGGCATTCCAAATTCGCCTGAAAACGTGAATTTTGGCCACCAGCGCATCGTGGCGGACCTCTGTTTTGGCGATATCGCCTTTTGAAACTTTCCGGTTATGTTCCCTATTTGTCGATAGCTGTTTTGAAACGCCTACCCATTGATATCGTTTGATTATCAGATGGATTGCAAATCCGCGCATACCTAAACTCGCCGAAACCCACTCTTCAAGACCATGCGCCTGGACACAGACCTCCCCCTCAGGACTGATCTCCGCACTCTACCTCCCCTGACCGCCCGCGAAATCACCGCGAAGAAGCGATCCATTCGCACAAAGACTGGCCCGACAGGCCATCCGGGGCTAAATGAGACGTCAGCACTTCAAACCAGAAGGGCCAACAGGGGGATCGCATGACAAACACCGAAGCAAAGCGGCGCCTGCAGATCGTTTGCGCCGCATTCCTGCATATACCGCTCGTCGCCATTGCCGCCTTTGCGCTGTCGCAGGGGCTTGACCGCCATATCACCATCCTTGCGGTGGCTCTGGTCGCGACGATCTTCTCGACGCTGTTCATCGTGGTCTATATCGGTCGGGTGTTTGACCCGGCCACGCTCAGCGCCGCGCGGTAGGGCTCTAGACGAACAGGTAGAGTATCCAGATCAGCAGGGCCAGCTTGGCCAGTGCCAGCGCCATGACGACGCCCCGGTTGCGCGGGTCTTTCGCCTCCTGCAAGAGGCGCTTCCACATCGGGACGGGTGGCAGCGTGAACAGCTCGGCCTCGATCCTGCTCCAGACCTGTTGCGCAGGGGCCTCCTCCAGCGGGACCGCGGAGAAGAAGCAGGCGACAAAGTCCTCGTCCCAGGCCCGCACGGCGGCGCGCATCTCGGGATCGATGTTCAGCTCATGCAATGCATCCTGACGCTCCTGCCCCTGCAGAAGGCCAAGCGCGAGTTCTCCGGCAAGAGCGAATTTTTCGTCGTCCAAGGCCTGCACACGCCCCCACTCTGGCGATGATCCGTTCATCGCCGGCACTCTCTACAAGGCCAAGGTGACGCAAACCTTGCGACGACGCAATGGAATCGCCCGTTTACAGGCAAGTCGCAGCACCGCACGGCCGCAACGCGCTACAACCCTCAGCTCCGGGCAAACCTCCGCCGCCTTAGACGCAGGCCGCCTGCAAGCCCACGACAACCGCCTCAAGCGTCACCGCATCGCCGGTTGAAATCAGCACCAACCCAGTGATGTCCGGCGGCGACAAAGTCAGACTGACGCGCCGCCCGACACATTGCACCAGAACGCCCTGCCCCGTGGCCGCGTCGTGCACGCCGCCCTTGGCGCGGTGCACCGAGGGCGGCAGCCCCTCCAGCAGCGCGCGCAACCGATCCAGATCGACCGGCCCCTCCGGCTGCCAAAGCGCGGTAGAGAAATGCACATGGCTTTCGGGCGCAACAGCCGTGCCGTGCCCGCTGATGCCAAACAGCAGATCCAGCGGCAGATCGCCAGCATCGGCCCGCACCACGCCCGTGCCCGCGCATGTCTCGCCCAGCCAGTCGCGCACCTGCGCCGGATGCCCCGCCCCGACCAGATCGCCCTTGGTCAGCACCAGCAGATCCGCACTGCGCAACTGCGCGGTGATCAACGACCCGACGAACTTGTCGCGCGCCCGCGCCTGCACCGTCTCGGCGTCGACCGCCACCAGCACCGCATCCAGCGTAAAGCCCGGCCAATGCCCCGCCGCCATGGCGATCCGGCGCGGGTCGGCCACACCGCTCGCCTCAAGGATCAGGCGTTCGGGCGGGTCCTCCCAGGCGGCAATCGCGCTCAGCGTCTCGCCCAGATCGTCCCCGATGGAGCAGCAGACACAGCCGTTCGACAGCTCCACCACCCTCTCGCCACTGGCCCGGATCAGGGCGGCGTCGATATTGACGGGGCCGAAGTCATTCACCAGCACCGCCAGCCGCACCCCGTGATCGCCCGCCAGCGCCCGGTTGAGTATCGTCGTCTTGCCGGAGCCGAGGTAGCCCGACAGCACCGTGACCGGAATGCGCCCGCTCATCGTGCAATCGGAAACGGCGTGCCCTCGAACACCGTGCCCCAGATCGGAATATCGCGCAGCGCCTCGGGCGCCACCTCCCAGGGGTCCTGCTCCAGCACGGTGAAATCGGCCTTCTTCCCAGCCTGGATCGAGCCGACCTCGTCTTCCATCCCCAGCACATAGGCCGCGTCGATGGTGATCGCGCGCATCGCCGCACGCAGGCTGACGCGCTCCTCAGGGCACAGCACCGCGCCGGATTCCGCAATCCGGTTCACTGCCACCCAGGCCGAATTCAGCGGCATCGCCGGGGCCATGGTGAAATCGGAATGCAGCGCGAAGGGAATGCCTGCCCGCTCCACCGCGCCAAGCCGCGCCATCTGCGAGGCGCGCTCATACCCGATCGAGGCCTGCCAATAGGCCTCGCCCAATTCATGCACGTAATAGACGTTGGCCGAGACAATCGCGCCGAGGTCCTTGATCCGGCGCACCTGTTCCGGGCTGGAGACCCCGAAATGTTCAATCGTGAAGCGGTGGTTAAAGCGGGGCTTGTCGTCCTGCAGCTTCTGCAAGACCTCCAGCGCCAACTCCAACCCCAGATCGCCAGTGCAGTGGACGTGGATCTGCTTGCCCTCGGCCCAGAAGGCACGGGCGTGGGCCTCGAACGCTTCGGGGGCCATCAGCCATTCGCCGTGGTGCCCGTCGATAAAGCCCGGATCGCGCATCTGCATCAGCTCGGCAAAGAACCCTCCGTCGGTGAACAGCTTGACGCTGTTGCCGAAGAACAGCTTGTCGGTGCTGCGCCCGGCGAACCCGGCCACCCGCGCCACGTCCTCGGCCGGATCGCCGCTGAAACTGCCCCGCTGCAGGGCGCGCGGGACGATCTTCATGCGGAACGGCGTGTCGGGCCGGTCCAGCGTCGTACTCAGCACCTGCCATTCCAGCGCGTCGTTCATCAGCGGATAGGCCAGCTCTCCGATGGTGGTATGCCCGCCGAGGTGCACCGCCCGCTTCACCAGATCGAGACCCCGCATATAGCGCTGCGGCGCCAGCAGCACCTTGTTCATCGCCTGCGTCGCAATCGCCAGCCCGGTCTCGTAGAACCGCCCCGTCTCCAGATCAATCTGAGGATGCCGCTCCAGATCCTCGCGCGCGGCGCCAAGCCATGCGATCGCCGCGTCATTGGCAATGATCTCGTGAAACGAGCGCTGCCAGACGAAGATGGGCTTCGTCGCCGAGATCGCATTCAGCGCAGCACGGTCGACATTGCCGTGCCAGATGCGGTGAAATCCCCAGGTGACAACGATCTCGTCGCTGGCCCCCTCGCCCGCCACCACCTCGGCCAGCCGGGCAAGGTAGGCCGCGTGGCTGGTCACCGGCGCGCAGGTCCGATCCGGCAGCACCCATTCCATCGCGGTGATGAAGTGGCACGGCAGCAGCATCGCCCCCAGAGTGGGATGCAGATGCGGGTCGATGAAGCCGGGCATCAGCACATGCCCCTCGAACTGCCGGTCGATCCGGTGCGGATGCGCTGCCAGCCAGGGCGCGAGCGTCTCCAGCGTGCCGACTTCGATGATGCGCCCGTCGCGCACCGCGACCGCGCTGGCCTCCGGCATCGCATCGGTCATGGTGCGGATCTTGCGGGCAGTGAAAACGGTGATCTCGGACATAGCAAAGGCCCCTTGCGGCAGTGATCCCTGTCAGAAATTCGCTGAGCTGAACGACCAGACGATCACGGTGTTCACCGCGCCGGGATTGCGGCACCAGTGTCGACCCGTCGCGGTCATCTGGAAACTGTCGCCCGCCTCCAGCAGAAGCGTCTGCCCGTCGATCTTCAGCTCCAGCTGGCCCGAGACGACGAAACCGCCCTCCTCGCCCTTGCGCTCGCGTCCCTCCTCGCCGGTGCCGGCACCGGGGGCGAAGGTGGTCATCACCATCTCCAGCCCGCCGGTCAGATGCGGCGACAGCAGCTCCTCGCGTACCCCCGCCTGACTGAGGTTGATTTCCCGCCGGTTGCCGCGCCGCACCACGAAGTCGCTCTCGGGCGATTCCTCAGCGGCAGTAGCAGAGAAGAACCAGCTGATCGAGACGTCGAGCGTGCGCGCAATCTTATCCAGCGTGTCCAGCGTGATCGGGCTGACACCCCTCTCAAGCTCGCTCAGATGCCCGACAGAGCGGCCAATCGCCCCGGCCAGATCCGTCAGCGTCAGCCCCCGCGCGCGCCGTAGCTCTCTGATCTGACGCCCCGCTGGCAGGGTCGAGCCTTCGCCATAGGCCTGCGCCTGTTTCCGTTTGCCCGTGCTCTTCGCCGCCATCGATTTTTTCCCGTCAAATTTCGCATTGGTGAAATTTTTGTTGCATTATTTCGATTCTCCCGCAAGTCTCATGAAAATTCAGGGGCAAATTTTCACCAAAAAGACCCCGCGCCGTCCAGCCAACAGGAAAACCCCAATTCTTGCACATCTCTCCAGATCGTTACGCGGCGCGGCGCCACTTGCCCTTGCCGCAGCCCTCAGCTTTGCCCCCGCAGCCCATGCCCAAGACGGTGGCACGCTGAACATGTTCACCTCGGGCTATCGCACGCTGAACCCTGCCGTGCAGTCCGGCGCGGCAACCGGCGTGCCCGGCTCGCAGATCTTCGCGGGCCTGATGACAGTCGGCGCGGACTACGCGATCCAGCCCTACCTCGCGCAAAGCTGGACCGTCTCGGTCGACCAGCTGACCGTCACCTTCACGCTGACGCCAAACGCGCATTTCCACGACGGCACCACGATCACGGGCGAGGATGTGAAATTCTCGCTTGAGGCCGTGCGCGAAAACCATCCCTTCGGCGCGGCGATGTTCGGCAATGTCGCCTCGATCGACGTGCCCGATGACACGACGGTCGTGCTGCATCTCAGCCAGCCGGTGCCGGGGTTGATGTATGCCTTTCAACCACTGCTGATGCCGATCCTGCCAAAGCATGTCTACGGCGATGGTCAGCCCCTCAAGACCCACCCGCGCAACATGGAAAACGTCGTCGGCTCCGGCCCCTTCAAGGTGGCCGAGAATGCCCCAGCCGAACGTCTGGTTCTGGTCAAGAACGACGACTTCTTCCTGCCCGGCAAGCCGCACCTCGACAAGATCGTCTTTCCGGTTGTGAAGGACCCGCTGACCCGTGTGCTGATGCTGGAGAAGGGCGAGATCGACTATGCCCCCTTCGCCGGCCTGCGCCCCAACGATGCCAGCCGTCTGGAAAAGACCAAGGGCGTCAACGTCACGACCGAGGGCTACGACGCCATCGGCTATGTCCACTACCTTGAGATGAACCTGCGTAACGCCCCCTTCAGCGACCATGCAGTGCGCGAGGCGCTGGCCCATGCCATCGACACCGGCTTCCTGTCCAAGGTGATCTTTGGCGGCCGCACCGTGCCCGGCACCGGCCCGCTGCACACCGGCAACCCCTTCTATAGTGCTGACGTGCCGATGTACGCCCCCGACATGGACCTCGCCGCGCAGATGCTGGACGAGGCAGGCTATCCCGTCGGCGCGGACGGCACGCGGTTTGCCTTCACCCTCGACGTGCCGAGCTGGGCGCCCCAGGCGCATGTGCCCATGGCCGAATATATTCAGGCGCAGCTGGCCAAGCTGAACATCACGGTCGAGCTGCGCAAGGCCCCCGACTTCGGCACATGGGTCAAACGCATCGCCGCCTTCGACTATGACGCGACGATGAACGGCTCGTTCAACTACCCCGACCCGACCATCGGCGTGCAGCGTCATTTCGACTGCGACAACATCAAACCGGTGATCTGGGCCAATACCGAGGGCTACTGCAACCCCGATATGGACGCCCTGCTGGACGCCGCCGCGGTTGAGCCGGACTTTGAAAAACGCGCCCTGCGCAACGCCATCCTGCCCGTCGTCACCTTCGCCGGTCTGCAGTTCGGGCAGGTCATCTCTGGTGCCGTGCTGGTCGAGACGGTCTTCGCCTGGCCCGGCCTCGGCACGCTGGCCTATGAATCGATCCTGCGCCGCGACACCCCCACCCTGCTGGGCATCCTGTTCTTCTCGGCGCTGATGGTCATCGTGATGAACATGCTCACCGACGTCGTCTACCGCCGCATCGACCCGAGGATCAAAGCCAGATGAGCGACATCACCTCAGCGCCCCTGAACGCCCCCACCCCCGTCTCGCCCGGACGCCAGGCCTGGGCCATGTTCCGCCAGAACCACGCCGCCGTCTTCGGCCTTGCCATCCTTGGCCTCATCTTCACCGTCTCGCTCTTCGGTCCCCTGCTTTATACCGTCTCGCCGCGTGAGATGGTCTGGATGCCGCTGACGCCACCGGGCCAGTCCGAGTATCTCCTCGGCCTCGTCTCCTGGACCTCGACCGCGCGCCTGACCCGGGCCGAGTTCATGCGCCTGCGCGAGATGGACTACGTCAAGGCCGAACGCTCCATCGGGGCGGGCAATGCGCGGCTGATCTGGCGCGTCATTCTGCCGAACGCCGCGCCGCCGCTGATCGTGGTCGCCGCCCTCAGCATCGGCTCGGCAATCCTGTTCGAGGCCGGCCTGTCCTTCCTCGGCCTGTCCGATCCCAACGCCACCAGCTGGGGCCGCATGATCGGTGACAACCGCCCCTATATCCTCGACAGCTCCTGGGGCGTCACATTTCCCGGCCTGTGCATCTTCCTCACCGTGCTGGCGATCAGCCTTGTCGGTGACGGGCTGAACGATGCCTTCAACCCCAGACTGAGGCAGCGCTGATGACCACCCCCCTCCTCTCCGTCCGCAATCTTGAGATTTCCTTTCGCAGTGGCGGGCAGGACATCCCCGTGGTGCGCGACCTGTCGTTCGACCTTTCGTCCGGTGAAATCCTCGGCATCGTTGGCGAGTCCGGCTGCGGCAAAAGCATCACAGCCCTGTCGCTGATCGGACTGGTGCCCTCGCCCCCGGGGCGCATTTCGGGCGGGCAGATCCTGTTTCAGGGCGAAGACCTCGTGCAGGCGTCTCAGGCCCGCCTGAACGCCGTGCGCGGCAACGATATCTCGATGGTGTTTCAGGAACCCATGACCTCGCTCAACCCGGTGTTTTCCATTGGCGAACAGATTGCCGAGACCGCCCGCGCCCACTTCGGCCTCACCCGCGCCAAGGCCTGGGCCCGCGCGGTCGAGATGCTGGCCCTCGTCGGCATCCCCTCGCCTGCGAAACGCGCCCATGACTATCCGCACCAGCTGTCGGGCGGCATGAGGCAGCGCGTCATGATCGCCATCGCGCTGGTGTGCGAGCCGAAGATCCTGATCGCGGACGAGCCGACAACCGCGCTGGATGTCACCGTGCAGGCGCAGATCTTCGATCTGTTTCAAGAGCTTCAGCAAAAGATCGACGCCGCGATCATCCTCATCACCCACGACATCGGCGTCGTCGCCCAGATGACCGACCGCGTCATGGTGATGTACGCGGGCCGCAAGATCGAGGAAGGCCCGGTCACGGAGTTTCTCGGCGATCCGCGTCACCCCTACACCCGAGGCCTGATCAGCTGCATCCCCCGGCTGAGCCTGCCACCGCAGGATCACCCCGCTCCGCTGTTTGAAATCCCCGGCGTGGTGCCCGCGCCAAAGGACCTTGGCCGCCCAGGCTGCGCCTTCGCGCCGCGTTGCGCCGGGGTTCAGCCCCGCTGCCACACCGAAACCCCGGCCCTGAGCACCCGCGCCCCCGGCCGCGCCGTCGCCTGCTGGCTGGAAACCGAGGACGCCCTATGACCGCTCCAGTTCTCGAGGTTGAAAACCTCAAGGTCCATTTCCCGCTGCCGGGCGGAGAGGCGGTTCATGCCGTCGACGGGCTGTCTTTTTCTCTGCCCGCGGGCCTCGCCTTCGGGCTTGTCGGGGAAAGCGGCTCGGGCAAGACCACAGCCGCCATGGCCTGTGCCCGCCTGACCGAGATCACCTCCGGCCAGATCCGGCTGAGCGGGCGCGACATCACCGCCCTGCAGGGGACCGCACTGAAGGACGCCCGCCGCGATGTGCAGGTGGTGTTCCAGGACCCCTATGCCTCGCTCAACCCGCGCGAACGGGCCGGGGCCATCGTGCGCCGCCCCCTCGATCTGCTGAAGATCGGCACGCCAGCCCAGCGCGACGCCCGCGTGGATGAGCTCTTCGCCCTTGTCGGCCTGCGCCCCGATCAGAAGGCGCTGTTTCCGCACCAGTTCTCCGGCGGTCAGCGCCAGCGGATCGGCATCGCCCGGGCGCTGGCGACGGGGCCGAAACTGCTGGTCTGTGATGAGCCCGTCTCGGCCCTCGACGTCGCCATTCAGGCGCAGATCCTCAACCTTCTGGCGCGTCTCAAGGCCGACCTCGGCCTGTCGTTCCTGTTCATCAGCCACGACCTCGCCGTCGTGCAGCACCTGTGCGACCGCATAGCGGTCATGTATCTCGGTAAGATTGTCGAGATCGCCTCGCGCCGCGACCTCTTCACCACGCCGATGCACCCCTATACCCACGCGCTGATCTCGGCCGTGCCCTCGCCCCACACCGCCGCCAGCCGCATCCGTCTGCAAGGCGACCCGCCCAGCCCGATCAACCCGCCCAAGGGATGCCGTTTCGCCGGGCGATGCGCCCATGCGCAAGACATCTGTCATCGCGTCATGCCGACACTGATCGCGAACGACACCGACCACGCCGTCGCCTGCCACCGCGCCCATGACCCCGTGGTCGCCGCCGCCCGCACCGTCCTTCCGCGCAGCGCCCAATCCGCCTGACGCCCCCTTTCCCAGACCAATCCGCCCGCAAGGGCGCGGAGACCCCACCATGACCATCCCCACCAAGGCCAGCGCCGTCATCATCGGCGGCGGCATCGCCGGCTGCTCTGTCGCCTATCACCTGGCCAAGCTCGGCTGGACCGACGTCGTTCTGCTGGAGCGAAAGCAGCTCACTAGCGGCACCACATGGCACGCCGCCGGCCTGATCGCTCAGCTGCGCGCCACCAAGAACATGACCCGCCTCAGCAAATACTCACAAGAGCTCTACGGAGAGCTGGAGGCCGAGACAGGCGTCGCCACCGGGTTCCGCCGCAACGGCTCCATCACCATGGCCCTGACCGAGGAACGCCGGGAGGAGATCTTCCGTCAGGCCTCCATGGCCCGCGCCTTCGGGGTTGAGGTCGACCAGCTGTCCGAGGCTGACCTGAAGGCCCTCTATCCTCACCTCAACACGACCGGTTTCGCCGGGGCCGTCCACGTCCCGAAGGACGGTCAGGGCGATCCCGGCAACATCGCCCTCGCACTCGCCAAAGGTGCCCGGATGCGCGGCGCCCACACCTTGGAACATATGCTGGTCACCCAGGTCCACGAGACCACGCGCAACGGCCAACGCGCCGTCTCCGGCGTCTCATGGCAAAAGGACGGCACGCAGGAGACCGGCTTCATCGCCACCGATTTCGTCGTCAACTGCGCCGGTATGTGGGCCGCCGAACTGGGCCGCAAGAACGCCGTCAACGTCCCCCTGCAGGCCTGCGAACACTTCTACATCGTGACCGAGACGATCCCCGGCCTGACCCAGCTGCCGACTCTGCGGGTGCCCGACGAATGCGCCTATTACAAGGAAGACGCCGGGAAAATCTTGCTCGGCGCGTTTGAGCCTGTCTCCAAACCCTGGGGCATGCACGGCATCCCCAAGGACTTCTGCTTCGACCAGCTGCCCGAGGATTTCGACCACTTCGAGCCGATCCTCGAAAAAGCCATCACCCGTGTCCCCCTGCTGGAAAGCGCCGGTATCCACACCTTCTTCAACGGTCCCGAAAGCTTTACCCCCGACGATGCCTACCACCTCGGCGAGGTGCCCGAGGTGCGCGGCTATTACGTCGCTGCTGGCTTCAACTCGGTCGGCATCCAGTCCTCGGGCGGCGCGGGCATGGCGCTGGCGCATTGGATGGAACACGGCCAGCCGCCGTTTGACCTGTCGGACGTCGATATCCGCCGGATGCAGCCCTTCATGGGCAACCGCACCTATCTGGTGGAGCGCGCCAAAGAAACGCTCGGCCTGCTCTACGCCGACCACTTCCCCTACCGCCAGAAGGCCACCGCCCGCGGACTACGTCGCGCTCCGTTCCACGATCTGCTCGCCGCCCGTGGCGCCGTCTTCGGAGAAACGGCGGGGTGGGAGCGCGCCAACTGGTTCGCTGCCCCCGGTCAGACTCCGGCCTATGAATATTCATGGAAACGGCAGAACTGGTTCGACAATTCCGCGACTGAACACCGCGCCATCCGCGAAAATGTCGGCCTCTACGACATGACCTCCTTCGGCAAGATCCTCGTCGACGGGCGCGACGCGGAAACCTTCCTGAACCACATCTGCGGTGCCGAGATGGCCGTGCCCACCGGCAAGATCGTCTACACCCAGTTCCTCAACCCCCTCGGCGGGATCGAGGCCGACGTCACCGTCACCCGCCTGTCCGAGACGCGCTATATGGTCGTCACCCCCGCCGCGACCACCGTGCGCGACCTCAGCTGGATGACCCGCCATCGCGGCGATTTTGCCGTCTCTCTCTTTGACGCCACCGCGTCGGAGGCCGTGCTCTGCGTCATGGGGCCGAACGCCCGCGCCCTGCTGCAGGCCGCCGCCCCCTGGCACGACTGGTCGACCGAGGCCCACCCCTTCGGCACCATGCAACAGATCGAGATCGGCCTCGGGCTGGCCCGCGCGCACCGCGTCTCCTACGTCGGCGAACTGGGGTGGGAGCTGTACATCTCCACCGATCAGGCCACCCATGTGCTGGAGCATCTGCTGCAGGTCGGCGGCGCCTTCGGCCTGACCCTCTGCGGCCTGCACGCGATGGACAGCTGCCGGATCGAGAAGGGCTTTCGCCACTTCGGCCACGACATCACGCAAGAGGATCACGTCCTCGAAGCGGGCCTCGGCTTTGCCGTAAAAACGGCCAAGCCCAGCTTTATCGGCCGCGACGCCGTGCTGCGCAAGAAAGACTCCGGACTGTCCTCGCGAATGCTGCAGTTCCGCCTGAGTGACCCCGCGCCGCTGCTCTATCACGCCGAACCGATCCTGCGCGACGGCGCGGTCGTCGGCTACCTGACCTCTGGCGCCTATGGTCATACGCTGGGGGGCGCGGTTGGTCTCGGCTATGTGCCCTGCGCGGGTGAGGCGGTGGCGGATCTTCTGGCCTCCTCCTACCAGATCGAGATCGCAGGTGTTCGGCACGCCGCCGAGGCCTCGCTCAAGCCGCTCTACGATCCGACCTCAGCCCGCACCAAGGTCTGATTTTCGCACCGTTCAGTTACCGTTCAAATACCGACGGGATACCGACATCGCAATTTTGCGATATCTTCGCCTTGGGCGGCCGCCATTTCACACCGCCGCCCAAATCGGCCCTCTTCCTGCAAAACACCTGATTTTCAGGCGCAACAAATCCGTGATCTGATGCGTTGGGTTCGTGAACAGGGACCGGTACAACCGCCGGACCAGGGTCAAGGGACCGGAGCAACAGATGAACGCGATTGCAGAGCCGAACGGAGACACCCCACGAGATATGGATATCTCAGCCACTGAGCCCACTACATCTACCGCGATTGAGGGGCCCATCACGATCATCGCCAACCGCAAGTCCGGCACCAATGCCCGTGACGCCGAGGCGATTGACCGTGCGCTGGCGGTCTTTGGGGCCGACAAGGCCGAGCTGCGCCACTGGGATCCGAAAGAGGATCTGGACGCCCTTGTGCGCAGCGCCATCGACGACGGAGCCCGTCTGATCGTCGCCGCAGGCGGGGACGGCACCGCCATGGCCATCGCCTCCTCCATGCTCGGCACCGGCTGCGCCATGGCCGTCTTGCCCTTGGGAACATTCAATTATTTCGCCCGCGGGTTGAACCTTCCCGAAGATCCAGAAGAGGCCGCGAGGGCGATTTTGGCCGGCTACACCCGCGACATCAGCGTCGGCATGGTGAACGACCGGGTATTTCTGAACAACGCCAGCCTCGGCATCTACCCCGCGATCCTGAAGGAGCGCGAGACGGTCTATGCCCGCTGGGGCCGCCGCCGGTTGATGGCGCATTGGTCCGTGGTTAAAACCTTTCTGCAATTTCAACGCCCTATGAAGCTGACCATCTCCGCTGACGGCAAGAAGATGGACCGCCGCACGCCGCTGCTGTTCGTTGCACGCTCCGCTTTTCAGCTGGAGCGATTCGGACTGACCGGGGGCGAGGCGATCCACCGTGATCAATTCGCCATGCTGGTCGGGCTTGGCGATACGCGCGCCGACCTGTTCGCCCTCGCCTGGCGGCTGGTCACACGCAGCATGCGCGAGGGCCGCGACTATGAACTGATCTGCGCCAGCGACGTCACGGTCGAGACCGCAAAGCGCCGGGCTCTGGTGGCGTTTGACGGCGAAAAAACCCGTGATTACAGTCCCTTCGAGTTCAAGATGTCCGACGAAAAGCTGACCATTGTGCTGCCAAAGGATGGCCCGGCATGAGGCGCATCCTGCATCTTTCCGATCTGCACTTTGGCCGCACCTCACCCGAACTGGAGGCGCCTCTGCTGGAGGTGATCCACCGGCTGGACCCCGATCTGGTGGTGATTTCGGGCGATTTCACGCAGCGCGCAAGGATTTCGCAGTACGAGCAGGCGCAGGCCTTCGTCGCCCGGATCAAGGCCCCTGTGCTGGGCGTTCCGGGCAATCACGACACGCCGCTCGACAACCTTTTCATGAGGTTTTTCAAACCCTTCTCGCGGTACAAGCGCTATATCAACCGTAATCTGGAGCCGGGGTTCCGCGACAGTGAAATCTCGGTCGTTGGCGTGAACACGGTTAACAGGTTTGCGTGGCAGAGTGGTAAATTCGCCGAACGTACGGTGCAGCGGGTCTGTGGCAGCTTTGAAGATGCCTCGTCTCGTCTGCGGGTTGCCGTGCTGCATCACCCGCTGGAGCATGGCCCCGAGGTCGACAAACGCCCGATGAAGGGCGGCGGCAAGGCACTGCAGGCGCTGGAAAACTGCGGCGTCGATGTCGTGCTTTCGGGGCATTTGCACACCGCCTCAACCGCGCCTTTCACCGCCGCGCCGGGGTTGCTCTGCGTGCAGGCGGGCACCGGGCTTTCGACACGCCTGCGCGGAGAGCTGAACACTTTCAATATGTTGGAGGTCAGTGCCGAGCGCGTCGAGGTGACAACCTGGGCCGCGCGCTGGCCCGAGGGCGACGCGCCGGTCTTTGAAGCAACCGACACTTTCGTGCATCGCCGCCAGAGCCATGGGGCCGATCTGATCGACCGCCCCGGACACCGCTTTCAGCCCGCGCAGCATCTGGAGACAGAGCCGCGAGAGGCCCATCAACGCTGAGTTTCAGCACCGCCCGCCGTAAGGTTAATGGCCACAGAGCCTGAAATCGCGATGTCGGTATTGCGTCGGTATCTGAACGGTATCCGGGCGGTGTGGTTTTGCCCGGCCAGACAAGCGTTAACGCATGGCCCGGTCCTCAGTCGGATATCGGGCGCGCCGGGTTGCCGACCCAGGTTTCCCCGGCGGGCACGTCATGGGTGACGATGGCCCCTGCCCCGATGATCGCGCCGTCGCCGATGCTGACACCCGGCAACAGGATCGCGCCGCCGCCGATCCAGGTGTCGGTGCCGATAGTCACGGGATAGCCGATCTCCTGCCCTGCCGCGCGCAGGGCCGCGTCGCCGTGATGCTGGGGGGTGTAGATCTGCACATTCGGGCCGATCAAGGTGCGCGAGCCGATGCGCACGGGGGCCGTGTCCAGAATGGTGACGCCCGCGTTCAGATAGACTCCGGTTCCGATATGCAGGTTGAAGCCGTAGGCACAATGGAACGGCGCTTCGATGAAACAGCCATCCCCGACCGAGCCGAGCAGATCGCGCAGGGCCGAGGCCATCTCTCCGCGCCCACCGGGGTGGGTCATGTTGTGTTCATGCACCGCGGCGCGGGCGGCGGTGCGCAGATCTTCAAGCTCGTCGCCAAGGCTGTTGTACCAAAGGCCGGCCTGCATCTTTTCCAATTCAGTCATGGTGTGCCCCTGCTGCATGAACGGGTCAGAGTGGCCGTCTGTCCGCAGGAAGGCAATGGGGATCGCGGCGGTCTGCGCAGCAACAGCAGGTCTGCGCCGATGCGTGGCCGCGGCGAGGGGGGTGCCCCGCCGCAGCCCCTAGGGATCAGGAGGCGTCGATCTTGAGATCGGACAGGCAGGCCTGCGCCAGATCACGGTCGGCGGATTCGGAGCCCGGCATGGTGGCCCAGCCCGCATCCATCACCGCATCGCGGCGCTTGTAGGTCGAAGCTTCGCGGATCGTGGCCATCTTGGCGAACCGGTCGCTGTCGTTGGCCGATTTTTCGAGGCAAACAGGCACCAGCGCGCTGATCACGCTGCTGTGGGACATTTCACTGGCCATCTCGTCTGCGCTGCTGCCGGTCATCCAGCCGCCCCATGAAAATCCGACGATACCAATCGCTACGGCACCGACGATGGCACCATAGATGCCGGGTTTCAGCCATTCGGGAGTGTTCATTCAAAAGTTCTCCTGCGGGGGAAGCGCCGCTTCGCTTGCATCGGAAAATGCTCGGTCACGGCTAAGCGCCGCGTCCAGGTCTGTTTCGGAGATCTCGCGCCATTCGCTGCGCCGGGCGTGACCGCCCTTGCCATGCACCGTCAGGAAGGTTGCCGTGCGCCGCCAGGCCTCGAAGGAGAGGCCCTGCAGCTGCTCTTCCTCGATGACAACTTCGTAAGTGCCGCCGGGAAAAGTGCCGGGAGCGCCCTGCAAGGAAAAGGGGTGTGCAAACGTCACCGATGTTCTGGAAGTCCGCATGTCCCTCTCCTCTACGCCATGACTGGTGGTGGAGCGCGTGCAGCGCCAGATCTTCCCCAAGACCTAACATGGCGAGATTGCGCCGGGGCTGATCCAGGTTAGGGCGAAGGAATGCGTTTGCGGCCTTTGGCCGCAACGGTGTGGGTTTGCGGCCTGCGGCCGCGGCGGTGGCGGTAGGGGTTATTTCAGCAGAGGCCCGGTGTGATCCAGATAAGCGGGGTCGAAATCGGCCAGCGCGACCAGACCGTCGTAATCGTCGAAGGTGACGTGGCCATCGCGGAAGGTCAGCAACCCTGCTTCGCGCAGGCGGCGCAGCACGCGGTTGACGTGCACGGCACTGAGGCCCAGCGTATCGGCCAGATGGTATTGCGTCAGCGGGCAATCGTATCCCGCCCGCGTGCCGAGCCCCACCAGCTTCAGACGCGCGCCGAGTTCCAGCAGGAAGTGCCCCATGCGCTGATCGGCGTCGCGCCGCCCCAGCCCGACAAGGTGCTCCACGACCATCGCCTCGTCCCGCGACACGGCCCACAGGACCGCAGTGGCAAGGCGGGGCGTCTGGGCGAAGGCGGCCAGCAGATCGGAGACCAGCACTTCGGCCGCGACAATCTCGCCGATCGGCTCGACGCTGTGGTCGGAGGTGTGCAGCAACACACTGCGCAACCCGAGGAAATCGCCCGGGATCTGGAAATCGACGATCTGGCGCGAGCCATCCATCTGCAGCTTGTACGAACAGACCCAGCCCTCGGACAGGATATACGCGGCCTGTTCGCTTTGCCCCTGATGCACCAGATCGCGGCCGGCGTGAAAGACGCGGCGGCGCTGGTGCAGACGCTCCAGCACCTCAAGTTCGACCGAGGTCAGGGCGACGAAGGCTTTGAGTTTGCGGGTCAGTGGGGTGCTATCCATGGCGCTCGACCGAGCCTCCTGAAAAGGGGGGACGTTATAAAGGCGATGGCGCGTGCTGCTCTCGATCAGTCCGGTATAGCAGGTTTCCTGACAGACTGTTGGCCTAGTTCAGGCAGGTCCCCCTGTCCTGATCATCAATCGCCGGGAAGGACAACACGAGATGCCAGAACGCAGAGATCATGCCGGAATCGCGGCCCTGTCGCTGTGCGAAGCGATGCTGCTGGCGCTGAGGGACAACGCCGTCCTGCCCGAGCGCGAGATCGAGGGCATCCTGCGCGATGCCGCCGACACCCATGCCAATGCCGCCAAACCCGATGCCGATCAGCAGATGCACCGCGCCGTGGCGCAGCTGATCAATGGCATTCTGGGCAAGTTCGTACCCTTGCAGGGCCGCTAGGCTCGGCTGCGCCCCAACGACGCCAAAGTATATTCGCCGTGCCCCATTGCCGTGGCGCGTGGCAATCGCTAACTCTGATGCATTGGCACTCTCACAGACAGAGTGCCAGACCTCATTCACGATATAGCTATCACCTCAGGAAATCTCGAAAAGGAGCGTTTCCCTTGTCATTCTCCCCCCTGCACGACCGTGTTCTTGTCCGCCGCATTGAAGGCGAAGAAAAAAC
This sequence comes from Pseudooceanicola spongiae, assembly GCF_014899185.1. Taxonomy (GTDB): domain Bacteria; phylum Pseudomonadota; class Alphaproteobacteria; order Rhodobacterales; family Rhodobacteraceae; genus Pseudooceanicola; species Pseudooceanicola spongiae. Next base: position 2,141,520 of record NZ_CP045201.1, read on the forward strand.
CAAAGGCGGATTGATCATCCCCGATTCCGCGAAAGAAAAACCGCAAGAAGGCGAAGTCGTCTCGGTCGGTGCTGGCGCGAAGGACGAGTCCGGCGCGCGCATCACGATGGACGTCAAAGCTGGCGACAAGATCCTGTTCGGCAAATGGTCGGGCACCGAGATCAAGCTGGACGACGAAGAGCTGCTGATCATGAAGGAAAGCGACATCCTCGGCATTCTCGCCTGAGGCCGCCCTTTCCGACGTCGATCAATCATTTTCAGGAGCATTCATAATGTCCGCCAAAGAAGTCAAATTCGGCACCGATGCCCGCGACGCCATGCTGCGCGGCATCAACACGCTGGCCAATGCCGTCAAGATCACGCTGGGCCCCAAGGGTCGCAACGTGGTTCTGGACAAATCCTTCGGCGCGCCGCGGATCACCAAGGACGGTGTCTCGGTTGCCAAGGAAATCGAGCTTGCCGACAAGTTCGAGAACATGGGCGCGCAGATGGTGCGTGAAGTCGCATCGCGCACCAATGACGAAGCCGGCGATGGCACCACCACCGCCACCGTTCTGGCGCAGGCCATCGTCAAAGAGGGCATGAAGGCCGTTGCGGCCGGCATGAACCCGATGGATCTGAAGCGCGGCATCGACAAGGCTGTTGCCGCTGTCATCGCCGAAGTCAAATCCATGTCCCGCCCCGTCGGCGGCACTGATCAGATCGCCAAGGTTGGCGCGATTTCGGCCAACGGCGACAGCGCCATCGGCCAGCAGATCGCCGATGCCATGGCGAAAGTCGGCAACGAGGGTGTCATCACCGTCGAGGAAAACAAGGGCCTTGAGACCACCACCGAGGTCGTCGAGGGCATGCAGTTCGACCGTGGCTACCTCAGCCCGTACTTCATCACCAACGTTCAGAAGATGACCGTTGAGCTGGATGATTGCGTGATCCTGCTGCACGAAAAGAAACTGTCGTCGCTGCAGGCTATGGTGCCGCTGCTGGAGGCCGTCATTCAGGCCGACAAACAGCTGCTGATCATTGCCGAAGACATCGACGGCGAAGCGCTGGCGACCTTGGTCGTCAACCGTCTGCGTGGTGGCCTCAAGGTCGCTGCCGTCAAGGCCCCCGGCTTTGGCGATCGTCGCAAGGCGATGCTGCAGGATATCGCGATCCTGACCGGTGGCGAAGTGATCTCGGCCGATCTGGGCATCAAGCTGGAGAATGTCACGCTCGACATGCTCGGCACGGCCAAGAAAGTTGCGATCACCAAGGACACCACCACCGTCATCGACGGCGCGGGCGACAAGGACGCGATTGCGTCGCGTGTCACCCAGCTGCGCGCGCAGATCGAAGACACCACCTCTGACTACGACAAGGAAAAACTGTCTGAGCGGCTGGCCAAGCTGTCGGGCGGGATTGCCGTGATCAAGGTCGGCGGCTCGACCGAGATCGAAGTCAAGGAACGCAAGGACCGTGTCGACGATGCGCTGAACGCGACCCGTGCGGCCGTTCAGGAAGGTGTGGTTCCGGGCGGCGGTGTTGCGCTGGTTCACGCGGTGCGTGCGCTGGCCGAGCTGAAAGGCGACAACGCCGATCAGGACGCGGGCATCAAGATCATGCGTCGCGCCATTCAGGCCCCGCTGCGCCAGATCGCGCAAAACGCCGGTGTTGACGGGTCGGTGATTGCCGCGCGCGTCATGGAGTCCACCACCGAGGGCTTCGGCTTTGACGCCCAGACCGAAACCTATGGCGACATGCTGAAGGCCGGGATCATCGACCCCACCAAGGTCGTGCGGATCGCGCTGGAAAATGCGGCCTCGATCGCTGGTCTGCTGATCACCACCGAAGCGATGGTCGCCGAAAAAGTCGCAAAGAAATCTTCCGGGCATGATATGTCCGACATGAACGACATGCTCTGAGCGACGCCTTTACCGGGGGCAGCGCGGTACGCCGCCCCCAACCCGCACGGCGCGGGTCTCACAGCCGATCACCACGATGAAACTGCACTCAGCTTTCAGGAGATACGGGACATGAGCAAGGGCGACAAACAACGCAGCAACAAAGAAATCAAGAAACCGAAGAAGGCCAAGGAGAAGGTCGTCGCGGTGGCTGATTTTTCCAAGGGTCAGACCCCTTTGAGCATCAATAAAAAGAAATAAGGCCCCCGAAAGGGAGCCTTTGATCTTCGCTGCAGTGAACAGCCCCTGCCCCGTATGACCGGGACAGGGGCTTTTTGGTGTCGTGGTCAGGAGTTCTTGGCGTGCAGCGCCGAGATGATGTCCTGATTGGTGATCGAGCCGAGGTCGGTTTCGCCGTCCTTGACGCCGATGATATCGGTGCCGCCAGACAGGGTCTGGATGACATCATTGACCGGCGTGTCGGGATGCACCTGAACGCTCGCCTGCTGCGCCAGAGTCTTGGACATGACGTCCGAGGCCAGCAGCACGTTCAGCGGGTTCATGTGCGTCACGAAATCCTCGACATAGGCATTGGCCGGGTTGGCGATGATGTCCTGCGGGGTGCCGCATTGCACGATGCGCCCGCCCTCCATGATCGCGATCCGGTTGCCGAGCTTGAACGCCTCATCCAGGTCGTGGCTGACGAAGACGATGGTGCGCTTGAGCTTCTGTTGCAGCTCCAGCAGTTCGTCCTGCAGGCGCGAGCGGATCAGCGGGTCGAGCGCGCTGAAGGGTTCGTCCATCAGCAGGATCGGGGCTTCGGTCGCAAAGGCGCGGGCCAGGCCGACACGCTGCTGCATGCCGCCCGAAAGTTCGGACACCTTGTTGTCGGCCCAGTCGGTCAGGCCGACCAGATCCAGCTGCTCACGCGCCTTCTTTTCGCGCGCCGCCTTGGACATGCCCGAAAGCTCCAACCCGAGGGCGACGTTGTCGACCACGTTGCGCCAAGGCAGCAGGCCGAACTGCTGGAACACCATCGCGACCATCTGACGACGCAGCTTGCGCATGTCCTCGCCCTTGCACTTGGCCGCATCCAGCGTCGAGCCGAGCGTCGTCACCCGTACCGAGCCGCGCACCACGGGGTTCAACCCGTTGACGGCGCGCAGCAGGGTCGATTTGCCCGACCCCGACAGACCCATGAGGACGAGGATCTCGCCCTCCTCCACCGAGAGCGAGCAGTTGTGCACGCCCAGCACCTGGCCGGTTTCCTTCTGGATTTCGCTGCGGCTTTGCCCTGCGTCCATCAGCGGCAGAGCCCTTTCGGGCTTGTCCCCAAAGACGATCGAAACATTGTCGAATTCGACCGCCGGGGCTTTCTTGTCAAACATCTGTTCGCTCATTTCCGGCCTCCGATACGCAACATGCGATCAAGGATGATTGCCACGACAACGATGACGAACCCACTCTCGAACCCGAGGGAGGTGTTCACCTGGTTCAGTGCGCGCACGACAGGCACGCCAAGACCGTCAGCACCGACAAGCGCGGCGACCACGACCATGGAGAGCGACAGCATGATGGTCTGGTTCAGACCGGCCATGATCTGCGGCAGAGCATAGGGCAGTTCTACCTTGCGCAGGGTCTGGCTGGGGGTGCCGCCAAAGGCCTCGGCCGCCTCAAGCAGCGGCGTGGGCGTCGAGGACACCCCGAGGTAGGTCAGCCGGATCGGCGCGGGCAGCACGAAGATCACGGTCGCGATCAGGCCCGGCACCATGCCGATGCCGAAAAAGACGATGGCCGGGATCAGGTAGACGAAGGTGGGCAGCGTCTGCATCAGGTCAAGCACGGGCTGCATGAAGGCGTAAAGGCGCGGCCGGTGCGCGGCGGCGATGCCGATGGGCACCCCTATGGCCATGCAGACAATACAGGACGAGATCACCAGCGTCAGGCTCTGCGTCGTTGCCTCCCAGTAGTCCTGGTTGATGATGAACAGGAACCCCAGTGCCACGAAAAGGCAGGTCTTCCAGTTGCGTTGCAGCACCCATGTCAGGGCGACGAAACAGGCGATGATGACCAGCGGATGCGGTGTCTGCAAAATCCATTGCAGCCCGTCGATCAGCTTTTCCGCACCATTGGCGAGCGCATCAACGACGCCCGAGAAATTGTCGCGCAGCCAGTCGAAGAAATCGCTGGCCCAGTCCCCTACGGGAATCTTGTGTTCAGTGAGCCACTCCAAGGCGACCTCCTATGTGAAATAAGGCCCGGTCGATGACCGGGCCCTTTCAGAATTGCCTTACAGGCCCAGCTTCTCTTTGACGGCGGCAGCGCCATCGGCACCATCCACCGTGGTCACGCCGTCAACCCAGGACATCACCAGATCGGGGTTCGCCTTCATCCAGGCCATCGACGCATCATCTGCATCTTCGCCGTCGTTCAGGATCTTGCCCATGATCTCGTTTTCCATCGGCAGGGTGAACTTGAGGTTGGTCAGGAACTTGCCGACATTGGGGCATTCCGTGACATAGCCCTTGCGGGTCACGGTGTTGACGACGCCTTCACCGCCAAAGAAATCCTCGCCACCGGGGAGATATTTCAGATCGAAGTTGGCGTTCATCGGGTGCGGTTCCCAGCCGAGGAAGACGATATCCTCGTCCTTGTCGACCGCGCGGCGCACCATCGAGAGCATGCCCTGCTCGGAGCTTTCGACGATCTTGAAGTCTTTCAGACCGAACTTGTTCTCGTCCGCCAGGCTGACGAGGTAGGCGTTGCCTTCATTGCCGGGCTCGATGCCGTAGATCTTGTCGTCCAGATCATCGGCGAACTTGGCGATATCGGCGTAGGATTTCAGGCCCTTTTCGTAGGTATAGGCAGGCACGGCGAGGGTGTACTTGGTGCCGGTCAGGTTGGTTGCGACCGATTCAATCTCGCCCGATTCCAAGTAGGGATTGATGGCGCTGTTCTGCGCCGGCATCCAGTTGCCCAGAAACACATCGACGTCGTCGCTGTCGAGCGAGGCGAAGGTCACGGGAACGGACAGAACCTTGACGTCGACGTCGTAGCCCAGAGCCTCAAGCACCTGCTTGGAGGCGGAGGTGGTGGAGGTGATGTCCGTCCAGCCGACATCCGAAAAGATCACTTTTTCGCAGTTTGCGTAGGCGGCACCGGCGGTCAAAGCCAGCGCACTGGTCATGGTCAGCAGAGTCTTTGTCATTGCGTATCCTTCATGTTGGCGCATGGGTTGCTTTTTTGTTGATTGATGAGTTAATCAAAAACGATGAGACGCTAAAAGTAAAGCGTTGTGGATGAAAGGACAGTGACATGCCAAAGGTCGGGATGGAACCGGTTCGAAAAAAGGCACTGATCCACGCGACCATCGCGGAGATCGGAGAGGCCGGGACTCTGGAGGTCACGGTCAGCCAGATTGCGAAGCGTGCGGGCATGTCCTCGGCGCTGGCACATCACTATTTCGGCTCCAAGGAACAGATGTTTCTGGCGACGATGCGCTATGTCATGCGCGAATACGGCGAGACGGTGCTGAGCAACCTCAAGGCGGCCACAACGCCCGAGGCCCGGATTCGCGCCATCACGGATTCGAGCTTTGATTCCAGCCAGTTCGAGCGCGAGGTGATCGCGGCTTGGCTGAACTTCTACGTCCGCGCCCTGCGCTCGGATCAGACGCGCCGCCTGTTGCAGGTCTATGCACGCCGTCTGCACAGCAACCTGATCCACGATCTGAAAAAGCTGTTCGAGCCGGAGATCGCCGAGGAGATCGCGCAAGGCCTCGCCTCGCTGATCGACGGGTTCTACGTACGCTCGGCCCTGCAGGAAAGCGTGCCCGAGATCGGGCAGATCAAGGCGATGGTCAACGACTACCTAACACTTTGGCTCGAAAGGAAAAATCGTGGCGCATAAGCAGCCCAACATCCTCATCTTCATGGTCGATCAACTGAACGGAACGCTGTTCCCCGACGGCCCCGCTGAGTGGTTGCACGCGCCAAATATCAAGGCGCTTGCCGCACGCTCCACCCGGTTTGCCAATGCCTATACCGGCTCGCCTTTGTGCGCCCCGGCGCGGGCCAGCTATATGTCCGGGCAGTTGCCGCGCCGCACCCGCGTTTACGACAACGCCGCCGAATTCGGCAGCGCCATCCCGACCTATGCGCACCACCTGCGCCGCGCCGGCTATCAGACCTATCTGTCTGGCAAGATGCACTTTGTCGGCCCCGACCAGCTGCACGGGTTCGAAAAGCGCCTGACGACGGACATCTACCCCGCCGATTTCGGCTGGACGCCGGATTACCGCAAACCGGGCGAGCGGATCGACTGGTGGTATCACAACATGGGCTCCGTCACCGGTTCGGGCGTGGCCGAGATCACCAACCAGATGGAATACGATGACGAGGTCGCCTTTCAGGCCCGCCAAAAGGTCTATCAGCTGGGCCGGGGTCTGGACGAACGGCCCTGGATGATGACGGTCAGCTTCACCCATCCGCATGACCCCTACGTCGCGCGCAAGAAATACTGGGACCTCTACGAGGATTGCGACCACCTTGAGCCGGAGGTCGGCACCCTTGGATACGACGATCTGGATGCCCATTCCCAGCGCATCTTTGATGCCAATGACGCGAAGAAAACCGATATAACTCAGGATGATGTGCGCCGCTCGCGCCGCGCCTACTTCGCCAATATCAGCTATCTCGACGACAAGATCGGCGAGATCATGGAGGCGCTGGAGGGCACGCGGCAGACCGAGGATACGGTGATCCTGTTCGTGTCGGATCACGGCGACATGCTGGGCAACAAGGGGCTGTGGTTCAAGATGACCTTCCTGGAAGGCTCGTCCCGCGTGCCGATGATGATCGCCGCGCCGCAGATGCCCGCAGGTCTGATCGAGACGCCGGTCTCGACCGTCGACGTCAACCCGACGCTGGCCGATCTGGCCGGCATCGACCTTTCCGAGATCATGCCCTGGACCGATGGCGAATCGCTGGTGCCGCTGGCCAATGGCACGGCGCGCACCACGCCGGTGAAGATGGAGTACGCCGCCGAGGCCTCCTATGCGCCCCTCGTCGGGTTGCGCCAGGACCAGTGGAAATACATCCACTGCGAACTGGACCCGCCGCTGCTGTTCAACGTCGAAACCGACCCGAACGAGCTGGTGAACCTGGCGCAGGACCCCGCGCACGCTGAAATCGCAGCGGCCTTTGCCGAGGCGGTCGCGGAATACTGGAACATGGAAGATTTCGACGCCGAGGTCCGCGAAAGCCAGGCCCGCCGTCTGATCGTCTACGAGGCCCTGCGCAACGGCGACTATTTCCCGTGGGATTTCGAGCCGCTGCAGAAAGCCTCAGAGCGCTACATGCGCAACCACATGGATCTGAACGTGCTGGAGAACAATCAGCGCTTTCCCAGAGGAGAATGACAATGAAAGACGTCCAACCCAAGGGCAGCCACTTCATTGATGGCGCCTATGTCGAAGACACCGCCGGCCGCGTGATCAACTGCGTCTATGCCGCAACGGGCGAGGTCGTGGCCAAGCTGCACTCGGCCACCCCTGCCGTGATCGCGCAAGCGCTGGACTCGGCCAAGCGCGCGCAAAAGGAATGGGCGGCCCTGCCCCCGGTCGAACGGGGCCGCGTGCTGCGCCGCGTTGCTGACATCTTGCGCGAACGGAATGAGGCCCTGTCGGAGCTTGAGACGATCGACACCGGCAAGCCCATTCAGGAAACGCTGGTGGCGGATGCGACCTCTGGCGCCGACGCGCTGGAATACTACGGTGGCATCACCGCCTCGATCACCGGCGAGAGCGTGCCGCTGGGCGGTGATTTCGTCTATACGATTCGCGAACCGCTCGGCGTCTGTGTCGGCATCGGGGCGTGGAACTATCCGACGCAAATCGCCTGCTGGAAGTCCGCGCCCGCGCTGGCCTGCGGCAATGCCATGGTGTTCAAGCCGTCCGAGATGACGCCGCTCTGCGCGCTGAAACTGGCCGAGATCTATGTCGAGGCCGGGGCCCCTGCGGGCCTGTTCAACGTCGTCAACGGCTATGGCGATGTCGGGGCCGCGCTCGTCACCGATTCCCGCGTCGACAAGGTGTCGCTGACCGGCTCGGTCCCCACGGGCCGCAAGGTCTATGCCGCAGCAGCCGAGGGCATCCGCCACGTCACGATGGAGCTGGGCGGCAAATCCCCCCTGATCGTTTTCGAGGATGCGGATATCGAGAACGCCGTTTCCGCCGCGATCAACGCCAACTTCTATTCCACCGGACAGATCTGCTCCAACGGCACCCGCGTGTTTGTGCACGCCGATATCGCCGAAGCCTTTGCCGCGCGGCTGGTTGAGCGCACCAAAACCGCCGTGATCGGCGACCCGCTGGACCCCGAGACCAACATCGGCCCGATGGTCACCGACACGCAGCGCGCCAAAGTGCTGGAATACATCGAGATCGGCAAGTCCGAGGGCGCCAAGCTGCTGTTGGGCGGCGGTATTCCCGCGGGCTTCGAGACCGGCAACTATATCGAACCGACGATCTTTTCCGGCGTCACCGACGACATGCGCATCGCCGCGGAGGAGATCTTTGGCCCCGTCATGGCGATCCTGACCTTCACCAGTGAGGAAGAGGCGATCACCCGCGCCAATGCCACTGAATTCGGCCTCGCCGCCGGGGTTTTCACCAATGATATCAAGCGCGGCCACCGCGTCGTGGCGCAGCTGGAGGCCGGCACCTGCTGGATCAACCAGTACAACCTGACGCCGGTCGAGGCGCCCTTCGGCGGCGTCAAGATGTCCGGTGTGGGCCGTGAAAACGCCCGCGCCGCCCTGGAACACTACAGCCAGATCAAATCGGTTTACGTCGCGCTGAGCGATGTTGAATCGGCATTCTGAGAGGACACCACATGGACGCGGATTTCGTCATCATCGGGTCAGGCTCGGCAGGGTCGGTCATGGCCGCGCGGCTGTCGGAAGACGCGGCCAACAGCGTGATTGTGCTTGAGTTCGGCGGCACCGACGCCGGCCCCTTCATCCAGATGCCAGCGGCGCTGAGCTATCCGATGAACATGAAGCGCTATGACTGGGGCTTTGCCTCGGACCCTGAGCCGGGGCTGGGCGGGCGCACTCTGGCGACGCCGCGCGGCAAGGTCGTGGGCGGGTCATCCTCGATCAACGGGATGGTCTATGTGCGCGGTCATGCCCGCGATTTCGACCATTGGGCCGAGAGCGGCGCGGCGGGTTGGGGCTTTGCCGACGTGCTGCCCTACTTCAAGCGCATGGAAGACTGGCACGACGGCGGCCATGGCGGCGACGCCAGCTGGCGTGGCAAGGGCGGCCCGTTGCATGTGACGCGCGGCCCCCGGAAAAACCCGCTGTTTCAGGCCTTTGTCGAGGCTGGCGCCCAGGCGGGGTTCGAGCTGACCGACGACTACAACGGCGAGAAACAGGAAGGCTTCGGCCCGATGGAGCAGACGGTCTGGAAGGGCCGCCGCTGGTCCACCGCCAATGCCTATCTGAAACCGGCGCTCAAGCGCGACAATATCGAACTGGTGCGCTGCTTCGCCCGCCGTGTGGTCATCGAGAATGGCCGTGCCGTGGGTGTCGAGATTGAGCGTGGCGGCAAGATCGAGGTGGTGCGCGCGCGCCGCGAGGTGATCATCGCCGCGTCGTCGATCAACTCGCCCAAGATCCTGATGCTGTCGGGCATCGGCCCTGCGGCGCATCTGGCCGAGCATGGCATCGAGGTGGTCGCCGACCGCCCCGGCGTCGGGCAGAACCTGCAGGACCACCTTGAGCTTTATATCCAGCAGGCCAGCACGCAGCCGATCACGCTCTACAAACACTGGAACCTCTGGGGCAAGGCGATTGCCGGGGCCGAATGGCTGTTCTTCAAGAGCGGTCTGGGCAGCTCGAACCAGTTTGAAAGCGCGGCCTTCATCCGCTCAAAACCCGGTGTCGAATACCCTGACATCCAGTACCACTTTCTGCCGATCGCCGTGCGTTATGACGGCAAGGCGGCGGCCGAGGGGCACGGGTTTCAGGCCCACGTCGGGCCTATGCGCTCAAAATCCCGGGGCGAGATCACGCTGACCAGCGCCGATCCCAAGGATGCGCCGCGGATTTTCTTCAACTACATGTCCCATCCCGACGACTGGGAAGACTTCCGCCACTGCATCCGCACCACGCGCGAGATCTTCGGCCAGGCGGCCTTTGATCCCTATCGCGGCAAGGAAATCATGCCGGGCAGCGCCGCCCAGAGCGACGAGGCGCTGGACGCCCATATCCGCGAACACGCCGAGAGCGCCTATCACCCCTGCGGCACCTGCAAGATGGGGCGCGCGGATGATCCGATGGCCGTGGTCGACCCGGAATGCCGCGTGATCGGCGTCGAGGGACTGCGCGTCGCCGACAGCTCGATCTTTCCGCGCATCACCAATGGCAACCTGAATGGGCCGTCGATCATGGTGGGGGAAAAGGCCTCGGATCACATCCTCGGCAAGGCGATGCTGGCGCCGGAAAATGCCGAGCCCTGGATCAACCCGCGCTGGCAAGAAAGCGACCGCTGAGCCTGCGCAGGAAATAGGCCAAACCCCCTGTGGCACAGGGGGTTTTCCACCCGAATGGGCGAAAATCAACCGCGCCTGCATACAAGTGCTTTGATATCTTAAAAATTTGTTCATTAAATGACAGAAAGATCATCTTGAAACGCCATGTGAATCGCCTCGGCGCGACGTGGTTCAAGGACAAAAACGGCAGGCAGGCACGTGATAGCACAACCGCAGACAGGGTTTCAGCTGAGCCATGAGGGGCACAATGTTGTGCAAACCCAATATGCTGCGCTGTGCTATCGTCTGATCAGGGACAAGCCTCAGGTGCTGCTGATCACCTCGCGCGGGACCGGGCGCTGGATCATCCCGAAGGGCTGGCCGATGCAGGGCAAACCCCCCGGGGCCGCCGCGCTGCAGGAAGCCTATGAGGAAGCGGGCGTGGTCGGGCGCGTGACCGAGCTGCCTCTGGGCATGTATTCCTACGCCAAGACACTGTCGAACGCGCGGCTGGTGCCCTGCATCGGGGTCGTCTACGCGGTGCGCGTCGATGCGATGAAGGGCCGGTTTCCCGAAGAAGGCGAGCGGCGTCGCAAGTGGTTCTCGCGCAAGAAGGCCGCCCGCAAGGTGGGCGAAACCGAACTGGCGCGCATCATCCGCGATTTCGACCCGTCGCAGGTGGATCTCTAGACCCGCGGGTACAGGAAATCTTGCATCTGCCGCGCGCGTGATTATGTGATGGGGCAGAGATATTCCAATGGGTTGCCCATGATCCAGTTCACGCTGAAATGCGACTCCGACCACCGCTTCGACAGCTGGTTCCAGTCTTCTGCGGCCTATGACAAGCTGGCGACGGCGGGCATGGTCAGCTGTTCGGTCTGTGGGTCGAGCAAGGTCAGCAAGGCGCTGATGGCGCCGCGCGTGAACACCGCACAGCCGCCCGAAACTCCGGCCAAACCCACGCGCCCGCTGTCCGAGCCCGCCAGCGACGCCGAACGCGCCATGGCCGAACTGCGCCGCAAGGTCGAGGCGAATGCGACCTATGTGGGCGGCAACTTTGCCAGCGAGGCGCGTGCGATCCACGACGGCTCCAGCCCCGACCGCCCGATCTATGGCGAGGCCAAGCCAGAAGAGGCCCGTGCGCTGATCGAGGAGGGCGTGCCGGTCATGCCCCTGCCCTTCGCGCCGGGCCGCAAGACCAACTAGGCTGACATCGAACCGAAGGGGAGAGGATCCATGCATGTTGTGATCACAGGGGCGAGCCGGGGCATTGGCGAAGGTCTTGCCAGACGCTTTCGCGACCGGGGCGACCGCGTCACGGCCACCTCGACCAAGGGCGGCGATGGTTTGGTGGCGCTGGACGTCACACAGCCCGACAGCATCAAGGCTTTTGCCGAAGCGGTCGAGGGGCCGGTTGATCTGCTGATCTGCAACGCCGGGGTCTACCTCGACAAGGGGCAGGCGCTGGAGGGGGGCTTTGACGCCGCAACCTGGGCGCAGACCATGGCCGTCAATGTCGCGGGGCCGTTCCTGAGTGTGCAGGCGCTGCTGCCAAAGCTGCGCGCCTCGGCGCTGGCGGGCAAGGTCGCGATCATCGCCTCGGCCATGGGCAGCCAGGCACGTGCACCGGGTGGCAGCTATATCTATCGCGCCTCCAAGGCGGCGGTGGTCAATGTCGGGCGCAACCTCGCGGCGGATCTGGCGGCAGATGGCATTGCCGTCGGCGTCTATCATCCGGGCTGGGTGCAGACCGACATGGGCGGCGCGGGCGCGGATATCGACACCGCAACCTCAACCGCCGGGCTGATCCGGCGCTTTGACGCCCTCTCGCCCGCCACCACGGGCTGCTTTGAGGCATGGGACGGCGCACCGATCCCGTTCTGAGGGCGGCTGCGTTGCGCAAAATCGCCTCGCGGCCTTGTAAAAGCGCGCTTGCGCTGCGCCTTGTCCGCGCGTAAACCGCCTGCGATCTGCATGGTAGGACTACGGGCGAAGGACCAGATATGCCTGTTCTCGTGATGAAATTCGGCGGTACTTCCGTCGCCAACCTTGACCGTATCCGCCGCGCTGCCAAGCGCGTGGGGGTTGAGGTCGCTAAAGGCTATGACGTCATCGTCATCGTCTCGGCCATGTCCGGCAAGACCAATGAACTGGTCGGCTGGGTGAACGAGACCTCGCCGATGTATGACGCGCGTGAATATGACGCCGTTGTCAGCTCGGGTGAAAACGTCACCGCCGGGTTGATGGCGCTGACGCTTCAGGAAATGGATATTCCGGCGCGCAGCTGGCAGGGCTGGCAAGTGCCGCTCAAGACCAACAGCGCGCATTCCTCGGCCCGGATCGAAGAGATCCCGAACGACAACATCAACGCCAAGTTCGCCGAGGGCATGAAGGTGGCCGTGGTCGCAGGCTTTCAGGGCGTCAGCCCCGAGGGGCGCATCACCACGCTGGGCCGGGGTGGCTCTGACACCACCGCCGTCGCCTTTGCCGCGGCCTTTGATGCCGAGCGTTGCGATATCTACACGGACGTTGATGGCATTTACACCACCGATCCCCGCGTCGCCCCCAAGGCGCGCAAGCTCGACAAGATCGCCTTCGAGGAAATGCTGGAACTTGCCAGCCTCGGGGCCAAGGTTCTGCAGACCCGCTCGGTCGAGCTGGCGATGCGCTATAACGTCAAACTGCGCGTTCTTTCGAGTTTCGAGGAACCATCCGACACAGCCGGCACCCTTGTCTGTGCCGAGGAGGACATCATGGAATCCAACGTCGTCAACGGGATCGCCTATTCCCGCGAAGAAGCGAAGATGACCCTGATCTCGGTCGCCGACCGTCCGGGCATCGCCGCCAAGATCTTTGGCCCGCTGTCAGAGGCCGGCATCAACGTCGATATGATCATCCAGAACATCGCCGAGGAAGGTCGCACCGACATGACCTTCTCCTGCCCCACTGAACAGGTGAAGCGGGCCGAAAAGGCGCTGAACGATGCCAAGGATCGCGGCGATATCAACTTCCACGACCTGGTCGCCGACACCAACGTCTGCAAGATTTCCGCCGTCGGCATCGGCATGCGGTCGCAATCGGGCGTCGCTGCGAAGATGTTCAAGACCCTCTCGGACGAGGGGATCAACATCAAGGTCATCGCCACCTCCGAGATCAAGATTTCCGTACTGATCGACCGCAAGTACATGGAGCTGGCCGTACAGGCCCTGCATGACGCCTTCGAGCTCGACAAGGCCAACTGATCGGCCGTCTTGCGGCTGCCTGATTATTAGGACAGGCGCCGCGCCGTGACTGCCTGAAAAAACAATTTGATCCGCGCGCTTCGGCGGCGCGGATCAACGCCATAAAAGCGCTGTGGGGCAAGGGCCTGAGCCCGTCTCGCGCTTCGGCCAAAATCCCCCCTGCGCGCATCTGCCCGCGCCTTTGCACTCAGATAGTCGTTTCGCTTGCCCCCCGGCTGTGGTCTAGTCACAGCGGTCGCGAGCCGTGCAGATTTCGCCCGCTCTGCGACCACTAATGGGGACAGGGAACCCGACGGGATGAGCGATTATTTCCAGACCGACAGCCGAAAATTGCTCGGCCGCCTGCGTGAGGTCATGGCCGAACACGCGCTCGGTCAGGCGCGACTGGACCGGATCACCCAGCTGATTGCCGATTCGATGCGCACCGAGGTCTGCTCGGTCTATCTGTTCCGCGACGCCGAAACGCTTGAGCTTTGCGCGACCGAAGGCCTGAAGGCCGAGGCCGTGCACCAGACCCGCATGCGTCTGGGCGAAGGTCTTGTGGGGCGCGTGGCGCGCACTGGCCAGCAGATCAACACGGCGGATGCGCCGAAAGAGGCCGGTTTCCGCTATATGCCCGAAACCGGCGAGGAGATTTACTCCTCCTTCGGCGGTGTGCCGATCCAGCGGCTGGGCGAAACCCTCGGCGTGCTGGTGGTGCAGTCGAAAACCGCGCGCAAATACTCCGACGACGAGATCTATGCGCTGGAAGTGGTCGCCATGGTGCTGGCCGAGATGACCGAGCTGGGCGCCTTCATTGGCGACGGCGCGGCGCTGACCGCGCGCCATACCAAGCCGGTGATGTTTCGCGGCGCCTCGGGCCAGGAAGGCTCGGCCGAGGGGCACGTCTGGCTGCATGAGCCGCGCGTCGTCATCACCAACCCCATCGCCGACGATCCGGTGCGCGAGAACGAGCGCCTGCACGAGGCCGTCGATCAGCTGCGCGTCGGGGTCGATGCCATGCTGCAGGGCGCCTCGGACGGTGACGCCGAACAGCTTGAGGTGCTGGAAGCCTACCGCATGTTCGCCAATTCCAAGGGTTGGATGCGGCGCATGGAGGAGGACATCGGCCGTGGCCTCAGCGCCGAATCTGCCGTTGAAAAAGAACAGAATACCGCCCGTGCCCGTATGGCGACGGTGGCCGATCAGTACCTGCGCGAACGGCTGCACGACCTCGATGACCTGTCCAACCGCCTGCTGCGTATCCTGACCGGGCAAGGCAGCCAGACCGGCGCCGAGCTGCCCTCCGACCCGATCCTTGTGGCGCGTAATATCGGCCCGGCCGAGCTGCTGGATTATGGCCGCTCGCTGCGCGGTATCGTGCTGGAGCAGGGCTCGGTCGGCAGCCACGCCGCGATTGTGGCGCGGGCACTGGCGATCCCGCTGGTGATCCACGCCAGCAATATCACGACCGAGGCGCTGAACGGCGATCACATCATGGTCGACGGCGATCAGGGCATCGCGCACCTGCGCCCCGAGGATTCCATCGTCAGTGCCTTCCGCGACAAGATCGCGATGCAGGCGCAGGCGCAGGAACGCTATGCCTCGATCCGCGAGACGCCCTCGATCACCGCGTGCGGCACGCATCTGTCGCTGCAGATGAATGCCGGGCTGATGGCCGACCTGCCCTCGCTCGAAAGCTCTGGCGCGGATGGCGTTGGCCTGTTCCGCACCGAATTGCAGTTCCTGATCCGCAACCAGATGCCGAAACGCTCTGAGTTGTCGGCGCTCTATTCGCATGTTCTGGACAATGCCAAGGGCAAGCGCGTGGTGTTCCGCACCCTCGACATCGGGTCGGACAAGGTGCTGAGCTACATGAAGCCCAACGACGAGCCGAACCCCGCGCTCGGCTGGCGGGCGATCCGGGTCGGCCTCGACAAACCCGGCGTAATGCGGATGCAGTTGCAGGCGTTGCTGCGCGCCGCCAAGGGACGGCCGCTGACGGTGATGTTCCCCTTCGTCGCGCAATACGAGGAATACCGCGCCGCCTGCGCCGAAATGGACAAGGCGCTGGAGCGCGAGCGTATTCTGGGCCATCCGGTGCCCGAAACGCTGGAAATAGGGGCGATGCTGGAAACCCCCAGCCTCGCCTTCGCGCCGCGTGCCTTCTTTGAAGAGGTGCAGTTCCTCTCGATCGGCGGCAATGACCTCAAGCAGTTCTTCTTTGCGGCGGACCGCGAAAACGAACGGGTGCGCCGGCGCTACGACACGCTGAACATCTCGTTCCTGACCTTCCTGCGCCAGATCGTCGAGCGCTGCGAGGAGACGAACACCCCGCTGTCGTTCTGCGGCGAAGACGCTGGCCGCCCGGTCGAGGCCGTCTGCCTTGCCGCCATGGGCCTGCGGACCCTGTCGATGCGCCCGGCCTCCATCGGGCCGGTGAAAAGCCTGCTGATGCGTGTCGACCTTGGTGTCGTGCGTCAGGTGATCGACGCCGCCGCCGCGCGCGGCGATCAATCCGCGCGCCATGCGGTGATGGAGTATCTGCGCACCACACCTGCCGCCGAGACGCAATCCTGACGACAAGAGACCCAAATGCCCCATCTCAATGACGTCGACGAGACCTTCGTCGCCACCCTGCACGACCTTTTGCCCGATGCCGCCTTTCGCGATATCGCGGGCTACATCGAGGAGCCCCGCGGCAGCTGGAGCGGCAAGGCGGGCGTCGTCGTCGCCCCCGGCTCGACTGCCGAGGTGTCGGCGGTGATGCAGGCCGCCAATGCCGCGCGCGTCGCCGTCATTCCCTATGGCGGGGGCACCGGGCTGGTCGGGGGACAGATCCTGCAGGACGGCCCCCTGCCCCTGATCCTGTCGATGGAGCGGATGACCAGGATCCGCCATATCGACGCCTTCGAGAACGTGCTGATCGCCGAGGCCGGGACCATCGTCGAGCAGCTGCATCAGGCGGCGGAGGCCATCGACCGGCTGTTCCCCCTCAGCTTTGCGGCGCAAGGCTCGGCCCGGATCGGCGGCAGTCTGGGCACCAATGCGGGCGGGCTGAACGTGCTGCGCTATGGCAACACACGCGATCTGTGCCTGGGGCTTGAGGTGGTCATGGCCGACGGGCGGGTGATGAACACCCTCAAACGCCTGCGCAAGGACAACACCGGCTACGATCTACGCAACCTGATGATCGGCTCCGAAGGGACGCTGGGCGTGATCACCGCCGCCGCGCTGAAGCTGTTCCCGCGTCCCGCCGCCCGCGCCACCGCGCTGATGGTCGTGCCCTCGCCTCAGGCCGCGCTGGAGCTGCTGGCCAAGACCCGCGACCACGCGGGCGAAAGCATCTCGGCCTTCGAGCTGATCTCGGGCATGGGGCTGCAGTTTCTGGCGAAAGAGCTGCCCGACATCCGCCGCCCCTTTGATCCCGCCCCCGACTGGATGGTGCTGACCGAGCTGGGTCTCGCCACGGGCGGTCAGCCCGAAGCGATGCTGGAGGCGATCTTCGAGGAGGCGTTTGAGGCCGGTCTGGTCAGCGACGGCATCATCGCCCAGAACGCCACGCAGGCGGCTGAGCTGTGGACGGTGCGCGAAACCATCCCCGAGGCGAACCGGCTGACCGGTGCCATCTCAAGCCACGATATTTCGGTGCCGATCACCAGCCTGCCCGCCTTCATCGAGGAAGGCCGCCAGATCCTTGCCGGGATGGGCCCCTATCGGCTGAACTGCTTTGGCCACCTCGGCGACGGCAACATGCACTACAACGTCTTCCCGCCCGAGGGGCACTCCAAGGCCGAATACGCCGCGCACAAGGCGCCGGTGATGGAGGCGATCCACGATCTGGTCGCGGCCTATGGGGGCTCGATCAGCGCCGAACATGGCATCGGACGGCTGAAGGCGGCGGACCTCGCGCGCTACGGCGATCCGGTCAAGCTGGAGCTGATGCGCGGCATCAAGGATCTGTTCGACCCGAATGGCATTCTGAACCCCGGCGCAGTCCTGCTCTGACGCCAACCTGAAATGACGCGCCCTGCCGGGGGGGGGGAGGCAGGGCGCGTCGGCAGATCGGGGTCGAACCGTTGCAAGCAGAAGCGGTACCCGACTGTGCTGTCTCGATAACGCGATCATCCTTAAGGCGGAGTTTACGTGCCCTCGAATTCGCAGAGGGCATGCACCTCCATGCCCATGCCTTCCAACCGCGCCCGCCCACCAAGTTCGGGCAGGTCGACGATGAAGGCACAGCCCATGATGGTGCCGCCCAGACGCTCGATCAGCTTGATCCCGGCCTCGGCGGTGCCGCCCGTCGCCAGCAGATCATCGACCAGCAGAATGCGCTCTCCGCCCGCAATGGCATCCTCGTGGATCTCGACCTCGGCCTTGCCATACTCCAACGTATAGCTCTCGCCCAGCGTCGGCCCCGGCAGCTTGCCCTTCTTGCGGATCGGCACAAACCCGACCGAAAGCTGATGCGCAATCGCCCCGCCAAGGATGAAGCCGCGCGCCTCAAGCCCGACGACCTTGTCGATGCGCATGCCTGCATAGGGGTGCAGCATCTGATCCACCGCGAGGCGCAGCCCGCGCGGGTCTGAGAACAGCGTCGTCACGTCTCGAAACAGGATGCCCTTATGCGGGAAATCGGGGATCGTGCGGATGTAGTCCTTGACGGTCTTCACTATGGCCTCCCTGCGGCAGCTTGATCGCGCAAGTGTTGGCCGATGGCTGCGCGTCGGGCAAGCGTCTCAGCCCAGAACGCGGCCTGCAACGGCGTCGAGTTTCCCTAACAGCACAGGGTCGCGCTTGCCCGGCGCGGTCATGATGGCGAAATCCAGCGCCGTTTCGCACCCCGTCGGGCAGCCCGCCCCACCGAAGATCCGTGCAAGATTGGCCACGGTATCGCGCGCATGCGCCGCATTGCCCTGCAACACCGCCACGATGGAGGCGACATCGACATCGCCGTGATCGGGATGCCAGCTGTCGTAATCGGTGACCATGGCGATGGTGGCATAGTGCAGCTCGGCCTCACGCGCCAGTTTCGCCTCGGGCATGTTGGTCATGCCGATGACGTCGCACCCCCAGACCTCGCGGTACATCCGGCTCTCGGCCAGGGTCGAAAATTGCGGCCCCTCCATCACCAGATAGGTGCCGCCCTCGTGTACCGTGACGCCGGCTTGTCGCGCCGCATCGCCCGCCGCGCGCGACAGCCCCATGCAGATCGGATGCGCCATTGAGACATGCGCCACGCAGCCCGTACCGAAAAAGCTGCTCTCGCGCGACACGGTCCGATCAATATACTGATCCACCATGACAAAATGCCCCGGCGCCATCTCGTCCCGGAACGATCCACAGGCCGAGATCGACAGCACATGCGTCGCCCCCAGCCGCTTGAGCGCGTCGATATTGGCGCGGTAGGGCACGTCCGTCGGACTGTGCACATGGCCCCGCCCGTGGCGCGGCAGGAACGCCATGGCGACCCCGTGCAGCCGCCCCGTCAGGATCTGATCCGAGGGCGCACCCCAGGGCGTGTCGACGCTCTGCCACTGCGCCTCCTCAAGCCCGTCGATGTCGTAGATCCCCGATCCGCCAATCACCGCCAGCATTGTCATGATCCGCCTCCCTGCCCTGTTAGCCTCATGTCTGACGCGGGCGGTGCGGGGCTGCAATCGTGATGACGTGGCCACAGCGCACTGAGACGCCAAAATCCCACGCCACTGGGCGTTTTGCCTCAGCTTTCGCCCCATTGCCTTGCCGCATAGCAGCAAACAGGCTAGTCCCTGCGCAAACATCTCAACATTCGCATCCGGAAGGGTCCCATGCCCAAAGCCAAACTCGCGGCCTTTGCCAATCGCATCACCATGCCTGACCTGCGCCTTGCGCCGACCGACACCGGGCTGTCGCCCACCCGTATCCGGATCGAGCTGCTGTCGGGTCTGACCGTGGCGCTGGCGCTGGTGCCCGAGGCGGTGGCCTTTGCCTTTGTCGCTGACGTCAATCCGCTGGTGGGCCTCTATGCCGCCTTCATCATTGGCCTGATCACCGCGGTGATCGGGGGACGGCCCGGCATGATCTCGGGCGCGACGGGGGCGATTGCGGTCGTCATCGTGGCGCTGGTGGCCCAGCACGGGGCCCAGTACCTGTTTGCCGCCGTTGTGCTGATGGGGATCATCCAGATCTTCGTCGGCTTCATGCGGTGGGGCAAGTTCATCCGACTGGTGCCGCATCCGGTGATGCTGGGCTTCGTCAACGGGCTGGCCATCGTGATCTTCCTCGCCCAGCTCAGCCAGTTCAAGGTGCCCGGCACGACCGAGGCCTCTGGCCACGGCGCGGGTGGTGGCGAATGGCTGTCGGGCGGACCGATGGCGCTGATGCTGGGCCTCGTCGCGCTGACCATGCTGATCGTCTGGGGCATGCCGCGCCTGACCAAGGTGATCCCGGCGCCGTTGGCTGGCATCGGCATCACCGCCATTCTGGTGATCGTGCTGGGCCTTGATGTGCCGCGCGTCGGCGACATGGCCTCGATCAACGGTGGGCTGCCGAGCTTTCATATCCCGATGGTGCCCTTCACCTGGGAAACCCTGCAGATCATCCTGCCCTATTCGATCATCATGGCGATGGTCGGCCTGATTGAATCGCTTCTGACGCTGAACCTCGTGGGCGAGATGACCGGCCAGCGCGGCGGAGCGAGCCAGGAATGCGTCGCCCAAGGCACCGCCAACGTCGTCACCGGGTTCTTCGGGGGCATGGGCGGCTGCGCGATGATCGGCCAGTCGATGATCAACGTAAAATCCGGTGGCCGCACCCGCATCGCCGGGATCGCCGCCGCTCTGTTCCTGCTCAGCTTCATCCTGTTTGCCGCGCCGCTGATCGAACAGATCCCGCTGGCGGCGCTGGTCGGGGTGATGTTCATGGTGGTGATCGGCACCTTCGCCTGGAACTCGTTCAAGATCCTGGCCAAGGTCCCGATGACCGATGCCGTCGTCATCGTGCTTGTGACGGTCGTAACCGTGATGACCGACCTTGCGACCGCCGTGGTCATCGGCGTCATCGTCTCGGCCCTCGCCTATGCCTGGAACAACGCCCGCCGGATCTACGCCAACACCTATATCTCGGACGAAGGCGCCAAGGTCTATCAGATCAACGGCCCGCTGTTCTTCGGCTCCTCCGATGGCTTTTCCGAGCTGTTCACGGTTGAGGCCGACCCCGATCTGGTGATCGTCGACTTCCAGATGAGCCGCGTGGTCGACCAGTCCGCCCTGCAGGCGATCGAGGCGATTGCCGGCAAATACGAGGAGATGGGCAAACTGATCCAGCTGCGCCACCTCAGCCGCGATTGTCACCGCCTGCTGAAAAAGGCCGGGCACCTCGTCGTCGACAGCAACGATGACCCCGATTACGAGCTGGCGGTGGATTACAACGTCCGCACCGGGATCCTCGGCAGTCACTGATCCAAGACATGAAAAAAGGGCCGGTCCGCGCACAGCAGACCGGCCCTTTTTGTGCGCTACGCCGCCTCAGCTCTGGCCGGGACGGTTCAGCGAGAAGACCTCAGAGATCGCGGCATAGTCGCGATACCCGAGGCGGCTCAGCGGTTTATAGGTGGTGATGTCGAAGATGCCGTCGATCAGGCAATTGTCGCGCATGTAGACGCCGGTGACCTCGCCCAGCACCAGAATATTGCTGTCGCCCTTCAGCTCGATCATCTGCGTCATACGGCATTCCAGCGCGGCGGGGGCGGCGGCGACGCGCGGGCAGTTGATCGTCTCGCACTCGGCCTTTTCCAGACCGGCATGGGCGAACTCATCCTCGCCCGCGGGCAGGTGGGCGGAGCTGGCGTTCATCGCGTCGCGCAGGGCGAATTCCACGATATTGACGCAGAACACCCCGGTGTCGCGAATGTTGGAGACGCTGTCCTTGCCGAAATCCCGGTCCGCCTTGCTGGAAAGGGACGAAAACATCACCTGTGGCGGTGTATCGGCAATGGCGTTGAAAAACGAATAGGGCGCGAGGTTATCGAGCCCATTGCCGTCGCGGGTCGAGATCCAGCCGATGGGCCGGGGCGTGACAATCGCCTTGAACGGATTATGTGGCAGGCCGTGACCATCTTCAGGCTTGTAGAACATCTTTGCCTCCTACGGTTTGATGCTGGTCTAAACGCGTGCTAGGTGCGTTTCCACCTGAAAAACAGAATGGCGGCCTATGTTTACCCTGACCCCCGAAAGTAATGACGATTGGTGGGAGGTCGAGGGCCTCTATGACCTGTGCTTCGCGCCCGGGCGCACGGCGTTGAGTTCGTACCGGCTGCGCGATGATGTCCCGCCGGTGGAGGGGCTGAGCCATGTCGCGCGCGACCGTCAGGGCATTCTGGCAGGCGCGATCCGCTACTGGCCGGTGCGCGTCGGCGGGCAGGATGCCCTTCTGCTCGGCCCCGTGGCAGTGCACCCGACCCATCAGGGCGAAGGTCTGGGCGGGCTGTTGATGAACGCCTCGCTGCGCCGCGCGGGCGAGACCGGCTGGCAGCGCGTCATGCTGGTGGGCGATGCGCCCTATTACAGCCGCTTCGGCTTTTCCCGCCTCACCGGGGTCGAGATGCCACCGCCCACCAACCCCGACCGGATCCTGGGACTTGCGCTGGTGGAGGGCGCCTGGACCGGCGTCAAAGGGCCGGTGACCCGCGCGATCTGAGCTTGGCCCTTGCTGCCGGGGCGGCTTTTGCCGACACTGACCCGGCGCGGCTTTGTGCCTGTGCGCGTCAACTGCGTGACCAGCCCCTTTATCTGGCCGCCGCCCGCCCCATCTATGAAGGGTGTTCGCACCCCGGAGAGACCCATGCCCAAGGATGTCCCCCTGCCCCCCGACATCACCGCCGAGATCGAAGATCTGGCGCGACGTTACCGGCGCGCGGGTGGGCCCGGCTTGCAGGTGCTGACCCTGCTGGGCGGCAAGGCGGAAGGTCTGCTGGACAGGCTGCCCCTCGCGATCCGCAGCCGACTCGACAGTGCCAGCGAGGCGGCGCTGAGGACGGCAATGCGCGCCGCACAGAGCTCTCGTGGGGTGGTACGCGACCAGCCGGGCTGGCTGAACCTGGCGGTGACCACGGGCCTCGGGGCGGCGGGCGGCATGGGTGGGCTGCCAACGGCTCTCGCCGAGCTGCCAGTGACGACCACGATGCTGTTGCGCACCATTCAGGGGGTCGCGGCGCAGCACGGCTTTGATCCCGCGGAAGAGAACGTTCAGTTTGATTCCATTCAGGTCTTTGCCTCGGCCGGGCCACTGGGACATGACGACGGTGCCGACATGGGCTTTCTCGCCAGCCGGGTGACGCTGACGGGCGCGACGGTGCACGGTCTGATCGCGCGCGTTGCCCCACGGCTGGCGACGGTGATGGGCCAGAAGCTGGCCGCACAGACCGTGCCGCTGCTGGGTGCGGCAGCGGGGGCGGCGACGAACTATGCCTATACGAGCTATTATCAGCAGATGGCGCAGGTGCATTTCGGGATGCGGCGGCTGGCGATCGAGGCCGATGTGGCGCAGGACGATCTGGTCGAGGCCCTGCGCGCCGAGGTGACGAAGAAGCCGCTCAGCAAGATGTGAGGGCGGCTGGGGGCGCTGCCCCCTTGAGGCCAGAGGGCCTCAATTCCCCCGAAGTATTTTTGGCAAGATGACTGGGCGCCGTGGCGCATCGGGTCAGTCCGGGGCATCTGTCAGGGTCTGGGGTTGCAACACGATGATCGTCGGGCGCGCTGGCAGGTCGCGCAGGGAGAGCGTGAGGTCGCTGGTGGTGCGACGCTCGATCGCGAAGCTGTCGGACGTTTCCGTGAGAAACCACTCAAGGCTGGCGCCGCTGAACCAGTGCATTGGCAGCACGACGCTGCTTTTCAGCCGTTCGACCACGCGCACCATCGAAGGGGTGTCGAGGGTCATGCCGCCGTCGACCGGCACCATGAGCACATCGAGGCGGCCGATGGCGGCGTATTGGGCATCGCTCGGTTCGTGGTGCAGGTGGCCGAGGTGGCCGATGCACAGCCCCTCCACCTCGAAGATGAAGATGGAGTTGCCGTTGTCCTCGACCCCGCCTTGCGCGCTGCGGATATCGGTCGAGACGTTGCGCACCAGAAGGTCGCCGACTTCGAGGTCGTGATCGGCGGGCTGGCCGAAGGTGTCGGACCAGCCGCGCAGCACATGTGGGATGGCGGGGTCAGGAAAGCGCGCCCAGTGGCTGGAATGGGCGTGGTTCATCGTCACCACGTCCGGCAGGAAGTCCGCCGAGCCAATGAAGCCGGGGAAGTCCGTCACCGCCGAGACGCCGCCCGGGGTTTGCAGCAGGAAGGCCGAGTGGGTGAGGTAGCTGATGCGCACCGTGTAGTCGGGCAGCGGGTCGCGGAAGCTGGCCTGCTGGATGTAGGAGAGGCCGGGCGCGGCGTCTGCGATGGCAATGCAGTGGCTCGGGCGGCTTTGCGCCGTGGCAAGGCCCGGGCTGAGCAGGGCAAGGGCGAGCAGGATGCGGATCATGGGTCAGGTCCTCCTGCACCTCATGCTAGCAGGGGGAGGGCCGGAGCGGCGGTCACGCTCGCGTGAGGCGGCGGTTTCGCAGGGCGACTGCCACCAAATTGGTCAGACGGCGTCAGTCAACCCGCATCCGTGCGTCCACGGCGGTCCATGCGCAGCGCCGCATAGAGGACATGGGTGCGCCAGCGGCCGTTGATCTGCAGATAGCTTTGCGCGACGCCCTCGTACTTGAAGCCGCAGCTCTCCAGCAGGCGGCGCGAGGGGGTGTTTTCGGGCAGGCAGGCGGCTTCGATCCGGCTCAAGTCCATGCGGTGGAAGGCGTGATGCACCACGGCCGAGATCGCCTCGCGCATGAAGCCCTGGCGCGCGTGGCGTTCGGCGACCCAGTAGCCCAGCGTGCCCGAAAGGCTGGGGCCACGGCGGATATTGTCGAGGGTGATCGCGCCCAGCAGCGCCTCGTCCGCGCGCCGTTCGAGAAACAGCGGCAGCGCGGTGCCGCCGGTGATCGCGCGCTGCGCCCAATAGACCCGGTTGGTGAAGCTGCGCCGCGACAGGTGATCGACGGCCCAGGTCGGTTCCCACGGGGTCAGGAAGTCGATGCTGGACTGGCGCAACTCGACCCAAGGCCGGTAGTCCGGATGCGCCGGCGGCCGGAGCGTCATGCGCTCCGTCTCGACCCGGATCTTGCGCCGGACCCGCAACATCACGCTGCCTTCATGCGGCGCGGCGGGCCGACAGACCCGCGAAATCGGGGGCTTGCGACACCGGGCCATAGAGCGCCAGAGCCATCGGCGCCCGCGCGGCCATCTGTTCGGCGTGGCGGCGCAGATCCTCGGCGGTGACGGAATCGATCCGCTCGACCACCTCGTTCAGCGGCGGCACACGGCCCCAGATCTCGATCATGCGGGCCAGACGCTCGGCCCGGCTGGACGCCCCCTCAAGCCCCATCAGCATGCCCGCCTTCATCTGGGCGCGGGCACGGGCGATTTCCGCCCCGACAAGGCCTTCGGCGGCGCGGTGCATCTCGTCCAGGATCAGCGTCGTCAGCTCATGCACCTTGTCGCCGCTGGTGCCGGCATAGATCGTCGTCATGCCGCTGTCGGCAAAGGCACCGGCCTGGGCAAACACCGTGTAGCAGAGGCCGCGCTTCTCGCGGATCTCTTGGAACAGGCGCGAGGACATGCCGCCGCCAAGCGCTGCCGCGTAGATCTGGCCGGTATAGGCGTCGGGATGGCGGTAATCGGGGCTCTCGAAACCGAAGACGACATGCGCCTGCTCCAGCTTCTTGACGTTGCGGATCTCGCCGCCGACAAAACGCGCCGGGATGATCTCGGGCTGGCCGTGGGCCTCCATGTCGCCGAACAGCTTTTCGGCCATGGCGACGATCTGCGCGTGATCAACAGCCCCCGCCGCCGACAGGATCATCTGACCGGGACCGTAGTGTTCGCGCACAAAGCCCGCCAGATCATCGCGGCTGAAATTCTTCACCCGCTCCTCAGGGCCCAGAATGGTGCGCCCCAGAGGTTGCTCGGGATAGGCGCGTTCCTGCAGCCAGTCGAAGACCACGTCATCAGGGGTATCCAGCGCCTGCCCGATCTCGGACAGGATCACGCCGCGCTCGACTTCGATTTCCTTGGGGTCAAAGATCGACTGGCGCAGGATATCCGCGATCACCTCAAGCGCCAGCGGCACGTCGTTTTTCAGCACGCGGGCGTAGTAGGCGGTCACCTCGCGGCTGGTGTAGGCGTTGATATAGCCGCCCACATCCTCGATCACCTCAGCGATATCGAGGGCCGAGCGGGTGCGCGTGCCCTTGAAGGCCATATGCTCAAGGAAATGCGCAATGCCGTTCTGTTCGGGACGCTCATGACGGCCCCCGGCACTGACCCAGATCCCGATGGAGGCGGATTGCAGGCCCGGCATATGCTCGGAAACGATACGAAAACCGTTGCTCAGCGTGGTCAGTTCGACACTCATGCAGATCTCCTTTCGCGGATCAGCGCTTCGATCTGGTCGAGGTCATTGGCCACGCGCGTCACACGCTCCTCGCGGTCAAAGAGATCGGCCATACGCGGCGGCAGGCCGGGGCGCACGCCACTGGCCGCCTCCACCGCGTCGGGGAATTTCGCCGGATGCGCTGTCGCCAGCGACACCATCGGCACATCGGCCACGCGCAGCTCGCGCGCGACCTTCACCGCGACGGCGGTGTGCGGGCAGAGCAGCTCGCCCGTTTGTGCCAGCATGTCGCGGATCGTCTCGCGGGTCTCGTCTTCAGAGCAACGGCCCGACAGGAACAGCTCCTGCAAGTGCTGCAAGCCGCCTTGCGGCACGGTGAACCCGCCCGCCTTCATCTCGTCCATCAGCTGCGACACGGCGGCGCCGTCCCGGCCAAGCGCGTCAAACAGCGCCCGCTCGAAGTTCGAGCTGACCTGAATATCCATCGACGGGCTGATCGAGGGCGTTACGCCATCGGGGCGATATTCGCCGGTGCTGAGGCAACGGTGCAGGATGTCGTTCTGGTTGGTCGCCACGATCAGCTTGTCGATCGGCAGGCCCATCCGGCGCGCGATATAGCCCGCGAAGATGTCACCGAAGTTGCCGGTTGGCACCGTGAAGCTGACCTTGCGGTCGGGCGCACCAAGGCTGACGGCGGCGGTGAAGTAATAGACCACCTGCGCCAGAACCCGCGCCCAGTTGATCGAGTTCACCCCGGCAAGGCCCACGTCATCGCGGAAATCGAAGTGGTTGAACATGTCCTTCACGCGGGCCTGACAATCGTCGAAATCGCCGTCCATCGCCAGCGCATGCACGTTCTTGTCGGCGGGCGTCGTCATCTGACGGCGCTGCACCTCAGAGACACGGCCATGCGGGAACAGGATGAACACGTCGACATTGTCCAACCCCCGGAACGCCTCGATCGCGGCCGAGCCGGTATCACCCGAGGTCGCACCCACGATGGTCACCTTGCGGCCGTTCTTTTGCAGCGCAGTCTGGAACAGCTGACCGATCAGCTGCATCGCGAAATCCTTGAAGGCCAGCGTCGGGCCGTGAAACAGCTCCAGCAGAAAGTGGTTCGGCTCCAGCTGCACCATGGGCGCACGGGCGGCATGGCCGAACCCGGTATAGGCGCGCGCGATACAGGCGCGGAACTCATCCTCGGTGAAGGTCTCGCCCAGATAGGGCCACATGACGCGGAAAGCGGTTTCCTCATAGGACAACCCGCCGAGCGCGCGAATATCCTCGGCGCTCATCACTGGAATTTCTGCCGGAACATACAGACCGCCGTCGCGGGCCAGCCCGGTCAGCATTGCATCCTCGAACGTCAG
The DNA here is from genome assembly GCF_014899185.1 of Pseudooceanicola spongiae. Taxonomy (GTDB): domain Bacteria; phylum Pseudomonadota; class Alphaproteobacteria; order Rhodobacterales; family Rhodobacteraceae; genus Pseudooceanicola; species Pseudooceanicola spongiae. Next base: position 2,168,984 of record NZ_CP045201.1, read on the forward strand.
TTCGGGGGCCTTGCCCCTTGTCGAGATATACTTCACGCCAATTCGCCCTTTCCCTGTTTGGAGATGCGATAAATCAAACCACCCGACATGACCAGCCATATGGCGGCCAGCGAGAACCATGTGATTGCATAGCCCTCATGATCATTCGGGATCGATGAGGTGCCCACCGGGGCCACCATCAGCGCCCCCTCCTGCCCCGCCGCGTCGCGGCGCACCACCAGCAGCGGTGCCGTATCCAGCACCTCGGACATGGCCGGCACGTCACGGGCATAGAACAGCCCGGTCGTCAGGTCGGGGTCGGGGGTAAAGCCGTCCTTCTCGTCGGGCCAGAGCAGGTTGCCGGTGATCTCCACCTCTCCCTCAGGTGCCTCGGGAAGCGCCGCGCCCTGCGGCACGAACCCCCGGTCGATCATCACGCGGCGCGCGGACGTATCAAAGCCCTGCACCAGATGATACCCGGCGCCATAGCCCTCTTGTGCGGACTGGATGCGCAGGACGGGGCCGGTGAACTGACCTGCAAGCCGCACGGCCAGATACTTGTCGGCCTCCGGCTCCGGGTCCTCGGGCAGCGGCACGGGGTCCGCGGCAATCCGTGCCTCGATCCGCGCCAGAAGGGCCTCTTTCCAGTGCAGACGCTGGACCTGCCAGCTGCCGAGCGCCACCAGAACCGCGAACCCGGCGACCGCGAACACGATCACCCCGATCAATCTCGCCCGCATAAATCCCCCACTTCATCGCAAAGAGGCGCGGTCGATGCCCGCGCCTCTGTCTTGCAGCTATATAGACATCGCGCCTGCCCGCCAAAAGGGGCAGGCCCGGCCCGACGGATCAGGCGCCCCAGATATAGATCGAGGCGAAGAGGAACAACCAGACCACGTCAACGAAGTGCCAGTACCAGGCCGCCGCCTCAAACCCGACGTGGTTTTCGGCGGTGAAGTGGCCGGCATGGACGCGCAGCAGGCAGACCAGCAGGAAGATCGTGCCGATGAAGACGTGCACACCGTGAAAGCCGGTCGCCATGAAGAAGGTCGCGCCGTAGATGTTGCCGCCAAAGCCGAAGGCCGCGTGGCTATATTCGTACAGCTGGAACACCGTGAACAGCGCGCCCAGCAGGATCGCCAGCAGCAGACCGTTCTTGATGTCCTTGCGGTTGTCTTCATGCACCAGGGCATGGTGCGCCCAGGTGGCCGCCGCGCCCGAGCACAGCAGGATCAGCGTGTTGATCAGCGGCAGGTGCCAGGGATCGAAAACCTCAATACCTACGGGCGGCCAGACGCCATCCACCGCAGGGCTTTGTGGCCCCATCGGATAGATCGCATGCTTGAAGAAGGTCCAGAACCATGCCGAAAAGAACATGACCTCGGACATGATGAACAGGATGAAGCCGTAGCGCAGCCCGATCTTGACGACCGGCGTGTGATCGCCCGCCTTGTTTTCCAGGATGGTTTCGCGCCACCAGCCGAACATGGTGTAGAGCACCACCAGCAGGCCCAGCAGGAACATCCACGGGCCGGACTCGTGCATCCACAGCACGGCCCCGTAGAGCATGATAAACGCCCCGACTGCCCCGATGAACGGGTAAATCGACGGTGCCAGGATATGGTAGTCGTGGTTCTTTTCGTGTGCCATCTCGTTTTCCCTCGCCTGAGGCCGTTAGTTCAGATCGGTTGCGCCTTGTTCCACCGAGAGTGCAGCCTGCTCTTCGGCTTTGTACCCTTCGGGCAGATCGGTTTCATAGAATGTATAGCCCAGCGTGATCGTGTGGACATATTTCGCATCGCGGTCGTCGACGATGGCGGGGTCCACGTAGAAGGTGACGGGCATCTGCACCGTCTCGCCGGGTTGCAGGATCTGCTCGTCAAAGCAGAAGCACTGGATCTTGGTGAAAAAACCACCCGCCTCGTAGGGCGTGACGTTGTAGGACGCCGTGCCCGCGACCACTCGGTCGGTCGGGTTGTGCGCCTCAAAGAAGGCCAGCCCGGTTTCGCCGATCTTCAGCGTCATCTCGCGCTGCACGGGCTTGAAGCTCCAGGGCATGTTGCGGTCGATCGAGGCGTCGAAACGGATCTTGATCGTCTCGTCCAGCACGGTGTCCGAGCCGCGGTCAGCCTCTTGCGTGACGCCGCCAAAGCCGGTGACCTTGCAGAAATAGTTATAGGCCGGCACCGCCGCCCAGGCCAGCGACGCCATCACGACCACAACGCCAACGGTTTGCACAACTGTCTTTGTCTTGGCGTCCATGGCTCAGTTTCCGCTGGCAGGTGCGACAGGCACCGTTTTCTGCACGCCCGGCACGGTGTCGGGGAATTGCACGTTCTGCGCCGTAACCTTTACGAAGGTCATGCCGAAGATCAGAAAGACAAAGGCCAGCAGCACGCCACCAAGCCCCAGATTGCGCGACAGACGGCGGCGGTGCAGTTCATGTTCATGTGCCAATGGCATCTTACCAGCCTCCCAGCCCGTAGGGTTTCAGCAGTGCCTCGACCAGGATCGCGGCAAAGTGCAGCGCGGTATAATAGAGCGAGAGTTTGAAGAAACTCCGCTCAACCTTGTAGTTGTCGGCCTCGGCTGTGGTCTCGTCCCGGCGCCAGATCTGGAACGCGCCTTTCAGGAACAGCCCGTTCAGCACCACGGCAACGGCCATGTAGATCGGCCCGCCGATCGAGGTGACGCCAGTCACCAGCGCGATCGGGGCCAGCAGAACCGTGTAGGCCAGGATATGCTTGCGGGTGGATTTGCGCCCGTGGGTCACGGTCAGCATCGGCACGCCCGCGTCGCGGTAGTCTTCCTTCATGAACAGCGCCAGCGCCCAGAAGTGCGGCGGCGTCCACATGAAGACCAGAAGGAACATCAGCACCGATTCGACGCTTACTCCGCCCGTCGCCACGGCCCAGCCGATCATCGGAGGGAAAGCACCTGCCGCGCCACCGATGACGATGTTCTGCGGCGTCCAGCGCTTCAGCCACATCGTGTAGACAACAGCGTAGAAGAAGATCGTGAAGGCGAGGAACAGCCCGGCAAAAACATTCGCCGCCAGCGCCAGCATGACGCAGGAAAAGCCTGAGAGCGTCAGCCCGAGGGCCAGTGCCTCTTCGCGCCCGACCCGCCCCGAAGGGATCGGCCGACCGACGGTGCGCTTCATCACCGCGTCGATATCCGAATCATACCACATGTTCAGGGCGCCCGAGGCCCCGCCGCCCACGGCAATGAACAGCACTGCGCAGAAAGCGATGAAGGGGTGCACATGCACCGGCGCTGCCACCAGCCCGACGAAGGCCGTGAACACCACCAGAGACATCACGCGCGGCTTCAGCAACGCGATGTAGTCGCCAAACTGCGATTCGTAGGCGGCATCGCCTGCAGCGGCTTGCGGGTTAAGGCTTACGTCGGTCATGTCTCAGGTCTCTTTTCAACATCACGGCCCCGGAAAATGCCGGGACCGATCTTCGCGCGCCTGTCCGGCCCTGTGCAGGGCCGGGGCGCGACATGCATCATGTTGCCGGTGCGACCTGCGCCAGCGGCACGAACTGCCCTGCCGAGGTGCTGGCGGCAAGCCAGGCATCATAGGTCTGCTGGCTGACCACCTTGACCGTGATCGGCATATAGGCGTGGTCCTTGCCGCAAAGCTCAGAACACTGACCGAAGTACAGCCCTTCGCGATCCGCGTTGAACCACAGCTGCGCCAGACGGCCCGGCACGGCATCCTGCTTCACCCCGAAGGCCGGGATGGTCCAGGAGTGGATCACATCCGCGCCCGTCACGGTCATCACGACGGTCTTGCCGACCGGCACGATGACGGCGGTGTCGGTGGCCAGCAGATACTCGTCCGGCTCATAGCCGTAGTCCGCCAGCTGCTCTTTCTCCAGCTTGAAGCCCTCGAAGGCCAGGCCCGCTGCGTCGGCGTCGGTGTATTCATAGCCCCAGTACCACTGGTAGCCGGTCACCTTGATATGGATGTCGCCGTCGGGAATCGTCTGCTGCTTGAACAGTGTCGGCAGCGAAAACGCCCCGATGAACATCAGGATCACGATGGGCACGATGGTCCAGGCGATCTCCAGCGGGGAATTGTGCGTGAAGGTCGACGGCACGGGGTTCCGCTTGCGGTTGAATCGCCATGCGGCGAACAAAAGCAGCCCCGTCACCAGAATGACGATGACGGTGATGATCACCAGGATCATGCCGTCCAGCCATTGCAGATCTGCCGCTTCGGAGGTCGATGCCGGCTGGAAGCCGATGCCGCCGAGGTGCGGTTTGCCCACGCGTTCAAGCTCCTGCGCCATGGCGGGAAGGGCTGGGAATGCGGCCAGAAGGGCCAGAGAAGGTTTCAAAAATCGCATTGGTCACCCTGATCGGTTGGTGCAGTTCTTGGTGCGTGTCGTTCGTGTCTATCGGGAATTCGCCGGATCTCAGGCTCGCTCCCGTTGTTTGTCGATGCTTAAAACCATATTCTAACGCATACGACAACAATCGCCTGCGCGGCAAAGGGACGCTTTTTTGATTTAGATCAAGAATTCCGGCGTCGTCCCTGCCATTTAGGCCGTTGTTGCCACTCTACGTCAGAAAAGGCCGTCCCCCAATGAAAGATACGCTGTTCCGCCCGTTTGAGACAATGCTGGATGAGGGTTCGGCCCTCTCGCTGCTGCGCGAAGCCGTTGCTGGCGCCGATGATGGTGAGCTTTTCATGGAACGCCGTCGTTCCGAGATGTTGCATTTTGATGACGGTCGCATCCGCACCGCCTCCTATGACGCGGCTGAGGGATTCGGCCTGCGCGCCGTTCGCGGCGAGGTTGCAGGCTACGCCCATGCGACCGAGATCTCGGAGAGCGCGCTGCGCCGCGCCGTCGCCACCGCCCGCCTTGCCGTCGCCGATGGGGGCGGCACCATGGCCCCCCCGCCCCGCGCCACCAATACCAAGCTCTACGCCGAGCTGGACCCGATCGCCGCCCACGCCTTTCCGGTCAAGGTCGACACCCTGCGCGAGATCGACGCCTTCTGCCGTGACCTCGACCCCCGCGTCGTGCAGGTCAGCGCCACCGTCGCCGCCTCCTGTCAGGAGATCGAGATCCTGCGCCCCGAAGGCCACATCGTGCGTGACATGCGCCCGATGACCCGCGTCAACGTCTCGGTCATTGTCGAGGACAAGGGTCAGCGTCAGACCGGCACCGCCGGGGGTGGCGGGCGCATTGGCCTCGACGGGCTGCTCGACCCCGCCGACTGGCAGGCCAAGGCCCGCGAAGCTCTGCGCGTCGCGCTGGTGAACATTGAGGCGATCCCTGCCCCCGCCGGCATCATGGACGTTCTGCTCGGGCCGGGCTGGCCCGGTGTCATGCTGCACGAAGCGGTCGGCCACGGGCTTGAGGGCGACTTCAACCGTAAAGGCTCCTCGGCCTTCTCCGGTCTGATCGGTCAGCAGGTCGCGGCACGCGGCGTCACCGTACTGGACGACGGCACGATCCCGGACCGTCGCGGCTCCATCACCATTGATGACGAGGGCACGCCCTCCGGCAAGAACGTGTTGATCGAGGACGGCATCCTCGTCGGCTATATGCAGGACCGCCAGAACGCCCGTCTGATGGGGGTCGAGCCCACTGGCAACGGACGCCGCGAAAGCTATGCCCATGCGCCGATGCCGCGGATGACCAACACCTACATGCTCGGAGGCGACTCCAACCCCGAGGATATCGTCGCGGACATGAAAGACGGCATCCACGCTGTCGGCTTTGGTGGCGGTCAGGTCGACATCACCAACGGCAAGTTCGTCTTCTCCTGCACCGAGGCCTACCTCGTGAAGGACGGCAAGCGCGTCGCCCCGGTCAAGGGCGCCACGCTGATCGGTGACGGCCCCGCCGCGATGAAGCGCATCCGCGCGCTCGGCAACGACATGGCGCTCGACCCCGGTATGGGCAATTGCGGCAAGGCGGGCCAGTGGGTGCCGGTCGGCGTCGGCCAGCCCACCGTGCTGATCGGCGGTCTGACCGTCGGTGGCTCTGGCACCTGAGGCGCCCTGGCCCTGCAAGCGACACTCGCCGCGCCCCCCAACCCCGGGGGCGCGGCTTTTTGCTGTCCGGCTCACTTCTGGGCGAGGTTGCCGCGCTACGATTCGGTTAACAAAGCGGCGACGAATGCAATACCGCCCGGATACCGACGCGATACCGACATCAAATTCCGGGCGATTTCGCCGCGAAAACCCCAAGTATTAACGCCAACCCCGCGGAAAACTTTACCCTTAATTAACCACCCCAGCGGTACAACGAATCTGCAAGCAGGCGGAGTCACGATGGTCGTGGATACACATCCTTCCACTCACCCCCCACTCCCACCCACCACGGAAGATGATCGGCTCTCGTGGCTTCGTCTCTTGCGATCCAGCCGGGTCGGTATCGCCACCTTCTATCGGATGATGGCACAGCACGGCAGCGCCCAGGCGGCCCTTGCCGCGCTGCCCGACATGGCCCGCGCCGCGGGGATCAACACCTACAGCCCCTGCCCGATATCCCTTGCAGAACAAGAACTTGCGAAAGGTCGCGCGCTTGGGGCCCAGTTGCTCTGCCTCGGTGATGCGGGCTATCCGGCGCAACTTCTCGACCTCGCTGACCCGCCGCCCTGCCTCTGGATCCTTGGCAACCGGGCGGCTTTGGCGCGCCCTCTGATCGCCATCGTCGGCTCTCGCATGGCCTCGTCTCTGGGTCTGCGCATGGCCCGCGCCCTCGCCGCCGATCTGGCGGCTGAGGGCTATGTCATCGTCTCCGGTCTGGCGCGCGGCGTCGATGCCGCCGCCCATCACGCCAGCCAGTCCAGCGGCACCATCGCCGTGATGGCCGGTGGCGCCGATGTCATTTATCCCATTGAGAACAGTGAGTTGTCCGAGACCCTGTTGCAAAACGGTCTGCGCCTCTCCGAACAACCCCTCGGCTTATCGCCCACGGCGCGGCACTTTCCCCTGCGCAATCGGCTGATTTCCGGCCTCGCCCGCGCCGTCATCGTGGTTGAGGCCGCAGCCAAGTCCGGCTCTCTCATCACCGCGCGCAACGCGCTGGATCAGGGCCGCGAGGTGCTGGCGGTGCCCGGTCACCCCTTCGATGCCCGCGCCTCTGGCTGCAACATGCTGCTGCGTGACGGGGCCACACTGGTCCGCAGCGCCCATGATGTGATCGAAGCTATTGGAACCGCAGGCGAAAATCCTCGCGCCGCTCTCCCACAACCGCGCCCGACGCGGCCCATCCCCTCGGCCACGCCGCCCTCGCCCCCACGCTCCAAGCAGGAGATACAGGACCTGCACCGCGCCATCCTGGACCGGCTCGGCCCCTCTCCACTGGCCGAAGATCAGCTATTGCGCGACATCGCCAGCCCCGCTCAGCGGGTCATGCCAGTCCTCACCGACCTCGAACTTCAGGGCCGGATCGAACGCCAACCGGGCGGTTTCATCGCGTTGCTCTCCTGACCCGCATTCACGTTATGCGCTGCTTTCCGCCATGGCAGGGGGATTGCACCCAGTCAGGTTTGCCTCCATTGACAAGCCACCCACCGACCCCACATGTTCCGCCGCCAAGGCGCGATCTTCGAGTCGAGCCGCCATTCGAAAGGAACTCTGATGCCCGTTGTTGTTGTGGAATCCCCGGCTAAGGCCAAGACAATCAACAAATATCTGGGCTCCGATTATGTCGTCCTCGCCTCGTATGGCCACGTCCGCGACCTGCCTCCCAAGGACGGATCGGTGGATACCGAGAACGATTTCGAGATGCTCTGGGAGGTCGGCGCCGACAGTCGCAAACATGTGAAGGCCATTGCCGACGCCCTGAAAGAAGACAACAACCTGATCCTCGCGACCGACCCTGATCGTGAGGGAGAGGCGATTTCCTGGCACCTGGAAGAGACGCTGAGGAAGCGCAAGGCGATCAAGGCTGACACCCCCGTCAGCCGCGTGGTCTTCAACGCCATCACCAAATCCGCCGTCACCGAGGCGATGAAGAACCCGCGTCAGGTCGACGCCCCGCTGGTCGAGGCGTATCTCGCCCGCCGCGCGCTCGACTACCTTGTCGGTTTCAACCTCTCGCCCGTGCTCTGGCGCAAGCTGCCCGGCGCCAAGTCCGCTGGCCGCGTGCAATCGGTCTGCCTGCGTCTGATCGTCGAGCGCGAGATGGAGATCGAGGTCTTCCGTGCCCGTGAATACTGGACCGTGAAGGCCATCCTGACGACGCCGCGCGGTCAGGAATACGAAGCCCGGCTGACCATGCTCGGCGGTGACAAGCTCGACCGCTATTCGCTCGAAAACCAAACCGCTGCCGAGATGGCGGTGCAGGCCATCACTTCGCGCGATCTGACTGTCGCCTCGGTCGAGGCCAAGCCCGCCTCGCGCAATCCCTCGCCGCCCTTCATGACCTCGACCCTGCAGCAGGAAGCCAGCCGCAAGTTCGGCATGGGTGCCCGCCAGACGATGAGCGCGGCGCAGCGCCTCTACGAGGCTGGCCACATCACCTATATGCGGACCGACGGCATCGACATGGCCCCCGAGGCCGTGACCGCCGCCCGTGACGCGATCAAGGAACGGTACGGCGCGGAATATGTGCCCTCCAGCCCCCGCGTCTACAAGAACAAGGCCAAGAACGCGCAGGAAGCGCACGAATGTATCCGCCCGACCGAGATGACCAAGGACGCCGCCGCGCTCAAGATCACCGATGCGGATCAGCGCAAGCTCTATGACCTGATCTGGAAGCGCACGCTGGCCTGTCAGATGGAGGGTGCGCGGATGGAGCGGACCACCGTCGACATCACCAGCGCCGATCACCAAGTCGAGCTGCGCGCCACCGGCCAGGTGGTCATTTTCGACGGCTTTCTAAGGGTTTACGAAGAGGGCAAGGATGACGCCGTCGTCGATGACGACGACAATCGCCTGCCCCAGATCAGTCAGGGCGAACCGGCAAAGAAGAAAACGATCACGCCCGACCAGCACTTCACCCAGCCGCCGCCGCGCTATACCGAAGCGACGCTGGTCAAGCGCATGGAAGAGCTCGGCATCGGCCGCCCCTCGACCTATGCCAGCATCGTCACGACCATTCAGGACCGTGGCTATGTCCGCATGGACAAGTCGCGGATGATCCCAGAGGACAAGGGGCGGCTCGTCATCGCCTTTCTGTCGAACTATTTTCACAAGTACGTCGAGTATGATTTCACCGCCGATCTTGAGGGCGAGCTCGATGACGTTTCGGCGGGCGAGCGGGACTACAAGGATGTTCTGAAACGCTTCTGGCGCGATTTCCACGCGGCGATTGAGGAAACCTCCGAGCTGCGCATCACCGACGTGCTGGAGAAGATCAACGAGGTTCTGGAGCCACATCTGTTCCCCGATGCAGGCGACGGCAGCGATCCGCGCCTGTGCCCGAACTGTGGTCAGGGGCGTCTGTCGATGCGCACTGCGCGCTCTGGCGGGGCCTTCATCGGCTGCTCGAACTACCCCGAATGCCGCTTTACCCGGCCCTTCGGCCCTCCCGGTGCCGAGGGCAGCTCGATCGGGCCGGATGGCAAGCTGCTCGGCCACGACAACGACGATCCGATCAGCCTACGCGATGGTCGCTTCGGCCCCTACGTGCAACGCGGCAATGCCACCGAAGAAGTGCCGAAACCGCCGCGCGCTTCGCTGCCCAAGGGCTGGGAAGTCGATTCCATCGACCTGGAAAAGGCGCTGACGCTGCTGAACCTGCCGCGCCAGATCGGCGCGCACCCGGAAGATGGCGAGATGATCGAGGCCGGGATCGGCCGCTTTGGCCCCTTCGTGAAACACAACAAGACCTATGCGAACCTTGCCAATGTTGATGAGGTCTTCGAGGTCGGCATGAACCGCGCGGTTGAGCTGCTGGCGCAGAAGCTGGCGCGTGGCGGTCGTGGCCAAGCGGCCAAGCCCTTGAAAGAGCTGGGCGAACACCCCGAGCTCGGCGGACCGGTCAACGTCATGACGGGGCGTTACGGGCCTTACGTGAAGTGGGAAAAGATCAACGCCACGCTGCCCAACGACGTCGAGCCTGAAGGCCTGACGATGGAAGCCGCCGTCGAGCTGATCAACGAAAAGGCCGCAAAATCCGGCAAGAAGCCTGCGCGCAAAGCCCCAGCCAAGAAACCTGCGGCGAAAAAAGCCACAACCAAAGCGGCGACGACTAAGGCTGCGACGACCAAGACAGCGGCCAAGAAGACGACAGCGAAAAAGCCTGCAGCCAAGAAAGCTCCGGCCAAGAAACCTGCCGCGAAAAAGCCTGAGGCCCCGCCCGAGGACGGCGAATAACGCCAGAGCTTGCTTATTCCAGCAGAGATGCAACGCGCACCAACGGCCCCTGTTTCAGGGGCCGTTTCTGCATCGCGGCACCCAATGCCACAGTGCGGCAATAAATTGACATGTCCGGCGTCCAGGGTCAGAAAGTAGAAAATAATTCGGAGGAATTCATGAAAAAGGTGTTCGATTCTGCGGCAGACGCGCTCGAGGGCGTGCTGTTCGACGGCATGTTCATAGCGGCTGGTGGCTTTGGCCTCTGCGGTATCCCCGAGCTGCTGCTTGCAGCGATCAAGGACGCAGGCACGAAGGATCTGACCTTTGCCTCCAACAACGCAGGCGTTGATGATTTTGGCATCGGCATTTTGTTGCAGACACGTCAGGTGAAGAAGATGATCTCCTCCTACGTGGGGGAAAACGCTGAATTCATGCGGCAATATCTGTCCGGCGAGCTTGAGCTGGAGTTCAATCCCCAAGGCACGCTGGCCGAGCGTATGCGCGCCGGCGGCGCTGGCATCCCCGGCTTCTACACAAAGACCGGCGTCGGCACTGTCATCGCGGAGGGCAAGGAAACCAAGGAGTTCGACGGTCAGGAGTATATCCTTGAGCGTGGGATCGTCGCTGATCTGGCCATCGTCAAAGCCTGGAAGGCCGATCCGACCGGCAACCTTGTGTTCCGCAAGACGGCCCGCAACTTCAACCCGCCCGCAGCCATGTGCGGCAAGATCTGCATCGTCGAGGTCGAAGAGATCGTGCCGACCGGCAGCCTTGATCCCGACACCATCCACCTGCCCGGCGTCTATGTGCACCGCATCATTCAGGGCGAGCATGAAAAGCGGATCGAGAAAGTCACCACGCGCCCTGCGGCCTGACACCTTGTCTGAACGACACATCGAGATTTGAGGAGAGAGCCATGCCTTGGGACAGAAACCAGATGGCCGCCCGCGCGGCGAAAGAGCTTGAAGACGGCATGTATGTGAACCTCGGCATCGGGATCCCGACGCTGGTGTCCAACTACATCCCCGAGGGCGTCGAAGTGACGCTGCAATCGGAAAACGGGATGCTGGGCATGGGCCCCTTCCCTGTTGAGGGCAGCGAGGATGCCGATCTGATCAATGCTGGCAAGCAGACGATCACCGAACTGCCCCAGACCGCCTATTTTGACAGTGCCACCAGCTTTGGCATGATCCGCGGCGGCAAGATCGCCATGGCGATCCTCGGCGCGATGGAAGTGGCCGAAAACGGTGACCTCGCGAACTGGATGATCCCGGGCAAGCTGGTCAAGGGTATGGGCGGCGCGATGGATCTGGTCGCCGGGGTGCGCAAGGTTGTCGTGGTGATGGACCACACCAACAAGCACGGCGAATCGAAGGTGCTGAAGGAATGCACCCTGCCGCTGACCGGGCGGGCTGTGGTGGATCGCATCATCACCAACCTCGGCGTCCTCGACGTGGTTGAAGGCGGCCTGAAGATCGTCGAGCTGGCCGAGGGTGTCTCTGACGAAGAGATGCGCGCCTCGACCCAGGCGACGCTGGTCTAAGATCACGGGAATGAACAGGAAAAGGCCCTGCCGTTGATCCGGCGGGGCCTTTTGTGTCTGCGGGCTATTCTGCGGGTGCAGGCTGGGCCGGGCTGGCAGAGGCCAGTGGCAATTCGATCAGGCGCAGCGAGATCAGGCAGGCCAGCCCCGCCACCACGGCGCCAATCAGGAACATCGGCGCTATGGCGTCCGAGAACCCTTCAATGACCAGTTGTCGGGACACCGGCTCCAGCTCGGCGATGATCGTCGTGGTCAGATCCTGTATCCGCTCAAGCTGGGGCATCAGGGGTTGTACGTGCAGCGTCATGCCGTGGTTGAAGACCGCCCCGAAGATCGAGGTGCCGACCGCACCGCCCGTCAGGCGGAACATGTTCGCGCTCGCCGTGCCCACGCCGAGGTGTTCGCGCGGAATAGCCGTCTGGATCGCCACCACGCCGACGCTGAGGTTCGGGCCGATGCCAAGGCCGACAAAGGCGAGGTTGGCCGCGATCTGCCACAGCGGCGTCTCCGACCCGATCCGCGACAGGGCGATCAGCGACACGCAGAGCAGCGCGGTCGCCATCGGCGGCAGGAAGCGATAGCGCCCCGTCCGGGTCATGAAACGACCAGCGGAGAACGAGCCGCCGATCAGACCAGCCATCATTGCGATCAGGTAGATCCCGCTGCGCGCAGGGTCGACGCCTTTCACCACCTGCAGGAACATCGGCACGAAGGAAATCGTGCCGAACATCGCCATCCCCACCAGAAAGTTGACGCTGTTGGCGACCTGATAATTGCGCACCCGGAACAGCAAGGGGGGCATCACAGGCTCGCTGGCGCGCCCCTCATTGAAGAGGAACCCGACCAGCGACGCAACGGTCACGGCCATCAGGGCAAGGGTGGACGGCGCGCTCCAGGCCAGCACAGTCCCGGCCAAGTTGGCCAGCAGAACCAGCGCGCTGAGAAAGCACATCAGCAGCACGGCGCCGAGGTAGTCCATCTTGTGGCGAACGGTATGCACCTGAGCCTCAAGCGTGCGGGTCAGCACGACGAAGGCGGCGATGCCGAAGGGCAGGTTGACGAAGAAAATCCAGTGCCAGCCGACGCTCTGGACCAGAAAGCCGCCGACCAGCGGGCCGAGCACGGTCGAGACGCCAAAGACTCCCGACAGCGTCCCCTGCGCGCGTGCACGTTCGCGCGGCGGCAAGACATCTGCAACGACCGCCATCGAGACCACGATCAGGCTGCCCCCGCCGAAGCCTTGTATGATGCGCCCGAGGATCAGCACCGGCATGTTCCACGCAAGCCCGGCAATCGCCCCCCCGATCAGAAAGATCACGATGGCGCACTGCAGCACGATCTTGCGGCCGTACATATCCCCCAGCTTGCCTGCGATCGGCGCGCCAATGGTCGAGGACAGCAGGTAGGCCGTCACGACCCAGGTGATATAGGACAGCCCGCCCAGATCGCTGACGATCTCGGGCAAGGCGGTCGAAACGATGGACTGCCCGGTCGAGGCCAGAAACAGTGTCAGCGCCACCGTCATCAGCACGACCCGCAGCGTCCTGCTGTCGGGCGAGGCCATATCCGCGCCAGTTGTGCTGTCTGTGCGGGCGTCAGGTGAGGTCATCTTGCGTCAGTACTTTCGAAATGCAGGGTCAAACCATCACCGCAGCGTGGAAATGCAGGTTGCAACTTGATAAATTTGGTTCAAGTGAATATGTGCACCGCGCATAAGCATGTCAATAGCATGCAACTTCAGAGCGCAACCGGAGGGTAGTCCGATCGGGACACGAGACGAGGATATGGCCGACTTTCTGGCGCATGCAGGTATTCCTGCCGCGGTGACGGATCAGGCTCTGGCGATTGACGCGATCCTCCAGCAGTGGCGTCGCCGCGTCGGCAAGCGAGAGTTGGGGCGCATGGCACTTGCCGAGCTGGGCCTGGACATCGACCTTCCCAAACTGGACGTGCTGATTGCAACCTGGGCGCCCTCCAACGAATTTGGCGCCGACAAGGGCGAAACGATGGTCTCGACCATCGCGACGCGGCTGTGCATCGACCCCTCGCGCGCCTCGCGGCTGGTGTCGGAGCTGATCAATCAGGGGCTGCTGGCGCGCGGCGTCAGCCAGCAGGATGCCCGCCGCACCATCGTCGAGCTGACCGAGAAGGGTCTGGCCACCGTGGATGCCGTTCGCACGATCAAGTTCCTCATCCTCGGCGATTACCTCAAGGGCTGGACGGAGGCCGAAATCGACACCTTCCTGCCTCTGCTGGAGCGGTTTTCATCCTGGTCGGAGGAGGCCGCCGACAAGGGGCAAACCCTTCTGGCCCCGACCATTGCCGAGTTGCGCGCCAAGCTGCAGAAACTATCGCAATAGCCTCGTCAAATCGGGGGACCGCGCCTATCTCTGTTCTCATGAGGCAGCTTCCCCAGACATTTTCCGATTGGTTCGCCGGCCGTGGCTGGCAGGTGCATCCGCACCAGCTTGAGATGTTGGCGCGCGCCGATGATCCTGCGCTGCTGCTGATCGCGCCGACGGGCGGTGGCAAGACGCTGGCGGGCTTCCTGCCGACGCTGATTGACCTCGCCGAGGGCGAGCACAAGGGCCTGCACACCCTCTACATTTCGCCCCTCAAGGCTTTGGCCGCTGATATCCGCCGCAACCTCGAAACCCCGGTCGAGGAAATGGCCCTGCCGATCCGCATCGAGGATCGCACCGGCGACACCCCCTCCAGCCGCAAGCGACGTCAGCGCGTCGACCCACCCCATATCCTGCTGACCACCCCCGAGAGCCTTGCGCTGTTGATGTCTTATGAGGACGCGCCCCGCATGTTCGCAGGGCTGAAGCGGGTCGTCGTGGACGAGATCCACGCCCTAGCCGAGAGCAAGCGTGGCGATCAGCTCATGCTGGCGCTGGCGCGGCTGGAGCGCCTCTGCCCCGGTCTGCGCCGCGTCGGACTGTCCGCCACGGTCGAGGACCCGCCCGCTCTGGCGCAGTTTCTCGCGCGCCACCCCGACCCTTGTCACATCCTGCAGGCTGACCCCGGCCCGGCGCCCGACATCCAGATGCTGCGCAGCGACACGCCGCCGCCATGGTCCGGAGGCGGCGCGGCCTATGCCATCGCGGACGTGCTGGAGGAGGTGAAGAAACACCGCATCACCCTGATTTTCCACAATACCCGCGCCCAGGCCGAGATCTTTTTCCACAACCTCTGGCTGGCGAACGAGGACGGGTTGCCCATCGGCATCCACCACGGTTCGCTCGACCGCACGCAGCGAGAGCGGGTCGAGAAGGCCATGGTGCAGGGGCGGTTGCGGGCAGTCGTCTGCACCGGCTCGCTCGACCTCGGGATCGACTGGGGCGATGTGGATCTGGTGATCCAGGTCGGCGCGCCGAAGAACGTCAAGCGGCTGGTGCAGCGGATCGGGCGCGCCAATCACCGCTATAACGCGCCTTCCAAGGCGCTACTGGTGCCCGCCAACCGCTTCGAGGTGGTCGAGTGCGAAGCCGCGCTGGAGGCCGTGCGCGAGGCCGATCTGGACGGTGATCCGCGTGGTCCCGGCCCGCGCGATGTGCTCTGCCAGCAGATCCTGATTGCCGCCTGCGCCGGTCCCTTCGCCGCCGAGGATCTGTTTGACGAGGTGCGCACCGCCGGCCCCTACGCCGACCTGACCCGCCCTGAGTTCGACGCCTGCCTCGATTACTGCGCCACCGGCGGCTACGCCCTGCGCGCCTATGACCAGTGGCAGCGGCTGAAGCAGGCCGCCGACGGGCGCTGGCATCTGCGCGACCCCCGCGCCAGCCAGCTGATCCGCATGAACATCGGCACCATTCAGGACACCGATACGCTGAAAGTCCGCCTGAAACGCGGCGGCGGCAAACCCTTGGGCGAGGTCGAGGAAAGCTTTGCCGCCTCGCTGACGCCCGGCGACACCTTCCTGATCGGCGGGCGGATCGTGCGATATGAATCCTTGCGCGAAATGACGGTCGAGGTCAGCCGAGATCCCGGTCGCAAGCCCAAGGTGGCGGTGTTCAGCGGCACCAAGTTCGCGACCTCGACCCAGCTGTCGCAGCGGGTGCTGCGCATGTTCCAGCAAGAGAGCTGGCCGGAGCTGCCACGCCATACCGCCGAATGGCTGGCCCTGCAGCGCGAGGTCTCGCGCCTGCCCGAACCCGGTCGCCTGCTGATCGAGAGCTTCCCGCATGACGGCCGCATGCACCTCTGCGTCTACGGATTTGCCGGGCGCAACGCGATGCAGACGCTGGGTCTGCTGCTGAGCAAGCGCATGGAGGAGCTGGGCCTTGCTCCCCTCGGCTTCGTCTCCACCGACTATGCGACGCTGATCTGGGGGCTGGAGGAGGTTCTGGACCCTACCCCCCTGTTCGATCTGGAAGCGCTGCGCGAGGGCTTGGATGGCTGGCTCGCGGGCAATGCGGTGATGAAGCGTACCTTTCGAGGCGCCGCCACCATCGCCGGGCTGATCCAGCGCAACACCCCCTCGGCCCGCAAGAGCGGACGTCAGGCGACGTTTTCCTCAGATATCCTCTATGACACCCTGCTGAAGTACGATCCCGGCCACCTGCTGATGGACATCACACGGCAAGAGGCGATGCGCGGCCTTGTCGACTTTGGCCGGATAGAGGAGATGGCAGCCCGTGTTGCGGGCCGCATCGACCATCTGCGGCTGGACCGGGTCTCGCCCCTCGCTGCACCGCTGTTCATGGAAATCGGCAAGGTCCCGATTGAGGGCGAAGGCAGCGCACGGCTTGAAGCGCAGGAAGCCGAGCGTCTGATGCAGGAGGCGGGCCTTGTCTGAGGTCGCAGAGGCGCAGGGCCATGCCTTCACGCTGTCCGGGGCCACACTGGTCGCCCGGGGCACTGGCGCGCTCTACTGGCCTGCTCAGAGCCTCCTGTGCGTGTCGGACCTGCACCTTGGCAAATCCGAGCGCCTCGCCCGGCGCGGCGGCAGCGCCCTGCCACCCTATGAGACGCAGGACACCCTGCAGCGCCTTGAGGAGGAGATCAGCGCGCTCTCTCCCAAAGTGGTGATCTGCCTTGGGGACAGTTTTGATGATGCCGCGGCGGCCGATGCGCTGGACGAACCTGCGCTGCTCTGGCTGCAGCGGTTACAGGCGGGCCGCAAGTGGGTCTGGATCGAGGGCAACCATGATCCCGGTCCCGTCGGTCTGGGTGGCACACATCTGGCAGAGTTGACCGAGAGCCCCCTGACCTTTCGCCATATCGCGGAGGCTGGCGGCAGTGGCGAAATCTCGGGCCACTATCACCCCAAGGCTGCAATCGCGCGCACGGGGGGCCGCGCCCGCCCGTGCTTTCTGATCGACGCTGCGCGGGTCATCATGCCCGCCTTCGGGACCTACACAGGCGGTCTGCGCAGCCAACACGCCGCACTGAGCCCCTTGATGGAGCCGAGGGCGATTGCCGTGCTGACGGGGCCGGTGGCCCGCGCCATTCCGATGCCGCGCTAGAACAACCCCTCGACCTGATTGTCGGCGTTCAGGCCTATGCCCTCGGCGGCTGGCGTGCGCGGCAGGCCGGGCATGGTCATGATCTCGCCACAGATCACGACGATAAAGCCCGCCCCCGCGCTCAGACGCACCTCTCGCACGGGGATACGATGGCCGGTGACTGCGCCGCGCTGGCTGGGATCCGCCGAGAAACTATACTGCGTCTTGGCCACGCAGACGGGTAGATCGCCAAACCCTTGGGCCTCCCACTCCGCGAGCTGAGCTCGGATCCTGGGGTCGGCGTCGACGCCGTCGGCGCGGTAGATCTTGCGCGCCACGGTCTCGATCTTCTCAAACAGCGGCATGGTGTCGGGGTAGAGCAGCTGGAAGGCGGCCTCTCCGCTATCGGCCAGCTCGGCCACGCGATGCGCCAGAGCCTCGATGCCGGCCGAGCCTTCGGCCCAGTGGTTGCACAGGAAAACCTCGGCATCCTCTGCCTCGACCGTCTTGCGCAGCATCTCAAGCTCCGCCTCTGTATCCCCGGCAAAGCGGTTGATCGCGACAACCACCGGCACACCAAAGCCGCGCAGGTTCTCAAGATGACGGGTCAGGTTGGCACAGCCCGCCTGCACTGCCTGCGGGTTTTCCGCCCCCAGATTCTCTTTCGCCACGCCGCCATTCATCTTCAACGACCGGACCGTCGCGACAAGCACCACCGCGTCCGGGGACAGGCCCGCCTTGCGGCACTTGATGTCCATGAACTTTTCCGCGCCAAGGTCTGCGCCAAATCCCGCCTCGGTCACCACATAATCCGCAAGTTTCAACGCCAGCCGGGTCGAGATCACCGAGTTGCAGCCATGTGCGATATTGGCGAAGGGACCGCCGTGCACGAAGGCCGGGTTGTTCTCCAGCGTCTGCACCAGGTTGGGCTGCATGGCGTCGCGCAGCAGCACTGTCATGGCTCCATCGGCCTTGAGGTCACGGGCGCGGATCGGCTCTTTCTCGCGGGTGTAGGCGACGATGATCTCTCCCAGACGGCGCTGCAGATCGGCCAGATCCTCGGCAAGACACAGGATCGCCATGACTTCGGAGGCGACAGTGATATCGAACCCGGTCTGGCGCGGAAATCCGTTCGCAGGCCCCCCGAGCGAGGTCACGATGTCGCGCAGCGCCCGGTCGTTCATGTCCATCACACGCCGCCAGACGACGCGCCGCTGGTCGATCTGCAATTCATTTCCCCAGTGGATGTGATTGTCGATCATCGCGGACAGCAGATTGTGGGCCGAGGTAATGGCGTGGAAATCCCCGGTGAAATGCAGGTTCATATCCTCCATCGGGATCACCTGAGCATAGCCACCACCAGCCGCACCACCCTTCAGCCCGAAACAGGGGCCAAGAGACGCCTCGCGGATGCAGATCGCGGCCCGCTTGCCGATGCGGTTCAACCCGTCCCCCAGCCCTACAGTCGTCGTCGTCTTGCCCTCTCCAGCCGGCGTCGGTGTAATGGCGGTGACAAGGATCAGCTTGCCGTCAGGGCGATCTCGCAGCCCTTCGATAAAGCTTTGCGCGACCTTTGCCTTGTCGTGGCCATAGGGCAGCAATGCCTCTTCCGGGATATCCAGCCGCGCGCCAATGGCCTGTATCTTCTGCTTGCGCGCAGCCCGGGCGATTTCGATATCCGTGAGATGTGTCATGGCTGAGGCCTCTCTGTCGTGAAGGAAAGTATGGGGAAGGATCGTTGTCGCCAGATGCCTCAATTCAGCGCACCCCGGTGGAACACCGCCCTTAAAAAGTCAGCGATAGCGAAAGGCGGATCCCGCGTTTTTAAAATCGCTGCAATAGATCGATGGAACCAATTCCGTTTACCAGTTGTTAGTCTTTTAAGAGAAACGATAATCCCACTGCCAAGGAGATTGTAATGAGTGCTGCCGCAGTTGTGTTCCATACGAGTTTCGCTGCCACTCTTTTGCTGGCGAGCATTGTTCTGGCCTTTGTTTAAGGCTCACGTTGTTTCGGCAAGGCCTGTATTCCCTCGTCGGGCCTTGTCGAGATGCGACCATACCGGTTGATCCGGTATATGAAGGCGCATTTCGTCGCCTACTGAAATAACCCCCTCACGCTCCACCCAAGCTGTCACCCCGCGTCGCCCCTGCGCCGCGCGTTTGAAGCGTTTGCCATAGCCGGGCATGGCCGCCTCGATCACCCGGGCGGGCAGAGTGCAGGCGCGGTTTTCCATGTCGATGGTCAGCGTGACCCCGTCCGGCCCCTGCAGCCGCGAGGACGGTGGCATCTTGGTGAAATCCGGGATGCCCGATAACACGATCGTCGCCCCCAGCATGGCGGGGTCAAGGTGATCCAGCTGCATCCTTTGGGCGATTTCGGCCAGTTCCTCGGCAGAGACGATGGAAAATTGCCGCACATTGCGGATCTCCGTGCCGCGCCGATGCTGTTTGGTCACGCGGCTGCACGAGAGCCGGGTCAGACCGCCGTGACTTTCGCCCTCAGGGCCTGCGAACAGCGCCCGCAGACTGGGCACGGAGGCAGAGGAGAGTGCCGCCTCACGGCTTTGAACGACACCCAGCCAAAGGATGCGTGCGGAAAAGGCGGTCGGGATCAGGGCAGGCATCGGGTGCTCCTTGCAGCGAAGTAGCGACAGGATGGACCGGGACGGCAGGCAGCTGCAAGCCAGTGCACAAAAGAAAACCGGAGCCACTGAGCGGCTCCGGTTTCACTTTGGTCATATCAGGTCAGATCAGGAGGAAGGCTCCGGCTCCATCCCGCCGTTTTCCGGCTTGTTGCGCGGCTTGGTCTTCGGGATCGCGGCAACCGAAGGTGCATTGCCGGAGCTGGAGTTGTCATCCTCGCCCGAGGTGGAGCTTGGCGGCTCACCCTTCATCACACGTTCGATTTCGGCGCCGGTCAGGGTTTCGTACTCAAGCAGACCCTGCGCGAGGCGTTCCCATTCATCGTGACGCTCGGACAGCAGGCCATAGGCGCGCTGATAGCCCTCGTCGATGATGCGTTTCACCTCTTGCTCGATCAGCTCCTTGGTATTGGCGGAGATGGAGAACCCACCGGCGCCGCCCCCACGGAAGGCCTCTGCGGCCTCCTGGTAGTCGATGTTGCCGACCAGATCTGACATGCCCCAACGCATCACCATCGCACGCGCCAGATTGGACGCCTGCATGATGTCGCCCGAGGGACCATTCGAGACAGTGCCTTCGCCGTACTTGATGATCTCGGCAGCCTTGCCGGCCATTGTCATGGCGATCTTCTGTTCCAGCTCGTCCTTGAAGTAGTTGAGCTGATCCATCTCAGGCAGCGACATCACCATGCCCAGGGCCTGCCCGCGTGGAATGATCGTTGCCTTGTAGACCGGATCGCACTTGGGCAGCGCCATGCCGACGACGGCGTGGCCAGCTTCGTGATAGGCGGTCATTTCCTTCTGTGCGGGCGTCATCACCATGGAGCGGCGCTCTGCCCCCATCATGATCTTGTCCTTGGCGCTCTCAAAATCGATCATCGTCACAAAGCGACGACCAACGCGGGCGGCCATAAGCGCTGCTTCGTTGACAAGGTTCGCAAGGTCCGCACCGGAAAAGCCAGGAGTGCCGCGCGCAATGATACGCAGATCGACGTCGGGGCCGAGCGGGGTCTTGCGGGCGTGCACGCCGAGGATCTTCTCGCGGCCCTTGATATCGGGGTTCGGCACGGTGACCTGACGGTCAAAGCGGCCGGGGCGCAGCAGAGCGGGGTCGAGCACGTCACGACGGTTGGTCGCGGCGACGATGATCACGCCCTCATTGGCCTCAAAGCCGTCCATCTCGACCAGCAGCTGGTTTAGGGTCTGCTCACGCTCGTCATTGCCACCGCCGTAGCCTGCGCCACGATGGCGACCGACGGCGTCGATCTCGTCGATGAAGACGATGCAGGGGGCGTTCTTCTTGGCCTGCTCGAACATGTCACGCACGCGGGAGGCACCGACACCAACGAACATCTCAACGAAGTCCGAGCCGGAGATGGTAAAGAAGGGCACGCCCGCCTCACCCGCAATCGCGCGCGCCAGCAGCGTCTTACCAGTGCCCGGAGGGCCGACCAGCAGAGCGCCTTTGGGGATCTTGCCGCCGAGACGGCTGAATTTCTGCGGGTTGCGCAGGAATTCGACGATTTCTTCCAGCTCTTCCTTGGCCTCGTCGATACCAGCGACATCATCAAAGGTGACGCGGCCCTGCTTTTCGGTCAGCAGCTTGGCGCGGCTCTTGCCAAAGCCCATGGCTCCGCCTTTGCCCCCGCCCTGCATGCGGTTCATGAAATAGATCCAGACGCCGATCAGCAGCAGGATAGGCAGAAGCGAGATGATGAACGCCTGAAAGCCGCTCTCTTCCTGGCTTTTCGCGCTGACGGGAATGCTCTTGTCGAGCAGCAGGTTGGTGACCTCTGCGTCAGACGGCTTGATCGTGACATAGTCCTTGCCGTCAGATCCACGGTACAGAACTTTTTCGCCATCCAGCGTCACGGATTTGACGAAACCATCGCCAACTTCGGTCACGAACTGCGAATAGGGCCGAGTCTGGCTTTGCAGCGTGTTCCCCGACCCGCTGAACAGGTTGAACAGTGCCACGATCAGCAGAAGCAGCACGGCCCAGAAAGCGAGGTTTTTTGCGGTGCCCACGTGAGCTCTCCAATCAAAACAGGTAATCTTGCGCCTAACATAAGGCCGTTCGGGGTTAAATATGTTTCATTACGCAGCATTCAATGGACAAGGAGCGCATCAAAGAAGACATCGCTGTCTCGCAGCAGTGTTGCGGCCCATCCTTGCCCAAAGTCCGCATGTGGCGCTGAGAGCAGTGTATCACCGCGCCACACCGAAGGGTAGCCCACGAGGGAGCCGTGCGGTCTGCCGACCTCGCGCCAGCCCGGACACTGCGACAGACCGTCTGTGCCGAGAGCGCGCACCTTGTCGCCGGGCTGCCCCGGACCGGTCAGTGACCAGCGCCCATCCCAGAGATTTTCCGGTGATGTGACAACCGCTTGCACGGCAGAGTATTCGCGAAAGACCCGGATACTCTGCCCCGTCACGGCGACCTTGCAGCCGTTCAGCGTCATGCCGGTGCCAGCGCGGATTGCCTGCAACGCCAGCGCGATGGCCCTTCGGCGGGGCGGATATTCGGTGCCAGCGACCCAGACGAGCGCCTGCTGCAACAGCCTGCGCGCGATTTCGGGCTGGAGCGTGGCAAACCCGGCACGGGAAAAGACCACATCGCCTGCGTCGATACGCCCATGCTGGCGGGCCTCGGCGCAGGCATACCAACCCAGCGTACTGCGCGCCGCGGCAAGGTTTTTCGTGGTCTCGCAAATCACTTGCGGGGTCAGGCCAAGCGGGCGCAACTGGTCCAGCGCCTTGCGGATGCGCACCCGCTCGTAGCGCGGATCCTCGTTTGTGGGGTCATCGATCCAGACGACACCCTTGGCCGTCAGATAGCTGCGCAGGAACGCGCGCGTCTGATCCAGCAGAGGGCGCACGAAGGTCACGTGACCATGGCTGCGGCGCACCGGCATCCCCGAAAGCCCGTCGGCCCCGGAGGCGCGCGCCAGGCGCATCAGAAACGTTTCAGCCTGATCATCGGCTGTATGGCCAAGCGCCACCTGATCAATGCTATGCCGGAGCGCCCAGCCACTCAGCAGGTCATAGCGTGCACGGCGGGCCTGAGCGGAAAGGTTCCCGGTGCCGTCCCAGGTTTTCCAGGTGAGGGTATCATGGGCAATCCCCAGCTCTGCCGCGAGGCGCGAGACCGTCTGCGCTTCATCGGCAGAATCGGGACGCAGCCCGTGATCGACAGTCACGGCCCGCAGCGTCAGAGGCATCTCTGCGGCGACCTCCGCCAGAATATGCAGAAGTGCGAGCGAATCGCCGCCGCCTGAGACTGCAACGCCGATCTTGTGTTCAGGCCCCGGCGAAAAGTGTGCCGCCACGGCCTGCCGAAACAAGGTTTGCGATCGCCTCACGAACACCCTTGCGCGCGCATTTCAGAGTTCGCCTGCTCAGCTGTCGAGGAGCCGGGAAAGCGCTTGGACACCTCACCCAGGGTCACACAGGCCTCGTTTTTCTGACCCAACGCGCCGAGCAGGCTGCCCAGCCGGAACAGGGCCACAGGCGCCGTCTGGCCCTGCGGATCGAGCGAGAAGCTGTCGAGATAGGCGCGGGCGGCGGCCTTGGTATCCCCCTGTCCTTCAAGCGCGCGCCCCATGCCAAGCTGTACGGCAGGTTGCAGCGGGCTACCGGGATAGGTGGTCTTGAAGGCCTCGAAACCACTCATGGCCCCAGCAAAGTCGCCACTGGCCAGCTTGTCCTGCGCGGCCTGAAAATCAACCTCCTCGCCGATTGCCAGCTCTGGTGAGCTGACGGCGGCGGAGGATTCGGACGGCGCTGCGGGCGCAGGCGCTGCCGACTGGCTGCTGGACCCGGAGGCGCTGCCCGAGGAGGACGCGCCGCTGCCGAGCGTCGTGGCGGTGCCCAGTTTGGAGACATCGCCGCCTTCAAGTTCCACCAGACGGAATTCGAGGTCACCGATCTTGTTGGTGCCGTCGGTCACGACGCTTTCGATCTTGTGCTCCATCTCCTCGGTCTTGCCGGTGAGGCGGCGCAGTTCGCTCTCGATCGCGTTGAGGCGTTCCAGCGGTTCGGTGCTGGCAGTCAGGTTGCCGGAGCTGCCGGTGGTCGACAGCTCCCGCTTGAGGTTCTGGATCTGCACATGCAGGGTCGTCAGCTGCTGCCGGATATCGGCCAGCGTCTCATCGCGGCTCTGGGCGATGGCGGTGCCGACGGGCAGTGTCAGCAGGCAAAGGACGGCGAACAATATCCGGCGCATCTATACGAACTCCCTCAGATCAGATCACATGCCCGAGCCGGCGGCCAGCACGGTGACGGCACGACGGTTCTTGGCATAGCAGGACTCTTCGGAGCAGATCGCGATCGGGCGCTCTTTACCGTAGCTGATGGTGCGCAGACGAGCCGGGCTAACCCCTTTGGCCACAAGGTATTCCATCACCGCATTGGCGCGACGTGCACCAAGGGCAAGGTTGTATTCGCGGGTGCCCTGCTCATCGGCGTGGCCTTCCACGACGGCGCTGTAGTCGGGGTTGCTGTTCAGCCAGCGGACCTGACCGTCGAGGGTAAAGCGGGCTTCGTCCGTCAGGGTCGACTGGTCGACGAGGAAGAGAATGCGGTCGCCGACGCTCTGCTGGAAGTACAGCGGCGAGGCCGGATCAGAGGCGCTGCCGGGGACCATGCCGCCGTTGGCACCATAGCCGCCGTTGGCACCGTTGGCACCATCGGCACCGTTGCCACCGCCAAAGCGGCCGCCGTTGGTACAGGCCGCAACGCTCAGCGCGGCACAGAGAAGAATGGCTTTTGCCAGATAGGTCATACAATACGCCTCGTGTTCAGTGTTTCGGTCATACTAGCATTTGTTCGGCGTTGGCGGAATGCCCCCGCAAAATCAGTGTCGGTATCGCGTCGGTATCCCGTCGGTAACTGAACAGTGCAAATTTCGCACCCCCGGCTCCGACGGGACACCGGCCCGCTCAGCGTTGCAGCGGCGACCACGCCGGGTCAGATGCCCCGCCTTCGGTCGGTACGCGCTTGAGGTTGCGCCCCGTCACGTCGACGGAATAGAGCGCCGAGGCACCGGACGCGCCCTGGGTTTCGCGCGCGAACATGATCACGCGGCCGTTCGGCGACCAGGTCGGGCCCTCATCCAGGAAGGAGGCCGTCAGCAGGCGTTCGCCACTGCCATCGGTGCGCATGACGCCGATGTGGAAGCGGCCCTTGCTCTGCTTGGTGAAGGCGACCATGTCACCGCGCGGCGACCAGACGGGGGTGCCGTAGCGGCCTTCGCCGAAGGAAATCCGCTCAGGCTCGCCGCCGTTTGCCGACATGATGTAGAGTTGCTGACCACCGGAGCGGTCGCTCTCGAACACGATGCGCGATCCGTCGGGCGAGAAGCTGGGCGCGGTCTCGATCGAGGGGGCGCTGGTCAGGCGGGTGCTCTGACCGCTGCTGATGTTCATGCGGTAGATGTCGGTATTGCCGCCTTGCGTCACCGAGTAGACCACCGTCTGCCCATCGGGCGAGAAGCGCGGCGAAAAGCTCATGTCGCCGACGCCGGTATTCAGGACACGACGGCCAACGCTGGCGACGTCGAGCAGATAGATGCGCGGCACGCCGCTCTCGTAGCTGGTATAGAGCACGCGGTCGCCCGAGGGCGAGAAGCGCGGTGCCAGCACGATCGACGAGCTGTCGGTCAGGTACTGCACGTTCGCGCCATCGTAATCCATGATGGCGAGGCGCTTGCGGCGTTCATCCTTGGGACCGTTTTCCGCGACGAAGACGACGCGGCTGTCGAAGTAGGCATCTTCGCTGGTGATCCGGGTGTAGACGGCATCCGCGACCTTGTGGGCCATGCGGCGCCAGCCGTTCTGGGTGCCGTTGAACTGCAGCCCGGAGCCGAGCTCCTGCCCCGAGAAGACGTCATAGAGACGGAATTTCACCGTCACCTGATCGCCATTCACGGCAACGGCGCCGGTGATCAGCGCCTCGGCGTTGATCGCTTTCCAGTCGGCATATTGCACCGGGCTGGAGAACGAGGTGATGGAGCCGATATGCGCACTGGTCGGAATTTCCCGGAACAGTCCGGTGCCGGTCAGGTCATCCGCCACGACGCGGCTGAGTTGGCTGGCGAGTTGCCCGGCCGCCGGGTTTTCCGGCACGAAGGCGGGAATGGCATAGGGCAAGGGTTCGATAACGCCTTCGGTGATCTCGATGCGCAGCGGCCCGGATTGTGCGGTCAGCACACCGGGCAGGCAGGCGGTCGTCAGCGCGATCAGCGCGGCGAAGATGGTGCTGGGCCTGGTCAAGCGTGTCATCATAGGTTCCGCATTTTCTCCGGGTTGAATGTCATTTCGATGTCGCTCCACTGGTCGAATTTGTCGACCGGAAGGGTGTAGCCTTCCTTCTGGCAGCGCAACACGGCGCGTCGGGCGGCGTCAAATGCCGATTGCGCGGCCCCTGCGTCACCACCGTCCGAACCGACGAGTTTCAGTGTATTACCTAGCACCTTGCCGCTGCGATCCAGCGAAAAGGCGATTGTGATCGTGACGTGCGCGGCGGGAGAGCCGGGATCGACCACCCAGCAGCTTTGCACGGCAAGGCGCAAGGATTCCTTTTCGCCTGCAGTCAGCGGCGGCCCGGCGGGGGCCTGTTTTGGCGCATCGCTGCCGGTGCCCGACGCGCCTGAAAGCGCCTCTTGCAGGGCCTTGTCGATGGCGGCCTTGTCCTCGGCCGGCTTTTCAGCCGGTTTGGGCGCGGGTTTGTCCGCCGGTTTCTCGGCAGGCTTGGCGGCGGGCTTCGGCTCGGCCTTCGGCTCCGGTTTGGGCTCAGGCTCGGGCTCGGGTTGTGCGACGGCCAGCTGCTGCGGGCGCAGTTGCGGGCGCTTGGAGGTCGTCGGCGCACGATTCGGCTTGTCGGCCTCGGTCACGATCTCGGTCGTGCTCTCCTGCTGAGCGCTCGGCTTCTGCTGGTCCAGAGGCACCTCGGCCGGGGCCTCGGAAGGCGCGACTTCGGGGCGGTTTTCAACATCGATGGGCAGGTCACGCTCGGGTGGGGCGACGGGTTCGGGCGCGATGCGAGGCGCCTGACGCGGGGTCGGCGGGGCCTCGGGGCGCAGCGGCGCATCCTCGGGCACGAGGGTCGCGACGTCTTCCTGCGGGGTCGGCACGGCTTCGGGCTGCTCGGGGGGCGTGTCGGTGACATCGGCCACGGGCGGCGTGGGGACCGGCACCTGAGGGGCCTCCTCGGCCGCGGGGGCCTCCGGCGCGGGTTCGGCGGCGGGGGGCGGCGTGACCTCGGTCTCCGCGGGGGGATTGGGTGCGGGGTCCGAGACGTCGTCGGGGGTTTCGGGCACGGCCACGTCGGTGGCGGCGCCCGGTGCCTGGACCGATGCCTGAAGCTGAGCGAACTCTGCCTCGGAAATGATGGACACAGGTTGCACGTCCACCTCCGTCGGAGGTGGGCTGAGCAGGTTGCCGAACAGCAACCATCCGATCAGGCCAATGTGACCTGCGCCGGATATGACAGTACCCGCCTGCATGTCGTTGCCCTAGTTATCCCCGGACCCGAAAGTCGGGCCGCCGGTATCTGTGACCAGACCGATGTTCGTGAAGCCGCCGTTGTTCAGCGCCCCCATGACCTGAACGACCTGTTCGTATGGAACTGCACCATCAGCGCGCAGATAGACCCGGTCCGAAGACCGTTCCGATGCGATGGCTCGCAATTTATTCAGCAGCTCGTCCGGCGCGGTTTCCGCCGTCTGGATCAGGATCCTGCCATCTGCCGTGACGGTCACGGTCAGGGGCTCTTCCTGCTCGGACGGGAGCGCGGCGGCGGCGGTTTTCGGCAGCTCGACCGGCACACCGACGACCATCAGCGGCGCGGCGACCATGAAGATGATCAGCAGCACCAGCATGACGTCGACGAAGGGCGTGATGTTGATCTCGGCCATGGGGCGCGCGCGCCCGCCATGGCGGCGACCGCGACGCCCGCCGCCTCCGCCGGATTTGGCCATGACTCCGCCCGCCATATCAGGAATCCAGCTGGCGGCTGAGGATGGTCGAGAATTCGTCGGCGAAGGCTTCGTAGCTGCCGACGATGCGATCGGAATCGGTGCTGAACTTGTTGTAAAAGATCACCGCCGGGATAGCGGCCAGCAGACCCAGAGCCGTCGCCAGAAGCGCTTCGGCGATACCGGGCGCCACAACGGCCAGCGACGTGTTCTGCGACTGGGCGATGCCGATGAAGGCGTGCATGATGCCCCAGACCGTACCAAACAGCCCGACGAAGGGCGCGGTGGAGCCTACAGTGGCCAGCACCGGCAGACCCGCTTGCAGGGTTTCGGCCTCTTTCGCGATCGCCACATCCATGGAGCGGTCAATCCGGGCCTGCGCCCCGGCGATCATCTGCCCGTCAGAGCGGTGCGAGCGACGCCACTCCGTCATGCCGGCAACAAAGATTCGCTCAGACCGGCCTGTGGGGTCGGCACCGATTTCGTCATAGAGTTCATCCAGCGGCTCGCCGGACCAGAAGGCGCGGTCGAACTCGGCGACTTCGACACGGGCACGGCGATATGCGATGAGTTTCTGAATGATGATCGACCAGCTCCAGAAGGACGCGATGGTCAGCATCAGCATGACGAGCTTCACGGTCAGCGTTGCGCGTGCAAACAGCCCGAGCATGGAGAAATCAATCTCCTGCGCCATTGCGAGGGTTTGTGGTTCCATTAAGCCTGCTCTTTTCCGCCTCGGTCGTCTGTTGCGACCTGATTGGGCGTCAAATTATAGGAGTTCGCGCTGAATGGCCAATGGAATAAGGCGGAAACCCGCCCCAGACACCAACTAGTGAAGCATCAGGCGGATATTCGCCGGAAGCCGCACCGGGTGCCCGGTCTCTGACAGCGCCACAAGCGTCACCTGCGCGGAAAACAGCACAGTCCCACCCCGCCGGACCTCCTGCAGCAGGGTGATGCGGGCCCCGGTGACGGCAGCGGGCGTCGTCTCGACCACCAGTTCATCGTCGAATTTCGCCGGGGCCAGGTAGTCGGCCTCAACCCGGCGGACAGCGAAGACGATGCCCTCCTCCGCCTTCAGCGCCCCCTGATCAATGCCGAGACTGCGGACCCACTCGGTGCGCCCCCGCTCGATAAAGCGCAGGTAGTTGGCGTAATAGACGATGCCCGCCAGATCGGTGTCCTCATAATAGACACGCAGATTGAAGAGGTGGGTCATCGGGGCCATCCTTGGTTGTCGCTCGGTTGGGCGCACTGAAACCGATGCGGGTGGCAACGGCAAGCCTATGCAGGCCGTCAGCCCATCAGTTGCCCGGCGCGCGCCGCCAGACGCAGCGCCAGCACGGCATCCTCGCTGGCGGGCGGCAGGATCGGATCGTAGGCCGCCAGCAGCAGGGCGGCGATATCTGCGCGCAGCACGGTCGCGCCGGTCTTTTCGATGCGGGCAAGGGGCGACCGGTCGGCGAAGGCCTGAGGCGACCAGAGCAGCATCGACTTGACCGCCTGCTCCATCCCGAGATCTGCTGCGGGCATGTCGGCCAGCGCGCCGTTCATGCGCAGAAAGACGAAGCCTGCCTTGATCGCGCCGGTCTGATCGAAGCGAAAGAAGCGGTACTGATCGGCACCGGAGGCCGCGAGGCGCGGCAGCAGCCCGGCCAGATCGGGCACCAGCTGGTCCATGTTCTGCACATCCGCCAGTTCGGCCCAGTCGCGCAGGAAAAAGATCATCAGGTTGGCACCAAGGTCGGGATCGGCCTCGGCCATTTTGTGACCGGAGGCGAGGACGACCGCCTCTATCGCGCCTTTCAGCGCCGGCAGGCTGGCCTCGTCCGCGCCGAAGACGACCGGCACGATGGGGCGCGCCCAGCGGGAAAAGCGGAACTGGCCAGCGGCGTCGGTAAAGAACGCCTCGGTCTGCTGCGGGTCGATCTGCTGCGGGTTGGGGGCATGTGCCATGGTGGGGTCCTTTTGCCGGGTCGCCTCGGGGCGCTGCTTTTTCAAGTCGGCGCCCCGGTTGCAAGCAGAAAGCTAGGCTCCGAACAGGTCCGGAGCGGTGTCGTTGCGCGGCGGCGTCAGGCCAAGGTGCTGCCAGCCACGTTGCCCCAGCATCCGCCCGCGCGGCGTGCGCTGGATCAGGCTTTGCTGCAGCAGGTAGGGCTCGATCACCTCCTCCAGACCATCGCGGCTTTCTGACAGCGCGGCGCAGAGCGTCTCGATGCCCACGGGACCGCCGCCGTAGCCTTCGCCGATCATGCGCAGATAGCGGCGGTCCGCGCCGTCGAGGCCGAGTTCATCGACGCCGAGGCGGGTGAGCGAGGAATCGGCAAGCTCCCGGGTGATACGGCCATCGCCCTCGACCACGGCGAAATCGACGACGCGGCGCAGCAGGCGACCGGCGATGCGCGGCGTGCCACGCCCGCGGCGGGCAATCTCGCGCGCGCCCTCGGGATCTGCCGGGCAGCCCATCAGGCGGGCGTTGCGACTGACGATCTCATAAAGCTCGTCGACGGTGTAAAATTC
This sequence comes from Pseudooceanicola spongiae, assembly GCF_014899185.1. Lineage (GTDB taxonomy): Bacteria > Pseudomonadota > Alphaproteobacteria > Rhodobacterales > Rhodobacteraceae > Pseudooceanicola > Pseudooceanicola spongiae. Next base: position 2,199,371 of record NZ_CP045201.1, read on the forward strand.
CAGCCGGGTCGGGATGCCGAAACGGTCGCGCAGTGGCGTCGTCAGCAGGCCGAGGCGGGTTGTGGCGCCGACGAGGGTGAAGGGCTGCAGCTCGATCCTCACCGTGCGGGCGGCGGGGCCTTCGCCGATCACGAGGTCGAGCTCGAAATCCTCAAGCGCGGGATAGAGGATCTCCTCCACCACCGGGTTCAGGCGGTGGATCTCGTCGATGAACAGGACATCGCGGGCCTCAAGGTTGGTCAGGATCGCGGCGAGGTCGCCCGCCTTGGCCAGAACGGGGCCGGAGGTCATGCGGAAGTTCACCCCCAGCTCGCGCGCCATGATCTGCGCCAGCGTCGTCTTGCCGAGGCCGGGCGGGCCATGGAACAGCGCGTGATCCATCGCCTCGCCCCGCTGGCGGGCGGACTGGATGAAGATCTTGAGGTTGGCGCGCGCCTCGGCCTGCCCGATGAAATCATCGAGGGTTTGCGGGCGCAGCGCACGGGTGTCGGCGGCAACATCCTCGGGCAGCTGTTCGGGGCGCATGGTCGGATCAGGGGTTTTCATGCGGGCCTTATGGTGTTGGGCGGCGCGGCCTTGCAAGGGGTGCTACGGGCCGGGGTCATTCTTTCGGGGCCAGCAGGCGCAGCGCGGCGCGGATCAGGGCAGAGGTATCGAGGCCCGGCGTATCGCTGGCGGCCTGCGCCACGGCCCCCATCGCATCGCCCGGCATGTAGCCGAGGTTGGTCAGCGCCGAGAGCGCATCGGCCTGAGCATTGGCATTGGGGTCCGCCTTGGGGGCGGCTTTGGGTTTGGCCTTTGGCGCGGGCATGGCGGAGACGGTGCTGACCTCCTCCAGCACATCATCGCCGGGGGCGGCGGCGGGCATCGAGGTCATTGCCATCAGGGTCGGCGCCTTGTCCTTCAGCTCGATCACGACGCGCTGCGCGGTTTTCGGGCCGATCCCCTTGGCCACCTTGATCGCATTCCAATCGCCAAGGGCAATGGCGCGGCCCGTGCCCTCAGACCCGAGTGCGCCCAGGATCGCCAGCGAGGCTTTCGCGCCAACGCCCTGCACCGTCATCAACAGGCGATGCCATTCCTTTTCGATCAGCGTCGGAAAACCGAACAGCTGCATCAGATCCTCGCGCACCAGCATGTCGGTATAAAGCGCCACCGCCTGCCCCGGCCCCGGCAGGGCCGCGAGGGTACGGTCCGAGCAATAGACGATATAGCCGACACCGCGCACGTCGATCAGCACGTGATCGAGGGTCTTGTAGTCGATAACACCTGAGAGCTTGCCGATCATGCCGACCTCCGGATTGCCTGAGCCAGGCCTGAGCCCATGTGATGCGCATGGCAGATCGCCACAGCAAGGGCATCTGCCGCGTCGGGGCCGGCAAGCTCGACCCCGGGAAGTTGCAATCGCACCATATGCTGCACCTGCTTCTTGTCCGCATGGCCGACGCCGACCACGGTTTTCTTGATCTTGTTCGGGGCGTATTCCCCCACGGCCAGCCCGGCCTGCGCCGGGACCAGCAGAGCGATGCCGCGCGCCTGCCCCAGTTTCAGCGTACCCGCGCCGTCGCGGTTCACAAAGACCAGTTCGACCGCCGCCGCATCGGGCTGAAAACGTGTGATCACATCTGTCAGGCCGACGTGCAAGGCCAGCAGTCTTTGCGCCAGATCATCACCGGTGCCGTGGACGACTCCGTTCGCGATGTGTGTAATTCGACTGCCCTCGACACGAATCATGCCCCATCCAAGGTTCTGCAACCCGGGGTCGATGCCCAATACCCGCATATTTCGCACTGCCTCTTTCCGATTTTATCGTCCTTTTCGCAGGACTTTAGAAAGATTTAGCACGAAACAGGAACACCCGCAAAGACCTTCGCACAGCTCAGGGCAGGCGATTTTTCTTATCTTTGGTCAAATTTCGCCTGAAAACGCCGCCGCGCCCCCTGAATGCGACGGTTCGGCGAAAGAAAATTCCCTCAGGTCAAGAAAAATCTTCCGGTCCGCCCCAGCCATGCAGAAAATGCATGCGAACCTTGCGTATTCTGCTGCTTGTTTGGGCACAAAAAGAACTCTACCTGCCGCTCTGTAAGTATGAGGCGACGGAACAGCTGTCGCACCCTGACTCCCCGAAAGGAACACGACATGACCGCAACGAATTTCAACGCACCGACCGCCCCCCGCTCGAAAGGCGCATCGCCCTTCAGCCTGCTGGTTTCGGCCGTTACCACCTGGAACGACACCCGCGTGACCCGCAACGCCCTGTCCCGCTTGACCGACCGTGAGCTGAACGACATCGGCCTGGTCCGCGGCGACATCGAAGACGTCGCACGCAGCTAAGGCGCTTCCGCGGCGCGAACACGCCGACGGATCACCTTGGGGAAGATGAGAAAGCCGTAACCCGGGATCACCTGGTTACGGCTTTTTTACGTCTTGCGGGTCGGTTTGATCGCGGCCCGGTCCAGAGGCTCAGGCCGCAGGCGCCCTCAGGCGGGTTTGCGCAGGGTCAATGTGGTCCATTCGCGGATCTGCTCGGAGAAGTGCAGCTCCATCCCTTGCGCCTTGTAGGCGGCAAAAACGTCGTCAGCCTGTTCGTTCAGCAGCCCCGAGAGCACGGCAAAGCCGCCCGGTTGCAGATGTGACGTGATGTCGGGGGCCAACAGGATCAGTGGCCCCATCAGGATGTTGGCGAAGATCAGGCCGTAGGGCGCGCCAGCGGCCAGCGTCGGGTGATCAAAGCCGGTCGCCTCAAGGCAGGTGACGCGGCCATCCATGCAGTTGGCGGCAAGGTTGGCGACGGCGACATCCACTGCGACCGGGTCGATATCGCTGGCAATCGGGGTGCCGGGCCAGATCCGCGCGGCCGCCATCGCCAGAACGGCAGTGCCGCAGCCGATATCGGCGACGCGGTCGGAGGTGAAGCCCTCGTTGTCGATCCGGTCGAGCGCGCGCAGGCAACCGAGCGTGGTGCCATGGTGGCCGGTGCCAAACGCCATCGCGGCCTCGATCAGGAGCGGCTCAACCCCTTCGGGCATCTTGTCGGCGTCATGCGAGCCATAGACCCAGAAGCGGCCCGCGACCACGGGCGACAGTTCGCGGCGCACCTTGGCAACCCAGTCGGTCTCGGGCAGCTCGGAGATGGCGAAGGGGCGGGCGCTGTGAATCGTCGCCAGCAGGGCAAGGCCCGCCTGATCGGGGGCCTCGGTGAAGTAGCCGCCGACCTCCCACAGGCCGGAGCCGTCCTCCATTTCAAAGACGCCGACGCCGTAGGGCTCGGGCATCAGGCTCTCCATGGCCTCGCCGAGCGCCTCGGCACCGGGCTTGCCGGTCAGCGTGGTAAAGGCGGTAAAGGTGGGCATGGCGATCCTCACGAAGGGTGTCTGGGGTCAGTGTTTACAGGTTGCGGCGGGGGTAGACGCAAGCGCGCGCCCCGTCAAGCGAGGCTGTCAGGCTGAACAACGGGTCAGGCGCGGCTAGTAAAAGCTCTGTGGGTCGATATCGATGGCGAGGCGCAGGTTTTTCGGCAGTCGTACGCCGTTGACCCAGTCCGACACGGCGCGTTGCAGGGGTGCGCCTTTCGGGGCCTTCACCAGCATGCGCACCCGGTGCCAGCCGCGAATGCGCGCAATCGGCGCGGCGGCGGGGCCATAGACCATCGCCCCGGCGCGGCGCAGCGGAGCGTCGTTGCGGGCAAGCTCAGCCCCGGCGGCAAAGGCGATCTCGGGTTTTTCGGCTGACAGGATGATCCCGGCCATGCGGCCAAAGGGCGGCATCCCGGCCTGCGCGCGACTTTCGGCCTCGGCATTCCAGAACTCTTCTTCCTCACCCGAGAGGATTGCGCGGATGACGGGGTGTTCGGGCTGAAAGGTCTGCAACAGGGCCTCACCGGGGCGATCGGCGCGCCCGGCGCGGCCTGCGACCTGACGCATCAGCTGAAAAGTGCGTTCGGCCGCGCGCATGTCGCTGCCGTGCAGACCGAGGTCGGCGTCGATCACGCCGACCAACGTCAACAGCGGAAAGTTGTGTCCCTTTGCGACCAGCTGAGTGCCGACGACAATATCCGCGCCGCCATTGGCAATCGTCTCGACCGCCTGTTTCAGCGCGCGCGACGAGGCGAAGAGATCCGAGGACAGCGTGGCGATGCGGGCGTCGGGGAACAGCGTCGTGGCCTCTTCGGTCAGGCGCTCGACTCCGGGGCCGACGGCCGAGAGCTTGCCGACCACTTCGCACTTCGGGCAGGCCTCGGGCATGGGGATGCTTTCGCCGCACTGGTGGCACATCAGCCGCTTGAGAAAGCGGTGTTCGACCATGCGGGCATCGCACTGGGGGCATTCAATCTGATCGCCGCAGGCCCGGCAGATCGTCACTGGCGCATAGCCACGGCGGTTGAGGAACAGCAGCGATTGCTCGCCAGCGGCAATGCGGGCGTCGACCGCGGCCTTCAGGCTGGGCGAGATCCACTGACCCGAGGCCATCTCCTCCTGCCGCATGTCGAGGGCCTTCATGTTCGGCAGCACGGCGGCGCCGAAACGGTCGGTCATGTCGATCCGCTGGTACTTGCCCGCCTGCGCGTTGACCCAGCTTTCAAGGCTGGGCGTGGCGGAGGCCAGCACGACCTGAGCGCCGGCGAGCGAGGCGCGCAGCACCGCCATGTCGCGGGCGTTGTAGTGCACGCCGTCCTCTTGCTTGTAGGAGCTGTCGTGCTCCTCATCCACGACGATCAGGCCGAGGTCGCGGAACGGCAGGAACAGGGCCGAGCGGGCACCGACGACCAGCTGCGCCTCGCCCTCGCCCACCATTTTCCAGGCACGGCGGCGTTCGGTCATCGTGACGCCGGAGTGCCACTCCGCCGCCCGCGCGCCGAAGCGCTTTTCGACGCGCGTCAGGAATTCCGCTGAGAGGGCGATTTCGGGCAGCAACACCAGCGCCTGACGGCCCTTGGCGAGGCAGCTGGCCACCGCCTCCAGATACACCTCGGTCTTACCGGAGCCGGTGACGCCGCGCAGCAGGGTCGTGCCATAGGCGCCGGACTGGATGCCCTTGCGCAGGATCTCCGCCGCACTGGACTGGGACTCGGTCAGGGGTTTGCCGGGCAGGTCGGGGTCAAGGCGCGGATAGGGCAGATCGCGGGGGGTGTTCTCCTCCCACACGACATTCTGGGCGACGAGGCCCTTGATGACCGAGGCGCTGACACCGGCGTTTTCGGCCAGCTCCTTGAGGGTGAAGGACAGGCCGGCGAATTCCTCAAGCACGGCAATGACGCGGGTGCGGGCGTCGGTCATGCGGTCCGGCTCGGCCTCGCCCAGTCGATAGACCTTCTGCATCGAGGGTTGGTCGCTGAGGCCGGGCGCGCGGGTGGCAAGGCGCAGCATCGCCGACATCGGCGTCAGGGTGTAGTCGCCGGCACGCAGCAGAAACTCGCGCATTTCCTCGCGCATCGGGGCGACAGGCAGCACCTTGGAGATGGCGCGCGCCTTGGAGAGGTCGAAACCGCCCTGCCCTACGCCCCAGACCACGCCGATCACCTGACGCGGGCCCAGCGGCACCATGACGAAGGCGCCGTCCGCAATGCCGCCCTCGGGCGCGCGGTAATCCAGCGTCCGGTCCAACGGTTGCGTCGTCAGCACCGACACCAATGTGCCTGCGGGATAAAATGTCGGGCGATCAGCCAATCCGGTCTCCGGTTGCGGTGAATGGGGTTTCGGTGACCCCCTCTATCGGGTAAAGCCGTTGCAAGAGATAACCAATCCACCGATGAGGTTCCAGATGAAGTTCTTTGTAGACACCGCAGAGATCCCTGCGATTGCCGAACTCAATGCGCTTGGCATGGTTGACGGCGTCACCACAAACCCCTCGCTGATCAAGAAATCCGGCCGCGACATCCTGGAAGTGACCAAGGAAATCTGCGATCTGGTCGACGGCCCGGTTTCCGCCGAGGTCACCGCGACAGATGCCGACACGATGATCGCCGAAGGCCGCAAGCTGCTGGAGATCGCCGAGAACATCGCCGTCAAGGTGCCGCTGACCTGGGATGGCCTGAAGGCCTGCAAGGTCCTCAGCGACGACGGTGCGATGGTCAACGTGACGCTCTGCTTCTCGGCCAACCAGGCGCTGCTGGCGGCAAAAGCCGGCGCGACCTTCATCAGCCCGTTCATCGGCCGTCTCGACGATATCCACATGGATGGCATGGAGCTGATCGAGGACATCCGCATCATCTATGACAACTATGGCTTCGAGACTCAGATCCTCGCCGCGTCGATCCGCACCGCCAACCATGTGCTGGATTGCGCACGCATCGGCGCCGACGTGATCACCGCGCCGCCGTCAGTGATCAAGGCGCTGGTGTCGCACCCGCTGACCGACAAGGGTCTTGAGACCTTTCTGGCGGACATCAAGTCGGCTGGCATCAAGATCCTCTAAGGATCGCTGAGAGAGACACAGGCAAGACGACCAGATCCCGGCAAGCAAAAAAGCAACAAACCCGCGGCTTTGCCAAAAAGACCGCGTCTTTGCCGGGATCTTCTGATACTTTTCAGAAAAACAAGATGAGGCTGGTCATGAGCAGCAAGCCTGATATCGACCCCGAACTTGGGGCGGTTTTGCGTGACAGCATCCTCGCGCATCCTGACGTCATTCTGGACGACAAGGACGTGATGCAGGCGCTGATCACGGCCAACGACAAGGCCCTTGGCACCAATATCGTCGACCTGCGTGGCATCGCCATGGCCCGCCTTGAGGGCAGGCTGGACCGGCTGGAAGATACCCACCGCACGGTCATCGCCGCCGCCTACGAGAACCTTGCAGGCACCAACCAGATCCACCGCGCCATCCTGCGGCTGATGGATCCCGTTGATTTTGAAACCTTCCTGACCGATCTGGGCGGCGAAGTCGCCGACACCATGGGCGTGGACGCGATGCACCTCGTGCTCGAGACCGCGCAGCAGGAAGACGATCCCACCGTGCAACGTCTCGGCGATGTGCTGCGCGTGGTCGAACCGGGCTTTGTCGCCGCCTATTTCGAGGGACAACGCAATTCACCGGCGCGTCAGGTGATCCTGCGTCAGGTCGATGAGGCCCCGGAGTTCCTCTATGGCGAGAAGGCCGACTGGATCCAGTCCGAGGCCTGCCTGCGCCTGGATTTTGGCCCCGGTCGTCTGCCGGGGATGCTGCTGCTCGGCTCGGAAGATCCGCAACAGTTCATCCCGCAGCATGGCACCGACCTGCTGGCCTTCTTCGCGGGCGTGTTCGAGCGGACCATGCGGCGCTGGCTGTCTTGAGCCGCCGGGCCGGGAGCGCCGGGCGATGAGCCTGTGCATCTCTCCCGCTGCGCGCGATGCGCTGCAAAACTGGCTGGAGGGTCAGAGGGCCCTTCTCGGCCATGCAGAGGCCACGATCGAGGCCTATCGTGGCGATCTGACAGAATTTCTCAGCTTCATCTCGATGCACAAGGGCGAGGCACAGGGCCTCGGGCCGTTGGCCGAAATCGGCGTGACGGATATGCGCAGCTGGATGGCCCGGATGCGCTCCAGCGGCGTCGGCGCAAGGTCACTGGCGCGCAAACTGTCCGCCGTGAAGAGCTTTTACCGCTGGCTGGCCGAGCGTGAGGGGTTCGACCCCACCGCCGTGCTGTCCGCGCGCACACCCAAGTACCAGCGCAAATTGCCCCGCCCCCTGCCCGAGGCCGCTGCCGCCCAGATGATGGTGCAGGTTGGCGAACAGGACGCGCGTCAGTGGGTCTCGGCGCGCGACACGGCTGTGGTGATGCTGCTCTATGGCTGCGGATTGCGTATTTCGGAGGCATTGTCGCTGACCGGCAAGGACGCGCCAATCGGGCCCAGTCTGCGCATACGCGGCAAGGGCGACAAGGAGCGGATCGTGCCGGTGATCGCCCCGGCCCGCGATGCGGTGACGCAATACCTCGACCTCTGCCCTTATCCGGTTGAGCCCGCCGCGCCGCTGTTTCGCGCCATCAAGGGCGGCGCGCTGTCGCCGCGCAGCATCCAGATCGCAATGGCGCAGGCCCGCGCGCAGATGGGGCTGCCCGCCTCGGCCACGCCGCATGCCCTGCGCCATTCCTTCGCGACACACCTGCTGAATGCGGGCGGAGATCTACGCGCGATCCAGGAATTGCTCGGCCATGCCAGCCTGTCGACGACGCAAGCCTATACAGCCGTGGATTCCGCCCGGCTGATGGAAGTCTATCGAAAGGCACATCCTCGTGGTTGAGAACTTGCACGCCCCCAGCAGCTATGTGTAGATCGTGACATGAATTCAAACAAAGCCCGCGCCTTTTCCGTTCACATCCTGACTGCAACAGGTGCCATCTTCTCCATGCTGGCGATGATCGCCGCCGCGAATTCCGCGTGGGAGAACATGTACCTCTGGCTGGTCGTTGCCTTTGCCGTCGACGGCATCGACGGCCCACTGGCCCGCAAGTACGAGGTCAAGAAATACGCCGCCCAGATCGACGGCGTGCTGCTGGACCTGATCATCGACTACCTCACCTACGTCTTCATTCCGGCCTTCGCGCTGTACCAGTCGGGCCTGCTGCCGGGCTGGACGGGCTGGTTCGGTGTGCTGCTGATCGCCTTCGCCTCGTCGCTGTATTTCGCTGACACGCGGATGAAGACCGCCGATAACTCCTTTTCCGGGTTTCCCGGATGTTGGAACATGGTCGTGCTGGTGTTCTTCGCGGTCGAGCCGCAGCCCGGCACCATGGTCGCCATCATCGCGCTGCTGACCATCGCCATGTTCGTGCCGCTGAAATTCATCCACCCGGTGCGCACGATGCGCTGGCGCAAGGTGTCGCTGCCGATGGCGGCGCTTTGGGTGGCGATCGCGCTTTACGCCACCCTGCGTAATTTCGTCATGCCGGACTGGATCGAGGTCGCGCTGATCCTTGTCAGCCTCTACCTGCTGTTCGTCGGCATCGCCCAGCAGCTCGTCCCGAAAAAGGCCTGACGGCGCGCTCAGAGCGCCGCCAGAACCTCGTCCACGGCTGCGCCGATCAGGGCGAGGTTTTCGGGTGTGGAGAAGCGGTGATCGGCGTCTTTCACCAGTCTCAGTTGGATATCCGCCCCTTCGGCCCGCTCCATCAGGCGCAGGGCGACCGACAGATCGACATCCGCATCCGCTGTGCCGTGCAGAAACCGCACCGGGAAGGGCAGCGGCACCGGATCGCGCAGGATCAGATGGTCGCGGCCATCCTCGATCAGACGCTTGGTGATCACATAGGGTTCGCCATACTCTGACGGCAACGCGACCTGCTGCACCATGTCAAGCGCCAGACGCTGCGCCTTGTCGAACCCGGCCCACATGCTGTCTTCGGTGAAATCCGGCGCGGCCGCGATGGTGACGAGGCCGGCGATGCGATCCGCCAGACGGCGCGTCATCAGCAGGGAAATCCAGCCGCCCATGGAGGAGCCGACAAGGATCTGCGGGCCCTCTGTCAGATGGGAAATCGCGAACTCCGCGTCCTCGGCCCAGTCGCCGATGCAGCCATCGGTGAAGGCTTCGGAGCTCTCGCCATGTCCGGAGTAGTCAAAGCGCAGGAAGCCGAGGCCCTGCCGGGCGCACCATGCCTCAAGAAACACGGCCTTGGTGCCGCCCATGTCGGATTTGAAGCCGCCAAGGAAGACGACCCCGGGCCGCCCATCTGACGCTTTTGCAGGCGTCGCGTGATAGGCCAGCCTGCGCCCTTGAGGTGTGTCGATCCGTTGCGCATCCGTCATCTGATTGGGCCCTTCCCGCATGGTGTGCGCCCTTGATGACATGGGCGGAATCGCCGTGCAACTCCACCCGCTCAGGCAGCAGCGGGAAACGCCCCCCTCAGCGTTTTTCGACCTCGCGCAGGGTCAGAGCCAGGCCTGCGCCGAGCAGCGACATCGCCGCGAACCCGACCAGAGCGGCGTCTGGACCGGCATAGGACAAGACGCCCCCGAACAGCCCGGCGACCAGCAGGATTGTGCCAATCATCGTATTCACCACCGCCGAATAGGCGCCACGAAAATCCCGCGGTGCCATATCGACGAGGTAGGTTGAGCGCGCCTGACGCACGCCATGATAGGCGATCATCAACACGAACAGCACCAGAGGGGACAGCCAGATCGCCTGCCCCACCAATCCGGCGCGTGCCAGCACGACCATCGCGGCCATCGCCAGCCCACCGATGAGGCCAGACAGGCACAGCACACGGCGCGATGACCAGTCCGAGAGGCGCCCCCAGAAATACGATGACAGCAGCGATGCCAGCGCCGACGCCAGCACCAGCGCCCCCAGATGTTCCAGCACCGCGCCGCCCTCAGGCGCCGAAAGCAGCACCAGATAGGGCGGGGCCAGCGCCGTCGACACCAGCAGACCGCGCACCAGAATGAAACGGCGCAGGTACCAGTCTTCGTGCAGCAGGCGGCGAAACTCGGATCGGTTGCTGTAATAGCGGCGGCTGTCCTGCTCTGTCAGACCGGCGAAGACCAGAGCCGCGAGAAGCCAGAGCAGACCGGCCCCGGCAACGGCACCGACAACCACGATCTCGCTGGTCTGGACGCCGAAGATCAACCACATTGCAAAGACGACAACAGCGGCCGATGCGACCGATCCGGCAAAACCGGTGACGGCGCCGCGGTGTGTCTTGGAGACGCTCTTGCCCAGCACCTCCTTGAAGGACACCGAACAGGCCGAGCGGGCGACAGCCAGCACCGCCAATGCCGCGCAGATCGCCAGCCCCGCCATCCAGCCCGACAGGACCAGCCCTGAAAACGCGATTGCCAGTGCCGCCGCGCCCTGCAGGGCCGAGCCCGCGACCCACATCCATTTGCGGTGTCGCATCCGGCCCAGACCGCTGGCCAGCAGCAGTTGCGGCAGCAGCGCCCCGGCCTCGCGGATCGGCACAAGGGCTCCGATGAAATAGGCAGGGGCACCGAGGGCGGTCAGCAACCAGCTGAGCACCAGTTTCGGGTCGATCAGTCCATCACCGATCTTGCTCATCGTCACGGCGAGAATAATGCGAAGGCCATTGCCGCTTTCCGTGCGGGGGAGATCCTCGGCCCCGACGATACGAGCAAAGATGGATTTTGAATGGCCTGAATTTGGCGCGGGCGACATGGGACACTGCCTTGACTTGTTAAACACTGTGTTCCAATTAGCACAGACACCATAACCCGCAACCGGGCGTTCCGTGGGCGCCAAACTGACGAGGAGGACAAACATGTCCCAGATCACCCTCACCCTTCCCGATGGCAATGCGCGCAGCTACGACAGTGGCGTGACCGCGGGTGCCGTCGCCGCCGACATTTCGACCTCGCTCGCCAAGAAGGCGATCAGCGCGACAGTCAATGGTCAGCACTGGGATCTGCAGTGGCCGATCACTTCGGATTCTTCCATTGCGATCAATACGATGAAGGAAGAAGACGCGGCCAATGAACTGGTGCGTCACGACCTTGCCCACATCATGGCGCGCGCCGTGCAGGAGCTGTGGCCGGACGTCAAGGTCACCATCGGCCCGGTCATCAAGGACGGCTGGTACTACGATTTCGACCGCGCCGAGCCCTTCACGCCCGAGGATCTGGGCGAGATCGAAAAGAAGATGAAAGAGATCATCAATCTGCGTGATCCCGTCCGCACCGAGGTCTGGGACCGCGACGTGGCGATCCAGTACTACAAGGACCGCGGCGAGCCCTACAAGGTTGAGCTGATCGATTCGATCCCCGGGCATGAGCCGCTGCGGATGTACTGGCATGGCGACTGGCAGGATCTGTGCCGTGGCCCGCACCTGCAGCACACCGGTCAGGTGCCCGCCGATGCCTTCAAGCTGATGTCGGTCGCTGGCGCCTACTGGCGTGGCGACAGCAACCGCCCGATGCTGCAACGGATTTACGGCGTCGCCTTCACCGGCAAGGAAAAGCTGAAAGCCCACCTGACCATGCTGGAGGAGGCCGCCAAGCGCGACCACCGTCGTCTGGGCCGCGAGATGGACCTGTTCCACATGCAGGAAGAGGCCCCCGGTCAGGTGTTCTGGCACCCCAACGGCTGGACGATCTACACCACCCTGCAGGACTACATGCGCCGCCAGCAGCGCCGCGACGGCTATGTCGAGGTCAACACCCCGCAGGTCGTGAACCGCAAGCTGTGGGAGGCCTCGGGCCACTGGGGCAACTATCAGGAAAACATGTTCATCGTCGAAGTGGACGAGGATCACGCACGCGAAAAGACCATCAACGCGCTGAAGCCGATGAACTGCCCTTGCCACGTGCAGATCTTCAACCACGGCATGAAGTCCTATCGCGACCTGCCGCTGCGCATGGCCGAGTTCGGCTCCTGCGCGCGCTACGAACCCTCGGGCGCGCTGCATGGCATCATGCGGGTGCGCGGTTTTACGCAGGATGACGCGCATATCTTCTGCACGTTTGATCAGATCGAGGCGGAGTCGAAGAAGTTCATCGAATTCCTCGCCAAGGTCTATGCCGATCTCGGCTTTGCCAGCTGGAGCGTGAAGCTGTCGACGCGCCCCGAAAAGCGTGTCGGCACCGAGGAAAGCTGGGACCAGGTCGAAGCCGCGCTCGGCAATGCCTGCAAGGCGGCCGGGTACGACTATACCCTGAACCCCGGTGAGGGCGCGTTCTACGGGCCCAAGCTGGAGTTCGTGCTGACCGACGCCATCGGGCGTGACTGGCAGTGCGGTACCCTGCAGGTCGATCCCAACCTGCCCGAGCGGCTGGATGCGGATTATGTCGGGGCGGATGGTGAAAAGCACCACCCGATCATGCTGCACCGCGCCGTCGTCGGCTCGTTCGAGCGGTTTATCGGCATTCTGATCGAGGAACACGCTGGCAAGCTGCCGGTCTGGCTGGCGCCGCGTCAGGTGGTTGTCGCCTCGATCGTGTCGGATGCGGATGAGTATTGCCGCGAGGTCGTCGCCGCTCTGCAGGCCGCAGGCGTGCGCGCCGAGGCGGATCTGCGAAACGAAAAGATCAACTACAAGGTCCGCGAACACTCGGTCGGCAAGGTGCCCTATATCCTCGCCATCGGTCAGCGCGAAGTCGAGGAGCGCACCGTCAACACCCGTCGTCTGGGCGAAAAACAGACCAAGTCGCAGACGCTGGACGAGATCGTCGCCCAGCTGACGATCGAGGCGACAGCGCCCGACCTGCTCTAATCCGGGACTTTACAGATGTGAAAGGGCGCCCCTCGTGGCGCCCTTTTTTCATGTCAGCTCAGCGCCATGACGACAGCGCCGGTGCCGACCAGCGCCACGCCGATCCACCCCATCACCGACAGATGCTCGCCCAGGATCAACACGCCGAAGACGGCGACGAGGACGACGCTCAACTTGTCCACAGGCGCGACTTGCGATGCATTCCCGAGCTTGAGAGCGCGGAAATAGCACAGCCACGACGCGCCCGTCGCCAGCCCAGACAGCACCAGAAACACCGCGCTGCGCGGGGAAATGCTGCTGAGCGACTGGAACTTGCGTGTCACACTCAGGATCAGGCCCAGCACAACCAGCACCACCAGCGTGCGCAGGAAGGTAGCGAAATCGCTGTTCACATTGTCGACGCCGATCTTGGCGAATATCGCAGTGAGGGCGGCAAAGATCGCCGCGAGAAACGCCCAGAACTGCCAAGATGTGCTGAGGACTGCCATTGCCGATGCTCCTTGGTGGTGGCTATGGCCAAGCCTAGCGCGCGGCTCAGCCCTCAGCGTAGGGAAATCGGCCCGAAGGCGGGGCTCAGCTGCGCAGTTGCCTACCAGCGCAGCCAGCGCCTGCCCGCCAGTGCACCCAGACCAGAGGCAAGGCAGATGCCCAATGCGTACCAGACACTGTAGAACAGCGGCGAATCTTCGTTGCAAAACAACGAATAGAGCGTTGTGGCCAGACCGGCGGCAGCGAGTCCGGCCAATGCACCACAGAGCGCAGGACGCACCGGCGCGCCACGCCGCAGTGCGGTGAGCAGAGCGGCCAGAATCGGCAAGGACAGCACCACAATGGAGGGCACGCAGACCGGGATCGAATGACCGAGGAACAGCGGCATCCTCTGCGCCGGGGGCGTGGTGAAAAACGCACCGATGAGCAGCAGAACGGCCGCAAAAGGCACCAGCCAGATCAGCAAGCGCGCTGCCCCGGGCGGGGCCGCAGGACGGGCCGCGCGCACCGAGAGCACAAGGGCGAACCCGGCCAACACCAGCGGCAACACCGTTTTCGCCATGACCACGGGCTGCGCCAGTGCGGCCCAAAGATCCGGTCGCGGCCCGAGGGCGATCCAGAACATCAGGGTCGTGACCAGCGCCCCTGCCAACAGATGCGGCGCGAGACGTGCCTCTGGCCCTGCGTTCGCGGCGATGGCCGGTTGCGCCGCCAGCTGTGAGATCAGGTCTTCGGTCTTCATTTACGCCTCTCGTCCGATAGTCAGGCCTCGTGTCCCACGGCCAGTTTGCGCAACCGTGCCAGGGCCCGATGATAGGCGACGCGCACCGCGCCCTCGCTCATCCCATGTTTCGCGCCGACGTCGCCCGCACTGTCGCCCGTCACCCCCAGCGAGCGCACGATATCGGCAGAGCGGTTGTCGATCCCGCCCAGCAACTGCCCCAGATCGCGGGCGGCCATGATCTCGCCCGCAGTCTCATCCGCCAGCACGTCGGCAAGATCATCGATATCCTGTTGCGGGACACCACGTCTGCGCCGCGCATCAATCGCCTTGTAGCGCACGATGGCATAGATCCAGGGCGTGACCGGCGCATCCTCACGCCAGGTGTGGCGTTTGGCGTGCAACGCCAGCAGCGCCTCCTGCACGATATCCTCTGGCCCAGCTGCGCCACCTGTCCGAGCGGTTCGCGATTTCGGTGCATGGCGTCGGGCTGTCCATCGGCAGCGAAGGGCCGCTGGACGCGGAGCACCTGGGCCGCCTGCGCCACCTCTGCGACTGGCTGGCCCCGGCGCGCTTTTCCGAGCACCTCGCCTGGTCGAGCCATGACGGCGCCTTTCTGAACGACCTGCTGCCCCTGCCCTATACGCAATCCAGCCTGAACCGCATCTGCAATCACATCGATCAGGTGCAGGAGGTGCTGAACCGGCAGATGCTGCTGGAGAACCCCTCCTCCTACCTCGCCTTCGCGCAAAGCGAGATGAGCGAGACCGCCTTTCTGCGCGAGGTCAGCCAGCGCACCGGCTGCGGGCTGCTACTGGATATCAACAACGTCTTCATCTCGGCTGTGAACCTAGGGGTAGACCCGCGCGCCTATATCGATGATTTCCCACTGGAAAAGGTCGGCGAGATGCACCTGGGCGGCCATGACGAGGATGCCGATGACGCAGGCCGTCCGCTGCTGATCGACAGCCACGGACATGCTGTTTGTGATCCGGTCTGGGTGCTGCTGGACGCTGTCCTCGCCAAAGGAGGTCCCCGCCCCGTGCTGGTGGAATGGGACACCGAAGTGCCTGACTGGCCTGTTCTGGCTGCGGAGGCCGCGCGCGCGGCCGCAGCCTTGCAGGGTGTCATGGCATGAAGGGGCCGGATCAAGGCACCTTTCGTACAGCGCTTCTGGAGGTCGGGAGCGCCGTGCCCGAGGGGCTGATCGATGGTCATGGCGGCGCGGCCGGGCAGCGCTTTGCCGTCTATCGCAACACCGTCGCCGTCGGGCTGAGCGAAGCGTTGGTCGAGGGTTTTCCGACCGTCGCCCGCCTGATCGGAGCGGAAAACCTGCGCCGGATTGCGGGCCTGTTCCTGCGCCAGAGCCCACCCGACAGCCCGCTGATGTTTCGCTACGGTGCCGCGATGCCCGCTTTTCTGACGGAGTTTCAACCGCTTGCCCACCTCGGGTACCTGCCGGACGCCGCACGTCTGGATCTGGCGATGCGCGCGTCCTATCACGCCGCAGATGGCATTCCCGTTGCCGCTGATGCTCTGGCTCTATGGGCTGGTGAGCGTTTTGAGACCGCCCGGATCACCCTCGCCCCTGCCCTGCGCGTGCTGCGATCGGACTGGCCACTGCACGACATCTGGCGGTCCGCGCAGGCCGGGGACGCCCCCCCGCCGCGTGCGCAGGCGCAAGATGTGGTGGTGGTGCGGCCCGCCTATGACCCGCAGCCACTGGCCTTGCCTGCGGGCGGCGCGGCCTTCCTTGAGGCCATCATCGCGGGTGCCAACGTCGTCGTGGCCTATGAGGCCGCCACGACAGAGACGCGAGATTTTGACCCGACAGGCCTGCTGACGTTGTTGCTGTCGGCGCAGGCAATCACTTGCATGGAGACCCCGCTATGACAGACCCGACGGCCCCGCTGGACCGCCTGTCGCCCCTGCTGCCCGTACTGGCGCGCTTCGTCTTCGCGGCGGTGTTGCTTGTGTACTTCTGGTCCTCTGGCCTGACCAAGCTGGGTGAGGGAGCCTTGGGTTTTCTCAGCCCTTCAATCGGCGCCTATGCGCAGATATTTCCCAATTCTTTTGAAGCGGTTGGCTATGATGCCTCCCGGCTGAGCCTACTTCAGTGGGCGGTGACTGTCGCCGGAACCTGGGCCGAATTCCTTCTGCCCATGCTCGTTGTTCTGGGCCTGCTGACGCGCATGTCGGCACTGGGTATGATTGGCTTCATCGTCGTGCAGAGCCTGACCGATCTGTTCGGCCATGGCGGCATCGACCAGCCGGAAACGCTCGGGGCGTGGTTTGACCGGATGCCGGACGGCGTGATCCTGGATCAGCGTGCGCTCTGGGTGTTTCTGCTGGTGGTGCTTGTGACGAGGGGTGGTGGCGCGCTGTCGCTGGACCGGCTGATCTTCAGAAATGCCGCTGCGGTTCGTCCGGCCGACCAGCGGCCAAGGCGAGAAGCGCAGCAACGCCGGTAAAGCTGATCGGGAAAAGCGTGAAGGCATTGATACCAAAGCCGAAATACATCCCCGCGACAGAGGCCAGCATCAGCAGACCGCCCCAGAGCGCGCGCGACAGCGCCATCCCCGCCCCTGCGAGGCCGAGGATGGGGGCGAGGACTGCCGCCGTGCGCAGGGCCTGCACATCGGCCACCTGCGTGAACAACCCGTCAACCTCGCCGAAGGCATTGATTGCACTGGTATATCCGTAGCCGATGACGCCCATGAACAGACCCATGAGGCCGCCAATCAAACCCAGTATCAAAGCCGCATTGCGCAAATCAGGACCTCCGCCGAGAGTGTAGGATCAGCCCAGCAGCGCCGCGCGCACCTCGGGTGTCCACCCCAGATAGAGAGTCTCGCCCTGCTCGATAAGGGGGCGCTTCATCAACAGCGGGTGTTCGCGCAGCAACTCGCGCATCGGGCGGGCACGCGTCGCCTCGTCCAGCGCGCGCCAGGTGGTCGAGCGGCGGTTCAGAAGATCGTCGCCAAAGGTTTCCGCAGCGCGCTGCAACAGCTCCTCAGGCAGACCATCGGTGCGGATATCTGTCAGCTCCGGATTGCCGAGCTCTTTCAACGCTTTGCGACAGGTATCGCAGGCCTTGATTCCATAGACATTCATTTTCGTCTCCCTGCCTGTCATTCGCACAATTGCAAAGCTGCGCCACGGCGCGGCCCTTGTTTTGCTTGCTTTTTACAAAACGAATGCAATCCTGACCATGTCGCATGGCGCGAAAGTGGTGAATTTTCGCACTCAAGCGCCGTGATACATATGACCCGCCCGGGCGGGACGGAAAGGCAAAAGGAGAGACGGAATGCCTGTAGGCACCGTGAAATGGTTCAATACGACAAAGGGTTACGGATTTATCGAACCCGAAGAAGGCGGCAAGGATGTGTTTGTGCATATCTCAGCCGTCGAACGGTCCGGACTGACCGGATTAGCCGACAACCAGAAGGTCGGCTATGAGCTGTCCGAAGGTCGCGACGGCCGCGAAATGGCCGGAGATCTCAAGCTCTTGTAAACGATAGCCGGTACGCGGAGGCGCTGCGTCAGCCAACATCGGGTCGGAGTACCGCGCAAGAGCCGTGGAGGACAACCGTGGCACTTGCAGATCAGGCACCCGATTTACAAGCAAAATCAAGACGTCAGGCCGGGTCCTTCTGTGGGGACCCGTCCGACAAGCCACCCTGCCAGTCTTCGCCCATGGCGACGATGCAGGAGGTGCCGGTGGCATAGGTGACAACCATCGTCCAGTCGCCGCTGGGGGCCGTCCAGAGCTCCATCACCTGTTCGGGGCCGTGTAGCCCCATGGCCTCGCGTCTGCTGCCAAGGCGGGATGTCAGTCGCTTCTGCATCGCCGGGCTGGTGTCGCAGATCACCTCGGAAATCGGTGATGCGGCCTGAACAGGACTCAGCGACATGGCGATTAAAGCACATGGTATCAGTGGGTTGACTGGTGGGGTTCTGCGTGTGGCGATGCGGGTGATCATGGTCGGTCCCTGTCTGCTCTGCCCAAAGTGTAACAGAAACATGACAGAAATTCGACAGGAGTTTATTGCGGCTCTGCGGTCAGGGCTGCTGTTTTCAGGACGGTGTCGGGAAAAGGCGCGACAGGATCAGCACGCCGAGGAACGCCGAGAAACCGGTCAGCACCGTGCCCCATATCAGATCTGTCGCGACCATCTGAGGCGCCCAGCCGCGCAGGGTGGCGAAGTTGGTGAACTCATAGGTGCCATAGGCCATGGCGCCGAGAATAGCCCCGTTTACAAGGGCTTGGGAGGCAGACCCTGACGCCATCGCGGGCAGGGACACGAACCACAGGACGCCGCCGACGTAGAAGAGATAGAAGATCGCGGCGGGGCCGAGGCGAGGGTCTTCGCGTACCAGATCGCCCAAGTGGCTCTCGAACAGGGGGCGCATGACGAATTTCAGCATGACGGCGTCAAGGCCTAGGAAGATCACGGCGGTGACGAGGTAGAGAACGAGGGTTTGCATGGGGCCTCCCGGGCGGTGTTTCAGGAAGGGTACGCCGGGGACCGTGGGTTGGATCACAGCAATCTTGGCGCAGGGCGGAGTTTTCGGATCGGGAGGCTGAAAAGGGCGTAATTTGGGATGTCGGTATCCGGTCGGTATTTGAACGGTAATTGAACGGTGCGAAATCCTCGGGTGCGGCGCGGATGGAGCGGTCGAGGGGGCGCTGCCCCCGCCTGCGGCCCCCTGGGATATTGGGCACAGGGAAACATGTGGGTGGTGCAACAGAACCCGCTCAGGCGGCGTATTTCGTGAGGGTGGCGAGAAGGCGGTCGCGCAGCTCCATCATGTCGTCGAGATCGGTGATCGGGATGCGCTCCTCTGACTCGCCGTCGAAAAGGCCGATGTATTTTCTGGCGCGATTGAAGTGCAGGCGCGCGAGGGGTTTGCGGTTGTTGTCATCCAGTAGCACCGCGCAGTAGCTTTTGGCGTCGCGCAGGGTGATGCGGGTCGGGGCGACATGGCCGCGCAGCAGGGTCTTGACGATCAGCCAGCCCTCGATCTCCTCCTCTGTCGTGTCGGTGGCGTCGGACGGTGGGGTGTCGGGCAGGCCGGGGGCGGGCTCTTCGGGAGCATCGCTGAGGGCGCTGGACAGCCGGGCCCTGAGTTTATCGCGCTCAAGCTCCTTGAAGGCGGCGGTGGTGGCGGTGGTCAGCATGTCCCGCAGGGCGAGGCTGGAGCGACCGTCGTAGACCTGCGCGGCGATCAGTTTGACCAGCGGTTCGGGCGGGGCCTCCATCCAGCCGGCCAGAAGTCGCTTGATCAGAGAGACGTATTTCAGGCGCTCGGCCTGCTGCAGGATATTGTCGATATCAAAGGTGCTGCGGGAGAATTTCGACAGCTCGTTAAGGCCGGAGCTGGAAAAATCCAGCAGATCGAAAATCAGGAAAGGACGTCGGTCCAGCTTGTTCGGTTCGTCCAGATCGGAGAAAAAGCGATATTCGCGGCCGTTGGTCAGGATGGCAAATCGTGCATTCGTAACGGTAAAATAGCGAAACAGCTGCGAGAGGTGTTTTTCGTTGAGCTGGGTGTTCAATCCTTTGCATTCGATCAGGATCGAGATGTCGTTGCCGGTCTTGATGGCGTAGTCGACTTTTTCGCCCTTTTTGCCAACCGCATCGGCGGTGAATTCGGGCACCACCTCAGCCGGATTGAAAACGTCATAGCCGAGCGCCTGCAGAAAGGGCAAAATCACGGACGTCTTGACGGCTTCTTCGGTCTGAATGGTTTCTGAGAAATCGGTCAAGCGTTTGGCCAAGGCCAGTATTGCGCTTTCCAAGCCTGTCATAATGAAGTCCCCCTGAGCCCGTCATTGGCTGTCAGGGGGACCTATCTGTCAAGTTATTCCAGAAAACCCTGAAATTCGCGCCATTCGCGTTTGCTCATGCCACAGTTTTCCTCGGTCACGGCCTCGCCCGCCAGCATGCGGCGCAGGCAGTCCATCATCTGGGAGGACATGGTGACGGCGCCCAGGCGGTAATCCTCGAAGGCCTTGTAGGCGAAGGGCACCCAGTCGGCGACGATCTTGCACATGGCATCGGCATAGACGCGGATTTCGTATTGCGCGTGGGCGTCGGCGCGCAGCCGCAGGAAATGCAGCAGGTTGTGCAGATCGACCTTCCAATACCATTGCGTGTAGATATTGGCGGGCAGGTTCATGCGGGCCAATTCGCGCGCGAGGCCCTGCTGGCCGTTGTCCTGGCTGATCATGTCCTGGTAATGGTCATAGGCGCGGCTGCTGTCCGCCTTGAGGAATTCGAGAACACGGGCGGCCTCTTCGCCCTCCAGCAGCTCTCCGCGGCCCTGATTGTTGATCTGGGATTGCGCATTCAGCGCGTCGGGCGCGGGAATGTAGAATTCGCGATCCAGGATCGAGTAACGCGCGGAGTATTCGTTGACGTTGGCGGTGCGGTGGCGGATCCACTGGCGGGCAACGAAGACCGGCAGTTTGACGTGCAGCTTGATCTCGCACATCTCAAAGGGGGTCGAGTGCCAGTGGCGCATCAGATAGCGGATCAGGCCTTCGTCGTTCTGCACCGATTTGGTGCCCTTGCCGTAGGAGACGCGGGCGGCCTGGCAGATCGCGGCATCGTCGCCCATATAGTCGATCACCCGCACGAAGCCGTGATCAAGGACGGGATGCGCGGTGTAGAGATGCGCCTCCATGCCCGCAACGGTGGCGCGCAGTGTGCTGGCGGTGGCGCTGCGCTGCGCATCAATCTCGGCCTGCTGGTCGGGGGAGAGCGGCATGGGCGAATCCTTTCCTCAAAATCGGGCTTAGATCACTTTACCTTTTCGAAAGGGAGAGAAAAATCCTCGATCCCCAAGCAGAGAGGCATGTGACCTCGCCCGATCGCAAGAAGCAGGTTTTGGCGTCGACATGGGCGGCGGGACTGCTAGGTTCAGCGCCATGGTGGTGCCGCCCGGTGCGGCACCGGAAAGATGACAGACGGCCCGCCAGAGGTGGGGCGACAAGGAGTTTTGCGATGAAGGTACGTTACCTGCATACGATGGTTCGCGTGAAGGACCTTGAGAAGACCATGGCATTTTTCGAGCTGCTGGGGCTGAAGGAAACCCGGCGGATCGACAACGAGGGTGGGCGCTTCAGCCTGATCTTCATGGCTGCTGAGGGGCAGGAAGAGTGCCCGGTCGAGCTGACCTACAACTGGGATGGCGATGATGATCTGCCCAGCGACAGCCGCCATTTCGGCCACCTCGCCTATAGCGTCGGCAATATCTACGAGATGTGCCAGACGCTGATGGATGCCGGTGTGGTGATCAACCGGCCGCCGCGCGACGGGCATATGGCCTTCGTCCGCTCGCCCGACAATATCTCGGTCGAACTGCTGCAGGAGGGCGGCTCGCTCGAGCCCGCAGAACCCTGGCTGAGCATGTCGAACACGGGTCATTGGTAGGTCCACAGACTGTGAAACGGCCCCTGCCCTTTGGGTGGGGGCCGTGGCTGCGCCGCGCTCTCGGGGCGGTTTTGACGACGGCGCTTGGCGCCGGGATGAGCGCGGCGGAGGAAAGCTCTGCAAAGTCTGGCACTGTTTTTGCTGAACTTTCACCGGCGCAGTTGGCGGCGGCGCCCTGTCGGTTGGCGCTTGTGCTGGCGCTGGATGTGTCCGCCTCGGTCGACGAGGGCGAATATGCCCTGCAGCGGGATGGCCTGGCGGCGGCGCTGCGGGCCCCGGATATCCAGCGCGCCATCCTGAATGGGCAAGGCGGCGTGGCGCTGTCGGTGTTTGAATGGAGCGGGCGGCAGCAGCAGGCGGTGATCCTGCCTTGGGTGCTGCTGCGCGATGTGGCGACGCTGGAGGCGGCCATCGCCGCGATCGCGCAGGCGCAGCGCAGTTACAGCGGTTTTCCGACGGCTTCGGGCTATGCTCTGGGGTTCGGCGCGGGGATGCTGCGCGCGGCCCCCACCTGCGATCGGCAGGTGATGGATGTCTCGGGCGATGGGATCAACAATGAGGGCTTTGCCCCGGCGCTGGCCTACAAGCACTTTCCCTTCGACGGGGTCACGGTGAATGGGTTGGCCGTGCTGGGCCCGGACGAGGGCGTCCTGCAGTTCTACCGGGACCAGATCCTGCGCGGGCCCGGGGCTTTCGTCATCACCGCCGAGGGGTTCGAGGATTTTCATCGCGCCATGACACTGAAACTGTTTCGTGAGATCAATGACATGCAGGTGGGTGAGCGGGCGAAGGTGGAGACATGTTGCGGATGAGGCGTGTTGTCATGGCGGCCCTTCTGGCGCTGCTGCCCCTTGGCGCGCAGGCAGAGGCCTGTCGGCAGGCGCTGGCGCTGGGGCTGGATGTGTCGGGATCGGTGGATGATACCGAATACCGCTTGCAGCTGGACGGGCTGGCCGCAGCGCTGGACAATCCACAGGTGCGCGAGGCGCTGATGCAGATGCCCGATGCGCCGGTGCGGCTGATGGTGTTCGAGTGGTCCGGGCCAGACAATCAACGGGTGCTGGCACCCTGGACGGTGATCAGCGGCGACGAGGCGCTGAGCGCCCTGCAGCAGAAACTGCGCCGGGTTGCGCGGGTGCAGATGGATCCCTCGACCGCGATTGGGGCGGCGATGCGCTTTGGCGCGGCTTCTCTGGCGGCGCAGGGGACATGCTGGCGGCAGGTTCTGGATGTCTCGGGCGACGGGATACACAACACCGGGCCTCACCCCAGAGAGGTCGACATGGGCCCGCTGACAGTGAACGGGCTGGTCATAGGCGAGGCCGACAGGGGCGCGGGCGGCATTGCTCAGCTGATGGCCTATTACCGCGCTTACGTGCTGCGTGGCCCGGATGCTTTCGCCGAAGCCGCAATTGGGTTTCGTGACTTTGAGGCGGCAATGGTGCGCAAACTGCTGAAAGAGCTGGAGTTCCCATCGGTGTCACAGGGGCGTCCTTTGGGCGATGCGGTGCGCGAGGCGCAGATCAGAGCAGCCGAGTGATGCCTCTTGGCGATTCCCGAAACAGGGACGCGCAGCGCCGAGATTGATGCCTGCGGGCTTCTGCCCGTCTGGCCCACTGACGGGGGACACCCGTCAGTAGATATAGCGGATCTGGTCGGTCCAGAAGCGTTCGATGCGCCGGAACGAGGTGTTGATTCCCTCAAGCCCGTTGAGGTCGATGACAGCGCGATGTTCCAGACCTTCGGCATGGCGCACGAACAGCTCCTCCACCACGTCGCGGATGTCGCGGCCCTTTTTCGTCAGGCGGACACGGACCGAGCGGCGGTCGATCTCGCATCGCTCGTGGTGCATGTAGCCCATTTCGACCAGTTTCTTGAGGTTGTAGCTGACGTTGCTGCCCTGATAGTAGCCACGGCTTTTCAGCTCGCCCGCGGTCACCTCGTTTTCGCCGATGTTGAACAGCAGCAATGCCTGCACCGCGTTGATCTCGAGCACGCCTACGCGTTCGAATTCATCCTTGATCACGTCCAGCAAAAGGCGATGCAGACGCTCTACCAGCGCGAGGGTATCCAGGTAGCCCGTCATGAACCCCTGTGGCGCGGTGCGCGGCCCGATCGCGTTCTGAATGCTCATCCAAGTTCTCCGTCCATTCTTGTCGGACGGAAATTGGATGAAATTCCCGAAAATTATGTTAATTCCAAATGGATAGACCGTTCCGTGGTTAACGAAACCTCGCCAAACCATGGCGGAGCGTGGCGCAGCCGGTCTTCTGCGTCTGCAGCCACGCCTCCGGGATCGGTCCGTTCAGGGATATTGCGCGATGCGGGTGATCATCGGCGCCAGCGCGGCGGGGGGCGCTTCCTGCCCCGAGACCCACTGGTAGAGATCCTGATCGTTCTGCGCCAGCACCTGATCATAGGCGTCGAGGTCGCTGTCGCTCAGATCCGCCAGGCTTTCGGAAAAGCGCGACAGGATGATGTCCATTTCCTTGATGCCGCGGCGCATGGAGCGCATGTGCAGGCGCTTCAGCCGGGTTTCACGGGCCTCGCCTGTGGGCACGGGTTCGGTCATGCGGTGGGTTCCTTGAGCGATTTCCTGATGCGTTTTTCCAATAGACCGATCCGTTCGGCCATGCCAGTCATCTGGGTGCGCAGGGTGCGCATTTCCTGCAGCGCCTCGAGCACGCCGGGATCGGGGGCCGGGGCCTCAACCTCGTCCGGGGGGGCGACGCCATCGCCCTCGCCCGTCAGCAGCCAGGTGAACGAGACGTTGAGCAGCCCCGCCAGCATCTGCAGCTTGTTGGCGCGCGGCTCGGACAGATCCTCCTCCCAGCTGCGCAGGGTGCCGAGCTTGATGCCGAGGCGTTTGGCGAGCTGTCCCTGCGTCATGCCCGCGGCAGACCTTGCCGCCTCTATCCGGTCGCCGAAGGTGGCGTTTTCAGCGCTGTACCAATCATCCGTCATCAGTCTTCCCCTGTTGCAGGCCGATCTGCCTTGAACGGCTGTGGGGACCAGCCTAAGACGGGTCGACCCCAATTACAAACCGGAGTGCGGCCCATGGCCTTTCTGTCCGACACCTTGTCCCGCGTCAAACCCTCGCCCACCATCGCCATGACCAACAAGGCCGCCGATCTGAAGGCCGCCGGTCAGGACGTCATCGGGCTGAGCGCCGGAGAGCCGGACTTTGACACGCCGGAAAATATCCGCGCCGCTGGCATCGCCGCGATCAACGCGGGCAAGACGCGCTACACCGGCGTCGATGGCATTGCCGAGCTGAAGGCGGCGATCTGCGCCAAGTTCAAGCGCGACAACAAGCTCGACTATACCCCGGCGCAGGTCAGTGTCGGCACCGGCGGCAAGCAGGTGCTCTACAACGCGCTGATGGCAACGCTGAATCCCGGCGATGAGGTGGTGATTCCGGCCCCCTACTGGGTCAGCTACCCGGATATGGTGCTGCTGGCGGGCGGTGTGCCGGTGACGGTCGAGGCGACGCTGGAGGATGATTTCAAGATCACTCCGCAAGCGCTGGAAGCCGTCATCACCCCCAAGACGAAATGGCTGATCTTCAACTCTCCGTCGAACCCGACGGGCGCGGGCTATGCCTGGGACGAGCTGAAAGCGCTGACCGATGTGCTGCTGCGCCATCCCCACGTCTGGGTGATGAGCGACGACATGTACGAGCACCTCGCCTATGGCGACTTCAAGTTCTGCACCCCGGCAGAGGTCGAGCCGAAGCTCTATGAGCGCACGCTGACGGTCAATGGTGTTTCCAAGGCCTATGCGATGACCGGCTGGCGGATCGGCTATGCAGCGGGCCCGGTCGAGCTGATTGCCGCGATGCGCAAGGTGCAGAGCCAGAGCACCTCCAACCCCTGCTCGATCAGCCAGTGGGCGGCAGTCGAGGCCCTGAACGGGCCGCAGGATTTCATCGCCCCCAACAACGAGATGTTCGTGCGGCGCCGCGATCTGGTCTGCGGCATGCTGAACGCGATCGAGGGCGTCACCTGCCCGGTGCCGGAGGGGGCGTTCTACGTCTATCCGTCGATCAAGGGCCTGATCGGCAAGACCAGCAAAGCCGGCACGGTGATCGAGGATGACGAGGCCTTTGCCACGGCGCTGCTGGAGGAGACGGGGATCGCGGTGGTGTTTGGCGCGGCCTTCGGCCTCAGCCCGAACTTCCGCATCTCCTACGCCACCTCGGACGAAGCGCTGAAAGAGGCCTGCGGGCGGATTCAGGATTTCTGCGCAACTTTGTCGTAAACCTCGGCTGGGTCCAGCCAAGGGGAGCGTCGATGTCTGATCTGCCGCAGTACTTCTTTCGTGTGCGCGAGAACGGCGCCTTTGTCTTTCGTCTCGATCCGCAGGGCAGGTCCCGGCGGGTCGAGATGGACCAGATCGCCAGCGCCAATATCCGCAATGGCGAGATCAAGGCGCATGGCACCCGCGCGCTGGAGCCTGAGGATATCCGCGCCATTGAGGTGTGGATGACGGATCGGCAGGCGACCCTCGCCGCGCGCGAGATCGACGATATCTATCGCGCGGTGGACCATCTGAACCTGACGGCGCAATGGGCGCAGGCCAGGGCCTCGGATGCGCAGCTGGAGGCGGTGACGGATCAGCTCTTGCTGGCGATGCATGATCTGCGCGGCGTGCTGGTGCGCAAGCAGGCAGAGCGGATCGCCCCTGAGGGCTAGACGCGCGGTGCGGGCCGGGCGGTGCCGGCCTTGATGCCGAGCCGGGCCGATACCTCGGCCTGAACGGCGGGGATCATGGTGCGCCAGAGCCGCGCCATCATCAGCACAGCGGCCAGCGCCAGCCCGGTCGCGAGCCCCAGCCAGACACCGACGCCGCCCAGCCCCCACGTAAAGCCAAGGACATAGGAGGTCGGCACGCCGACCACCCAATAGCTGACGGCGGCATAGACCATCGGGCGCTGCGTGTCCTGCAACCCCCGCAGCAGGCCAAGCGCCATGACCTGAAACGCATCCGCCAGCTGGAACACCGCCGAAGCGAGCAGCAGCATGCTGCCGACGCGGATGATCTCGGCGCGGGCCGGGGCCTCGGGGTCGATGAATAGGCCCATCAGTGCACCGGGGATAGTGACAAAGGCGATGATCGTCGCGACCACGGCAATGCCCGAGAGCACCAGCGCCATACGCGCACCGCGCTTGAGGTCCGAGATCGTGCCACGGCCATGGGCGCGGCCTGCCCGCACGGTCGCCGCCTGACTGAGGCCGAGGTGGATCATGAAGGTGACGGAGGTGATCTGCAGCGCAATGCCATGGGCCACCAGCGCGGTCTCGGACACCCAGCCCATCATGATGGAGGAGGCGCCGAACAGCCCGACCTCGGCCACCAGCGTCAGCCCGATCGGCCAGCCGAGGCGGAAGACATCGCCCATGACTTCCCAGTCGGGTCGCCAGAGGCGCACGAAAAGCGCGTGCTCAGGGATCGAGCGCTGCACGTAGATCACCAGAAAGACCACGGTGGCGAAGTGCATCACCAGCGAGGCAATGGCGGCCCCGCGAATCCCCAGCTCAGGTGCGCCCCATTCGCCGAAGATCAGCGCGTAGTTGCCCGCCGCGTTGACCGCGACGGCAACCAGCATGGCGATCAGCACGACGCGGGTCCGCTCCATCGCGGCGAGGTGGCTTTTCAGCACCATCGCGGCATGGGCGGGGAAAATCCCGTAGGCCAGAATATCGAGGTAGAGGCCCGCCTGCTCGGCCACATCGGGCTTTTGCCCAAGGGCAAGGAACAGCGCCTCGGCGTTCAGCAGGATCGGCAGGCAGACGAGGCCCGCGCCCATCGACAGCCACAGCGCCATGCGCGTCACGCGCCGCGCCCGGGTCATGTCGCCGCGCCCCTCGGCCGCCGCCACCAAGGGCGCCACGGCAGAGGCAAAGCCGGTGCCCGCAAGGAACAGGATCAGGAACAGCGAGCCGCCCAGCACCTCGCCCGCCAGCGCGGTGGTGTCGTACCAGCCCAGCATCATCGCATCGACCAGCGACAGCGAGACCTGCGCCAGCTGACTGCCCGCGAGGGGAAGGCCGAGCACAAGGATGGCCCGGATGTGTTGGGGATATGTCATGGCAGGGATCATGGACAGGCCTTACGATGGGGCGGCCCACTGGGCAAGAGGGTGCAACGCGCACAGGCGGAGGCTGTAATTGTGCAAAACCGCTCGCTCCGCTTTGGAACGAGCGCCGGCTTTACGTCGTTTTGGCGCGCACGACAGCGGGCTTTGGCCTCTCTGGCCATAAACGGCAGTGGGCTTTGCGCGATTTTGCCGTAAAGGGGGGGCGACGTGGCGATGTGCCCGCCGCAGCTATGAGAGGACCGCATGATGAGTGAGGCATTCGACACACTGGTGCCCGAGGCGCAGGATTTCTGCACCCGACTGAATGACGACAATTCGACCGAGTGGTTCGAGGCCAATGCGGCCGAGTTCGAGACAAAGCTGCGCGCGCCCGCGCAGGCCTTGCTGGACAGCCTGCGCCCCAGACTCGCCGAGATGACCGGCGGTGCCTGCACCACCACCCTGTTCGGCCTTGAGCGGGACGAGAAATTTGCCAAGGGCGAGCCGCCCTTCAAGCCGCATCTGCACATGATGTGGAACGCCCCCGCCGAAGACGACCAGCCGCTGGGCTGGTTCCTGCGGATCGAACTGGACCGGATCCGGGTCGGTGCGGGCTACATGAAATTCGAGGGCGAGGCGCTTGAGCGCTGGCGCGTGGCGCTGGCGGGCAAGCATGGCGACCGCATCGACGATGCCATCGGCGCACTGATGGCGCAGGGCGCCAACCTGCGCGCGCCGAGCCTGAAGCGGGTGCCGCCGCCCTATTCCGAAACCCACCCGCGCGGGCCTCTGCTGCGCCACAAGGGGCTGACCGTCTGGGCCGACCTGCCCCGCCCGGAAAAAGGCTTCGACGATGCGGTCATGGCAACGTTTGAGCTGTTCTGGCCGGCGATGAAGCTGGTACGCGGCGCGGTGCGCAACTACGAATAGCGGTGCGCGCCTCGGGAACAGACCGGAAACGGGCAAGACTTGCCCGCTCCGGCCCTTTGTTCACGCGGCGTCATCCCTGAATGCGACCCCTCTGCGCCACAGGCCTTTCCCCCGGCCGGGCGCACTGCCATAATGGCCGCCAACAATAAGCACCGAGAGCAGCACATGTCAGACGATCTTTTGAACGGCGCGGGCCCGGAAACCTATGACGCCTCCTCGATCGAGGTTCTGGAAGGACTGGAGCCTGTTCGCAAACGCCCCGGCATGTATATCGGCGGCACCGACGAGCGCGCCCTGCACCATCTGGTCGCCGAGGTTCTGGACAACTCGATGGACGAAGCGGTGGCGGGCCATGCCAACCGCATCGAGGTCGATCTGCATGCCGACGGCTCGATCACCATCCGCGACAACGGGCGGGGCATGCCGTTCGATCCGCACCCGAAGTTCCCCGGCAAATCCGCGCTGGAGGTGATCCTGTGCACCCTGCACGCGGGCGGCAAGTTCGGTGGCAAGGCCTATGAGACGTCGGGCGGTCTGCACGGGGTCGGTGCATCCGTGGTCAACGCGCTGTCCGATCATATGGTCGTGCAGGTGGCGCGGGATCGCAAACTGGTGCAGCAGCGATTCTCGCGCGGGATCCCGCAGGGACCGCTGGAGGACATGGGCGCGGCGCCGAACCGGCGCGGCACCACGACCACCTTCCACCCCGATGCCGAGATCTTTGGCAGCCACAAGTTCAAACCGGCGCGGCTGTTCAAGTCGATCCGCTCCAAGGCCTATCTGTTCTCAGGCGTGGAAATCCGCTGGAAAACCGCGATTGATGATGGTGAGACGCCGCTTGAGGCCGTTTTCCACTTTCCCGGCGGTCTGGCCGACTACCTCAGCGAGACGATGAAGGGCATCACCACCTATGCCGATCGTCCCTTTGCGGGGCGCGTCGACTTCAAGGAACGCTTTGGCGTGCCGGGGCGTGTCGAATGGGCGATCAACTGGACGCCTGCCCGCGATGGCTTCATCCAGTCCTACTGTAACACCGTCCCGACCCCAGAGGGCGGCACCCATGAGCAGGGCTTTTGGGCCGCCGTGCTGAAGGGCGTGCGCGCCTATGGCGAGCTGGTGAACAACAAGAAGGCGGCACAGATCACCCGTGAGGATCTGATCGTCGGCGGCTCGGCCCTCGTGTCGTGCTTCATCCGCGAGCCGGAGTTCGTCGGCCAGACCAAGGACCGGCTGGCGACGGTCGAGGCCGGGCGGCTGGTCGAGGGCGCGGTGCGTGACCACTTCGACAACTGGCTGGCGGCGGATACCAAATCGGCGGGGGCGATCCTCGACTTCCTGATCCTGCGGGCGGATGAACGTCTGCGGCGCAAGATGGAAAAGGAAACCTCGCGCAAGACGGCGACCAAGCGGCTGCGTCTGCCGGGCAAGCTGGCGGATTGTTCCAACACCGCGCGTGAGGGGACAGAGCTGTTTCTGGTCGAGGGCGATTCGGCAGGTGGTTCGGCCAAGATGGCACGCAACCGCAAGACACAGGCGCTGCTGCCCCTGCGCGGCAAGATCCTGAACGTGCTGGGCGCTGCCAGTGGCAAGATCGGTGCCAACCAGGAAATCGCGGACATGTGTCAGGCGCTTGGCGTCAATCTGGGCAGCAAGTTCCGGGTCGACGATCTGCGCTATGACAAGATCATCATCATGACCGACGCGGACGTCGATGGCGCGCATATCGCGGCGCTGCTGATGACGTTCTTCTTCACCCAGATGCGCCCGATGATCGACAACGGGCATCTGTATCTGGCCTGCCCGCCGCTGTTCCGCCTGACGCAGGGCGCGCACCGCGTCTATGTGCAAGACGAGGCCGAGCGGGACATCTGGCTGGAGAAGGGTCTGGGGGGCCGTGGCAAGATCGACGTGTCGCGCTTCAAGGGTCTGGGCGAGATGGACGCGAAGGATCTGAAGGAAACCACGATGGACCCGAATTCGCGCAAGCTGATCCGCGTCACCATCGACGAAGACGAACCGGGCGAAACCGGCGATCTGGTCGAGCGGTTGATGGGCAAGAAGCCCGAGCTGCGGTTCCAGTACATTCAGGAAAACGCCAAGTTCGCGGTCGAGCTGGACGTCTGAAAGGAGATGAGGGGGCCCAAGCGGCCCCCTCTTTGTATCTTACCCCTCGCTGAGGGTGCCTGTGTCCAGACGCAGGGTCCGGTCCATCCGGGCGGCAAGGGCAAGGTTGTGCGTGGCGATCAGGGCCGAGAGGCCGGTGTCGCGCACCAGCGCCATCAACGCATCGAACACCGTATCCGAGGTCGTCGGGTCGAGGTTGCCGGTCGGTTCATCCGCCAGCAGCAGCGCCGGACCATTGGCCAGCGCGCGGCAAAAAGCGACGCGCTGCTGTTCGCCGCCCGACATGGCGGCGGGGCGGTGGGTGGTGCGGGCCGAGAGGCCGACGCGGGCCAGCAGATCCTCGGCGCGCTCCTGCGCCTCTTTGCGGGGGGTTCCGGCGGCGAGTTGCGGCAGGACGATATTCTCGGCAGCGGTGAATTCGGGCAGCAGGTGGTGGAACTGGTAGATAAAGCCGACCTTGTCACGGCGCACGGCGGTGCGGCGACGATCCGAGAGGCCGGACATCTCCTCGCCGCCGATGCGCACCGTGCCGGTGTCGGGCTGATCCAGCAGGCCCGCGATATGCAGCAGCGTCGATTTACCGGCACCCGAGGGCGCGACGAGGGCGACGACCTCGCCGCGCTGCACGCTCAGCGAGACATTGCGCAGCACCGTGATCTCGTTCGGCTTGCCGGGGTTGTAGCCCTTGCAGAGGTCGCGCAGCTCCAGCACGGGGGCGGAGTTTTCAACATCATTCATAGCGCAGGGCCTCGACCGGGTTCATCCGGGCCGCGCGGCGGGCCGGAAAGATGGTGACCCCGAAGGACAGGATCAGCGAAAGCGACACGGCCGAGAGGACATCATGCCATTGCAGCTTGGCCGGCAGCGCGTAGAGGCCGCGCACCGACGGGTCCCAGACGCCGCCGCCCGAGACATAGTTCACCACGGCGAAAATCGGGTCGATGTAGACCGTGAAGACCACGCCAAGCACCAGCCCCACCAGAGTGCCGATGATGCCGGTGAAGGCGCCGCAGATGAAGAAGACGCGCAGGATCGAGCCTTCGGTCAGGCCCATGGTGCGCAGGATGCCGATGTCGCGGCCCTTGTTCTTGACCAGCATGATCAGCCCCGAGACGATGTTCATCGCCGCGATCAGCACGAGGATCGACATGATGATGAACATGACGTTGTCCTCGACCGTCAGGGCCCGCAGGAAACTGCCCGAGGCATCGCGCCAGGTCCAGGCCATGGCGTTGTCCCCGGCAGCGCTGAGGATGGCGGGAACGACGTCATCCACCGCTTCGGGATCATCGAGCATCACCTCGATCTCGTCCGCGGCGCCTTCGCGGTTGAAGTAGGACTGCGCCTCGGTGAAGGGCATGTAGACTCGGGTGCGGTCGATGTCATAGCGCCCGGCGGTGAAGATATAGCTCACGTCATAGGTGCCGACGCGGGGCGAGGTGCCGAAGGCGGTTTTCACACCGTCGGGCGAAATCAGCTTGATCCGGTCACCGGGGACAAGGCCGAGTTCGCGCGCCACGCCAGAGCCGATGGCGACGCCGGAGCTGAAGTTGGCGATATCGCCCATGGAGTCGAGCGGCTGGGCAATGCGCGGGATGCTGTCGAGGTCGGCCGGGGCGATGCCAAAGATCTCGACGCCAGCGTTGCGCCCGTTCATCGTCGCCATGACCTGCCCCTTGATCAGGGGGGCTGCGCGACTGACACCGGGGACGGCCGCGATCCGCTGGGCCATCTCGGTATAGTCGGGGATCGAACGGTCGAGCTGGCCGTTGCCGTTCACATCGCCTGCCGAATAGACCGTGACATGGGCATTGGCGCCAAGGATCGTGTCGACGAACTCAGCCCGGAAACCAGCGCGCACCGACAGGGTGGCGATCAGTGCAAAGACCGCGAGGGCGATGCCGATCAGCGAAATCCAGGTCATGACGGAGACGCCACCCTCGGCGCGGCGGGCGCGCAGGTAGCGCCAGGCAATCATCCACTCGAACGGGGCGAAGGGGGGGGCGGATCTGCTCAAGCTGTTGTCCTGCTTTTTCTTCTGGGCTGGGGCGGAAGGTGGAGCCGGGGCGGCACCGCGTCAAGGGCAGTCGACCCTGCCCCGGCGCAGGGTCGCCGAGCCTCAGCGCAGGATCGGCGGTTTATTCGGGTCCGAGCCGGGGGCGACATGGGTGATCTCCTGTGCCTCTTCGGCTGCGGGCAGGTCAAAGCGCAACCCAACCCGCGCGAGGGAGGCCGCGTGGCGGTCGGTCGCGGCGAAGAAGCCGACGTCCATCTGCCCGGCCTCGACGCCGGAGAATGTCAGCGCCTCGGAGGCGGCCTTGGCCAGCGACGGCTCGGCCCCCGGCACGGCGTCGATGAAGGCGAGCATATGGCTGCGGCGGCCCTGATCATCCTCAGTGCCGGCCAGAAAGGCGCAATCGGCAAGGCCGGTGGCGGTGGCGAGCTTGGCGTCGATGGCGGTGATCAGATATTCCGGCAGGCCGTGCGGCGGGTGGAAGGCGGCAATCTGCGCCTCAACCTCGTCCGGGGCGTGGGCGACGGTGTCGCGCAGCCAGTCGACGGCCTCGGGCGGGATCAGGATGGCGGAGGGGGTCTCGAGGTTGACCGCAAGGCCGACGCCCTGCCCGGCCAGCTGATCGACGATGGTGCGCCCCGACAGCGCCGCGTAGGGCGAGGGGCGACCGGTGAAGGCCGAGAGGCGTTCCTCGCGGTCGAACAGCAGCACGAACTGCACGTCCTCGACCGGGAACATCTCGGGGCTGGCATTGCCGCCATCGGCCTCGGCGCTCAGCAGCAGAAACAGCTCGCTATCGGCGAGGCGTTCGTAGAAGCGCAGGCGGACGTTGTCATCGTCGGGCGCGGCCTCCATCGCGGCATGGGCGGCGTCGAGCGCGGTGATATCGGGGTGGTCATGGGTCAGGTCGGACATGTCATTGCCTTTCGGACTTCGGCGCGCAGCACCGGGAGGAGGTCTGTCTCGAACCACGGATTGCGGCGCAGCCATGCCGTATTGCGCCAGGACGGATGAGGCAAGGGGATCGTGCCGGGCAAATGATCGCGCCAGCCTGCAACGGTCTGCGTCATGGGTGTGCGGGTGCCAAGGTGGATGGCCTGCGCGTAGCCCCCGATCAGCAGGCGCAGGCGCAGGTTCGGCAGCTGCTGCATGACGCCTGCGTGCCATGTCTCGGCGCAGATCTTGGGCGGCGGCAGGTCCGACCCCTTGGCGTCGTAACCGGGAAAGCAGAAGGCCGAGGGCAGGAACGCCATGCGCTGCAGGTCGTAGAAGTCATCCCGGCTGACCCCCATCCAGTCGCGCAGACGATCCCCGGAGCGGTCGTCGAAGGGGCGCTGTTTTTCATGCGCCTGAAGGCCGGGCGCCTGCCCTGCGATCAGGATGCGCGCGGCTGGGTCCAGCCAGACCACGGGGGCGGGCTGGTGGCGCGTTCGGGTCGCGGCAAAGCGCGTGGCACAGAGGCGGCAGGCGCGGATATCGGCAAAGGGATCGCTCATGGGGGATATGTGGGGGCGCGGCGACGTGGCGTCAATTTGCGGCATATGCGGGACGGAGCACGGCAGGCCGGGACAGCGCGGCTCGGGCAGACTTCCCTTGCCGCAAGAATTCCCTTAACCCGCCAGTAACCACAAATGAAAACGGGGGAAGACGGCATGTATCGCGTCTGGAATTTCGTTACGAATTATTCGCTCTTGCTGATCATCGGGGCGGTGATCGCGATTGTCTGGGCAAATTTCGACCCCGAAGGCTATCACCATTTCGTCCATTGGGTGATCTGGGACAACGCCCCGGTGGGTGAGCTGCACGAGGGGCAGCGCGTGCTGACCTTTCACTATCTGATCAACGACATGCTGATGGCCTTCTTCTTTGCGATCGCCGCGAAAGAGGTCTGGGAGGCCGTGATCCTGAAAGAGGGCTCGCTGCGTGGGCGCAAGGCGGCGACCCCGCTGATCGCGACGCTCGGCGGGATGCTGGGGCCGGTGACGGTGTACCTCGGGCTGGCGATGGTGTTCGGCTCGACCACCTTCGACGCCGTGGCCAATGGCTGGGCCATTCCGACGGCGACGGATATCGCGTTTTCCTACCTCGTGGGGCGCATGGTGTTTGGCGCAGGTCACCCGGCGGTGCGGTTCCTGCTGCTGCTGGCGATTGCCGATGACGCAGCCGGGCTGATCATTCTTGCGATCTTCTACCCCTCTGGCGATCTGGCTCCGGAGTGGTTGTTTCTGTCGCTTGCGGCCGCAGCCGCGGTGTTCGTGCTGTTCAACGCCCTGCCCCGCCGCCTGGACCGCCAGAAACCGGACCGCCCGAATTCCTCCTGGGTGCGGGAAAAGCTGGGGCTCTGGCCCTACGCGGTGGCTGCCTGCCTCAGTTGGTACGGCTTCATGCGGGCCGGCATTCACCCAGCCCTTGGCCTGCTGCCCATCGTGCCGACGATCCCGCATGCCGACCGCGCCTTCGGGTTCTTCAGCGAAGCCGAGCAATATCTGACCGACCTGCTGAACCATATCGAGCATGTGCTGAAACACCCGGTCGAGATCGTGCTGTTCTTCTTCGGGCTGATGAACGCAGGGGTCGAGTTCAACGCGATTTCAGAGCCGACGTGGCTGGTGATGTTCGGCCTGCTGCTGGGCAAACCGATCGGGGTGTTCCTGTTCGGGGCCATCGGGGCGCATGTTTTGCGGCTGGGCTTGCCGCAGGGGATGCGCACGGCGGATCTGTTCGTGGTCGGCTGCGTCGCGGCGATCGGCTTTACCGTCTCGCTGTTCATCGCCTCGGTGGCGTTTGATGCGGGGCCCGTGCAGGACGCGGCGAAGATGGGGGCGCTTTTCAGCTTTGCCGCCGCCGCTGTGGCCCTGATCGCGGGACAGATGTTGCGGGTGCAAAAGGTCGACGCCTGATCTGAGGCCCGCGCGCCGTCGCACCTGAAAAATGACAAAACCGGCAGAGTTTCTGCCGGTTTTTTAACGACCCGTCATCTTTTATACGGGCAAGATTGCCAGGAACAGATGAAATCCGGCATACTGAGGTCTGTGACCTGACGGTTTCCCAGTATTCCTCCGTCAAGGAGAGTGGTTAGACGAGTGCAAGGCCCCCATGCTCGAATTCGAGAATGTCAGCAAATCGTTCTGGACGGGCAGCCATCGCAAGGTGATCCTGGACCGCGTGTCCTTTCGGGTGGAGCTGGGACGCTCGCTCGGGATCCTGGCGCCCAATGGCACCGGCAAGACGACGCTGATCAACATGATGGCCGGTCTGGAAAAACCCGACGAGGGCGAAATTCGCAAGGATTGCCGGATTTCCTTTCCACTGGGCTTTATGGGCGGGGTCATCAGCAAACATACGGCTATGGAGAATTCGCGTTACATCGCAAGGCTTTATGGGCTGGACCCGGATTACGTCGAGGCGTTCTGCCGCTGGCTCTGCGGGTTGGGGGAATATTTTGATCAGCCTCTGGGCACCTATTCCTCGGGGATGCGGGCGCGCTTCAGTTTCGCGCTGATGCTGGCGCTGGATTTCGACATGTACCTGATCGACGAGGGCATGCCGAACTCGACCGACGTCGAATTCAACCGCAAGGCGGGAGAGATTTTGCGCGAACGCCTTGAAACGACGACAATCGTGATCGTGTCGCATCAGGCCAAAACCCTGGCCAAATTCGCCAGAGAGGCCGCGGTCTTGCGCGATGGCAGTCTGTATATGTTCGACACCCTGGAAGAAGCGAAGCAGATGTATGACTACGGATCCCAAGGCTAGGACGTCCGACAGGCGGGACACTGGCGACGCAAATCCGGCGCCGGGCGAGAGCGTGGCCGGTCCTGACCACGCTGAGGCCAGCCGCTATCTGCTGGAAGACGACCCAACCCCGGGTGCGGCCCTTGGCCATCCTGACGACACCCCGCATGAAGAGGACGCCGCCGCGGTGGCGGCCGCTCTGAAATCCGTGCGCCGCGAAGGCCTGACACGGCAGCAGTTGCGCATCGCGCGCCGTCTGGCCGAACAGCAAGGGCTGACGACCCGGTCGGATTACGATGCCGTGCGCCAGTTGCGCGCGCTTGGGCAGGATCCCTTCGCAACCGGCACGATGCTGGAGGTGATCGAGGCCGCGGACAAGACCGCGCTGATCCAGCAGGACAAGGGCACGAACGTGCCAGAGACAGTGCCGCCCGCCACGGGAGAGAGTGCGCTGGCGCGGCGTGAGCGCGAGATCACGCGCATCCAGCGCGACATCGCCCGACGGCGGCGGCGCAAGATGGTGCAGCTGCTGACGCGCCTGTCATTCTTCGTGTTCCTGCCGACCTTGCTGGCGGGCTATTACTATTTCCGCGTCGCGACGCCGATGTACTCGGTCAAGTCGGAATTCCTGATCCTGCAGGCCGATGCCTCAGCGGGCGGCAGTCTGGGAGGGCTGTTTTCGGGCACGCAATTTGCCACCAATCAGGATTCCATCGCCGTACAATCCTATCTGCAATCGAAGGATGCGATGCTGCGTCTTGATCAGGATGTTGGGTTCAAAAGCCATTTCAGCGACCCTCACCTCGACCCCATTCAGCGCATGGCACCCGATCCGTCGAACGAGGCCGCCTACAGCGTTTATCGGAAATACGTCAAGATCGGCTATGACCCCACCGAGGGCGTCATCAAGATGGAGGCGATTGCCGCAGACCCTCAGTTGGCGACGGAGTTCTCGACACACCTGATCACCTATGCCGAGGACCGCGTGGATGAGCTGTCGCGGCGCAAACGCGAAGATGCCGTCCGATCAGCCCGCGAGGGGCTGGAGCGGGCCAAAGCGGATCGCCGGGACGCTCAGGAAAAGCTGGTAGAGCTGCAAGAAGGCACGATCGTCGACCCCGAGGCCGTCATCGGCACCCTGCGCAGCCAGATTGCCGGTTACGAGGTGCAGTTGCAGGAAAAGCAGCTGCAGATCGCGGCGTTGAACGATAACAGCCGACCGAACGAAGCCCGGGTGAAAGGGACGCAGGCAGATATCGACCGGTTGCAAACTCTGCTGGCGGACCTGAACAACAGGATGACGCAGACGCAGACCAACGACACCTCACTGGCGGCCAAGACGGCGCAGGTCCAGCTGGCACAGGCGGATCTGAGCACGGCAGATCTGTTCCTGCAATCCGCCCTGCAGAACGAAAAACAGACCGAGATGGAGGCAAACCGGCAGGTGCGCTATCTGACGACCTCGGTGCGCCCCGTCGCCCCGCAAGACCCGAGCTATCCGCGTGCTTTTGAGAATACGCTGCTGGTTTTGCTGGTACTTTCAGGGGTCTACCTGATGATCTCGCTGACCGGGGCCATTCTTCGCGAGCAGGTTGCGAACTGAGACCAGTGCAGGAAAAAGGGGGCCCCGGGGCCCCCTTTTGCATATCGGTCAGGTGCTGTCTCAGCGGGCCGCCAAGCCGCGTCCCTTGAGAAGGGCCTCGACACCGGGCATCCGGCCGCGGAACCGCTTGTAGAGGACATCCGCCTCGACTGAGCCGCCTTTGGAGAGGACGTTCTCCTCCAGCGCGCGGGCCGTTTCGGGATCGAAGGCATCGCCTTTTTCCTCGAAAGCGGCGAAGGCGTCGGCGTCCATCACTTCGGACCACATGTAGCTGTAGTAGCCGGAGCTGTAGCCGTCGCCCGAGAAGACATGGGCGAAATGCGGTGTGGCATGGCGCATGTTGATCGCGTCGGGCATGCCGAGGCCATTGAGGATTTCGGCCTGACGGGCCATCGGATCGGTAGGGGCAGCGCCGTCGTGGAACTCCAGATCGACGAGGGCGGAGGCAATGTATTCCACCGTCTGAAAGCCCATGTCGAAGGTCGCGGCACCGAGGACCTTCTGAAGCATCTCCTCGGGCATCGCCTCGCCGGTTTCGGCGTGGGTGGCGAAGCTCTGCAGCACTTCGGGGACTTCCAGCCAATGCTCGTAAAGCTGGCTGGGCAGTTCGACGAAATCGCGGCTGACGGAGGTGCCCGAGACCCGCTCAAACGTTACGTCCGACAGCATCTGGTGCAGGGCGTGGCCGAATTCGTGAAACAGCGTGCGCGCATCGTCGTAGGACAGCAGCGCCGGTTCACCCTTGGCCGGTTTGGAGAAGTTGCAGACGTTGATGACGATGGGCGCCTGCACTTTCGGGAGCCGCGACTGGCTGCGCATGGCCGAGCACCACGCGCCGGAGCGTTTGGAGCCGCGCGCGAAGTAGTCGCCGATGAACAGCGCGATGTGTTTGCCGTTGCGCGTCACCTCCCACGTGCGGCAATCGGGGTGGTAGTTCGCGACCTCGACCGGTTTGAACTCCAACCCGAAGAGACGATGCGCACAGTCGAAGGCGGCTTCGATCATGCGGTCGAGTTGCAGGTAGGGTTTCAGCGCCGTCTCGTCGATGTCATGCAGCGCCTTGCGGCGTTTTTCCGCGTAGTAGCGCCAGTCCCAGGGCTTGAAGGCCCCGTTGTAGCCGTCATCCGCCAGCATTACCTGCATGGCGGCCTGATCCTCCAGCGCCGCCGCGCGGGCCGGGGTCCAGACCTGCATCAGCAGCTCGCGCACCTTGTCGGGGGTGCCCGCCATCTCGGTTTCCAGCTTGTAGGCGGCGAAGGTTTCATAGCCGAGAAGCTTGGCGCGTTCGTCGCGCAACGACAGGATCTCGGTCACGGCGGCGCGGTTGTCGGTCTCGCCCCCCATTTCGCCGCGGGCGGTCCAT
The DNA here is from genome assembly GCF_014899185.1 of Pseudooceanicola spongiae. GTDB lineage: Bacteria > Pseudomonadota > Alphaproteobacteria > Rhodobacterales > Rhodobacteraceae > Pseudooceanicola > Pseudooceanicola spongiae. Next base: position 2,239,012 of record NZ_CP045201.1, read on the forward strand.
GCGGCATAGGCCTTTTCGCGCAGGGCGCGGTCGGTCGAGAATTGCAGGAACGGCACGATCAGCGAGCGGGACAGGGTGATTACCGGGCCCTTGTCGCGTTGCTGCCCGGCGGCGCGGGCGGCGTTGATCAGGAAGGTCGGCAGGCCGCCCAGCTGATCCTCGCTCAGCTCCATGAACCATGTGCGTTCGTCCGCAAGCAGGTTCTGGGTGAACTGGGTGCCAAGCTGCGCGAGACGGCCCATGATCGCCTTCATCCGCGTGGCCTGATCGCCCTCAAGCGCGGCACCGGAGCGCACGAAACCCCGATGCGCCAGAAACAGGATGCGCGCCTGATCGGCGTCGAGGCCGAGGCTGTCGCGGCGCTCCCAAAGGTCGGCAATGCGGCCGAACAACGCCTTGTTGGCGTGGATGTCGGAGAAATGCGCCGAGAGTTTCGGAGAGAAATCGCGTTGCAGCGCCTCACGCGCGGGGGTGCTGTCGGCGCCGGCCAGGGCGTAGAACGGCGACAGGACCTTGCTGAGGTTCTCGCCAGAGGCCTCGTAGGCGAGGATGGTATTGGCGAAGGTTGGCGCCTCGGCATTGTCGGCGATGGCGGCGATTTCGGCGGCGTGATCGGCGAGCGCAATCTCAAGCGCGGGGGCGAAATCCTCGTCGCTGATCTGGTCGAAGGGCGGCATCTCGAAGGGGGTGGTCCAGTCGCTGAGCAGCGGATTGGTCATTGTGTCACCTCGTGGAGGGCGCCGCAGACAGGGCAGTCCGGGCGCGGTTTCATCGCAATCTTGCGGGTTTCCCCCCAGAGCGCGTCATATATCAGCATCTCGCCCAGCAGCGGCGCACCGGCACCGGTGATCAACTTGACCGCCTCGACCGCCATCATGCTGCCGAGCACGCCCGGAAGCGGCGACAGCACGCCCGCTTCGGAGCAGGAGGGCGCGAGGCCGGGCGCGGGGGCCGTGGGGAAGATACACTCATAACATGGGGCGCCGCGGCGCGGAGAAAAGACCGACAGCTGCCCCTCCCACTGCGACAGGGCGCCGGAGATCAGCGGTTTGCCCGCCGCAACGGCGCCGCGATTGGCCAGGTAGCGGGTGTCGAAATTGTCAGTGCCGTCGAGGATCACGTCGTATTCGGCAAAGAGATCGGCGGCGATTTCGGCGCTCAGACGGCGTTGGTAGGGCAGCACGGTGACGAAGGGGTTCTGTGCCCGCATGGCGCGCGCGGCGGAGTGGACCTTGGGCGTGTCGATATCGGCGTCGCGGTGAATCACCTGCCGCTGCAGGTTGGAGTTGTCGACACTGTCGTCATCGATCACCCCGATGGTGCCGACGCCCGCCGCCGCGAGGTAGAGCAGCGCGGGCGAGCCGAGGCCCCCTGCCCCGATCACCAGCACTTTCGCCTGCTTCAGCGCCTTCTGCCCCGGCCCGCCGAGTTCGCGCAGCACGATATGGCGGGCATAGCGGTTCAGCTCACTGTCGGAAAAAAGCGGCGCAGGTGTGTCGGGTTGCGCAGGTTCAGCGCGGGTGCGCAGGGCGGAGAGGCCCTTGCGATAGAGCAGCACCAGAGCGATCACGGCGCCCAGCATCAGCCACGGCGCCGGGCCGCCGCCGAGCGCGATACGCACCGGGTTGCCCTGTGGCAGCGCGAATTGCCCCGCCACGATCGCGGCGTAGAGCACGCCCAGAACCGTGGCGCGCGCCCGCACCGAGGCACCCAACCGCGCGCCGCCGAACCACAGTCCGAGGGCAAGGAGCAGAAGCCAGCCCATCACACCTGTCCGGTCGAGCCGAAGCCGCCAGATCCGCGCGCCGTGTCGTCGAGCGACGAGACCACGTCGAAACGCGCCTGCAGCACCGGCGCGACCAGCATCTGGGCGATGCGGTCTCCGTGGGTGATGGTGAACGCCTCGGTCCCCGCGTTCAGCAGGATGACCCCGAGGGGGCCACGGTAGTCGCTGTCGATGGTACCCGGCGCATTGGGCAGCGTGATGCCGAACTTCAGCGCGAGGCCGGAGCGCGGGCGCAATTGCACCTCATAGCCCTCAGGGATCGCCATGCGCAGGCCGGTTGGGATCAGCGCCCGCGCCCCGGAAGCAAGGGTGATCTGGCCCCGGTCCGGCAGGTTGGCGCGCAGATCGGCACCGGCGGCACCGGCACTTTCATAGGCGGGCAGGCCAAGGCTTTGATCGGCGCCATCGTCCCACAGGATGCGGATCGGAATGCTTTGCATTTTATCTATGCCCTCTCGGCGTGCGGGGTCTCATGCTGTCAGCGCGGTTGCGATCCGGTCCGCAAGGCGCGTGGCAACCTCGGATTTGCTCATCCTCGGCCACTCATCCGCTCCGGCGTCGGAAATCAGCACCACGGCGTTCTCGGTTCCGCCCATGATGCCGGTCGCCGGGCTGACGTCGTTGGCGAGGATCCAATCACAGCCCTTGCGCTGCCGCTTGGCGGTGGCATGGGCGATGACGTCGTCCGTCTCAGCCGCGAAGCCAACGACAAGGCTAGGGCGGCCACTCGCCATCTGTGAGACTTGGGCGAGGATATCGGGGTTCTCGGCAAACTCCAGCACTGGCAGGGCGCCGTTCTGCTTCTTGATCTTGGAGCCGCTGGCCGAGGCCACGCGCCAATCGGCGACGGCTGCGGCAAAGACGGCGGCATCAACGGGCAAGGCGGCTTCAACCGCTTGAAGCATCTGTTGCGCGGTCTCGACCCGCACCACCTGCACGCCGTCGGGTGGGGGCACATCGGCGGGGCCGGTGACGAAAACCACCTCAGCCCCGAGGGCCGCAAGGGCGCGGGCAATCGCCGTGCCCTGCGCACCAGAGGAGCGGTTGGCGATATATCGCACCGGATCAATGGGTTCATGCGTCGGGCCGGAGGTGACGAGGATGCGCTTACTGCTGAGCGGACCCTTGGTGAAGAAACGCTCAATCGCCGCAAGGATTTCTTCGGGTTCCGCCATGCGGCCGGGGCCGTGTTCACCACAGGCCATGTCGCCATCATCCGGGCCGGTGAAAAGGATACCATCGGCGCGCAACTGCGCCGTGTTGCGCTGCATCGCCGGATGCAGCCACATGCGCACGTTCATCGCCGGGGCGACCATAACCGGGGTGTCGGTGGCCAGCAGCAGGGTCGAGGCGAGGTCATCGCAAAGCCCCTGCGCCATCTTGCCCATCAGGTTGGCAGTGGCAGGGGCGACGACAACAAGGTCAGCCACGCGAGAGAGCTGGATATGCCCCATCTCGGCCTCGCCTGTCAGATCGAAGAGGTCCGTGTAGACCTTTTCCCCTGCGAGGGCGGAGATGGTGAGGGGCGTCACGAACTGTCGTGCGGCCTCGGTCAGGACAGGGGTGACCGAGGCGCCGCGGGCCTTCAGAAGGCGTATCAGATGCGGCGCCTTGAACGCCGCAATGCCTCCGCTGATGATCAGCAAGATCCGTTTCCCTGCCAGCATTGCCGCCGCCCCTCTTGTCACGTCCGAATTCACGGCGAGACTAGAGGGGCCGGGGCGCAGGCACAAGCAGGGGCCGTGTCAGTGCAGCAGGGCTTCGGCCTCGGCACCGCTTGCCTGCAAGGTCTTGCGCATCTTGGTAAAGGCGGCGGCCTCAAGCTGGCGCACACGTTCTTTTGACAGGCCGAGCTCAGAGCCGAGGCTCTCCAGCGTCCGGGGATCGTCGCGCAGTTTCCGTTCGCGCACGATCAGGCGCTCGCGGTCGTTGAGGGCAGACATCGCCCCGACCAGCCAGTGACGCAGAGCCAGACGGTCGTGATCGTCCGCGACAGTTTCGGCGGCCCCGGCGCTGTCATCTTCCAGCGTCTCGATCCACTCACGGCCCTCATCATCGCTCGATTGCGTGGCGTTCAGGGAATAGTCGGAACCAGAAAGACGTCCCTCCATCATCTCGACATCGCGCAGGGGAACGCCGACTTCGGTGGCAATCATCTGGCGCAGCTGGTGGCCGTCGAGTTCCTCGCCGCGCCCCAGAGCCTCACGCTCAAGCCGGGCCTGCACGCGGCGCATGTTGAAGAACAGCGATTTTTGCGAAGAGGTGGATCCGGTGCGCACCATCGACCAGTTGCGCATCACATAGTCCTGGATCGACGCCTTGATCCACCAGACAGCATAAGTGGAAAAACGGACACCCCGGTCTGGGTCGAACTTGTCGGCGGCTTTCATCAGGCCGAGACCCGCTTCCTGAATCAGATCGTTCATCGGCGCCCCGTAGCGGCGGTACTTGCCGGCCATCGAGATCGCGAGGCGCATGTAGGCCGTTACCAGCCGATGCAGCGCATCGGTGTTGCGATCATCGCGCCAGGCATAGGCCAGAGCCAATTCCGTATCCGCATCAAGTAGTTCCGCCTTCATGGCGGTGCGGGTAAATGTGCTGTTGGAAGGTTCCGCGAAAGCCATCATAATCCCCTGTCTTAAAATTCTTTGGTACAGCTTAAGGCCCCGGACGGCGCCATTTGATTTGCAACACTCATGAGCTATACGCGCGACACACAGGTTCGGTTTCATCCGGGAGCAAAAAAATGTCAGGCATCAAGGTGCTGATCCTAGGGGGCGCTGCCTCGGGAAAATCAGAATTTGCTGAGGAAATGGTGTATTCCCTTGGGCCAAAATGGCGCTACATCGCAAGTGCAGAAAGTTTCGATGACGAGATGCGCGACAAGATCAAGCGCCATGCCGAACGGCGTGGCGAGGGCTGGCAGGTGATCGAGGCTCCACTGGATCTGGCACCCGAACTCGCCGCCGAGGACTCGCGGCCCGTGCTGTTCGACTGTGCGACAATGTGGCTGAGCAACCACCTCTTCGCGGGTTCGGATATGGCCACTGCGCAGGCAGATCTGCTCAGCGCCATTGCCGCCTGCCCCGCTGCAGTCGTCACCGTCACCAACGAGGTTGGTCAGGGGATCGTGCCGGACAACGCCCTCGCCCGGCAGTTCCGTGAGGCGCAGGGGCGTCTGAATATCGCACTGGCCCGGCAGGCGGACTGCGTGGTGCAGGTGATCGCGGGCCTGCCGAATGTCCTGAAAGGCACCCTGCCATGAGCTCCCCTTCCCAGACCCGGATTTTTCTGGTCCGCCATGGGCCGACCCATTCCAAGGCGATGGTCGGATGGTCGGATCTGCCCGCCGATCTGTCTGACCTGGCCCGGATCGAAGCCCTGTCAGACTTTCTGCCGGAACGCGCGCGGCTTGTCTCGTCGGACCTGACCCGAACCCGGGCGACGGCGGACGTACTGCAGACTCCGTATCGAAACCGCCTGCCCGACGTCCCCGGTCTGCGCGAAATCCACTTCGGCGATTGGGAACTGAAGCCCTTTGCCGAGATCGACAAGAGCCACCCGGACCTGTCGCGCGCCTTCTGGACCGAGCCGGGCGACTGCGCGGCGCCCGGCGGCGAAAGCTGGCACGAGATGGAAGCGCGCGCCAGTGCGGCCCTGTCAGATCTGGCCGCGGAGGGCGGCGACCTGATCGTTGTCGCGCATTTTGCCGTCATCCTGTCGCAGGTCGCGCGCGTCTCGGGCAAACGGCCGGCTGAGGTTCTGGCGCACAAGATCGACAACCTGTCCGTCACTCAGATCGACGTGACGCCGGAGGGCGAAATGCTACGTTTTATCAATCACGTTCCGTGACGAACCAGCGCAATAAATATCATTTCTCTTGATGATGGGGCAGCCCTAACCTGAGCTCGGAAACACCAAGAGGGGATGCCAGATGACCTATGAGCTGTTTATCGGCGATCGCAGTTTCTCCAGTTGGTCGCTGCGTGGCTGGCTGATGTTCGAACACTTCGGCCTGCCCGTCAAAACGCATCTTCTGGACCTTTATGGCGGCGCCTTTGCGCGTGATCTGGCCCCTCTGGCCCCCGCGCGACTGGTCCCGGTGATGCGTACGCCCGACGGCGACGTGGTCGGTGAAACCCTCGCCATGGCCGAGACCTTGGCCGAGCGTCACCCCAACGCCGGGATGTGGCCCGAGGATCGCAGCGCACGCGCCACGGCCAGATGGCTCACCTCGGAAATGCATGCGGGGTTCGGGGCCTTGCGCAGTGCCTGTCCGATGCAATTGCTGCATCAATATCAGGGGTTTGAGGTCTCCTCAGCCGTGCAGGCGGATCTCGACCGTATTGCTGAGCTTTTCCAGCACGCCAAGGCGAAGCGCACAGTTGAAGGGCCCTGGCTGTTCGGAACCTATTCGATTGCCGATGCCTTCTATGCCCCTGTCGCCGCCCGCATTGCAGGGTATCGCCTGAGTGTCCCGGCCCCTGTCAGTGCCTATGTCGAGACCACGCTGAGCGATCCGGCCTTTCGTCGCTGGCGTGCGCTCGGGCTGACGAAATCCTACGACCCGGTGCCCTATGCGATGGACCTGCCGACGGCGGATTGGCCCGGCCCGGCGCCTCTGCCAGCCCGTGCGATCCCCCGTGGCACACCGATCAACACTGCCTGTCCCTATTCCGGCGATCCGGTCACCGACCTTGCCGAGATCGACGGGGAGATCATCGGTTTCTGCAACCCGACCTGCCGCGACAAGACGGTGAACGATGCCGAGGCCTGGCCCGCAGCAATGGCTCTGCTGCGCCCCTAAAGCGTTAACCAACGCGTAAGACCTCTGCCGTTAACCATGTTCAACCGGGCGCGGATCCGGCTGAAGACGGGGGTGGAAGATGCTGCGGACCTATACGATTGCCTTTCACGGCGCCGAGGCCGCCCCGGTCGAGGTGCAATGCGCCATGGCGCCGGGGATTCCCGGGTTCTCGATCGTCGGGCTGCCGGACAAGACCGTTTCGGAATCGCGCGAACGGGTTCGGGCGGCATTGTCGGCAATGCGGATTGCCCTGCCCTCGCAGCGCATCACCATCAACCTGTCTCCGGCGGACATGCCGAAGGCGGGCAGCCACTATGACCTGCCGATCGCTCTGGCGATCCTCGCGGCGTTGAAGGTGATCCCCGCTGACGTGGCGGAGGAGAATATCTCGATGGGCGAGCTGTCGCTGGACGGCAAGCTCGTGCCGGTCGCGGGCGCCTTGCCCGCTGCCTTTTGTGCCGCAGAGGAGGGGCGCGGGTTGCTCTGCGCGGAAGACAGTGCGCCCGAGGCCGCCTGGGTCGAGGCCACGAGAGTCATCGGCGCGCGCAGCCTTGCGGAACTGGTGCGGCATCTGACCGGGGCGTCGCCGATCCCGCCCGCCGCTGCCGGCACCCTGCCACCCCGCGTCGACGGCCGGGATCTGCGGGAAGTCAAAGGACAGGAGCGGGCGAAACGGGTGCTTGAGATCGCGGCGGCCGGTCGTCACCACCTGCTGATGATCGGTGCGCCCGGCGCGGGCAAGTCGATGCTGGCGTCACGGATGCCGGGGTTGCTGCCGGACCTGACACCAATGGAAGCCCTTGAAACCTCTATGGTTCATTCGGTCTCGGGCTTGCTGAAAGGCGGCGGCATCTGTCGCAACAGACCGTTTCAGCAACCCCACCACACGGCCTCCAAGGCGGCGATCGTCGGCGGTGGCCGCGCCGCGCAGCCGGGTGAAATCAGCCTTGCGCATAATGGCGTGCTGTTCATGGATGAGCTGCCCGAATTCGCGCCCGGCGTGCTGGAGACGCTGCGCCAGCCGATGGAAAGCGGCGAGGTCATGGTCTCGCGCGCCAATGCCCATGTGCGCTATCCCTGCCGGTTTCTGATGGTGGCTGCCGCCAATCCCTGCCGCTGCGGCCATTTGAGTGATGCCAACCGGGCGTGTTCGCAGGCCCCAAAGTGCAGCGAAAAATACCTCGCCCGGATCTCGGGGCCGATGCTGGATCGCTTCGATCTGCGGATCGAGATCCCGGCCGTGGCACACCGTGATCTGGATATGCCCGCCTCTGGCGACACGTCGCAAACGGTGCGCGACCGTGTCACGGCGGCGCGGGCGCGGCAGGCGGAACGCTATGACGGGGTGGAGGGGGTGGCGCTGAATGCCGATATCGAGGGCACGCTGCTGGAGGAGGTGGCCGCGCCCGATGCTGAGGGGCGCGACCTGTTGCTGCTGGCGGCGGACCGCTTCAAGCTGTCCGCGCGCGGCTATCACCGCATCCTGCGCGTCGCCCGCACCATCGCCGATCTGGAAGACAGCGCGGATCTGCGCCGTGATCACATCGCCGAGGCGCTGAGCTATCGTATCGCCGGGATGGGTGGCTAGGCGCGTTTCGCCTCGATCGCGATCCAGATCTTTTCGGCGATGTTAACACCGTCAAACCGCTCAAGCTCCTGAATGCCGGTGGGCGAGGTCACGTTGATCTCGGTCAGGTAGTCACCGATCACGTCGATGCCGACGAAGACCTGGCCCTTTTCCTTCAGCACCGGCCCGATGCGGGCGCAGATTTCAAGATCCCGCTCGGTCAGGGCGACCTTTTCCGGGCGGCCACCAACGTGCATGTTCGAACGCGTCTCGCCCTCAGCCGGCACGCGGTTGATCGCACCGACGGGTTCGCCGTCGACCAGAATGACCCGCTTGTCGCCCTTGGACACCGCGGGCAGGTATTTCTGCACGATCAAGGGTTCGCGCGAAAAGCCGGTGAACAGCTCATGCAGGGATGACAGGTTGCGATCATCCTCGACCAGCCGGAACACGCCCGCACCGCCATTGCCATAAAGCGGCTTGAGGATGACATCGCCATGCTTGTCCTTGAACGCCCGGATGGCCGCCAAATCGCGCGCGATGGTGGTCGGCGGGGTCAGGTCGGGGAAGTTCAGCACCAGCAGCTTTTCGGGAAAGTTGCGGACCCAGAAGGGATCATTAACCACCAAAGTCTTGGGGTGAATGCGATCCAGCAGGTGGGTGGTGGTGATGTAGAACATGTCGAACGGCGGATCCTGACGCAGCCAGACGACATCGAAATCACTCAGATCGACGTCCTCCATCGGCCCGAGGATGGCGTGGTCACCCTGAACACGCTGCACCTGCAGGGACTGACCGCGCGCCATGACGCGGCCTTCGCGGTAGCTCAGCTTGTCGGGGGTGTAGTAAAACAGCTCATGCCCGCGCGCCTGCGCTTCTTCGGCGATGCGGAAAGTGCTGTCGGCATTGATGTTGATGGGGCCGATCGGATCCATCTGAAAGGCGATCTTCATGATCGGGGCCTCCTGAAAAGTCGTGTGGCCTCAGTTGATGGCCGATCCGGCGGCGGTGTGCAATGGCGCTCAACCGGCCATGCTGACATTCTCGATGATCTGGACCATGCCCTGCCCGTCCACCAGCGCCGCGTCGATGCGCATTTCAGGCAGCGGATCTGTTGCCGCGAGCGCCTGCTGCGCCGCAAACACTTCAGCCGCCTTCATGATGCGGTGGATCTGGGGCCAGCCGATGCGCTGAGCTGCGTCGTCAAAGGTTGCACCGGCCTTCACCTCGACAAACAGCAGCCTGTCGCCGTCGCGAAAGATCAGGTCAATCTCGGCCCCGCCGCCGCGCCAGCGCCGGGTTTCAACGCTGCATCCCAATGCGATGTAGTGACGTTCGACGATGTCTTCGGCTGCAAGGCCAGAGAGATAGGCGCGCTTGCCGCGATGCGACTGCGCCGTGCCCCCCTGCTTTGCCACCGCAGTCATGCGTCGTCTTTCCCCATTTTGAGAGCCATCTGATAGACCTTACGCCTCGGCAGACCGAACTGAGCTGCGACCTCGTCAGCCGCATCGCGCACGGTTGCACGCCCCAAAGCCGCTTTCAGCTGTGATTCTAGATCCTGATCACTAACGTTTGACGAATTTGGCCGCCCGATCAGCAGAACAATCTCGCCACGCGGCGGGGTGTCACAACAGCTTTGAGCCACTTCGGACAGCGTACCGCGCCGGATTTCCTCAAACTTTTTGGTCAGTTCACGGCACAGCGCCGCCGGCCGATCCGGCCCGAGGATTTCCGCCGCCGCATCAAGGGCCGCCGCCACCCGATTGGGGGATTCGTAGAGCACCAGTGTCGCCTGAATGTCCTTCAGCTCCAGCAGGAAGGATTTGCGGGCCCCTGCAGTGTTCGGCAGAAAACCGGCGAAATGGAAGCGGTCGGTGGGCAAGCCGCCAAGCGTCAGCGCCGTGATCACGGCCGAGGGCCCGGGGGCCGCAACAACGCCATGCCCGGCGTTGCGCACATCCAGCGCCAGATCATAGCCCGGGTCGGCAATTAGTGGCGTCCCGGCCTCCGAAGCATAGGCCACGGACTTGCCATCGGCGATGTCCTGCATCAGCCGTGGCCGCATCCGGCCCCCGTTGTGATCGTGATAGGCCAGCAGCGGGCGATCGCCGACAGCGATGCCGTGAATGTCCATCAACCGCCTGAGCGAGCGGGTATCCTCAGCGGCAAGCACATCCGCGCTCGCCAGAATATCCAGCGCGCGCAATGTTATGTCTCGGGCAGTACCAATTGGCACCGCGACAAGATATAGACCGGCGGAGAGTTTCGTTCTTTCGGCATTCATCTCTGGACCCTTTGAACGATGCGTTTATATTTTCTGGATATCGAAGTCCCGCCGAACGGTGCCAAGACTGGCAGACGTCGGCAACCCGAAGCGAGGAGAACCCTATGTTCGCTCTTTTGAGCGCCGCCCGCAAGGCGATCACCGGCCACACCCTGGCGCAGGCTCTGTCGAAAACCGACGGCCTGACCAAAGCCCTTACCCGTCGCCGCCTTGTGCTGGCTCTTCCTGCGCTTGGCCTGCTGGCCGCCTGTGAACCCATGGCGATGAGCGGCGGCGGCACAGGGCCTTCGCTGGATACCTCGCAACCTGTTCCCGTGGCGCTGCTGGTGCCGCGCGGGTCGGCCAATTCTGGCGATGCGATCCTTGCAGCGAGCCTGGAAAATGCCGCGCGCCTTGCCGCATCTGAGCTGAATGGCGTGAAAATCGACCTTCGGGTCTATGACACGGCCGGCGATCCCGGCGTCACGGCGACGGTCACCACCAAGGCTATCGACGACGGTGCCAAGATCATCCTCGGGCCGGTTTATGCCGCAAACGCCAATGCTGCGGGCCGTATCGCCGCCGCGCGTGGCGTCAACGTGCTGGCCTTCTCCAACAACCCCAACATCGCCGGGGGCAACGTCTTTATCCTCGGGCCAACCTTCCAGAACACGGCGGACCGGCTGACTGCATTCGCCGTTTCGCAAGGCAAATCGCGCATCGTCATCGTCAGTGGCCAGACGGCTGAGGGCGAGGCAAGTGCCTCCGCCATTCAGACCGCCGCCAGCCGCAATGGGGCGACGATCGCCGCCAACGTGCCTTATGAGTTCTCGCAGCAAGGCGTTGTCGCGGCCATTCCCGCCGTAAAAGCGGCGGCCGGCGGTGGCAAGGCGGATGCGATTTTCCTCACGGCGAATACCGCAGGCGCGCTGCCTTTGTTCACCCAGATGCTGCCCGAACAGGGGATTTCGGCCCAGACGACGCAATTCATCGGCCTGACCCGCTGGGACATCCCGCGCCAGACGCTTGAGCTGCCGGGCGTTCAGGGGGGCTGGTTTGCGCTGCCTGATCCCAACCTCTCGGCTCAGTTCATCGGACGCTATCGTGCGGCCTATGGCACGGACCCGCACCCCATCGGCAGCCTTGCCTTTGACGGGATCGCGGCGATCGGTGCCCTTGTCAGTCGCGGCAAGAGCAATGCTCTGACCGCCTCGGCCCTGACGCAGAAGTCGGGCTTCCAAGGGGTCGGTGGCGTGTTCCGCCTGCTGTCGGACGGCACGAACGAACGCGGCCTTGCGATTGCAACCATTCGCAACAAGCAAGTCATCGTGATCGACCCTGCTCCGCGCAGCTTCTCCGGGTTCGGCTTCTGAAACGACGCCAGCCCCCTCAATCGGACGCGATATGACACAAACCCTGGACCTGCCGGACGATCTGATTCGTCCGGCAGTGGAAATCATTGATCCCGCCCAACTCGCGCAAGACATCGCCGCCGCCCGAGAGGCTGGCGGCGATGACGATATGCGACCCAGGATCGTGGCCGTTCTGAACACCGCCCGCACCAAGGGCGCGGCCGTGATTGCCGCTGCATTCCAGGCGCATCCTTTCGAGGCCCGGCGCACCACGCGCGCCTACACCTATCTGACGGATTGCATCATCCATGCTGTGCTGGATCATGCGATGCAGACCCTGCCCGAGAAGGAGCGCAAGTCTCTGGGCAATTTCGCGGTCTGTGCCGTGGGCGGCTATGGGCGCGGTGAAATGGCGCCCTATTCCGACGTCGACCTGCTGTTTCTGGCCAAGACCAAGATCTCGGCCAGTCTGGAAACGCTGATCGAGAACATGCTCTATATCCTTTGGGATCTGCACCTGAAGGTCGGCCATTCCAGCCGGACCATCAAGGAATGCCTCAGGCTGGGGGCCGAAGATTACACCATCCGCACGGCGATGATGGAAAACCGCTATCTTGCGGGGGACCAGGCTCTGCTCAAAGAGCTGAACAAGCGCCTCTGGTCCGAGCTGTTCAAGGGCACCGAGAAAGAGTTCATCGAAGCCAAGCTGAAGGAACGCCTGCAACGTCACCTCAAGCAGGGCGGTCAGCGCTATGTCGTTGAACCAAACGTGAAAGAGGGCAAAGGCGGGCTGCGTGACCTGCAATCGCTCTACTGGATCGGCAAATATGTCCACGGGGTGCAATCGACAGCGGAACTGGTGCGCCTCGGCGTGTTCCGCCAGGAAGAATACGAGATGTTCCTCAAGGCCGAGGACTTCCTTTGGGCCGTGCGCTGCCACATGCACCTGCTCGCGGATCGCCCGCTGGAGCAGCTGACCTTCGACATGCAGGTCCAGGTCGCCGAGGCCATGGGCTACAAGGACAAGGGCGGGCTGCGCGGGGTCGAACACTTCATGCAGGCCTATTTCCGCTATGCCACATCTGTCGGAGAGCTGACGCGCATCTTCCTGACCCAGATGGAAGCGGCCCACATCAAGAACGGCCCGATGATCGACCGCGTGTTCCGTCGCCGCCCCAAGATCGGTGCCACCTACCGTGTCGTCAACAACCGCCTCGACGTGGTCGATGAGGCCGCCTTTTTTGCTGACAAAATCAACATGTTGCGCATCTTTGACGAGGCGCTGCGCACCGGCATGCTGGTGCACCCCAACGTGTTGCGCTCCATGCACACCAACCTCAAGCTGATCGACGACGGGATGCGCGAAGATCCCGAGGCAGCGAAGATCTTCCTCGGGACGCTGCTGAAACACGGCAACCCCGAACGCGCCCTGCGCCGGATGAACGAGCTGGGCCTGCTGGCCGCCTTCATCCCCGAATTCGAACCCATCGTCGCGATGATGCAGTTCAACATGTACCACCACTACACGGTGGACGAACATACGATCCAGTGCATCCGACACCTCGCCCTGATCGAACATGGCGATCTGGAGGAGGAGCTGCCTGTCGCCTCGACCATCCTCAAGGAGGGGGTAAACCGGCGGGTGCTTTACGTGGCGCTGCTGCTGCATGACATCGGCAAGGGGCGCGAGGAGGACCACTCGGTTCTCGGTGCTAAGATCGCCCGCAAGGTGGCGCCGCGCCTCGGGCTGACGCCGGATGAATGCGACACGGTGGAATGGCTGGTGCGCTATCACCTGCTGATGTCGGACATGGCGCAGAAACGCGACATCGCCGATCCGCGCACCGTGCGTGATTTCGCCAAGGCCGTGCGCACGCGCGAACGGCTGGACCTGCTGACCGTGCTGACCGTCTGCGATATTCGCGGCGTCGGTCCCGGCACGTGGAACAACTGGAAGGCCGCGCTGCTGCGCGCGCTCTACCGCCAGACCCGCCGCGCCATGGAAACCGGGCTGGAGGAGCTGAACCGCACCCACCGCGGCCGCGAGGCGAAAAGCAACCTGCGCAAAGAGCTGACCGGCTGGTCCAAGGCCGATATCGACCGCGAGATGCGCCGCCACTACCCGCCCTACTGGCAGGGGCTGCATGTCACGACGCATGTCACCTTTGCCGAGATGCTGCGCGATCTGCCTGTCGACGAAATCCGTATCGATCTGCATATGGACGAGGATCGCGATGCCACGCGCGCCCTCTTCGCCATGGCCGATCACCCCGGTATCTTCGCCCGCCTCTCGGGCGCACTCGCCCTTGTCGGGGCCAACGTGGTCGATGCGCGCACCTATACGGCCAAGGACGGCTATGCCACCGCCGCCTTCTGGGTGCAGGATTCCGAGGGCCACCCGTATGAGCGCAGCCGCCTGCCCCGCCTGACCCAGATGATCAACAAGACGCTGAAGGGCGAGGTCGTGGCGCGCGACGCCATGCAGGACCGCGACAAGATCAAGAAACGTGAACGCGCCTTCCGTGTCACGACCTCCATCGCCTTCGATAATGAGGGCTCCGAGATCTACACGATCATCGAGGTCGACACCCGGGACCGCCCCGGTCTGCTGCACGACCTTACGCGGACTCTTGCCGCCGCACATGTCCAGCTTGCCAGCGCCGTGATTGCCACATACGGAGAGCAGGTCGTGGATACATTTTATGTGAAAGACATGTTCGGGCTGAAGCTCTATTCCGAAAGCAAGCAAAAATCCCTGGAAGCCAAGCTGCGCGCCGCGATCGACGCGGGCCAGGAAAGGGCACGATCTTGACACCCATCCGACTGGCTTCGGGTATCTTCACCGTTGGACTCTGGACCCTGCTGAGCCGGGTTCTGGGGCTCGCCCGGGATATCATCCTTCTCGGAACAATCGGCACAGGCCCGGTGTACGAGGCCTTCATCGTCGCCTTCCGACTGCCAAACATGTTCAGGCGTTTCTTCGCTGAAGGCGCGTTCAACATGGCTTTCGTGCCGATTTTTTCCAAAAAGCTGGAAGCAGGGGAAGACGCGACCGATTTCATGAACCAGGCCTTTGCCGGTCTGGCAACAATTCTGATCGTGCTGACCCTGATCGCCCAGGCCGCGATGCCATGGCTTATCCTGGCGCTGGCGTCGGGCTTCAAAGGGCAGGAGCAATTCTCTCTCGCCGTTGAATTCGGGCGGATCACCTTCCCCTATATCCTGTTCATCTCGCTGGCGGCTCTGCTGTCGGGCGTGCTGAATGCCGCCGGGCGCTTTACAGAATCCGCAGCAGCGCCTGTGGTGCTGAACATCCTGCTGGTCGGGGCCCTGCTGCTGGCGGGATACCTCGGTTATGATGTCGGTCGGATGCTTGTGTGGTCGGTCCCGGTCGCCGGGGTCGCGCAGTTCATGCTGCTCTTTCTGGCAGCTCGCAAGGCGGGGATGCCGGTGCGCTACGTGCGACCACGGATGTCAAAGGACATGCGCCGGCTGATCCGCGTTGCCATCCCTGCGGCCATGGCCGGTGGCGTGGTGCAGCTGAACCTGCTGGTCGGCCAGCAGGTTGCGAGCTATTTTGATCGCGCTGTTGGCTGGCTTTTCACCGCCGATCGTCTCTATCAGCTGCCGCTTGGCGTGGTCGGGATTGCGATCAGCGTTGTGCTGCTTCCGGATCTGTCCCGCCGCCTCAGGGCCAATGACATTGACGGCTCGCGCAATGCCCTGTCCCGCGCCGGAGAGATCGCTCTGGCCCTGACTGTGCCCTGTGCGGTCGCGCTGGTTGTCATCCCACTGCCGATCGTCTCGGTGCTGTTTGAGCGCGGCGCAGCACGTCCCGAAGACAGCCGAGCCATTGCCTTGGCGGTTGCGGTTTATGGCGCGGGCCTGCCCGCGTTCGTGCTGCAAAAAGTGCTGCAACCGATCTATTTCGCCCGCGAAAACACCCGCAGCCCGTTCAACTATGCCATTGTCGCAATGATCGCCAATGCCGTGCTGGCCATCGGGCTCGCCCCGGTCATCGGCTGGATCGCCGCAGCGCTGGCGACCACAGTCGCGGCGTGGGTGATGGTCGTCCTGCTGGTGCGCGGCACCCGGCAGATGGGCGATATCGCGCGTTTCGATGACAGGTTTCACAAGCGGAACTGGCGGATCATACTGGCCTCGGCTGTCATGGGCGCCGTCTTGTGGCCCGTCTCGCAGCTCATGACAGGCTGGCTGCACAGCGATTTCATCCGCTACCCGGCCCTTTTCCTGCTGATCGCCATCGGGTCTCTGACCTATTTTGTCGCCGGCACGGTCATTGGCGCATTTTCACTGTCAGATTTTCGCAACGCAGTGTCGCGGGGAAACAAAGCCAAGACGGGCTGAAACCATTCCGGAGGGCGGGGCGTTGGTCAAGCGAAGCAGAACAATGCAATCAGCGCCAATGCCTGGAATAAAAATCATATCATGCCCAAGGACAGATCCACGACACCTCGTTTCGAGCCGCTTGTCACTGCGTCCGAAATGTTCCCCGCGCTGGAGCGGCTCTGCCTGAACACCCAGGAAGAGCTGCTGATGTCCTTCCGGATCCTCGACCCCCTGACCCGGGTTCGCAGCAAAGAAGCCTTGGATCTTGGGTTGGAGAGCTGGGCCGATCTGATCCATCATGTGGCGGAGCGGGGCGTCAAGATCCGTATGCTGATGGCGGATTTCGACCCGCTGTTCACGCCGGATCTGCATCAGAACGCCTGGTCCAATGCACAGCGTTTCGCCAGCCGCCTGCCGAAGGAGGCTGAAATCCTCTGTGCCCTGCACGAGTGCAAATCGGCCCCCATGTGGAAGCGCGTCTTCTGGCCGAAGATCAAAAGCCGTATCGCAGATCTGTCGAATTATGCGCCCGCTCAGCTGACAGCCCTGCAGCATCAGGCGATGCGTGGCGAGGTGGCGCTGCATCCCGTGACCCTTCACCAGAAATTTGCCGTCTCGGACGGCGCAACGGCGATCATCGGCGGGATCGACGTCAATGAACGTCGCTGGGATGATGAACAGCACGACCGCCGCGCAGAAGAAACCTGGCATGATGTCAGCATCCTGATCGCTGGTCGCGTTGTCGGTGATCTGCGTCGCCATTTTGCAGACAGCTGGGAGCGGGCCCGCAGGGCCGGTGCCACCAGCTTTGGGGTCGACGCCACCTCTGTCGCCGAGACACATCCCCTGCCCGCCAAGCTGCACTCAGCAAGTGGGCCACGTTTGCTGCGCACGATCTCCTGTGACCAGGACAGCCCAATCCGCATCGGCCCGAAATCCAAGATCACCGAACACGAAGAGGCCCATATCGCCGCCTTCGACAGCGCCAAGCGGCTGGTCTATATCGAAACGCAGTTTTTCCGGCACATGCCTCTGGCCAAGGCTCTGGCCCGCGCGGCAGAGCGTTCGCCGTCGCTTCAGGTCATCCTGGTGATGCCGAGCGAGCCGGACAGGGTGATTTTCGAGGGCAAGCGCGGCTTTGATGTGCGCCATGCGCAAGCACTGCAATTGCGCTGCCTGCGCGTGCTGCGCCGCGCCTTTGGCGACCGGCTGGCGATCATGGCGCCAGCGCAGCCGCGCAAGGCGCCGGACAACACGCCGATGCCGCTGCATGGCGCAGGGATCATCTATCTGCATTCGAAGGTGACACTGGTCGATGATCAGCTCGGCATCGTCGGATCGGCAAACCTGAACGGTCGTTCGATGCGCTGGGATACCGAGGCATCGCTGCAATTTCACGGCAAGCGCGACATCAAGATGATCCGCGAACGTCTGATGAAGACCTGGCTGCGCGACCGGATGTCGACGATTGACGTCAAGAAGGCGAGCGACTGGGCAAAGGTCGCTCAGGAAACTGCGGACCTGCCCCCTGACGCACGCGAAGCCTATATCCTGCCCTGGCCAGAGGAGCGCAATCGCCGCTTTGCGCGCCCCTTCCCGATCCTGCCCGCCGAGATGTTCTGAACCGCGTTCAGCGGCGCTGCAGCTTGTGACGCAGCCGGGCGAGGCCACCGGGCAGCAGCAGCGGTGCCAGACCGAACCCGGTCACGAAGGCTGCCAGTTCGGCGACCCAGGTGGTGCCCGTATCAAAGAACAGCCCGAACAGCAGCTGAATGGCCATCAGCAGGCCGATCAGGCGGAAGGCTGCGATCTGACGCTCGCCCACCCCGCGCAGATAGATCCAGAGCATGTAACTATAGGCCCCGATAAAGCCGTAGGTCGGCGGGAAAGCCCCGTAGAGTGGCTCTTGCGCGGGGGCGACCAGCCCGAAGATCAGCGCCCCCATGGCCGAGCTCAGCACGAACAGGATCAGCAGCGGAATGGGGCGCATCGCCTCGCCGACGAACTTGCCCAGAGCCAGCATCATCACGCCCGCGATCACGGCCTGCTGGAACGAGCCATGCACGAAGGGATAGCTCACGAAGCGCATCAGCACCTCGAGCGGGGCGCTGCGGCTCTGGGCCATGTAATCGAGGAAGGCCGGGAAAAAACCGTAGTCCTGCAGGGCCCCAAGACGCCAGCCAATCGCGGCGGGCCCGCCGACCAGACCAGCTTTGCCAAGGGAAAAGACGCCCTCGATACCGATCACGGCGACGAACAGCAGCACCACGACCGGCGGAACCGGGTTCACTAGGCTTTCGGGCGGCGTATAATCCGGGTCACTCATCGGTGCGTCCTTTTCTCGGGCCCTGCTGGGAGCCTGCTGCTGGTCTTTGGCCCGCCGCCTGCCCCAGCCCTGTGCTGAGGGGGCCCGGCGGTTGACGGGCCTTCGGGGCATGGGTAAGCCAGCACAGACCGAATTGCCAGACGCCCATCCAGGAGACGGGATACATGTCCGACGCGACCCAGAGCGAAACCGCAACACAAACCAGCGCAACGGCGTTTCAGCCGCGCGTCTTTTCCGGCATTCAGCCGTCGGGTGGCCTGACGCTTGGCAATTACCTCGGCGCGATGCGTCGTTTTGTCGATATGCAGGAAACCGGGATCCAGACCCTGTACTGCATGGTCGACATGCACGCGATCACCGTATGGCAAGACCCCGAAGCCCTACGCCGCCAGACGCGCGAGCTGGCTGCGGGCTTTATCGCCTCTGGCCTCGACCCCAGAAAATCCATTCTCTTCAATCAAAGCCAGGTGCCCGAGCACGCGCAACTGGCCTGGATCTTCAACAGCGTCGCGCGCATGGGCTGGATGCAGCGCATGACCCAGTGGAAGGACAAGGCGGGCAAGAATGCTCAGAACGCCTCGCTGGGGCTGTTTGCCTATCCGGCGCTGATGGCGGCGGACATCCTGCTGTATCATGCGACCCATGTTCCCGTGGGCGAGGATCAGAAGCAGCACGTCGAGCTGACGCGCGATATCGCGGCCAAGTTCAACCACGACTACGGCGTTGAGTTCTTCCCGATGACCGAGCCCGTGATCGAAGGGGCAGCGACCCGCGTGATGTCCCTGCGCGATGGCAGCAAGAAGATGTCGAAATCCGACCCCTCGGACATGAGCCGGATCAACATGACCGACGACGACGAAGCAATCGCCAACAAGATCCGCAAGGCCCGCACCGATGCTGATGCCCTGCCCTCCGAAGCGGCAGGTCTGGCTGAACGCCCCGAGGCGCGCAATCTGGTCAACATCTACGCGGCGCTGAACGACAGCGATGTTGACAGCGTGCTGCGCGAGGTTGGCGGCAAGCAGTTCTCGGAGTTCAAACCGATGCTCGCCGATCTGGCCGTCGCCAAGCTGTCGCCGATCTCGACCGAGATGGCGCGGCTGATGCAGGCTCCGGACGAAATTGACGCCATCATCGGTGCCGGCGCCCTCGAAGCCCGCAAGATTGCCACGCCGATCCTGGAGAAGACCTACGATATCGTCGGGATGATCCGCAGCTGACAACACGGTCTGGTGCCTTGGCGGCGCCAGACCACCGCATCTATGCAGTCCTTGCATCCTTGCACAACGCCGGTGCGCCAGACGGCCTTTCGCCCCTTCCAGAGCCTGCCTAACTAGAGGCTAGGCCATTGAAGGAGCGGCGACATGACAAACCCAGTGCACCCAGACGTCAGAGTGGGACATATCCACCTCAAGGTCGCGGATATCGACCGCGCCATCGACTTCTACAGCGGCATTCTGGGGTTTGAAGTGCAGACCCGCTTCGGCAAGCAGGCCGCCTTCCTATCTGCCGGTGGCTATCACCACCACATCGGCCTCAACACCTGGGAATCGCGCAACGGCACGCCGGCCCCCAAGGGACATACCGGCCTCTATCACACCGCTTTCCTCTATCCCGACCGCGCCTCTCTGGCCGATGCGCTGCGCCGTCTGGTCGAAGCCGGGGTCGAAATCGACGGCGCTGCCGATCATGGCGTGAGCGAGGCGATCTACCTCAGGGATCCCGATGGCAATGGCGTTGAGCTCTATCGCGACCGCCCTGCCGAAGACTGGCCGCGCCTGCCGGATGGATCGCTGGCCATGTATAACGCGCCTCTTGATCTTCAGCTTCTCCTCTCCGAAGCGCCCGCCGTCTGAGGGCGACGTCTGCTGAACCGCTTACCTAGGGTCACAGAACTGTTTCAGAATCAGCTTAAGAAAGAGTTGTGACGACGCAGCCCTGTGACGAACCCCAGCACGGGCAAATACGGCAGATTGCGACCTGAAAAATCATTTTGTAGCACCAAGTTGCCCCCGGCCATTGCGCCGGGGGTTTTTGGTTTGGCGCCGCACCCTTCCCCTTTTGAGCGCGATGTCCTATGCCGATCAGGCGCATACGAAGGAGACAGCAGCATGGCGAGTGGCGAAATTCATACCTACTTTCAGGGTGTCTGGCACCAGGGTGACGTCGCGGTGATGAAAGCCGGTGATCACGGCTCCTGGCTCGGCTCGACCGTGTTTGACGGTGCCCGGATGGTGCAGGGCCTGCTGCCCGATCTGCGTGCCCACTGCGAGCGGGTGAACCGCTCTGCCGAGGCGCTGATGATCGAACCCTCCTGCCCTGTGGATCAGATGATTGCCATTGTGCGGGAAGGACTTGCGCGGTTTTCACCCGATGCCTCCGTCTATATCCGCCCGATGTATTGGGCCACCGAGGGCAATGAGACGGTCGTGCAGCCGAAGTACGGTGCCACGGGCTTTTGCATCGCGCTTGAGGAGATCCCTCTGGCCGCCCCTGATGCCGCGACGACGCTGACCCTCACCCGGTTTCGCCGCCCGGTGATGGAGACCGCGGTGGTCAACGCCAAGGCCGGAGCGCTCTATCCCAACAACGGCCGCATGCTGGCCGAGGCGCGCGCAAAAGGCTTTGGCAATGCGCTGGTTGCCGATGCCATGGGCAACGTCGCCGAGAGCGCGACGGCCAATGTCTTCATGGTCCGGGATAGCGAGGTCTTGACCCCGATCGCCAATGGCACCTTCCTGTCCGGCATCACGCGCGCGCGTCATATTGCCAACCTGCGCGCCGATGGCGTGACGGTGCACGAGGCGGTTCTGACCTTCGAAGACTTTGAAAGCGCTGACGAAATCTTCCTGTCGGGCAACCTCAACAAAGTGACGCCTGTCACGGCATTCGATGCGGTGACCTATCCCATCGGGCCGATGACCGCACGGGTCCGCCAGCTCTATTGGGACTGGGCCGCGACCGACATGACCCTCTAGAGCGAGGGATCGGAGGCCACGCGCACCAGCCCGGTCAGATCGCTGAGGCGTTCTGACTGCTGCCCGCTCGCGTCGAAATTCGCCGGGCTGAGCCAGACCGAATAGGCCTCCTTCAGGGCCGCCCATTCGCCGTCGCAGATGGCAAACCAGGCGGTGTCGCGGTTGCGATCCTTGACCACCATGTGCTGCCGGAAGATGCCTTCATAGCTGAAGCCAAAGCGCTGCGCGGCCCGGCGTGAGGGACGGTTCAGGGCGTTGCACTTCCATTCATAGCGGCGATATCCAGCCTCGAACGCCCATTGCATCATCAGGAACATCGCCTCGGTCGCGGCAATTGTGCCTTGTAATTCAGGGGCAAAGGCAATGTTGCCGACCTCGACTGAGCCATTGTTCGGCATGATGTTGAGGTAGCTCGCCACGCCGCAGACCGAATGGGTCCGGGTGTCGGTGATGGCGAAGAAGACCGGCTCGGCCCCGCCCTCGACCGACCGCACCCAGCGGTGGTATTGCGAGGAGCTGGCGAAGGGGCCGTTGGGCATGTAATCCCAGAGCCAGTCCTGCCCGTCGAACGCCTCGTAGAGCACACCGGCGTGCGCCTCGGCGGTGAGCGGATCGAGCCGCACATGCCGCCCTTCCAGCACCAGATCGACCGGCGGGCGCGGCGGGGCCGTCCAGCCCTCGACGCTCGGCCCAATGGGGCGGGACAGGGTCATGAGGTCGTCTCCTTCAAGCGTGCACTGTGGCTCTGACGGGCACGATATTGCAAAGTTCCGAGCAAGGGAAGGTACCAAACTGTGCAGCCAGGCAAGCGCTATGCCGCTGAAATTTAAGTGGCTTTTATGCAAGCCCGGGACAAATCGCCACGTCTCGAAGCGCGACGTCACAGGGAACCTTGCAGGCCGATCGGGTGTTGAACCCGGATAGCGCGGCGACCCTGCCACCACCGCGCCCATGCCACATTTCCAGGAGAGACAGCTCATGACTTCGATCTATGACGCCATCAAAAAAGACCATGCCCGCCACCGCGAGCTGCTGGACAAAATCGCCGACACAACCGGTGCCAGCCCGGAGCGTGAGAGCGCCTGGGACGAATTCTATCACGACGTGAAATCCCACGCCGCTGCCGAGGAAGAGACCTTCTATTCCACGCTGATGAGCGAAACCTGGGGTCAGGATTCCGCCCGCCATTCCGTGCACGAGCACGAGCAAATGGATGAAATCATGGAGGAATTGCGCGAAACCGATATGTCCTCGCCAGCTTGGCTGACCCGTTTCAAGGTTCTCAAGCACGACTATGAACATCACATGGACGAAGAGGAAGACGAGGTCTTTACCCGCGCCAAGAAGGTCATCGGCAAAGAGGACAACGACGCCTTTGGAGCCAAGTTCCTTGCGCGCAAATCTGAGGAAGCCAAGCTGGTCGAGAAGAAGCGCAAGGACGCGCTGGAGGACTGAGCGCGCCAAGCGGCCGCGCTTTTGACAGCTATGACGAACGGCGGTGCGCAGTGGCACCGCCGTTTTGCGTTCATCAAAGCCGAAACCTTTGTGAACAAGGCAAATCCGGCGATTTGCGATGTCGGTATTGCGTCGGTATCTGAACGGTATCCGGGCGGTGCGAATTCCGCCGCACCGGACGTCTTAACGCACCGTTCTGGCGCACAGGTCGACCGCGCCATTGTGACATTTTGAACTATTTACCGCCCCGGCTTTACCAGCAGGTAAGACACTGGGGTGCATAAGCGTCTCGACGAATATCCTCAGGGAAGGAATGTGACGTGGCATTTTGGGCCTCCTCCAAGCCGAAAGACGACGAAAAGGTCCTAGGCGATCTAGCGCTCCTTCAGATGGTTGAGCGTACCCAGGCGGTGATTCACTTCAAGCCGGACGGCACGGTCATCATGGCGAACGGCAACTTCCTGAAAGCCTTGGGGTACGAGGCCGAGGAAGTGGTGGGCAAGAACCACTCGATGTTCGTCTATCCGAGCTACGTCAAAACGAATGACTATCGCGAGTTTTGGGAAAAGCTGCGCGCCGGGGAATCCTTTACCAGCCAGTTCCCGCGCCTGCGCAAGGATGGTCGCAAAATCTGGATTCAGGCCACCTATGCGCCGATCACCGATGAGCAGGGCAATATCGTACGAGTCACCAAGATCGCCATGGACGTGACGGTCCGGCGTACAGCCCTGGAAAGCATCACCAAAGGCATGGAGGCGCTGACCGACGGCGATCTCAGCTATCGCGTCGGACCCTGCAGCATTCCCGATCTTGCAAACCTCGGCAATGCCTACAACACCTCGGTTGATCATCTCTCGCAGATGATATCGAACCTGCAAGCGGTGGCCGAGACGATCGACGCGGTCAGCAGCCAGATCGGCTCCACCTCTGACGAGCTGTCGCGTCGGACCGAAACACAGGCCGCGACACTGGAACAGACCGCCGCCGCCATCGAAGAGCTGAACTCGAATTCCCGCTCGGCCGTGTCACATGCGCAGGAGGTCGGCGAAGAGGCCAACGCCACGCGCACCTCGGCCGAGGGCAGCCAACACCTGGTGCAGGATGTGACCGATGCGATGAAACGTATCGAGGGATCATCCGATGCGATTGCGCGCATTATCTCGGTCATTGACGACATCGCGTTTCAGACAAACTTACTGGCGCTGAACGCCGGGGTCGAGGCCGCCCGCGCGGGCGAAGCCGGTCTGGGCTTTGCCGTGGTCGCCTCTGAGGTCCGCTCGCTTGCCGGGCGCACAGCGGATTCGGCGCGCGAGATCAAGGGGCTCATCGAACAGAGCGCGGGTCATGTGAAGACCGGTGTTGATCTGGTGGACCGCACCGGCACTCAGCTGACCGCAATCTTCGAAGGTGTCGGGCGAATTTCCGAGCGAGTGAAGGAAGTGGCCTATGGTCTGGGCGAGCAGAGTACCACCCTTGGCGAAATCAACTCAGCCATTTCGCAGCTGGATCAGGTGACGCAGCGAAATGCGGCCATGGTGGTGGATACGGCAGACGCCACGAAAGGTCTGTCCGAAAAGAGTGCGGCACTGCGCCAGAGTATCGGGGTATTCCGGACCTCCAATTCCGGCGGATCGTCCAGCTGGTCGGACACGGGCAGCGATCGCGGCGGCTACTCTCGGTCAGCGTGATCGGTTGCGGACTGAGCCGCAGACTGCGTGCGGCTGGGCCTTGGACCGGTGGGGTTGTGAGAGGGTCACCTTCGAAGCCTGTGCCGGATCCGTGGTACCAGTATTGATGCGCTCGACAGTCAGGCCTATTCGCGGCTGTCGGATACGGAGCGCCAAGGCGGTTACGGTCAAGATGTCGACAGCGGCGTTAGAGGCTTCGCCAGCGTGTCGCCCTGCACCATTACGACCCGACATAAAGTGTCTTCCAAAAAAACGCCCGGCACTTGGCACCGGGCGTTTTGGTATTTCGGGCTGCTCAGGATGCGACCTCGTGAGCGGGCCTCACTCCTGTGGGATGACGCGCAGGTGCAGCTCCATCAGTTGATCCGAGGTCGGCTCGGACGGCGCGGCCATCATCAGGTCTTCGGCGCGCTGGTTCATCGGGAACAGGATGACCTCACGGATGTTGCTCTCTTCGGCCAGCAGCATGACGATGCGGTCGATCCCGGCAGCGCAGCCACCGTGCGGCGGGGCGCCGTACTGGAAGGCGTTGACCATACCGCCGAAGCGTTTCTCGACTTCTTCCTTGCCGTAGCCGGCGATCTCGAAGGCCTTGAACATGATCTCGGGCTTGTGGTTGCGGATCGCGCCGCTGACCAGCTCATAGCCGTTGCAGGCCAGGTCGTATTGGTAGCCGCGCACGTCGAGCGGATCGCCCATCAGCGCCTCCATCCCGCCCTGCGGCATGGAGAAGGGGTTGTGCTCAAAGTCCAGCTTGCCTGTCTCCTCGTCACGCTCATAGATCGGGAAGTCGACGATCCATGCGAAGGCGAAACGGTCCTTGTCGGTCAGGCCCAGCTCTTCGCCGATCACGTTGCGGGCGCGGCCAGCAACGGATTCGAAGGACTTCGGCTTGCCACCGAGGAAGAAGGCCGCATCGCCAACGTTCAGGCCGAGCTGCTGACGGATCGCCTCAGTGCGCTCTGGCCCGATGTTTTTCGCAAGGGGGCCAGCGGCTTCCATGCCCTCGCCCTGATCACGCCAGAAGATATAGCCCATGCCGGGCAGACCCTCTTTCTGGGCAAACGCGTTCATACGGTCGCAGAACTTGCGCGAGCCGCCGGTCGGCGCGGGGATGGCGCGGATTTCGGTGCCGTCCTGCTCCAGCAGCTTGGCGAAGATGGCGAAGCCGGAGCCGGCGAAATGCTCGGACACGACCTGCATCTCGATCGGGTTGCGCAGGTCTGGCTTGTCGGAGCCGTATTTCAGCGCTGCATCCTTGTAGGAGATCTGCGGCCATTCGAGAGGGGTGTCGACTTTCTTGCCGCCACCGAACTCCTCGAAGATGCCGCCGATGACGGGGCTGATCGTGTCGAAGATGTCCTGCTGCGTGACGAAGGACATCTCCATGTCGAGCTGGTAGAAATCGGTCGGCGAGCGGTCGGCGCGCGGGTCTTCGTCGCGGAAACAGGGCGCGATCTGAAAATACTTGTCAAAGCCCGAGACCATGAGCAGCTGCTTGAACTGCTGGGGGGCCTGCGGCAGGGCGTAGAACTTGCCCGGGTGCAGACGCGAGGGCACGAGGAAGTCGCGCGCGCCTTCGGGCGACGACGCGGTGATGATCGGCGTCTGGAATTCACGGAAGGCCTTATCCCACATGCGCTTGCGCATCGAGGAGACAACATCCGAGCGCAGGATCATGTTCTTCTGCATCTCGTCACGGCGCAGGTCGAGGTAGCGATAGCGCAGGCGGGTTTCCTCAGGGTATTCCTGATCGCCGAAGACCATCAGAGGCAGCTCTTTCGAGGCGCCGAGGACTTCGATGTCGCGCACGAAGACTTCGATTTCGCCGGTGGGCAGCTTGGCGTTGACCAACTCAGGGCTGCGCGCCTTCACTTCGCCGTCGATGCGGATACACCATTCCGAGCGGACCTTTTCGACAGCGGCAAAGGCCGGGCTGTCGGGGTCGCAGAGCACTTGCGTGATGCCGTAGTGGTCGCGCAGGTCGATGAACAGGATGCCGCCGTGATCTCGGACCCGATGCACCCAGCCGGAGAGGCGGACAGTGTCGCCGACGTGGTCTTTTGTCAGACCGGCGCAGGTATGGCTGCGGTATGCATGCATGTTCTCAATCGTCCTTCGGGTTTTTCGGGCTGTGCAGCCACGGCCTGCGGTTCAGGCCGGGCGCGGATAAGGGCCTGCGCCGGATCACATGGAAGGGCTGTAAAAGTCAAGGGAGGCAGCGGTTCCGGGCCTGTTTTACGTGGCTTCACCGCCTGCGCCCCTGCCGGGCCCGCCGCAGTGAAGAACGGCGCAAAAACCGGCAGGTGACCGGTGCGGGGGCGCGGGAGTAGACGTTTCCAAGGCCTTTTCGCGTAAAAATGATGCCAAGGGATACCTTTGGATGCTTTTCAACACATCCATGCAATTTACATCTAATGCTAAGCTCTGCACTCTGATGGCAGAGCGAAGGTTTCGGGGTGAGCGGTCCCCGGCTGAGATGTCGCTACCGCTTCCCCCGACCCTGGCAGATCTGCCCAGCGTTGGGAGGCACGACATGTGGCAAAATTTATTGAACACCTTTCTGGAAAAGGCGATCCGGAAAGGTCGCCTGACGGTGACCTATGCGGACGGCAGCCAGCGCAGCTTTGGTGGCGCGCCCGGCGGGCCGGTGGTGGCGATCCATATCTCGGACCCCGCCCTGCCCCGCAAGATCGTGATGGATCTGGAGCTGGCGGTTTGCGAGGCCTATATGGACGCGCGGCTGACGATCGAGGGCGATGACCTCTATGGGCTGATGACGCTGGGGCTGATCAACCTGCCGAAAGCTGGCCCCGCCTGGTGGCAAAAGCCGGTGGATGCGCTGCACTACGCGATGCGCCGCGTCGCGCAGTTCAACCCGGTGGGCAAGGCGCAGGCCAATGTGGCGCATCATTATGACCTGTCGTCAAAGCTCTACGATCTGTTTCTGGATGCGGACAGGCAGTACTCCTGCGCCTATTTCAGCGACCCAAAGATGTCGCTGGAAGAGGCGCAGGCCGCCAAGAAGGCGCATATCGCGGGCAAACTGCTGATCGAGCCAGGGATGAGCGTGCTGGACATCGGCTGTGGCTGGGGCGGCATGGCGCTGACGCTGGCGCGCGATTACGGGGCGAAGGTGGTCGGGGTGACGCTGTCGCGTGAGCAGCATGCCATTGCGGTGCAGCGCGCCCGCGACGCGGGGCTGGAGGGGCAGGTCGAGTTTCGGCTGCAGGATTACCGCCATGTCACCGAGACCTTCGACCGGGTGGTTTCGGTCGGCATGTTCGAGCATGTCGGCACGCCGCACTACCGGGAATACTTCCGCCATGTGCGCCAGTTCCTGAAGGAGGACGGGGTCGCGCTGATCCATACCATCGGGCGCACAACTCCGCCGGGGGCGACGAACCAGTTCATCACCAAGTACATTTTTCCCGGTGGCTATGTGCCTGCGATGTCCGAGACGATGGCGGCGGTGGAAAAGGAAGCTCTGGTGGCGACGGATGTCGAGGTCTGGCGGCTGCATTACGCCGAGACGCTGAAGCACTGGTACGACCGGTTCATGGAGAACGCCGATGTTGCGGAGCAGATCTATGACGCGCGCTTCGTGCGGATGTGGCGGCTGTATCTGATCGCGAGCGAGCTGACCTTCCGGCTGAACAATCAGGTCGTGTTCCAGTTTCAGCTGACCCGTGATCAGGAGGCGGTGCCGCTGACGCGCGACTATCTCTATCCCGGCGAGATGGTGCAGGCCCATGCCACTGCGGCGCAGTAGCGTCTGAAGAGAAGGGGCGCTGCCCCTTCTGCCCCGCCTGCGGCGTGTCATTCATCCCCGGAATATTGCAGCAAGAAGAAGGCGGATGGCGGGGCGTGCGCCTTTTTGGCGATGTGCGCGCCTGCCCTGCGGTTCCCCTGTGGCATATGGCAGGGGGAGGGTGCATATATGGCGCGGCCAGACGGGCGGTGCGGCGGCGTTGGTGTGTCGTCGCCTTGGGGGTTGAACCCCGGCTTGTCATGGCTATAACGCACGACAATTTGCTTGGGGTGACATCACCCCATGCGCGTCGCTTCGCCGAGGGGTCCCTGCCATGCCGAAAAGAACCGATATCAAATCCATCATGATCATCGGAGCTGGCCCCATCATCATCGGCCAGGCCTGCGAGTTCGATTATTCCGGCGCTCAGGCCTGCAAGGCTTTGCGCGAAGAGGGCTACCGGGTCATTCTGGTGAACTCGAACCCGGCGACGATCATGACCGACCCCGGGCTGGCGGATGCCACCTATATCGAGCCGATCACCCCCGAAGTCGTCGCCAAGATCATCGAGAAGGAGCGCCCCGATGCGCTGCTGCCGACGATGGGCGGGCAGACCGGGCTGAACACCTCGCTGGCGCTGGACGACATGGGCGTGCTGGAGAAATTCGGCGTCGAGCTGATCGGCGCCAACCGCCAGGCCATTGAAATGGCAGAAGATCGCAAGCTGTTCCGCGAGGCGATGGACCGCATCGGGTTGGAAAACCCCAAGGCGACGATCGTGACCGCGCCGAAACTGCCGAACGGCAAGCGCGACATTGCGGCCGGTCTGCGCGATGCCATCGACGCGCTGGAAGATATAGGCCTGCCCGCGATCATCCGCCCCGCCTTCACCCTTGGCGGCACCGGCGGCGGCGTCGCCTATAACCGTGACGATTACGAATTCTACTGCCGCTCGGGCATGGAAGCCTCGCCCATGGGTCAGATCCTGGTGGACGAGAGCCTGCTGGGCTGGAAAGAATTCGAGATGGAGGTCGTGCGCGACAAGGCCGACAATGCGATCATCGTCTGCGCCATCGAGAACGTCGATCCGATGGGCGTGCATACCGGCGATTCGATCACCGTTGCCCCGGCCCTGACGCTGACCGACAAGGAATATCAGGCGATGCGCGCCGCCAGCATTGCCGTGCTGCGCGAGATCGGAGTCGAAACCGGCGGGTCGAACGTGCAATGGGCGGTGAACCCTGCCGATGGCCGCATGGTGGTGATCGAGATGAACCCGCGGGTCAGCCGGTCGTCGGCGCTGGCGTCCAAGGCGACGGGCTTCCCGATTGCCAAGATCGCGGCCAAGCTCGCGGTCGGCTATACGCTGGACGAGCTGGACAACGACATCACCAAGGTGACCCCGGCGAGCTTTGAGCCGACCATCGACTATGTCGTCACCAAGATCCCGCGCTTTGCCTTCGAGAAATTCCCCGGCTCCAAGCCCTATCTGACAACGGCGATGAAATCGGTGGGCGAGGTCATGGCGATTGGCCGGACCTTCCACGAATCGCTGCAAAAGGCGCTGACCAGCATGGAGACCGGCCTGACCGGTCTGGACGAGATCGAGATCGAGGGCGCGCCCGATGCCGCCGCCGTAACCAAGGCGCTGACCGAGCAGACCCCTGACCGGATCCGCGTCATTGCCCAGGCGATGCGCCACGGCATGTCCGACATCGATATCCACGCCGCCACCGCCTTTGATCCCTGGTTCCTGGCCCGCATCCGCGAGATCGTTCAGGTCGAGGCCGAGATCCGCGTCAACGGCCTGCCGGTGACCGAGGACGGCTTGCGCCGCGTCAAGATGATGGGCTTTTCCGACGCCCGTCTTGCGACGCTTTCGGCGCGCGACGAAGGTCAGGTGCGCCGGGCGCGTCTGAACCTGGGCGTCACGGCCGTGTTCAAGCGGATCGACACCTGTGCCGCCGAATTCGAGGCGCAGACCCCCTATATGTATTCCACCTACGAGGCCCCGATGATGGGCGAAGTGGAATGCGAGGCGCGTCCTTCCGACAAGAAAAAGGTCGTCATCCTCGGCGGTGGTCCGAACCGGATCGGCCAGGGGATCGAGTTCGATTACTGCTGCTGTCACGCCTGCTATGCGCTGACCGAGGCGGGCTACGAGACGATCATGATCAACTGCAACCCTGAGACGGTGTCGACCGACTATGACACCTCGGACCGGTTGTACTTTGAGCCGCTGACCTTCGAGCACGTCATGGAGATCCTGCGGATCGAGCAGGAACGCGGCACGCTGCACGGCGTCATCGTCCAGTTCGGCGGCCAGACACCGCTGAAACTGGCAAACGACCTGCAGGAGGCCGGGATCCCGATCCTCGGCACCACGCCGGACGCCATCGACCTGGCCGAGGACCGTGAGCGGTTCCAGGATCTGGTCAACCGTCTGGGGCTGAAGCAGCCGAACAACGGGCTTGCCCGCTCTGACGAGGAAGCCTTTGCAATCGCGGCCAAGATCGGCTTTCCGCTGGTCATCCGCCCGTCCTATGTTCTGGGCGGCCGGGCGATGGAAATCGTGCGCGAGATGGAAGGCCTCAAGCGCTATATCCGTGACGCGGTTGTCGTCTCGGGCGACAGCCCGGTGCTGCTGGACAGCTACCTGTCCGGCGCGGTCGAGGTCGATGTCGATGCGCTGTGTGACGGCACGGATGTGCATGTCGCGGGCATCATGGAGCATATCGAGGAGGCCGGCGTGCACTCGGGCGACAGCGCCTGCTCGCTGCCACCGCACTCGCTGAGCCAGTCGATCATCGACCAGCTGAAAGAGCAGAGCCGCGCGCTGGCGCTGGAGCTGGGCGTTGTCGGCCTGATGAACGTGCAGTTCGCGGTCAAGGCGAATGAAGAGGGCGTGCAGGAGATCTTCCTGATCGAGGTCAACCCGCGCGCCAGCCGCACGGTGCCCTTCGTCGCCAAAGCGGTGAAATCGCCGATCGCCAGCATCGCCGCCCGCGTCATGGCCGGTGAAAAGCTGAACACGTTTGATCTGATCGACCCGCAGATCAAGGGCTTCGCGGTGAAAGAGGCCGTGCTGCCCTTCGCCCGCTTCCCCGGTGTCGACACGCTGCTGGGGCCGGAAATGCGCTCCACCGGCGAAGTCATGGGCTATGACCAGACCTCCTTCGCACGCGCGTTCCTGAAGGCGCAGCTGGGGGCGGGCACCGATCTGCCGACCTCAGGCAAGGTTTTCCTGTCGATCCGCGACGCCGACAAGACCCCGGCCATGCTGGACGCCGCGCGCATCCTGCTGGACCTCGGCTTTGCCATCGTCGCGACCCGTGGCACCACCACCTGGCTGAACGACGCCGGGCTGGAGTGCACGCTGGTCAACAAGGTCTATGAGGGTCGGCCGAATATCGTCGATCAGCTGAAGGATGGTGAGATCGCGCTTGTGCTGAACACCACCGAGGGCGCACAATCGGTGAATGA
This sequence comes from Pseudooceanicola spongiae, assembly GCF_014899185.1. GTDB lineage: Bacteria > Pseudomonadota > Alphaproteobacteria > Rhodobacterales > Rhodobacteraceae > Pseudooceanicola > Pseudooceanicola spongiae. The sequence continues at coordinate 2,270,821 of NZ_CP045201.1, forward strand.
CAGCCGGGAAATCCGCTCGGTCGCTCTGTATGACAAGATCCCCTACTTCACCACGGCTGCGGGGGCCTGGGCCGCTGCACAGGCGATGAAGTCCCGCACCGAGGGTGAAATCACCGTCACGTCGCTTCAGGACAGCTGAGGCGCCCTCTCAAAGGAGACCGGGATGTCGAGACTGAATGCACTGCGTCTTGCGGCACTGACCGCACTGATGATTCTGGCAGGCTGCAACGTGCCACTGGTGCCGCTGATATAAGACACGACAGATCGGGCCGGAGCCTTGTGCACCGGCCCGCAACTTTACTGAGGCCAGGCTCCAGAGCCGTCCCTGCCGATAAAGCACAGAGATCCGACGCTCTGCCGCTTGCCCGGCGCTGATCGAGGCAGTATCCCGACCGGATGGCGAAACTCTACTTTCATTACTCGACGATGAACGCTGGCAAATCGACGGTTTTGCTGCAGGCATCCCACAATTACCGCGAGCGCGGGATGCAGACCTATCTGCTGACAGCCCAGTTCGACAACCGCGCCGGAGAAGGCCGTATCGCGAGCCGCATCGGCATTGGCGAGGCGGCTGACACCTTCTCAGATAGCGATGACCTGTTCGAGAAACTCGCCGCCCGACGCGACGCGGGCGACTACGCCTGTGCCTTTATCGACGAGGCACAGTTCCTGACAAAAGCACAGGTCTGGCAGCTGGCGCGCGCGGTCGATGATCTGAACGTGCCCGTGATGTGCTACGGCCTGCGCGTCGATTTCCAGGGCGAGCTTTTTGCCGGCTCCGCAGCACTTCTGGCGCTTGCAGACGAAATGCGCGAGGTCCGCACGATCTGCCACTGCGGGCGCAAAGCCACGATGGTCGTCCGCCGCGGCGCCGACGGATTGGCTACCCACGAAGGTGCCCAAGTGATGATTGGCGGCAACGAAACCTATGTCTCGCTGTGCCGTCGTCACTGGCGCGCAGAAATGGGTGATCCGTCGGCCCATTGAAAGGCGTTTGCCTCCGGCGGAAGTATTTGGGGCAAGATGACAGGGCAAGCGCGCTCTTCATCATCTTGCCTGAAATACTTCGGGGGGCGCCGCAAGGCGCGGGGGCAGCGCCCCCTGCCCCACTGGCCATCAGTTGACCGCGTTCGGCACTTTTTCTCCGGCGAAGAAGGCGCGCAGGTTCTCGACGGCCATCGCACCCATGGCTTCGCGGACATTCATAGCAGCCGTCCCCAGGTGTGGCAGCAGGACCACGTTTTCGAGCTTCAGCAGTGCGGCGGGCACCTTTGGTTCATGCTCGTAGACATCCAGGCCGGCCGCCCCGATCTGACGGGATTGCAGAGCCGTGACCAGAGCGGCTTCGTCCACGATATCGCCACGGGCGATATTGATGAAAACGCCGTGCGGCTGCATGGCGGCAAAGACCTGTTCATCCACAAGGTGGTGAGTTTCAGGGCTGGCAGGGGTGGCAACGACGAGGATGTCGGCCCAGGCGGCCAGCTCTTTCAGGCTGTCCTTGCGTGCGGCGGGGAACTCCAGATCCTTTGCGGAGCGCGAGAAATAGCCGACCTCCATCCCGAAGCCGAAGTGACAGCGCCGGGCCACGGCCTGGCCGATGCGTCCCATGCCGATCACGCCCAGTTTGCGACCCGTCACATGCAGGCCGAGCAGCTGGGTGGGGTGCCAGCCTTCCCATTGGCCTGAGCGCACCAGACGCTCGGCTTCACCGGCGCGCCGGCAGGCCATCAGCATCAGGGTCATGGCGATATCGGCGGTGGCATCGGTCACGGCGCCGGGGGTGTTGGAGACGCTCACCCCATGTGAGCGGCAGGCTTCGACGTCGATGTGGTTATAGCCGACACCGAAATTGGCCAGCATCTTGCAGCGCGGCCGGCCGAAATCCTGCAGGATCTCGGCGCTGACCATATCGCCCAGCGTCACCATCATTGCATCGAAGACCGCAAAGCCCGAGCGCAGCTCGGCCGGGGTCATGGGGCGGGTGCTGTGGCGGACCTCGACCTCGAACAGCGCCTCGGCGGCGGCGATGGTGTCGGGGGGCATGGGGCGGGAGATGAGGATGCGCTTCACTGCATCCGCTCCCCCGGCGTGACCGGATGATCTGGGGTGAGCAGCACGATGCCGCCCTCGGCATCAGCGACGCCGAGGGTCAGCACTTCGGACATGAAGGGGCCGATCTGGCGGGGCGGGAAGTTGACCACGGCCATCACCATGCGGCCAACCAGCGCCTCGGGCGTGTAATGCGCCGTGATCTGGGCGGAGGTCTTTTTCTCGCCGATCTCGGTGCCGAAATCGATCCAGAGCTTGATGGCGGGCTTGCGCGCCTCGGGGAAGGGTTCGGCGCGGGTGACGCGACCGGCGCGGATGTCGACCTTGAGAAAGTCGTCAAAGGTGATCTGGTCAGCCATTGGCAAGCTCCTTGGATCGTTTCGTAGCGGCCTCGACCGCGCGGGGCAGCAGGGCGGGAAAGCCGCTGTCCGCGTCCATCAGCACGTTGAGCGCGGCCTGCGTGGTGCCGTTGGGGCTGGTGACGTTGATGCGCAGCTGGGTGGGTGTCTCGTCCGTGCCCTCGGCCAGCGCGCCTGCCCCGGCGACGGTGGCCTTGGCCAGTTGCATCGCGAGGTCTTCGGGCAGCCCCTGAGCCACACCGGCAGCGGCGAGGGTTTCGATCAGGTGAAAGACATAGGCGGGACCGGAGCCGGAGACACCGGTGACGGCATCCATCTGGTCCTCGGTCTCGATCCGCGCCACCTGGCCGACGGCGGAGAGCAGCGCCTCGGCCAGGTCCATGCCCGCCTCGCCGACGTGTGGATTGCCGACGATGGCGGTGATGCCGCGACCGACAGCGGCGGGCGTGTTGGGCATGCCGCGGATGATCGGGCTTTGTGCGCCAAAGGCCGCCTCGAAGGCCGAGATCGGTGTCCCGGCGGCGATGGAGAGGAAGACCGTCGTGCTGTTGCCAAGGGCGCGCAGGCCCGGCAGCGCTTCGCCCATCATCTGCGGCTTGACCGCGACGATGGCGACGGCGGGGCTGTCGGGCAGGCCGTCGTTCAGATGCACGCCCGTGCCCTTCAGCCAGTCCGAGGGGTGCGGGTCGAGCACCCAGACAGAGCTGGGCGGCAGCCCGCCTTTGAGCCATCCGGCGAGCATCGCGCCGCCCATTTTGCCGCATCCCAGCAGGACGAGGCCTTTTTCCGCCACAGTTTCCAAAGACATGCTGTGCCCCCTAAGCTATTTGCGTTGGGGGCAAGTGTTACGCGCGGCCATAAGCCTCTGCAATGGCGACTTCCAGCGCGGCCTTGGGCGGCGTGCCCCCCCAGACGTTCAGCTGGAACGCCGGATAGTAGCGTTCGGCCGAGAGCACTGCGGCGGTGACCATGGTGCTGATCTGCTCGGACGTCGCGATCTGTTCGCCCGACAGCACGAGGCCGTAGCGGTAGACCATCAGCTTCTGATCAGCCCAGTAGGTGAAGGCACCGGCCCAGCACTGGTCGTTGACGAGGTTCAGCAGCTCGTAGAGACCGGGCAGGCTGTCCTCGGGCGGGTCCATGTCGAAGGTGCAGACCATGCGCAGGGTTTCGTCGTAAGCGGACCAGGCGAGCGTGATGGAATAGGTCCGCCACAAGCCTACGACCGCCATGGCGATCTGGTCTTCGGCGATCCGGTCAAAGTCCCATTCGTGGTGCTCTGCCAGGGTTTCGACGATGTCGATCGGGTGCAGTTCTTCGGAGATGAAGGAGTCAGTCAAGGCCATGGCGTCACCTCTTGTATTGCATAGCGCAGGGGGCCTAGCAGCACCCACACGCTAGATGCCTACTCTAGAAACGGGGAGAATTCCTACGTCTCTTACCAGATATGGTGGTGCGCTGGCGACAACCTGTAAAGCTACTTTTTGTGGATAAACACGATTTGTTGTGGATGAAGAAAGCCGACCCACGAAATCTCGCCTAAAACCGGGGCAGAGGGAGGAACTCGGGGGGCGGAGGCGGACCCGGCAGAATCGAAGCCGCAGAATCGAACAGGGCCATAACGCGGCGGGGTGTTTGATGGCTGGCGCGGGCTGGGCAAATAGTGCGACGATGCCGGACACTCAGGCCCCGCGCGCGGGCAGCAAGGACCCCAACCCCATGATCGACATTACACTCTGGCCGACGACGCTGATGGTCCTGCATCTGGTGTTTCAGGCCGGCTTCACGATCCGGGCTCTGCTGAGACCGCACCGCGAGCCCTCGGCGCGCATGGCCTGGGTGCTGGTGATCAACGGGGTGCCTGCCTTTGGGATGCTGACCTACTTTCTGTTCGGCGAGACCAATATCGGGCGGCGTCGCGCGGCGCTCTATCGTCATACGGCGTCGCTGCTGGAGGGGGCGCAGAGCCATGACCCCGATCACGACGCCGAGGCCGCGGAGGTGCGTGCGCCCAATGCGCATCTGTTCCATGTCGGCACCTCGATCAGCGGGCTGCACCCTGTGGGTGGCAACGCGGCACGGCTGATGGAGAATTCGGACGCGGCGATCGCCTCCATCGTCGCGGATATGGACAGCGCGCGGACCACTGTGCACCTGCTGTTCTACATCTGGCTGACCGATTCCAACGGCTCCAAGATTGTCGAGGCGGCGATCCGTGCGGCGAAACGCGGTGTCACGGTGCGCGCGATGGCCGATGACATCGGATCGCGCGGCATCATCAAATCTGCGGACTGGACGCGGATGCAGGCGGCGGGGGTGCGGCTGGCCCGGGCGCTGCCGGTCAGCAATCCTTTCCTGCACCCGATCCGGGGCCGCATCGATCTGCGCAATCACCGCAAGATCGTCGTGATCGACAATGAGGTGACCTATTGCGGCAGCCAGAACTGTGCCGATCCGGCCTTTCTGCCCAAGGCCAAGTATGGACCCTGGGTCGATCTGGTGGTGCGCTTTGAAGGACCCGTGGCGCGGCAAAGCCAGCTGCTGTTCATCGCCGACTGGATGGCCCATGTCGACGAGGATCTGCGCGATCTGGCCCAGCCCGACCCCGAAAGGACGGAGGCGGCAGAGGAGGGTTTTACCGCGCAGGTGATCGGCACCGGCCCCACCGTGCGCCCCACCGCCATGCCCGAGATGTTCGAGGTGCTGATGCATGCCGCCCGGCGCGAACTGGTGGTGACGACGCCCTATTACGTGCCGACCGAGGCGATGCAATCGGCGCTCTGCATCACGGCGCGGCGCGGTGTGGCGACCAGCATCGTCTTTCCCCTGCGCAACGATTCCTTCATCGTCGCCGCCGCCAGCCGCAGCTATTATTCAGAGCTGCTGGCCGCCGGGGTGCGGATTTATGAGTACCCCCTTGGCCTGCTGCACAGCAAATCGCTGACGCTGGATGGCGAGGTGTCGATGATCGGGTCGGCCAATCTGGATCGGCGCAGCTTTGAGCTGAACTATGAAAACAACATCCTGATCAGCGATGTGGCCCTGACCGGCGCGCTGCGCGAACGCCAGCAGAGCTATATCGACGTCGCCTATGAGGTGCTGCCCGCCGATGTCGCCGCATGGTCGCTGGGGCGTCGGCTCTGGTACAACGCCATCGCCATGTTCGGGCCGGTGCTGTGAAGGCCGTGCTCTGGGGGCTTAGCTGAAGTCCATCGGCAGGTTGAAGGCATAGCTGGGCTTGCTGAGACCAGAGGGCGCAGTGGGCATCCGCCCCGAGCGCTGGACCGCCAGCATCGCCGCCTGATCGAAGGCCGCCACCCCAGAGGAGCGCACAACCTGCGCCCCGAGGACGGCGCCGTCACGCCCCACCACGATGCGGACCACGACGCGGCCCTGCTGGCCACGCATGCCGCCGGGAAAGCGCTTCTTGCGCTCGATCCGGGTGCGGATCTGACTGCCCCAAACGACCTCGAGCCGGGCTTCGGCCTTGCCGTTGCCCGCCTTGACGGTGCCATTGCTGGTGCCGGCCTGCTGCGAGCCGCCATTGCCCGCCGCGCGCTGCGTCGCACCGCCTTCGCCACCGGGACGGGCCTTCTGGGTGCGCTCGGCTTTGACGGCCTTCGGCTTGGGCGGCGCGGGCGGTTTCGGGACGGCAAGGTTTTCGGGGCGCTGCTGCGGGCGTTTGGAGAGGGTCGGGCTCGGCGCGGCCTCGGCCACCTCTTGTGGTTCCGGCTCAGGCTCGGGTTCGGCCTCGGGGGGCGGCGGCACGTCCTGATCGACCTTCGGCAGAGCGGCCGTGTCGGGCAGCGCCTCGGCCAGCTCCATACTGGGGAAACTGGGGCGCGGTGCGGTCTGGGCCACAGGCGCTTCGGGCGCAGGTTCGCTTTGCGGCTGGGTCATTTCGGGGGTGTCGGGCTGGGCGACGTCGGGCGGGGTTTCCCAGGCCTCGACCATCTCGACCATGCCGGGGGCGGCGCCTTGCAGCGAGACCAGCGCCTGACCGCCCTGCCCGCCTGCGTCCGAGCCTTCATCGGCAGGAATGCGCATCGCGATGGCGACGTGCAGACCGACGGCCAGCGCCAGAAAGGCGGTGGTTTCCAGCAGCCGCCTCATTGCGGGGCCACCACGAGGGCGACGTTCTTCAGGCCCGCCTCGGTCAGTGCGCGCAGGGTGCGGGCGACGGCAGCGGCTTCGGTCGTGGCATCGGCGCGCAGCTGGGGAATGCCGGGGTTGCCCCGATTCTCGGCCGCGAACGCCTCGATCGCCGCCGGGCCGCGCAGGTCACGCAGACCGGCCTCGCCCTCGGTCGAGAGGTAGAGCGTGGTGGTATCGTCGGCCTCAGCCCCCTCGGCCGCGCTTGGTGGCTGGATGGGAAAGGGTTCGGGCGGCGTCAGGCGCGAGGTCATCAGGAAGAAGATCAGCAGCAGAAACACCACGTTGATCATCGGCACGATGGATTCGCCCCGGGGGCGGCGCGGCGGGTCTGAGAAATTCATCGCCATGGGGTTATTCCACAAGCACGAGATGGGTGAAGCCGGCGGCCCGCAGGATCGCGGCGGTGTCGACAACGCGCTGCAGCTTGGCACCGTCGGCTCCGCGCAGGATGATGGTATCCTCGGGCTTTTCGGTCAGGCCCTGCATCTGGGGGACAAGGTCGCCCTGCGCCGTCTCGACACCGTTGACCTTGAGCCCCTCGGGCAGGATGTCGACCAGCCGGGGCGGGCCCGCATAGCCCTGCCCGGCCGAGGCAAGCGGCAGCGGCAGCACCGCATCCATACCAAAGCGCGAGGCCAGCATGAAGAACACCAGCAGCAGGAACACCACGTCGATCATCGGCGTGAGGCTGGGCTTGCGGCGGGGGCGCGGCCTGTCGGGAAGGAAGGTCATCGCGGCGGCCTTACTGCGCCGCGAGTTTCGAGATGTTGCTGGTGTGCGTGATCCCCTGCCCCGGCAGATCGGCGACAAAGATCCGGGCAGAGAGATCCTCCAGGTCGGCGCGCAGGGAGTCCAGCACGGCCTCGAACCAGGTCAGCGCGGCAGAGGCGGGAATGGCGACGGCCATACCGGCGGCGGTGGTCAGAAGTGCCTCCCAGATACCGCCGGCGAGCAGGGCGGGGTCGGCCTGGCTGCCGGCCTCTTGCAGCGCCTGAAAGGCCGAGATCATCCCCATCACGGTGCCGAGCAGACCCAGCAGCGGCGCGATGGTGGCGATCAGTTCAAGCGCGCGCAGGGCGGTGCCCTGACTGGTCAGCAGGCGGCGGGCAATGCGCGAGGTTTCTTCGCGTGCGGCGTCTTCGTTCAGCGCCATGCGGGCGCGCATCGCGCTATGCACAAGGCGAGACCGGACGCCGCCCCGGCCCTGCACCATGGCAATGGCAGTGGCAGCTTCGCCCTGTTCCCAGGCCTCGACGGCCTTGCGGGAGGTGCGGCGCGACCATGCCCCGGCGAGGACGAGGCGCCAGATTTTCCACAGGATCAGTGCGACGGTGACGACCGACAGGGCGGCAATCGCCCAGATCGCGGGGCCGCCGTCGACCAGGAATTTGACCGAGCTGTCAACGGAATCGCTGAGGATCGCAGTGACGCTGCGCGGCTCTTGCGGGGTGATCTCCGGCAGAGGGGCGAGGTCGACATCGGGGGTGGTGTCTGCGGAAAGGGCCTCAGCAGGGGCGGCCTCGGTGGGGATCGTGACCTCAGGCGCGCTGGTGGGCGCAGGGGCCTGGGTGACGCCGGGCAGGGTCGGTGCCGCGTCCGCCTGAGCGCCCGAAAGCGCCATCGGCTGCATGGTGTCGCCAACGCTGGGGGCCGCGTCGGGCGTGGCTTCGGTTTGGCCAAAGGCGGCCCCGGCGGCAATCAAAAGCGCCACCCCTGCAAGTGCCAGACGCTGCCTGACCATGTTGATCTCCTTTTCAAGGAACGGTGCCGGTTGCGGCGCGTCGTCCCGTAGGCCTGGGCCCATCCTGGGTGCCTTGGTCGCACCGACAGGGGCAGACCGAGTACCGGTTCATCCCACCACGCAGCACAACCCGCTTTGCCCGATGATTTTCTGGATTGCTGGCAGAACACAAAGGGGGGTGCGAGGGAAAATCGACTGAACCCGGTGACGGTCGCTGGCTTTAGCGTGGGATTAAGATAACTGAGTAATACAGTCAACTATATTCCCGCGATCCGCACCGCTCTCGCTCTGCCCGGCCTAGACCATGACGAAGGGGCGACCGTCGATGTGCGAAATCTCGGCATCGGTGCCGAAAACATCGCGCAGCAGGCTGTTGGAGACGACCTCGGCCGGGGTGCCTAGGGCGGCGATTCTCCCTTGCTTCAGGGCGACGATGCGGTCGGCGAAGGCCGCGGCATAGTTGATGTCGTGCAGCACGATGAGGATGGTCTTGCCGTCATTGTCCGCCATCTCGCGCAGCAGGCGCATCAGGCCGCGGGCACCCGCGATGTCGAGGTTATTGAGCGGCTCGTCCAGCAACAGGTAGTCGGTGTCCTGCGCGAAGGCCATGGCGACGAAGGCGCGCTGCCGCTGGCCGCCCGAGACCTCATCCAAGAAGCGATCCCCGATCTCCAGCAGCTCGAACCGGGCGAGCGCGGCTTCGATCAGCGCGTCATCGGCCGCGGTCGGGCGGCCCCGGTGCCAGGGGTAGCGGCCAAAGCTGACCAGCTCGCGCACCCGCAGGCGGGCGGAGACATGGGTGCTTTGCGCCATGATCGCCAGCACCTTGGCGAGGTCGCGATCCGCGCAGGCGCCGATCTTGAGGGTGTCGACCGTGATCTCGCCCTGTTTCAGCGGGGTCAGGCGGGCGATGAGGGAGAGCAGCGTGCTCTTGCCCGCGCCGTTCGGGCCGATCAGAGCGGTGATGCCGCCCTTGGGCAATTCGAGCGAGATGTCGTGCAGGATCTGCGTCCCGCCGATGAAATGATTGACGCCAGAGAGACGGATCATGCGCGTTTCCTTTTCACCAGAAGGACGAGGAAGAGAATGCCGCCGATCAGCTCGATCACGACCGTGAGGGGGGTGGTGAGGTCGAGCAGACGCTCCATCACCGTCTGGCCGCCGACGAGGATGATGCAGCCGGTCAGCGCAGCAGAGGGCAGCAGGATGCGGTGGCGTTCGCTGGGCGTTATGACATGGGCCAGCGCCGTGACGATCAGCCCGAAGAACGAGCCTCCGCCCCCCGACATCGGCCCGACCAGCGCCGTCGAGGCGGCGACGAGGATGCAGATCAGCACCAGCGCCTGCGCCTGTCCGCGCTTTGGGTTCTCGCCAAGGCCGGTCGCGGTGGCGTCACCGAGGGCAAGCACGTCGAGACGGGTGCGCATGCGCCAGGCGAGTGCGAGGGCGGGCAGAGTGACGAGGGCCGAGAGCAGCAGCAGCGAGGGTTCCACCTGAGTGAAGCGGGCGAAGGAGACCGATTGCACCATCTGGAATTCGGCCGGGTCGATCATGCGCTGCAGGAATTCGGTGACCGAGCGCAGCAGGATGCCGAGGATCAGGCCCGTCAGCACCAGCCGCATGATGTCGCCGCGTGCGCCCTTTTGCAGCAGGCCGAACAGCAGCATCCCCAGCGCCGTCATGCCCGCGACGTTCATCGCGAACAGCAGCGCGGCGGGCAGGCTGGCATAGCCGACGCCGCCCAGCACATGCACCAGCAGCGTCAGCACCATGACGTAGAGCGCGTCAAACCCCATGACCGAGGGCGTCAGGATGCGGTTCGCAGTGATGGTCTGGAACAGCACCGTCGCCACCGACAGGCCGACGCCGACCAGCAACATCGAAGCCAGCTTGGTGGCGCGATAGGGCAGCAGGAAGCTCCACGCGCCCTCGGCCCCGAGGCCGATGTAGATGGCGCAGGCGATCAGCAGCAGGGTTGAGAGCAGGATCAGACGTTTAGCCACGGCGCGGCTCGGAATAGAGCAGCGCGAGGAAGACGACCGCGCCCGCGATGCCGACCAGCGAGGCGACGGGGATCTCGAAGGGCGCGCGCAGCACGCGGCCCAGCATGTCGCCCACCAGCACGAGGCCCGCGCCCGACAGGGCCGCCACGGGCAGCGCGCGGCGCAGGTTGTCGCCCATGCGGCGCGCGATGATATTGGGGATGACGAGCCCGACGAAAGGGATCGCGCCGAGGGTGACGACGACCATCGCCGTGGTGACCGAGATCGCCGCCAGCCCCAGCCCCGAGACCAGCGCGACGTTCAGCCCGAGGCCCTTTGCCGCGTCCTGCCCGAGGCTGAGGACGGTGATGCGATCGGCGATCAGCCATGTGACTCCGGCAGCCGCCGCAGCGCCCCAGAGCAGCTCGTACCGGCCTTGCAGCACGCCGGAGAGCTCGCCCGTCAGCCAGCTGCCGAGGAACTGCATCATGTCGCCCTGATAGGCAAAGAAGGTGACAACTGCGCCGATGACGCCGCCGTAGACCAGCGCCACAAGCGGCACCAGCAGCGGCTGGGTCGGCGGCAGTGGGCGGATCAGCAGCAACAGGCCCGCGCTGCCGATCAGCGTGGTCAGGGCCGAGATGCCCATCTTGGCCCAGATCGCCGAGGCGGGGAAAAACACCGAGGCAATGAGGATGCCGAGCGCCGCGCTCTGCCCTGCCCCCGCCGTCATCGGCTCGACAAAGCGGTTGCGGGCGAGGATCTGCATGATCTGGCCAGTCACCGCCAGCGCGGCCCCGGCCAGAAGGGCTGCGAGGGTGCGCGGCAGGCGGCTGACGATCAGCACCTGCTGGCTGGCAGGGTCAGTCAGAAAGCCCGACAGCGACACCGGCACCGCGCCGATGAACAGCGAGGTGATGGCCAGTGCCGCAAGCAGGACGAGGGCGAGGCTCCAGCGGAGCGGTGTCAGGGCTTTGCCTCCGCCTGCGGGGTGTTCAGCGCCTCAGTGATCTGATCCAGCGTGCGCATCAGCGAGCGGATACCCCCGGCGGCGACATAGGCCTCGGCTGTCGACAGATAGATGACACGGCCGGATTTCCACGCCTCGGTATCGGCGACAAGCGGGTTGTTCAGCGTCGCGGCGGCGTTTTGCGCACCGTCACTGACGGTGGTGCCGCGGTCGATCACCAGCAGCGTGTCGGGGTTGGCCTGCGCGATGTACTCAAAGGACACCGGCTCGCCATGGTTGGAGGTCTGGATGCCTTCCACCGCCTCGGGCCAGTCGAGGCGCGTGTGCATCCAGCCAAAGCGGCTGGCAGCGCCGTAGGCCGAGACCTTGGGGCCGTTGGTCAGGATGATCATAGCGCGGCCGCCATGGGCGGCGACGGCAGCTTTGGCCGCGGCGGTCTTGCTGTCGAGCTGGTCTTTCAGGGCCGCAGCCTCCGCCTGTTTGCCGAACAGCGCGCCATAGGCGTCGAGGCGCGCGATGCCGTCACCAATCGCATCCGGACCGATGGTCATGTCGACCACGGGGGCAAGGCGCGAGAGCATCTGTGCCTGCGCGACGGCGCGCCCGCCGACGATGATCAGATCCGGGCGCAGCATCGCCATCTTTTCGAAATCAGCGTCGAACATGGTGCCGACGACGGTCGCGCCCTTCGTCTCGCCGCTCAGCACATCAAGGTAGAGCGGCGTGACGATGCCGACGGGGATCACGCCCAGTGCCGTCAGCGTGTCGATGGCGGCGATATCCAGCGCGGCGATCTTGGTCGGCACGCCCGACAGATCAACCGGGCCGGTCGCGGTTTGCAGGGTCACGGGGTCGGCCATGGCCAGCCCGGCGCTGAACGAGAGCGCGAACAGGGCAGCGGCGGCGGCTTTCAGAGGGGCGGAAATCAGGGGCATGGCTCTCTCCGATGGCGCGGCGCCGGGGGGCGGGCGCAGTCAGCATCGGGGCTACCGCGTCGCAAATGAAGGGTCAAGCGCATACCCAACAGAAACGATCAGAGATCAAGGAGGGGTGATCCGTGCGGGCCCTATTTCGTGTCGCTGCGGGTGACGATGTGGTCCTGATAGACCCCGGCGAGGCAATTCAGCAGGCCGCTGGTATTATTAACGGCGAACTTTTTCAGCAGCTTGGCGCGATACACCTCGACCGTGCGGTGAGAAATATCGAGCTTCAGCGCGATTTCCTTGCTGGTCAGGCCGTCGGCGAGCAGCGAGATGATCTCTCGCTCGCGGCGGGTCAGGGGGATGTAGGGGCGGATCTGGCTGAGGTCGGCAAAGCTCCAGACGGCGCGACCCAGCGGGGCATCGGGGGTGAAGGAATGGCCGCGCACCCGGCACCAGAACAGCGTGCCGTCGCGGCGCGCCATGATGCGTTCATCCCAGTAGGTGTTGGTTTCGCGCAATTGCGCGACCCCGCGGTCGCGCACGTTGGAGAACTCGGCATGGCTGGGATAGAGGCGGGCGAACAGCTGGTCGCGCAGATCGTCGGGGCGATAGCCGAACATGGCGGCGAAGGCGAAGTTGCAGTCGCGGATCACCCGGTTTTCGGTGACGACAAGGCCGATGGGCGCATGGGCATAGGCCAGCGCCGCGAAATCGCCTGTCTCGAAGCAGGTGGAGATGTCTTCGCCGGTCTCCGGCGCGCTACGTATTTTCACGATCTTGCCCAGACTGCCCATGCGGTGGACTCTAGGGGCATACGGTAGAGCACGCGAGCGCGACCCGCAACGCGCGTCCTCTGCGTTATCTGGGAGGATAATATGAGACATTTGAGACAGGTGATGGGCGTGGCCCTTGCCACGATGACCCTTGCCACCGGCGCTGTCGCGCAGGAGGACCCGATCAAGATCGCACTGGTTCACGGGCTGTCAGGCTCCAGTCTGGAGGCCTATTCCAAGCAGACCCAGACCGGCTTCGAGATGGGGATCGAATACGCCACGGGCGGCACCAACATCGTCAAGGGCCACCCGATCGAGCTGATCGTCAAGGACACGCAGTTCAAGCCCGACGTGGCCCGCGCTGTTCTGGCCGAGGCTTATGGCGATGACGAGGTGCTGCTGGCGGTGGGGGCGACCTCCTCTGGTGTGACCAAGGGGATGCTGCCGATTGCGGCGGAATACGAAAAGCTGCTGATCGTCGAGCCTGCCGTGGCCGACAGCCTGACCGGGCCGGACAGCAACCGCTATGTTTTCAAGACCTCGCGCAACTCGTCGATGGACATGCAGGCACAGGCGATTGCCCTGAAGCCCGACGAGACCCTGTTCGTTGCCACCTTGGCCGAGGATTACGCCTTTGGCCGTGACGGTATCGCCGCCTTCAAGAGCGCGCTGGAGGGCACGGGCGCCACGCTGGTGGATGAGGAATACGTGCCCCAGGGCACCGCCGATTTCACCGCCGCAACCGAGCGGATGTTCAATGCGCTGAAGGACAAGGACGGCCGCAAGGTGATCCTCGTCTACGTCGCGGGTGTCGGGGATGCACCGGGCAAAATCCAGGCGATGGACCCGGGCCGCTATGGCATCGACATTTCGATGGGGGGGAACATCCTGCCGGTGCTGCCGACCTACAAGCGGTTTCCCGGCATGGAGGGCGCAGTCTATTATTACTACGAGGCCTACGACAACCCGATCAACACCTGGCTGGTCGAGGAGCATATGAAGCGCTTCGAATCGCCGCCCGATTTCTTTACAGCCGGTGGCATGGCGGCGGCCCTGGCCGTGGTCAAGGCGATCGAGACCGCCGACAGTCTTGAGACCGAAGACCTGATCGCCGCGATGGAGGGCATGTCCTGGGACACCCCCAAGGGCGAGATGACCTTCCGCCCCGAGGACCATCAGGCGCTGCAGAGCATGGTGCACTTCAAGATCCGCGTCGATGACACCGTCGACTGGGCGATCCCCGATCTGGTGCGCATCATCGAGCCCGCCGAGATGGACATCCCCATCGGTCGCACCAACGACTGATGCCCCTGCCCCGGCTTTGCGATCCGGCCGGGGCACCCTTTGCATAGAATTCAGGGCACCATGACCCAACCTAGCCTGATCACGCGCGATCTGACGATCCGCTTCGGTGGCCATGTGGCCGTCAACGCTGTCTCCTGCGCCTTTCACCCCGGAGAGCTGACGGTCATCGTCGGCCCCAATGGGGCGGGCAAGACGACCTATTTCAACCTCATCTCGGGCCAGCTGACGGCCAGCTCCGGTCAGGTCATCAAGGACGGGGTCGAGCTGACGAAGATGGCGCCCTCGGGGCGCGCGCACCACGGGATTGGCCGGGCGTTTCAGCTGACCAACCTGTTTCCCGCGCTGTCGGTGCTGGAGAATATCCGTCTTGCCGTGCAGGCCCGCGCCGGGATGGGCTGGCGTCTGCTGCGCCCTGTCAGCCACTTTCGCGCCCTGACCGAAAAGGCCGAGCACTACCTTGAGGCGACGCGCCTGACCGCGCGCGCCCACCAGCCAGCCGCCCTGCTGCCGCATGGCGATCAGCGCAAGCTGGAGGTGGCGCTGCTGATGGCGATGGAGCCCGATATCTACATGTTCGATGAACCGACCGCAGGCATGAGTCTGGACCACGCCCCCGAGGTGTTGGAGCTGATCGCGGGCCTCAAGCGCGACACCTCGAAAACCGTGCTGCTGGTCGAGCACAAGATGGAGGTGGTGCGCGCGCTGGCTGACCGGATCATCGTTTTGCACAACGGCGAGCTGCTCGCCTCTGGCGATCCGGCCGAGGTGATGGCCAGCCAGCTGGTGCGTGATGTCTACCTCGGCAAATCCGAGGATGCGGCATGAGCGTGCTGAGCCTGCGCGGCCTGCGCACCAATATCGGCCAATACGCCGTGCTGCATGACGTCAGCATCGAGGTGCCCGAGGGCGGGGTCTTCGTGCTGCTGGGGCGCAATGGCGCGGGCAAGACGACGACGCTGCGCTCGATCATGGGGCTATGGGCGCCCTCGCCCGGGTCGGTGTTCTTTCGGGGGCGCGATATTTCGGGGATGCACACGGCGGATATCGCCCGGCTGGGCCTCGCCTTCGTGCCCGAGAACATGGGCATCTTCGGCGGCCTGACGGTGGCCGAGAACATGGTGCTGGCCACGCGCAATGGCCAGTTCGACAAGGGGCGGCTGGGTTATGTGCAGACGCTGTTTCCGGCGCTGAAAAAGTTCTGGGACGCGCGCGCAGGCAGCCTCTCGGGCGGGCAGAAGCAGATGCTGGCCGTCGCCCGCGCCATTATCGAACCGCGTGAGCTGATTTTGGTGGATGAGCCGACCAAGGGGCTGGCCCCGGCGATTGTCGATGCCATGGCCGATGCCTTTGCCGAGATCGGGCAGAGCACGACGATCCTGTTGGTCGAGCAGAACTTTCAGTTCGCCAGGCGGCTGGGGCGCGACATGGCGGTGATCGAGGACGGGCGGATCGTCCATGCGGGCAGCATGGCCGATTTCGCGGCGGATGCAGAGTTGCAGGGCCAGTTGCTGGGCCTGTCGGCATGAGGGTGTCGGCATGAAGGGATTTGGAATGACGCGTTGGATCGAGAAAATGGGCGGGGTCAATCTGCTGCCGGTCGCGGTGATGCTGGTGGGCTTCGTGCTGATCGGCGCGCCGTCGTCCTGGGTGACGCTGACGGTGGCGGGGCTGGCGATGGGGATGATGGTGTTCCTGATGGCGAGCGGTCTGTCGCTGGTGTTCGGGCTGATGGATGTGCTGAACTTCGGCCATTCGGCCTTTGTCAGCTTTGGCGCCTTCGTGGCGGCCAGTGTGCTGGCAGGACTGTCCGGCTGGCTGGGCGCACCGTCTGTATTGCTGAACGTCGCGGCATTGGCGCTGGCACTGGCGGCGGCGCTGGCCTTTGGCCTCGCGGCGGGGCTGTTCTTTGAGCGGGTCATCATCAAGCCGGTCTACAAGGACCACCTGCGCCAGATCCTGATCACCATGGGCGCCCTGATCGTGTCGGAACAGATCATCCTGGCGCTTTGGGGTGGCACGCCGATCACGGTGCACCGCCCAGCGTTCCTTGAGGGTGCCTGGATCATCGGCGACATCAGTATCGAGATCTACCGCGGCTTTGCCTTCGCCCTCGGGCTCGTCGTCTTTGCCGGCCTCTATTTCACGCTGAACCGCACCCGGCTGGGCCTGCTGATCCGCGCCGGGGTCGAGAACCGCGAGATGGTCGAGGCGCTCGGCTTTCGCATCGACCGGCTGTTCGTCGGTGTCTTCATGCTCGGCTCGGCGCTGGCAGCGCTTGGGGGCGCGATGTGGGCGGGGTACCTGACACTGATCACCCCGGCCCTGGGCGGCGAGATGATGATCGTGGTGTTCATCGTGGTGATCATCGGCGGGTTGGGCAGTATCGAGGGCACGCTTCTGGGCGCGCTGATGGTCGGGCTGGTCAGCAACTACGTCGGCTTTCTGGCCCCGAAACTGGCACTGGCATCGAACATGATCCTGATGATGGCCATTCTGATGTGGCGCCCCTCGGGCCTGCGCCCGGCTGTGAAGTGAGGCGCGGTATGAGCATGAAACCAACCTATGGCAGCATCGGCGTCAAGCTGGTGGTTCTGCTGATCGCCGCTGCGCTGCTGTTCGCGCCCTTCCTGTTTCAGGACGTCCGCTCGATCGAGGTGGCGGCGCGGATCTGCATCTTCATCGTGCTGGTGGCGAGCTATGATCTGCTGATCGGCTACACCGGGATCGTCAGCTTTGCCCATACGATGTTCTTTGGCTTCGGCGCGTATGGCGCGGCGATCCTGCTGAAACAGATGGGGCCGGGCTGGGCGCCGGTGGTGCTCGGCGGGCTGGCGGGCATCGCGCTGTCGCTGGTCATCGCGGTGGCCATCGGGTTGCTGTCGCTGCGGGTCAAGGCGATCTTCTTTGCCATGATCACGCTGGCGGCGGCCTCGGTCGCGCTGGTGCTGGCGTCGCAGCTGTCGCATCTGACGGGGGGCGAGGACGGCATCACCTACAGCGCGCCGGACCTGTTCAAACCGGCAACCAAGCTGCTGGTCGATGCAGAGGGCAAGGTGCTGAAGATCGCCGGGGTGCGGATGAACGGCAAGATCGCGGCCTATTACTTCGTGTTCCTGTCCTCGGCAGTGCTGTTCGGGCTGATGCTGCGGCTGGTCGGATCGCCCCTTGGCACCGTGCTGAAGGCGATCCGCGAGAACGAGGCGCGTGCCGAGGCAATCGGCTATCGCGTCGTCGCCTACCGGACGTTCGTGTTCTGCATCTCGGCTGTCGTCGCCTCGCTCGCCGGGACGATCTATGCGGTCTGGCTGAAGTACACGGGGCCGGAGACAGCGCTGAGTTTCGACATCATGATCGACATCCTGCTGATGGTGGTGATCGGCGGCATGGGCACGATGTGGGGGCCGGTGATCGGCGCGACCCTGCTGGTGATCGCGCAATACTATCTGCGCGATCTGATGGGGGCCGCGGCCGAGGCGGTCTCCTCCGTGCCGCTGCTGCCAGAGCTGCTGAACCCGGATCGCTGGCTGTTCTGGCTGGGCATCCTGTTCATTCTGCTGGTCTATTTCTTCCCCAAGGGGATCGCGGGCACGGCGATGGAAAAAGGCGTGCGGCAATGAACGCCCCCCGGTTTGCGCTAGTGCCGGTGCAGGGCCACGAGATCCACGTCACCGAATGGGGTGATCCGGGTCAGCCGGGGCTGGTGCTCTGGCACGGTCTGGCGCGCACGGGGCGGGATTTTGATGAGCTGGCCGAGGCACTGTCGGAGGCGTTCTTCGTGCTCTGCCCCGACACCATCGGGCGGGGGATGTCGAGCTGGGCGAAAACCCCGGAGGTCGAGTATTCCATCGCGCATTATGCCGCGATCGCCACTGGCCTGCTGGATCACTACGGTCTGGCGCGGGTCGCCTGGCTCGGCACCTCCATGGGCGGGATGATCGGGATGCGGCTGGCCTCTGGCCCGCATGCCGACCGGCTGCGCTGCCTGATCCTGAACGACATCGGGCCGGAAATCCCGACGGCCGCGATTGACCGGATCCTCGCCTATGTCGGGGACCTGCCCTCTTTCGCAAACGTCTCGGAGGGAGAGGCCTGGCTGCGTGAGGCCTATCTGCCTTTTGGCCCTGCGAGCGATGTTTATTGGCGGCGGATGGCGCTGACCTCAGTTCGCAGGCGCGAGAGCGGTGACCTGACGCTGCATTATGACCCGAAGATCGTGGTGCAATTCACCGCCTCGCCGGACGAGGTGCAGGTCTGGGAGCGCTACGCGCGCATCAAAGTGCCGACGCATATATTTCGCGGTGGCAAATCCGATCTGCTGACGGCTGGGATCGCCGCGCGGATGCAGCAGAGCGGCCCGAAGCCGGGGCTGACGGTGCTGGGCGATTGCGGCCATGCACCCAGCCTGACGCGCCCGGACGATATCGCGCGGGTGCGGCAGGTGCTGCGGGATCTGCTCTAGAACGCCTTGAAGGTCAGCGTCGTCAGGGTCCGCTCGATCCCGTCGATGCCCGCAAAGCTTTCGTTGACGAAATGGCCGATATCGCCGCCCTCGGGCGGGTAGATCTTGACCAGCAGATCGAACTCGCCGCTGGTCGAATAGAGCTCGGAGTGGAATTCGCGCAGAGATATGGCATTGGCGATATCGTAGGTGGTGCCCGGTTTGCAGCGCACCTGAACGAACAGAGGGGTGGTCATCGGGTCATCCTTTTCAGCCGTGTCTTCGCCACAGAATGCGCCGGGAGAGGACGGAGTTTCAAGGCGGCTCAGCGCGGCAGCCCGTTTTCCTTGGTGCGGGCGTCCTCCAGCAAGGCTCAGAAGGTGCCTGTCCGGACCAAGCGCCTCTGTCGAGAGGGCACCAGCCACGCAAGCTCTTCGACCGCCAGCCGCGCACGGTCGCACGGGACCACAGGCGGGACGGAGAGGGCCACGCGGATACCGGTGGTCTGCGCGGTTAGCCTACGGCTCAGCCGACAAAGGCCTCGGTCAGGGGATGGTCGGGATCAGCCAGCCCATCGATCACGTCGAAATGGGTGCGGCCGTTTTCGATGACCCGCGTGCAGGTGGCGATGCCTTCTTGCCAGGCCTCGGTCAGGATCGCGGTCTGGCGCAAAAACTCCGGACGCTCGTTTCCTCCGACCCAGGCCGTCAGGCGCAGGTCAGGGCGCGGATCGCGCAGGACCGGGCTTTCGGCCCGCGCCTCAGCCGCGTCGAGGTTCAGCGCCTCGTTCATAGAATGCAGGCGCAGCGGGCGCAGATCATGCAGACCGGAGATCGAGGTGATCTTGTCGATCCGCGCAGCGACCCGGGGCGTCAGGGGCGCGTTTGTGCAGCCCATACGCGTCACCAGATGCCCGCCTGCGGAGTGCCCGGCCAGACAGATCGGGCCCGGCACCCGGCTGGCGGCAGCGTGCAACGCCGCGCCGATCTGCGCCGTGATCGCGGAGATCCGGGCCTCGGGGGCGAGGGTGTAGCTGGGGATCGCCACAGCCCAGCCACGCGCCAGCGCACCGGCGGCCAGATGCGACCAGATGCTTTTGTCAAAGCGCAGCCAGAATCCACCATGCACAAAAACCGCCAGGCCCCGAGGGGCGGCTTTCGGCAGAAAAAGATCGAACCGCGCGCGTTCGGCATCGCCATAGGGCAGGTCCAGCTCAGCATCCGGCCATGCGGCGCGAAAGGCGGCGGCCTGTGCGCTCCAGCGGTCGGGATACTGGGCTGCGCCGGGGATATAGGACGCGTTCTCAAATGCATCCTGCCAGTCAATGCCGCTTGTCTCGGTTGCCATACTCTGCCTTCCACCTCAGTCCTGCTGCCTGGACCAGTTTGCAGACTTACGGATTGGCGCAGAGAACACAATTGACTGATGAGACAAAAAAGCCCCCGTCGGGACGGAGGCTTTGTCATGGGTGCGAAAAGGCACCCCCCAGACCGATACGGCTATAAAATGGCCTCAACGCGCCCCGCCCCGGCACGCTATGCCGGGAGCTTGGTCTTTGCCGTGACGCTTACACGGGTCGGGGCCGGTTCTGGCACTGGCGCAGGGTGGCGAGGACGGCGGGCAAGCTCGCTCACCCATGCTGCCAGAACCTGGATGAGGAGACCGGCGATCGGCAGCACAACAGGCATCCAGAGGCTACCGGGGTCTGCCCGCATGAACACCTGAAACAGCAGGCTGAGCATGGTGCCGATAGAAAACACCACCAGCCCATGACGGCCCATCAGGCGCAACGGGGCGGCAAAGGTCGAGGCAGACGCCCACTTCACAGCCGACAGGGACGACAGGACATAGAAGAGCGCCAGCACGTGCAACAGACGCGGCAGCGACAGGAAGGTCTTGTCGTGAGCGACGATGAAGAACGGCACCCCTGCCCCACCGAGGCGCGCCAGTTGCGAATTCAGCGCATTGGCCAGAGCCGGGATAAACATCCATGCCACGACCAGCACCAGATAACCGGAGGCAAGCGCAAACAAGACCCGCGATTTGGGCACGAAACGCTTGCCTTGCCGCAGTTGCATCCCTGTCAGAAGACCGATCACAAAGATCAGCTGCCAGGCGATCGGGTTGAAGAACCAGCCGCCCTCATTGGGGAAGTTCGGCAGGTTGAGGCGCAGGACGCCCGCCGCGAACCAGATCAGCAGCGACACGGCAAAGGTCAGCCGGGGCGCGCGCAGCCCCGCGAACAGCACAACAGGCGCCGTCAGCAGAAGAACCGAATAGGCAGGCAGGATATTCACATAGCCAAGCTGATGTGTCAGCGCCGGAATACCGATCATGGCGCCAGGGGTGTTCTCGAACACCTGACGCAGGTTGATCTCGGACAGAAGCGCAGGCAGGCCGAAGGTATTCGCGCCCCAGGCGTAGATCGCGATGGCCCACATGGTCAGGAAAACCTGCACGAGATAGAGGGTCCAGGAGCGCTTCCACACCGGTGAAATCGCCGCCCATGCGCCGTCTCGCTGCAGGATCGCGGGGGCAAAACGCCCCGAGTAGGCGATGCCCGCCGCGATGCCCGACATGATGAAAAAGCCCTCTGCGGCATCGGAAAAGCCGTAGTTGCGGGTGGTCAGCACTTCGAACGGGTTGCCCGGTACGTGATCGACAAAGATCATCGCCAGAGCCAGACCGCGGAACGCATCAATGCGCATGTCCCGCGGACGTTTGGCCGTGGCAGAGGGTGGCACGGCCGAGCCGCTGCCTGAACCGCCGCCCGAAGCGGACCCGCCGGAGCGGCCTGCGGGTTTTACCGGGCGCGCCCCTGCGAGATGCCGATCCGGCACTCTGGAGGATCCGCTATGTGTCGGGAAATCAAGAACTTGGCCCTTGATCGGCGCGGGAATGTCACGCGGCGACATGCGCGTGGTCTCCCGCCTCGGGGGTCGAGGTTGGACCCGGGCGGCCCGACTGGGCGACCCAGCGGGCATGAATGGTGCGATAGGCGGCGACAACGGTGCCGCGTTCGTCTTCCTCGGGGGTCTTGAACAGGCCGCCGAAAAGCTGGCGTGAGCTGTAGGTGATCAACAGCGGTGCGGCGAGCATCGGCAGGCTGACCGGCATCAGCCAGAGCACGAGCGCCGGTGCGATCTGCCACACGCCAAGCAAGGCAATCGCCCCGAAAAACGAAATCCACAGGCCAGCGCGCAGGCCCTGACCCAAAGTGAGGCTGCCTTCGCCGCGCTGGTTGGCGGGCCAGCCGCCATCCCGCCCGGACAGGACCTGCAGGACTGCCTTGGATTGGTACATCAGCATCACCGGCGCCATCAGCGAAGACAGCAGCAGCTCGACCAGTACGGAACCGGCGGCAAGTGCGCCTCCGCCGAAGCCCTGCGCGCGACGCGTCGCGATGGCCTGAAGCAGGATGCCGAGCTTGGGAACGACCAGCAGGCCGACAATGCCCATGCCGAGCGCGATGATCTGTTGCGTACGATCCGAGGGGAAAACGGGAAACAACTGGTAGGGTTCGGGGAAGTAGTCCGGCGCCGGAGCCATGACCGTGGCAGCAATGGAGGCCAGCAGGAACATTCCCCAGAGCAGCGACACGATATAGGCGAAGATGCCTTGGACAAAGACGAAGCGGCTCCAGGTGCGCAACCCGGGGGCGGTCAGCAGGCGCATGTGCTGCAGGTTGCCCTGACACCAGCGACGGTCGCGCTTGGCGAAGGAGAGCACGTTCTCGGGCCCTTCCTCGAACGAGCCGGGGATCGTTTCATCCATATGGACAGTCCAGCCGCCACGCGCCAGCAGAGCCGCCTCAACATAGTCGTGGCTGAGAATATGGCCCCCAAAGGGCGGCAGGCCCGACAGCGGTGGCAGAGCACAGCTTTCGGCGAAAGCGCCGGTGCGGATGATGGCGTTATGGCCCCAGAATGGGCCTGTGTCGCCCTGCATCCGTCCCAGACCACGGGCAAACACGGGCGAAAAGAAGCTGGCGGCAAATTGCATCGCGCGCCCGAAAAGCGAGGTTGCGCCAATGATTTTCGGCAGCGTCTGCAGCAGGCCCAGCTTGGGGTCGGCCTGCATCTGCGCGATCATGCGCCGGATCGTGGCGCCTTCCATCAGGCTGTCGGCGTCCAGGATCACCGCAAATTCATAGGCAGCACCGGAATTACGGATGAAATCCTCGATATTGCCAGCCTTGCGGCCACGGCTGTCCTGCCGACGGCGGTAGAAAATGCGGCCCTGCCCATCGGTTTCGGCGAGCAGGCGAACGAAGGTATTGCGCTCCTGAGCCGCGGCATCGTCATCCCGGGTATCGGAGAGGACCGCGAAATCGGCGTTCACGCCTGCGGCCTGAACCGAGGCATCCATCGCTGCGATCCGCGCGAAAGTGGCGACGGGATCTTCGTTGCAGATGGGCACGAGAACGACGGTGCGCGGCTGCGGCATGGCAATGTCGGGCACGACCCGTTTCTGCCCTCGCCCCGGCAGACCCAGAAGAGCCTGCGCGGCCCCCCAGGACAGCCAGGCGGTGGTGAGAAAGATCAGTGTGGCGCGGGCATAATCCCAGACGTCATTGCCATCGGCAACAGCGGCTTCAAGCAGCAGGACGGTGGCCGTGGTGGCAGCCACAGCACTGAACCCCAATGAAAGGACCCGGTAAATCCGGGCCCGCTTCACGTCTTGTTTTTTGAGATCGGATCGCTGTGGATCAGCCGACATGCGCACACCATTCTCCCCCATCAGGCGATGTGGAGGAACGAGGCGAACCGGGACAACCAGCCGATCGAGCTGGCACGCGCTTCGCGTTCAAGCACCTGCCGCGGCATGTCCAGAGGGGCCATTGGCGGCTCCCAGTGGGTGGCTTCGATGGCGGTTGCGTTCAAGGCGGCGGCTTCCATGTTCATTTCGGCTTTCATTCCTTCACCCACTGGTAGAGCCAGGTTTCGGTGAGCTGACGCCCGTAGCCCGATACACTGGCCTTGATCTCAACAATACTGCCGTCAGGGGCGGAAACTTCCGTCACAAGACGCCACGTCTGCGTGCCATCGATGTAACTCAGGACCGTCTCGACGATCTCTCCGTTACTGACCTGCACGGTAGGGGAAACCTCTGCATCCGCTGGAAGTTCCCCAAGAAGTCCGCCTGCGAAGTCGATAACGAACTTTCGGCGGTCCTTTGCTGGTTTTACGCCCGCTACGCCGCCATGACCGGCGCGGGTGCGCAATACCTGTGCAAGTTCTGTCTCGTCGCTGCCCGGGGTCATACCCCAGATCATGCGGTAGGAGACCTCGAAACTTGCACCCTTGGTAAAGCTCGCATCGGGCACCCAGAAGGCGACGATATTGTCGTTGCCCTCCAGATCCGAGGGGATCTCAACCAGACGGACGAACCCTTTGCCCCAGTCGCCAATCGGCTCGATCATGAGGGACGGACGCAGGTCATAGCGCGCACCCGCATCAAGATAGTCGTCGAAGTCACGGCTGCGCTGGACCAGCCCGAAGGCCTTAGGTGTCATCGCCCCGAGGTAGGACGACGCAAGTCGCGGCGGGTTTTTCAGGGGACGATAGAACCGATCGCCGCCCTGGGTATCCAGGACCAGCGCCTGACTGTCGTGCACGGCGGGGCGATAGTCGTCGAATTCGCCCTTGTCGGCCGAGCCGAACAGATACATCGAGGTCAGCGGCGCGATCCCGATCTGTTCAACGTCATTGCGCAGGAAGAGGCGCGTCGTGACGTCGATCTCGGTGTTCTCGCCCGGACGGATCGCAAAGCGATAGGCGCCGGTCAGCGAGGCGGATTCGAGCGAAGCGTAGATCACGGCTTCGTCCGATCCGGGCGCGGGACGCTCAAGATAAAACGCCGAAAACCGTGGGAATTCCTCACCCGACGACAGGCCCGTGTTCACCGCAAGCCCGCGCGAGGACAGGCCATAGCGGTTGCCCCGGCCAAGCGCACGGAAATAGGACGCCCCCAGAAAGGCGACGAGTTCGTCGAAGGTGTCGGCACGGTTCAGCTGTGCGTTCAGGCGGAAGCCCGCAACGCCCGGCATGGCGAGGTCTTTCGGGATCTGCGTGTTGAGCGGCTCATGATAGAGGAAATCCGCCGTCGAGAAGGTCATCGGCAGCTTCATCCCGTCGACGACTTCGAACAGTCCGACGGTTTCCTTGAACAGCCAGCCCATCGAAAACGCATTGACCTGAAACAGCGACTCGCCATCGCGCCAGCGGGCGCGCTCGGGGTTGAACTGGATGCGCTGATAGCCGTCATAATCGAGCTGGGAGAGAAAGCCCGACAGCGCTTCGGGCTGACGCGGCTCCTGCGTGGCAAGCTGGCGCATCTCTTCGGTCAGAGTGTCGAAGGTGAAGGCTTGCGGCTGGGGCTGTTCAGGGGCCGCCGCTTCGGCGGGTTGTTCGACAGGCGCCGCGGCGTCTTGCGCGAAGGCGGGAAAGCCCACCACGGCGAAGGCCGTTGAACCAGCGAGCTGGCGCAAAAGCCGCCTGCGGGCAGGCGAGGCGAGCGCGCGGACGACAGGGTCAGCGTTCCCTGCCCGGCGCGGCGATTGGCAGGCGTCGGAGGGGCAGATCACGTTGGCATTCGGCAGCATTTGGTATCCTCAAAAAGCACGTTTCCCGAAACGGGATATAGTCCGAGATTTTCCCGTCGGACGAGCAGAGGCAATCCTGCCGGGTCGTTACGGCAAGCATTCGCCGTGCCGACCCTGCCGCAACGCAGAAAACTTGCCGATGGTTCAATGCGCAAAAGGCAGATTTTTGCGTCTGAGGCTCATGAGCAGGATAAATCCTGTGATTCCGGATGGTTGCCAGCAGGCAAAATATCGCTATCCGGGCACTCCCCGCCAGCGGTTTCTGCAGGCGCGAGGTTAGATTTAAGCAACTATCCGCCGACTTCAACCATAGGATCACGCCTCGCTCACGGGAACAGCGAAAAGCGGCTCATCATATTTCTGAATTGTAACCTCTGGTGAGGCGCATCAAGGAGAATCATGCAGGTGCAGAAAGCCGGCCCTGCATTGTCGGAATAGCCGGATTGCGGAGAACGCTGCAGCGCCCCGTTCCGCCCGTGGATTCGCCGGCATGATCACGCATTTTTTACCATGTTTTCGCTCAGCCGCCCAATAATTGCCCACCGAGGGGCGTTCAGCAAAAGGGGCGCAATGCGATGCGCCCAGACGGAAAAGGCGCGGAGAACCCCCCGCGCCTTTGTAGCAATCACACTTGCAGACTCAGACCAGACCTTCGGCCTTGGCCCATTCATAGGTGCGATCAAGACCGCGCCCCATACGCAGGATGATCTCGGCCACATCGTCTTCGGTCACGATCAGCGGCGGGCACAGCGCCAGCGTCTCATAGACCGAGCGTGCGATGAGCCCCTCTTCCGTGCAGAACGCCGAGGCTTTTGCGGCCATCATGCCTGCGGGCTCAAAGCTCTTCTTGGTCGCCTTGTCAGCCACCAGCTCGATCCCCGCGATCAGGCCGACGCCACGCACTTCGCCCACCAGCGGATGGTCGGCGTATTGGCGCAGACCGGTCTGGAACTGCTCCTCAAGGCGCGCGGCATTGCCGATCAGGTCGCGCTCTTCGATGATCTTGATGTTCTCAAGACCGACCGCCGTGGCGACAGGATGCCCGGAGCCAGTGTAGCCATGCCCGAACGAGCCGAGCTTGGCGGTGTTGTCAGCGATGGCGCCATAAACCTCGTCGGTCACCATGATCGCGGCCAGCGGCATATAAGACGACGTGATCTGCTTGGAGAGCACCAGAATATCCGGCTCAAAGCCATATTTCTCGCAGCCGAAGGCCGTGCCCAGGCGACCGAAACCGTTGATCACCTCATCCGCCACCAGCAGGATGTCGTACTTCTTGCACAGCGCGGCGATGCCCGGCCAGTAGCCCTCGGGCGGGACCATCACGCCACCTGCCCCCATCACCGGCTCGCCGATGAATGCGCCGATGGTTTCCGGACCCTCGGCCAGAATGGTGTCCTCGCACTCCTTCAGCAGGCGGGCGGTGAACTCGGCCTCGCTCTCGCCCTCAAGGCCATAGCGCCAGAAGTGCGGCGCGGTCAGGTGGGTGACAGGGATCGCGGGCAGGTCGAAATCGCGGTGGTTGCCCGCCAGACCCGTGAGCGAGCCAGAGGCGACGGTGATGCCGTGATAGCCCTTGTTGCGCGCCAGGAACTTCTTCTTCTCGGGGCGACCGAGGGCGTTGTTCATGTACCAGACCATCTTGACGACGGTATCGTTCGCCTCGGAGCCGGAGTTGGTGAAGAAGCACTTCGTCAGATGCGCCGGAGTCATCTCCGCCAGTTTTTCGGCCAGACGGATCTGCGGCTCATGCGCCTTGTGCGCAAAGATGTGGTAGTAGGGCAGTTCCTGCATCTGCTTGGTCGCGGCGTCCACAAGGCGCTGTTCGGAAAAGCCGACGGCGACGGACCACAGACCCGCCATACCTTCGATGTACTGCTTGCCATTGGTGTCGTAGACGTAAATCCCTTCACCACGCGCAATGATCATCGGGCCCTGGACCTCATGCGCGCGCATGTTGGTATAGGGGTGGATGGAGTGGGCGATGTCCGCCGCAGCAAGGGAATTTGAAAGATCGTTCATGTAAGGCTCCTTTGAGAACGCGCCGGACCGGCCCGCGCGACAGGCAGATGCAGCGGACACTAGCCGGGCAAAGCGGCGGAGAGAAGAGAAAGTGCGATCGCACTTCGAAATCCTGTCTTCGCTTGGGCCGCCGGCGACAGATAATCAGACAATCCGATGCAAAAATCGCCCCCGCCGATACGCAACGTTAAGGCACAGACCTTACCCAATATCTCAAACTGGGCTGAAGTTGCGATTGCCGGAGGCGGAGCAGTGTTTACACCGACAGTCATGGGAACGGGCGTTTCCGGATACGAATTTTTGATGCGGACCCGCGAACGCCAGCAAGAGCTTTTGGCGAAATCGGCGCCTGTGGCCCGTGATACCGATCGTTTTGTCAGCAAACTGAAGGATATTCAGACCTCCGATCAGCTGATGGAGGATCGGTCGGTGCTGAAGATCGCCCTTGGTGCGTTCGGGCTGGACGAAGACATCAACAATACCGCCTTCATCAAGAAAATCCTCGATTCTGACCTGTCGGATGGGAAATCTCTCGCCAACCGTCTGGCCGACAAGCGCTATCTTGCCTTCGCGAAGGCCTTCAATTTCGCGGGCGAGGGCGGGCCGTCGATGCCCACGACCAAGTCCTCCGACGATGTGAGCGCGCAACTGGCCAGTATCCAGAGCGCCGACGATCTTCTGGACGATCCGGCACTACTGCGCGCCACCCTGAAAACCTTCGGGCTGGAGGCGGACTCCGGCAACGCCTATTTCCTGAAACAGGTGCTGAACTCCGATCTGACGGACGAGGACTCCTTCGCCAACCGGCTGTCCGACCCGAGGTATGCCGCGCTCGCGGAAGCTTTCGATCTGTCGGGCAAGGTACGGGATCAGGAAAGCCTCTATGGCTATGCAAAGAGGTTCGCGGACAAGGCCAGCGACATCCGCACCCCTGAGGCGTTGCTGGAGGATAGTGAACTTCTGGGCGCCACCTTGAAGATGTTCGGACTAGAGGCCGACGCCGAGGAAACGGTGTTTCTGGAGGCTGTCCTAACCTCGAACCTGAGGGATAAATCCTCTTTCGCCAATCAGCTGGAGGACAAGCGCTATGCCGCCCTCGCCGGGGTGTTCGATCTGGCGGCCATGGCCGAGGCGGATGCAAACGGCGAGGAGTTCACCAGCACCCTTCAGAAAGTGGTCAAGACGGTCACATCGCGCACCACCCAGATCGACACCCCTTCGGACTTTTTCAAAGACATCCCGCTCATGCTGGCCACCTTTGAGTTCTTCGACCTGCCCTCGCGCACGGACAGCGTCCCCTTTGCCAGCCGCATCCTCGAGTCCGACCGCAACAGCCCGACATCGCTGCTGAATGTCTATCCCGACGAGCGCTATCGCGCCTTCGCCGACGCGTTCAACTTCAAATCTCCCGACGCAGGGCGCAGCTATCCTGCGGGCTTTGCAGAAACCGTTGTCGAAAACTATCTTGACCGGCAGTTTGAAATCGAGATCGGCTCGGCCGACCCAGACATGCGCATTGCCCTGTCAATGGAGCGGGATCTGAAACAGGTCGTCGCCGCCGGCAGCAGCAACAATTCCCGCTGGTTCGGAATATTGGGCTCAAAGCCGCTACGAGAGGTTTTCGAGACGGCATTCCAGCTGCCCTCAAGTTTTGCCTCTCTGGATATCGATCGGCAGAGTGCTGAACTCCAATCCAGATCAGAGCGCCTGTTCGGCACCTCGGATGTTGCGAAACTGGCCGAAACCGATGTGCTGAACGAGGTCCGGCGGCGCTATCTGCTCCTGAGCAATGTCAGTTCAAGCGGCGCAATGTCCTCGGCCAGCATCGTGGCTACCTTGCTGGGCGGGGGCGAGGAGTAGACGCGAGGCTTATGATAGCGCGCAGCGGTGGTGCCCCCTGCGGATCATGGCGCTACAGGGCATCATGTCCCTGACAAGGACGCCCCTCATCGGCCAAAGGCAAAGGCATACTGACACCCGGGCGCACCGCCAACAGGCTCACAGGCCGTCCCAGAAACCTTCGTGCACGACCGCGCTCTCCTCGCTCAGCAGTGGGCCGACAACTTCAACCGACCGTTGCCCCGCAGCAAAGATCGTCTTGCATGGCAGATCCATTGTCAGGTTTTCGGGATCAGGGCCAATCAGCGCCTTCAGCTCCATCTCGCTCATCCCATGCACCACCCGACCAACGCCGGTCCAGTAGACCGAGCCTGCGCACATCGCACAGGGCTCCGCGGAGGTGTACATGGTGCATTGCGCGAGGAACGCGACGTCGTATTTCAACGAGGCCGCCGTCATCAGATTGCGCTCGGCGTGCCCGGTCCGGTCGCCCTTGCTGCCGCAGGTGTTCATTTCCTCCAGCAGGATCTCCCCGTCTGGGCCAGCCAGCAACGCACCGAAAGGATGATCCCCCCGCGCCCGGCTTTCACTGGCCAGAGTGATCGAGCGGCGCAAAAGGATCAGGTCCTGTTCCGAAGAGATGGGCATGAGATGGCTCCTGTCGATGTGTTCAGGGTGCGACCTCATGCGAGATTCGCCCCGAAAACAAGATCGAATCCCGCATTGCATACGATCTGCGCCTCTCATTGCGCATAGTTTCGCGGCAGCTTCAGGGCCCTTTGACTAAAAAACGTACATTCCAGCCTGCCCCAGGCGACCGTTGACGATCTCAGGCTATGCCACGCACGATCCACGCAGGCAGTGTGGATCACGAGTAGAAGCGGAAGGGTCCAGACCATTCGGAAGCATTTCCGACACTGGGGCACTGACATTGCTCATCAAGGCCAAAGCTGGGTTGAGGTGATTGATGAAGCGACGACGGCACTACTCCTTCCTTCACACGGATTTGCCAAGCGCCGCCGCGCAACGTCGCGGGGGCCGGACAGATTGCGCGCTCCTTCCGCTCTCAGGCTCCAAAAGACCAAACCAAACAACAAACGAAACAGGGAAATCGTCATGAAAAAACTCTGCGCAACCGCGCTTCTGGCCACCACGCTCGCCACGCCGTCCTTTGCCCTCGACAAGATCACCTATCAGCTGGACTGGCTGCCCGGCGGCGACAAGGCCCCGATCTATGTCTGTGTCGAGGAAGGCTTTTGCGAGGAGGCCGGGCTTGAGGTCAGCATCGCACCGGGCCGCGGCTCCTCTGAGGCGATCACCAAGATCGCAACGGGTGTGGCCCAGGTCGGCTCCGCCGGGATCGAGGCGCTGATGGCCGCCAAGGTGACCGAAGGCGTGCCGGTCACCGCGATTGCGTCGATCTTCAACACGGGCCCGCATGCCTTTTACACAACGGCTGACAAGGGCATCACGACCCTCGCCGACGTGAAGGGCAAATCGGTCGCGACCTCTCCCTTCACCTCCTCCAACGTGTTCCTGCCGCTGGTGCTGAAGCAGAACGGGATGTCCGAAGAGGACATCACCCTGACCAAGGCCGATCCCGGTGCGCTTGGCCCCCTTCTGATGACCGGCCAATCCGATGTCATCATCGCCTGGCTGACCGATGTGACCCGGTATACCAATCAGGCCAAGGAAGCCGGCAAGGACATCGTCGTTCTGCCCTGGGATGCGGCGGGCCTGAAGCTCTACTCCGCCTCGCTGATCGCCAGCGACGCTTTTCTGAAAGACCAGCCCGATGTCGCAAAACGCTTTGTCGGCGCCTTCCTGAAGTCCATCCAGTTCGCCCATGACAACCCGCAGAAAGCCGCCGAAGACACCGCCGCAATGGTGCCTGAACTGAGCGCGGAAGACGTCATCGGCTCCTGGACCGATGCGTCGAAACTGGCGTTCAACCCGGTCACCGATGAATTCGGCCTCGGGGCGTTCGATGCGGCGCGCCTTGCCTCGACCTGGAAACTTGTCGCCGAAGCGCAGGGCCTGGACGTCGAAGCGCTGGATCCCGAAACCGTCGTCGACCGCTCTTTCCTGCCCGACGCCAAGTAAGCCCCGCTGAAAAGGACGTTGTCCATGACACAAGATGCCATCCGTTTTTCGGATGCCGGTCAGACCTTCAGAACCGACTCCGGGCCGCTGACCGCCCTGTCGGGGGTGGATCTGTCCATTGCCCGGCACGAATTCGTCGCCGTCCTCGGGCCCTCGGGCTGTGGCAAATCCACTTTGCTACGGATGACCGCCGGGCTGATCAAACCGACCGAGGGAACGGTGTCGGTGTTCGGGCTGCCCGTCACCGAGCCGCGTGACGATATTGGCATCGTGTTCCAGCAGGCGACCCTGCTGCCTTGGGCAAATGTCGAGGACAACGTCGTTTTTCCGGCCCGTCACAAACGCGGGCGCGTGTCCCAGAAGGACCGCGAACATGCCCGCGCGATCATCGCGACATGTGGCCTTGCCGGATTTGAAAAACGCCTGCCCGGAGAGCTTTCGGGCGGCATGCAACAGCGCGTCGGCATTGCCCGCGCGCTGTTCCTCAACCCCGATATTCTGCTTATGGATGAACCCTTTAGCGCGCTCGACGCGCTGACCCGCGACGCCATGGGGTTCGAGTTGCTGCGCCTGTGGCAAGCCAGCCCGAAGACGGTGCTGTTCATCACCCACTCGATCCCCGAGGCGGTCATCCTGGCCGACCGCGTGGTGGTGATGAGCGAACGCCCCGGCCGGGTCATCGCCAATCTGAAAGTGCCGCTGAGCCGACCGCGCAACGAAAGCTCGCTCCGCTCAAGCGAAATGCAGGACTTCATGGGCCATCTGCGCGGCCTCCTGATCAAGGAAAAGGTGGCCTGAGATGAGTGCTGAAGCCGATATTTCCATTACAGAACAAACAGATAAACCAAAGAAGGCCACCCATGTAACGCCGCCGGAACCCTTCATGGAGAAGCTGATCCGCATGCCGGTCGTCCTGCCGCTGCTGACCTTCGTGCTGATCCTTGTGGTCTGGGAGGCCGGGACGCGCCTGTTTGCCGTGCCGAGCTATATCCTGCCCGCGCCGAGCCGCATCATGGGCGGCTTCGAGGTGGTCAGCCTGTCACGCTGGATCGAACATGTCTGGTCAACGCTGCGCGTGGCGCTGATGGGCTTTCTGCTGGCGATCATCATTTCGCTGCCGATTGCCGTCGGTCTGGCCAAATCACGTTTCCTCAGCCGCTCGCTGTACCCGTTGCTGGTGGTGATCCAGTCGGTGCCGGTCGTCGCTGTCGCGCCCATCATCATCGTGGTTCTGGGCACGGATGACGCACCGCGCGTCGTCATCACCTTCATGATCACCTTTTTCCCACTGGTCGTATCGATGACAACCGGGTTGATGGCGACCCCGCCAGAGCTGATCGAACTGTCGCGATCCTTGCGTGCCCCGGTGTGGCGCGAGATCAGCCAGATCCGTTTGCCCTACGCGACGCCTTATATCTTCTCGGGCCTTAAGATCTCCATAACGCTGAGCGTGATCGGCGCGGTGGTGGCCGAATTCGTCGCCGCCGAAAAGGGCATCGGCTATTTCATCCAGTTCTCGACCTCGATGTTCAAGCTGCCACAGGCCTGGGCCGGGTTGGTCGTTCTGCTGGTGATGTCGCTGGTGCTGTTTCAGGCGGTCAGCCTGACGCAAAAGATCCTCTTCCCCTGGTCACTGCCGAAAGAGCGCAAATGAGCCTGCTGATCAGCAATATCCGCGACTGCCTCACCGGCACTCTGGGCGAGGACGAGCGGTTTTGCGGCGCCATCCGGGTGCGGGACGGCTTGATTGCCGAGATGGGCGATCTGGCCCCTCTGCCCGGCGAAGAGGTGCTGGATGCCGCTGGTTGCGCCGTGGTGCCCGGGCTTGTGAACACGCATCATCACCTGTTCCAGTCCGTGCTGAAGGCCGTGCCGAAAGGCATGAACCTCGCCCTGGATCCCTGGCTGATGCATGTGCCCTACACCTGGTGGCCACTGCTCGACGAGGAGACGTTTCGTGTCTCGGCCCGGATCGGGCTGACGGAGCTGTTGATGAGCGGCGCGACCACGGTTGCGGATCATCACTATGTCTATTCGGATCGCTACGACTATAACCCCTCGGACGTGCTGTTTGAGGAGGCGGCGAAGCTCGGCATCCGTTTTGTGCTGGCGCGCGGTGGCATGACCAATGGGCGGGTGTTTGACGACCCCGCAGTGCCTGCCGCCCCTTGCGAGCCCCTCCAGCGGTTCCTGGACGAGACGCTGGCGACGGCGGCGAAATGGCACGATCCCTCCGATCTGGCGATGACCCGCGTGGCCATCGCGCCGACCACGCCGACCTTCAACGTCGCGCTCGAGGAGCTGGGCGAAATCGCCAGTTTTGCACGGCAAAACAAGCTGATGCTGCATTCTCACCTGAGCGAGAACGAGGCCTATGCCGCCTTTACCCTTGCGAGATACGGCAAGCGCCCAGTCGAATGGCTGGCCGACAAGGGATGGCTGGGCAGCGACGTTTGGTTCGCCCATCTGGTCGATCTGGCGCCCTTCGAGGTGCAGTTGCTGGCCGAAACCGGTACCGGCATGGCGCATTGCCCGAACGCCAATGCGCGGCTCGGCTCTGGCATCGCGCCGGCGGATGCGCTGCACCGGCTGGGCGGCAAGGTGTCGATGGGGGTTGATGGCGCAGCGGCGAACGAGGCGGCGGATATGGCCGTGGTGATGCATTCCGCGTTCAGCCTGCACCGTGCCACCAAGGGCGTCGCTGCGGTGCGCGCCGAGGAAGTGATGCATTGGGCCACGGCGGGCGGTGCCAAGGTGCTGAACATGCCCAAGGTCGGCACTCTGGCGGTCGGGATGGCGGCGGATATTGCGCTGCTGGACCTCTCGGCGCCGCGCAACCTTGGTCTGCATGATCGCGCTATTGCCCCCGTGATCACCGGCGGCATTGCCGTCAGGCACAGCCTGGTCGGCGGCAAAAGGGTCGTCGCCGATGGCATCCCCCTGGGCGTAGATCTGGGCCAGCTGGCCGAGGACGCGACCCGACTAACCTCAAACCTCATCAGGCGACAGAGAGAGAGCCTTCTGGCGCCCGTCTAACCATACCCCCCCAGGAGTATAAGCCGGCAGCACATCCGTGCAGGTCATTGCTCCCCTTGCATCAAGGAGAAAAGACCATGAATGACACGACTTACGGGTTGCAGGAGCTGAACGCCGAAAAGGCCTTTGGCGGCATGGGCGAGACGGTCGAGCGGGATATCCCGCAGATCGACATGTCCGATTACTTCAACCGCAAGGACGAGATCGGCGAGGCGCTCTGGGCGGCTGCGACCGAGATCGGGTTCTTCCAGCTCTACAATCACGGCATTCCGCAAGAGCTGGTGGACGAGGCGTTCTGGATGAGCGAGCAGTTCTTTCAGCTGCCCGAGGACAGCAAGAAACAGTTCCCGCTGAAGCCCGGATCGAACGCGGGGTGGGAGTTCATGGAGCAGGTGCGCCCCTCGACCGGGACGGCGGATCGCAAGGAAAGCTACCAGATCACCCTGCCCCGGATGACCGGCCTCTGGCCGAACGGTGTCGAGGTTCCGGCCTTCAAGGCCACCATGATGGCGTTCGAGCGGCACAACTGGTCGGTGGCCATGCGGGTGCTGAGCTGTTTCGCGGATCGTCTTGGATTCACGACGGATTTCTTCACCGAAGGGCATGATTCGGACGCCAAGGAATACCAATCCACGCTGCGGCTGATCCACTACCTCGGCATGGAAAATGCCAAGCCGGAGGACTTCAAGTTCTGGCGCGCAGGCGCCCATACGGATTTCGATTGTCTGACGCTGCTGCACCAGAAACCCGGTCAGGGCGGGCTGCAACTGAGCCCTGGCAAGGACGCCAAGGGGCGCGCGATTGCCTGGACGGATGTGCCGCCGCTGCCCGGTGTGATCACCTGCAACATCGGCGACATGCTGATGCGCTGGTCCGATGACAAGCTGCAATCGACGCTGCACCGTGTGCGGATGCCGCGCCCAGAAGAATACCTCGGGCCGCGCTATTCGATGGCGTATTTCGCGCAGGCCAACATGGATACCGTGCTGCAGGGGCCTGAGGGCAAGTACGAGCCGATGACCGGGCACGACTATATCCAGATGCGTCTGGGGGCGAACTTCGCCAAGAAATAATCACGTCGGGCGGCCTTCCGGGGCCGCCCTTTTCCAGTGCAAGAGGTTGAGAATATGGCGAAATCACTGCCGATGATTGATGTGTCCGGCTTGTCCTCATCGGATCCCTGCGACCGGGTTCTGGTGGGCGAGAAGATCCGCGCGGCCTGCCTTGCGCATGGGTTCTTTTATGTCACCGGCCATGGCATCCCCGAGGGGCTGATCGAGGCCGTGATGGGCGAGACTCGCGCCCTGTTCGACATACCCGACGCCTGCAAGGATGCGCTGGACAAGGCCAACTCTCCCTGCAACCGCGGGTATGAGCAGTTGGGCGGCCAGACCCTGCAGGAGGGGGCGCTGCCGGATCGCAAGGAGGGCTTTTATATCGGCGAGGAGCTGACCGCTGGGGACGGTCGGGTGGCGGCGGGAAAGTTCAACCATGGGGCCAATCAGTGGCCGACGGATCTGCCGGGATTCAGGCCGGTGATGATGGCCTATTACGCGGCCATGGTGACGCTGTCTGAGACGCTGATGCGGGGCATGGCGCTGTCGCTGGATCTGAAAGAGGATTACTTTTCAGGGTTTTGCGACCAGCCGCTGGCAACGCTGCGGCTGCTGCACTATCCCCCTGCGCAGCCCGATGTGCCCGA
Organism: Pseudooceanicola spongiae; assembly: GCF_014899185.1. GTDB lineage: Bacteria > Pseudomonadota > Alphaproteobacteria > Rhodobacterales > Rhodobacteraceae > Pseudooceanicola > Pseudooceanicola spongiae. Next base: position 2,306,825 of record NZ_CP045201.1, read on the forward strand.
GGAAATGGGCGCCGGGGCGCATACGGATTTCGGCGGCTTGACGATCCTGCTGCAGGACAATGTCGGCGGGCTGCAGGTCTGTGACGAGGACGGCGGCTGGATAGATGCGCCCCCGATTCCAGGGGCTTACGTGGTCAACCTCGGGGATATGATCGCGCGCTGGACCAATGATCGCTACCGCTCGACCGTGCACCGGGTGATCAACAAATCCGGGCGGGAGCGCTATTCCGTGCCGTTCTTTTACTCGGGGTTTCCCGATCATGAGGTCGCCTGCATTCCGACCTGCCTTTATGCGGACGAGACCCCGACCTATCCCGTGATCACGGTCGAACAGCACCTGCGCAGTATGTACGACCGCACCTACAAGGCAGCGCGGTGAGCGCGGCTGGTTAACGGCGCAAACCGGCAAATCGGGATGTCGGTATTGCGTCGGTATTTGAACGGTATCTGAACGGTGCGACTTTTGGCGTCGGCGTAGAGGTTAACGCGGGCGCCTGAGGGGGCTTATGCCCCCTGTTGTCGCGCCAGTTCGCAGATCACGTCATAGGCGACCTCGGCGTCCTCGGCCTGCATGTCGAAGGCCCCGGCCTGAAAGCGGATCACCAGCGCGCCGTCGACCCGTGTCTGGGTCAGGTAGATGCGGCCATCGGCATTGATCGCCTCGATCAGCGCCTGCGTCGTAGCGTCGTCCGCGCCGGTGGGGCGGAAGGTGAAGAGCGAGAGCATCGGCTCGGTCACGATTTCGATGCCGTCGGTGGCGCGCAGCTTTTCGCAGAGCGCAACGGACCAGCGGACGTGGTTGCGGATCATCTCGCGCAGGCCGTCCAGCCCATGGGCGCGCAGCAGGAACCAGAGCTTGAGCGCGCGGAAGCGGCGGCCAAGGGGCACCGACCATTCGGAATAGTTGATGATGCCATCGGCACCGTGGGTCTTGAGGTACTCTGGCTGGATCGCGAGGGTGCGCACGAGGTCGGAGGGCGTGCGCAGGAAATGCGCCGAACAGTCGAACTGCGCGCCGAGCCATTTGTGCGGGTTGAAGACGACGGAGTCCGCGCCCTCCACCCCGGCCCAAAGGGTGCGAAACTCGGGGCAGATCATCGCTGAGCCCGCCCATGCGGCGTCGATATGGGTGTAGAGGTCGTGCGCCTTGGCGACGCGGATCACCGCTGTCAGGTCATCGCAGCCGCCAATGGAGGTGCCGCCGGTACAGCCTATGACGCCTGCAGGTTTCAGACCCGCTGCGATGTCGGCGCGGATCGCCGCGTCCAGCGCTGCGGCGTCCATGGAGTGGCGCGGGCCGGTGGAGGGGATCTTGACCAGGTTGTCCGCGCCGATGCCGGAGATCCAGATCGCGCGGTCTACGGAGGTGTGCACCTGATCCGAGCAGTAGATGCGCAGCTGCGGCCCGGCGCGCAGACCGGCGGTATTGCCGGTCCAGCCGAGGGCGCGTTCGCGCATCACCAGCACGGCCGCGAGGGTCGCGGAGGAAGCGCTGTCCTGAATAACGCCCTCGAACGTGTCCGGCAGACCGATGGCGTCGCGCAGCCATTCCATCATGCGGGTCTCAAGCTCGGTCGCCGCAGGGGAGGTCTGCCAGAGCATACACTGCGCGGCCATGGCCGAGACGAGGTATTCGGCGACAACCGAGACCGGGGCGGCATTGGCGGGGAAATAGGCGAAGAAACGGGGGTGCTGCCAATGGGTCATGCCGGGGGCGATGATCCCCTCGAAATCGGCAAAGATCTGCTCCATCGCCTCCGGGGTTTCCGGGGGATGGGCGGGGATGGCGCGATAGGTCTGGCCCGGCGCGAGGCGGGGGCGGACGGGGTGGTCGCGCAGGGTGGCGCGATATTCAGCGCCCCATTGGGCGGCGCGGGCGGACCATTCGGCGAAATCATCTGTGTTCATGACAGATGTGGTAGCGCGGTTGCGGCGCTTTGGCGAGAGGGGCGTTCAGTCCTCCTCAACCATGTCCACCGCCTGTTTGGTGCTGCGCCCGCCCGCGATGCGCAGCGCGCCCTTGACCGGCGAGACGTCGAAATAATCGCGCCCATAGGCGATGACAACGTGATCGCTGCCCGCGAGCATGGCGTTGGTGGGGTCGAACTCGACCCAGCCCATGTCGTTGCCGCACCAGGCGCGGACCCAGGCGTGCATCGCATCGGCGCCTTCAAGGCGCGCCTGCCCTTTCGGCGGCAGGGTGCGCAGGAAGCCCGAGACATAGCCCGCCGGAATGCCGAGGCTGCGCAGGGCGCAGATGGCGATATGGGTGAAATCCTGACAGACGCCGCGGCGCAGGGCAAAGGCCTCGGCGATCGGGGTGTCGACCAGCGTCGCCTCGGCGTCGAAGGTCATGTCGCGGTGCAGGGCCAGGCTGATCGCCTCGGCGGTGGCAAAGGCCGTCTCGCAACTGCGGGCCTGTTCGGCGGCCCAGTCGGCGATACCGGCGTGACGCGGCACCCGGGGCGAGGCCCAGAGGAACTGATGCGGCGCATGGGGGCTGAGCGAGGCGGCGCCCGCCATCTCGGCCACGAAATCGCTGCGGCGGGGCGAGACATCGAGGCTGCGGGGTTTTTCCAGCCGCTCGACCCGGGCGCGCATCTCGAACTCGGTGGTGAGCTGACGGTCGATATAGGCGATCTCGGTGCATTCGTTGCCGAAGAAGTCGCGGCGGTTGATCACCTCGGACGGGCGGGGCTGAAAGCTGAGGCGGGACTCGTGCACGATCTGCAGACCGGGAAGGGTCAGCGGCAACAGGCGCAGCACATGACGCCCGACATCGGCGGGGCGTTCATAGGCATAGCTGATGCGCAGGCGGATCGCGTAAATCATGGGCCTACCTGAGATAACTGTCGGCCAGCAGACCGGAGAAGCTGGCGGTGGCATCGGAGATTTCGGAGAGACGCTCGGGCGTGATTTCGGCGGCCTCGGCGATGGTCAGGGCGGTTTGCAGGCGCAGCACTTCGCGGCGCAGCGAGGTCATGGGACCGGACTGCGGGCAGAGCTTGTCGAGCCAGTCGAGGTGGCCGAGGATATCGCCGAGCTGCGAGAGCACCGAGCGCGGGTTCGCCTCGTCCAGCAGCAGCAGGTCGAGCACGGTGTCGCGGCTGATGACCGAGGGAAAGCGCAGACGGTGGATCATGATGGCATCGCCCGCCTCGATCGCGATGTCGAGCGCGCCTTCGGGGGCGTCGGGGTCGGTGAAGGTGGCCAGCATGTTGGTGGTGGCCCAGGCGCGCTCAATCGCGCGGCCCAGCGACAGGAAGCGCCAACCGGTGGCGTGGTACATGTTTTCGTGCACGAGGCCGGAAAAACCCGAAACCTTGCGCAGCAGCACGCTCATCGCGCGGGCGCAGTCATCGCCGGGTTGCAGGCGCGGGCCGATCTTGGCAGCGGTGCGTTGCAGATCGGTCAGGGCGTTCCAGCCGTCGGTCGAGAAGCGGTCGCGGATGCGCCCGGCCCCGTTGATGGCGCTGCGCAGGTCGGCCATCAGGCCCTCGGGCATGGTCTCAGCGGTGTCGACGCCCATGATCGAGAGCGCCTCGGAGAGATGTCCGGTCAGCGGCAGATCGGCGAGGCCGTTTTCCGCGAGGCGCAGGTGATAGGCGCGCAGCAGGCGGATCTTTTGCTGGGCGCGTTCGGTGTAGCGGCCCAGCCAGAACAGGTTGTCGGCGGCGCGCACCGGCAGGGCAGCGAACTGCGCCATGTTGTGGTGCGGCGTGACGGTGGCCAGCAGGGTGTCTTCGGGTGGCGTCACGGGCGCGACGACCCAGACGTCGGACACGGCCCCGCCGCGCTGCATCGAGATATCGGCAGAGGTGGCTGAGTGGCCGATGCGGGCAAAGCCGCCGGGCATGACCTGCCAGCCCTGCGCCGTGCGCCCGAGGATGACACGCAGGCTCATCGGGCGGGCCTCAAGACGGCCATCGACCAGCGCGGGCGCGGTGGAGAGCGAGACGATCTCCTGTGCGGCCAGCCGTTCGGCCATCGTGTCGATATAACCGGCGTCCAGCGGGCGGCCATCGGGGTGACGGCCCGCGATCACCACCTCGGGGCCATGATCGAACGGCAGGTTGGTCGACAGGGCGCTGTCGATGGTCATGCGCGCGGCATTGGCCTTGACGTAGGCGCGCGCCGAAGCCGCACCGCACCACCATGTCGCGATATTGGGCAGCGACAGATCCCGGCCCAGCCATTTGCGGGCGATGCGCGGGATGAAGGCCATCAGGGCGCGGGTTTCCAGCACACCGGAGCCGGGGGCGTTGATCATCGTCAGCTGGCCCGAGCGCAGCGCGCCGAGCAGGCCGGGGGTGCCGATCTGGCTGTTCTCGCGCAGCTCCAACGGGTCGAGCCAGCCGGAATCGAGGCGCCTCCAGAGCACGGAGATCGGTTGCAGCCCGCCGACGGTATGCACCATCAGGCGGCCATCGCGCACCACGAGATCCTCGCCCTGGACCAGCAGGAAACCGAGGTAACGGGCGATATAGGCGTGCTCGTAATAGGTATCCGTCATCGGCCCCGGCGTCAGGATGGTGACGCGGCTGTCGCCGTCTGAGCGCAGCGCCAGCAGGGCGTCGCGGAAGGCGCGGAAGAACCCCGCGAGGCGCAGCACGTTGGAGCGCGCCATGATGCCGGGAAAGCTGCGCGAGGTCGCCATGCGGGTTTCCAGCGCGAAACCAGCCCCCGAGGGCGCCTGCGTGCGGTCATCCAGCACCCACCATTTGCCATCGGGGCCGCGCCCGATATCAAAGGCCATCATGTGCAGGAAGTGCCCCGAGCGCGGCCGGATGCCGACCAGAGGCCGCAGCCATTCGGGGTTTGCCGTCAGCAGATCCGCTGGGATCAGGCCCTGTTTCACCAGTGCGCCGGGGCCGTAGAGATCGGCCATGATGCGTTCCAGCAGGTCGGCGCGTTCGACCAGACCGGCGGCAATCTGGCTCCATTCGCCGGAGTCGATCAGCAGTGGCAGATGCGCGAGGGGCCAGTCGCGCTCTTCTTCGGAATCAGGGCCGTAGTGGCGAAAGAACACGCCCGCGTCGCGCAGGTACTGGCTGCCGCGGGCGGTGGCATGGGTCAGCTCGTCCGGGGTGAGCTGGGAGAGTTCGTTCAGAAAGGGCCGCCAGACGGGGCGGATGGTGCCACGGGCGTCCATCAGCTCGTCCGCGACACCGTCGAGGGGGCGATAGGCGGCCAGCAGCGCGGCGAGGCGCTGTTCGGGGGTGGGCTTGGGGGCGGCTGGCTTGGCGTCGGTCTTGTCTTCCGGCTTGGGCATGGCGTCAGCTTGGGCGGCGGGCGTGGTGGCGCCCGCGCCCGTTTCCGGAACGTCGGAGGTCATCGCCTTGCCCCCCAGATCATCCGGACCCGCACCAGCGTGCGGGCCCTGCACGAGCAGACCATCTGCCCCCTCCCCCTTGTCAGTCCTGTGGCGGTGTCGCCACGTCCGGGCCCCCGAAGGGGTCCGGACAAATCAGACGCCCTTAGACGCCCGCGGGCCGCCTGAGGTCAAGGGTCATCGGGAATTCCCCATGGGTGACCTCGGCCGGCGGCATGTAGAGACCCGGCGTATGGCCGTGCGGTTCGAACCGCGACAGGCGACGGGCCTCGGCTTCGTTCGCGTTGACCGGGAAGGTGTCGTAGTTGCGCCCGCCCGGGTGCGCGACGTGATAGACGCAGCCGCCCAGCGCCCGGCCGGTCCAGGTGTCGAAGATGTCGATGGTGAGCGGCGCGTTGACCGGCACGACGGGGTGCATGGCGCTGGCGGCCTGCCAGGCCTTGAAGCGGATGCCCCCCACGACGACGCCGTTGGTTTCGGTTTTGGTCAGCGGCACGCGGCGGCCATTGCAGGTGACGATATAGCGGCTGGTGTCGCCCGTCGTCAGCTTGACCTGCATCCGCTCGGTCGAGCTGTCGGTGAAGCGCACGGTGCCGCCGATGGCCCCGGTTTCGCCAAGGACGTGCCAGGGCTCCAGCGCCTGACGCAGTTCCAGGTGGACGCCGTCATATTCAACCTCGCCACAGAAGGGGAAGCGGAATTCGGACTGGGCCTCGAACCACTCGGGGCGGAAATCAAAGCCGTGGCGGCGCAGGTCGGCCAGCACGTCGAGGAAATCTGTCCAGACGAAATGCGGCAGCATGAAGCGGTCATGCAGCGTGGTGCCCCAGCGGGTGAAATCGCCCTGCAACGGCTGGTTCCAGTAGCGCACCAGCAGGGCGCGGATCAGCAGTTGCTGCGCGAGGGACATGCGCGGGTCTGGCGGCATCTCGAAGCCACGGAACTCGACAAGGCCGAGGCGGCCGGTGGGACCATCGGGCGAGAACATCTTGTCGATGCAGATCTCGGCCCGGTGGGTGTTGCCGGTGACATCGGTCAGCAGGTTGCGCAGCAGGCGGTCGGTCAGCCATGGCAGCGGCTGGGTGCCCTGCCCCGGCGCCGGGATCTGGGCCAGCGCGATCTCAAGCTCATAGAGGTTGTCGGCGCGGCCCTCGTCGACGCGCGGCGCCTGGCTGGTCGGGCCGATGAACATGCCGGAGAACAGGTAGGACATCGCCGGGTGGCGCTGCCAGTGCAGCACGAGGGAGCGCATCAGGTCCGGGCGGCGCAGGAAGGGCGAGTCGTTGGTGGTGGCACCACCGACGACGACGTGGTTGCCGCCCCCGGTGCCGACGTGCTTGCCGTCGATCATGAACTTGTCCGCCCCAAGGCGGCACTGGCGGGCCTCGTCATAGACGCCAGCGGTGATCTGCTTGCACTCTTCCCAGTTGGCGGCGGGGTGGACGTTGACCTCGATCACGCCGGGATCGGGGGCGACGCGGATCACGTTGAGGCGCGGATCGCTGGGGGGCGAATACCCCTCGATATGCACCGGCAGGCCGAGCTTTTCGGCGGCGTCTTCGGCCACGGCGAGCAGTTCGAGGTAATCCTCGATCGCCTCGACCGGGGGCATGAAGACGCAGAGACGACCATCGCGGGGCTCAACAGCGATGGCGGTGCGCACGACGCCGCCGACGCCGGTGGTGTCCTGCTCAACCCGGTCCTGCGTGTCGCCATCGGCGCGGAAGCTGGCGCGGGAGTTTTCGCGCATCTCGGCCTCGGCCTGACTGCCCGAGGCATCGCCCTTGCCGCCTGCGCGACGCTGGAAGTCGGGCAGGTCGCCGCGTTGCACGGTCGGATCGGCGTCGTTGATGTAGGGATAGCTGGAGGGCGGCACATACGGCAGCGCCTCAAGCGGCAGGCGATAGCCGACGGGGCTGTCACCGGGCACGAGGAACAGATGACCGCGCCGGGGCTTCCACATCTCGGACCGCCAGCGATGGCCTGCGGCCTTGCTCTGCCAGCGCTGCACGGGAAGGACGTAGCCGGAGGGTTTGGTGAGGCCGCGCCCAAAGACACGGGCGAGGCGATAGCGCTCCTCCGGGTCTTTCAGCTTGGAGTTTTCGGGCGTCACGTTGTCGGGCAGGTTGCCTTCCTTGAGGATCCATTCGGCGGGATCTTCATAGGCGGGGACGGTAAAGTCAGGCTCCACCCCCAGCGAGGTGGCGATTTCGCGCAGCAGTTTGCCAGCGTCGCGTTCGGTCGCGCCGGTCTCGCTGACCTCCTTGGCGATCAGGTCGGGGTTGCGCCAGATCGGCTTGCCGTCCTTGCGCCAGTAGAGCGAGAAGGTCCAACGCGGCAGCGTCTCGCCCGGGTACCACTTGCCCTGCCCGTAGTGCAGGAAGCCACCGGGGGCGAAACGGTCGCGCAGACGCCGGATCAGCTCGTCCGCGAGGCCGCGCTTCATCGGGCCGACGGCGCCGGTGTTCCACTCGGAGCTTTCAAAATCGTCGATGGAGACGAAGGTCGGCTCGCCCCCCATGGTCAGGCGCATGTCGGCGGCGGCGAGGGCCTGGTCTACCTTGCCACCCAAAGCGTCGAGGGCATCCCAGGATTCTTCGGAGAACGGCTTGGTGATGCGGGGGTGTTCGGCGACACGGGTCACGTCCATCTCGAAGCCGAAGTCGACCTCGGCATAGGAGGCGACACCCGAGATCGGGGCGGCGTTGCGATAATGCGGCGTGGCGGCGAGGGGAATGTGGCTCTCCCCCGCGAGCAGGCCCGAGGTCGGGTCGAGGCCGATCCAGCCGGCACCGGGCAGGAACACCTCGCACCAGGCGTGCAGGTCGGTGAAGTCGTGATCGGTCCCGGCGGGGCCGTCGATGGCGACAAGATCAGGCTTGAGCTGGATCAGGTAGCCCGAGACGAAACGCGCGGCAAAGCCGAGGTTGCGCAGGGTCTGCACCAGCAGCCATGTCGTGTCGCGGCAGGAGCCTGTGCCGGTGGTGAAGGTTTCCTCGGGCGTCTGCACGCCCGGCTCCATCCGGATGACATAGCCGACCTCGTTGGCGAGGCGCGCGTTCAGGCCGACGACCATCTCGACGGTGCGCTGCTGGCTCTTGTCGATGGTGTTCAGGAAGGATTGCAGGTGCGGCCCGATGGGTTCGGGCGTCATGTAGATCGACAGATCGTCGCGGATGTCGTCGGGATAGGTGAAGGGCCAGACCTCGGCCTCCTCCTCGACGAAAAAGTCGAAGGGGTTGTAGACGGTCATGTCGGCGACAAGGTCGACCTCGATCTTGAATTCATGCACCGGCTCGGGGAAGACATAGCGCGCCAGCCAGTTGCCATAGGCGTCCTGCTGGTAGTTCACGAAATGCTTTTCCGGCAGGATCTTGAGCGAATGCGAGATCACATGCGTGCGCGAATGCGGCGCGGGGCGCAGCCGGATGATCTGCGGCCCCAGCGTAACGGGACGGTCGTATTTGTAATGCGTGACGTGGTGGATGGCCGCTTTGATCGACATGTACTCGCCTGCTTTTTATTGCCTGCGATTAACCTTCCACGTTTACCCACCGCTTACAAATGATTGTGCGACCGAAGCGAGAATGGGCGGACAATGTGCCCGCTGGGGTGGCAGTGCCTGTGGCCGTGCCTGCGGGCGGATTGCGCGGTGTCTTGCGGGTTGGCGCGGTTGGCCCTTGGCGGGGCGGCGGGGGCTGGATATGTAAGCGATCCAATACCCGCCCAACAGTTCGGAGACCCTGCCCGTGGACACCCCCAGCGCGACCGCATCCAGAATTGCCCGCCTTATCGCCACCGAAATCGCCGCCCGGCCCGAACAGGTCATCGCCGCAGTGACCCTGCTGGACGAGGGCGCAACGGTGCCCTTCGTCGCGCGCTACCGCAAGGAGGTCACCGGCGGGCTGGACGACACGCAGCTGCGCAACCTCGCGGACCGTCTGGGCTATCTGCGCGAGCTGGAGGACCGGCGCGCGGCGATCGTGAAGAGCATCCAGTCCCAGGACAAGATGACCGATGCGCTGGCCGGGTCGATTGCCAAGGCCGAGACCAAGGCGCAGCTGGAAGACATCTATCTGCCCTACAAGCCCAAGCGCCGCACCAAAGCAATGATCGCGCGCGAAAACGGGCTGGAGCCGCTGGCCGAGGCGATTCTGGCGGACCGCTCGCGCGATCCCGAGGCGCTGGCGGCGGGCTATCTGAGCGAGGCCGTGGCCGATCAGAAGGCGGCGCTGGACGGCGCGCGTGACATTCTGACGGAACGGCTGGCCGAGGACGCGGAGCTGGTGGGGTCCTTGCGGACCTACATGCAGCGCGAGGCGGTGCTCAGCGCCAAGCTGGTCAAGGGCAAGGAGCAGGAGGGCGCGAAGTTCTCCGACTATTTTGATCACCGAGAGCAGTGGTCCAAGGTGCCGGGACACCGGGCGCTGGCAATGCTGCGCGCCGCCAACGAAGGCATCGTGACGGTCGAGATCGCCCCGGACGAGGATCAGGCGGATCGCCCGGTCGATATGGTGGCGGCGAAACTGCAGGCGCGCGGCTCCGGCCCCGGCGACGTCTGGCTGCGCAAGGTCGCGGGCTGGACGTGGCGGGTCAAGCTGAGCCTGTCGATGACGCTGGATCTGCTGAGCGACATGCGCACCCGTGCCCATGAGGACGCGATTTCGGTTTTTGCGCGCAACCTCAAGGACTTGCTGCTGGCCGCCCCGGCGGGGTCTCAGGCGACTTTGGGCCTCGATCCCGGTATTCGGACCGGCGTGAAATGCGCTGTCATCGATGCCACGGGCAAGGTGCTGGGGACCGACACGATCTATCCGTTCCAGCCCAAGAACGACGTTCGCGGCGCGCAGCATGCCCTCCTGTCGATGATCACGAAACACGGGATCGAGCTGATCGCCATCGGCAATGGCACCGCCAGCCGCGAGACGGAAAAGCTGGTCGCCGATACGCTGAAGATGCTGCCCGAGACGGTGAAGAAACCGACCAAGGTGATCGTCAGCGAGGCCGGGGCTTCGGTCTATTCCGCCTCGGAACTGGCGGCGAAGGAATTCCCCGATCTGGATGTGAGCTTGCGTGGGGCCGTGTCGATTGCGCGGCGGCTGCAGGACCCGCTGGCGGAGCTGGTGAAGATCGAGCCGAAAAGCATCGGCGTCGGCCAGTATCAGCACGACGTCGACCAGCATCGCCTCGGCAAGTCGCTGGAGGCGGTGGTCGAGGATGCGGTGAACGCGGTCGGGGTCGATCTGAACACCGCGTCGGCGCCGCTGCTGACGCATGTCTCGGGCCTCAGCGCCGGGCTGGCCGAGAGTATCGTCATGCACCGCGAGAGCAACGGCGCGTTCAAATCGCGCAAGCAGCTGAAGGATGTGCCCCGCCTCGGGCCGCGCGCGTTTGAACAATGCGCCGGGTTCCTGCGGATCGCGGGCGGAGAGGAGCCGCTCGATGCCTCCTCGGTCCACCCCGAAGCCTACGGCGTGGCACGCAAGATCGTGAAGGCCTGCGGGCGTGATCTGCGCGCGATCATGGGCGACAAGGCTGTGCTGACCTCGGTCCGGGCGGAGGATTTCGTCGATGACAAATTCGGCCTGCCGACGGTGCGCGATATTCTGAGCGAGCTGGAGAAGCCCGGCCGCGACCCCCGCCCCAGCTTCAAGACCGCCAGCTTTGCCGACGGCATCGACCAGATCACCGACCTGCGTGCAGGCATGGTGCTGGAGGGGACGGTGACCAACGTCGCGGCCTTTGGTGCGTTTGTCGATATCGGGGTGCATCAGGATGGCTTGGTGCATGTCAGCCAGCTGGCCGACCGCTTCGTCAAGGACCCGCATGAGGTGGTGAAGGCGGGCGATGTCGTCAAGGTGACGGTGACCGAGGTCGATGTGCCACGCAAGCGCATCGGGCTGAGCATGCGCAAGGACGGCGGCGCTTCGGCCAAGGAAGACCGAGCGGCGCGGGACGATGCGCCAAGGGGCCAGCCCAAGGGCCGCGCGCCGAAAGCCGGGTCGCACAGCGCCGGGCCTGCCCCGAAACGTGACGCGCCGGGCGGGTTTGGCGCAGCTCTGCTGGACGCGATGAAGAAGAAGTAAGCTAGTCGAAGAAGCCGTAGGCGAGCGGTCCGGCGTAGTCCCGGATCGCCGCCGCGCGCGAGGGCCAGCGGCTGACGCGCGGCGCCATGTCGGCGGCCGAGTTGACCATGCCCATCAGGCATTGCGCCGCGATGGTCGGATCAACGGCGCGGACCGAGCCCTCGGCAATCCCGTCACTGATCATCCCGGCAAACCGGCGCGCCAGCCGGTCCGAGCGGCGCGTCACATGCGGGCGGATGTCGGGCGGCAGAGCCAGCATGGCGGTGTCGCGCAGCAGCGGCAGATGGCCGGCGAACTGGACCTCCAACAGGCTGGCGAGCGCACTGGTCAGGCGGTGCCACTGGTCGCCTTGCAGCGCAATCGCGCGGTGCTGGGTGGCGGTGACGCGCGAATAGCTGCGATCAAAACAGGCGGTGACGAGGTCATCCTTGCCCGAGAGGTGGTGATAAAAGCTGCCCTTGGAGACCTGCAGCTGCGCCACGATACGCTCCACCGAGGCCCCGCGATAACCGCGTTCGTTGATCAGCCGGGTGGCGATGCGCAGATAGGTGTCGGCGCTGATCGCCACCGGCTCCGGCCCCTCGGGATCGACGGGAAAGACCTCGGGCGTCCAGGGCGCGCCGGGGCGAGCGAAACCATGGCTCAGCAGGTCGCGCAGGCGCGCCTCGACCCGGGGGAAGTCGGCCTCGGCATAGAGCTCCAACCAGCTGCGCGACCAGTGCAGCATGTCGCAGAACAGCTGGGCGCGGGCGATGTTGCGGGCCTTCTGATCAGGGTCCGCGGCGGGGCCAAAGCGCGTCGCGACCTGCGCAACAAGGCGGAAGTAGGCCGCGATCAGGCGCGTGCGGTCGGGTTCATCCAGCGCGCGCATGTCTGACAGGATGGTCAGGGGCGCGGCCTCGCCCCGGCGGATCGCGGCGCAATAGGCGCTGTTGCGCGCCAGAGCAGCGCCAAGATAGGCGCGCGGATCGGCCTTGGGGGCGGCCTCGGGCGACAGGATCGCGGCGAAACGAGCCAGCGCATCCTCCATCGCGGCGCTGGCCAGCAGCTCCTTGCGCTTGAAGTAATAGGTGATCGAGGTGGTGTTCAGCCCGACCATCTGCGCCACGCCGACAAGCGTCAGCCCCTTGAGGCCGCGCCGCGCGATCTGGGCGGCGGCGGCCGTCACGATCTCGTCCCGCTTGCGCAGGAAACGGTCGCTGTTGTCGGGGGTGGGTGCAAGGAATGTGTCGTCCATGCACCTGAATAGCAGGCCGGGGCGGGCCGTGTCATCCGGAACTGCGGACCGCCCTGCCGCTCAGCTCAGATGGGTGCGGAACCAGTCGATGCTGCGATCCCAGGCCAGGGTCGCTGCGGCTTCGTCATAGCGGGGGGTCGAATCGTTGTGAAAGCCGTGGTTCACGTCTGGATAGATATAGGCCTCGTAGGGGGTGTCATTGGCGTTGAGCGCGGCCTCATACTCCGGCCAGCCCGCATTCACACGCTCGTCCAGACCGGCGTAGTGGATCAGCAGCGGGGCGTTGATGCGCGCCACGTCGGCGGCGGCGGGCTGGCGGCCGTAAAACGGCACCGCCGCGCCGAGGTCCGGGAAAGCGACCGCAGCGGCATTGGCAACGCCGCCGCCATAGCAAAAGCCGGTGATGCCGGTCTTGCCGGTGGTCGCGGGGTGATCGGTCAGATAGTCCACCGCCGCGAAGAAATCGTTCATCAGCTTTTCCGGGTCGACCGTCTTTTGCAGGTCGCGCCCGTCGTCGTCATTGCCGGGATAACCGCCGACCGAGGTCAGCCCATCGGGGGCAAGGGCGATGAAGCCGGCCTTGGCGACGCGGCGGGCGACATCCTCGATATAGGGATTGAGGCCACGATTTTCGTGCACGACGACGACGGCAGGCAGCGGGCCAGTCGCGTTCGAGGGGGCGACGTAATAGCCGCGCACCTCGCCGTGGCCATCGGGAGAGGGATAGGTGATGTAGTCCGCCGTGATATCGGGATCGGTGAAGGAGACCTGTTGCGCCAGAGCGTAGTCGGGCTTCATCGCGGTCAGCACGGCCATCGCGGTCATGCCGCCGATGGCATAGGTACCGGCCCGTTCCAGAAACTGGCGCTTGGTGATCTTGCCGTGAGCGTAGAAATCATAAAGCTCCAGCAATTGCGGGCTGAAGTCCTTGGCGGTCAGTCGGGTCATGGCTCGGGCCCTCACATATCATAGATGATGCAGGGAGTGTGGCCCGAGGAAGGCAATCCGCAAACAGTGCAAATGCCTGATCGCCATTTCGTGATCAGGCATTGCGGGTGTCAGCCACCCTCATGCGCGCTGCCGGGTTGGCGCAGACGCTGGGCGGGACCGCGGTAGGCGGCTGTGCGGTATTGAGGCCGGGCGGCGCGCGGCGCGGTGCCGATACGCGCCAGAAGCCGACGCGGGCGATAGACGATAATCAGGCCGACCAGCAGGGCCAGCAGCGGCGTCGCCGTCAGGTGCACCAGCAGCGACATCAGCATGCCCGCTCCGACGCTATAGGTCAGAGCCGCCAGAGACAGCCCGCCAAGCCCGCCCAGTACGGCAATCACGAAGCCAAGCCCGCTGCCACCCTGCCCGTGCGACGAAGTATGTCCCGGGGTGAAAAGCGATGCATTTTCAGTCGCGTAGGGGTAGGACGGATCGCCGTCCTGGCCATACAGGTGCGAGTCCTGCGCGTCATCTATGGGATAGGGGCGCCCATGACCGCCCTTCTTGATATCATACTCGTACATTTTCACTCTCCTGCGCTCTCCCTGAGGATGCCAGCAAAAGTGTTAATGGGTGGTAACGACTCGGCGGATTGGTCGCGTTGTTTATGAAAAATTAGATTTTCTTACCAGAGCAAGCCTTGGGTCCCCGTCTTGCGCCCGGTCGGCGCTAGGCGGGGGGGGTGTTTCAGGCGTGGTCGGGTGCCTGCGGGAACAGACCCGCGACGCGTTTGCCGAAGCTGTCGACATAGGTCAGAATAACCGGCACCACGACCAACGTCAGCAGCGAGGACGAGATCAGCCCCCCGATCACCGCATGGGCCATCGGCGCGTTCTGCCCCGATCCGCCGTGGATGTTCAGCGCCAGTGGCATCATGCCGAAGATCATCGCCAGCGTCGTCATGACGATGGGGCGAAAGCGGGTCGCCCCGGCCTCGATCAGCGCATCGAACAGGTGCATTCCCTCGGCCGTGCGATGGTTGGCGTTGTCGACCAGCAGGATGGCGTTTTTCACGACCAGCCCCATCAGCATGATGAACCCGATGGCCGAGAACATGTTCAGCGTCGAGCCGCCGACCAGCAGGCCCAGCATCACGCCGACCAGCGCCAGCGGCAGCGACGACATGATCGCCAGCGGCTGCAGGAAGCTGCCGAACTGCGACGCCAGCACGAGGTAGATGAAGACCAGCGCCAGCAACAGCGCAGTGCCGGCGGTGGCACTGGTTTCGGCGATATCCTCGGCATCACCACCCATGGAGGCGCGGTAACCGGGCGGCACGGCGAGGGCGTCGACCTTGGCCTGCACGGCCGCCGTAACCTCGCCCACCTTCTTGCCGTCGAGGTTGGCGGTGACCTGGACCGAGCGCTGGCGGTCTTCGCGCGTAATCTCGCCAGGGCTTTGGGATTGCACGATATTGGCCACCTGATCGAGGCGGATCACGCCGTCGCCACTGGCGTTGGCGGCAATCGGCAGGGCACCCAGAAGGCTGACGTCGTCGCGGTAGTCCTTGGGCAGGCGGACCATGACATCGATGCTTTCGCCCTGCGGGTCGGTCCAGTCGGACACGGTCTTGCCGCCGAGCATCGGGTTCAGCGCATTGCCGACCTGTTGCAGGCTGATGCCAAGGTCGGAAGCCGCATCGCGGTCGATCTCGATCCCCAGCGTCGGCTGCGGATCATCCAGAGAGGTGCCGATATCGACGAGGCCGTCGACATCGTGCAGGCTGGCCGCCAGATCATTCGCCAGGCGCTCCAGCACGTCGAGGTTGTCGCCGAAGATCTTGACCTGCACCGGCGCCGAGATGCCGCCCAGCCCCGGATCGGCGGCGACGTTGTACTTGGCACCGGGGACGGTTTTCAGGGCATCGCGCACCGGGCCGGTCATCTGCTCGGGCGTGCGTGTGCGCTGCTGCGGCGGCACCATCTGGGCGTAGAGCGTGGCGACGTTGGAGGCCGAGGACGTGCCGGAATTGACGGTCGCATAGGTGCCGGTGAACTCGGGGAACTGGCGCAGCACGCGGTCCACCTGGGTGATCTTTTCCGCCGTGCGGTCGAGGGTGGAGCCGACGGGCGTCGTCAGCTCGACCTGCATTTCGGAGTTGTCGGCGGGGGGCACGAACTCGGTGCCGACGATGGGGAAGGTCATGATGCCAGCGACGAAAGCCGCCAGCGCCACCAGAAGCGTCGCCTTGCGCCAGCGCAGAGAGATCCGCAGCAGCGCGACATAGCCGCGCGAGATCCACTCGAAAAACCGGTCAAACTGGGCGACGGCGCGTCCGATGGGGCCGCGCTTGACGCCCGGCATGGCCGAGGGGTCGTACCAGACCGACGACAGCATCGGGTCGAGCGTGAAGGACACGAAGAGCGAGATCAGCACCGCCACCGAGACCGTGATGCCGAATTGCAGGAAGAAGCGGCCGATGATGCCGTCCATGAAGGCCACCGGCAGGAAGACGGCGCAGATCGACAGGGTGGTCGCCAGCACGGCGAGGCCGATTTCGTTGGTGCCCTCAAGGGCGGCGTCACGGTGGCTCTTGCCCATGTGGAGGTGGCGCATGATGTTTTCGCGCACCACGATGGCATCGTCGATCAGCAGACCGACCGAGAGCGACAGCGCCATCATTGTCATCATGTTCAGCGTGAAGCCGAGGAAATAGATCGCCCCCATGGTGCCGATCACCGAAATCGGCAGGGTCAGCCCGGTGATCACGGTCGAGCGCCAGGAGTTCAGGAACAGGAAGACGATGGCGGTGGCCAGCAGCGCGCCCTCGACCAGCATCGACTGGACGGATTTGAAACTCTCTTCGACCGGCTTGGCATTGTCGCGCAGCACCTCAAGCTTGACGCCGTTGAACTGGGCCTCGCCGCGCATCTTCTCCAGCTCCTTGCGCACGCCCTCGGCGACGCCGACGGTGTTGGAGCCCTGGGTCTTGACGATATCGACCGCAAGCGCGCGCTGACCGTTCAGCATGGCGAGCGAATTTGCATCCGCGAGGTGCGTGCCCACGGTGGCAATGTCGCCAAGGCGCACCGGCTGGCCACCGCGCCGGGCGATGATGATGTCGTCGAAATCGCGCAGGCCGATGATGCGCCCCTCGACCTGCACCGATTGTTCGCTGGCGCCGCTGGTCACACTGCCCGCGGGCAGGTCGAGGTTGTCCGCAGACAGCGCCGCCGTCACCTCGGCCACGCCGATGCCGAGCGCGGCCTGACGGTCCGGGTCGATCAGGATCTGCACTTCGTTGGGCAGGCCGCCGACGACCGAGGCGCGCCCGACGCCGCTGATATTGGCCAGCCGGGTCGAAATCACGTCCTCGGTCAGCCGGGTCAGCGGCCCGACCGAGAGCGTGTCGGAGGAGACGCCGATGGAGAGCACGGGCAGTTCGTTGGGATCAAAGCGCAGGATCTGGGGATCGTCGGCGGCATCGGGAAAGGCGGCCGCGATCTGCTGCACCTTCTCGCGCACCTCCTGCGAGGCGGTGGCGCTGTCGATCTCAAGCTGGAACTGCAGCACGACGATGGCAGAGCCGGTCTGGGCGGTGCTGGAAACGGTGTCGAGGCCGCTGAGGGTCGAGACGGCCTCCTCGATCGGCTTGATGATGTCGTTTTCCACGGCCTCGGGGGTGGCCCCGGAATAGGTCGTGACCACGGCGACAATGGGAAAATCAACGTCGGGCAGCTGCTCGACGGGCAGACGGGAATAGGCGAAGAGGCCGATCACCAGCATCGCGACCATGACCATGGTGGCAAAGACTGGCTGGTTGACCGAGATGCGGGTCAGGAACATGGCTTATTCCCCCACGACCATGATGTTCGCCCCGGCGCGCAGCTGCTGCAGCGGTTGCGAGACGATGACATCGCCGGTGCTCAGACCGGAGGAGATTTCGACGGTGCGCCCGCCGAACCAGTCGCGCGCCACCTCGACGCCCTGCCGCACCACCTTGTCGCCGTCGCGCTTGAAGACGTAAGCCCCCGCATCGTCCTGATAGACGGCATTATAGGGCACGCCGATGGCATCGGGTTTCTCCTCAAGCACCAGACGGCCCGAGGCGAACATGCCACCGCGCAGCAGCCCATCGGGGTTGTCGATGCCGACATAGATCGGCAGCATCCGCGAGCCGGTGATGGCAACGGGATTGATCCGCTCCACATTGCCTTTGACCTGCACCGCGCCGACACCCTCGACCGTCAGTTCGACCTCAAGCCCCTGTTTGACGGAGGCGGCGTAGCGCACAGGGACGGTCGCCTCGAACTCAAGATGCGACAGATCCACCAGCGTCATCAGCGCCGAACCGATGCCGACATAGGAGCCGGGATCGACGGAGCGGTTGGAGATCATGCCATCGAAGGGCGCGGTGATGCGGGCATGGCTGAGCGAGGTCTGGGCGCTTTCGACCTGTTTTTCCTGCGCGGTGAGACTGGCGGCGAGCTGATCGGCGCTGGCCTGCCCGGTTTCGAGATCGGAGGACGGCGCGAGGCCACGGTTGACCAGATTGCGGGTCCGCTCCAGCTGGTTCTGGGCCAGTTTCAGCTGGGCGCGGGTGGAATCGGCACTGGCGCGCTGCTGCTCGAGCTGGTTGGTCAGGGTTTCGACGTCGATCTGGATCAGCTGCTGGCCGGTCCTCACGGCGTCGCCCTCGCGGCCCGTCACATCCTCGACCCGGCCCGAAACCTCGGCCGAGAGGTGCAGTTGTCGCTGCGGCGCCAGCGAGCCGGTGACCTTGACGGTTTCGCGCAGCAGACGCGGTTCGATCGTCAGCAGCTCGGTCGGCAGGATCTGCATGGTCAGCGTGGTGTCTTCGGCAGGCGCGGCCTGCTCCTCAGGCGCGGCACGCTGCGTCTTCATGTACCAGAGCGCACCCGCCGCGATCAGCGCGAGGATCAGCAGGATCAGCCAGCCACGCCGCTTTTTCGGCGCCAGTCCGGCCTTGGCGCGCGCGGCGGCCTTGCGTTCGCGCCCCGAGAGCGCCCATTCGGGCTTTTGAACATCGTCAGAAGTGTCGCGGGCCATGGGTCAGTCCTCTGCACTGGGATCGGGATGCCCGGTCGCGCCCGGTGGCGGGGGCACTTCGGCGCCGCTGCTCATATGGGCCAGCCATTCTTCAAAGAAATCAGCGGACTGGCGGTAGAACTGATTGAAATCCTCGACCCTCTGGCGGGCATCCGCGCGCTCTGGCGGGAAGCTGGCGACAAGATCTTCGATGACCAGATAGTTCTGGCGAAACCGCCCCACCAGACGGCTGAGCAACTGGAGATGCGGTTCGGCGACCGCTTCCCAGCCATCCTGCCGCGCGCCGAGATGCGAGACACGCTGCGCCAGCCCGTGCATTTCAAGCATGCGGGCATTGGTCGAGGCGGAGCCTTTGGAAATGCTCAGCGCTTCGGTCATCTGCTGCAGGGTGCGGGGTTCGCCCTCGGTCAGAAGGTAGGCCAGGATCTGGCCGGAAATCCGCGTGCCGCCGTCGCCTTGCGACATCAGGCCCATGGTTTCGATGAATCGGTCGACGGGATTTTCACTCATGCTGCACCGCTGACAGCTTTGTTCGAATCGTTCAATATGGAATGAACGTACTGAACAACTTGTGATGCGAGCGCGAAAAGGGCCCGAGCGGGGGATGCCGCCCGGGCCAAGGTGCCCGCAACCTGACGGAGCAGGTCTGCAACGGACGTGAGCTGGGTATGAGCTCTTCGCCGGTGCAGAACGCGGGATGGCGCGTGGTCTCAGGCGACCAGATGGGGGGAGCGGCGCAGCACTTCGCCGGTCAGGGATTCAAACAGGCCGAGCCAGCCTTCGCGGGTCTTGCGCTCTGGCGAGGGGGCAGAGGCGCGGCGGCGTGGCACCGTGACGACATGCGCCGTCATCTCGGAAAGGCTGTCGGTCCAGTCGGTGACCGAAAGACCGCGACAGGGGTGCGAGGCCTCCTCGGCATGATCGCGCAGACCGTCGATGCAGGACACGGCCAGCAGGCGCCCGGCGGCGCGCGCCTCAAGGGCGACGATGCCGTAGGGTTCCCAGCGCGAGGGCATCAGGATGGCGTCGCACTGCGCCATGGCGGCGACCGGATCGGCGACAAAGGCATGGAAGCGGATGCGCGGATCGGTCCCGGCGGCGGCGCGCAGGCTCTGTTCCTCGGCGCCACTGCCGTAGATGTTGAGACGCAGGTCAGGCCCGGACAGCGCGCGGAAGGCCAGGATCGCGATGTCAAAGCCCTTCTGCGCATCGAAGCGCCCGATCAGCCCGAAGGTGCGCGCCGGACCGGCGACCGCGGGCAGCGCCCGGAAGGCCGAAAGATCGACGCAGGGGTGGATCACCTCGACCTTCTCCGCCGGCGCCAGACCCCGGCTGACCAGCCAGAGACGCTGCCCCTCGGAGACCGCGACGACGCGATCGAACAGCGCATAGGCGCAGCGCAGCAGGGTCTGAAAGCGGGCGCGGGCGGTGACACGGGCCGCGACGAAACCCGCCGAATAGCTGTGCTCGACATGCACGAGGGGCGTGCCGGCGTTGCGCGCGCGCAGCAGCATCAGCCCCGCCAGACCGCGCCATGTGATGGCAAGGTGCGAGACGATGATGTCGGCTTCGATGGGGCGGATCGCGGGATTGGCGCGGGGCACAGCGATGACCTCATGCTGGGCAAAGGCCTGCATGCCGGGGTCGCGGGCCAGGAAATCGAGGTAACGGGTGACGCCGCCGGGGCCGGTATCGTCAACGAGATGTGCAATGCGGAGCATGGGGCTATCCTTTGATCAGATCAGCTGTTGGCGGTGCGGCGACGCAGCTGCCGGCGCATGAGGTCGATGGCCTTAGGCCCGGCGAGGCGCAGCACCAGCGCGGCTGTCAGGGTGGTCAGGGTCTTGGCGGGTTCTTCCCACAGCGGCAGGCGCGAGGCGGCGAAAGACTGGCGCATCAGGGCCAGCGCCTGATCCCCCTGCCCCGAGGTGACGGCGCGGCGGGCGAGGTAGCGCAGCTGATAGGCGCGCGCTGCGGGCAGGGTCGCGGCGAAGAAACCCGGGTTCAGCGGGACCAGCTTGCCGACCATGCGGTTCCAGTTGCCGTATTGCGCAGTGATGCCTGCCGACAGGCCCTGCGCCGCAACGCGATATTGCGTCAGCAGGCCGGGGATCCCCTCGACCGTCCAGTCGGTGCTCAGCATCAGGCGCAACCACAGCTCGATATCCTCGGACTGGCGCAGGCGTTCGTCAAAGTACCAGTCGCGCAGCTCTTCGTGCCTGGGGCGGAAGGCGATATCCTCCAGCGCGGTGCGGCGGATGACCGGAGAGGAGCCATTGCCGATGGGATTGCGCTTGAACATATGCGCGGCGGTGATGCCGCGCAGACGTGGGCGCTGCGACAGGCCGGTGGGCTGGCCCGCGTCGTCGATCAGGATGGCGCCGGAGAAGCTGATGCCGACCTGGGGGTTATCCTCAAGGTGGGCGATATGGGCGGCGAGCTTGCCCGGACGCCACAGGTCATCGGCATCGCAGAAGCCGATAAAACGGCCACGGGCGGCGGCAATGCCACTGTTGCGCGCCCCGGCGAGGCCCCGGTTGGCCTGCTGCACGATGCGGATGCGGGCGTCGTCAAAGCTGCGCGCCATTGCCACGGTGCCGTCGCAGGAGCCGTCATCGACGACGACGATCTCGAAGGCCGCATAGGTCTGGGCCAGCAGGCTGCGCAACGTGTCACCAAGGGTGGCGGCGACGTTATAGGCGGGAACAACGATCGAGGCGCGGGGCGTCAGCAGGGTCATGGCATGTCTTCCTTTACGTCGGGGTCAGGCAGCAAACAGAAGGGCGCGCACGGGACGCGGCAGGATCAGGGCAACGACTGCGGCGAGGGCCGTGGCGCCCCCCCGGAAGGGGTCGGAGAAAAAGCCGATCGGGCTTTTCAGCACCCCTGCCACGGCCAGACGCAGGGCCACGCTGGGCGGCGCATTGGTGCGCAGCGCGCGGCGGGCGAGGTAGCGCAGGTAGATGGCCTCCTGTGCGGGACTGGGGGCATATCCGTAGTGTCCGGCCGCTTTCACCGCAGCCGCCCGACCGGCGCGCATCGCCCGCAGATCCGCCGAGAGCCCCTGCGCGCAGGTGCGGTAGTAGACCAACAGCGTGTCGAGCCCGATGACGCGGTGGCCTTCGGCAACCAGACGGATCAGCCACTCCAGATCCTCATTGTGCACGATCTCGGGGTCGAAGCCGCCGGTCACGGCAAAGACCGAACTGCGCACGCAGACGTTCGACATCGTGCAGACCGGGTTTTCGCCCAGCAGCATCTGGACGCTGAGATCCTCGCTCGGGACCGAGGACTGGGTGCGGCTCCGCGCGCCGTCAAAGAAGGCAATCCGCCCGTAGGCTGCCGCGACCGAGGCATCCTGAAAGGTCGCGTCCATCCGGGCCAGCTTGGTCGGGTCGAACAGGTCGTCGGCATCGCAGAACGACAGGATCTCGCCGCGGGCCTCGTGCAGGGCGAGGTTGCGGGCGGCACTGGGCCCCTTGCCGGTGTTGCGCAGCGCACGAAAGCGCGGATCGCGGGCCGCCGCTTCGGCGATCAGGGTCGGGGTGGCGTCTGTGCTGCCATCGTCGATCAGCAGGGCCTGCCAGTTGCCAAAGGTCTGGGATTCAAGGCTGGCGAGGGTTTCGCGCAGGGTATCAGCGGCATTCCAGCAAGGCACAACAATCGTGAAACGGTACAGGTAGGGCATGGCGAAGGTCATATCAAAAGGCCTCTTGGCGGGTAAAACGATACACCGGAGCGAGGACGAACAGGGCCGCGCCGATTTGGGTGATGAGCGCCACGGCGAGATAGCCGAAGGCGATGGAGGTCAGGCCATAACGGGCCAGAAGGGCGGTGTTGGCGATCAGTGCCAGGGTCATGGCGAGGGTCAGCAGCAGCTCGGTCTGGGGTTGATTCTGGGCGCGCAGCCATTGCGCGGCACCGGACCAGAGCACGCCGGGGATCGCCGCGAGGCACAGCACCGAGACGATCGTGTCGATGCCCTGCCAGTGGTCACCGAACAGGATCGGCACGTAGAAGGGCGCGGCCATGGCCTGGGCGATCACCACCGGGGCAATCACTGCAAGGCTGAGGCCCATGGCGCGGCGCAGGGCGGCAGCGGGATCACTGGCCGCACAAAGATGCGGGAACAGCGCGACCGAGAAGGCCTGAGCGAAGGAGGTGGCGAGGCCGAGACCGGCGTTGAAGGCCATGAAGTAGAGGCCCAGCGCCTCGGTCCCCAGAAGGGCGACGATGACCAGCTTATCGGCCTGCAAGCGCATGGCCTTGGTGACTTCAACCCCGAGAACCGACAGGCCGTAGGAGACGAAGGGGCGCAGCGGCGCCGGGGCGACATTGCGGTCCGGGCTCCAGGGGCGCAGGCGGCGCATGGCGATCAGCCAGATCGGGGCGGCCAGAAGGCGCGGCAGCACCAGCGCCAGCGGGCCGGGGACGAGCACGGCGAGGATGGCCGACATGACGTTCGCGCCCACCACCTGACCGGCGGCGATGGCGGCGGTTTCCTGCAGGCGGCCTTCGCGCATCGCCAGGGCACAGTGCACGAGGCCCGCAGGCATGAAGACATATTCGCCGGCCAGCACCGCGATCAGGATGAACAGCGCCCAGTCGCCGGTGGCGGCAAAGATCACCGCGCCGATGGCGATCTGCAGGGCAAACAGGCCAAAGCACCAGACGTTGAAGATGCGGCGCGCGGTGCGGCAGGTGGCCTCCAGCGCGTCGGGGCGGGCCGAGATGATGCGCTGGCCGACACCGTTTTCGGTCAGCGCCTTGAGGATATCGGCAGCCGCCAGCGCGGCAGCGGCGACACCGATCGCAGTGGCATCCATGGTCCGGGCGACCGCCACGACGACCAGAAGCCGCGACGCTTTCGCCGCCACTTCCGACAGGCAATAGGCTGTCAGGTGGCGGGCAAAGGGTCCGAGGCGATCAGTGAGCATCATGGCGGTCCGTTCCGTGAGGGTACGCCGGCAAATCGGCGGTGTGTGATCTATAGCGCGCAGCCCACTCAACCGTCGCGGTCCCGGCGGGACAGGTGTTGCGCCCAAAGGTCGAGCCTCCTATCCTTTCGGATATATGCGCCTCACCTTGCGGCGGCTGTTCGGCCTGACCAGCCCGTCTAACATCGTGATTCCGCGCCGAATTCTTCGGAGGTGCCCGATTGGCCGTTCCTGTTCGCCCCGGTTCTGACTGCCGCCCCGACAGCGGGGCCACAGGGCGTCGCAGCCTGCGCCGCCGGGCGGGCCTGGCCCTTCTGGTGGGCCTGACCGCCTGTGCTCCGCCGCGCAGCCCGGCCAACTTGGAACCGGCGGCTGCGGGCGGGGCCTATCAGGCGCAATACCGTGATCCCGAACGCCCGCGTGAGGCGCAGCCGCTGCTGCGCTCCGCCCAGATGAACGCGGCGCGCTGCCTGCCCTTTGCCGGTGGTGCAGGCGATGGCAGCGGCGGCAAGCTGGGCGGGCGCGCGCCTGCCTCCTTGCGAGGAGAGCTGCTGTCGCGCGGCGATCTGCTGGACCTGCGCCTGCCCGAGGACGAGACGTTCACCGACGAATACGTCGTGTCGCGCGATGGCACGCTGAAGCTGCCCTACCTGACGCCGATCCCGGCGCAGGGGCGGTCCACCCGCGATGTCATGGGCGCGATCCGCAGCGGGCTGGTGGATGGCGGCTTTTATACCGAGGATCCGACGGTTTCGCTGCTGGTGGAGGATTTCGCCGCCGCGCGGGTGGCGATCTCGGGCGCTGTATTTGAACCCAAGACCGCCGATATCGGTGGCGTGCCCGGCGATCAGGTGGATGTGAGGCGGCAAGGGGCGCTTGGCGACTCGACCGAGGGGCGCAATATCTCGGTCGCGCTGCGCGCGGCGGGCGGCGTGCGCCCGGATGCGGATCTGTCGGCGGTGCGCCTGACGCGGGGGGGTACGAACTATCGCCTCGATCTGCGCGGCGCGCTGGAGGGGCGCAGCTTTGACGACGTGATGCTGATCAGCGGTGATGAAGTTCATGTGCCGACGCGGGATTGCTTTCAGGACTGGATGCTGGCGCCGGGGCCGATCAGCCCGCCGGGTGTCTCGCTCTACCTGTCGAACCTGACGCAACCGGCGACGGGCAATGCGCCCTCGGCCATTGGGCAGACCGTGCGGCAGGTGCCATATGGCACAAGGTTCATGCAGGCGGTGGTGGATTCCAACTGTGTCGGCGGGGCGCGGGCGACCAGTGCGCATCGCTCAGCCGCGCTGTTTTCGCGCAATCCGGTGACCAAGGTTTCTGTCGTGATCGAGCGTGGCATTGAGGACATGCGCGCGCGGGCAGAGCGCGATGACTATGACCCCTACCTGCTGCCGGGCGATGCTATTGCCTGCTACGACAGCACCATCACCAATATCACCGAAGTCGGGCGGGTGCTGGGCATTGTCGGGGCTGTGACGCTGCTGAAGTGAGCCGGGCCGTTCACACGGTCTGGCGGGCCTCGTCACACCACAGATCCAGCGCCGTATGGCTGCGGGCCCAGAGGTTGGGCAGCGCCGTGATCAGGGCGGGATCGACAGTGCCGCTTTGCTTGAGGGCGGTTTCGATCTGGCCAAGGTGTTTGCGCAGGGCCTTCAGCCCGAAGGCCGCGCAACTGCCCGCGATCCGGTGCGCCTGCGCCTGAAGCGCGGGGTCGTCGGTGGGTTTATCGGCAAACCAGGCAATGTCGCGGGCGGTCTCGTCGGTGAAACGTTGCAGCAGAGCCTCGCGCGCGGCTTCGGGCAGGTCGATCCAGAACCGCTCCAGATGGGCGGTATCGAGCAGGGCATCGACTGTGGAGGGCGACATCTCGGGGACACGCGCCACCTCAGTTGCGCCCTGCCGCGCGGCGGCGAGGGTCGCCAGCAGTTCGCCCCGGTCCAGCGGCTTGGAGATGCAGTATTCCATCCCGGCCTCGCGAAAGCGGGCGACCTCTTCGGGCAGGGCATGGGCGGTGACGGCGAGAATGGGGGTGCGGGCGCAGGGGCCCTTCCCCGCGCGGATCAGCCGCGCCGCCGCCTGCCCATCGAGCACCGGCATCGAAATATCCATCAGGATCAGATCGAAGGCGCGGGTGCTGGCCATCTCGACGCCGGACATGCCGTCATGAGCCTCGATCACCTCATGGCCCTCGGCGATCAGCATCTGGCGGGCGACGAAGCGGTTTATCTCGTTGTCCTCGACCAGAAGGATGGTCATCGGCGCCTGTCTGGCCATGCGCGGCTGAAGCGTGCGCGCGCGACGGTCCGGGCCATTGTAGGCGGGCATGTCGGCGACGGGGAGCATCGGAATGCGCACCCAGAACAGACTACCCTCGCCCACTTCGCTTTCCGCGCCGATGGTGCCGCCCATCAGGCCCGTCATGCGGCGCGCAATGCCAAGGCCGAGGCCGGTGCCCCCGACCTGCCGCGCATAGGAGGAATCCAGCGTCTCGAAATCCAGAAAGATCCGCTCAAGATCGGCCTCGGCAATGCCGATGCCGGTGTCGATCACCCGAAACTCCAGCTTGGGATCGCGAAAGCCCAGCGTCTCGACCTCGATCTCGACGCTGCCGCCACGGGTGAATTTCACCGCGTTGCCCAAAAGGTTCAGCAGGACCTGCCGCAGACGGCGCGCATCCCCAGCGATGGCATCCTGTTCCACGCCTTCCCAGTGCCAGCTCAGCGCGGTGCCGTTGGCCGCTGCCAGAGGCGAGATGGTTTCCACCACACCGTCCAGCAGGCGCTTGACCGACATCGGTTTCTGTTCGACCGAGAGCTTTCCGGCCTCGAACTTGGCAAGGTCCAGCACATCGTTGACAAGCCCCAATAGCAACTGCCCCGAGGATTGCATGTGATCCAGCAGATCGCTCTGCGCTTCGGTCATCTTGTGGTCGCGCAGCAGCTGCATGGTGCCGAGCAGACCGTTCAGCGGCGTGCGCATCTCATGGCTCATAACCGCGAGGAATTCTGCCTTGACGCGTTCGCTGGCAAGGGCGCGATCGCGGGCCTCGGTCAGCCCCTCTTCGGCGGCCTTGCGGCGTGAGATGTCGCGGATGAAGGCGACATAGACCGGGCCATCGGCCCCGGCGGCACGATCAAACGACAGCTCTGCCGGAAAGGTGCGCCCGCCGCGCGCCATCGCCTTCACATCAAGCGTGCGGTCCAGAGTGGGCAGGATCGAGGCCACCGCGTCCGGGTCAAAGCGATGCCGCGCCAGGCTGAGGATCTGGTCGTGGCTTTCCGGCACGATCAGCAGCTCAAGCATGTCACGCTGGCGCGCTTCCGCGCGCGAGTAGCCAAAGATCGACTGGGCGGCCGTGTTGAATTCGCGGATCCGCCCCTCGGCATCGCTGAGGATGATCGCGTCGAGCGAGGTTTCCACGATGGTGCGCATCCGGCCCGCCGTGCGCTGCACCTCGGCTTCGCGCAGCGAGGCCAGACGGTTCAGCCGCCAGAGCGCCAGCGCCAGCAGCATCAGCCCGGCCAGCACGATCGCCAGAACGGCGGCGAGGCGGATCAGCGTGCCCATGACCTGCTGCCGCTGCTGATCGGAATCGTCTGCAAAGGCGGCAAGCCCGGCCAGCGTCAGGTTGCGCACCTCTACCATGATGGCATCGGCGGCGGTCTGCAACTCGGGCAGTGCGGCCTGCAGATCGGCATCGGGTCCGTCGATCAGCGGCACGGCGAAGGCCATGAAGTCCTGAATATTCTGACGCGGTTCGACGAGGTCGCGGGCATCGCGCATCCCGCGATAGACCGCACCGGATTCCAGGGTGGCGAGGCGGCTGTAGAAGATATCGAACCGGCGGCGCAGGTCACGCAGGCTCACCTGATCCTTTTCGGCCAGTTCCAGCGCCAGGCGGAACTGCATGTATTCCACATCAGCCTGCGCCAGGCTCCATTGCAGATTGTCGGAATTCGAGGTGCTGAGCGCATCGATTTCGCGCAACACAAGAAAGGCCATGCTGCCCACCAGACCGACGCAGAAGGTCAGCGCAAGGACCGTTGCCGCCGTGCGGCTTCTCAGCAGACGCAAGGGGCGGGGCGCGGGGCTCTGATCGTCGGGCAGGCTCATCTTCTTCTCCGCAGGGGCGGGGGCGATGGGCCGCCCGCGTCACTCCATCTCGATGCGATCCAGCTGCCATATGCTGCGCGAATACGCGACCTCGGACTGGTAGGCTGGCTTGCTGTCGTAGGGATAGATCACCCAGAGCGGGCCCTTGTCACGCAGGCTCATCGGGGCGCCGTTGTTGAGGTAGGCGAGGATGGGACCGCCATCGACCCAGTCTTCGCTGGGAATGCTGACAGCATAGTCATTGACGGCCGTCGCGCGCAAACTTTCTGCGTCGGTCCCGACAAAGGCCGCAAGATCGACCAGTTGCACCCCGGTGAAGGTCTGCAGGCCTTCGGTCCAGATGGTCTGGGTCTGAATGGTCACACTCGGCAGGGCCTCAAGCATTGCGCGGTCAAACATGGCGGCGCCATCGGCGTTGGTGTTGGCGATATCGCCAGTCACGCTCAGCAGCACTTCGCCCGTGGGCTGCGCAAGATCGGACGCGCGCGCCGACAGAGGGGTCAGTGCCATCAGGCCGCCGAGGGCGAGCGCAAGGAACGAGGGTGTCACGGTTGTGGTGGTCATGGCGGTCTCCTGCGGTTCGGTGGACTCTGTGTGCCCCGAAACCGAGTTTTACGGCAGAGGGGCATCGGACCACCCGACCTATCCAAAGGGATAGGACAGGCGGGGTCAGTAGGCGCCGCGCCCGCCCAGCACCGCCCGGAACGTCATGGCGATGATCATGAGGTCGAGCAGGGTGGAGCGGGCCCCGGCATAGGCGAGGTCCATCTCGACCATGCGGTCGAAGCCGATTTCGGCGCGCCCTGACACCTGCCAGATGCCGGTCAGGCCGGGATTGACCGCCAGACGGCCAAGGGCACGGTCGGGATAGGCGGCGACCTCTTCGGCCAGGGCCGGGCGGGGACCGACGAGCGACATATCACCGCGCAGGATGTTGAGCAGCTGCGGCAGCTCGTCCAGCGACAGGCGGCGCAGCAGGCGGCCGACGCGGGTCACGCGCGGATCGTTGCGGGACTTGAAGCAGATCCCCTCGCGGTCCGAGGTGGCCAGCAGGGCGGCGCGGCGAGCTTCGGCGTCCGCATACATCGAGCGGAACTTGTACATCGTGAAGGGTTTGCCATCGCGCCCGATGCGGGTCTGGCGAAACAGGACTGGGCCCTTGCTCTCGGCGCGGATGACCGCCGCCAGCACCAGACCGACAGGCGCCAGCAGGGCGACAGCCGCCCCGGCGGTGACCACGTCCAGCACACGGCGGCGCAGGCTGTAGCCTTCGGTCTGGCCGACCGCATGGGCGGCGGCGCGCACCAGAAAGCTGAGGTTGCCGGCGAGGTAGCGTTTGGCCATGCGGCGCGGCTCAGACGCCAGACGCCAGATCCATTCGGCGCGCGCACGGCGCACGAAGGCGGGGGCGCGGCGCACCCGGCCCGACAGAAAGTCCAGCAGAGCACCGACACCCATGGTGATGCGGGCCGTCAGACGCGGCGCATTGCGGGCCAGCCAGGCATCCTGCATCGGCACGCCAAGGGCGGCGATCAGGATATCGGGGCGGGCGGCGTTGATGGCGGCAATCGCCGCCTCCTCGTCCGCCATGCCGTCGTAGCCGTCGCGGGTGCCGACGATGCGCAGACCGGGGATCGACAGGCAGAGCCTGCGCGCCGCCTCCTCCGCCACGCCGGGACGTGCGCCCAGCAGATAGACGCTGAGGCCCTGCGCCGCCGCAGCCCGCAGCAGAGCAGGCGTGAAATCGGTGCCGTTGAGGTTTTCGGCGAAGCGCTTGCCACAGAACTTTGCGGCCAGCTCAACCCCGATCCCGTCGGGCAGAACCATGTCGGCAGTGCTCAGCGCATCCGCATAGGTGGTGTCCTTTGCCATGACGTTGCCGCAATGGGCATTCAGGAAGGCGACGCGGCGCGGAGTGTCCGAGGACAGCAGGTCATGAACAACCTGAGCGGTTGTGCCGCTGACCAGATCCAGACCGAACAGGCGGATCTGCGACAGGCCGGGACGGCGCGGGGCGAAGGCGTTGATCGTGTCGAGAGCGGGGTGGGACGAGGCAAAGTTGGCAGGGGCGAATTGGGTCATCGGGGCATCCAGTTTGCTAGAATTTCCAATGAGATGCCGTAATTATCCCCTTTGCTTCAACGGCGCGGAGGGAGGGGAATGGACCCCGCCCGGTCAGTCCCCCTGCCTGTCGAGATAGCGCCGGAGCCCGTTTGTGCCGCCGCCTCCAGCCACCCGTATAGCGCGCTATCCCAACGGGTAGCGCCCCGAGGGGTGCTGCCCCCAGCGACGACGATTTCAGGTCGCCAAGGTCGGAGCGATGACATAGGCTGATCTCGACGGTGGCCCTGCCCCGCGCCATGTCCTGGCCGCACCACAAAGGTGCGCCGTCGGGCAAGGCAGGCGCGCCCTGACGTAGTGAGTGGAGAAGACATGCGCATTCTGATCGCCGACGATCATGATCTTCTGCGGGATACTCTGGTGCTGTATTTGCAGAACGAAAGCGGCTTTGAGGCCGAAACAGCCGCGGATTTCCCCTCAGCCCTGAGTATGGTGCAGAGCAATCCCGGTTACGATCTGGTGCTGCTGGACTTCATGATGCCGGGCATGAACGGTCTGGAAGGCCTGCGGCGGATGTCCGAAGAACCCGGTGCCACCCATGTCGCGATCATCTCGGGCACCGCCAACAAGGAGGTCGCCGAAGAGGTGCTCGCCTCCGGTGCGGCCGGGTTTCTTCCCAAGACGCTGTCGGCGAAGTCGCTGGTCAACGCGGTGCGCTTCATGTCGATGGGCGAGCAATATGCGCCGCTGGATTTCCTGCGCGGCAGTGACGATGCACCGGCGCACCCGCTGACGGAAAAGCTGTCGCGCCGCGAATATGAGGTGCTGGAGGGGCTGACGCAGGGCAAATCCAACAAGGAGATCGCCCGCGATCTGGACATCCGCGAGCCCACCGTCAAGCTGCACGTCAAGACGCTGTATCGCAAGATCGGGGCGGCCAACCGCACTCAGGCGGCAATGATCGCCAAGGAAGAAGGGCTGTTCTGATCCTATCCGTTCGGATGGGTCCCCTCTCCGGTCGCGCGGGGCGCACATCCCGCCGCGCACCCCCTGAACAGCGCGCCTTGGGATAGGTGTGGCGGCAAGGAGAACCGCCATGCCCCATCTCACCACCCGCCCTGCCCGCTTTGTCAAACTGCCGCCGATCGTTCGTGTGCCGCTGCGCGAGCTGTCGGTATCGCGTCTGTTTCGGGGCGGCAGGCCGACTGACCTTGGTCGCCTGCCCCGCTATGCCGGGATCTTTGCCATCGGGGCCACCTGCATCTGGGCGCCGATCTCAAGCTACCTCGCCACCGCCCCTCTGCGCTATACCAGCCAGCTGTCGCTGATCCTGCCGGGATCGGGCGCGTCCTCCTCGGTCAGCCTCAGCCAGATCGGGCAGGCCTCGTCCTTTGCCAACTCGGCCTTCTCCAACGGGTCGGTCAGCCCGACCGAGACCTACAAACGCCTGATGGGGGCCGAGCGTATTCTGGATGCCGCGGCAGGGTCGATGGGGATGGTCAGCCGCGACTTCGGACAGGCCAGGATCGAGTTGGTCGATCTGACCGGGCTGATCCATGTCACCATCACCGGCAACTCCCCCGAGGATGCGCAGGACCGCAGCAAGGCCCTGCTGGCGGCGTTCTTTTCCGAAATCGAAGCGCTGCGCACCAATGAGGTCAGCATGCGCGAGGACAGCGGGCGTTCCGCGATCGAGCAATACCGCACCTCGGTGATGCAGACGCGCGAGGAGATCTCGGCCCTGCAACGTGAGAGCGGCCTGATCTCGGCCGATCAATATGACGCGCTGGTGGCCGAGGCCGATGCGCTGGCCCGCGCCACCCGCGACCTGTCGGTGACGCTGGATGAAAAGACCAAGGCGGTGGAGCAGTTGCAAGCCGCGCTGGCGACCAGCCCGCGCCTTGCAGCCGCCACCCTGCGCCTGCATGCCGATACGCAGTTCGTTGCCCTGACGGAAGAAATGTCGCTGCGCGCGACCGAGCTTTCGCAGCTGCGCGGGCGGTTTGGCGAGAAGCACCCTCAGGTCGCCAGCGCCCGCGCCGGTCATGCTGCCGCCGAGACCGAGGCGCATCTGCGTGCCCGCCAGCTGACGGGTCTGAGCGACGGCGAGCTCGCGACGCTCGACATCAGCCACGTCGGCAGCCGCGCCGGTCTGCTGAGCGATCTGGTGAAGCTGGATTCCGAGCGCGCCGGTCTGGTTGCCGAATACGCCGCGATGACGACGCGCCTTGCCACGTCAGAGACGCGCAAGCTGGCGCTGATCGACACCGCCGCGCGGCTTGAGGATCTGCAACGCGATTTCTCGGTCTCGGAGGCGGTGTTCGCCTCGGCCATGGCGAAATCGCAGACCTCCAAGACCGACCTCTATGCCTCCTACCCCCTCGTGCAGGTGCTGGAGGACCCGTCCTTGCCGTCTGAGCCCTCCTCTCCGCGTCGCAAACTGGCGATTGCCGCCGGGATCGCCGCGACGTTTTTCCTGTTCGTGGGGCTGATGCTGGGTTGGCTGCGCCGCCCGCTGATCGGCACGCTGCTGCACGAGGGGCGCTCAGCTGCGCCCGGCCACGCCGTTCCGGCGGAGTGAGGGCGATGATGGACATCCAGCCGCAGAACCCTGCCGAGGCCATCGTCTTCAAGGCGCTGAAATGGACCTGGCCGTTCTACTTTGTCGGCGCGCTTTATGTCGTGGGGCCGGTGCTGGCGTGGTCGCTGGCGGGGCTGGCGTTCCTGTCGCTCTACCTCGGGCCGGCGATCCGGTCTGACCTGCAGGCGCGCGGACCGGTGCCGGGCACCGTCTGGCTGTGGTTCGCGGGGATGGGCGTGATGCTGATTGCGCTCTGGGTCGGGCATCTGGACTGGGGGCTTGGCACCAAGCAGACGATCAAATCCTCAATCGGTTGGGCCAAGGGCTGGGCGCTGCTGGCGCTGTTTCCCTTCATCGGGTCGGTCCTGCCGATCCGCCGCGAGGTGCTGATCCGTGCGCAGTGCATCGTTGGCCTGTGGACTCTGTGCCTGACGCCGATCCTGTTCATCGCGCCGCAGATCGGCCTGCCGGAGCGGATCTTTACCTCTCCGCTGAAGGCCATCGGCGGGCCGGGGCCGGAGTATTTCAGCGTTTTCCTGTTCACCTGGGACCCGTCGAGCTGGACGCCGAGGTGGCAGTTCTACGCCCCGTGGTCGCCGTTTGCCGCCCTGCTGGGGGTGTTGCAGGTGTGCTTCGCGCTGGAGGATCGCAATATCAAGTGGCGCAGTATCGGGATTGCCGCCGGCATCACCATGATCCTGCTGTCGAAATCGCGCATGGGGCTGATTGGGCTGGTCGCCTGCACCATCGGGCCGCGCATGTTGCCCTTGCTGCTGAAGGGCTGGGCCTGGCAGGTGCTGGCGGGCATCACAGCCTCACTTGCGGTTCTGGGTACGGCCCTGCTGCAGGCGCTGAAGGACGGGGTTTCTGCCTTCAAGGGCGCGCGGGCCGACAGCACCCGGGTGCGCGAAACGTTGCAGCGCATTGCAGGAGAGCGGTGGGAAAACGAGGCCTACTGGTTCGGCCATGGCACCGTGCAACCCGGCGCGCATGTGGTCGAGTTCATGCCCATCGGCAGCCACCACACCTGGTGGGGTCTGCTGTTCGTGAAGGGGCTGGTGGGGATGTCGGCGCTGCTGGTGCCGCTGGTCTGGCAAACCCTGCTGGCGCTGATGGATGCGGCGCGGGGGCCGCGCGGGCGCCTGCCGCTGGCCGTCATGATGACGATCATCCTGCTGTCCTTTGGCGAGAACCTGGAGATCGAGGCCTATATGCTCTGGCCCGGCCTGATGATCCTCGGGATTCACGCTTCCGAGATGAGCCGGGACGCCCGCGCCCGCCGGCAGAGCCGCGCGATGACGGAGTTGGCAGCGGAATAGGCCGCTAGTCTGCCACGTGCTGCAGGCGCACAGCCTCGGCGCGGGCGATCAGGGTGTCCGGCGGAGCCTCAAGCGGCTCGCAGGGCTGGCGCGACAGCACCTCGGCCTCTGCGTGGGGCACCCCGAGCAGGCGCAGAAGTGCGGCCACGGCGGCCGCGCGATCCGTCTCAAGCCCGCTGAGTTCGCGTTGCAGAACCGCCATGACGCCCGCGTGCAGGAAGTAGCAGGCGAGGTAGTTGGGCATCGCACAGAACCGCCCCGTCGACACGCCCCAGTCCAGCAGCATGGGGGCGATATCCTCGATCGCTGCCCCCGGACCACCGGCTTCGATCCCGCCAACCTGCACCACGAACTGGCCGAGCAGCGGGTAGCGATGAAAGGTCGCCATGAAGCGCAGGATATCCAGCGCGACGGCGGCGGCGGGATCTTCGGTCTTGTGACCGCCTGGCAGAAGAAGGCCGAGCATCTCGTCCCGCAGGGCGATCTTTGCGGCCAGCAGCACGTCGGGCACGGTCGAGAAGTACTTGTAGAACGTCCCGCGTGAGACCCCTGCCTCGGCAATGATATCGTCGATCACCGCCCCCGCCGGGCCTTTGGCGGCGATCACGAAGACCGTCGCCTCGACCAGGCGCCTGTGCATTTTCTCACGTCTCTGGGCGGCGACCGCGATGCGGTGATCAGGCTTGTTCATGCGGGGGATGTCTCGGCTGGCTTGTCCTCACCCTCTTTCGGGGGGCGGACGCCGAAGACCGCGCAATAGAGCGCTGGCGCGAACAGCAGCGTGATCACGGTGCCCGCGATGATGCCGCCCATCATGGCATAGGCCATCGGCCCCCAGAACACCTGCCGCGAGATCGGGATCAGCGCCAGACTGGCCGCAGCTGCCGTCAGCAGGATCGGGCGGGCACGGCTGTCGGTCGCGTTATAGACCGCATCCCATTTGCTCGCCCCGGCCAGCAGCAGGTCCTTCACCTCCTGGAACAGGATGATCGAGTTGCGGATCAGGATGCCGATCAGGGCCAGCACGCCCAGGATCGCGACAAAGCCCAGCGGCGCACCCGAGGGCAGCAGGGCCGCGACGACCCCGATCATGCCAAGGGGCGCCACCGCCAGCACGACGAACATCAGCCGGAAGCTCTGCATCTGGACCATCACCAGCGTGAGCATGATCAGCAGCATGATCGGCACCACCGCGATGATCGGCGCCTGACTTTCGGCACTGGATTCCGCCGAGCCGCCGACCTCGATCATGTAGCCCGCTGGCAAGGACTGGCGGAACTCGTCGACCTTGGAGGCCAGATCGTTGACCAGAGTGTCGGGCTGATCGCCGCCAAGAATGGCGGCCTTGACCGTGATCGTCGGCACCCGGTTGCGCTGATAGATCACCGGCTGCTCGGTCGTCCATTCCAGCCGTGCGAAGGAGGACAGCGGAATAGGCTGCCCCTGCGCATTGCCGAACTGCAGGTTCTCAAGCACGTCGAGCGAGGTGCGGTCTTCGCGCACGCCACGCGCCAGCACTTCGACCAGCTTGTCGCCATCGCGCAGGTTGGTGACGCTGGAGCCGACAAACAGCTGATAGAGCGATTTGGCGACGTCCGATTGCGTCAGACCCAGCTGGCGCAGCTTGGCCTGATCCAGCACGACACGCACGACGCGGGCAGGTTCGCTCCAGTCCAGACTGATCGCCGTGAGGCGGGTATCCGAGGAGATCGCCGCCGCGAGGCCGCGCGCAGTGTCGCGCAGCACGTCCGGCTCGGGGCCAGAGATGCGGTATTGCACGGGCTTGCCGACCGGCGGGCCGAGTTCGATGTATTTCGGAAAGAACTCCGCGCCGACGGTCTGGGCGTCATAGGTGCGGATTTTGTCAGCCAGCGCATCGCGGGCCGCCAGATCCGGCGTCATGATCACCAGTTGCCCGATGTTGGGCGTTGCGGTCAGGGAATCCAGCGTCAGGATGAAGCGTGGCGAGCCGCGACCGACATAGGTCGACCAGAAGGAGGTTTCGCTCTGCTGGCCAAGCCAGTCCTCGAAATCCTTGATGGCGACATTGGTTGCCTCGAAATCGGCGTTCTGGCGCAGGGTCACATCGACCAGAATTTCAGGCCGGTCCGAAGTCGGGAAGAACTGCTTTTCGACACTGCCCAGCCCGACAATCGAGATCGCGAAGATCGCGACGGTGATGATGATGGTCACCCATTTGTAATGCATCGCCCCGCGCAGCACGACATGGAACATACGGCGGATGCGGCCCGCCTTCTGATGCTCATGGTGCTTCATCTTCTTGGACAGGAAGGTCGAGCCCAGCACCGGCGCGAACAGCACCGCCACCACCCAGCTGAGCACCAGCGAGATCGCGATGACGTAGAACAGGGAGCGGGTGTATTCGCCCGCCTGACTGCTGTTCAGACCGATGGGGATAAAGCCCGCGACGGTCACCACCGTGCCGGTCAGCATCGGAAAGGCAATCGATGTCCAGGCGTAGGAGGCCGCCTTGCCGAGGCTTTCGCCCAGTTCAAGCCGCGCGATCATCGTCTCGATCGTGATCATCGCGTCATCGACCAGCAGGCCAAGCGCAATGATCAGCGCCCCCAGCGAGATCCGCTGCAGCGTGATCCCCATGGCGTCCAGAATGACGAAGGTCATCGCCAGCACCAGCGGGATCGACAGCGACACCACCATACCGGCCCGGAACCCCAGCGACACAAAGCTGACGGCCAGCACGATCACCACAGCCTCGATCAGCGAGCGGATGAAGTGTCCGACGGATTCGTCCACCACATCGGGCTGATCGGCGACGCGGTGCATCTCGATCCCCACGGGCAGCTCGGCGGCGATCTTGGTCATCATCTCGTTCAGCTTTTCCCCGAAATCGAGGATGTTGCCGCCGGAACGCATGCCGATGTTCAGGCCGATTGCCTCCTTGCCGTCATAGCGGAACAGCTCGGAGGGGGGGTCTTCGTAGCCGTCGGTGACATCGGCGACATCGGCGAGGGTGAAGAAGGTCTTGTCACTGCGCAGCGGCGCATAGGCGAGCTCGTCCGCGGATTTGAACTGGCCGGTGACCCGCACGAGGATCTGCTCGGCGCCGGTGTGGATGATGCCGGAGGGCACAATGGCGTTCTGCGCCGCCAGCGTGTCCAGCACGGTCTGGCGATCAAGGCCAAGCGCAGCAAGGCGGCTGTTGGAGAATTCGATATGCACGATCGGGTCGCGCACGCCCATCAGCTCGACCTTGCCGGCCTCGTCAAGTTGCAGCACCGAGGTGCGGATCTTTTCGACCCGCTGCTCCATCTCGCGCGGGGAAAAGCCGTCGGAGGTAAAGGCGTAGATGCTGCCATAGACGTCGCCAAAGTCGTCGTTGAAGAAGAAACCGCCGAATTCATCCGGGAAATCGCCGCGAATGTCGCTCATCATGTCGCGCACCTTGCTCCAGGTGCCGGACACGGCATCGGGCTTGGTATCAGCGCGCAGCTCGACATAGACGACCGCCGCACCGGGGTAGGTGACCGAGCGGGTATAGTCGAGCTGGTCCAGCTCCTGCAGTTTCTTCTCGATCCGGTTGGTGACCTGCGTCACCGTCTCTTCGGCGGTGGCACCGGGCAGCGTGGCGCTGACCACCATCGTCTTGATGGCAAAGGTCGGATCTTCCTCGCGGCCCATCGACACATAGGCGATGGCGCCGGCAAACAGCGAGATGATCATCAGGAACCACACGAAAGAGCGGTGATGCAGCGCCCAATCCGACAGGTTGAAACCCGTTTTCGCTCTGTCGTTCATTCTGCGCGCTCCCCGACGCTCTGGCCATCCTCAAGCGAGTTGGCCCCCTTGACTATGATCTCGTCTCCGACCGAAACGCCGCTGATGACTTCTATCCTGTTGCCGATGACCGCCCCGAGGGTGACAGGCTGGCCTGTCACGCTGCGGGTGTCGGGCAGAACGCGCCAGACCATCGGCTTGTCCTTGGGGCCGGTGATCGCGCTTTGCGGCAGGGTGATGATCTCGTCCCCGGCGGCGGCATAGGTCGCACTGACCAGACTGCCGATGCGGAAACGGTCCGCGTCATCGTCGATGGCAAGGCGCAGGCGGCGCCCGCGCAGGGTGTCATCGGCCACCGGTTCGATCAGGCGCAGCTTGGCCATCACCGGATCATCGACGCCTTCGTGCCCGCTCAGCCGGAACTGCGCATCCGGCGCGAGCAGCGCCAGAAATTCAGTCGGCACATCGATCACGGCCTCGCGCCCTTTCACATCAGCCAGCGTCACCACTGTGGTGCCCGCCGAGACGACCATGCCCTGTTCGACCGGCGCATCCAGCACCACCCCGGCTTCGGGGGCGGAGAGGCTGCCATAGCTCAGCGCCTCGTTTGCACTGGCAAGATCGGCCTCAGCCGCAACGACCTGCGCGGCAGAGGCATTGCGGTTGGCCTCGGCCTGTTCGACATCGGCCTTGGTCGCAATGTCACGATCCGACAGGGCGCGGGTGCGGCTGTAGGATTGTTCGGCAAACGCCGATGCCGCGCGCGCCGAAGACAGCGCCGCCTCTGCCGAGGTCACGTCTTCCTGCAGCGAGACCCTGTCCAGCGTCGCCAGCACCTGCCCGGCCTCGACCAGATCACCGGGATCGGCGTTCAGCGTCGCGATCCGCCCGATGGTCTGGAAGGCAAGGTCGGTTTCATGCGCCGCCTCGATCACACCGGGGAACATCCGTTCGCGGGTCGGATCGGCGGTGACGATTTCGGTCACGACCGGGCGAGGGCCGGTGGCCTCAACCGCAGCCTCTTCGGCCAGCGCGAACGCGGGCATCAGCAGTGCGGCACAGAGCAACAGACGGTTCATTGCTGCGCTTCCTTCACATAAACGAAACGGCCGGGAAAAAGCGCCTGCGACCCATCGGTCACCACAAGATCGCCATCTTTCAGCCCGTCAGAAATTTCCACCTGATCGTTGGAATAGGCTTCGATCGTGACCGGGGTCAGGCGGACGTGCATATCGTCCTTGCGCACGGTCCAGACTGCGGGGCCGTCACCAAGTGCGTTGAGCGCGGTCCATGGCACGCTGATCACCGGGTCGCCCTCGATGGTCATCTCGCCGATCACCGGCTCTCCGATGGTGAAGGCCTGTGCCGCTTCGCCCGCGATCGCGGCCTTGGCGGTGACGGTGCCATTGTCGGACACCACCGGCGAAATCTCGGACACCGGCACGACGATTGTCTCGCCATCCTCCAGCGGGGTCAGGCGGATCGGCTGGCCCAGAAACTCATTCAGATCGGGCAGATCGGGGGTCAGGAAAACCGCCTCACGCCCGGCGGAACTGGCGAGGCTGACAATGGCCTGACCGGCGCCGACGACCTGCCCCGGCTCGGCAGAGCGATCGGTCACGACGGCATCGTCGACGGCGCGCAGCACGGTATCTTCTGAGGCGCGCTTGGCCGAGGCCAGCTGCGCCTGCGCCTGATCGCGCGACGCCTTGGCCTTGAGGTAGCTTTCGGTCGCGGAATCGAGGTCGGACTGGGTGCCGGAGCCACGCTCCAGCAGACTGGTGGCGCGGTCGCGCGCCTGTTCGGCCTGCACCAGCGCGGCGGCGGCAGCGTCCAGCGAGGCCTGCGCCGCACGCAGCGAGGCATCGGTTTGGGCCGGGTCGACCTGCGCGATCTCATCGCCCGCGCGCAGGATATCCCCGACGTCGACGCTGACCGAGATCACCCGCCCGCCGTCGCGGAACCCAGCGGTATAGCTGTCTTTCGCGGCAATCGTGCCGGTGAGGTGAAAATTGCGGCTGCGCGGAGCAAAGGTGGCCGTGACAATGTGCACTGGCAAGGCGGCCTCGGTCGTCTCTGCCGCCAGCGCGGCCCCAGACCCACCCGACAGCGCCAGAGCGCCCAGTGTCATCAGAAATGCAAAGTGCCTCATCTCGCCTCCCGCAGCGCTGTCATGCCAGTGTGGTCAATTGTTATCGCCTGATCGTGAATAATGACAGTAATGTCAATGTGACAATGCATTCAATATGAACACTTGGCTAAACCTGAGGCATCCCGAAGGCCTTGGCGCTGTCAGAACCGTCGACAGCCCGCCGGATTTTCAGTATCGCAGGCCCAAGCACGTGCCATCAGCCAGCATCAGGGACACAGCCCGCGGAACATGAGCCCCCTCGATTCGGGCGGTTCGGACTTTTTCCGACGGAAGCCGCCAGCTCAGCCGTAGCAGCATCAAGAGTTTAGGGAGATCCTGTATGCGGGTGATTTCGCGTCTGGCCGTCGTGCTGGTTCTGACATGTCTGGCGGGCTGGCTGGCCCTGACCGAGGGGCTGCGGCTGTATCAGCACATGAGCGCCGGGTCCTCGGCGCAACCGGGGAGCGGCATGCCGCGCCCGGGCGGCTTTCGCGCGCCCGAGGTGGCGGTGGCCCGCACCCGCACCAGTACCGTGCACCCTCTGATCGAAGCCTATGGCCGTCTTGCCAGCCGGGCCGAAGTGACCCTGCGTGTGCCCGATGCCGGCACCGTGGCGAAGGTCAGTCCGGATCTGGCGGACGGGGCAGAGGTGCGCGCAGGCGCGGTCCTGATCCAGCTTGACGACACCGACGCCCGCGCTGCCCTTGCGCTGGCCGAGGCGGATCTGGCGCGCGCCGAACTGGCACTGCGCGACACCGCCCGTCAGGCCTCGACCCGGGCGGCCGACGGCGCGCTGCTGCAACAGGTCCGCGACATCCGGCAAGAGGAAGTCGACCGGATCACCGGCCTTGTCGAAAAGGGGCGCGGCCTGAAGACCGACCTCGACAGTGCCAAGTTGTCGCTGATTTCCGCGCAGCAATCGCTCGCCACCAACCAGAGCGATCTGGACGATCTGACGGCGCTTCAGGATCAGGAAAAACTGGACATCGAAGACGCCCGGCGGCAAGTGGCCAGCGCCGCGCGCATTGTCGCGGATCAACAGATCAGGGCCGGGATCACCGGGACCTATCACGGCACCGTTCCCGTGGTGGGGGAGCGGCTGGCCGGCGGCGCGGAGCCGGGGACGATCACCGATCTGACCTCGCTTTCGGTGCACCTTGATCTGACGGCGCAGGAGATCGCGCGCATCAGCGCATCGCAGGGCGGGCTCTTGCCTTTGCAGGTCAGCCTTGCCGCGCCGGGCAGTGACAAGACGTTCGCAGCGACGCTCAATCACATTTCGCTGACGCCGTCAGAGGCGACAGGCAGCCTGCGGCAGGTGGTGGCCTTCGTCGATCCGGCCTCCTGCCCCTGCCTTTTGCCGGGGGATTTCGTTGCCGCGACGATCCACGAACCGGCGCTGGAGGGCGTTGCCCTGCTGCCCGCCGAAGCGATGAGCTTTGACGGCAAGCTGCTGGTTCTCGCCTCGGGCGACGTGCTGGAGGAGCGCCAGATGCAGGTGTTGCGCCGTCTCGGCGATCAGGTCGTGGTGACACCGCCCGACGCCCCGCTCGACTATGTGGTCAAACGCACACCCCAGCTCGGGTCCGGGCTGGTGATCGCGCCACAACGCGGCGGCGCGGCCCCAGAAGCGGCGCCGCAAGTCACGCCCCCGCAGGCCAATGCAGGGCGCCCGCGCGGACCGATCCCGCAGGACGGTCCCGTGATTGCGCTGAGCCCTGAGCGGCGCGCGGCGCTGATCGCACAGGTCGAAGGCTCGGGCCAGATGCCGCAACGCGCGCGCGACCGGATGGTGCAGATGCTGCAGGGCGAGACCGTCCCCGAGGCGCTGATCAACCGTCTTGAGGCACAGAACTAAGCCATGGGCATCTTGCGCTTTTTCACCCGTCACGGCACGGCGGCAAACCTGCTTCTGGTCGGCATCCTTGCCTTCGGCCTCTATGCCGCGACGCAGATCCGCACGCAGTACATGCCCGATGTCGTGGTCGAGGCGATCACCGTTTCCGTGCAATGGGACGACGCCGCGCCCGAGGATATCGACAAGAGCATCCTCGCCGTTGCGAGCCCGCCGCTGCTGGCGGTCGAGGGCGTGACAGAGCTGTCGGCCGTCGCGCGCGAAGGCCGCGCCCGCATCGAGCTGGAGTTTGAGCCGGGCTGGAAGCTTGATCGTGCGCTGAGGGATGTCGAGACCGCGATGCCGGGGGCGTCATCGCTGCCCGAGGGGGCCGAGACACCCCAGATCAGCCGCAGCGCCTGGCGCGATCAGGTGCTGGACGTGGTGCTGTCGGGCGACCTTGACCGCCCGCAGATGGAGCGTCTGGGCGAGCAGCTGGAGAGCGCGCTGCAACGCGCCGGGGTCACGCGCGCCAGTCTGCGCGGGCTGACCGCACCGCGCATCGCGGTGATCGCCGATCAGGGCGCGCTGGCGGAATACGGGCTGACCCTTTCGGACCTCGCTTCTGCCGTCGGCAGCGAGGCGAGCCAGGTCTCCTCGGGGCAGCTCGACAGCTCATCAGCGCGGCTGCGGGCAGGCACCGAACGGCGCGACGCCGATGCCATTCGCAAGATCGAGATCGAGACCCTGCAGGGCCCGGTCCCCCTCGACCAGCTGGCCCGGATCGAGGTCGACTCCGCAGGCAGTGGTCGGGCCTATTTCCTTGAGGGTCGCCCTGCCGTGTCGATCGGGGTTGAGCGCGGCGTGGGCGGCGATGCCCTGCGCATCCAGTCGACGGTGAAAGAGGTCGCCGACAGCTTTCTGGCGACCGCGCCGGACGGGCTGAAGATCGACCTGATCCGCAACCGGGCCGCCGAGATCGGCGACCGGCTGGCACTTCTGGTCGACAACGGGGTCTTCGGGCTGCTGCTGGTGCTCGGCCTGCTCTATCTGTTCCTGTCGCCCTCGGCGGCGATCTGGGTGGCGGCGGGGATACCTGTGTCGGTTGCGGCGGGCATCGGGCTGATGTGGGTCTCGGGGCAGTCGCTGAACATGATCTCGCTGTTTGCGCTGATCCTCTGTCTGGGCATCATCGTCGACGATGCCATTGTGATTGCAGAACATACCGAGCACCGCCACCGCACCCTTGGCGAGGCGCGCCCCCGCGCAGCGGAACGCGCGGCGGTGCGAATGCTGGGGCCGGTTCTCGCCTCGACCGTGACGACCATCGTGGCGTTTTTGTCGCTGACTTTTGTCGGCGGGCATTTCGGCGCGTTCATCGGCACGATCCCCTTTGTGGTGGCCGCCGTCCTGATGGCCTCGCTGGCCGAGTGTTTTCTGGTGTTGCCGCATCACATGGCGCATGGGCTGAACCGGCTCGATAGCAGCTGGGTCGGGGCTCCGGCCCGGCTGGTCACGCGCGGCTTTGACTGGATGCGGCACGCCCTGTTTGCCCCCGCGCTGCGGGGCGTGATCCGGCTGCGCTATGCGGTGGTATTGCTGGCGCTGGCGGCGGTGTTCCAGTCCCTCCTGATGGTCACCGACCGGCAGGTGCAGTGGCGCTTTTTCTCCGCCCCCTCGACCCCGACGATTTCGGCCAATATCGCCATGCGTGACGGCGCCACCCGCGCCGATACCACCGCCATGCTGGAGGAGCTGAACCGTGCCGCCGGGGTTGTCCGGGCTCAGCTGAAGGATCAGTACGGCACTGATCCTGTTGTCTTTATCCTGAGCGAGATCGGCGGCTCTGCCGGGCGGGGTCTGGCCACCTCTGACGACAAGGACCCCGATCTGATCGCCGCCATCACCATGGAACTGGTCGAGGAAGATCGCCGCCCCTACGGCGCGGATGTCTTCATTCAGGCGCTGGAGGCCGAGCTGAAACGCCCCGATGCGCTGGAGGTGTTTTCCTTCCGCGGTGGCCGCTTCGGCCCCGGTGGCGACAGTCTGGACGTGGTGTTCTACGGGCAGGATCTGGAGCAGCTGAAGGCGGCCTCGCTGGCGCTGCAATCCGCGATGGAGACGGTGCCGGAGGTGACGGGGGTCGAGGACAACCTGAGCTTCTCGGGCTTCGATCACGCGCTGACGCTGAACGGCTATGGGCGTGCCTTGGGCTTTTCGGCGCAGTCCCTCGCGTCCGAGCTGAAGGCGCGGATTTCGGGGATCACCGCGCTCAGCTATCTGGATGGCACCCGCGATGCGACGATCGAGGTGGAACTGCCCGAGGGTAGCATCACCGCCGCCTATCTGGACGAAATCCGGCTGGAGGCCCCCACCGGCGAATGGGTGCGGCTGGGCGAGGTCGTGGAGGTTGGCGCCTCCCCTGCCGTCAGCAGCCTGCGCCGGGAGGCCGGTCTGAACCTGATCCGCGTCACCGGCGAGGTGTCGGACGCAGACGCCACCCGCGC
The DNA here is from genome assembly GCF_014899185.1 of Pseudooceanicola spongiae. Lineage (GTDB taxonomy): Bacteria > Pseudomonadota > Alphaproteobacteria > Rhodobacterales > Rhodobacteraceae > Pseudooceanicola > Pseudooceanicola spongiae. Next base: position 2,350,728 of record NZ_CP045201.1, read on the forward strand.
CGAAGATATCATGACCGAACTGCAGCAGGTCACCCTGCCGCGCATCGCCCAGACCTATGGCGTCAGCTATCGGCTGGACGGGCTTGCCGCGCAGGAGGAGGACTTTCTCAGCCAGGCGGCGCTCGGGTATGCGATCTGTCTGCTGGGCATCTACATGGCGCTGGCGCTGGTGCTGGGCAGCTGGACGCAGCCGTTCACCATCATGGCCGTGGTGCCCTTTGGCGTGACCGGCGTGATCTGGGGGCACTATCTGTGGGATCTGCCGATGTCGATTTTCTCGGTCGTCGGGCTGATCGGGATGAGCGGGATTATCGTCAACGATTCCATCGTGCTGGTCAGCGCCTGCGCCGAGAAACTGCCGCGTCGCGCCACCATACCGGCGGTGATCGAGGCGACCTCGGAACGGCTGCGCCCGGTGCTGCTGACGACGCTGACAACGGTGCTTGGCCTCGCGCCGCTGCTGTTTGAGCGCAGCTCTCAGGCGGCGTTCCTGAAGCCGATGGTGGTGACGCTGTGCTATGGGCTGGGGGTCGGGTTCTTCGTGGTGCTGCTGATCGTGCCCTCGCTGGTGGTGATCCAGCATGACCTCGCCCGCGCCTTTACAACCACGCGGCGGATGCTGAAGCACCGCTTCGCGCGGCGGGTGACCCGCTAGCCCATTGTTTGCGCAAGGCCTGTCCTGCACGTGCGCCCTTCCCTGCGGGAGGGCGCAAAATTGTTGCGACTCTCGTCGTGATGCAATATAGAACATGTAGTTCTTTATTGAACACATCGATCACGAGACGGAGGATGACATGCTGAAGATTGGGATCTGCGGCGGCGGCGTTGGCGGCCTGGTTGCGGCGATTGCCCTGCTGAAACAGGGGCATGACGTCACCGTCTTTGAACGCGCCCGCCAGTTCGGCCGCATTGGTGCCGATATCAACCTGACACCGAACGCGGTGCATGCCCTCGACGGTCTCGGCATCGGCGCGGCCCTCCGCGAAACCGCTGCGCGCCCGCACTACCGCATCAGCCGCACCTGGGACACGGGCGAGGAAACCTCGCGTCTGGAAATGCAGGGCGGTCGCTATGACGCTCCGCAGCTGACGATCCACCGTGCCGACCTGATCACCGCTTTGTCGACGGCCCTACCCGAAGGTGTTCTGCGCCTCGGTTCCAGCATCGAAAAGGTTGAACCGGTTGAGAGCGGCGCGACAGTCACCCTCGCCGATGGCCGTAAACAAAGCTTTGATCTGGTGATCGGTGCCGATGGCATCCACTCCGAAGTGCGCCGTGTGCTGTTTGGTGAGGACGATCCGAAATACACCGGCCTCGTGTCCTATCGTGCTGTCTTCCCGCGGGAACGGGCGGTCGATATTCCCAATCTCGACAGTTTCACCAAGTGGTGGGGCGCCAGTGCCGATCACCAGCTGGTGGTCTTTCCGCTGCTGCGCGGCGAGGAGGTGTTCGTCTTTGCCACCACTCCGCAGGAAGCCTGGTCCGAAGAGGGCTGGACCCTGCCCGGCGACATCGACGAGCTGCGCGCGATCTACGCCGGCTTCCACCCCGAGGCCCGCGCCATTCTGGACTGCTGCACCGAGGTCACCCGCTCGGCCCTGCATGTGCGCGAACCGATGGAGCGCTGGTCCAAGGGCCATGTGACGATCCTTGGCGACGCGGCGCACCCGATGGTGCCCTTCATGGCGCAGGGCGCGACGATGGCGATTGAGGACGGCGTCGTTCTGGCGCTGGCACTGGCCGGTACGGATGTCGCAGGCGTGCCCGCCGCGCTGGCGCGATACGAGGACGCCCGCCGTGACCGCACCGCCCGTGTGCAGCGCGGATCGCTGGCGAACGAATGGCTGAAGAAACCGGAAAACGCTGACTGGGTCTATGCTTACAAGGCCTGGGACGTGTTCGCGGACGACGCCGTGGCCTGACCGGCTGCAAGAGGTTACCTCCCCGACTGGCCCCGGCACCTTGCGTGTCGGGGTCTTCTTTTTGCACGGCCCCTTGGTTGCAACCGGTGCTTTCGGCGCAACTTTTCCGCGGGACCGCCGCCGGAACCTGCCTCGCCCCTTGCTATCGCAGGTGGGGCTGTTCAAAATATTAACGACTGTTCATATCTTGCCAGAAAGCGGAGCCGGTCCCATCGAAGACGTTGCCGAACAAAAGACTGCCTACGACGTGCCGCCGGTGACACGGGCGTTCAACCTGCTGCGCTATATCGCGGCGGGCAATCGCTGTCGCAACATGTCGCGCGCGGCGGCGGATCTGAGCATCAATCGCACCACGCTGATCCGTCTGCTGCACACGCTGCAACGCGAACAGATGATCGAGCTGGACCCCAAGGGCACCGGCTATTCGCTGTCCTACGGGGTGCTGGAGCTGGCCTCCAACCTGTTGTCGAGCCGCGATATTGTCCGGGTGTCGCGCCCGGTGCTGAGCCATCTTGCGGCCCAGACCGGGCTGTCGGCGCATCTGGGGGTGCTCTCGGGCACGGACGTGATCGTGCTGGTGCGCGAGACGCCGGATGTGCAGCTGGTCAGCAATATCCGCGAGGGCAGCCGCCTGCCCGCCCATGCCACGGTGATGGGGCGGATGATCCTGGCCAACATGCCGCGCGCCGAGGTCGAGGCGCTGCTGAAAGACTATAACTTCTCGGCCATTACCGAGAAAACAGCGACTACGATGGAGAGCCTGGGGCGGCAGCTTGATGCGGATCTGGCCAGCGGTCTGGCGTGGTCTGTGGCGTTTTTCGAGCAGGGCATCGGGTCCTGCGCCGGGGTTGTGCGCGACCATGAGGGCACGCCGATTGCGGCGATCAGCGTCTCTGGCCAGCAGGCGGTGTTTGACGAGGACGCGCCGGAGCGTGGCTTGATCGCTGACGCGGTGCGCCTCGCGGCAGAGCGGCTGTCCTCGATCATGGGGCATATCGCGGTCTGATCAGGCAGCGCCATCCCAGCCCAGCAGGGTCGAGATGCGCCGCGCCGTGGCGATCAGGTCGTCGCGCAGGGTGCCTGTGATCATCCTCTGAGTCTCGCTCGACTGTGGGGCGGTGACGTTGATAGCGGCGACGACGCGCCCTGTCATGTCGCGCAGAGGGGCGGCAGCTGAGACGATACCGGCCTCGAAATCCCCTGTATGAACAACCGCTTGGGCATGGGAATCCTCAGCTGCCTGGCGCAGGATACCGGGCAGCGACGGCCCTTTGCCACGGGTCCCGTCAGAGCGGAACAGGGCGACCAGCTCCTCCTCTGACAGATCTGCCAGCAGGACGCGGCCCATGGTGGTGGCGCGGGCGGGCAAGCGGCTGCCGACCTGCACGATCGAGGTGTCGCGCTGCGGCCCCGGCACCCGCAGGACATAGAGCACCGAGCTCCCCTCCAGCACGCCCAGATGCGCCGACCAGCCGATGCGGTCGCGCATCCGCTCCAGCTCAGGCTGAGCGATTTCAACGACTTCGCGGGTGGCGACATAGCCATAGGTCAAGCGCAGCACACCGGGGCCGAGGGAATAGAGCTGGCTGCGCTGGTCATGCAGCAGGCAGCCCGCTTCGTTCAGCGTGTAGACGGTGCGGAAGGCGGCAGAGCGGGTGATGCCCAGAGCAGCAGCAATATCGCTGAGCGACAGGGCTGAGCGATCCGGCGTGAACAATTTCAGCACCCCGAGGCCGCGCATCAGCCCGGGCACCAAATATCTGTCTTCGCTGCGATTTTCGACCATTCTGCCCGTCTCCCGTCGTGCCGCGGCATAGGGATTCGGGACCGCAGCGTTTCACCAGTAAAACACGACATGCCATGTAAAACGCAAGACGCGTAGTTTGGGATCAGAGCGAAAACAGACTGCAACATCGAAGAGGATGGCATCATGACGGTTCAGGATACTGCATTCAAAACCCTTAAGGACGCGTTGAAGGCCCATACGGGGCGCTTTGTCGACAAGACCTTCGACTGGCATGCCTTCCCCTCGAACGAAGGCTTTGACGATCTGTCGCGCGCGCAGATGCGCTATATCGGTGCCGGTGGCTCGCCCAAGGTCGGCGACACCAGCACGCTGAAACCGGATCATTTCACCGTCTCGCTGATCTACAAGGAGCCGGGCAAATACGCCGCCTGCCACAGCCACGAGATCGAGGAGTCCTTCCTGATCATCGACGGCGCGCTGATCGTCGGCTGGGAAAAGGACGGCGAAGTCGTCGAGGTCAACCTTGGCCCGAAAGACATGATCCTGAACGCCCGCGAAATCGGCCACGGTTTCCGCGTTGACGGGGTTGAGCCGGTGATGATGTCGATCAGCGTCGATGTCGGCAAACCGCTGCCCCCGGTCTACCACTACCACCCCAAGGAACACGCGCCGGAGCTGGCGCGCGCCTTTGGGGCCGAGCCGGGCAAGACCTTGAAATTCGACGCAAATGGCGATCACCCGCTGCAAAAGCTGATGGGCAACTACGTCGTGCGCCACAGTGAGCTTGAGACCCGCTGGGACGACGCTGGCTTTACCCGCAAGATCTATTGCGGCCCCGGTGGCGTCGAGACCGACACCTGCCGCAAGGAGATGCTGGGCATCCCCAGCCGCGTTGGCGTGAAGCCCTTCGTGCGCGACGTGGAAGACGCGTTCATGGTGCTGGAAGGGTCGCTGATTGTCGGCTGGGAAGAGGACGGCGAAACCGTCGAGACCGAGCTTGGGCCGCGCGATCTGGTCAAGACCCCCGCCGGGCGCAAGCACTGGTTCCGCAACAATGGCGCACAGGCTGCGACCGTCTGGTACCTGATCGGCTCGGCCGAGCCGGAACTGGTGAAGTTCGAAGCCGCATAAGCAAACCCACTCACGGGCTGGGCCGCTCCTCGGGGATGGGGGGCGGCCTTTTTGCGTTCTGGGGAGGTGTCGGTGGGGTTTGCGGCGAAATGGGCCGCGACTCAGGGGTTAACTGAGGAAAACGGCGATTCCGCACGTCGGTATCCGGTCGGTATCAGAACGGTATCTGAACAGTGCGAAAATGCGGCTGGCGCATTGGTTAACGCGCCGTCCTGCACCCTGCAGAAAATGCCCTGATCGGGCGTGTTCTGGCGGAGCAGAGGCGCGCGGCCCCTGCCCTCAGCAGATCACTTCTTGGCCGGGGCGGGCAGGATGAAGCCATGCGTCGGGTAGACGCTGCCGAACTGGTTGGGATTGCTTTCAAGGCGCACCTTGGTCCAGTCATTCTTTTCGGACACATCGATCACGTCCATGGCGACCGAAATCTCGTTGCGCTCCCAGTTGGCGTGGTCGATCAGGATCTCGCGGTTCGACTTGATGCCGGAGACGACAGCGACATGGCCCAGCGGCATCGAACGGGTTGCCTGAAAGGCCATCACGGCGCCGACTTTCGGCTGTTGTGCCTGCACGAACTTGTCGCGGGCCTGATCCCACCAGGTCTTGGCATCGCCGTAAAGCTCGATCCCGCTGACGTTGCGCGCAAAGGGCACACACCAGACGCGTCGGCCCGCGGCCTTGAGGCTCTGAACCTCGGCGAAGGCCATGGCCTCGCGGTCGGGGTCCAGACCAGACGACATGGTCTGGGAAGAGGGGGTTTGCGAACAGGCCGCAGCGGTCAGAAGGAGTGCGCAGAGTATTGGCAGCTTGAGCCAAGGCGCACGGGCGTATTTAACGCTCATTCGATCTCTCTAGGTCTAGGTATGCAAACAGGCCCCTGTCCCGAGCGGCCCTGCCAGACCATCGGAAATTTCATGGTAAATTCAAAGTGCGCAATTGGTGAACGGCGGGTTTTCGCCGCCCCTTTCTGCGCCAGCGCACAACGCCTACGCAGTTTCGTATAGGTTTACTGAGGAAAGCCTTATTTTATTGGCCAGCGGCCAGCCGCCGAGCGGCGGTTTCCGGGGCCTTCCGGCGCAATTTCTGGGGAGTTTTGGGCGGTTTCGCCTCATCACGTGGTTAATATCGCGCGTGATGAGGCGGATTCGTGGTGAACTTTTTCGTGCGTGGCGCGTTAGCTGAGGTTGATCACACCAGTTTGCGCCCGCCCGCGTCGAGGAACCATTCATCCGGGTAGGGATACCACCAGTCGTGGCGTTTGGGTGTGTGATCGAGGATCACCATCTTCGAGCGGCGGAACGCATCCAACCCCTGACGCCCCAGTTCGCGGCCCATGCCGGAGGCTTTCCAGCCACCAAACGGCAGCGCGTCGTTGTCGATCATCGGGTTGTTGATCCAGACCATTCCAGCCTCAAGCCGTTCCGATGCCTCATGTGCTTCGGCGAGGTCGGTGGTGAAGATTGCAGCGCCAAGGCCGAAGGGACTGTCGTTGGCGGCGCTGATGGCGGCGTCGAAGTCGGGAACGCGGCAGATGGCGGCGACGGGGCCGAAGCATTCCTCGTGCAGGATATCCATTTGCGGGGTGCAGTCGGTGAGGATGGTGGGGGCATAGAACCAGCCCGGGCCGTAATCGCCGCGCGTGCCGCCGGTGATCAGGGTCGCACCCTTGGCCAGCGCATCGGCGACGAGGCGTTCGACCTTGGCGCGCGCGGGCTCACTGACAAGGGGGCCGATTTCGGATTTGGCGAGGCCGTTGCCGATGCGCAGGGCTTCGGTCTGGGATTTGAACTTGGCCACGAAGGCGTCGTGGATTTCGTCGACGACATAGAGGCGCTCGGTGGAGGTGCAGACCTGCCCGGTGAGGTGGAAGGCGCCGGTGACGGCCCCGGCGGCCGCGATCTCGACAGGGGCGGAGGCGGTGATGATCATCGGGTCGGAGCCGCCCGCCTCGATCACCGCCGGTTTCATCTGCGCGCCCGCGGCGGCGGCGACGGCGCGGCCTGCGGCGACGGAGCCGGTGAAGGCGACGGCGTGGGTCTGCGGGCTTTCGACCAGAGCCTTGCCGGTGGCGGCCCCGCCGGGCAGGCAGGCGACGAGGCCCTCGGGGAGGTCATCGAAGACGCGGCAGAAGTCGAGGGTCGAGAGGGTGGTGGCTTCGGCGGGTTTGATGATGCAGCCGTTGCCTGCGGCCAGCGACGCCGCGACCGTCCAGCACATCAGCAGGACCGGAAAGTTGAAGGGCATGATGTGGACCGACACGCCGAGCGGTTCGTAGCGGGCGTATTGCAGCGAGCCTGATTGCGTGGTCCCGGCGATCTTGCCCGCGTCGTCGCGCGCCATTTCGGCGTAGTAGCGGAAGACCGGCGCGACGTTGGCCAGCTCGCCTATCGCCTCGGGGTAGGGTTTGCCCATCTCGCGGCTCATCAGGATGGCGCAGTCGGTGAAATCACTGGACTCGATGCGGTTGGCGAGGCGGTGCAGGATCTGCGCGCGACTCTTGGCATCGACCTTTTTCCAGAGGGCCTGAGCGGCGTTGACGCGGGTGATCGTGTCGGTGAGTTCGGTTTCCGTCACCTCGACCCGGTGGCCGACGGTGTCGAGCGTGGCGGGGTCGATGACGGGGTGCTTTTGGCCTGCGGAGGGGCGCAGGCCGGGGGAGAGGTAATAGGTCATCGGATCATGTAGACCTTCTTGATCGTCTCATGCACGGTGCAGGTGCCGCGCCAGTCCTGCGGGAAGAAGGCGGCGGTGTCGGGCGTGATCTCGATCACCTCGCCGTCCTCGTGGACGTAGGTCGCGCGGCCTTGCAGGAAGTGGCAGAATTCGTCCTTCGTCACGTGGCAGGCCCATTTGCCGGGGGTGCAGATCCAGAGGCCGCATTCGTTTTCGCCATTGGGGCCCTTGTGGAGAAGCTTGCCGGAGGTGTGGCTTTCGCCCTCCAGCATGGTCGGGATGATGCCCCAGTCGACAGTGTCGGTGATGGCGAGGGGGGAGGTCATGACGGGGGTTTTCATATGTGTCAGCTCAGCATGTAAATGTTGCGGATGGTCTGGTGGATGGTGGCTTCGCCGCTCCACCCCGCGGGGAAGAGGACGCAGGTGCCGGGGGTGACCTCGGTCACCTCGCCGTCGTCGCGGGTGTAGGTGGCGCGGCCGGCGACGAAATGGCAGAATTCGTCGCGAGGGATCGACAGACGCCAGCGGCCCGGGGTGCAGACCCAGATGCCGGTTTCGGGGCTGTTGTCCGGGCCCTTGAACAGCAGGCGGCCGGTGTTGTGGGACTGGCCGTCGATCATGCCGGGCTGGTCGCCCCAGTCGACGAGGTCGTCGTAGGTGCTGGCGGCGTGGATATGCGGGGCGGTGGAGTTCAGCGTCATTCGGTCAGGCCTACGAGGATCTTGGCGGCCTTTTCCTGACCGTTCTGGCTTTGCATATGGGCGGAGGTGGTGGCGAGTTTCGCCGCCATGTCCGCATCGGTCAGGCAGGCTTCGATCTTGGCGATAAGCTCCTCGTCGGTCCACTCGTAGCGGTCCGAGCGGAAGCCGTGGCCGGTTTCCTGCACGCGCATGGCGTTGTCGTGGCCATCCCAGACATAGGACATGATGATCGCCGGTTTGCCGAAGTAGAGGCATTCGGTGAAGGAGTTGTTGCCGCCGTGGTGGATGACCGCGTCGACCTGCGGAATGACGGAAGGTTGCGGGTACCAGCTGTCGATGAGGACGTTGTCGGGCAGGTCGGCGTACTGGTCCTTGTAGTCGCCGACGTTGACCAGCGCACGGTAGCGGGTGGTGCCGATCAGGGTGATCAGGCGCTTCAGAAGGTCCGTGTCCCCTGCCCCGAGGCTGCCGAAAGAGATGTAGAGCAGCGGGCCGTCGGTGTTGGCCTTGAAGGTCGGCACCTCGTAGGGCGCATCCTGACGCACGCAGCCCTCAAGGTACTGGAATTGCGCGGGGTTCAGCGGCTCGGGGCGGTGGTATTTCACCTGCTCGGGGTAGAGCAGGAGGTTCATGAAGGGGCTGGGTTCGAAGAACTGGCCGAGGGGGTATGGGTCTTCGCCGGTGGTCTTCAGGAATTCGTTGTAGTCGTCGTGGATCGGCTTGATGACTTCGTGGAACTTGGCGCGGAAGGCGGCGTGGCCTGCGGTATCGGTTTCGCTCATGCCCGAGAGGTGCGGCGGGATCGCGTCATCCTCGATCTCGTTCTCCGAACAGGAGATGATGCGCACCCATGGCTTGCCGTATTGCTTGATGGCGGGGAAGAGGATCACGTTGTCGACGGAAATCACGTCGGGCTTGATCGCGGCCAGCACCGACGGCAGGTCCTTTTCGGCCCATTTGGCGGAGTCCACGATCGCCTCCCAGCATTCCTTGACGTAGTTATCCAGCTGGTCGATGGGGGCTTTGCGGAAGTTCGGGATGTGGCCGTTGATGAAATCCTCCCAGAACTTCGCCATCTGTTCGGGCGGCATGGGGGCGGAGAGGTTCACGGCGTGGGCCTCGAACCCGTAGCCCTTGTAGACATCGACGAAGCCGGGGTCCGAGAGGAACACGGCCTTGTGGCCCATGCGTTCGACCGCCTGCGCGATGCCGACGGAATTGAGGGCGGGGCCAAAGGCGGCTTCGGGGAAGAAGGCGAAGGTTTTCGGGGTCATGGGGTGGCTCTCCTGTTGTCGTGGGGCCCTCTGGCGGGGCATTGGGTCGGGGTCAGGCGGCAAAGACGCGGGTGTCGCGGGCGCTCCAGCCGAGGGTGACGGGATCGCCGGGGCTCAGCGCATGGGCTTCGGCCTGATCGGCGGTCAGGCGGATCGTGACGGGCTGGGGGGCCAACGGCGTTTCGACATGCAGCAGCAGATCGAGGCCGTGATAGGCCAGCGCCATGACGCGCCCGGTCAGGATATTGTCGCAGCCAGTCACCTCAAGGCGCAGGCGTTCGGGGCGCACGGCGGCGACGGCGGCGCCGGTCAGCCCGTCGGGGATCGTGGCGCGGATCAGGGTGCCTTTGCCGGTGCGCAGGGCACCGCCGTCGCAGTGCACCGGAAAGAAGTTCATCACACCGATGAAGTCGGCGGCAAAGCGGCTGGTGGGGTGTTCGTAGATGTCGTGCGGGGTGCCGACCTGCAGCAGCGCGCCGTCCTTCAGGATCGCGATGCGGTCGGCCATGACCAGCGCTTCCTCCTGATCATGGGTGACGACGATGAAGGTGATGCCGAAGTCGGCCTGAATGCGCTTGAGTTCGAGCTGCATTTCGCCGCGCAGCTTCTTGTCGAGCGCCCCGAGGGGTTCGTCGAGCAGCAAGAGGCGGGGGCGTTTGACCAAAGCGCGGGCGAGCGCGACGCGCTGACGCTGGCCACCGGAGAGCTGGTCAGGCTTGCGGTTGGCGAGGGCGGAAAGCTGGATGGTTTCCAGGATCTCGCCGACGCGGGATGTGATCTCAGACTTCGGGAGCTTCTCCATCTCCAGCCCGTAGGCGATGTTTTTGGCGACGCTCATATGCGGGAACAGAGCGTAGCTTTGGAACATCAGGTTGACGGGGCGCTTGTTGGGCGGGGTCTGGGCGATGTCGCGGCCATCCAGCAGGATCTGGCCGGCGCTGGGCAGCTCAAACCCCGCGAGCATCCGCAGCAGGGTGGTCTTGCCGCTGCCGGAGGCGCCGAGCAGGGCGAAGAATTCATTCTCGGCAATATCAAGCGAGACGCCGTTGACGGCGCGCATCTTGCCGAAGTCTTTTTGCAGGGAAAGCAGGGAAAGCAGGGTCATTGGCCGGGAAGTCCGCCGCGATTGAGGCGTTGCGACAGGGTGAGGGCGAGGACCGAGATCCCCATCACGATGGTCGCAAGCGCGTTGATTTCCGGGGTCACGCCAAAGCGGATCATGGCGTAGATCTGCATCGGCAGCGTGGTCGAGGCGCGCCCTGCCCCGGCGGTGAAGAAGGCGATGACGAATTCATCAACCGACAGGGTGAAGGCCAGCAGCGCCCCGGCGATGATCGCGGGGCTGAGGACGGGGATGATGACGCGGCGCAGGGTGGTGAAGGTCGGCGCGCCGAGGTCGGTGGACGCCTCGACAATCGACCAGTCGAAGGTTTTCAGGCGGGCCCGCACGACCGAGCAGACGAAGGCGAGGTTGAAGACGACATGGGCCAGAATGATCGTGTGCAGGCCCATCGTCACGCCGAGCAGCGAGAAGAACGACAGCAGGGCGATGGCCAGCACGATGTCGGGGATGATCATCGGGGCGAAGATGAGGGTTTCGAGGAACCGCCCCTTGCGGCGGCGGATCTCGACCCCGACGGCCAGCAAGGTGCCGAAGAGGGTGGCGAGGATCGTCGAGATGACGGCGACGATCAGGGTGTTCAGCGCCGCGCCCATGATGTCGGCATTGGCGAACAATGCGCCGTACCATTTGGTGGAAAAGCCGGTCCAGGCGGTGGGCAGGCCACCGTCGTTGAACGACAGCGCGACCAGCACCGAAATCGGCAGGTAGAGGAAGGCGAAGACGCCCGCGAGGATGGCCAGCATCAGCGGGAGGGGTGCGTTACGCATTGCGGCCTCCGGATGCTTTTTCCGACGCGAAGGTCTGCAGCGTCAGCAGGCCCATCATGATGGCGATCAGAAAGATCGACAGCGCCGCGCCGAAGGGCCAGTCATTCGCGGTCAGGAACTGCGCATAGACGAGGTTGCCGATCATCTGGAATTGCCCGCCGCCCAGCAGCGCCGGGGTGACGAAATTGCCGATCGAGAGGACAAAGACGAAGGTGAAGCCGGTGGCGATGCCGGGCACGGTCATCGGCAGCACGACACGGCGGAAGGTGGTCCAGGGGCTGGCGCCGAGGTCGCGGGACGCCTCCGTCACCTCGGGGTTGAGGCGCGACAGGGGCGCGTAGCAGGCGAGGATGACGAAGGGCAGGTAGTTGTAGACCAGCCCGATGACGACAGCGGTTTCGGTATAGAGCATGCGGGGCAGCTCTCCCTCAAACCCCAGCAGCCGGGCGAGGTGAACGATCAGACCTTCGCGGTTCAGCAGCACGATCCAGGCGTAGGTGCGCACCAGGTAGTTCGACCAGAACGGCAGCACGGCGAAGAACAGCAGCAGCGGCTGGTGGCGCCGCGGCATGGCGGCGATGGCATAGGCGGCGGCGTAGCCGAGGATCACCGCGATCAGCGCCGACAGCCCGGCGATCCAGGCGGATTTCAGGAAGATCCCGGCATAGAGCGGGTCGAACACCAGCGCGATATTCTCCCACGTCAGGGTATAGTCGATGCCGCCGTAAAGGCCCCGCCGGAAGAAGGCGAGCGCGAGGATCAGCAGGCAGGGCACCACCATGAAGGCGGTCAGCCAGGCCAGCGCCGGGGTCATCAGGAAAAGCGGTCTGCGGTCACGCATCATTGCACCTTTGCGCCGCCCCACTGGGGTGCAGGGCGGCAAAGAGCCTCAGGGACGGGGTCAGTCGGCCGCCTTGATCTCGGAGACGATGCGGGAATAAGCTCGCTGCGCCTCGCCGACGTCGAGCAGTTGCTCGTAACCCAGCAGTTCCTCGGGAGAGATGGCCATGTTGGGGTATTGCGCCAGCAGGGCGGGGTCGAGGCCGTCCATCGCTGCCTTGTTCGGCACCTTGTAGAGGATGTTTTCCGCCGCCCAGCGGTGATGTTCGGCGTCCAGCATCCAGTTGACGAAGGCATAGGCCGCGTCTTTATGCGCGGAGTTTTTCAGGATCACCATGGTGTCGACCCAAAGGTCAGAGCCTTCCTCGGGGATGACGTACTGGATGTCGGCATTTTCGGCGATGCCGTAGTTGCACCAGCCATCCCAAGCCTGCACAAGGTCCGCCTCGCCCGAGACGAGCTTGGCGTAGAAGGTGGTGTCGTCATAGGCCAGCAGGGTGCGCTTGGCCGAGATCAGGTCGTTCTTGACCTTGTCGAGCTCAATCGGGTCGGTGGTGTTGACGGAATAGCCGTTCGCCAGCTGCGCCGCGGCCAGCAGCCAGCGGTCGGTCGCCAGCATGGTGATCTTGTCCTTCAGCTCGTCCGAGGGGGTCAGCAGATCCCACCAGCTGTCGGGCGTTTCGTCAATCAGATCAGAGCGATAGCAAAGCCCCGTGGTGCCCCAGGCATAGGGCACGGAAAAGGCGTTGCCGGGATCATGCTTCAGCTGCGTCGCGGCGTCGTAGAGATTGGCGAGGTTGGGCAGCTTGGCGTGATCCAGCGTTTCCGCGATGCCGAGCTTGTTGAGCACCTCAGCAAAGGGCGAGGAGACGAAGACCACGTCATAGCCCGCGCCCTTGGAGGCGATCAGCTTGCCCATGATCTCCTCATTCGTGCCGTGCAACACAAGTTCGGCGCTGTTGGAGGTATCGGTGTTGAAGGCGTCGATCGCGTCGGGGGCCATGTAGCCATCCCAGTTCGAGATGACGAGATCTTCGGCACTGGCGGCGCTGGTCAGCGCGGCGATCAGGGCGAGACCGGTGAGCGGGGTGCGGAACATGGGATGTCCTCCTGTTGGCTCTGTTGGGGTGCGCCCGGGATCGGGGGCGCTTATTTTTGGGCTTTGCAGCTGCGGTTCTTGATGACCGTCGTGATTTCAGTATTGTTGAGGTGAAAAATACGTCAACTTGTATTCGCTGTCCTTTGGGTTTTCAGGCCCTGAGCGGGCGGCAGTACCGCCCCTCAGGATCGTTTCCATGGCAGAGCTTCGCAGAAACGCGCGCCAGAACCATCTGACCCTGGCCAAGCAGGTGATCAGCATCGCGCTGGAACGCGGGCTGCAACCGGGCGAGCATCTGCCAGAGCAGGCCTTTTCCGAGGCCTGCGGCGTGTCGCGCACCCCGATGCGGGCGGCCTTCAAGATACTGGAAGAGAACGAAATTCTAAGCTGGCGTGAGGAAGAGGGCTACTTCCTTGAGACCGGCCCGCAGGATGGTCTGACCGAGGCCGCTCAGCTGTTGGAGGAGATGGAGGATTCGCTGGCCACCCGCATCCTGTCCGACAGGGCGGCCCGGCGCATCAGTGATGTGCAATCCGTCAGCGCCCTTGTGCGAAGATATGGCAGGTCGCGCAGTACAGTCCTAAATGCGCTAAAAATACTGGCGCGCGACGGGATCGTGACGCAATTGCCCGGACGCTCCTGGGCGTTTCAGCCGATTCTGGACACGCCCCGCAGTATCGAGGAGAGCCTGCAGTTCCGTCTGATCCTGGAACCGCAGGCGATCACCGCCCCGGGGTTTCAGCTGGATGCGCAAAAGGCGGGCCTGTTGCGTGCGCAGATGCAGGCGCATCTGCAGACCCGTCAGGGGCGCATCGGCTCGGCCAGTTTCATGCGGATCGACACGGAGTTCCATGGGTTTATCGCCGAATGCTCCGGCAACCGGTTCGCGCGCGGCGCGCTGCTGGCACATCACCGGCTGCGGCGGGCGACGCAAAAGGATCTCTCGATCCCCGATTTTCGCCTGCGTCAGTCGCTGGAGGAGCATCTGGATATCCTCGACAGCCTTGAACAGTTGCAGTTCGATGTCGCCGCCGACCTGATGACGCTGCATCTGCGCCGCTCACGCATCCGCCGCCCCGAAGCGGCGAACCGGGGTATCGTGCCCCTGACACGGGGACCTCTGACACGGGGGCCCAGCGCATGAAACGCCGCAACGCGGCGCCGGTCATCGCCTTCTTCCCCGAGGCGAGCTTTGGCGCCGCGCTGAACTGCATCGGTATCGCGCAGGAGCTGACCCGCATGGGGGCGGTGCCGGTGTTCATCTGCCATCCGGGCTTTACCGGCGTCTTCGCCGACTATGGCTTCAAGGAATACCACCTGCCGGGGGGCGGCGCGCAGGCCAGCGCCGAGGATTGGCAGGGCTTCATCAACACCCATATGCCGCATTTCAACCTCGACGCCGCGGCGCAGCTGGAGCCCTATGTCGCCCCGACCTGGGAGGCGATCGTCGACACCGCCATCCATGCCGAAGCCGGGCTGAGCGCGCTGCTGGAACAGATCCGCCCCGACGGCATCGTGCTGGACAACGTGATCATGTTCCCCGCCATCGCGCGCGCCGGGTGCGCTTGGGTGCGCATCGTCTCCTGTGCGGAAACCGAATTGCCGGACGCCCATGTGCCACCCTATCTGTCGGGCCTTGCCGCCGATGATCCTGCGCGTGCGGGGTTCGAGAAGGCCTATCTGCGCGCCACGCGCAGTGCTCACCGGCGCTATAACGAGTTCCGCCGTCTGCATGGCATGGCCCCCCTGCCCGCTGGCGTGTTTCTGGAACCCGGCGATCTGACGCTGCTGCTGTCGCCCGAGGCGGTGCGCTATGACCGCGCCACGCCCTTGCCCGAGGATCGCTTTGGCTATCTGAATGGATGCGTGCGCAGTGAGAGCCGCTTTGATTTGCCGCGCCTGCCGGTCGAGGACGGGCCGCTGGTCTATCTGGGCTTCGGCAGTCTGGGGGCCATCGACACCGACCTGATCACCCGGATGATCGATGTGTTCGCCACCCTGCCCGCACGCTTTGTGGTCAATGTGGGCGGCTACCTCGACGCTTATACCCATGTGCCGGACAATGTGTATCTGGGGGACTGGTTCCCCCAGCCCTCGGTCGTGGAGCAGAGCGCGCTGTTCATCCACCACGGCGGCAACAATTCTTTCTGCGAGGCGCTGTATCATGGGGTGCCGTCGCTGGTGATGCCCTATTGCTGGGACGGCCACGACAATGCTCAGCGCGCCGAGGCGACCGGCACCGGGGTGCGTATCGGGCGCCGGGACTGGACCCCCGACAGCCTGCGCCGTGCCATTTTGCAGCTGCTGGGGGATGCGCCGATGCGGGCGCGTCTGGCCGCGATCTCGGAAAAGATGCAGGCCAGCCCCGGCACCCGCCGCGCCGCCGAGGCGATCCTGCGCCTGCTCTAGGCCGCGCGGGGGTTTGACTGAGGCAGAAAGATCGGCCAGCGTTATCAGTTTGCTAAGCCTGCCCCCCTATCGTCGCACCTCGGGGCTGTGTGCCTGCGCCACCGGTGCGACAGCGCAGTCCGCATCACAGAAGACCAGAGCCGTTGCGCACCGCAGCACAAGGATCGCCAGCCGATGAGCGCCGACATGTCAAAGCTGTTTTCGGGACACGCTGCACATGCTATAGCTGTGCTCAGGATCGGACGGGCCTCAGCCTCGCCCGATCTCTTTGTGTACAGATGTGACGATATGGCGAGGGTATATGCCAATGGACAGTGAGCAAAACGGCACCGTGTCCGGGTTTCGCACCCTGCTGGCGAAAGTGCTGCAGGACAATGTGATGCGCGTCACCATCCTGATTGTCGCCCTGTGCTGCATGCTGGCCATTCCGGGCCTGAACTTCATCGGAAAATCCCGCCAGAGCGAGGCTCAGGTCGCGGCCAATGAACTACCGGTCGCCCTGCATCAGCTGGAACGCGAGCTGGGGTATTCCGGTTTTATCCATAATTTCAAGAACATGATCATGCGCCCGGACGAAGGCCGTTACTATCAGGCCGCCGTCACCGATTATGACAACGCCCTGAAGACGCTGAACCAGATCGAGGCCATGGGCCGCACCATCGGGCGCAGCTTTGACTTCACCGCTCTGCGGGACACGCTGGCGACCTACCGCGACAACCTGGACGTCGCGCAGCGCGCCGCCGCGAATGGGCGCAGCATTGCGCAGGTCGATGCGCTGGTGCGGATTTCGGACGACGATGCCACGATGAACCTGCAGTCCCTGCATGATGAGGTGCGCACCGCGCTGCGCGACTGGCTGGACAAGGATCTGGCGCGCTCTCATCTGCAGCTGGCAGGGCTGTCGGTGATGTTCTTTGCCATCGCCGCCGTGCTGATGCTGGTCGTGATGATCAGTTACCTCGGCAAGCGCGAACGCGAACGCGAATCTCAGGAACTGCACAGCCGTCTCGCCTCGCTCGGGCAGCTGACGTCGGGCGTGGCGCATGATGTGAACAACCTGCTGGCGACGATCTATTACGCCGTCGACCTGACGCTGGGCGAAAAGATCCCCGACACCTCGCGCCGGTTCCTGAATTCGGCGCAGCGCGCCATCGAGCGGGGGCAGGATCTGACCTCGCGGCTGCTGTCCTTTGCGCGCCCGCAGCCCGGCAATGCCACGACCCTGATGGTCAGCGAGATCTTCCAGAACGTCCGCGAACTGGCGCTGCCCAACCTAGGCGACAAGATCAACCTGCGGATCAGCGAAGAACGCCCCGGCCTGACCGTGCATTGCGATCAGTCGCAACTGGAAAATGCCATTCTGAACATGGTGCTGAACAGCCGCGATGCGCTGGAAATGTCGGGCACCGGGCAGAATATCGTGCTCCACGCCCGCCTGCATGGGCCCGATTTCGTGGTGGAAGACGGCAAGGCCACGACGACCGTGCACCCCGCGCGCGTCAATGAGGCCTCTGGCGCGCCGCGCATGCTGGCGGCCAACGATCCCACAGCCTGCGTCCTGGTCTCTGTCATTGACGACGGCCCGGGCATGTCGGACGAGGTGCGCAAACGCGCGCTTGAGCCGTTCTTTACCACCAAAGCGGCGCATTCGGGCACCGGGCTGGGCCTGTCCATCGTCTATGGCTTTGCCCAGAGCGCGGGCGGCGATGTGCAGATCATCTCCTCTCCCGGCAAAGGCACCTCGATCCAGCTGCTGCTGCCCCGCGGAGTCGAGAAATCTCACCACGACGCGCTGGAGGTGACACGCAACCTGGCCCCAGGAAAGGGTCGGCGGGTGCTGTTTGCCGAAGATGAGGCGGGCCTGCGCGAACTGCTGGGCGTGACCCTGCAACAGATGGGCTATGACGTGCTGGCGGCCGAAAACGGTCAGGCGGCGCTGGACCTGATGGCCAAGGGCGAAGAGTTCGACCTGTTGCTGAGCGATATCGTCATGCCGGGCAAGATCGACGGATATGAGCTGGCGCGCAGGGTCCGCGAACAGCGCCCTGACGTGCCCGTGCTCTACCTGACGGGCCACGCCGGGCCTGTTCTGGACAAGAATATCGCCGTCAAAGCACCGGTGTTACGCAAGCCCTGCCCGCCCGACCGCCTGTCCGAGGCGATTGCCGCCGCGCTGAGCCCGGCCTCGGCCCCCAGTGTCTGCTAAATGCAGCGCCTGCTAAGGTATAGGATAAATCGCGTTAACCGAAGGGCGGACCGGCGAGAGCAGCTCAGCAGAGGGGGTTAGCCCTTCAGCGCCAGAAGCTCGCTGATCACATCGCTCAGGTGTGAGGCGCTGACGGGTTTTTCCAGGCGACGGTTGGCGCCGGCACCCTCCGCCATCTTCAGGAAATGGCTGTCCGTCGGCCCCCCCATCACACCCGACATGGCAATGATCGGCACATCGAAGGCCGTCGCCTCAGGCCCGGTGCGCGCTCCATTCCTGACATAGCCGATCAGGCGCAGCCCGCCGTCAGAGACCAGAACACCCTTCTGGCGCACGAAAAGATCGCTGACCACAAGATCAAAGTGCTCGCGGCCAATGCGCTCTATCGCGGAAGTGGCATCGCAGGTCACAGTGACCTCGTGCCCTTCGCGCATCAGGATCAGAGCCAGCAGCTCTGCCTGATCCTGGTCATCTTCCATCAGCAGGATCTTGGCCATGGGCGCCCTCGTCTTGCGTCGATCATGCCCCGAACATAACGCGCAGGTTGCGTCGAGCGCAACGGCTTCCCGTCTAAAATCGACGTCATTCTGAGCGCCATACCGCGCATCTGAGCCCCGGATCAGCCGGCAGAAGATGATGTGACGCCAATGCCTTGCCCCCTCAGACGGCGCGGCCGAGCATGCCGAACAGATCGCGCGGATCATCGGGATCGGCCAGCAGGTCCAGCGGCTGGCTGAAGCCTGTGCCCGCCACCCGGTCCGCAACAAACCGCAGCGCCGAGAAATCCTCGATCGCGAAGCCGACGCTGTCGAACAGGGTGATTTGCGACGGCGTGCTGCGCCCCGCGACCTCGCCGCGCATCACCTGCCACAGCTCGGTGACGGCGTGATCGGGGTCGAGCTGCTGGATCTCGCCCTCAACCCGCGTCTGGGGCGGGTATTCGACGAAGATCTCGGCGCGCGTCAGGATATCGCGGTGCAGCTCGGTCTTGCCGGGGCAGTCGCCGCCGATGGCATTGATATGCACGCCCGCGCCGACCATGTTGTCGGTCAGAACCGTGGCGTACTGCTTGTCGGCGGTGCAGGTGGTGATGATCTGCGCGCCCTCGACCGCCTGCATGCCGCTGTCACAGGCGACCACCTCGAACCCCTGCGCGGTCAGGTTGCGCATGGCCTTTTCCGTCGCCGCTGGGTCGATATCATAGAGCCGCAGGCGGTTGATGCCGCAGAGCGCACGAAACGCCATCGCCTGAAATTCGCACTGCGCGCCGTTGCCGATCATCGCCATGACCTGCGCGTCCTTGGGGGCGAGGTATTTCGCCACCAGCGCCGAGGTCGCCGCCGTGCGCAGCGCCGTCAGCACCGTCATCTCGCTCAGCAAGATCGGATAGCCATTGGCGACCGAGGAGAGCACGCCGAAGGCCGTCACCGTCTGATAGCCTTGGCGCATGTTCGCGGGGTGGCCGTTGACGTATTTGAAACCGTAATTCTCGGCATCGGCGGTCGGCATCAGCTCGATCACGCCGTCCTTGCTGTGGCTGGCGACGCGGGGGGTCTTGTCGAACTCGGGCCAGCGCAGAAAGTCGGCCTCGATATAGCCGGCGAGGCCGCGCAGGAAATCCTCGACGCCCGTCGCATTGACGAGGCGCATCATGTTGTCGACGCTGACAAAGGGCACATAGGCCAAGGCAGAGGGTTCAGGACGGTCGGTCATGGCGTTGATCCTCAATAGCTTTTTGTCTGACGGTCGAGCACGCGGCGGCCGAACAGGCTGGCGGTCAGATCGCGCAGCAGTTTGGCGGTACGGCCGAATTCGTCCAGAAACGGGTTCAGCTCCACAAGGTCGAGCGAGGTGACAAGGCCGCTGTCGCAGAGCGTTTCCATGATCAGATGCGCCTCGCGGAAGGTCATGCCGCCGGGGACGGTGGTGCCGACCGCAGGCGCGATCTCGGGGTCGAGGAAATCAACGTCGAAGCTGACGTGCAGCAGGCCGTTGGCGGCTTTCACGCGTTCCAGGAAGGCGCGCAGGGGGGCGAGGATGCCCAGCTCGTCGATGGTGCGCATGTCGTTCACGTCGATGCCGAGGTCGTCGATCTTTTGCGCCTCGGCCCCGTCGACCGAGCGGATGCCCATCAGGCAGATGTTTTCGGGATCGACGGCATGGGCCAGCGGCGGATAGGCGTCACAGCCCGGCTGGCCGGTGAAATAGGCCATCGGCGTGCCATGAAGATTGCCGCTCTCGGTGCTTTCGGGCGTGTGCAGATCGGGGTGGGAATCGAGCCAGAGCACGAACAGCGGGCGGTTCTGTTCCGCCGCATGGCGCGCAACGCCGGGCACGGTGCCAGCGGCCATCGAGTGATCGCCGCCCATGAAAATCGGCAGATCGTGATCGCGCGCGGCGGCGTAGGCAGCCTGCTCCAGCACCTCGATCCAGGCGCAGGTTTCGGCCAAGTGGTGCAGCGCGGGGTTGGCGTGGGGCATCGGCTCTTGCGGGGCGATGGTCAGGTCGCCGAGGTCTGTGACTTTCCAGCCGAGACGCTGCAACGTTTCATGCAGGCCGGCGGTGCGCAGGCTGTCGGGGCCCATAATGCAGCCGCGTTGCGAGGCGCCGGTTTCAATCGGGGCGCCGAGGAGGGCAGTCGTGCGGGTCATGGTCTGCTCCGTCTGTTATGAATGGGAATACTGTTGTGGGCATCATGGCAGTGGAAGCTGTCAAACTCACATGCTATCTTGATCAATATGGCGTTATTTCTGATCATTTCGAAAGCTAATCCGACAAAATGGCAAAACCAGAGCTGTCCGACACCGACCGTGCGCTGATTGCCGCCCTGCGCGCCGATGCCCGTGCCTCGATCACCGAGCTTGCGCAGATGCTGGGCGTCTCTCGCACCACGGTCAAGGCGCGTCTGGATGCGCTGCTGGCCGAGGGGCGGATCCGGCGGTTCACCATCGAGACGGACGTGGACGTCGAAGGACAGGTCCGCGCGATTACGATGGTAGAGCTGCAGGGCCGTATGTCACGCACTGTGACGCGCACGCTGGCGCGCATTCCGGAGGTCGCGACGATCCATTCGACCAATGGCGCCTGGGATCTGGTTGTGGAAATCCGCGCCGAGAGTCTGGCCAGTTTCGACCGGGTGCTGCGCGACATCCGCGAGGTGCCCGGCGTGCTGAACAGCGAAAGCAGTCTGCTGCTCAGCCACGTGTCCGGTTAGCGCCACTCTTCCGGCAGGCTGAGCGTCTTGATCTCGACGAATTCGTCCAGCCCATGAGCGCCGCCCTCGCGGCCCTTGCCCGACAAGCCGTAGCCGCCGAAGGGGCTGCCCCAGCCCATGCCCTGCCCGTTCACATGCACCATGCCAGCCCTCAGCGCGCCACAGAGCCGCAGCGCCCGCGCCCGGTCGCCAGTCTGGACATAGGCGGCAAGGCCGTAGTCGGTGTCATTGGCGAGGGTGATCGCCTCGGCCTCATCCGCGAAGGGTGTGATCGCCAGAACGGGGCCGAAGACTTCCTCGCGCCAGATTGCCATCTCTTGGGTCACGTCGGCAAAGACCGTGGGGCGCGCGAAATGGCCGCGCTCCTGCCCGTCGGGGATGCCCTCGCCGCCCGCCAGCAGGCGCGCGCGATCTTCGATGGCGCAGGCGATATGGCCCTGCACACGCTGCCATTGCACACCGCTGGCCAGCGGCCCGAGGTGATCACCGGGCAGGGAGGGATCGCCGACCTGCGTGGCTTCGGCTTCGGCCTGCGCGATGTCGCAGACGCGGTCGTACACGCTGGCCTCGACCAGCATCCGGGTCGGCGCGTCGCAGGATTGGCCAGTGTTGTGGAAGCATTCGGCGACCGAGGCGCGCACCCGCTCTTCCAGCGCATCGCCGCAATCGGCGAAGATCAGGTTGGGGGATTTGCCGCCCAGCTCCAGCGCGACGCGCTTGACGCTGGGGGCTGCGGCCTGCGTCACCTCGACGCCCGCGCGGGTCGATCCGGTGAAGGAGATCAGGCGCACGTCAGGGTGGCGCGACAGGGTTGCGCCCGCCACAGGTCCGGTGCCGTTGATCAGATTGAAGACGCCCGCCGGCACGCCCGCCTCCGCCAGCAGCTCGGCATAGAGCATGGCCGACAGCGGTGTCA
Source organism: Pseudooceanicola spongiae (assembly GCF_014899185.1). Taxonomy (GTDB): domain Bacteria; phylum Pseudomonadota; class Alphaproteobacteria; order Rhodobacterales; family Rhodobacteraceae; genus Pseudooceanicola; species Pseudooceanicola spongiae. The sequence goes on from NZ_CP045201.1 coordinate 2,372,749, forward strand.
GTTCGGAGGGTTTCAGCACGCAGGTGCAGCCCGCCGCAAGGGCTGGCAGCACCTTCAGCGTGATCTGGTTCAGCGGCCAGTTCCACGGCGTGACAAGGGCGCAGACACCGACGGGTTCCTTGACGACCGTGTCGCCATTGGGCAGCGCCTCGCTCCACTGGTAGGTCTCAAGCGCCTCAAGGAAGCCCTCAAGATGCCCGGTGCCGACCGACGCCTGATCCGCGCGCGCCATGGAGATCGGCGCGCCCATCTCGGCGCTGATCACGGCGGCAAGGTCATCAAGGCGCGCTTCGGTCACGGACAGCAGGCGTTTCAGGATCGCGATGCGCGCGGCCACGGGTGTCGCTGCCCAGCCCGGGCCTGCGGCCTTGGCGGCGGCGACGGCGGCGTTGACGTCATCCCGGCTGGCGAGGGTGATTTCGGCAATGACCTCTTCGGTTGCCGGGTTCTCGACCGCAAGCCGCTCAGCCGATGCGGGAGCAACCCATTGGCCACCAATGTAGAATTGACTGCGGTCCTGCATACTTCGGCCTTCCTTCACAGCCGGCCTGTCGCGGAGAATTGCGCGGCCCGGTCTTTCGCACCAGAGTAGGGGCCGCGACGCGGCGCGTCAAAGATAACGTCGGTGACGTCGCGGTCGGCAAAGTTATGCCTGCGCGAGAGGCTTTGGGGAGGGCGGATTAGGGCGCGCGCCAGCCGAGCGCTTCGGAGATTTCCACCGCGCAGGCACGGATCGCGGCGGCGTTCTGTTCGGCCTGCTCGCTTCCACGGCTGAATTCGGCATTGGGCCCGGAGAGGTTGATCGAGGCGATGACCTTGCCCGCGTGATCGCGCACCGGACAGGCACAGGAGCCGATCATCGGCTCGAAGTTCTCATCGCTCCAGACGATGCCACGGGCGCGGTCTTCCAGCAGCTGGCGGTGCAGGTCTTCGGGCGACGTGGCGGTCACGGCGGAATATTCCGGCATCGCCTTGCCCGCATAGAGGGCGAACAGCTCGGCCTCGGAAAGGTGCGCCAGCAGCATCCGCCCCATGGTCGTGGCATGGGCTGGCAGTCGGGTGCCTTCGCGCACATTGCTGACCAGACGCGCCTCGGGCACCTCGCGCAGCAGATAGACCACCTCGCGCCCGTCCAGCACACCGAGGTGCGCGGACAGATGCGTGCGCTTCGCCAGCGCCGCCAGCCGGGGCCGGGCGGCGCGCAGGATGTCGCGGTTCGACAGCGCCTCGGCTGCCAGCCCCAGCAGGCCGACGCCAAGGGCATAGCCGCGCGTATCATCCACCCATTCGATCATCCGCTCTTCCGCCAGCGTTTTCAGCAGGCGGATCAGCGTGGTGCGGTTGATCTCGAGCGTTTTTGAGGTCTGGCTGATGTTGATACAGCCATGCCCGGCCCCGACATGACGCAGCACCTTGATGGCGCGCGTCACCGGCGGCACCGTATAGAGCGTTGTTTTCTCTTCTGTTTCGTCGCTCATCGCCGCGCGCCTTCGGGGGTCATGGTTGCTCAGGTTTCTGCGAAAAGATCAGCGGCCTGGGCGATGCGTGCGTCCGCCCAAGGCAGCGCCAGATCTTCCGCCATATCGCCGCCCATCGCGTCATGGATCACCCGGTCACCGACCTGATGCGCGCCATAGGTCGCCAGCAATGCGGCCAGCTTTTCCGAGCCCTGATTGTAGGTTTCATAGCTGCTGTCACCGAGGCCGAAGATCGCGAAATGGATCGCCGACAGATCGGGTTGATCAGCCTCAAGCGCCTCTCCGAAGGGCTGCGCCGAGGCGGGCAGATCGCCGTCGCCATAGGTCGAGCAGACCACGAGGTGAAAGGTGTCGGCGGCAAGATCGGCGGGGTCGGTGTCGGCCAGATTGGCCATCTCGACCTCGTGGTCGCCCTCCAGATGCGCTTCGATGTCTTCGCAGAGCATTTCGGCATTTCCGGTCTCGGTGCCGTAGAGCAGTTTAATCTTCATCCCTCAGTCTCCGGTGTTGCTGAACCCGGCGCGCGTCCAGAGGCCAGGGCCAGCAGTGTCTCAAGATCGGCGACCTTTGCCCTGACCCGTCCATCAGTGCAAGCCGCCAGTTCCGCCGCGTCGATGCGCAGCCAGCCGTCGTAATCCGTCAGGTCCGGGTGCGCCGCGATCAGCGCTGCGTGTCCCGGTTTTTCCGCACCCGTGAGCGTGCCGAGATCCGCCATGATGCGGGTCGCAAGCGCTTGTGCCGCCGCGCGATTGTCGGGAATGGTGCCGCGCGGGCCGCGGCAGAACCAGCCCGCGAGGTAGAGGCCCTTGTCGACCACGCCCGTCTCGGCATCCTCGGCTCGGGCCAGCAGATCATCGCGCAGGCCGGGGATATGGCTGTCGAAGCCGATGGCGGTGATGACGCTGTCGCAGGACAGCCCCAGCTCCTCGTCGCCGCGCCGGAAGAAGGCCGCGTCGACATGCCCCTCGGTGCCGCTCAGCCGCTCGGGCGTCCAGCCGAAGCGGAAGGTGACCTCGTGGCTGGCAACAGGCACATCCTGTGGCAGGGCGGCAAGGGCTGCGACGCGGGGGTCGTCCTCGTGCCCCTCGGACAGCTCCAGCCCGTCGAGGGCAAAGCGCACATGCTCCAGCTTGGCCAGTTCCTTGACCATCACGGGATCGAACTTGGCGAGGTGCGCGGGCGAGCGGCCAAGGATGTCGATCTGTGCCACCCCTGCCCCGGTGATATGATCGGTGTGGCGCGGGTGCAGGTCCGAGCCGTCAAAGTCCGGCTCCTGCTTGGCAAGGATGCGCAGCACGTCCATCGCCACATTGCCCTGCCCCACGATCACCACGCGGTTGCCAAGGTGCGGCAGCTGGCCAGCCTCGTCCGGGTGGTCGTTCCAATGGCGGGTCACGGCGCCCGCGCCGCTCACACCGCCAAGGTCGCCGCCCGGCAGGTCCAGCGGGCGGTCTTTTGAAAGGCCGAGCGCCAGCACCACGATGTCGTAGGCCGCACGCAACGCGTCCAGGGTGACCGTCTCGCCCAGCGTCACATTGCCGATAAAGCGCACGCCCTGACGTTCAAACAGCCGCGCGAACTGGCGCGCGACGGCCTTGGTGCCCTGATGATCCGGCGCCACGCCATAGCGCACCAGCCCATAAGGCACCGGCAAACGGTCAAGGATATCGACCTCCAGCGTCTTGTCGAGCTTGAGCAGGGCTTGCGCCGCATAGCAGCCCGAAGGCCCCGCCCCGACAATGGCAATCTTAGGCATGACGTGCGCCCTCCATCAGTTGAACACGAAGCCGTTGTCGACGGGCATGGTCTGGCCCGTCAGCGTGATCGCCGGGGGCGAGACGAGGAAGGCGGCAACCTCGGCCACGTCGCCCGTGCCCTGTTTGCCCGGCACCGCGCGGCCCGTCTCATAGAGATCGTGGCGCGCCTGCGGGACGTATTCGGTGCTCTCGGTCGTCAGAATACCCGGCGCGATGGCCGTGACGCCGACGTGATCGGGCCCCAGCTCGCGGGCAAGGCTGCGGGTCATCGCCATGATCGCGCCCTTGGAGGAGGTATAGCTCAGCAGGTTCGGCGCGCCCCAGAGGGCAGTATCGGAGGCAAGGTTGACCACCCGGCCCGACCCCGACGCGATCAGCGCATCCGCACAGGCGCGGATCATCAGCCAGGTGCCGCGCACGTTGACCTGCATCACCTTGTCCCAGACGGCGATGTCGATGTCGCGAAAGCCGATGCCGCCGATCCCCGTCGCAATCGCGCCGTTGTTGATCAGCCCGTGCAGCGGGCCGTCGAGGCTGGCGCCAAGTGCTGCGATCGAGGCGGGGTCCGACAGATCCGCCAGACGCAGCTCTCCGCTGCCGCCCGCCGCTGTCAGCGCGGCGAGACTCTCGGCCCCGAGGTCTGCGTTGAAGTCCGACAGGATGACATGGGCGCCCGCGCGCCCGCAGGCCAGAACGATCTCGCGCCCCAGTCCGCCACCGGCGCCGGTGACCAGAATTGTGCGATCTTTCAGTATCATGCGGTCTCTCCAATCCGTGCCCAGGGGTGCGGTTGCCCGGTCAGGTCCGCATAAATCCCCTTTTGCCGCTGCCAGACGCGCAGGCCGTCACGGCCCTTTTCACGCCCCATGCCAGAGGCCCCGTCGCCGCCAAAGGGCGTCGCGATCGAGAATTGCTTGTAGGTGTTGATCCAGACCGTGCCCGCCCTGATCGCCTCGGCCAGACGCCAGGCGCGGGGGAAATCCCGGGTCCAGATACCACAGGCCAGGCCATAGTCATTGTCGTTTGACATGGCGATCACATCGACTTCGTCGTCAAACGGCAGCACCACCAGAACCGGGCCAAAGATCTCTTCCCGGCAGACCTTCGCGTCGTTGTTTAGCCCCGCGATAATGGTCGGGGTCAGGTAGCTGCCGTTTGCGAAGGCCGCGCCCTCGGGCCGGGTGCCACCACAGAGGATCTCGCCGCCCTCGGCGCGCGCCATCTCGATATAGGCCTCGACGCTGTCGCGATGCTCGGCGCAGACCATCGGGGCGACCTGGGTTGCCGGGTCATCGGGCGCTCCGACGACAAGGGCCTTGGTTGCCGCGACCAGCTCGGCCACGAAATCGTCATAGATGGCGCGCTGCACGAACAGGCGCGAACCCGCGATGCAGCTTTGCCCGGAGGAGGAGAAGATGCCGAACAGGATACCGGCGATGGCCAGCTTGCGGTCGCAATCGTCGAACACGATGGTCGGCGATTTGCCCCCCAGCTCCAGCGACACCGGCATCAGCTTTTCGCCCGCCTGTGCCGCCAGACGCCGCCCGGTGACCGTGCCGCCGGTAAAGGCGACGCGGCCGATGTCGCGGTGTTCGACCAGCAGGTTGCCGACCTCGCGCCCCGCGCCCGGAAGCACCGACAGCAGGCCCTTGGGCAGGCCCGCCGCTTCGCAGATCTCGGCCAGGACGAGGGAGACCATGGGCGACCAGCTCGACGGTTTCAGAAGCACGGCATTGCCCGCCGCCAGCGCGGGGGCGAGCTTTTGTGCGTCCGAGGCAATAGGCGAATTCCACGGCGTGATCGCCGCGACAACGCCGATCGGTTCGTGCACGCTGGCCGTCAGCGCGGTTGCGCGCCGCGCCGTCAGCGCATCATCGGAAGTTTCCAGAACCGCCGCGAAATAGCGGAACGTGCCAACAGCCGAGGCCGCGAGCGCCGCCGTCTCGCCGCGCGTCTTGCCGGTATCGCGGCTTTGCACATAGGAAATCCGCTCGATATTGGCCTCGATCCCGTCGGCGATCCGGTGCAGCAGCCGCGCCCGCACATGCGGCAGCATCCCGCGCCACGCCGGGTCGGCCTGCGCCGCCTTGGCCCGCGCAATCGCGCGTTCGCCGTCGGCGCGTGAGGCACCCTTCAGCACCAGGTTCAGCGATCCGTCATGCGGGTAGGTCGAGGTGATTTCGGCACCCGTGCCGACCTCCCAGTCGCCAGCAACGAAAAGGCGGCCATCGGGAAGGGCGTGTGTCATATCTTTCATGGCATCCTCAAACGGTGATCAGGGCGGTCTGGTTCAGCACCGTCCGCGCCAGCGCATAAACCGTCGACAGGGAGGTTTTCGGGTTCTCGGGCGAGGGTTTCCCCTCAAGCGTGACGGTGAAGTCGAGCGCGCCGGAGCGCAGGGTGAATTCGTGGATATTGGCCGAGACGGCGGGGTCGGCGACCATGCGCACCTCGGTCGCCTCGAACCCCGCGCCCGCCAGCGCAATGGTGGCCGCGACATTGGCGTTCTTGGGATAATCCGTCGCCGCCGCACGCGCCGTGCCCTGATAAAAGGTGGTCGCCTCGGTCAGACTGGCGAGGTCGAGCAGATCTTCGGCAGGCGTGCCCCGCCAGGCCATCGGCGGCTTGCGCGAGGTATAGGCGACGGAGGTGATCCCCGACAGCCGCGCGGCGGCCAGCATGTCGATGCCGCCGACGGCACCGCTGGAAAGATGCGCCTGCGTATGGCCTGCCTCGGCGGCGTCGCGCACGGCTGCTTCAAGCGTGGCATCGGCCAGCGCGCCGACCGAGACGATCAGCACCGGCAGACCCGCGCGCAGACACTCCAGCACCGAGGTTTTTACAGCCATATGGGTCGCGGCCTCGACCACCAGCGCCGGGGCGCTGGCGATGAAGGTGGCCGTGTCCTCATGCACCGTCACTACCGTTTCGCCAAAGGCGGCGCGGGCGGCATCGGCGCGACCCGGGCGCACCAAAACGTCAATACGCGAGGGCAGCGCGCCCTGTTGGCCGAGGATCCTCGGCAGCAGGGTCGCGATATTGCCGTATCCGATCAGTCCCAGATGCATCGCGTTCACACTGCCTTGCCGGCGGCGCCGGCGGGCGGGCCTGCGAAGGATTGCGCATAGGGGCCGATGGCGCACATGTCGACCTCAAGCACCACGGGACCGGGGCGCGCGATGGCTGCGTCCAGCGCGGCGGCGAAATCCTCAATCTCCGACACCAGCATATGCGGCATGTTCACCGCCTCGCAGAGCTTGCCAAAGTCGGGCGTATTCAACGCGCTATAGTGACGGCGGCTGCCATATTGCGCGTCCTGGATGTTCTGGATCACGCCATAGGCCGCGTCGTTCATCAGCACGTAGACCAGCGGGGCCTCTTCCTGAACGGCGGTGATCAGCTCGGCGATGCCCAGCATCGCGCCACCGTCGCCGACCAGCGTGATCGCCTTCGGCGCGCCGGGATGTTCGAGCGAGGCAAGTGCCGCGCCGATGCCCATGGCGATGCCCTGCCCGATGCCGCCTCCCAGCGCATGCACACCCAGACGCGGTTCCGCGATCTGCACATAGCGGTTGCCGAAGGTCGAGTTGGTGATCGTCACGTCGCGCACCCAGGGGTGACGGCCCGGCAGAACGCGCTCCTGCAGAGCATCCGCAACCGTACGGTACGGCCCGAGCATGGCGCGCATCTCGCCCTCGGCGGTGGCCCGGGCGACGGCGATCTCATGCGCAAGGTTCGGGTCGGTGTCGAGCTTTTCGGGCAGCAGCGCCAGCAGACGCTGCAGGGTATCGGCGGCGTCGCCGTGGATCATCATGTCGACGGGATAGTTGCGCCCGCCCTGGCTGGCCTCGGCGTCGATCTGGCAGATCGGCGGCAGCGGCATCGCGTTGTCCTTGGTCTCGTTGCCGCGCAGACGCGAGCCGACGACGACCATCAAATCGCAGGTCTGGTAGAGGCGGATCGCATGTGGCGTCATGTTGAAGGCACCCAGCGTCGCCGGATGATCCTCGGGCACCACGCCACGACCGTTGGTCGAGGTGACAGCCCCGATACCGCGATTGACCAGAGCGGTCGCGGCGGCTTCGGCGCCCTTGGCACCGCCACCGAGCCAGATCAGCGGACGTTTGGCGGTTAGGATGCGGGCAGCCAGAGCCTCAATCTCGGACTGATCCGCGATCGGTTTCACAACGGCGGGCTTGCCGATCTTGGCGCGGCCCGCGACGGGCATGCGCTGGACATCCACCGGCACTTCGATGCTGACGGGGCCAGACGGGGCCGAGAGCGCGGCACTGACAGCGGCCTTCAGCGTGCCGAGGGCGGCGTGGTTGTCCCAGATGCGGAAAACGGCCTTCGAGATGCCCTTCAGCATCTCGCGCTGTGTCGGCACGTCATGGATCGGCGCGCGGTCGCGGTCGGCGAACTTGGTGTCGACCTGCGTGGTGAGGTGCAGCACCCGGCTGCCCGCTGTCAGCGCCTCGACCTGACCACCGGCCGCGTAGCCTGCGGCGGTGCCGGTCGAGGTCATGACCACGCCGAGGCCACCGCTGACGCGGGCATAGGCATCGGCCATGTTCATCGCCCCGGCCTCGCCACGGGCAGGCACGAAACGGATGCGGCCCTGACGCGCGATGGCATCCAGGATCGGCATGTTGTGGATCGAGATCACCCCGAACAGGGTGCTCACACCGAGGTCGGCCAGCGCCTCGGCAATCAGGTCGCCGACAAATTCCGGCTCTGCGGGGGTGACAGGCTGTGCAATGACCATGTCAGATGTATCTTGAAACGCCGCCAGAGATTTCAATTTGAGCTCCTGTGATATAGGACGCAGCCGGGCTGGCAAGGAAGACCAGCGCGCGGGCGGCCTCCTCGGGTTTGCCAAGACGGCCAAGTGGGATTTTCTTTTTTGCAGCAAGGGCAGCGTACCAGTCGTCACACGACTGGCTCTGATCGTCCCTTGCCTCGAAGCGGCGTTGCCACTGGTTGGAATCGACGAGACCAACGAGGATCGAGTTGACGCGGATCTTCGGTGCCAGCTCGACCGAGAGCGATTTCAGCAGGCTCTGCACACCGGCGCGCGCCGATGAGGTGCAGACCATATGCGGCTCTGGCTGATAGGCCAGCAGAGAATTGGTCGCGGCAATCGCGCCCTGCCCGCTGGCTGCCAGCATCGCCTGAAAGGCGCGGATCGGGCGGATCTGGCTGAAGTATTTCAGCTCCAGCTCATCCCGCCAGGCTTGGTCATCGGTGTCGGCAAAGGTCGACACGCGCCCCTGGCCCGCATTGTTGATCAGCGCCACTGCGCCGCCGAAACGCGCGGCCACGGCCTCGGCAAAGCCGTTCACAGCAGCCTCGTTCAGCACGTCGACGGGCTGCGCAAGGATACGCCCGGCGCCGAATTCGGCGCCAAGGTCTTCGGCCACAGCCGCCAGCCGCTCGGCCCCGCGGGCACAGAGCGCGACCTTCGCGCCCTCGCCCAGCAGTTGCCGCGCCGCCGCCAGCCCGATGCCGGAGGAGGCGCCGGTGACGATCACGGTCTTGTCTGTCAGTCCCAGATCCATCCGATCACTCCGCCTTGGCGGGCGGAAAGCCCGGATCGGGGCGGCCCATCATGATGGTGCGCTGCGCCGGGGTCGGCGGGCCAGCGGTCATCCACTGGTCCATCTTCTCGGGGTTGTCGCGCGGCCAGACCTGCGGCTCATGCGTCATCTCGTCGATCTTCTGCACTTCGGAGGTGAACTCGATCACGAAGCCCGAGGGCGAGACGAAATAGGCGAAGCAGTTGTCGCCCGGCCCATGGCGGCCCGGCCCCCAGGATGGCACGGTGCCGTTCTGCCGCATCCGCCCGATCGAGCGCATGTAGGCGTTGATGCTGCCGGTCTCAAACGCGACGTGATTGACGCTGGCATAGGGCGCACGCACTAGCGCAATGCAGTGGTGATCCGCGCCATCCGCGACGTCGGCGGCCGCGCGCAGAAAGACCATTTCGTTGGCCGAGTAATCCGAGACGCGAAAGCCCAGAACGTCGCGATACCAGGCCTCGACACCCTCCATATCCGGCGTGTTCAGCACAACATGGGTGATCTTTTGCGGATAGGCATAGCGCTCGACCGGCTCCAGCATATCCAGCTCGCAGGTAAAGCGCAGGCGGCGGAAATCGGGGTCCAGCATCTCGAAACCATAGCCGCCGATCACGTCGTCAAAGACTGCCGGGCTGCCCAGCACATGCGCGCCTTTTGCGACGACCTGCGCGTGCAGCGCTTCGATCCCAGCGCGGTCGGGCATGCCCATGTGGATATATTCGATGCCGTAGTCCTTGCCGTCCTTCAGCGCATAGATGAACGGCTCACGCCCCGTGCCGCGCAGATAGGTCAGCCCTTCGACCTGCTTGGCGACGGTCAGCCCCCAGCTGTCTTCGTAGAATTTCACGGTGCTGGTCATGTTCGGCGCGCGCATGACAATGCCGCGCAGGTTCCCGGCTCTGATGATCTCGCTCATGACGTCCTCGTCTCGGTTTGGTCCAGTTCGGACAGAATTTCGATCAGCGCCCCGGCAAAAGCCTCCGGCGCCTCTGCGTGCAAGGCATGGCCCGCGTCGTGGATCACGCGCAATGGGGCGCGCCCCTGCAACGCGGTGGCCGCCCGGTCGGTCTGGGCGCGCGGGGTCACGACATCGCCTGCCCCCCAGATCAGCCCCGTTGGCACCTGCATTTCGGCAAGGCTCGCCTCCAGCGTCCCCGAGGCCAGCATCCGCACCGCCTGCCCGTAGCCGGGCATCGCCACGGCAGACATCGCGCGCTGAACCCGCGCCAGCGCCTCGGCGTGACCCACAGGATCGGCCAGCAGACGCGGCGCGCGCTTGGCGGCAAAGGCCGCAGCGCCCTCGCGCTCCAGCGCGCTCAGCCGGTCGGCGGCCGCGTCGGAGAGCTTCCCGACCGAGCCGCCATGGCCGCAGGCAGACGCGCCGAGCACCAGCGCCGCCACCCGTTCGGGGTGATCGGCAGCAAAGCGCGCCGCCATCAGCGTGCCCAGCGAATGGCCCAGCAGCGTCACACGGTTCAGCCCCAGCGCCTCCAGCAACCCCAGCAGGGCCGCCGCGTAATCCGCCTCAACCGGCCAGTCAGTGTCCAGCGGAGCCGAGGCGCCATAGCCCGGCGCGTTCCAGGCGATCACGTCCCAGTCGCGCGGCAGGTGCGGCAGCATCGGCGCGAAACTGTCGCCGCGCGATCCGATGCCGTGCAGGCAGACCAGCACCCTGCCCGGCCCCGGACGGCGCAGATAGCTAACCCCCGCCGCCATGCCGGGCTGAAAGCCGATGTCGCCCAGATCAGCCATCATTGCGCTCAAGGTAGTGCAGCACGCGTTTCTCGATGGCGGCGATGGCGAAATACAGCGCCACACCGATCAGGGTCAGCAGGATGATCGCATCAAAGACCATCGCCGTATTGGCCTGCCCCTCGCCATAGGTAATCAGAAAGCCGAGGCCGGTATTGCCGCCCACCAGCTCGCCCACCGTCACACCGATCACGGCGAGGGTCGACGAGATCCGCAGACCCGCAAACAGTTGCGGCAGCGACGAGGGCAGCTCGATCTTCAGGAACATCTTCCAGCGGCTCATCGAATAGACACGGGCGAGGTTCATCAGGTCCTGATCCACGGTCTTCATGCTCTGCAGCACGTTCACCAGGATCGGGAAGAACACGATCAGCACCGTCACCAGCAGTTTCGGGATCGAGTTATAGCCGAACCACATAATGAACAGCGGCGCAAAGGCCACCTTGGGCGCGATTTGCAGCGCCAGAATATAGGGGGCCAGAACCCGCTCCCACAGCTTGGACATGCCCAGCAGATAGCCCGCCCCGGCGCCCAGCAGACCGCCAAGCGCAAAGCCGACGATCGAGGAAATCAGCGTCGAGACAAAGTTCGGCCCCAGGTCCTCCTGCGCCCACATGCGGGCGAATTCGGCCATGCACTGGCTGAAGGTGGGGATGATGTACCGCGGAACACCCAAAGCCGGGGGCAGGAATTCCCAGATCGCCAGAAAGACCAGGCCGAAGCCCACCATCATGCCGACCTCTAAGGTCGCGCGCGATCCATTCCCCTTCACGGGGGCAGTTGTTGTCTCGCTCACGCCGGTATCCTTTCCAGGCTTGGGGGCAGAGCGGCGCACGGGCCGCTCTACAGTCAGGGTTTTGTCCGCGGTAACAGTCATTAGTCTGCCGTCACGAAGTCGTTGGAGAAGTAGTCGGCCGCCGGTTCGACCGAGGCGACGAGGCCCGCGTCGAGGTAGAACTTGGCGACAGCCTCCATGCGGGCTTCGTCAAAGGTGCCGAGCGTGCTCATGTCGTCGACCGCATAGACCAGCGTGTTGTAGCGGTTCATGACTTCCAGCAGGAAGGCTTCCTTGCCAGCATATTGCGGGATGCTCTCCGCCAGCAGTTTCGCGCTGCCTTCGGGGTCGGTCATGACGTCCTTCAGGCCATGCAGGGTCGCCTGAACGAAACCTCTCACGACCTCGGGCTTGTTCTTGATCGTGTCTTCCGATGTCAGAACGGCCTGCGCCATGGCGGGGAACATGTCGTTGATCGGCAGGATGCCGACCTTGACGCCCGCGCCCTCGATCGAGGCGGCCCAGTCCGGCGTGCCCGAAATCGCATCCAGATCGCCCGAGATCATCAGCTGCACCATGCCACCGGCACCAACCGCCTGAATATCAACGTCGTCCTTGGTCATCCCGTTGGCGGCCAGCGCGGCCATCAGGTTGTAATAGGTGGTGTCCTGATAGGCGATCACGCCAACCTTCTTGCCCTTGAGGCTTTTCACATCGGTCGCGCCGCTGTCGCTGCGAATGACCATCTGCGTCAGAGCCTTGCCGCCCATCAGCAGCACGCCCTTCACCGGCAGACCGTTGGCGCGCACGATGATCGGCGTATCGCCGATGCCACCGCCAAGCTCGGCGTTGCCGACGGCAACCTGCTTGGCCACGTCTGCGCCGCCCTTGCCGATCACCCAGTTCACATCAAGGCCCTCGGCCTCATAATAGCCCTTGGTGCGCGCAACCTGAAACGGCGTGAAGGCCGGCAGGAAGTCAGGTGCGGGGTAGAGATAGGTCATCTTTTCCAGATCTGCAGCCTGCGCGGCAGGCACGGAGACCAGCGTGGAAAGCGCCACTGCGGCGGCTTTCAGAAAGGTCATCTTCATCAGTATAGCTCCCGGTTGGTATCAGGTTTTTCAGGCTATTTTGGTGTCTTGAGAGAGGCCGACACCCGGCATCGTCACGCGCCTTTTTTCAGATGCGTCGCATCCTCAGGCGTCTTGTTGTGGGGGCAGGGAAAGGCCGTCAGGCCTCTTCGTTTTCCAGATGCAGGGCATCAAACAGCCGCTTCACATAGATCCCGCATTGCGGCTCAAGGCTGCGTTGCAGCGGGTCTGTGCGATGCGGAAGATCAATCGCGAATTCGTCGACCACACGGCCAGGGCGGCCCGACAGCACGACCACGCGGTCCGACATGATCACCGCTTCGTTCAGATCGTGGGTGATCAGCACGCAGGTCACGCCGGCCTCGGCGATGGTGCGGGCGAAATGACGTTGCAGCACAAGCTTGGTCTGCGCGTCGAGGGCCGAAAACGGCTCGTCCAGCAGCACCAGCTCGGGCTCGATCGCCAGCGTGCGGGCCAGCGCCGCGCGTTGCCGCATGCCGCCCGACAGCTGGTGCGGATAGTTGTCGGCGAAATCGGCCAGCTGCATGCGCTTCAGCTCAGCCAGCGCCCGCTTGCGCCGCTCGGCCTTGGAAAAGGGGCGCTCTTCCAGCCCGAACTCGACATTCTCGACGATGCTGCGCCAGGGCAGCAGCAGATCTTTCTGCAGCATGAAGCCGACCTCGGGGCGGGTGCCCGTGACCTTCTCGCCGTCGATCAGCACCTGCCCTTCGGTCGGCCCATAAAGGCCCGAGACCATGTTCAGGATGGTCGACTTGCCGCAGCCCGAGGGGCCGACAACCGCCACCAGCTCGCCCGGGGCGACAGAGAACGACATATCCGTCACAGCCGTGACCGAGTTGCCCGTCTTGCGGTCGGTGAACACCTTGGTGATGTTCTGAAGGTCCAGCCGTGATGTCATGTTTCTACGCCCTCGTGTTGTCTTTTGTCCGATGTCGTCCGGGCTTAGCCCCAGACATATCCGTAGCTGCGGATCTGGCGCGCCAGCGACGCCGCCGGGGCTGCGTTCGGCGCAGGCGGTGCCATCTGCACCCCCTTCAGCCAGGTGCGCCCGTGCACCTCCATGCCGCGCGCCGTGACCCTCGCGCCGAACTGCGCGCGATCCGCCCACAGCCCGCCATAGGCCTCGGTCTCTTCCAGCGAGACGGTCGCGGCGAAATCTGCGCCTGCCAGCGACAGGCTGCTGAGGATCTGCATCCGGTCCATCCAGACCGGCGCATTCGCCTGCACCCGGTCCAGCACCATGGTGCCGCGTGCCTCGGCCCGGCTCAGATCCAGCTCGGCCGCAAAAACGCTGCCGTCAAAGCGCGCGTCATGGCCAAACAGCGCCCCCACGGCCGTGAACGCGCCCGCAAACTGGCAGTCGCGAAACCATGTCAGCCCGCGAAACACCGTGTCTTTGGCCGTCACCGCGCCCTCGAACCGGCTGCCGGTCATGTCGAACCCGCAGAGATCGCGGCCCGACAGATCCACTGGCCCGGTGACACGACGGCCTGTCAGATCCAGCGCCTCGCCGGGATGGAAGGGCGCGCTCAGCGCCGCCACCAGCTCGGCCGGGGCAATATCTGTCAGACCGTCCTGCATCAGGCGCTCTTTTGTCCGGCGTCTGCGGCGTCCAGCGCCTTGAAGTGTTCTTTCGCGCGGCGCACCATCATCTGGCGCAACCGGCTGACGCCGATGTCGTGCTGATACAGCATCTCGCGGCGGCGGCTGTCGGCGGGGATGCTCTCCAGCATGACGCGGTCCTGCTCCAGCACGTGCCAGTGGCGATCCTCAAGGAAGGCACGGTAGAGAAAGCGCCAGCTCTCCGCCGCCAGCCCGGTCACTTCGCGGCAGCGCCAGAAGAAGGAGTAGTGCGTTTCTTCGTCAATCGGCGCGGTAAAGCCGATGATGCGGAAGGGGCCACCGGGGCCCGCGCCATCCGGGTAGGGAATATCGAGGCGGAAATACATCATCCCCTCGTCCATCACGACTTCGGTATAGTCGAAGTTGACGCCCTGCTGGCTCATCCGTTCGATCTGAAAACCATGCTCGCGGCGGTCCAGCTTCATGGTGTCCTGCTTGGAGCCATAGGCCAGCGTGAAGCTGTTGGCGTGCAGATAGCTCGCGTGCATCGGATCGGCGGCGTTATCGAGGCTGAGGCGGTAGGAGCAATCCCAGCGGGTCATGCAGGGAAAGACTTCCCATTCGCCATTGGTGAACTCCACCGGCGGCACGAAGGCAGGGGCCTCGGGGCGATCAGCAGAGGGCAGATAGATGAAGACAGCGCCGCCGGCCTCGTTGACCTCGTAGGCGGTCAGCGCCTTGCGGCCCTCAAGCGCACAATCGGGCATCGCGGGCACACGCACCACGGTGCCGGTGCCGTCGACCGTCACGCCATGATAGCGGCAGGCGATATTGCCGTCCTGCACTTCGCCAAGGCTCAGCTTGGCGCCACGGTGGGGACAGAAATCCTCGACGCAGCGGATCTTGTCGCGGCCATCGCGCCACAGCACAAGGTTTTCGCCGGCGATCTTGACGGGGTGCGGCTGGCCGACCTTGACCTGCACCGACACCGCGACCGGCATCCAGAAGCCGCGCAGACCCTGATTGATATACTCGTCGACCCGATCGCGCGTTGCGTTTGCTGCGTCCATCTCGGTTGCTCCCCTGTTGCGTTACGCGCCGATGCCGTGTTCGGCATGGGCGGCGTCATGGCTGGCGTTGATCGCGCGCAGCTCGGCCTCGAACACCTCAAGCGTCCATGCGCCTGCCTCGCCCGACGGGCGCGCATCGCCGCGTGTGTTCAGCTGAGCGACCACCTGCTCGAAATCGTGGCAGCCCGTCTCGTAGATCCGCTCAAGCGCGGCGGCGAAGGTTTTCTCCGCTTCGTTCAGGGCGCGGCCCTTTGACTGAGTTCCAAGTGCTGGGTTCTGCATCTCGCGCCCTCCCTGTTCAGCGTACTGTTCAATAAAGATCAGTGTGTTCCTATTTGAAATAAACCCGATTCACGGTAAGATATGCAAGTGTTTTCCCGACCCTGACCGCAAATAGCCGAGGCCCAGATGACCGAAACCGTGATGCTTACCGTTTTCCTCAAGCACGATCAGACGAAGAATCTTGAACAAATTCAAAGCCATCTGTCCGATCAGGACTGGTGGCGCGGCTTCCCTCCAGCGGGTGCCGAAATTCTCAGCTGGAATGTGGTGATGGGGATCGGGCAGATCGTGACGCTGCGGATGCCGCCCGAAATCCTGCCAAAAGTGAACGTGGAGCTTGAGCGGCGCGCCTGGGGAGTCTTCTCGACCGAGTTCTTCCCGACGTATGATTTCATGCCCGTGCGCGACCGCCTCAGCCGCGAAGATGCTGAGAAAAAGGCCGCGCCATGAAAGCCCTGACCGCCCCCGGCGTGCCCGACCCGGTGCCGGGCCTGTTCTCCAACGCCGTCATCGCGGATGGAATCGTCTATATTTCAGGCATGCACGCCGGAGGCGCCGGTGCGGTGCCGCCCGCAATGCTGGATCAGGCCCGCATCGCACTGTCCCGGGTCGTCGCGCTGGCGAAGGCGGCAGGCGACGCGCGCATCACCAAGCTCACCTTCTATGTCACGGATATGTCCGAGCGCGCCGCCGTCGCCGAAGCCCGCCGCGAGGCGTTTGCGCAAGCCCCCCTGCCCGCCGCCACGCTGCTACAGGTTTCGGGCTTTATCGACCCCGCCCTCAGGATCGAGGTCGACGCCATCGCGCATCTGCCACGCTGAGCTCAGCCAAGTTCCATCGTGGCAATCGCCTGCATCCGCGCGTCGCCCTCGGGCGGTGCGCCGCGATACATCCGCGCTGTCTCGAAGGTCATCGCAAAGCCTTCGGCCTGCAACAGCGCGCGCAATTGCGCATTCGCCTCCGGCAGATCGATGGTCACCGCCGAGGCCCCGATCTCGGCGCAGGCGGCCCGGATCAGCGCCATTGCAGCGGCGGCATTCGGCGCGATCACTGGCCCGATCTTGGCGCCGCTCTGGCACAACCGGATCGTGGCAAACCCGCCGAGGTCACTGCGCACCACACTGCGCCGACTGTGCGACCGGGCCAGCCAGCCAGACAGAAAGCCGGGCCGCTCGACCCCACCCGCCGCCGCGTCCAGCGCGATCATCGCCGCGATATCGCCCGCGCGCAGCGGCCCGATGTCCGCCTCCGCCTGCCCCTTCAGCGCGCCCTCGAACCGCTGCGTCGCGCCAAGGCGGTGAAAGCCTGAGCGCGCGTAATTCTCCTGCTGCGCCGCAACCCCGTCCAGCCCGATGCTGCGCACTCCGGCATGGCTCAGCGCATGTTTCCACAGCGCAAACCCCACCCCCTGCCCGCGCCAGTCGGGGCGGCACAGGTACAGCCCCAGAAACGCCTGCTGCGGATTATGGTTCACGACCGAGATCCCCGCCACCGGCGCGCCCTCACGCTCGGCCACGAAAAAGCCTGCCGGATCGGCGGCGTAGAACGCCTGCGCATCCCCCGCACCGGGGTTCCAGCCCTCCTCAGCCGCCCAGACCAGCAGCCGCTCCAGATCCTCGGGGGTTGCGGTCCGGATCATCCGCCCAGAGCCTCTTGCAGGGTGCGCGGCGCGGAGTTGACGTTGCGCAGATCCAGCGATGAGACGAGGTCGAGCAGATGGCTTTTCATCAGCTCCTCCGCCAGATCGCCATTGCCACTGGCCAGCGCGTTCAGCAGGGCATCATGGGCATGGCTTTCGCACAGCGCCGTGCGCCGCTGCCAATAGAGCGCGATGATCAGCGACGAGCGCGCGATCAGCTGGCGGATGAAATCCTCGATCGTGTCCTGCTGCGCGATGCGCGCGATCTCGATGTGAAACAGCCCCGACAGATGCAGCGCCCGCCCCGGCTCACCCATATCAAGCGCGGCATGCTCATCCTCGATATGGCGGCGCAGCGCGGTGATATCGGCCTCCGTGACCCGCTCAGCGGCCGAGCGCGCGGTGCGTGGCTCCAGCAGGGCGCGGGCCTCAAAGACCTCACGCGCTTCGCGCACGCTGGGTTGCGCGACATAGGCACCGCGATTGCGCCGCAGCTCGACCAGCCGGTCATGCGCCAGTTGCTGCAACGCCGCGCGCACCACGGTGCGGCTGACGCCATAAACCGCACCGACCTCGTCCTCGCTCAGCTTGGCGCCCGGTTGCAGGCGGTGTTCGTGGATGGCCAGCGCCAGCTCGGCCATCACGCGTTCACTTGCCGCGTCCTTCACGGCCTCTTTCCCGGCGGGCCGCCCGTTGCTCAGATCCATCATGCGTCCCGCCTTGTTCCCTTGTCTGATTCTTCGCGCCAAGGGCCGCGAAAGGCAACAGCTCTCGCCCCGCCTCAGGCTGCCGCACAGCTGTGACAATGTTGTATACGATTATGTTTCAAAAATTGTGCACATGCAGAATACAACCGATGCAAGAACAGGCAAATCATATTTCCGGGCCCGGCGCTGCATTTTTTGCTGCACCTGCAGCACGAACCTGCCGCAGGCTGAGGCCATCCACTGCACCCCGACCGGACCAGCCGGCCCCGGGAAAAAGCGCTGAGAGGGAACGACATGCGGACAGGTCAGGATCTGGAACTCAGCCATGTGACCAAGCGCTACGGGCAGACCGTGGCGGTCAGGGACATCAACCATGTCTTTACCAATGGCACCTACGTCTGCCTGCTCGGGCCGTCGGGCTGTGGCAAATCCACAACCCTGAGGATGATCGCCGGGCACGAAACGATCAGCGACGGCTCGATCCTGCTGGACGGGACGGACGTGTCGCACCTGCCGCCCGCCAAGCGCGGCACCGCGATGATGTTCCAGAGCTACGCGCTGTTTCCGCACCTCTCGGTACGTGACAACGTCGCCTTTTCGCTGCGCATGCAGGGGCAGGACAAGGCCCTGCGCCACAAGGCCGCCAACGAGATGCTGGAACTGGTCGACATGATCCACCTCGCCGACCGCCTGCCCGCGCAGCTCTCGGGTGGGCAGCAACAGCGCGTCGCACTGGCCCGTGCGCTGGTGACGAAACCCCGTGTGCTGCTGCTGGACGAGCCGCTTTCGGCGCTCGATCCGTTCCTGCGCATCCGGGTGCGGGGGGAACTCAAGCGCCTGCAACGCGAGCTTGGCATCTCCTTCATCCACGTCACCCATGGGCAGGACGAAGCCCTTGCGCTGGCCGATGAATGCGTCGTGATGAACAACGCCGTGATCGAACAATCCGGCCCCGCGCGTGAGGTGTTCAGCCGCCCGCGCACCGAATTCGTCGCCCGCTTCATGGGCGGGCACAATGTCATCGACCTGAACGGTGGCCGCTACGCCCTGCGCGCCGATGGGGTGCATTTTGCCACTGCGGGCCTGCCCGCCACCGTGCGCACCATCGAATATCAGGGCAACCACGTCGCCGTCACCTCGACCACCGGGGATGACACCGAAGTGCTGGCCCTGATCCCGGAAGAGACCTTCTTTGCGAACCCGAAGAACCCAGGGGATGCCGTCGGCCTCGCCTGGGACGAAGGGCGGCTGCACCGCCTTCAGGCCTGAGCCAACTGGCCTGAGCCAACTCCCCAACAAGAAACCAACAGAGAGGACCCCAAACCATGAGCAAGATGCGCTATAGCCGCCGCTCGATGCTGAAAGCCGGGGGCGCTGCCCTTGCCGCATCGACCCTGTCCGCCCCGATGGTCTGGGCGCAGGACATCAAGAACATCACCCTGCGCCAGTTCGGCACCGGCGTGTCGAACCTGAACGACGTCGGCACCAAGGTGAAGGAAGACCTCGGCTTCACGCTGGAAATGACCGCGCTGGATTCGGATTCCGTGACGCAACGCGCCGCGACGCAACCCGGCAGCTTTGACATCGCCGATATCGAATACTGGATCTGCAAGAAGGTCTGGCCGACCGGCAACCTGCAGGCGATGGATGTCTCCAGGATCGAGAACTACGACAAGATCGTCGGCATCTTCAAATCCGGCCTGCTGACGCCCGAGAGCGATATCGCCCAAGGCACCGCGCCCCACACCGTCGGCTTCATCGAAGAGCCGGGCGCCAAGACCTTCGCGTCGGAAGAAACCAACTGGATGACCCTCATCCCGACGATCTACAACGCCGACACGCTGGGCATCCGTCCCGACCTGATCGGCCGCCCGATCGACAGCTGGGCCGAGCTGCTGAACCCCGAATTCAAGGGCAAGGCGTCGCTGCTGGATATCTCCTCGATCGGCATCATGGACATGGCGATGGTCTGCGAGGCCATGGGCGAGATCCAGTATGGCGACAAGGGCAACATGACCAAGGACGAGATCGACAAGACCCTCGCGATCTTCACCGAGGCCAAGAAAGCCGGCCAGTTCCGCGCCTTCTGGAAGTCATTCGACGAGAGCGTCAACCTGATGGCCTCCGGCGAGGTGGTGATCCAGTCGATGTGGTCACCCGCCATCACCGCCGTCAAGTCGCGCGGAATCGACTGTGTCTACCAGCCGCTGAAAGAGGGCTATCGCAGCTGGGGCGGTGGCCTTGGCCTGTCGTCCTCGCTGAGCGGCATGGAGCTGGATGCGGCCTATGACTACATCAACTGGTACCTCTCGGGTTGGGTCGGCGGCTATCTGATGCGTCAGGGGTATTACTCTGCCGTGCCGGAAACCTCGAAAGACTACATGAGCGAAAACGAGTGGGGCTACTGGTTCGAGGGCAAGCCTGCCACGGGCGAGATCACCTCGCCCACCGGGGACGTGCTGGCCAAGGCCGGTGACGTGCGCGATGGCGGTGATTTCTACGAGCGTATGGGCCGCGTGGCCTGCTGGAACTCGGTCATGGACCAGAACCAGTACATGGTGCGCAAGTGGAACGAGTTCATCGCGGCCTGAGGGTAGCGATATGGACACGTGGGGGCTGTCGGCCCCCCACACCCCCCCCGAAAGTATTTCTGGCAAGATGACGGGCGCGCGTCCTGCTGCTTTGGGGGTTTGAGCGAAGTCGGTGGGGTGGCCGCCGTGCAACCGGGAGTGATGGCAAGATGAGGGATAGCACTGGGAAGGCCCCGGGGTGGGGTGTGACGCTGATGCGCAATCGCCACTTTGTCGGGTGGTTGCAGGCGGCGCCGCTGAGCCTGATCCTGATCGGGTTCCTGATCCTGCCGATCATCACCATCGTCATCGTCAGCTTTTGGCAGGCGACCGAGTTTTCCATCATTCCGGCGTTTTCGCTGGAGAACTATGAATTCCTGTTCGGCTCGCCCGTGACCTACAAGGTGTTTGGCGCGACGTTCAAATATGCCTTTCTGACCTGGGCCTTTACCCTCTCGATCGGCTTTACCGTCGCCTATTACCTCGCCTTTCACATTCGCAGCCAGCCGGTGCAGATCGCGCTGTTTCTGATCTGCACCATTCCGTTCTGGACTTCGAACATCATCCGCATGATCTCCTGGATCCCGTTTCTGGGCAGGAACGGCATTGCCAACCAGGCGCTGATCAGCTGGGGCGTGATCGATCAGCCGCTGGAGTGGCTGCTCTATTCCGATTTCTCGGTCATTCTGGCCTTTGTCCATCTTTATACGCTGTTCATGGTGGTGCCGATCTTCAACACCATGATGCGGATCGACAAGTCTCTGCTGGAGGCGGCGCGCGACAATGGTGCGAGCGGGTTTCAGACGCTGGTGCATGTGATTGTTCCGCTGACCAAGCCCGGCATCATGATCGGCACGATCTTTGTGCTGACGCTGGTGATGGGGGACTTCATCACCGTGCGCTTCATGTCGGGATCGCAGCGGGCCAACGTCGGGCGGCTGATTTCCAACGACATCTCGCTGTTGCAATATCCTTCGGCCGCCGCGACCGCCGTGGTGCTGCTGCTGACCGTGCTGATCGTCATCGGCATCCTTCTGCGCTTCGTCAACATCCGCAAGGAGCTCTGATATGGAACCGCGTCCCCGCAGTTTTTATGTGCTGACCGCCTTCTTCGTGCTGTTCGTGCTGTTCCTCTATGGCCCGACCCTGACCATTGGCGTGCTGAGCTTTCAGGGCCCCGGCGGCGGGCTGACCTTCCCGATGCGGGGCGTCTCGCTCAATTGGTTTCGCGAGCTGTTTCAACAGCAGGCGGTGGGTGATATCTGGGGGGCCTTCCGGCGCAGTGCCGCGCTGGGGATGATGGTGATGGTCACCACGGTTGTCGTCTCCGTGATGGGGGGCCTCGCGTTTCGCAAGCGGTTTGCCGGGTCTGCCGTGCTGTTCTATCTGACCATCACCTCGCTGGTGATCCCGTCGATCCTGGTCTCGCTGGGTGTCGGGCTCATCTTCAACCAGCTGGGGTTCAAGGTGCATTGGGCGACATCGGGCTTTGGCTCGCAGCTGACCTGGACCCTACCCTTTGGCTTGCTGATCATGTTCGCCGTCTTCAACCGCTTCGACAAAAGCTATGAGGAAGCCGCCCGCGATCAGGGCGCCTCGTCCTGGCAGACGCTCTGGCATGTGGTGCTGCCGATCATTGCGCCGTCGCTGATCGGGGTGGCGCTGTTCGGCTTTACGCTGAGCTACGACGAATTCGCCCGCACCCTGCTGACGGCGGGCAGCTACAACACCCTACCGCTGGAGATCTTCGGGATGACCACCAACGTCACGACCCCGGTGATCTATGCCCTCGGCTCGCTGACGACGCTGTTTTCCTTCGTCATCATCGGGGTCTTCCTGCTGGTGGTCTGGAGCATGGGGCGCCGCCGCGCGCGCCTCGGCTCGGACGCGGGCAAAGGGGTCTGACGGCTGTGCGGCTGCTCTATATCAACCCCAATTCCACTGTGGCGATGACCGAGACCATTGTCGCCACCGCGCAGGCAACGCTGCCGGGGGCCGAGGTGATCGGCTGGACCAACCACGACGGCCCGCCCGCGATCCAAGGCCCTGAGGATGGCGCCGCCGCCCTGCCCGGTCTGCTGGCCTTGCTTCCGAAGGCGGCACAGATCAGCGCCGATGCGATTGTGATTGCC
This sequence comes from Pseudooceanicola spongiae, assembly GCF_014899185.1. Lineage (GTDB taxonomy): Bacteria > Pseudomonadota > Alphaproteobacteria > Rhodobacterales > Rhodobacteraceae > Pseudooceanicola > Pseudooceanicola spongiae. Next base: position 2,395,165 of record NZ_CP045201.1, read on the forward strand.
TGCTTTGACGACACGGGGCTTGAGGCGCTGCGCGCCGCCGCCCATTGCCCCGTCATCGGCATCGGACAGGCGGCGTTTCACATGGCCGCGCTGATGGGGGGGCGCTTTTCCGTCGTGACCACGCTGGCCGTCTCGGTCCCGGTGATCGCGCAAAACATTGAAACCTATGGCTTTGCGGGGATCTGCGCCTCGGTCCGCCCCAGCGGCCTGCCAGTGCTGACGGTGGAGGGGGGCGGCGAAGCCGTGCTGCAATGCCTCAGCGCCGAAATCGCCGCCGCCCACGGCGAGGGCGCGGCGTCTGTCGTTCTGGGCTGTGCGGGGATGGCGCATCTGAAAGCGGACCTCGCGGCCACCGCGCCGCTGCCGCTGATCGATGGGGTCGCCGCCTCGGCGCTGCTGGCCGAGGCGATGACCCGTCTGGGCTGAGCCCTACTTGTGGATCGGCTCGGCGGTGAACAGGCCGCCATGGTACATCGATTGCGGCGCGTCCGCGTCGGGGCAGTCCGAGGCCGCTTCGATCTCGGCGCGGTAGACCTCAGAGTTGTCCTTGGGCCGCCAGCCGATCTGCTTGGCGCTCGACGTGTCCCACCAGCCGACGTCGTTGTCCGACACACCCCAGATCACCGGGCAACCCAGCATCGGCACGCGGAAGACGCATTCGATCAGGCTGATGAAATCGTCAGGTGACATCCAGGTCGCCATCATCCGCCGGTCGCGCGGTTTCTCGAAACAGGACCCGATGCGGATCAGCGCCGTCTCCTGCCCGAACTTGGAGTGATAGAGCGAGGCCATCGCCTCGCCAAAGCACTTGGACACACCATAAAGGCCATCGGGCTTCATCGGCGCGGTGGTGTCGATCACCTGATCCTGACGATAAAAGCCGATGGTGTGGTTCGAGGTGGCGAAGAAGATGCGCGGCATGCCATGCGCCCGCGCCGCCTCGTAGAGGTTGTAGACGCCGGTGATATTGCCGGCCTCGATCAGCTTCCATTCCCGCTCGACCGAGACGCCGCCAAGGTGCAGGATGCCGTCGCAATCCTTCACCAGCTCCATCACGGCGGCCTCGTCGGAGAGGTCGCATTGCACGACCTCCTCGTTCGCCCCGGCGGGCGCCATCTCCGAGATATCCGACAGCCGCAGCACATCGGCCAGATGCCCCAGACGGGCGCGCGCCAGTTTCCCCAGATTGCCGGCCGCCCCGGTGATCAGCAGTCGTTTCATGAAGTTCTCCTCAGATTCGTTATTTCAGCAGGCCCGGCAGGAACATCGAGATGGCGGGGATATAGGTCACCAGCATCAGCGCCAGCAGGATCGCCAGATAGAACGGCCAGATTGTCCTGACCGCCTGTTCGATCTTGATCCCGCCCACGACGCAGCCAACAAACAGGCAGGCCCCGACGGGTGGTGTACACAAACCCAGACCAAGGTTCATCATCAGGATGACACCGAATTGCACCGGGTCCATGCCGATGCCGACGACGACCGGCAGGAAGATCGGCGTGCAGATCAGGATCAGCGCCGCCATGTCCATGATCATGCCCAACAGCAGCAGCGTCACGTTCAGCAGCAGCAGGATCACGATCGGGTTGTCCGAGATCGAGGTCATCGCCGTCGCCAGCGTCTCCGGCACGCGGTAAAGCGCCAGCAGATAGGCAAAGGACGAGGCCGTCGCGACCAGCAGCATCACCAGCGCGGTTGTCCGCACCGCCGAGATCACGGCCAGCTTGAAGCCCGGCCAGCTCATTTCCCGGTAGACCAGCAGCGTCACGACAAAGGCCCAGATCGCCCCGAACGCGCCGCTTTCCGTCACGGTCATGACGCCCGACAGCACGCCGCCGACGATGATCACCGCCGTCATAAGACCCGGCAGCGCCACGATAAAGCTGATGGCCAGCGCGCTCCAGCCCGGGAACTCTTCCCGCGGGTAGCCGCGCTTGACCGCCACGGCCCAGGCCACGACGCCAAGGCACAGGCACATCAGAATGCCCGGAATGACCCCCGCGATGAACAGTTGCGAGACCGAGACGCCCCCGGCCGCCACCGCGAACAGGATCATGTTGTGGCTCGGCGGAATGACCACGCCCGCGACCGAAGATGTCACCGTCACGTTGACGGCATAATCCGCGTCATAGCCCTTTTCCTTCATCACCGGCATCAGGATTGCACCCAAGGCCGAGGTATCGGCCACAGCCGAGCCCGAAATCCCCCCGAACAGCATCGACGAGGCGACGTTGACCACGCCCAGCCCGCCGCGCGACCGGCCCACGGCGCTCGCCGCCAGCCGCACCAGACGGGCGGCAATCCCGCCCTGCAACATCAGCTCGCCCGCGAAGATGAAGAACGGGATCGCCAGCAGCGAAAACACCGAAATCCCCGACATGACGCGCTGAAACGCGATGAACAGCGGCAGGCCCTCGAAGGTAAAGCCCGCGACCGTGGCAAGGCCCAGCGCAAAGGCCACCGGCATCCCCGAGATCAATCCGATCGCAAAGGTGCCGAACAACAAAATCAGGCCCATTCAGCCCTCCGCAGGATCTTCGCCGCGAAACAGCGCAGCGAGGTGTGACAGGGAAAACAGCACGGACAGGAAGCCACAGATCGACATCGGCACGGCGCGCCAGCCCTCGGCGATGCCCAGCATCGGGATGGTGCGCTGCCAGGTTTTCTGCGCCAGCTCCATGCCGTACCAGCCAAGGTAGGCGCCGAAGATGATCACGCCGATGACGGCGACCCAGCGCAGCGGAATGCAGATCGAAGGCGGCATCATCTCGCGCACAAAATCGATCGACAGATGCGCCTTGGACCAGACCCCCGCCGCGCCGCCCAGAAAGGTGATCCAGACCACCATCAGCAGCGCCGCCTGTTCGACCCATGTCGGCGTGTCGTTCAGCACATAGCGGCCAAAGACCAGCCAGCCGAAGATCACGATCAACGTGACCAGCAATATGCCCGCCACGACCATGCAGACCTGTGCCAGAACCGCCAGAACCGCGTCTGCCGCCCCCGCCATCGGTGCACTCTTGCGTGAAAGATTGGACATGCCTGTAATTCCGCCCCCTTGAATATCAGCCCGGCCCTCTCGGCCTGCCCTTTTGTCGGCGTTGATATCGGGTCCCGCCAGCCCGCGCGCCGGTTGGCCCGGCGCCAGAAACTCGGACGCCGGGCCATTTCTGACCCGGCGTCTGTTGGTTGCGCTTGCTTTACTCGGTGGCCTGAATTTCTTTGACCAGCGATTCCAGATCCGGGTTGGACTTCAGGAACCCGGCATAGACCGGCGCCATTGCGTCCTGAAAGGCCTTGGGATCATCGACTTCGTTGATCTCGACGCCCGAGGCTTCGACCTTGGCGCGGCTCTCCATCTCCCGCTTGCTCCAAAGATCGCGCTGCAGCACAGCAGCGTCGATGGCGGCCTGCGTCACGATGGCCTTGTCCTCGTCCGAGGTCGCCTCCCAGGTGGCGGTCGACACGCAGATGCACTCGGGGATGATCAGGTGGTTGGTAATCGAATAGTACTTCGCCACCTCATAGTGGTTCGAGCTCTCGAACGACGGATAGTTGTTTTCCGCGCCGTCGATCACGCCGGTCTTCAGCGACTGGTAGACCTCGCCATAGGCCATCGGGGTGGCGTTGCCGCCCAGATCGTCAACCATCTCGACATAGAGGTCATTGCTCATCACCCGGAACTTCAGACCGTCCATATCGGCGGGAGTCTTGATCGGGCGCTTGGTGTTGTAAAAGCTGCGCGAGCCGCTGTCGAACCAGCTGAGCGCGACAAGGCCTTCCTTGGCCAGCGCATCCGAGAACTGCTGACCGACGGGGCCGTCCATCACGCGGTGCATCTGATCGACATCGCGGAAGATGAAGGGCAGCGACATCACGTTGGTCGCGGGCACGATCTGGCCCATCGGACCCATGTTGAAGTTCGCGAAGTCCAGACCGCCGTTGCGGACCTGTTCGATCGCATCGGGCTGGTCGCCCAGTGTGCCGTTGTTGTAGACCGTGGGTTCGATCCGGCCATCGGTCTTGGCGGCGACGTCCTTGGCAAAGGACTCCAGCGCGACCGTGTTCGGATAACCCTCGGGGTGAATATTCCAACCGCGCCAATCCTCGGCAACAGCCGGAACCGCGATCAATGCAGCAAGCGCGCCAGACAGCGCAAAGCGGGTGAACGTCATGGTCTCTCCTCCCAATCGTCCTTGGCGGCACCTACCGCCGACGCAAAGATGTATGGCAAGTTGTATGATGACCTGTCAATGAATATGATCAGCCTCGGGTTGAAATTGACTTTGCCGGGGCAATCGCCTTAATGAACCTCGAAGGAACCACCATGGCACAGCAGGCAGCACCGCGCGGCAAACGCAATCTTGTGGCTTCAGTGGCCGGTTCCCTGCGCATGCGCATCAGCGAGGGGGCGTTTCAGCCCGGTGACAAACTGCCCTCCGAATCACAACTCACGGCTGAGTTCTCAGTCTCGCGCACTGTGGTCCGCGAAGCCATTGCCACCCTGCGCGCGGATCATCTGGTAGAGCCGCGTCAGGGCGCCGGGGTCTTTGTGCTGGAACCCGTGCAAGAGGTGCAGCGCCCCTTCCAGATCGTCGACAACGCCAGAATTTCCCAAATACTTGAGATGCTTGAGCTGCGCGTCGCGGTCGAGATGGAGGCTGCCTATCTCGCCGCCACCCGCCGCTCCCCCGCGCAGGAAGAAGCGATCTACGAGGCCGAAGCCGAGATCCGCCAGCGCGCCGCCCTAGGCGAGGCGACCTCCGAAGCGGATCTGACCTTTCACCTTGCGATTGCCGACGCCTCGAACAATCCGCGCTTTCGCGAGTTCCTCGAACTGCTCGGCATTGCACTGATTCCCCGCGCCAAGCTGCAGGATGATTCCAACAGCCGCAGCCCCGAAGCCTATATCGCCATGATCAGTGGCGAACACCGCGCCATCGCCGATGCCATTGCCGCAGGTGACGCTGAAGCGGCCCGTGATGCCATGCGCCTGCACCTCAAAGGCAGTCAGGAACGCTATCGTGGGATGATTCGAGAGACCGCATAACGCGCAAGTCATCATACAAATTCTTGACAGGTGTCCGGCAAGACAGCTACCCCTGATCCCGGCATATCGTTAGGGAGGCGCGCCATGGATTACAGCACACTCAAGACAGCCCTCGGTTCGGGGCTTTTGTCCTTTCCGGTCACCCCGTTTGGCGCAGACGGCACATTCGCCCGCGCGCCCTATGAGGAACACGTCGCCTGGCTGTCGAGCTATCCGGCCGCGACCCTGTTCGCTGCGGGCGGCACGGGCGAGTTCTTCTCGCTGACCCCCGACGAGATCCCCGAGATCGTCGCCTCCGCCAAATCCGTCGCCGGGGACGTGCCGATCGTGTCGGGCTGCGGCTATGGCACCGAAATCGCCAAGGGCATTGCGCGCTCGGTCGAAAAGGCCGGCGGCGACGGCATCCTGCTACTGCCCCACTACCTGATCGACGCCCCGCAAGAGGGGCTCTTTGCCCACGTCAAAGCGGTCTGCGACGCGACCGGCCTCGGCGTCATGGTCTACAACCGCGACAACGCGATCCTGCAACCGGACACGCTGGCGCGGCTCTGCGACGTCTGCCCCAACCTTGTCGGGTTCAAGGACGGCTCGGGCGATATCGGCCTTGTCCGTCAGATCACCGCGAAAATGGGCGACCGCCTGACCTACCTCGGCGGCATGCCGACGGCAGAACTGTTTGCCGAGGCCTACCTTGGCGCCGGTTTTACCACCTATTCCTCGGCCGTGTTCAACTTCGTCCCCGGCCTCGCGATTGAATTCTACGACGCCCTGCGCGCTGGCAAACGTGACCGCTGCACCGAGATCCTCAATGATTTCTTCTATCCGTTCATGGCGATCCGCAACCGCAAGAAGGGCTATGCCGTCGCCGCCATCAAGGCCGGCGTGCGCCTGCAAGGCTTTGCCACCGGCCCCGTCCGCTCGCCCCTCTCCGACCTCACCTCGGAAGAAGACGAGATGATGGCCGCCCTCATCGCCCCCTACAAACGCTGATCCCATGAAGATCGCAGCCGTCAAAACCCACCTCCTCGAACACCACCTCGACACCGCGTTCGAGAGCGCCTCGATGCGATTCGACAAGCGCGTGCATATCCTGGTGGAGGTCATCTGCGACGATGGCACCATCGGCTGGGGCGAATGCCTTGGCCCCGCTGGCCCCAACCGCGCCGTCGTGCAGGCCTATGCCAACTGGCTCATCGGCATGAACCCGTTGGAGACGGAAAAGATCTGGGCCGTGCTCTACAACGCCCTGCGCGATCAGGGCCAGCGCGGCCTGACCCTGACCGCCCTCTCGGGCATCGACGTGGCGCTCTGGGACATCAAGGGCAAGCACTTCGGCGTGCCCGTCTCGACCCTGCTCGGGGGCCGTTTCCGCGACACGGTGCGCGCCTACGCCACCGGCGCCTTCAAGCGCGACGGCGTGGACCGGGTCGAGGATAACGCCTCCGAGGCCGCCCGCCACCGCGCCGCCGGTTTCCACGCCATGAAGATCAAGATCGGCTTCGGCTATGACGAGGACATGCGCGTCATCCGCGCCGTGCGCGACGCCATGGGCGAGGACATGCGCCTGATGATCGACGGCAACCACGGCTATGACACCATCGAGGCGATCAAGGTCGGCCGCGCCGCCGCCGATTATGGCATCGACTGGTTCGAGGAGCCCGTGACCCCCGAACACCTCGCCGCCTACCGCGAGATCCGGGAAAAGCAACCGATCCCCGTCGCCGGTGGCGAAACCTGGCATTCCCGGTGGGGCATGCGCGAACCCATCGAGACCCGCTGCGTCGATATCCTGCAACCCGACCTCTGCGGCTGCGGCGGCTTTACCGAGATGAAGCGCATCGCCGACATGGCCGCCCTGCACAACATCCGCCTCGTTCCCCACGTCTGGGGCACCGGCGTGCAGATCGCCGCCTCGCTGCAGTTCATGGCCGCGATGATCCCCAACCCGGTCCGCCTCAACCCCATCGAGCCGATCCTTGAGTTCGACCGCACCGACAACCCCTTCCGTCAGGCCGTCCTCACCCAGCCCATCGAGCATGTGAACGGTATCGTCACCATCCCCGACGCCCCCGGCCTCGGGATCGAGATCAACCGCGACGCCCTGCGCGACTTTGCCCCGAAGGATTCCTGATGATCACCCGCACCCTCTCCGGCCCCGCGCCGCAGATCAAACTGCCCACCGGCGCCGTCGACTGCCAGTGCCACATGTACCTGCCCGGCTTTCCCGCCCTGCCCGGCGGCCCGCCGAACCCCGGCGGCGAAACCCCGACGCCCGCGCAATACCGCCAGCTGATGCAATGGCTCGGCATTTCCCGCACCATCGTCACCCAAGGCAACGCCCAACAGGGCGACAACGAAAACCTGCTCGCCTGCCTCGCCGACATGAAAGCGGCCGGGGTCACCGCCCGTGGCGTCGCCGTCATCACGCCCGAGACGTCCGAGGCCGAGCTTCAGCGCCTCTCCGACGCCGGGGTGATCGGCGCCCGCCTGATGGACCTGCCCGGCGGCGCCATTGGCCTTTCGGCGCTGGAGGCCCTCGACGCGATCTGCGCCGCCCACGACTGGGTGCTGGCCGTGCAATTCGACGGCTCCGACATCTTGCAGCATGAGAGCCGCCTCGCCGCCCTCAACAGCAACTGGGTCTTTGACCACCACGGCAAGTTCTTCCGCGGCGCCGCCCCTGATGGTCCTGAGATCGCCGCCACCAAGCGCCTGATCGACAAGGGCAATTGCTGGTTCAAGCTGACGGGTGGGTATGAGAGCAGCCAGACCGGCGGGCCGGAGTACAGCGACATCGCCGCCAACACCCGCGCCCTCGCCGCCCACGCGCCCGAGCGTCTGATCTGGGGCACCAACTGGCCGCACAACCTTGCGAAGACGACGGAAGAGTACCCCAACGACGCGGCCCTCCTCGACACAGTCCTCGGCTGGCTGACACCCGAGCAACGCCAGCGCGCCCTCGTCACCACCCCCGAAACCCTCTTCCGCCTCTAAGCCAAAGCGCCCCACCGCCCCGCAAGTGCGACCGCCCCCAAAGAGCCACCCCGCCCGGCCCAAAGCCGAAAGCGCCGGGCGAGCGCCCGCCCGTCCCCACGGGCTGGCGCTTTTGCTATGTTGTGCTCCAGCGGATCTCGGGGAGGTCTCGGGCCGCCATTTAGCGCCCCCCGCACCCGCTTTGGGGCTGGATATTGGCCGCATCAGGGAAATTTATCCAATACGGTTCGTCCTTTCAGACGCGTAGTTTCGACCCCGAAAGCATCGTCACTCATGCAACCAGTCCATTGCCTTATTCCAGCCATTGGCGGTACCTTGCTTTGCTCCGCTCCACATCGAACCGGATTTGGCCTTTGCACCTGCCGCCCACTCGCTCCACGGAATATCGAAATTGCGAACATCCTCCAGCTTTGGCATCGCCTCCCTCGAGGCGCTCCAGGCTTTGCCGGGCGCGGTAGAAACTGCTTCCAACAATGCTTGCCGGCTCGGCACGGTTATCCCGCAAACCTCTGGCTCCTCGTCGTCCTGAACTATTTCCGGATCCAGAATTTTCTGTATATTATTCATGTCTTTAGCGGTCTGACAAAGGTCGTATAACTCCCAAGAGGTTGCGGTTACGATAACAGCCGCGCCCCAAAAGGGTATCGCCTCACCCGCCATGGAGGCCGTCGCTCGGCTTGCCGTTTTCGTAGTGCGGAGGGCAACGCTTCTGCTGACAGCAGAGACTTCATCCCGTAACTTAGACCGCGATATCTTCGCCAACGCCAATTGAGAGCTGATATCATTGGCCTCTTCCAACGCCTTACGTCTGGCCTGCCGCTCTACAACCAGATTTGCATTTGCGTCTGCAATCTCAGACCTCAGACCACGATTAAGCTGCTTTTCACCGTCCAGTTCGGCAACCAGTCTAGCTCTCTCTTTCGCCAGCTTCCTGGCCGGATGATTATGCCCGGTCAAAGTGCTCATAACAGAGGTCGCAGCATTATAAAGAGTCGTGCTTGCAATCAGCGCGATATTGAAAAACAACGAAATAGTCAGAAATGAAATGAAAATGAAACGGCGAATGCCGCGAAAAAATGATCGCATCCTTTATCCCCAAAGAATCCCCAGTCAGTTAACTCTAATAAGCAAACCGAAGAAGCTTCCAAGTTTTTTTACTTCCCCCTCACCACTTCAACCCCACCTTCTCCCGCTCGAAAACCACCCTCCCGCGCTTGATCCCCAGCAACGGCACCGCGATCTCGGCCACGGCCGACGCCGCACTTCCCGCGTCGAACACCACCACATCCGCCACGCCTCCGACCGCCAGCCCGTAGCCCGGCAGCCGCATCACCCGCGCCGACTGCGCGGAGATCATGCCAAAGCACCCCTCCAGCCCCGCAAGATCCCCCACCTGCGCCACATTGGCGAAGAGGTTGGCGATCCGCATCAGTGACCCGTCTCCGAACGGGGTGAACGGGTTCAGCACGTTGTTCGTCGACAGGCAGCAGCACACCCCCTGCGCCGCCAGCCGATGCGCCGGGGCGACGCCGCGCGGTACGTTGTGGTCGATGCCCCGCCCGGTCAGGAACAGATCCGTCGCGGGCAGGATCACCGCCGCCACCCCGGCCTCGCGCATCATCCCAGCCATCGCCGCCAGCTCCTGCTCCGGCAGGGCCGACAGCTTGGTGACATGGCCGACGCTGACCCGCCCCTGCATCCCATGCTCCACCGTCAGCGCGCAGACGTCCGGCAGCTCGGCCCCCATCGGGTCAAGGTCGAAGTCGAGGTGCAGGTCCAGATCGACGTCGAAGCGCACCGCCAGCTCGAACACCTTTCGCAGATGCGCGCCGGGGTCGCTGTCGGCGTAGGAACAGCCGCCCAGCACCTCGGCCCCACCCTCCAGCGCCTCGATCAGCAGGGCCTCGGTGCCGGGGCGGTTGAACAGCCCCTCCTGCGGGAAGACGCAGATCTCGATGTCGATCGCCCAGGCGTATTCCGCGCGCAGCCGCTGCACCGCCTCGATGCCGCGCAGGCCGATGGAGGGGTCGACCTCGACATGGGTGCGCATCCGCGTGGTGCCCTGCAGGATGCACCGCTCCAGCGTGCGGCGGGCGCGGGCCATGATGTCCTCGACGCTCATCCCCGCCTTCAGGGCCGAGACCTTGGCGATGGCATCCGCCAGCCCGTCCGCCCCCGGCACCGACAGGCAGGACTTGTCGAGGTGGATATGCGTCTCGATCAGCCCCGGCGTCACCAGCGCGCCGTCCAGCGCCTTGACCGGCCCGCCGCTGAGGCCCGCGCCAATCGCCGCGATGCGGCCCCCGCGCAGCCCGAGGTCGACCGCGCCGTGCCCCAGCACGATACCCCCCTGCAGGATCAGATCAAAGCTCATCGGCACACTCCCTTTTGTGACGGAGCCTCGGCGATCCCCTGCCCCGCCACAAGACGCAGCCGCGCAGGGGCCGCGATCCGCCCGCCCGCTGCCCATTTTCGCACCGTTCAGATACCGACGGGATACCGACCCGATACCGACAGTGCGATGTGCCGGTTTCAGCCACCCGCCGCGGCTTCGAAATGCGCCGCCATGTCGAAGAAAGCGTCGACGATCTTGCCCGTCGTCTCGCTCAGCGCAAAGACCGTTTCATGGGTTTCGGCGCGGCCCATTTCGACAATCGGCAGCCGCTTGATGCCATCCCCGCGCGAGGTGCCATCGCGCCACAGGAACCCCACGCCAAGCCCGCTGACCACTGCCTCATAAAGGCCATCGCGCGCATCCAGCGTCAGAAAAGGCTCCGGCACGGCACCGCTGCGGGCAAACATCCGCTCCACCGCCCGCTGGGTCGAGGAGCCGCTGGCGCGAAAGATCAAGGGCTCGCGGCGCAGCTGATCGGCCGTGACCTCGCGCTGGCGGGCAAGGGCATGGGACAGCGGCGCAATCGCCACCACCTCGGTGCGCGCCAGGTGGGTGCGGCGGAAACGGCGGTCCTGCGGCACCTCCGGCAACACCGCCACATCCGCGCCATGGCTCAGCACCGCGCGGGTGATCTTTTCATGAGAGCCGGTTTCAACCCTGATGCTAACCCCCGGATAAGCCTTGTGAAACGCCGCCACCAGCGCCATCCCCGGCATGGCATTTCCCAGCCCGATGGTGATCTCTCCCCGCGCCAGCGACGACCGGCTTTGCAGCAAACGCTCCGCATCATCGCGCGCTTCGGCCATGCGCTCAGCGGCATCACAAAGCTTCTGACCCAGCGCCGTCGGCACCAGCCGCCCCTCATGTCGCGCGAACAATCGCACGCCGTACTCCGCCTCAAGCGCCCGCACCAGCTGCGATATATTCGGCTGAGTCACCCCCAGCAGCCGCGCCGCCGCCGCGTAAGATCCTGATTCAGCCACGGTTCGCACCGCCTCCAGACGCACATTCGACAAAGACATCGCATTCCCCGCATCCCGGCTTTGCTTTGCCCAAAGCCTAGCTTTGCTTTGTTACAGCGACGTCACAGCAACCCGTCATTTGGGACCTCAGACAGCCGGTGATCCCCGGCACGACCCCTGAGGAGCCTGAGACCTTGCACGCACCCACGATCCCCCTCCAGCCGCCCGTTCTGCTGCGCACCGCCCTTGATGCCAGCGACGTGGCACAGGCCCGCCGCGTGCTCTGCGATCTGGACGGCTGCCTGATCTCTGAGGGTCGCCCCTTTGCGGATAGTGCTGAATTCATTGCGGAATGTGGCGCGCGGCTCTGGATCGTCTCGAACAATTCCGACACCACGGCGCTGTTGCTTTCGGCGAAACTGGCCAGCCTCGGCCTCGATATTCCCGCCCGGCGTATCCTGCTGGCGGGCGAGGTCGCGCTGCTGAGAATCGCCCGCCTCGGCCTGATGCGTCTGCGCCTTCACGCCAGCCCGGCGCTGGTTGAGGCGGCCCGCGACCTCGGCTTTGACACCGCCCATCCCGCACCGCAAGCCGCCCTGCTCTGCCGCGATCCGGCCTTTGGGATCAATGACTTTGGCCCGCTGCTCAACCTTGCCAGCGACGCCCCGCTCTGGGTCGCGAACGAGGATCTGTCCCATCCCAGCCATTCCGGTCAGCCCGTCGCCGAGACCGGCGCTCTGCTGGCCGCCCTGCGCGCCATCCGCCCCGGTCTGCGCTGGCAAAGTCCGGGCAAGCCGAACCCGCTGATGCTGACCCTCGCGCTCGGGGATCTCGACCCGGCGCAGGCGATCTTTGTCGGCGACAATCCCGCCACCGATGGTCGAGCCGCCCGTGCCGCAGGCCTGCCCTTCCTGCACCTGCAAAGGGCCGCCACCCCCCAGAAGGATGCCATGACATGACCGCTTACCTGCTGAGAATATTCATCAAAATGGCGGTGACGCTGTTTGCGATCCTGACCATCACCTTCATTGCCACACGCTTGTCCGGCAACCCGATCGACACGTTTCTGGGCGAAGGCCTCACGGCAGAGGGGCGCGAGAAACTCATCGCCTACTTCCAACTCGACCGCTCTCTCTGGCACCAATACCTCGCCTTTCTGCGCGCCGCCGCCTCGGGCGATTTCGGCCTGTCGTTTGTCGAGCGTCGCCCCGTCACGCAGGTCATCGCAAGCCGCATCTGGCCCTCGGCGCAACTGCTGCTGACCTCCGTCAGCCTCACGCTGCTGGTCTCGATCCCCCTCGGCGTCCTCGCCGCCGTCTACCGCAAAAGCTGGATCGGATCGGCGGTGATGGTGATCGCCTTCGCAGGCTACGCCGTCCCCGCCTTCATCCTCGCCATCGTCATGATCCTGATCTTTTCCTACACCCTCAACTGGTTACCCGTGGTCGGCAACGGGTCTTTCCTGCACTTCATCATGCCAACCATCGCCCTGTCCGGCGTGCTGGTCGCCGCCCTGACCCGCTTTACCCGCAACGCCATGCTGGACGTGCTGGGGCAGGAATACATCCGCACCGCCCGCGCCAAGGGCTTGTCGGAGTTCTGGGTCGTCATGCGCCATGGCCTCGGCAATGCCTCGATCACCGTGATCTCGGTCATCGGATTGCAGATCGCCTCGCTCGCCGCCGCCGGCAGTGTTGTGGTCGAGAGCATCTTTTCCTGGCCCGGCATCGGTCAGCTGCTGGTGAACGCCGCCATCGTGCGCGACTACCCGGTGCTGCAGTTCGGCGTCATCACCGTCGCCGTCGCCGTCGTGCTGATCAACGCGGTCACCGACATCGCCTATGCGCTGGCCGATCCCCGCATCCGCCTGGCGAAAAGCTGAACAGGAGCCAACCTCATGACAACGCTCGCAGACCCGATCCTACGTAGGCGCCGCCCCTCCGCGACCAACGCCCTCCAGAAGGTTGCGCTGACCCTCGCCGTGCTGCTGGTCGGTGCCGCCCTCTTCGCCCCGCTGATCGCGCCATTCGATCCCTTGGATCAAAGCCTGATCTCGCGCCTGCGCCCGCCCATCGGCTTTGGCCGCGCCAGCCCCGGCCATTTCGCCGGCACAGATGAACTGGGCCGCGACGTCTTCTCACGCGGGCTCTACGGGCTGCGCCTGACCCTGGCACTGGCGTTTTGCGGGGCCGTCATCGGGCTGGCCATCGGCGGCCTGCTGGGCCTGATCGCGGGCCTGCGCCCCGGCTGGGCCGAGGATGGCATCATGGCGCTGGTCGACATGCAGATCGCCATTCCCTTCACCCTTGTGGCCCTTCTGGTGCTGGCGCTGCTCGGCTCCTCGCTCACCGTGCTGATCTTCGTGCTCGGCATCGCGGGGTGGGAGCAATACGCCCGTATCGTGCGCGCCGAGGTCCGCCGCCTTGCCTCGCAACCCTTTATCGAGGCGGCGCGCGCCGCCGGTGGCGGCACCGCCTATATCGCCCGGCGTCACCTGCTGCCCAATATCGTCTCGCCCCTCGTCGTGCAGTTCACGCTGGCGCTGTCGAACATCGTCATTCTGGAAAGCACGCTCAGCTTTCTCGGGCTGGGCGTGCAACCGCCGACGCCCTCGCTCGGCTCAATGGTGGGGCTGGGGCGCGACTACATGCCGACGGCCCCCTGGATCGTGCTGATCCCCGCCGGGCTGATCGTGCTGCTGACCTTCACCGTGCAGATCCTGGGCGACTGGCTGCGAGACCGCGCCGATGTCCGCCTGCGCGACCGCTGACACCAACAAGAGCCGCCCAAAGCGGCCCCTGCCAACCCTTTCAAACCCTTACCGGAGATTATCATGTTCAGACTGATGCTCACCACCGCCCTCTCGGCCGCCCTGACAACGGCTGCCTTTGCCGCGGATATTACCGTCGGCGCCGCCAATGTCTCGCCCTACCTCGATCCGGGCCGCGATCACTCCAACGTCGGATCGCAGTTCTATTACAACAGCTTCGACACCCTGATCGACCGCGACCACACCAAGCTGGAGTCGGTCTGGGTCCCTGCCCTCGCCACCTCGTGGGAACTGATCGACCCCACCACGATGGAGCTGAAACTGCGCCACGGCGTCACCTTCCATAACGGCGAAGCGATGACCGCCGATGACGTGGTCTTCTCGCTCAACCGTATGTTCCAGGCGACTTTCGCGCCCTACGCCGTGCGCGCCAAGGACCGCCTCGGCAACTTTTCCGGCGCGGAAAAGGTCGATGACTACACCGTCCGCATCCACGCCGTTCGTGAAGAACCGCTCTGGGAAACTCTGGTCTCGCTGCAGCAGATCATGATCATCCCCGAGGACTACACCAAGGGCCTGACCGGTGACCCCGCCGTCGCTGAGGACAGCGATTACGAGGCCTTCTCGATGGCCCCCGTCGGCACCGGCCCCTACAAGGTGGCCGAATTCATGCCCGGCGAGAAAATCGTCTGGGAGCGTTTCGATAACTTCTGGGGCGACAAGGCCCCACTGGATCGCGCCACCGTCGTGCAGATCTCCGAGACAGCCAGCCGTATCACCGCGCTGAAGACGGGCGAGGCCGATATCGTCACCAATATCGCCCCCGACCAGCTGTCCCTGATCGACAACGACCCGGCCCTCAAGACCGAAGGCGCGGCCACCGCGCTGTTCCACGTCATGATCATGAACCAGAACAACCCGAAACTGAAAGATCCGCGCATCCGTCAGGCGATGAGCCTCGCCATCGACCGCGACACGCTGAACGAGGCGCTCTGGCAGGGCAAGGCGATCGTGCCGTCCTCGCACACCATGATGGAGATGGGCGACCTCTACATGCCCGAGCTCAAGACTTTCGAATATGACCCCGAAAAGGCCAAGGCTCTGCTGAAAGAGGCCGGCTACGACGGGTTCGAGATCACCTATGACACCGCCGCGACCTATTACACCAACGGCCTTCTGGCCGCGCAGGCCATCATGGAGATGTGGGCCGCCGTCGGCATCAATGGCCGCGTCAACGTGCAGGATCAGTGGTCGGGCAACGACCCCGAGATGATGGCGCGCAACTGGTCGAACCCGATGTACTTTGCCGACCCCTTCGGCAGCTTCGGCGTGATGTGGGCCCCGAATGGCCCGTCCGAGGGCGAAGGCCGTTTCAACACCGATGCCGATTACGCCGAGAAATGGGATCGTTTCCGCTTTTCCAAGGACGTCGACGCCCGCCGCGCCGCCTATGCCGAGCTGATGGAGCGGATCAAGCAGGACCCGCCCGTGCTGCCGCTGTACCGACCCTTTGAAAGCTGGGGCATGAAGCAGTCGGTCAACTGGGCGCCGCAGCCCGGCCACATCCCTTATGTGCTCGATTTCCGCGCCGGCTCCATCTCCCTCGCGGGCAGCTGATCGCCCACGGGTCGGGCGGCACGAGGCTGCCCGGCTCCCCTCCTCTCTCTTCTGATCCCGGAACACACCATGACCCGCATCGCCATTGTCACCGATATTCACCACGGCGCCCCCTCGCACACCAAACGCGGCGATACGGCGCTGGAATTGCTGGCCGATTTCACGAAATGGACCAATGCCGAGGCCCCCGATCTGATCCTCGATCTGGGCGACCGCATCTCCGACATCGACACCGCCACCGATGACCGGCTGGAGCGTGAGGTGGCAGAGGCCCTGTCGCACCTCGACGCGCCGATCCACCACATCTGCGGCAACCACGACCGTGATCACCTCAGCGTCGCCGACAACGAAGCGATCCTCGGCACTGCCCTGCAAAGCCAGATCATCGACCTTGGCGACTGGCAGCTCGCCCTCTGGCGCGCCGATGCCAAGATCCACCGCGACACTGCCACCCCCGGCTTTGATCTGCCAGAATCCGATCTGCTCTGGCTGTCGCGCATGGCCCAGCAGGCGGAAAAGCCGACGCTGGTGGCCAGCCACGTCCCCGTCTCCGGTCACAGCCAGATCGGCAACTACTACTTCCAGCGCAACGCCTCTGTCTCGACCTACCCGCAGGCGGATCGCGCACGGCAAGCGCTGGCGCAGGCCCGCGTCCCCGTCGCCTGCATCGCCGGGCATGTCCACTGGAACACCGTCACCACCGTCGACGGCATCCCTCACATGACCCAGCAGAGCCTGACCGAAAGCTTCACCACCGGCGGCGAACCCGCCCGCGCCTGGGGCATGCTGACCCTCGGCGAAACCCTGCACTGGCAGGTCCATGGCGATGACCCGTTCGAGGCCCGACTGACCCCCGGACGCCGCTGGACCCCACCGCTGGCCCCCTTCCTGCAACGTCTGGCCGCAAAATGACCCTGCGCCCGCACAACCCGCCGCTGTTGTCGGTCAAGGACCTGCGCATTGCCTTTGGCGATGTGCAGGCCGTGCATGGCCTGTCCTTCGACATCCACCGGGGCGAGACGCTGGCGCTGGTCGGTGAAAGCGGCTCGGGCAAATCCGCCACCGCCCTGTCAATCCTGCGCCTGATCGAGCGCGAAGGCGGGCGCATCAACGGCGGCTCGATCCGCTTCGGGCCCTCGCCTGACCCGGTCGAGATCACCACCCTGCCTGCCGCCGCCCTGCGCGCCCTGCGCGGCGACCGCATCGCGATGGTGTTTCAGGAGCCGATGACCTCGCTCAACCCCGTGATGCGGATCGGGCGGCAAATGACCGAAACCCTGCGGCTGCATCGCGGCCTCACGGGAGCCGAGGCGCGCTCCGCCGCGCGCGCCGCGCTTGACCGGGTGATGATCCCCGACCCCGGTCGCCGCCTTGATCAGTACCCGCACGA
The DNA here is from genome assembly GCF_014899185.1 of Pseudooceanicola spongiae. Lineage (GTDB taxonomy): Bacteria > Pseudomonadota > Alphaproteobacteria > Rhodobacterales > Rhodobacteraceae > Pseudooceanicola > Pseudooceanicola spongiae. The sequence continues at coordinate 2,412,343 of NZ_CP045201.1, forward strand.
ACTCTCCGGCGGGCTGCGCCAGCGCGTCATGATCGCCATGGCGCTGGCCTGCGAACCCGAAGTGCTGATCGCGGATGAACCCACCACCGCCCTCGACGTGACCACCCAGGCCGAGATCCTGACCCTGCTGCGCGATCTGCAGCGCGATATGGGCATGGCGGTGCTGTTCATCACCCATGATCTTGGCGTCGTTGCCGAAATCGCCGATCGCGTCGTCGTCATGCAAAACGGCCGCAAGGTCGAGGAGGCCCGCACTGATGCCCTCTTCGCCGCCCCCCGCCATCCCTACACGCGCGAACTCATCGCCGCCTCGCCGCGCCTCGGCGCCGGCGCACCAGCCCCTCTGAAAGACGCGCAGACCCTGCTGAAGGTCAGCAACCTCTGCACCAGCTTTGGCGGCACCTCGCTGCTGTCGCGCAAGGCCCCGACGCCGGTGGTGCGCAACGTCTCCCTGACCCTCGCCCGCGGTGAAACCCTCGGGCTGGTGGGGGAGTCGGGCTGCGGCAAATCCACCCTCGCCCGCTCGATCCTGCGCCTGATCGAGCCGACCTCGGGCCTGATCGAACTGGACGGCACGCCGATCACCGGCCTCTCGCCAAAGGCGCTGAAGCCGCACCGCGCGCGGATGCAGATGGTGTTTCAGGACCCCTATGCCTCGCTCAACCCGCGCATGAGCATCCGCGATCTGGTCACCGAACCGGCCTTTCTGCACGGCGTCGCACATGGCGCCGACCGCGCCGCCCTTGCCGCCGATCTGCTGACCCGCGTCGGCCTGCCCGCAGATGCCGCGGATCGCTATCCGCACCAGTTCTCGGGCGGTCAGCGCCAACGGATCTGCATTGCCCGCGCCCTGTCCGTGCGCCCCGCGATCATCGTCGCGGACGAAGCCGTCTCGGCCCTCGACGTCTCGAACGCCCAGCGGATCACCGACCTCATGGCCGACATCCAGCGCACCGAAGGCCTGTCGTTCCTGTTCATCAGCCACGATATCGCCGTGGTCGAACGCGTCAGCCACCGCATCGCCGTCATGTACAAGGGCGAGATTGTCGAAACCGGCCCGACCAACGAAGTGCTGCGTGCGCCGCAGCATCCCTATACCCGCCGCCTGCTGGCCGCCGTACCGAAGGGCGCGCCGGAACGCCTGATCCAGACGCCCTCTCGCCCGCTTGTCGACGCCCTCTGAAAGGCGTCGACGGTTCGTCTACTCCATCACCGCATGCGCCTCGGCGGCGGGCGCGTGGGTCGGGGGTTTGCGCAGAAACAGCACGATCGGAAACACCGCCAGCGTCAGGTACATCATCAGCAGGAAGTTATCGACATAGCCGATCATCGCTGCCTGCTGTGACACCAGCTGATCCGCCTGCGCCAGCAGCGCCTTGGAGCCACCGATCAGCTGCGGCATCTGCATCTGCACCTGAGGCGAGGTCGCCGTCAGGCTTGCGCCCAGCTCCTCATGGTTGACCACGCTCATCCGCGCCAGCACCGTCGTGACCAGCGAAATCCCGACGCCAGAGCCGACGTTGCGCACCAGACTGAACATGCTGGTCGCCTCGCTGCGGAACTTCGCGTTCAGCGTGGCGAAGGTCAGCGTCGACAGCGGCACGAACACAAAGCCGAGTCCAAAGCCCTGAATAACCCCCGAAATCACGATCAGATGCGCGTCCATCCCGACGCTGAACCCGGCCATCAGCCGCATCGAGATCGCCGTTGCCGCCAGCCCGAAGCAGACCAGCACGCGGGCATCGACCACGCCCACCAGCCGCCCGACGAGGATCATCGACACCATCGTGCCCACGCCCCTCGGCGCCATCACGATCCCGGTCGATATCACCGGATAGCCCATCAGCTTTTGCAGCAGCGGCGGCAACAGCGCGAGGCCGGAAAACATCGTCAGCCCGACCACGAAGATAAAGATCAGCCCCATGGCAAAGTTGCGATCCGCGAACATGCGCAGATCGACGAAGGGCTCTGCTGCCGTGAAACTGTGTACGATGAAGACCCACATGCCGCCGATGATCAGGCCAAGGTAAATCCAGCTCTCGATGGCATTGAACCAGTCGACCGACTGGCCCCGGTCCAGCAACAGCTGCAGCGATCCGACAGCCACAGCCAGCATGGCAAAGCCAAAGATATCAAAGCGCCGCTTGCGGGTCTCTTCCTTCGGCAGAAAGGCCCAGATCCCTGCCATGGCGATGATGCCCACCGGCAGGTTGATGAAGAAGACATAGCGCCAGTTGAACACCTCGGTCAGCCAGCCGCCCAGCGTCGGGCCGATGATCGGGCCAATCATGATGCCCGCGCCGTAGACCGCCATGGCCTGCCCGATGCGTTCGCGCGGGTTGATGTCCAGCAGCACCGCCTGCGCCAACGGAATGATCACCGCGCCAAAGATGCCCTGCAGGATGCGAAAGGCCACCATCTCGGGCAGCCCCACCGCCAGCCCACAGGCCAGCGAGGTCAGCACGAAGCCCGCAATCGCCGTGATGAACACCGCCCGGCGGCCAAAGCGGTCCGCCACCCAGCCGGTCAGCGGCGTCGCGATGGCCGAGGCGACGATATAGCTGGTCAGAACCCAGGTCACCTCCTCCTGCGTCGCGCCGAGGCTTGAGGCCATATGCGGCAGGGCGACGTTGGCGATGGTGGTGTCGAGCACCTGCATGATCGTCGCCAGCATGATCGACGCGGTCAGCCAGCCCGGTGCTGCGACGCGGACCGCCGGCGCTGAATAGACTGGCTTGGCGCTCATCTCAGGTTGTCCAGATGGGTTTTGCCGGTGTCGACCGAGGCCGCCACGCTCATCCCGTCACGCAGCAACCCGCGCGTGTCGCTGTCGATGCGGATGCGCACGGGGATGCGCTGCACTACCTTGACCCAGTTGCCGGTCGCGTTCTGCGCCGGGATCAGCGAGAATTGCGAGCCTGTGGCCGCGCCGATGCTCTCGACCGCGCCGCTGAGGTGCAGGTCGGGATAGGCATCGACGTCAATCTCCACCGGCTGGCCGACGGCGATCTTGGTCAGCTGAGTTTCCTTGAAGTTCGCTTCGATCCAGCTGTCATCGGTGTTCACAAGGCTGGCCACGGTGGACCCGGTGCCGAGGTACTGCCCCACGTTCAGGCTGTCGATCTGCGAGACGACTCCGCCGATTGGCGCCAGAACCCGTGTCTTTTCAAGGTTGCGCGCCGCCGCGTCGCGCTGCGCGATGGCGGCGCGGACCGAGGGCACATCGTCCGTCGCAATATCGGGATTGCCCGCAAGCGCCGCCGCCGCCGCGTTCAGTTGTTGTTGCGCGACCTTGACGGCGTTTTCGGCCTGACGCGCATCCATGATCGCCTCATCATAAGTCGTCGCCGGAGACAGGCCCTTTTCCGACAGCGAATCCTGACGCCCAAGCTCGCGCTTCTGCACGTCCAGAATGCCCTCTGCCGCCTGCACCTGCGCGGCCACGGTGGCATAGTTCGCCCGCAGTTGCGCCACCGACAGCCGGGCCGAGGCCAGCGCCGCATCTGCCTGCGCCAGAGCAATATCATAGGGCGTGGAATCGATGCTGAACAGCGGATCGCCCACGGCAACTTTGCTGTTCTCGGCCACGTTCACCTCAACGATCCGCCCCGCCACATCGGCCGAGACCGGCACCAGCGGCTGGTGCACATAGGCGTTGTCGGTCTCCATGTAGCGCCCGCCGGTCAGCCAGGCATAGCCGCCGCCCAGCAGAAGCAGCACCGGCACACCGAACATCAGCACGCGCCGCCGCCCCTTGCCGCGCGTCTTCGCCTCCGGCGCGGCAGTGCCGACGGGAATGGGATCGACTGGTTTCTTCTCGGCAACGCTCATCTTTTCAATTCCTTTTTCGGGGCCTTGCGGTCCTGTAAATTCTCGGCGATCCGGGTCAGAACACGCTCGGTCGCGGCATGGTCGGCGGGGTCGATCCCCTCCAGCGTGCGGGCATAGACGCGCTCGGCCACAGCGCGCATCTCAAGGCGCAGGGCGGCGCCCTTGGGCGTGATGCAGACCCGTTTGGCGCGGTTGTCGGCCGGGTCCGTTTCGCGCGTCACAAGCCCGGCCAGCTCCAGCCGCTCGATCACGTCGCTGATCGTCATCGCCCCAGCCTTCAGCTCGGCCCCGAGGTCGGTCTGCGTCACGCTATCGCGCTCGGCCAGCGAGGCCAGCACGCGCCATTGCAGCAACGTCAGCTTGTAGGGCCGCGCGCTGCGCTCGAACTCGCGCTTGAGCATCGCCGCCGTCTCATAAAGCATCAACCCGATGGAGTTCATCGCTGCAACTTCCGCATGTCTGGCAATCGGTCTGAGATCCGCGACAGACTCGCTCCGCGCGCCTCAGGCAGCGAGGAGTTAGTATTGGTCCGTAATAATGTAAAGTCATGGAATACGATTTGCCGCACCTCGCACGCAAAATTCATCCCCCGCGCCGTTACGTCACAAAAAAACCCCGAACGGCGGGGCACCGTTCGGGGGGATCTGGTCTTGCAGAGGGGGTAGCAGCCACAGCGCCGCCCCCGGAAAGTCTCTCTCAGCGCCAGCCGAGGCCCGGCGCCACATGGGTCAGGATCGCCTCAATGACATGGGCGTTGTACTCAACCCCCAGCTGGTTCGGCACCGTCAGCAGCAGCGTATCGGCTTCGGCCACGGCCTCGTCCTGCGCCAGTTCCTTGATCAGCTTGTCCGGCTCGGCGGCATAGCTGCGGCCAAAGATGGCGCGGGTGTTGGCATCAAGATACCCCACGGAATCCTTGCCCTTTTCGCCGGTCCCGAAATAGGCGCGGTCCATGTCGTTGGTCAGCGCAAAGATGCTGCGGCTGACAGAAACACGCGGCGTCCGGGTATGCCCGGCGGCCTTCCAGGCCTCACGATACGCGCGGATCTGCTTGGCCTGCTGGATGTGGAACGGCTCGCCCGTCTCATCGTCCTTCAGGGTCGAGCTTTGCAGGTTCATGCCCAGCTCTGCCGCCCAGATCGCCGTCGCGTTCGAGCCCGCGCCCCACCAGATCCGGTCCCGCAGCCCTTCCGAGTACGGCTCCACCCGCAGCAGGCCCGGCGGGTTGGGGAACATGGGGTTCGGGTTCGGCTGGGCGAAGCCTTCGCCGCGCAGCACGTCAAAGAAGATCTGCGCGTGATGCCGCCCCAGATCGGCATCCGTGCCGCCTTCGGGTGGCGCATAGCCAAAGTGCCGCCAGCCCTCGACCACCTGTTCGGGCGATCCCCGGCTGATCCCCAGCTGCAGACGCCCGCCCGAGATCAGGTCGGCCGCGCCGGCATCCTCGGCCATGTACAGCGGGTTTTCATAGCGCATGTCGATGACGCCGGTGCCGATCTCGATCTTGCTGGTCTTGGCGCCAACGGCGGCCAGCAGCGGAAACGGCGAGGCGAGCTGACGCGCATAGTGGTGCACCCGGAAATAGGCGCCATCCGCGCCCAGCTCCTCAGCCGCGACGGCCAGATCGATGGATTGCAGCAGGACATCCGCAGCGGTCTGAGTTTGCGACCCGCGACCGGGGCTCCAATGGCCAAACGACAGGAAACCGATATTTTTCATGGGATATGCGCCTCCGTTGCGCCGATGTTCAGGGGGCCAGCGCCCTCAGGCTCCGGCTGTTACCCCGGAACTTATGGGCCGCGCAGAGGCACAACAAGGCCCGCGCCCCTGCCCCGATGAACAGCCATGGTGCGCAAGTGCGACAGCGCGCTATTTTGCCAGCTCGATCACACGCACATCCGGCAGCACATCGCGGGCGAGCGTGACCAGATGGCGATGGTGCGTGAACAGGATCGCCTGCCCCAGCTTGCCCATCTCGCCCGCCAGCTCCAGCGCCGCGCGTGATCGCATGTCGTCAAAGGTCTCGTGGATGTCGTCCGTCACAAACGGCAGCGGGCCATGGCGCGCCACGAAATCCGCGTGCCCGGCGATGCGCAGCGCAAGGTAAAGCTGCCCCCGCGTGCCCGTCGACATGGCATCCGCCGTCACCGGCAGCCCGTCGCGCAGCGCCACCAGCCGCTCCGATTTGCCGGTCGACTGCGTTTCCAGCCGGGGCCATTCGCCATGGGTCAGCCGCGCGAAGGCTGCCTCGGTCGCCTCCAGCATGTCGCCCCGGTGTTCCTGACGGAACCGGCGCAAAGCCCCCTGCGCCGCCATCAGCCCCAGCAGTTTCGTCGCCGCAATCCGGGCCTCTTCGCTCAGCGTCTCCAGCGCGGTTGCCCGCCGCTGGTCGATATCCGCGCCCCCCGTGCTGGCCAGCGCCAGACGCAGCGCCTCGTCCGCCTCGCCCGCCCGGCGCAACACGCCGTCGCGCTGCGCCTCGGCCTCGGCAAGGTCCGCCTGCAGCCCCGCCAGTCGCGCCGGGTCCACCTGCTGCGCCTCGGCCTCCAGCGCCGCCTCGTCCAGCCCGCCCGCCGCCAGCGCATGCTCCGCGCGCAGACGTTGCAGCGTCGCCCGGTCCCGATCACGCGCCACCAGCGTGCTGACATGACGGCGCGGGTTTGCCTCCGGCGCGCTCTCCTGCCCCTCCAGCACCTGCGCAATCTCGGCCGCGCTGGCCCGCATCACCTGCTCCGCTGCGCCCTGCGCAGACCGCGCCGCTTCCAGCTTGCGGGCCAGCGCGCTGATCTGCGCCGCACCCGCTTCGGCGGCCTTGGCCCGCTGCCGCGCCGCCGCCAATGTTTCACTGACCGAGGCCGCGTCCGCCAGCCCCAGCGCCGGGCGCAAGGGCTGCATCACCGCCTCGAAAGCCGCCAGCGCCGCCTCCATCAGGCCAATGCGCCGCGCCCGGTCCGCGTGCTCGACCTCGACCTGCGCCAGCCGGTCCAGATCCGGCAAGCGGGCCAGTATGGCCTCGGCGTCCATGCCCTCGGCCCAGCCGGTCGCGATCCGCGCCAGCGCCGCGCGGTGCAGGCTCAGCGCCTGCTCGGCCGCGTCGCGCTTGTGGTTCAGACTGGCAAGGCTCGCCGCCGCCGCCTGCCGGGCACGGGCTTCCTTCGCGCGGGTCTCAAGCTGCACTAGCAACCGCTCCGCCTCGGGCTGCAGACGCTCCGGCGTGCTCACCCCGCCGGCCCCCTGCACCGCGTCGCTCAGCCGCCCCAGCAAGGCATCGCGCCGCGCACGCGCCTGCGCGGCGAGCGTCGCCGCGGCCTCTGCCTCCAGCGCCAGATCCAGCGCCGTCCGCAGGGCAGCACGTCGGGCCACGAAGCCCGCCACGGGAAACTCCGCGCCAAGACCCAGACGCGCCGCCAGCGCCGCCGCCTCGGCCTGCAGAGCCGCCTGCTCCTCATCACAGCGCGCCACCGCAGCGCTGCGACGGGCACAGCGCTGTTGCTCCTGCTGCACCTGCTCCTGCGCCGCAGTCAGACGCAAACGCCCCTCGGCCGAGGCCGCGTGGCGGGCGCGCAAAGCGTCGTCCCCGCGCATCAAATCGGCAAAGCGCGCAGCCGTGGCGCGCTGCAAATCCGTCTCATGCTCCGCCCAGGCCGCATCACGCGCGGCGCGGCTCTCGGCGATTTCACCGTCCGTCACTGCGGCCCCGAAATCGCGCGCGGCTGTCAGCGCGGCCTCCTGCGCCGCCAGCGCGTCCTCGGCTTCCGCCAGCTGGCGCGCCGCATCGCTCGCCCGCTCGGCCAGACGTGCGCTGCGTGTCGCAAGCTCGGCCAGCTCCGCCTCCTCCGGCAAGCCCGCCTCTGCCAGCGCGCGCCAGTCCCCGCTCAGCCCGGCCGCCGCACGCGCCGCCTGCACGCCCGCCCGCGTCGCTGCATCCGCCAGCGCCACAGGATCAGAGATATCGCGCTGCAGCGCCAGCAGCGCATCGCTCAGCGCGTCAATGCCCTGCGGCATCGCCAGGTCCGGGCCAAGCGCCGCCTGCGTCTCCTGCCGGGTCAGGTCCAGATCGGCCAGCTGGCGCGCACCATCGCGCACCGCCTGCGCCGAGGCGCGCAAGGCCATCCGACGCTCCTCGGGCAGGGCCACATCCTGCGCGCCCGGCCCTGCAATCCGCTCCGCCAGCGCAGTCGCATCGCGCAGCAACTGCGCCGCCTCTGCCCGCCTGCGCCCGATATCCGCCGCCGCCGTCTGCACGCGCGGCAACAACAGCTCACCATCGTCGAACCGCGCGATCTCCAGCGTCGCCAGAGCCTCGGCCACCGCCAGCCCCTCCGCATCCGGAGCCAGCGCCGCCGCCTCTGCCTCAAGCCGCGCCCCCTCCTGCACCGCCTCGGCGTGGTGCTGCTCGGCGGCCAGACGGCGCTCGTCCGCCGCGACCACCCGGCTCAGCGCGTCCTCGGGCAGATCCGGCCCGGCAGGGGCCGCTGCCAGCTTGTCCTGCTCCACCGCGATGGCCGCAGCGATGGCGCGCCGCCGCTCAGCCGCCTCGCGAACGATCACCGCACGCTGCGCTGCGGCGCAGGCCGCTTTCGCCGCCGCAAGCTCCGCCGCCGCCGTCGCCTGCGCCTTGCGCAGATCGGCGAAATGGCGCGGCTCGACACGGGCGGCCTGTATCGCCTGCTCCAGATCGGCGAGGTCCTTTTTCGCCGCCGCCAGCGTGGTCTTGCGGCCGGATTTCTTGTGAAACCCGTCCACCTCGGCCTCCACCGCCGTCATCGCCTCGGAAATCCCCGACAGGCCCGAGGTCCCGGCATGCAGCAACCGCCCCAGATCGCCCTGCGCGCGCGCAATCTCCTCGCCGCCCTCGCGCAGCACCGCATCATCCAGCGAAAACCGCTTGGCATAGCTGTCGCGGTCCAGCCCGTGCAACAGTGCGCTGAGCCGCGCCTCGTCGACCACCCGCCCATGCGCGTCCGTCAGCGAGTCCTGCCGCTTGCCCGTGCGCCGCAGCGTCAGGCTGTCGCCGCCCGCCTCGATCGTCGCCCCGACCATCATGTCCTTGCGATCAAAGCGAAAGGCATGCGCCGTCTGCATCGGCAAGCCGAACAGCAGATCGAGCCAGGCGGCAAAGGCCGTGCTCTTGCCCGCCTCGTTTTCGCCGAACACCACCGTAACATCGCAGTCGCGCCCGGCGGCGCCGAAATCCAGCACCTGCTCGTGAAACTTGCCATAGCGGATCAGGTCGAGCTGTCGCAGCCTCATGACGCCTCTCCCCCTGCGCCAAGGCGTGCCAGCATCATCTCGATGCCCTCCTCGACCAGCGCATCAAACCCTTCGGGCGCCAGCACATCGGCCACTTCGCGCGGCAGGGCACGCCGCCACTCCTCGATCAGCGCGCCCGCTTCATCGCGAAACCCGGCGCTCGCCGCATCCTCGGCCATCATCGCCGCAAGGTCCGACAGCACCCCGGGCGCCACCGCCGTCCGGTCGCGATCAAAGCGCACCGCCTCGACAAAGACGCCCGTGGTCTGTGCGGCGGCTTCCTCGGCCAGCTGGCGGGCAAAGTCGGGCGTGCCGGGCAAGCTGCCCGCGCCGCGCAGCCGCAACCGCAGCGCCACCGGCCCCGCCGCGCCAGCTGTGCGCATCGCATCCGCCATCGTCGCAATCTGCGCCGCCTGAGACTGCGCCCCGCTCAGATCCAGCGGCTGCACCTCAAACCGCACCAGCGCGATCGGCACCTCAGAGGCCCGCACCCCCGCGCCATCAATCTCGATCAGCGTGGCCGAGCCCTGCCCCGTCTCGCGGATGCTGCGCCCCTGCGGGATCCCCGGCATCACCGCCAGAGACCGCTCGCTGCGCCGCTCAAACCGCTTGTGAATATGGCCGAGACCCCAGTAATCATAGCCCCAGCCCAGCAGATCCGCCTCAGAACAGGGCGCATAGGGATCATGCCCCTCCGCCCCGCCGAGCGAGGTGTGCATCAGCCCGATATTGATCCGCCCCGGCTCGGCCACGGGATAATCCGGCAGCATCGTCTCGGCGACATGGCGCGTCGTGAAGCCAAGCCCGTGGATCGAGGCCTCGCCCACGCGAAACGTCGGCGTGTCGCGGTTCAGCTGCACAACGCTGTCGCCAATCGGGCCATAGCTCGCCATGTCGAGCAGTGCATCGTGGTTGCCCCGGATCATCACCGTCGGAATGCCCGCCGCGCCCAGCCGCCCCAGTTCCGCTGCCAGCGCCGCGCGGCTGGCGACGTCGATCTGACCACTGTCAAAGACGTCCCCCGCCAGCAACAGCGCGTCGACATCCTGCGCAATCGCGGTATCGACGATCCGCGCCAAAGCGCTGCGCGAGGCCGCGCGCAGGGTCGCCGCAAGCTCGGCATTCTTCAGCGCCTGGGACCGCAGCGGCGAATCCAGATGCAGATCTGCAGAATGAAGAAAGCGCATCAGCGTTGCCTGCCCCGGTGGTCCCTGTGCCACCCCGTGACACTCTGCGCGGGACTGTCGCGCATCACGCCGCCCAGATGCAATGCCCCGATGCGCGACTCAATCCAGAGGCGAAACATGCAAAGGCAACTCAGCCCTCAAATTCCAACACGAGAACTCCCTGCGCTGATGCGGAATTCCCGATATATATCAATGCAATATCACTTTTCCGCCGACACCCTTAACAGCCTGTTGACAGAAACCCCTCTCCGCGTCACCATTTGTAGGACAAATCAGGGAGGGATTTTGGATGCAGGTATCTGCCGCCATTCACCGCGACTTCACCATCGCGGCGATCGACGATCGTCTGTACGCAGCCTTTATCGAACACATGGGCCGGGCGATCTATTCCGGCATCTATGAACCGGGCCACCCGCAGGCCGACGAACACGGGTTTCGCCGCGACGTCGCCGACATGGTGCGCGATCTGAACATCCCGGCGATCCGCTATCCCGGCGGCAACTTCGTGTCGGCCTACAACTGGGAAGACGGCATCGGCCCGAAGGAAGACCGCCCCGTGCGCCTCGACCTCGCCTGGCGCAGCAAAGAGAGCAATCAGGTCGGTATCAACGAATTCGCCGTCTGGGCCAAGGACCTCGGCATCGACATGATGCTGGCCGTCAACCTTGGCTCGCGTGGGATCGAAGAGGCCCGCAACTTCATGGAATACGTCAACCACCCCTCCGGCACCGAATGGTCGGACCTGCGCCGCAGCCACGGCGTGGAACAGCCCTACAACGTCAAGATGTGGTGCCTGGGCAATGAGATGGACGGCCCTTGGCAGATCGGCCAGAAGAAGGCCTCGGAATACGGCCAGCTCGCCAGCCAGACCGCCAAGGCGCTGCGCCAGATGACCCCGGACGCCGAGATGATCGTCTGCGGCTCCTCCAACGACGAGATGCCGACCTACCCCGAGTGGGAGCGTCAGGTGCTGGAGGAGTGCTATGAGAACGTCGACTATATCTCGCTGCACAAGTACTTCGGCAACTCCAGCCGCGACACGCTGAACTTCTTCGGCAAGGTCGAAGAGACAGGCCGCTACATTCAGGCCATCGGCGGCGTCATCGACTTCGTGAAGGCCAAGAAGCGCGCCAAGAACGACGTCTACATCTGCTTCGACGAATGGAACGTCTGGTACCACAAGCGCGAACAGGATTCCGCGAACTGGCGCAGCTGGGACTGGCCCGAGGCCCCGGCGCTGCTGGAGGAGGACTATACCTTCGAGGACACGCTGTTCATCGGTTGCCTGCTGAACGAATTCATCCGCCGCTCGGACCGGGTCAAGATCGCCTGCATTGCCCAGCTGGTCAACGTCATCGCCCCGATCCGCGCCGAGGCCGACGGCCCCGCGTGGCGGCAGTCGATCTACTGGCCCTACCAGATGGCCTCGCTCTATGGTCGTGGCACCGCGCTGAAGGTGGCCGTCGACGGGCCGACCTATGACTGCGCCGTCGCCTCGGACGTGCCCTACATGGACATCGCCGCCGTGCATGACAAAGCCGCCAGCGCAGTGACGGTGTTCATCGTCAACCGCCACCTGAGCGAGGCGGCGGACCTGCGCACCACCCTGACTGGCTTTCCGGATGCGACCATCGACTTCCATAAAGTCATTGAGGGTCATGACCTGATGGCGTCGAACGGCCCCGGAGCCGAGGTCATCGCGCCCACAAAGGGCACCGGCCTCGCGGTAGCAGACGGTGTTCTGGGTGGCAGCGTCGCGCCCCTGTCGTACCACGTCGTCCGGCTGAAGGTGTAGGGCGATGTCGGGCGTCAAACTGACCAATGTGCGCAAATCCTTCGGCCCGCTGGACGTCATCAAGGACGTCTCGCTGGAGGTGCCGAAGGGCGAATTCGGCGTCTTCGTCGGCCCCTCGGGCTGTGGCAAATCCACCCTGCTGCGAATGATCGCGGGGCTGGAGGACACGACCGGTGGCAAGATCGAGATCGGTGGCCGCGATGTCACCGCGGTCGAGCCCGCCAAGCGCGGCGTCGCGATGGTGTTCCAGTCCTACGCGCTCTATCCGCATCTGTCGGTCGCCGAAAACATGGCCTTTTCGCTGCGCCTCTCGCGCGCCCCCAAGCATGAGCGTGAGGAAAAGGTGCGCGAGGCCGCCCGCATCCTGCAGCTGACAGACCACCTCGACAAAAAGCCCTCGGCCCTGTCGGGCGGGCAACGCCAGCGCGTCGCCATCGGCCGTGCCATCGTGCGCGAACCGGAGGTGTTCCTCTTCGATGAGCCGCTCTCCAACCTCGACGCCGAGCTGCGCGTGCAGATGCGGCTGGAACTGACCCGCCTGCACCGCCAGATCGGCGCGACGATGATCTACGTCACCCACGATCAGGTCGAGGCGATGACCCTCGCCGATGACATCTATGTCCTGAAGGGCGGCCACGTCATGCAATCGGGCCGCCCGCTGTCGCTCTATGACGATCCCGACAACCGCTTTGTGGCGGGCTTCATCGGCTCACCGGCGATGAACTTCGTGACCGGCAAGGTCACGGGCACCGGCAACGGCATCGCCCGTGTCGCTTGCGCCGACGGCACGCTGGACGTCGCCCTGCAGGGCGCCCTGCCCGGCCCCGGAGCCGACATCATCCTCGGGGTGCGCCCCGAACATCTGGCCCCTGTCGAGGAGGGCGGGCTGCCAGTGACGGTCGAGGTCGCCGAGGAGCTGGGCGGCAGTTCCTTCATCCACGCCCGCTCCGCCACCGGCGCGGATATCGTGTTTGAACGCCGCGGCCAGCGCGATCGCCTCGACGGGCAGTCCCTCAGGATCGCCGCGCCCGCCGAAAACGTGCTGGCCTTCCTGCCCGACGGGCGGCGCCTGCGCTAAGGATTGGGTCTGCTGGCCTTTGGGTCAGGGGGCTTTGCTGCGTCTCGCCCCAGCGGCGGGACGATTTCAGAAAGGGGGCCGACGCGCCCCGCATAGGGAGGAGAACCGATGCACTTTCGTAAAATCGCACTCGCCACGGCGCTGAGCCTGTCAGCCGCCATCGGCGTCGCAACCCCGGCCTTCGCACAGCAGACCGTCACCTGGTGGGATTTCCTGTCAGGCGGCGACGGCGTGCGCATGAAGGCCCTGATCAGCCAGTTCAACGAGGAACACCCCGACATTCAGGTCAAGGGCACCACGCTGGAATGGGGCGTGCCCTTCTACACCAAGGTGCGCACCTCGGCCGCCGTTGGCCAGGGCCCCGACGTGATGACCTATCACCTGTCGCGCCTGCCCCTCGGCCTCAGCGAAGGCGTGCTGACCCCGATCACCGATGCGGATCTGGAAAATGCCGGCCTCGCCAAGGCCGACTTCTTCCCCGCCGCCGAAAAGGCCGCCGAGGGGCCGGATGGCACGCTCTACGCCGTGCCCTTCGATATCCACTCCATCGTGCTCTACTACAACAAGTCCTTCCTTGAGGGGTCGCGCTTCCTCGACGATCAGGGCAACCTGACCGGCATCGAAAGCGTCGGTGACTTTGAAGAGGCGATGCAGACCGCCGCCGACAATGGCGCTGAAACGCCCCTCACCTATGCCACCGGCGACGATGGCGGCGTCTACCGCGTCTTCTACACCCTGCTGGCGCAACAGGGCGGCACGCTGATCTCGGACGACGGGGAAATCCTGCCCGGCGACAGCACCGAAAAGGCCATCAAGGCGGTCGAGACCATGACCAAATGGCAGACCGAGGGCTGGCAGCCCGAACAGGCGCTCTACGAGGCCTCCGTCGCCCTCTTCACCTCCGGCAAATCCGCCTTTCAGCTGAATGGTGTGTGGGAAGTGCCGACGATGAAGGACCTCGCCACCGCAGGCACGCTCGGTTTTGAATGGGGCGCGGTGCAGGTGCCGAAACTGATGGAAACCCAGACCACCTGGGCCGACAGCCACGCCTTCGCCATCCCCGTCCACGGCAAGGACGAGATGGACCCCGAAAAGCGCAAGGCCGTCATGACCGTCATCGGCTGGATGGAGAAACATTCCATCGCCTGGGCCGAAGCAGGCCATATCCCGGCCTACAAACCCGTCGCCGACAGCGCAGAATACGCCCAGATGCAACCGAACGCGACCTATGCCACGCTGGCCGACAGCGCGACGTATGATCCGCGCAACGACATCGCCGGGGTCGCCTCGCCCGTCTATGACGCCTCGATCAACATCCTCTCGCCCGCCATGCACGGCTATCTCACGCCCGAGGATGCCATCGCGCAGATGAAGTCCGAACTTGAAAGCCGCATGCGCTGACAGGCGCACCGGCCTGCGCGGGGACGCCTTCCGCGCAGGCCAAGCAACCGACCCGAGGGAGGCACCATGGCCATCATCCGCAACAAGAGACGCCACGGGCTGGTCGCCCTGTCGCTGATCCTGCCGTTCCTTGCGATCTTCGCACTGGTCTTTGCCTATCCGCTTTATGAGGTGGTGCGCCTGTCCTTCACCGACGCGCCCCTGATCGGCGAGGGCAACTGGATCGGGCTGGACAACTATGTCCGCCTGTTTTCGGACCGGATCTTTTACATCTCGATCAAGAACAATGCCTATTTCGTGGTGCTGACGGTGATCCCGACGACGCTGATCGCCATGGTCATCGCGCTGGCTGTCAACCGCCTGTCCGGGCGCTGGCAGGCCCTCGCGCTGGTGCTGTTCTTCACGCCCTACGTGCTGCCCGTCTCGGTCGTCACGCAAATCTGGGCCTGGATGCTGGATTTCCAGTTCGGCGTGCTGCAGCCGGTCTTCACCTTCTTCACCGGCAAACCGGTGCCGGTGTTCAAGAACCCCTACTGGGTGCTGCCCTCCATCGCGGTCGTCACCATCTGGTGGACCAACGGCTTCAACGTACTGCTGATCCTCGCCGGTCTGCGCAACATCCCCACCGACCTCTACGAGGCCGCGGCGCTTGACGGCGCCACCCGTCGCCAGCTGTTCGCGCGCATCACCTGGCCGCTGCTCTGGCCGGTCACGGCGCTGGTGCTGACCCTGCAACTGATCCTGCAACTCAAGCTCTTCGATCAGGTCTACCTGCTGTCCGAGGGCGGCCCCTTCAACACAAGCTACGTCCTGCTGCTGATGGTCTACCGCGAGGCGTTCCAGCTGAACCACGGCGGCTATGCGGCGGCAATCTCGCTGATCCTGTTCCTGCTGATCGCCGTCGTCTCGGTCCTGCAATACCAACTGCTGCGCATCGGAAGAGGCAAAGACACATGACCCCACAACGCCGCATCGAGAATATCGCCCTGACCGCCATCACCCTGATCGCCGGGCTGATCTGGATCTTCCCGCTCTACTGGGCCTTCATCACCTCGATCCGAACCGAAAGCCGCGTGGTCTCGGACAGCGCCGGCCTGATCCCGGATGAATTCAGCCTGTCGAGCTATTCCGACGCGCTGTTCAACACCTCGCTGATGCACTGGTACATCAACTCGATCGGGACCTCGCTGATCATCACCGTGATCGTGCTGATCACCGGGATGATGTGCGCCTATGCCCTCAGCCAGATGCAGTTCTTCGGGCGCAAGCTGCTGTACGGAGTCGTCCTCGCCAGTTTCATGGTGCCGGTGCAATCGCTGGTGGTGCCGCAATTCGTGCTGATGAACGACCTCGGGCTGATCAACAAATGGGGCGGGATCATCCTGCCGCAACTGGTCGTGCCGGTGGTCATCATCATCTACAAACAGTTCTTCGACGCCGTGCCGAAAGAGATGAAAGAGGCCGTCGTGCTGGATGGTGGCAGTGATTACACGCTGCTTTTCCGGGTCTATCTGCCGCTGAACTGGGGCATCACCACCGCGCTCGGCATCATCACCTTCATCATGGCGTGGAACTCGTTTCTCTGGCCCTTCCTCGTCATCACCACCGAGGAGATGATGACAATCCCCGTCGGCATCACCCAGGTGAACGATGCCTTCGGTGTCGCCTATGCCCGCATCATGTCGGTCGCCCTGCTGGCCGCCGCCCCCGTCGTCATCGCCTACCTGATCTTTCAGAAGCGCGTGACCGAGGCGGTGATGATCTCATCCGGCGTCAAGGGCTGAGGGCGCTCCTCCTCCACCAACTGGCGGCGTCGGGATCCCAACCCGCGCCGCCTTTTTTATGTCACCGGATCGTCGGCAGGCCGAGGTCAAACACCGTCGTGCCCTTGGAATCGAGCAGCGCGGTATCGACAAGTTCGCTCATCAGCCGCCGCGCGCCTGCGGCATCGCGCGCCTCGATCCGCTCGAACACCGCTTCATGTTCGGCCACCGGGTTGCGCGTATGCGGATTGGGCATGTCGCGATAGCGGAACGCCGTCGTGTACGCCACGGCCGAGCTGATCCCCGCCTCCAGCGACAACAACACCGGGTTGTGCGAGCTGACGAGGATCGCGCGGTGAAAGCCCGCATCCGCCTGATGCCAGCTGTCCTCGGTCATCTCGCAGGTGCGCATGGCATGCAGCGCCTCGCGGAACGCCTGCAAATCCTCTTCGGTGCGGCGCTCAGCGGCAAAGGCGGCGGCGGGCGGCTCGATCATGGTGCGCAGCTCATAGAGCGCGCGAATGAACCAGTCGGCGGGCTTGCCGAGCTCAAAGTTCCAGCGCACCACATCCGCGTCCAGCATCGTCCACTTTTCGCGCGGGGCGACGCGGGTGCCGGTGCGGGTCTTGCTGACCAGCATCCCCTTGGCGGCCAGCACGCGCAACGCCTCGCGGTAGGCCCCCCGTGAAATCCCGGTGCGGTCGCAGAACTCGATCTCCCTCGGCACCGCCGCCCCCTCGACCAGCTCACCGGAGACGATCTGACGGCCCAGCCAGTCGGCGATCTCGCCATTGATGCGGCGGGCCGAGCGGGTGGAGAAGGCAACGCCTTCCAGATTGGCAGGGAAATCATGCGACATGGCCAAAGACTATCCGCTTCGCGCGGCTTTCACAGCCTGATTTTCGCCCAAACGCCCTGATACATGCGGTTTTCGCGATTATTCCCGGCGACCGGGTGCGCTCAAGCCCAAAACAGGTTAAACGCGTAATTCCTGAGCTTGACGCAACGGATGCCTGAAAATTCCGCATTAAGGCCATTGCCAAGAGATTTCATTGTCGACAATCTGAAACACAACCAAAGAGGATATCCGACCGCCCATGCTGCAACCGCAAGCCAACGTCGAAACCACTCATAGCGCCGAGGATGACCCCCGCAACGCCGACATTCAGATCTATGTCGATGGCGTGCTGAAGCATCGCGACGACGCCAAGGTGTCGGTCTATGACAGTGGGTTCATGCTGGGCGACGGCATGTGGGAAGGGATGCGGCTTTATAACGGCAAATGGGCCTTCTTCGACGATCACATGGATCGGCTGTTCGACAGCTGCAAGGCGGTCAGCCTCGACATCGGGATGGACCGCGCCGGGGTGCTTGAGGCACTGACGATGACCGCCGCCGCCAACGGCATGACCCATGACGTGCACTGCCGCCTGATGGTGACGCGCGGCGTCAAGATCCACCCGTTCCAGCATCCCAAGCTGTCGCAAAGCGGGCCGACCATGGTGATCATCATGGAACACTCCAAACCCGTCAGCACGCTGCAGGCCAAGGGCATCCGCCTCGCCACCGTGCCTCAGGTGCGCGGCCTGCCGATGAGCCAGGATGCCAAGTACAACAGCCATTCCAAGCTGAACTGCGTCATCGCCTGCCTGCAGGCCGAACAGGCCGGCGCGGACGAGGGGCTGATGCTCGACCCGCATGGCTTCGTCAACACCACCAACGGCTGCAACTTCTTCATCGTCCGCCGGGGCGAGGTTTGGACCTCCACTGGCGACTACTGCATGAACGGCGTCACCCGGCAGAAGGTCATCGACCTCTGCCGCGCCAATGACATCCCCGTGCATGAGCGCAACTTTTCCCTCTTTGAGGCCTACAACGCCGACGAGGCCTTCCTCACCGGCACCTTCGGCGCCCAGACCCCCGTTGCGGACATCGACGGGCGGGCCATCGGCACCGACGGCGGGCGCGGCCCCGTCTTCCAGCGCATCCGCGAGCTGTATGCGGCGCTGGTGCAGGAGAGCACGCGATGAAGCTCTCGCCGCTGGGAGAGGCCACCCGACGCGACCAGATCGTGCGCAGCCTGCGCGATCTGATTGTCTCGGGCGCGGTCCCGGCGGGCGAACGCCTGACCGAAACGGATCTCTCGTCGCAGATGGGCGTCAGCCGCGCACCGCTGCGCGAGGCGATCCGCGAACTGGTCTCCAGCGGACTGCTGGTCAGCCAGCCCTACCGGGGCCTCTTTGTGCGCGAGTTCTCGCCCCGCGATCTGGAGGAGCTCTATTCCCTGCGCACCACGCTTGAGGCGATGGCCTTTCGCCACTGCTGGGATCTGCGCGACGACGCCGCCCTTGCCGATCTGGACCGCCGCCACTGCGATCTGGTGCGCACGGTCGAACGCGGCGACGACCCCGCCCGCGCCATCGAGCTTGAGCTTGCCCTGCACAGCTGGGCCTACGAACTTTCGGGCCACCGCCTGCTGAACGAAGCCTGGCAGCGCATCCACCCGAACCTGCAATTCTACTTTACGTTACATCAACGTGCCCATTCCCGGCCCGGCCCTCGTCGCGACGCCCATGAGGTTTATGTCGCCCGGGCAAGAGGCCAAGATCTGCGTGCCATGCTGGACCATCTTGAGGACCACATGCGCCAGGGGCTGCTGCACACGGCGCAGCTGCTCACCCACGACGCTGACCCCGGCATCAGACCGGGGACAGGCACCACGACCGACATAAGATAAACGAACAGGGAGTTTCCAATGTCACTTAAAAAGTACCTCGCAATCGGCGGCATGATCGCCGCCGTCTCTGCGGGCAGCGCGGGCGCACAGACGCTGGTCTATTGCTCCGAAGGCTCGCCTGAGGGGTTCGATCCGGCGCTCTATACCTCCGGCACCACCTTCGATGCCTCCGGCCAGGCGATCTACAACCGCCTCGTCGAATTCGAGACCGGCACCACCAAGGTCATCCCCGGCCTCGCGGAAAGCTGGGACGTCTCCGAAGACGGTCTGGAATACACCTTCCACCTGCGCTCGGGTGTCAAGTTCCACTCCAGCGACAGCTTCACGCCCAGCCGTGATTTCAACGCCGACGACGTCGTCTTCTCGTTCGAGCGTCAGCGCGTCGAGGACAACCCCTTCCACATGGCCTCCGGCGGCACCTGGGAATACTTCCAGGGCATGTCCATGCCCGAGCTGATTTCCTCGGTGGAAAAAGTTGACGACATGACCGTCAAGTTCGTCCTGACCCACCCCGAAGCGCCCTTTGTCGCCAACATGGCGATGGACTTCGCGTCGATCCTGTCGTCCGAATACGCCGACGCGATGCTCGAAGCGGGCACGCCCGAAATGCTGAACCAGGCGCCCATCGGCACCGGCCCGTTCACCTTCGTCGCCTACCAGAAAGACGCCGTGATCCGCTACGCCAAGAACGTGGACTACTGGCAGGACGGTCTGCCCAAGGTCGACAACCTGGTCTTCGCGATCACCCCGGATGCCTCCGTGCGCTATCAAAAGCTCTCGGCCGGCGAATGCCACGTCATGCCCTACCCCAACCCGGCGGATGTCGCGGCCATGCAAGCCGACGAAAACATCAACGTGCTCGAGCAGGAAGGCCTGAACGTCGGCTACCTTGCCTACAACACGACCATCGCGCCCTACGACAACCCCAAGGTCCGCAAGGCCCTGAACATGGCGATCGACAAGCAGTCGATCATCGACGTGGTGTTCCAGGGCTCTGGCCAGATCGCCAAGAACCCGATCCCGCCGACCATGTGGTCCTATAACGACGCCGTCGAAGACGACGCCTATGATCCCGAAGCCGCCAAGGCGATGCTCGCCGAAGAAGGCGTCACCGATCTCAACATGAAGATCTGGGCGATGCCCGTGCAGCGCCCCTACAACCCCAACGCCCGCCGCATGGCCGAGCTGATGCAGGAGGATTTCTCCAAGATCGGCGTGACGGTCGAAATCGTCTCGTATGAGTGGGGCGAATACCTCAGCCGCTCGCGCGAGCTTGACCGCGATGGCGCGCTGCTGATGGGTTGGACCGGCGACAACGGTGATCCCGACAACTTCCTCGCCGTCCTGCTGGGCTGCGATGCCGTTGGCAACTCGAACCGCGCACAGTGGTGCTACAAGCCCTTCGACGACCTGATCCAGCAGGCCAAGGTCATCACCGACATCGACAAGCGCACCGCTCTCTATGAAGAAGCGCAGGTCGTGTTCAAGGATCAGGCGCCCTGGGCCACCATCGCCCATTCGGTCGTCTACATGCCTGTGCGCCCCGAAGTGGAGGGCTTCAAGGTCCACCCGCTCGGCAGCCACATCTTCACCAACGTAAGCCTGGCCGAGTAATCGTCCGGCAGGCGGGGCCGCCACCTTGCGCGGCCCCGCCTCTTTCTCCCTTCTGAGGACCTCATGGATAAATATTCCCAATACCGCGGCGTGGCTGAACGCCTCGGTGCTGATGCCGTCGCCCTCGTGCCCGGCCCCAATTTTGAACGCCTGACCGGCCATAGTTTTCATTCCCACGAACGCCCCCTGCTGATCGTGATCCCGACCACTGGCACCCCCGCCGCCATCGTTCCCAATCTTGAGCTGCGCTCTTTCGACCTTCTGGGGTTCGAGGGCGAGGTGTTCGATTGGCGCGATCAGGATGGCTACGCCGACGCCTTCACCGCGCTTGCCGCGCATATGCCGCTGCAAAAACTGGCCGTTGAGGGCCAGGTCATGCGCGTCTTCGTCCACCACGCCCTGCTTGAGGCCAATCCCGGCCTCTCGATCCTTGATGGCGAGCGTGAGATTTCCGGCCTGCGCATCCACAAGACCGAGGATGAGGTCGCGGCCCTCAGAGAAGCCATTCGCATCTCCGAAGCCGCCCTTGGCGACGTTCTGGCCGAGGTCCGCATCGGCATGACCGAAAAGCAGGTCGAGGCGATGCTGATCCAGGCGCTGTTCCGCAACGGCTCCGACGGGCTGGCCTTTGATCCGATCGTCGCGGCGGGTGACAACTCCGCCCGGCCCCACGCCTCGGCCCGCGCCGATTATGCCATTCAGGACGGCGACGCGCTGCTGTTCGATTTCGGCGCGACCCATGGCGGCTTCATGGCCGACATCACCCGCACCGTCTTTGTCGGTCACGCCAGTGACGCGGCCCGCGCGGTCTATGACACCGTGCTGCGCGCCAATCTGAAAGGGCACGAGATCACCCGCCCCGGCGTCACCGCCCACGATATCGACGATGCCGTCACCAGCGTGCTGGAGGCCTCTCCATACGTGGACCGCATCCGTACCAAGACCGGCCACGGGCTGGGCCGCGCGGTGCACGAACACCCCTATATCATGCGCGGCAACACCCTCGTGCTGGAACCGGGCATGGTCTTTACCAACGAACCCGGCCTCTACGACCTCGCCAGTTTCGGGGTGCGGATCGAGGATGACATCCTCGTCACCGAAGACGGCTGCGTGTCCCTGACAACCTTCCCCAAAGACCTGACAGTGGTGGGCTGATGCTGCGATATTTCCTCGGACGACTGCTGACGTTCATTCCGACCTTCATAGGGGTCACGCTGATTTCCTTCGCGTTCATCCGCGTGCTGCCCGGTGATCCCATCATCGTCATGGCGGGCGAACGTGGCCTGACCGAGGAACGCTATCAGGAGCTGTCGCGCCAGTTCGGCTTTGACCAGCCGATCCTGCTGCAGTTCTGGGACTATCTGACCGGGGTGCTGCAAGGCGACCTCGGTCAGAGCTACGTCACCAAGAAACCTGTGTTTGACGAGTTCTTCACCCTGTTCCCCGCCACGCTGGAGCTGTCGGTCTGCGCCATTATCCTGGCCATCGCCCTCGGCCTGCCCGCGGGCGTGATCGCCGCCGTCTACCGCGGCAAGTTCTTTGACCGGGCGCTGATGTCGACGGCGCTGGTGGGCTATTCGATGCCGATCTTCTGGTGGGCGCTGCTGCTGATCATCGTCTTCTCGGGCAACCTCGGCTGGACGCCGGTCTCGGGGCGCATCGACCTGCTGTACTATTTCGACAATACCACCGGCTTCATGCTGATCGACTCGCTGCTCTCGGGGCAGTCCGGGGCCTTCACCTCAGCCGTGCGCCACCTGATCCTGCCGACCATCGTTCTGGCCACCATCCCACTGGCCGTGATCGCGCGTCAGACCCGCTCTGCCATGCTCGAAGTGCTGTCGGAGGACTACATCCGCACCGCCCGCGCCAAGGGCCTGTCGCCGACACGCATCAACGGGCTGCACGCGCTGCGCAACGCCATGATCCCCGTGATCACCGTCATCGGCCTGTCCGTCGGCACCCTGCTGGCCGGCGCCATCCTGACCGAGACGATCTTCTCCTGGCCCGGCATCGGCAAATGGATGGTCGATTCCATCTTCCGCCGCGACTATCCGGTCGTGCAGGGCGGCCTGCTGATGATCGCCCTCATGGTGATGATCGTGAACCTGACTGTCGACCTGCTCTACAGTCTCATCAATCCAAAGATCCGGCACCGCTGATGACCGATACAACGCACACCGCCCCGAAATCCGCCCCGAAACCACCCGGCCGCCTGGCCGAGTTCTGGTCCTATTTCAAGGAAAACCGCGGCGCCGTCATGGGCCTCTATGTCTTCGGCGCCTTCGTCTTTGTCGCGCTGTTCGCGAATTTTCTCGCGCCCTACGACGCCTCGGCACAGTTCCGCGATTTCACCCTGCTCCCCCCCGTCTGGCAGGAGGGCGGCAACTGGAGCTTCCCGCTCGGCACCGACCCGCTGGGCCGCGACATGCTCTCTCGGCTGCTCTATGGCGCGCGCTATTCCTTCTTCGTCGGCATCCTCGTCGTGGTGATCGCGGCGACGGGGGGCATCCTGATCGGCCTGCTGGCGGGCTTTGCGCCGCGCTGGCTCGACACCATCATCATGCGGCTGATGGACATCGTGCTGTCCTTCCCGTCGCTGCTGCTGGCGCTGGTGCTGGTGGCGATCCTCGGCCCGTCGCTGATCAACGCGATGATCGCCATCGCCATCGTGCTGCAACCCCACTACGTCCGCCTGACCCGCGCCTCCGTCATCAACGAGCTGACCAAGGAATACGTCATCTCGGCCCGCGTTGCCGGTGCCCACCTGCCCCGGCTGATGTTCATCACCGTGCTGCCGAACTGCCTCGCGCCGATCATCGTGCAGGCCGCGCTGTCGTTTTCCTCAGCGATCCTCGACACCGCCGCACTCGGCTTTCTCGGCATGGGCGCGCAACCCCCGACACCGGAGTGGGGCACCATGCTGGCGGAATCGCGCGAATTCATCCTGCGCGCCTGGTGGGTCGTCACCTTCCCCGGCCTCGCCATCCTGTTCACCGTCCTCGCCATCAACCTGATGGGCGACGGTCTGCGCGACGCCCTCGACCCCAAGATGAAGCGGAGCTGAACCCATGTCAGACCCCACCCCCCTGCTGCGCATCCGCAACCTGTCGGTCGATTTCACCACGTCCAGCGGGCTGTTCCGCGCCGTCGACGGCATCGACCTCGACGTCGCCTCGGGCGAGCTGCTGGCCATCGTCGGCGAATCCGGCTCGGGCAAGTCCGTGTCGATGCTGGCCGTCATGGGCCTGCTGCCCTGGACCGCCAAGATCACCGCCGACGAGATCACCTTCGACGGCACCGACCTGCGCAATCTCAGCGGCCCGGCCCGCCGCCGCCTGATCGGCCGCGACATGGCGATGATCTTTCAAGAGCCGATGTCGTCCCTCAACCCCTGCTTCACCATCGGCTTTCAGCTGAAAGAGGCGCTGCGCCAGCACCTCGGCCTGAACGCCCGAGACCGCCACGCCCGCGCCATCGAGCTGCTGGAGATGGTCGGCATGCCCGACCCCGAACGCCGCCTCAAGGCCTTCCCCTTTCAGCTGTCGGGCGGCATGAACCAGCGCGTGATGATCGCCATGGCCATCGCCTGCCGTCCCCGCCTGCTGATCGCGGATGAACCGACAACGGCGCTGGATGTCACCATTCAGGCGCAGATCCTCGACCTGCTGACGGGCCTGCAGAACGACACCGGCATGACGCTGATCCTGATCACCCACGACATGGGCGTCGTCGCCGAAACGGCGGAGCGCGTCTGTGTCCAATACGCCGGGCAGAAGGTCGAGGATCAGCCGGTCATCGACCTCTTCGACCACCCCTATCACCCCTATACCGCCGCCCTGCTGGCCGCCCTGCCGGAACGCGCCACCGAACGCCGCCTGCCGACGATCCCCGGCACCGTCCCCGGCGCCTTCGACCGCCCCACCGGCTGCCTGTTCTCGCCGCGCTGCCGCTTTGCCGATGACACCTGCCGAGGCACCCAACCCCCCGTGCAACCGCCCGCACTGGGCCGCGCCCGCTGCCACTACCCCATCGGGGCCACGACGCCGCAAAAGGTCACCCAATGACAGACGCGCTCCTCAAACCCATCGTCACTGCCGACAACCTCAGCCGCGATTACGATGTCGGCGGCGGCATGTTCAGCAAGCCCCAGACCCTCAGCGCCGTGGCGGGTGCCTCCTTCTCGGTGCTGCCGGGCAAGACCCTCGCCATCGTCGGCGAATCCGGCTGTGGCAAATCCACCCTCGCCCGCCTCGTCACCATGATCGAAACGCCAACCGGCGGCACCCTGTCGATCGGCGGACGCGCGGTGACCCCTTCGGACTGGTCCAGCCTGCGCAGCGTCGTGCAGATCGTGTTCCAGAACCCCTATGGCTCGCTCAACCTGCGCCACCGGGTCGGCTACATCATCGAAGAACCGCTGATCATCAACCGCCCCGACATGCCCAAGGCCGAACGTGTCGCCCGCGTCCGCGAGATCATGCAGCTGGTTGGCATGCGCCCCGAACACTACGACCGTTACCCGCACATGTTCTCCGGCGGGCAACGCCAGCGCATCGCCATCGCCCGCGCTTTGGTGCTGGAGCCGAAGCTGCTGGTGCTGGACGAACCCGTCTCCGCCCTCGACCTCTCGATCCAGAGCCAGATCCTCAACCTGCTGATCGACCTGCAGGAGCGGTTGGACCTCGCCTACCTCTTCATCTCGCACGACCTCTCGGTGGTGCGCCATGTCGCCGACGATGTGATCGTGATGTACCTGGGGCGCGCCGTCGAGTCTGGCAGCAAGGAGGAGGTTTTCTCCAACCCGCGCCACCCCTACACCAAGGCCCTGCTCTCGGCGACGCCCAAGGCCGACCCGCGCGGCACCTCGACCCGCATCCGCCTGCAGGGCGAGCTGCCCTCGCCCCTCAACATCCCGCCCGGCTGCCCCTTTGCCGAGCGGTGCTGGAAGGTGCAGGACAAATGCCGCGCCGAGCGTCCCGCCCTCGACGGTGATCACCACAAGGCCGCCTGCTTCTTCCCCGAAGGCGCGGCCGAGGCCTCAGCCCCCGTCGCTTCGGCCCCCGTCGCCTGAGGCAGAGCAAAAACAGCGACGGCGTCCCCGCCGTCGCTGCCCATTCCACCGCCCCGAGTCCCCCCGAATCCGAGGTCAAAGCCGAGGTTCATCCTCGTCGATTTCCGCCTTTTTCGCACCGTTCGGATACCGTTCAGATACCGACGCAATACCGACATCACGATTTTGAGCTCTCAGAGCCTCCAACCCGCCCGAAATTCGCCTGCCCAAGGGCCGCCCGAGTCCCTCGTCCGCAGCGGACTCTTAGGCCGCCCGCGTCGTGCACAGCCTGCCCCTCAAAGCGGTAAGTCCTCAATCCTGATAGGAAATTTCGTCGGCGTATAGCCCGTCGCATGGCGAATGGCATTGGCAATCGCCCCGACAGATCCGGTGATCCCCACCTCGCCCACGCCCTTGACGCCCAGCGCATTGACGAAAGGGTCAATTTCCTCAACCGTCATGGTCTGAATCGCCGGAATATCCGCATGAACCGGTATGTGATACCCCGCCAGATCGTCGTTCAGCACCTTGCCGGAGGTCGGGTCAAACACCGCTTCCTCATGCAGCGCAAAGGATAATCCCCAGATCATCCCCCCCTCCAGCTGGCTCTGCACCATGCGCGGGTTGAGGATGCGTCCCGCCGCAAAAGCCCCCACCATCCGCGTCACCAGAATCTGCCCGAGGTCGGGATCAATCGCCACCTCCGCAAACACCGCGCCATGGCTGAACATCGCGTATTTTTCCGCGTTCTCCGCCGCGCGTTCGCCCACGCCTGTGCCCGTCAGGTCACGCAACCCCGCACGCGCCATGATATCGACGTAAGCCTCGCCAACTGCAGGATTATCTGCGCGCAAAAGACGCCCTTCAACCGCCAGAACCCCACTGTTTCCCGCGCCAAAAAGCGGCGATTTAGGGTCATTCAACGCCAGCGCCGTCAGCTGTTTCACGACGTCCTTGCCAGCCTCCGACAGCGCCGTTCCCGCCGTCGCCGTATGCCCCGAACCGCCCGCGACCGAGCCATCCGGCAGCACCGAACTGCCCGATCTCAGCAGCACCTTTTCCGGCGAAATCCCCAAGCCCTCCGCCGCGGTCTGCGCCAGAATGGTCCAGGCCCCCTGCCCCATATCGACGCCCGCGACCTCGGCCACGGCGCTGCCGTCGCCGCGCAGGATCACCCGCGCCTCACCGCGATACATGGTGCACAGATACTGCGCCGTCCCCATGCCCCAGCCCAGCAAGCGCCCCCTCCGATCCCGCATACTGCGCGCCGCCAGCGGCCTGCCCGCCCAGCCAAACGCCGCCGCACCCTGCGCATAGCATTCGCGTAACGCCTTGGAAGAAAACGCTTGTCCTGTCGAGGGATCAACCTCAGCATAATTTCGCAACCGGAACTCCAGCGGATCAAGGCCCACCGCATCGGCAGCCACATCCATCGCCACCTCCAGCGCCGCAGAGCCGCTCGCCTCGCCCGGCGCACGCATCGCCAGAGGTGTCCCGATGTCCCCGCGCAGCCCGATATGCGACATCGCCAAATTCGGCGCCGCATAGAGGTGTTGCGACGCCCGCCCCGCCGGTTCGACGAAGTCCTCAAAACTGGACGTAAGCGCCTGAACATCATGCGAAAGCGCCGTCAGCCTGCCGTCCCTGGCGACACCCAGCGTCAGCTTTTGCCGGGTACCCGCGCGGTGCCCAACGGGGCCGTACATCTGCGCCCGTGTCAGCACCGTCTTGACCGCTCGGCCCTGCGCCCGCGCCGCCAGCGCTGTCAGCACCATCGCCCCGTAGATCATCAGCTTGGAGCCAAAGCCGCCCCCGATGAACGGCGTGCGCAACACCACATCCTCCGCCGCGATCCCGAGGTATCCGGCCAGCAGCCCTGCCGTCATCACCGGCCCCTGATTAGGCGTGTCCAGCAGCAGACGCGCACGGCCGTCCTCCTGCACCCATTCCGCCACGATGGCATGCGGCTCCATCGCGTTATGGAACTGCGCCGGTGTGTCCATGGTGATCTCACTCACCACGTCGGCGTCGGCCAAACCTTTGGCAATATTGCCGATCTCGTGGGTTGCTGGGGCGAAGAACCCGACCATCTGCGGCGTCCAGGGCTCTGCTGCGTCGAAGCCGATACGGGGCACCTCGGCCTCATAGACCGGGGCAAGCAGACGCGCACCCTCAGTCGCGGCCTCAAGACTGTCGCCCAGAACCATCGCAATCGCCTGCCCCGCATAGCGGACCCGGTCGTCCTGCAGCGCCTCGTGGCGAAAGTTGAAAGGGTGGCGCTTTTCATCCGGGTGCTGCGCCAAAGGGGGGCGGTTCTGCGGCGTCATCACCTCGACCACCCCGGGGTGCGCCATCGCTGCCGCCACGTTCATCGCGGCCACCCGCCCCCGCGCAATCCGCGCCGAGACGATCACCCCATGCAGCGCCTTTGCGGGCGAAACGTCTGCGGTATAGCGCGCCGCACCCGTGACCTTGGCCAACCCGTCACGCCGCGCCGCAGACTGCCCGCCCGTGCCGAACCGGCGGGGTGGCGCGGCAATGCTGAAGCCATGATCCGCATCTGGCGTAATTTTGCGAAAATCGTCGGGCATGATCTCAAGCCTCTGGAATCGTGTCAAAAACGGACGCGGGCAGATCGCGACCAAGGCCCGGAACATCGGCAGCAGCCCATTCAAACGCCCGCGCGACCGTGCGTTTCGCCAGCTCGATCTTGAAGCCATTGTCGCCAGATGGCGCAGCGCCTTGCAGGGCAATCTCAGCGGCCATGCGGTAGGTCTCGGGCGTCGCGGCCCGCCCCACCATCGCCTCCTCCGCCTCAGGCACACGCCATGGCTTCGGGGCGATCCCGCCGAGCGCAAGGCGGGCGCGGATGACCTTGCCGCCCGCAATCTGCACCGCAGCGGCGGCCGAGACGAGCGCAAAGGCGAACGACGTCCGCTCGCGCACCTTGAGGTATCGGCTCTGCCCGGCCAATGCGGTTGCCGCCGCAGGGATCACGAGCGCGGTGATAATCTCACCGCTTCCCAACAGGTTACGACGGTTTGGTGTCTCCTCGGGCAGGGTGAGGAAATCGCTCAGCGCGACCAGACGCACGCCCTCCGGGCCGCTGAGTTCGACCTTGGCGTCAAGCGCCACCAAGGGCACGCACATATCCGAGGGATGCACCGCACGGCAGGCCTCGGACCAGCCGATCACAGCATGTTCGCGCCCGGCATGGACACGGGCGTCACAGCCCTGCCCGCCATCGCGGCGCGCACAAGCTGCGTCCGGATTGGCAAAATAGGGGCAGCGGGTCTCCTGCAGGACATTGCCCGCGACAGTCGCCATGTTGCGGATCTGCGCCGACGCGCCAGAGAGCAGAGCCTCCGCCACCATGGGCGCATGGGCACGCAGCAGCGGCGCACGCGCCAGCGTCGCATTGCGCACCGCAGCGCCGATGCGCAGGTTGCCCGCATCGTCCAAAGTGATGCTCTGCAGGGCCTGCACGCCGGTCAGATCGACCAGACCATCAGGCGTCGCCGCACCCGTCTTCATCAGGTCGAGCAGGTTGGTGCCGCCGCCATAGGCCACGGACCCAGGCAAAGCCATCGCCGCCAGAGCCTCCGGCAGCGTCTTTGGGTTAAGGTACTGAAACGCCTTCATCTTGACCCGCTCGAATGAGCCTGCAGCACCTCTTGCACTGCCGCGACAATCCCCGGCTGGGCACCGCAACGGCAGAGGTTGCCGCTCATGCCTTCGCGCACACGGGCCACGTCATCGCCGCTCTCGCCCTCGTTCATCAGACCAATGGCGCTGAGGATCTGGCCCGGCGTGCAAAAGCCACATTGCAAGGCGTCGTGATCTAGAAAAGCCTGCTGCATGGGGTGCAAATTGCCGCCCTCAGACAGCCCCTCGACCGTAGTGACCTCGGCGCCCTGCAGCGCCACGGCCAGCGTCAGGCAGGCGTTCACCCGCGCGCCGTTGACCAGCACCGTACAGGCGCCACATTGCCCCCGATCACAGCCCTTCTTGGCGCCAGTCAAACCCAACCGGTCGCGCAGCAGATCCAACAGCGTCACCCGAGGGTCCTCCAGCGCAACCCCGCACGCCGCCCCGTTCACGACAAACTCCAGACCGCTCATGAGAACATCGCGACAGAGCGCGTCACCCCGTCCGAGTGATCCAGCGCGACCAGCGCCGCATCAACCTCGCTCAGCCCGATATGGGCCGAGATCATCTCGTCCACCTTCAGCAGGCCGCTCTCGTACATCTTCATGTAGCGCGGAATATCGACGCGGAACCGGTTCGACCCCATGGAGGAGCCCTGAACCCGCCGATCAAATGTCAGCATCGTACTGTCAACGCTGACTTTTTCACCCTGAGGCAGCAGCCCCACGATGGTCGCGACGCCCCCCACCTTGGTGGTGTTGAAGGCGGCCTCGGCAGTGGCGGCCAGACCGACGGCCTCGAAGGCATGATCGACGCCGCCCTTGGTCATCTCGACAATCGCTGCCACCTCATTGCCATCCGCGATCACCGCATCGGTCGCGCCATAAGCCTTCGCAGCCTCGGCTTTCAGGGGCGAGCGGTCCACCGCAATGATCCGCCCCGCGCCGGTGATCCGCGCCGCCTGAATGACGCTGAGCCCGATACCGCCGCAGCCGATCACAGCAACCGTTTCGCCGGGCCGCACCTTGGCGGTGTTGAACACGGCCCCCATGCCGGTGGTGATCGCACAGCCCATGATCGCCGCCACATCCATCGGGATATCGCGGTCGATCTTCACCAGCGCGCGTTCATGCACCAGCATCATCTCGGAAAAGCCCGACAGATTGACGAACTGCGACACCGGCTTGCCTTTGCGCGACAGACGGGGCCGTCCGCCCTCGGCCCGCTGCAGACCACCGCCTATGCAGATGTTGGGCCGCCCCTGCAGGCAATTCTCGCATTCGCCGCAAAACGGTGTCAGGCAGCCCACCACATGATCACCCGGTTGCAGATAACGCACCTGAGAGCCGACCTTTTCCACCACACCGGAACACTCATGCCCCAGCACCAGCGGCAGCGGAAAGCTGGTCCATTTGCCCTGACGGAAATGCAGATCGCTGTGGCAGATACCGCAGGCGCAGGTGCGCACCAGCACCTCGTGTTCCTGCGGCAGATCGATGTCGAGATCGTCGATCAGCTCCTGCGCCTGGCCGGTTTCGTTGAGGATGAGAGCTTTCATGGCGGGACTTTCGCAAGACAGATGCGCGCGGCCCGACAGCCGGGCCGCGCTTGGACGGAAGGTTTACTGAAGGCCGGGGAAGTCGATCCGCTCTTCATAGGGCTTCCACTGGTCGATGGTCTCGGCGGTCCACTCGGGGACATTTTCCGGCGTGAAAACAACCGTCTGACTGGGTTTCTCGACCTTGCCCTGCAGGATGTCCGCGACCCACACCGACAGGTCATAGCCGACCTTCACCGGCTCCATGTCCCAGCTGGCGTTGATCAAGCCCTGCTTGATCCCGGCCTGTGCGAAGGCTTCGCCGTTCAGCCCGGTGACGATGATGTCACGCCCCGCCGATTTCGCCGCCAGACCCGCGCCAAGCGCCGGGCCATCGCCCGAGGTCCAGATCGCCGTCAGATCGGGAAAGCGGGTCAGCAGGTTTTCGGCAATCGGGCGGGCGGTGGCGGAATCGTCGGGAATGGCGCGTTCCTCGGCGACGATCTTGAGGTCCGGGCACTGCTTCTGAATCGTCTCGCGGAACATGTCCCAGCGCGGCGACAGCGTCGGCAGCTCGATCGTCTTGATCATCGCCACTTCGCCTTTGCCGCCCGTGACCTTGCACATGTATTCGCCCGAACGCACGCCCTGCTCGGCGGACGGAATATCCGCCTGCACCAGCAGCGCGTCAAACCCCGGCGTGCCGCCGATGCCGAACACCGGGATGCCCGCAGCCTCAGCCCGCTTCAGCGGCGCCAGAACCGCATTGGGGTCGCCCGCCACGTTGATCACCAGCGCATCGACGCCCTCGGTCACGAACTGGTCGATCTGCGACACCTGCCGATTGATGTCGATCATCGCGTCGAGGAACTTGTACTCGATCCCGCGCTCTTTCAGGCCCGCGGCAACGCCCTCGTACTGGGCGCGGGCGGCAGGAATGGCGTAGTTGGCGCCGAGGATGCCGACGACGAAAGGCTCGTCCGCCTGCGCGGTGCTGAGGCTGGCAGAGACCAGCGCCGTGCTGACCATCAGTGTCTTGAGGTATCGCATAAATCATACTCCGAGTTGGGGGATGCGGGCTTTTGCCCTGCTCTTGTTATTGAAATGTCGTGTTATTTGGCGCGGATGCGGTCCAGCGCGATGGCCGCGATCAGCACGGCGCCCGTGGCGATGCCCTGCCAGTAGGACGGCACGCCGGCGAGCGTGATGCCATTGGCCAGCACGCTCAGAAACAGCACCCCGATGGCCGTGCCGCCGATATTGCCCGCACCGCCAGAAAAGCTCGCCCCGCCCAGCAGCACTGCCGCCGCCGCCGAAAGCTCAAGCCCCAAGGCGGCACTGACCGGCTGAGATGACGTCAGCCGCCCCGTCAGCATGATCGCCGACACCCCGGCGCAGGCGGCGGAAATACCGTAGACCGCGACACGCACCTGTTTGACGTTGATGCCCGCCAGCCGCGCCGCCGTCTCGTTCCCGCCAACCGCGTAGACCGAGCGACCGAACCGCGTCCAGCGCATCACGGCGTAGCCCAGAATGCCGATCAGCACCGCCAGCACGACCGGCACCGGCAGCCCCGCAACCACGCCATCGCCGACCCATTGCACCGGGTCCCACATGAAGGTCGAAGCCGGCACGCCGTTCGAAATCACCAGCGCCGCGCCACGCAGCAATTGCATCATCGCCAGCGTGACGACGAAGAAGTTGAACCCTCCGTAGGCAATTAGCCCCCCATTCACGACCGCGCCCAGAAAGGTGCAGGCCAGAATCGTCAGCGCAATCGCCGGCCAGGCCCCGACGCCCGAGGTCAGCAGCTCGGCCAGGAACACCCCGCCGAGCGCCGTCATCGACCCGACAGACAGATCCAGCCCCTGACTGATGATCACGAAGGTCAGCCCGACGGCAGCGACGAACATCACGGAATTGGTCCGCAGGATGTTCATGATGTTGTTATACTTCAGGAAATTTTCCTGCGTCACCGACAGGAACAGGATCAGCGCAACCAGCGCAGCCCCCACCCCGGCATACCGGCGCAGGATTGTGGCGAGCGAGGTCGTGCTGGAGGTCTGGGAGATATCGGCTGCGGTCATCATACGCTCTTCTTCGCTATGTCAGAGGGGGGTCGTCAGGCTCAGGCCGCACCGATCAAATGCGCGCCCGAGGCCCAGTAGGCGAGGGCTTCCTCGCTGGCCTCGGCGGCCGGGATGTCGGCCACGATCTGGCCCTGAAACAGCACCAGAATGCGGTCGCAAACCCCGATCAGCTCCTGCAGTTCGGAGGAGGCGATCATCAGCCCCATGCCGCCCTGCACCAACGCGCTGATCTGGGCATAGATGTCTTCCTTGGCGCCGACATCGACACCGCGCGTCGGCTCGTCCAGCAACAGCAATTCCGGCGAAATCGCCAGTTCGCGCGCGATCAGCACCTTCTGCTGGTTGCCGCCCGACAGCTCCGACACGGCCTGACGCGGGTCCGAGGTGCGCACTTTCAGCCCCTCCGTTCCCTTGGCATAGGCCGCGCGGTCGATCCGTTCCGTCACAGGGGCCAGCGCGCGCAGCGCCGCCACCCGCGACAGCCCGGCATTGCGATAGAGCGACCAGTGCATCACCAGCCCCTCGCCCTTGCGATCTTCGGGCACATAGCCGATGCCCAGCTGGCGGGCGTGGCGCGGCGACTGGATGCGCACCGAAGCGCGGTTGACGAACATCTCGCCCGCCTCCATCCGCTTGACCCCGGCGATGGTGCGCAACAGGGCGCTGCGCCCACTGCCCACCAGCCCGGCAAGGCCAACGATCTCGCCCTTGTTCACCGTCAGATCGATGGATTTCAGCGGCCCGCGCGACACCCGGACCATGCGCAACAGCGCCTCGCCCTGCGCCACCTCGGCCTTGTGCCAGTACGATTTCAGATCGCGCCCGACCATCATCGACACCAGTACATGCTCATCCGTCTGCGACAGCAGCCGCGTGCCAATATACTGGCCATCGCGCAACACGGTCGCGCGGTCGGCATGTTCCATCACTTCGGTCATGCGGTGCGAGACGAAGGCAATCGCCGTGCCCGCCGCCCGCAACCGCGCCAGCAGCGCAAACAGCGTCCGGGTGTCGGCTTCGTCGAGCGAACTCGTCGCCTCGTCCAGCAGCAGAACCTGCGGGCGATCGGCCAGCGCCTTGGCAATCTCGACCATCTGCCGCCGCCCCAGCGACAACGAGGATACCGGCGCGCGCGGATCGATCTCCAACTGCAACTCCGCCAGGATTTCGGCGGCGCGGCGATGCACCTCACGCCAGCTGACGCGGCCCGCCGTCGTCGGCAACCGCCCGAGGAAGATGTTCTCACCCACCGTCAACGCCGACGACAGCTGAGGTTCCTGAGAGACAACCGCAATGCCAAGGCGGCGCGCCTCGGCCGGCGTCAGCCCGACCAGCTCCTGCCCGCGCAGTGTGATCTTGCCGGTGTCGGCAGGTTGCGCCCCGGCCAGAATGGTCAGCAATGTCGACTTGCCCGAGCCATTCTCGCCCATCAGCGCGTGAATTTCCCCCGGATAGAGCACCGCCTGCGCATTATCGAGCGCGACCGTCGGCCCGAAGGTCTTGCGAATGCCGGTGGCGGTGATGAGGGGAAGCAAACTCTCGGCGCTCATGATTTCTTGATCCCGCCGTCCAGGCTGATGATCTCGCCCGTCATGAAATCCGACCCCGCACCGGCCATGAAGACCGCCAGCGGGCCAATCTCCTCAGCCCGTCCGACGCGGCCCAGTGGGGTTTCGTCGCTGATTGCCTGCAGGATCGCGGGCTGCTCCAGCAGATGCGCGTTGATATCCGTCGCGAAGGCGCCGGGGGCGATGGCGTTGACCGTCAGCTTCGGCGCCCATTCCCAGGCCAGCGTCTTGACCATGGCGTTCAGCGCCCCCTTGCTGGCCGCATAAGCGACCCAGCCCGCCGAGCCGCGAATGCCGATGTCGGAGGAGGTGGCGATCAGCTTGCCCGATCCGCGCGCCAGCATGCGGGTGCCGAAAGCGCGCAGGGTGGTGAAACTGCCGATCACATTGGCGTCGATGATCCGGCGCATATCGGCGTCCGTCGTCTCAACCGCCGGTTTCGTCAGGCTGATCCCGGCATTGGCAAAAACCGTATCAACCGGCCCTTTTGTCCATACCTTTTCAGCAAAAGCCTCGACCTCTTCCGCGTTGTTGATGTCCAGCGCATAGAGCTCGCTCGTACCCCCAATCGCCGCGACTTCCGTCTGGGTCCGCGCCAGGGCCGACGGATCGCGCCCCGTCACGATCACCGTTGCGCCCTCTTTCGCAAGCGCTACAGCCATTGCCCGGCCAAGGCCCCGACTCGCGCCTGTAACGACAATTCTTTGTCCGGAGAGAGATGCCATGTCTGAAACCTGTTGCCAGTTGCCCTGTCCCGCCCGTGAGAGGCGCGGCAGGATGGGTTAGGACGTTATGCAGAGTTTAGCGATATATTGTCCGTACCAGTCAAATCAAAACGAGATATTTTGTCCGGATATATTGGGGACCCATGCTTTCGCACAAATCCTCGGCAGACTAGGCAGACGCCTTCGCCGCACCAGTGCGCAGCATCGGTGCCGCCAGAACCAGCAGACCGAGCGCCGAGACGACATACTCGCCAGACCAGCCCGCGAACTCATGCAAGGGCGCCATCATTGCCAGCCCGAGGCAGCCCCAGAGGACGCGCATGGCCCAGCTCAGCGGCACCCGCGCGTGGCCGACAATCGACCCGGTGATCAGCACCAGCGCGGCGACCGCGCTGACAAAGACATAGGACACGTCCCAGATCGAGCCCTGCATCAGGATCGCCGGTTTGTAGATGAACAGGAACGGCAGCAGATAGGCGATCCAGCCAAAGCGGAACGACTGCAGCCCGGTCTGGATCTGCGACGCGCCCGAAATCGACGCCGCCGCGAAAGCCGCCATCGCAATCGGTGGCGTGATCATCGACAGCATCCCGTAGTAGAACACGAACATATGCGCCGGCAGATCCGGCACACCCAGCTGCACCAGAGCAGGCGCGGCGAGTGAAGCCAGCAACAGATAGACCCCCGACGTCGGGAGACCGAGGCCAAGGATGATCGCCACCAGTCCCGTCAGCACCAGCAGCCCGAACAGGTTGCCCTGACCGAAATCCATCAGGAAATAACTCAGCGCGAATCCGAGGCCCGTGACGCTCAGCAAGCCGATGATCATGCCTGCCGCAGCCGTGATCAGCAGCACATCGCAGGTCGTGCGCCCGGTGCTGATCACCGAGGTCAGCAGACCTCGCGCCGACAGGCCGCCAAGCCCCGCAGCATTTGCCCCAATACCAAGTGCCGAGATCGCGAAAACGGTCCAGACTGCCGCCGCCTCGGCCCGCATGCGGAACTGAAAGATCAGCACCAGCAGCACCGCAAAGGCAATCACCGCGATCCAGCCGCGCCGCAGGATGGTGGCGACAGGCGCGCGCTCCTCGTCCTCGATCGAGGCGATGTTGTCGCGCCGCGCAATGAAATCGATCTGCGTGAAAATCGAGATGTAGTAGAGCGCCGCAGGCAGCAGCGCCGCAATCAGGATCTCTCGGTAGGGCACCTGCAGGATCTCGGCCATCAGGAAGGCCGCGGCCCCCATGATCGGCGGCATCAGCTGCCCCCCGGTCGAGGCGACGGCCTCGATCGCGCCGGCCTGCTCGGGGCGAAAGCCCGCGCGTTTCATCAGCGGGATGGTCATGACACCCGTCGACATGACGTTCGACACCGCCGAGCCCGACACCGATCCCATCAGCGCCGAGGCCCCGACGGCCACTTTCGCCGCATTGCCGGGGCCATTGCCCGCTGCCTTCAGCGCCAGTTGGGTGAAGAAATCTCCGCCACCCACGGCGATCAGCACACCGCCGAACAGCACGAAGACCACGACGATGAAGGCCGCGATCTGCAGCGCCTGCCCCCAGGTTGCGGTACTGTCAGCGCCCAGAAACTGCATCACCTCCAGAAACGGTATCGGCCGCCCGACGATGGCCTGCGGCGCGTGATCGGCGAACAGCGCGTATGCCAGAACGGCGGCAAAGATCACCACCAGCGTCCAGCCAACAGCGCGGCGCAGCCCCTCCAGCACCAGCGCCGTGACCAGCAGGCCCAGCAGGGCCGTCTCGACGGGGTGCGTATACTGCCCCTCGGCCAGAACCGGGAACCGCAGGAAGACCCAGAGCGCAAGGCCGCTTCCCAATACCGCAAGTGCAGCATCCAAACCTGCCGCCAGCCGCGATTTCTCCTCGATGCCTTTCAGGAAAATGACCGACATCGCCGCCCCCAGCATCACCCCCGCGATCTGTTCGGGATAGACCAGCAGGCCGACGCGCTGCGGCAGTGACAGCACCCAAACGATCGCCAGCCCCGGTGTCACAAGACACAAGAGGCTGGCATAAAGCGCGGCACTACGGCGGAGGGGAGAGACAGTCATGGCAAATTTCGCACTTCAATTCAGTCAGTTATCACGGCTGCCGGGCCCAGACCTCTGGACCCGGCATCGCGGTTACTCAGCCGGCCAGATGCCGACGCTCTTGTAATAGGCGGCGGCGGCTGGGTGGTAGTCCAGCTTCTGCGCGCTGGCCAAACCGGCCGGATCGAAGGGCGCCCAGAGCGGGCCATTCGCCTTCAGCGCCTCTTCACCCTCATAGAGCGATTTGGCGACCTGAGTGATGATCTCGTCCGGGACATCGGCATTGGCGAACAGCATGTAGGGGTAGCTGTAGGTGATGGTGCCCGCCGCAATGCCGGGCATCTCTTTGCTGCCGTCCCAGGTCTTCAGCTCAGTGCCGGGCAGAACCTTGTCCAGCGCTTCGCCATCGCCCTCTTTCATCGTCAGGAAGGTGACGCCGCCAACCGCAGCCTCGATATCATAGGTGGATTCCGAACCGACCGTGGCGATGGTCACATCCGTGATGCCATCCTTGATCGCCTGGAACATGGCGGGAAAGTTCGCCGTCGGCACCGGTGTCACGTCATCATAGCTCAGATCCGCCGTGCTCAGCGCCGCCTTGATGATGTAATCGCCCAGCGATCCGTCCGCGAACTTCGGCACCTTCTTGCCCGCAAGCCCCTTGATGTCCGAAATCCCGAGCTTGCTTGCCACCATCAGCCCGACATCGAAGGGCACCAGCGTCGCCACCATCCGAAGGTTCGGCATCGGCTGACCCTCGGACATCCCCTCGCCCAGAACGGCAAAGGTCGCCTGCGGCAAGTTGCCGATGCCCAGCTCCATCCGGCCACCATCGACCAGCGGCAGGTATTGCGAGGTATTGCCCATGGCCTGCGGGCGCACCAGCAGATCAGAGCTGTCGGAAATGACCGCCGCCAGCGCGTTCGACAGCTGCGCCGTCGCGCCGCCCTTGGTCGTGCCGATGGCGACGGTCTGCGCCATGGCAGCGCCGGTGGTGAAAATCGCCAGAGCCGTGGCCAGAGCGAACTTGCGAAGAATGGGGGTGTGGAACATCAGAGTTCTCCCGTTATGGGGTGGCCGCGAAAGCCGGAAATTCGTGGCAAAAGGC
Organism: Pseudooceanicola spongiae; assembly: GCF_014899185.1. GTDB lineage: Bacteria > Pseudomonadota > Alphaproteobacteria > Rhodobacterales > Rhodobacteraceae > Pseudooceanicola > Pseudooceanicola spongiae. Next base: position 2,450,784 of record NZ_CP045201.1, read on the forward strand.
CCGCCGCGATCTTGGCGGCGGGCGATGCTTCATTCACATTTGTCGGCGGGGGCTTCGGCGAACTTGGTCCATTTGCCGCCCGTGACCTCGATCACATAGCCGGGCAGTTCGGCGTCATGACCGACGAAACAGATGTCGTCGCCCACGATGCCGTTGAAGGAAATCCCCTCCATCGCGGCGGCCATTTCCGCGCGCTCTTCGTCAACCTTGTCCTCGTCACCGGTGACTCCGGTCTTCTCCATCAGCTGCTTCAGCAGGTAGACGCCGTCATAGGCCTGTGCGTCGGTGTGGTGCGCGCCCAGCTTGTGAATACCCTTGGCCTCAAGTTCGCTCAGGAATTCGGTGTTGAAGGTCGTGGCAGCCTCGGTGCGACCCGGCCAGAAGCCCGCCACCACCAGCGTGCCATCGCCCTCGGGGCCGAACAGCTCGACGATATTGGGGTCGGCGAAGATCTGACTGCCGATGACGCGGCCCTCATAGCCCTGACGGCGCAACTCCTTGATGACCTTGGACGCACTCTGCGGCAGGCCAGCCACGGCCACGATATCAGGGTTGGTCTTCATGATCGTCGCCACCTGCGCGGACATGTCAAAGCTCTTGAACTGCACCGGGATCGGCTCGCCCACTTCAATCCCCGCCGCTTTCATCAGCGTCGGATAGAGCTCGGTACCCGCCGCATTGGCGACAACCTCGTCCGAGACATAGACGATCTCGGCCGTCTTGTGCGGGATGTCCGAGGCGGTCAGCGCCGCCAGCAAACGCCCGAACTGCTTGCTCTCGTCCTCGGTCAGACGCCAGCCATATTTGCTCTCATCCGTCAGACCGGGGGCCGAGGCAGCGGTCGGGATCATCAGCACCTTGAAGCGGTCGGCATCATTCAGCGCCACGCGCGCCTCACCGGATGAGAACGGCCCCAGGATCGCCAGCACGTCATCATCCTGGATCAGCTTACGCGCACCGACCGACGCCTGACGCGGATCGGACCCGGAGTCATAGCGGATCAGCTCGATCGGCTTGCCGTTGACGCCACCGGCGTCGTTGATTTCCCTCACCGCGATGTCAAAGGCGGTCTCGGCGCTTTCCCCGACGCTTTTCAGAAAGCCCGAGCTGGCGACGATATTGCCGATCTTGATCGTGTCACCGGCAAAGGCCGGCAGTGCCGCCAGGATGGCCACCGCAGAAAGCAGAGTGGTACGCAGTTTCATGTGTCGTCTCCGTGTTGGATCGTTTTGTTTTTGATTGATTGAGCCGGGGGCGGATCAGGCCGCCCCCAGATAGGCTTCGGCAAGGCTGGGGTTTGCCGCCAGTTCTGCAGCAGGCCCCGACAACATCTCGCGCCCCAGTTCCAGCACGATCCCGCGTGCCGCAACTTCCAGCGCCATATGAGTATTCTGCTCGACCAGCAGGATCGAAATGCCGTCGCTGTTCAGCTCCCGGATCAGATCGAACAGCTTTTCCACGAACAGCGGCGACAGGCCCAGCGAGGGTTCGTCCAGCATGATCAGCCGGGGTTTAGAGATCAGCGCGCGGCCCAAAGCCAGCATCTGCTGCTCGCCCCCCGACAGCACAGTCGCCTTCATGTGGCGACGCTCGCCCAGGTTCGGGAACCGCTCGTAAATCGCGGCAAGGTCGCCATGCACGCCGTCGTCGCGCCGCATGTACCCGCCCATCAGCAGGTTTTCCTCAACCGTCATCGACACGAAGATCTGACGGCCTTCGGGCACCAGCGCCATGCCCTTGGCGACCCGCGCGGCGGGCGACAGCGCCGTCATGTCTTCGCCGTCGAAAATGATCTGCCCGCCCTGCGGCTTTCGTGCGCCCTGAAGCGCGCGCAAAAGCGATGTCTTGCCCGCCCCGTTGGCGCCCAGAACGGTGACGACCTCGCCCCGCTCAACCCCGAAGGACACCCCCTGAACCGCCTTGGTGCGCCCGTAGGTGACCTCAAGATCCTTGACTTCAAGCAACATCGCTCGCCTCCGATTTGTCTGAATGGCGCGGGCCAAGGTAGGCCTCCAGCACCAGCGGATCGCGCTGCACGTCCGCCGTCGGCCCGTCATAGATCTTGCGGCCAAAGTTCAGCACAACGGCCCGCGTGCAGAGCGAGCGGACCAGCCCCATGTCATGCTCCACCACCAGCAGCGTCACGCCACTGGCCGAAATCCGGTCGAGGAAGGCCATCAGCTCCTCTGTCTCGGCGCCGTTCAGCCCGGCTGCAGGTTCATCCAGCAGCAGCAAGTTGGGCCGGGCGGCCAGCGCACGCACCAGCTCGATCTTCTTGCGGATCCCGTAGGGAAGGGTCGAGACGTCCTGCCCCGGCACCACCTCGATCCCCATGTCTTCCAGCAGCGCCTCGGCCTCGGCCCGCGCTTGCGAGCGGCCAAAGAACGACAGCGGCGTCAGCAGACCGCCGGGGCGATCGGCGCGCGAATGCTGCCCCAGCATGACGTTCTCCACCACGCCGAGGTGCGGCATCAGGCGGATGTTCTGGAAACTGCGCGCCATGCCAAAGCCGATGCGCTTGCGGCTGGGCGCTGTATCAATCAGCTGCCCACCAAGGCGCACATGCCCCGTATCCTGCCGGTACACGCCCGACAGCAGGTTGAAGATGGTCGTCTTGCCCGCGCCGTTGGGTCCGATCAGCGCCAGCCGTCCGCCCTCTTCAAGCGAGAAGCTGACATCGTCGATCACCTTCAGACCCCCAAAGGAAATCGACAGATTTTCGACGGAAAGAAGAGGTGCGCCACTCATGCCTCGGCCTCCTTCACGGCTGCACTGCGCCGGAACGGATGGCTCAGCCGCTCAACCAGTCGCCGCGTCACCAGCCCTTCGGAGCGGAAGACCATCATCAGCACCGTCACCACGCCCAGCAGCACAAACCGCCAGCTTTCATCGGGGGGATTGACCGTGCCCTCGACCCCAAGCGCCGACATCACGGCCATCTTCAGCTCTGGCAGCAGGCTGCGCAACGCCTCGGGCACCAGCGTGAAGAACGCCGCGCCGACCATCGGCCCCCAGGGCGTCTGCGCCCCGCCCAGCAGGACATACAGCAGCACGTAGATCGAGAGAGAGGCGTTGAAGGTCTGCACCTCGACATAGGTATAGGCGTGGGCATAAAGCCCACCCGACAACCCCGCCAATCCAGCGCCAAGCGCGAACATCGCCACCCGCACCAAGCGGACATCGACGCCCATCAGGTCCGACACGACATCGTCGTCATGCACCGCACGGACGACAAGCCCCAGACGGGTCGACATGATGTAAAAGCAGATCAGCGCCGCAATCACCGCGCCCGCCACCGGCACCGGCCAGTCGATATAATCGGGCACCGGCAGCCCCATCGCACCGCCAAGCGCATCCGAGTTGATGATGATCCCCACCACCACCTCGGCAAAGGCAAAGGTGCCGAGCACCAGATACACCCCCTTCAGCCGCAAAATGGGAAAGGCAAAGGCGAACCCGATCAGCGCCGTCACAAGGATCGACGCCGGGATCGTCACATACAGCGGCATCCCCATCTCGGCCGACAGCCAGGCCGCCGCATAGGCGCCAATCGCCTGAAACCCTGCCCCGCCGAGGTTCAGCTGCCCCGTCGCGACCGCCAGATAGATGCCATAGGCAAAGACCATGTTGATCGACAGGATCGTGATGATCCCAATCCAATAACCGCTCATCACAGCTTCCCCTTGCCAATGGCGTTATGGCCGAACAGCCCCTGCGGCCGCATCAGCAGTGTCACCAGCAGCGCACCCCAGACCGCGACCTGCACCGCATCGGCGCCAAAAAAGTGGATCGTCAGCATCTCGACCAGCCCGACGATGATGCCGCCCGCAACCGCCCCCCAGAGAGAGCCGAGGCCGCCGACAACCATCCCGGCAATCGCCTTGGAGCCGATATCCTCGCCCATCATCGGGCTGACCTCGCCGTAGTTGACCGCGAACAGCGCCCCCGCCAGACCACAGAGCAGCCCCGTCAGCATGAAGACGACCGGCACGATCTTGTTCGGTTCGACCCCGAGGATCGTCGCCGCATCGGGATTTTCCGCAATCGCGCGCAAGCCCCGCCCGATGCGGGTGTGCTTCATCATCCAGACCAGCCCGAGGATCAGCACCATCACGATGACAAAGCTGACCAGCTGCGGAATGCGCACGAAAATGCCGCCGATCTGCGTCGTCAGATCCGACGACGGCCCCGGAAAGCGCTGTGAATCCGACCCGTAGAAGATCCGGATCAGGTTTTCGAGGATCAGCAGAAAGCCCAGCGACGACACCAGCGGAATGGCGTGTTCCGTCGAATCACCGTGGCGGGTGCGCATGTAGCGAAAGGTGAACCGCTCTACCAACAGCGAACACAGGATCGACGCGACCGCTCCGCAGGCCAGCGCAGCCGGCCAGGCGAGCGGACCGCTCAGCCCGAACGGCAGGCCGAAGTAAGCCAGACCCCAGCTCACCATGCCCGCGACCATGAACAGGGTCGGGATCGTGAAGTTCAGGAAATTCAGGATGCTGATCGTCAGCGTGAAGGCCACCGCAACTGTCACATAGACGGACCCCAGCATCAGGCCATTCACGATCTGCTGGACTAGCAACATGGGATGTCCTCCACGTTACTGAAAGTTTCGGTATACATATCACGCTCTCGTTTTCATTTGGACTGGACAAATGTGAACAACAAAAAGGCAGATCGGTCCAGACATTCTGTCACATCTGCCCGTAAGATTTCGGACTCAGCGCGGTATGTTTGCCGTAAAAACAGGCAAAACGCGCCAAAATCAGCAATTTGCGCAGATTTTCCGTCGATTTACACCACAACCGACACGGTCGCGCCCTGTGCATTTCGCAGCACTCCGCCCGCAGCGGCCGCCATTCGTGCATTTTCAGAATTGATTTGTACTGACAATATGTGCACATTTGCTCGCAGAACGACGGCAAGAACATCATCTCGGAAGGAAGCGAATCGCGATGACACACAGCAAAGACGCAAGGTCGCGACGGGTAATCGTTGTCGGTGCAGGCCCGGTCGGCCTCGTTGCCGCCTGTTCCCTGATCGAAGAGGGCATTCCCGTCACGATCATCGAAAAGACCCCGGACCTGCCGGAGGACCTGCGCGCCTCCACCTTCCACCCGCCGACCCTCGACATGCTCGACCGTTTCGGCGTCACCGAAGGGCTGATCGCGCGTGGACTCGTCTGCCCGCACTGGCAGTTCCGCGACCGCGAGGAAGGCGTCGTTGCCACCTATGACCTCGGGATGCTGAAGGACGACACCAACCACCCCTACCGGCTGCAATGCGAACAGTGGAAACTGACCGAGGCCCTGCGCGACCTGCTGGAAGCCAGCGACCTGGCCGAGCTGCTCTACAACCGCCGCGCCACCGCGATCACCCAGGACGACACCAGCGTCACCCTGACGGTCGAACATGACAACGGCAGCATCGAGATGATGACCGCCGATTATGTCATCGCCGCCGATGGCGCCCATTCGGCGCTGCGCAAGGCGCTGGAGATCCCCTTCGAGGGCATGACCATCCCCGAGATCTTCCTGTCGATGTCGACCACTTTCGACTTTGTCGAAGCCATGCCAGACCTCGCCCCCATCGCCTATCTGACCGACCCCAAGGAATGGGCCGTGATGCTGCGCACCCCCAGCCTCTGGCGCGTGCTGCTGCCCACCGACCCCGAGATGACCGAGGCCCAGATCAAGGACCCCGCCCTGATGGAGGCCCGCCTGCAGGCCCTCTGCCCCAAGGACACCCCCTACGAGGTGGTCCACGCGACCGCCTACCGCGTGCACCAGCGCGTCGCGCAAACCTATGTAAAGGGGCGCGCTTTCCTGGCCGGGGACTCGGCGCACCTGAACAACCCGCTGGGTGGGATGGGCATGAACGGCGGCGTGCATGATGCGGTCAACCTGGTCGACAAGCTGGCGCGCGTCTGGCGCGGCGAGGCTTCGCTCGACCTGCTCGACCTCTATGACCAGCAGCGTCGCAAGGCCTGCATCGACACCGTGCAATCGCAGTCGATCCGCAACCGTCGCATGATGGCCGAAACCGACCCCGAGGCCCGCGCCGCCTATCACGACGACATGCGCGCCGTGGTCGCCGACCCCGTGCGGCACCGTCAGTTCATGCTGCAATCGTCGATGATCCAGTCCCTGCGCGACTCCGAAGCGCTCGTCTAATCCACCCGCCTTGAGGACCCACACAATGACCGACAGTCTTGGCTACCGAATGAAGTTTGGCGTGATCGCGCCCTCCACCAACACCTCTGTCCAGCCCGAGTTCGACGACATGCGCCCGGTTGGCGTTACCAACCACTTCTCGCGCATCATCATCCCCGACGATCCGGTCCACTCGGACGAGGATTTCAACGAACTGGTCATGCGGATCCGGGGCGAGACGATGAACGCCATCGACGCCGTCAAGACCTGCTCGCCCGACGCCATGATCATGGGGATGTCGGCCGAAACCTTCTGGGATGGCAAGGACCGCGCCGACAGCCTCAAGGCCGAGGTCGAGGCCCGCGCCGGCATGAACGTCGCCATGGGCTCGGACGCCTGCCAGAACGCGCTGCAGTGCTTCGGTGATATCAAGCGGATCGCCGTCGTCACCCCCTACATGCCGATCGGCGATGAACAGGTGCGCAAGTTCTTTGAGGACTGCGGCTATGAGGTGGTTCAGGTGCTGGGGCTGAAATCCAAAAGCCCGATGCTGATCGCCCATGAGACGGAACAAACCCTGCGCGACGCCATCATCGAGGTGAACGATCCTTCGGTCGAGGCCATCGTGCAGGCGGGCACCAACCTCGCCATGGCCCGCGTCGGCGGCATCGCGGAGTTCTGGCTCGACAAGCCGGTGATCGCGATCAACACCGCGACCTACTGGCACGCGCTGCGCATGAACGGCATTCAGGACAAGGTGCAGGGCTTCGGCTCGCTGCTCAGCCACTACTGACGCCTTCGGTCGGGCGGCCCGCTGCCCGACCCCCTTCCCCTTTTCAGCTAAAGAGACCGCCATGCATTACGACTTCGTGCCCCTCCCCGACCGCAAGCCCCTGATCTGGCCGAATGGCAAGAAGCTGGCGGTGATCCTGACCACCAACCTCGAATACTGGGACCAGGAACGCGACGACCCCGCGCCCTATTACCCCGGCGGCCCCGGCATCGTCGGCGGCACACTGGGCGGCGATGTCTATGACAACCCGAACTGGACATGGCGCGAATACGGCCAGCGCGTCGGCGTCTGGCGCATGTTCGATGTCTTCGCAGCTGAGGGCGTGCCGACCTCCTGCACCATGAACGCCAAGATGGGGTTGGAGCGCCGCGCCGTCGTCGATGCCGCCGTCGCCCGCGGGTACGAGGTGATCCCCCACAACTACGTCCAGTCCGACCTGCTGACCGACTTCGCCAAGGACAAGGAAAAGGAACGCGCCGTCATCCGCGAGACGCTGAAGGTCTACCGCGATGTCGTCGGCAAACCCGCCAAAGGCTGGCTGTCGTCCTCGCTGCGCTCTACCCTCAACACCGCCGATATCCTCGCGGAAGAGGGGCTGACCTTCTTCACCGACCTGCTGAACGACGACCAGCCCTACATGATCCAGACCGAAAGCGGCCGCCCGCTGGTCTCGATTTCCTATACCTCCGAGGTCAACGACTTCACCGTCTTCATGCGTCAGGGCATGGATGTCGACGGCGCCGCGCGGGTGTTTCAGGAACAGTTCGACTGGCTGCGGCAAGAGGCGACAGAGACCGGCTCGGGTCGCTTCATGAACATCGGCCTGCACCCCCATGTGATCGGCCAGCCGTTCCGTATCCGTGCGATCCGTGATTTCATCCGCTATGCCAAGCAATTCGACGACATCTGGTTCGCCACCCGCGAGGAACTGGCCGACTGGTACGCCGAGAACCACGCCTCGCACATCGGATAAGACCGCGCGAAAGGGATCGCATGACGGACAGAGACGCAGATATGGACCACGATGCAGACGCATTGGCCCGGATGAAACCGGCCGATCGTGCCTATCACGTCATCCGCGCCGCGATCCTGACGGGCGAGCTGCGCCCCGGGGCCCACCTCGCCGAAAACCAGCTCGCCGAGATGTGCAACTCCTCGCGCACCCCCGTGCGCGAGGCCCTGCAGCGCCTGACCGCCGAAGGTCTGGCGCTGTCGGAACGGCGCAGCCGCTTCGTTGCAAACTTCTCGTATGAGGAAGTCTCGGTCGTGTTCGAACTGCGCGCCCGGATCGAGGCCTATCTCGCCCGCCTCGCCGCGCTGCACGTCACGCCCGACGAAATCCGCCAGATGGAGGCGCTGATCCTGCGCATGGATGACGTCGCCAATCAGGACCCCGCCGCCTTTCACGACCTCAACACCCAGTTTCACGATGCGATCCTGCGGGCCACCCGCTCGGCGCAGCTGCGCTCGGTCACGCGGCAGGTCTTTGCCCTGCCCCTCGTCACGATCAAGCGCGCCTACTGCGATCAACCCATTGATCCCGCACGCTCAAACGCCCAGCACCGCGATATCCTCGCCGCCTTCCGCAACCGCGACGAAGCCTGGGCCGAATCCGCGATGATGAGCCATATCCTGTCCGCCAAGCCGACCCGCCCGGCAGGCACCTCCCCCGAAGAGGCGCGCGTGCGCGCCCTCGCCAATGGCCTCGCACCCAATCCGCACGGCGGATTTTTCGGAGACCCGTCATGACCAGAGCCCTCACCGGCAAGACCATCCTCATCACCGGCGCCTCGCGCGGGTTGGGCCGCGAAATGGCGCTGGAACTGGCGCAGGCCGGGGCGCAGCTGGTCCTGATCGGGCGCAGCGACAGCCCCGCCCTGCGCGCGGTTCAGGCCGAGGCGCAGGCCCTCGGCGCCGAGGCCATCGCGCTGGCCTGCGACGTCGCCGACAAAGACCAGTGCCAGGCCACGATCAAAGCCGCGCTGGACCGTTTTGGCCGCCTCGATGCCCTGATCAACAATGCCGGGATCGGGATGCGCGCCATTTCCGAGACGTTCAACACCACCCCCACCAAATTCTGGGAGGCCGACCCCGCCGCATGGGCCGCGATCGTCAGTGCCAACGTCAACGGCCCGTTCTACATGGCCCGCTTTGCCGCCCCGCACATGGTCGCGCAGGGCGCGGGCAAGATCATCAACATCTCGACCTCGGATCAGACCATGGTGCGGCGCGGCTACGCGCCCTACGGCCCCTCGAAAGCCGCGCTTGAGGCCGCCTCCCGCGTCTGGGCGCAGGATCTCGACGGCACCGGCGTCACCGTCAACGTCTACCTGCCCGGCGGCGCCGCCGACACCGATCTGCTGCCGCCCTCGCCCGACAAGAAGGGGGCCGACGGCAACCTGCTGGAGGCCGCGATCATGCGCCGCGCCATCGTCTGGCTCTGCTCTGATGCCTCCGACGGTGTCACCGGCGCCCGCTTCATCGCCCGCCTCTGGAACCCCGACCTGCCGGACGCCGAGGCCGCCGCCGCCGCCCGCAGCCCCTCCGTCGACAAACCGGGCATCATGTGATGGTCGCCCTCGGCCCCCATGCCACGCTGGAGCGCGTGATTGACCTCGACCCCTTCCGCCTGCCGCTGGACTTCCTCTTTCCCGACGCCCGCCTCGACGCGCTGGAGGGCGCGCGCGACTGGCTCGCCCCGCATCACATCGACTTTGACCGGGCCGAGGTGCTGCTCGGCGTGCAAAGCCACCTGCTGCGGATCAATGGCCGCATTATCCTGATCGACAGCTGCGTCGGCGAACACAAATCCCGCCCCAGCCGGGCCGACTGGCACATGCGCGCAGGCACAGGCTATCTTGCCCGCCTCGCCGCGCATGGCGTGACGCCCGCCGATGTCGATGTCGTCTTCTGCACCCACCTGCACGCCGATCACATCGGCTGGAACACCCGGCTGGAGGATGGCCGCTGGGTGCCGACCTTCCCCAACGCCCGCTACCTGATCGGCAAGGCCGAGCTGGCGCACTGGCTGACACACGCCGCCGCCAATCACGGCGCCTTCAACGACAGCGTCGCGCCCCTGCTGGACGCCGGTTGCGTCGATACAGTCGAGGATGGCGCGGATCTCGGCGGGCACATGCACCTTGAGGCCCGCCTCAGCGTCACCGACCTGCCCGGCCACTCGCCCGGCCAGACCGGCCTGATCCTGCAGAGCCCCGGCACCCGCGCGATCTTCTGCGGCGATGCAATCCACAGCCCGGCGCAGCTGGTGCGCCCCGACTGGTCGTCGCAGTTCTGCCACGATCCCCTGCAGGCCGCCCGCACCCGCCAGCACCTGCTGGCCGAGGCGCATGACACCGACAGCCTCCTGATCCCCGCGCATCTGCGCGACGCCATCGCCTTTCGCGCCCGCCCGAAACAGTCAGGCGGCAGGGAGATCTGGGAGCCGCAATGGCTTCAGGACTGACCTCGGTTGCGCTTGATCCGCATCTTGTAGCTCAGCTGCTCTGCCGGGTGCCAGTTGCACGAGGTGATCAGAACGCCCTCGGACGTGCGATACCTGCGCAACAATTGCAGCGCGATCGCCCCCGGTGTCAGCCCAAGCTGACGCTGCGCGGCCTCCGGCATCGGCGCGGCGCTGATCTCCTGCTCGCACTCATCGATCGGCACGACCGAGTTGCTCTCCAACAGGTTGAAAAACGGCCCCTTATAGTCCTGAAACTGCGGCACCAGATGGGCAAAGGCCTGCGGAACATAGCTTTGGATATAGGCCATCGGGCGGCCCCCCGGCCGGGTCCAGCGCACACCGTCCACCCGGGTCCAGACCTCACCGACCTTGCCGCCAACGACCCCGGCCAGCTCCTTGTCCAGAGCAATCACCTCACTGCCCAGCACGACATAATAGGTCTCCACCGCGACCTGAAACAGCTCCTGCAGGCTATCGAACGTCTGGCTGTAATGCACCTGCGGCTGAGTCGAGATGACACGCGTGCCAAGCCCCTGACGACGCTCGACAAATCCACTGTCCGTCAGGTTGCGCAAGGCCTCGCGGACGGTGAATCGGGAGGTGTCGAATTCCGCCGAAAGCTCCACCTCGGTCGGCATCAGCGACCCGATCGGATAGGTCCCGTCCCGCAAGCGCGCCTCCAGAATCCGCTGGATTCGCGCATAGCGCGGCCCCACGCCGTCATCCTTCTGTGTTGGCTTATCGGACAAATCTTCGGACATCAGCGCCTCGTCAATGCAAAGTGTTACACGACCCGTACAACCTACAGGCGTCTTGTTCAAATGGGATCATATAGGGCAGACTGCAAACATTTCCCGGCCTATCCCGCAACAGGCAGCTTAAAAGATATGGACATTTAAGTCATCGCATGAAATCTTTGATCGTACAAAGGGTGTTCTGCATCCCAATTTCACCGGAAATAACATCATGTCTGCGCCTCTGGCCACGTCCCCTCGCCCCACACGCCGCGCCTCTTCCTATAGCACCCGTGCCCGCCTTGGCCTGATCACGCCGCCCACCAATACGGTGAACGAAGCGGAATGGGCGCGCATGATGCCCGCGGGTGTCACCTATCACAGTCACAGGATGCGCCTGCACGCCGATACCACGAGCGAGGCCGGGCTGAAAACACTCCACGACGATCTCGACGCCGCCATCGCCATGCTGAGCGCCGCCGATGTCGATGTCGTCGCCTATGCCTGCACCGCAGGCTCCATGGTGACGCCCGCCGCTTCGATCCCCGAGGCCCTCACTGCGCGCAACCACCTGCCCGTCGTCACCACCGCCGCCGCCATCATCGACGCGCTCACGGCCCTCGGCGTGACCCGGATCAGCGTCGCGACGCCCTACCACGACGCCCTGAATGATCACGAGGTCCACTTCCTCGCCGATCACGGGGTTGAGGCGCTGTCGATCTCCGGCCTCGGCCTTGGTGCCAACGGCCCCTCCGAATACCCCCTGATCGCGCAGACCTCCTTGGCCGATGTCGCCGCCCATGCCCGCGCCAGTGTGGTGCCCGGCGCGCAGGCGCTGCTGATCTCCTGCACCGATTTCCCCACCCTGCCGATCATCCCGGCGCTGGAGGCGGAGCTGGGCATCCCCGTCCTCTCCTCCAACACCGCGACGCTGTTTGCCGCCCTCCGCGCGGCGGGCCTCGCCCACGAACCCATTCCCGGCGCCGGCCGCCTGCTGTCCGGCACGCTGTAATCAGGAGAGTACCCCATGGCCAATCCCATCCTCCGTCAGAAACTGACTGCGGGCGACTTCATCCTCGCCCCCGGTGTCTTTGACCTGATCTCGACCCTGATCGCGGACCGCGCCGGGTTTCCCGCGCTTTATGTCACCGGCTACGGCACCGTCGCCTCGCACCTCGGGCTGCCGGACGCGGGCCTTGCCACCTATACCGAGATGCTGGGCCGCATTGCCCAGATGGTGAAGCGCGCCGACACCCCGATCATTGCCGATGCCGACACCGGCTATGGCGGCTTGCTGAACGTGCGCCACACCGTGCAGGGGTATGAAGACGCCGGCGTCACCGCCATCCAGATCGAGGATCAGGAGTTCCCCAAGAAATGCGGCCACACCCCCGGCCGCCGCGTCATCGCGATGCAGGACATGGTCCGCAAGGTCGAGGTTGCCGTCGACAGCCGCCGGTCCGATGATTTTCTCATCATCGCCCGCACCGACGCCCGCACCACGCTTGGGCTGGACGAGGCGATCCGTCGTGGCAAGGCCTATGCCGCCGCCGGGGCCGACATCGTCTTCATCGAAAGCCCCGAGAGCCCCGACGAGATGCGCCGCATCGCCGAGGAGATCGACCGCCCCCTCATGGCCAACATGGTCGAAGGGGGCCGCACCCCGATCCTGACCGCCGACGCGCTGAAGGATCTCGGCTATGCCATCGCGATCCACCCCGCCACCGGCTTCCTCGCCATGGGCGCCGCGCTGACCGCCGCCTATGCCGACCTGCGCGACAATGGCGAGACGACCGAGGCGATCCCGATGCATTCCTTCGCCGATTTCAACAGCCTTGTCGGCTTCGAGGATGTCTGGGCGTTCGAGCGCCGTTTCCCCGAAACAGACTGACCGGATACCGCCCCGATACCGACTGGATACCGACGTGATGAATGACGACCTCAGTGACAACTACGCCCGTGCCTATGGTGGCACCGCAGGCTTCGGCGCGCGACCCGCTCTGGTGCTGGTGGACTTCGCCGAAGGCTATTTCGACCCCGATTGCCCGCTCTATGGCGACGAGGGGTGCCGCACCGCCCTTGCCTCGGCCCTGCGCATCCGCGAGGCGGCCCATGCCGCAGGCCTCCCAGTGATCCTAACCGAGGTCAGCTACCCTGACGACAGCGGTGTCACGGGGGGGCGCTTCTGGCAAAAAGCCAAGCCTTTGCAAGCCTTTGTGAAGGGCCGCAGCACCGCAGCCTTTGCCGCCGGACTGGTGCCGCGCGACGATGAAGTCATCGTCACCAAGCACTACCCTTCGGCATTTTTCGGCACATCCCTCGCGCCGATGCTGACCGCCATGGGCGTCGACAACGTCATCCTGACGGGCCTGACGACCTCCGGCTGCATCCGCGCCAGCTGCGTCGACGCGATGAGCCATGGCTTCATCACCACCGTCGTCTCGGACGCCTGCGGCGATCGCCACCCCGGCCCTCACGAGGCTAACCTGTTCGATATGAACGCAAAATACGCCGACGTGGTGTCCGAGGAAACCATCCTCGCGCATATCTCGACGCTTCCGAAACGCGGTAACTGAGCCCGGAAAGGCCAAGACATGGCAACTGAAGACACCCCCAAGACCATCGCGGTCCTCGGCGGCGCCGGTGGCATCGGCCGCACTCTGGTCGCCAGCTTGCAGGACCGGGGCCATACGGTGACCGTCCTCGACCTACCCGTGTCGCTAAAGACCCATGACATCAACGGCATAGCCATCGATGCCGCTGACGAAGCCGCCGTCACCCGCGCCATGGCCGAGCTGTCCGAGCGGCACCCGGATGGCATCGACGGCTTCGTCAACCTCGCCGGCTGGAACTCCGACATCCAGCCGCTGAGCGAAACGCCCGCCTCCTATTTCGATGATGTCATCCAGGGCAACCTGCGCTCCACCTTCCTCGCCACCAAGGCCGTGGCGCCGCTGATCACTGACGGAGGCGCAATTGTTCTGTGTTCCTCGGGGCTTGGCCAGTTCATCCGCCCCGGCTTCGGCCCCTATGCGGCCTCAAAGGCCGGTGTCATTGCCCTGACCAAGACCTTCGCGCTGGAGCTTGCGCCGCGTCTGCGCGTCAACGCCGTCGGTCCCGCCGTGGTCGATACCGCCTTCCTGCGCGGCGGCACCGGGCGCTCGGATGAAAGTGCCGACAACGTGCTGGATATCGAACGTCACAAGGCGATGACGCCCCTTGGCCGCGTCGCCCAACCCGAAGATGTCGCTGGCCCGATCCGCTTTCTGCTTGGCCCCGACGCCAGTTTCATGACAGGTCAGGTGCTCTGGATCAACGGCGGCGCCTACATGCCCTGAGGGCGCATAGCCGCTTGCCCTGCCCCTTGACCCGTTCCGCCGCGAGATCCTGTGACCCTACAAATTGATATGACGCCCGCGACATCGCGGCACAGCCCCTCACGCCGGGCCATGGCAAAGCGCCTGTCGATCTGGCTGGCGCTTGTGCTGATGTCGGCGCTGCTGGCCATCGCGCTTGAGCTGGTGCATCTGCCCGCCGCCCTGCTGCTGGGGCCGATGATCGCCGCGATCATCCTCGCCTCGTCCGGGCTGACGTCGCCCGTGCCGCCCATGCCCGCCATGGTCATCCCGCGCCCGGTGTTCGGGGTTGCGCAGGCGGCCATCGGCGCGATGATCGCCACGACGATCCCCCCCGAAACCCTGCGCGATATAGGGGAGAACTGGCCGGTTTTTCTGTTCGGCGTTATCTCGGTGATCGTGGTGTCCACCACACTTGGCTACCTGCTGGCGATCCGACAGGTGCTGCCCGGGGCCACTGCCATCTGGGGGTCCACGCCCGGCGCGGCACAAGCCATGGTGTTCATGGCCGAGGCGCACGGCTCTGACATGCGCCTTGTCGCCGTCATGCAGTACCTTCGGGTCGGTCTTGTCGCGGCAGGTGCCTCGCTTGTTGCGCGCTTCTGGGTCGGCGTGCCCGACGTCGCACCAGAGCCGATCCTGTGGTTTCCTCCGCTGGAGATCGGCTTTCTGCACACCCTCGGCCTGATGGCCCTCGGCGTCGCCGTCAGCCGCATCATCCGCATACCGGCCGGCGAGTTTCTGGTGCCCCTTCTGGTTGGCGCCGTCGCTCAGGGCATGGGGCTGATCCACCCCATGGTGCCGCCGTGGTTTCTGGTCATCGCCTTTGCGCTCTGCGGCTGGATGATCGGCCTGCGTTTCACCCGTGAAATCCTTGTCCACGCCTGGAAGGCGCTGCCGCGTCTGGTCATGTCGATCCTGCTGCTGATGGCCCTCTGTGGCGCGCTGGCAGCGCTGATCTCATGGACCCTCGGGGTCGATCCGCTGACCGCCTACCTCGCCACCAGTCCGGGGGGCGCGGATTCCGTAGCGGTGATCGCGGCCTCCAGCGACGTCGACATGGCATTCGTGATGTCGATGCAGACGCTGCGCTTTGTCCTCGTCCTCATCTCGGGGCCCATCGTGTCACGCTGGTTCGCGCGGCGTCTGGCCGCCCGGACCGCCGCCGCCTAGAAGCTGGCGGGCCGGCACCACAGGCCGGCTCATCCGATTTTCCCCCTTGCCCGGCAACGGTCGCCACCATAAGACGGGCACGCTTCGGTCCGACCAGCCTGCTGTTCGGATAATAGGGAATGTGGTGCGGGTTTGCCCCCAAGGCCACGACTGCCCCCGCAACTGTAAGTGGTGAGCGAAGCCGGAACATGTCACTGTCGCCCTGCGCGATGGGAAGACCCGGCCCAGCATTGACCCGCAAGTCAGGAGACCTGCCGAAGCCGATCACCCAGTTGCCGTGCGGGGCGCGCGTGTGACGGCGGACTGTCCGCAGAGGTGGCACTTGCACCGTCTGCGGCAGGGCTTCCCCCTCCAACGACATGATCGGACGTGCCGGACCCCCGGCAATTTTAGGAGACGGGACATGAACACCCCCCGCCTTGCGGTACTTCGTGCCGCGACAGCCATGACCACCCTTGCCCTCTGCGGCATCGCCCAGGTCGCCAGCGCACAGGACGCCCTCGACCTCGATGCGATCACCGTCACCGCCAACCGGGGCGAGGCGACGGACCTCACGCGCACAGGCTCCTCGGTCGCGGTGATCACGCAGGAGGATCTGAAAAACAGCGGCACCACGCGGCTGGCGGATTACCTGACCACCCTTCCCGGCCTCAGCCTCAGCGGCAATGGCGGCCTCGGCACCTCGACCAACCTGCGCATTCGTGGCGCAGATGGGCGCTATATCGGCGTCTATATCGATGGTATCGACGTCAATGACCCGGCCTCGACGCAGGTCAGCTTCGACTTCGGCTCGCTGACCACCCAAGGCATCAGCCGCATCGAGATCCTGAAGGGCGCGCAATCCGCGCTCTATGGCGCCGATGCGATTGCCGGTGTCGTCAACATCACCACCAATCAGGCCACCAAGCCCGGCCTGAGCCAAGGCTATGCCGCCGAATACGGCAGCTACAACACCGCGAAACTGGCCTATAACCTCAGCTATCTCGGCGCCCGCGGCAGCTTTGCGGCTACCCTGTCGCATGTCCGCACCGACGGGTTTTCCGTCGCCGATGAGAACGACGGCAACACCGAAGCCGACGGGCACGAGGCCACCCGCCTCAGCTTTTCCGGCGATTATGAGCTGACAGAGACAGTGACCATCGGTGGTGCGGCCTTCTGGGCGACGGCGGAAACCGAGGTCGACGAATACTCCGGCGGGCCGACCGATGGGCTGATCCCCGATGACATGTCCGACCGGGATCAGGTGGGCCTGCGTGCCTTTGCCCGGATCGATGCCGGTGCCATCCGCCATGAATTTTCGGCGCAATACTACCAGATCGACCGGCGCTTCTCGGGCACCAAGAAAGGCGTCCCCTATTCAGATCCGTCCAAAGGCCAGCGCTGGAGCCTTGCCTATCAGGGCCAGACGGAGCTTTCGGTGGCGACGCTGACCTTTGGTGCAGATGCCACCCGCGAAGCCTTCAGGAACACCGGAGACGACGGCCGCAACGACATCTTCGGTCTCTGGGCACAATCCGACTGGCACCTTGGCGACCAGCTTGAGATGGTCACGGTCCTGCGCCACGACGACCATTCGACCTTCGGCGGCAAGACCACGGGCCGCGTCTCGCTCGGCTGGCTGCCACAGCCCGATCTGACCCTGCGCGCTGCCATCGGCACCGGCTTTCGCGCCCCCTCGCCCTATGAGCTCTATTCCAGCACCTACGGCAACCCGGACCTGAGCCCCGAGACCTCGACCAGTTACGAACTGGGCGTCGAGAAACGCTTGGGCGAAAGCCGGCTCAATGCCACCCTGTTCCGGACCGAGATCACCGACCTGATCGCCTATGACAGGACCACCTCGGCCTATGACCAGACCACCGGGACCAGCTGGATGCAAGGCGTCGAACTCTCTGCCGAGACGCCCCTGACCGAGCGTATCGGCCTGACCGCTGCCTACACCTGGACCGACAGTCAGGAGGCCGGGACCGGCAAACGTCTGGCGCGCGTGCCCCTGCATGACATCGCCCTTGGCCTGACCGCCGAAGTGACCCCCGATCTGACCAGCGCGCTGACCCTGCGCCATGTCGCGGGCGTCACCGAAAAGACCGGCGATATGCCAGACTACACGACCGTCGACCTCAGCCTGCGCTACGCCCTGTCCACCCAAACCGAGGTCTACCTGCGCGTCGAGAACCTGTTCGACGAAGAGTACCAGACCTCGCTCGGCTACGGCACCTCGGACCGCGCGGCCTACTTCGGCGTGCGGAGCAACTTCTGATGTGGCGGCGCGCGCTTGGCCTCTTCCTGATGATCGCGGCCCCAGCTGCGGCGCAGGAGTCGCCGGCGCGCGTCGTCTCGATGAACTTGTGTACCGACCAGATGGCGATGCTGCTGGCCGCCCCCGGTCAGTTGCTCTCGGTGTCGTCTCTGGCGCGGGATGCCCAAAGCTCGGCCATGGCGGAGCAGGCCAAAGCCTATCCGATCAACCATGGTCTGGCCGAGGAAATCTGGCTGCTGAAGCCCGATCTGGTGATCGCAGGCACCTTCACCTCGCGCGCCTCGGTCGACATGCTAAAGCGGCTCGGGGTGCAGGTGCTGACGGTGCCCCCGGCCTATTCCCTCGCCGATGTCACAGACCGCCTGCGTCTGATCGGGGAGGCCTTGGGGCGCAGCGCGACCGCCAATGCGGTGATTGCCGATTTCGAGGCCCGGCTGAGCACCTTGCGCGCCCGCACCGGCCGCCGCCCCTCTGCCGCGCTCTACTATGCCAACGGCTATACCACCGGCAATCAGACGCTGGCGGGCGAGATCCTGTTGACTGCGGGCTTTTCCAACATTGCGGGCGACGGCGGCGGCGGGCGCATGTCGCTTGAGGAACTGGCCATGGCCCAGCCCGAGGCGCTGATCACTGGCCAGCCCTATCCCGGGGCCTCGCGCTCCGAGGAGATCCTCGATCATCCGGTCGTGCGCCAGATCCGTGCCGCGCAGGCCTCGCGCTCGGTCACCGACAGTGACTGGCTCTGCGGCACACCTTTCGTGCTACAGGCCATCGAACAGCTCTCACGTCTGCGACAGGATATCGAATGACCAAGGCCCTCGCCCTTCTGTTTGCACTGGTCCTCGTTCTGGCCATCGGCTCGCTTTCCATCGGCCCCGCGAACCTGCCCTTTGCCGACAGCATTCGGGCGTTGCTGGCGGGCGGCGACGGCCCCCTGACGCTGGTGATGCGAGAGATCCGCCTGCCCCGGATGCTGCTGGCCGTGATGATCGGCGGCACGCTGGGGCTGGCCGGGGCGGCGATGCAGGGATACCTGCGCAACCCGCTGGCCGAGCCGGGCCTGCTGGGCGTCTCGGGCTGTGCGGCCCTCGGCGCGGTGCTCGCGATCCAGACCGGCCTCTCGGCGGCTTTCTCACTGGCGTTGCCGTTGTCGGCGCTCGCAGGCGCGGTGATCGCCGTGCTGATCCTGCTGGTGCTGACAGGCCCGAGGGGCGAGACGCTGACCCTGATCCTCGGTGGGATTGCCATCTCGGCCATTGCCGGGGCGCTGACCTCTCTCGTGCTGAACCTGTCGCCGAACCCCTTCGCGGCGAACGAGATCATCTTCTGGATGATGGGCTCCCTCGCGGATCGTTCGATGCTGCACGTCTGGCTGGCGATGCCCTTCATGATTGTCGGACTGGCGCTGCTGGCAGGTGTCGGACGCGGGCTGGACGCGCTGACCTTGGGCGAGGATGCCGCCGCCGCCATGGGCTTTGATCTGCGGATGCTGCGCCTGCGCATCGTGCTGGGCACTGCCTGCGTCGTTGGCGCTGGCACCGCCGTGGCAGGCTCCATCGGGTTCATCGGGCTGGTGGTGCCGCATCTGCTGCGCGGCACGGTCGGTGGCCGCCCCGGCCCCTTGCTCTGGGTATCGGCTTTGGGCGGCGCGGCGATGCTGCTGAGCGCCGATATCGCTGTGCGCCTGATCGCGCCGGGGCGGGATCTTAAGCTCGGCGTCCTGACGGCCCTTGTTGGCGCGCCCTTCTTTCTGCACCTCGTCTGGCGCAGCCGGAGGCAACGCGCATGACTTTGCTGCAGCTTGAAAACCTGTCTGTCACCCTGCGTAATCGCAGGGTGCTCTCCGATGTCAGCGTCAGCGTTGCGGCGGGCGAGGTCGTCGGCCTGATCGGGCGCAACGGTGTCGGCAAGACCACCCTGATGCGCGCCGCCCTCGGGCTGATCCCGGCGTCCGGGCACAGCTCCCTCGCCGCGATGACACCTAACGCCCGCGCCAAGGCCGTCGCCTGGATGCCGCAAACGCGCGAGATCGCCTGGCCCGTCTCAGTCGAAGACCTCGTGGCGCTTGGCCGCCTGCCCCATGACGACCGCGCCCGAGGCCCGGTTGAGGCCGCGCTGCGCCATATGGCCCTGGAACCCCTGCGCAACCGCCGCGCCACCAACCTGTCGGGCGGCGAACAGGCCCGCGCCCTGATCGCCCGCGCTCTGGCACAGGAAACCCCGCTGCTGATGGCGGATGAGCCGATAGCGGGTCTGGATCCAGAACATCAGATCGCGACGATGGAGGTCTTTGCCGATATCGCCGCCGCAGGCCGCGGTGTGATGCTGACCCTGCACGACATCGCTCTGGCGGCACGTCACTGCACGCGCCTGATCGTCCTGTCGGAAAATAGCGTGCTGGCAGACGGAGCGCCCTCCGACGTTCTGACCGAAGGCACCCTCGCCCGCGCCTTCAGCATCACCGCCTATCACGCCCAGAGCGACGACGGCCCGGTTTTCCAGCCACTGCGCCGCGTCACATGAGCCTCGCCAGTTGCTGCAAGCGACGGCATCCGTCTTGGTGCTGAGCGCAGCCCTGCCCATCACCTCCGCACGACAGCAAGGAAACGCTTGCAAGCGGCGCGTCTCAGCGCCATTCAGGGCGTCGTGAAGCATTCATCAGATCAGGCCACCATGTCATTGACCACCCTCGGCTGGTCGGCGTTTTTCGACACCCAGCTCGCCCCGGAAGAGGCTGCTCTGGTGCCCATGCGCATCGCAACCGTTCATCGCAGCAGGCTGACGGCGGAATCCGTCGACGGCCCGTCGCGGCTGACCCTGGCCCCCAACGTCAACACCACGGATTTCGCCGTCGGTGACTGGGTGCTGGTCGAGGCCGAGACCCAGCTGCTGGTGCGCCGCCTCGACAGGCAGGCCCTGCTGCAACGTCATACCGAGGGCGGCCGGTCTCCCCAGTTGATCGCCGCCAATATCGACACGCTGTTCATCGTCACCTCCTGCAATGACGACTTCAATCCGGCCCGGCTGGAACGCTATCTGGCACTGGCGAACGAGGCTGGGACCAACCCCGTGATCGTTCTGACCAAGATCGACAAGATCGACGATGTCACGCCCTTCGTCGAACAGGCCGCTGCGCTGCAGGCCGGTCTGGTCGTCGTCACACTGAACGCAAAAGCCCCCGAAGCGACGCTGACGCTGAAGCCCTGGTGCGGGCCGGGTCAGACGGTTGCGCTTGTCGGCTCCTCCGGCGTGGGCAAATCGACGCTTCTGAACACGCTGAGCGGCAAGACGGACGAGGACGCTCAGGCGACCGGCAGCATTCGCGCGACCGACGACAAGGGGCGCCACACCACGACCTCACGCTCGCTGCATGCGATCGAGGGCGGCGGCTGGGTGATCGACACACCGGGGATGCGCACGCTGCACGTCAGTGACCTGTCGACCGGTCTGGATGTGCTGTTTGCCGAGATTGTCGCGCTGGCCCCCGACTGCCGCTTCCGCGACTGCACCCATGCACATGAGCCGGGATGCGCGGTTCAGGCCGCAATTGCCGCTGGTACGCTGGACGCTGCCCGCCTCGATCGCTGGCGCAAACTGCACGAGGAAAACACCGCCAATACAGTGGTGCAGACCGGGCCGCGCGGCAACAAGATCCAGAAGCCACGCGGCAAACGACGCTGAGTTCAGGTTACTCTTCCTCGCAGTAGCTGCGCGGCGTTCCGTCGTCGCGCATGAACATCACGCAAGGCCCGGACGAGTTGCGCGGATCGTAGGAAAAGCCACGCTCGTTCATCGCAGCAAAGATGTCGCGCACCCCCGCCAGCCCGTAGAGGTGGTCGTGCAGCTCAAGAAAAACCCGCTCGATCCCGTCGAGCGAGGCGGCGCCCAGCAGCTCACGCTCAGCGCCTTCGATATCCATCACCAGCACGTTGATGCCCTGCGCGCCGATAAAGCTGTCGACGTTTTGAGAGCCGATCTCGATCACATCCTCAAACGGCCCCTGACTTTCGATCATCGAGGACATCCAGAAATCGCGCCGAACGTAGAAGGAATACTGCTCCGGCGCGCCCGCCGTCAGAAGCCCCTGACGAAAGGTGACATTCTCAATTCCGTTCGCCGCCGCGACCCGCTCGGCCAAAGCCACGGTGTGCGGATTGGCATCAAAGGACCAGATCGTGACCTGAGGAGTCTGCGCCATCACCGCCGTGATCACACCAATGCCCGAGCCAAGCTCCAGCACCCGGTCGCCGGACCGCAGCAGCCGCTGGACCTGACGGGCCTCCTTGGCTTCGTACTTGCCGCTCTCAAGCGCGTGCCAGATGATCGGCGATACGTCCTGAGCGGTGATCGGCAGGCGAATACCGTGAATAATCATGCCAATGTCTGCTGCAGTGTCCATTAAACCCTCAAAATTGGTCAGTTCTTTTGCCGTCTTTAAATTGGAAACCCCCGGACAACATTCCAATTCGGGGACCTGCGGCGCTGCCTGCCCCATGGATATTGAGCCGCTGCAAATGGGTCAACCCCGCCCCTGCGAATGACCCGCAATCCTGTGGAACTGAGGTTTCATGGGCGCAGGCAAGCCCCTAGGAGGCACGCAGGAAACCAAGTTGCGACGCCGCGACGGGCCGCGCAAAAAGAAACCCTTGGGTGACAATACCACCCATGCGGCGGATGCTCTGATGCTGCGCCTCGGTTTCGATACCTTCAACAATCACCGTCTTGCCCAGATGCATGCCGACATCGATGACAAGCTTGACCAGCGCTTCGGCCTCAGGGCTGACGGCGATGTCACGCACGAAGGCCTTGTCGAGCTTGATCGTGTCAAAGGGGATGTCGCGCAGCACCGCCAGTGACGAATAGCCGGTGCCGAAGTCATCAATCGCGATCGTCACACCAAGCGCACGCAGGTCGTCGAGGATATGCACCACCCCGTTGCGATCGTTCAGAACCACGGTCTCGGTGATCTCAAGCTCAAGCCGCGCCGGGTCCAGGCCCGTCTCTTTCAGCACGTCCATGACTGTTTCCACGATCCGCGGCGCCTGCAGCTGGATCGGCGACAGATTGACGGCGATCTTGACAGGCTTGACCCATGTCGTCGCCTCGCGACAGGCGCGCCTCAGGATCAGCTCCCCCAGCTCGACAATCACGCCAAGCTCTTCGGCAATCGGAATAAACGCAGCCGGTGAAATCTGTCCACGGGTGGGATGGTTCCAGCGCACCAGCGCTTCGACGCCGTGCACGGCAAGCGTCGTCACCTCTATCTGTGTCTGATAGACCAGCTCGAACTGATCGCGCTCTACGGCCAGCCGCAGGTCGTGTTCCAGCTCCTGGCGGTCATCAAACTCGGCCTGCATATAGTCTTCAAACAGGCAGATCCGCTCCTGCGCGGACGCCTTGGCACGGTAGAGGCCGATGTCCGCCCGCTTGAACAGCATCTGCGCGTCGTCACATTTGGGCTGATCCGCATTGGCCAGACCGACCGAGCAGCCGATAGTCACTTCACGGTTGAAAATCTTGTAAGGCAGCGCAATCCAGGATGCGAGGCCCCGGGCGAATGTCAGTGTCTCGTCAATCGTCTTGCCGATCAGCAGACAGGCAAATTCATCTCCGCCCAGACGGCAGAACATATGTGCCTCGGTTCCAAACTTCAGCATCCGCGCACTGACCTGATCCAGCAGCATGTCGCCCAGATCATGCCCCATCGTATCATTGACGCTTTTGAAATCGTCGAGGTCGAGAAGCAGCAAGGTCACGCTGGAGCCGACGGGCTGCGAGGTTTTCAGGGCAGTTTCCAGCTCCTCCCAGAACAGCACCCGGTTCGGCAGCTTGGTCAGCGAGTCGTAATGTGCCAGATATTCAAGCCGCCGGTTCTTATCGCGCAACTCCTGCCCTGCCGCGCTCAGACTGTTGTTGAGCGTTTCGGTCTTTTTCTGCGCCTGCTTGAGCAGCCGGTTATGGCGGAACACCAGAATGACCAGCAGCACAAAACAGAGGATCAGAAAGGCCACGACCAGACTGTAGACCAGATGCAGATTTTCCAGCGCCTCGAGGTTATCCTCGATCTCTTCCCAGCTCTTTTGTACGCTTTGAGCCGACAGATGAGTCAGCGGACCATTGAGTTCGCTCATCCGCTTCACGATGTCGATGACCTGATCGCGGTCCATCGTTTCGAGGTTCTGGTCGAGTTCATTTACCAGACTGACAAGCTCTGAGATGGTCTGCTGGCGAAACGCGATCGCCTCAAGGAAGACCTTCAGCGTCCCTTCCCTGAACGAAACCAGGCGGCTGATGAAGATATCAAGGCGCAGTCGCACATCCTCGACCGGCGTGTCGTCCGACTCGATGGCATAGATCGCAAGCTTCGCTTCAAGGCGCATGAATTCGGAAACGGTCTGGCTGATCGCCCAGGTGTCGTTGTGATGGGTCACATCACGCAGTACAGATTGTCTCTGCGACACAGTGCTCGACATATAGACCGTCGCGCCGATGAACATGCAGATCAGAACACCCAGAAGACGGGTCACTTGGACACCTATCTGACGATCAGTCGCGTCACTTGCCAAGCCGAACGGGCATAGTAGGCCTGGTTCTGAAAGGTCGGACTGCTGTCGAAGGGGTAAATCAGGAAGATCGGGCCTTTGTCACGAACTTCCAGGTCCTGACCATCAATTTTCGTAGCAAGAATCATGCCCGTTTCCTGGGCATCAGACATTGGAACCTCAGTTTCATAGTCGTTGAGAGCGACAGCATCTATGGTGGTGCCCTCTGCACCGACCAGGTCCATGATCACCTTCATCGGCACGCCTTCAAAGGTCTTAAGCTCATCGTACCAGGGTGTGTTGGTCGCGATTTTGACCATACCAATATCTTCGAGCATCTTCCGGTCGAACTTGGCGGTATCACCATCATTTGTATTGGAAATATTGCCAGAAACCGTAAGAATCACGTCTCCTGTCGGCGTTGCAAGAGGCTCAGCAACACTGGCGTTTGCGATGAAAACGCCTGCAAGCAAGACAGCGAGTGAGGGCAGTATTTTCATGGCAGCCTTCTGTATTCTGAGTTTTCGCCGACGGTCAATATGCATGTAACCCTATATATACGGCGCTCATTCGCATTAAGTCCATTAACAAATAAGCTGGACAAAAATACGCAGCTTGTCCAGACCACGTCGTTCGCACCATATTAATCGCTAAAGAGTCCGGTAAAATCGCACATGGTGTCTGACGTTGACACCCCTGCCTGCACACATCGCAGGCCTCACCACAAGGCAACAGAACACTGCGCCAGACTTTGACCAGCCAGGGTACACAACCAGGGCACAGTCATATCGGGACAGGGAAAGCTACCGCCACAGGCAACGATTTACAAATTACAACTGCGACGCCGTAGCGTCAGGTGTTGGCGTCAGTGCGTGGCAGACGCCATATCAGCGATCTTCGCATCCCGATCGCTCAGCACGCGCATGATCTGCGCCATGGTATGGGGGCAGCACGAAAGAAGCTGCTGAAAGAAGGAGCGCTTGATCCGCAGGGTCTCGATCGGAGTCTTGGCCCGCACGGAATACTGGCGTGGACGCTCCGACAGGATTGCGCCCTCACCCACAACGTCCTGCGTGCTCTTTTCCTCAAAGGTCACCAGGCCGTCATCCGTCTCCGTCATCATCTCGACGACGCCGGACAAGATAACGTAAGCGTAATCGGAATTGTCGCCCTGACGGTACATGAACTGGCCCGGCCCAAAGCTCACCCGATCCGACGCGAAAGCAAGAAGCTTCAGTTTCGAGCCTTTCACGCCAGAGAATAGTTGCACCCGGCTCAGCAGATTCACTTCGTCAGTCAAGAGCATTGCAGCCTATCGCCCCCACGAAACTTCATCTTCAACAGACACGTCTTACGCGTCAATTGTAAACAGAAGCTAACAATTACCCCTAATCAAGTCACGTTCTTTTCATCCGAGACGATCATACGCTCGTCAAATACGATAGTGCGCTGGAAATACTTGGCAAATGCCTGCGAGATAAGCACCCAGACAACGGCCGGTTCGTCGCCCTGTTCATGCAAAAACGCCAATGAGTCGCGCACGACCTCGTGCTGCTGCTGGGAATCGAGGGCCGACAAAGCCCTGTTGAAGACGTAGAAGTCGGATTTTCGGATCAGCGCGCGGGCGAAGTTCAGCTTTTGCCGCTGCACCACGGACAGCCGCCGCCCTGCAGCACCGAGGTTATAGTCCAGCCCGACTTTGAACACCCGTTTGAAGAGGTCAGGCTGCTGCTGCATCATCTCGTTGATGACCTCGCGCACCTGACGTTCGGCGTCGTTCACGCGGCTGTTGATCTTGCCCAAGACGATATTGTCGATCATCGAGCCCGACGCGAGATAGCTTTCAGGATCGTAGCGTTCAAAATAGGCGCGAAGATGGGGCGGAATCCCCTTATGGAAAAGCTCGCGCACTTCAATAATCCGGCGCATCAGCGGCTCTTGCAGAATACCGAAACGGTGATGCGGCTCGACGTACTGAAAGCTCAGGCGAATGAAGGCAATGCGATCAGGAAGCGCAATTTTATCATAGGCCTGCCCCCTGAGGCGCGACAGCAGCGTCTTGAATTTCGGGATCTCGTCGGCCTCCATGAAGCTGAGGCGTTCAAAGAACGGATGATCCGGCGGCAGATCCTCAAACAGATCCAGCGTGGTTTCCGCGATCGAGAACCCCATCTCGAACAGCAGCTTCCCGATGCCGGTGTCGCGGATCGTATTGTAGAGATAGGCCCGCCCCTCGTCCGCTTTCGCCTGATCCTTGACGTCGAGCAACACGCCGAACAGCAGGTTGTCGACGACGCTGGCTTCCATGTTGTAGCTGCCCGCCTCGAACGGCAGGATCAGATGGCTCAGGCCGCGTTGTTCCAGCTCGGCCCGCAGCGCCATGCGCATCGCCATAAGCCGATCCGCCAGACCAGGTTGCTGCGTGACGTCAAAGCTCGAATTCAAAGCAAATTCAAAGACCTGTTCGGACAGACGCACAACGTCAAGGACCTTCATCATGGCCCCGTCAAGACCATCGGGGCCCGTCGCCGCATTGGTCAGAGTCAGATCGATCCAGTCACTGTTGACGTTCAGCGCGCTGTTGCCCGACTTTTCCGCCTCGATCAGCCAGCGGCTCTTGCTGCCGGACATCTCCAGAGGTTTGGCAGCGGTTTCCATCGGATGATGCTTGAGACCGTAGAGCAGGTTTTCCCGCAGGCTGCCAAAGAAGAAGAAGGCATCCGACGCCGCATAGGAGATGCGCCGCCCGGTCACCGACTCCGGCAGGCTCTGCAGATCGTGATCGCCCACGGTGACCTTGCCGCTGGCCGGGCGCACGATCCCGCCCAGCACTTCGGCCACGCTTTCGGCGCCACTGTTGGCATTGCCGATGATCGCCACGGTTTCCCCCGGCACCAGACGGAACGAGACATGGTCCAATGCCTTTCCGCCCGCGTCATCTTCGACCACGAGGTTCTGGATGGTCATGGGCAGGTTGAGGCGCTCGATCGTAGGTGCTTCGTCGCCCTGCTGTTCGGGGCTCATCAGGTCGCCCTTGTCGAATTGATCGACGACCTGCTCGTACTTCACCTGCACGTCCTGACGGCTCAGATCCCAGTCGATCAGCTCTTTCAGCGGGCCCGGCAGCTCCTTGTAGGCATTGATCACCGCGATCAGCTGGCCAACATCGAGCCGGCCCTCGATCGTCAGATAGCCACCGATCATGTAGAACAGGAAGGGCGTCAGCTGCGCCAGAAAGTTGTTGAGAAACTTGACGATGAACTTGCGCTGATAAATCTCGTAGCGGATTCCGAAGATCGCCCCCAGCCGGTTGGAGATATCCGCCCGCTCAAAGTTCGAGGTATCATTGGTGTGGATGGTGCTGATGCCGTCCGCGATTTCCGCAACCCGCCCGGACAGCTGGCGCGCCGTCAGCTGACGCTCGCGCCCCAGAACGATAAGACGCCGCCGCAGCTTTGGGATGATCGCCAGCTGGATGGCGGCCATGAACAGCGCGATCACCCCAAGCCAGAAATGCTGCACGAAGATGAAGATCATCGCGGTCAGCGCCTGCCCGCCCAGCATGGCCGGCTGAACAAAGGCATCGCCTGTGAACCCGCCAAGCGGCTCCACCTCGTCCTTGACCATGCTGGAGATTTCGCCAGCCTTGATGTGCTTGAAATGCTGCGGCTGAAACCGCAGGATCCTGTCCACCAGCTCGAAGCGGATGCGCCGCAACAGACGCTCGCCCAGTAAGCCCTTGAACGTGTTGATATAATACTTGAACAGCCCGTTGATGACGACCAGACAGAGAAATGTCAGGCTCAGCCCGATCAGCATCGAAATCCGGTCCAGCTCCATGCCGCCCACAAGATCGATCCGCCCGAAGAACGGCAGGCTGAAACTGGCAGGCATAAACGGCTGTGTCGCGCCCGGCGTCTCGAAGCCGACGCCCTGGATCGGGCCGTTGACGATGTTCTTCGGCAGATCCAGCGCCAGATAATAGGGCAGCATCGACAGGATGACGACGCAGACGATCCAGATCTGCTGACGCTTGGTATGCAACCAGATGTAGCGGGAGAAATTCGGTTCCATGGCGCTCTGCTTTCCCTACCGGGCAATTCTGACGTTTGGCTGCGGCGAGCAGCCTCAGGTGGCCGCGGAGGTTGCTCTGCTCTCTGCCAGCAGAGCGCGCAGAATTTCGGCCGTTCGCGCGGCACCCCCTGTGGAAAGCTGCGGCGCCTCTGTGACAGGGGGCAACGCCAGACTTTGGCGGATCGCCTGCGCCATCCCGGGGCCAGTCAGATCGGCATCCGACAGCACATTCGCACGCCCGAGTTTCTGCAAGCGTTCCGCGCGGTCCGACTGCTCGGTCTCGCCGCCGATGGAAAACGGGATCAGCAGCGCACGGCACCCGGCCTGCAAAATGTCACCCACGGTATTATAGCCCGCCTGCGACACCGAAAGCGTCGCATTGACCAGCAGGTTGGGAAAGTCGGTGCGGAACCGCACAAGACTGACATGCGCCGGAGCCTGCGCTGAAAAGCGGTCAAAATCGGCTTGTGGCAGGTTCGGCCCTGTGATCACACACCAGCTGGCAACGTCAGGCAACAGAAGCGCGGCCTCCAGCGCGGCCCCCACAAGTTCAGCGCCCACGGCACCGCCCCCCGCCGAGACGACCACCTCGAACCGATCACTGGCCGGTTCCGGTGGCGTGCCACAAACCAGACCGGTGTAGTGGATGCGGTCCTCGATTTCGGAGGCGAGAGGGAATGTCTCCTCCAGCGCGGCAAAATCCCGATCGCCATGCACCAGAACACCATCGAAATGCTGCCGGATCAGCGCCACGGTTTCCTCGTCCCGCTTGGGTTTGCTGCGCCGCTGCAGGATATCGCGCAGCGAGGTCAGCAGCAGCGGGCGCGGTGTCGTCGTCCCGATCGCGTCGATCAGAGCCAGAAGCTCGACCCGGACCTGACGGCGACCGAAGGGAAAGGCCTCGATCAGCACGACATCAGGGCGCGCGACCTGATAGGCGGCCAGCAGTTGCGCCTGACGGCCTGCGCGAAAGGCGTCGTCCACCGGCTGCCCCTCCGCATCGACCAGACCCGAGAAATCGCCATCCGCGACCGCAACGGCGGGCAGCGCAACGTGCTCAATCCCCGGCCCCGGAAACCCCGCCACCGGCAGCCCGCCGGTGACAAGCGTCACGACAAAACCATCCGCCACCAGCGCATTGGCGATCCGGCTGGCACGGGCCAGATGACCGATGCCCAGCAAATGCTGGACATAAAAAAACACGCGGGGCTTGGGCGCAGTCATGCAATCACGGTCCACTCTTGCTCGAACAGATCGACGAGTTGCGCTACGCTAGCATGATAATCAAGCGTTTTACGCACCTTTTGCTGTGCGACTTTGCCGAGCTCGTTGCGCATTGCAGGATCGCAAATTGCATGAGCAAGCGCCTGCGACAGCGCGACAGAATCTTCAGGCGGCACCAGCAGGCCATTTTCGCCATCCCGGAACAGCTCCGGAATGCCGGAAATCGCGGTGGAGACGCAGGTCAGACCCTGGCTCGCGGCCTCGACCAGCACGTTGGGCAGCCCGTCGCGATCCCCGTCCGCCGTGATGCGGCAGGCCAGCGCGAACAGATCCGACTGATCATAGAGCGCCAGAACCTCGCTCTGATCCAGCGCGCCGCGCCACTCGATCCGCTCGCTCAGCCCAAGCCGGTCCGCCTGCGCGCGCAGCTCGGTCGTGTCGCCGCCGCCGACATGGACAAACCGCCAGTGCAGGTCTTTTGGCAGCTGCGCCAGTGCGTCGAGCAGGACGTCATAGCCCTTTTTCGGCACCACACGCCCGACGCTCAGCAGCTGCACGGGGTCCTCCGGCTGGCTGCCATCGCGCAGCGGGCGGGCCCGCTCATGCGGCGGAAAGCGTTCAAGGTTCAGGCCGTGATAGCTGAGGTGGACCCGCGACGCCGCCGCCGAGCCGGCCAGCTGCTGCAGGTGCGTGTGGCCGCTCTCCGTACAGGTCACCGTCCAGCGTGCCGAGCGCAGCTTTTGCGCAAGCTCCCAGTCCGGCGAGGTCCAGATATCCTTGGCATGGGCCGAAACCGTCCAGGGCAGCCCGACGATCCGCGCGGCATATTCCGCAACGGATGCAGGCGTATGGATGAAATGGGCATGCAGCCAGCCCGCGCCCTCAGGCCACTCATGCGCCAGCACCAGCGCCTGCCCCAGACGCCGCACCCGGTTGCGGGTCCGATCGCGGCGCAGGTCGGCCAGAAAATCACGCCACAGCCCGCGCAGCCCAGGACGCCGCAGCCCGGACCAGAGCGCGCGCAGAACGCGGCCCGGCTCCTGATGCAGGTATTCGGGCAGATAGTGGACGGGAGCGGTGATCTCGGCATGCACCGCGTGCCGCTTGCGATCTGTCGGATGACGCAGGGCGACGATCTCAAGATCGAGGCCCGCCAACTCCAGCCCGCGGATCTCCTGCGCGATGAAGGTCTCGGACAGCCGAGGGTAGCCTTTGACGACGATCACCACCTTGCGCCGGGCGGCAAGGGTCATGGAAGAACCTTGCGCAGATCGGCACCGGGGCTTTTCACGCTCAGGCAATCGCCCACCACTTCGGCGATATTGGTCAGCCCGTCCAGCATCAGCCCCGATCCCGCCTGCGAGGGCAGGCTCCGATGTGGCAGTGCTTTCAGCGCCGCAGCCATCTGCACGGGGTCGCGCGATTGCTCGGGCATCAGCATGTCGATCATGCCAAGCTCGGCGGCGCGGCGGGCGCGCAGCAACTGCTCCTCACGCGGGGTGGTGCGCGGGATGATCAGCGCCGGTTTATCGAACGACAGGATCTCGCAATAGGTGTTGTAGCCCCCCATCGCCACCACGGCCCGGGAGCTGGCGATCAGCTCCTCCATCCGGGTGTCGAACTCGATCACCTCCATCGACGGAATGCTCTGGCCCTTGCGCAGGAATTCGGCCCGCTGGTCGCCCGGCATATAGGGCCCCAGAACCACCAGCGCCTTATGGGTCAGCTCCGGGTCGGCGAGGTAGGCGTTCATCACGTCATTGACCAGATCCGCGCCATCGCCGCCGCCACCCGTGGTGACGAGGATGTAGTCGCCCTTGGGCCGGTGGGTCGACAGCGCCTCATGCAGGGCGCGCCGTTTCAGGAACCCCATGAAATGCATCCGCACCCGCACACTGTCGGGCACCTCCATGCCGGTCAGCGGATCATAGAAGTCCGGCGGGCCATAAACCCAGATGTCGTCATAGATCCGGTCGATCTTGGCCATGACATCGTTGCGCTTCCATTCGGCCTCCAGCAGATGCGGCGCATCCATGACCTCGCGCAGGCCCAGCACCAGACGGGTGCCGCGCCCCTTGAGGTAGGCCAGCGTCTCCTCGATCTCGCCGCGCAGGCCCATCGGCTCCTTGTCGACGATGAAGATGTCGGGCTGAAACGTCTCGGCCGTGTGGCGGATGATGGATTTGCGCATCTCGATGGTGTCGCGCAGATCGATGTGCTGTTCGAGCGAGCTGTATTCGCCATTGCGCAGCTTGATCACGCTGGGGATTTTCACGAAATCCACCCGTGAGCGATAATCGAAGGCCCCGGCGATCTGGGCGCCTGAAATGATCAGAACGCTCAGCCCGCGATAGGTTTCGACCAGCGCGTGGGCAATGGTACGGCAGCGGCGCAGATGCCCCAGGCCGAAGGTGTCATGGCTATACATCAGAATGCGTTTGCCGTCGAAGCGTGTCGTCATTCGATGTCTTTCACTCTGCGGCACAGGCCGCAGGCCTCGCGGAAGGTCGGGATCACAGGTGTCCCCTCCGGTTTATTTATAAGGATCGGCGGCATCGCGTAGACCGTCGCCAAGGAAATTAAAAGCTAAAATGACCATAATCACTGGTACGACCGGCACCATCAGCCATGGGTATAGTGCGATAATGTTGACGCTGCGCGCCTCGGTCAGCAAAATTCCCCAACTTGTGATCGGCGGTCGCAACCCGATGCCCAGAAAGCTGAGCGCGGTTTCGCCAAGGATCATGCCGGGGATGGTCAGGGTCGCGCTGGCAATCAGATGCGACATGAAGCCCGGGATCAGGTGCCGCCGGATGATCCGACCACTGCCCGCCCCCATCAGCTGCGCCGCCAGCACGTAATCCTCCTCGCGCAGCCCCAGGAGTTTTGAGCGCACCGCCCGCGCCAGCCCGGTCCAGTCCAGCATGCCGAGGATCACGGTGATGCCGATGAACACCAGGATCGGGCTCCACGTCACCGGAATGATCGCCGCCAGCGCCATCCACAGCGGGATGCTCGGGATCGATTGCAGCACTTCGATCACCCGCTGCACCAGCAGGTCGAAGACGCCGCCGTGATAGCCCGCCAACCCACCGATGATGATGCCGAGCGCAAAGCTCATCGTGACGCCAAGGATCCCGATGGTCAGGGAAATCCGCGCACCGTAGATCATCCGCGACAACACATCGCGGCCCAGCCTGTCGGTGCCCAGCAGGAACAGCTCTCCGCCCTCGGCAGGGCATACGAGGTGCAGATCAGCGGGGACGAGGTTCCAGAACTCATAGGGATCGCCGCGGCAGAAGAACCGCAACGTCTGCACATCGCTGGTGTCGTCGCTGTAGATGCGCCGCAGGTTGTCCATGTCGAGCGTCATTTCACGCCCATAGGTATAGGGCCAGACCAGCTTGCCGTCGTGGATCACATGCACCGCTTGCGGCGGCGCATAGATAAAGTCCGTGTTGCGCCGGCTCAGGCTGTAGGGCGCCAGAAACTCGCAGATCAGGATTGAGGTATAGATCAGGCACAGGAAGACCCCGGACCAGAGCGCCAGACGATGCCGCTTGAACCGCCACCACATGATCTGGCCCGGCGTCGCCTGCGCGGCAGTGTCGGTCGCAGCCACCTGATCGGCCGCATAGGGGTCGAAGGGCGCGGTCGAGACGTAGTGCTCAAGCTCCGGGCCGTCGCTGTCGCGGGGATCATTCGGAGAGGTCATTTGCTGCTCCCTGCGCCCAGTCGGATCCTTGGATCCAGCAATGCCAGCGCGATATCCGACACCAGAACCCCGATCACCGTCAGAACCGCGAGGAACATCAGGAACGACCCGGCCAGATACATATCCTGACTTTGCAACGCCTTGATCAGCATCGGCCCGGTGGTTTCAAGGGACAGCACGATCGCCGTCACCTCCGCCCCCGAAATGATCGCCGGCAGGATAGAGCCAATGTCGGAGATGAAAAAGTTCAGTGCCATGCGCAGCGGATATTTCAGCAGGATGCGCAGCGGATGCAGCCCCTTGGCACGGGCGGTGACGACATATTGCTTTTGCAGCTCGTCCAGCAGGTTGGCACGCAGACGCCGCACCATGCCAGCCGTGCCCGCCGTGCCGATGATCAGCACCGGAATCCACATGTGCTCCGCGATGGAGGCCGCCTTGGCCCAGCTCATCGGCTGGTCCAGAAACTCGCGCGCCATCATGCCGCCGATCGAGGTGCCGAACCAGATGTTGGCAAAGTACATCATGATCAGCGCCAGCATGAAGTTCGGAATCGCGATGCCGATCAGCCCCAGAAACGTCAGCCCGTAGTCGCCCCAGCTGTATTGATGCGTGGCGGAATAGATGCCGATGGGAAAGGCCAGCAGCCAGGTGAAGATGATCGTCACCGTCGACAGCAGGATCGTCAGCCACAGCCTGTCCCCCACCACTTCGCTCACCGGCAGGCGATACTCGAAGGAATAACCGAAATCCCCGACGAAGAAGCCCCCGACCCAATGCACATAGCGAATGATCATCGGCTGATCGAAGCCATAGCGGGCCTTGAGGATCTCGATCTCGGCCAGATCCGCCTGTTCGCCCATGGCGCGCAACTCCGAGACATAGCTCTCGAAGTAATCCCCCGGCGGCAGTTCGATGATGGTGAACACCAGCGCCGAGATCAGGAACAGCGTCGGGATCATCGCGAGGATTCGCCACAGGATATAGCGCAGCATGCTCAGCCCTCCCCCTCGTACCAGAATGTGTCGGGCATATAGGCCCCGAGGTAGCTGGTCGGCTCAAACCCGAACAGGGCGTCTTCGGGGATATTGCGCAGCCGGCTGGCCTTCACCAAAGGCTGCTTCGTGCCATTGATCGTGCCGATGCTAAACACCTGATCGGCATGGATTTCCAGCATCTTGGTCCAGATCGCAAGCCGCTGGTCACTATGGGTGGTCTGGCGCCACTTTTTCAGCAGCCCCAGCAGCTCCTGTGCCGCTGGCAGATCCGGTGCGGTGCCGCCGTTTTCGGCGGACATGTGGTGCAGACCCCAAAGCGGCCATTGCAACTGCGCGTCCGAGGTCGGGGCCAGCTCGTTCGGCGACATCTCGGATGTGGCGACACCATTGTCGAGGCCTTGGGCCACCGACATCATGATCTCGCCGCCGAGGGCACGGCTGCGGAAGATGTCGCGCTGCGAGGTCCGGATATAGAGCGGCAGACCCACCTCACGGAAGTGGTCGGTGATCAGCTCCAGCACATCCGTCTCCAGCGTGCTTTCCCCGGCGGTTTCCACCATGATGCCCGCCGTGCGCCCATCCGGCAGCAGCCGCGTGCCGTAGCGGTCGCGCTTGGCCAGCCCGACCTCGTCCAGCAGGGCATTGGCCTGATCGGGGTCGTGATAGGACCAGGCCGTCGCATATTCCGGTTTGAACAGCGGGCTTTCCGGCAGGATCGTATTGGCACTTTCACGCGCCAGACCGTAAAAGATCACCTTGTTGATCTCGGCCCGGTCGATCGCCAGTGACAGCGCCCGGCGCATCCGCACATCCTGAAACAGCCCCCGCCAGACCGGATCCGAGCAGTTCAGGTTCGGCATCAGAGCGACGCTGGACCCCTGCGTCCGGGTCCAGAGCGACACCTTCTGCGGATAGATCTTCTGGGCATGCCGCAGCAGCGTGTAGTCGGGAAAGCTGATCCCGAGGCTTTGAAGATCGCTCTCGCCCGTGGCGGTTTTCGCCGTGATGATCTCGGTCGAGGCGACGTTCAGCACCCAGTGGTTGATATAGGGCAGCTGCACCCCCGCCGTATCGACCCGGTGGAAATAGGCATTGCGTTCAAAGACGAATTGCTCGGCAGGCGGAGCGGTGCGCGGACGCCAGGCCTCAAGCGTTGGCAGATCGGGGTTTTCCGGTCGGTTCTGCCGCGACACCTTGGTGTGCAGCGATTGCCAGTCATCGACGCGGTATTTGACGATCAGATCGCCGAGCTTTTCCGGCGTCTGATAGCGCGCATGGAAACGGCGCAGATAGGCCCCGGGCAGCGCCAGAACCAGCGGCACCGGCGACGCCAGTTGCGGCAGGAAGGCGGGCGCCGGGCTCGACCACGAATAGCGCACCGTCAGCGCGTCCAGCACCTCAAACTTCGCCACCTCGCCATCCACCTTCAGATCGGCGGGCGGGCCACCGCGCAGCAGATCGCGGTTCTGGATCACGTCCTCCCAGCAATAGCGGAAATCCTCGGACGTGAACGGGCTGCCATCAGACCAGCGATGCCCCTCGCGCAGATGGAAGGTAAAGATCCGGTCATCCTCGACATCATAGCTTGCCAGAATATCGGGTTGCAGCTGTAACTTGGTGTCATAGCCGACCAGCCGGGAATAGCTGTTGATCGGCATCATGCGCACATCGCGCTGTCCCCCGATCAGCGTGCGCAGCCTGCCGCCCTTCTTGCCCAGCTGCCGCCCCATCGCCTCCAGATCAACGACGCGCGGGTTCTTGGGCAGCCGCCGCTCGGCAGACCAGCGTTCATACTCCAGCTCGGCCGGGTCGGTGATCCGCGTCTCGTATTCAAAGGCCCCGGAGGCGCGCGGCACCGCAGTCAGCGTCGCCGCCCCGCCCAGAAGCGACAGCATATGGCGGCGGTTGATCATGGCCGTACCTCGCTGAGGGTCGCAGATGTCCGGGCCAGCACGAAATGCCCGCCGCCCAGATCGAAAGGCGCCATCCCCGGCCCCCCCGCCTCTTCGCGGAACGCCGGTGCCCAGCCCGCGCTGGAGGCCACGCTGCTCTCGCCCGCACTCTCAAAGTTCAGCGGCCGGTCGAGGTCGGGATAGGGCACCGCCTCAAGCAGCGACCGGGTATAGGGATGCGCGGGGGCGCGCATGATCACTTCGCGCGGGGCAAGCTCGACAATCCGGCCCGCCCACATCACCGCAACACGGTCCGCCATATAATCCACCACCGCGAGGTTGTGCGAAATGAACAGGTAGGTCAGACCGAGGTCCTTCTGCAAATCCTTGAGAAGGTTAAGGATTTGCGCCTGCACTGAAACATCCAGCGCCGAGACAGGCTCATCACAGACGATCAGGCTGGGGGCCAGCGCCAGCGCCCGCGCAATGCCGATCCGCTGGCGTTGCCCACCGGAAAAGCTGTGCGGATAGCGCCGCGCGGCGGATGGATCGAGGCCGATGACCTTGAGCAGCGCCGCCACCGCCTCCTTGCGGGCCGCGCGGTTGCCGCGTTTGTGGATATCGAAAGGCTCGCTGAGGATGCTGCCGACGGACATGCGCGGCGACAGCGACGACACCGGGTCCTGAAACACCATCTGGATGCGGGTGCGCAGGGCCTGCAGATCGTCTCCGCTGGCCTCAAGCACGTCGATCGGGCCATGCCCGTCGTTGAAGGTGATCGAGCCGGTGTCGGGCGTGACCGCGCGCATCAGGATCTTGCTGACCGTGGTCTTGCCGCAGCCGCTTTCCCCCACCAGCCCGAGGCATTCACCGCGCCGGATGTCAAAACTGACGCCATCGACAGCGGGGGCCTGCGGCGCGGCGCGGCCCACCTTCCAGTCCTGATTGCGTGTCTTGAAGGTCTTGCTGAGGTTGCGCACCGACAGCAGCACCTCCGGTTGATCGGCGGCGGGGGCCACCGGCGCCGCCATGTTACCCAGCAGCGTCTGGTGATCGACGACGATCTCGCGCAGCGGCTTCAGACGCTCGCCCGGAGGCATGTCGAAATGTGGCACAGCGGCCATCAGGCCCTTGAGGTAGGGATGCTGCGGGTCGCGGAAAATCGGGCCAACCGGGCCCGCCTCCATGATCTCACCCTGATAGATCACCACCACCTCATCCGCGATATTGGCCACGACCCCCAGATCATGGGTGATCAGCAGAATGGCCATATCCATCTTTTCCTGCAGATCGCGCAGCAGCTTCAGGATCTGCGCCTGAATGGTCACATCCAGTGCCGTCGTCGGCTCATCCGCGATCAGCAGCGCCGGGCGGCAGATCAGCGCCATCGCGATCATCGCCCGTTGACGCATGCCACCAGACAGCTCGAACGGATACATGTCAAAGACGCGGGCCGGGTTGTTGAACCCGACAAGGCTCAGCATATCCTCGCATTGCTCGCGCCGCTCGGCCTTGCTGAGGGTCGTATGCACCCGCAAAGCCTCGCTGATCTGGTTGCCCACCGTATGCAGCAGCGAGAAAGACGTCATCGGCTCCTGAAAGATCATCCCGATACGGCTGCCACGGATCGCGCGCAACCGTCGCCCGTCGCGGGGCAGTTTCAGCAGATCTACCGGAGCGGCGGCCGTGGGATCGTTGAACAGCACCTGCCCCGAGACTTCAGTGATCGCCGGTTGCAGCCCCATGATCGTCTGACTGATCACCGACTTGCCTGACCCGGACTCGCCCACAAGGGCCGTCACCTTGCCCGGCAACACCCGGAGGCTGGCGTTTTTGACGGCATGCAGCTTTCCCTGCATCAGCGGAAAAGCGATGCTCAGGTCATTGATACGCAGCAGATCTGCCCCGTTGGTCATGTGCCTCAGGCCCCTTTCATCAGATGCGGACCCTACGTCAGTCATTCGGGCTCATGTCAACCTATCGCGCGACGCTAAAGCAGGGGTAAAATGCTGTCCATATTGAACGGCCTAATTCCAGTGACCGCCATACCAACTAAGGTTGACTTGCGCTTTCTGAGCCATTGCCTCAGGTTGGCGCCAGAAAAAAGTGACCTCCGTGGAAAATGATGTCTGACAAACAGCGGCTGAACCAGATCCTGGAAACAGCGGCCGCGCGGCGCATCGCGGGGGACCATGCCGGGGCGGCGCAGATTCTGGCGGGCGTGGCAGATGACCCCGGCGTCAGCGCCCTTGGGCCGCTGACCTCGCTGGGACTGCCCCGGCGTCTGCAGGCGGCCCTGCTCAAGCTCGCCAAGGCTGAGGGCGACGCGCTGCGGCGCAGTGGCTACCAGTTCCACCTCGTGCCGCCGCCCGACCAGCTGGCGCACTTTGCGCAGGTCACGCTGGAGGAGCGCCGCGCCCTCAACGCCGCCAACCGCCAGCCGGTGCCACATCTGCTGCACCAGATCTGGATCGGCGACCTGCCCCTGCCCCCCTCCTGCGCCGCTTGGGCCGATCACGCCCGCGCGCAGGGCTACGAATACAGACTGTGGCGCGAGGCGGATCTGGCGCAACTCGACCTGCCCGACAGCTTTGCCCGGATGCTGGAGCGCGGCGACTATCCCGGCGCGGTGGATGTCGCCCGCTATGCGATCCTGGCGCGACAGGGCGGGCTCTACCTTGATTGCGACTGGTATCCGGCGCGCGATGACATCGGCTTTCACGACCTGCTGCCCATGATGGGCCTGACGGCATTGGGCGAGGATATCCCCCGTAACACCGGCATCGGCGGCCTGCTGCTGGCCAATTCGCTGATCGCGGTGCCCGCCGCACATCCCGCCCTGCTCCGCCTGAACAGCGTGCTGGGCGAGGTGATGTCCGCCATCCCCGGCGCCCCTGCGTGGTGGTCGACAGGCCCGCTGATCTTCACGCTGATCGCGCGCGCCGGTGCCGTGTCTCTGGCCGGGTCCGGCATGGTGGTCGGCAGCCTGCCGCAGGGCGCGCCTTTCTCGGACGTGCAGGCGCTGCGCGATGCGCCCGGCGGCACCGGCCTGCTGATCGCCTGGAAATCGTGGTAGGCTAAAGCAGCACCGGCAGGCCCACCCAGGTCGCCCCAGGATGCGGCGCTGTCGCCGTGAACAACCGCTCCAGAAACCGCCAGACCGCCGCGTCATGCACCAGATGATGCGTCAGCACCCCGATATCGAGACCCTGTTCCACCCGCGCAATGATCTCGGCCAGCAGCGCGGCTTCGGGCCGCCCGCCGCGTGTGCCGCGCCAGTCGATCACATCGACATGAGTGTTGATCTGGGGCAGAGCCGAGTCCGGCTGTTCGGCGCCAAAGACCGACAGCCCGCGAAATCCAAGCGCCCCCAGCCCCGCCACCACGCCCGGCGCAATCCGGTTCCAGGGCGGCACCAGCACATCGACCAGCTGATCGCCATGGCGCGCCCGCAGATCCGCGCGCCCCTGCGCCAGCTGGTCCAAGACCACCTCGGCAGGGCGGTGCGCGCCCAGCTCCTGCTTCTTTTCCGTCGCGGGGGCGTGGTTGTGGTGCGACCAGCCATGCACCGCGATGCTCACCCCGGTCACGCCACGCACCCGCGCCGCCAGCAGCGTATCACTGAAGGCCGGGATCACGGCCAACGTCAGGGCAACGCCATGCGCGCCGCTCAGCTGCAACAGATGCTCCAGCGCCGGGGTCGTCGTCACGGCATCATCATCGCGCAGCCAGAACCGGATCGGCTGGCCCGCATGCGCCCGCCTGTCCAGCGCGCGCTGCAGGTCCGGCAGGGTGGCGTCACTCATGTCATCTCCTCAAGATGGCGGGACAGGATGGCATCCAAAGCCGCCGCCGCCGCGCTCAGCGTGTGGTGGTGTTCGACCTGCCCGCGCGCGCCCCGCGCCAGAGCCGCGCGCCGGGGCGCATCCTGCAACAACGCGGACAACGCGCGGGCATAGGCCGCGTCGTCGCCCTCGGGGGTCAGCACGCCGCTTGCGCCATCGACGACCACCTCTGGCACCCCGGCCGTGCGCCAGGCCAGCACCGGCAGCCCAGCGGCCTGCGCCTCAAGATAAGCCAGCCCGAACGCCTCGCCACAGCCGGGCCAGACGTAGACCGCCGCCCGCGACATCAGCGCCGCGATCCCCTCGCGGTCCTGCTGACCTGCCCAAAAGATGCGCTCTGGCGCGAAGCCGGCGAAAAGCGCCTCGACCTGTGGCCGCGCCGGACCATCCCCGACGAGGGTCAGCCGCCAGGGCTCGGGCACCTGCGCCAGCGCGGCGGCAAGATGGGCATAGCTGTCCAGTTTGTCGCCCGCGCGCATCATCGCCACGCAGATCAGATGCATCGGCTCGGACCGGGGCGTCTGCTGCAGAAAGGCCCCCGCATCCAGAAACGGCGCCAGCCGCGCCAGCCGCGCTTCAGGCTCGACCTCGCAGAGCCCGTGATGATCGCGCGCGGTCAGGCAGATGTTGACCAGCGCGGCCCGCACCCCGGCGCGCACATGCCCCTGCATCCCGGCCCAGATCCCCAGATTGCGGCGCTCGGAGTAGGACGATTCCACCGTCACATAGGGCCGCGCGAATTCCGCGCAGAGCGCGGGCCCGATCAAATCCGGCGCTTTATAATAGGGATGATAGCACAGCCACAGGTCCGCCGCGCCCTGCTGCCACTCATCCCGCAGGCGCGCATGCTCAGCCGCCGCGTCCTTTTGCAACGACGACAGCCCCGCCCAGTCCTGCGCATCACCGCGAAAGCTGCGCAGCTCGGAGGCAAGGTTGACCTCATGCCCGGCAAGGCGCAGCGCCGCCATCAGCAGCTGCGCCATCAGCCGATCGCCCGACGGCACCGGATGGCTCGGCGATTTCAGCGGCGCATAAAACGCAATCTTCATTGCGACGCTCTGCCCCCTGCGCCTTGCCCTGAGCCCTGCACGGCCAGCCGTTCTAGCCTGCTCTGCATCCCGTCCTGCCCCAGTTTTCCAAAGCCGTCGGCGGGACGGCGGGTTGCGGTTTTGCGCACACTAGCATCGCCGACCGTCTGGCAAAAGCGGGACTGTCCCGATCCCAGCCCCCCGGGGCGGACTTGACACACCCGGCAAATCCACCCATCTGGACCAAGCTACCAGCCCAGTATGCGGAGCAAAGAATGCAGCCCATCACCACCTCCTCCGACACCCTTCTGGACCTGATCCGCACGCGAAAAGCGCGCGTCGGCGTGATCGGTCTGGGATATGTCGGCCTGCCGCTGGCCATCACCGTGGCCCGCGCCGGCTTCACCGTGCAGGGCTTTGACACCGACCCCGCCAAGATCGTCGCCATCAACGCCCACCAGAGCTATATTGAGGCGGTGCAGGATGCCGACCTTGCCAGCGAAGTCGACGCCGGGCGCTTTGGTGCCAGCTGCGACGTCTCGGGCCTCGGGCAGTGCGATGTCATCGTGATCTGTGTGCCGACGCCGCTGACCAAACACCGCGAGCCCGACCTCTCCTTCGTGTCGCGCACCTGCGCCGATATTGCCGCGACGCTGCGCCCCGGCCAGCTGATCGTGCTGGAATCCACCACCTATCCCGGCACCACCGATGGCATCGTGAAAACCATCCTGCAGGAAACCGGGCTGATCTCGGGGCAGGACTTCTTCCTCGGCTTCTCGCCGGAACGCGAAGACCCCGGCAACCGCGATTTTTCCACCTCCAGCATCCCCAAGGTCATCGCCGGAGACGGCGCCCCCGCCGGTGCCCTGATGGAGGCGTTCTACGGGGCCGTCGTCAAGACCGTGGTGCCCGTCTCCTCGACCGCCACGGCCGAGGCCGTGAAGCTGACCGAGAACGTCTTTCGCGCCGTCAACATCGCCTTGGTGAACGAACTGAAGGTGATCTACGAGGCAATGGGCGTCGACGTCTGGGAGGTCATCAAGGCTGCCAGCACCAAGCCCTTCGGCTATATGCCCTTCTACCCCGGCCCCGGCCTTGGCGGGCACTGCATCCCGATCGACCCCTTCTATCTGACGTGGAAATCGCGCGAATACGACATGACCACGCGCTTCATCGAACTGGCAGGCGAGATCAACTCCGCCATGCCGGGCCATGTGGTGCAGCGTCTGGCGCTGGCGCTGGATCAGAAACGCGGCCTCGCCCTCAGCCGGTCAAAGGTGCTGCTGATCGGCCTCGCCTACAAGAAGAACGTCCCCGATATCCGCGAAAGCCCGTCGCTGAAACTGATCGAGCTGA
Source organism: Pseudooceanicola spongiae (assembly GCF_014899185.1). GTDB lineage: Bacteria > Pseudomonadota > Alphaproteobacteria > Rhodobacterales > Rhodobacteraceae > Pseudooceanicola > Pseudooceanicola spongiae. Next base: position 2,493,395 of record NZ_CP045201.1, read on the forward strand.
TTGAGGAACGCGGCGGCTCGGCCAGCTATCACGACCCCTTCGTCGCCGAGATCCCCCAGACCCGAGCCTATGGCGCGCTCAAGGGCCGGGCCTCGCAACCCTTTGATGAGGCAACGATCCGCGGCTATGACGCCGTGCTGATTGCCACCGATCACGATGGTCTGGACTATGCCGCCCTGCGCGACTGGGCACCGCTGATCATCGACACCCGCAATGTCTTCGCGCGCCTCGGGCTCAGCGGCGATCACATCGTCAAAGCCTGAGGCGGCTTCGGTGCGGCAGGCCACCAGCCCCCCCGCGGTGGCCGTGATCGCGGATGCCCATGTCCATGACATCCACGCCAGCTATGGCGGCACCCCCTTTGCGCTGAACGGCGTGCCGCTGACGCTGCGCAGCTGGGCAGACACCCGTGCCAGCGCCCGGGCCTTCAACGAAAGTGCCGCCGCCCTGACCGCCGCCCTGACCGAGGTCTGCGCGCGCGGCATCCGCCATGTGGTGCTGCTGGGGGATTACAGCGACGACGGGCAGATCCTGTCGACGCAAAGCCTCGCCGCCCGCCTGCACCACTGGCGCCAGCGCGAAGGGCTCAGCTTTTACGCCCTGCCCGGCAACCACGATGTCTTCGGCCCCCTTGGCAGGCACAACACCAACCGCTTTGTCACCGCACCGGGCCAGTCGCAGCTGGTCACCAGCGACCCCAATGTCGCCGCGACCGAGCCGGGCTCGCGCCTCAGCCCGCAGATGTATCGCAAGGGCCAGCCGGCCGGTCTGAGGCCCATGGCCGCCTTCGGGCTGTTCCGCCAGCCCCAGTATCTGCATTGGGAAAGCCCCTTCGGCCTCGACGACCGCGCAGAGGCCCGCCTGTTCACCGCATCCTCCCCCGATGGCCTGATCCGCCACCAGCTGATGGAGGCCTCCTACCTTGTTGAGCCGGTGCCCGGCCTGTGGCTGCTGATGATCGACGCCAATGTGTTCGAGCCCCGCGATGGCCGCCACGACCCCTCCCGCAAGAAAGCCTTTCTCGACCCCTCCGTCGCGGGCTGGAGCGCGCTTCTGCGGGTCAAACCCTTCCTGATCGACTGGATCGCGGATGTCTGTGCGCGTGCTGAACGTCTGGGCAAGCACCTGATGGCCTTTTCCCACTATCCCGCCGTCGATCCCTTCGACGACCATATCGGGGCAGAGGCCGCGCTGTTCGGCCAGACCGCCGTGGCGCGCCGCACCCCAACGCCCGCCGTCGCGCAGGCGCTGATCCGCGCCGGGCTGCAGCAGCATTTCAGCGGCCATATGCATGTGCATTCCGTGACGCGCCGTCAGGACGCAGGCCGGCAGTTGACCAATATCTCGGTGCCCTCGCTGGTCTCCTTCCCGCCCGCTTTCGTCATCGCCACCCCGCAGGGGGCCAATGCAGCGGTCGAAACCGTCAGCCTCGCGCATCTGCCGCTCGATCCGCAGCTGATGGGGTTCTACCGCTCCGAAGTGCCGCCAGAGGCACCCGAGGCCGGTCTGCACTCGGATCGCTACGGGGACTTCCTGCACGCGCAGCTCACCGCCCGCAGCTATCAGCGTATCTCGCGCCACTGGCCTGCCGAGCTTGCCCGCGCCGTCTTCACCGCCAGCGCCGCAGATCTCGCCTGCCTGTTGCTGTCGCCCGAGGGAGGCACCGCCGGTCTAGGCGATCCCCCGCCCGAAACCCGCGCGCTCTGCGACAGTCAGGCCGCCCTGCACGGGCTGACCGCGACCGACCTCACCGCAACGCCTCTCTCCCTCGTCGTGGCCGACTGGTACGCCCTGCGCCAGGCCGGAGCCCTGCTGACGCCGCATATCCCCCAGCTCAGGCTACAGATCCTGCGATTTCTGGCCACGCTCGCGCCCGCACCGCACCCCACGCAAACCGACACGCAGCGCGGCTTTTTCAGCCTGTTCCTGCAGATTCTCGCCACATCCCTGTCCCGGCTCGCGCCCTAGCGCACCCGCCCCTTCGGAACGGTCCTGCCGAAACGCCAGCGCCATCTTCCAGCCCAGAGATTCGGTCATCCCAGAAGCTGCGCGACAGGTCTGTTGCAGAAACAGCCCCACAATCCGCCGTCGCGTGGTCCAACATGGACAACAACGTCTCGCAGATCAGGCGCATGGCCCTGTCGTATCAAAATATAAAGGTAAGGTGGCGGAGACGAAGGGATTCGAACCCTCGAGACCCTTCCGGGCCTGCACCCTTAGCAGGGGTGTGCCTTCGACCACTCGGCCACATCTCCGCTGGCGTGTCTATGCGGCAGCCGGACGAGAAACAAGTGAAAAAATGCCCCGGCCGCCGCTAAAAGAAATTTCCTGCCGCCGCGCCCTGCCGCACTCACGCCGCCACAGCAAACAGCCGCCCCGTTCCATCGGATCCAGCCCTCTGCGCACCCAAAACGCCCCCCTGCCGCCGTCAATACCCGCGCAACACAGCCCGCCCCTCCCGTTTTCACGCACAATCGTAACACTTCGACACACCGCGTGATCGCCAAAAGCGCCCTTGTTTTTCAGACATCCCATGGCCCGCGCCACCTGCATACAGGCGATGCGCCGCTGATCCGGCGTCAGCCTCAGGAACGATTCACAGCGGCGCCCCGTTATCTCACCACAGCGAGGACAGGTCATACCGGCCGCCCCTCGAACACTCCGGCCCGCAACAGGGAAAGAAACGTTTCCCTCCGTGGTCTCCCGGAATTGATTAGGAGTTACAACGATGTACGCCAAGATTTTTAGCCTCAGCACCGCCGCCCTCCTGACCGCAACCAGCGCCATGGCCGCCACAGACGCCACGGCCACCACGGACCTCAACCTTCGCGCCGGCCCCGGCCCGATGGCCGAGATCCTGACAGTCATTCCGGGCGACGAAATGGTATCGGTCGAAGAATGCGCCACCGGTCTGGAATGGTGCAAAGTCACCTATGACGGGACCGAGGGCTGGGCCTACAGCCCCTACCTGACCGCCTCGATCGACAGCCAGCCCGTCGTTGTCTACGACAACGTCCAGCGGCTTGAGATCCAGTCCGTCGACGTCAACGAGGATGAGCGCGCGGCCTCCGCGACTGTTGGGGGCCTGTCGGCTGGTGCCCTCGCCATGTCGCTGATCGGTGGACCCGCCGCCGTGGCCGCAGGCGTGCTGGCCGGGACCGCGCTCGGCGCCGCAGCTGTACCTGAGAAAACCGTGACCTATGTCACCGAGCACCCGGTTGAGCCCGTCTATCTGAACGGTGAAGTCGCGGTCGGCGCCGGCATCCCGCAAGAGGTCACCCTCGCCGCGATCCCCGACACCACCGAAAGCTATGCCTATATCAACGGCCAGCCGGTGATCGTCGACCAGGACCGTACCATCGTCCACGTCGTGCGCTAAGCTAAGCTGAGAGCCAAAAAAACTGGCCCGCCCCTGTTCCCGGGGGCGGGCCTTTTGCCTGTCACGAAGATCGCGCGCAAGCGATCAGGTGTTGAAGAGGAAGTGCAGAACATCCCCGTCCTTGACGGTATAGGCCTTGCCTTCCGAGCGCATCTTGCCCGCTTCCTTTGCCCCGCTCTCGCCCTTGCAGGTGACGAAGTCGTCATAGGCAATGGTCTCGGCGCGGATGAAGCCCTTCTCGAAATCGCCGTGAATGACCCCGGCGGCCTGCGGTGCACTGGTGCCCTGACGGATTGTCCAGGCGCGGGCTTCCTTGGGGCCGACGGTGAAATAGGTCTCAAGGTGCAGCAGTTCATAGCCGGCGCGGATCAGACGATCCAAGCCCGGCTCCTCCAGCCCCATCTCGCCGAGGAACATCTCGGCCTCGTCGTCTTCCAGCTGGCTGATCTCTTCCTCGATCTGGGCCGAGATGATGACATGCGAATTGCCCTGCGCCGCCGCCATCTCGGCCACAGCTGCGGAATGGGCATTGCCACTGGCCGCATCGGCCTCGGAGACGTTGCAGACATACAGAACTGGCTTGCCGGTCAGCAGCTGCAAAAGCTTCCAGGCGCGAATATCCTCGGGATCGACCTTGACGGTGCGCGCGGGCTGCCCCTCTTCCAGAGCGGCCTGCGCTGCGGCCAGCAAACGGTCCTGCTGAGCGGCGTCCTTGTCATTGCCCTTGAGCTTGCGCACCAATCCGGCGCGCCGCTTCTCGACGCTCTCCAGATCCGCCAGCATCAGCTCGGTCTCGATGGTCTCGGCATCGGCGACGGGCGAGACGCGGCCCTCGACGTGAGTGACATCATCATCCTCGAAACAGCGCAGCACATGGGCGATGGCATCCGTCTCACGGATGTTGGCCAGAAACTGATTGCCCAGCCCCTCGCCCTTGCTGGCGCCCTTCACCAGACCGGCGATATCGACGAAAGTCATCCGCGTCGGAATGATCGACTTGGACCCGGCGATCTTGGCCAGCATATCCAGCCGCGCATCCGGCACGTTCACTTCACCGACATTCGGCTCGATGGTGCAGAAGGGAAAGTTCGCCGCCTGCGCCGCCGCGGTTCTGGTCAGCGCATTGAACAGGGTCGACTTGCCGACATTCGGCAGCCCCACGATGCCCATCTTGAATCCCATAACGACGCTCCTTTGAATGATCCCGCGCGTCATAGTTTGCCAAAGGCCACACCGCAAGCCGAACCATGCCCGGATGCCCCATATCTGCAAGGCATTTTCACGGTGCAGGCCTCAGCAGACGACCAGATCGGTTCGCCAAAATCCAGACCGCAGCGTTCCCCGAACCATCAGGAGCCTCCGGCGGAAGTATTTAAGGCAAGATGACAGGGGTGCGACAGCTCCCTCATCTTGCCGGAAATACTTTGGGGGAGCGCCGCAAGGCGCGGGGGCAAAGCCCCCTCTGCTTCCGCCTGTCCACTCCACCATTGCCTTCGCGACCCATTTCAGCCAAACCCTAGGGAAAATCGCACAGGGACAGGACATGAGCCGTATCGACGCTACTTTCGCCGCGCTGAAGGATCAGAACCGCAAGGGCTTTGTGGCCTATATCATGGCGGGCGACCCGGACGAGGCACGCTCGCTTGCCGTGATGAAGGGCCTGCCCGCCGCGGGCGTCGATGTGATCGAACTGGGCGTGCCCTTTACCGATCCGATGGCTGACGGGCCGACCATCCAGCTGGCGGGTCAGCGCGCGCTTGAGGCGGGCATGACGCTCGAGAAGACCCTCGCCATGGCCCGGGCCTTTCGCGCCGAGGACACCACCACCCCGATCGTGCTGATGGGCTATTACAATCCTATCTATTCGCGCGGCGTCGATAAATTCCTCGTCGACGCGCAGGAGGCTGGGATCGACGGGCTGATCGTTGTCGACCTGCCTCCCGAAGAGGATGACGAGCTCTGTCTGCCCGCGCAGGCGGCCGGTCTCAACTTCATCCGCCTTGCCACACCGACCACCGATGCCAAGCGCCTGCCCAAGGTGCTGACCAATACCTCGGGCTTTGTCTATTACGTCTCGATCACCGGCATCACCGGCGCAGCCGAAGCCAATGCCGCCGCTGTCGCCCCTGAGGTGGCCCGCATCAAGGCCTCGACCGATCTGCCGATCATCGTCGGCTTCGGCGTCCGCACCCCCGAGACCGCGAAGGCCATTGCCGGGATTGCCGATGGCTGCGTTGTCGGGTCGGCCATTGTCGAGCAGATTGCCTCTGGCAAGCCCGTCGACGAGATCCTGAGTTTTGTCAAAAGCCTCTCGGATGGCGCCCATTCCGCCTGACGGCGGAGCCACGCCGAGGCCACTGCCCTGCCCGACCGCGCGCCAACATCTCCTTGGCGCGCGGTGCTTTTTCTGGCACCCTTGATCCAAATGCGCCGTGGCACAAGCTGCGTGCGGGGTCGAAAAGAACCATGAGGCAGGCACATATGATCATCACCAGACGCACTTTCGGGGCGGGGCTGACCGCCCTTGGCCTCTCCGCCTGTGGCGGCGTCAGCACGAGCGCCATGCGCGGCTCCAACGCCACGACAGAGCTGGCGGAGGATCTGCGCCCGGTGCCGAACTCCGGCTACACTACCTGGGTCGCCGCCTTTCGCGACCGCGCCGGGGGTCAGGGGATCTCCGACGCCACGCTGTCGCGCGCGTTCCGGCACGCGGGCTATCTGCCCGGCGTCGTCAAGCGCGACCGCAACCAGACCGAATTCACCCGCACGCTGGAGGATTACCTCTCCATCGCCGCCTCGGACGAGCGTGTCTCCAAGGGCCGCGCCGCCTTTGCCCGCCATCGCAGCACGCTGAGCACGCTGCAGGCCAAATACGGTGTCGACGCCGAGGTGATCACCGCGATCTGGGGGCTGGAGAGCTTTTATGGCGAGCGGCGCGGCAATGTGCCGGTGATCTCCTCGACCTCGACGCTGGCCTATGACGGGCGGCGCGGCGCCTTCTTCGAGAAGCAGCTCGTCGCCGCTCTGCGCATCGTTCAGAACGGTGATGTCGATGCTGATCGCATGACGGGCAGCTGGGCCGGGGCGATGGGGCATACCCAGTTCATCCCGACCTCCTATCAGGCCTTCGCGGTGGATTTCACCGGCGACGGGCGGCGCGATATCTGGTCGGACGATCCGACCGATGCGCTAGCCTCGACCGCCGCCTACCTCGCCCGCAACGGCTGGAGCCGGGGCACCCGCTGGGGTGGCGAGGTCGGCAACGGAGCGCCTGCGGGCGACATCATCCAGCCGCAGGCCGGTGGTCCGCGCTTTGCCGTCACCGGCAATTTCCGGGCGATCAAGCGCTATAACAACTCCGATTCCTATGCCATCGGCGTCGGTCATCTGGCCGACCGTATCGGCGGCGCCGGCCCACTGCGCGCCAGTTTCCCGCCCGATGCCAATGGGTTGACCAAGGACGACCGCATTGCCCTGCAGAAAGGCCTGACAGCGCGCGGTTTCGACACCGGCGGCACCGACGGCGTCATCGGTCCGAAAAGCCGCGAGGCGATCAGCGCGTATCAGGCCCGGCAGGGCTTGCCCGCCACCGGTGATCCCTCCCGCGCTATTCTGACCAGCCTCTAGCCCTCGCGAAGCGTCTTGCCCCTCGCCCCCCGGATTGGTAAAAAATCCTAACCACAGTCCGGGGGACACCTGCGATGCCTGTCATCACCGATATCAACGACCTCAAGCGCCTGCACAAGCGCCGCACGCCGAAGATGTTCTACGATTACTGCGAGAGCGGATCGTGGAGCGAACAGACCTTCCGCGAGAACACCTCGGATTTCGACAAGATCCGTCTGCGTCAGCGGGTGGCCGTCGACATGGCTGACCGGACGCTGGCGACCGAGATGATCGGCCAGAAGGTGAAGATGCCCGTCGCCCTCGCCCCCGTCGGGCTGACCGGCATGCAGCGCGCCGATGGCGAGATCAAGGCCGCCCGCGCTGCGGAGCAGTTTGGCGTGCCCTTCACCCTCTCGACCATGTCGATCTGTTCGATCGAGGATGTGGCCGAGAATTCCTCTGCCCCCTTCTGGTTCCAGCTCTATACGATGAAGGATCAGGACTATCTGCGCCGACTGATCCAGCGCGCCAAGGATGCGAAATGCTCCGCCCTTGTGATCACGTTGGATCTGCAGGTGCTCGGGCAGCGGCACAAGGATCTGAAGAACGGCCTCTCTGCCCCGCCCAAGTTCACCCCCGCCGTGCTGGCCGACCTTGCGACCAAGTGGTCCTGGGGGCTTGAGATGCTGCAGACCAAACGGCGCGGCTTCGGCAATATCGTCGGCCATGTGAAGGATATCTCCGACCCCTCCTCGCTGATGTCCTGGACGGCCGAGCAGTTCGACACCCAGCTCGACTGGAAAAAGATCGAGCAGATCAAGGACATGTGGGGCGGCAAGGTGATCCTCAAGGGGATCAACGACCCCGAGGATGCGGTGATGGCGGCCAAGGTCGGCTGCGACGCGATCCTTGTGTCGAACCATGGCGGGCGGCAGCTCGATGGGGCGCTGTCCACCATCCGGATGCTCGATCCGATCCTGCAGGCGGTCGGCGATGACGTTGAGGTGCATCTCGACAGTGGCATCCGCTCGGGTCAGGACATCCTCAAGGCCGTCGCCATGGGCGCCAAGGGCACCTTCATCGGGCGCGCCTTCATCCATGGCCTCGGCGCCATGGGGCAGGACGGCGTCACCAAGGCGCTTGAGGTGCTCTATAAGGAAATGGACACCTCGATGGCGCTCTGTGGCAAGCGTGACATCACGGAGGTCGGCCGCGATATCCTGCTGATCCCCAAGGATTTTTCCGGCGACTGGCAGGACTGACAGCCCCCCTTGCGGGCCCCGCGACAGGGGCCCGTCCATTTAAGGCGAGCGAAAACGCTGGGAATATAGGGCAAATTTTATCGCTTAACCGACCGTAAAGTGACCGGCCGTAGTGTCACCTCATCGCGGATCGGAGGCGACCATATGCTCAAACTATTTTCCCGGCGACCGGCTGCGGCCACCATCGACAGCGCGGCTGAGGTGCAGGCCATTTCGCGCTCGCATATCATCGTGCGCTACGAGATGGACGGCACCATCCGGGAGGTGAACGATCAGTTCACCCGCGTCACCGGATATGCCGCCGAAGAGGTGGTCGGCAAACCCTACCTGATGATGGTGCGCGAAAAGGATCATGACCTCACCGAGGTGCGCACCCTCTGGCGCGACATGGCCGCCGGCAAGATGATCAACCGTATCGTCCCCCGCCTCGACAGCGACGGCGAAGAAATATGGTTCGACGTCACCTATGCCCCTGTGACCAACGACGCGGGCGTCCCCGATCACGTCCTCTCCATCGCGCGCGAAATCTCCAGTACCCATTTCCGCCGCCGCGACAACCGCAGCCAGGTCGATGCCATCCGCCGCACCCTGGCCGTTGTCGAATTCGACCTTGAGGGCAATATTCTGGACGCGAATGAGCTTTTCCTCACCTCGATGGGCTATCGTCTGGACGATCTGACGGGCAAGCATCACCGCATGCTGCTCTCCCCTGAGGATGCTGCCAAGCCCGAATACAGGACCTTCTGGGAACGCCTCGCCAAGGGCTCTTCGGAGAAGGGCGAGGTCCGCCGCCTCGACAAACGGGGCAAATTCCGCTGGCTCGACGCCACCTATGAAACCCTTCTCGACCCCGAGGGGCGGCCCTTCAAGGTCGTCAAATACGCCTTCGACATCACCGACTCCAAGAACCTTGCCGCCGATGCCGCCAGTCAGATCGAGGCGATCAACCGGGTTCAGGCGGTGATCGAATTTGACACGCAGGGCAATGTGCTCAGCGTCAATAAAACCTTCTGCGAGGCCTTGGGCTACAGCGCCGACGAAATTCGCGGCAAGCATCATCGCATGTTTGTCACCAGCGATTTTGCCAATTCCCCCGCCTATGAGGAATTCTGGAAAACCCTGCGCAGCGGCAAGGAGCATGCGGGCAATTTCACCCGCGTCGGCAAGGGCGGCAAAACGGTCTATATCCGCGCCAGCTACAACCCGATCCGCAATGCCGCGGGCGAAGTCGTCAAGGTCGTCAAATACGCCATCGACACCACCGAACTGCAACTGACCGTCGACACCATGCAGACCGGGCTTGATCGCATGGCCGATGGCGATCTGTCGGTGCGTCTGGATCAGAACCTGGGCGAAATGGATGCCATCCGGCAGAAATTCAACATCGCCGTCACCAAGGTAGACGAGGCGATGCAGGCCGTTCTGGAACGCGCCACGCAGGTGCACACCGAAACCGGCGCCATCATCAGCGCTTCGAACGAACTCTCCAAGCGCACCGAAACCCAGGCCGCCACGCTGGAGGAAACCGCCGTGGCGCTGAACGAACTTGCCGGATCGGTCAAACAGGCCGCCGAAACCGCCACCGTGGCACAGAAGAAAGCCGATCAGGCAAAGTCTCAGACCGAGGATTCGGGCCGCATCGTGCGCAATGCCGTCAGCGCCATGGAAGAAATCGAGGAATCCTCCAGCAAGATTTCCTCTATCACCAAGGTGATCGACGACATCGCCTTCCAGACCAACCTGCTGGCCCTCAACGCCGGGGTCGAGGCCGCTCGCGCGGGCGAGGCAGGCCGTGGCTTTGCGGTTGTCGCGCAGGAGGTCCGCGCGCTGGCGCAACGCTCCTCCGAGGCCGCCAAGGAGATCGCCTCGCTGATCTCTGAATCCACGACACAAGTGGGCAAGGGTGTCACCCTCGTCGGGCAGGCCGGCCAGTCGATCACGACAATCGACGGCATGGTGCGCGACATCCACGACAGCGTCTCGCAGATCGCGATCTCCGCCCATGAACAGGCCAATGGCATCACCGAGATGAACATGGCGATGAACCAGCTTGATCAGGTGACGCAGGAAAACGCGGCCATGGCAGAAGAGACCAACGCCGCGACGCACAACCTCGCCACCGGCATCGCCGAGGTCCAGGAAGCCGTCTCCTTCTTCAACGCCAGCGGTCCGCATCCGCGCAGCCGCTCCCGCCGGGCCGCAGGTCGCATCCGCGCCACCGGATGATCCACCGCAGCAAGTCGCATCGACCGCCCGGTTAACCCGCGCCACGGCCCGAATTGGGCACCGTTCAGATACCGTTCAGATACCGACGCAATACCGACATCCCGTTTCGGTCCCTTTTGCCTTATTAACCTGAGGCAGGGGGCCGATTCGTCTCTGCGCGGCACCGGGGCATCTCCCTCTTTGCACAGAGGACCCTAACCCCAGCCGAGCACGGCAAAAAGGGCTCTGGCGCTGGGGTTGACCCCTGCAAAATAACCGGTTTTCACGGTTTTTCCTTTCCAACCCACCAGAATCCCTCTAAACGCGCGAGACTTAATGCGGGCATACAGCCTTGGAGGATGCCCGCCCCATTTAGGAGAGATCAAATGGCTGGAGAAATTCCAGACTTCGTAGCCCAGGAACGTGCGGGGACAGGCAAGGGCGCCGCTCGCGCAGCACGTCGTGCTGGCATGGTTCCGGGTGTTGTTTACGGTGGTGACGTCGCCCCCCTGGCGATTCAAGTTCCCTTCAACGCGCTTCTCAAGCAGTTGAAACAAGGGCGTTTTCTTGCGACCCTCTTCAACCTCAAGGTTGAAGGTCACGACGATGTGCGCGTCATCTGCCGCAGCGTTCAGCGTGATGTCGTGAAAGACCTTCCGACCCACCTCGACCTGATGCGCCTCAAGCGGACCACCCGCGTCAACCTGCACATCCCCGTTGAGTTCATCAACCACGCCGAGGCCCCTGGCCTGAAGCGTGGCGGTGTTCTGACCGTTGTGCGCGCAGACGTTGAACTGTCTGTTATTGCTGGCGATATTCCGGATCACATCACTGTCGATCTGGCTGGCAAAGTGATCGGCGACACGCTGACCATCAGCCAGGTTGACCTGCCGAAAGATGCCGTGCCGACCATCGACCGTGACTTCGTGATTGCAAACATCACTGCACCGTCCGGCCTGCGCTCGTCCGACGATGCAGAAGCAGCAGAAGAAGACGCAAGCGAAGAATAATTCGCTCCGTTTTCAGTATGTTACGAAACGGCCTCCGCCTCGCGGGGGCCGTTTTGCTTTGCGCCCGCAGCTTCAAGACGCGGCACTGGCTGGACCCGCGCCGGTCCCTCGGTTAAGTCCTGAGAGACCAAGCAGGAGGGTCTCATGCAGCTTTTCGTCGGCCTCGGGAATCCCGGCGCGAAATACGCCGCCAACCGTCACAACATCGGCTTTATGGCTCTGGACCGGATCGCGTCCGATCACGGCTTTGCCCCGTGGAAATCCAAGTTCCAGGCAGAGCTGTCTGAGGGGACATTGGGCCGTGAAAAAGTGTTGCTCCTCAAGCCGATGACCTTCATGAACCTGTCTGGCCAGTCAGTGGGCGAGGCCATGCGGTTCTATAAATTGACCCCCGCCAACATCACCGTCTTTCATGACGAGCTGGACCTCGCCCCCGCCAAATGCCGCCTCAAACAGGGCGGCGGACATGCTGGGCACAATGGCTTACGCTCGATTCACCAGCATATCGGCGAGCGCTACGACCGCGTCCGTCTCGGCATCGGCCACCCCGGTCACAAGGATCGCGTCGCGGATTACGTCCTGTCGGATTTCGCCAAGGCCGAGCAGGACTGGCTCGACGACATGATGCGCGGTATTTCCGATGGGGCGGCGTCGCTTGCCGCAGGCGACGGGCCAAAGTTCCTCAACGCCGTGGCGCTGCGCGTGAACCCGCCCCGTAGCTCTGGTGGCACAAAGGGGCCCAGCCCGAAACCGGACGAGCCTGCGCAAGTCGTTGTCAAGAAAGACAAACCCGCCCCAGAACCTGATGACACCCGCAGCCCGCTGGAGCGCCTGAAGGACAAATTCAAATGACATTGCGCGATCATTTCCGCGCTCAGGCCAACAGCTGCCGTGAGCTTGGCAGCCCGTTCACCGCGCAGTTGCTGACGCTTCTGGCCGACCGACTGCAGCCCGGACTGCCGGTCGCTGATCACCTCTTCGCCTGGTCCGCGGATCTGCTCGGCCCCGATGCCGTCGCCCTGCGCCTTGCCGGGGCATTGCATGCGCTGGTCCTGCAGCGGCGTGACGCAGCCTTGGTGGCCGTCTATCCGCCGCAGGCTTCCAGCGACGAAGCGCTCTGGCAGGCCGTTGAACCCGCGCTCCGTCAACACGCGACGCATATCCTGCACTGGCTGGAAAATGCGCCTCAAACCAACGAGGTACGCCGCGCGACCGCTCTGATCCTCGGGGCCTCGCGCGCCGCGCAGAGCTTTCCCGGTCTGCCCCTCAGGGTCAGCGAACTTGGCGCCTCTGCCGGTCTCAACCTGCATTTCGACCGCTTCGCGCTGGACGCCCCCAACGCCGCCTATACCCCCGAGACCGCCATCATCACCCTCGCGCCAGAGGTGACCGGCGCGCTTTCCGCCCCCGCCCCCTTCACTGTGGCAGACCGGCGCGGCATCGACCTGAACCCGCTCGATCCGCGCGCGCCCGAGGATGTCTTGCGGCTGCGCAGCTATATCTGGGCGGATCAGTCGGACCGGATGGCACGTACCGATGCCGTGCTCGCCGTCGCCGAGGCGCTGGTGGATCGCGGCGATGCCGCCGACTGGCTGACCGAGCGCCTGTCCGCCCCCGTCCCGGGTCAGATTGATTTCCTCTACCACACAATTGCCTGGCAATATTTCCCGCCCGCCACCAATGCCATCTGTCTGACCGCGATCGAAACCGCCGCCCTCCGCGCCACGCCCGAGGCCCCCTTTGCCTGGCTGTCGTTCGAGGCGGATGGCGAAAGTCCGGGGGCTCCGGTGGTGCTGCGTCTCTGGCCGGGCGATCTGACCCTGCCTCTGGGGCGGATGGACTTCCACGGGCGCTGGTTTCACGCGCAGTAACCGCGTTCTTTGCGCCGCGATCCCGGCCCGATGCACCAGAGCACCTCGCGCCGCGTGGCAAAGTTTGCTAACCTGTTCGCAGCACTCGCCCTTTTTCGCCCCGCGACCAGCCAGAGGAGCTTTGCCATGGTCCAGAAAGATCCGTCCACCAACGTCCTAGGCACACCGCTGGAGCTCGCCTCGCTCGACCCGCTGACCGGGTTTTTCCGCGACGGCCACTGCAACACCTGTGTCGAGGACAGCGGCAGCCACACGGTCTGTGCCGTGATGACCGACGAATTCCTCGCCTTCTCGAAATACGTCGGCAATGACCTGTCGACACCGCACCCCGAGTTCCGCTTTCCCGGCCTCAAGGCTGGCGACCGCTGGTGCCTCTGCGCCGCGCGGTTCCTGCAGGCTCATGACGAGGGCTGCGCGCCGCTGGTCAGCCTGCAGGCGACGCATCTCCGCGCCCTTGAAATCGTGCCGCTCGAGGTGCTGGAACTCTACGCCCAGGATCCGGCTGAGGGCTGAAGCCCAACAAAAAAGGCAGGGCGTGGCGGCCCTGCCTTTTTCAATCTGCAAACAGCGTCTTAGCCGCCGGTGTTGATTTCCACGCCGAGGTGCTTGGCGACGGTAAAGATATCCTTGTCGCCGCGCCCACACATGTTCATCACGATGATATGGTCCTTCGGCAGATCGGGCGCGATCTTCATGACATGGGCCAGCGCGTGGCAGGGTTCCAGCGCGGGGATGATGCCTTCGGTCGCGCAGGAGAACTTGAACGCCTCCAGCGCCTCGCGGTCGGTGATAGAGACATATTCGGCGCGGCCGATGTCGTGCAGCCAGGAATGCTCCGGCCCGATGCCGGGATAGTCGAGACCCGCCGAGATCGAGTGCCCTTCCAGGATCTGCCCGTCGTCGTCCTGCAGCAGATAGGTGCGGTTGCCGTGCAGCACGCCGGGGCGGCCACCGGTCAGACTGGCGCAATGCTCCATCTTTTCGTCGACACCGTGGCCCCCGGCCTCAACCCCGATGACACGCACGCTGGGGTCATTGAGGAACGGATAGAACAGACCCATGGCATTGGAGCCGCCGCCGATCGCCGCGATCACGGTGTCGGGCAGACGGCCTTCGCCTTCCTGCTCGGGCAGCTGCCAACGGACTTCCTTGCCGATGATCGACTGGAAATCGCGCACCATCGCCGGATAGGGATGCGGGCCCGCCACGGTGCCGATGCAGTAGAAGGTATCCTGCACGTTGGTCACCCAGTCGCGCAGCGCGTCGTTCATCGCGTCCTTCAGGGTGCCGCGGCCACTGGTGACCGGCACGACCTCAGCGCCCAGCAGGCGCATCCGGAACACGTTCGGTGCCTGACGCTCGACATCCGTCGCGCCCATGTAGACGACGCATTTCAGCCCGAACTTGGCACAGACCGTGGCCGTCGCGACGCCGTGCTGGCCCGCGCCGGTTTCGGCGATGATGCGTTCCTTGCCCATGCGGCGCGCCAGAATGATCTGCCCCAGCACGTTGTTGATCTTGTGGGCGCCGGTGTGGTTCAGCTCGTCCCGCTTGAGGTAGATCTTGGCGCCACCCAACTGTTCGGTCATGCGGGGCGCGAAATACAACGGGCTGGGACGGCCGACATAGTGTTTCCACAGGTCTTCCATCTCGGCCCAGAAGGTATCGTCGGTCTTGGCCTTCTCATACTCGGCCTCAAGGTCGAGGATCAGCGGCATCAGGGTCTCACTGACGAACCGCCCGCCGAACTGGCCAAAGCGGCCTTTCTCGTCGGGGCCGCTCATGAAGCTGTTCAAAAGGTCTTCAGGCATGGCGTCGCTCCCTCTCTGGTCAGCCCGGGTTTACGGGGTTTGCGGGGGCCGGACAAGCCACCGCGTGCCGCCCGGACGTGCACTCCGGCCCATTTGATCAGCTTTCACGCTCTCGCTGGCGCGCCTGCCACAGCTGCAAGGCCTCCTGCGGGGTGGGAACTGTCGCGCAGTCAAAGATGTGGAAGGGAAAGACCACCGCCACCCGCGCCGATGCGGCCATCGCCCGCCGGTGCGCCCCCGACATTGCAAAGCGCTTCATCGACGCCGCGCTGTCCCAGACCGAGAGCGAGAAGAACATGTTCTCAGCCGGGAACACCTTGGCCGCGATCACACCTTCGGCCCGGCGGGCCTGCAACAGCGATCTCAGGCTGTGAAAGAAGAACTCAGGTCGACGGAGGCCGGCTTTCACACGCAAGCCGCCGATCGCTGCTATAGGCATCGCCATTCTTCCTTTTGGAGGTATCAAAAGAAGTTACGGGCAGAGCGCCGCCTTGGATCACACGAACAGACTGCTAGCGACGCGCGAGGGCAGCGCGCACGAACGCCGCGATCAACTCTGCATCCTTGACGCCCGGCGCGGCTTCCACGCCGGAGGACACATCGACCTGCTGCGCCCCTGTCAGGCGGATCGCCTCGGCGACATTGTCGGGGGTCAGGCCACCCGCAAGCATCCAGGGCGCTTTCCACTGACGCCCGGCAATCAGCCGCCAGTCAAACGACAGCCCATTGCCGCCGGGCAGATCAGCGTCTTTCGGCGGCTTGGCATCGACCAGGATCTGATCGGCCACCTCGGAGTAGGTGTCGAGCGCCGCGAGATCGTCGGCGCTGGCAACCCCGACCGCCTTCATCACCGGCAGGCCGGTCAGCGCCTTGACCTCGGCCACACGCTCAGGGCTTTCAGAACCGTGCAACTGGATCATGTCGAGCGGCACAGCGCTGTTCACCGCCATCAGCAACGCATCATCCGGGTTGACCAGCAACGCCACCTTGGCCAGCCCGAGAGGGGCCTCAACTGCCAAAGCACGCGCCTGCTCGATCGAGATATTGCGCGGCGATTTCGCGAAAAACACGAATCCTGCGTAAACCGCACCGGCGCTGGCCGTGGCAAAGACGTCCTCAGGACGGCTCAGACCGCAGATCTTGACGCGCACAGAGGGCGCGCGGTTGGGCTGTATCAGAACAGGCATGGGTCAGGGCGGGTCCGGCGCTCAGTCGAGCAGCGCCAGAACCTCGTCCTTGCCCTTGTGCTTCTCGCCCTTGAGCCGCTTCACTTCACGTTCCAGCTGATGCGCCTCGCGGGTTTTGCGCCGCGCATCGGCCCGGTGTTTGTGTTCGCGCATCCATTCCCAGAAGAAACCGATCAGCAGGCCAACGACGATGCCGGCAAAAATCACCACGAACAGTGGCAGGCTGATCGCCTGGTTCACGCCGGCGATTTCCGCCAGCCCTTCGGGCAGCAGGTTCAGCGTGACAAGGTCCCTGTTGGCCAGCGCGACCGAAACGAGCGCGACGGCGATCAGACCCATGAAGGCGTAGCGGATGTATTTCATGTTACTTCCCGTTCAGGCGGTCACGCAGCAGCTTGCCGGTCTTGAAGAACGGCACGTGCTTCTCATCAACGTCAACGGCCTCCCCCGTCCGAGGGTTCCGGCCCGTGCGCGACTCGCGCTGTTTCACCGAGAATGCGCCAAAGCCGCGCAGTTCGACCCGATGACCACGGGCCATGGCTTCCGTGATTTCTTCGAAAATCGTGTTCACGATACGCTCTACATCACGCTGATATAGGTGCGGGTTTTCGTCCGCGATTTTCTGGATCAATTCCGAGCGGATCATTGTTTTCTGTCTCCCCAGGCACTGGTCTTCTAAGGTCACCAATTCACAGGACTATATGGGCTTTGAGTGCTTTCGGGAACAACCTCTCTGTTGCGTGAACGGCGGAATATTCATGATTTTGTCCTTCTGACACATTTCCGCCGACCCGAAGAGCGCCTTTTCACCGCGTGAGACGCCGGAAGTCGGTCCAGTGAGCCATCCGCCAAGGAATTGATTCGCAACGCTTTCGCAGGCGCGGCATTCCAGAGCGCCGCCAGATGGCCCCCTCCAGCATGCAAAACGGCCCCGGATTGCTCCGGGGCCGTCTGCAAGGTCTCAGCCGTTTGAGGGGCTGTTCTTACTCGTCGTCGCCTTTCAGCGCCGCACCAAGGATATCGCCAAGCGATGCGCCCGAGGCAGAGGAGCCATACTGTTCGACGGCCTCTTTCTCTTCTGCAATCTCACGTGCCTTGATCGACAGACCCAGACGACGCGACTTGCTGTCAACGTTGGTCACGCGGACGTCGATCTTGTCACCGACCGAGAAACGCTCAGGGCGCTGCTCTGCACGGTCACGCGACAGGTCGGAGCGACGGATGAAGGACTTCATGCCTTCAAACTCGACTTCGACGCCGCCATCTTCGATGGCCGTCACGGCCACGGTGATGATGGCACCACGTTTCACGCCGCCAACGGCCTCAGCGAACTTGTCGCCGCCGACGTTCTTGATGGAGAGCGAGATACGCTCTTTCTCGATGTCGACTTCCGAAACCATCGCCTGGACCATGTCGCCCTTGCGGTAGTTCTGGATGGCATCTTCGCCGCGCTCGTCCCAGGACAGGTCGGAGAGGTGAACCATGCCGTCGATGTCGCCGGGCAGACCCACGAACAGACCGAATTCGGTGATGTTCTTGACTTCGCCTTCGACAACAGCGCCCTCGGGGTGGGTCTCGGAGAAGACTTCCCACGGGTTGCGCATGGTCTGCTTGAGACCGAGCGAAACGCGGCGTTTCGCGCTGTCGATTTCCAGAACCATGACTTCGACTTCTTGCGAGGTCGACACGATTTTGCCGGGGTGCACGTTCTTCTTGGTCCAGGACATCTCGGAGACGTGGACCAGACCTTCAACACCGGGCTCAAGCTCAACAAATGCGCCGTAGTCGGTGATGTTGGTGACACGACCGGTATGTGTCGATTCCATCGGGTACTTGGCGGCAACCAGATCCCACGGATCTTCCTGCAGCTGTTTCATGCCGAGAGAGATACGGTGGGTTTCTTTGTTGATCTTGATGACCTGAACCTTGACCGTCTCGCCGATCGCAAGGATCTCGGAGGGGTGGTTCACACGACGCCAAGCCATGTCGGTGACGTGCAGCAGGCCGTCCACACCGCCCAGGTCGACGAATGCGCCGTACTCGGTGATGTTTTTGACGACGCCGTCAACAGCCTGACCTTCGGTCAGGTTGGCGATGACTTCAGCACGCTGTTCGGCACGCGATTCTTCCAGAATGGCACGACGGGACACAACGATGTTGCCACGACGACGATCCATTTTCAGGATCTGGAAGGGCTGCTTCAGACCCATCAGCGGGCCAGCGTCGCGCACGGGGCGGACGTCGACCTGGCTGCCGGGCAGGAACGCAACGGCACCGCCGAGGTCGACAGTGAAGCCACCCTTGACGCGGCCGAAGATAGCGCCGTCGACACGTGCGTCGTCGGCATAGGCTTTTTCCAGGCGATCCCAGGCTTCTTCGCGGCGGGCCATCTCACGCGAGATGACAGCTTCGCCACGGGCGTTTTCAGCCGAGCGCAGGAAGACTTCGACTTCGTCGCCGACAGCGATTTCAGCCGTTTCACCAGGATTTGCGAATTCTTTAAGGTCGACGCGGCCTTCCATCTTGTAGCCGACGTCGATAATGGCCTGGCCCGCTTCGATCGCGATAACCTTGCCTTTGACAACCGAACCCTCGTCCGGTGTGTCCATTTCGAAGCTTTCGTTCAGAAGGGCTTCGAACTCCTCCATCGATGTGTTTTGAGCCATGTGGTCTCTGATTTCCTAACGTTTGGTTTTGCTGGCCGAGCGGTTGTCTCCGCCGGTCTTGAAATTTGGTCTCTCGAGCCGCCGCGCGTTAAAGAGCACACAAACAAACGGGTGGAATAGAAACAGGGCCGGTAGAATCCCCGACCCGTGCCCGTCTCTTTCATGCGTGGCGTTTGTGCCTTGTCGACGCGGGCGTGATTAGACCTCATACGCCCACAAATCAAGGCCTAAAGGCATCCGGCACGTTGCATCGCCGCTTTAGGTCCTGACGCGGGGCCGCAAAATCGGCCCCCAAAAGCAGCGGGGCGGGCAGGCATGACACCCACCCGCCCCGAAAGTCTTTGGCCAGATCAGTTGATCTCGGTCAGGAAGTCTTCGTCCGACTTGCGGACTTTCTTCATGTTGACCAGCCAGTCATTGTCGGCGTCGCGATGGCCCAGAGCCAGCATCACGACCGATTTCAGGCCGTGCCCTTCGAGGCCCAGAATTTCGTCGAACTTGGCAGGCTCGAAGCCCTCCATCGGGGTGCTGTCGACACCCAGTTCGGCAGCGGCGGCCAGCGCGAAACCAAGCGCGATATAGGCCTGACGCGAGGCGTGCTCGAAGTTCACTTCCTGCGTGCGCGGCAGGTACATGTTCTTCAGGTTCTGGTAATAAGCGACCATGCCTTCGTTCGCGCCGCGCTCTTCCTGGACCTGATCCAGCACTGCATCGATGCGCGCGTCGGAGTAGTTGTCCCACGCTGCGAACACCAGAACATGCGAGCCGTCGGTCAGCTGGCTCTGGCCATAGGAGGCCGCCTTGAGCTGCTCACGCACTTCGGGGTTTCTCACCACGATCAGTTTGAACGGTTGCACACCGCTGGAGGTCGGCGCCATGCGCACGGCATGAATGATCTTTGCGACGTCCTCTTCCGAAACCGGCTTGGAGGGGTCCATTTTTTTGGTGGCATAACGCCAGTCGAGCTTTTCGAGGAACATGAGTGTGGTCCTTGGCTGAGGAATTCTATGCCCCCGCATATGGCCATGCGCCCCCGGCTTACAACTGACACCCGCAAACCGGCTCCTCTGGGCCGCTTTTCGCAAGCCCTTGAAATCAATTACATCTTATGGGCAAGGACATTCGGTTGCGCATAGATGCGCAGCCCCTGCGCGCCAGTACACGTAGGATTTCAGCGCCGTGCCGCAGAAATGATCTCGATCGCCTTCGCAACCGCGTCCTCGATGCTCATCTGCGAGGTGTCCAGCATCACCGCATCCTCTGCCGGCTTCAGCGGCGCCGCCAGCCGTCCCGAATCGCGCACGTCGCGTTCGCGCAGATCGGCCAGCACGCCCTCGGGGGTCACATCCATGCCGCTGCCCTTCATCTCGCGATAGCGCCGGTCAGCGCGCACATTGTCCGAAGCGGTGACGAACAGCTTCACCTGCGCCTCCGGGCAGATCACCGTGCCGATGTCGCGCCCGTCCAGCACCGCGCCGCCCTGACGCTGTGCAAAGGCGCGCTGAAAGGTGACCAGTGCCGCACGCACCTCGGGGATCGCCGCCACCTGGCTGGCAGCCCGCGCCACGTCACCGGTGCGCAGATCGTCGCGCTTGAGATCCTCGGCGCGCAGGGCCTCGGCGGCGGCCAGCGGTTTCATCCCGTCCAGCACCTTGGCCCCGGTCGCACGATAGAGCAGCCCGGTGTCCAGATGCGCCAGCCCGAAACGCTCCGCCACCGCGCGGCTGATCGTGCCCTTGCCAGCGGCTGCCGGCCCATCAATGGCGACTGTAAAGCTCATGTTCTGCCCTTCCCTGCGCCCCGCCCCAACAGCGGAGGCATTCAGCCTGTCACTAAACAAAGCCGACTTCCAGTCGAGACTAGCGCTCCAGCACCGCCCCGAGTTCCGTCATGAGGCTCTCAAAAATCGGGAAGGAGGTCAGGATCGGGCCACTGTCATCCACCTGCACGGCATCCTTCGACGCCATCCCGAGGCACAGGAACGACATGGCGATTCGGTGATCCAGATGAGTCTCGACCGTCGCGCCGCCCTCGACGCCACCTGCGCCACAGCCCTCGACGCTCCACCAGTCCTCGCCGGTCACGACGTTGACACCATTGGCCAGAAGGCCGGTCGCCATCGCCTCGATCCGGTCGCTTTCCTTGACGCGCAGCTCGCGCACGCCGCGCATCTCAGTAACGCCCGTGGCATTGGCCGCGACAACCGACAGGATCGGGTATTCGTCGATCATGCTCGCCGCGCGATCCGGCGGCACGACGACGCCCTTCATGTTCGGCGAATACCGCGCCCGCAGATCCGCGACAGGCTCGCCGCCCTCTTCGCGCGGGTTCTCATAGGTCAGATCCGCCCCCATTTCGCGCAGCGTGGTGAACAGCCCGGCCCGCGTCGGGTTCAGCCCGATATTGGGCACCAGCACATCCGATCCGGGCACGATCAGCGCCGCACAGACCGGAAAGGCCGCACTCGAGGGATCGCGCGGCACCGCAATCACCTGCGGCTTCAGCTCCGGCTGGCCCGTCAGCGTGATCACCCGACCTTCGTTGGTCTGCTCCACCGTGATCTCGGCGCCAAAGCCCGCCAGCATCCGCTCGGTATGATCGCGGGTCGCTTCCTTCTCGATCACCACGGTCTTGCCCGGTGCATTCAGCCCCGCCAGCAACACCGCCGATTTCACCTGCGCCGAGGGCACCGGCACCACGTAATGCACCGGCACAGGCTCACGCGCGCCGACGATCGTCATCGGCAGCCGCCCGCCCGAGCGTCCCACCGTCTGCGCGCCAAACAGCGCCAGCGGGTCGGTCACCCGCGCCATGGGCCGCGCATTCAGGCTGGCATCGCCGGTGAAGGTGACCGTGATCGGACAGGTCGCCATCGCGCCCATGATCAGCCGCACCCCGGTGCCGGAGTTGCCACAGTCGATCACACCATCGGGCTCGGCAAAACCACCGGTGCCAACGCCCTGCACGCGCCACTCGCCGCCGCCCAGATCCTCGACGACAGCGCCAAACGCGCGCATCGCGCGGGCGGTATCCAACACGTCCTGCCCCTCCAGCAACCCCGAGATGCGGGTCTCGCCAATCGCCAGAGCGCCAAGGATCAGCGACCTGTGGCTGATCGACTTGTCGCCGGGCACATGCGCCTCGCCCGTCAGAGGGCCTGAGGCACGGGCGGTCAGGGGAACGGGGTCTCCATGGGTCGACATCGGGCAGGGCTCCTCGGGACTGGTCAAAGTTCAGCGCCCGCGTGATAGCGCAGCCCCGCCCCTGCGTCACGCCCAAATCCGCCGCTCACCAGGGCACCACATCGCCGCGCCAGTCAAAGAAACCGCCCGTATCCTCGCCACGCAGGCCCTCGATCACCCCCAGCAAATGCCCCGCCGCGTCCTCCGGGCTGACCCGCGGATGCCGCCCCGCATATTTCGCGGTAAACTCCGTCGCCACAGTCCCGGGATGCAGCGCCACGCAGATCGCACCCGCATGGCTGCGCCCCAGCTCGATCGCCGCGCCATGCACGATCTGGTTCACCGCCGCCTTCGCCGCGCGATACGAATACCACCCGCCAAGCCGGTTGTCCCCGATGGATCCGACCCGCGCCGACAGCACCGCCATCACCGACCGCCCGTCCCGCGGCAGCAACCGCACCCCATGCTTGATCACCAGCGCCGGCCCGATGCAGTTCAGCGCAAACTGATCCGCCATCGCCCTCGCACTCAGCGCATTCAGGCTCTTTTCCGGCACGGCCCCGTCAATCTCCAACGCCCCCGTCGCGCAAAGGATCAGATCGAACCCCGGCTCCAACGCGCCAAGATGGGCGGCCACGCTCGCCTCATCCGTCACATCCAGGCCATTGTCCGACCGCGACACCCCGACAACACCGACTCCCCGCGCTTCAAGCGCACGCACGACAGCGGCGCCGATCCCGCCACTCGCTCCAATGATCAATGCTTTTTTCATAAATCCACTACGCCCCCGCAGCGCACCCGGATCAAAATCCGCGCGCGCCCACCCCGTTTCCCTGTTATAAATATCCAATTCCGCCCCCTCCACATCCCCCGACGCCCGCCCTCTTCGCACCTGCAGCGTGTTTTCCGGGTTCCCATCCCGCACCGCTTTGGGTAAAGACTGCTCCCATGATGACCCAGGCCCATATCCTCACTGCACAGCGCCCCACCGGGGTTCTTCGTGCTGGCCTGCTGCTCCTAATCCGCCTCTGAGCGGTGCCGCATCGGCGCGACTCGCTCAGGGGGACAGCCTTTCGCGCCACGGCTTCAGGAGATTAGAAAGAGACATCCAATGACCAAGACACATCCCATCCCCCCCGCAAAACAAGACCGCGTCGTCATCTTCGACACCACGCTGCGCGACGGCGAGCAGAGCCCCGGCGCGACCATGTCGCACGAGGAAAAGCTCGAAATCGCCGCCATGCTCGATGAGATGGGCGTCGACATCATCGAAGCGGGCTTCCCGATCGCGTCCGAAGGCGACTTCAACGCCGTCGCCGAAATCTCGAAACGCTCGAAGAACTCGGTGATCTGCGGCCTCAGCCGCGCCAACTTCAAAGACATTGATCGTTGCTGGGAGGCCGTGAAACACGCCGCCAAACCCCGCATCCACACCTTCATCGGCACCTCGCCGCTGCACCGCGCGATTCCCAACCTCGACATGGACCAGATGGCCGAGCGGATCCACGACACCGTGACCCACGCCCGCAACCTCTGCGCCGATGTGCAATGGTCGCCGATGGACGCCACCCGGACCGAACATGACTACCTCTGCCGCACGGTCGAGATCGCCATCAAGGCCGGGGCCACCACGATCAACATCCCCGATACCGTCGGCTACACCGCGCCCCGCGAATCCGCAGCGCTGATCCGCATGCTGCTCGAACGCGTCCCCGGCGCGGACGAGATCATCTTCGCCACCCACTGCCACAACGACCTCGGCATGGCGACGGCGAACTCCCTCGCCGCGGTCGAAGCCGGTGCGCGTCAGATCGAATGCACCATCAACGGCCTCGGCGAACGTGCCGGCAACACCGCGCTGGAAGAGGTCGTCATGGCCCTCAAGGTGCGCAACGACATCATGCCCTACACCACCGGCGTCGACACCACCAAGATCATGAACATCTCGCGCCGCGTTGCCGCCGTCTCGGGCTTCCCGGTGCAGTTCAACAAGGCCATCGTCGGCAAGAACGCCTTCGCGCATGAAAGCGGCATCCACCAGGACGGCATGCTCAAGAACGCCGAAACGTTCGAGATCATGCGCCCCGAGGATGTCGGCCTCGCCGCCACCTCTCTCGTCATGGGCAAGCACTCGGGCCGCGCCGCGCTGCGTTCCAAGCTGCGTGACCTCGGGGTCGAGATGGCCGACAACCAGCTGGCCGACGTCTTCGTGCGCTTCAAGGAACTCGCCGATCGCAAGAAAGAGGTCTATGACGACGACCTCCTCGCGCTTGTGCGCGTCACCGAAGATGCCACCCCGGACTTCCTGATCCTCAAGGATCTGCGCGTCGTCTGCGGCACCGGTGGTCAGTCCGCCGATATGGTGATGACCGTGGAGGGCGTCGAGAAGACCGCCTCCACCACCGGCGACGGCCCCGTCGATGCGGCCTTCAACGCCGTAAAGCAGATCTTCCCGCACGAGGCCCGGCTTGAGCTGTATCAGGTCTCTGCCGTGACCGAGGGCACCGATGCACAGGCCACCGTTTCGGTGCGCCTGAACGAGGCGGGGCGTATCGTCACCGGCTCCAACGCCGACACCGATACGGTCGTCGCCAGCGTGAAGGCCTATATCCACGCCCTCAACCGCCTGCTCGTGCGGCGCGGCAAGGTCGGCGCCGGTGCCGACGCGCGTGAGATCAACTACAAAGACGCCGGCTGATCCCAGGCCCGTCCCGCTGAAATGACGAAAGGCCCGGAACATTTTCCGGGCCTTTTTCATGTCTCCAGACGATCAGGGTCTCCGGTCAGTGCTCGGCCTCTTCCTTGCCGCCACCGAACAGCCCCATCACCGGCGTCACCACCATCAGCAGCACCGCACCCAAGGCCAGACCGACAACACCGTCCAGCGCCGCCGTCACGATCCATTCGACCGCAGCGACCAGCGCCTCAGGCACCATCGCCCCCGCCGAAACGGCGGCATGATGAATGACCTCCTGCGGCAGGTGCCAGCCCAGCTCATGCAGCCCGTGCACGATGATATTGCCGCCAACCCAGATCATCGCCGCCGTCCCGACCACGACCAAAATCTCCAGAAACACCGGCATGGCCCGCACGATGAAGTGCCCCAGCCAGCGTGTCAGGCCAAGCCGGCCTTTCTGCGCCATCGCCAGCCCGACGTCATCGGCCTTCACGATCACGCCGACCGCGCCGTAAACCACGAAGGTGATCAGCACACCGGCCACCGCCATGGCGGCGGCCTCCATCCAGATGTTCATGTCCTGCGGCATGGCCGACAGGGTGATGGTCATGATCTCGGCGGACAGGATGAAGTCGGTCTTGATCGCGCCCTTCACCTTCTTTTGCTCAAGGTGCGGGTCGGCCTTCTTCTTCTCGACCAGCTCGGCGCCCTCGTGATGGGCGGGCGACACCGCGTGCCAGACCTTCTCGGCCCCCTCGTAGGTCAGATAGGCGCCCCCGACCATCAGCAGCGGCGACACCGCCCAAGGCGCAAAGTTCGCCAGCAACAGCGCGATCGGCAGCAACAGCACCAGCTTGTTGAACAGCGACCCCCGCGCGATTTTCCAGACGATGGGCAGCTCACGCTCGGCCGAAAAGCCCTGCACGTATTTCGGCGACACGGCGGCGTCATCAATCAGCGCCCCCGCAGCCTTGGAGGAGGCCTTGACCGCCTGCCCGATCACATCATCGACCGAGGCCGCCGCCACCTTGGCAATCGCCGCCACGTCATCGAGAAGTGCGAGTAATCCGCTCATAACCGTCCTCTGTCCATCTTTTCAGGTCCCGATATTTTCAGGGTCCCATATTTTCAGGGCCAGAGCATCGCTCCGGCCCAGTCCTGATCAAGGATAGCGCGCGCCGCCCCGGTTGCCAGTTCGCCGCGCCGCTTGTTCAGCTACGGGCGAAAAGCGCGCGCAGCCGTTCAGCCTCGATATCCGTCCCATAGGGCGCATTGACGATGAACATACCGCTACCGACCATGCCATGACCCCGGCGCACCGGATCAAAGCGGACCTCGCTTTTCAGCACCTTCGGCAGCTCGGCCTCTTCCAGCTCAGCCAGCATGTCGTAGTGGCGGGCATCGCGCAGGATCGGATACCACAGCGCAATCACACCGACATTCCACTTGCGGTGCAGCTTGCGGATGAAGGTCGGGATGGTGTCGTAATCCTCCTTCATCTCATAGCTCGGGTCGATCACGATCATGCCCCGGCGCGGCTCGGGCGGGCTGAGCGACATCGCCATCTCGAAACCGTCCTGCTTGTAGATGCGCGCGGCGTGGCGGATCATCGCATCCTCCAGCGCGTCATGCTCCTGCGGATGCAGCTCGGCCAGGTGCATCAGATCGTCTTGCCGCATCATCTCGGCGGCGACGCGGGGTGATCCGGGGTAGGCCTGCGGCCCCTCGGCGGCGCGCACGGCGGCCAGGGCGCGGGCATAGGGATGCTCGGGCGGGAACCAGTCCTCATGTGCACCGATCCCGGCAGCGGCTTCGCCGGTCTTCAGCGCCTCCGCACTGCCAAGATCATACAGCCCCCGCCCCGCATGGGTTTCGAGGTAACTGATGGGTTTCGCCTTTTCGGCCATCCGCGCCAGCATCACCGCCAGAAGGGCGTGCTTGTGAAGGTCTGCGGGATTTCCGGCGTGATAGATGTGTTGATATGACAGCATCCCCCCCGATACGCGCTGCCTGCATCCCGCGCAATCTCCTCCTTCAAGGCGGAATGGTGCTCAATTCCTCAGGGCTTGCCCTTTCCACAAGGAAACGCCTTGCCTATAAGGACGAACGATTTAGGCCCGCCAGAGTCGCGGGCCGTTGGGGTATGGATTCGGGACGCACACCACATGGCATTATTCGACAGATTTCCGGGGCTCTTCTCCTCGGACATGGCGATTGACCTCGGCACAGCGAATACGCTGGTTTACGTGAAAGGCCGGGGCATTGTCCTGTCAGAACCTTCAGTGGTTGCCTATCACGTGAAAGACGGTGTGAAGAAAGTGCTCGCGGTCGGCGAAGACGCAAAGCTTATGCTGGGCCGCACGCCCGGCAGCATCGAGGCGATCCGCCCGATGCGCGAAGGCGTCATCGCGGATTTCGACGTGGCTGAAGAGATGATCAAGTATTTCATCCGCAAGGTGCATCGCCGCTCCACCTTCTCGAAGCCGAAGATCATCGTCTGCGTGCCCCACGGCGCGACGCCGGTTGAAAAACGCGCGATTCGCCAGTCGGTCCTGTCTGCAGGCGCACGCCGCGCCGGCCTGATCGCCGAACCCATCGCGGCCGCCATCGGCGCTGGCATGCCGATCACCGATCCGACCGGCAACATGGTCGTCGACATCGGCGGCGGCACCACCGAAGTCGCCGTGCTGTCGCTCGGTGATATCGTCTACGCCCGCTCCGTGCGCGTCGGCGGCGACCGCATGGACGAGGCGATCATCTCCTACCTGCGGCGCCAGCAGAACCTGCTGGTCGGTGAAGCCACCGCTGAACGCATCAAGACCTCCATCGGCACGGCGCGTATGCCCGACGATGGCCGGGGCACTTCGATGCACATCCGTGGCCGCGACCTGCTGAACGGCATCCCCAAGGAGATCGAGATCACGCAGGCCCAGATCGCCGAAGCACTGGCCGAGCCCGTGCAACAGATCTGCGAAGCCGTGATGACCGCGCTTGAGGCGACACCGCCGGATCTGGCCGCCGATATCGTCGACCGTGGCGTCATGCTGACGGGCGGCGGTGCTCTGCTGGGTGATCTGGACCTCGCCCTGCGCGAACAGACCGGCCTCGGCGTTTCCATCGCTAACGAAAGCTTGAATTGCGTGGCCCTTGGCACCGGCAAGGCGCTGGAATACGAAAAGCAACTCCGTCACGCGATTGACTACGACAGCTAAGACTCACAGGCTGGCGTCATACCGCACTGCGGGGTCCCGACGCGGGGCCTCGCGGGAAGTTTTCTGACCGTTTGACTGACGGAGTCACCGACGGGGACGCATGGCCAAAGACCGGACACAGGACGACGATTATGTCACCCCGCTGCGGCGTATGCTGGTCAGCGTGCTGGTGCTGGTGCTGATTGCCATCTTCCTCGTCTGGCGCATCGATTCGCCACGCGTCGAACGCTTTCGCGCTCAGGTGATCGACCGGGTGATCCCGCAGATGGACTGGGCCATGGCCCCCGTCACCGGCACCATCAACCTGCTGCGCGATTTCCAGAGCTACAACCGCATCTACGACCAAAACCAGGAGCTGCGCCGCGAGCTGCAGCAGATGAAAGCCTGGCGCGAGGCTGCTCTGCAGCTGGAACAGGAAAACGCCCGCCTGCTCGACCTCAACAACGTCCGCCTCGATCCGCGCCTGACCTATATCACAGGCGTGGTGATGGCCGATTCCGGCTCTCCCTACCGCCAGTCCGTGCTGCTCAACATCGGGTCGCGTGACGGTATCGTCGATGGCTGGGCGGCGATGGACGGCATCGGGCTGGTGGGGCGTATTTCGGGCGTCGGGCACCAGATTTCCCGCGTCATCCTGCTGACCGACACGTCCTCGCGGCTGCCCGTGACGATCCAGCCCTCGGGGCAGACGGCGATGATCATGGGCAACAACACCTCAGCACCGCCCATTGACTTCCTTGAGAACCCCGACCTCGTGCGCCCCGGCGACCGGGTTATCAGCTCGGGCGACGGCGATGTCTTTCCCGCCGGTCTGCTGGTGGGACAGGTGGCGCAGGATGCCAATGGCCGCCTGCGCGTCCGCCTCGCCGCCGATTACGAACGCCTCGAATATCTGCGCGTGCTGCGCCATCTCGGCACCGAAGACCTCACCGACCCCGGCTCTCTGATCGCCCCGCCCGCCGGCACGCTGGCCCCCCTGCCCGCAGAGCCCGCGTCCGAGGGCCAGTCCGAAGGCCGCCCCGCACAACCCGCCGCCGGAGCACAGGCGACCGGGGGCACCGATGGCTGAGGCCATCCGCGCCTCCCTGCCGCGCATCTGGGGCCTGCGCGCCGCCTACGCCGCCCTGTTCATCGTGCTGATGATGTTCAGCCTGCTGCCGCTGGAAACCATGCCGCGCCTCTGGGCAGGGCCCGACCTGATGCTGTCGCTGACCGTGGTCTGGGCGATCCGACGCCCCGAGCTGGTGCCGACGCTGCTGATCGCGGCGCTGTTTCTGCTGTCGGACCTGCTGCAGATGCGGCCACCGGGGCTGATGGCCGCCATCGCCGTCTTCGCGCTGCACCGCCTCAAACGCCGCGCCCGCGCCATGCGGGATCGCAACTTTCTGGCCGAATGGATGGCCGCCGCCTTCACCACGGCCATCGTCCTGCTCGGCTACCGGCTGGCGCTCGGGATGTTCCTGCTGGACCGCCCTCAGCTCTCCGTCACGCTCAGCCAGCTGGTGATGACCGTGGCCTTCTATCCAATCACCGCCGCCTTCTCGATCCTGTTCTTCGGCCTGCGCCGCGCCGCCGTGGGCGAGGTTGACTCGCTGGGACACCGCCTATGAAACGCACCCCCAAAGACGCCGCCACCGGCTCCCGTCGTCTGACCCGCCGCACGCTGTTCATCGGCGGGCTGCAGGCCAGCTTCATCGGCGTCCTCGCCTGGCGGATGCGGTTTCTGCAGGTCGATCAGGCCGATGAATTCCGCATGCTGGCGGAAGAGAACCGCATCAACATCCGCCTGATTCCCCCCGCGCGCGGCGAGATCTTCGACCGCAACGGCGTCGCCATCGCGCGCAACGAACCCGCCTATCGCATCACCATCGTGCGCGAGGATGCCGGGGACGTCGAAACCGTGCTGGGCCGCCTGTCGCAACTGATGAAGCTCGACCCAGAAGAGATCGAGCGCGCGATGACCGAGATGAAGCGCTCCGCCCCCTTCCTGCCGATCACCCTCGCGGACCGGGTCAGCTGGGAGGACGTCTCGCGCATTGCCGTCAACACCCCTGCCCTGCCCGGCATCACCCCTGAGGTCGGCCTGTCGCGCGGCTATCCACTGGCGCAGGATTTCGCCCATGTCGTCGGCTATGTCGGGCCGGTCTCCGATTATGACCTCGCCAAGCTGGAAGACCCCGATCAGCTGCTGCGCATCCCGCGCTTTCAGATCGGCAAGGTCGGGCTTGAGGCCAAGATGGAGGAAAAGCTGCGCGGCTCCGCCGGGGCCCGCCGGGTCGAGGTCAACGCCGTGGGCCGCGTCATGCGCGAACTCGACCGCCGCGAAGGCGTGCCGGGTGCCAATTTGCAACTGACCACCGACTACCGCCTGCAGAACTACGTGCAGGCGCGGCTCGCCGGTGAAAGCGCCGCCGCCGTGGTGATCGACTGCGAGCACGGCGATCTGCTGGCCGTCGGCTCGGCCCCCACCTTTGACCCCAACCTGTTTGTCGAGGGCATCTCGGGCACCGACTACCGCGCCCTGACCGAGAACAAGTACCGCCCCCTCGCCGCCAAGGCAGTGCAGGGGATCTACCCCCCCGGCTCGACCTTCAAGATGGTCGTCGCGCTCGCCGGGCTGGAGGCGGGCGTGATCGGCCCCGAGGATACCTTCTACTGCCCCGGCTATCTTGAGGTCTCCAACCGCCGCTTTCACTGCTGGAAGCGCGGCGGCCACGGCAGCGTCAACCTTGAAGGCTCGCTGCAACACTCCTGCGACGTCTATTATTACGAATTGGCCATGCAGGTCGGGATCGAGAAGATCTCCGAGATGGCGATGAAGCTTGGCATCGGCGTGCATCACGATCTGCCGATGTCGGCCGTCGCCACCGGCCTTGCCCCCACCAAGGAATGGAAGCGCACCGTGCGCGGACAGGACTGGGTGATCGGCGATACCGTCAACTCGGCCATCGGTCAGGGCTTCGTGCTGGCCTCGCCTCTGCAACTGGCGATCATGGCGGCGCGCGTGGCCACCGGGCGCAACGTGACGCCCCGCATCATCAAGAGCATCGACGGTGTCGAACAGCCCTCCGGTTCGGGCGAAAGCCTCGGGCTGAATCCCAACAACCTGCGCCACGTCCAGCAGGGCATGTTCGAGGTCTCCAACAACCGTCGCGGCACCGGCTACGGCGCCCGCATCATCGCCGAGGGCTTCCGCATGGCGGGCAAGTCCGGCACCTCTCAGGTCCGCAACATCTCGGCGGCCGAGCGCGCGGCGGGCGTGACCAGCAACGCCGATCTGCCGTGGGAGCGCCGGGACCATGCCCTCTGGGTCGACTTCGCGCCCTTCGACAACCCCAAGGTCGCGGTCTGCGTCGTCGTCGAACACGGCAGCGGCGGCTCCTCCACCGCCGCCCCGATCGCCCGCGACATCACCCTTCAGGCCCTGTTTGAGGGCGACCCGCCCCTGGATGCCTACCCCGCGAAAGACCGCGAGGCCGTGCGCGAACGTCAGGAACGCCTGCGCGCCCTGCGCCCCGATGTCGAACGTGAAAAGAAGAGCCGCGCATGAGCTATCTTGAGTACGCCGTCAAAACCACGCCCTCGGGCTTTCGCAAGGTGCTCTATCTGAACTGGCCACTGGCCCTGCTGCTGTCGGCTGTCGCCTGCGTCGGCTTCCTGATGCTCTACTCGGTCGCGGGCGGCAGCTTCACGCCTTGGGCGGAGCCGCAGATGAAGCGGTTCGCGCTCGGCCTTGCCGTCATGTTCACCGTCGGCATGGTGCCGATCTGGTTCTGGCGCAATATCTCGGGGCTGGCCTATTTCATCTCGCTGGTGCTGCTGGTCGCGGTCGAACTGTTCGGCACCATCGGCATGGGCGCACAGCGCTGGATCGACATCGGCCCGCTGCGCCTGCAACCCTCCGAGCTGATGAAGATCGCCCTCGTGATGTTCCTCGCCGCCTATTACGACTGGCTGCCTGCGCGCAAGGTTTCCAACCCGATCTGGGTGACCATCCCTGTGCTGATCATCCTCGTGCCGACGTTTCTGGTGCTGAAACAGCCCGACCTCGGCACTGCCATCCTGCTGCTGACGGGGGGCGGCGCGGTGATGTTCATCGCCGGGGTCCACTGGGCCTATTTCGTTGCGGTGATCGCGGGGGCCGTCGGCCTCGTCTCGGCGGTGTTTGAAAGCCGGGGCACCGACTGGCAGCTGATCAAGGACTACCAGTTCCGCCGCATCGACACCTTCCTCGATCCCTCCTCCGACCCGCTCGGCGCGGGCTACCACATCACCCAGTCCAAGATCGCCCTCGGCTCGGGCGGCTGGGCGGGGCGCGGCTACATGCAGGGCACGCAATCGCGCCTGAACTTCCTGCCCGAAAAGCACACCGACTTCATCTTCACCACCTTGGCAGAGGAGTTCGGCTTTCTCGGCGGCATCTCCCTGCTGGTGCTCTATGCGCTGATCATCATGTTCTGCGTCTCCTCCGCGATGACCAACCAGAACCGCTATGCCGCCCTGCTGACCCTTGGCATCACGACGACATTCTTCCTGTTCTTCGCGGTGAACATGTCGATGGTGATGGGCCTCGCCCCCGTGGTCGGCGTGCCGCTGCCGCTGGTCAGCTACGGCGGCTCGGCCATGGTCGTGCTGATGCTGGCCTTCGGACTGGTGCAAAGCGCGCATATCCACAAACCACGCTGAACGGACAAGCGGCGGGGTGAACCCCGCCCTACACCTCCGGCCAGCAGCCTGTTACGCTGCCCGAAACTCACGCAGATTTTCGGGGATATCATGATCAACGTGCTCTACGCCACGACCGCACCCGCCTGGGCAGACTACGAAACACCGCTGCGCCGCGCCTTTGACGCCGCCGGTCTGCAGGTCCACCTCAGTCAGGACATCGCGCCCGAAAAGGTCGACTACATCGTCTATTCCCCGAAATCCGCGTTGACCGATTTCACCCCCTATACCAACACCAAAGCCGTGCTGAACCTCTGGGCCGGGGTCGAGGCGATCGTTGGCAACACCACCCTGACCCAGCCGCTCTGCCGCATGGTCGATCACGGGTTGGAGCGGGGCATGGTCGAATGGGTCGCCGGCCACACCCTGCGTCACCACCTCGACATCGACTACTTCCTCGCCCGCCAGTCGGGCTCGTGGGAGCCGATGGTCCCCCCCCTCGCCCAGGACCGCCCCATCACCATCCTCGGCCTCGGCGAACTGGGGCGCGCCTGCGCCA
Organism: Pseudooceanicola spongiae; assembly: GCF_014899185.1. Classification (GTDB taxonomy): domain Bacteria; phylum Pseudomonadota; class Alphaproteobacteria; order Rhodobacterales; family Rhodobacteraceae; genus Pseudooceanicola; species Pseudooceanicola spongiae. Next base: position 2,526,687 of record NZ_CP045201.1, read on the forward strand.
AAGCCCTGCATCAGCTCGGCTTTCCCGTCACCGGCTGGAGCAGGACCGAGAAACAGATCGACGGCATCACCTGTCTGCACGGCACCGAGGGTCTGGAACAGGCGCTCTCCAGCGCGCAGATCCTCGTCCTGCTGCTGCCCCTGACAGAGGAAACGACAGACCTGCTCGACGCCTCCCGCCTCGCGCAGCTGCCAAAGGGTGCCACGATCCTCAATCCCGGTCGCGGTCCGCTGATCGTTGACGAGGCTCTGATTGCAGCGCTCGACAGCGGCCAGATCTCGCGTGCCACGCTGGATGTCTTCCGCGCGGAACCGCTGCCGGCCGCGCATCCCTTCTGGGCACACCCCCGCGTCACCGTCTGCCCGCATATCGCCTCCGAGACGCGCGCCAGCACCGCCTCCGAGGTCATTGCCGAAAACATCCGTCGCGGCGAAGCAGGCGAGGATTTCCTGTTCCGCGTCGATCGCGCGCGCGGTTACTGAGCGGTTACTGCGAAATTCACTGGGGCCGCCGCAACGGCGGCTCCACACCGCCCCGGCGCACCTTCGGGGCCGAGCGGCGCAGCGGCGGCTCGGCCCGCCCCGCCACTTTAGGAAAGGTCTCAACCGGGGCTGCACTGCGCGTCAGGCTCGGCCCCGCGGCTTTGGCCCCCGACCGCCCGCCAGCTTTGCGCCGTTTTCTGGTCTTTGCGCGCGCCTTGCCGCGAAACGGCCAGACCACAGCCCGCAGCAGCCCCGCCACCAGCGCCAGCAACAGCCCACCCAGAACAAACCCGGCCCCGGCAAACGTCACACCCTCGAAGGTCACGGGCATCGCCGGCTCGAAGTCCTCAAACGCCCGCCGCGCGATCTCCCGGTCGGTCATGTGGCTGGCGTAATAGACCCGCTCGAACGCCCCGGCAGTGCTCAGCAACGCCAGATCCGCCCGCAGATCTTCGAGCCGGGTAAAGGCCCGCGCCATGTCCTGATGCCGACGGCCGATAAAGCCCTCCGCCCCCATGCTCGCCAGCGCCGCCTCACGGCTCAGACCTTCTGCCGCCGCCGAAGCGTCGAAATCCGCCGTCACGACGCTCAGCTCATCCACAGCCCCGGCAAGGCGCTGCCGGTACTGCTGGGTGAATTCTGGAAATTGCGACAAGCCCGCCGCGCCAAGGACACCGCCCGCCAGCACAATCATGCGCAAAAACATGCCCTGCCTCCTGTTTCTTCCCAGCCTAGCGCGCGGCGCGGCCAGCCGCAAATGCCGCGCCCAAACCGCGAAAATCGCACCGTTCAGTTACCGACGGAATACCGACCGGATACCGACATCCCAAATCCCGGTTTTCAGCCGACATAAAAAGGGGCCCCGATGACCGACGCCCCTCTTCTTCTTGCTTCATATTCCCGCCGGAGGCATCCTCAGATGCCACCAAGCGCAGTCTCAAAGGTTGGCGTAGATCGCCGCAACCTTTGCCACAGCCTCTTCGGGGGGCAGCTCTTCGCTCTCGCCCGTGCGCCGGCTGGTCAGCTCGACAATCCCGTTTTTCAATCCGCGCGGCCCGACAGTGATCCGCCAGGGCAGACCGATCAGATCCATCGTGGCAAATTTGCCGCCCGCCCGCTCATTGCGGTCATCATAAAGCGGCTCCAGACCCAGCTTGGTAAAGCTGTCGTAAAGCGCCTCGCAGGCCGCATCCGCCTCGGCGTCGCCGCTCTTGAGGTTGACGATCCCGACGTGGAACGGCGTGACACCCTCCGGCCAGATGATGCCCTTGTCGTCGTGGCTGGCCTCGATGATCGCGCCCAGCAGACGGCTGACACCGATGCCGTGGCTGCCCATATGCACCGCAACAGGCTTGCCATCTGGCCCCTGCACAGTGGCGTTCATCGCATCGGAATACTTTGTTCCGAAATAGAAAATCTGGCCAACCTCGATCCCGCGCGCCACCCGGCGACGCTCTTCCGGCACCTCGTTGAAGAGCGCTTCGTCGTGGGTCTCGTCGGTGCGGGCATAGCGGCTGGTGAACTCTTCCAGCACGGCCTGGCAGGCCTCGACCGAATCATAATCGATCTCGCGCTTGCCGAATTTCAGATCGGTGATCTCGGCGTCATAGAACACCTCAGACTCGCCCGTGTCCGCCAGAACCAGGAATTCATGCGTGTCGTCGCCCCCGATCGGGCCGGAATCCGCGCGCATCGGGATCGCCTGCAGACCCATCCGCTCATAGGTGCGCAGATAGCTCACCAGGTGGCGGTTGTAGGCGTGCAGCGCATCTTCTTTCGTCAGATCAAAGTTATAGCCGTCCTTCATCAGGAACTCACGCCCCCGCATCACGCCAAAGCGCGGCCGGATCTCGTCACGGAATTTCCACTGGATGTGGTACAGCGTCAGCGGCAGATCCTTGTAGGAACTGACGCGCGAGCGGAAGATGTCGGTGATCATTTCCTCGTTCGTCGGACCATAGAGCATGTCCCGGTCCTGACGGTCGCGAATGCGCAGCATCTCGGGACCGTAAGCATCGTAACGTCCTGATTCCTTCCACAAATCTGCCGATTGCAGAGTCGGCATCAGCATCGGGATATGGCCCGCGCGCACCTGCTCCTCGTGCACGATCTTCTCAATGTTCTTGAGAACCTTGAAGCCCAGTGGCAGCCAGGAATAAATCCCGGCGCTGGATTGCTTGATCATACCGGCACGCAGCATCAGCCGGTGGCTGACAATCTGCGCCTCGGAGGGGGTTTCCTTCAGAACGGGCAGGAAATAGCGGGACAGACGCATGTAAACGGGCCTTTCAGGGTCTCATCAGGCTTTGGTCTATTAAATGGCGGGCGCACCGGCAATGGCAATTCCACGCGCACCCCCTGCCAATACGATACAAAGCTCCCCCTCTTGGCGCTTGAATTCCCAACGCCACAAGGTGAGATAGGGTGACAGACGAAGGAGACAGACCCGTGGCCCTGCCAGTTCGCCAGCAGCTGAAATACTGGATCATCGCAGCCGTGGTGTTCTTCGTGGCCCTTTGGTGGTTGGGCGGCGTGATCATGCCCTTCCTTCTGGGCGGTGCCGTGGCCTATTTCCTCGACCCTGTCGCGGACCGGATTGAGCGGCTCGGCGCCTCGCGAGGGTTGGCCACTGCGATCATAACCCTTTGCGCGGTATGCATTTTTGCACTTCTCGCACTGCTGGTCCTTCCGACGCTGATCAACCAGGCCATTCAGCTTTTCGACACAGCGCCGAAACTGTTCCAGGACCTGCAGTCCTTCCTGACCCAGCATTTCCCGCAGATGCAGGATCAGGATTCGACCATGCGCAAATCCCTGATCGCCGTCGGCGAAACCATCCAGTCCAAGGGCGGAGAGTTCCTCAATACCGCGCTTGCCTCGGTCGGGACGCTGCTGAACATGGTCGTTCTGTTCGTCATCGTGCCCGTCGTTGCCTTTTATCTGCTCTATGACTGGGACAATATGGTGGCTGAGATCGACAGCCTGCTGCCGCGCGATCACGCCCCCACCATCCGTCACCTTGCCCGCGACATCGACAAGACGCTCGCCGGGTTCATCCGAGGCATGGGCTCGGTCTGTCTGATCCTCGGCACCTACTATGCCCTTGCGCTGATGCTGGTCGGGTTGCAGTTCGGTCTGGTGGTCGGCGCGGTCGCCGGGCTGATAACCTTCATTCCCTACGTCGGGGCCGTGGTGGGCGGATCGCTGGCCATCGGGCTGGCACTGTTCCAGTTCTGGGGTGACTGGCTGTCCATCGGCCTCGTCGCCGGGATTTTCGTGATCGGTCAGATGGTTGAGGGCAACTTCCTCACGCCCAAGCTGGTCGGCAGCTCTGTCGGTCTGCACCCCGTCTGGCTGATTTTCGCGCTCTCCGCCTTCGGCTCGCTCTTTGGGTTCGTGGGCATGCTGGCCGCCGTGCCGCTCGCGGCCGCCATTGGCGTCGTCGCCCGCTTCATGGTCGCGCGCTACCGACAAAGCAGCCTCTACAAGGGCACCAGCCTGACGCCGCCGACCTCGGTCAGCGATCCGGAATAACGGGATGAAGGATCGCCAGAGAAGCCTGCCCTTGCAGCCAGCGGAGGCCGCCATGGGCCGCGACGATTTCATCGTCGGCCCGGGCAATGAGGTCGCCTTCGCCATGTTGGAGAGTTGGCCTCAGGGGTGGAATGCGCGCAAACTGGCGCTGGTCGGCCCCGGTGGTGCCGGCAAGACACATCTGACCCGCATCTGGGCTGCCGCGAGTGGGGCCAGCATCCTCGCCTCGGTCGATCTGGCTTCGGCGGATATCCCGGCACTGTCGCATGGCCCCGTCGCGGTTGAGGACATTGCCCTGATCGCCGGGGATCGCGAAGCGGAAGAGGCTCTGTTTCACCTGCACAACCTCACACTGGCCGAGGGCAACACCCTGCTGGTCACCTCGCGCACCGCGCCGTCGCGCTGGCCGCTGGTGATTGCCGATCTGGCCAGCCGGATGCAGGCCTGCCCCACCGTGATGATCGACGCGCCGGATGATGCGCTGCTCGGCGGGCTTCTGATCAAGTTCTTCACCGACCACCAGATCATGCCGAACCCCGACGTCATCCCCTTCCTGCTGCCCCGGATTGAGCGTTCCTTCAGTGCCGCCCGACGCATCGCTGCGGCACTCGATGCGCAATCGCTTGCGGAAAAGCGCCCCGTCACACGGTCCATGGCGGCCCGCGTCCTTGAATGGCTGGAACAAGAAAGCTCCCGGCGGTAAGGTGGTGTCGTAGAACAACTTACCGCGCCGATTTCGGCATAACTCCGTAAAACTGTTACGAACTTCCGGCAAGCAGGCGACATGATTGACGCAGATTTCCTGAACTCCCCCGTCCCGTCGCCCGTCGACCTGCCGGATATCGATCCCGCCGGTCCGTCGCGTTTCTACAACCGAGAGCTTAGCTGGCTCGGCTTCAACTGGCGCGTGCTGGAAGAGGCTGAAAACACCGCTGTTCCCTTGCTGGAGCGGCTGCGCTTTCTCTCCATCAGCGCCACAAACCTGGATGAGTTTTACACCGTCCGCGTTGCCGGCCTGCGCGAGCTGGCGAAGGCGGGCAAGACCAAGCCCGCCGCCGATGGCCTCAGCCCCGCCGAGCAGTTGGTCCGCATCAACGAAGACGCCCGCCAGCTGATGGCCCACCAGCAGACCGTGCTGGGGGATCTGCGCCGCCTGATGCAGGACGCCGGGATCGCCATCCTGTCGCGGGACGATCTGACCGATGACGACCGCGACTATCTGGGCGACGTCTTCCTGCACAAGGTCTTTCCGGTGCTTTCGCCGCTGGCCATTGACCCGGCGCACCCTTTTCCCTTCATCCCCAACCTTGGCTTTTCGCTGGCTCTGCAGCTGGAGCGTCGCCGCGACCGCCGCCCTCTGCAGGCGCTGCTTCCCATCCCGCATCAGATCGATCGCTTCGTGCCGCTGCCCTCAGCCGATGGCCAGAGCCGTTTTCTGCCGCTGGAAGAGCTGGTGATGGTGCACTTGGAGCGCCTGTTCCCCGGTTATCGCGACACCGGCTCCTGTACCTTCCGGGTTTTGCGCGACAGCGATCTGGAGGTCGAGGAAGAGGCCGAAGATCTGGTCCGCGAATTCGAGACTGCCCTGAAACGCCGCCGCCGTGGAGAGGTCGTGCGCCTCAAGATCTCTTCCGGCGCTCCGGCGCACCTGAAATCGGTGATCATGCGCGAGTTGCGCGTCGAGGGCGACGAGGTGATCGAGGTCGACGGGCTGATCGGCATCTCGGCTCTGTCGGAACTGGTGCTCGACAACCGCCCGGATCTGCTCTGGCCGCGCTTCGTGCCGCGCATCCCCGAACGGGTGCAGGACCATGAGGGTGATTTGTTCGCCGCGATCCGCCAGAAGGACATGCTGCTGCATCACCCCTACGAGACCTTCGATATGGTCGTGCGGTTCCTGCAACAGGCCGCGCGCGATCCCGATGTGGTGGCGATCAAGCAGACGCTCTACCGGACCTCCAAGAACTCCCCCATCGTCGAGGCGCTGTGTGAAGCGGCGGAAGAGGGCAAGTCCGTCACCGCTCTGGTCGAGCTCAAGGCGCGTTTCGACGAGGCCGCGAATATCCAGCAATCCCGGCGGCTTGAACGGGCTGGCGCGCATGTCGTCTATGGCTTTGTCGACTGGAAGACCCACGCCAAGATCAGTTCGGTCGTGCGGCGCGAGGGCGATAACCTCGTCACTTACAGCCACTTCGGCACCGGCAACTATCACCCGATCACCGCGCGCATCTATACCGACCTCAGCTTTTTCACCTGCGATGCCGAGCTGGGGCGCGATGCCACGCGGGTCTTCAACTATCTCTCCGGCTACGCCCAGCCCGAGCGGCTTGAGAACCTGTCGATCTCACCTCTGTCGATGAAAAAGGACCTGATCCGCATGATCGGCGCCGAGGCGGATTTCGCCCGTGCCGGTCGCCCCGCCCAGATCTGGGCCAAGATGAATTCGATCATCGAGCCGGATATCATCGACGCGCTCTACGCAGCAGGTCAGGCCGGGGTGAAGATCGATCTGGTCGTGCGCGGCATCTGCGGCCTGCGCCCCGGCATCAAAGGATTGTCGCCCAACATCCGCATCAAAAGCATCGTCGGGCGGTTCCTGGAGCATTCGCGCATCGTCTGTTTCGGCAATGGTTACGGGTTGCCCTCAAACGGCGCGCGGGTGTTCTTTTCCTCGGCGGACTGGATGGGGCGCAACCTCAGCCGCCGGGTTGAAACCCTGGTGGAGTGCAAGACCCAGACCGTCAAAGATCAGATCGTGCGCCAGATCATGGCCGCCAATCTGCACGATCAGGCGCAAAGCTGGGTCATGCAGCCGGATGGTCATTTCCTGCGCGCCGAGGTGCCCGAGGGCACCGTTGCGTTCAACTGCCACAGGTTCTTCATGGAAAATCCGTCACTTTCGGGGCGTGGCAGTGCGGGCGCATCAGACGTGCCGAGATTGACCCATGATCCGCAAGCCGGTTGACCCGAGGCCTTCGGGATGCACATAAACCGAATACTTAGCCAAGGGTCGCCGATCATGGATGGAGATACCCCGCAGAATTCCGCGGATTGGGGGCCTTTTGGCCGCCCTCTCTTCGATGATCCACAGGCACGGGCGCTGTCGCGCGTCGGTGTCGTGGATGTCGGGTCGAACTCCGTGCGGATGGTGGTGTTCGACGGCGCGGCGCGTAGCCCTGCCTATTTCTACAACGAAAAGATCATGTGTGGTCTTGGCGCGGGTCTGTCCGAAACCGGCCGCCTGAACCCTGAGGGGCGCAAGCGCGCTCTCGCCGCGATCCACCGTTTTCAGCTGTTGGCGCATGGCATGGGGGCAACGCCTCTGTCTGCCGTTGCCACCGCCGCCGTGCGTGAGGCCGAGGATGGCCGCGATTTTGCAGAACAGGTGCAGCGCCAGACTGGCCTGAAGCTCTTCGTCATCGACGGCAAGGAAGAGGCCCGCCTGTCTGCGCAGGGCGTCTTGCTGGGTTGGCCCGGCTCCTACGGTCTGATCTGCGATATCGGTGGCTCCTCCATGGAGCTGGCGCGGATCGCAGACGGCAAGGTGGGCGAGCGTGAGACATCGCCGCTGGGTCCGCTGAAGCTGGCGGACCTGCAGGGCGGTAAGAAGGGCCGCAAGGCCTACATCCGCGCCGAGGTCGAGAAACTGCACGCTCAGATCGGCATGGACCGAAACCGTCTGTTCCTGGTCGGCGGGTCCTGGCGGGCCATAGCGCGGATCGACATGGAACGGCGCGGATATCCCCTGCATGTGCTGCACGAATACCGCATGAGCGCTAAGGCCGTCCGCGCCACGGTCGAGTTCATCGCCAAGGAAGACAACGACGCCCTGCGCAGCCGCTGCAATCTGTCGTCGTCGCGGATGTCACTCGTGCCGCTCGCCTCGGAAGTGCTGCTGGAGGTGGTGCGTCAGTTCAAACCGCATGACATCGCCATTTCCTCCTATGGCATCCGCGAAGGCCTGCTCTACGAGCAAATGCCACAGACCCTGCGCGACCGCGATCCGCTGATCGAATCCTGCCGCTTTGCAGAACAGAAGGATGCGCGCCTGCCCGGGTTTGGCCGCACGCTGTACGATTTCATCCTGCCCCTGTTCCGCTCCGCCCGGCCTGAGCGCAAACGTCTGGTCAAGGCGGCCTGCCTGTTGCACGACGTCACCTGGCGGGCGCACCCCGACTACCGGGCGGAGGTCTGTTTCGACAATTCCACCCGCGCCAACCTCGGCGGGCTGAACCATTCTGAACGGGTGTTTCTGGGCCTTGCCCTGCTGCACCGCTATCGCAACAAACGCGAAGGCACGCCGTTCGAAAACCTCTACAGCCTGCTGCCCCCCGAAGACCTGCTGCAAGCCGAAATCCTCGGCAAGGCAATGCGTTTTGGGGCCATGCTCTGGCCGGAACGCGACGCCGAGATTGGCAAGCTGAACTGGTATCCCAAGAAAAAGGTGCTGGAGCTGCAACTGGCCGAGCAAGCCTGGCCACTGTTTGGCGAAGTGGCGGAGGCGCGGTTCAAATCGCTCGCCAATTCCCTGAATGCAGAAACCGCGCTCAAGATCGGCACGACGCGGATCTGAGGCTTAGAGATCGACGGAGCCGTCGGGGTTTTCACCGGGCACGGGCGGCATATACTCAGGCGCTTCGTCCTTGCGGCGGATCAGTATATCGCCGTTCGGCAACACCTGAGGCGCTTCGTACTTCGAGAAGTCCTTGATCTCGCCCAGGATATCCTCAAACGCTGGGCCCATCTGCTGCAGGAAGTTCTGCAGGGCGGGGCCGGTCTTGTCGGTCAGATCGCCCACGCCATCCGACAGCCCTTCAAAGAACTGCCGCAGGCCGTCCTGCATCTTTGAGGTCGGCGGCGTCGTCTCCTCGGCCATGGCGCTCAGCGGCAGGGCAAGGGGGACGGACAGGGCGAGGGCAATCAGGATGCGTTTCATCCCCTTGATATAGGCCTGCGCTGTCCGATCTCAAACCCCGCTCACAGCACGATGTCCATCGTCACCGGGAAGTGATCCGACGCCTCTAGCAGGGCGGCCTGCAAAGCCGGGGTGCGCCAGCATTCAGGATCATCAAACGGGTGCCAGATTCGCCAGCTGGGCGAAAGCGCCGCAAGATCGGGTGACACCATGACGTAGTCGAGCAGCGCCTGCAGATACCTCTGCTCATGCGCGATATGGAACCTTGCCGAGGTGGGCGGGGCACTGAAGCGGCGGCTCAGAGCCTGTTCGACATGGGGATCAAACAGGCACGGCCCGGAGGTTTCGCCCAACAGGATCTCAACCGAAGACCGGCCGAACAGGTTCTCGTATTCGTCCAGCCCCGGTCCGTCGTTCAGATCGCCCAGCAGGATCAGACTGTCACCTGCCGCCAGATGGCCCTCGATCCGTTGGCGCAGCCAGATCGCCTGCGCCAATTGCTTGCGACGGTTCGCGATCGACAGGCGCATCACCTCATCCGGGGTTGTCGCGCCATAGGGGGCCTTGGATTTGAGATGCGCGCCGATCAGACGCAGGGCGCGGCCATTGGCGAGGCGCACGGCCAGCTCAAGCGGCGGCTTGGAAAAGGTGATGTGATCCTGACGCGCATCGACATCCAGATCGATGTGAAAGATGCCGTCAAAGCGCGGCACGCCTTCGATAGCCCCCATCGGATCGTGCTGCGCTTCCAGCACATCCGGATCGTACATCAGAGCGATTTCCTGCTGGGTGTCGTTGGCAAACCCGATCACCGCCCGACGCGCGCGCAAACCAAAGGTCTGCGCAAACCCCTCCAACGCCCGCACGGTGCTGCGCCGCGTGCCGGTGTCCGGCGCCTCGATCACCATCACCGCATCCGCATCGAGAGTCTGAAAAACGCGCCCAAGCGCCGCGATCTGCGCTGCCCGCGTCACATCGCGCCGGCGCGACCAGGTGTCGTCGCGCAACAGCTGCCCCTCATCATCGAACAGGGCATCGAACCACTCGACGTTATAGCTGGCGAAACGCATGATGCAGAGGCCTCTCAGGCGTGAATGCGGCGGATCTCTTCCCAGGCGCGGTTGATGTCGACCATGCGCTTTTCAGCCATCAGAACAGCTTCTTGCGGCAAGCCGCGGGCCATCATGTGGTCGGGGTGACTGTCCCGCACGGCCTGCCGCCAAGCCACGCGCGCATCCTCATAGCTCGTCCCCGGCTCAAGACCCAGCACCGCGAAGGGGTCCCGATCGGCCTCAGGGACAAAGCGCGCGCGCAGGCGCAGGAACTGAGACGTGCTGAGCCCGAAAATCTCGCCCACCCGCAACAGGAAGGCATCCTCGGCGTCGTGATAGGTCCCGTCCGCCACCGCGATGTGGAACAACCCCTCCATCAGATCGCAGAAGACATTGCTGTCGGGACCGAACATATGCACGATCCGAGAGGCATATTCCTCGTAGCCAGCCACGTCCTGCCGGGCGAGGTTGAAGACGCGCGCGGCACCGGCCTCCTCACTCGGCGGGATATGGAACACCTCGCGAAAAGCCGTCACCTCGTTTCGGGTCACCTCGCCATCCGCCTTGGCCATCTTGGCACCAAGCGCGATGACGGCAATCGTGAAGGCAACGCTGCGCTCCGGGGGCGTGCGCAGACGGTCGAAGACGGCGGACAGCGCCTCTCCCTTGGCCAGCGCCTGAAGCGCTTCTGATATGCGGGACCAGATCGACATGCTGTGACCTTAGCGCGACCGCACGCGACTGTCGTGACGCGGTTCTGTCATTCGGCAAATTCCGGATCGATCAGCTTTGCCCGCCCTGTGGCAAGCAGCGCAAGCTGACGCGGCAGGCAGTTCACCTCGGTCACCGCGCGGCGCAGCTCGGCCTTGAGGGTGCGATGCTTGCCACGATCCCGGCTCATGTCCGAATCGAGCGCGAGGTTCTGCACGGCCAGCCCCGGTGTCATCATGCCCACGCCAATCTTGGCGAACACGGGCGAGACATTGGGCGAAAACAGCAGGTGATCGGTGGGAAAGCGGATCTCGAACCCGCCCTCGACGATTTTCTGCATCGCCGAGCGGCGGATGTAGAACGCAGCCGAGCCGCCGGTGCGCAGGTACAGGCGGCGCAACTGACGCGGTGTCGCCGCCCCGGGCAGGGTCGCAACTGGCGCGCCGAGCAGTTTCTTCGGCTTGCCCTCGACCCGCTTTTCCAGCTGCACGAGGCCGAAATCATCGGGAATCCAGCTGTCATCGCGGCAAAATGCGGCAAAATCCTGCGCGAGGTAGGCGTCATCTTCCAGCATGACAACACCATCGGTTGGTTTGCCGGGTTGCGACAGGATCGTCTCGCAGAGGTTCAGCAGCGTTGTCGCACGCGCCTGACTGCCGCGCCCCATCGGGATGATATGATTGCTGTCGGCGATGCGCGGATGCACACGACCCGCAGGCGCGGCATGGCCATCGACAGCGGAGACGCGGTTCCAGGTCAGACCCATTTGATCGAGCTGCCCGCCAAGCGCCTCAAGCCGGTCCTGCCGGCGATCCAGATTGACAATATAGATGGGTATTTGCATTTTTCGGTCCCGGGTCAGGGTGTGAGAATACGCTGCATCAGCACCAGATCCAGCCAGCGGCCGAACTTGCGCCCGACCTGCGGCATACGACCGACCTCGACATAGCCGACTGCCGCGTGAAAGGCGACACCAACCGTGTTCTCGGCGGAAACCCCCGCGACCATGACATGCGCCCCGGCGGCGCGGGCGTGATCCTCGACAGCGTTCATCAGCGCGCGTCCGGCGCCACGCCCCCGCCCCTCGGGCGCCAGGATGATCGTGTGCTCCATCGCGTGAACATAGCCGTCGCCGCCGCGGAACTGATCGTAGGAGGCAAAGCCGAGCAGTTCGCCGTCCAGTTCTGCGACGAAGGTCTCGCGCCCTGCCGCGCGACGGCTCTCGATATAAATCGGCAGGGTGGTTTCGGTCTTTTCTTCCGAGGCGAAAGTGGCCGTCGTTTCACGGTAGATCGGGCGCCAGATTTCCAGCACACGGGGATAGTCGCGCGGGGTGATGGCGCGGATGGTCAGGCTCATGTCAGGCTCCGCCGGGGTGTTTCGCGCAATCTTCCCCGAGCGGGCGGAAATGGCAAGACCGGCCCGCTGCATGCTGGCCATGCAGCGGGCTGGATGCTCAGCTACGGGTCGCGCGGATCAGTTTCAGGATGTCCTGCGCCGCGGAGGGGATATTGGTGCCCGGCCCGAAGATCGCCTTCACGCCCGCTTTGCGCAGAAACTCGTAATCCTGCTGCGGGATCACGCCGCCGCAGATCACGATGATATCGCCGGCATCGCGCGCCTTCAGCGCCTCGATCAGCAGCGGCGCCAGCGTCTTGTGGCCAGCCGCCTGTGACGAGATGCCGACGACATGCACATCGTTGTCGATGGCATCCTGCGCGGCCTCGTCCGGGGTCTGGAACAGCGGCCCGACATCGACGTCAAAGCCGATATCAGCAAAGGCCGTCGCAATGACCTTGGCGCCACGATCATGGCCGTCCTGCCCCATCTTGACCACCAGCATACGTGGACGTCGGCCTTCCTCCTCGGCGAAATCCTCAACCGATTTCTGAATGGCAGCAAAGCCTTCGTCACCCGCATAGGCCGCGCCGTAAACCCCGGCGAGCGTCTTGACCTCAGCGCGGTGGCGGCCGAATTCCTTTTCCATCGCCATGCTGATCTCTCCGACCGTGGCACGCGCCCGCGCAGCCTCAACCGCCGCTTCCAGCAGGTTGCCGCCTTCGGTGGTGCGCCGGGTCACCTCGTCCAGCGCGGCCTGACAGGCAGCCTCGTCCCGTGTCTCGCGGATCGTCTTCAGCCGCGCGATCTGGCTGAGACGGACCGCCACGTTATCGACGTCGAGGATGTCGATCGGGTCTTCCTTGTCCTTGCGGTACTTGTTGACGCCGACGATCACGTCCTGCCCGCGGTCGATCAGCGCCTGCCGTTTGGCAGCGCTCTCCTCGATCCTGAGTTTCGGCATGCCGGAGGCGACGGCTTTGGTCATGCCCCCCATCTCCTCAACCTCGGTCATCAAAGCCCAAGCCTTTTCGATCAGCTCGTTGGTCAGGCTCTCGACGTAGTAAGACCCCGCCAGCGGGTCGACGACATTGGTGACGCCGGTTTCCTCCTGCAGCACCAGTTGGGTGTTGCGGGCGATGCGGGCGCTGAAATCGGTGGGCAGGGCAATCGCCTCGTCCAGCGCATTGGTGTGCAGGGACTGCGTGCCGCCCAGAACTGCGCTCATCGCCTCATAGGCGGTGCGGATGACATTGTTATAGGGGTCCTGTTCCTGCAAGCTGACGCCCGAGGTTTGGCAATGCGTGCGCAGCATCTTGGAGCGTTCATTCTGCGCCCCAAACTCGGTCATCACGCGGTGCCAGAGGGTGCGCGCGGCACGCAACTTGGCGATTTCCATGAAGAAGTTCATGCCGATGGCGAAGAAAAACGACAGCCGCCCGGCGAACTTGTCGACATCCATCCCAGCCTCGATAGCGGCCTTCACGTACTCCCGACCATCCGCCAGCGTATAGGCCAGCTCCTGCACCAGGTTCGCGCCGGCCTCCTGCATGTGGTAGCCAGAGATCGAGATCGAGTTGAACTTCGGCATCTCGTTCGAGGTGTATTCAATGATGTCCGAGATGATGCGCATGCTGGGTTCGGGCGGATAGATATAGGTGTTACGCACCATGAACTCTTTCAGAATGTCGTTCTGAATGGTGCCCGAGAGCAGGGATTTGTCGTGCCCCTGTTCCTCTCCCGTGACGATGAAGCTGGCCAGCACGGGGATCACCGCGCCGTTCATCGTCATCGAGACAGAGACCTGATCCAGCGGGATGCCGTCGAACAGGATCTTCATATCCTCAACGGAATCAATCGCCACACCGGCCTTGCCGACATCGCCTTCAACGCGCGGATGGTCACTGTCATAACCCCGATGCGTCGCCAGATCGAAGGCGACCGACACGCCCTGCTGACCGGCGGCGAGGTTGCGGCGATAGAAGGCGTTGCTGTCCTCGGCAGTGGAAAACCCGGCGTACTGGCGGATCGTCCAGGGGCGTCCTGCGTACATCGTCGCCTTTACCCCGCGCGTGAACGGCGCGAAGCCAGGCATCGAGCCCATGTGCGGCAGATTAGCGGTGTCCTCGGCACTGTAGACCGGCTTGACCGGGATCTCCTCCAGCGTCTGCCAGGTCAGATCTTCCAACGGGCGCCCGCGAAGTTCCTTTTCGGCGAGTTTTGCCCAAGCGTCCGTCTTCGAAGTCATGGCTGTCTCCTCCTGTCCCGGAGCTGTCCGGGCGATCTTTCCCTGTCGATTGACGCCCCATCGCAGGGGCGGCAGATCGGCTCTATTCGAATTCCATGATCACTTCGTCCACCGCCAGGCTGTCGCCCGCGGCGGCGTTGATCTTGCTGACGACACCCTTCTTCTCGGCGCGCAGGATGTTTTCCATCTTCATCGCCTCGATGGTGCAGAGCGCCTGCCCCTCATGAACCTCCTGCCCCTCTTCGACATTCAGTTTCACGACCAGACCCGGCATCGGGCAGAGCAGCAGCTTCGAGGTATCCGGCGCGACCTTCTCGGGCATCAGCTCGGCCAGTTCCGCCTGACGCGGGTTGCGGACGTGCACCTTCAGGTCGGCCCCGCGACTGCGAATGCGGAACCCGCCCGAGATCTTGCCGACCTTCAGCACCAGCAGGTCGCCATCGACGGTCATCTTGGCCAGCGTCTGCCCTGGGGTCCAGTCCCCCTCAACCCGGTGAGACGAGCCATCGGCGAACAGGATCGTCGCGCCGCCCGTATCGGCCTGCACCGTCACCTCAAAGTGTTCGCCCTGCAGGTTCACGACCCAGGCGTCACCCACCTTGCGTTCATGGTTGTCCATGCGGCCCGAAATCCGCGCCCGCCGGATTTCGGCCACTCGGTGCATCGCCGCGCAACTGGCCGCGATGCGCCGCAGAGTGGCACCGGGCAGCGTCACACCCTCGAACCCCTCCGGCCATTCTTCGGCGATGAAGGCGGTCGTCATGGTGCCGCTCGTGAACTTCGGGTGGTCCATCACAGCGGAGAGGAACGGCAGGTTGTGCCCGATCCCCTCGACCTCGAAACTGTCGAGCGCGATCCGCATCGCCTCAATCGCGGCGTCCCGCGTCGGCGCCCAGGTGCAGAGCTTGGCGATCATCGGGTCATAGTACATGCTGATCTCGCCGCCCTCAAAGACGCCGGTATCGTTGCGCACGACATGCTCGGCATCCGCGACCTCGGCAGGCGGGCGATAGCGGGTCAGACGACCGATCGAGGGCAGGAACCCGCGATAGGGATCTTCGGCGTAGAGACGGTTCTCAATAGCCCAGCCGGTCAGCTTCACATCGTCTTGGGTGATGGTCAGCGGTTCGCCATTGGCGACGCGGATCATCTGCTCGACAAGGTCGATGCCGGTAATCAGCTCGGTCACAGGGTGTTCGACCTGCAGACGGGTGTTCATCTCAAGAAAGAAGAAATTCTTCTCGCCGTCGACGATGAATTCCACCGTCCCCGCACTGGCATAGCCGACGGCCTTGGCCAGCGCGACCGCCTGTTCGCCCATGGCGCGACGGGTCGCCTCGTCCAGAAACGGGCTCGGAGCCTCTTCGACGACCTTCTGGTTGCGACGCTGGATCGAGCATTCCCGCTCGCCCAGATACACCCCGTTACCATGGGCATCGCAGAGCACCTGGATCTCGATATGACGCGGCTGCGTCACGAATTTCTCGATGAAGATGCGGTCATCGCCGAAGGAGTTCGCGGCTTCGTTCTTGGAGGACTGAAAGCCCTCGCGCGCCTCGTCGTCATTCCAGGCGATCCGCATGCCCTTGCCACCACCGCCTGCACTGGCCTTGATCATCACCGGATAGCCGACCTCACCGGAGATCTTCACGGCTTCCTCGGCATCCTCGATCAGGCCCATGTAGCCGGGTACTGTGCTGACCCCAGCCTCCTGCGCGATCTTCTTCGAGGTGATCTTGTCGCCCATCTTTTCGATCGCGCCAACGGGCGGGCCGACAAAGGCGACGCCCTCGGCCTCCAGAGCCTCGGCGAATCTGGGGTTCTCGGACAGGAAGCCATAGCCCGGATGCACGGCCTGCGCCCCCGAGGACCGGATTGCCGCCATCACCTTGTCTATCACGATGTAGGACTGGTTGGCGGGGGCCGGGCCGATATGCACCGCCTCATCCGCCATTTTCACATGCAGCGCATTGCGGTCCGCATCGGAATAGATGGCGACGGTCGCAATTCCCATCTTGCGGGCCGTCTTGATGACCCGGCAGGCGATCTCTCCCCGGTTCGCGATCAGGATCTTATTGAACATTCGTGCCCCTCTTCCCGGATGTCACAGGCGCCCTTGGCCTGCGCAATGCAGGTGTCAGGCACAAAAAAACCCCCGCTGCGGGTGAACCGCTGCGAGGGGTGGTATCATCAATGGCGCGTCCGAAAAGACCGGTCGCGCAAAAACGCGTCAGACGATTATTTGCAAGCGCGCTTGTTGGTCTGGCAGTATGCCACGTTCGCTGCCGCGCCGACCAGAGCGCCGGTACCAACGCTGCCGCCAGTGACCGCTGCGCCGCCGACGCCAACCGCGCCGCCAACCAGGGCTTGCTCACCCAACGACTGACCGCAGCCTGCGAGTGCTGCACAGACGAGGCCGACAGAGATCCATTTCTTGCTGAACATGACATACTTCCTTTTTGTTGATCGCTACTGACCAAGCTAACGCATGCCGCGTGCGACAGTTCCATCCGCTTGACGCAAAGAGATTGCGCGACCGGCAGGAAGTCGCCCAAAGGTGACTGTGCCGCAAGCCGGACCTCGCGGGGGTGCGCGGGTTCAGACAGTCGCGGAAAGGGTGATGCACTAACGGGTCTACGCGACACGCCCCGGATCCGACGACACGACAGAAACTGGGAAAAAGCGGGCGGCCTTGGAATGGGGATGCCGGGCCGCCCGATAGGGGAAGGGTAGGTGTGGTAACACACACCGCGCCTAGCAGAACTAAGGCCAAGCGCAGCAGGGTTTATGCTGCGCCTATCAGACAGCAAGGCAAAGCATTTCGCCGCACCAACGCCTGTCTGGGCCGAGTTTTGCGCAAGAACGGAGGGTGTCGGCAGGATCACGCCCAGTCTTCCTCCTGAAATGCCCCAGGAAAGGCCAAACGCGCGGCGGCTTCGTCGATCACCAGCAGCGCTTCATAGCTCTCGGGGTCGAAAGGCTCATCAGCGGGCAGAACTTCGCGCCCGAGCAGCCATGACAGCCGCCCTGCATCCAGATTGCCACGCTCGAAGGGCTGATCGCCGAAGTGGTTCCAGAGCGCCTCCATGAAACCCTCGTCCGCACGCTTGTCTGGCGCACGGCGGTCACGGTAGCGTTCGCGCTTGATCAGAGGGGTTGCCCCCTTGGGATTGGCGCGACGCACGACGAACTGGAAATCCGTCCCCGGCAGACGGCCGGGAAACCCGCGATGTTTCAGCATGTCTGCACTCCCATATGGCTGGTGACGGCCGGGAGGGAGCGGACCGGGCCCATCCCGAAGGTCAGGCCCGGCATTGCGACTGCGCGTCGCAGATCGAAAAGGGCCGTATTACTTGTATTTGCCGGTGAAGACGGGCTCGGACGAAATGGGTTCGGGAGCGACGACAACGTATTCCGGTTCAGGTTTCGCGCAGGCCGACATGGTCGTGACAAAGCCGATTGCGAGGAAGAAGGGGATACTCTTGGACATTGTGGTCTCCTGTTATGCCTGTGGTCCCGGCCAGGCTTCTGAAATCCCTTGGCACCGGTGTCACTTGGAAGGGCCGCGATTGCGGACCCAGAGGAGATGATAGCGCAGAGGCGCGACATTTTGTACTTACTCCGTGCTGAGCAGTGCGAAAGTGATGGAAAAACCTCTGGTTTTTCTGACACCGCATCACGCCGCGCAACATATTGTGGTTCCGAAAGAAACGCCTCCAGATGCGGACCGAAGTCCGACCCTCTGTCAGGCGTGCGAAAAAAATTCTGTAACATCCTCTTCGCGGGCACGGAAACGGGGATTTGCAGGCAGGCCCCGGAAAATGACGCAGAGCTCACGACGCCCGCTCCTCAGCCGAAGGCGTCAGCGCCGCATGGCGCAACCAGCGGGCATGATGTGCGGGGCTGTCCAGCAGCACGCCAAGTTGATGCGCCGCGGCCGCGCTGGCCTGCGCGCCCTCCATCCGGCCCCCGGCTGTGATGCGCAACGCCCCCTCGCCTGCCTCGACCCGCACCGCCGGAGAGAACCCGCGCAGACCTTGCAAGGCACGCCACATGTCCTGCCGCACCTGATGCGCTACACGGGTCAGCGACACCGGGCCCTGCACAGCAAGCTCGGCACTGACCGACAGATCAAATCGCACAGGCAGACGCCGGGTCACCGTGACCGCGTGTTCTTCTCTCAACCGATGCCAGACGTTGCGCGCCATAAGTCTCTCTTTCACACACCCCGCCACCGGCGGGCCCCACTATCAAAGCGGGATATTGTCGTGTTTCTTCCAAGGGTTCGTCAGCTTCTTGTTGCGTAGGCTGGCAAAAGCGCGGCTGACCCTGCGCCGGGTCGACCTCGGCAGGATCACCTCGTCGATGAAGCCCCGCTCAGCGGCGACGAAGGGGTTGGCAAAGCGCGCTTCGTATTCCGCCGCATGGGCCGCGATCTTAGCCGGATCGCCCAGATCGGCGCGGTGGATGATCTCGGTCGCGCCCTTGGCCCCCATCACGGCGATCTCGGCCGTCGGCCAGGCGTAGTTGAAATCGCCACGCAGATGCTTCGAGGACATCACGTCATAGGCGCCACCATAGGCCTTGCGGGTGATCACCGTCACCTTGGGCACTGTCGCCTCGCCATAGGCGAACAGCAGTTTCGCGCCGTGCTTGATGACGCCGCCGTATTCCTGGCTGGTGCCGGGCAGAAAGCCGGGCACATCGACCAGCGTCAGGATCGGGATCTCGAAGGCATCACAGAACCGCACGAACCGCGCCGCCTTGCGAGAGCTGTCGATATCCAGACACCCCGCGAGCACCATCGGCTGGTTTGCCACCACGCCAACGCTCTGCCCCTCAAGCCGGATGAAACCGGTGATGATGTTCTTGGCGAAGTCTTCCTGAATCTCGTAGAAATCCGCCTCATCCGCGATCTTCAGGATCAATTCCTTCATATCGTAGGGGGTATTGGCGTTTTCCGGGATCAGGGTGTCGAGGCTGTTCTCGATCCGGTTCACATCATCGAAGAACGGCCGCACGGGCGGCTTTTCGCGGTTGTTCAGCGGCAGGAAGTCGACCAACCGCCGCACCTCGGCCAATGCCTCCACGTCATTCTCGAAGGCACCATCGGCAACCGAACTTTTCTTCGTATGGGTCGAAGCGCCGCCCAACTCCTCAGCCGTCACTACTTCGTTCGTGACGGTCTTCACCACGTCGGGGCCGGTCACGAACATGTAAGAGCTGTCCTTCACCATGAAGATGAAGTCGGTCATCGCCGGGCTGTAGACCGCGCCGCCAGCACAGGGGCCCATGATCACGCTGATCTGCGGCACCACACCACTGGCCAAGACGTTGCGCTGAAACACATCGGCATAACCGGCAAGCGAAGCGACCCCTTCCTGAATACGCGCGCCACCGGAGTCGTTCAGCCCGATCACAGGCGCGCCATTCTGCACCGCCATATCCATGATCTTGCAGATCTTCTGCGCATGGGTTTCCGACAGAGAGCCGCCGAAAACCGTGAAATCCTGGCTGAACACGTAGACCATACGGCCGTTGATCGTGCCCCAGCCCGTCACCACGCCATCGCCGTAGGGACGCTGCTTCTCCATGCCGAAATCGGTGCAGCGGTGCGCGACGAACATATCGAACTCCTCGAAGCTGCCCTCGTCCAGCAGCAGATCAATGCGTTCGCGCGCCGTCAGCTTGCCTTTGGCGTGCTGCGCGGCGATGCGCGCCTCACCCCCGCCGAGCCGCGCCGTCTCGCGCCGCGCCGTCAGCTCCTGGAGAATATCCTTCATGTCCGTCTCCCGATCTTGGCCATCACCGTGGTCGCGGCGCATGCCCCGGACCTAGTTAGCGGACCATAGGCGCAGAAGCCGCCTCGAACAAAGGGAAATCGGGCAAATTTGCAAAGTTGAGACAGGGGGCGTTCTGCAAATTGCAAATCTGCAAACTACATGCGCTCCACATGGACATGAACGTATCATGCGCTTAGCAAACGTCTATGACACAACCTATTGGCAAGCGGTCCGGTCGGACACCCCCACACCTCATGACGCTTATCATGCTCGCGGGAGTGTCCGCGATGACGATGAACGTATTCTTACCGTCGCTGCCCCATATCGCGGAATATTTCGACACCGACTACAAGTTGGTGCAGCTGTCCGTTGCGGGCTATCTGGCGGCCAGCGGGTTCTTGCAGCTGTTCGTCGGACCCCTGGCCGATAAATTCGGGCGCCGTCCGATCCTTCTGGTCGGCCTCGCCATTTTCCTCGTCGCGACAATCGGCTGTCTGATGGCAGAGAGCTTTGCCACCTTCATCGCCTTCCGCATCCTGCAATCCTCCATCGCCTGCGGCATGGCGCTGTCTCGCGCGATTGTGCGCGACATGTACAAGGGCGACCGTTCAGCAGCCGTCATGGGGTACGTAACCATGGGCATGTCGATGGTGCCGATGTTCGCGCCCGTCGTCGGTGGCATCCTGGATCAGTATTTCGGCTGGCAGGCCTCGTTCTGGCTGCTGTTCGTCTGCGGCGCACTGATCTTTGTCATCAGCTGGGTCGACCTCGGCGAAACCGCAGCGCCAAGCGATTTGTCCGTGCTGCGCCAGTTCGCGGAGTACCCCGAGTTGTTCAAATCGCCCCGTTTCTGGGGGTACTGCATGGCCGCCGCCCTGTCCTCCGGCGCCTTCTTCGCCTACCTCGGAGGCGGCCCCTTTGTCGCAACCGAGGTCTTTGCCCTGAGCCCGGCGCAGTTCGGCATGTTCAATGCCGCGGCAGGTCTGGGCTACTTCGCGGGCAACTGGTTCACGGGCCTGAACGCGGCGCGGATTGGCATGAACCGCATGATCCTGCTCGGCTCGACCCTGATCGTCGGAGGCATGATTCTGTCGCTGATCCTGTCGGAGCTTGAGATCGGCGGCCACTACGCCTTTTTCGGCACGATGATCTTTGTCGGGCTCGGCAATGGTATGACCATTCCCTGCGCCAATGCCGGGATGCTGTCTGTTCGCCCTCACCTCGCAGGCACGGCCTCTGGCCTCGGGGGCGCGATGATGATCGGCGGCGGAGCGGCACTATCGGCGCTGGCGGGCGGCATGCTCAGCCCCGAGTCAGGGGCCACACCGCTGATCTGGATCATGATGCTGTGTGGCGTGGCAGGTGGCATTGCCATTCTGGGCGTCATGCGCCGGGAACGCCGCCTGATGGTCTGACCATTCTGCGCCCAGCGTTACCGCTTGTTAACCATGATTTGCAAAGTTAGCCTCAACGCAGGCAAAACTGCAAATCGCTGACAGGTGGGGAATGGCCGCACAGAAACTCTATGCCGGCGCCAAGCTGCGTGAAATGCGGCAAAGGCTGGCTCTTACCCAAAAGGATTTCGCCGCCAAACTTGGTATTTCACTGCCCTACCTGAACCAGATGGAAAACAACAACCGCCCGGTTTCGACCTCGGTGGTGCTGTCGCTGGCGCAGGAGTTCGGCTTTGACGTGACCGAGCTTTCGACCGGCGACAGCGAGCGCCTCGTCTCGGACATGCGCGAGGCGATGGCCGATCCGGTTCTGGCCGAGGTCGCTCCGCTACTGGCGGACCTGCGGTTGACGGCCTCGAATGCGCCCAGCCTCGCCCGTGCCTTTCTGCATCTGCACCGCGCCTACCGGCAAACCCACGAACGGCTGGCCTCGCTCGATGAAGCGTTAGGTCGTGAAGACTCTCGCAGCACCCCATCGCCCTGGGACGAGGTGCGCGATTTTTTCCATTACTGCGACAACTATATCGATTCCGTTGATCGCGCGGCAGAGCGTTTTGCCGCGCCCGTGCGCAGTGAAAACAACATCCGGGTGCGCGCCGTGTCGATACTCGGCAATTGCGGCGTTGACGTGGTCTTTGCCGACATCCAGCATCTGCGCATCTATGATCCGGCGAGCAAACGGCTGACATTGTCCCTTCGCGCCACGCCGGAAACCCAGACCTTTCAGCTGCTTTTGCAGGTCGCACTGCTGGAGCAGGACAAACTGCTTGAGGCGACACTGGACTTCGCACGGTTCCAGTCCGACGCTGCCCGCGCCATCGCCAAGATCGGTCTGGCCAATTACTTCGCCGGAGCCGCCCTGATGCCCTACACCCGGTTTCTCGCCAAGGCGCAGGAGGTGCGGCATGATCTAGAACGCTTGGCCATGCACTTCGGCGCCTCGATCGAGCAAGTCGCGCATCGCCTCTCGACCCTGCAGCGCCCCGGCGCCAAGGGCATCCCGTTCTTCTTTGTCCGGGTCGATCAGGCGGGCACCATCACCAAGCGACACTCGGCCACGCGTCTGCAATTTGCCCGCTTCGGCGGCGCCTGCCCGCTGTGGAATGTCCATCGCGCCTTCGAGACACCGGGGCAATTCCTGCGCCAGCTGGCTGAAACGCCGGACGGTGTACGCTATGTTTCGCTGGCGCGCGACGTCAGCAAAGCCGGAGGATCCTTCGGCGCGCCGGTGCGCCGATTTGCCATAGCGCTCGGGTGTGAGGTAAGGCATGCCGACGCACTGATCTTTGCCGATGGGCTTGACCTGACCAATCCGAAAGCCTTTGAACCGATTGGGATTTCCTGCAGGATCTGTGAGCGTGAGCATTGCCATCAACGCTCCGTTCCGCCGCTTGAGCGCAAGCTGAGCATAGACATAAACGCCCGTGGCACGCTGCCATACGAGGTCGGCTGAGGCTTACTTCAGCGCAGCCAGCTGATCATGCGCGCCCAGACCAAAGCCGACGTCGGAATGCGCCTCCGTGGCCTCACGTTCGGTCCGGCCGGTATCGACGCTTGCCACCACCGACATGCCCGGCACAAGCCGCGCGGCCAGCGCCTGATCCGGATCGATGTTGATGCGCACCGGCAGACGTTGCGAAATCTTGATGAAATTGCCCGTCGCGTTTGAGCTGCCAAGCACACTGAATTCCGACCCCGTCGCAGGGGAAAAGCTGGCGATCTTGCCGGTCAGTTCGACCTTGCCCAGAGCATCGACGGTGAAGGTCACCTTCTGACCGATGTTCATGCCTGCCAGCTGGGTTTCCTTGAAGTTCGCGACGATCCAGATCGTGTCCGGCACCAGAGAGGTCAGCTTGGTCCCCGCCGTCACATATTGCCCGACATGCGCCGACACTTCGCCAAGCCGACCATCAACAGGCGCCACGATACGGGTGTAGTCGAGCGAGATCTGCGCCAGATTCACCGTCGCTTCCGCCTGCCGGACGTTGGCCTCAAGCGAGGTGCGTCCGGTGATGACCGAGGCCAGAGACTGGCGGGCGGTTTCGGCATTGGCTGCGGCCTGCTGCACGGCGGCCTGCGCCTGCTCATAGCTCAGCTGCGTTTCATCTGCGTTCTGGTTCGACAGGACCCCGCGTTTTTTCAGCGCGTTGGAGCGGTCGAGGTTGGCATTCGCCAGCTTCAAACTGGCCTTTGCCGAAACAACACCAGCTTCTGCCGCTTTCACACTGGCCTCGGCGGATTTGCGATCCTGATCGGAATTGGCCAGCGACGCCTCGGCGGCGTCCAGCGCCGCCTGCGCCTGCGCGACCTTCTCGCGATAGCTGTCCTCGTCGATCCGGACCAACAGGTCCCCTGCCTTGACACGTTGATAATCCTGCACGGCGACCTCGGCCACCACCCCGGCCAGTTGCGGCGCGATGAAGGTCACCTGACCGCGCACATAGGCATCCTCCGTGGTGCGGATGGTCGTCTCGAACGGCGGAAGGCGCCAAGCATAGAGCACCCCAAGGACACCCAGAACACCAATGGTGCAGGCAAGGATCGTGGCAAGATGGCGGGAAAAACGGGAAATCATGGGGAACACTCGATCAGGCAGCTTGGGGGGAGGAGGAATTTGCGGGGCCAGCCTCAGCGCTGGCGGGTTCGTGTGCGGCGGCCCGACGGGCGCGCCAGGCATCCAGGGCAATATGCCCCAACAACAGGGCCAGCGCGGCAGTGGACAGGGCAGCGATCCCCAGAAAGGCGTCGTTATAGGCCATGACGGAGGCCTGCGTCGAAGCCTGACGCGCAAGGGTCGCCGCAGATTGCGCGGCCAGTTGCGCCGGGTCCGCGATGTAGCCGGAATAGGCCGCCCCATAGGTGGAAATCTGCCCCGTCACGAGGGGATCTGTGGCCGGAAGCGCTTCGTACAGACGCGACATGTGCAATTTCTGGCGCGATTTCACAAAGGTGCCGAAAAGCGCACTGCCCAGAACAGCACCGATCTTTTGCGTCGAGATGAACACGACGATGAAGTTCAGTATGTACTGCGGGCCGCGCGAAAGGGCAGACAGCATTCCGGTCATCATCGCCGGCAGTAGGAAGAACGCCGAGGCCAGCGAAATCATCGCCTGCGACAGGTACATCTGCGACGGTGCGATCTGCGCCGTGGATTGCGAATCCATATACGAGGCGACGATCAGCAGGCACAGGGCGATGACGTGAAACTGTTGCACTCGCTGCGGTCTCAGCGTCACGGCACAGACCACGCCAGCCACAACTGTCGTCACCGCGACCACGACCCAGACCATCTGCGTCTGGTCATTCAGATATCCCAACGCGCTGAACAGTCCCGCCGCACCCGAGGTCTGCTCGCTCAGCATCAGCCGGAAGAACAGCAGCGTCGCGGCAAAGTGCAGGATCGTCGGACTGAACAGCCAGCGGATATCCAGCAGCGGCGATTTGCGGTTCAGCTCGATCGCGGCCGCCAGTGGCAGTGTTCCGGCGGCAATGGCGAGCAGGACACCCAGCCAGGGTTGCTCGAACCACCAGTAGGTCGACCCGAGTGTAAAACTGACAGCAAGCGCACCGAACCCAACGGCAATCAGCAGAAAAGAGATGACATCGGCGGATTCGATCACCTTGACGCGTGGCGGAGATTTCAATGGAAACAGGTAGATCAGGCCAAATCCGATGGCCGCGATCGAGGCTTCAAAAGCCGTCAGCCCATGCCACTGCCCCATCTCCAGCAAATGCGGCGACACCAGCCGTGTCAGTGGCGAGGCGAGGAAGATGAATGTCAGCACCGCAGAGAGGCCGACTGTCAGCTTTTTCGCCGGCGGCAAGGGCTCCAGCATGTACAGAAACCCAAGCGAGGTCAGCGGAGCCGCCGCCATGCCGGAGACAAACCGCACGGCCAGGTTCGACCACAGCCCGTCGGCGAGATAGTTCAGCAGCGCCGCCAGAAGAAACGCCAGAATCGACAGCTCAGCGAAATTGCGCAGCCCGTACTGGGCGCGGATCTTGATCAGCGCGATGGTCAGGGAGACGTTGGGCGCCATATAGGCCGCCACCATCCAAGAGGTCTCGGCCTGCGTCGCACCGAAACTTCCCTGCAATTGCTGGATGTTGGAGGTGATGACCGCCTGACCAAAGCCCTGCGCCAGCACCAGCGTGGCGGCCGTCACGAAATAGCCGACGGCACGCGGCCAGGGCACGGGCACAAAGGCCGGCGGAGCGCTTGGCTGCGGGGTCTGAGCGGCTGCCTCGGGGGCAGCGACGTCGCTGCGCCCGCTCATGAGCAGGCCGCCTTGACCACGTTGTCCAGCATCTGCTCGATGACGCGATGTGCGCGCTCCAGCTCTTCGGCAGGGATACCCGCCACAAGCTCGGCGCGCAGGGTGTCTGTCAGGGCCGACACCGCTGCGGCCTCGGTCTTTGCCTGATCCGTCAGATGCACATGGCGCTGACGCCGGTCGCCAGACAGCACCTCACGGCGCACCATACCGGCCTCTTCAAGCCCGTCGATCAGCCGCGCCATCGTCGGGCGCTCGACCTCCATCGCCTCGGCCAGTTCGGCCTGTGTCTGAACCTCGCAGGTGCTCATATGCAGCAGCAGCCGGGCCCGCGCATAGGTCAGCCCCCGCGAACTGGCACGCGCATCAAACAATGTGCGCACCTTGCGGGTCAGCGTGATCACGTCACGATAGAAGGTTTCTGCGGTGTCGGACTGGGTCATTGGAATCAAGATAGCCTACTAATGAGTAGTGCCCTACCTAGTTTCAGGCCCCCGGTACGGCAAGGTTCCAAGCCATGCAAAAAATGCAAAGCCGACCCGCCAAGCCTAGGCGGGAGACATGAGTTGTTTCCGAATATCCAGCAGAAAAGCGCGCTCAGACCTTGGTGGCAACGGAGGGCGGGGTGATCTCACGACGCTTCAGCACGGCCTCGCGCCAGGTGATGAAGGTCACCGATGACAGGATCACGACGCCGCCAAAGACGACAAAGGGATCAATGGGTTCGTCGAACACCAGCGCCCCAAGTGAGACCGCCCAGACCAATTGCAGAAAGGTCACCGGCTGGGTCACCGTCATCGGCGCCGCCTTGAAGGCCAGCGTCATGAAGTAGTGCCCGAGGGTCGCCAGAACCGCGACCAGAAACAGCTGACCCAGTTGCGCCAGAGACGGCGCGACCCAGACGGGCAGCGCCATGGGCGCCAGACCGATCGACACGGTGATCGACAGCATGGCAACGATGATCAGCGGCTCGACATCATCCGACAGCCGCTTGCTGATCATGTAGGAAGCCGCAAAACAGGTCGCCGTGCCCAACATCGCCAGATGCCCCGGCCCGACTTCGCGCAGGCCCGGACGCAGGATGATGAACGCTCCGATCAGACCACAGACGACGGCCATGATGCGGCGCGCAGCCAGTTTCTCGCCCAGAAACAACGCCGCTCCGATGGTGATCAGGATCGGCGAGAGATAGTTCATCGCCGTCACATCCGCGATGGGAATGCGCGCCATGGCATAGAACCAAAGCGCCACGCCGACCGAGTGCACCGCCCCGCGGATCAGAAACAACCGCCATTGCCGCGCCGACAGTCGCATTGTCAGCAACCTCGGCACCAGCGGGATCAGGATCAACAGTCCGAGGCTGAAGCGCAGAAAGGCCGCCTGCGTGGACGGCAGCGCTGTCCCGAGGCTCTTGACCAGCGCATTGACGCCCACAAACATCGCGCCCGCTGCCAGCATCCACAGCACCCCGTTCAGGGGCTTTGATTTACGTGCTTCCATCATGCTTTTACGGGTAAGGGGATTGATGCGACGGCACAAGCCCCCGCGCTCAGCCCAGCAACAGCGACGCCGCGATACTCCACATCACCAGAGCGACACTGGCGTTCAGCACACGCCAGGCCATGGCCTTGCGAAACACCGGTGCGAGCAGCCGCGCACCAAACCCAAGCGTGGTGAAAAACACGACCGAGGCAGTCATCGCACCAATGGCAAAGGACGTCCGGTCATCGTAATCCGCCGCGACCGCCCCCAGCAAAACCACCGTGTCGAGATAGACATGCGGATTGGCCCAGGTCAGCGTCAGGCAAATCGCGAGGGTCTGCAGCAGAGAGGGCGCAGGCCCCGACGCCGCCTCAAGTGCATCGCCACCGCGCAGCGCATTGCGCAGCGCCAATGCTCCGTAGACCAGCAGAAAGGCCGCGCCCCCTAGCCGCATGACTTCGCTCAGCCAGGGCAGCGCCGTGACCAGCCTGCCGAACCCAGCAACACCGGCCGCAATCAGCAGCGCATCCGACAGCGCACAGGCCAGCACCACCGCGAGAACATGCTGACGCAGGATGCCCTGCCGCAACACAAAGGCGTTCTGCGCCCCGATCGCCAGGATCAGAGACAGCCCCAGCCCAAAGCCCGCCCAATATGCTTGTGCCGTCATGCGCCCTCTTCCCGCCGCGTTTGCTTGGCCTTTAGAACCACTGCCCGGGTTCCATCAACCCGAGATCAAGCAGCTGGCGCGAATTCCATTCAAACCTGGCCGAGTTGTACCAGAAGAACGACGTGATCTCGCGCCGAGAGCCGGGATTGCGCTTGAGCGCCTTGGCCGTGCGGAACGAACAGATACAGACCGTCAGGTTGTGGTGCCAGGGGCAGGAGTAGGTGTTGTATTCTTCGTCGTCGAAGGTGTGGTCCTCGCGCAGGCGCAGACCGCGCCGCGAGCGGAACAGCGAGACCCTGTCGATCTTGCGGCGTCCGGCGGGGATATGCTCTTCGTACCGCCAGCGCAGACCACCGTAGAAATCCAGCTGGCGATCTCTGGCGTGATCCTCTCCGTCCATCCGCGCCAGCGCGTAATACCCGGATTTGTCCAGATAGGCGTTGTCCAGCGACACGGCGTTGGGAAACTGCTCAAGATCATCGGCATAGATATCAATCACATAGGACAGCATCGCATCGCGCCGTTCTTCGGTGTGAAAGGCCAGCAGCTCGCCCACCGTGCGGCTTTCGCAGAACGGGTGAAACAGGAACTCGGCGTTGTAGCAATAATAGAGCCATGTGCCCGTTGGCACCGCGTCATTGACAGCATTCACCGCCTCGCTCAGCGCATTGTCGCGCGCCATCGAATAGCGGATCCGTGTCACCGTCTGCGCCAGATCATCGGCCAGTGTAAAATCGTCCGGTGCGAACAGCAGCACCTGCCGGAACCCCGCGTCGCGGTGATGGCGCAGGGTGGCATCCAGCTCCACCGCATCCTCGGCAAAGACCATCGCAATCGGCCCCTTGGCCAGCAACAGCTGATCGGCGCGCAAAAACCTGGCTAAACTGTCGAAATACAACCTGACGTTCCTGCTTTTTCGATACTGTAACGTCAGAGAACCCGGCTTTCCCCTGCATTGCAAGCACCCCCGCATCTGGTGTAGGACACCGCCTTGTTCCCACACGTCCCTTTCCCGATAAGGCAAGCGATCATGGCCGAGACCAAGAAGCTGTTCATCAAGACCTATGGCTGCCAGATGAACGTCTATGACAGCGAGCGCATGGCCGAGGCCCTGGGCGGCAACGGCTATGAACAGGTCGGCACCGCCGCTGAGGCCGACATGATCCTGCTCAACACCTGCCACATCCGCGAAAAGGCCGCCGAAAAGATCTATTCCGAACTTGGCCGCATGCGCGAACTCAAGGACGCCAAGCCTGACCTCAAGATCGGTGTCGCCGGCTGCGTCGCTCAGGCCGAGGGCGCCGAGATCATGCGCCGTCAGCCGATGGTCGATCTGGTCGTCGGCCCGCAAAGCTATCACCGCCTGCCCCAGATGGAGGCGAAGGCCGGTCACGGTGAAAAGGTCCTCGACACCGATTTCCCCGAGGAAGACAAGTTCGAGCTGCTGAAAGCCCGCCCGAAATCCAAACGTGGCCCCACCGCCTTCCTGACCGTGCAAGAGGGCTGCGACAAGTTCTGCGCCTTCTGCGTCGTCCCCTATACCCGTGGCGCCGAAGTCTCGCGTCCCGTTGACCGCATCATTTCCGAAGCCCGCGATCTTGTGGAGCGTGGCGTGCGCGAACTGACGTTGCTGGGCCAGAACGTCAACGCCTACCACGGACTGGGCCTTGATGGCCACGACTGGCCCCTCGCCCGCCTGATCTGGGAACTGGCCGAGATCGACGACCTGAAACGCATCCGCTTCACCACTTCGCATCCCAACGACATGAGCGATGATCTGATCGACGCCCATGGCCGCTGCGAAAAACTGATGCCCTACCTTCACTTGCCGGTGCAATCGGGCAGCGACCGCATCCTGAAACGGATGAACCGCAGCCACACCCGCGACAGCTACCTGCGCGTCATCGACCGGATCCGCACCGCCCGCCCCGACATCCTGCTGTCAGGCGACTTCATCGTCGGTTTCCCCGAAGAGACCGACGCCGATTTCCGCGACACCCTGCGCCTGATCGAAGAGGTCGGCTATGGTCAGGCCTACAGCTTCAAGTACTCCACCCGCCCCGGCACCCCGGCAGCCGAGCGTGGCCAGATCGACGACACGATCGCGACCGAGCGTCTGGTCGAAATCCAGGCCCTGATCACCCGCCAGCAGCGCGCCATTCAGGACGCGATGATCGGCAAGGAGGTCGGCGTGCTGTTTGAAAAGGCCGGTCGCATGCCGGGTCAGATGGTCGGCAAATCCGATCACCTGCACGCAGTCCATGTCGACTCCGACACGCTGAAACCCGGTGATCTGCGCCGCGTCCGCATCATCGGGTCGAACACCAACTCGCTGTCCGGCGTGGTTCTCTAGGACCCGCCGCGGCGTGGCCCTCCCCCCTCGGGGTGAGGCCACGCCGCGTTTACCGTATTCTCCTAAAATACCTTGAAAATTTGACGGACCTGCGTATTGCTGCGACGCAACATGGGGCAGCGTATCAAGCCTGCCTGCCATGGCGTCTCAGGTGATTGAGGCACGGCGTCCAGAAGGACGCCACAGCCCTCGCCGCTTCTTTCAGGACCCGAAAATGAAAACCTTATTCAAAACAGCGGCATTCGTGCTGTGCCTCCTGCCATCCGTCCCGGCCTTTGCATCGACCTCAGCCTCAGAGGCCGCACCAGACCGTCCCGTCATCGTCAGCTGCTTCCGGGGACCCTGGACCGCCGTGATCTGGGATCATGCCAATCCCAAGTTCCTCCGCAGCCTGCGCGCCATCGGCTACGACGCGGAAACCGCCGAAGTCATCGGCAATGACATTTGCCGTAATCAGTCCCTAGTCGACAATCCCGACGGAATGCGCGCTGAAATGACCCGCATCTACGAGCAATCGCAGGCCTACCTCAAACGCCGCAACGGCTGAGCCGCCTCCGGTCTGTCAAATCGGCAGGCCGATCCAACCCTACCGCGCCACATTGCCGCCGCATCCCGGATGCGACGGCGTTTTCGTATATCACACACCCCGCCACGCCCGCCGGACGACGCCTTCCCGTTGCGGCATTTTCAGTCTTTGCGGGCAGTCTACCGCCCAAGCGATCATTCGGGGCTTGCCGGAAGCCGCGCGCACTGCCACCTTACTCTGCAGGGGCCCTCTGACGCCCCATCCCCGCGACCGCACCCCGCTGCCCCAGCCCATTGAAGGAGCGCTACTTGGCCACAAGCCTGCTGACCCCGCAATCGGATGATGTCACCCTAGCCGAAGTGGCTGTCGAATTTCCCGACAACTTTCTTCTCATCGAACTCTGCGGCGAATTTGATCGCAATCTGGCCCAGATTGAAAAACACCTTGGCACCCAGATCCTGCGTCGCGGCAACCACCTTGTCGCCATTGGCAGCGCCGCCAGTGCAAAGGAAACTGTAGATGTCCTGCGCGCACTCTATTCCCGCCTCGAAGCTGGCCGAGAGGTCGAAACCGGCGATATCGACCGCGAGCTGCGCATGAACAGTTCTGCGGCAGTGCCCGCCACCACCACTCCCGGTGACGGCGGCGCTCAGCTGGAAATGTTCAAGGGCGGCCGGGTCGAGATCAAGACCCGCAAGAAGATGGTAGAACCCCGGACCGAGGCGCAAAAGGCCTATGTCCAGAATCTCTTCGCCCACGAACTCGCCTTCGGCATCGGCCCCGCCGGCACCGGCAAGACCTACCTCGCCGTTGCCGTCGCCGTGTCGATGTTCATCGAGGGCCATGTGGACAAGATCATCCTGTCCCGTCCCGCGGTTGAGGCGGGCGAAAAGCTCGGCTATCTGCCCGGCGACATGAAGGACAAGATCGACCCCTACATGCAGCCGCTTTACGACGCGCTGAACGACTTCCTGCCCGGCAAGCAACTGGCCAAGCTGATGGAAGAAAAGCGCATCGAGATCGCGCCCCTCGCCTTCATGCGCGGCCGCACCCTCGCCAATGCCTTCGTGGTGCTGGACGAGGCACAGAACGCCACCACCATGCAGATGAAGATGTTCCTGACCCGTCTGGGCCAGGGCTCGCGCATGGCGATCACCGGCGACCGCTCTCAGGTCGACCTGCCGCGCGGTGTCAACTCCGGCCTGCGCGACGCCGAACGCCTGCTCAGTCATATTCCCGACATCAGCTTCAACTACTTCACTTCGAAGGATGTCGTGCGCCACCCCCTTGTGGCCAAGATCATCGAAGCCTATGAGGCCGACGAAACCACATAACTTCTCCCGGCAAGGGGCGGCGCCCCGCTTCTTCTTGCCGATATACTCTCGGGGGTGCGGGGGCAGACAGCCCCCGCGAACACCGCGAGCAACCTGACTGACCGAGCAACGTGAGCGAACTGACAGACACCGTGATCGAGGATGACCGCTGGCAGGATGCCGGCCTCGCCTCTCTGGCCGAACGCGCCGCGATCGCCACGCTGACTCACTTGGGTCTCGACGCGGATGCCCATGAAATCTGCGTCATGGGCTGCGACGATGCCCGCATCGCCGAGCTCAACACCGAATTCCGCGACAAGGCGACGCCTACAAACGTGCTGTCATGGCCGTCCGAGGATCTGGCCGCAGAAGAGGACGGCGCAGCCCCCTTCGCCCCCGACAGCGAAGACCCCATGGGCGGAGAGCTCGGCGATATCGCGATCTCCTACGACACCTGCGCCGCTGAGGCCGCCGAGTCGGATCTGGCCTTTTCGGACCATGTGACGCACCTCGTTGTGCACGGAATCCTTCATCTTCTGGGCTATGACCACGTCCGCGACGGCGATGCTGAGCTGATGGAGCGAAAAGAAATCGAAATCCTTGGCAATTTGGGCATACGTGACCCATATAATCGAGATGGCGGGCAATAGGCTCGCGACAACTGGAAAGGTACAATGGGCGACAGCACAGACGGGTCTTCTAACGCAGCGCGACGCGCGCTTCCTCAGGACCCAGACCCCGCGCCCCCTCAGGGGGCTTCCGTGGTCACACTCGATGGCGACACCTTCCCGCTTCGGGACGGTTCAGACCGTGTCGTTTCGGCGACAGACGCGCCTGCCACCGACACCCGGGCGCAAAGCGATTTCGTGATAACCATGCCCTCCGATGCAGATGATGAGGAAGAAGACTCCTCGCTGTTCGGCAAGGGCGGTTTCCTGCGCCGTCTGTTTTCCTCTCGTACCAACGAGGACGAGGAGAGCGACGAGCCCGATCCCCTGCCCTCCCGCAGCTTTGACGGAGAGCGCCGCGTGCATCACTCCCTGCTGAATCTGCGGCGCATGCGGGTCGAGGATGTCTCGATCCCCAAGGCCGAGATTGTCTCCGTTCCCTCGACGATCACGCAGGCAGAGCTGGTGCATGTGTTTCGCGAAAGCGGCATGACCCGTCTGCCGGTCTATCAGGGCACGCTGGACACGCCTGTCGGCATGGTCCACCTCAAGGATTTTGCGCTGCGTCACGGCTGGGATGCCAATTCACGCTTCTCGCTCAAGGCCCTGCTGCGGCCGCTGCTGTTCGTCCCACCCTCGATGCCGATCGGCGTGCTGCTGCAAAAAATGCAGTCCGACCGCCGCCACATGGCCCTCGTCATCGATGAATACGGCGGGGTCGACGGCCTCGTCACGATAGAGGACCTGATCGAACAGGTCATCGGCGAGATCGAGGATGAGCACGATATCGAGGAAGATGCGCTCTGGACGCGTGAACCCTCGGGCAGCTACCTCGCCTTGGCCCGCGCGCCGCTGGATGAATTCGAACAGGCGATCGGCACCTCGCTGACCGACGATGACAGCGTCGACGAGGAAGAGATCGACACCCTTGGTGGTCTTGTCGTCATGCTGTCGGGCCGTGTGCCTGCGCGTGGCGAAGTGGTGGAACATCCCGCCGGCCATGAGTTTGAGGTGGTCGAAGCCGACCCTCGTCGCATCAAGCGTCTGCGGGTGCGTCTGAACACCGACCTCGCGGCCAGCGCCGCGCATATCTGAACGAAAGACCGGAATTGACTGACATGTCCCGACGTCTGCGTGCCTGGTGGCCTTTGCTTGCCGGGGTTCTGGCAGCGGGCGGTCAGGCTCCGGTGTCTCTCTGGCTGCTGGCGCTTGCGGGGTTTTCCCTGCTGGCGCTGGCGCATTACACCGCCTCCACACCCCGCGCCGCCGCCCTCGCGGGCTGGCGCTTTGGATGTGGGTATTTCGGCGCCGCGCTGTCCTGGATCGTCCAGCCCTTCATGGTCGACGCCGCGCGCGAAGGCTGGATGGCTCCCTTTGCGCTGATCCTGATGACGGGCGGCCTCGCGCTGTTCTGGGGCCTCGCGCTCTATGTCGCCAAACGCGCCGCCCCGACGGGCGCACTGGCGCAAGGGCTCACCTTCGCCGCGACGCTGACGCTGGCCGAGGCCCTGCGTGGCTGGATCTTCACCGGCTTCCCGTGGTCCCTCATCGGGCAGAACCTGATCCCCAGCCCGATCCTGCCGCTGGCGGCCCTGGCGGGTCCGCATGCCCTCAGCCTCGCGCTGTTGCTGCCCGCCGCCGCCTTTGGCGCGGCCCTTTGGCGCAGGCGCGCCGGCCTGCTGCCCGCCCTCAGCGGCGCAGTTCTGCTTGCAGCGTTGATCTTCCTCTCGCCCCTCGCGCGGCCTGTGGCGCAGCCTGCGGGCCCCGACGCCCCCATCGTGCGGCTGGTGCAACCCAACGCCCCACAGCGCGAGAAATGGGACCCCGAGAAATCCGCGATGTTCTTCCGTCGCCAGCTTGGCTACAGCGGCGAAGGCCCGAAACCCGCGCTGATCGTCTGGCCCGAAACCGCCGTGCCCTACCTGCTGGATCAAAACCCCGGCCTGCCCATGATGATTTCCGAAGCCGCGAACGGCGCGCCCGTCGCCTTCGGCATCAACCGCAGCGAGGACGGACGTTATTACAACTCCCTCGCGGTCATTGGTCCGGACGGAACCGTGGCCGACCTCTACGACAAGCACCACCTCGTGCCGTTCGGCGAGTATATCCCCTTCGGTAACCTGCTGGCAAAGTTTGGTATTTCCGCCTTTGCCTCACAATCCGGCCATGGCTTTTCCGCCGGCCCCGGCCCGCATCTGGTCAGCATTCCCGGCATCGGGACGGCCCTTCCCCTGATCTGTTACGAGGCGGTCTTTCCCCGCGACATCCGCGACGCCCCCGCCCGGCCCGACGTGCTGCTGCAGGTCACCAACGACGCCTGGTTCGGCACCTTCTCCGGTCCCTATCAGCACCTCGCGCAGGCGCGCCTGCGCAGCATCGAACAGGGCCTGCCGATGATCCGCGTCGCCAATACAGGCATCTCGGCCCTGATTGCGGCCGATGGCACCGTGCTGGATCGGTTGCCGCTGGGCGAAGCGGGCTATCTCGACGTCGCCCTGCCGCCGCCCTCAGCCGCCACACCCTACGCGCGCCACGGCGACCTGCCTGTGATTTTGTTGGCATTTCTCGCATTGGGCGCGGCCGGGCTTCTGGGATTCATCACTCGTTCAGCAGCGAGTCATAAACCGATTGACCATCAGCACCCGCAGTCGTAACCAAGTTGGACACGCCGCCCCAACGGCTTCCTGACGGGGCAGGTAAGACACATCGGAGCACGTCCCAATGACACGACAAAGCTATATTTTCACTTCCGAGAGCGTCTCGGAAGGGCATCCCGACAAGCTCTGCGACCGGATCTCAGACGCTGTTCTGGATGCGCTGATCGCGGAAGAGCCTGAGGCCCGCGTCGCCTGCGAAACCTTTGCCACCACCAACCGTGTGGTCATCGGCGGCGAAATCGGCCTCGCCGATCAGGACAAGCTGACGCAGTATATGGAGAGCATCGAGTCCATCGCCCGCGCCTGCATCAAGGACATCGGCTACGAACAGGAGAAGTTCCACCACGAGACCGTGGAGGTGACAAACCTGCTGCACGAACAATCCGCCCATATCGCGCAAGGCGTCAATGCCGCCGCTGACAAGGAAGAAGGTGCCGGCGATCAGGGCATCATGTTCGGCTACGCGACGGATGAAACCGCGCAGCTGATGCCGGCGCCGATCCACTATGCCCATGCCATCCTCAAGCGTCTGGCCGAGGTACGCAAGAATGGCACCGAGCCCACCCTGCGCCCGGATGCCAAAAGCCAGCTGTCGCTGCGCTATGAAAACGGTGTGCCTGTCGGCGTGACGCAACTTGTCCTGTCGACCCAGCACTCGGACGAGAACCAGTCCAGCGCCGACATCCGCGCCATCGTTGAGCCTTATATTCGTGAGGTCCTTCCCGACGGCTGGCTGACCGATGAAACTGAATGGTGGGTCAACCCGACCGGCAAATTCGTCATCGGCGGCCCCGACGGCGATGCTGGTTTGACCGGGCGCAAGATCATCGTCGACACCTACGGCGGCGCGGCTCCGCATGGTGGCGGCGCCTTCTCCGGCAAGGATCCGACCAAGGTCGACCGTTCGGCCGCCTATGCCGCGCGCTACCTCGCCAAGAACGTCGTGGCGGCCGGCATGGCGAAAAAGTGCACGATCCAGCTGTCCTATGCCATCGGCATTTCCAAACCCCTGTCGATCTACGCCGACACCTACGGCACAGGCCTGGTGGACGAGGCCGAGATCGAGGCCGCTGTCGCCAAGGTCATGGACCTCACGCCCGGCGGCATCCGCCGCCACCTGGCGCTGAACAAACCGATCTATCAGCGCACGGCCGCCTATGGCCACTTCGGCCGCGAACCCGACGCGGACGGTGGCTTTTCCTGGGAAAAGACCGATCTGGTCGAGGCCCTTAAAAAGGCCATCTGAGAGTTCTGAACACAAAAAGGCCCCGCTCTGGCGGGGCCTTTTGCATGTCATGGACTTGGCCTGGCTTATTCGGCAGGCGCAACCGAAGTGCGGTCAATCGAAACAGACCCGGCCCCAAAAGCCGTGACCATCAGCATACCGCCAGCGATCGAGACGTTTTTCCAGAAGTTGATCAGCTGCATCTGCGCATCCATGCCCTCCATCCCGAACGACGGCACGAGGTGAAACAGCAGGCCCGACAGAATGGCAAACCCCGCCAGAAGGAAAGCGACCAGACGTGCCTTATAGCCCAGCAGCAGCGCCAGACCACCGCCCAGTTCGGTCAGAATGACCAGCGGCAACAGCGCGCCGGGAATACCCATGTATTCCATGTACTGTTGGGTAGCGCCGTAGCCGAACAGCTTTTGGGCACCCGAGATGACAAAGATCAGCGACAGCAGAACGCGGCCAGCGGGCGCAGCATAGACTTGGAGTTGATTGAGAGGGCTCATGATTGGATTTCCTTGCGAAAGAAGAATGATGCCCGACGCCGGGCGATTGACTGCAAGATGGTGGATATTATCGATTTGCACCATTCCGTTATTTTCAGCACAAATAGTGCGATTTTGCACAGACACGCCAAACGCGCTCCCCCTTCGGTTTCGGTTGAACGATCGCGCGTGCAAGGCTAACAGGCTGCCATGAAATCAGATCATCACCCCTCCGGTGCGCCCTGGCGCAATTTTTATGGCCGCTTCAAAGGCAAGGGACTGCGCAAGTCGCAAGAGGTCTTTCTGGATGAGGACCTTGATCAGCTCTCGCCGGGCCCCGTCGGCTGGGACGTCAACCCGGATCGCACCCCCCTCGATCTTGAGAGCCTCTTCGGCGGCAAACCCGTCTGGCTGGAAATCGGTTTCGGGGGCGGCGAACATCTCGTGCACCAGGCCGCGTCCAATCCCGATGTGGGCCTGATCGGGGCCGAACCCTATATCAACGGCGTCGCGATGCTGCTGGGCAAGATCCGTGATGCCGGGGTGGGCAATCTTGCGGTGCACCCGGGCGACGTCCGCAACCTCTTTGACGTCCTGCCCGAAGCCTCGATTTCGCGCGCATTTCTGCTCTACCCTGATCCCTGGCCGAAAAAGCGCCACCATCGCCGCCGCTTTGTCACCGAAGAACATATCGCGCCGCTTGCCCGCGTCCTCAAACCCGGTGCCATCTTCCGGGTTGCGACAGATATCCCCGACTATGTGCGCCAGACGTTGCAGGAAGTGCCGCGCCAGGGCTTTGAATGGCTCGCCGAAACGCCAACCGATTGGAACACCCCCTGGCCTGACTGGATTTCAACACGATACGAAGAAAAAGCGCTGCGCGAAGACCGTACGCCCCACTATCTCACGTTTCGCAAACTCTGAGGTGTTTCGTCCAGCAATGCTGTCCAAAGCCTCCGGCGGGGATATTTTAGACAGGGAAACGAAAAAACACCCTTCTGGCGGCCAAGCCGAACAGAAGGGCGTTTCCCTGTGCGGTCATCGGGATCCCTCCCTGTACCGCAGATACATGGTGATATTTTGAAGCTAACAAATGGTAAACATGGGCGCGCCCCGAATGTTTCCCTGTCTCAAATATCCCCGCCGGAGGCCAGTGCGACTCCGGCAAGGCCGTCCGAAATCTGCCTTAGATGTTTTCGGCCTGCGGCATTCCCAAAACATGATAGCCGCCGTCGACACGAATGATCTCTCCTGTCGTGCAGGCACCGGCATCCGACGCAAGATAGACTGCAGTACCGCCGACGGCTTCAAGTGTTGCATTCGCGCGCAAAGGAGCGTTGGCTTCGGTCTGACGGAACGTCTTTCGTGCCCCACCGATGGCCGCGCCAGCAAGGGTTTTCATCGGCCCCGGCGAGATAGCGTTTACACGAATACCATCCGGGCCAAGGTCATTGGCCAGATAGAGCACAGCGGACTCCAGAGCGGCCTTCGCGACACCCATCACGTTGTAGAACGGTGTCACGCGGGTCGAGCCCTGATAGGTCAGCGTGAGGATTGTGCCGCCTTCGGTCATCAGCGGCGCCGCCCGGCGTGCCACGTCGATCAGCGAGTAGCAGGAAATATCGAGGGAGTTCTTAAAGTTGTCGCGCGTAGTATTGATGAACCGCCCTGCCAGCTCGTCCTTGTTGGAATAGGCGATGGCGTGGACGACAAAATCCAGTCTGCCCCATTCGGCCTTCAGCGCCTCGAATGCCGTGTCCATCGAGGCGTCGTTGGTGACATCCGCGTCGACCAGAAGGTCCACCCCGAGGGAGGCAGCAAGCGGCTTGACCCGCTTGCCAAAGTTTTCGCCCTGATAGGTAAAGGCCAGCTCGGCCCCGGCGGCGTGCATCGCCTTGGCGATACCCCAAGCGATTGAGCGCTCGTTCGCGACCCCCATCACAAGACCGCGTTTTCCCTGCATCAATCCGCTCATCTGCTTTTACCCGTTATACCGCGACAGCAGCATCGAACCATTCGTGCCGCCGAACCCAAAGGAGTTTGTCATGACCGTGTCGAGGCCCGCATTTTCGACCAGCGTCGTGGCGATTTCCGCCGGGTCGAGCGCTTCGTCCAGGGTCTCTACGTTGATCGAGGGAGCGATGAAATCATCGCGCAGCATCAGCAGGCAGAAGATCGCCTCCAATGCCCCAGCCGCGCCCTGTGCGTGACCCGTCATCGACTTGGTCGAGCTGATCGGCGGGGTAGACCCCTGCCCGAACACCCGGCGCACCGATTGCACTTCACCAACATCGCCGACTGGCGTCGAGGTGCCGTGTGCGTTGATATAGCCGACCTTGCGGCCCTCTGGCAGCGTCGACAGCGCCAGACGCATCGCCCGCTCACCGCCCTCGCCCGAGGGGGCGACCATGTCGTGCCCGTCCGAGGTGGCCGCATAGCCCGTCACTTCGGCGTAGATCGTCGCACCGCGCGCCTTGGCGTGCTCGAGTTCCTCAAGCACCACCATGCCGCCACCGCCCGAGATCACGAAGCCATCCCGGCTAGCGTCAAAGGCGCGGCTGGCGGTCTGCGGTGTTGCGTTATGCTTGCTGCTCATCGCGCCCATGGCGTCGAACAGGCAGGACAGGGTCCAATCGAGTTCCTCGCCGCCA
Source organism: Pseudooceanicola spongiae (assembly GCF_014899185.1). Lineage (GTDB taxonomy): Bacteria > Pseudomonadota > Alphaproteobacteria > Rhodobacterales > Rhodobacteraceae > Pseudooceanicola > Pseudooceanicola spongiae. The sequence goes on from NZ_CP045201.1 coordinate 2,566,514, forward strand.
CCGGCAAACATCACGTCCTGCTTGCCCATCATGATCTGTTCCGCCGCATTGCCGATGCAGTGCAGCGAGGTCGAGCAGGCCGAGGTGATCGAATAGTTGATGCCCTTGACCTTGAAGGCCGTCGCGAGGTTGGCCGAAATCGTCGAGGACATCGCCTTGGGCACCGCGAAGGGGCCGATGCGTTTGGTGGCGCCTGTCTTCAGCACCGTCTGATGCGCGGCAAAGATCGCGCTGGTCGACGGCCCGCCGGACCCGGCGACAAGGCCGGTGCGCGGATTGCTGATCTGGCTCTCGTCCAGTCCGGCGTCGGCAATCGCCTGGGTCAGCGCGATAAAGGCATAGGCCGCGCCCGGTCCCATGAACCGCAGCGCGCGCTTGTCGACGTGTTCCGCCACGTCGATCTTCAGCGTGCCCGCGATCTGGCTGCGGAAACCGTTCTCAGCCATTTCGGGCGAGGCTTCGATACCCGAGCGTCCCGCTTTCAGCGAGGCGACGACCTCATCGGCATTGTTCCCGATAGAAGAGACGATTCCCAATCCGGTAACTACAACTCGGCGCATGAAGCTCTCCTTCCCTTGTCGCGTCAGCCTTCTGACAGCGCGACTTTCATATCTTTGACCTGATAGATCACTTCGCCGTCGGCCTCTACCCGGCCATCCGCCACGCCCATGGTCAGGCGACGCGTCTGGATCGCCTTGGTGAAATCAACGTAATACGTCAGTTTCTTACGATCCGGGCGCACCATGCCGGTCAGCTTCACTTCGCCAACGCCGAGCGCATAGCCCCGCCCCTGCCAGCCGCGCCAGCCGAGGTTGAAGCCGGTCAGTTGCCACAGACCATCCAGGCCAAGGCAGCCGGGCATGATCGGGTTGCCGGGAAAGTGGCAGTCAAAGAACCACAGGTCCGGCGTAATATCGAATTCCGCGACGATATGGCCCTTGCCGTGCGCCCCGCCATCACCCGAAACATCGGTGATGCGGTCCATCATCAGCATGGGCGGCGCAGGAAGCTGTGCATTGCCGGGGCCAAAAAGCTCTCCGCGCGCGCATTTCAGAAGGTCGTCCCGGTCAAAGCTGGTGGGATAGTCGGCCATCAGAGGCACGCCCCTTTCATCTCATATCTCAAAGTTCAGCTTCCTCTATCATCGCGCCAGCTTGCCATGCAAGTCCGGGTGCTGCATCGGTGATCGCAAGCATTCGCCAGACCTGTTGCGTCTTGGTGGTGTTTTTCCCTATATTGTCGGGTGAACAGCAGGATACAAGAACGGCATGTGTGCAATGGCAACCGAACGCGGCGCCACCTGGCTTTCCAAGGCAGGTTTGCGACCGACACGGCAGCGACTGGGGCTGGCGGCTCTGCTCGTCGGGGATGGCAGAAATCGTCATGTCACCGCCGAGAGCCTTTTTGCCGCCGCCAAGGAGACCGGACAGCCGGTGTCCCTCGCGACGGTCTACAACACCCTGCGCGCGTTTTGTGACGTCGGGCTGATGCGCGAGATCACCGTGGACGGGTCACGCAGCTATTTCGACACCAACATGCACGACCATCCCCACTTCTATTGGGAAGACGACGGCGAGCTGACGGACGCCCCCAGTGACGAGCTGGAGATTTCCCGCCTGCCCTGCGCGCCCAAAGGGGCCTCGATCTCCAAGGTCGATGTTGTGATCCGTCTGCGCCGCGACACCTGAGGCCAATACGCCCTCCGACATAGAAAAAGCCCCGCCCGGATCTCTCCGCAGCGGGGCCTTCTTTTTCGTAAAATCAGCGCAAACGCCTTAGGCGGCGACGATTTCAACCATCTTGACGTCAAAGATCAGGTCTTTGCCAGCCAGCATGTGGTTGGCGTCCAGCAGAACCTGCTCGTCGCTGATTTCGGCAACCGTCACCGGAATCGCCTGCCCCTGAGGAGAGCTCATCTGCAGCTGCAGACCGACTTCCAGCGGGATGGTGTCGGGGATGGCTTCGCGCGGCACGGATTGCATCGCGTTCGGATCGCGCTGGCCATAGGCCTCATCTGCGACGATCTCGACTTTCTTCTCGTCCCCCACGGCCATGCCGGGGATTGCCTTGTCGAGGCCGGGAATGATCTGGCCAGACCCAACAGTGAACTCCAGCGGGTCGCGCCCTTCGGAGCTGTCAAAGGTCGTGCCATCGGCCAGAGTGCCGGTGTAATGAATGCGGACTGTGTCGCCCGATTTGGCTTCGCTCATGCTATATCCAATCGTCTTCGGGGGTGAATTTCAGGGCCACGCCTCTTTGGGCGCGGGTGCCTGTCTCGACTGACCCCGAGTCTAACCCAGCCACCGCGCGGGCGCAAACCGCTCTTCCCTGTGCCGATTCTCCGTGGCAAGGTCGGGCGTGGAAGGATCCAGCCATGCCAGTGACCACTTGTGTCTTCGACGCCTACGGAACGCTGTTCGACGTCAGCGCCGCCGCCCGCGAAGCCGCCGCCGAACCGGGACGCGAGACCTTCGCCGCCCATTGGCCCGCCCTTGCAGAGCACTGGCGGCGCAAGCAGTTGGAATATTCCTGGCTGCGCGCCGTGCGCGGCACGCATTGTGATTTCTGGCAGGTCACCAGGGATGCGCTCGACTGGGCGATGGAGGCAGAAGGGCTCGAGGACGCAGCACTCCGCGAACGCCTGCTGCAGCTCTACTGGCAGCTCTCGAGCTATACGGAGGTGCCGGAGGTCCTTGGCACGCTGCAGGCACAGGGGCTGAACACGGCGATTCTCTCCAACGGCTCGCCGGCCATGCTGGAGGGGGCCGTGCACTCCGCAGGCCTCGACGATTTGCTCGATGCGGTGCTCTCGGTCGAAAGCGTTGGCATCTTCAAACCCGCCCGCGCCGTCTATGACCTCGTCGGACAGCGTTTTGGCTGCACACCCGATCAGGTGCTCTTCGTCAGTTCCAACGGCTGGGATGTCTCCGCCGCTGCGGCCTATGGCTTTGTCACGGCCTGGGTCAATCGCGCAGGCGCACCTATGGACCGCCTCCCCGGAACCCCCGCCCATATCCTGCCCACCCTCGCCCCCATTCCGGCGCTGGAGATTTTCTGATGCCCCATTTCAAAAGCCACGACGGCGCCTCGATCTACTATGAGGACGCAGGCACCGGCACGCCCGTGCTCTGCCTGTCCGGTCTGACCCGCAACGCCCGCGACTTCGACTTCGTGGCCCCGCACCTGAGCGATGTCCGCCTGATCCGCATGGATTATCGCGGCCGCGGCCTCTCGCAATGGACCGGCCCCGAAACCTACAATGTCGGGACCGAGGCGAAGGACGCCATTGCCCTGCTCGACCACCTCGGCGTGGCGCGGGCTGGCATCCTCGGCACTTCGCGCGGCGGGCTGGTCGCGCTGATCCTCGCCGTCACGGCCCGCGACCGTCTGCTCGGCGTCGCCTTCAATGACGTCGGCCCGGAACTCTCGACCAAAGGCATCGACGCCATCGCGGGCTACCTCGGCCTGAACCCGCCCTTCGCCACGCTGGACGAAGCGGCCATGGCCCGCATGTCCGACCCCGCCTTCCCCGGCGTTCCGTTCGCGCGCTGGCGCCAGATGACCGCCCACACCAATACCGAAACCCCCGACGGTCTGGTCATCACCTACGATCCGGCCCTGCGCGAGGCCGTCTTTGGCGGCAGGCCGCAAGCCACCCCCGACCTCTGGCCGCTGTTCGATGCGCTGGCTGATCTGCCCTGCGCGGTGTTGCACGGCGCAAACTCCGACCTGCTGTCGCCTGAGGTCGTCGCCCGCATGGCCGATCACCACCCCGGTCTGATCACCGCCGATGTGCCTGATCGCGGCCATATCCCGTTTCTTGACGAGGCCCCTTCCCTCGCCGCCCTTTCTCTCTGGCTGGAAAAACTGCAATGAACTTCGACATGATCTTGGCCGCTGCGGCGCGCCTTGACGGGCACGCGCGCCACACGCCCCTGCTTTCCTCTCCCTTCCTCGATCAGATCGCCGGACGGCGCGTGCTGATCAAACCCGAATGCCTGCAGCACACCGGCAGCTTCAAGTTTCGCGGCGCATGGTCGGCGATTTCCGCCCTTGCCCCCGAGGTGCGCGATTGCGGCGTCATCGCCTTTTCCTCCGGCAACCACGCACAGGGCGTGGCTCTGGCCGCCAAGGCGCACGGCATCCCCTCGGTCATCGTCATGCCCGCCGACGCCCCGGCGCTGAAAATCGAAAACACCCGCGCCCTTGGTGCCGAGGTGGTGCTCTATGACCGCGCCACCCAGGACCGCGACGAGATCGGCGAATCGCTCGCGGTTGAGCGGGGGCTGACCCTGATCAAACCCTTCGACAATCCCTTCGTCATCGCCGGTCAGGGCACCATCGGGCTTGAGATCGCGGCCGACGCCGCCGATCTCGGCGTAACACAGGCCGAGCTGCTGGTCTGTTGCGGCGGCGGCGGTCTGACCTCCGGCATCGCGCTGGCCTGCGCCACGCGCGCGCCCGGTCTGCGTGTCCGCCCGGTGGAGCCTGAGGGCTTTGACGACGTCGCGCGCTCGCTGATCTCGGGCAAGATCGAAACCAACGCCGCCCTGTCGGGCAATATCTGCGACGCCATCATCACGCCGCACCCGGGCGAGATCACCTTTCCGATCATGAAATCCCGCTGCGGCCCCGGCCTGACGGTGAGCGAGGATCAGGCCCTGCAGGCCATGGCGCAGGCGTTTCTGCGGCTCAAGATCGTCGCGGAACCCGGTGGTGCCGTCGCCCTCGCCGCCGCGCTCTATCGCGGTGACGCGCTGGAGGGGGACACCGTCATCGCCGTGGTCTCTGGCGGCAACGTCGATCCGGCCATGTTCACCCGCGCGCTCGCCACGCTCTGAACGCTTGCAACGGGCGACCCTGTCAACCGCCGCTCGGGGTCCCCTCCCCGCAGCGGCGGTTTTGTATGCATGCCGGATGTCGAAAATCGCACCGACGCAATACCGACGCGTTACCGCAGGGAATACCGACGTTACGATTCAGGGCTCTCGGCGATTTTAATTGACAGGAACAACTACTTTTGCCACTGATCGCACAGCGAACAGGGAGGATGCTATGCGTACACAAGTGGCCATCATCGGCGGCGGCCCTTCGGGTCTCTTGCTGTCTCAACTGCTGCACAAGGCCGGGATCGACACCGTCGTGCTAGAGCGTCGCTCGCGCGACTATGTCCTCTCCCGCGTCCGTGCCGGCGTTCTGGAATGGGGCACGGTCGAGATGCTCCGCGAGGCCGGCGTCGGGGCCCGCATGGACGCCGAAGGCTTCCCCCACGACGGCACCTATCTTGCCACCCGCAACCAGGGCTTCCGCATCGATTTTCAGGAGCGCACCGGCAAGAAGGTCATGGTCTACGGCCAGACCGAAGTGACCCGCGATCTCTACGACGCACGCGAAGCGGCCGACGGCAAGGTCATCCACGAGGCCGAAGGCGTCACCCTGCACGACGCGAAAAGTGATGCGCCTTTCGTGACTTACATGAAAGACGGCACCGAACATCGCATCGACTGCGACTATATTGCGGGCTGCGATGGCTACCACGGGCCTTCCCGTCAGAGCATCCCCTCCACCGTGTTGCGTGAGTTTGAGCGGGTCTATCCCTTCGGCTGGCTCGGCGTGCTGTCGGAAACCCCACCAGTGTCCGAGGAGCTGATCTATGCCCAGCACACCCGCGGTTTCGCCCTCTGCTCAATGCGCAACGCCAACCTGTCGCGCTACTATCTGCAGGTCCCGCTCAGCGACAAGATCGACGCCTGGAGCGATGCCGCCTTCTGGGACGAGCTGAAGCGTCGCATCCCCGAGGACGCCGCCGATAGCATCATCACCGACAAGCTGATCGAAAAAAGCATAGCCCCGCTAAGGTCTTACGTCGCCGAGCCGATGACCTGGGGTCGCCTGTTCCTGGTCGGCGACGCCGCCCATATCGTGCCTCCCACCGGTGCCAAGGGCCTCAACCTCGCCGTGTCGGATGTGCACTATCTTTATCACGCGCTGGTGCAACACTACGCTGGCGACGACGAGGGGATCGCGACATACTCGGACAAGGCCCTCGCAAGGGTCTGGAAATCCGAGCGTTTTTCCTGGTCGATGACAACGATGCTGCATAACTTCCCCGAGCGGTCCGCGTTCGAGCAAAAGATGCAGGAGGCAGAGCTGGACTATCTGCGCATGTCCGACGCCGCGCAGACTGCTCTGGCTGAAAACTATGTGGGGCTGCCATACTGATGCGTATTGCGAAACTGGACGGGCTGAACGTCCACTATACGGACGAGGGCGATCCGAACGGCGCGCCCATCGTCTTTGCCAACTCCCTCGGTACCGATCTGCGGCTGTGGGACAAGCTGGTGCCGCTGCTGCCCGCCGGTCTGCGCATCATCCGTTATGACAAGCGCGGCCACGGCCTGACCGACGCCACCCCCGGCCCCTACTCCATGGGTACACTGGTGCGCGACGCCGAGATGCTACTGGATCACCTCTCCGTCAAGGACGCGCTTTTCGTCGGCCTGTCCATCGGCGGGATGATCGCGCAGGGCCTCGCCGTGAAACGGCTGGACCTGGTGCGCGCACTGGTGATCTCGAACTCCGCCGCCAAGATCGGCATGCCCGAGATGTGGGCCGAACGTATCCGCGCCACCCGCGAAGACGGGATCGAGAGCATGGCCGACGCCGTTCTGGAGCGCTGGTTCGGCAAGGCTTTCCGCGCCACGGAGGAGCTGGCGGCATGGCGCAATATGCTGATCCGTCAATCGGTTGAGGGCTACGCGGGCTGCTGCGCGGCCATTTCTGGCACCGATTTTTATACCCCCACCAGCGGGCTGCGCCTGCCGGTGCTGGGCATTGCGGGCAGCGAAGACGGCTCTACCCCGCCGGACCTTGTGCGCGAAACCATCGACCTCGTGCCGGGCTCCCGGTTTGAACTGATCCGTGGTGCGGGCCACCTGCCCTGCGCCGAAAAGCCCGAGGACTACGCGCGCCTCCTCACCACCTTCATCAAGGAGACCGGCCATGTCTGACGCCAAAACCGCCCGTTTTGAAAAGGGCATGGAGGTCCGCCGCTCGGTTCTGGGCGACGCCCATGTCGACCGCGCCGAAGCCGCCAAGACCGAGTTTGACGAGCCCTTCCAGACCCTGATCACCGAAGGGGCCTGGGGCACCGTCTGGGCCAGCGATGGCATCAGCCGCCGCGAACGCTCCATGCTGACGCTGGCGCTGCTGGCCGCCACCGGGAATTTTGAGGAAATCCCGATGCATATCCGCGCCACGGCACGCACGGGCGCGACCAAACAAGACGTGCAGGAGGCCTTCCAGCACGTCGCGATCTACGCCGGTGTGCCGAAAGCGAACCATGCGCTCAAGCTTGCCAAGGCGACCTATGCTGAAATGGAGGAGGACACGAAATGAAAGACTTAGGCCCGCTGATCCCGCGCAATCGGGATGCCCACCCGCCAGCCTACACGCCCGACTACAAGACATCTGTCACCCGCTCGCCCAAGTGGACGCTGCTGTCGATGGAGAGCACGCCGTCCGAGGAAACGGGTCCGCGCTTTGGCCATTCGATTTTGGGCGAATGGGACAACAACATGATCATGAACTTCACCAAGGGCAAGGCGCCTGCGGTGGGAGAGCGCATTCTGGTGCATGGTCGCGTGCTGGACGAAAACAATCGCCCCGTGCCGCATACGCTGATCGAGGCCTGGCAAGCCAATGCCGGTGGCCGCTATCGCCACAAGAAAGACACCTATTTCGCGCCGCTCGACCCCAACTTCGGCGGTTGCGGGCGCACCATCACGGATGAAAACGGCTACTACGAGTTCCTGACCATCCGCCCCGGCGCCTATCCCTGGCCGAACCGCGCCAATGACTGGCGTCCGATGCACATCCACTTTTCCATCTTCGGCACGGGCTTCGGCCAGCGCCTGATCACCCAGATGTATTTTGAGGGCGATCCCCTGATCAACCTCTGCCCGATCGTCAAGACGGTGCAGAGCCGTGGTCAGATCGAGGGCCTCGTCGCGCCGCTGGACATGTCCAAGGCGCGCGGCATGGATTTCCTCGCCTACAAGTTCGACATCGTTCTGCGCGGCCGCCGCCAGACCATGTTCGAGAACAAGCTGGAAGGGATGTAAATCATGGTTCAGAAACTGGATACTCTGGTCGAAACCGCCTCGCAAACCGCTGGCCCCTACGTCCATATCGGCTGCATGCCCACCTACGCCGGTATTGGCGGCATCTATGAGACAGAGATCGGCGAAAGCCCAATCTCGGACGGCGCCAAGGGTGAAATCATTGAAATCACAGGTGAAGTCATCGACGGCACCGGCTGGGCGCTGCGTGACGCGATGCTGGAGAGCTGGCAACCCGATGCCGCCGGGATCTTCCCCGGCGCAGAGGGCGCGGACCCTGCCGTCAATGGTTTCTGCCGGTTCGCGGCGGATTTCGAGAGCGGCAAGTTCACCCTGCGGACCGTCAAACCGGGCACCTACAAGGGCCGCGGCGGTGTGGTTCAGGCGCCGCACATCTCGCTCTGGGTGGTGTCGCGGGGCATCAACACCGGCCTGCAGACCCGGATCTATTTCGAGGATGAGGACAACAGCAACGACCCACTGCTGAACCGGATCGAACAGCGCCCGCGCGCCGACACGCTGATCGCCAAGAAGACCGCCGAGGGGAAATATACCTTCAACGTTGTGCTTCAGGGCGACAAGGAAACGGTCTTTCTGGACCTCTGATGGCGGATTTCCTGCTCATCCATGGATCATGCCACGGCGCATGGTGCTGGCGTGACACGATCCGCGAGATCACTGCCTTGGGCCACACGGCCCGGGCCATCGACCTTCCGGGGCGCGCAGACGATGCGCGCCCCGTTTGCGACATGACGCTGGCCCTGTCGGCCGAGGCGATCGTCGCAGCACTTGGCCGCGAACCTGTCCATCTGGTCGGCCATTCCGCAGGCGGATTCCCGATCTCTGCCGCGGCGGAACTTGCGCCCGAGCGCATCGCCCGCCTCTATTACCTCTGCGCCTACGCGCCCCGTGACGGTGTCTCGATGATCGACATGCGCCGCGAACAGGCCAGCCAGCCGCTACTGAGCGCGGTGCGCAAATCCCCCGACGGGCTGCGCTATGCCGCCGACCCCGCGCAGTCGATCCCCTTGTTTTACCACGACGTCGCGCCAGAGACTGCCCGATGGGCCACAGACCTGCTCTGCGCCGAGCCGATCAAACCGCAAGCGACGCCGATTGCCCTTGGCCCCGCCTATGCTTCGGTGCCGCGCTGCTATATCCAGTGCACCGACGATCGCACCATCCCGCCCGAATACCAGACGAGGATGGCCGCTACCTTCGCGCCAAAGGACAGATACCACATGCCGACCAGCCACTCTCCCTTCCTCTCCGACCCGCGCGGCCTCGCCGCCCTGCTGACCCAGATCGCGGAGGCAAACTGATGGCCGGTTCCGTGCACGACAGCCAGATGTACAACAAGCTGTTCCCGACCGGCGACGCAGGCCGCCTGTTCACCGACAGCGCCGAGGTCCGCTCGATGCTGATCGTCGAGGGGGCACTGGCCAAGGCGCAGGGCGCGCTCGGTCTGATCCCCGAGGTCAGCGCCGCCTTCATCCACCGCGCCACGCTGGAAATTCCGATCGATCCCGGTGGGCTGGCGGTGAGCGCAGGCAAGAACGGTGTGCCAGTGCCGGGCCTCGTCGCCGCCTTTCGCAAGGCTTTGGAGGCGCCCGAGCACGCGCAATATGTCCACTGGGGCGCGACCTCGCAGGACATCATGGACACCGCCCAGATGCTGCGACTGCGCCAGCTGCTGAACCATTGCGAAACCGGGCTGACGACGCTTCTCTCGGCGCTGGCCGATCTGGCCGAAACCCACGCCGCCCTGCCGATGGCCGGGCGGACCTATGGCCAGTTCGCCACCCCCGTCAGCTTTGGCAGCCATGTCGCGGGCTGGGGCTGGCCGCTGCTGGATCTGCTGGGTGAGTTGCCTGCGCTTCGTGACGCCTCGCTCTGGGTGTCGCTGTCCGGTGCCGCTGGTACGGGGGCCGAGTTCGCAGGCCAAGGCGCCACCCTGCGCGCCGCCCTTGCCGAAGGGCTGGGCCTGCGCGATCCCGGGCGCAGCTGGCACGCCGACCGCGGCCCGGTGCTGCGCATCGCGGGCTGGCTGACGCGCATGGCGCAACTGCTCGGCAAGATGGGGGACGATCTGATCCTGATGGCGCAATCCAGCGCGGGAGAGGTGCGTGTCGGGGCCTCTGGCGGCTCCTCGACCATGCCGCAGAAACAGAACCCGGTGCAGCCCTCGGTCCTGCTGGCGCTGGCACGTCAGGTGGTCGGGCTGAACGCCACAATGCAAAACTCCGGGATGCCGCGTCAGGAACGTGACGGCGCCGCTTGGTTCACCGAATGGCTGACCCTGCCGCAGTTGTGCCTGTCGGCCGCCGCAGCACTGGAAACCGCGCAGGACATGGTGCCGGGCCTGACCCCAGACGGCGACGCGATGCTTGAAGTCTTCACCAGCTCTCATGGCTTGCTTCATGCCGAAGCGCTATCCTTCCGCCTCGCCGCCACCATGCCCCGACCCGAGGCGCAGGAGGCCGTCAAGGCGCTGGCCAAACAGGTCATCGCCACAGGCACACCTCTGGGGGATCTGGCCCGCGCCGCCTATCCCGATCTGGACCTCAGCGGACTGTTTGAGCCGGATCAGCAGATGGGCGACGCACCCGCCAACGCCCGCGCCTTTGCCGGGGCCGTGCGCAGCCTCTGATGCGGCAATTGACTTCGATGCGCGGCCCTGCCTAGCTGGCCGCGCGTCCATGGGCGCCTGGTAAAACGAGCCACCCCATGCTGACGACGCCAAAAAGCGCCCTGCCGAAGTACGTCCTGCTGCTGACTGTGGTGATCGACGCCATGGGCATCGGGCTGATCTTTCCCGTCATGCCAGACCTGATCCGCGATGTGCTGCACACCGATCTGTCCCATGCCGCGCTGTGGGGAGGCGCCCTGATCACCGTTTTCGCGCTGATGCAGTTCATCTTTGGCCCGATCATCGGCAACCTCTCGGACGCTTACGGACGCCGCCCGGTGCTGCTGGTGTCTCTCGCCGTCATGGTGGGGGATTACGTGGTGATGGCGCTGGCGGGGTCGATCTGGCTGCTGATGCTGGGGCGGCTGGTCGGCGGCATCACCTCCGCCACCCATGCGACCGCAACCGCCTTCATGGCCGACATTTCCGCCGCCGAGACCAAGGCCGCGAACTTCGGTCTGCTTGGCGCAGGCTTTGGTCTGGGGTTCGTTCTGGGCCCGATCATGGGCGGCTTTCTGGCTGAGTTTGGCACCCGAGCGCCCTTTCTGGCCGCTGGCGCCCTCGCCGCTTGCAACCTGCTGCTGGCGCTGCTGATCCTGCCCGAGACCGTCCCCCCCGAGCGCCGCCGCCCATTCAGCTGGCGGCGCGCCAATCCCCTCGGGGCGCTGCAGGCCATCGCGCGGCTGCCTGGGCTGCGCAGCCTGCTGACCGTGATTTTCCTCTACGATATCTCGATGCAGGTCTATGGCGTGATCTGGGCCTATTTCGGTCAGGCGCGCTTTGGCTGGGATTCCCGGCTGATCGGCATTTCCCTGACGCTCTATGGCGTTGCGATGATCCTGGTGCAGGCGCTTCTGTTCCGCCCGACCATGGCCCGACTTGGAGAACGCAGGACCGTCCTTTTCGGTCTCGGGGCGAACGTGGTCTTTCTCAGCATCCTCAGCGTGATCCGCAGCGGGACCGCGACGCTGATCATCACGCCGCTCAGCGCCTTGGGAGAGCTGGCGCAACCCGCCCTGATCGCCATCGCCAGCCGCGCCGCGCCAGATGACGCTCAGGGCGAAATGCAGGGCGTGCTTTCATCGTTGATGGCGCTGGCGATGATCGTCACCCCGCTGATCATGACCACGATCTTCGGGTTTTTCACCGCACCGGAGGCGCCGATCTTCCTGCCGGGCGCGCCCTTTGCGGCCGCGGCGCTGCTGCTCATCCCCGCCATCGCGATTTTTGCCTTGTTCGCCCGGCGCTAAGATGGCTAATTTCGACCAGAGGAATTAAATTTCACCAATTGGATCTCATGAGGCCGCATCCCTGCGCCTCACATCTGGGAGAGAGATGACATGCAAAAGATCAAAGCCGCCCTGTGCCGCGAATATGGCGCGCCGCTGACCATTGAAGAGGTGATGCTGCGCGCGCCTCAAATGGGCGAAGTCGAAGTGACTCTGGAGGCCGTCGCGATCTGTCACTCCGATATTTCCTTTTGGCAGGGCGGGTTTGGCGGGCATCTGCCAGCGGTCTACGGGCATGAAGCGGCAGGCCGCGTCAGTGCGCTCGGCGAGGGCGTGCATGGTCTCAGCATCGGCGATCCGGTCTGTGTCACGCTGATCCGCGCCTGCGGACATTGCGACACCTGCGGCGGCGGTCACCCGACGATCTGCGAAACGCCCTACGACTCGGTCGGTCAAAGCGCCCTGTCGCTGGAAGACGGCACCCCGGTGATGCAGGCGATGGCCTCGGGCGCCTTTGCCGAAAAGATGGTGGTGGATCAAAGTCAGGTCGTGGCGATCCCTGAGTCGGTGCCAATGGGTGCCGCCTCTCTGATCTCTTGCGGGGTGATCACGGGCGTCGGCGCGGCGGTCTATGCCAGCGGCATCACGGCCGGTCAGGATGTGGTGGTGATCGGCGCCGGCGGCGTCGGGCTGAACGCCATTCAGGGCGCGCGGATCGCCGGGGCCCGCCGCATCGTCGCCGTCGACATGCTGCCGGAAAAACTGGACGCCGCCAAGGAGTTCGGGGCCACGGATGTCGTCAGCGCCGAAGGCAAGCCCTGGAGTGAAGTGAAGAAAATCCTCGGGCGCGGCGCGGATGCCGTGCTGGTCACCGTCGGAGTCGCTCAGGTCTATGACATGGCCCCGCGCTACCTTGCACGCGGCGGGCGGATCGTGATGGTCGGCATGCCCCACGGCGACAAGACCGCCAGCTATTCGCCGCTGATCATGGCGGACTCGGGGCAGGCGATTGTCGGCTCGAAGATGGGTAACGTTGTGATCAAGCGCGACATTCCCTGGATGGTCGACCTCTACGGTCAGGGACGGCTGAAACTCGATGAGCTGATCTCGGGCACCTGGCGGCTGGATCAGATCAACGAGGCGATTGCCGATACGCTGACCGGGAGCGCACGCCGGAACGTGATCCTGTTCAAATGAAGCTCGCGGACCTCGATATCATCGTGACCTCCCCACCCGCTCCGGGCTGGGGGGGCCGCTACTGGATCCTGGTCAAGGTCACGACCGCCTGCGGCATCGTCGGCTGGGGCGAATGTTACGCCGCCAGCGTCGGCCCCGCAGCGATGAAGGCCGTGATCACCGATGTCTTCGCGCGTCACATGGCCGGCGAGAACCCCGAGAATATCGAGCTGATGTTCCGCCGCGCCTATTCCTCCGGCTTCACGCAGCGCCCGGACCTGACCGTCATGGGCGCGTTTTCGGGGCTGGAGATCGCCTGCTGGGACATCCTCGGCAAGGCACGCGAGCGGCCTGTCTGGGCGCTGCTCGGCGGCAAGATGAATGACCGGATCCGCGCCTATTCCTACCTCTACCCGCTGCCGCATCACGATATGGGCAGCTATTGGCGCAGTGCCGAGATGGCTGCGGAAAGCGCGGCGGACCTCGTGGAACGGGGCTATACGGCGGTCAAGTTCGACCCCGCCGGCCCCTATACGATCCGCGGTGGACATATGCCATCGATGTCGGATTTGTCATTCTCAGCAGAGGTTTGCGCGGCGGTGCGAGATGCCGTCGGTACCCGCGCCGACCTGCTCTTCGGGACCCACGGCCAGTTCACTGCCGCCGGAGCCCTACGTCTGGCGCGGGCCATTGCCCCCTATGACCCGCTGTGGTTCGAGGAACCCGTCGCCCCGGATGATCTGCCCGGCATGGCGCGGGTCTGTGCGCAATCCGGGCTGCAGGTTGCGACGGGCGAACGGCTGACCACACTCGCCGAATTCCGCGCCGCACTTGAGGCCGGGGTCGCCATCGTGCAGCCTGCTCTGGGGCGCGCTGGTGGGATCTGGGAGGCCCGCAAGATCGCCGTTCTGGCACAGGCTTACGGCGCGCAGGTCGCCCCGCATCTGTATGCCGGGCCGGTGGAGTGGGCGGCGAATATCCACCTTTGCACCGCGATTCCAAATATTCTCATGGCCGAGACCATCGAAACGCCTTACCATTCCGCCTTGATTGGCGGCGCTTTTGCCGTCGAGGGCGGCTTTATTTCGCCAACCGACGCGCCGGGTCTCGGGTTTGAACTGGACGAAACGCTTGCGCGGCGGCATGAATACGATGGCAGCCAATTGCACCTAGAGATGCAACAAGCCCCCTGTCGCTACGATATGGACAATGCCTTTCAAGGCGGCGCCCCTCGCGATTGACCGGACAGCACGCGATTTGACGCGGCAAGCAACTGGTTGTGGCGCGCGGCGCCCTCAGACCAGACGGATCTAATTTTGACTGATATCATGGACTTGCCGACTCCTCCGCGTGAAATGACCGAGAATGCTCAGATGGCGGCGGCCTTTCTAAAGGCGCTGGCCCATGAAGGCCGACTGATGATTCTGTGTCACCTCGGCGCTGGCGAAAAATCGGTGAGCGAGCTTGAGGCCTTGCTGGGCACACGTCAGGCCGCCGTCAGTCAGATGCTGGCGCGGCTGCGCGAAGAAGGTTTCGTCAAGACGCGGCGCGATGGCAAGGCGGTGTATTACAGCATCGCCGATTCCAATACCGTCGCCATCATCGGCCTGCTGTATTCGCTGTTTTGCGAACCTGAAACTGGGGCTGAGGCAGACTAAGCCGGTCTGCGCCGCGCCTTTTCGGCCAGATGCGCCGGCAGCAATCTGCGATGCAAAGCCGAGACGATCAGCGCCGCCACCAGCATCGCTGCACCGCCCGACATCTCGTTGAAGGCCCCGTGACCGACGGTGCCGACCTCGGCCGTGAGCAGAAATATCATATTGGAATCAAGGCCAAAGTTCGTTGTGCGCGGGTTGGCCCGCAGGATCGCACCGGCCGCCAGAAACACCGCCACCAGCAGGTAGAGGCCGAGGGAATTCAGCTCAAGCGTGGCGCCGATCAGGCGGTAGACGATGGCGGCGGCGATGCCGATGGCACTGCCCGGCAGGATGTAACGCAGCGCCGGGCTGGCGTCGGGCATCCCTCCCATCAGGGCGGAAAAGATACTGAGCGCGAGGGCAAATCCCACTGCCCAGAAGTCTCCGACCAGCAGGGCGATGCTCATGCCGAGGATCGTGCAAGCCATTGCCACGCAACCATTTTTAAGACCACGGACGCCCCCGTGATTGGCGCGGATCGGGAGCCTGTCGCCGCCGCGCAGCGGGGTGAAGGGGAAGGTCGCCGCCGTCACCGCGATGACACCGATCAGCGTGCACCAGACCCGGTCAACGGCGAGATTCAGCGGCGCGGCATGGTTCGCCATGGCGGGCAGGACCACCACGGCAACCGTGATCGCCGCCATCATCGCACCGTAGCTATAGACCGTCCCGATCCAGAAAGCGGCCAGCGTGCCAAGCCCGACAGAGAGGCCGACGGCCAGCGTCAGCAGCACCGGGTTCGGCAAATAATACAACGCTGCCAAACCGATAGCAGCGCCGATCAACGTCCCAATGATACGCAGGATGGCGCGGATCACGAGGTCTTCGCGGAACGCCTGACTGACCACCCAGATCGGCATCACGGCCCAATAGGGATTGTGCAACTCGAACACCCAAGCCACGGCGAGCGCGCCTGCGGCTGCGATGAAAAGCTGAACTGCGCGCCAGATCCAGTGCTGCATGAACCGTGAAACTCCTGATGAGATTTATGTGACGCATCCTGTAAATGCAGTTGCCGCAGTTGGCTAGGCTGGGACCGGGCAGAGCCGCGCAAGGCTGCCTGCCGCTGGGTGCAATACGGCGAAACCGGGCGTGCCGCAGGGCGTGAAAACCGCGAAATCGGGATGTCGGTATCCCGTCGGTATCTGAACGGTAATTGAACGGTGCGCTTTTGGCCGTGCGGCGGGGTGGTGCGGCGTTAACCCTGCGGGACAATGATGAGGCGATCAGAGGCCCTCGTGCCCGCCCCTTTTGGAAAGCCCTGCCATGTCCCGCCGCAAACCCCTGACCAAGACACAGCGCATCGCTCAGGAGCGTCTGTACCGCTATGCCTGGGAGGAGAGCCGCGACATGCTGGACCTCGATCAGCTGCGCGACACCGTGCCCGACGCCTGGCACACGCTGGAGCAGGATCTCGACGTGCGCGAGAAGAAGGAGAAGGTGACGCTCTACCTCGATGTGTCGGTGGCGAAGTTCTATCGCGGCATGGGCACCGGCTATCAGACGCGGATCAACCGGCTGCTGGCGACCTGGGCGCAGATGAAAATCGCCGAGGCAATGCGCGGCGATGCCCTGCTGAACCGGGTCGAGGGGGAGGGCGTGTCTGCGCCGGAGGCCCTGAAATGAGAAACGCCCATCGAGGGGATCCCCGGCGGGCGCTTCCTTAAGTCTTGGCAAGTGCGGCCCCCGCAGGAGCCAACCCCTTAGACCAGAGCGAGGTTGACCGCGCTCTCGCGGCCATCGCGGCCGGCTTCGATGTCGAAGGTCACTTTCGCGCCGTCACGCAGGCCGGTGAGGCCCGAACGCTCGACTGCGGAAATGTGAACGAATACGTCCTTGCGGCCGCCTTCGGGCTCAATAAAGCCGAAACCTTTGGTTGTGTTGAACCATTTCACGGTGCCGTTGGCCATCCGGAAATCTCCTGTCTTGTTTGCTGCCCGCGGGATGCGGCAGCCCGGCTACGTGGTCGATCGATAACTGTAGCCATACAGAAACAGAAAGGTCGAAAGAGGTCGCTTAGCCACCTGAATATGCCAGCGATTCTGATTCGTGTGAAGAGAAATCAGCAGGGGATTTTTCCGCATCCACCTGTTTTCTATGACGCAAAGGCAGGGGGGACGGAAAAATGCGCTCGAAAGGCCCGCTCAGCCCCTGCGGAGGCTATGCCCGAGAGGGCTCAGCCAGAGGTTGCGGACGTGGCGGCGCGGGGTGCGCGCAGGCCCGGTGCGGATAGCGGCGATCCGCTGGCGCAACCGGGGTCAAACGGCGGGCTTGCGCCGCAGTTTGGCGGGGGCATTGCAAGGCGGCGGGGCGCACGCCACCTTCTACAGCACACCCCGCGGCACCCCGCCGCGATGGTAAGTTCGATGAAGGAGACAGAGATGACCTTTCATACCAAACTTCTTGGCACCGCTGCGGCGGCTGGCCTGATCCTCGCCCCCCTTGCCCCCGCTTTCGCGCAAGAGGCCCCTGCCCCGACCGCGCCCCCTGCGGCCCAGACGGAACAGGCGCAGGTGCCCTTTAGCGACGACCAGATCGACAGCTTTGTCGATGCGGCGGTCGAAGTGTCGGAGGTGCGCGACACCTATCTGCCGCAGATCCAGGCCGCCAAGGATGATTCCGAGGCTGCGGAACTGACGCAGAAGGCGCAGGCCGATATGGCTGCCGCCGTGTCCAAGACCGAGGGCATGGACGTCGATACCTACAACAAGATCAGCCAGACCGCGCAGACCGACCCGGCGCTGAACGACCGGCTGGTGGCGATGATCACCGAACGCACGAAGCAACCGACCAACGACGGCTGAGGACCGGTATCCCCTCCCGGACCGATCCTGAGCAGCGCCGTCCCCGAAAGGGGGCGGCGTTTTGGGTTGGGGGGCCTGCGGCGGCGGTGGACCCCACCCTATGCATAAAAAAAGGCGGCCCCGGAGGCCGCCTTTTCTTCGTTTAACGCGCGAACTTCTTGTACTTGATCCGCTTAGGCTCCAGCGAATCCGCTCCAAGGCGGCGTTTCTTGTCTTCCTCGTAGTCGGCGAAGTTGCCCTCGAACCATTCCACATGCGCTTCGCCCTCGAAGGCGAGGATGTGGGTACAGATCCGGTCGAGGAAGAAGCGGTCGTGCGAGATCACCACGGCGCAGCCGGCGAAATCGACGAGGGCGTCTTCCAGCGCGCGCAGGGTTTCGACGTCGAGGTCGTTGGTCGGTTCATCGAGCAGCAGCACGTTGCCACCGGCGCGCAGCAGGCGGGCCATGTGGACGCGGTTCCGCTCACCACCCGACAGCAGCGACACCTTCTTCTGCTGGTCACTGCCCTTGAAGTTGAAGGCCGAGCAATAGGCGCGGGCGTTCACTTCGGCGTCGCCGAGCTTGATGATGTCGAGGCCGTCGGCGATCGCTTCCCAGACGTTCTCTTTCGGGTCGAGGTCGTCGCGGTTCTGATCGACGTAGGACAGCTTGACCGTGTCGCCGTATTCGACCGTGCCCTCGTCCGGGGTTTCCTGACCGGTCAGCATGCGGAACAGGGTTGTCTTACCCGCACCGTTGGGGCCGATGACGCCGACGATGCCACCGGGCGGCAGCGAGAAGGACAGCCCCTCGACCAGAAGCTTGTCGCCCATGGCCTTCTTCAGACCCTCGACCTCGATCACCTTGGTGCCAAGGCGCGGGCCGTTCGGGATGATGATCTGGGCGTTGGAGAGTTTCTCACGCTCGGACTGGTTCGCCATCTCGTTGTAGGACTTGATGCGGGCCTTGGACTTGGCCTGACGGGCTTTGGGGGACTGACGCATCCACTCCAGCTCGCGCTCCAGCGTCTTGACCTTGGACTTGTCGTCGCGCGATTCCTGCATCAGGCGCTTGGCCTTCTGTTCCAGCCAGGCGGAATAGTTGCCCTCGTAAGGGATGCCCTTGCCGCGGTCGAGTTCGAGGATCCAGCTGGTGATGTCATCCAGGAAGTAGCGGTCGTGGGTGACGATCAGGATGGTGCCCTTGTACTCCATCAGGTGGTTTTGCAGCCAGGCGATGGTTTCGGCGTCAAGGTGGTTGGTCGGCTCATCCAGCAGCAGCATGTCGGGCGCTTCGAGCAGCAGCTTGCACAGCGCGACACGGCGTTTCTCACCGCCCGAAAGGGTCGTGACGTCAGCATCATCGGGCGGGCAGCGCAGGGCTTCGAGCGAGATGTCGATCTGGGCGTCGAGATCCCAGAGGTTCTGGGCGTCGATTTCATCCTGCAGGGCGGCCATTTCATCGGCCGTCTCGTCGGAATAGTTCATCGCCAGTTCGTTATAGCGGTCGAGGATCGCCTGTTTCGGCGCGACGCCGAGCATGACGTTGCCGCGCACGTCGAGCTTGGGGTCGAGTTCGGGCTCCTGCGGCAGGTAGCCGACCTTGGCGCCTTCGGCGTGCCAGGCTTCGCCCTGAAAATCCTTGTCCCAGCCGGCCATGATCTTGAGCAGGGTGGATTTACCCGACCCGTTGACGCCGACGACGCCGATCTTGACGCCGGGCAGGAAGTTCAGGTGAATGTTCTCGAAACATTTCTTGCCGCCCGGGTAGGCCTTCGAGACCCCGGACATGTGATAGACGTATTGGTAGGCGGCCATGGAGATGCTCCCTCTGGGTATTGCGCTGAAGCGCGATGACAGGGTGTTGCGCTTTGGCGCTAGATACAGAAGCCGGGCGGCAGGGGCAATCCGGGTGCGGCGCCGAGGGGCGGAAATCCGGCGGGTTTTGCCGCGCTTTCGGTATAAAATAAACCTCACGGGGCTTGCGTTATAGGCTGTGCGCGCAGGAACCCTTTCGCACACGCGGGCGTTGAACATGTTAAGCACGGGATTGGTCCGGCGCTTTGCAAAGGTCAGGCAGGCAATACATGGACGACGGCAAGGGGCAGGACGCAACGGACCACCCCGAGGATCAGAACGATCCAGAGCAGAGCAAGGACGCCGAGCCGCCGCGCCCGGTGCCCTCGAATGTCACCTATCCCACCCCCCCGACCGAGCCGCCGCGCCCCGACGCGATGATGCGGCGCATGGAATACATGCTGGCGGCTTTGCTGGTGCTGTTCCTGTTCTGGTCGATTTCGCTGGCCAAGGTGGTGATGCTGCCGCTGGTGCTGGGGCTGCTGATCGCGCTGACGCTGGCGCCACTGGTGCGCTGGCTCGGCAAGCTGGGCATTCCGGCTGGCGTCGCGGCGGTGTTGATCATTTTCTCCATCGGCTCCGCCATGGCCTATGGCATCTACATGATGCGCTATCCGGCGCAGATGCTGATCCAGCAGGCCCCGGAAATCCAGCAGGAGCTGCGCATCAAGCTCTGGGATATCGCCCAGAACGTCGAGCGGATGCAGAAGGCCAGCGAACAGATGCAGGAGCTGGCGGGCGGCAGTGCGGATCAAGCCACGCAGGTCGTGGTCAATGACGGCTCGATGCTGCAGACGGCGCTGGCGTCGCTGGCCGGCACCGGCTCGGCGTTGATCATCGCGATGTTGCTGGCGATGTTCCTGCTGGCCTCGGGCAATATGTTCCAGCACAAGTTGGTCGAGAGCTTTCCAGACTTCGGCAACAAGCGCCGGGCGCGCCGGATCAGCCGCGATGTCGAGCGTCAGATCTCGCGCTATCTGGGCGCGATCACGGTGATCAACGCCGGGCTCGGCATTGCCATTGGCGCGACCCTGCACCTGTTGGGGATGCCCTATGGCCTGCTCTGGGGCGTGGCGGCTTTTGCGCTGAATTACCTGCCATATCTGGGCGGGATGCTGGGCACGGCGGTGGCGGGCGCTGTGGCGCTGGTGACGTTTGACAGCGTTGGCCATGCGCTGCTGGTGCCGATCAGCTACATGACGCTGACCTCGATCGAGGGGCAGATGATCACGCCCTATCTGGTGGGGCGGCATCTGCGGCTGAACGCGGCGGCGGTGTTTGTTGCCGTGATCTTCTGGGCCTGGCTCTGGGGTGTGGCAGGGGCGCTGATGGCGGTGCCGTTCCTCGTGTTCCTCAAGGTGCTCTGCGACAATATCCCCGGGCTCTATGTGATCGCGCTGTTTCTGGATGGCGAGACCCGCAGCGCCGCGCGCGAGCGCAAGATCGCGCTGCGCCGCAAGCACTCGCCGCGCAGGCGTGGTGTGCAGGCGGCCCTGTCCGCCGGGCTGAACGCAGCCGCCAGCATTCCGCCGCGTCTGCCGGGGCGTCGCCGTCGCAAAGCGGCAGAGCAGGCCGCGCCGAAGGATGACAGCAGCTCGCAGGCCGGGCATGGCGCCTATGCCGGAGCACCCACCGTGGCGCGCCCGCTGTCGGGGCCGATGTCGGGCCCGGCCTCCGGCACGCTGCCCCGGCCTGACCCGATGAAGTAACCCCGGATCCCCCCAATGGCCGCGCAGGCCGCTGGGGGGATGTGCTGTAAATGTTTGACTTTCCCAGCGCTTGCGTCACAACCTCCGCCGAATGTCGAAATTGGCGTGCGCCCTGCCTTGCAGAGCGCACTGCCGCCAGAAGGGGACGTGACGACGTGGTTCAACGCCGTCCATATGCCAGAGCCGGTCAGCGCATCGGCCTGCTGGGAGGGTCGTTTGATCCGCCGCATGAAGGGCATGCCCATATCACCCGCGAGGCGCTGAAGCGCTTCGGGCTGGATTCCGTCTGGTGGCTGGTCAGCCCCGGCAATCCGCTGAAAACCCACGGGCCTGCGCCGCTGGAAACCCGGCTGGCGGCCAGTCGCGCGCTGGTGCAGCATCCGCGCGTCTGCATCACCGGCATCGAGGCTCGCACCAACACCCGCTACACCGCGCAGACCCTGCGCGCGCTGCAAAAGATGTACCCCGGCGTGACCTTCGTCTGGCTGATGGGGGCCGACAATCTGGTGCAGTTCGACAAGTGGCAGGAATGGCGCTGGATCATGGAGAATTTCCCCATCGGCGTGCTGGCACGACCGGGCGAACGCCTCGGCGCGCGCAACTCACGCGCGGCACGGATCTATCGCGGCTACCGTCTGCGCGGCCGCGAGAGCCGTCTGCTCGGCTCCAGCAAGGCCCCGACGTGGTGTTTCGTCAACGTGCCGATGACCGGAATCTCATCCTCGCTGATCCGTCAGCGCGGGGGCTGGCGACAAAGTGATTGAACTTGCCGCGCCTCTGCCCCTTTCCGCCGCCGCCCCACCTTGGCAGCGCTGGCGCACAGAATTAAGCTAGGCTCATGACAATTCAGATTTCCCGACGGATGATGCTGGCTGGCCTGTTCAGCAGTGCCGCCCTGCCCGCCGCCCGCCCTGCGCTTGCCGATGGTCCGACCACCAAGATCCGCCCCCGTCACCGCCCCGAGGGGCTGATGGAGCGGATGGAGAATGGCGGCTATCCCACCATCAACATGCTGCTGGAGCGCAACAAGATCAGCGGCCACAGCGCCTTTGCGCTGGCCGCGCTGAGCGATGGCCAGATCCTTGAGGGGCATGAGGCACACCAGCCCCTGCCCCCCGCCAGTGTCGCCAAGACGCTGACGACGCTCTACGCGCTGGACACGCTGGGGCCGGAGTATCGCTTTACCACCCGTCTGCTGGGCACCGGCCCGATGGAGGGCGGCAAGCTGGTGGGCGATCTGATCCTTGCAGGCGGCGGCGATCCGGATTTCGACACCGACAATCTGGGCGAGCTGGCCGCCGGGCTGAAGGCGGCAGGTGTGACAGAGGTGACGGGCAAGTTCTTTTACTACGGTCATTCGCTGCCCGAAGCGCGGCTGATCGACATCGAACAGCCTGCGCATGTGGCCTATAACCCCGGCGTCTCGGGGTTGAACCTGAACTACAACCGGGTGCATTTCGAGTGGAAGAAGGTGGCCGGGAAATGGGCCATCACGATGGATGCCCGCGCTGGCAAATACCGCCCCGATGTGACCATCGCCAGCATGGCGCTGGCCGATCGCACCGGCCCGATCTTCACCTACAACGACCGCAACGGCCATGATGAATGGACCGTCGCCGAGTCCGCCCTTGGCACCGCCGACGGCGCGCGCTGGCTGCCGGTGCGCCGCCCTGCCGCCTATACCGCCGAAGTGTTCCAGACCCTTGCGCGCGCCTATGGCATCGTCCTCGACACGCCCGAAGAGATGCGCGACCTGCCCGTCGATGCCTTCCAGCTGGCCAGCTATCAGAGCCGCCCGCTGAGCAAGGTGATCAAGGAGATGCTGTATTATTCGACCAACCTGACAGCCGAAATCATCGGCCTGACGGCTTCGGTGGCGCGCGGTGTCGCGCCGACCTCGCTGCGGGACTCGGCGCAGGCGATGAGCGTCTGGGCCAAGCAGGCCTTCGGTCTGACAGAGGTCTCGATGGTCGATCACTCAGGGCTGGAGGACGACTCGCGCATTTCCACCGCGGATCTGGTGACGATGCTGGCCTCGCGGCAGGCGCAGGATCAGCTGCGCCCGCTGCTGAAGGATATCAACCTGAGGAAAGCCGGCAAGGTCATCGACAAAAATCGCCCGATGACGGTGCAGGCCAAGACCGGCACGCTGAACTTCGTCTCGGGCCTTGCGGGGTACGTCGTGGGGCCGGACGGCACGGCGATGGCCTTTGCGGTGCTCTCGGGCGACATCGAGATCCGCAAGACCCTGCCGATGGAACAGCGCGAACGCCCCCCCGGCGGCAGGCCCTGGCTGGCGCGCGCACGCAACCTGCAACAGGACCTGATCGAACGCTGGGGCGGCGTCTACGGCACCGGCTGAGACGTTACAGCGTGAGGTAACTGTTACAGCGTGAGGTGACGGGCGCGCGCGCCCCGCTCGATCGCGGCGGCGTGCAGGCGGTCCAGCGACAGCTCGTAGCGGATTTCCTCCAGCAGGCGCAGCTCGGGTTCGCGCAGGGTGCCATCGGCGGCGGCCACGTCACAGGCCAGCGCATAGGCGGTCTCGAACAGCCGCTCGGGCAGATGTTCGCGCATCAGGCCGAACAGGGCGTCCAGACCGTCCTCCTCGGCGAACAGATCGAACACGACCTGCGACAGGTTACTGATGCGGGAATCGTCGTAATCGGCGAAGATCGGCAGCGTGTTGACCTGATTTTCGATCTTGATCAACTCGGACGTGCGGACGGTTTCGTCGGAGACGGAAACCGCGATCATCAGCAGGACAAGGCAATCCTGCGGCGAAAGCGAATGGGGGTCATCTAGGGTCATGGGGTGCGAGCCTTGTGTAAAATAAAGAGATGCGCGCAAAAACCGATTGCGCTGGCTTGGGGCCAGAATATTGACCTATCCGGGTGCGGGCAATAGGAAGCGCCAGTCCCACAAGGGGAATAGCCCGCCCAAGGGCATCAGAACCGATGGAGTGAACCATGTCAGACCTGCGCGACGCTGCACTTGAATCGAAGGCCTGGCCTTTCGAAGAGGCCCGCCGTCTGGCCAAGCGGTACGAAAAGGTGCCACCCGAAAAGGGCTTTGTGCTGTTCGAGACGGGCTATGGCCCCTCCGGCCTGCCCCATATCGGCACTTTTGGCGAAGTGCTGCGCACCACGATGATCCGCCGCGCGTTCGAGGTGATCTCGGACATCCCGACCCGTCTGATCTGTTTTTCCGACGATATGGACGGGATGCGCAAGATCCCCGGCAACGTCCCCAATCAGGAGATGCTGCAGAAAAACCTGCACCGTCCGCTGACGAAGGTGCCCGATCCCTTTGGCGAGTTCGAGAGCTTTGGCCACCACAACAACGCCATGCTGCGCCGCTTCCTCGATACCTTCGGGTTCGGGTTCGAGTACGAGTTCTATTCGGCCACCGAATTCTACAGCACCGGCCAGTTCGACGAGGTTCTGAAACGCGCCGTCGACAAATATGATGACGTGATGAAGGTCATGCTGAAGTCCCTGCGCGAGGAGCGCGCGGCGACCTATTCGATCTTCCTGCCGATCC
The DNA here is from genome assembly GCF_014899185.1 of Pseudooceanicola spongiae. Classification (GTDB taxonomy): domain Bacteria; phylum Pseudomonadota; class Alphaproteobacteria; order Rhodobacterales; family Rhodobacteraceae; genus Pseudooceanicola; species Pseudooceanicola spongiae. Next base: position 2,591,318 of record NZ_CP045201.1, read on the forward strand.
ACCCCGAGACCGGGCGCGTGCTCTATGTGCCGATGAAAAGCGTCGACCGGGCCAACTACACCATCACCTTCGACGACGAAGAGGGCCGCGAATGGACCCTGCCCGTCACCGGCGGCAATGTGAAACTGCAGTGGAAGCCCGACTTCGGCGCCCGCTGGGCCGCGCTGGACGTCGACTTCGAGATGTACGGCAAGGACCACTCGACCAACACGCCGATCTATGACCGGATCTGCGAAATCCTCGGCGGCAAGAAGCCCGAGCATTTCAGCTATGAGCTGTTCCTCGACGACAAAGGCCAGAAGATCTCCAAAACCTCGGGCAACGGCATCTCGATCGACCAGTGGCTGAGCTATGCCAGCACCGAGAGCTTGAGCTATTTCATGTATCAGAAGCCGAAGACGGCCAAGCGGATGTATTTCGACGTCATACCGCGCGCGATGGACGAATATCACCAGCAGCTGCGCGCCTATGCCGATCAGGACGCCAAACAGCGGCTGGCCAACCCGGTGTTCCACATCCATGGCCACAACGTGCCGGCCAGCGACATGGTTGTGCCCTTCACGATGCTGCTCAACCTCGCCTCGGTTTCGGGTGCTGAGGACAAGGAGACGCTCTGGGGCTTCATCCGCCGCTATGCGCCCGACGCCAATGCCGAGACCAATCCGCAGATGGATCAGGCGGCGGGCTTTGCCGTGCGCTACTACAATGACTTCGTGAAGCCCGAAAAGACCTTCCGCGCCGCCACCGATCTGGAGCGCGAAGCCCTGATCGAGCTGCGCGACAAGCTGCGTGTCTGGGATGGCCCGATCGAGGATGAAGCCCTGCAAACAGAGGTTTACGCCGTCGGCAAGGAGCGTTTCGAGCCGCTGCGCGACTGGTTCACCGCCCTCTACGAGGTGCTGCTCGGGGCCAGTCAGGGGCCGCGCTTTGGCGGGTTCATCGCGCTTTACGGTGTGTCCGAGACCGCCGATCTGATCGACGAGGCACTGACGGGCAAGTTCGTCACGACCACGGCCGAGTGAAACGAAAAGGGCGCCCCGAGGGGCGCCTTTTTGCCTATCCGCAGCTGATTTCAAAAGAAATGAAACCAAACCGCCTCCGCCTGCGTAACTTCAGGTAACATCTTAGGGAGCGGTTTGTCATGAAGGCACTATCACTTGTCGCGGTCGCTCTGGCTCTGCTGGTCTTTGCCGTGTCCCTGCTGATGCCGCCGATGGCGCGCGCGCAGGATGCGGGTGGACCCGAGGCGGTGATTTCCCAGCAATTGCAGGCCTTTGATGCGGAGGATTTCGACCGCGCCTGGACCTATGCCAGCCCGACCATTCAGGGCATCTTCGGCACCGTCGACGCCTTCGGGGCCATGGTGCGCAGCGGATATCCCATGGTGCATCACGCCCGCGACCACCGCTTTGTCGGGCAGCAGGAACGTGACGGCCTGCTCTATCAGACGGTTCAGATCGAGGACGCCGAGGGCACCCTGCACTTTCTGGAATACGCCATGATCCAGACGCCCGAAGGCTGGAAGATCGACGCTGTGCGCATGGTCAAACAGCCCGGATTGGCCGTCTGACGCCCTGCTTCAGAACTCGCGCCAGACCCCGAACTTGAGGCGATAACGCTCGCTGTTCATCAGGCTGGTCGAGGCCCCCAGATCCAGTGTCAGCCGTGGTTTCAGCTGCCACGCAAACGACCCAGCGATCCGCGCAAAAGGCAAATCGCCGTGCTGGTGGCCGGTCTGCAGCTGCACATAGGTCTTGGCGCGGTCACTCAGGGTCAGCCCGAAGGTGCTGTCCAGCTTCCAGTCGACGGCATCGCTCTGGCTGAAATACTCGGCAGCGCCCTCCAGCGTGACCCAGCCCGAGGGTTTGCTGAGGCCGCGCCCGAGGGAAAAGCCCGGCCGCACCACGGCCTCGCCCGCGACGACACCAACCCCCAGCTCGGACGAGATATTGACCCCGAACATCGCCGGCAGGGGCACGCTGGCAAAGAAGATCAGCTTGTCGAAGCCCGAGATCGCGCCGCCGAAATCGACGCCGATGTTGATCTGATCGCTGAGGCCATATTCGTGGTAATAGGTCAGGGACTTGGTCCAGTCGGCCCCGGTGCCGCTGTGAAAGCGCAGTGCGGCCGAGGCGAAGTGCTTGCCCTTGCCCCGGGGCCAGGCCCCGGCCTGCGCTGGCCCGGCGGCAAGCGCAACAAGCGTCAGAAAGGCCGTAAAGCGCATCGCCCCGGCACGCCAGAGCCGGGACGCCCTGCGAACCTTGAAGCGCACCGGAAGGACCATCCCCGTTCCCCTTCACCCGGTTGGCTGCTGATCTGCTGGCGTCCCGGCCCCCTGACTGCCGACGTACACCCCACCCTTGGGAGAAATTGGTTAACGATTCGCTAATGTCCGGGGGCACGAGGTGCGGAAACTCTGTCCCCCGGACCTCCCCGCCCGCTCAGGCGGCGGCGGGCACCTCGCGCGGCCGGCTGAGGACCGGCATACGGACGCCTTGGCCAAAGCTGGTGACGATCACCTCGGTGCCCGCGCCGATGGCGGCCAGCTTGGCGCGGATGCGGCAGATGTAGACGTCGACGATCTTCGCGTCGGGTTCATCCTGCCAGGCATAGAGCTGCATCATCACCTGTTCGCGGCTGACCATGGCCCCGCCACGCAGGACCAGCATTTCGATCAGCTCGTACTCCAGCCGGGTCAGGTGGATCGGCATATCCCCGAAACGCACCTTGCGCTGGTCGATATCGACGCTGAGGTCGCCCGCTTCCAGCACAGGCTGGGCAAATCCGGCGGTCCGGCGGACGTAGGCGCGCAGACGGGCGGCGATTTCGGCGCGCTTGCAGGGCCACTCGATCACGTCATCGGCGCCACGGATCATGAACCGGGTGCGATCCGCCTCGGTGACGCTGCGCGACACGACGCAGATCACCAGCCGGGGGTATTCGGTGCGCAGCCGGGTGATCAGGCTGACCGCCTCCATATCCGGCAGATCGGGGTCGATAATGACGGCATTCTGTTCGGCCGAGGCGACGTATTCCAGCACTTCGGCGCCAGTGGCGGCCTCGGTGATATAGAATCCCTCTTCGCCCATGGCATGCGCCAGGCCGGCAATGTTCCAGGTGGTGTCTGTGACGAGAAGGCGCATAGCAAGTCTCCTATCCTGCGGGGATGAGCCGAGGATGAGAGGATGCAAGGCGGTCAAGGCATGGGACGCACCTGCGGCCCACACCGTCGTACTCAAGTGAAAAGAAGGGACGGTGTTCTACCGCATCGCCGCTCTGGTCCGGTGCTGATCCGTCCGAGGGCGTAAGACGATATATACCCTGCTTCGCCCCGCCGGTCATTCCAATTTTCGTAATTAACCATGCTTTTTCAGCGGCTTGGTTAACCGATCACGCAGACGTTTATTGATGCAGCGCCCTGGCGTTCCCATTTCAGATCGAGTGAAATGAGGAGTTTGCGCGATGAAATGCCCTGTGGATGGGACCGACCTGACGATGACCGAACGGCAGGGGGTCGAGATCGACTACTGCCCGAAATGCCGTGGCATCTGGCTGGACCGGGGAGAGCTGGACAAGATCATCGACCGCTCTGCCGAGGATCTCGTGCCCGAGCAACCAGTGCGCGTTGCGCCCAACCGCGACCCACGGGATGGCTACGGGCGCGAGGGGTATCGCGACGACAGCCGCCCCTATGATCCGCGCTATGACAAGCGCAAGAAGAAGTCGTCCCTGCTGAAAGAGCTGTTCGATTTCTGAGGCGCAGCCAGACAGGCGGCCGCCTGACCGATCGCCGCCTGCTCTGCATCAGGCCTTCTGACGACGCACGCGGCGATCGGTCAGGCGGCGCACGACGACATAAAAGCTCGGCACCATGAAGACGCCGATGAAGGTCGCGGCCATCATGCCCCCCAGCACCCCGACGCCGATGGCATTCTGCGCGGCGGCCCCGGCGCCGTTGGCAATGGCCAGCGGCACGACGCCCAGCATGAAGGCGAAGGAGGTCATCAGGATCGGGCGCAGCCGCATCCGCGCGGCCTCGACCGTGGCCTCGACCAGATCCTTGCCCTGCGCCTCAAGCCCCTTGGCGAACTCGACGATCAGAATGGCGTTCTTGGCCGCCAGCCCGATGGTCGTCAGCAACCCGACCTTGAAGTAGACGTCGTTCGAGCCGCCCGTAACCCAGGCCGCGACCAGCGCGCCGAGGATGCCGACCGGCACCGCCAGCATCACCGAGAAGGGGATCGACCAGCTCTCGTACAGCGCCGCCAGCGACAAAAAGACCACCATCACCGACAGCGCATAGAGGTAGGGCGCCTGATTGCCCGACTGCCGCTCCTGATACGACAGCCCGGTCCAGGCGACGCCGTAGCCGCCGGGCAGCTGGGCGGTCAGCTCCTCCATCGCGTCCATCGACTCGCCCGAGGACACGCCGGGCGCGGGAGAGCCAGAGACGCTCATCGCCGAGGTGCCGTTGTAGCGCGACAGCGACGGCGAGGCCGAGACCCACTCGGTCGTCATGAAGGCGGAAAACGGCACCATCTCGCCGCTGGAATTGCGGGCATACCAGCTCTCGATGTCTTCGGGCTGCATCCGGTATGGCGCATCGGCCTGCACCATCACCGGGCGCAGGTTGCCGTTCATGTTGAAATCGTTGACGGAAGAGCCGGAGAAAATCACCGACATCATCGAGTTCAGCGACGACAGCGTCAGCCCGAGGCTCTCGGCCTTCTGCTGGTCGATGTTGATGCGCAGGACGGCTTCGTCCTCGTCGCCGGAAATCCGCAGGCCGGTGGCGCGTCCGTCCTCGGTGGCCATCGCCTCCAGCTGGGCGGAGGCGGCGATCATCGCCTCGGTGCCATTGCCGCCCTGATCGACAAGGTACATCGAAAAGCCCGAGGTATTGCCGAGGCCCGGAATGGCGGGCGGCTGGATGAAGGTCACGCGCCCGGCGCGCAGGCGGCCAAAGCGGGCATTGCCCCGCGCCACGACATCCCCCGCCGCCGCCCCGTCGCCGGTGCGTGCGTCGAAATCCTTCAGCTTGATGAACAGCATCGCAGCGTTCTGACCCGACCCGCCGAACCCGAAGCCGAGCGAGGCAAAGGTGCTTTCCACCGTTTCGCGTTCCTCGGTGCGCAGATAGTCGTCGATCTGGTTGACCACGGCCTGCGTCTGCGCGGTGGTCGAGCCTTCGGTCAGGCTGATGATCACCATCATGACGCCCTGATCCTCGGCCGGCAGAAAGGACGAGGGCAGCTTGGTATAGAGCGTCGCCGCGCCAAAGGTGATGCCGCCCAGCAGCAGGATCATCAGCACCGGCACACGCAGCAGCCGCTTGACCGCCCCCGCATAGCCATTGGTGATGCGGTCGAAGTTGCGGTTGAACCAGCGCGCCGGGGCGATGCCGCCGCCATGTTCGGTCTGGGTCAGCATCGTCGCGCAGAGCGCCGGCGACAGGATCAGCGCCACCAGCGCCGACAGCACCATGGCGGTGATGATGGTGATCGAGAACTGTCGGTAGATCACCCCGGTCGAGCCGCCAAAGAACGCCATAGGCAGGAACACCGCCGAGAGCACCAGCGCGATGCCGATCAGCGCGCCAGTGATCTGCCCCATGGATTTCTCGGTCGCGGCGAGGGGGCCGATGCCGTCCTCCTCCATCACCCGCTCGACGTTCTCGACCACGACGATGGCGTCATCGACCAGCAGGCCGATGGCCAGCACCATGGCGAACATGGTCAGCGTGTTGATCGAATAACCCGCCGCCCCCAGCACCGCGAAGGTGCCCATCAGCACCACCGGCACGGCAATGATCGGGATCAGCGTCGCGCGCCATTTCTGCAGGAAGATCAGGATCACCAACAGCACGAGGAACACGGCCTCGGCCAGCGTGTGATAGACCTTCTCGATCGACAGCTGCACGAAGGGCGAGGTGTCATAGGCGTAATGCACCTCGACCCCGGCGGGCAGCGCGCCCATCAGCCCGCTCAGCGTCGCGCGCACTGCCGCCGCCGTATCGACAGCATTCGCCCCGGTGGCGAGGTTGATGCCGAAACCCGCGGCATTTTCGCCGTCAAAGAACGAACTGGTGCCATAGCTTTCCTGCCCGATCTCGACGCGGGCGACATCGCCGAGGTAGACGGCGCTGCCATCCGGCTCGGTCTTGAGCAGAATGCTCTCGAAGGCTTCGGCCGAGGTCAGCTGGCTTTGTGCGGTGATCGTCGCGGTGAACTGCTGGCCCTCGGTCGTCGGCAGCTCGCCCAGCGAGCCGACCGAGACAGTGGTGTTCTGCGCGGCCACGGCGGCCGTCACATCCGTCGGCGTCAGCTGGTATTGCGCCAGCGACAGCGGGTCGAGCCAGATGCGCATCGCGTAGCCCGAGCCGAAGATGTTGATGCCGCCGACGCCTTCGGTCCGCTGCACCGGCCCCTTGACCATATTGTCGAGGATATCACCCAGCTGCACGGTGGAATACTGCGCATCCGTCGACACCAGCGCCCCCACCATCAGGATCGAATCCGACGAGCGTGAGATATTGACACCCGAGGTCCGCACCCGCTCGGGCAGCTGGCTCTCGATCTGGCTGACCTTGGACTGGACCTCGTTCTGGGCATCGATGGGATCGACGCTTTCGTCGAAGGTCAGCGTGATCGACGACCGCCCCTGCCGCGAGGTGGAGTTGGAATAGAGCAGCCCGTCGATGGCGGTCAGCGAATCCTCGATCACCGTGGTGACCGAGTTCTGCACCGCATCCGCCGTCGCCCCGGTATAGGAGGCCGAGATGCGGATCGTGGTCGGCGCGATGTCGGGGTATTGCGACACCGGCAGGCGGGTAAAGGCAAAGGCCCCGGCCAGCATGGTGACAATCGCCAGCACCCAGGCGAACACCGGGCGGTGAATGAAGAAGTGGACCATCTGCGGTTATTCTCCGGCTTTCGGGGCGGCCGGAGCCTGACCTTCGGGCGTCGCGCCTCCCGGTGCCTGTGTGCCGGGCGTTTCCTCGACCAGACCATCCTTGTCGATGGTGACGGGGATGGTGGTGATCTCGGCCCCCGCCTTGAGGTTGCGCAGCCCGTCGACGATCAGCTGGTCGCCCGGCGCAACGCCATCGGTGACGATCCAGGCGTTCTGATAGGCGCCCTGCGCGGTCAGCGTGACCTCATGTGCGATGCCATCGCGCGCGAGATAGGCGGTCAGCGATCCGTCCGAGCTGCGCGAGGTGGCGCGTTGCGGCACAAGGATCGCCTGCGTTGTCCCCAGCGTCAGGGCGACGCGCAGGAACTGCCCCGGCAGGATCAGCCGGTCAGGGTTGTCGAACTGAATGCGGAAATCGAGACTGCCCGTGGTGGTCGAGACCTGGATGCGCGGGCTGACCAGCGTGCCCGCCCCCTCATAGGTCGCGCCGGTTTCCAGTGTCAGCACGATGCCCAGCGGATCGACGGGCTGCAGGGTGCCCATCTCGATCCGGTTGCGCACCCGCAGCATCCGGGCCGAGCTTTCCTGCACATCGACATAGATCGGGTTGATCGAGGTGACGGTGGTCAGGGGATCGCTCTGATTGGCGGTGACCAGCGCCCCGACCGAAAACTGCGGCAGATCGACGATGCCATTGATCGGGCTGCGGATGTCGGTGCGGTCCAGGTTCAGCTGCGCGGTCTTCAGCGCCGCCGCCGCGGAGGCGACATTGGCCTGCGCCTGCGCCAGTCCGGCCTCGGCGCTGTCCAGATCGGACTGGGTGATGCCGACACCGTTGAGCTTGCGATAGCGCGTGACGGTCGAGGTCGCCGCCGCCAACGCGGATTCGGCACTGACCTTGGCGGCCTTCGCGGCCTCCAGCGCCGCCTCATAGGTGTCGCTGTCCAGCCGGAACAGCAGATCCCCCGCCGAAACCGTCGCCCCGGAGGTATAGGCGATCTCCTCGATCACGCCCTCGACGCGCGGGCGCACTTCGGTCTGGTCATGGGCCACGGCGCGCCCCGGCAGGGTCACCGTATAGGGCACGCTCTGCTGCGCCAGCGCAACCACGCCCACTTCGCTCGGCCCCGTCGGCGGACGCCCCTGCGCCAGCGCGCCCTGCGATATCCCAAGGCTCAGCGCGACAACCAGACAGGGAATCGTCACCGATATGCGCGAAAGGAAATCTCTGGCCAAACTGCTTACTCCGAATACCTGCATCCCGTGAACTGCACCGCAGCCCCGAGCTTTGTCCTTACACGGCGCTATCAGGATTTTCCGCCGCCGGGGCGCACAACTTTCCGCGAGCAGGGCGAAAAAACGGCCCTGTCGCTTATTGAAAGTGCGCCTGTCTGGCCCAGTCAGCCCCCCGGGTCCGCGCGTTCAGGAATGTTCCAGCCTGCGCTGTGCAGGGGCCGCGCGCACCGCCTGCGCGATCCGCAGTGCATTGGCGTCCGAGACGACATCGGCGTGGCGGCACTCCAGCTCCAGCACCCGCACGTCGCCGGCATAGGGGCGCCACAGATCGGGACTGCGCCCGGTGCCCGCATGATCAAGCCGCGCATGGACATGCAGCAGCGGAGCCACGACGCGGCGTTCGCGGTGGCTGCGCACCAGCCGGTTGGTCTGCTGAACAGACCGCACGACGCCATGCTGCACCGCCTCGGGCAACTGCCCCAGCGGATGCCCGGTTTCGCGCAGGAACCCGAGGATATCGGTGCGCGTCACCAGATGCGGATAGGCATCCGGGTCATGTCCCGCGATGGCCAGCAGCGCGCGGATCGCCGCGCCCTCGTCCGGCTCAGGCTCATTGCGCCAGCATTCCGACGGATAGGCATCGAGCAGGACCAGCTGGCCAACCTCGCGCCCGCGCGCCTCCGCCTCAGCGGCGATGGCATGGGCGATGATGCCCCCCAGCGACCAGCCGAGCAGGTGGATCGGGCCGCTCGGGCACAGCGCCTCGATCCGGTCGCAGTAGTCATGGGCGAGGGACGACAGGCTGTCGGGCAAAGGCGCGTCGGGGTCGAGCAGCGGCGACTGGATGCCGATGACCTCCGCCCCCTTCAGCGCGCGTGCGAGGCCGCGATAGCACCAGGCGATACCGCCTGCGGGGTGGATCGCAAAGAGGCGGCGTGGCGCGTCGCCCTTGCGCGGCGACAGATGCACCACGGGGCCAAGGCCATCGTCGTGCTGCGCTTCGGCGTCGAGCTTGCGGGCCAGATCGGCCAGCACCGGCACCTCGAACAGGGTGCCGAGACCGGGATCGCGGCCCAGCTCTTCCTCCAGCAGCAGCGTCAGACGCACCGCCTTCAGACTGTCCCCCCCGGCGGCGAAAAAGTCCGTCTCCGGCGCGACCGGGGCGGGCAGGCCCAGCACCTCGGCATAGGCCCGGCCCAGCAGCGCCTCGGTCCCGTCGCGCAGCGCGCGCGCAGGGGCTGAGGCAAACAGCTGTGGCGCGGGCAGCGCCTTGCGGTCCAGCTTGCCACTGGGGTTCAGCGGAAACGCCTGCAACGGCACGATGGCGGCGGGCATCATCATCGACGGCAGACGCGCCGCAAGCGCCTCTCGGATCGCTGCCACCTCGACGCCCGCGCGCGGCACCACATAGGCAACCAGCTGCGCCTGGCCCAAGTGATCGGCGGGGGCCAGAACGGCGGCCTGCGCAACAAGGCCCGTGCCCTCAAGCACCGCCTCGATCTCGCCCAGCTCGATCCGCACGCCGCGGATCTTCACCTGATGGTCGGCGCGCCCGATATAGGTCAGCGTGCCGTCGGCCGCCGCAAAGGCCAGATCGCCGGTGTCATACATCCGCTCGCCCGGCACGAAAGGATCGGCCGGGAACCGCTCTGCCGTCAGATCGGGCTGGCCGAGGTAGCCACGCGCCAACTGCCGCCCCGCAAGGTACAGCCGCCCCGCCACACCGTCCGGCACAGGCCGCCCACGCGGGTCTAGCAGGTATGTGCGCGTGTTCCAGACCGGCGTGCCGATCGGCACCGAGGCACCGGGTTCCTCCGCCCGCGCCTCGCGGTAGGTGACGTCAACGGCGGCCTCGGTCGGGCCATAGAGGTTGTGCAGACGCCCCTCGATACGGGCGTGGAACTGCGCAGCAAGGTGAGCTGGCAGAGCTTCGCCACTGGCGAAAACCTTCGCGATCTGAAGGCCTTGCGAAGCGGGGGCGGCCAGAAACAGCGCCAGCATCGACGGCACGAAGTGCAGCGTCGTGATCGCATGATCGCGGATCAACTGCGCCAGCGCAGACGGATCGCGATGCGCGCCCGGCGGGGCAACGACCAGCGTGGCCCCACTCAGGAACGGCAGAAAGAACTCCCAGACGGAGACATCGAAGGTCGCGGGGGTCTTCTGCAGGATGCGGTCGCCGGGGCCAAAGTTGTATTCGGCTTGCATCCAGAGCAGCCGGTTGACGATGGCGTCATGTTCGATCACCACCCCCTTCGGCGTGCCGGTAGAGCCGGACGTGAACAGCACATAGGCCGGATCATGGGGGCCGGGCGGTGTCGGCTCGGCCTGCGCCCCGGTGCCCCAAAGCGCGGGCGGCAGGAGGGGCGCCACGTGACCCGCGGCATCGAAACCAGCCTCCGCCAAGATCACCTTGGGCATGGCGCGCGCCAGCATATCGGCGCGCCGGGCCGAGGCATCCTCGGGGTCGAGCGGCACATAGGCCGCCCCGGCGCGGATCACGCCCTGCAACGCCACGATCAGCGCGACAGAGCGCGGCAGCGCCACCGCCACCACATCGCCCGGCCCGATCCCCTGCCCCGCCAGATGCCGCGCGAGGGTGTCGCTGCGCCGGTCCAGCTCGGCATAAGTCAGACGCTCGGCGCCGAAGACCAGCGCCTCGGCCTCAGGCGTCGCGGCGATCTGCGCGCGGGTCAGCGCGACCAGCGTCGTCTCGGGCACCGAATGCCCGGTGGCGTTGCGGGTGACGAGGTGCTGCACCGTCTCGGCCTGCGTCAGCGTCGGCACCCCGGCGAGGTCGGGCGCGAACAGCGCCGCCTCCAGATAGGTCGCCAGCCGCGTGGCATGGGCCTGCGTGCTCGCAAGGTCATAGAGCCTGGGGTTGCAATCGGCCTGCACCAGCAGCCCCGACTGTCCATCCCCCCGGAAACAAAAGGTAATGTCGTCGACCGAGCCCGCGCCGAGGATCTGCAACTGCGTCTCCAGCCCCGCCATCTTCGGCGTCGCATCGAACGGCAGCACGTTGACCAGCGGCCCATGCAGGCGCTTGCCCGCGCCGATGCGCTGCATCTCGCGCCGCAGCGCCTCGCCACGATATTTGCCGTGGCGGCGCATCGCGGCCATGCCCTGCGCCGCCTCGGAGAGCCAATCGACCAGCGGCAGATCCTCCCGCACCGTCAGGCGCAGCGGCAACACGTTGACCATAGTACAAGGCACCCGCGCGGCCTTTGAGCCCATGCGGTTCATCAGCGGCACACCAAGGACGACCTCGCGCGGCACGTCCTCCTCTCCCGGAGCGACGGGCAGGCAGCGGGCCACGTAAGCCCCCGCCAGAGCGCTCAGCACATCGGCCCAGTTCAGCCCGACCTCTGCCGCCAGTGCGTGCAGCCGGTCGCGCGCGGCGGCGCTGAGGGGGACTTCTGCGCGGTGGAACCAGTGGTCGCTGACCGGCTCACCCGCCGCCATGCCTTCAACCACGCCGAGGGTCGCCAGCGTCTCGTGCCAATAGGCCCGGTCCTTGTCGCGTTTCGGGGCGGCGAGGTATTTTGCCTCGGCCTCCAGCGACTGCGCGTAGGGCGGAAAGCCCGGCCCCGGCGCACGGCCCGTGCAGGCTGCCGAATACAGCTCGCCAATGCGGTTGGTGATCAGCACCATGGCGTAACCGTCGGCGGCGAGGTGGTGAATGCGCTCGCTCAGGATATGGTGGTCGGGGGCCAGCACCCAGAGGGTGAAGCCCGCAACTGGCCCGTTGTGCAGATCAACCGGGCCTTTCGCCTCGGCCTTGATCGCGACAGAGGCCGCCGCTTCGGGGTCCGCCTCGCCCGAGAGATCACGCACCACCAGCGCCGGGGCACCGTCCGCCGCCAGCCACTGTACGGGACCGTCCGGAGTTTCCGCAAAGCGCAGCGACAGGCACTCGGCCTCCGCCCCCACTTGCGCCACGGCGGCGCTGAGCGCGGCAAGGTCCAGCGGGCCACGCAGGCTCAGCGCCTGACCGGTCATGAAGACGGGGCTGCCCATGTCGCGGCGCTGCGCGTACCAGATGCCCTTCTGGGCCTCGCTCAGCGGCTGCGCGTCAGCCGGTACAGGGGGCAGAGAGCTCACGCGGATTGCGCCTCGTGCGCGATCTGCCACCAGTCGTCCAGCGTCTCGGCCTCCATGAAGCGCGCGAAATCGAGGCCCTTGATCGTCTCGCCCCAGTGCATCAGCAGGGTCATCACCTGCATGGAATCAAGGCCCTGATCGACAAGGCTTTCCTCCGCTTCGACCTCCTCGGGGGCGACGCCGATCTGGGCGGCAATATCAGCGCGCATCTGATCTTTGGTCAGGACTTCAGTGTCTTGGGTCATGTGTTTTCCGTTTCGCTTGCGGTCTTGGCCTCATCCGCCAGCACCTCTGCGCGCAGCTGCTGACGCAGGTGACGACGCGAGATCTTGCCGACGGCGGTGGTCCCGAAGGTGTCGATCAGCCGGATCTCATCCGGGATCTTGAACGCTGCGATCTGGCGGGTCCGCATGAACTTGCGGATATCCAGCGCCCTCGGCGTCTCGCCCTCACGCGGCTTGATGAAGGCGCAGATACGCTCGCCCAGATGGGCATCGGGGATCGAGACGACCACGGCATCGAAGACCGCCGGATGCGCCAGCAGGTGATCCTCCACCTCCTCGGCCGAGATCTTTTCGCCGGCGCGGTTGATGTGATCGCCCGCGCGCCCCTGCACGATCAGATGCCCCGAGGGCTGGCGCGCGACGATATCGCCGGTGCGGTAATAGCCGTCTTCAAAGCTGCGCGCATTGGCGGCGGGTTCGTCGTGATAGGCGGAAATCGTGTAAGGCCCGCGCGTCAGCAGGTGCCCCGGCATACCCTCGGGCACCGGCTTGCCATCGTCGTCGAGCACGAGGATCTCGTCATCCGGGCTGATCGGGCGGCCTTGCGTGGTGACGATGATTTCCTCGATGTCATCAAGGCGGGTGTAGTTCACCAGCCCCTCGGCCATGCCGAAGACCTGTTGCAGCGTGCAGCCCAGCACCGGGCGGACCCGGCGGGCGGATTCGGGCAGGAACTTCGCCCCGCCGACCTGCAGCACCTCGAGCGAGGACAGGTCTGGCTGCATCTTCTGCGCCGCGTCGATCCACAGCAGGGCCAGCGGCGGCACAAGCGAGGTGATCGTCACGCCCTCTTTCGCGATCAGCGGAAAGGCGGCGTCGGGCACCGGCGACGGGCACAGCACCACGGTCGACCCGGCGTAGAACGCGCCAAAGGTGCCGGGGCTCGACATGGTAAAGTTATGCGCCACCGGCAGCACGGCCATATAGACCGAACGCGGCCCCAGCCCACAGATCCGGGCACTTTCGCGCAAGCTATAGATATAGTCGTCATGGGTGCGCGGGATCAGCTTGGACAGCCCGGTCGAGCCGCCGCTGATCTGCGAAAACGCCACTGACTGCGGGTCGGGATCGGCGGTCAGGCTGGCGGGGTCGGCGGCGATGCCGATCATCGCGTGATGATCCGGCCCGGCCTCGCCTGCGACGATGATATGGGCCAGCGCAGGCACGGCCTCGGCCAGCTCATCGGCCATTTGGCGATAATCAAAGCCATCGGCCTTGTCGGGGATGATCATCGCGACAGCTTCCGAGCGGGTCAGCAGATGCTCGATCTCTAGACGGCGATGCGCGGGCAGCGCGTAGACCGGGATCAGCCCGGCCGCAAACAGACCGAAGGCGGCGCGAAAGAAATCGGGGGTATTGCCCAGCTGCACCAGCACCCGGTCGCCCGGTGTCAGCCCCAGCTCCAGCAGCCCAGCGCCAAAGCGGCGGGCCTGATCGTTCAGCTCAAGATAGCTGATCCGCTGATCGCGCCAGACCAGCGCGGTGCGGTCGGGGTGGGCGGCGGCGCGGGCGCGCAGCAACGCCGGAAAGGTCTCTCCCTGCCAGTAGCCCAGCGCGCGGTAGCGCTCGGCCCGGTCCTGCGGCCATATCTGCGAGAGAGGTTTCATGCGACTGCTCCGGTCATTGGACCGGCCGCAACGAAAAGACGCTGCGGCCGGAAGTGTCTTACATTTTCGGCGTGATACGGGTGATCATGTCGCCTTTGGGGTCATCTTTGCCCTTGGCCTTGTTCACGACCAGCACGCCGCCTTCGCCGTCCAACGTCAGGTGGTTGGGGAAGGACCCGACGTTGAGGTTGGCCAGCAGATCGCCCTCGGGGCTCATCACCACGACGCTGTCAGAGGCGCGCACGGTCACATAGACATTGCCCGTCTCGGGATCGACCGCGAGGTTCAGCGGGTTGGCCCCCACCGCGACCGACTTGATCACCGCGCCGGTTTCACCGTTCAGGATCGTCACGTTGTCGCTGCCCTGACCGGCGGTGTAGATCTGTTTGCGCGTCGCGTCATAGGCCACACCGATGGTGTTGTCCGACCCGGGCACGGCAAAGACCGCCGTCTGTTCATCCGTGGCCAGATCGACAACCGCGACCTCACTGCTCGACAGGCTGGAGACGTAAAGCGTGTTATCCGCAGCATCCACAGCGATACCGCCGGTGCCGAATTCACCACGACGTTCGCCGGATTTGAGCTCGATCACGCCTGCAGGTTCCAGCGTTTTCGCATCGAACACATGCACTTCGGGCACAAAGGTGGCCGAGACATAGGCCTTGCCGTTCAGCAGAACCACATCGCGCGGATGCGGCACGAGGTCCGCGTCGAACTGCTTGATCAGCGACAGATCGTCAGCGGAATAGACCGCAACGGTGTTCTGGCGGGTGTTGGTGACCCAGACCTGCCCGAGGTCTTCCTCGACGCCGACACCGTAGACGGCAAAGACGCCGCCGCCCTGTGCGTCGGCAGCAGGCGTGACGGAGGCCAGTTGCTCAAGCGTCTTGGCGTCCAGCTTGATCAGCTGGCTTGCCTCGACCGGCGGACGGCCCACGGCAGAGGCGACAAACACCGCGCCCAGCTTGTTGGATTCGGCGACCTGATACAGACCCGGCGCCAGCTTCTGGCTGACCACGTCATACTTGTCGGCACCCATTTCCCCAAGGTTGGGCGAAACCTTGACGTCGAACGTCGTCGCATAGGGCGGGTTCTGGATCTCGGCGACCACCGGATAGCTGCCGGTCTGCGCATTATCGGGGATCGTCACCGTGGCGGTGAAGTTGCCCTTGTCGTCGGCGGTCAGCGGCGCGCCATCGTTCAGCGCAACACCGCTCTGCCGCAGCACGACCAGCTGGCCCGGCGTCAGGCCGGAGCCGGTGATCGTCGCTTCGCCACCCGGCACGATCGGTCCACGGTCGGGGCCACTGGCGCCCAGACGGCCCGCAAAGCTGCCGGTTTCGCTGAAGGCGGTCTGTGCCTGCGCAGCACCTGCGACAGCCATGAAGCCGGCAAGAGCCGCGGCAATCAGCCAGCCGCCCTGCGGACGAGCGTGCGCCATCCCCTTGGAAATCATCATAAAGTCAACCTTTCGCTGCTGAGGGGGCGCGCACGTCGGCGGCCTCCGGTCAAATGGTCCAGACCTTGTTTGCTGCAGCGATGCTGTGGCTCATCCGGGCGACATGCGCGCCCGCGCGGGGCCAAGGCGATCCCCGCCCTCCCTGCCGACCCGGTTGGTGAACCGTGCCTGGCAGGACGAACAGGCGCAGGCTTAATAATCCCGAGCAGTACAGTCAACTATTAGCGTGCACCGTGTGATCACGTCATGCGGAGGGCGCAGTCCCCATCCCGCGCAACGTCGCCCGCAGCGATTCCCCGAAGGCCTCGCCATGGCTGAGACCGTCAAACAGCGTCAGCCCCCCGGTATTGCCGACCCGCGCCAGCGCCTCGGCCAGCTCGGCGTGGGCCTCAGGCGGCAGGGCGGCGCGCATCCTTATGAAGGGCTGCACCTCGTCGCCCGGCGGCAGACTGGCGCGCGCCTGCTCGGCAGTGCCCAGATGCAGATCGACCCGCGCCACAGGCGCCTGCCCCGCCGCCAGCGCCGCATGCAGGGCAAAGCGATAGCGCATGTCATCCCACCAGAGCGACGGGCTCGCCGCATAGAACCGCCGGAACAGCGCCGCGCCCGGCAGCATCGCCGCGCGCAAAACAAACAGCCCGCCAAAGCTGTGCCCCCAGAGGCTGCGCTGCGCCGCGTCCACCGGCACCAGCGCTTCGGCCCTTGGCATCACCTCGCGCACAATCAGATCGTAGAACGCCGCCGCGCCGCCCGCAGGCCGCCCCCTCGGGTCGGTGATCACGCGTCCCTCGGGATCGGGCGGCGTGTAATCGCGCGCCCGCTCGGCCGAGGCAAAGCGCCGCTCGGCGTCATAGCCGATCGCCACGATCACCGGCGCACCGGGCTGCGCCATCGCATCCTCGGGCAGCTCCTCCAGCACCGCCGTGCCGTCCAGCGCATAAAGCACCGTATAGCCCGCAGCGGGGGCGGCTGCGTCGGGGCGCAGCACGGTGATCAGGTAATCGGCACCGGGCTTGGGGCCGCTCAGGGTGAATTGCTCTCGCATGCGCGGCTCCGCATCAGGGGTCACTCAGGGGTCATGCCGCCCTGCTAGCATGACGCGCGCCCGCGCCACCAGAGCGCCCCGAGCATCGGCAAGCCGGCGCCGCTCCATTGCACCGCGTTTCTGGCGACATATATCAATCGGGTACCGCGCATCGGCGCGGACTGACGCGGAGACTGGAACAATGGGCTATTTCAAGACAGCTGCCCTGATGGCGGCAATGACGGCGCTCTTCATGGGGCTGGGCTATCTGCTCGGCGGCAGCGGAGGCATGCTGATTGCCCTCGTCGTTGCGGCGGGCATGAACGTCTTCACCTGGTGGAACTCCGACAAGATGGTGCTGCGGATGCACAACGCCCATGCGGTCGAACCGAACGACCGTCAGGGCCTGACAGCCCTTGTCGCGGGCCTCGCGCAGAACGCCGGTATCCCGACGCCGGCCGTCTATGTCATCGACTCGGCCCAGCCCAACGCCTTCGCCACCGGGCGCAACCCGGCCAATGCCGCCGTCGCCGTCTCGACCGGCCTGCTGCAAGCCCTGTCGCGCGAAGAACTGGCCGGCGTCGTCGCGCACGAGCTGGCCCATATCAAGCACCACGACACCGCCATCATGACCGTCACCGCCACCTTTGCCGGTGCGATTTCGATGCTGGCGAACTTTGCTCTGTTCTTTGGTGGCAGCCGCGAACGCCTCGGCATGGTCGGCACCATCGCGATGATGATCTTTGCCCCCATGGCCGCCGCCGTGGTGCAGATGGCTGTCAGCCGCACCCGCGAATATGCCGCCGACAAGGAAGGCGCTGCGATCTGTGGGCACCCCCTCTGGCTCGCCACCGCGCTGGAACGGATCGCCATGGGCGCTGCCCGCGTCGACAACCCCGCGGCCGAGGCACACCCCGCCACCGCGCATATGTTCATCATCAACCCGCTGCACGGCAATGGCCGCGACAAGCTGTTCTCGACCCACCCGGCCACGGAAAACCGCGTCGCCGCCCTGCGCCAGATGGCGCTTGAGATGGGCGACACCGCGCCCGTCCGGTCCTCTGGCTCTGGCTCAGGCTCTGCGTCTTGGGGCAATCGTGGCAACACCACGCCGCAAAAGCCCTCCTCCAAGCGCGGTCCCTGGGGCTGATCGAGCGTCAGACCGGCGAAATTCGCACCGTTCACTTACCGTCGGAATACCGACCGGAGACCGACATCACGATTCCGCCAGTTTTTCGAACAGCAGGGCCACCGCTTCGGCCCCAGGATCATTGTGACCCACCAGCCGGTCGGCCGAGATATAGCTCGCCCGCCCGGCCCCCGCCTTGCCCATCGCAGCCGTCGCATCCGCCCCCTTGCGGGCCGCCTTTGCCGCCGCAGGAATGCCCTCCGGCAGCGCCGCGAGGGCCGGTGCCAGAGCGTCAATCATCGTGCGATCCCCGAGGCTTGCGCCCCCGACCTCCTGCACCCGCGCCAGCCCGGCCGCAAAGGCGCGGGCCCGGCCATGGCCACTGGCCGCCGCATCCCCCACAGCCGAGAAATAGATCGCCAGCAACACCCCGGAGGAGCCGCCCATGGTCTGGCTCAGCTCATTGCCGATGGCACGATAGAGCTGCGTCAGATCCGCCAGAGGCAGCTGAGGAATAGCCCCCTTCAACGCCCGCGCCGCCCCCGCCAAAGTCGATCCCGTGTCGCCATCACCGGAATGTGAATCCAGTGCATTCAGTTGATTTTCCTCAGCAATCAGGATGTCACAGCAGCGCGCAAGAAAGGCCTCTGTCGTGGCATCGGCTGAGGCTTTCGGGCGCAGCGGGGTCAGCCCATCGGGCATCGGCTGTATCCCGACCGGCCCCACATCCACCATCGGAGGCCAGGCATGCGGCGCAACCGGCTGCCGCAAAAGCGCCTCAACCTCGCCACTGAGCGGCAGAAGCGAAACGGAAAACCCATGCATATCCAGCGAGGTCATCAACGGCCCCGGCCCGATCAGACAGCGAATATCCGCGCCAATGTCCGAGGCCAGCAGCTCTGCTGTCAGCACCGACATCTCCAGCGGGGTCGTTGCCCCCAAGTTATTGACAAGCGCGACTTTTGGCCCTGCCGGGGTGGCGTCCCTCAGCCGCGCGACGACCGTCGCAATGGCGTCTTTGGCGGTGCTGAACTGCATCCGTTCCGCCCCGCTTTCGCCGTGAATGCCAAGGCCCAGCTCCACTTCTCCGGCGGCAAAGCGTTCGCTCTTGGGCGATCCAGGGACGGTGCAGGTGCCGAGCGACATCCCGATCGAGACCGCCCCCCCGATCACCTCACGCGCGGCCTTGGCCACGGCAGCCAGATCGCCGCCTGCGTCAGCCACCGCCCCGGCAATCTTGTGCACTAACAACGTCCCCGCAATGCCGCGCGGCTGCGGCAGATCCGGCAGAGCGACATCATCGTCGACGACGACCATTTCCACGTTCAGCCCGAAGGCACGGGCGCGTTCTGCGGCAAGGCCAAAGTTCAGCCGGTCGCCGGTGTAGTTCTTGACGATCAGCAGGCAGCCCGCCGGGCCGGTGACGGCAAGGATGCCCGCCAGCACGGCCTCGACCGAAGGCGAGGCGAAGACATCGCCGCAGACGGCCGCCGTCAGCATGCCTTGTCCGACGAACCCGGCATGGGCCGGTTCATGGCCGGAGCCGCCGCCGGAGACGAGGGCCACGCGGCTGCGGTCCCAATCGGTGCGCAGGACGACGCGGATATGGGGGTAGCCGTCCAGCCGGGCCAGCGCGCCGCCGGAGGCGCGGATCAGCCCGTCGATGGCATCGGTGACGAGGGTTTCCTTGGTGTTGATGAACTGGGTCATCGGGCTCTCCTGCTCAGAGACGCGCGCCGCTGGCGTCGAAATAGAGCGCGTCGCGGGGCTGAATGGACACGGTGTCGCCACTGGTCAGTGGCGTATGGGGGTCGGCGAGGGTCAGGATATCATGGACCCCGAGCTTCAGGTGCAACCGGGTCTGATCGCCGAGGTGTTCGACCCGCTGGACGCTGGCGGGCAGGCCCTGCCCCAGCGCGATGTGTTCGGGGCGCAGGCCGATGGATTTGGCACCTGCGGGGCTGCCACCGAACAGATCGGCGGGCAGCACGTTGATCTTCGGCGTGCCGAGGCGGCTGGCGGCATAAAGGCTGACGGGGTGTTCGTAGATCTGACGCGGGGTGCCGAACTGGACAAGGCGCCCGTGATCCAGCACGCCGACATGGGTCGCCATGGTCATCGCCTCGACCTGATCATGGGTGACGTAGAGCAGGGTCGCGCCCATCGACGACTGGATGCGTTTGAGCTCGATCCGCAAGTCGCTGCGCAGTTTCGCATCGAGCGAAGACAGCGGTTCGTCCATCAGGTAGATCGCCGGGTCGCGGACAAGGGCGCGCCCGATGGACACACGCTGCATCTCGCCGCCCGACAGCGCCGTCGCCTTGTTGTCGAGCTTGTGGGCGATTTGCAGCACCTCGGCGACCTCGGCCACCTTGCGGGTGATGACGTCGCGCGGGGTGCGCAGGATCGGGGATTTCAGAGGGAATTCAAGGTTTTCACGCACGGTGAGGTGCGGGTAGAGCGAATATTGCTGGAACACCATCGCCACGTCACGCTGCGCGGGCGTGCGGCCCTGCATGGAGCGGCCATGGATCAGGATGTCGCCGCGGTCGGGCTTGTCGAGACCCGCGACCATGCGCAGCGTGGTGGTCTTGCCCGCGCCGGTGGGGCCGAGAAGGACGACGAAGGCGCCGTCGGGGATGGTGAGGGAGACATCCGCAAGGGCGGTGGTGTCGCCGTAGGTTTTGGTGATGTTGGCAAGCGTGACGTCAGCCATGGGCGAGCACTCCTTCGTTGCCGGCAGACAGCAGGGCGCGGGTGGTCTTGCCGTCGAACAGGGTCACCGCGCGGGGGTCGAAATCGAGGCCGACGGTGCTGCCGGTCTGGATCGGATCGGCGGAGGCGGCGCGGATCTTCAGCGTGCCATGGGCGGTGTCGACCGTGACGATCTGGGTCGTGCCGAGGTATTCGGTGGCGGTGACGCGGGCGCGGTAGCCGCCCTCCGTCCGCAGCCGGATGTGTTCGGGGCGGATGCCGAACACGAGATCGCCCTTGCCGCCCTGCCGCGCCATGGGGATTTCGGTGCGGTGATCGCCGAGCATGACATGGGTGTCGGCATGGCTGAGGCTGGCATGGAAGCGCAGGAAGTTCATTGGTGGCGAGCCGATGAAATCTGCGACGAACATCGTCGCGGGCCAGTCGTAGATCTGTTGCGGAACGCCGAATTGTTCGACGACGCCGTGGTTCATCACGACGATCTTGTCGCCCATCTGCATCGCCTCAAGCTGATCGTGCGTGACGTAGATCGTGGTGGCGCCCATCCGGTCGTGCAGGGCGCGCAGCTCCTGGCTCATATGTTCGCGGAACTCGGCGTCCAGCGCGCCGAGGGGTTCGTCCATCAGGAAGCATTTCGGGTCGCGCACGATGGCGCGGCCAAGCGCGATGCGCTGACGGTCGCCGCCGGACAGACCGCCGACGGGACGGTTGAGGATCTCGGTGATGCCGAGGATCTGCGCGACCTCTTCCACCTTGGCATTCGCCGCTGCGCGCTTCATGCCCTGGGAAATCAACGGGTAGCGGATGTTCTGGCGCACGTTCATATGCGGATACAGCGCGAACATCTGGAAGACGAAGGCGATGTCGCGCTGGCTGGCGGGCTTCTGGCTGACGTCTTCGCCGCCGATGCGGATATGGCCGGAGGTGGGCAGTTCCAGCCCCGCAATCATCCGCAGCGTCGTGGTCTTGCCGCAGCCGGAGGGGCCGAGCAGCATGAAGAATTCGCCGTCTTCCACCGTGAAGGAAGAGCTTTGCACGGCGGTGAAGCTGCCGAAGTCCTTGCGGACATTTTCGATGAGGATCTGGGCCATGGGTCAGTCCGGGAAATGGCTGACGGTGATGAACATCACCGTGCCGGTCAGCGTGACAAGAAAGGACCAAGTGTAGAGGATCAGCAGGAAAGGCTGCATCATCATCACCACGCCGAGGCCGATCAGAAGGGTGGCCAGCAGCTCCCACGGGCCACGGCGGAACAGGCGTTTGGGGGTCATTTCCGTACGGCTCCGAATGTGATGCCGCGCAGCAGGTGTTTGCGCAGCAGGATGGTGAAGACCATGACCGGGACGAGGAACAGAGTGGCCCCGGCGGCGACGGCGGGCCAGTCCTTGCCGACACCGATGATGGTGGGGATGAAGGGCGGCGCAGTCTGGGCGGTGCCCGAGGTCAGCAGCACCGCAAAGGCGTATTCGTTCCACGAGAAGATCAGGCAGAAGATCGCGGTCGAGGCGATGCCGGTGGCGGCCTGCGGCAGGACGACCTTGGTGAAGGCCTGAAAGCGGGTGTAGCCGTCGATCAGGGCGGCCTCTTCATATTCCACCGGAATTTCGTCGATGAAGCCTTTCAGCAGCCAGACCGAGAGCGAGAGGTTCACGCCGGTATAAAGCAGGATCATGCCGAGGTGGGTGTCTGACAGGCCCAGTTGGCGGAACATCAGGAAGATCGGGATGGCGACGGCGATGGGGGGCATCATCCGGGTCGACAGGATGAAGAACATCAGGTCGTCCTTCAGCGGCACCTTGAAGCGGGAAAATGCGTAAGCCGCCAGCGTGCCAAGGAAAACCGACAGGAAGGTCGACCCGAACCCGATGATGACCGAGTTCAGGAAACGCTCGCCATAGCGGCTGGGGCCGCTGATCACCATGTCGTACTGGCGCACGATGCGGTCGTACCAGGTGGCAGGCTCGCCCAAGGCGCTGAGCGCGTCCGGCGACATGCGGGTGCGGGTGGTGAAGAGGTTGACGTAGCCTTCCAGCGTCGGTTCAAAGATCACCTTCGGCGGATAGGCGATGGCGTCCGACGGCGATTTGAAGCCGGTGGCGATGATCCAGAGCAGCGGCAGAAGCGTGATCAGCGCATAGGCGACGACCAGCGTTCCGGCGGTCCATTTCTGACGGGGCGAGGGGTCGGTGACGGAATAGCTCATCTTTCCTTAACCTTGTTCAGCGCCTTCACGTAGATCGAGGCGAGCCCGAACACGGTGACGAAAAGGATCACGGCATAGGCGCTGGCATAGCCGGTGCGCCATTTCTCGAACGCCTCGCGCTTGAGGTTGATCGAGGTGAGTTCGGTGATGGAGCCGGGGCCGCCGCCGGTCAGCTGCACCACGAGGTCGAACATCTTGAAATTCTCGATCCCGCGAAACAGCACGGCGAGCATCAGGAAGGGCAGCGCCATGGGGATGGTGATGGTCCAGAACTGCCGCCATTTGGAGGCGCGGTCGCATTCCGCCGCCTCATAGATGCTGTCGGGGATGGAGCGCAGGCCGGCGAGGCAGATCAGCATCACGAAGGGGGTCCACATCCAGGTGTCGACGATGACGATGGACCACGGCGCAAGGGCAACATCGCCGATCATCGAGAAGGACGAGGGGTCCGCACCGGTCAGGAAGCCGACGACGTAATTGAACAGGCCGATCTGCGGCTGATAGAGGAAGGTCCAGAAATTGCCGACGACGGCGGGGGACAGCATCATCGGCAGGACGATGATCGTCGTCCACATGTCGTTGCCGCGGAATTTCTTGTTGATCAGGTAGGCCAGCGTGAAGCCGATCAGCACCTGCAACACCAGCGTCCAGAGCAGGAAATGCGCGGTGGCCTGCATCGAATTCCAGATGTCAGGGTCGTTGAGGATGCGCTGGTAGTTGCGCAGGCCGACCCATTCCAGATCGGCGCTGGTGCGGTTGGCGCGGTAGTTCGTCAGGCTGAGGCGGATGGTCCAGATCAGCGGGAAGATGTTGATCGCCAACAGCAGGAAAATCGTCGGGGCGATGAAGATCCAGGCCACGGCGCGGTCCGAGAGGCCGCGGATCTGTCGGGCAAGTCTGACCGGCGCCGTCGTATGAACTCGGCTGGTCGTTTCATCCGTCATGGTGCTGCTTTCCGATGCGGGGAAAAGGCCGGGCGGGGCGGAGGATGCCCCGTCCGGGATCGGGGATGGCGGGCTAGAGTTTGCCGTCATCCTCGAACGTCTCGGTCCAGTCGTTGACCAGCCCGTCGAGCGCCTGCTGCGCCGTGCCGTTGCCCGCGACGACATAGTCGTGGAAGCGGCGCTGCGTGTCCTGCAGCAGGGTGGCGTAGCTGGGTTCGGCCCAGAAATCCTTTACCACCGCCATCGAGTCGAGGAAGGTCTGGGCGTAAGGCTGGCTTTCAGGAAAGCTCGGGTCCAGCGTCACGGCCTTGAGGCAGGAATAGCCGCCCATGGACCACCATTTTGCCTGCACCTCGGGCTGGGCGAACCATTTGATGTAGTCGAGTGCCGCGTCCTGTTTCTTCGAGTAGGACACGACCGAGATCCCCTGCCCGCCCAGCTGCGCGAACTGCTTGCCGTCCGGACCCTTGGGGTTGACGAAATAGCCGGTCTTGCCGCCGCCGACATTGGCATCGCTTTCAAACCCCGGCCAGGTGAAGGCGAAGTTCATCTGCAGCGCGACCTGCCCGGATTTGAAGGCGTCGATCCCCTCGCTCATGTAGCCGTTCGACGATCCCGGCGGGGTGCAGCAATCATAAAGCGCCTTGTAGTATTCCAGCCCCGCGACGGCGCCGGGGGAGTTGACGAAACCTTCCATGTCATAGGGTTTGTCGGGGTTTTCATAGAGAAACCCGTAGCTGTAGAGCACATCCATCGCGCCCATGGTGATGCCTTCCGAGCCACGCTCGGTATAGATCGAGGCGCCGTAGACCGTGGTGCCGTCGATGTCGCGGCCCTGAAAGAATTCGGCGATGTTCTTCAGCTCGTCAAAGGTGTCCGGCACGCCGAGGTCATGGCCGTACTTGGTTTTGTATTCGGCCTGAATGTCCGGGCGGTCGAACCAGTCCTTGCGGTAGGTCCAGCCGACCACGTCGCCGAAGGCCGGCAGCGCCCAGTAGTTCGGGGTGTTCTTCGGCCATTCGGAATAGCCGGTGACAGTGGCGTCGATGAAGTCGGACATCTTGATGTCGTTGGCATCGAAGAAATCGTTCATCTTCAGGTAATGGCCGTTTTCAGCCGCGCCGCCGATCCACTGGCTGTCGCCGATCATCAGATCGCAGAGCTGCCCGCCCGAGTTCAGCTCGTTCAGCATCCGGTCGGCGAAGTTGGGCCAGGGCACGAATTCGAAGTTCATCGTGTTGCCCGACTGCTCCTCATACGCCTTGCTGAGCTGCACCAGCGCGTTGGCGGGGTCCCAGGCCGCCCAGCAGAGTGTCAGATCTTCGGCCATGGCGCTGGTTGCACCAAGTCCCGCCATGGCTGAGACAGCCGTGGCCAACAGATAGTGTGACGTTTTCATTGGATCCTCCCAGATCTCCCGGCCACTCACCGACCGCTCCCTGAGAAAAGGCTATTTGAGGTGCGTACCTCAAGTAAAGCAAATTTTCACGAAGGTGTGAGGGAGCGGGATCAAGGCGCTGATAAGGGGAGAGATTTAGTTCGGGGTATCTGAGCGCAGAAATGCGCTTTAGCCGGAAACCTCGGGGGTTTCCTCAAGTCTGGGCAGGTTTGCCTCCAGCAGGATCTCGATGCGGATGCGTTCCTGCGACTCAACTGTGGGCGCATTCTCTGCCTTGGCGCGCAGGACGCGCAGTGCGCTGCGCACCAGATGGCCGATATCCTGAGTGATCACCGCGCTCAGCCGCCCGCTGATCAGGCTTTGGCGTGTGAGGGACGTCAGCTCATGCGCTATGACGACGCAATCGGGCGCAACACCATGGGCATCCAGAGCGCTGAGAGCGGCGGCCGAGGCCGAGCTCATCAGATAGATCGCGCGCAGATCCGGGGTCGCGGCAAGGGCATTGGACAGGACCCGTTCGGTGCGGGCGGAGTCTGCGTAGGTCTCGATCGTGGGCGAGGCGTGCAGATGCGGAAAGTCCTGCTGAACGACGGCGTCGAACCCGTGCCGGCGATCAAGGCTGTCGCGCGACTGGATCGTCTCGGCAATCACCAGAACCGTGCCGGGTGCCGCCCCGCAAAACCGCCCGATCAATGTCGCGGCGGTGCGCCCGGCGTCGACATCATTGATCCCGATGAAGCGGTCGCGGGCAGCGTTCGGCTGATCCGCGACAAAGGTGACGACGGCGATCCCCTGATCCCTCACCCGCTGGATGGCATCGCGGGTCTGCGGCGTTTCCGGGGCCATCACGGCCACCCCGTCGACGCCGTCGCGGGCCAGCGCGCCCAAGGCTTGCACGACGCTATGCGGGTCATTGGTCGGCACGCGCAGGGTGCGCGCCGTCACACGTTCATGGCGCAGCGCCCGGCCCGCCTCGGCAACGGAGGAGACGATCAGCGACAGAAACTCGTCCTGCCGATCAGGCAGCACGAATACGAAATAGTAAAAGCGTTTGCGTGCCAGAGTCGCTGCTGTCTGGTCGCGCACGAAACCGATGTCGTGAATGGCGGCGTTGACCTTCTCGATGGTCTTTGCACGAACCCCGTCGCGCCCGTTCAGAACCCGGTCAACAGTGGCCAGACTGACGCCCGCCGCTGCGGCCAGATCCCGTGTCGTTGGCTTGGACATCGTCGTTTTATACCTTTGCAATCACTCTCGTAAGGCTTTTGAGGTACGTCAATCAAGGGCTCTGACGCAAGACCGCAGCGCGGCCTGCGCTGACGGGCGTACCAGAACAGCGCACGGCATACTTGAGTCCTCCTGTCAGGAATGAGAGAAAGGACGTGATTTCATGATGGGATGCAGGGCGAAGCGTGACACAGACCGATCCGATCCTGACCTGCCTTGCCGACTATGCGGCAGCCGCGCAGCATGCCATGTCGCCACAGGCGGCGGCGTATTTTCTGGGCGGCGCCGCGGATGAGGTCACGCTGCAACAGAACCGCGCCGTCTTTGATCGCTATGCGCTGGTGCCGCGCGTGCTGACGGGGATGCGCCACGGCTCAACCGCGCTGAGCCTTTTGGGCCGTCCGCTGGCGCATCCGATCCTGCTGGCACCTGTTGCTTATCAGCGCATGGCGCATCCGGACGGCGAAACAGGCACTGCCATGGCCGCGGCTGCGCTGGAGGCGCTGATGGTGCTCAGCTGTCAGGCCTCGGAACCGCTGGAGGATGTCGCGCGCGCAGGCGCCACATGCCGCTGGTTTCAGCTCTATATGCAGCCGACGCGCGAGGCGACCATGACGCTGGTGTGCCGGGCCGAGGCTGCGGGCTATGAGGCGCTGGTGGTCACGGTTGACGCCCCGATCAGCGGCGTGCGCAACCGGGAAATGCGCGCGGGCTTTCAACTGCCCGAAGGGATCGCACCGGTGAACCTGCAAGGTTTGCCCCCGGCCCCACCGCCGGAGGGCAGCAACGTCGTCTTCGACCACTTCATGGCGCAGGCCCCGGGCTGGAGCGATATCGCCTGGCTGCACAGCCAGACGCGCCTGAAGCTGGTGCTCAAGGGCATTATGCATCCCGAAGATGCGCGGCGGGCCATAGACCTTGGTGCGGATGCGGTGATCGTCTCGAACCACGGCGGGCGTGTGCTGGACACCGCCGTGCCGACCCTGCTGCAACTGCCCGCGGTGGTGCGCGCCGTGGCGGGCGAGGTGCCGGTGCTGTTGGATGGCGGCATCCGGCGCGGCACGGATATCCTCAAGGCCCACGCTCTGGGGGCCAGCGCCGTGCTGATCGGGCGTCCTGTTGTCGAGGCACTGTCGGTGCGCGGCGCGCAGGGCGTGGCCCATGTGCTGCGGCTGCTTCGGGATGAGCTGGAAATCGCGATGGCGCTTTGTGGTTGCAACGCACTTGAGCAGATCGGACCGGAGCTGCTGCGCCAGCTGTGACCTGCAGCGCGGGCCATCTGGGTCGAAAACACCCTGCGAAGCGACCAGAACAGCTTTAAATTGTCCCCGACGCCCCCGCACACCTATTGAAATGCGCCTGTGTTTCATCGTAGCTCGGGTGACCATGAGGGGGCAATACGCATGATGAGACTATTGAGCGGGACGGCGGCGACGATCAGCCGGATCAACTGGGTCATAGGCCAGACATTCTCATGGCTGTCTCTCGGCATCGTCCTGGTGTGTTTTTGTGTCGTGGTGCTGCGGTATATCTTCGCGACCAGCTTCGTGTGGTTGCAGGACCTCTACATCTGGCTGAATGGCGCGATGTTCACCGCCGTCGCCGGGTTTGCCCTGCTCAAGGACGATCACGTCCGGGTCGATATCTTTTACCGCCCCGCCAAGATGCGCACCCGCGCCTTGGTCGATCTGATCGGCGTGATCTTCTTTCTGCTGCCCTTCACCTGGATCGTCTACGCCTACTCTCTGCCCTTTGTGCTGCGGTCATGGTCCTACTTCGAGGGGTCCGCCAACGTCGGCGGGATGCCGGGTCTGTATATCCTGAAGTCCTTCATCATCGCCTTTGCCGTTCTGGTGGCGCTGCAGGGCGTCGCCATGCTGTGCCGCTCGATCCTGGTTCTGGGCGGGCGCAGAGACCTCGTGCCGCCCTCGATGGCCTATCCTCTGAAACCCGCGGATGCCGCGGCCGAAGCCATTGAAGGGATCCACTGATGGAGCCGGTACTGATTGGCGAACTGCTCGCCGGGCTGATGTTCTTCGGCATCATCGGATTTCTGCTGCTGGGCTTTCCCGTGGCCTTCACACTGGCCGGTGTCAGCCTTGGCTTCGGCGCGGTCGGCATGTTCTTCGGCGTCTTCGACCCGTCGAACTTCGGCTCCCTGCCCAACCGCTATATCGGCTTCATGACGAACGAGGTGCTGGTGGCGGTGCCGCTGTTCATCTTCATGGGCGTCATGCTGGAACGATCGCAAATCGCCGAGCAATTGCTGCTGACCATGGGCAAGCTGTTCGGCAACCTGCGCGGTGGCCTTGGCATTTCCGTGATCATCGTCGGCGCGATGCTGGCGGCCTCGACAGGGGTGGTCGGCGCGACGGTGGTGACGATGGGCCTGATCTCTTTGCCCGCGATGCTGCGCGCAGGCTATGACCCCAAGCTGGCAACGGGTGTGATCTGCGCGAGCGGCACGCTGGGCCAGATCATCCCGCCCTCGACCGTGCTGATCTTCATGGGCGACATGCTGTCGGGCATCAACTCTCAGGTGCAGATGGCTAAGGGCAACTTTGCCCCCGTCCCCGTTTCCGTCGGTGACCTGTTCGCCGGTGCGCTGTTGCCGGGTGTCTTGCTAGTCGGCCTCTATCTGGCCTACGTGATCTTCAAGGCGTTCACGGACCCCGAGTCCTGCCCCGCCACCCCCGTTCCCCCTGAGGAAAAGAAAGACCTGTTCCGCGAGACGATGGTGGCACTGGTCCCGCCGCTGCTGCTGATCCTCGCCGTGCTCGGCTCGATTCTCGGCGGCATCGCCACGCCAACCGAGGCCGCCTCGGTCGGGGCCGTTGGTGCCATGCTTCTGGCGGCGCTGCGCTGGCGGCTGTCGTTCAGCATCCTGCGCCAGACCGTTGTCAGCACGGCGACGATCACCTCGATGGTGTTCATCATCCTGCTCGGCGCGTCGGTCTTTTCGGTCGTGTTCCGCCTGATGGGCGGCGACAACCTGGTGCATGAGTTCCTGTCGAACCTGCCCGGTGGCCGGATCGGCGCTGTCGCCGTAGTCATGGCGATCATGTTCCTGCTGGGCTTCATTCTGGACACCTTCGAGATCATCTTCATCGTGATCCCGATCACCGCGCCCGTGCTGCTGGCGCTGGATGTCGATCCGGTCTGGCTAGGCGTTCTGGTGGGCGTGAACCTGCAGACCTCGTTCCTGACGCCGCCCTTCGGGTTCGCGCTGTTCTACCTGCGCGGTGTGGCACCGTCGGATCTGCCGACCTCGGCGATCTACAAGGGCATCCTGCCCTTCGTGCTGCTGCAGATCGTGGCCATCGCGATCCTGTTTGCCTTCCCCGGCATCGTCACATGGCTGCCGAGGCTGATCGCGGGCTAAGGATCGCGCATCGCTAAAAACGAAAAGCCCGGACGCGATGTCCGGGCTTTTGCATTTGTAGCACCTGAAACGGGGCTCAGATCTCGAAGTACGTCTCGCGCGCCGTGACATAGGCACCGTCGGTCGTCTTGGACCGGGTGCGCACGATGCGGAAAGCGTCGATGAAGCTCTCGGCGGTCTTCTTGACCAGAGGATCATCGGAGTCGCGCAGCGAGGTCATGATCTCGGCCGCAGCAGTTGCGCCGGTTTTCAGGATCTCTTCGGGGAACTGAAGCACTTTCACGCCGTGATCGTTGATCAGCGTTTGCAGTGCGCGCGGATCGTTGGCGTAGAAGTCGGAGGCAACCTGATCGTATTCCGCCTGACAGACGTCGCGGATGATCGCCTGCAGATCCTCGGGCAGCGCCTGATACTTCTTCTTGTCGACGACGAGTTCGGTCGCCAGACCGGGCTCAACGAAGCTGGGGAAGTAGTAGTTCTTGCAGACCTGGTAGAAGCCCAGTGCGAGGTCGTTGTACGGGCCGACAAATTCAGCCGCGTCCAGCGTGCCCGACTGCAGCGCCTGGAAGATCTCGCCCGCTGCCATGTTGGTCACGGTTGCGCCGAGCTTTTCCCAGACCCGACCGCCCAGACCGGGCGTGCGGAAGCGCAGACCCTTGACGGAATCAACGCCGGTCAGTTCGTTCTTGAACCAGCCGCCCGCTTGGGTGCCGGTGTCGCCGGACAGGAAGCCCTGAACGCCGAATTGGTCATAGATCTCGTCCCAGATTTCCTGACCGCCCATATAGCGGACCCAGGCCGTCAGCTCGCGCGAGGTCATGCCGTAGGGTACGCCCGTGAAGAACGACAGCGCAGGGGATTTGTTCTGCCAGTAGTACGCAGCGCCATGGCTCATCTCGGCAGTGCCGTCGATGACGGCGTCGAGGCTTTGCAGCGGCGGCACCAGTTCGCCGGCGGAGTAGACCTGAACAGTCAGGCGCCCGCCGCTGGCTGCAGTGATCCGGTCGGCAAGGCGCTGCGCGCCGACACCCAGACCGGGGAAATTCTTCGGCCAGGTTGTGACCATGCGCCAGGTGATATTGCCCTGCGCCACAGCCGGCGCCGCGAGCATGGCAGCGCCAGCCCCCACGGCACCTGTACGTATGAAGGAACGACGATCCATTGAGTAACCTCCTCATTCAATGCTTTTAGTGTATCGCTGTTAACACCTCTCCTGCGTGCAAAAAAGACTTATCGCTAGGCCCGCGGCTGTCGGTTTCGCTTCGCCTCCTGCACGATCAGGTTTTGCAGCCAGACGCCGCGACTCGGCCCGCGCATGGCCTGTTCCGTGCTGAGTGACTCGTCGTTTTAAGGTTCAACGCTGCGATCCCGGGCATTTATGGGCCAGTGTCAGCGCCCGGCACGGCCAATCGTAGGTTTGCGCAGAACCCGAAATCTGCAAAACTTATCCGCCACTTACAGTCTCTCTCAGCACCGGTCGCAGCGCAGCACTGCACACTTTGTGCGTGTCCTGAGAAACTTTCCTTGTATTTCAGCGGACGGCCCTGTAGTCAGCGGTTGCTGCCTTTTTCTATTTCGAACCTCTGCTCCGCTAATACGGCTCTCAGTTGATCGATCCAGACTGATAACGCCGAACTGCCGCACACCGCGGGCAGAACTTGATTATAGGAGACCACGGGTATGGCTACTGGCACCGTGAAATGGTTCAACACTACTAAAGGCTTCGGCTTTATCGCACCCGAAACCGGCGGCAAGGACGTTTTCGTCCACATCTCCGCCGTTGAGCGTTCGGGCCTGAGCGGCCTCGCAGACGACCAGAAAGTGACGTTCGACGTCGAAGCTGGCCGTGACGGTCGTGAGTCCGCGATCAACCTCGCACTCGCATAAGAATTTGGAGGCAAGGCGGATCTGATCTGCCTTGCCTCTTCCCTTTCAGCTACGGCTGAAAGGGAATTCCAACCCAAGCGGTTGATGTCAACTACCCCCTCCCCCGAAAATTCCGAGAGATGTGTGGCCGCCCGAAGGCGACCAACGTGACGGCCTAGTGCCAGTCGCGACAGAGGTATTTCATCTCCATGAATTCCTCCATCCCCCGACGAGCGCCTTCGCGTCCCAGACCGGATTGCTTCATCCCGCCAAAGGGGATCGGCGCGCCCGTGACCTTGGTGCGGTTGACCGCAACCATCCCGAAGGTCAGCGCCCGCGACACCCGGTAGATCCGGCGTGGATCGAGGCTGTGCACATAGGCGACCAGCCCGTATTCGGTGGCATTGGCACGGGCAACAACCTCATCCTCGGTATCAAACGGCGTCAGCGCAGCGACCGGACCAAAGGTTTCCTCGCTCATGATCAGCGCGTTGTCCGGCACGTCCTTCAGAACTGTCGGCGCATAGAACAGCGGCCCTTCGGGCAGACGCTTGCCACCACAGACCAGCTTGGCGCCCTTGTCGACCGCGTCGCTGACGTGCTCTTCCTGCTTGGCGACGGCCCGTTCGTTCATCAGCGGACCAATGTCGGGATCGTCGAGGCCGCGCCCGACGGTCAGCGCCTTCGCCGCTTTCGTAAAGCGCTCGCAAAAGGCATCGTAGATCTCGCGCTCGACGTAAATCCGGTTGGCTCCGAGGCAATCCTGCCCGGAAGTCGCGAACTTGGCCTTCATCGTCTCCTGCACGGCGTGATCCAGATCGGCGTCCTTGAAGACGATCACCGGGGCATGGCCACCCAGCTCCAGCACCAGCCGTTTCACCGTGTCAGCGGACTGACGGTAGAGCAGCCGCCCGATCTCGGTCGAGCCGGTGAAGGACAAGGCGCGCACGCGAGGGTCTTTCGTCCAGGGCTCGACAATCGTCGGAGCGATGCCGGTCACCACGTTGAACACACCTGCAGGCAGACCCGCGCGCTCGCCCAGTTCAGCCAGCGCCAGCGCGGAAAAGGGGGTCTCGGCAGAGGGGTGCGCGACCACGGTACAACCTGCGGCAAGCGCGGCGGCGGCCTTGCGCGTCAGCATGCCGGAGGGGAAGTTCCACGGTGTGATCAGGGCAACGACGCCGACGGGCTCCAGCCACAGCTCGACCTCGGCGTCGGAGAGGTGCGAGGTCACGCCTTCGACGTTGGGGCGCTTGGCCTCCTCGGCGTAGAACTCGACGAAGGACGCGGCATAGTCGATCTCGCCCCGCGCCTCAGAAAGGGGTTTGCCCTGCTCCAGCACCATGATGTGCGCCAGATCTTCTTTCGCCGCCATAATCAGGTCGAACCAGCGGCGCAGAATCGCGCTGCGCTCTTGCGGCAGGGTGCGCGACCAGCTGGCAAAAGCGGTGTCGGCGTGATCCACGGCCTCGGCGGACTGGGCGGCGGACAGACAGGCAATCTGACCGATCGCCTCGCCCGTGGCAGGGTCCGTGACGGGCAGGCTCTCGCCCGTGTCGCTGCCGATCCACGCCCCGTTCACATAAGAAGAGTCGCGCATGAGCAGCTTGTCGGAAATCTCGAAGTCGAACATTTGATGGTCTCCTTTCGGTTGCAGTGTCGCATGTCTGGCCCGGAATTGGAAATTTGCGGGGCTGAGGCGGTGGAGAGACCTTTAAAACAAGGCTTTTCACCCGCACCGGATGGAAAGGCAGCCGCTGTGGTTGATCTTTGGGCACGAAGCCCTCTATCTGCGACCAAACCGGCGATGCATCCGCCCGAAACCGAAAGATATGCGCATGACCACAGACTATCTTGTCACCCACAACGGTGGCTTTCACGCGGATGAGCTGCTCTCCAGCGTCATCCTGACCCGACTGTTCCCCGAGGCCAAGATCGTGCGCAGCCGCGCGCCCGAATGGATCACTGCCGGCCCGGATCGCGTGGTGTACGATGTGGGCGGCAATTACGACGCCGAGGCGCGGATCTTCGACCACCATCAGCGCGAGGCCCCGAAACGCGAAGATGACCAGCCTTTCAGCTCGTTCGGGCTGGTGTGGAAGCACTTCGGCCACGAGTATCTGGCGGCAAGCGGCGTGCCCGAGGCACATGTCGAGACCGTCCACGCCTCGTTCGACCGTGGCTTCGTGCTGCCGGTCGATCTGGTGGACAATGGTGCGCTCAGCCCCTCCGTTGCCGGTCCGCTGGCCGGGTTAACCTTGATGGCGCTGCTTGAGACGCTGAAACCCGTGTTCGACGACACCGATCCGGAGTCCGAGGACCGCGCTTTTCACGCCGCCCTTGGCATCGCGCGCAGCTTTGTCGAGGCCCGCGTCGCCCGAAGCGCCGCGAAACTGCGCGCCGAAGGTCTGGCGCAACAGGCGGTCGAGGCGGCAGGCGCCAGCCATATCCTTGAGCTGCCGATGGGCATGCCCTTCCGACCCGCCGTGATCAAGGCGGGCGCCGATCACCTGCTGTTCGTCGTCACCCCGCGCGGCAAGGATTGGACACTGGGCGGCATCCGCCTGAACGACGAAGGATTTGAGCTGCGCGCCGATCTGCCGCGCGCCTGGGCCGGGCTGACCGGCGAAGAGCTTGAGCGTGTGTCGGGCGTCGCGGGGGCCACCTTCTGCCACAACGGCTGTTTCATCGCCGCCGCCAAAAGCCGTGAGGCCGCCATGGCCATGGCTGAGCTCGCCGTCGCGGAACACCTGCGCAATCTGCCCGACGCGGTCTGAACCGCGCCCTGCCCGCCGTACCCGATCGGGGACACGGCGGGCAGATATTGTCAGTCGAGCTCGGCTTCGGCCTCGATCTCGACAAGGTAATCCCCCGCCAGACGCGAGATTTCGAGCAGCGTGTTGGCGGGACGGATCTCTCCGAAATAGCGCCCGTGGATGGCGGAAACGGCCATCGTGTCGTTGATGTCGGCAAGGTAGATCCGCGTGCGGATCACATCCTCAGCCCGCCCGCCAAGCGCTGTGATCGCGGCCAGGATCTTGTCGAGCACATAGGTCGTCTGCCCTGCGGCATCGCCCGGTGCGACGATGTGGTCCTGGCCGTGGGTCGCCGTGGTGCCACTGACAAGGATGCGTTTGCCCTTGCGCACGGCGCGGCTGTAGCCGGCAAGCGGCTCCCACTTGCTACCGGACGAGACGCGCATGCGCTCAGGACGCGCTGGCATCGGCTGCGGCTCATGCACCGGCGGGATCTTGTCGAGGTGGTCCGAAAGGTCACCCGTCGCGGTCAGGAACGGCGGTTTGCGGTATTCGTCGCCGCAATCACCGGGGATCGGCGCGGCGGCGGCAAAGGCCGCGTTCAGCTCGGCATGGTCCTGCGGCGACAGGCCAAAGTTGAAGACATTGAGGTTATCGCCGCGATGTTCGCTTTCGGTGATGCGCGCGCCGATGATCGTCGCGGCCACAGCGTCATGCTCCAGCACCCAGCGGCTGGCGACGTTTGAGAGCGAGACGCCGTGGCGTTTGGCGATCCCGTCAGCCGCGCTCAGAATGCCTTGAAACACCTGCCAGCCACCGATGGTGTCGATGAAGCGCTTGTACTTGGAGCGGCTCCAGTCGGCGATCTCCTGCGGCTCGGGCTGACCCAGCCAGCGCGACGACAGAAAGCCCCCGCAGAGCGTGCCATAGGCCAGCAACTTGACACCACGGCGCGCGCAAACCTCGCTCAGCGGGCCAGCGGCGCGACGGTCCACCAGCGAAAAGCTGACCTGGTTCGAGACGATGCGGATGCCTTCCGACAGGGCCAGATCAAGGTGGGCGGCATCAAAATTGGTGACACCGATCGCGCCGATCAGGCCTTCCTGACGCAGTTTCTCGATCTCGATCAGGGCATCGAGCCAACGCGGGTCCTCAAAGCTCCACCAGTGAAACTGCAGCAGGTCGATACGATCGGTGCGCAGGCGGGTCAGGCGATCCTGAATGCCGGCGCGCACGATCTCCGGCGTCATCGGACCGGGCTCGGGGCACCACTTGGTGAAAGCGCGGATCGGGGTGCCGGGGGCAGCACGGCTGGTCAGCTCGCCCGTGATCACCTCGGCACTGCCGTAATGGTCAGCCATGTCGAAGGTGTCAAACCCGGCGTCGACATAGGCCTGCAGGCGCGTCGCGGCCTCCACGGGGTCGAGCGTCTTGCCGCCCCGTTCAAGGTCAGCGACCTGCCAGAGGCCGCAGACGAGGCGGCTGATATTCAGACCTTCGGTCAGGTCGATACGATCGGGAACGTCAGGCATGATCAGGTCTTTCTTTCGCAGAAGCTTTGGGGCGGGCATCGCGCAGCAAGTGGCGCGAGACGATGCGCACCTCGCCCAGGATGCCACGCGGGCGGATCAGCAGGACCGCGCAGAGCGCGACGCCGATCAGAACGATTTGCAGGGCGGCCGCGCGGGCCTGCTGGTCTGCGGGGAAGACGGAGGACACGACGCTGCCCGACACCGCCCAGATGCCCCAGACCAGCACCGCGCCCAGAATGGCGCCGCGCATGTTGCCTGAGCCGCCGACGATCAGCATGGCCCAGACCTGAAACGTCAGGATTGGCAGATAGTTGTCGGGCGCGATGAAGCCGATGAAATGCGCCTGTGCCGCACCACCCAAGCCCATGACGAAGCCGCCGATTGCGAAGGCCTCCAGACGGTAGCGGACGGGGTTCTTGCCGAGGCCACGGGCGGCCGTCTCATCCTCGCGGATGGCGCGCAGCACGCGGCCCCAAGGCGAGCGGACGAGGCGTTCAAGGACGAGGTAGACCACCAGCACAAGCACCGCGATGACGGCGAAGTTGGCGAGGCCAAAGGCCAGAGCGTTGCCGGCAAGCGCGCCAAAGGGGCGCGGAATGAAGCCGATACCGAAGGGTCCGCCGGTCAGCGGCACGAGGTTCAGCATGCAGAGCTGGATCACCACCGCCGCGCCGAAGGTCGCAATGGCGAGGTAGTCCGAGCGCAGCCGCAGCGTCAGCGCGCCGAGCAGGAAGGTCACGAAGGCGGTGGCCAGCCCTCCGCCGATCCAGCCGACGATAATGGGCAGATCGAAGCCGCCGAACCGGTCCGCCGTCGCAGGTGTCGTCAGGATGGCCGAGGTATAGGCCCCGACCGCGACGAACCCGGCGATGCCGACGTTGAACAGCCCGGTCTGGCCCCACTGTACGTTTAGGCCGAGGCAAATGACCGCGTAAGTCAATGCGATGGTGAGGAAAAAGGCTCCGTAAGCGACGAGGTCAAGCATCAGCGGACCCTCCCGAACAGCCCTTGCGGGCGCAGCAACAAGACGGCGACGAGGATGACGAAGGACACTGCCGCGCGCCATTCGGCGCCGATTACCTGCACTGTCATCGCCTCGGCCAGCCCGACGATCAGACCGGCGAGCATGGCGCCCGGGACCGATCCGATGCCACCGAGGATGGCAGCGGCGAACAGCGGCAACAGAAGGTCGTGCCCCATTTGCGGGCGAATTTGCACCAGCAGACCCGACATGATCCCCGCAAGACAGGCCAGCACGGCGCCCAAAATCCAGACGGTGCGGATCACGGCACGCACGTCGACGCCGGTGATAGAGGAGAGTTGCGGGTTCTCGGCCACCGCCCGCATGGACCGCCCAGCGGCGCTGCGCGTCAGCATCAGGTGGACCACGACAACCGCGACGGCGGCCAACACCAGCACCAGTAATTGATCCGGCGTAGCGCGCACGCCCTCGACGATCGGCTTGGAGATCTGCAGCGCCCGCGTGTAGTAGCCGGGCTGCGAAGTATAGAGAAACTCAAGGAAATTTCTCAGGGCGAGGGCGGCACCAAAGCTCGCCATCACAAGGATGATCACCGCTGAGCCGCGCGCCCTCAACCGCCCGAACAGCGCCCAGTCGACCACCAGAGCCAGCAGGGCAGTCATGGCCATGGCGATGACGGCGGCCAGCGGCAGCGACCAGCCGAAGGAGAACGGACCGATTGGGGTGCTGAGCTGTGGCAGCGCAAACCCGATCAGACCAGAGGCGGTCATGGCGAGGTAGGCGCCCCAGCTCAGCAGCTCTCCGTGGGCGAAATTTGCAAAGCGCAGAATGGCATAGGTCAGGGTGATGCCGATCGCGCCGAGGCCGATCATCGAGCCTGCGATGAGACCGTCCATGAGGGCTTGCGGGGTCATGCCATCTCCTTCGGGGTGCCGCCGAGATACAGCTGGCTGACAACAGGATCGCCGAGCAGCTGATCCGCGGGGGCGTCGTGGGCGATGCGACCCTCGACCAGAATGACGCCGCGGGTGGCAATCTGCAGCCCGGCTTTGACGTTTTGTTCAACAAGAACAGTGGTTACGCCTGCCGCATTGATACGGCGTAGCTGGGCGAAGACCTCCGCCACGACCTTGGGCGACAGACCGGCGGAGGGCTCGTCCAGGATCAGGACCGAGGGTTCGATGACCAGCGCGCGGGCGACGGCGAGCATCTGACGCTGCCCTCCCGACAAGGCCCCTGCCCGCGTGCCTGGGCGGGTGCCGAGATCGGGGAACATATCGAGCAGCGCGTCGATGCGGCTGGCCCTGCGGGGACGCTCCAGCACCTGCGCGGCAAGCTGCAGGTTTTCGCGTATCGTCATGGTTGCAAAGATATTTTCGGTCTGCGGCACGAAGGCCAGACCATGCGCCAGCTTGCGATGCGGCGGCACTTCGGTGATGTCCTGCCCCTTGAGCTTGACGCGGCCAGAGTGCACGGGGACCAGACCGGCGATGGTCTTGACCAGAGTCGACTTGCCGGCGCCGTTGGGGCCGAGAAGGACGAGGAACTCGCCGTCTGCAACCTTCAGATCTACGCCGTTTATGATAGGCATATCAGGCTCATAGCCCGAAATCAGGGCATGTGTGCTGAGGACGGTCGTGCTCATGCGGCGTCTCCCAGATAGGCCTGGATCACGCGGGGGTCGCGGATGACGTCGGAGGGCGCGCCTTGTGCCAATTCGCGTCCGGCGGCCATGACGAAGACACGGGAACACATGCGCGAGACCATGTCCATGTTGTGCTCGATCAGCAGGATCGCTTTGCCTTGCGCGTTAAGTGCCTGAATTCGCTCCATGATCACCTCAAGCAGAGAGGGGTTCACACCGGCGGCGGGTTCGTCCAGCAGCAGGACCGAGGGGTCGGCCATCAGCAGGCGCGCGAGCTCCAGCAGCTTGCGCTGACCGCCGGAGAGGACGCGGGCCGGTTCACCCTCAAGCCGCGACAGCAGCAGGAAATCCAGCAAATGCCGAGCCTTTTCAACGTTTTGATGCTCCTCCCGGGCAACGCGGCGGGGCGAAAACCATGTGTGAAAGACCGACTCGCCAGCCTGATCGCGCGCCCCGGTGAGGACGTTTTCCAGCACCGTCATTTCCGCAAAGGGGCGCGGGATCTGGAAGGTACGGCCCAGACCGGAACCAAGGCGCTGCTCGGGCCGGTCTTTTGTAACGTCTTGACCGTTCAGCATAATCTGACCCGACGTCGGCACCAGAGAGCCCGCGAGCATGTTGAACATGGTGGTCTTGCCCGCACCATTCGGACCAATCAGGCCCAGCATCTCGCCCGGGGCCAGCGCCAGAGAAATACCGTCGACGGCCTTCAACCCCTGAAACTGCATCTGCAGGGCGCGGGCCTCTAGCACCGGGTCGGAATGGGGGTCGGGCTCGGGTTCGATCACGTCAGTTTTCCCTGTTTTGCGATGTCGGTATCGCGTCGGTATCCCGTCGGTAACCGGGCGGTGTGATTTTGCCCGTTCGACTTATATCTTTGATCAAAGATTATTGACAGAAAAAATAATTTCAAGCACAATTTGACCAACAGCATCAACGGAGGGCTGCATGGCCGACCGGCAGATCCCGACTGACCCGAATTTGAGCAAAGCCGCATCGGTGGCCGGGCTGACAAAAGTTGGCCGCGACTCCCTGCAGGAACGCGTCTATCAGGAGCTGCGACGATCGCTGTTCCATGGCGTCTTCGAGGCCGGTCAGGTGATGCGGATGCAAGCGCTGGCCGATACGCTGGACGTGTCGATGATGCCGGTGCGCGAGGCGCTGGCCCGGCTGGTGTCGGAACAGGCGCTTGAGGTCCTGCCCTCGCGGTCGGTCCGGGTGCCGCTGATCACGCAGGAGCGGCTGAACGATCTGGCCCATGCGCGTTGCCTGATCGAGGGCGAGCTGGTGCGCATGGCAGTGGCGAACCTGACCCGGGCGGACATCAGGGGCCTGCGCGACCTGACCGAGCAATGCGAGGCGGCTTTCGCCAACCTCTCGCCCGATCAGGCGGTGCAGACCTCGATGCTGAACCACGATTTTCACTATGCGATCTATGGGGCGGCACGCTCGTCTGTTTTGCTGCCCGTGGCGCAGAGCCTGTGGCTGCAATCGGGCCCCTATGTGCGCGCGGCGGCGACGATCTATGGCCGCACACCCGGGCTGACGGCAGTGCATCATCACTGGGCGCTGGTCGAAGCGCTGGACCAGCGGGACGCGGCGGCGGCGGTGACGGCGCTGCATCAGGACATCACGCAGTCGTTCAATCTGATCCGTGCCGATCTGTTGCGCGACGCGACAAAGCAAGAAGGGAAGGCTGGCAATGGCTGAAAGAGACGAGGCTTTCGAGCTGTT
Source organism: Pseudooceanicola spongiae (assembly GCF_014899185.1). Classification (GTDB taxonomy): domain Bacteria; phylum Pseudomonadota; class Alphaproteobacteria; order Rhodobacterales; family Rhodobacteraceae; genus Pseudooceanicola; species Pseudooceanicola spongiae. The sequence continues at coordinate 2,631,458 of NZ_CP045201.1, forward strand.
TGACCTGCGCGTCGAAGTGGTCGCGCCAGACGGTGGGGCGATCCATTGCGGCGCTGCGGTCGGCGATTACTTCGAGATGCGCGGCGAGATGCTGCATCTGCCGCCGGGTCAGGGGTTTTCGATCTATTCGCTGGCGGCGCTGCTGCCCCTGCTGCCCGCCAAGCAACGCCCGACCCACCCGAACGACTGGATGAGCACCGACGCCGAAGTCGCCTGCCCCGATCCGCATTGCACCACCCGCTTTCGCATCACGCGCACCGCCAAGCGCACTTTCCTGCACTCTCAGACAACGGCAGTCCCCCTCCCATGACCGAATATCCCAGACCTGACCGATTTTCCCTGGCCCCGGGCTACGAGATTTCGCGCGTGCTGCGTGGCAACTGGCAACTGGCAGGCGGCCATGGCGCGGTGGACCGTGCCGAGGCTGTCGAGGACATGATCGCCTTTGCCGACGCCGGGATCACCACGTTCGACTGCGCCGACATCTATACCGGCGTGGAGGAGCTGATTGGCCAGTTTCGCGCCCAGTATCTGAACCGGCGCGGCGCCGAGGCGCTGGCCGAGGTGCGCGTGCATACCAAATGCGTCCCCGATCTGAGCAAGCTCGGCACGCTGACCCGCGACCAGCTACAGGACACCATCGACCGCTCGCGCAGGCGGCTGGGGGTCGAGCGGCTGGATCTGGTGCAGTTTCACTGGTGGGATTATGCCGCTGGCGACTGGCTGCAGGCCGCGCAGTGGCTGGAGGAGTTCCGCATCGAGGGGCGCCTCCAGTTTGTCAGTGGCACCAATTTCGACACCGATCACGTCAGCGCCATGCTGGCGGCGGGGGTGCCGCTGCGTACCATGCAGGTGCAGTATTCGCTGCTGGACCGGCGCCCGGAAAAGCGCATGGCCGAACTGGCGGGCGAGGCGGGGATCAACTTCCTCTGCTATGGCACGGTCGCGGGTGGCTTTCTGTCGGACCGCTGGCTGGGCCAGCCCGACCCCGGTGCCGAGATCGAGAACCGCTCTCTGATCAAGTACAAGCTGATCATCGAAGATATCGGCGGCTGGGATCTGTTTCAGGCGCTGCTGGTGACGCTGCGCCGCATCGCCGATGCCCATGGCACCGATATCGCCACGGTCGCCAGCGCGGCGCTGCTGACCCGGCCTCTGGTTGCGGGGGTCATCGTGGGCGCGCGCAACCGGGCGCATTTGGCCTCGAATCTGGCCATCAGTGCGCTGAAACTGCGCGCAATCGAGCTGGCGGAGATCGACGCCGTTCTGGCACAGGGCCGCGATCTGGAGGGCGACGTTTATACGCTGGAACGCGACCGCACCGGGCGGCATGGTGCCATCATGAAGTACAACCTGAACAAGGAAGAGGCCTGAGGCCCTTCCCTGGACGGTGCCCCTCGGGGGCGAAAAGACGACCCAAATCAATGCCGGAATAGGCAGATCAACAGGAGAGATACGACAATGAAGACACTGCTCATGAGCACGGCGCTGCTGGCGGCCTCGGCCAGCTTTGCCGCGGCGCAGGATTGTGACGTGACCATCGGTCTGGTGCTGGAACTGACGGGGCCTGCGGGCGCTTATGGTCAGGCCGGGGCCAAGGCGATCGAGATGGCTTTCAACGACATCAACACCGCCGGTGGCGTCAATGGCTGCGACATCAAGGCCGACATCCGCGACAGTCAGAGCCAGGGCACCGTTGCCGTGGATCAGGCGACGCAACTGGTGAATATCGCCAAGGTGCCGGTCGTGATCGGGGGCATCATCTCCTCCGTCACCATCCCGATGCTGACCTCGGTGACGGCACCGGCGAAGGTGGTGCAGGTATCGCCCGCCTCCTCCTCTCCGACGCTGACGGCCTTGGGTGAAGACGGCAAGACCAGCGGCTATTTCTTCCGCACCATCACCTCGGACGCGCTGCAGGGCACGGCGGCGGCGAAATATGCGATGGATCAGGGGCTGACCAAGCTGGCGATCATCAACGTCAACAATGACTTCGGCCTCAACATGATGCGCGAATTTACCAAGGCTTATGAAGCCCTTGGCGGCGTCATCACCTCGACCACGCCGTATAACGAAAAGCAGTCGAGCTATGCCTCCGAGGCGACCGTGGCGCTGAAGGGCGACCCCGAGGCGCTGTATCTGATCAGCTATCCGGTGGACGGCGCGACCATCGCACGGGCCTGGATCTCCAGCGGCGGGCCGCAAAAATTCCTGCTCAACGACGGGATGAACGCACAGGAATTCATCCAGGCGGTCGGCCCGCAGTACCTTGAGGACGCCTATGGCACCTCGTCGGGCACCACGGAAACGGCCTCGACCGAATACTTCTACAAGGGTTTCGAGGCGTTTTCGGGCGGGATCGCACCAGACGCCCCGGCGGCGGACCGGTCTTATGACGCGGGCGCCATCGTGGCGCTGGCGGTGGCCGAAGCCGGGTCCGAAGATCCGACCGCAATCCGCGATGCCATCCATGCTGTCGTGGCCGAGGGCGGAGAGCCGATCTATGCCGGCCCCGAAGAGTTCAAGAAAGCGCTGGACCTGATCGCCGCAGGCAAGGCCATCAAGTACGAGGGCGTCATCGGCCCGGTCACCTTCGACAAGAATGGCGACATCACCGGACCGTTCCGCCTGTGGGAAATCAACAACGGCGAAGTCGAAACCGTTGGACAGATGAGCGCGGAAGAGGTCTCGGCCATCAAGGCTGACGTCGAATAACACCTCCGCCTGAGCGGATCACGAAAGATGGCGCCCTGTGTCCCCACAGCGGCGCCATCTGCGTTTCAGAGACGGCCGGGCGGATCTTCAGGGGCGAGCAACCTGCGCCGGACGTGCCGCCGTACAGGCACCCGCCGGGCGGCAGGTTTCGCGCCAGCGCGCCGAGTGAGTCGCGCGATCCGGCGCGGGAGATCTGTTGGCCTGTGGCCGAACGCCCGTACAAAAATGGAATCGGATGTCCCTAGAAACAGGCACCTGGCGTCAGAGCGCGCTAACTTTTGAGCTTTGCCGGTGAGCTGCACTAAAAAGTACAGTTTTGTGTCATTTTCTTTGGATTTCATTTTGCAGGTGCAGCAAAATTAACCATTCAGTTTTTCATCAGTGACATATGCGAGGCAAAGACAACCCACTTTCTCGCGCGTCTAAGTCTTTGATTGCAAGACCCTAGCCTTACCCGCTAGGGAGCAGCGGTGGATCTCGCCACAGAAGCGAGGGCACAAATATACTAAAAAGTCAGCTCATCTAGGGGACTTTAGCTGGGTATGAAACTAAGAATCTTCACCTGCCATGAGTGCGGGCATAAAATGCGTGTTTCCGGGGAATTTTGTGGCAAATGCTACGCTCGGAAAGACAAGTATCAAAATTCATCCCTTTGGGTTGCTGTCATTTCACTGGTATTTATTTTTCTCATTATCGCAGTGATCAAGGCCATCTGACGGAAAGGACACACTTGCCAAACCGGGGCATATCGCTGAAAAGCGGCACAGATGGCCCCGTAGCTCAACTGGATAGAGCAGCCGACTTCTAATCGGCAGGTTGAGGGTTCGATTCCTTCCGGGGTCACCATGCAGACAGAGCGACATTTTGGCGAAGGCCATATGCGCCGCCCCCGGATTATTTGTTACCAAGTTTTGTAAAAACACTCTGGCGTCGGCCCTTTTGTCATGGGCCGGCGCCGACCGGTCGTTGCGCTGAGAGGCCGCCACTTGCCGCGCCGGGCGCATGGCGTCCTGCCAGATGGCCTGCCTTAGCAGGCGCATCCGAAACCGCTATGCAGAGCCTTGCGGCGCCAGCGCAGGTCCTACCTCCGACCTAAGCGCGGGGATTGAGGCCCCGCCAACGACATCGGCCTGCTGATCCTGAACGCCAGCGACAAGGCCCGGCTGTGCGATCTGGATTGTTATAGCCAGCATTTCCCACTCCCGATGTTCAGGGTTTCCCCGTGCGAGGGCAGCATGTTGATGCAGGCCACAGATTCGCGCCTGACCCCGCACGATTTGCATGGCGTTCACATCCCGCCACTGGCGTACCGCGCCTCGCGTGCCTTGGCTCTGATGAAGACGGGGCGGTGTTTCTTTTGCCCCAAAGCTGCAGAAACTCGACCGCCGGCGGCAGGTTGGCGACGCGGGTCATCACACTGGCGCAAGGCAAAGACGATCAGCCAGTTATCGGAGCCGAAAGGCCTGAACGAGGTGTCACGGACCATCAGCCGCTGACAAAGGGATTTCCCCCACCTCCCTATCTTAGAGGCCATCGTCCTCATGGCCCCCGCCAAACCTCCGCCCGCTCCTGGGGGCAGATCCATGGCGACGTCTCAGGCATATATGTCGAGAGGGAGAACCACAGCATTGCTGAGCCCACCCGCGCCCGTCGCGCAAAAGTCGCGATGCTCCCTGAGGATTGCGTCACCCGCCCAGCCGGCGCCACCACCGTCGCGGTGGGGTCTCTTCACTCTCTTTTTAACTCGAACAAAGCCCCCCAAACGCCTTCTTCACCCGCCCAAGATGATCCCCACTGACGGGATGCATGACCTGCTCTACCCGCGACGCCCCATGACGATCCGCCTCAGCGCAGACGCCGCCTGATGTCGTCAGCCCGGCAAGCACTGTCCCCTTCATCCGTTTCCCTGTTCCAAATATCCCGGGGGTCCGGGGGCTGGCCCCCGGACCCTGCAAGCCACGCTCTGCCCGGTGCCTCAGGCTGCCACGGCCATATTCGCCTCATGCACGGCAATCGCCTCTTCCAGATCCTCAAAAAGCTGCAACTGTCCCGCCTCCAGCACCGCGCCCATATCACAGAACTGCCGGATCTGCGGCATCGAGTGGCTGACGACAATCGCCCCGGCAGACTGCATGCGGGCACGAAACACCGCCGCACTCTTGGCGCGAAAGGCCGCATCACCGACCGAGGTCACCTCGTCCACAAGGTAGGTGTCAAAGCCCATTCCCATCGACACGCCAAAGGCCAGCCGGGACCGCATGCCGGCGGAATAGATGCCACAGGGCAGGCGAAAATGCGCCCCCAGCGCGGCAAAGGCCTCGACAAAATCCACCAGAGCATCGCTGTCGACGCCATAAATGCGCGCCACAAACCGGGTATTCTGCAACCCGGTCAGTTTGGGATGAAATGATCCGGCAAAGCCGACAGGCCATGAAATGGTCCCACTGGAGCGCACCCGCCCGCGGGTCGGATCCTGAGTACCGGCGATGACCTTCAACAACGTCGACTTCCCCGCCCCGTTGCGCCCCAGCAGCGCCACGGAACGGCCGCTCGGGAAGGTCGCTGTGATCCTGTCAGCCACCACCTTGCAGCTGCCACCCGCGCGGAAAACCATCGTGAGGTCCTCAAGCTGTATCATCCGCCCCCCCTACCGCCGGTCCTTGATGGCGTAGCCCGACAACGTCAGGATCATCCACCCCAGACCGGCGAAAATGCCTAGGTATATCGTCCACTTGCCCCGTTCGGGAAAGCGTGAGGTTTCTGCGCGCGTCGGGCGGATATAGGGGGCGAGATAGCGGCTCTTGCGGCGGGCTTCGGCCTGGGCGGCGTCGAAGGCGGCCAGCGCAGCGGTATAGCTTTGCCGGGCGAATTCACGGTCGACCACAAGCGCTTCGTATTGACCGACCAGATTGGCCAGTACATCGCCTTCGCCATGCGGTGCGCCCATGCCGAGCTTGCCGCGCTCTGCCGCGATGCGCCGCTCCACCATCTCAATCCGGCGCTCGGCCTGTTTGAGGCGCGGATCACTGTCGCGCGCGGTTTCGCGCAGCATATCCACGTCAATCAGCGACTCGGCCAGCTGGGCCTGCAACTGCGCAAGCAGGCCCGCCTGCGTCGCGATATCCGTGCCCGGATCGACCAGTTGATGGCGGTTGCGAAAGCCGGTGACAGCCTGACGCGCGCCTTTCAGCCGCTCGAGCGACAGCGACAGCTCAGCCTTTGCCGTGCGGATCGCATCGGCCTGCGCAATATCGCTGAGCGTGTTGATCATCTCGGACGCCTTGGCCAGAAGCGCCTCGGCGATCAGGGTCGCGTCCTGGGGCGCAAAGGCCAGCACCCGCACCTCGATCAGCCCGGTGCCGGCATCGTAGCGAATGCGCACCATGCGCTGCCAGTAGGTCACAAGGTCCTCGATGGCGCCACCGGGATCGAAGGCAAACACCGGGTCGGACCCCGGCTGGCGCCAGTCACTGCCCGCCCCGGCCCAGAGCCTGCGCAGATCCAGCGCGGCGTCCATCTCGGCCACCAGCTCCTGACTGTGCATGTATTCATAGAGGATATCGGTGTCGCTGGAGCTTGAGCCCGACAGATCGGTGATCCCCCCGAGCAGCGCGATGGCCGGGCTCTGCTCCTCCGTGCGGACGGAAAACCCGACGGTCGAGGCATATTGATCCGCCGCCCGCGCCCAGAGATACCATGCCGAGAGCGCCAACGGAGCCACGACAAGCAGCACGAAACTGCCCAGCAAAAGCCAGTGACGTCTGCGCAGGCGACTGCGGGGCGCCGGTGCCGAGACCGGGGTGCCCTGCAGCGGAAACGTCGCCGACGGAAATGGCGACGGGGCGCTGTGCATCCCCCCCTCGGCCAGCGCTCTGGCTGTTGCAGCAGTGCGGATCGTCTGCATAGCGGATCCATTCGTCATTTGTTCAATCTTCAGCGGCAGACTAGGCGGAAGTTCATCACAAAAGGTGAATGCCGCCGCGCAAATCCTCTGCCACTTCCCCTGCGGCCCAGAGAAGAGAGACAGCGTCATGCAGGCCATCAGTCCGGCCCGTCCCAGCCATTTGCGCGCCCGGCGCTTTGGGTCGCTGCGCACCATCGCGGCGCTGATTCTGCGCGAGATGGCGACCAGCTACGGCCGCTCTCCCGGAGGCTATCTCTGGGCGGTGATCGAGCCTGTGGCCGGCATTGCCCTGCTCTCGATCGTGTTCTCTATGGGGTTCCGCGCGCCCTCTCTCGGGGTCAATTTTCCGCTGTTTTACGCCACCGGGATGCTGCCCTTCATGATGTTCAGCCACCTCGCGTCAAAAATCGCGCAGAGCATCGATTTCTCGCGTCCGCTGATGGCCTATCCGGCAGTGACGTGGCTGGACGCCATTCTGGCGCGCTTCGTGCTGAACATGGTGACGCAGCTGATGGTCGGCCAGCTGATCCTGGCGGGGATTTTGCTGCTGTTCCGCACCCGTGCGAGCCTTGATTTCGGGGATATATTTGCCGGTTACGCGCTGGCGGCGCTGCTCGGCCTCGGCGTCGGCACGATGAACTGCCTGCTGACGGGGCTGTTTCCCGTCTGGGTGCACGCCTGGTCGATCATTATGCGACCGATGTTCCTGATCTCGACGATCTTTTTCACCTTCGAGAGCGTCCCTCAGCCGTGGCGGGATGGCCTGTGGTACAATCCGCTGGTGCATGTGATCGGGCTGATGCGGCGCGGCGTTTACGGAGGGTATGACGCGGCTTTTGCCAGCCCAGCCTATGTGGCGGGGCTGGCGATGGGGTTGCTGGCTATCGGCATGTTATTCCTGCGCCGCTTTCACCGGGTCATCCTGAACAGATGAGGCGAAATGCAGAGCATATAGGATCAGAACCAGCGGCCGATGCGGAGCTTGTTGCCGTCGATGCTGGTCACCGTGCCGGTAAAGGCAGCCGGGTTGGTGGTGATGGCGGCATTGCCATTGGTGCAAATCTGCGTGCCATCGGCCCAGCGGGTGTATTGCCCATTGGCGTTGGAGCCGCTTTCGACCACCGCGCCGGTTGGCGTGCCCGCGGTCTGCGCCACTGTGCCCACGATAGAGGCCTGGGTGAACATCTCGACCCAGGCCTGCCAACTGCCGAGGTAACCGCGGCTCCAGACCCGCTGGCCAGAGGCGGCGACGTAAATCTGCCGCGCTGTCCCGGCACCGCCGCGCAGCACCATCAGACTGCCCCCCGAGGGATCACCCACGGGCGTATTGCTGCCCGAGGCGGTGAAGCTGTAGATCCCCGCCGCAACGCAGAGATCAGCATCGTCCGACGGAGCCGCCACACCGCTGCCGGTATCGCCGAGGCCGAAGGCCCCGACCGACATCAACCGCCCTGCGGTATCGTCAAGCGCGTCAGATTGCACTGCGGCGCCGCTGACAACTCCGGTGGCCCCGTCCAGCGACAGCGCCGTCGTCCAGGACGACCCATCCGCCGAGACCTTGAGCGCAAAATCATCATTGCCCGCCAGCCCCATTTCGGCGCGACCGCTCCAGTTGCTCTGATACAGCAGGCTGGCCGTTTCGCCGGCGCTGGCCTTGTTCAGCTTGAGCTGGTGACCAGCCCCCGCGTGATTGAGCAGGGTGGCCGGCGCCGACACGCTGAGCCGGTTGGTACTGTCGGCGGTGGCGTTGATGCCCAGCTCGGACACCTGAGAGGGCAGACCACCCGAATCCTGCCACGCCCCGCCGCGCCAGGTGATGACGACATCCTCGTCCAGAACATAGGCCTGCCAGCCCGGTTTCGGGGTATGAAAGGCCCAGACCCCGGCATCACTGACAGCAATGGCGCCATCACGCCCCGCCCAGTCGCCGGTGCCACCGATGGCCACGACATGGCGGTCGCCCTCGGCGGGCGAGGCGGGAGGGGCGGTGCGATTCCGATCCGTCACCGCAAGCTGCACGATGACGTCGAGGATCGTCAGCGCCTCGTTGTGGGTGACGTGCTTTTGCGCCTGCGCGGGCTGGATATAGGGCATCGACAGGATCGCGGAAGTGTCGGACATGAAAGCTTCTCCTGGGTCAGATCGTCTGACCGGAAAGCTATTCATCACCCGTTAACATGTCCTGATCCCACCGTGACGATGACCCGGGCGGCCCTTAGTCGAGCATCATCCGCAGATAGCTGCCATAGGCGTTCTTGCCGAACAGCGCCGCGCGTTCGCGCAGGCCCGCCTCGTCGATCCAGCCCTGAAGATAGGCGATTTCGTCCGGGCTGCCGATCTGCTGCCCCTGCCGTTCGGACAGGGTGCGCACAAAGTTGCCCGCGTCCAGCAGGCTGGAGTGGGTGCCGGTGTCGAGCCAGGCGTAGCCGCGCCCCATCTGTTGCACGGACAGCGCATTGTCCTGCAGGTAGCTCTCAAGCAGGGTCACGATCTCAAGCTCTCCACGTTCGGATTTCTGCACCGAACGGGCACGCTCGGACGCAGTACCGTCGAGGAAATAGAGGCCCGTCACGGCATAGGACGACGGCGGATTGCTGGGCTTTTCGATGATCTGGCGCACCGAACCATCGGGTGCAAAATCCACCACGCCATAGCGTTCGGGGTCGGCCACGCGGTACCCAAAGACGGTGCCGCCATCGGGGCGATCCCCTGCGGCTTTCAGCAGGTCCGGCAGACCGTGGCCAAAGAACAGGTTGTCGCCCAGTACCATCGCGCTCGGCGCACCGTCGAGGAAGTCTTCGGCCAGCAGATAGGCCTGCGCCAGCCCCTCAGGCTCGGGCTGCGCGATGAAGGTAAAGCTGAGGCCCCATTGCGCGCCGTCCTGCAACAGGCGGCGGAACTGGTCCTGATCCGCAGGCGTGGTGATGATCGCGATTTCGCGGATCCCGGCCAGCATCAGCACCGACAGAGGATAGTAGATCATCGGCTTGTCGTAGACCGGCAGCAGCTGCTTCGACACCCCCATGGTGATCGGATACAGCCGCGTGCCCGAGCCGCCAGCCAGAATGATCCCCTTACGTGCCGTCGTCATGCCATAACTCCCAGTTCGTCCAATACCCGAGTCAGCCCGGCGCGCCAGTCAGGCGGTGCGATGCCGAAATCCTCGGTCAGTTTGCGGCAATCCAGCCGTGAATTCAGCGGGCGGGCCGCCGGGGTCGGATAATCCGATGACGGAATGCCCGTCACCGCGACGTCCTGCCCCGATTGCGCGAAGATCTCGCGCGCGAAGTCGGCCCAGCTGGCCGCAGGTGCACCGGAGTAGTGATAGAGGCCGCCAGGATGCCCGCCTGCCATGGCGCGCCCCATGCTCAGCAGGGCGCTCGCGATATCGGCGGCAGGCGTCGGCCCACCGATCTGATCGTCGACGACCGTCAGCGCCGAGCGTGTTTCGGCCAGCCGCAGCATCGTCTTGACGAAGTTCGCCCCATGCGAGGAAAACACCCAGGAGGTGCGCAGCACAGCCGTCTTGCCACCCGCCTTGCGCACGGCCTTTTCGCCGGCCAGCTTGGTGCGGCCATAGACGTTGATCGGGTTGACCTTGCCCGACTCGGCGCGTGCGCGTTTGCCCGAGCCGTCAAAGACGTAATCGGTCGAGACATGCAGGAACGGAATCCCGAGGTCGGCACAGGCCCGCGCCATTTCACCCGGCGCATCGCCGTTGATCCGCTGCGCCAGCGCTTCGTCGGATTCCGCCCGGTCAACAGCGGTATAGGCGGCGGCGTTGATCACCAGCTCGCCATCGAACTGGGCAATCGCCTCGGCGCAGACGCCGGGGACCGACAGATCCGCCTGCGCGCGCGACAGGGCCGTGACCTTGGCCTGACGCTGCAGTTCATGCGCGACCTGACCTGTCTGCCCGAAAACCAGTATTCTCATGCGACACCAAGGCGTTTTCCAACGCCCTCCCGATTTTGCAAGGCCGTCCACCAGGCCTCGTTGTCGAGATACCACTGGATTGTGAACGCCAGACCCTCGGCGAGGGTCACGGTCGGGGTCCAGCCCAGCTCATCCCGGATGCGGGTCGCGTCGATGGCATAGCGCAGGTCGTGGCCGGGCCGGTCAGTGACATAGCGGATCTGCTCGGCATAGGGTTTGGCGGCAGGGCGCAGATCGTCCAGCAGAGTGCAGATCATGTGCACCAGGTCGATATTGCGCGCCTCGGCGTTGCCGCCGATGTTGTAGCTGCGCCCGACTTCGCCCTTGGTGACAACGGTCAGCAGAGCCGTGGCGTGATCTTCGACGAACAGCCAGTCACGCACGTTCAGACCAGCGCCATAGACCGGAATATCCTTGCCCGCCAAGGCGTTCAGGATGACCACGGGGATCAGCTTTTCGGGGAAGTGAAAGGGGCCGTAGTTGTTGGAGCAGTTCGACAGCACCACCGGCAGACCATAGGTCTCATGCCAGGCGCGCACCAGGTGATCCGAGGCTGCCTTGCTGGCCGAATAGGGGCTGTTGGGGGCATAGGGCGTCTCTTCGGTGAACATCCCCGTCTCGCCCAGCGTGCCGAACACCTCGTCGGTCGAGATGTGGTGAAAGCGGAACGCCTCGGGGCGGCCGCGACCGTCCCAATAGGCGCGCGCGGCCTCCAGCAGGGTGTAGGTGCCGGTGACATTGGTGTCGATGAAGCTGCCCGGCCCGTCGATCGAGCGGTCGACATGGCTCTCTGCGGCAAGGTGCATCACGGCATCGGGTTGATGGGTGTCGAAGACGCGCTTCAGCGCGGCGGCGTCGCGGATGTCGGCCTCCTCGAACGCATAGCCGGCGTTGTCCGCCACAGAGGCGACGTTATCCAGGCACGCCGCATAGGTCAGCGCATCGAGGTTGACGACCTCATGACCCTGCGCAATCGCCAGACGCACCACTGCAGACCCGATGAAGCCCGCGCCCCCTGTGACCAGCAGTTTCATTGCGCGTTCTCCATCGTGAAGGGGGTATGGACCGCAGACCATGTGGCGGCAGCGGCGTCCTTGGCGGACAGGATCGGGTCGCTGACGCCCCAGTCGATGGCAAGATCGGGGTCGTCCCAGCGCACCGCGCCGTCACAGTCGGCGGCGTAATAGTCGGTACATTTGTAGATGATTTCGGTGCCCGCCTCGCGCGTGACAAAGCCATGCAGGAACCCCGGTGGGATCCACAGCTGCTTGCCGTTGTCATAGCTCAGCTCAACCCCGACCCATTTGCCGAAGTTCGGCGAATCACGGCGGAAATCCACCGCAACATCGAACAGGCTGCCACGGCCACAGCGCACCAGCTTGCCCTGCGCATGCGGCGGCGACTGATAGTGCAACCCGCGCAGCGTGCCGGCTTTTTCCGAAAACGAATGGTTGTCCTGCACAAAGGCGATATCCAGCCCGGCCTCGGCCATGCGCTGAGCATTCCAGCTTTCGCTGAAGAAACCGCGGTCATCGCCGAACCGGCGGGGCGTCAGGATCAATACGTCTGGTAGCGATGTGGCCGAAACGTCCATGCCATCTCCGTTAATGTTGCGTGTCGGCTTGCGACCTTGAATGTCTTTTCTAGAACCTGAAGTGAGGCAAAACAACTAGCAGCAATCCGCCAATAAACCATGGGGAGAGTGAAAGTGACTTCATTTCACCTGCGCCAGTCCCCGACCTCAAGTCTGGGCTGGCAGTCCCGCCGCCAGTAGCCTAGCCCACATCCTACGGCAATTGCCTGTGTCATAGCACGAAGCACAAGCGGCGGAAAATCACGCAGTCCCCAGGCGCCACAGCGGATGTGCTTTTACAGTGACAGTCGCGCGGCAGAGTGACACGGCGGGGAACCCTGCCAGCAAAAACCGGGTTTATTTACCCAAACGTAGCCGGAAATCGGTCATCATGACCGCTCAGGGCCAACCGTTCCAGATCAACAGGAGTCTTCCCATGCCCACCCGTCGCGCCTTTCTTGCCAGCGGTATCGCAGCTGGCCTCGCCACCGGCCTTGCGACCGCGCTGCCCGTCATGGGTCAGGCCGCACAGGCTCCGTCGATCTTCGATCCGACCCCGGTGTCGTTTTCGCCCAACTATGCCACGGGCGAGATCGTGATCCTGCCGCGCTCCTATTTCCTGTATCATGTGACTGCCCCCGGCCGCGCCATGCGCTATGGCATCGCGGTGGCCCGCGTGGGTCTGGGCTTTACCGGCACGGCCGTGATTGGCCGCAAGGTCGAATGGCCCAGCTGGCGCCCCACCCCCGAGATGATCGAGCGGGACGCGCCCTATGCCAAGTTCAAGGGCAACAACGACCGTATGCCCGGCGGCCCCGGCAATCCGCTGGGCGCGCGGGCGCTGTATCTCTACCAGAACGGCAAGGACACCTACATCCGCATTCATGGCACGACCCAGCCCGGCTCGATCGGGCACAATGCCTCCAGCGGTTGCTTCCGCATGGTGAACGACAACGTCATCGCGCTGTATGACAAGGTGCCCACCGGCACCAAGGTCACGGTGCTCTGATCACTGGTCGTTGATAAACCGTGCTCCGGGGCTCAGACGCCCCGGACCCAGGACACGATCTCGGGGCTGCGCTGCGCCCCGGACTGGCGCTTGCTTTCGCGCCCACCGGCAAAGCCGATCATCGTTGGAATACCGCGGATGCCATAGCTCTGGCTGGCCTTGGGGTGATCCTCGGTGTTCAGCTTGGCCAGACGGACGCGCCCCTTGACCTCGCCCGCAGCACGGGCAAATTCCGGCGCCATCATCTTGCAGGGGCCACACCATGGCGCCCAGAAATCCACCACCAGCGGAATGTCATCATTCTTTGCTGCCTTCTGGAGGGTGGCAAAGTCCACTTCCGTGACCTTCCCGCTCAGCAAGGGGGCGCCACAGGTGCCGCACTTGGGCGCATTGTCGAGCCTGTCTTCGGGCACGCGATTGATCTGCGCACACTCCAGACATGTCAGTTTCTTGCCATCAGCCATTGCCACACTCCTAAAACCACGTTCACCCGTGGCGTTGATATAGGCATCCCCACGCCCGGCGCAAAGCCCACTGGTCAAGCCGCGCCACGCCGCTAGATTGCCCGCAAGAGCCCCCTAAGTCCCCGGAACCCGATGACCCTGCGCAAATTCCTCGCCGTCCTGCTGCTGGCCCTGCTGCCTGCCGCCTGCACCACCCTGCCCGGTCCCGAAAAGGCCAGCGTCTTCCCGTTGGTGGAGAGCCCGAATTTCAAGCCCGGCATCAAGCGCGTCATCGTGCTGATCCCCGGCGCCTTCGCCTCGATCGAGATTTTCCAGCAGGTGCTGAACTGGCAGGTGCCCGACAGCGCCATCGTCGCCTATCGCTTTCCCGGCCTCGACGGGCTGCCGGTGGATCACCGCGTCGACATCAAGGGGTCGGCCCAGGTCATCGCCGATTACATCAACACCGCCCACCCGGAGGAGGTCTATATGATCGGCTTTTCCACCGGCGGCCCGATCGCGCTGGAAACCGCGGACCGGCTGGAGGCAAAGGACGTCTCGCTGGCGCTGATTTCCTCGGCCGGGCCGATGCCCTCGGCGATGATGGCCTCGGCGCGCAGCTCCCTTGACGTGCTTCGCGCCATGACGCGCGCCCATTCCACCGTGCCACAAGACGCCTGGACCGAGAATTACCGCACCCTGCTCTATGGACGCGATCACTACTCGGACCCCGTCGAAGCGCAGGAAAGCGCGGTCGAGGCCGAGGCGCAGCGCCCCAACATGAAGACGCCGAAGTTCCGCATGACCATGGCCCACACCGCCAGCCTGCTGCTCTGGACGCCCGATCACGCGCTGGATCTGACCGACGACCATATCGCGTTTTTCCACGGTCAGGAGGACCCGGTCTTCCCGCTCAAGGCACAGCAACGCTTTGCCCGGCGGATGCATGCGGATGCATTCTTCACCTACCCCCAGCAGGGTCACCTGCTATACTTGACCTCAGACCGCCTTTTTGACGACATCCGACATTTTTTCGGGCTCGACGCCCTCGCTGAGTGATCGACCGCCTGACGGGAGTTTCTTTTGAAATGACTGCCTATGACGTGATCGTAATCGGCGCCGGGCCCGCCGGTGCCGCCGCCGCCTATACCGCAGTCAGCGCCGGCCTGACGGTGGCCCTGATCGACAAGAGCCGCTTTCCCCGCGAAAAGCTCTGTGGTGGTGGCGTGACGGGGCGCAGCTACAGCTATTTTTCCCAGATTTACGGCACTGCGATTCCGCCCGAGCTGATCGAGGCCAAGACTGCCGTTGTCCTGCATGCCCATGGTCAGGAACTGGCGCAACTGGCCGACATCCCGCCGATGTATATGGCGATGCGGCGCAGCTTTGACGACGACATGTGCCGCCGCGCGCTGGCGGCAGGCGCTGCGGATTTCACCGCCAGACGCATCGCCAGCATCGACGTCGACGCCCCCTCGGTCACGCTGGCGGACGGCACCAAACTGAGCGCTCGCGTGCTGATCGGCGCCGATGGCGTCAACAGTCAGGTCGCGCGTGCGCTGTTCGGTGCCAGCTATGACCGCAATCGCGTCGGCTTCGCGCTGGAGGTCGAGGCCCCGCCCGCCCCCGACAACCTGAGCGCGCCGATGCGGATCGATTTCGGTGCGGCGGATTGGGGCTATGGCTGGCACTTTCCCAAAAGCGGCAGCTCGACCATCGGCATTGGCGGGGTGATGTCGCGCAATCCTGAGATCAAGACGTCGATGGCCGCCTACCTTGCTGAACTGGGTCACGACCCTGAGATGCACTGCAAGGGCCACTTCCTGCCCTTCGGGGATTTTCGTCGCCAGGCCGGGCGCGGCGCAGTGCTGCTGGCCGGCGACGCGGCGGGCCTTGTCGATCCGATCACCGGCGAAGGCATTGCCTATGCGATGAAAAGCGGCCAGCTCGCCGCACAGGCTGCGTCCGAGGCGCTAACGGCATCCCAGCCGACACAGGCCCTGCGCCTCTATCAGCGCAAGCTGCGCCCCATCCACAAGGCCCTGCGTCAGGCGCGTCTGCTGCGCCAGATGATCTTTGCACAGATGTTTCAGGCCAGTTTCGTGCGGGCGTTTCGCCGCTCCGGCAGCCTGCGTCATCTCTTCATGCACCTGATCGCGGGCGAGATCGAATATGGCGAGTTCGCCACGGCCACCCTGCGCCGCCTGCCGCGTGTTCTGGGGCAGGCAGTGGCGCGCAGACTGTCGCTGAAATCGCACCGTTCCTGAGGAAATGACGCCAAAATCAGACCCGGGCGTCAAGAAAACTGTCTTTCGGGTCAATGGTTAATGCTTGCGTCGCGCGGCAATCGCACTCAAGGTTTTCAGGCAAAGTTACAACGGTAAACATCAGCCCCATTTCGGCTGTCCGTTTGCCGTTCTCAGGGGCTGAGCCGCACTGCCGCAATTTTGCGGGCAGTTATTCTGCGTGAGGACACCAAATGGCCAGCGGCATCGTCAGATGGTACAACATTGAAAAAGGCTACGGGTTCATCGCACCGGAAGGTGGGGCAAAGGATATCTTTGTCCATGTCACCGCGCTTGAAAAATCCGGCCTGACATCTCTCAGCGACAATCAACGCGTCAGCTTCGAGATCAAGGAAGGCCGCGACGGGCGTGAATCCGCGATGAACCTTCAGATCGAATAGGGCAGACGCCTCCCCCCGCGACAAGTCTGATCCTGTCGCGGGGGAGAGGTCATTTTGCGCCCACACGCGCCACCAGTTCCAGAACGGACGGGCCCAGATCCTCGACGATCTTTTGCACTCCCCCGGGATTGGGGTGGATGCCATCGGCCTGCAAATATCCCCGCATCGCCGCCGGGTCCTGATCCTCGCCTGTCAGAGCGCCGTAAAAGCTCGGCACGAAGACCGTGTCATAGCGCGCCGCGAGCTCGGGATAGAGCGCATCGAACTGCTGCTTGTAGTCGGCACCAAAGTTCGCCGCCGCCTGCATCCCCACCAGCATCATCGGCACCCCCTTGGCCTGCCCCTCGCTCAGGATGCCATCAAGGTTCGCGCCTGTCACCGCCGGGTCGGTGCCCCGCAACAGGTCGTTGCCGCCCAGAATAACCATCATCGCATCAATGTCCGGCGTCAGGGACCAGTCGATCCGCGCCAGCCCCCCCGCCGTCGTGTCGCCGGAAACGCCGCCGTTGATGATCGTCACATCCCCCGCACCATGCGCCGCCAGCCAGCTTTGCAATTGCGGCACCAGCCCGTCGCCCTGCTCCAGCCCGTAGCCCTGCGTCAGGCTGTCCCCGAACGCCAGCAACGTCACCGGCTCGGCCTGCGCGGCGCTGCCAAATCCTGCCACACCAATGGCTAACATTGTCGTCAACACCTTGCCCGCACGCCCCCCGCGCCCATATGAAACAGAGCGCAGCACCCCCGGAAAGGCCGACATGACCCAAGCCATACTCCAGCTCAGCGGGGCCCGGCTGGCCCTTGATGGCAACGCCGGCCGCATCGAAATCCTCCACGGCATCGATCTCAGCGTCGAAAAGGGCGAAACACTTGGCCTTGTCGGGCCGTCGGGATCTGGCAAATCGTCTCTCCTCATGCTGATGGGCGGGCTTGAGCGCGCCACGGGCGGGCGGATCGAATGCTTGGGTCAGGATCTGACCGCGATGTCCGAAGACGCCCTCGCCCGCTTCCGTTCTCATCATATGGGGGTGGTGTTTCAATCCTTCCACCTGCTGCCGACAATGACCGCACTGGAAAATGTTGCCACCCCGCTGGAAATCGCCGGTGTCCCCGACGCGTTTGAGCGCGCCCGCGCCGAGCTTGAGGCCGTCGGCCTCGGCCATCGCGCCGATCACTACCCCGCCCAGATGTCGGGCGGCGAGCAGCAGCGTGTCGCCCTCGCCCGCGCCTCGGCGCCGCGCCCGCAGATCCTGCTGGCGGATGAACCGACAGGCAACCTCGACGGCACCAACGGCCAGGCCATCATGGAGCTTCTGTTCTCCCTGCGCGACCGCCATGGCGCGACGCTGATCATGGTCACCCACTCACCCGAGCTTGCCGCCAGATGCTCCCGCGTGATCCGCCTGCGCGACGGTCACCTCGACACGACCGAGGCCGCAGAGTGACCCCCAGCTTCACCAGCGATCTGCGCCTCGCCCTGCGCTTTGCGGCACGCGAGCTGCGCGGCGGCCTCTCGGGGTTTCGCATCCTGATCGCCTGCCTCGCCCTTGGTGTCGCCGCCATCGCCGGGGTCAACTCCGTCCGCTCCGCCATCGACGCAGGGCTGGCGCGCGAAGGCGCCGCTATGCTGGGGGGCGACGCGGAAATCTCCCTCACCTACCGCTTTGCCACGCCAGCGGAGCGCGCCTGGATCGACGCCCGCGCCACCGCCAGCTCCGAGGTGGCCGAGTTCCGCTCCATGGCTGCCCTCGCCGACGACCGCACCCTGACGCAGGTCAAGGCGGTGGACGGCGCCTATCCGCTGAAAGGCACGCTGACCCTCACACCCGACATCCCCCTGACACAGGCGCTGAGCGGTGACGGCACCCACCCCGGCGCAGTGATGGACCCGATCCTGATCGAGCGTCTTGGCCTCTCTCCGGGTCAGACCTTCCAGCTCGGCGGTGTCGACTTCACCCTGATGGCCGCGATCGCGCATGAGCCCGACGCCAATGCCTCCGGCTTCTCCCTCGGCCCGCGCACCATCGTGGACCGCGCCGCGCTGGAGGGCACGGCCCTGCTCTCCCCCGGCACCCTCTTCGACAGCCGCTACCGTATGACCCTGCCCCCCGGCACCGACCTCGCCGCACTCGAGGGCGCCGCAAAAACCCAGTTCGCCGACAGCGGCATCCGCTGGCGCGATGCCCGCAACGGCGCGCCCGGCATCGCCACCTTCGTCGACCGCCTCGCCGCCTTCCTGACGCTGGTCGGCCTGTCGGGGCTGGCCGTCGGCGGTGTCGGCGTCTCCTCGGCGGTGCGCGCCTACCTTGCCAGCAAGACGCCGGTGATCGCCACCCTGCGCACGCTGGGCGCGACGCGCCGCGTGATTTTCCTCACCTACTTCAGCCAGATCGGCGCTTTGGCCGGGATCGGTGTCATCATCGGCCTGATCCTCGGCGCGGTAGTGCCGCTGCTGCTCGCCCCGATCATCCAGGCGCAACTGCCGATCCCGGCGGTCTTCACGATCTTCCCCGCCGCCCTCGCGCAAGCCGCCCTCTACGGCATCCTGACAGCGCTGATCTTCACCCTCTGGCCACTGGCACGCGCCGATCAGATCCGGGCCGCCGCGCTGTTTCGCGACGACTACTCGACCACCCGCGCCCTGCCCCCCCTGCCCACCCTGCTGATCATCGCCGCCCTGCTGGCCCTGCTGATCGGCTCCGCCGCATGGCTCTCGGGTGCGGCAAAGCTCACCCTCTGGACCGCCGCAGGCATCGGTTTCGCGCTGATCCTTCTGGCGCTCTCGGCCCTCGCCATCCGCTGGACGGCCGCGCGCCTGCGCACCACGGCGCGCGGCCGCCCCGCGCTCCGCTGGGCCATCGCCGCGATCTCGGGCCCGCGAAACGAGGCGCTGCCCGTCGTGCTCTCTCTCGGCCTCGGCCTCTCGGTCCTGGCCTCGATCGGACAGATCGACGGCAACATGCGCGCCGCCATCCAGCGCGACCTGCCAAGCCGCGCGCCCTCCTACTTCGTCGTCGACATCCAGAACGACCAGATGCCCGCTTTTCTGGAGCGGGTTGAGGGCGATCCGGGTGTCAGTCGCACCGACAGCGCCCCGATGCTGCGCGGCGTCATCACCCAGATCAACGGCCGCCCCGCCAAGGAGGTTGCAGGCGACCACTGGGTCCTGCGCGGTGACCGTGGCGTCAGCTACGCCGACGCCCTGCCCCCCGACACCACCCTGACAAGCGGCACCTGGTGGGGCGCGGGTTATACCGGCGATCCGCAAATCAGCTTCTCCGCTGAATCGGGGCAGGAAATGGGCCTGAAACTCGGCGACACGATGACGGTGAATATCCTCGGGCGCGACATCACTGCCACGATCACCTCCTTTCGTGACGTCGATTTCTCGACCGCCGGCATGGGGTTTGTGCTGCTGATGAACCAGAGCGCCCTGCAAGGCGCACCGCACAGCTGGATCGCCTCGATCTACGCCGCGCCCGAGGCCGAAGGCCCCCTGATGCGGGACTTGGGGCGCAGCTTTCCCAACATAACCTCCATCCGGGTGCGCGACGCCATCGACCGCGTCGCAGACCTGCTAAAGGGGATCGCCGCCGCCACCTCCTATGGCGCGCTGGCCACGTTGCTGACCGGCTTTCTCGTTCTGATCGGCGCGGCCCTCTCGGGCGAGCGCGCCCGGGTCTATGAGGCCGCAGTTCTGAAAACACTTGGCGCCTCAAGAGCCCGCATCCTGACAAGCCTCGCACTGCGCGCGGGCCTGCTGGGAGCCAGTGCAGGTGCCGTCGCCCTCTTCGCCGGGATCACCGGAGGCTGGGCGGTCTGCCACTATGTCTTCGAAACAAGCTTTGAGGTGATCTGGCCATCCGCCATCGCCATCGTGATCGGAGGCCTGCTCGCAAACCTGCTCGCCAGCCTCGCCTTCGCCTGGCGTCCGCTGTCAGCGCGCCCCGCCCAGGTGCTGCGCGCCATGGACTGAGACAGGCAGGGGGCGCTGCCCCCGCCGCTCCTGCGGAGCGACTCCCCCGGGATATTTCCAACAGGGAAACACTGGGAGGGACGCTCTGCATCATCTTGCCGAAAATACTTCCGCCGGAGGCAAACAAAGCCTGAAGGTCGCGCCCCATTGATCAGGGGGCGCGACCATCTCCGTTCCTGGCCGAGCTAAGATCAGCTCACCTTTTGCCCAAGCCGCGCGGCGGGATTGACGCAGACTTTATTCAGCTGCTTCGGCGTAGGCCGACATCGGCGGGCAAGTGCAGGTGAGGTTGCGATCGCCCCAGGCGTTGTCGACGCGATTGACCGGGGGCCAGTATTTGTCGACCCGGAAGGCGCCGGGGGGGAAGCAGCCCTGCTCGCGGCCGTAGGCGCGGTCCCAGTCGCCCACCAGATCCTCGACCGTGTGCGGCGCGAACTTCAGAGGGCTGGCGTCGGGGGCCATGTGGCCGTCCTCGATCTCGGCGATTTCGGCGCGGATCGCGAGCATGGCATCGCAGAAGCGGTCCAGCTCGGCGCGGGTTTCGCTTTCGGTCGGCTCGACCATGAGCGTGCCCGGGATCGGGAAGGACATCGTCGGCGCATGGAAGCCGCAGTCCACCAGCCGCTTGGCGATGTCGTCCACCGTCACGCCAGCGCTTTTCTCGAAGGGCCGCGTGTCGAGAATGCATTCGTGCGCGACCCGGCCCGTTGGCCCCTTGTAGAGCACTTCGAACGCCCCCTTGAGCCGTGCGGCGATGTAGTTGGCGTTCAGGATCGCGACCTTGGTGGCCTGCGTCAGCCCCGCACCGCCCATCAGCAGGCAGTAGGCCCAGCTGATCGGCAGGATTGAGGGCGAGCCATAGGGCGCCGCCGAAACCGCGCCACTGCTGCCGTTGGCGACATGGCCCGGCAGGTGTTCGACCAGATGCGCCTGCACGCCGATCGGGCCCATGCCGGGGCCGCCACCGCCGTGGGGGATGCAGAAGGTCTTGTGCAGGTTCAGGTGGCTGACATCGCCGCCGAGGTCACCGGGACGCGCCAGACCGACCATCGCGTTCATGTTGGCACCGTCGATATAGACCTGACCGCCGTGATCATGGGTGATCTTGCAGACCTCTTTCACCGTCTCCTCGAACACGCCGTGGGTCGAGGGGTAGGTGATCATGCAGGCCGCCAGCTGGTCGGCATACTTTTCGGCCTTCTCGGCGAAATCATCGAGGTCGATGTCGCCGTTTTCGCGGGCTTTCACCGCCACGACCTTCCAGCCGACCATCTGCGCCGAGGCCGGGTTGGTGCCATGGGCCGAGGTCGGGATCAGGCAGATGTTGCGCGCGCCCTGCCCCTTGGCCTTGAGGTAACGCCGGATCGTCAGCAGCCCGGCGTATTCGCCCTGCGCCCCGGAGTTCGGCTGCAGCGAGAACCCGGCATAGCCCGTGATATCACAGAGCTTGGCTGACAGATCGGCAATCAGCGCGCCATAGCCCGAAGCCTGATCGGCAGGCGCAAAGGGATGCAAGGCACTGAATTCCGGCCAGGAAATCGGCTCCATCTCCACGGCGGCGTTCAGCTTCATCGTGCAGGAGCCGAGCGGGATCATCGCCCGGTCGAGCGCGAGGTCACGATCCGCGAGGCGACGCATATAGCGCGTCATCTCGGTCTCGGCGCGGTTCATGTGGAAGATCTCGTGCTGCAGATAGAGCGACTCGCGCGCGAACTGATCCGGGATCTGGTACTGATAGGGGGTCTCGCTGGCCTGACCGGGCAGCGACACGCCGAAGGCACGCCAGATCGCCTCGATCGTGGCGGGGCGGGTGCATTCGTCCAGCGCGATGCCGATCTTGGTGGTGCCGACGCGGCGCAGGTTCAGCCCCTCGTCCAGCGCCGATTTCATCACCGCCGATTGCAGCGCGCCGACCTCGACGTGGATGGTGTCGAAATAGGCCTTGGGGCCGACCTCGAACCCGGCCTGTTGCAGCCCCCGTGCCAGACGCACGGTCTTGCGGTGGATGCGCTGCGCGATGCCCTTCAGCCCGTCGGGGCCGTGGAACACCGCGTACATGCTGGCCATCACCGCCAGCAGAGCCTGCGCCGTGCAGACGTTGCTGGTGGCCTTTTCGCGGCGGATGTGTTGCTCGCGCGTTTGCAGCGCCAGACGGTAGGCGCGGTTGCCGCGCGCGTCGATCGAGACGCCGACGATCCGCCCGGGCATCGCCCGTTTATAGGCGTCGCGCGTCGCCATATAGGCCGCGTGCGGGCCACCATAGCCCAGAGGCACGCCAAACCGCTGGGTCGAGCCGACGGCGATATCCGCCCCCATCGCGCCCGGCTCTTTCAGAATGCACAGCGCCATGATGTCGGCGATCATGACACCGATGGCTTTTGCGGCGTGCAGCGCCTCCATCTGGACGGTGAAATCGGTCAGCTCGCCGTGGGTGCCGGGGTACTGGAAAACCGCACCGAAGACGTCTTCGGCCACCAGATCCTCCGGGGCACCGACGATGATCTCGATCCCCAGAGGCTCGGCGCGGGTCTTGATGACGTCGATGTTCTGCGGATGGCAGTTCTCGTCCACGAAGAACGCCGTCGCCTTCGACTTGGCAACGCGCTGCGCCATGGTCATCGCCTCGGCCGCCGCCGTCGCCTCGTCCAGCAGGGACGCATTGGCGATGTCGAGGCCGGTCAGATCGCAAACCATGGTCTGATAGTTCAGCAGAGCCTCAAGCCGCCCCTGCGAAATCTCGGGCTGGTAGGGGGTATAGGCCGTGTACCAGGCGGGGTTTTCCAGGATATTGCGCTTGATCGCCGGGGGGGTAATCGTGTCGTGATAGCCCTGCCCGATCAGGCTGGTCAGCACCTTGTTGCGATCCGCCACGCCGCGCATGAACTTCAGCAGATCCGCCTCGGACAGCGCCGGCCCGAAATCGAGCGCGCCATCCTGCCGGATGCCCTGCGGCACCGTGTCCTCGATCAGCGCATTCAGGGTCTTTGCACCAACGGTCTTCAGCATCTCCTCCATCTCGGCAGGAGAGGGGCCGATGTGACGGCGGTTGGCGAAATCATAGGGGCGGTAGTCGGTGGGAATGAAGGGCATGAATGCTCCTTTGCTGAACAGCGACAGGCGGTGCGCCGGGCGCAGCACCGCAAAGGGGGAACAGGATGGACAGGCCGTGCGACGGGGCGGCGCGCGTATAGACTTGCGCGCGCCGCCAGAGACTTAGCCGATCAGCCGGTTATATTCGGCCTCGTCCAGATACTCATCCATCTGCTCGGGTTCGGAGGGCTTGATCTTGAAAAACCACGCATCCCCCATGGGATCGTCGTTAATCTTGCCGGGGTTGGCGACCAGCATCTCGTTGACCTCGACGATCTCGCCATCCAGCGGCGCGAGGATATCCGACGCCGCCTTGACGCTCTCGATCACGACGCATTCTTCGTCCTTGGTGACTTCGGTGCCCACTTCCGGCAGTTCGACAAAGACGATGTCGCCCAGTTGCTCAGCGGCATGTTCCGTGATTCCCACGACGATCAGATCGTCTTCGGGGCGGAGCCATTCGTGTTCTTCGGTATATTTCATCTTGGCTGTTCCCTGTCTGTCAGCGTTTGAAATTAGCGGGAAGGAAGGGCAGGCTGTCAACCGTGACCGGCGCGCGTTTGCCACGCAGCTCGGCCTCGATCACCGTGCCCGGAGTGGCCAGTGCGCGCGGCACATAGCCCATCGAGATCGGAATTTGCAGAGAGGGCGCGAAGGCCCCCGAGGTAATGCGCCCAAGGGCCTCGTCGCCCTGAAACAGCGCCACGCCCTCGCGCATCGGCGCGCGGCCACCGGGGCGCAACCCGACGCGCAGACGCGACGCGCCGCCCTCAAGCTCTGCAAGGACACGCTCGGCGCCGGGAAAGCCACCGGCGCGGGCGCCACCTGTTCGGCGCGCCTTCTGGATCGACCAGTGCAGCGCGGCCTCGACCGGGGTCGTGGTGGTGTCGATGTCATGGCCATACAGGCACAGCCCCGCCTCCAGCCGCAGACTGTCGCGCGCGCCAAGCCCGATGGGCAGCACAGCCTCATCGGCCAGCAGACGCCGCGCCAGCGCCTCCGCCGCGTCATTGGGCACCGAAATCTCATAGCCGTCTTCGCCGGTATACCCCGAGCGCGAAATCCAGCACTCCGCCCCCTCCAGCACGACAGTCGCCACATCCATGAAGCGCATCGCCGCAACTTCCGGCGCCAGACGCGCCAGCACGGCCTCGGCCCCCGGCCCCTGCAGCGCCAGCAGGCAGCGATCCGTTACCTCGACCACGTCGATGCCGGGCAGAGCGGCGCGCATATGGGCAATATCGGCGGCCTTGCAGGCGGCGTTGACCACGACGAACAGATGATCGCCGCGATTGGCAAACATCAGATCGTCCAGAATGCCACCCTCGTCATTGGTCAGCAGACCATAGCGCTGCCGCCCCTCGGCCAGCCCCAGCACGGCGGCGGGGATCAGGCCCTCCAACCCCAGGGCCAGCGTCTCGGCATCGGCACCGCGCAGGATCACCTGGCCCATGTGACTGACGTCGAACAGACCGGCGGCAGCGCGGGTATGCAGGTGTTCCTTCATCACGCCGGGGCTGTATTGCACGGGCATCTCGTAGCCGGCAAAGGGCACCATCTTGCCGCCAAGTTCGGCATGCAGATCATGCAGCGGCAGGCCACGCAATTCGTCGGGTAGATCGCTCATCCGTCTCTCCAGGTCAGGCCTGGGCGGATTTCACCCGGGCATCAAAGGCGCAGCCGAAACCACGCGGTGATGCCCCCTCTGTTCGTGTGCCTGAGATCGCTATCCCTTCGGCGGACCCAGCAAAGGGCCTCTCTCCAGAGTCTGTGTATCGGACGGTCCTGTTGCCTGAGAGTTTCCGGGGCGGTTGCTCCTTCGGCACTGGATTTCACCAGTTCTCCCGATCCAATGGCCTCTCGATAGCGACTGCCCCGGCATCGCGCAAGTCCGATCAGGCGACAGAAGCGACGCAAGAGCGAGAACATGCGACAGGGCTCATAAGTTCAGCAAGCGGGGCATTGTCGCAGATCAGATCGCTCAGCGTCACCTCGTCCAGCGCCGCGTAGAACGCCTCGACAGCCCGGCCAATGACGTCGCGCAACCGGCAGGCCGACACCAACGGGCAGGTGTTGCCCTCATCGGCAAAACACTCGGTGATCGGCACCTCGGATTCGGTGGCGCGAAACACATCGCCGACCCGGATGCTGCCCGCAGGCCTGCCCAGCGTCATGCCGCCATTGCGCCCCCGCTGGGTCTGCAGAAAGCCCAGATGCGCCAACCGGTTGATCACCTGCGCCAGGTGGTTCTCCGAGATATTGCAGGCCTCGGCAATCTCGCCCTTGACCACCATACGGTCGGTATTGACGGCGCAATACATCAGCACCCGCATCGAGATATTCGTCCGCTTGGTCAGGCGCATGGCCCCTCCTTCGTTGGCACTGACACAGGGGCGGCAACGAGGCCACCCCTTGCATCTGATGCCAATATCGACACAAAATAACAGGGATCCGCGCACAACCTGCGCACGCATCGCGTGTAACATCGCCCATGCTACGCCAGACCGGCACAAGATGTATTTGATCCACATCAATCCGGACCACATCCACCGCCGCCAGCCCGAAAAGAGACCCGCATGACCCCGACCCAGCCCGCACACCCCTATTTCTTCGGCTATGGCAGCCTGGTGAACCGCGACACCCATATCTACAGCCCGGCGCAGACAGCCACGGCGCAGGGCTGGCGACGGATCTGGCGCCACACGACGGCTCATGATTTTGCAATCCTGACGGCAGTGCCCAGCCCCGGCACGGCGATCGACGGCCTGATCGCCCCGGTCCCGAATGCCGACTGGGCGGCGCTCGACGCCCGCGAAATCGCCTACGACCGGCTGATCGCCACGCCCGACATCACCCACAGCCAGCCCCAGCCCTTCGACATCGCGATCTATTCGATCCCCGAGGCCAAACACCCGGTGGCCCCAACCCCGACACCGATCCTGCTCAGCTACCTCGACGTGGTGGTGCAAGGCTACCTGCGCGAATTCGGCCCCGCCGGCGCGCACCGCTTCTTCGACACCACAGATGGCTGGAGCGCCCCGATCCTGAACGACCGCCCCGCCCCGCTCTACCCCCGCGCGCAACGCCTCACCCCCGACGAAACCGCCTTCGTCGACACCCGGCTCGCTCAGCTCAACGCCCAGATCCTCGCCACCTGAGGCAAAGAAAAAGCGGGCGCAAACCGCACCCGCTCTTTCATCTTGCTTCAAATACTTCCGCCGGAGGCGGCACCCGCCCCCAACCCGCGCTTACTTCGCCCGGATGACCTGCAACAGCGGCAGCACCTGGCTCATATCCGGCCCGTGCTGCATACCGGTCAGCGCCTTGCGCAGCGGCATGAACAGCCCCCGGCCCTTGCGCCCGGTCGCGGCCTTCACTTCCGTCGTCCACTTGCCCCAGCTCTCGGCGTCATGCGGCCCTTCGGGCAGCAGCGCCAGCGCCTCTGCCACAAACGCCCGATCTTCCTCGTCGATCACCGGCTCGGCACCATCGCGGAACAGGGCCCACCAGGCGTCCATGTCCGACAGCACGGTGATGTTGTCACGCACCACCATCCAGAAGGCCTCGGCCTGATCCTCGGGCACACCCAACGCCAGCACACGGTCCTTCACGGCGTCCAGCGGACGCGATTGCAGAATGCGCGCGGTCAGCGGGAACAGATCCTGCTCGTCGAACTTGGTCGGGGCCGAGCCGAACTGCGACAGATCAAAGCCTTCCGCGATCTCGTCAATGGTCTCGCGCAGCTCAACCGGCTGGCTGGAACCCAACCGCGCCATCAGGCTCAGCAGCGCCATCGGCTCAACGCCCTGCGCGCGCAGATCACGGATCGACAGCGCGCCCAGACGTTTCGACAGCGCCTCGCCCTGCGGCCCGGTCAGCAGCGAATGGTGGGCGAAACCCGGCACCGTGCCACCAAGTGCGCGGATCATCTGGATCTGGGTCGCCGTGTTGGTGACGTGGTCAGAACCGCGCACAACATGCGTCACGCCCATATCCGTGTCATCCACCACGGAGGCGATGGTATAGAGCACCTGCCCATCGGCCCGGATCAGCACCGGGTCAGACACGCTCGCCGCGTCGATCGACAGATCGCCGAGGATGCCATCCGTCCACTCGATGCGCTGCTGATCCAGCTTGAACCGCCAGACACCATCGCCGCGCTCAGCCCGCAGCTTCGCCTTC
This sequence comes from Pseudooceanicola spongiae, assembly GCF_014899185.1. Taxonomy (GTDB): domain Bacteria; phylum Pseudomonadota; class Alphaproteobacteria; order Rhodobacterales; family Rhodobacteraceae; genus Pseudooceanicola; species Pseudooceanicola spongiae. Next base: position 2,658,969 of record NZ_CP045201.1, read on the forward strand.
TCGTCCTCCGACAGCGCCAGCGCGGCGCGGTCATAGACCGGCGGCTTGTGCATGTTCAGCTGCTTCTTGCGCTTGAGGTCCAGCTCGACCGGAGTCTCGAAAGCCTCATAGAACCGGCCCATCTCGCGGTACTTGTCCGCAGCGTCCGCGTAGCGATCCAGCCGCTTGGACTGGTACTCTTCGCGATCCCAGGTCAGACCCAGCCATTCCAGATCGACCTTCAGCGCGTCGATATATTCCTGCTTGGAGCGTTCCTGATCGGTATCGTCGATGCGCAGGATGAACGTGCCCCCTGCCTTGCGGGCGATCAGAAAGTTGAACAGCGCGGTGCGCAGGTTACCGACGTGGATATAGCCGGTGGGGGATGGTGCGAAACGGGTAACGGTCATGGCGGAACTCCTGTTGCGCGCGGCATGTCACATGGCGCGCGCTTTGTCCAGAATTCCGCCCTCTGAGGCCGCCATGACCGTGTCATGCACATAGCCGAGCTTCTCGGCCACCGTCTCCGAAATCACCTCCGGCACGAAGTCGAGCAGGCCCATTTCCCGGTTCAGCTCGTTCAGCACCAGCCCCAGCGCGCGATAGCGGCGCACCAGCGTGCGGATATCCGACAGCGGCTCCTGCATCAGCAGGCCCAGACTGGTGGCGGTATCGATGACACTGGTGATGTCGAGGTACAGCGCCCAGGTCTCGGCCCAGTCCTCCCAGGGGTGCATCGTCGCATAGGCGCTGACGTAATGCCCCAGCCAGTCCGGAGGCGGGCCGTTCTTGTAGTGACGTTCCAGCGCCTCGCCATAGCTGGGGTTGCGCGGATCGCCGAACAGCGCGGCAAAGCTCGCCTCGGCGTCGGGACGGTCCTTGATCAGCACGTCCCAGAAGTAATGGCCGACCTCATGGCGGAAGTGGCCGATCAGCGTGCGATGCGCCTCGCCCATGTCGACACGGATCTGTTCGCGCTCAGCCGGGTCGGCCTCGCGGATGTTGATGGTGATCTTGCCGCTGGCATGGCCGGTAAAGACGCGCTCCTTCTCGCCCGCCTTGCGCCACAGCCCGTCGTCCACCGTATCGCCCATGAAGGCGAAGGTCAGCGGCGGCTCAATGCCGTCGCCGGTGGTGCCATAAGGCAGCCCCAGCCGGTCGAGGCCATAGAACAGCCGCCGCTTGGCCGCCTCCAGCCGCGCCCAGCGCTCCCAGTTGCCATCGACCGTCAGGTCCGGAACGGTGTCGTTATAGCGGCAGCAGTCGCAGAATACCCCCTGCCCCAGCGGCAGGGTGCGGTTGCAGACCTTGGCGCGGGCGTAGTTGTCGCACAGCAGCACCTCCTGCCCGCAAGGCTCACCCACCGGGGTGCCAAGGCAGCGCCAATGATCACCCGAAGGCTCCAGCGCGGTCACGGCCTCGCAGGTCTGGCACCAGCCGGTGCGCCGCCCGCAGGAGGTGCACTGGGTATTGTCGAAAAACAGCGTGTTGCCGCAGGTACAGGTGAACAGACGCATGACATGCCTCCAGAGGGACAGGAGTGCAGGAGGTAGGCAGTTAAAGCCCCTCGTCAATGCATCGGCGCAAAACTTTAAGCTGTGGCGCGCGGAGCCCCGCTCAGCTTTCGGGCGTGATCACCCCGGCCTCGGTGACGATCAGGTCCAGCGGCTGATCGGTGTCCTCAACCGGAACCGCATCAACCTGTTGCGCGGCATAGGCAAATCCGACCGCCAGAACCGACCCCGAAGCGCGCAGACCCTCCAGCGTGCGATCATAGAAGCCGCCGCCATAGCCCATCCGATAGCCGCGCGCATCAAAGGCAACCAGCGGCACGATCAGGATCTGCGGCGTGATCCAATCCTCCGACACAGGAATCTCGGCGCCAAAGGCCCCCGCGCGCATCGCACAGCCCGGCTCCCACCGGGCGAACTTCAGCGGCTGGCCTTTGCCGATGATCACCGGCACACAGACCGAACCATGGGCGGCGGCTTCCTCCATCGCGGCCAAGGGCGGGATCTCGCTGCGCATCGGCATGTAGCCCGCCAGCGGCACGCCGCGGTAACCCGCCAGCAGTGACGACAGCACCCCCGCACGCCCCGGCCCATGGGCCTCATGAGCGGCCTGACGCACGGCCAGCGCCGCCGCGCGCGCCTTGGCCTTCAGCGCCCCGATATCGCTCATATCAGCACCAGCGTGGCCAGCCCGAGGAAGGCGAAAAAGCCCACCACATCCGTCACCGTGGTGACGAAGGTCCCGCTCGCCAGCGCCGGATCGACCTTCAGTTTCTCCAGCACCACCGGCACGATGGTGCCCGCCAGCCCGGCAATCAGCATGTTGATGATCATCGCCAAAGCAATCACCAGCCCCAGACGGCCGTCCCCGAACCAGAGCAGCCCGACAAGGCCCATCACCACGGCAAAGGCCGTGCCATTGGCCAGACCAACCAGCGCCTCGCGCCGGATCACCCGCCAGACGTTGCTGCCGGTCAAATCCTTGGTGGCGATGGCGCGCACCGCCACGGTCAGGCTCTGCGTGCCCGCATTGCCCCCCATCGAGGCAACAATCGGCATCAGCACCGCCAGCGCGACAAACTTCGAGATCGTGCCCTCGAACAGCGAAATCACCAGCGAGGCGATGATCGCCGTCCCGAGGTTCACCGCCAGCCAGGGCATCCGCTGCTTCAGTGTCTCGCGCACACGGTCGTTCAGGCTGCCTTCGCCAACACCGGCGAGGCGCAGGATGTCTTCCTCGTGTTCCTCGTCCAGCACGATCATCGCGTCATCGATGGTGATCACGCCGACCAGCCGTTCGTTCTCATCGACCACCGGCGCGCTGATCAGGTGGTACTGGTTGAAAGCATAGGCCACGTCGCCTTCGTCCTGCGACGCGGGGATCGTGCGAAAGCCCGGCTCGGTGATCTCGCGCAGCGGGGTTGCACGCGGGCTGGCCATCAGTTTGCCCAGTGTCGCATGGGCAATCGGCTTCATCCGCGAATCGACCAGAATGACGTGATAGAACTGCTCCGGCAGATCCTCGCGCTGGCGCATGAAGTCTATCGCCTGCCCGACCGTCCACATATCCGGCACCGCGACGACCTCGCGCTGCATCAGACGGCCTGCGGATTCCTCGGGATAGGTCAGCGCCTGCTGAACCGCGACCCGGTCACTGTCTTCCAGCGCGTCGAGGATCGCTTCCTGCTGCGGCTCCTCAAGGTATTCCACAAAGTCGACAACGTCATCGCTGTCCATCTCGCGCACAGCGTCGGACAGCACGTCCGGGCTCAGCAGCGTGATGACCTCTTCACGGATCGATTCGTCGAGCTCCGACAGGATCTCGCCGTCGAATTCCTTGTCATAGAGGCGCACCAGACGCCGCCGGTCAAAGGCGTTGATCTGTTCCAGAAGGTCGGCGATGTCGGCCGCGTGCAGCGGCTCCATCAGCTCGACCAGCTGCTCGCGGTTGTCGGTATCGACGGCAAACAGGATGGCCGCGACGGTCTTGCGGGTCAGCGCATAGGCGCCCTCCTCGTCATCGACCGTTTCAAGCACGTCCTTGTCCGACACCTCTTCTTCGGCCTCGGGCAGCACTGCGTCATGCTCCCTCTGCTCCGGGCGGGTGTCATCCTTTGTGTCGTGCTTGTTTTCGCTCATGGGCCGCCCTTTCGTGGTCATCCGGACCATAGTTTAGGCCGGGGTCGGGAAACAATGCTGCACACGCAATTTACCCGACGCTCAAGGGCAGATAACGTGGTCGGCGAACATTGCAAAACAATCCCGTGAAAGGATGGGCATTATGGGCACAGACGTGCTGTTGACTGGGCGACTTCTGGATTTTATCGCCGATCCTTTCACCACCCCCTGGGAGGACGCCTGCCTGATCGAAGACCATGGCGCCCTGCTGATCCGGGGCGGCAAGATCGCCGCCCGTGGCCCCGCCGACTCCCTGCGCGCCCAGCACCCCGACGTGGCCGAGGTCGCCTATGGCGAGGCGCTGATCCTGCCCGGCTTCATCGATGCCCATGTGCATTTTCCCCAGACCGCGATGATCGCCAGCTGGGGCAAGCGCCTGATCGACTGGCTCAACACCTATACCTTCCCCGAAGAGATGCGCTTTGGCGATCCCGCCTATGCGGCCGAGATCGCGGCGCGCTACCTCGACCTGACCACCGCGCATGGCACCACCTCGATGGTCAGCTTCTGCACCATCCACCCCGAAAGTGTCGAGGCGTTCTTCACCGAGGCGCAAAAGCGCGGCCAGCGCGTTGTCGCGGGCAAGACCTGCATGGACCGCAACGCCCCCGAGGGCCTGCAGGACACCGCGCAATCGGGCTATGACGACAGCAAGGCGCTGCTGGAAAAATGGCACGGCGTCGACCGGATCTCCTACGCCATCACGCCGCGATTCTCGCCCACCTCGACGCCGGATCAGCTCTCGGCCATGGGCGCGCTCTGGGCCGAGCACCCTGACTGCCTGATGCAAACCCACCTGTCCGAGCAGGTGGACGAGGTCGAATGGGTCAAGGGCCTGTTCCCCAACGCCCGCGACTACCTCGACACCTACGAGGCGCATGGCCTGCTCGGCGCGAATGGCCTCTACGGCCACTCGATCCACCTTGAGACGCGCGAAAAGCACCGCCTGCTGGAGGTTGGCGCGGCGCTGGTGCATTGCCCGACCTCCAACACCTTCATCGGCTCGGGGCTGTTCGACATGGCCGGGCTGAAGGCCGATGGCCACCGCGTCGGCCTTGCCACCGACACTGGTGGCGGCTCGAACTTCTCGATGCTGCGCACCATGGGCGCCGCCTATGAGCTGGCACAGCTGCGCGGCACTGCCCTGCACCCGGCCCAGCTGCTCTGGCTGGCGACCGCAGGCTCGGCCGGCGCGATCGGCATGACGGACCGCATCGGCACCCTCGCACCGGGCACCGAGGCAGATATCGTGGTGCTCGACCTCGCCTCGACCCCCGCCATCGCCCAGCGCGCCACCCGCGCCAGTGACCTCTGGGAGGCCGTCTTCCCCACCATCATGATGGGCGATGACCGGGCCGTCAAAGCGGTCTGGATCGGTGGGCAACCCGCGCTCGGCTAAGCCTCAGCAGGGCTGCGCAAAGACCGCCGACCAGTAGGGCCGCTCCTCAGGCCCTGCGGTCGCCGCGCCCACCAGCGTGGTGTCCGACAGCAGGTTGTGGCGATGGCCGGCGCTGCGCAGCCAGCCCTCCACCACCGCCTCGGCGGTCGGATGGCCATAGGCGACATTCTCGGCCACGATGCACCAGTCGAGCCCCGCCGCCGTCAGCCGGTCGCCCGGCGTGCTGCCATCGCTGCCGGTGTGATCCATGAAGCCTACCGTCGCCATATCGCCCGCCTGCTCGCGCGCGGCGCGGTTGGCGGCGGGCGACACAGCCAGCACGCCCAGCCCCTCGGCCTCACGTGCAGCATTGATCGCCACGATCAGATCCGGCGCGGGTCGTCCCTGCGCCTCGGCTCCGGCAGCGGGTTTGAAGGTGCCCGCCGGGGGCGTCACCTCCTGCATCTGAGGCGCGCCGCAGGCCGCGAGGGCCAGCAGCGACGCAAACGTCACAAATCGGATAATTTTCACTCCATCAGCCGGCGGGCGAGGCCATTTTGCTGCGCGATCAGCGCCGGCAGGTCCAGGTGGGGCATCTGCCCGTCGCGGACGACCTGACGCCCCTCGACCAGCAGGTGTTTCACTTTCATCGGCCCGGCCAGCAACAGCGCCGCCGGGTCCCAGCTTCCGGCACTTTCAATGCCGGAGACATCCCATATCGCGATATCCGCGCGCTTGCCGGTCGCCAGACGGCCGCAATCGGGCCGCCCCAGCACATCCGCGCCACCGCGCGTCGCGATCTCCAGCGCCTCGCGCGCGCTCATTGCATCGGCGCCGCGCGACACCCGTTGCAACAGCATCGACTGGCGCGCCTCGGCGACGATGTTCCCCGCGTCATTGCTGGCCGAGCCATCGACGCCCAGCCCCACATTCACCCCGGCATCCCGCATCTCGCGCACCGGCGCGATGCCCGAGCCGAGACGGCAGTTCGAGCAGGGGCAATGCGCCACACCGGTGCCGGTGCGGGCAAACAGGCTGATCTCCGACGCATCCAGTTTGACGCAATGGGCGTGCCAGACGTCATCGCCGGTCCAGCCAAGATCCTCGGCATATTGCCCGGGGCGGCAGCCGAACTGCGCCTGACTATAGGCAATATCCTCAGCGTTTTCAGCAAGGTGGGTGTGCAGCATCACCCGCTTGTCCCGCGCCAGCAGCGCCGCATCGCGCATCAGCTCGCGGCTGACCGAAAACGGCGAACAGGGCGCAACCCCGACCCGGCACATCGAGCCGTCCCTGCCGTCATGAAAGGCGTCGATGACGCGGATGCAATCCTCAAGGATCGCCGCCTCATCCTCGACAAGGCAATCGGGCGGCAACCCGCCCTTGCTCTCGCCAATGCTCATCGCGCCGCGGGTCGGGTGGAACCGCAGGCCAACGCGCTGCGCCGCCTCGATGGTATCCTCCAGCCGCGCGCCATTGGGATAGAGGTACAAATGATCCGAACTCAGCGAACAGCCCGACAGCGCCAGCTCGGCCAGCCCGATCACGGCGGAGACGTGGATCTCCTCCGGCCCGAACTTCGCCCAGATCGGATAGAGCGTCTTCAGCCAGCCGAACAGCAGCGCGTCCTGCCCGCCGGGCACCGCCCGCGTCAGCGTCTGGTAGAGGTGGTGGTGCGTGTTCACCAGCCCCGGCGTCACGATGCAGCCCGAGGCGTCGATCACCTCGGCCCCCGGCACGCTCAGCCTTGGGCCAATGGTGCGGATGGTCCCGCCAGAGATGAGGATGTCGGCACCGAAAAGCTCGGTCCTGAAATCATCCATTGTCAGGATATGATCCGCCCCGCGGATCAGTATCGGTTTATCCATGACTCAACTTTTTGCCATTGGCGCCAAAATGTCCAGTGCCTGCGCGTGCAGCACCGCATTTGACGCAGCAATCACCTGCCCGCCCATATGCGCCGGGCCGCCCTGCCAGTTGGTCACGATGCCGCCCGCACCCTGAATGACGCCGATCGGCCCCTGCACATCGTAGCTGTGCAGCCCGCTCTCGATCACCAGATCGATCTGCCCCGCCGCAATCAGCGCATAGGCATAGCAATCCATGCCATAGCGCACCAGCTTGACCTTGCCCGCGACCGCCTGAAAGGCCGCGCGCTCGTCCGGGGTGCCGACTTCGGGAAAGGTGGTGAACAGAATGGCGTCGGACAGGCGCGCCGTCTGCCGCGTGCCAAGCGCGCGCGCGCCGAAAGGCCCCCGCATCTGCGCCGCGCCAAAGCCGCCCCAGAAGCGTTCCTGCGTATAGGGCTGGTCGATCATGCCCATGCGCACGCCGTCTGCGTCCGACAGGCCGATCAGCACGCCCCAGGTCGGGGTGCCACTGACGAAACCGCGCGTGCCGTCGATCGGGTCCAACACCCAGGTCAGCCCGCTCGTCCCGTCCTTTGCACCGAATTCCTCGCCCAGGATCGCATCCTGCGGGCGTCGCCGGGCCAGCACCGCGCGCATCGCCTGTTCGGCGGCGCGGTCGGCCTCGGTCACCGGGTCATAGCCCCCGGCCAGTTTGTTGTCTTCCGCCAGCATGGGCGAGCGGAAGAACGGCAAGATGGCCGTGCCTGCGGCATCGGCCATCTCATGCGCTGTATCGAGTAGTTCTTTGCCCTGCGCGTCGTCCATGGCTGGTCCCTGTCAGAAATGTGTCAGGGACTGGCTATCGCGTGGGGCGCATCAACTCAAGCGACGTCGCTCAGAACCCGGGCGAGTTCAAACAGACGGCGGCGCTGATTTTCGGGAATAGCATAGTAAGACCGGATCAGATCCAGTGCTTCCTTGTCGCCCATGACGTCGGCGGGCACATTGGTGTGCTCTCCGTTGGCATTTTCGGCTTCAAGACCCTCGAAGAAGAAGCTGACTGCTACTTCAAGGGCGTCTGCGATATCCCACAGACGCGAGGCACTGACGCGGTTTGCGCCGGTTTCGTATTTCTGGATTTGCTGGAACTTGATACCAACGCGTTCCGCCAGCTGCTGTTGGGTCATTCCAACCAACCAGCGGCGGTGCCGAATGCGTTTACCAACGTGGACGTCAACCGGATGAGTCATTCGCGGCTCCTGATGAATACCCTTGTCGTATCCACGTTCGGGGGAGCCGTCGCGCGGGTATGTAGGGTTAGGGTTGCATTAAAACTACGCCGCACATCCCTACAGCGCACATGAGATCGTAACAGCTTTCAACTTTTACGCAAGTTAGCCGCTCTCGAAAGAGGTGACTGACTCGATGGTTAACTCAATTGTCGGCGGAGTATCAAGTTCGCAAAAGCACAACCACTGTTCACAATAGTTGCATCACGTTCTGCGGCGCAGCATGATCACGCGGTTGTGTCCCCGCCGGACAGACGCGTCACCTCAGGCTATCCATAGGAAATCACTCAACAATGGAAACGGATCGAATCGTCGCCCTGCGCTGCCACGGCACCGATGTGCCCCCCGTACTGGACCATATCGCCGCACCCCGTCCGGGCGCGGGCGAGGTGCTGATCCGCATCAAGGCCTGCGGGCTGAATTTCGCCGATCTCCTCATGGTGAAGGGCACATATCAGGCAACACCGCCCGCGCCGTTCACGCTCGGCATGGAGGTTGCGGGACAAATTCTGCAGTGCGGCGCAGGCGTGGACCTGATCCCCGGCACACGCGTCGCGGTCTTTGGCGGCTCTGGCGGGCTGGCTGAGCAGGGGGTTTTCCCCGCCGATCGCGTGGTCGCCCTGCCCGACGCCATGTCGTACGAGGACGCCGCCGCGTTGCAGATCGCTTATGGCACCAGCCACGTCGCCCTCGCCCATCGGGCACGACTCCAAAAAGGCGAGTGCCTACTTGTACTTGGTGCCACAGGTGGTGTGGGCCTTACGGCGGTTGAGTTGGGCAAGCTGATGGGCGCGCGCGTCATCGCCGTCGCACGTGGAGAGGAAAAGCGCGCCATCGCCCTGCGCGCCGGTGCGGATGTCTTCATCGACTCCGCGACGCAGGACATCCGCACCGAGGTCAAGGCGCTCGGTGGTGCCGATGTCGTCTATGATCCGGTGGGCGGAGAGATGTTCGAGGCCGCCTTTCGCGCCTGCAACCCCGAGGCGAGGATTCTGGTCATCGGCTTTGCCAGCGGCACGGTGCCCCAGCCAAAGCCAAATCACATGCTGGTGAAGAATATCGACCTGATGGGCTTTTACTGGGCGTCCTACCTGAATTTCCGCCCCGGCGTCGTCACCGACTCAATCGCGACGCTGATGGAGTGGCACAGCCGAGGCCTGATTCACCCCCATATCAGTCACACCCTGCCGCTTGAGCGCGCGACCGAGGGACTGGAACTGCTGCGCAGCCGCCGTGCCACCGGCAAGGTCGTCATCACGATCTAGCGCTCAGGCGCCCCTTCAGGCGCGCGCGGCCATCGGCACCGCAACCGGGATCGGCCGCCCGGCGGCATTGGTATAGCCCTGCCGCAGCATCTCGGCGACCCGCTTGGAGACTTCGCGCGCCCCGCGATCCTGCCGGTACATGCAGATCTTCTGCATCCCCAGCGCGGGCAGCTCTCCGCCATGGTCGACCTGCGCCAGTTGCCCCGGCTCGGTGCCCTGAATCATCGTGCTGATCGCCAGATCGGCCGAGACCGTCGCCTCCACCGTGCGATCCGAATAGGTGTCGACGGCATTTTCCCAGTCGATGCCGCCATCCTCCATCGCGCGGATGGTCAGCGGGCGGAACAGGCAATTGCGCCCCGAGGCATAGCGCAGCGGCCGATGCCGCCAGGCCGTGCCCCCCGGCGCGCCGATCCAGCACAGTGGACGTTCGTCCAGCACCTCGGCGCGGGCATCGGGCTCGGCCTCCGTGGTCAGGATGATATCGACCTCGCCGCGATCAAACTGCTCCTTCAGGCTGAAGGTATAGGCCGAGACCAGCTGCACCTTCATCCGTGGAAATTCCGAGGCGAACTGCTGCAACACCCGTGGCACCACCGGATAAACGATGTCATGCGGCACGCCGATGACGATCTCACCCTCGTAGCTCTTGCTGGTCAGCCGTGTCATCGCCTCGTCATTCATCTCGATGATACGTCGCGCATAGCCCAACAGCTGTTCGCCTGCCGCGGTCAGCGACACCCGGCGGCTGGTGCGGTCCAGCAAGGTCAGGCCCAGCATTTCTTCCAGCCGCTTCAACTGCATCGAAACGGCGGACTGGGTGAAGTTCAGCATCCCCGCCGCCTTGGTGACGCCGCCATGATCGGCCACAGCCACGAAACTGCGCAGAGAGGTCATGTCGAGATTTCTCATAGCATCACAATCCTTGATGGAAGCGGTCAGAAACATTCATTTTGAATATTGACCATAAGCCTTCATACACATCAACAGAAATCATCACTCTGCCGACTCACATCACGAACAGGAAAGGAAGACACGATGGCCTACCCAATACCCGGTACAACGACCGCCCGCGCCCCCCGGATCGCAAAGTCGCCGCTGTCGCGCCTGCTCATGCTGATGGGAATCGGCCGCGAACGCCGGGCGCTGCACCACCTTGACGACGCCCTGCTGCGCGACATCGGCCTGACCCGGCACGAAGCCCGCACCGAGGCCCGGCGCCCCGCATGGGATGCCCCCGAACGCTGGCGCAGCTGAGCCGACCCCGAACCTCTGCGCGCGGCCCTTCGCGTCGCGCGCCGTCCGCCCTTCACTCTCCCCCGTGACTTTTCCGCCGCTTGCGGGAAAGGAACACCCTGAGCGGCCCGCCGCTCTGCCCTGCTGAAACCGCTCCGACGCCACTCTGGCGCCCCTCGGACCGGCCTGAGCAGGGCTTTTTTTGTTTTTGATAACGTTTCCGTTGGATTCAGGCATTACAGGTCGCGAAAGAGTTGAAATGCACCCCCACGTCACCGATATTGAGCGGGAAAGCCCCGTCAGGGGAAAACAGGGATTTTACCGGAGGCTTCAAATGGCTGAATTCAGAACGATGCGCTCTGCGGCAGGCACCCGCACTGCTGCGATCGACGAAGGGCTGCGCGCCCACATGAACAAGGTGTACGGCACGATGTCCGTCGGCATGCTGCTGACGTTCCTCGTGGCCTGGGCGGTCGGGTCCAACCCGCAACTGCTCGGCGTGTTCCGTGATCCGATGACGCTGAAACCCAACCTTCTGGGTTACGCGGTCATGTTCGCCCCACTGCTGATGATCTTCGGCTTCGGCGCCGCGATCAACAAGCTGTCGGCGGCTGGCGCGCAATTGTTCTTCTACGCCTTTGCAGCCGTCATGGGCCTCTCGCTCAGCTGGATCTTCGTCGCCTTCACTGGCGTGTCGATCGCTCAGGTCTTCCTGATCACCGCGATTTCCTTCGCCGGTCTGTCGCTCTGGGGCTACACCACCAAGAAGGACATCTCCGGTTGGGGGTCGTTCCTGATCATGGGCGTCATCGGCCTGCTGGTGGCTTCGGTCGTCAACATCTTCCTGGCCAGCGCGGCGCTGCAGTTTGCCGTCTCCGCCATTGGCGTGCTGATCTTTGCCGGTCTGACCGCTTATGACACGCAGGACATCAAGAACACCTACATCCAGATGGCCCAGTCGGGCGATCGTGAATGGCTCGGCAAATCCGCCATCATGGGTGCGCTGCGTCTCTACATGGACTTCATCAACATGTTCATGTTCCTGCTGCAACTGTTCGGCAACCGCAACTGATCCACCCTCGGTCAGAGCGTTTAACGAACAAAGGCCGGTCCCTCGCGGGGCCGGCCTTTTCATTTGTCTGGGTGCATCCAATCAGGCCTCGGCCTGCCAGCGCATCTGCACCGCGGGGAACAGCAGCCCCGTTGGCAGCCGCACGTCAATGTGCGCGCGCATCTCAAAGCCCAGCGCCTCGTAGAAGGGTTCCGCCGTCAGCGTCGACTGGCAGTGCAGCACCTTCACCTCAGCCGCCCGGGCCGAGCGCAGGATGCGCCGCAGGATCCGCTGGCCGAGGCCTTGGCGCGCCGCATCCGGGTCAGTGGCAACGTGGCGGATGTGCCCCTCGCCTGCGCGCCCGGGCGCACCATGCGGGGAAAAGTCGGTCCACCCCCCCGCCGCCAGCACCCGCTCGCCATCCTCAGCGATGAAGTAGGTGCCGCAGGTCAGCAGGCTGGGCCGCGCCTGCCCGATCAGCGGCAGCGCGTCGCGCAGCAGCCCCGGTTCATAATCCGGCGCCAGCAGCGCCCGGTAGGAGCGTGCCAGCATCCGGCTGACTGCCTCGGTATCGGCAGGCAGCGCGGGCCGGATGATCACATCGGGCCAGGGCTCGGGCGTGGGTTTGGCCAGCGCACGGGCGCTCAGCGCGTTTTTGGCAGGCGCCAAGGGCCGGTCAAGCCGGGACGGTAAAAGGCAGTCGGGCGGGATATCGCTCTGTGCAGACATCGGGGGAGTCCTTGTCTCAGATCCGCTATGCGGATCCGCAGGAAGAGGGGGGGGTGAGACAGGGCGCGGCCCGGAAGTAGAAAAAGCCGCGCTCTGTGGCGCGGCTTTTGCATGGTCGTCTAAGAGGGGTCTGATCTTACTTGATCTTGCCTTCTTTGTACTCGACATGCTTGCGCACCACCGGATCGAACTTTCGTACGGTCATCTTTTCGGTCATGGTACGAGCGTTCTTTTTGGTCACGTAGAAATGGCCCGTGCCCGCGGTCGAGTTAAGACGGATTTTGATGGTCGTCGGCTTCGCCATTTTTCATCTCCTGCTGCGGGCGCACCTGTGCGCACCTGCGAAATCTCTTGAGGATCGCCTTGTACCCGTCCGCACCCCCGAGTCAACTCCCCTTTCAGGGAATCTTCGCGCAAAATGCGATTCTTTGGGTAAAACGCAAAAGGGGCAGCCGAAGCTGCCCCTCTGCGCACCTTTACAGGCGTCGATTATTGAACGGGAGCGGGGTCCATGGTGCCGCCGGTACCGGTCGATTCCATCGAAGCGTTGTCGGCTTCGCGCTGCTGATCTTCGGCCGTCACGAATTCGGGCGCGGCTTTCAGATCTTCCTCGGTGGCCGAGGTGATCAGACGCGGGTTGCCGGCGTCATCGTTGACGACAGTCAGGCTGGCCATTTCGATGGCGACTTCTTTCTCGCCCAGGCCAAGGAAACCGCCCACACCGATCACAACACCTCTGACGGTGCCGTCCATGCCGATGATCAGGTCATCGATATCGCCGACAGTGGCGTCGGTGTTGTTATAGACCGTGGCACCGATCAGATCGTCCGCCAAGATCGTGTCGGCATCCTGCATCGTGATCTGGCCTTCCACCGGCTGAGCGGGGGTCTCGGCTTCGGCGGTCATCGTGTCGTCGGTCGCGGCAGGGGCCGCAGGGTCCGTCGCCATGGGAGCCGTCGCATCAGCGTTCATGTCCGCCTTCGGCATTTCGGTCGTTGTTGTCGTCGTGGTGTCCGTGGTCGCAGTCTGTGCATAGCCCGCAATCGGGGCTGCAGCGATCATGGCAATAAGGGCGGCACGGCTGGTGGTTTTGAACAGATTGGTCATGTCTACTCCTCCTTAAGGGGCATCTCCCGCCTGTCGCTTGGTCAGTCCGTTTCGTCGGACCTAAGCGGCGGGGTCGAGTTGCGTATGAAGATGCAACACCCCGCCCTTCCGGTTCGTTCCAACGGGTCGAACCACAGCCCTCATCGTTCGGCGGACACCCGCGCGCCGCAGCGCAGCACATCGGCGGGTTCCCTCTGAGCGCAGAAAAGTCCACGCAGACAGAACACCTTACCGGCGATTCAACGAATATCTGTGCAGGGTAGGACAGGTCAGTTGCGCGGAGGGCCTGTAAGCCGGATTTTGTTCCCCGGCCCGTCTCCGGAACCGGTTCGATGACCATTCATCTCGGCCCGCGGTTACCCACGCGCCTCTAGCTGCCAACCCGGATCTCCAGGCCAAGGTGGCCTTGCGGCGACACCCCCTGAAGGATGACCCGCCCGAGATCCCTATTCGGCATTGCTCCCGGTGGGGCTTGCCGTGCCAGTCCGGTTACCCGTCCCGCGGTGCGCTCTTACCGCACCGTTTCACCCTTACCCTGACCGTTCTTGCGAACCTGTCCCCGAAGGGTCGATCAGGGCGGTCTCTTCTCTGTGGCGCTTTCCCTGGGGTTGCCCCCGCCGGGCGTTACCCGGCACCGTTACCTTGTGGAGTCCGGACTTTCCTCGAAGGCTTGCACCCCCGCGGCCATCCGGCCCTCCGCGCGAGGGCTGCCTTAGCCGCTTCTGCGCCCCCCGGTCAATCACGTTCGACGCCCAGTGCCGCAACGCCGCAGGCACAGGGCGTCAATTCCCGTTGCCGCGCCGACACGTTTGCGTCATGATCCTGCCTCGTAAAGGGAGACGTCATGCGCAAGTTCCTCGTCATTCTCGATGACAGCCGCGAATGCCTCAACGCCATGCGGTTTGCGGCGATGCGGGCGGCCAACAGCGGTGGCGGCGTTGCCATCCTGTCGATCATCAGCCCGGACGAATTCAATCACTGGATCGGCGTTGGCGACATCATGCGCGCCGAAGCCCGCGAACGCATCGAAGCCCACTTCGAGGTTTTCGCGAAATGGATGCGCGATCGCCAGAACATCGACCCCGACCTGATCGTGCGCGAAGGCGAACCCTACGAACAGATCCTCGCCCAGATCACCGAAGACCCCGAGATCGGCGTGCTGGTCCTCGGCGCCTCCACCGGCAAGGGCGGCCCCGGCCCGCTGGTCAATCAGATGTCGCGCAATGCGGGCTCGCTGCCCGTGCCCATCACCATCGTCCCCGAGGATCTCTCGAAGGAGCGGCTGGAGGCGATCACCTGACCCGCTCCCACGCCCCCCTGCATGTCTCGGCTCTGCTCGCGCTTCTGCTTGGCGCGCTCAGCCTGCACGCTCTGCCCACTCTGGCGCAGACAACACTGCCCCCTGCGACCGAGGCCCCCGCCAAGCCTGTCGACCTGTCGCGCCCCTTCCGCGCCGCGGCCTTCACCCCGGAGGAGCTTGAGTTCCTGCAGCGCGCCCTGATCTTCACCGGCGATTTCACCGGCACCGCCGATGGCCAGTGGCTCAATGACAGCGACGATGCGCTGGTCGGTTATGTCGCGCGCCAGTTCGGCAGCGTGAAGCCGACCCTGCGCGATGCCGGTGTGCTGGCCGAACGCTTCTCGACCGAGGTGGCGCGCAACGACTGGGTCAATCTCTATTCCGCCGATATCGACCTCAGCTTCACCTATCCCCGTGCGCTGGTGACGCAGGACGATGGCACCAGCTATGACGACCACCTCGCCAACGACCCGGTGTTCTTCCGCATCATCCAGACCGACCGGCAGGCGACGCTGGACATGCACGAGGCGTTGCAGGCCAAGATCGACCGCTCGGATCTGCATGGCCACCGCGAAACCGACACCAGCGCCAGCACCAACGGCTATCTGGCGGGCGGTCGCTGGGCCTATCTGCACAGCAGCTTCGGCACGCCGCTCGACACCTCCATCGTGATCCGCGCCGCCCCCGCTGACGTGACGCGCGGCCGTCTGATCGCGCGCGGCGCCCGCCCCGGCCAGCACAGCGCGCCGCAGATCCAGCCCGGCAGTCTGCTGGACCGCATCATCGCCGCCCATCCAGACCTCTCGGACGCCAGCTACCGCGCCCCCGCCACCCGGACAGTCCCCCTCGACCAGCCGCTCTAGCGCCCTGAGCCTGTGCTGAGGGGCGCGTATTTCGCACCGTTCAGATACCGTTCAGATACCGACGCGATACCGACGTTGCGTTTCAGGCCTGTTTTCGCCCTCCGAAGCGTTTTAGAATGGCTCTAAATCTTGACAGCGGGGCCGGGAAGGCTCATATCGGGGGCCAGACAGAGAAGGGTCCGCCGATGTTCATCCAGACCGAATCCACACCGAATCCCGCGACGCTGAAGTTCCTGCCCGGCCAGACCGTGCTCGACGCAGGCACCGCAGATTTCCCCTCGGCGGTAGCTGCCGAAAAGTCCCCGCTGGCCGCGCGCCTGTTCGGCGTCGATGGCGTCACGGGCATTTTCTTTGGCAATGATTTCGTCACCGTGACCAAATCCGAAGCCAGCGAATGGGATCACCTGAAGCCCGCCCTGCTCGGCGCGATCATGGAACATTACCAATCGGGTCAACCGGTTATGGCTGGCAACGAGGCGCCCGCCGCCTCCGGTCACGCCGATCATGATGGCCCCGACGGCGAAATCGTCGGCCAGATCAAGGAGCTGCTGGACACCCGCGTGCGTCCCGCCGTGGCTCAGGATGGTGGCGACATCACCTTCCACGGCTTTGATCGCGGCGTTGTTTACCTGCACATGCAGGGCGCCTGCGCCGGCTGCCCCTCCTCGACCCTGACGCTGAAAATGGGGATCGAGAACCTGCTGCGCCACTACATCCCGGAAGTGACCGAGGTTCGCCCTGTTGCCGTCTGAGACGCTGATACTGGCATTCGACACATCGGCCGCGCATTGCGCGGCCGCTTTGCTGTCTGGCGATACGGTGCTGTCAGAGGCCCGCGAGGAAATGTCCCGCGGTCAGGCAGAGCGCCTCGTTCCCCTTCTGGAACAGGTACTTAGCGACGGCGGGTACAGCTGGTCCGACCTCTCGGCCCTCGCTGTCGGCACCGGTCCGGGCAATTTCACCGGCATCCGCATCGCCGTTTCTCTGGCGCGCGGCCTCTCCCTCGCCCTCTCGATCCCCGCCATTGGCGTCACCGGGTTCGAGGCTCTGGCCGAGGGTCAGACCACCCCCCATCTCGCGACCCTGCCCGCGCCGCGCGACCACCTCTATGGCCAGCTGCGCGACGGCGCCGACATCTCGGCCCCCCAGATGTTCCCCGCCGACCAGATCCCGCAGGCGCTGCACCCCGCCGGCGCCCTGCTGATCGGTGCCGCCCCCGGCGCCACGCCCGGCCCCGCCAACCCCGCGCCCGCCATCGCCCGCGCCGCCCGCGCGCAGCTGAGCCTTGGCCAGCCGACCCCGCCCCCCGCACCGGTCTACCTGCGCCCAGCCGACGCCGCCCCGCCCCGCGACGCGCCGCCCCGGATCATCCCGTGACACCGCCCGACCTGCCGCTGGCCGAGCTGGCGCGGATCCATGCCGCGTGCTTCACCACCCCCCGCCCCTGGTCCGAGGCTGAACTGGCCCAGCTGATCGGCGATTCTGCCTGTTTTCTCGTCACTTCCGCTCAGGGTTTCCTGCTGGGGCGCACCGTGCTGGACGAGGCCGAGATCCTCACCATCGCCGTCGACCCCAGTGCGCGCCGACAGGGGCAGGCCCGCGCGCTTCTCCATGATTTTGAAGGGATTTGTCGCGCGAAATCTGTTGAAAATGCCTTTCTTGAGGTCGCAACCGACAACACAGCCGCCCGCGCGCTCTACCGCGCAGCCGGATTTGAGGTGAGGGGCCGGCGCCCGCGCTATTACCGCACCCCGGAAGGCATCTTGAAAGACGCTGAAATCATGGGCAAAGTAATCGCATGACGCTGCGAAACCACAGGGTTTTCTCTACCAAACGGTCAGAGAATGCTATTGACCGGCGTCTGACCCTCTGTCCTAACTCGGTCTGATCATTCCGATCTGCAATGCCAATGGCCGCCGGACTAATCAACGAACGGCCAAGCAACTGGGAGACCCCGCATGACCCTGATGACCAAATTTCTGAGCGCGGCTGCAACCGGCCTCGCGCTGGCGGCAACCTCTGCCGTCGCCGACCCTGCCCTGATTTACGATCTCGGCGGCAAGTTCGACAAATCCTTCAACGAAGCGGCCTTCAACGGCGCGACGAAATGGGCCGAAGACACCGGCGGCTCGTTCAAGGACATCGAAATCACCTCCGAAGCTCAGCGTGAGCAAGCGCTGCGTGGCTTTGCCGAGAAGGGCTTCAACCCGGTCATCACCACCGGCTTCTCCTTCTCGACCCCGATCGCGAACGTCGCGGCCGACTACCCCGATATCAACTTCGTCACCATCGACGGCTTTGTCGATCCGGCGGAACACCCCAACGTGCTGTCGGTGCTCTTCTCCGAGGCCGAAGGCTCCTACCTCGTCGGCATGCTGGCCGGCATGGAAAGCAAGACCGGCACCGTCTCCTTCGTCGGTGGCATGGACATTCCGCTGATCCGCAAGTTCGCCTGTGGCTACGCGCAGGGCGCCAAGGCCGTGAACCCGGACATCAAGGTCATCTCCAACATGACCGGCACCGATCCGAGCGCATGGAACGACCCCGTCAAAGGCTCTGAGCTGACCAAGGCGCAAGTCGATCAGGGCTCTGACGTGATCTTCGCTGCCGCTGGCGCCACCGGCCTCGGTGTGCTGCAAACCGCTGCTGACAACAAAGTCTTCGGCATCGGCGTCGACTCCAACCAGAACTACCTGCACCCCGGCAACATGCTGACCTCGATGCTGAAACGCGTCGATCTGGCCGTGGCCGATGCCATGACCGCAGGGGCTGATCTGGAAACCGGCGTGCACGTGCTGGGTCTGGCGCAGGACGGCGTTGGCTACGCGATGGACGAATACAACGCGGATCTGATCACGGAAGAGATGAAGGCCGCCGTGGAAGACGCGAAAGCCAAGATCATTTCGGGCGAAATTCTGGTGCACGATTACACCGCGGACGACACCTGCCCGGCTCTCAGCTTCTGATCCGACTGCGCGGGGCCGCACTGGCCCCGCACCCCTTTGCAGGGGCCGCGCCGGTCGCGGTCCCTGTTTCCATTCGCACTTCGGGACTCCCCTCATGACAGATTCCGCCCCCGCCATTGAACTCAAGGGGATTTCCAAGGCCTTCGGCCCTGTGCAGGCGAACAAGGACATTTCGATCCGCGTGATGCCCGGCACGATCCACGGCATCATCGGTGAAAACGGCGCTGGCAAGTCGACGCTGATGTCCATCCTCTACGGCTTCTACAAGGCCGACGCGGGCGAGATCTGGATCAACGGCAAGAAGACCGCCATCACCGACAGCCAGAGCGCCATTGCCGCCGGTATCGGGATGGTCTTCCAGCATTTCAAACTGGTCGAAAATTTCTCGGTCGTGGAAAACGTGATCCTCGGCGCCGAAGACGGCGCCTTCCTGCGTCCCTCCATCGCCAAGGCCCGCAAGAGCCTGAAGAAACTGGCCGATGAATACGAACTCTCCGTCGATCCCGATGCGCTGATCGAGCACCTCTCTGTCGGGCACCAGCAGCGGGTCGAGATCCTGAAAGCGCTCTATCGCGAAGCCGATATCCTGATCCTGGATGAGCCGACAGGCGTGCTGACCCCGGCCGAGGCCGACCACCTGTTCCGCATCCTCGACAACCTGCGCAAAGAGGGCAAGACGATCATCCTGATCACGCATAAACTGCGTGAGATCATGGAGATCACCGACACCGTCTCCGTCATGCGCCGCAGCGAGATGACCGCGACCGTGAAGACATCTGAGACCTCGCCCGAGCATCTGGCCGAGCTGATGGTGGGTCGCAAGGTGCTGCTGCGCGTCGACAAGGTACCCGCAACGCCGGGCGAGACGGTTCTGTCGGTCAAGGATCTGCGCGTCATCGACGACAAGGGCGTCGAGCGGGTCAAGGGCATCTCCTTCGACATCCGCGCGGGCGAGATCCTCGGCATTGCGGGCGTCGCCGGCAACGGCCAGTCCGAAGTGATGAACGTCCTCGGCGGCATCATGGACGCCACCGGCACGATCACCATGAACGGCAAGCCGGTTCCGCTGTCGGGCAAGGCCGCTGACGGTCAGTCGCGCCGCGCCATCGGCATCGCCCACGTCCCCGAGGATCGCCAGCGCGAAGGCCTGATCATGGAGTTCACCGCTTGGGAGAACACCGTTTTCGGCTACCACCTTGATCCGCAATGGCAATCCGGCCCCCTGATGAACAACGCCGCGATCCAGAAGGAAGCGGCGGGCAAGATGCAGCGGTTCGACGTCCGACCGCCCGACCCCAACCTCAAGGCCAAGAACTTTTCCGGCGGCAACCAGCAAAAGGTGGTTTTGGCGCGTGAGATCGAGCGGAACCCCGATCTGCTGCTGGTCGGTCAGCCGACGCGCGGCGTCGATATCGGCGCCATCGAATTCATCCACCAGGAAATCGTCCGCCTGCGCGACCAGGGCAAGGCGATCCTGCTGGTCTCGGTCGAGCTGGACGAGATCATGTCGCTGTCCGACCGCATCGCTGTGATGTTTGACGGTAAGGTCATGGGCTTCCGCGAACCTGCCACCACGGATGAACGCGAACTCGGCCTGATGATGGCCGGGATTTCCGGCGAACCCGGCACCGAAGACTGGAAGGCGGTCGACGAAAACCTGACCGCCCTCGAACATGGAGAGACCCCGACACATGGATAGGATGCCCGCCTGGGCCGACGTGGTCCTGATCCCACTGATTTCGCTGATACTGGCGGCAATCCTTTCGGCACTGGCGATCCTCGCCATCGGGGAAAGCCCTGCCGAAGCCTTTTACCTGATGGTTGACGGGGCGCTGATGCGTTCCTCCGGCTGGGGCTATACGCTCTATTACGCGACCAACTTCATCTTCACCGGCCTCGCCGTCTCGGTCGCCTTCCATGCCAAGCTGTTCAACATCGGCGGCGAAGGTCAGGCGGCGCTCGGTGGTCTCGGCGTGGCGCTGGCCTGTCTCTATATCCCCTGGCCGCACTGGTCGCTGGCCCTGCTCGGCTCGGCTGTGGGCGCGGCGGCCTTCGGCGCGCTCTGGGCGCTGATCCCGGCCTACCTTCAGGCCAAGCGCGGCAGTCACATCGTGATCACCACGATCATGTTCAACTTCATCGCCGCCGCTCTGCTGAACTACCTGCTGGTCAACGTCCTGCGCCCCGTCGGCGCGATGGAGCCCGCCTCGGCCAGCTTTGCCGCCGCGACGCACCTGCCGACCTTCCAGTCGATGTTCTCGTCCGAGGGCAATACGCTGTTCCGTGGCTCGCCTGCCAATATCACCTTCTTCATCGCACTGATCGCCTGCGTCTTTGTCTGGCTGCTGATCTGGCGCTCCAAGCTCGGCTATGAGATCCGCAGCCAAGGCTACTCGGAAAGCGGCGCGAAATATGCCGGCATCTCGCCCTCGCGCATCATCATCATCGCGATGCTGATCTCCGGCGCGCTGTCGGGCATGATGGGCGTCAACGCGACCCAGGGGGCCGCCGGTCGCCTGATCCTGAACTCGGCCGAGGGCGCGGGCTTCATCGGCATCGCCGTGGCGCTGATGGGGCGCAACCACCCCTTCGGCGTGTTGCTGGCCTCGCTGCTGTTCGGCTTCCTCTATCAGGGCGGCGCGGAACTCGCGATGTGGACCTCGATCCCGCGCGAGCTGATCATCGTCATTCAGGCGCTGGTGATCCTGTTTACCGGCGCGCTCGACAACATGGTGCGCTGGCCGCTTGAGGCGCTGTTCGCCCGACTGCGCAAGAAGGAAGCCTGAGCCATGGATCTCAACACCATCCTGCAAGTCCTCGATTCCACCGTCCGCCTCGGCACGCCCCTGCTGCTGATGTGCCTCGCGGGTCTGTTCTCTGAGCGCGCCGGCATCGTCGACATCGGGCTTGAGGGCAAGGCGCTGGTCGCCGCGTTCTTTTCCGCCGCCATCGCCTATAGCACCGGGTCGCTGATGCTGGGGCTGCTGGCGGGCATTCTGTCGTCGCTGGTGCTGTCGCTGATCCACGGCGTCGCCTCGATCACCTTTCGCGGCAACCAGCTGATTTCCGGCGTGGCGTTGAACTTCCTTGCCTCTGGTCTGACGGTGCTGATCGCACAGGACTGGTTCGGTCAGGGCGGGCGCACCCCCTCGCTCGGCGATGTCCGCTTTCACGAACTGACCCTGCCCTTCGCCGAGGCCCTGCGCCCCGTGCCTGTGATCGGCCCGATCTATTACGACCTGATTTCCGGGCATTCGATCCTGGTTTATGTCGCCTTCCTCTGCGTGCCCGTCACCTGGTGGGTGCTCTACCGGACGCGCTTCGGGTTGCGTCTGCGCGCCGTGGGGGAAAACCCCGCCGCCGTCGACACTGCCGGCATCTCGGTCGTGCGGTTGCGGTTCTCGGCGATCATCATCGCCGGTGTGCTCTGCGGTCTGGCGGGCAGCTACCTTGCCACCGCGTTGCAGGCAGGCTTCGTCAAGGAAATGACAGCGGGACGCGGCTATATCGCCCTCGCCGCGCTGATCTTCGCCAAGTGGCGGCCCTGGTATGCGCTCTCGGCGACGATGCTGTTCGGCCTGCTGCAAGCGGTGGCGCTGCGGTATCAGAACATCGACCTCGGCGGGTTCATCATCCCCGTGCAGTTCATGAACGCCCTGCCCTATATCCTGACCATCGTGATCCTGGCCGGTTTCGTCGGCGCCGCGAACCCGCCCCGCGCCGGCGGAGACCCCTACGTCAAGGAACGCTGAGCACTCTTTGCCCACCCGGGCCATTGCAGACCCTAAATCGGCCCGAGGCGCTTGCCCCTCGGGCCGATTTGCGTTTGATGTATTTGCGAATGCAATTAATGCCGCGCAAGCAAAAGCGCGCTAGGCTGGCGTTGCGGCAAATCGGCTATCCCGCTAGGATTACCCATGCAAGTCTACCTTCCGATCGCAGAAATCTCGGTCAACGTCTTCCTCCTGCTGGGCTTGGGCGGCATCGTCGGCGTGCTGTCGGGCATGTTCGGGGTCGGTGGCGGTTTTCTGATCACGCCGCTGCTGTTCTTTGTCGGCATCCCCCCCGCCGTGGCCGTGGCGACCTCGGCCAACCAGATCGTTGCGTCCTCGGTTTCGGGCCTGTTCGCGCATCTCAAACGCAAGACCGTCGACATGCGCATGGGCGGGATATTGCAGCTCGGCGGGCTCTGCGGAGCCGCCGTCGGGGTGGCGTTGTTCAACTGGCTGCGTCAGCTGGGGCAGGTCGATCTGCTGGTCAACCTGTGCTACGTCGTCTTCCTCGGCGCCATCGGGATGCTGATGTTCGTCGAAAGCCTGAACGCCATCCGCCGCGCAGGCAAACCGCAGACCGGAAAGCCACGGCGCAAGCAGCGCGGCTGGGTCCAGACCTGGCCGCTGAAGATGCGCTTTCGCACCTCGGGCCTCTATATCTCGGTGATACCGCCGATCCTTGTCGGCTTCAGCGTGGGTATTCTCTCGGCCGTCATGGGCGTCGGCGGCGGCTTCATCATGGTGCCCGCGATGATCTACATCCTGCACATGCCCACCAAGGTCGTGATCGGCACCTCGCTGTTCCAGATCATCTTCGTCGCCGCCTTCACCACCTTCCTGCACGCGGTGACCTTTCACACGGTGGATATCGCTCTGGCGCTGTTCCTGTTGATCGGCGGCGTCATCGGTGCCCAGTTCGGCACCCGCATCGGCGCCAGGATGAAGGCCGAACAGCTGCGCATCCTGCTGGCCCTGCTGGTGCTGGCGGTCTGCGGCAAGCTCGCCTTTGACCTGATCGCCCGGCCCAACGACCTCTATTCCATATCGGATCTGAACTGATGCGCGCCCTCACCCTTCTCGCCGCACTGGTTATCACCCTGCTGCCCGCCACCCGCTCGATCGCGCAGGAAGAAGAGGTCGTCCTCGGCCTCAGCCAGAACCGTGTCGCGATCAACGCCAACTTCGACGGCTCCGAGATCCTGATCTTCGGCGCCGTCAAACGCGATTCCGTCCCGATCCACCCACAGCTCGACGTCATTGTCACCGTCGCCGGCCCGAACGAGCCGCTGAACGTCATGCGCAAGGAACGCCGCGCCGGGATCTGGGTGAACACCGCGCAGGTCACCATCCGTCAGGCCCCCAGCTTTTACGCCGTCTCGACCACCGGCCCGCTGAGCCACATCCTCACCCAGACCGAGGATCTGCGCCACCGCATCTCGATCCCGCGCGCAATCCGCTCCATCACCTCCTCGGACGAGGTGCTGGACGAGGATAACTTCGTCAACGCCCTGATCCGGCTGCGCGAAAAGCAGGGCACCTATCTGCTGCAGGAAAAGGCCGTGCGGCTGGACGAACAGACCCTGTTCAACACCCGCGTCGCCCTGCCCTCGAACCTGACCGAGGGCGTCTACCGCGTCGATGTCTACCTGCTGCGCGGGGGCAATGTGATCACCAGCTACGAGACCTCGCTGCGCGTCGGCAAGGTCGGGCTGGAGCAATGGCTCTACGATCTCTCCCATGAACAGGCGATCGCCTACGCGCTGCTGGCGATCTTCATCGCTGTCATTTCCGGGTGGGCCGCGTCCGAGCTGTTCCGCATGATCCGCAACCAGTAGGGCGGATCAGCGGCAATGGGGCCAAGGGGCGGCAACGCCCCTTGTGAAAGAAATGGAATGCGCCGCAGGCGCGCCATCGGATCACGCCCGCCGGGGAGAGACGCCGCTACAGGCTCAGGGTATGCTCGCGCAGCCAGGCCATGAAGCCCCGCGGATCGCTCTTCAGCTGCTCCATCTGCGCTTCGCTCAGCGGATCACCGACCACCGGCGCCTGAGGGGCATTCAGCGAATGCACGATCTCATGCAGCAGCAGCCCCTGGCGCAGCGTTGCCGACACCCGGTTGGCCATCTGATACCAGCGCGAATTGGCGCCCGTGAAATGGATCGGCACCACCCGCGCACCAGAGCGGCGGATCATCTGCGCGGTAAAGACATTCCATTCCGCCTCGATCGCCGGGCCGAACATGGTCTTCGACGCCGCCACCACACCCGAGGGGAACAGGGCCACAAGCCCACCATCCTTGAGATGCGACATCGCCTTGGCGCGCATCTCGACGCTCTTCCTCTGGGCGTCGCCGTCGTGGGGAAAGGGCACCGGGATCATGTAGCTGGAAGCAACCTCGTCGATGCCCGTCAGGATCGAGCGGGTCAGGATCTTGTAATCCAGCCGTCTGCGCCCGATCAGCTCGGCCATGACCATGCCGTCGACCATGCCGTGGGGATGGTTTGCCACCACCACGACCGGCCCGTCCTGGGGGATCTTGTCCAGCTGGTCCTTCGGCGTCGTCACGGGAATGCCCATGACATCCAGACAGGCCTTCCAGAAGGCCTGACCCTGCGGCGCACCCTGCTTTTCGAATTTCCGGATCAGACGAAGGATCGTCACTTTCCCCGACATCCACTCGATGGTGCGGATCAGGTTGCGCTGTAACGGATCGTCGAAGCTCGAGGAATAGGTCAGAGACCGGCGGTCGTAATGGGTGTAGCTGACCGGCTCGCCCGTCGTTTTGCCGTCGTTATGCGTACTGTCCACCAATGGAACGTCACCCGTATTTCCCGCCTGTTGTCATACGACGGGGCTCAAGGGATCCGTCGCACGATAGCGTCACATTACATCTCTTCTCCGAAGCGATTGGCAACCAACGCCTGCAGGGCGTCAGCCAGCGCTGCCGCATCCGGGCCCGAGGTTTCAACCTCAATAGTGCTTCCGTTGGCGGCTGCCAACATCAAAAGCCCCATAATACTGTCGCCACCGGTCGACATGCCATCCCGGCTGACTTCCGCTCGGGCATCAAAGCCTTCGACGACTTCCACGAATTTTGCCGAGGCACGGGCATGGAGGCCCTTTTGATTGATGATCGTCAAGGTCCGCGCGACGCTCTCGCTCATGCCCTGTCAGCCTCCACTCAAATTTCGGCTGTCGATATATTTGCGACCCGCTTCGGTTGCATCCCGCACAGCCTCAGGAAGAGACTTATGGCGCGACTTTGCCAGTTTGATCAAGGCCGGAAGGTTGACGCCATACAGAATCCGCCGGTCATCGGGGCGACAGGCCAGCAGCGACAGGTTGCTGGGCGATCCGCCGAACATATCAGTCACCACGACGACGCCCTGCCCCTGATCCACCGCATCGGCGGCGGTGCAGATCTCGCGTTCCTTGCCGGCACGGTCGTCATTGCTGTCAATCGAGATGGCTTGCAGACCCGGCTGAGAGCCGACGACATGCTCGACCGCCGCCTTGTACTCACGCGCCAAACCGCCATGTGCGACGATCACTATTCCGATCAATGCCGGGCTTCCTTCCGCTGGCCGGACGATGCTCATGATACACCACCCGCGGCTTTGCGCCGCTCCTGCTCACGGTGCCTAATTGACACCTGCCAGCCCTCTTCCGCAAGGGCTCGTCCCAGCCTTTCCGCCAAAGTGACGGAACGGTGTTGTCCCCCGGTACAGCCGAACCCGATGGCCAGATGCGACTTGCCCTCTTCCAGGTAGGCGGGCAGCAGCATCAGCGTCAGATCCGTGACCTTCGCGAGGAATCCGGCAAAGCGCGGATCGCCCGCGACATGCTCCTGTACCGCGCTGTCGAGCCCGGTCAGCGCGCGCAAATCTGGTGCCCAGTAAGGGTTTCGCAGGAACCGCACGTCAAACACCATGTCGAGGCCGCGCGGCAGGCCGCGCTTGTAACTGAACGAATGCAGCGACACCGCCAGACCCTGCCCGGTGACCGGTGCAAACAGCCGGTCCATCTCGGCGCGCAGGTCATGCACCGTCATTTCCGAGGTATCGACCAGTACATCGGCGCGCTCACGCACTGCGCTCAGCAGATCAAATTCTCGTGCAATGCCGTCCTCGGGGGTCTCTGCCGGGGCCAGAGGGTGCCTGCGACGCGTCTCGGAATAGCGCCGCGACAGCACATCGGCGCGACAATCGAGGTACAAGAGCTCCAGCGACAGCCCCTCGATCGCGCCCATCCGGTCCAGCGCCTCCAGCAGCGCCGCGGTCGAGAAATCCCGGTTGCGCGTGTCCAGCCCCAGCGCCAGCGGGCGGCGCAGCGGCGGCCCGTCCAGCAGGCGCGGCAGCAGCGACAGCGGCAGATTGTCGATCGCCTCAAAGCCAAGGTCCTCCAACGCGCGAATGGCGGTAGAGCGGCCCGCACCGGAAGGCCCGGTCACAAGGACAAGGCGCGGGGTCAGGCTGGCGAGGTCAGTTTCATGGGGCATGAGGGCGGTCAGGTTAAGGGTTCGGGGGCGGACTTCGCGCATAGCGTGTTCATGCGCTGCGCCCTTCCCGCAAGCATTGCAGAATCGCGGCAGCAAAGGCCGCAGTCCCAGTATTGTGAAGTAATGGTAAAGAAACCCCCAGCAAAATAGTGCTGCGCTGCGGCGGAAGTCGTTCCAATTCGTCCTTTCCCAGATCCACGACCAGCGTGACCGGGCTCGGTCCGGCGTACGCCGCCTTCAGGATGCCGACGCCGCGCGCCTCGATCAGCCCCTGCAGCGCGGGGGCTGGCGTCGCGATCAGCGCCGCGCCGTCGCGTGCCAGCACCACGCGGTCATCGGCCACCAGCCCGGCCCCGCGCGACAGCATCTCCAGCACCAGCGACGACTTGCCAGCGCCCGACGGCCCCAGCACCAGAACCGCGCGCCCGGCCAGCGCCGCACAACTGGCATGCAGGATCACCGGCCCCGCCTCGCGCGCCGCCGCCTCTGCCGTGATGGTGCCTTTGGCCTGCATATCCGCCCCCTAGACCGGCAATCCGACGACGAAGCGCGCGCCCAGCGGACCCTCCGTGGGGTCTGTGCCCGTCGCGCGCATGTTCTCGGCCCAGATGACGCCGCCATGGGCCTCGACGATCTGCTTGCTGATCGCCAGACCGAGGCCCGAATGCGTGCCGAACTCCGACGCGGGGCGGTGCGAATAGAACCGGGCAAAGATCTTCTGCAGCGCCTCTTCGGGGATGCCCGGCCCGGTGTCCTCAACCACCACCAGCACCCGCGCGCCGCGCCTGCGCACCCAGACACGGATCGCATCGCCCGCCTGACAGAAGGACATGGCGTTGGTGATCAGATTGACAAAGACCTGCGCCAGACGCGGTTCCAGCCCGCGCAGAGTGATCTCTCCCTCGGGCAGATCCGTCATGAAATCAATGCCTTGCTTTTCTGCCTGCCCGCCGAGATAGCCCGTCAGACTGCGCAGCAGCGCCAGCAGGTCAAAGGCCTCCTCCTCCTCCCGGACCAGCTCACTGTCGAGCCGCGAGGCGTTGGAGATATCGCTGACCAGCCGGTCCAGACGCCGCACGTCATGTTCGATCACCTCCAGCAGAGTGGCGCGGTGATCGTCGCGTTTGGCCATCCGCAGGGTCCCGACAGCCGAGCGCAGACTGGCCAGCGGGTTCTTGATCTCATGCGCGACATCGGCGGCGAACTGTTCGTTGGACTCGATACGCTCATACAGCGCCGCGACCATGCCGCGCAGCGCGCCCGACAGCCGCCCGATCTCGTCCGAGCGCGCGGTCATATCGGGGATGCGCACCCGCGCCGGCGCGGGCCGCTGCGGGTCGCGCTTGCCCCCGACCTCAGCCGCCGTCGCCAGCGCCGTCAGCGGCCGCGCGATGGTCGAGGCCAGCAGCAGGCTCATCAGCGTCGAGACCAGCGTGGCGAGGGCAAAGATCCGCAGCGCCCGCTCCTGCCGGGCGCGCGCCATGGCGTCCAGCGGCGCCAGCGGGCTGATCAGCGCCACGGCGCCCAGCACCCGGTCCTGCGGCGCGATGGCCATCAGCGTTGTGACAAAACGCCCCGTCGCGCCCTCCGCGATCCGGCTGAGCGGAGCGCCCGGCTGCAAACCGCCCATCATGGCGCGCGCCTGACCAAGCGGATCCTGGCCCTCCGGCAGGGGCCCATCGCCCAGAAACACCCCGCTGAAGACGCGCCAAAATCCCCCCAGCGCATCCAGAACATAGGTCCGTGACGCCTCGGCCTGCGCCCCGGCGTCGCCAGATCGCCTGCCCAGCACGGCCCCATCGGGCGCCAGCACCAGCAGCTCCAGACCCGGGCTGAGCGTGATCGCCTCCAGCCGCTGCGCTACAGCGCCGGGCGACAGCGGCGCGGGGTCCACTTCAAGGACATTGCCGATCAGCGCCGCCTCGACGCCCATCCTCTCGCGGTACTGGGTCAGCGGGCTGTCGCGCCCGCCCCCGAGGTAGAGCACCCCGAGCACCAGAAGGTTCAACGCAACCAGATTGAAGACGACGATCCTGCGGGTCAGCGACGACAGACCTCCCCGTCCGGCCTGCGCGCCGGGGCCGTCGAAAGCGGCCTGCCGATGCGGCGCCGCGCGTCTGCTCCGCTCATCGCGCACGCTGGTCCTTTCGGCGAAATCTCACTGGGGCGAGGGTGGGTCGGGGGTCTATTGCAGGCATGGGACGCGTCAGTCTTCGTTGTACCTGTAGCCGATCCCGTAGAGCGTCTCGATGGCGCAGAAATCCTCGTCCGCGCTGCGCAGTTTCTTGCGCAACCGCTTGATATGGCTGTCGATCGTGCGGTCATCGACATAGATCTGCTCGTCATAGGCCACGTCCATCAGCTGATCGCGGCTTTTCACGAACCCGGGGTGCTGGGCCAGTGCCTTGAGCAACAGGAATTCGGTCACCGTCAGGGTCACGGCCTGCCCCTTCCAGGTCACCAGATGGCGCAGCGGGTCCATCCGCAGCTCGCCACGCTCGATCACGCGGGTCTCTTCGGTTTCGGGGATCATCTCGCCTGCGACAGCCTGCTGACGCCGCAGCAGGGCGCGGATGCGAGCCACAAGCAGACGCTGGCTGAAGGGTTTTTTCACATAGTCATCCGCGCCGAGGCGCAGGCCCAGAACCTCGTCGATCTCATCGTCCTTCGAGGTCAGGAAGATCACCGGCATCTGGGTTTTCTGGCGCAGCCTCTGCAGCAGGTCGATACCGTCCATGCGGGGCATCTTGATGTCCAGAACGGCCATGTCGGGCAGACGCTTTTCAAAGGCCTCAAGTGCGGCCTGACCATCGCTGTAGGTCTCGACCTCAAAGCCCTCGGCCTCCAGCATGATGGCGACGGACGTCAGGATATTCCTGTCATCGTCCACAAGGGCGATTTTCGACATCGGGCCTATCCTCGTCCTGCGCAAACTGCCTTCATTTTTCCCGTCAGTATTCCCCTTTTAGGACTTTACAAGCAACGCCAAACACGATTCGCCCCGGCGGCTAAAGACTTTGTGGCGAAAATGTCTTATGATCTCCTGAATTTGCTGGAAACCGTATGTGTCCAAACGGGTGCCGGCGTCCGGGCCGCTCTGGCATGTGCAACATTCCGCAGGTGGTTGCGCTAAACCAAAATTGGTTGCGCTAACCTTCCCCAGCGACCTGTTCACAATCGGAACAAGCGTGCTAAGGACCCCTCTATCGAGACGTTTCGCCTCGGTTCCGGGCCCCCACCGCGTCGCCCGGAAAAGGAGGATCGCCGCAACGGAGCGGCGCTACAGGAGTTTGAAAATGGCATTAGGACGGGTCAACCCGCACTTCCGGCTCGAAGATCAAGGCATCAACGGCCTGGGCAATGTCTATTACAACCTGAAGGAGCCCGCGCTTGTCGAAGCCGCCGTGAAACGCAGCGAAGGCACGCTCGGCAAGGGGGGTGCGTTTCTGGTCACGACGGGGAAATACACTGGCCGCTCTCCCAAGGACAAACACGTCGTCAAAACGCCCGATGTCATTGATAACATCTGGTGGGAAAATAACGCGGCCATGTCGCCGGAAGGCTTTGATGCCCTCTATGCCGACATGCTCGCTCACATGCAGGGCAAGGACTATTTCGTCCAGGATCTCATTGGCGGCGCTGACCCGGCCTATGCGATCAATGTCCGCCTGGTGACTGAACTCGCCTGGCACAACCTTTTCATCCGTCACCTGCTGCGCCGCCCCGATCTGGCCGCGCTGGACGGCTTCGTTTCCGATTTCACAATCATCAACTGCCCCAGTTTCAAGGCAGACCCGGCCAAACACGACTGCCGCACCGATACGGTCATCGCGATGAACTTCGCCAAGAAGATCATCCTGATCGGTGGCACCGAATACGCCGGCGAAAACAAGAAATCCGTCTTCACGCTGCTGAACTACCTGTTGCCCGAAAAAGGCGTCATGCCGATGCACTGCTCGGCCAACCACGCCAACGGCAACCCGGTCGACACCGCAATCTTCTTCGGCCTGTCGGGCACCGGCAAGACCACCCTGTCGGCAGATCCGTCGCGCACGCTGATCGGCGATGACGAACACGGCTGGTCCGATCGTGGCACCTTCAACTTTGAGGGCGGCTGCTACGCCAAGACGATCAACCTCTCTGCCGAGGCCGAGCCGGAGATCTACGCCACCTGCTCGATGTTCGGCACCGTGATCGAGAACATGGTCTTCGACAAGGAAACCTTCGAGCTTGATTTCGAAGACAGCTCCCTGACCCAGAACATGCGCTGCGCCTACCCGCTGGAGTTCATCCCGAACGCCTCCGAAACCGGTCTGGGCGGCCACCCCAAGAACATCATCCTGCTGACCTGTGACGCCTATGGCGTCCTGCCGCCGATCTCGCGGCTGACCCCGGCGCAGGCGATGTACCACTTCCTGTCCGGCTTCACCTCGAAGACCCCCGGCACAGAACGTGGTGTGGTCGAACCCGAGCCGACCTTCTCGACCTGCTTTGGTGCGCCCTTCATGCCGCGTCGGCCTGAAACCTACGGCAAGCTGCTGCAGGAAAAGATCGCCAAGCATGGGGCCACCTGCTGGCTGGTGAACACCGGCTGGACCGGCGGCGCCTTCGGCACCGGCAAGCGGATGCCCATCCGGGCCACCCGTGCCCTGCTGACCGCCGCGCTTGACGGATCGCTGAACGAGGCTGAATTCCGCAAGGACGCCAACTTCGGCTTCGATGTGCCCGTGGCCGTGCCGGGCGTCTCTGACGTCCTGCTCGATCCGCGCCGCACCTGGTCCGACCCTGCCGCCTACGACAAGCAGGCCACGAAACTGGTCGGCATGTTCTCCGAGAACTTCGAGCAGTACCTGCCCTATATCGACGAAGACGTGAAAGCCGCCGCCATCGGCTAAGGCGCTCCACGGCTCAAGTCATCGCAAACGCCCCGCCCCACCCGGCGGGGCGTTTTGCGTCTGATGGCCCCTGCTCCGCCCTCAGACCCGTCATTCATTAAAGTTTTAGGGAAAACATCCCGCCATTCCGGTCAGAATGGCCCATATCCTCACGTGACAGTGGCACAAGCGCTTGACGCAAAGGTCACCACGCCGCATGAAATGGGCGGAGAAAGCGTCATGGGTCACCATGGCCCCCGGAACAGATCATGCGCCCCCGCAGAACAGGGCGACAGGGCAGGCAAAGCCGCCGCCCTCTGGTCGCCGGGAAGGGGAGGGATGAAAGACATGACACCTGTCGCCGCGGCAAGACTTGCAGTGCTGCTCAGCACGCTTGCGCCCACCATAGCCCTGTCACAGGGTTTGGCCGAGGTCGCCTCCTCTGCCACCAGCCGCGACTTCATCCGCGCCCCGCTTGAGATGGAAGAGGCCGGGATCTACTGCCCCTCCGCCCATGTCGGCACCGAACCCGCCCCCGAAACCGAAAGCGGCTACATCCTGCTGATGGCCGGCGATCAGCGCGTCGCCCTGAACAGCCGCACCGTGCCCGCGCATCTGGGGATTTCCTTCGGCGTGCGCATCCGTCTCGCGCCCGGCAGCGAGGCCAGCGATTACCGCATGGTCGTGCTGCATCCGCCCTATGGCCCGATGGACATCACGCAGGAAAGCTGGGACCCGAACCTGCGCGATGACTGGGGCGTGCGCAGTTTCCAGTTCGAATACGAGCGCGAGATGCAGCCCGGCCTCTGGGCGTTCGAGGTGCATCGCGGCGATGAGGTGCTCATGCGCCAGAGCTTCACCGTCGTCCCCATGGCCGATGCGCCCGAGGCCGTTGACCTCTGCTTCGGCGGCACCTTCCTGTCCTAGTTACAGGCCAAGCCCCTGCCGCAGCAGATTGCCGCCCGCGATCAGCAGCACCACCAGAGTCGCGCGCCGGAACATCACCTGATCAATCCGGTCGTGGACTCGAAACCCGATCCACATGCCCACCAGCGCAACAGGCACCAGAGCCGCCGAAAACGGTGCGGTCGTCGTGCTCAGCACGCCCGACCCGATATGCGCCCCCAGCAGCGCCACCGCGCCAAGGCCATAGATGACGCCCTGCAGCTGCAACTGATCGCGCTTCGGCGTCTCCAGCGCGGTCAGATAGGCCACCGTCGGCGGCCCCCAGACGCCCGAGAACCCACCGATTCCGCCCGCCAGCATTGCCACCCCCACCTCGACCCGGCGCGGCGGCGGCGAGCCGAGCTTGAGCGGATAGGCCAGCAGCTGGCTCAGCGCGAAGGCGACGATGGGCAGGCCGATCATCACCTGCATGGCGCGCGCCGGCAGCACGCTGACCAGCTGCGCCGACAGGATCAGCATGACAAAGGCCACCGCCAGAAACACCCGAAACCGCACCACGGCCTGCCAGACGCCCCGCGGGCCGGCCCGCATCGCCTGCCAGCCGTTGGTGCACAGCGTCGGCAGGATCAGCCCCGCCAGCGCCCACTCCGGCCCGACGATGCTGCCCAGCCCGCTCACCATGATCATAGGCATGGCGAATCCCACCATGCCCTTCACCACCCCCGCCACCAGCGCGACGGCGAAACAGCCCAGCAGAGCCACCAAAGTCAGAGAGTCCGGCAAAAACATGTCCATGCGCCAGACCTATCACCCCCGAACCGCAGCGCCAGCCAAAATTCGTCACGTAACTTTACTTCACGCATGCGCATCCCAGCGCATTTATATTGCGCTGCACCTGCAAAGCCTCTATGCCGACCTCAAGCGAGAGAGAGGAGTTTCCCATGGCACACGACGGCACCCACACCCCGAGCGCAGACAGCGCGATCCTGCCCGATCTGCTGATCCTGACGGCCGAGGCACTGGCCCCGGCGGAATTCCTGCTCGAAACCGCCCGCCAGATGACCCGCGCGCTGGTCGAGGACGATGGCCGCGTCTCCACCCGCAAGGTCGAGGAACATCAGACCGCCACCCACGGCCTCGCCTGGCTCGCCACCTATGTCGAGGCCCTGCGCCAGATGCAGAAGTGGGCCGAAAACCTGTCGTCCCAAGGGAATTTCACCGAACTTGACACCCTGCTGCACCAGATCGCCTTTGGCGAATACCTGTCGCAGATGACCGGCGGCATTCAGATGTCGCAAAGCGAGATCGTGCGCCCGCAGGACCTCGGCCTGACCCGCGACAACATGCGCATGATGGAAAACGCCGCCGTCGTCACGCTCTGCGATCACGGCAACACGCAAGCCGCCCGCACCCGCCTCGCCGAACTGATCGTCCAGCAGCAGGGCAACGTCACCTACGGCACCACCGGCCTCGACGCCGAGCTTGAAATGATCCGCGACCAGTTCCGCCGCTATTCGGTCGAAAAGGTCGCCCCCTTTGCCCACGACTGGCACCTCAAGGACGAGCTGATCCCGATGTCCGTCATCGAGGAGCTGGCCGAAATGGGCGTCTTCGGCCTGACCATCCCCGAGGAACACGGCGGCTTCGGCTTTTCCAAGGCCGCCATGGTCGTCGTCTCCGAAGAACTCTCGCGCGGCTACATCGGCGTCGGCTCCCTCGGCACCCGCTCGGAAATCGCGGCAGAACTCATCCTCTGCGGCGGCACCGAGGCGCAAAAGGCCCACTGGCTGCCCAAACTCGCCTCAGGTGAGATCCTGCCCACCGCCGTTTTCACCGAGCCGAACACAGGCTCCGACCTCGCCGCCCTGCGCACCCGCGCCAGCAAGGACGGCGACAACTACCGCCTGACCGGCAACAAGACCTGGATCACCCACGCCGCCCGCACCCATGTGATGACCGTGCTGGCGCGCACCGATCCCGACAGCACCGACCACCGCGGCCTGTCGATGTTCCTCGCTGAAAAGACCCCCGGCACCGACGCAGATCCGTTCCCGACCCCCGGCATGAGTGGAGGCGAGATCGAGGTCCTCGGCTATCGCGGGATGAAGGAATACGAACTGGCCTTCGACAATTTCGCGATCAAGGGCGAAAACCTGCTCGGCGGGGAAGAGGGCAAGGGCTTCAAACAGCTCATGCAAACGTTCGAGAGCGCCCGCATTCAGACCGCCGCCCGCGCCATCGGCGTTGCACAGGCCGCGCTCGACACCGCCCTGCAATATGCCCTCGATCGCAAGGCCTTCGGCGGACCGCTGGTGAATTTCCCCCGCGTCTCCGGCAAACTGGCGATGATGGCGGTCGAGATCATGGTCGCCCGCCAGCTGACCTATTTCGCCGCCTACGAGAAGGACCACGACCGCCGCTGCGACCTGGAGGCGGGCATGGCCAAGCTGCTCGGCGCCCGCATCGCCTGGTCCTGCGCCGACAACGCCCTGCAGATCCACGGCGGTAACGGCTTTGCGCTGGAATACACCGTCTCTCGCCTGCTCTGCGACGCCCGCATCCTGTCGATCTTTGAAGGCGCTGCGGAAATTCAGGCGCAGGTCATCGCACGACGCCTCCTCGGCTAGGGCCAAAGCGTTCACGCGCCAGTACCCCTCCTGACCACCCGGTAAACGGCGCAGAAACGGGCAGGAGCGCTGCGCTCTGCCGCCCCGGTGATCACCTCACCCCGCCGCGACGGCCCGCCTCGGCCCCGCATTGACTTTCAATTCCGCAAAACCTCAGGCTGATCCGGTGGCGTCTCTTCCCCCGCAGAGGCTTCCCTTCCCCCTGTGTGCCACCGCGCGGCCCGTCCCCTCCCGTCCTTCCCTGCGGGAAGTGCCGCGCGACGGCAGCGCCACGTCCTTGCCGGTACCGGCCGAGGCGTCCCAGGTGGCCGAAAGAACGCCTCTGTTCTTTCGGCCCGGCCCACCCCAACCGCTGGAAAGCCGTACAAACGCGTGCCGCCTGAGGCAGCCTGACACGAAAATAATCCGCGTCGCCCGCGTAAAATGTGCTACTGCAAGGTAGGATTAACCAATGCGAAGCGTTGTTGCCCATGCCCGTCTTCATTCAGGCATTCAAGACGACCGTGGCCAATGGGATCGCGTCGAGCGAGTCCCAGCTGGTTACCATTGCGCTCTATGGCCCGGGCGAAACCATCAACACCTCCGACGGTGCCGCCCTGCGGATCGTCGATACCAATGGCGACGGGCTGATCAGCCCGAAAGAGTTCCGCGATGCCGTGGGCGGCGGTGGCCTTGGCCTCGACAGTGGCGGCACCCAGCTGCTGTTTGACGGCATCCCCCCCGCCAACGGCAACAACGGCACGCTCTACAGCCCGGCGCCCGTGATCAGCGGCGCGGATTTGAACAGCTATATCGACGCGCTCGACAAGAACTTTCCGCCCGTCGCCCCGACGTCGGTCGAAACCGCCAACCCCGATCAGGTGCCCGGCACCGACCCCACCAACAGCACCCCGGTCTGCTTCGCGCGCGGCACCCGCCTGCTCACCGACACAGGCCTGCGCCGCGTCGAGAGCCTGCGCGCCTGCGCTCTTCTGATGACGCTGGACCATGGTCTGCAACCGATCCGCTGGATTGGCGGGTGGAAACTCCACCCCCAGACCCTGCGCAACCGGCCCGCCCTCAGCCCGATCCGCATCGCCGCCCACGCCCTTGGCGACGGCCTGCCAGAGCGCGCGCTGATCGTCTCGCCCCAGCACCGCATCCTCGTGCGCTCCGTCATCGCCCAGCGCATGTTCGGCGTGCCCGAAGTGCTGATCCCGGCCTGCCTTCTGGCCAGCTTGCCCGGCATCACCTCCTGCGGCACGACCGAGCCCGACGCGCCGCTGCCCGCCGCCCGCCCGCTGGAATATTTCCACCTGCTTCTCGACCGCCACGAGGTCGTGCATGCCGAAGGCGCGCTCAGCGAAACCTTCTACACCGGCGCCTTCGCCCTCGAAAGCATCGGCCCGAACGCCCGCGACGAGGTGGCAAGCATCCTGACCCGCCACACCGGCCACCCCGCCCACCTCAGCCCGGCGCGCCCCCTGATCAAAGGTCCCCGCGCCCGCCAACTGGCCGAACGCCACAGCCTCAACGGCAAACCCCTGTTCAGCGCAGAGCTGCCACAACCCGCCTGAAGCCTCGGGACATGCGAAAAGGGCCGCGCATCGCACGGCCCTCTCAACGCATCAACCAGGCTCGAAACCCTGGCGAAGCGGTCCTCAGCCCGCCTGACCAGCCGGCAGCATGACCCGGTCGATCACATGCACGACGCCATTCGACTGGTCGACATCGGCGATGGTCACAGTCGCGACACGGCCATTCTCATCCTTCAGCTTCAGCGCGCCATCTTCCATATAGGCCTCCAGCTTGCACCCACCGAGGGTCGGCACCACATGCATGCCGCCATCATCAGAAATCATGCCCGCGATATCGGTCGAAAACGCCTCGGCGCCGACAACATGGCAGGTCAGGATCTGCGTCAGCTGCGCCTTGTTCTCGGGCAGCAACAGCTTGTCCAGCGTGGCCTTGTCGATCATCCCGAAGGCGTCATCGGTCGGCGCGAATACGGTGAAGGGCCCCTCCCCCATCAGCGTCTCACCCAGACCCGCTGCCGTCACGGCCGCGACCAGCGTGCTCAGGTTCGGCGCCATGCTCGCATTCTCAACGATGGTCTTGTCCGCCATCATCGCAGCACCGCCCACCGAAGGGTTCTCCCCCATATCGTGTGACGAGGCAAAGGCCGCGCCGGCACTGGCAACACACACGACACTGGCAAGGGCTACACGTTTCAACATAGTCATCTCCTCCAAGATTTCCCCAGCACCTTTTCGGCCCGGGTTACAGACAACTACGGACCACCTCCCCGCTTGGTTTCAAATTTCCTCAGGTTTTTCTCACCACCTGCACCCCCGCTCTCTCATCTTGCCCGAAATACTTCGGGGGGCGCGCCCGGCGCGCGGGGGCAGAGCTCCCTCTGCCTTCACCGCTTGCGCGCCCTCGGCACCTGCCAGCCGCGATAGACACTGACGATCCGCCAGGCGCTCGCCAGCGCCGCACCGCACACCGCCGTCAGCCCCGCAGGCCATCCCGCCCCATGCCCCAGCACGACGATCAGCGCCCCCAGCAGCGCCGCCAGCGCATAGATCTCCTCGCAAAGCACCCTCGGCACCTCCGCCACCAGCACATCGCGCAGCGCGCCGCCACCGCAGGCCGTCAGCACGCCGATCCAGATCGCGCCCATCGGCCCCAGATCATAGGCCAGCGCCTTCTGCGCACCGGTCACCGCAAACAGCCCCAGCCCCAGCGCATCCAGCACCATGACCGGGCGGGTCAGCTTCTCGATCTGCGCATGGCCGAAAAACACCACCACCCCCGCCAGCAGCGCCGCGACGAAATACCTCTGATCGCTCAGAAACGCCGCCGGAGTCGCCCCGATCAGCATATCCCGCAGCGCGCCCCCCGCAGTTGCCGCCACCAGCGACAACACCAGAATGCCGAACAGATCCAGATCCCGCCGCACCGCCAGCATCGCGCCACTCAGCCCGAAGACAAAGGTGCCCAGCAGGTCCATCGCCCCCACAATCGTCGTAATTTGTCCCAGCATTTTGCCTGCCCCCGCTGTTACCGCTCCCCCGATGACAGACACCACAGACGCCGCCCTGACAATGCCCGCAGTCGCCCGCCCTGCCGCAGCACAGTTGACACGCGCGCGGCCACGGGCAAACTCGTCCCCATGACAAAACCCTGCATCATCTGCGTCGCCATCACCGGCTCGCTGCCCCGCAAGGCCGATAACCCGGCCGTTCCCGTCACCATTTCCGAACAGATCGAATCTACCCACGCGGCGTTCGAGGCCGGGGCAACCATCTGCCACGCCCATGTGCGCAACGAAGACGAGAGCCCCTCCTCGGACCCCGACAAGTTCGCCGCCCTCAAGGAAGGCTTGGAAAAGCACTGCCCCGGCATGATCATCCAGTTTTCCACCGGCGGGCGCTCCGGCGCGGGGGCGACGCGCGGCGGCATGTTGCCAATGAAACCCGACATGGCCTCGCTCACCGTCGGGTCGAACAACTTCCCGACCCGCGTCTATGAGAACCCGCCAGACCTCGTCGACTGGCTTGCCTCCGAGATGAAGACCTACGCCATCCGCCCCGAGATCGAGGCCTTCGACCTCTCCCATATCCACCACGCCGCGCTGATGTACCGCGACGGTCGCCTCACCCAGTCGCCCTATGTGCAGTTTGTCATGGGCGTGAAGAACGCCATGCCGGTCGACCGCGATGTCTTTGACTACTACCGCGCCACCGTGGCCCGCCTGCTGCCCGACAGCGAATTCTGCGCCGCCGGCATTGGCCAGCACCAGCTGACACTGAACAAATGGTGTGTCGAGACCGGCGGCCACGCCCGCTGCGGACTGGAGGATAACATCCGCCTCGACCGCGACACCCTCGCCCCCTCGAACGC
The DNA here is from genome assembly GCF_014899185.1 of Pseudooceanicola spongiae. Lineage (GTDB taxonomy): Bacteria > Pseudomonadota > Alphaproteobacteria > Rhodobacterales > Rhodobacteraceae > Pseudooceanicola > Pseudooceanicola spongiae. Next base: position 2,698,234 of record NZ_CP045201.1, read on the forward strand.
CGCGCTGGTGAAACGCGTCACGGACCTCTGCGAACAGGCCGAACGCCCCGTCGCCACATGGTCACAGGCGCGTGAAATCCTCGACCTGCCCCTGCCCGGCTGAGGCGGTTTTTCGCACCGTTCAGTTACCGTTCAGATACCGACGCAATACCGACGTTCCGATTTCGCCATTTCAAAGCCCTGGCGCAATCTTCAGAAACCAAAAAGCCCCCGGCGCAAATCTGCACCGGGGGCTTTCGTTTGCCGCCTCAGACGAGGCCCAGAAGCCGCGCCGCATTGCCCTTGATGATATCCTCGCGCAGCTCGTCCTTGATGGCGATCTGCTCAAAATCCGACAGCCAGCGCTCCGGTGTGATCATCGGCCAGTCGGACCCGAAAAGGACCTTCTTCTTCAGGATCGAATTGCAATATTTCACAAGGATTTCAGGGAAGTACTTGGGCGACCAACCCGACAGATCGATATAGACGTTTGGCTTGTGCTGCGCCACGGCCAGCGCCTCTTCCTGCCAGGGAAAGCTCGGGTGGGCGAGGATGATCTTCATCTCGGGAAAGTCCACCGCCACGTCATCCATATACATCGGATTGGAGTATTTCAGCCGCATCCCGTTGCCCCCCGGCATGCCGGAGCCAACGCCCGTCTGCCCGGTGTGGAACAGGGCGATCCCGCCCTCCTCCGCAATCGCCTCATAGAGACCATAAGCCATTCTTTCGTTTGGATAAAAACCCTGCATGGTGGGGTGAAACTTGAACCCCTTGATGCCGAAATCCCGCATCAAACGCTTCGCCTCACGCACCCCCATCTTGCCCTTGTGTGGGTCGATCGAGGCGAAGGGGATCAGCACATCGTCGTTCTCTGCTGCCAGCGCGGCGACTTCCTCGTTCTTGTAGCGGCGATAGCCCGTCTCGCGCTCGGCATCGACGGGAAAGATCACAGCCGCAATGTTCTGTTCTCTATAGTGTTTTGCCGTTTCCGCCACTGTCGGCGGGTGGTTCCAGGGCGCGCGAAAGTACTTCGCCATGGTGCTCTGCAGATCGTCATATCCGTCGTCGGAATGGCAGCCGCAGGGCTCCTCCGCATGGGTGTGGATGTCGATCGCGCGGACCTTGCTGATATCAACCATATGATTCTCCTTCAGATTTCCACGACAGCCGGATCGGCCCCGGCATAGAGCCGCTCAACCAGATCCGCGCGCCGGGTCAACAGCTTGCGAATATTGATGTTTCCCTTGGCCGTCATCTCGGCCTGCGTCAGGCTCGGCGGCTCGGCCATGACCAGAGCGCGCCCCACACGGGTCGAACTTCCGGTCGATTGTGCCGCGAGGTTAGCCAATCCTTCACGAATTTTCGCCAGCATGTCAGGATCGCTCACGACGTCCCCTTCAGCGCCGTTCACAGGCACCACCGGCACCAGCAAGACACCCAATTCGCTCCGGTCATGGCCGGTGATGACAACATCCGACACCAGCCCCTGCAGCGCGGTCATCACGCCCGCCCGGATCGCCGCCACGCGCACCCATGTGCCCGAGGTCAGCTTGAAGTCTTCCGAGATCCGGCCATCAAAGGCCAGCCCGCGATCGGGATCCTCCCGATCGACAAAGCGCACTGCATCGCCGGTGATCAGATAGCCTTCGTCATCGAAACTTTCCGCTGTCTTTTCAGGGGCATCCAGATAGCCGGGCATGATGTTGGGTCCCTTGACGCGCAGCTCATACCGGTTCTCTTCTTCCCGGATCAGCTTCACCTCGACCTCCGGCACCGGTACCCCGATGATGCCAGAGCGGCGCACCCGCTCATGCACCAGCACCGTGCAGGGCGAGGTTTCGGTCATCCCCCAGGAGGAGATGAAATAGGGCGCCTCGCCGTTGACCTCCAGCCCCATGTCCTCCAGCCCCTGCCAGACCTCCTGCGGCAGCGACGCCCCCGCATAGAACATCAGGTCGAGGCCGGAAAAGAACTGGTCTCTCAGCACCTTATCCGCCTTCAGTGCGTCATTCAGCTTGGCGTAGCCAATCGGCACATTGAAGCTCAGCGTGCCGGTCTTGAGCCGCAAATTCTCCAGCGTGCGGGCAAAATGGGCGTCCGTTGGCTTGCCGTCGTCGATGTAGATCGAGCCGCCGTTGGCCAACATCATGTTGAAATTGTGCGACCCGCCAAAGACGTGGTTCCAGGGCAGCCAGTCGACAATCACATGCACCTTCTGCGTCAGCAGCGGAAAGGCCGCCGCCAGCTGCGCTTGGTTCACGCACATCATCCGGTGCGTCGTCATCACGGCCTTGGGCTGCGAGGTTGAGCCGGAGGTGAACAGCACCTTGGCCAGCGTTTCTGGGCCCACAGCCGCGTGGGCTGCATCGACTCCCTCGGTGCCATGCGCCGCCGCGTCGGCAATGATGCCCACGTCGCGCCCGCCCGCGTCGCTTGCCAGCACCGGAATCCCCTGCAGCGCCTCAAGATCGAGAGCGGCCGCGTAACGTGCTGCATCATCGACATAAATCAGCGCGGGCCTGGCCGTTTCCACGACATGCGCCAGCCGCTCATGGGCGCCAGGGATCAGGCTGTATTGCTCGGCCACCGAAGTCGAGGCGAGGCCGATATATTGCGCCGCCAGCACCAGAAGCCCATGATCGACGCCATTGGCCGACAGGCAGGCGACGATCTGGCCGCGCTGAAACCCCTGCGCCAGCAGCCAACCCGCCAGCCCGCGCACCTGCGCACGCGCCTCGGCGTAGGTGACCTCGCGCCAGTCATCCCCCTGACGCTCCGCGATAAAGACCCGGTCCGGCGCGGCCTCGGCCCAATGGTCCAGCCACGCCCCGGTCGTCTCGGCGTAAGGCGCGAGCGTGTCGAGCGAGCGCATCAGGATCGCGCCATCCGCCCGTGTTTCCAGCTCTACCGCGTGGGGTGCAAATCTAGTCAGGTCTCTCATGCCGGTGTCCTCCCTCCGGATGATCCGCAGCCCCCTGCTCTGAGAATGCCGAGCCGTCGATCCGCCGCAGCAGGTCGATCATCAGCTGGCGTTCCTCAGCACTCAGGGCTGTCAGAAGTCTGTTCTCATGCGCCTCCAGCACGCGCGTCGCCTCTTTGTGCAGGCGGCGTCCCTGCGGCGTCGCCCGCAGTGCGTAGGAGCGTCGGTCATTCGGCACCCGGTGCCGCGCAATCAGGCCCGGTTGCTCCAAAGCATCAATGATTACAACGGTATTGGACCGCTCGATGCTGAGGATTTCGGCCAACTGGCTCTGGCGCAGATCGGGGTTGTCACAGATCACCGCCAGCGCCGAATAGGTCGAAATCCGCAGGCCAAGCGGGTCGAGCACGCGCATCGCATCGGCCTGAATCAGGTGATAGGCCCGCTTCAGACTATAGCCGACAAAGCCGCGCAGGTTGCGGTCCCCGATGACGGGGACCTCCTGTTCAGCCTCTTTCACGACGCGCAGAGCCATCAGCGAAACTCCGGCGCGCGCTTTTCGAGGAAGGCACTCAGGCCCTCCTTCGCGTCCTCACTTGTCTGGGCAATCGCGGCCGAGAGGCTCTCGGTAAAGAATCCATCCGCGCGCGACATGTCGTTGATCCGGGAAATGGCGTTGATCATGATGTAGTTGGAAAGACTTGCGTTTTTCGCAATCTTTGCCGCCAGATCCAGTGCCAGATCCAGCGCCTCGCCCTCGCCCACGGCATAGTGGCACAGGCCCAGACGCAGGCCCTCCTCTGCGCCGTACTTGCGCCCGGTCAGCATCATCTCGGTCATACGATCCGCCCCGAGGATACGGCCCACGCGCACCGTCGCCCCGCCCCCGACGAAGATCCCGCGCCGCCCTTCGGGCAGCTGAAAGATCACCGAAGGCTCGGCAATGCGCACATGGGTCGAGGTCGCCAGCTCCAGCCCGCCGCCGATCACCGCGCCGAACATGGCCGAGACGACCGGCAGGCCCGAGAACTGGATCCTGTCCATCACCCCATGCCAGCCGCGCGAATGCTTCAGCGTGCCTTCGGCATTGCGCGCGACGTGCTCCGAGAGGTCCAGCCCTGAGCAAAAGTGCCCCGCCGTCCCGGTCAGCACGACGACCGTCACCCCCTCGGGCGGACTGGAGAAAAAGCCATCCAGCGCCGCCAGCAGCGTGTCGTTCATCGCATTGCGCTTGTCGGGGCGGGTCATCGTCAGCACCGCAATCGGGCCCTGAAGATCGATGGACAGGACGTCACTCATGACTGGTCTTCCTTATTTTGGCGGCAACCGCACCGCGCCGTCCAGGCGGATGACAGTACCGTTCAGCATCGTGTTTCGAATGATCTGCTCGGCCAGCGAGGCATAGTCCGATGGGCTGCCGAAGCGCGGCGGAAACGGGATCGTCGCAGCGATGCTGCGCTGCGTTTCTTCGGGCAACCCGTCGACCATCGCGGTCTGGAACATGCCCGGCGCGATCCCCATGACCCGGATGCCGGACCGCGCCAGTTCTCGTGCGACAGGCAAGGTCAGCGAGGCGATACCGCCCTTGGAGGCCGCATAGGCCGCTTGCCCGATCTGGCCGTCCTGATAGGCGACCGAGGCGGTGTTGATGATCACGCCGCGCTCATTGTCGGGGCCAACAGGCTCCAGCTCAGCCATGGCGCGGGCGGCGTAGGAGAGGGTGATGTAGCTGCCGATCAGGTTCACATCCAGCGTGCGCCGGAAGGCGTCGATGGAGAGCTTGCCCTCGCGGTTCACCACCCGACCGGCGGTGCCGATCCCGGCGCAGTTCACCAGCACACGCGGCGCCGCACCATTCCAGGCGATGAAATCGTCAAAAGCGGCGGCGACCTGGCCCTCGTCCGCGACGTTCACCGGGCAGGCAAGGCCACCGATTTCCTCAGCCACCGCCCGCGCGCCAGCTTCGTTGAAGTCAAAGACGCCGACCTTGGCGCCCATGCTGGCGAGGTGGCGCGCCGTTGCTGCCCCCAGCCCGCTGCCGGCACCCGTCACGACGGCGCCGATCCCTTTGATATCCATTCAGTCCTCCTCCCGAGAGTTAGTCATGATGACAAATAGCTATAGATCATAACAAAATGAAACACATAATTTCAGCAGCTGCCCCGAAGGGACAGCCGTCTCACATCAATGAAAAATCCGCAGCATGAACAGCGTGATACCCGGAAAGATCACCAACAGAGCAACCCGCACGATGTCCGAAGCGACAAAGTACATCACCGCCGAATAGGTCTGTGAAATCGGCGTCTCGCGGTCCATCGAATTGATGACGAACAGGTTCATGCCCACCGGCGGCGTGATCAACCCGACCTCGACCACGATCAGAATGATGATGCCGAACCAGATCGCCAACTCCTCCGGCGTCAGGCCGAAATCGAGCACCGAGATGATCGGGAAAAAGATCGGCACCGTCAGCAGGATCATCGACAGCGAATCCATGATACAGCCCATCACGAGGTAGAGCACGAGGATGATGATCAGCACCGTCCAGGCCCCGAAGCCCTGATGGACGACCCATTCCGACAGCTCCTGCGGGACCCGCGTCTGCGCCAGAAAGCCGTTGTAGAAGCCCGCGCCCAGCACGATGAAAAAGATCATCGCCGTGGATTTCGCGGTGGCGTAAAAGCTCTGCGCCCAGGCCTTACCGCGCAGGCCGCCGTTGACCCAGGCGATCAGGCCCGTGCCGAAGGCGCCAACCGCGGCGCCCTCCGTCGGCGTGAAGAACCCGAGGTAAATGCCGCCGACCACCGCCAGAAACACCAGCATCACCGGCCAGACGTCGATCAGTGCGCGGAACCGCTCGGCCAGCGGCATCGGGGGCCGCGTGCCTGCGCTTTCGGGGTGCAGACGCACATAGATCGAGATCGTGAGGATATAGCCGAGCGCCGCCAAAATCCCCGGCACGAAGGCCGCCATGAACAGCTTGGCAATGTTCTGCTCGGTCAGGATGGCGTAGATCACCAGAATGACCGAGGGCGGGATCAGGATGCCCAGCGTGCCGCCTGCGGCCAGCGTCGCCGTGGCAAAGCCCCCGGAGTAGCCATAGCGGCGCAGCTCTGGCAGGGCGACCTGGCTCATCGTCGCGGCCGTGGCCAGCGACGACCCGCAGATCGCGCCGAACCCGGCGCAGGCTCCGATCGCCGCCATGGCGACCCCGCCCTTGCGATGCCCGAGAAAGCTCTCGGCGGCCTTGAACAGCGCCTGGCTCATCCCGCCAAGTGTCGCGAAATGCCCCATCAGCAGGAACATCGGCACGATCGACAGCGAATAGCTGGAAAACGTCGAATAGGTCTCGGATTTGAGCTTCGAGAGCGCGACCAGCATGCCCCCCGTCACCATGTCGAGGCCAAGAAACCCGACCGCGAACATCGCCAAACCAATCGGCATCCGCAGGAAGATCAGCACCAGCAGAAGCGGAAAGGAATACAGCCCGATTTCAAAGTCGCTCAATGTCCCGCCTCCCCGGTGTCGGGCAGAATGGCACGGGCGCTGGCCAGTTCGACCATCCGCGCAAGTGCCGTGTAAATCGTGACAATCGCCGCCACAGCTGCCGCCCCGAACGAGGCCGCATAGGCCCACCAGACCGGGAACTGCAGCAGAAATGTCGTCTCGTTATAGCGCATCTTGCCGAGCATCCCGTCGTAGAGCCGCCAGGCGATCACCACCATGGCGATGGCAAAGATCACCTCCCAGAAGGCGATCAGGACGCGATTGGCCGTGACCGGCAGAGCCGAGGTGAACACATCCACCGTCGCATGCGAGCCCGTGATCTGCGTCAGTGGCAGAAAGGCAAAAATGGTGAAGGCAATTCCCGCCTCGACCAGCTCAAAATCCCCCAGCACCGGGCCAATCCCGGCGTCCAGCAGGGCCTTGGTGCCGCCGGGGGCGAGCGTCTCCAGCCACTCCCAGTGCAGAATGCCATTGAAGGTGCGCCCGATCACGGAAACCACCGTCAGCAGGATCAACGCCGTCAGCACCAGTCCACCGAGGATGGCCATGATCCGGGCAAGCGTCATGAAAATCGAATGAATGCGCACGAGTCTCTCCCCTCAGAGGCGTGTCGTCTGAGCCCGCGGCCTGCGGGCTGCCGCGCCATCACCTGGCCACGGACTTGTGCACCCCCTGCGCGAAGGAGCTCCCCTGCGCGCAGGTGCGCTTGTCTTACTTGGTGTACTTGGCGATCAGATCGCGGGCCTGTTGCACCATTGCGGCGCCGTCCATGCCCTTGCCATCCATCTCGGCGATCCAGTTTTCCTCGACCGGGGCGCCTGCGGCCTTCCAGGCCTCAACCTGCTCCGGGCTCAGCTGGATGATGTTGTTGCCGTGATCGACAGCCATCTTGCGGCCAATCTCGTCACCCTGCGCCATGACATTGCCAGCGAAAGCCGAGAATGCGAGACCGGAGTTATCGTCGATCACCTTTTTCAGATCATCAGGCAGCGACTCGTACTTCGCTTCGTTCATCGCAAAGATCATCGTCGCGACATAGAGCGTGGCATCGGGGAATTCGGTGTGGTTGTTCACCAGTTCCGCGATCTTCAGCGAGGTCGTGACCTCCCACGGCAAGACGGTCGCATCGATCACCCCCTTGGACAGGGCTTCGGGCACCGCAGGCACCGGCATCCCGATCGGGGTCGCGCCCAGCTCGCCAAAGTATTCATTGGTAACGCGGGTCGGCGCGCGCAGTTTGACGCCGTTCAGGTCCTCGATGGTCTGGATCGGCTCTTTCGAGTGAATCACGCCGGGGCCATGCACCCAGGCCGCCAGAAGATGCATGCCCGCCAGCTCGGTTTCGAGCATGTTTTCCTCGGCATATTCATAAAATGCCTGCGAGGTCGCTTCCGGATCGCTTGCGATGAACGGCAGCTCGAACACCTCGCTTGAGGGGAACCGGCCCGGCGTATAGCCCGGCAGCGTCCAGACGATATCGGCGACGCCATCGACCACCTGCTCGGCCAGCTGTGGCGGCGTACCGCCCAGCTGCATCGACGGAAAATGCTGGATCTTGATCCGGCCGTTGCTTTCAGCCTCGACCTTGTCCGACCAGACCTTCAGCGCCATTTTCGGCACAATCGCTTGTTCTGGCAGGAAGTAATGCATTTTCAGCGTCACGTCCTGCGCCAGGCCTGCAACAGTCGTACCCGCAAGGATCGCAGTGGCGGCGAGCCCGCGGAGAGCGGTCTTGAATAGTGTCATATCGGTCCTCCCTACATGCGACATCTGCCCTGTTGGTCAGTGTCGGCATACGGGTCCGCGCGACGATTCAACATCAGCGCGGCTCCTCCCCGTCGGTCCGCGTCGGGCAGACCATGCCGACACCCCACAAAAGGCGTCACGCAGTGGAAAGATGCAACGGCACCTACGACTTGTCAAACATTGTTATGGCGAATAACAATTTTATTGAGATGTCCGCCTTCTCCGATGAAAACCATCATATGAGACAGGGGTGAGGCAACACGACGCTTCGCGATATCCATCACCAGCCGCAGAGCCACACCCTCGCCCCCTCAGGCCCCAGAAGGCAGGCCTGAAAAATCACCCAGCAATGCAACCGGAGCCTCTTCTTCCTGCTGAAAATCCAGCGGAGCCTGATCCCGTGCTGCGGTAGAGCGTTTGAACTCATACTGCATTTCGCCGTCTTCCTCAGCAGCGGCGACGATAAGACAGGAGGACAGAAAGGTCGCCCCCTCGAACAGCTCGACCAGACCACGCAACCGAGGCGCCACATCTGCCTCGACCGAGAAGCCGTTCTGCCAGCGCCGCAACACCTTGTAGCTCTTGCCATCCACTTCGACCCGCAAACGCGAGGCTTTGCGCTGCGCCAACTTGCGGGCCGCGATCAGTCCGTCCGTGATGTCTTTCGGCAAATAGGTCGTCATGTCATCCCCCGCCCTGACCAGATCCTGACCCGAGCGACTCACATCCATGACAGCGCCCGGTCCCTCTCAGAATGAACCGCCAGTTATTTACGTCAAGTGAAGGCTCACCTCTCGCTTATGACAGCCCCCGCGCTGTTCCCCGCGCGCGACACTTGCCAGATCACTTAGCGCTGCCTAAACTTTAGCCCCTGCAACCTTAGGCCTCAGCACATGCGGCATCTGCGCATCATAAAGCGCTGAGTCGCGGAAATCGCGCACCTCCCCCAGCACCGGCCCCACCAGGATCAACGCCGTGCGCGTGATCTTCTCGGCCCGCACCCTGGCATGGATATCGGCCAGTGTGCCACGGATGAACATCTGGTCCGGCCAGCCGACGCGATAGGCAACCACCACCGGACAGTCAGCCCCGTAGTAAGGCGTCAGCTGTCGCTCGATCTCACGCAGATTGCGCACCCCCAGATGGATCGCCAAGGTCGCCCGGCTGCGGGCAAAATTCTCCAGCGTCTCATGCTCGGGCATCGAGGTGCTCTTCATGCTGACCCGCGTCAGCACGATGCTCTGCGCCACCTCCGGCACCGTAAGCTCCTGCCCCAAAGCAGCAGCGGCAGCAGCATAGGCCGGCACCCCGGGAATGATCTCATAAGCGATATCATCTGCGCGTAACCGTCGGATCTGCTCCGCAATCGCCCCATAGAGCGACGGATCCCCCGAATGCACCCGCGCCACATCCTCGCCGCGCGCCCGGGCCTGCAGAATTTCCCCATGCGTCTCGTCCAAGGTCATCGAGGCGGTGTCCATCACCCGCGCCCCCTCAGGCGCCCCCGCAACAACCTCAGCCGGCACAAGCGAGCCTGCATACAAACAGACCGGACAGGCCCCGATGATCCGCTGCGCCTTCAGCGTCAGCAATTCGGGATCCCCCGGCCCCGCCCCGACAAAATAAACCTTCATACCGAAATCCCCATGTCCCGCATCCAACAGCCAGGCACCGCCCAAGCTGTTTCCCTGTTCAAAATATCCCGGGGGAATCGCGCCCCGCGCGATGGGGGCAGCGCCCCCGCTTCACCGCGAAACCGACAGATCCCCGTCGATCCGGCGCGCATACCCCCGCGGCGTATACATCCGCGGCCCCTCGCCCAGCATCGCCAGCTTTGAGTTGCTCGACCCCACCAGCACCACCGTCAGCATATCCACCTCATCCACCTCCAGCGCATCCAGCCGGCGATAGCGCACCAGCTCATCCGCACGCCCGAGGTTGCTTGCCAGCATCACCGGCGTATCGGCCGGGCGATGCTGCAACAGGATCTCGCGCGCCTCCGCCAGCAGGGTCCGCCGCGTCTTCGACACCGGATTGTAGAAGGCGATGACAAAATCCCCCTCCGCCGCCGCGCGCAGACGCCGCAGAATATCTTCCCTCGGCGTCAGAAGATCGCTCAGCGAAATCGCACAGAAATCATGCCCCAGAGGCGCCCCGGCCCGCGCCGCCGCCCCCTGCAGCGCGCTCACCCCGGGCGAGCAGACGACCTCGACCCGCCGCGCCGCCTCACTCACGCCCATCTCGCCCTCAGAGCGGTCCATCAGCTCGAACACCAGCGCGCCCATGGCATAGATCCCGGCGTCCCCTGAACAGACCAGCGCCACGTTGCGCCCCTCGCCCGCGCGCTCAAGCGCATAGCGACAGCGCGCCTCCTCGCCCCCCAGAGGGAAGTCGCTGCGCGTCTTGCCCACCGCGAGCGGCCCCAGCAGATCAATATAAAGCCCGTATCCCACAAGCTCCTCGGCCTCGCTCACCAGCCGCGACACCTCCGGCGTGCGCCAGCTCGCCTGCCCCGGCCCAATCCCGACGACGGACAACCGCCCCCGCGCCCGACCCCGCATCTCGGTAATGACACCGTCAGCCTCGGCCAAAGCACAGGTCGCCATGGCACTCTTGCGCTTCGGGCAAACCAATGCGCCCTCGCCAACGCCCGCCAGAGCCGCCCCTTCCGATACCCCATGGCAGCCGACCTCGGCAAAAACCACCTCCGATGGCGTCGCCAACCGCCCCGCCTCGGCCTCCAGCTCCTCCGCCGAAAACACCCGCAACGGCAGATCCCATTTCGCCGCCAGCGCCAGCACCGCCGGCTCATCCGCCTTCACGTCCAGCGTGAACAGCCCCGCCAGCGCGCCCGGCGCCACCCCGGCCTCGGCCAGCATCCCCGACACCAGCGCCTCCAGTTCCTCCACCGGACAGCCCCGCGAACAGCCAACCCCCAGCGCAAAGCGCTGCGGATGAAACGTCAGCACACCCTCTTCAGGCGCGCCGACCCCAGCCACGATCCGCATCTCGCCCTCAGGCAATCCCGCCAGCCAGTCGGCAGCCCCCTCAACCCGCGCCCCCTCACCGGCCAACAGACGCGCCATCGCGTCCTGTGCCAACTCCGGCGTGCCCAGACGCCAGCCCACCGGCGGCTCATCCAGCGCCAGCCCCAACGTCACATCGCCCGCCGTCGTCACCGCCGCCACAGCCTCCAGCGCACCCGCGATCTCGCGCGCCAGCCGGTTCGCCCCCCGATGCCCGCCGAGCAGAGGCACCACCACGGCGCCATCATCACTCACCGACACCACCGGCGGCTCGCTCCGCTTGTCGCCCAGCAAAGGCGCCACCGCCCGGATCAGGATCCCGCTCGCGCAGACCCCGATCACCGGCCGCCCGGCGGCAAACATCTCGCGCGCAAACTCCAGCGCGTTGGCAAAGGACACATCCGCCCCCGGCACCCGCCCCACGCGCCCATGCAAAGGCACAGACAGCGCCTCAGCCACCCGCCGCGCCACAGCCTCACCCGCGCCCGAGACGCACATCACCACCGGAGTTACAGCCAAGGATCAGCCCCTTTTGTCACCAAAATCATCGAAAAATATGGCGCCGCCTCCGGCGCCTCGGCCAAGGGCAAAATCACTTCCTCCGCCAACCCGGCCCGCTCGACATAAACCGCCCGCGCCTCCAGCCCGAGGGCCGCAATCACGCCCCGGATCTTGCCCAGATGCCGCCCGACCTTCATGATCGCCACGCTCGAAGCGCCCTCGATCCCGGCGCGCAGCTGGTCCTCGGACAGGGGCCCCGGCAAGACCACAAACCGCTCATTGCGCGCCACCAGCGGCAAGCCTGCCCGCGCCGCACAAGCCGACACGGAGGTCACCCCCGGCACGACCTCCACATCGAACCGCCCCGACAGGCGCGCAAACAGATACATGAACGAGCCATAAAAGAACGGATCCCCCTCACAGAGGCAGACCACATCGCGCCCATCCTGCAACACCTCTGCAATCCGCGCCGCCCCGCCGTCATAAACAGCCTGCGCCGGCGCACGATCCACCGCCATCGGCACCGCCATGACGATTTCCTCGGCACCAACCGGGATCAGCCCCGCCGCAATCGACCGGGCAAAGCTCTCCCCCCCGGCCAAAGCGGGATAGGCCACAACCCCCGCGCCCGAGATCAGCCGCGCCGCCTTCAGCGTCATCAGCTCCGGATCCCCCGGCCCCAACCCGACACCGTAAAGCACCCCCATCCTCACGCGCCGCTCCCTGTCATCTTGCTAAAAATACTTCCGCCGGAGGCATCCCCGATCCCAGCCATCACCGTCATCGCTTGACCAGAGACCACTGCGTCACCGGCATCAACGGCCGCCACCCGGTCCGCGTGCCGACAGGCGACGCGCGATTGACCGACAGCTTCACCAGCTCCCCGCCATGCCGCTTATGCAGCGCAACCAGCACCGCCTCGCTCTCCAGCGTCACGCAATTGGCCACCAACCGCCCCAGCGGCTTCAACGCCGCCCAGGCCACATCGAACACCGCCTCACTCAGACCGCCGCCAATGAACACGGCATCGGGCCGCTCCAGCCCCTCCAGCGCCTCGGGAACCATCCCGTCCACCAACTCCAGCCGAGGCGTGCCGAGCGCCAGCGCATTCGCCGCCGCCAAGGCCCGCCGGTCGGCGCGCGGCTCGATCCCGATCGCACGGGCATAGCGTGCCGCGCGCATCCACTCGACCGCGACAGAGCCACAGCCGGTGCCGATGTCCCACAGCAAGGCGCCGCGCATCGGCATCAGCTTGGCCAGCGTCACTGCGCGCACCTCGCGCTTGGTCATCGTCCCGTCGTGCTGGAACAGATCGTCCGGCAACCCAGGCACCCGCGGCAGCAACGCCGCACCCGGCGCCGCGATGCACTCGACCGCCAGCGTATTGAAGGGCGGCACGGTGTGATCCCAGCTTTCGGCCAGCCCATCGAAACGCGCCTCTCCCTCACCGCCCATATTGGCAAGCACTGTCATGTTTGAGGCGCCAAAGCCCCGCTCGCTCAGAAACCGCGCGATCTGGCCCGGAGTCTCGGCCCCCGTTGTCAGGATCAACAGGCGGGCATCGGGCTGGATGAAGGCGATCATCTGCTCGACCGGGCGACCATGCACCGTCAGCGTCTCGAGGTCCGCCATCGACCAGCCCATCCGCGCGCTTGCCAGCTGAAACGCCGAGAGCTGGGGATGAAAGGTGATCTCCGCCGCCGGGATCGCCCGCCCGATCCGCGCACCAACGGAATACCAGAGTGGATCGCCGGTCGCGAGGACGACAACCCGGCGGCCCCGCAGGCCCTGCAACTGATCGATCAGCGCGTTGAAAGGTGACGGCCAGGCGAGACGCTCGGCGGTGATCGCATCCGAGAGCGCATGATGGCGCTCACCACCGATGATGACCTCCGCCGCCTCGACCACCGCGCGGGTGGCGGGCAACAGACCGGCCATGCCGTCCTCTCCGATGCCGACGATGTGCAGCCAGGGCTCGCTCATGTGCGCTCCTCCGGCAGGCCCGCCGCGAGGGCATTCACGGCCGCTGAGGCCATGGCCGAGCCGCCGCGCCGTCCGCGCAGCGTCACGAAATCGCAGCCCCTCGGGTCGGCAGCAAGCTCGGCCTTGCTCTCGGCCGCGCCGACGAACCCGACCGGAAAGCCGAGGATCACGGCGGGTTTCGGAGCGCCAGCTTCCAGCATCTCGAGCAGATGGAACAGAGCGGTCGGCGCGTTCCCGATGGCGACGACAGCGCCGTCGAGATGGTCGCGCCAAAGCTCAACCGCCGCGGCCGACCGCGTGGTGCCAAGCTCAGCCGCCAGTGCCGGGGTACCAGGATCATTGAGCGTGACGATGACCTCGTTTTCGGCGGGCAGGTAGCGCCGGATCACCCCGGCCCCGGCCATTTCGCAATCGCACAGGATCGGCGCGCCCGCCTGCAGGGCGGCCTGGCCAGCGGCAAAGGCATCCGGCGAAAATGCCAGACGATCCGCGATCTCGATCATGCCGCAGGCGTGGATCAGGCGGACCGCCATCTGTTGCAGACCCGCAGGGAAGCGCTCCAGCCGGGCCTCGCGGCGGACCGTGGCGAAGCTTTCGGCGTAAATGGCGGCGGGGTCCTTGAGATAGGGGCGCATGGGTCAGACCTTCGGGGCGAGCGGCGGCTGCGGGAGCCTCCGGCGGAAGTATTTCGGGCAAGATGAGAGAGCGGCGTCAGGCTTTGTGCTTGCGCGCGCTTTCGGGGCCATGCGGGTGTTTGGCGTGCGGATATTCGGGGTGGGCGTGGCCATGGTCATGATCGTGGGAATGGCTGTGGCCGTGGTCATGTGCATGGTCGTGCCCATGGCCGTGTGCGTGGTCGTGGGGATGATCATGTGCATGGTCATGAGGGTGATGGACATGGTCATGCGTGGCCTGCAGGCGGCACTCGCCAGTGCAGAAGGTGGCGCAGAGCTGGCAATCCTCGACGTTGGAGCCGGGGGCGCTGGCGCCCTGCCCCTCGACGTGGTGGTGGTGGCTTTCCTGCACGGCGCCGACCTCGGCCTCGAAGCCGAGCACCTGGACGCGGTATTTGCAGGTGGCGCAGTTGGGGGGCGGGATTTCCCCGACCTGTTCGGTGACGCGTTCGGCGAAGGTGGCCAGCACCTGGGCATGATCGTTGAGGTAACCCGCCTTGACGAACTGAATGTCCGGGTGCTGCGCCGCCACCTGATCGGTGAAGCCATAGATGCGGTCGATCAGGATGCCGGTAAAGAGGAAATACGGGAAGACGAGGATGCGCTTGTAGCCCAAGCGGGTCGCGTGGGTCAGGCAGGGTTCGACCAGCGGGAAGGTGACGCCGGAATAGCCGACCTCCATCCAGCCGAAGCCGAGGCCTTCCTGCAGCATCCGTGCGATCTTGGAGACGTTGCCGTTGGCGTCCGGATCAGACGCGCCGCGACCGATGACGACAAGGCAGGTTTCCTCGTAGGGCACTGTCCCGTGCTCGGCGTCGGCTGCCGCCATGGCATCGCGGACCCGCGCCCCGGCGGCGGCGATCATCTTGGGGTCGACGCCCAACTCGCGGCCATAGGAGATCTCGATCCCGTGCTTTGCGGCATAGGTGTTGAGCACCGTGGGGATGTCGTTCTTGGCGTGCATCGCCGCAAACAGCATCCCCGGCACCGCAAGGATGCGTTCGCATCCAGCCTCGCGCAGGCGGTCGAGGCCGTCGCGGATCACCGGATTGGCGAACTCCAGATAGCCGTAGTCGACCATCCAGTCGGGCGGCAGCAGGGCGGGCAGCTTTTGGGCAAGCACAGCGAATTCGTCGACAGCCGCCTGGCTGCGCGAGCCATGGCCGCAGATCATCACACCGGTTTTCATATGGGTCAGGCCTCTTGCAGATCTTCAGCGTCAGCGTCGGTTTCAGCGTCCGGGTCGCGGTCCTTGCGATCCGCATAGGCTTTCCACAGCCCGATGGCGATGGCCGCCCCAAGCGCCGCTGCCCCCAGCCAATGGCCATGGCCTGCGACATCCGCGAGGTGGCCGGGATGGGCCGCAGCCGGCATCGGTGCGACAAAGCCCGACATCAGGGCCGCAAGCGCGGCGACGGGTCTGAGTTTCAACATGATCTTCACATCCTTTCCTGGTCGGGCTTCGCCCGGCACGCGTGCAGGAAAGGCGCTGCGGTCACGGGTGTTGCACCGCCGACCGCGCATCCAGACGACGCACCCCCTGGCCCCCTGTCTGGGTCAGCCACAGCGGCGCACTCCTTTCCGGCCCGTGTCGGGCTCGTCTCTCTTCTTGCATAGCCGAGGCCCCCCCCTGACGCAATCCGCCAAAGCCCGGAACCGGGGAAGCCCGCCGTCGATGTGCAGGGTCGCACGAAGACTGCGCGCCTGTCGGGATTGGTCAGTGGCGACATCCGCCTTACCTGACCCCCAACAGACATTGACTTCACACGACGCGGAGGAGCGCAGGATGGGCCTACTGGTTGACGGCAAATGGCAGGACAAATGGTACGACACCAAGGAAACCGGCGGTAAATTCGTCCGCTCGGCGTCGCAATTCCGCAACTGGGTGACACCGGACGGCAGCGCCGGGCCGACCGGCACAGCCGGCTTTGCCGCCGAGAGCGGGCGCTATCACCTCTATGTCTCCTACGCCTGTCCCTGGGCGCACAGGGCACTGATCTTTCGTGCGCTGAAAGGGCTGGAGGATCACATCTCCGTCTCGGTCGTGCATCCGGACATGCTGGGGGAGGGCTGGGAATTCCGCACCGATTTCGACGGCGCGAGCGGCGACACGCTGATGGGCCTGCGCTATATGCATGAGGTCTACACCAGCGCACAGCCCGATGCCTCGACCCGCGTCACCGTGCCTGTGCTGTGGGACAAACAGACCGGCACCATCGTCTCGAACGAAAGCTCGGAGATCATCCGCATGTTCAATTCGGCCTTCGACGGGCTGACCGGCAACCGCGATGACTATTGGCCCGAACCGCTGCGCGACGAGATCGAAGCGATCAATGACCGCGTTTACGACACGATCAACAATGGCGTCTACAAGGCCGGTTTCGCCACCTCTCAGCAGGCCTATGACGAGGCCGTGCGCCCGTTGTTCGACAGTCTGGACTGGGTCGAGGCGATGCTGAGCGAGAACCGCTATCTGCTGGGTGATCGCGTGACTGAGGCCGACTGGCGTCTGTTCACCACGCTGATCCGCTTCGACAAGGTCTACCACACCCACTTCAAGTGCAACTTCAAGCGGATCGTCGACTACCCCAACATCTGGGACTATGTGCGCGAGCTTTACCAGCGGCCCGGCGTCGCGGCGACGGTGAACTTCGATCACATCACGCGGCACTATTACTACAGCCACGACACGATCAATCCCTATCGCATCCTGCCGATCACGCCTGACCTCGACCTCTGGGCACCGCATGGCCGGGACCGTGCCTCGCTGCAAAGCCTGCCGAAAAGCTGACCTGCGGCGCGGGTGGGCTCTCTGGCCTGCCCGCTCCCCTCTGGCCCGCTCCCCTCTGGCCCGCCCGCCTCAGGCGGTCTGACTTGAGAATGCGCCGAAATGCTCAACCATGGCTGCCAGATCCGACGGCGGCGCATCGGAGTTCACCATCGCACAGGCGTTGGTGGCATGCTGAAAGATCGACCCGTCAGAAAAGAAACAGGTGTTGGTGACAAAGATCACCTTTGCCTCGGGCCGGCGGTAATTGGCGAAATCGGCAACCGCCAGCGCGGAGCCCTTGGTCAGCACCAGATCCAGCACGATGACCTGAAAATCCTCGTTGCGCAGGCATTCGATGGCCGCGTCCTGACCATGCACAAGGCTCGTCTCGCAGCCCTGCCGGTCCAGATGGCGCTTCCAGACCCAGCCCAGCCGAGGCTCGCTCTCCACAACCAGAACCCGCATCTGCCGAGGCTCGCCCTGCCGATCCCCCGGCCGGGACATGCCCCAAGATCTCTCGTGGATATCACCCAAGGCACTGCCCTTCATGAACGACCCTCAGCGGATACGTCGACGTTAAGTCAAGATTTCTTAAATATGACTATCAGACTCAATTGATAACAAATCCTTAACAACTCCTTGCCGAGCCCCCGGCGCGGTTAACGGTTTGCAATTTTCCGCCGACTGCGATGAAAGCGGCGACAGCGGCGCGCGGACAGGCTACCTCGGGCCGGGCGGACGCTTACAGACATTGGCAGGCAAGGGCACCTCATGACAACCTGGATCACCATCTGCGACACCTGCAAGCGCGAAGGTTGGGATGCCGCCGCCGCGCAAAAGACCGATGGCGAAGTGCTGGCCGAGCGGATCGAGCCCCTCGCCGCCGCGCTTGGCGTCGCGACCCGCCGGGTGTCCTGCCTGATGGGCTGTGCGCATGGTTGCAACGTCGCGATTCAGGCGGCGGGCAAGCTCTGCTACACCTTGGGCCGCTTCGAGGGCACGGAGGAAGACGCCGCCGCCATCGCCGACTACGCCGCCCTGCACCAGGACAGCGCCAGCGGACAGGTCCCCTTTCGCCAGTGGCCACAGGGGGTGAAGGGTCATTTCGTCACGCGCCACCCGCCCCTGCCGGACGCCGCCGAATGAGCGACCAGCGCGATCACGGCGGCAACCTCGACGCGGCGATCCTGCGCCACGGCGGCAGCCGCGCCGACTGGGCCGACCTCTCCACCGGCATCAACCCCGTGCCCTACCCGCTGCCCACCCTGCCGCCCGAGGCATGGACTGCCCTGCCCGACCGCACCGCGCATGATGCCCTGATCGCCGCCGCCCGCGCGGTCTGGAACGTGCCTGAAGGCCGTGCCATCCTGCCCGTGCCCGGGGCCTCCTCTGCCATCGCCCATATACCCGCGCTCGCCCCTGCGGGCCGCGTCCATATCCCCGGCCCGACCTATAACGAACACGCCGCCGCTTTCGCCCGCCTCGGCTGGCAGGTCGATGCCCTTGCCGCGCCGGGGCAGAGCGCCACCGTCCTCGTCCACCCCAACAACCCCACCGGCGCGTTCCACCACACCCTGCCGACCAGCCCCCTCACCGTGCTGGACGAAAGCTTCTGCGACGTGGCGCCAGATCGCTCCCATGTCGCCTCAGCGCCCGACACCACGCTGATCCTCAAAAGTTTCGGCAAGTTCTGGGGCCTCGCCGGTCTGCGCCTCGGCTTCGTCATCGGCGCGCCAGAGCGCCTCGCAAGACTGTCGGACATGCTCGGCCCTTGGCCCGTGGCTGGCCCCGCCCTGCACATCGGCACCTGTGCACTCAGTGATACCGCATGGGCCGAGGCCACCCGCGCCCGCCTGACAGCGGACGCCGCCCACCTAGACACCCTGATGACGCGCCACGGCGCCACCCTGACCGGCGGCACCCCGCTGTTCCGCCTCTACACAGTGCCCGACGCGGCGGCCCTGCAAACCCGCCTCGCCCGCCACCATATCTGGAGCCGGATCTTCCCCTATTCCCCCACCTGGATCCGCCTCGGCCTGCCCGCCCCGGACCGCTGGGCGCACATCGGGGCCGCCCTCGCATGAGCCATGCCGCCATCCTCACCCTCGCCCTGCTGCTCGACGCGGCTCTGGGCGAGCCGCGCTGGCTCTGGTCGCGCCTGCCGCATCCCGCCGTCCTGATGGGCCGCCTGATCGGCTGGGCGGACGAGCAGATGAACCACGGCCAATATCGCCGCCTGCGCGGCGTCGCCCTGACGCTGGTGCTGGTACTGATCGGCTGGACCCTCGGCAGCGCCATCGCCGCCCTCGGCTGGCTGCCGCAACTGATGCTGGCCGCAATCCTGCTGGCGCAGCGCAGTCTGGTCCAGCACGTCGCCGCCGTCGCCCGCGCGCTACGTATCTCCCTGCCCGAGGCGCGCCGCACCGTCGCCATGATCGTCGGGCGCGACACCGCCCAGATGGATGGCCCCGCCGTCGCCCGCGCCGCGATTGAGAGCGCCGCCGAAAACGCCTCCGACGGAGTCGTCGCCCCGGCTTTCTGGTTCCTGATCGCGGGCCTGCCCGGTCTGCTGATCTACAAACTGATCAACACCGCTGACTCGATGATCGGCTACCGCACACCCCGACATGAGAGCTTTGGCTGGGCCGCTGCACGCCTTGATGATCTGCTCAACCTGATCCCCGCACGCCTCTCGGCCCTCGCCCTCGCCGCGCTCTCAGGTCACCTCAACGACTGGCGCGCCATCGTGACCGAGGCCAACCGCCACCGCTCTCCCAACGCCGGCTGGCCCGAAGCGGCCATGGCCCGCGCGCTGGATGTCGCCCTGTCCGGCCCGCGCGCCTACGACGGAGAGCTGCGCGATTACCCCTTCGTTCACCCCACCGGGCGCCACTTCGCCAGCGCCCGCGATATCGAGGCCGCCTGCACCCGCCTCTGGCACCTCTGGGGCTGCCTGCTGGGCGTTTCTCTGCTGGTCTGGATCCTCTGATCCGGCGTCATTGCCGTTTCGCGCCCGCCTGCGTAGGTTTCGCCGAACCCTGACGCCAAGGATATGCCCGATGACCCTGCGCCCCCTGCTGACCTCGCTCGCCCTGCTGGCCCCGCTCCCGGCGCTGGCACAAACCTGCGGAGGCCCCTTCGGCAGCTTCGTCCAAGGGCTGCAGCAGGAGGCGATCGCCAAGGGCCACGCCGCGGCGCAGGTCAAAGCCTTCTTCGCTTCAGCCAACTACACCCAGTCGGTCATCGACGCCGACCGCAAGCAGGGCGTCTTCCAGCTCGATTTCACCAGCTTCTCGCGCCGCCTGATCTCGCAGAACCGCCTCGACAACGGCGCGCGCAAGGCCAGGCAATACAGCGACACCTTCGCCCGCATCCAGTCGGGCTACGGCGTGCCGCCGGGTATCCTGCTGGCCTTCTGGGCGTTCGAGACCGACTACGGCGGCTTCCAGGGCGACTTCAACACCCTGAACGCTCTGGTCACCCTCGCCCACGACTGCCGCCGCCCCGAGCTGTTCCGCCCGCAGATCTTCGCCGCACTGAAGCTCTACGAACAGGGCGATTTCTCTCCCACAGCAACCACCGGGGCATGGGCAGGCGAGATCGGCATGGTGCAGATGCTGCCCGGCGACATCCTTGAGAACGGTGTCGACGGCGATGGCGACGGCCATGTCCGTCTCAAGACCTCGGCCCCCGACGCACTGATGTCCGGAGGCAAGATGCTGCGCGGCCTCGGCTGGGCCGCGAACCAACCCTGGCTGCAGGAAATCACCCTGCCCGCAGAAATGGACTGGTCCCAAACGGGACTGCGCACCACCCAGACCCCGGCCAAGTGGCAATCCCTCGGGGTCCAGCCCCGCTCAGGCCAATGGCAAAGCGCCAACCTGCCCGCCTCGATCATTCTGCCTCAGGGACGCCACGGCCCGGCCTTCCTCGCCTACCCCAACTTCTCGACATTGTTCGAGTGGAACCAGAGCTTTACCTACGTCCTGACCGCCGCTTATTTCGCGACCCGCCTGAGCGGTGCTCCGCTGTTCGATCCGCGCACACCCGACACAGGCCTGACCGGGCCACAGCTGAAGTCCCTGCAACAAAAGCTGCAAGCAAAAGGCTTTGACGTCGGCGGCGCCGACGGCATCCTGGGTGAAAAAAGCCGCGAGGCTGTACAAACCGTGCAGCAGCAGCTTGGCCTGCCCGCTGACGCCTGGCCCACCCCCGAGCTGCTGAACCGGCTCTGAACAACACAGCGGAGGAGGGGCGCTGCCCCTCCCGGGCCTGCGGCCCTCCCTCCCCGGGATATTTTCAACAGGGAAACATGTCGGGGAGGCTCTTTGTCATCTTGCCGGAAATACTTCCGCCGGAGGCATCCAACGCTGCGAGCCTCCATGACTTCCATGCGGGGAGACCCCGGCGAAAAAATCATAAATTGCACCGTTCAGATACCGTCTTGAATACCGACCGGATACCGACGTTGGTTTACCGGCCTCAGGCGACCATCTGCTCAGCTTTCTTGAGATCGACCGAGACCAGCTGACTGACCCCCTGCTCCTGCATCGTCACGCCGAAAAGACGGTCCATTCGCGCCATCGTCACTGCGTGGTGCGTAATGATAAGGAATCGCGTGTCGGTGCGCCGGCACATTTCATCCAGCAGATCGCAGAACCGTGTCACGTTGGCATCATCCAGCGGCGCATCGACTTCGTCCAGCACGCAGATCGGGGCGGGATTGGCCAGAAAGACTGCGAAGATCAATGCCATAGCGGTCAAGGTCTGCTCGCCGCCTGACAACAGGCTCAGTGTCGACAGCTTTTTGCCCGGGGGCTGACACATGATCTCGAGCCCAGCGTCAAGGGGATCCTCGCTCTCCACCAGCACCAAGTTGGCCTCACCGCCATTGAACAAATGCCTGAAAAGAAGGGAGAAGTTGCTGTTCACCTGTTCAAACGCAGTCAGCAGGCGCTCGCGACCCTCGCGGTTCAGGCCGGAAATTCCGTTGCGCAGCGCACGGATCGCCTCTTCCAGATCGGCCTTTTCCGACACCAGGGTGTCATGCTCCTCGCGCACCTCCTTGGCGTCTTCCTCAGCGCGCAGGTTGACGGCGCCGAGTGCCTCACGTTGGCGTTTCAGGCGATTCACATCGGCCTCGATCTGCTCGGAGGCCGGCATCTTTTCCACTTCGATATCAAGGCTTTCCAGCAATTGCTTCGGCGTCATTTCCTGCGCCTCAGCGATCCTTTCGGCCGCATAACTCACGGCTTCGGACGCCGCATCGCCCCGCGCCTCGGCCCGGGCGCGCGCCTCTCGGGCTTCGCTTGCCGTGCGTTCGCTGTCGCGTTCGTTCGCCACCGCTTCGCGCAGCTGCGCCTCGGCCTCGGCCAGCAGGTCCGCAGCCCGGGCGCGCCGAGCCTCGGCCTCCTCGATGGCCTCGCTCAACTCTTCGCGGCGGGCCTCCAGTTCCTCGGGTTCGGCCATGGCTTCGCCCAGCTGGTCCTCAGCCTCGTCCCGGCGTGCGTCGAGTTCGGACATACGCCGATCCGCGCTTTCCAGCCGATGACGCCAGCCGCTTGTTTCCTTTGTGATTTCCTGGGATCGACGGGTGCGCGCCTCGCCTTCGCGGCGGATCTCGTCATGCCCGGCCCGGCGTGAGATCATAGCCATCCGCGCGGCCTCAACGGTCATGCGCAGCTGCTCGATTCCGGCGCGGGCATCGTCGAGATTTTCCAGATCCCCGACGCCTGCCTCGGCTTCCCTGAGCTGGACACGCCCTGCCAAAGCATCTTCTTCGTGGCGTGTGACGGCGAGCCCGAGGGCCTCAAGCTTGCTCTCTGCCATATTGCGCTCGGCGTCGGCGCGGCTCATCCGGCGGGCGGCTTCGGCGAGCAGACGATCGGCATCGACACGCGCCTGACGCGCCGCTTTATCTGCGGCGGACAAAGCACTTAGCCGTTCGGTCAGCACCTCGTGGGCATCCCGGACGACCTCAGCGCGGCTCTCTGCCTGTTCCAGCTCGGCGCGCAATTCTTCCAGCCGGTTCAGCTGCTGAAGGCGCAGCGCCGCGGCAGAGGGTGCATCCTCGGCCCAGGCGCGAAAGCCGTCCCAACGCCAGAGGTCGCCCGCCACCGTGACCAGCCGTTGACCCGGTTGCAGCTGCGCCTGCAGATCAGCCGACTGGCCTGCCTCGACCAGACCGATCTGAGAGATCCTGCGCTGCAAAACCGCGGGCACCGTGACGAAATCCGACAGGGGTACCGCGCCAAGCGGCAGCGGCTGTGCCAGATCATACGCCGGCAGCGTCACCCATCCGGAGGGCCCATCCCCCGCCACGACGGGCGCACGCAGGTCATCCGCAAGTGCCGCGCCAAGTGCCTTCTCATAGCCCGGCGCGACCTTGAGCACGTCAAGCACCTGACCGCCCTCGGAGGTGTCGCGCTGCACCAGTTTCGACAGCCCGCGCACCTCTGCATCCAGCGCATTCACCTCGCCCTCCGCCGAGGAGCGCGCGGCGCGGGCGTCGGTTTCCTCAGACTGCGCCTGCGCACGGGCGGCCTCGGCCTCGGCAAGAGTATCCTCGGCGGTCTCCACCGTGCCGCGTGCGATCTCTTCAGCCTCGACAGCGCCCTCGAACTCCTCGTCAGCACGTTCGGAAATTGCCCGGGCCTCAGCCACGGCAGCAAGGGCCTTTTCGGCCTCGGCTTCGCTGCGGGCCAGCGTCTTGCGGCTGTCATCCAGCAGGCGATGTGCCGACTGGTGACGCGCCGCGAGACGGGCAACGTCTTCTGTCAATTGCGAAAGATCCGCCTCACGATCCGTCAGGACCGAGGCGGCTTCGACAGACAACTCAGCCGCTTCGGAGAGGCGATCCGCGTGGCCGTCATGGGCCTTGGCGATTTCGCGCGCCTCCCACTCCAGCCGCTCGATCGTCTCGTTTGCGTCGCGGTTCAGCCCCGCCTCACGCTCGCGGTCCTTCACCAGCTGCTCGATCCGGTTCCTCAGCGTCATGATCGTCTGCATGGCGCGGGTCTGCTGATCGGCCAGCGCGTCACGCTGCACCACGAGGCGTTGCAGGACGGCGGCCGCAATGGCCTCTTCCTCGCGGCGGGGCGGCAGGGTCTCTTCCAGCTCGGTGCGCACACGGGCCGCGTCACGTGCATTGCGCTCTGCCTGAGAGGCCAGGGTCGCCCGTTCGCGCAACTCGGCCAGCGCCACGTTGCGCGCCTCATCCGCCTCGCGCCAGCGCCGGTAGAGCAGCAGCCCCTCGGCCTGACGCAGCTCTCCACCTATGGCGCGATAGCGGGCGGCCTGACGCGCCTGACGCTCCAGCGCTGCCAGTTGCTGGGCCAGCTGCTCGACCACGTCATCGACGCGGGTCAGGTTCTGTTCGGCACCTTTCAGCTTCAGCTCAGCCTCATGGCGGCGCTGATAAAGGCCGGAGATCCCGGCGGCCTCTTCCAGAATGCGACGGCGGCTTTTCGGCTTGGCGTTGATCAGCTCGGAAATCTGCCCCTGCCGCACCAGCGCGGGCGAATGCGCGCCGGTCGAGGCATCGGCGAACAGCATCTGCACATCGCGCGCCCGCACGTCACGGGCGTTCGCCTTATAGGCGCTGCCGACGTCGCGGGTGATGCGGCGCACGATCTCGACCTGATCCTCGTCGTTGAAACCGGGGGGCGCGAGGCGGTCATGGTTGTCAATATGCAGGCAGACCTCGGCAAAGTTGCGCGCGGGCCGGGTCGAGGCACCGGCGAAGATCACATCCTCCATGCCGCCGCCGCGCATAGCAGTGGGGCGATTTTCGCCCATGACCCACCGCAGCGCCTCCAGCAGGTTCGACTTGCCACAGCCGTTCGGCCCGACAACGCCGGTCAGACCTTCGCTGATGATCAGGTCGGTCGGGTCGACGAAGCTCTTGAAGCCGGTCAGCCGTAATCTGGAAAAGCGCATTGCCTGTGCCTTTCAGGGGCGAGGGGTGATTCCTAGTGTGCTCGAAAGACTGCGGGTCAGGGGCATCGGTGTCAACGATAACGCCGCAGGATATGGGACGCCTCCTTGGGTTTTCCACAAGATATTGCGGCCATACAGGCAAAGCCCCGCCGCTCTCACGTCAAAATCGACGCAATGCCGCCTGCAATGGCGCTTGACGGCAAGGGGGCATCCACGGCACTCCTGTCCGGGTACGGTTCCCCCGCGTCGGTGCAAAGCATCCAGGGGGTGAAACGGGAATGCGGAAAAGGGTGACCCACACAGGGGCCCGAACGCCGCAGCCGCCCCCGCGACTGTGACGCGGCAAGCAGCGCCTGACATGCCACTGGGTCCGCCCGGGAAGGCCAGGACTGCGCCAGAGCCGCCAGCCAGGAGACCGGCCGTGCAGGAACGTAACCCATCGGGCCGTCGGGTGTGACGGCCAAGGAGACCCGAAATGCATATCGAACCCGGCTTGCTTGATCCGGCCAAAATGGTCCTGTCCTACGCCACCGCCGCAGGGGCCGCCGCCTATACCGTGAAACTGGGCGTAACCGCCCTGCGCGAAAAGGGCCTCGGCTCGCTTCTGGCGCGCATCGGGGTGGGTGCTGGCGCCGTCTTCACCTTCTTCCAGCTGCTGCCGCACTTCCAGGTCGGCATCTCCGAGGTGCACTTCATCCTTGGCTCGACGCTGTTCCTGCTGCTGGGTGCCGCGCCTGCTGCCGTCGCCCTCGCCCTCGGCCTGCTGCTGCAGGGCGTCTTTTTCGCGCCCTTCGATCTGCCGCAATACGGCGCCAACGTCACCACCCTGCTGGTGCCGCTGTTTGCCGTCAGCGCGCTGGCGAACAAGCTGATTTCCAGCGACACGCCCTATGTCGACATCAAGTACCGCGACGCCCTCGCCCTCTCGACCGCCTATCAGGGCGGTGTCGTGCTCTGGGTCGCCTTCTGGGCCTTCTACGGTCAGGGCTTCACCGCCGCGACGACCACTTCGGTCTTCACCTTCGGTGGCGCCTACATGATGGTCGTCCTGATTGAGCCGCTGGCCGACCTCGCCGTCCTGGCCGGGGCCAAGTCGCTGCGCGGGCTGTCGAAATCCGGCCTGACCACGCCGCGCCTGTTCAACCGCGCCTGATCTGACACTATCGCGACACGGCGCGCCGGGGGGCCTCCCTCCGGCGCCGCTTTGCTTTTCAGCCACTCCGCAGGAGCCTCCCCATGCCCGCAAAAATCCCCGCAACCGTCATCACCGGCTTCCTCGGCGCCGGCAAGACGACGCTGATCCGCCACATGCTGACCCACGCCAAGGGCAAGCGGATCGCCCTGATCATCAACGAATTCGGCGACCTCGGTGTGGATGGCGACATCCTCAAGGGCTGCGGCGACAGCGCCTGCCGGGATGAGGACATCATGGAGCTGTCCAACGGCTGCATCTGCTGCACCGTCGCCGAAGACTTCATCCCGACGATGGAGGCCCTGCTGGCCCGCCCCGACAAGCCCGACCATATCGTGATCGAAACCTCTGGCCTTGCGCTGCCGCAACCACTGATCCGCGCCTTCAACTGGCCCGCGATCTCGACGCAGGTGACCGTCGATGGCGTCGTCACCGTGGTCGATGGCCGCGCCGTGACCGAGGGTCGCTTTGCTCATGACGAGGCAGCCGTCTCCGCCGCCCGCGACGCCGATGACAGCATCGACCACGAAACACCCCTGTCGGAGCTCTTTGAAGACCAGCTCGCCTGTGCCGACATGATCGTCGTCAACAAGGCCGACCTGCTCTCCGAAACCGAACTGGCGCTGACCATGGACGCGCTGAAAACCGGCGCGCGCCCCTCCGTACAGGTCGTCTCTTCCGCCATGGGTGTGCTGCCCGTCGACGTGCTTCTGGGCATGGGCATCGGCGCCGAATCCGACATGGAGGCGCGTCACGAAGTCCACCATCACCACCACGATGATGAGGATGATCACGACGACGAGGACGAGGACGATCACCACCACCACGATCACGATGAATTCGAGAGCTTCGTCGTCACCCTGCCCGAAATCACCGACCCCAAGGCCTTCTCGGCAAAGGTCTCGGCCATCATCGCCGAACACGACATCCTGCGCCTCAAGGGCTTCGCGGCGGTCACCGGCAAACCGATGCGCCTGACCATCCAGGCCGTCGGCCCGCGCATCGACAGCTATTTTGACCAGCCCTTCGGCACCGGGCCGCGCGAAACCCGTCTCGTGGTCATCGGTCAAACAGGCCTCGACCGCGCCGCAATCGAGACGGCCCTCGCCGCATGATTGTCGTCGAAGCCTCTGCTCCCAACACCCCCGAAGCAACCCGCCTGCTCGACGCCTCACAGGCGCTGATGCGCCGGCTCTACAACCCCGAGGAAAACCACTTCCTCAGCCACGATGCCCTGCTGGCCGACGACATCCGCTTCTTTATCGCCCGCATCGGCGATGAGGTCCTCGGCTGCGCCGCCCTGCAGATCAAGACAGGCTACGGCGAGGTCAAGAGCTTTTACACCGACGAAGCCGCCCGTGGCCGCGGCATCGGGGCCGCTCTGCTGCGCCAGATCGAAGACCAGGCCCGCGCCGAAGGCCTCCCCCTGCTGCGCCTCGAAACCGGCGACGCACTCGCTGCCGCCTGCCGCCTCTATGAGCGCCACGGCTATACCCGCTGCGGCGTCTTCGGCGACTACCCCGACAACGGCGTCTCTGTCTTCATGCAAAAGCCGCTCACGTCCGCCCAAGGCTGACGGCTCACTCATCTTGCCCCAAATACTTCCGCCGGAGGCCCTGCCCCGCAGCCCTCCGGCGCCCTGAAATGAGGCCCCATGCATCTTCTCGCCGCCACCCCCGGACGTATCGACGACGGTGTCGAGGCCGTGGACCTCAGCCAGACCCCCGCCGATGTCGTGCTGATCTCCGCTGCTGATACCGAGCTTGCCGCCCTCTCCCAGGCCCGCGCGGCCATGCCAGAGGCCCCCTCGCTGCGCCTCGCCCAACTCTCCAACCTGACCCACCCGATGTCGGTTGACCTGCACCTCGACGACTGCGCGACGAAATCCCGCCTCGTCATCGCCCGCGTGCTCGGCGGCACCGGTTACTGGCGCTACGGCATCGAACAGTTCTCCGCCCGCCTGCACGCCGCGGGAGTCCCCTTCCTCGCCCTGCCCGGCGACGACAAGCCCGACCCCGAGCTGCGCGCCCTCTCCACCCTGCCCGACGCCGACTACGACGCCCTCTGGGCCTACCTGGTCGAGGGCGGCCCGGCCAATGCCACCGGCTTCCTGCAGTATTGCCGCGCGCTGATCGAAGACCGCGAAAAGCCCAGCCCCGCCACACCGCTGCTGCGCGCGGGCCTCTACTGGCCCGGCACCAGCAAACCCACGCTCGACACTCTCCAAGCCCACTGGACCAAAGACGCGGCAACCGTCCCCATCGTCTTCTACCGCGCGCTGGTGCAGGGCGCCGGACTCGCCCCCATCGACGGCCTGATCCGCGCTCTCCGAGCAGAAGGCCTCAACCCCCTGCCCGTCTTCGTCGCCTCGCTGAAAGACCCGGTCTCCGCCGCCACCCTCGACCACCTCTTCTCGCAGACCCACCCCGAGGCGATCCTGAACTGCACCGCATTCGCCACCGGCTCGCCGCACGGCGATGCGGGCGACCAGAACCCCTTCGCCAAAGCATCGGCCAACACCGCCACGGTCTTCCAGGTGGTCCTCGCCGCCTCGTCCGAGGCCGCCTGGGCCGAGGGCCTCTCCGGCCTCTCCGCCCGCGACATCGCCATGAACGTCGCCCTGCCCGAAATCGACGGTCGCATCCTGTCGCGCGCCATCAGCTTCAAGGGCCAGAGCCACTTTGACGCCGCCACCGAATGCCCCATCGCCGTCTATCAGGCCCGCCCCGACCGTATCGCCTTCACCGCCAAACTCGCTGCCAACTGGATCCGCCTGCGCCGCACCCCTGCGCCCGACCGCCGCGTCGCCCTGATCCTGGCCAACTACCCCAACAAGGACGGCCGCCTCGCCAATGGCGTCGGCCTCGACACGCCCGCCGCCACCGTCCACGCCCTCAACCTGCTGGCGCGCAACACCTACACCGTCGAAAATATACCCACCGACAGCGACGCGCTGATGCAGGCGATCCTCGCAGGCCCCACCAACTGGCTGACCGACCGCGCCACCACAGCCGGCGGCGTCACCCTCTCCCTCGCCACCTACCTGAACCACTTCAACGCCCTGCCCGAAGACATCCGCCAAAAGGTCACCGACCGCTGGGGCCCACCCGAAGCCGACCCCTTCTTCTTGCCCGCAATACTCCCCCCGGAGGGTCGCCCCACCAGCAGCGCCACGCCCGGCTTCAAGCTCTCCGTCCTCCAACACGGCAATGTGGTCATCGGCATACAGCCCGCGCGCGGCTACAACATCGACCCGACCGAGACCTACCACGCCCCCGACCTCGCCCCGCCGCACAACTACCTCGCCTTCTACATCTGGCTGCGCGCAGAGTTCGGCGCCCACGCGCTGGTGCACATGGGCAAACACGGCAACCTCGAATGGCTGCCCGGCAAGGCCGTCGCCCTGTCCGAGAGCTGCTTCCCCGAGGCGGTCTTCGGCCCCATGCCCCACATCTACCCCTTCATCGTCAACGACCCGGGCGAGGGCACGCAAGCCAAGCGCCGCACGCAGGCCGTCATCGTCGACCACCTGACCCCACCGCTGACCCGCGCCGAAAGCTACGGCCCCCTGCGCGACCTCGAAGCGCTGGTCGATGAATACTACGAGGCCGCCGGCGTCGATCCGCGCCGCATCGCCCACCTGTCGCGCGAGATCCTGTCGCTGACCTCGGTCACCGGCGTCGACAAGGATGCGGGCTTCACCGGCGACAAGGACGGTGACCTTGCGAAACTCGACGCTTGGCTCTGCGAGCTGAAAGAGGCACAGATCCGTGACGGTCTGCATGTCTTCGGCCAGTCGCCAGAGGGGCGGCTGTCGCGAGACCTCCTCCTCGCGCTGACACGCATCCCGCGGGGCGCAGGCAAGGGCAAGGACGCCTCTCTGCCCCGCGCCCTCGCCGCCGATTTCGCGATGACATTCGATCCGCTGGACTGTGAGATGGCCGCCCCATGGGCCGGCCCCCGCCCCGAGGTGCTGGCCCAGCTCGACACCAGCCTCTGGCGCAGCAACGGCGACACCGTCGAGCGGTTGGAGCTGTTCGCCGCCGCGCTGCTGGACGGCGCAGCGCAGGCCCCCGGCCCCGCATCCCGCGTGGTGCTGGACGAGATCACCCAGACCATCGCCCCCACTCTGGCTGCCTGCGGCCCCAGCGAAGGGGCGGGCCTCCTCACCGCCCTTGCAGGGCACTTCCTCGCCCCGGCGCCATCCGGCGCGCCCACCCGCGGCCGTCTCGATACACTGCCAACCGGGCGCAACTTCTACTCCGTCGACAGCCGCGCCGTGCCGACCCCCACCGCCTGGGCTCTGGGCTGGAAAAGCGCCACCCTGCTGATCGAACGGCACCTGCAGGACCAGGGCGACTGGCCCCGCACCCTGCTGCTGACCGCATGGGGCACCGCGAACATGCGCACGGGGGGCGACGACATCGCCCAGGCCCTCGCCCTGATGGGCGTCAAGCCGCAATGGGACGCCGCCAACCGCCGCGTGACGGGCTTTGAGATCCTGCCCCTGACCACCCTCGACCGGCCCCGCGTCGACGTGACCCTCCGCATCTCCGGCTTCTTCCGCGATGCCTTCCCGCAGCTGATCGCGCTCGTCGACAGCGCCTCCCGCGCCGTTCAGGCACTGGACGAACCCGACGACATGAACCCCGCCGCCGCCCGCGCCCGCGCAGGCGAGGCACAATCCCGCGTCTACGGCTCCAAACCCGGGGCCTATGGCGCAGGCCTGCAGGCGATGATCGACGAACGCCTCTGGAACGAGCGCGCCGACCTCGCGGAGGCCTACCTCGAATGGGGCAGCTATTCCTACGGCGCAAAGGACGAAGGCACCCGTGACGCGAAAGGTCTGCGCGCCCGCCTCGCCCAGACCGAGGGCATCGTGCAAAACCAAGACAACCGTGAGCACGACCTTCTCGACAGCGACGACTACTACCAGTTTGAGGGCGGTGCCGCTGCCGCCGTCGCCTCCCTGCGCGGGGCCGACGTGCCGCTCTACCACAACGACCACTCGCGCCCCGAACGCCCGGTCATCCGCACGCTGGACGAGGAGCTGTCCCGCGTCATCCGGTCCCGCGTGGTGAACCCCAAGTGGATCGAGGGCGTCAAACGCCACGGCTACAAGGGCGCGTTCGAGATCGCGGCGACCGTCGACTATCTTTTCGCCTTCGCCGCCACGACCAATGCCGTGAAGAACCACCATTTCGACCTTGTCGAGGCTGCCTTCCTAGAGGACGACGAGACGCGCCAGTTCATAGCCGACCACAATGCCCCCGCGCTGGCCGAGATCGCGCAACGTCTGCAAGAGGCGATCGACCGTGGCCTCTGGACCCCACGCTCCAACTCCGCCCGAGCCCGGATCGAGGCGCTGATCTGAATGCGACCGAAACGCCTCACCCCTACGGATGACTTCACCGCACTGCACCAGCTGCTGGTCACGGCCTTCGCCTATATGGAGGGCCGGATCGACCCGCCTTCCTCCCTGCACCGCATGACCCCGCAAACGCTGGCGAGAGACGCCGCGCAAGCCGAGGTCTGGGCGCTGCACGACGCCGATACCCTCCTGGCCTGCATGATCCTGACGCCAAAACCGGACCACCTATACCTGGGCAAACTGGCCACCGCGCAGGGTCATCGCGGCAAGGGCCTCGCCCGCCAGATGATTGCCCACGCCGAGGCCCGTGCCCGCGCGCTCCACCTGCCAACGATCCAGCTGCAAACCCGGATCGAGCTGACCGAAAATCACACCACCTTCCAGCGCCTCGGCTTTCGAGAGATCGCGAGCACCGCCCATCCGGGCTATGATCGGCCAACCTCGCTGACCTTCGCCAAGCCCCTCACGCCTCAAGGAGACCACCCATGACCGACGACAGTGCCCGCCACGCGGTAAAGATGGCCAAGAAGAAGGTCGCCCGTGACAAGATCATGGCAACCAAGACCGACCAGAAGGGCCTGATCATGGTCCACACCGGCAAGGGCAAAGGCAAAAGCTCCGCCGCCTTCGGCATGATCTTCCGCTGCATCGCCCACGACATGCAATGTGCCGTCGTCCAGTTCATCAAGGGCGGCATGAGCACGGGCGAGCGCGATCTGATCCTCAAGCACTTCCCCGACACCTGCGCCTTTCACACGATGGGCGAGGGCTTCACCTGGGAAACTCAGGACCGCGACCGCGACACCGAGATGGCCCAAGCCGCCTGGGAAAAGGCCAAGGAGCTGATCCGCGACCCCGCCAACCACATGGTCCTGCTCGATGAAATCAACATCGCCCTGCGCTATGACTACATCGACATCAACGAGGTCGTGTCCTTCCTCCAGACCGAAAAGCCCGAGATGACCCATGTCGTTCTGACGGGGCGCAACGCCAAGGACGAGCTGATCGAGGCCGCCGACCTCGTCACGGAAATGGAGCTGATCAAGCACCCCTTCCGCTCCGGCATCAAGGCGCAGATCGGCGTCGAATACTGACGCCACACGCCCACCTTGCCCCCGGCGCCGCCTGGTCATAAAATCTGACCAAACAGCACAGGCGGCGCCCATGCCCTTCCAACCGATCCAGCCCGAAAAACGCGCCGACGCAGTGATCCGCCAGATCGAGCTGCTGATCCTGCGCGGCATCCTGCGTCCCGGCGAACGCCTGCCGGCCGAACGCGATCTGGCTGAGCGCATGGCCGTCTCGCGCCCCTCGCTGCGCGAAGCCCTCTCCACTCTGCAGGACCGAGGCCTGCTGGAACCGCGCGCCGGCTCAGGTGTCTACGTGGCAGACGTACTGGGCGATGCCTTCTCGCCCGCGCTGGTCTCGCTGTTCCAGCGCCATGAGGAGGCTGTCTTCGACTACCTCTCCTTCCGCCGCGATCTTGAGGGGCAGGCCGCCGAACGTGCCGCCCGTGACGGGCTCGCGGCCGACCTCGCCCTCGTCGATACGGTGATGCAAAAGATGCAGCGGGCCCACGACGCCAATGACCCTGCTGAGGAGGCCCGCCTCGACGCCGAATTCCACATGGCGATTTTGGAGGCGAGCCACAACACCGTCCTGCTGCATATGATGCGCTCGATGTTTGCCTTGCTGCGGCAAGGCGTCTTCGACAACCGCGAAATCCTCTTTGCCCACTCGGCCACCCGCGAAAGCCTGCTCGCACAACACGGCGCTATCAATACCGCCCTGCAAGACCGCGCGCCCGCACGCGCCCGCGCCGCGGTTGAAACCCACCTCGACTTCGTGCGCGCCGCCTACCAGGCCCACCTCGCTGCCGAACGCCATGCCGAGATCGCCCGCATGCGCCTGCATCAGGAACAACGGCGCGACTGAACCTTCTTCTTGCTGCAATATTCCCGCCGGAGGCTCCGCACCCTCAAAACGAAAAAACCCGGCCAAGGCCGGGTTCATCGTCAATTTAGTGCAAGGGCAAAGCCTCAGTTCAGGCGCGCCTTGACCGTATCGATCGAGCTGTCGATCAGACCATCGGCCTGCTCTTTTGTCAGCTGCTTGGCGATCACGTCGCGCGCAGCAGCCACGGCCACGATCACGGCACGGTCGCGGACTTCCTTGACAGCAGCCTTCTCAGCCGACTCGATCTGTTCCTCTGCGGCCTTCAGACGACGCGCAATGGAGACCTTCAGATCGGCCTTCGCCTGATCAGCAGCAGCATTCGCATCCGCCCGTGCGGCGTCGACGATGCGATCCGCCTGTGCCTGAACTTCCTTCTGCTTGCGCTCATAGGAGGCCAGCAGGCTCTGGGCTTCGTCGCGCAGCGCGCGGGCTTCGTCCAGCTCGGACTTGATGCCCGAGGACCGCTTGTCCAGCAGGCCACCGATCAGCCCGGGAACCTTGAAATAGACAAGGATCCCGATGAACAGGATGAAAGCCAACAGCACGATGAAGTTCGTGTTGTGCAGCGAAAAGAACGGGCCCGTCGCGGCGAAGGCCGGGCTGGCGACAAGCGCCAGACCAACAGTTGCCGGGGCGAGGGTCATTGCAGACTTGCGCATAACACTCATCCTTTCAGCTTTTCGGTGACGGCACTGTCGATGGCGTCGGGGGCTGCGGTGAACCCGAAGGCCGCGACGATCTCGGCAGCGGCATCCTTGGCAACGACTTCAGCCGCTTCCAGCGCACCGGCACGGATCTCCGCGATGGCTTTTTCGCCTTCTGCAACCTTGGCCGAAATCTCGGCATCGGCGCGCGCTGTAGCCTCGGCCAGATCCGCCTGGATCTCGGCTTTGGTGGCGGCGACGATGTTCGCGGCTTCGACGCGGGCATCGGCAAGGGCCTTGTCGTAGGCGGCTTCCGCCTCCTTGGCCTTTTGCTTGAGGTCTTCTGCCGCAGCAATGTCGTTGGCGATCGCACCCGCCCGATCCGCCAGCACCGATCCGACGCGCGGCAGAGCCACACGGGACAGGATGAGGTAGATCACGACAAGCGTGACGATCAGCCAGAAAATCTGGTTGCCCCAGGTCGAGAAATCGAGCTGCGGCATGCCTGGGGCGGCGGCTGCAGCGTCGGCAGCGTGACCAGCGGCTTCGTGCGTTGTGGTCGCCATCTTGACGTCTCCCGGGAACTTGATCTGGTATTCAGATTACCACGGGCAGGCCTCTAAAGGCCCACCCGCGCGTAAGGATCTGTTCCGAAAGTCTTAGACAGCGAACATCAGCAGCAGAGCGACGAGGAACGAAAAGATCCCCAGGGCTTCTGCGAAGGCCATGCCGATGAACAGCGTGGCGGTTTGCGATGCAGCGGCCGACGGGTTGCGCAGTGCGCCGGACAGGAAGTTGCCTGCCACGTTGCCCACACCCATTGCAGCGCCGCCCATGCCGATGGCAGTCAGACCCACACCGATGTACTTGCCGAGTTCTGCGATATCGCCTTCCATGAGTATTCTCCTTACGTTGGAATTGGCTGGATGGATCGTAGGGTGCGTGATGTCACACACCGAACGTTTGGTGATTAGTGAGCCGGATGCAGCGCGTCCTTGAGGTACACGCAGGTCAGGATCGTGAAAACGTAGGCCTGGATGAAGGCCACCAGCAGTTCGAGGCCATACATCCCCGCAATCGCCACGATCGAGATCGGGCTGACAGCGGCGATCGCGGCGAAGCCTGCGAAAACCTTGATAACGGCGTGACCGGCCATCATGTTGCCTGCCAGACGAATGGAGTGGCTGACGGGGCGCACGAAGTAGGAAATGACCTCGATCAGCGCCAGCAGCGGGCGGACGGCCAGCGGGGCCGAGCTGACCCAGAACAGGCCGAGGAACTGTTTGCCGTGCAGAACGAAGCCGAGCACGGTCACTGTCAGGAAGACCGACAGCGCCAGCAGGATTGTGGCGGCAAAGTGCGACGTGACCGTGAAGGCCGTCGGCACAAGGCCCAGCAGGTTGGCGGTGACGATGAACATGAACAGCGTGAAGATATAGGGGAAGAAGCGGATGGCATCCTTGCCGGCGACATCTTCAACCATCTTGTAGATGAAGCCATAGGCCATTTCGGCCACCGACTGCATCCGCGACGGGATACGATTGCGACCCGAGGTGCCCAGCACCATCAGCGCGACGATGGCCAGAACAGTCAGCGCCATCCAGAGCGTGGCGTTGGTGATCGTGTACCAATGCACGCCTTCGCCGCCGAACAGCGGTTTGACGATGAATTGATCCATCGGGTGGAAAACCAGACCACCCTCTTCGCCGCCGTGCGCTGCTTCAGTCGCCATCTTTATCCCTCAGCTCATCTCCGGCGCTGTGGCCGGATGTGTCGTTCTCAAGTTCCTTGGCGGACCGTATCATCGCTTTGATACCAGCCACGAAGCCAAGGAGGGTGAAGAGGATCATCATCGCAGGGGCAATGCCCAGCAGCCAATCCAGCCCGTATCCTATGGCAAAACCGATCAGCAGACCGGCCACCAGTTCCGTCACCATGCGCCAACCCACCTGGGCCGCCGAATAATGGTCTTGTCCGTGCGGGACGCTTTTCTTGTCGATGCCCTTGGCCGCCGCGATCCGGGCTTCCAGAGCGGCCATCCTGTCCCGGTGATCCGGATCATTCATGGCAAAAGACATCCCCGCATTTGTTAAGGCGTTGCTAAGGTTCACAGGTCCGCGAGTCAAGGTGCTTAGCGCCGTCGGATCAACAAGGACAACTCACTGTTATAAATCGGAAAATCCCGTAATTTTCCCTGCTAATTCATCCATCACCACCCAACACGCCTTCGCAGAGGCCCAAAACCCATCTTCAACCTTTTGGTTGAGTATGAAAATCCAAGCCTCTCAAGGCCATGACACTCAATCGCATGGTTTAGCGTTTCTGTTGACGTTTCACGCCACCAAGGCCTATCTGGCGGCATGACAGCATCCCTCGACACCGTCTTTGCCGCTCTTGGTGATCCAACCCGCCGGGCGATCCTGTCGATGCTGCTTGAAGATGACATGGCCGTCACTGATGTGGCCGAACCATTCGAGATGTCGCTGGCCGCGATCTCCAAGCACCTCTTCATCCTCGTCAACGCCGGGCTGATCACGCAGGAAAAGCGCGGCCGCGTGAAGTGGTGCAAGCTGGAGCCGGACGCCCTGAAACAGGCCAGCGTCTGGATGCAGGGCTTCGGTCAGTTCGAGCCGGTGAACCTGGATGACTTCGAACGCTTCCTCGCCGCCGAGCTGGGCGAAGACGCGAACGACACCTAGTCCTTCAGCAGGATCACCAGCGCCAGTATGGTCAGGGCCACGCCGCCCAGGATCATCGCCGGCGGAAAGCCCCTCCCAAGAGCCGCCTGCCACAGGATCACCCAGCTTGGCGTCAGATAGGTATAGGCCATGACCTTGGCCGAAGGCAGCCGCATGGCCGCGTATTGCAACAGGACAAACGTCATCGCCGACGAACAGACCGCCGTATAGGCCAGCGCAATCCAGACGATCCCCGGCAGAGTGGCCCAGTCCGTCGCCAGGATCTGTGGCATCCCCCAGATACCCAGCACCAGCGCCCCCGCCACCAGCATCCCGAAGGTAAAGACCACCGGAGGCTCGCCCCGGTTCAACTTGGGCACCAGCGGCGCATAGATCGCGTGGGCAATACAGCCGACAAAGTAGATCCGCTCGCCCACGCCGATCTTGAACTGCATCAGCGCGCCGACATCAGCGCGAAAGATCACCCAAAGCGCCCCGCAGGCTCCGATCGCCAGCGCCAGCGCCATCCGCGGCGTCGTGATCTGGCGCAGCAACAGCCAGCCGACCACCGCCGCCATCAAGGGCACGAGGGTAAACATCGACGAGGCCGAGACCGGGTCCGCCGTCTTCAGCCCCTCGAACATCAGCACGAAGTAGATCGCGAAGATGCCCCCCAGCAGTAGGTACCGCCACGGCGCGCGAAAGTCAGACCGCTTCAACCCCGGCCCCGCCAGTGCGAAGCTGCCCACCAGCACCGCCGCCAACACGAAGCGCACCGCATTCAACGCGGCAGGCGAGACATAGGGCACCGCCATCGCCGCCAGCGGAAACGACCCCGCTACCAGCGCCGAAAACGCCAGCATCGCCAGATGGCCCTTGGCCGCCTCGCTCAAGCCACTCGCTGGCTCGGATACACTCAAGCCGTGCCGTCCTTGAAGTCCGAGGTATGCTCCTTGAGGAAGTTCAGGAAGGCCTGCACCTTCGTCGTGCGATGCAGGTCCATATGGGTCACCAGCCACAACCGGCTGTCCCATTCCTCCTGCGGGGGGTGCACCTCGACCAGATCGTCGCGCGCATCAAACTCATAGGTGCCAAGGAAGCCCAGACCGACGCCCGCCAGGACCGCCTGCCGCACCGCCCGCATATCGCCGGAGCGGAAGACAACCTGGTGCGCCGGGATGGTCTCGCGCATCCACTGGGCGAAGGGAGCCTTGCTGGAGGGATCATCGACTCCGACAAAGCGGTGCCCGGCCATGCGTCCGGGGATCTTCGGCATCCCGTGACGTTCGATATAATCCTTGCTGCCATAGATCGCGCTGCGCAGCCGTAAAAAGGGCTGTACGACGTTGTCGGGCTGCTGCGGCGGGCTGCCGGCGCGGATCGCGACATGCGCCTCGCCGTACTCAAGCCGGAACAGCCGCGCGCTGGTCAGATAGCTCAGCGCGACATCCGGGTATTGTTCCTGAAACTTGGCCAGCAGCGGCACCATCAGCTGGCTGAGACCGCCGATCGTCGTCACCACCAGCTCGCCCGCCACCTCATTGCCGCGGCCCTTGATGCGCGCCGACAGCTGGCTGAACTGATCGTCAGTCGCCTGCGCCACGCGCAACAGATCCTGCCCGGCCTCGGTCGCCGTGTAGCCGCGCGTGTGACGCTGAAACAGCTTCACCCCCATCCGCCGCTCCAGCGCATCGATATGGCGAATCACGGTGGCATGATGCACGCCCAGCACGTCGGCCGCCCCTGAGACGGTACCCAGCCGCGCAACCTGATACGCCGTGCGGATTTCATCCCAATTGTCCATAAGGCACCTGTGCGCTGAAAAACTACAGCAATCAGTCAATGCTCTTCGGGTGCGTGGATGCAAGGGTAAAGCGAATTTTAGCTGTCAGGCATGACGAAAATGCGACGTGACATTGGGCCCCATTGCCTTCCGTCGAAGAAACCCCAAATCTGTACTTCGAGTCGCGCACCGATCCACTTCGAACAATCGCGACTGAAAGGAGAGTTCCATGCTCGCAGCCCATCCCGCATTTGCCGCTATCCTCGGCCTCGCCTCCTTGGCGGCCCTGTGCTTCGCTCTGGCCCAGAAGACGGCAACCCCCGTCAGACGCGCTGTTCGCGTGACAGCCCCTGCGCGCCGCGATCCACTGGCCAAACGCCGCAGCTGAGGCAAAGCCTCGCTCTTGCGGTCTGTCGGGCCGACCACAACGGTGGCCCCCTGACACACCAAGCAACCATACACCGCGCCGCCCGGCCTCACCGCCGGGCCACGCCGCCAAGATTGTGCGCCGCACTGGCGGTTTGGGCACGTCACAGCGCCGCTGGCCTGATAAACTTGACTTTGCCGCCTCACCTGCCTAAACGCAGCGCACCTATCCCGGAATCTGTGATGATTCCGGTCCCATCGCTTTTGCGGGGATCGCCACCAGTCAGCGCGTTGCGCCCACTGGTGCCGTTGGCCTTTGCGCCGGTCCTGTAAGAGCTTGAGGTTTGAGCCGCCCTCACCCAAATGGGGGTCAACGCAACAGTCAGGTGGCCTGAGGAGGGCCGGGGCATGTTTGAAAATCTATCCGAACGCCTCTCCGGCGTCTTCGACCGACTGACCAAGCAGGGCGCGCTGAACGACGAAGACGTCAAGACCGCGCTGCGCGAAGTCCGTGTGGCGCTGCTTGAGGCCGACGTCTCGCTGCCGGTTGCACGTGATTTCGTCAAAGCCGTGCAGGACAAGGCGACCGGCCAGTCGGTGACGAAATCCGTCACTCCCGGCCAGCAGGTCGTCAAGATCGTCCATGACGAGCTGGTGCATGTGCTGGCCGGCGAAGGCGAGCCCGGCAAGCTGAAGATCGACAACGCCCCCGCGCCGATCCTGATGGTCGGCCTGCAGGGCTCGGGTAAAACCACGACCACTGCGAAACTGGCGAAACGGCTGAAGGAGCGTGAGGGCAAAAAGGTCCTCATGGCCTCGCTCGACGTCAACCGCCCCGCCGCCATGGAACAGCTGCAGATCCTCGGCGTGCAGATCGGTGTCGACACCCTGCCCATCGTCAAGGGTGAACAGCCCGTCGCCATCGCCAAGCGCGCCAAGATGCAGGCGGCCTTGGGTGGGTATGACGTCTACATGCTCGACACGGCCGGTCGCCTGTCGATCGACGAAGAGCTGATGCAACAGGTCGCCGCCGTCCGCGACGTCGCCAACCCACGCGAAACCCTGCTGGTGGTCGATGGCCTGACCGGCCAGGACGCCGTGCACACCGCAGAAAACTTCGACGCCCGTATCGGCATCACCGGCGTTGTGCTGACCCGGATGGACGGCGACGGCCGCGGCGGTGCCGCTCTCTCCATGCGCGCCGTCACCGGCAAGCCCATCAAGTTCGTCGGCCTCGGCGAAAAGATGGACGCGCTGGAAACCTTCGAGCCTGAGCGCGTCGCGGGCCGCATCCTCGGCATGGGCGATATCGTCGCCCTCGTCGAGCGCGCGCAGGAGACGATGGAGGCCGAACAGGCCGAGCGGATGATGAAGCGCTTCCAGAAGGGTCAGTTCAACATGAACGACCTGAAGATGCAGCTTGAGCAGATGCAGAAGATGGGCGGCATGGAAAGCGTCATGGGCATGATGCCCGGCATGGGCAAGATGTCGAAACAGGTCAAGGACGCAGGCTTTGATGACAAGATCATCGCCCGTCAGATCGCCCTCGTCCAATCCATGACCAAGAAGGAACGCGCCAACCCCGCCCTGCTGCAGGCCTCGCGCAAGAAGCGCATTGCCTCGGGTGCCGGTCTGGAAGTCTCCGAACTCAACAAGCTCATCAAGATGCACCGCCAGATGGCGGACATGATGAAGAAAATGGGCAAGATGGGCAAAGGCGGCATGCTGAAACAGGCCATGAAGGGCATGTTCGGCAAAGGCGGCATGCCCGCTGGCATGGACCCCTCGCAAATGGACCCCAAGGCGCTGGAACAGGCCGCAAAGGCCATGGGCAGCGGCAAGGGCGGCATGCCCCCGGGCTTCCCCGGCATGGGCGGCGGCAGCGCCCTGCCCCCCGGCCTCTCTGGCTTCGGCAAGAAGAAATGACCCATTCCCTTCTTCTTGCTGCAATATTCCCGCCGGAGGCTCCCGCCCCGCCACCCGACCACACCTCTGACCTGACGAAAGCCACCCCCCGCAGATGATCGCCAAAAGCCCCACCCATCCGGTCCTTGAGACCGCGCGTCTGCGCCTGGTGTCCCCCGCGGCACCGGGGTTTGACGCGGTGGGCGCCTATCTGATGCCCGGCGCACGGCGTTTCGTCGACCAGCACCCCGATGAAGAGGCCGCCTGGTGGTCCATCGCCACCATCATCGGCCACTGGCACCTGCGCGGTTACGGCCATTTCGCCGTGATCGAAAAGGAAACCGGCCTGAACTGCGGCCTCGTCGGCCCGTGGTTTCCGCGCGGCTGGCCCGAACCCGAGCTTTCCTGGCAACTGCTGGACGGGGCCGAGGGCAAGGGCATCGCGACCGAAGCCGCGCGCTGCGTGCTCGACTGGCTGTTTCAGGACAAGGGCTGGGCCTCGTGCATCTCCCTCGTCGATCCGGAAAACGACCGCTCGACCGCCATGGTCGAACGTCTCGGCGCACGCCCCGAGGGCATGTTCAGCCACCAGATGACCGGCGATCTGCGGATCTGGCGCCATGTGCCGAAAACTGCCCCCGGCCGCAAACTGCTGGAGGGGCTGGCATGATCGCTGAGATCCCGACCCTGACCACCGAGCGCCTGACCCTGCGCGGCCCCGACGCCCGCGACCTCGACGTGTTGTGTGACTTCTACGCCTCTGACCGCTCGATCTTCGTCGGCGGCCCGATGAACCGCGAACAGACCTGGCGCCAGCTGGCGACCGAGATCGGCCACTGGACCCTGCGCGGCTATGGCCGCTGGATGGTCGACCTGACCGCCACCGGCGAAACCGTCGGCATGGTCGGCCTCTGGGCCCCAGAAGGCTGGCCCGAGCCCGAAATCGGCTGGGACCTGATGAACGGCCGCGAGGGACACGGCTACGCCACCGAAGCCGCCCTGACCGCGCGCGCCTATGCCTATGACGTGCTCGGCTGGTCCACTGCGATCAGCCTCGTCAAACCCGGCAACGACGGCTCGGCACATGTCGCGCTGCGCCTTGGCGCGCGCATGGACGGCGAATTCAACCATATCCGCTTTGGCCGCCTCGACGTCTATCGTCACCCGGCCCCGGCAGAGCTGATCAACGGCAGCGCGGAGGCCTACGCATGAGCGCGCTTGGCACCCCGGCACACGACCTCCCCATCCCCGTTCTGGAGACAGAGCGGCTGATCCTGCGCGGCCCCGCGCCGCAGGATTTCGCACCGATGGCCGAACTGATGTCCGACGCTGAACGCTCGCGCTTCATCGGTGGCCCCCGCACTGAGGAAAACGATCACTGGCGCGGTTTCATTGCCATGATCGGTCACTGGATGTGGCGTGGCTATGGCTACTGGACCATCGTCGAAAAAGCGACCGACCGCCCCGTTGGCCGCACCGGCGTCACGAATCACATCACCTGGGACGAACCCGAGCTTGGCTGGCACCTGTTTGCCGGCTGCGAAGGCAAGGGCTACGCCACCGAAGCCGCCCGCGCCGCGCGTCTGCATGTCGCGCAGGCCTTTGGCCTTGATCGCGTGATCTCCTATATCGACCCGGAAAACGCGCCCTCGCGCGCCGTGGCACTGCGCCTTGGCGCAACCGTTGAGCGTGATGGCGAAGTGCTGGGCCATCCGGTGCAGGTGTTCCGTCATCCCTCCGCGCTGGAGGGTGTGTGATGCCGCTCAGCGATATTCCCGTGCTGGAAACCTCGCGCCTGATCCTGCGCGGCCCCGAGCCGCAGGATTACCCCGATTTCCGCGCCACCTTCAGCTCCTACCGTTCGCGCTTCATGGGCGGGCCGCTGAACCCCTACGAGACCTGGATGCTCTATGCGGCTGAGATCGGCCATTGGCAGATCCGGGGCTACGGCATGTGGATGATGCACGACAAGGCGACGAACAAACCCCTCGGCATGGCCGGCGGCTGGAAGCCTGCCAGCTGGCCCGAGGCCGAGCTCGCCTGGATCATCTGGCCCGAAACCGCTGGCAAGTGCTATGCGCTTGAGGCGACCAATGCCGCGCGTGATTATTTCTATGACCAGCTGGGCTGGGACGGGGTGGTCAGCTACCTAGACCCGAAAAACCTCGCCTCGATCCGGCTGGCAGAGCGTCTTGGTGCGGTCAAAGACCCCGACGCGCAAACCGTCGATGGCAACGATGTCTGCTATCGCCACCCCTCGCGCAACGCGCTGAACCACAGCCAGATTGCCGACGGGATCGCGATGGAGATCCGCTCCTATCATGACCCGCTGTTCCAGCCGAAAGGATATGCCCTTGACTGATAAGGTCACGCCCCTCGCGCCAGAGACCGATCCTGTCGCGCGCGCCGCCGAACTGCTGAAAGAGCATCGCTCCAGCATCGACCGGCTTGATGCGATCCTCGTCTATACGCTGGGCGAGCGGTTCAAACACACACAGGCCGTCGGGGTCCTGAAGGCCGAACATGACCTTCCCCCGTCTGACCCCGACCGCGAGGCGATCCAGATCGCCCGCCTCGAAGAGCTTGCGAAAGCGGCCGATCTCGACCCCGCTTTCGCCAAGAAATTCCTGAATTTCATCATTCAGGAGGTGATCCGGCATCACCGGCAACACCAATCCTGAGGGATGCTAAGGCGCGCCCCTCACCACGACTGAACGACGGCACAGCCCGTCAAACCAACGCCATCTAAAGGAGATACCCCCATGGCTATGAAAATTCGTCTCGCCCGCGGCGGCTCTAAAAAACGCCCCTTCTACCGGATCGTTGCTACGGATTCCCGTATGCCCCGTGATGGCCGCTTCATCGAGAAGCTGGGCACCTACAACCCGCTGCTGGCCAAAGACAGCGAACAGCGCGTTCAGATGGACGTCGAGCGCGTTCAGTACTGGCTGGGTCAAGGCGCACAGCCGACCGACCGCGTTGCGCGTTTCCTGGAAACCGCTGGCCTGATGGCGAAAAAAGACCGCAGCAACCCGAAAAAAGGCACCCCTGGCAAGGCCGCGACCGATCGCGCCGAATCCAAAGCTGCCAAAGCTGCTGAAGCCGCCGAAGCCGCTGCTGCACCCGCAGAAGCCGCAGCCGAGTAATCGGGCCGTGCCCCGTCGGTGCCCTGTGCACCGGCGGGGACGTTCGGATTATCCCCCCGCCCATGCCCTTTCTGTTTCGCCCCGTCCGTCTTGTGATGCTGCTTGGCGCCGCTTTCGTGGCCGGCATGTTGTATGAACACGACCGACAGGCGCAAAACTGTCTGGAAAAGGCGGATCTTCTGGCGGATGCTGTCTGTCAGTAGACCAGATCAGGCCGCAGGGCCGCGCCGCGGTGCGCAGGCCCTCGACCGCTCCCGCCCCCGAACGCCCCAGTGGGGCCGGGGCCATGAATTCAGAAAGGCGCCAAGGTGAGCGATACGACCCGAGAAAATGAACTCGTCTGTGTCGGTGCGATTGCCGGAGCCTTTGGTGTGCGCGGCGAAGTGCGGCTGAAAAGCTTCTGCGCCGATCCCGAAGCCATTGCCGATTACGCCCCCCTCAGCACCGAGGATGGCAGCCGCCAGTTCACCGTCAGCCTGACCCGTGCCATCACCAACGCCTTTGCGGCGCGCATGTCCGGCATTGACACCAAGGAAGAGGCCGACGCCCTCAAGGGCCTGCGCCTTTACGCGCCGCGCAACCGCCTGCCTGCGCTGCCCGACGACGAATACTACCACGCCGATCTGATCGGGCTGCTGGTCGTGGACACCGGCGGCAACGAGCTCGGCCGCGTCAAGGCCGTGATGGACCACGGCGCCGGTGATCTGCTTGAGATCACTGTGCCCGGCAACAGCTCGATCCTGCTGCCCTTCACGATGGAGGCGGTGCCCACCGTCGATATCGAGGCCGGACGCATCGTCGCCGACCCACCCGAAGGCCTGTTCTGACGTGCCGCCCCGCCTGATCGTCCATGCGGGGTTTCACAAGACCGGCACCTCCTC
Organism: Pseudooceanicola spongiae; assembly: GCF_014899185.1. Classification (GTDB taxonomy): domain Bacteria; phylum Pseudomonadota; class Alphaproteobacteria; order Rhodobacterales; family Rhodobacteraceae; genus Pseudooceanicola; species Pseudooceanicola spongiae. The sequence goes on from NZ_CP045201.1 coordinate 2,743,203, forward strand.
GGTGCAGCAGATGCTGCGCCGGGGAAAGCGCCCGCTGCGCCCAGTCCTGCGGGCTCTGACCAAGCGCGACATGCCCGCGATGTGCGAGGCCGCCCGCGCCTATGCCCAAACCTCCAGCCCTGTCGAAATGGCTCTCTTCGCCTATGAGACCGCGCAGGTGTTCGAAGCGCTGGACCCCGCCGATGCCCGCTGCGTGCTGCTGTCGAGCGAGGATCTCTCTGGCCATATTCCGGGCCGCCGCAAGCGTCTGGGCTATCCCGCCGCGCCACGCCTGATGGCACAACTGCTTGAGACGGTCGGGGCCGTCTGGGGCGCGGCCCCCGAGGTGATCTTCTATTTCTCCACCCGCGCACCCGAGGCCTGGATGCGCAGCTGTTACGCCCAGCACCTGCGCGCCACCCGGATGACCGACGACCTTGCCACCTATATGGACTGGCAGCGACCGCAGTCCGATCTCTCGATGCAGGTGGCGGCCATCGCGGCCGCCGTGCCCTCCGCCCGTGTCAAGGAGCACGCGCTGGAGGATACCCGCGATTTGCCGCATGGTCCCCTGACGCCTTTGCTCGATCTGGCCGGGGTGCCGCAGCACATCCGTGACAAACTTCCGCCCCCCGCCATCGTCAACGCCGCCCTGCTCGAACCGATGCGCGAGGCGTTGCGGCTGCTGAACGCCTCGATTGCCGACAGCGAAGAGCTGAGCCGGCGCAAACAGGCGTTGATTGCCGCGGCGCATCACGGCAAAAGCCCTCCGAACGACCCCGTCACAGACTGAAGCGGCGCCCCAACGACCCGCCCGAGAGGAAAAGGATCCGCCCATGACGTCGAAATCCCATGGCCGCAAGAGCATCACGATCAGCGCCAAACCGCGCGACCTGATGGAGGAAAACCGCCTCTCCGGTGTCTGGTCGGCGCAGGTGATCACGCTGCTGCCGCAGGCCTTTCCCGGCGTCCTTGGCGAGAGCCTGACCGGCAAGGCACTGCGCGACGGGCTCTGGCAGCTCTCCACCATCAACCTGCGCGACTATGGCCTCGGCAAGCACAACAATGTCGACGACACGCCTGCGGGCGGCGGCGCCGGCATGGTGCTGCGTGCCGATGTGATGAGCAGTGCGATCGATCAGGCGCTGGCCAACTCGAATGGCGCGCGCGCGCCGCTGATCTACCTCAGCCCACGCGGGCGGCGCTTCGACCAGCAGATGGCGCGCAACCTGGCGCGCGCCGACGGCATGACCCTGATCTGTGGCCGCTTCGAAGGCCTGGATGAACGGGTGCTGGAGCAGTACAATGTGATGGAGGTCTCCCTCGGGGATTTCGTCATGACCGGTGGCGAGCTGGCGGCGCAGGCGATGATCGACGCCACGGTGCGGCTGCTGCCCGGCGTGCTTGGCAATGCCGAGTCCGCCGTGGAGGAGAGCTTTTCCAACGGCTTGCTGGAACATCCACAATACACCAAGCCCGCCGAGTGGCGCGAACGTGCGATCCCCGATGTGCTGATGTCGGGCCATCATGGTGAGATCGCCAAGTGGCGCCAGATGATGAGCGAGGCGATCACCCGCGCCCGCCGCCCCGATCTGTGGTCGGCCGCGCGCGCCGGCTTGCTCGACGATGCGGTGGCCAGCGTGCGCGACGCCAATGGGCTGACGGAATTCCTCAGGCGCTACGGCGAAGAGGCTGTGACCGGGCAAAGGCTGCTGAGCCTGCTTGAGCAACGCGGACACGACATCGCACTGCCGAACAATCCCTGGCAGGCGGCGGCGCAACTGTTCTGGCTGTCGACGCGGAGATAGGCCAGAGGCGCAGGTTTGCGGCGCACGTGGCAAGGGGGCTGTCTGCCCCCTCTGGGCCTCTGGCCCATTCACCCCCGAAAGTATTTCCCGCAAGGTGAGGAAAGATACCTGCCACTGGCAGTTCCTGAGGGTGAGATGGCTGTGCGGGCTTGTGGGATTGGGCGAAATGGCCTATGACCCGCGCGTCCGGGGCCGGAATCGGCCAGCCGGACCTGTTTGTTTTGGCCAATGCCTGAGAGCTTCTTCGCCTCGGGCGGGCGAGACGACAGTCAGACAAGAGAATGTTGACCTGATCCTCCGGCGGGCTGCCCCATGACCGATGTCATGACTGGCGGGACCCGATGAAGACGCGGAGCTCTGAGGCGCAAATGACCTTCGCGGACCAACCGTGAGCATATAGGAGAACGCGATGAACCTGATCGCACAGATCGAAGCGGAGCAGATTGCTGCGCTGGGGAAAACCATCCCCGATTTCAAAGCCGGTGACACCATTCGCGTCGGCTTCAAAGTGACCGAGGGCACCCGTTCGCGTGTGCAGAACTATGAAGGCGTCTGCATCAGCCGCAAGAATGGCTCTGGCATTGCCGGGTCATTCACGGTCCGCAAGATTTCCTTCGGTGAAGGCGTGGAACGTGTGTTCCCGCTGCACTCGACCAACATCGAGACCATCGAAGTTGTGCGTCGCGGCCGTGTCCGTCGCGCCAAGCTGTACTACCTGCGCTCGCGTCGCGGCAAATCCGCACGTATCGCAGAAGTCACCAACTACAAACCCCAAGCCAAGGCATAAGGAGAGACGTCATGAAAGCGGATATCCATCCCGAATACCACATGATCGACGTCAAGATGACCGACGGCACGATCCTGAAGATGCGCTCGACCTGGGGCAAAGAGGGCGATCAGATGTCGCTCGACATCGACCCGACCGTGCACCCGGCCTGGACCGGTGGCTCCTCGCGTCTCATGGATGCCGGCGGCCGCGTGTCGAAGTTCAAGAACAAATACGCTGGTCTGGGCTTCTGATCTCAGGATCACCCCTTTCCGGACAGACAGAAACGCCGCTCCCTTTCGGGGCGGCGTTTTTCGTTGGGGAGGAGGGGCGGCCGTGACTTGCTGGGCGACCTCTTCGACGAGCATCTCCGACATGCGCTTGTGAGCCCTGCATCCGCGACCGCTTGCCGCTTGCCGCTTGCGCAGCTTTGTTGAAAAACCGCGCCAACCATTGTCTTGCCCTCCGGGGGGCTTCGCTCTACCTCGGACAGAACCCCAATCCGCAGGACCCCATGTTCAACATCCTCTCTATCGCGATCCTCGCCGCCTGCGTAGTGTCCGGCGCGGTGCTTTTCCTGCCGTTTCTGCGCAACCGCCCCGTTTGGCGGGCAATGGTCACGCCGCTGGCCTCGATCATCGGCTCCGGCTTCCTTGTCCTCGGGCCGATCCTGGCCGAGGGCTACGGCGCCTGGGCGCCAGTGGTCATGGCGCTGCTCTGCCTCGGCGCCTGGGCCTTCGGGTCGGCGATCCGCGAAAATATCAAGCGCATCGGCGATGATAATGATGACCGCTCGGGGTATGAGATGGTCGCCTCTGCCATGCTGGCGCTGGCCTACGTCATCTCCGTTGCCTACTATCTGAACCTGTTTGGTGCCTTCGCCGTGCAGGTTTCGCCCTGGCAGAGCCAATTTGCCGCCCGCATCGTCACCACGGCGATGTTCCTTCTCGTGCTGTTCCTCGGATACGGGCGCGGCTTCACCATGCTGGAGCGCGCCGAATATCTGACGGTCACGATCAAACTGGCGATCATCACCGGCCTGATCGTCGGGCTGGCGTGGTTCTTCTATGACGCTGGCAGCGCGGGAGAGCTGTTCGTCCCCGAGCTGCACACCGGCGGCTGGCCCGCCATCACGCTGGCCTTCGGACTGCTCGTCACCGTTCAGGGCTTCGAGACCTCGCGCTACCTTGGCAACAGCTATGACGCCAAGACGCGGATTTCGTCGATGCGACTGGCCCAGATTGTCTCGACCCTGATCTATGTCGTCTACGTCGTGCTGCTGGTCTTCGCCCACCATGTGCCCGAGGGCGAGCTGAGCGAGACCGCGATCATCGACATGATGAAGGACGTCTCGCCGATCCTGCCGGGGCTGCTGATCCTGGCGGCCCTTGCGGCGCAGTTCAGTGCCGCCGTCGCCGATACCGGTGGCTCCGGCGGTCTGCTGGTTGAGCTCTCCAAGCGGCGGCTCACCGCAAAGCAGGGGTATGCCGTGCTCTGCCTGATCGGGATCGCCCTGACCTGGACCGCAGATGTGTTTGAGATCATCTCCTACGCCTCACGGGCCTTTGCGCTTTATTATGCTGCGCAGGCCGGGATCGCGGCGCGCCATGCGTCCGGCGCGCGGCGCTTCGCCTGGATCGCCCTTGCCGCTCTGGGCCTGGCCATTGCGATTTTCGGCCAATCGATCGAAGGCTGATCGCGCGCCAGTCCCTCACAGGCCGGTGCACCGCTGAACCGCGGTGCACTTACCGCCCGGATACCGACGCGATACCGACAGTGTTTTCGGGCCTTTCGGCCCCGTTGCGTCACCCTGCGGACACAGAAGCCAGCTGTCAGCAGCGCGGCGCTTTTCCGATGACAGACCCCAACATATAGTGTGCCAATCTCGGCGTGGCGGAGCGCAATTCATCCTTTGGAGAGCAAAAGTGGCGCATATCATTGTGGTCGGAAACGAAAAGGGCGGCGCGGGTAAATCCACAGTCTCGATGCATGTCGCCACGGCCCTCGCACGGATGGGGCATCGTGTGGCCTGCCTCGACCTCGACCTGCGGCAACGCACCTTCGCGCGCTACGTCAGCAACCGCGTGGCCACGATGGAACACGAAAACCTCAACCTGCCCTCCCCCAGCTTTCATGAGCTGCCCGAGATTGCCCCGGATCAGCTTGCCCCCGGTGAAAACATCATGGACCGCCGTCTGGCCGAAGCCCGCGCCGAGCTTGAGCCGATTGCAGATTTCATCCTGATCGATTGCCCTGGGTCACACACGCGCCTCAGTCAGGTGGCGCATTCCATGGCCGATACGCTGATCACGCCGCTCAATGACAGCTTCATCGACTTCGACCTGCTGGCCCGGATTGATGGCGAGGGGGAAAAGATCCTCGGCCCGTCCGTCTATTCCGAGATGGTCTGGTCGGCGCGCCAGCTGCGGGCGCGTGCTGGGCTGACACCGATCGACTGGGTGGTGCTGCGCAACCGCCTCGGCGCGCAAGCCATGGTCAACAAACGCAAAATGGAGACCGCGATTGAAACGCTGGCTCGTCGCATCGGCTTTCGCGTCGCCCCCGGCTTCAATGAGCGGGTGATCTTCCGCGAGCTGTTTCCCCGGGGGCTGACCCTGCTGGACCTCAAGGATACCGGGGTCACCAGCCTCAACATCTCCAATATCGCCGCGCGTCAGGAACTGCGTGATCTGATCCGCGCGCTGAAACTGCCGGGCGTTGAGGTGAACTTCTGAGTGAGAGCGAAAGAATGAGCGAACTTTCAAGGCCATATCAGCTGATGGCGAAGAACAACGCCTGGGCGAATGCGACGCTGCATGCCGCGATATCTGCCTTGGAGCAAGCCGCTTTCGAGGCGGAGCGTCCGGGGTTCTTCCCCTCCCTGCAGGCCACGATGCAGCATATTTACGAGGTTGATCTTTACTACCTCGACGCGCTTCAGGGCGGCGGCATCGGGCTGGCAATCTTTGACCAGAGCCCGCCCGAAACAGCCACTGACCTCGGAGCCGCACAGGCCGCAACAGACCTGCGGCTGATCCAGTTCTGTGCCGACCTCAGCGCTGAAACGCTTGGGCAGACCCGGGTGACCAAGCGCAGCAAGGGGGCATTCCACGAGACGGTCGAAGCGCTGTTGCTGCATCTGTTCCAGCACCAGATCCACCACCGTGGACAGGCGCATGTGCAGCTGCAAAGCGCCGGGATCACCCCGCCACAGCTCGACGATTTTCACCTTGAGTATGAGCGCGTGCCGACCGCTGCGGCCTATTTCGCCCCCTGATCAGCGCCGCCCCAGACGCCGCCGCACCACATCCGACAGGCTGGCCGCAACGAACAGAACCGCAGCGACACAGACGATGGACGGCCCGGTCGGCGTGTCGAAATGGAACGAGGCCTGCAAGCCACCGATCACCGAAATTGCGCCAATTCCCCCTGCAATCAATGCCATACGCTCAGGCGTCGAGGCAAAGGGACGCGCGGCTGCCGCCGGGATGATCAGCATCGCCGCGATCAGCAGCGCCCCGATTACCTTGATGGCCACCGCCACCACCAGCGCCAGTGCCACCGTCAGCACCAGCTGTTCGCGTTTGGGGTCGAGCCCTGCAGCATAGGCCAGATCGGGGTTCAGCGTCGTGGTCAGCAGCGCTGACCAGCGCCAGCGGATCAGCAGCAGCACCAACACCGCGCCGCCCCAGATCACCCCGAGATCGCCCTTGCTGACGGCAAGGATGTCGCCGAACAGATAGGCCATCAGATCGATGCGCACCCCCGACAGGAACGACACCGCGACCAGCCCGAAGGCGATCGCCGAATGTGCCAGGACCCCCAGCAGCGTGTCCATCGCATAGCCGCGCCCCGACAGCCCCGATATCGCCGCGGCCATCGCCAGAGACACCGCCAGAACCCCTGCGAAAACCGACGTCTGAAAGGTCAGCGCCAGCGCCACCCCAAGGATCGCCGCGTGGGCCGTCGCGTCTCCGAAATAGGCCATGCGCCGCCACACGACGAGGCACCCCAGAGGTGCCGCCGCGATGGCCACGCCAAGACCGGCGAGCGCCGCGCGGATCAGAAAATCATCCAGAAACATCATGATGCAGCGCGGTCCTTGTCGTGCGAATGCCCATGATCATGGGCATGTTCGTGGTCATGGCTGTGATTGTGTTCGTGCCGGTAGAGCGCCAGCGCGCCCTGCGTCCCCGTGCCGAACAGGGCGCGGTACTCCGGCGCGCTCGCCACATGCTCGGGCGCGCCTTCGCAGCAGACATGTCCGTTCAGGCAGATCACCCGGTCCGACGCCGCCATGACGACGTGCAGCTCATGGCTGACCATCAGCACCGCGCAGCCCAGCTCCCGGCGTACCGTCTCGATCTGGCGGTAAAACGCGGCAGAGCCGGGCTGATCCAGCCCCTGTGTCGCCTCGTCCAGGATCAGCAGGTCCGGTTTGCTGAGCAAGGCGCGCGCCAGCAATACCCGCTGGAACTGACCGCCGGACAGGCTCGCCATCTGCTGGCGTGACAGACACTCGGCCCCGGCGTGGTCCAGCGCCTCGGCCGCGGCAGTGTCACTGACATGCTCCGGCAGGCTGAGGAACCGGCGCACCGTCAGCGGCAGCGTCGGATCAATATGTAGTTTCTGCGGCACGTAGCCGATCCGCAGCCCCGGCTTGCGTACCACTTGGCCTGCGCTCGGCTTCACCGCGCCGATGATGGTGCGCAGCAAGGTCGATTTTCCCGACCCGTTCGGGCCCACGATAGTCAGAATCTCGGCGGCCCGGACCGACAGATCGACGTTTTCCAGCACGGTCTGGCCGCCAAGGCGGACCGTGGCGCGCGTCAGCTCAACAAGGTTCATGCAGAGGCACCCTCATGGCAGTTCGGGCACAGCCCCTCGGCCTCGACCACCGCGCGTTCGATCTGAAAGCCCGCGCGCTCCGCCGATTGACCGAGCATGCCGCGCGCCGGATCTGCCTCGGCCTCAGCCACCTTGTCGCACTTGCGGCAGATCAGGAAGGCTGGCGAATGGCTCTCGCCCGGATGGGCGCAGGCGACGAAGGCGTTCAGCCGTTCGATCTTGTGGGCAAAGCCGTGTTTCACCAGAAAATCCAACGCCCTGTAGGCAACCGGCGGCTGCGAGCCCAGCCCCTCCTGCCGCAGAATATCAAGGATGTCATAGGCCCCGAGCGCGCGGTGCCCCTGCAGCAAGATCTCCAGCACGCGACGGCGGACCGGCGTGAACTGCAGCCCCTCAGAGCGGCAAAAGGCATCAACCGAAGCAACGCCATCGCGAATGCAGGCGGTATGATCGTGACTTTCGAATCCCGGACTGTCCATCAGCGTTGCTCCTGCTCGTGAAATTTCACCCTTGATATGTTATATTATCCGCCCTATCAAGCCGCTCAGAACGTTATACTATCACATTGGAGACTGGCATGTTTCGAACTGCCCTGCTGACCTCGGCCCTCGCTTTGATCGCCGCAAGCCCCGCTCTGGCCGAGGTGCCTCACGTCATGACCGACATCGCACCGGTTCAGTCCATCGTTGCGCGCGTCATGCAGGGCGTGGGCGAGCCGGGCGTCATCCTGCCCCCCGGCGCCTCGCCGCATGAACACGCGATGAAACCCTCCGAGGCGCGGTCCCTGCAGCAGGCAGATCTGGTCTTCTGGGTGGGCGAGGCCCTGACGCCCTGGCTCGAAAAGCCGCTCGCCTCCCTCGCCTCCAACGCCAAGGCGGTTGAGCTGATGGCGACTGAGGGCACCTTGGTGCTGCCCTTCCGCACCGATCTGGCCTTTGGCGACGCAGATCACGACCATGACCATGACCATGACCATGAAGCAGAGCACGCCGAGGCCCACGGCCATACCCATGAAGGTCAGGATCCCCATATCTGGCTGGACCCGGAAAATGCCATCGTCTGGACGCGCCTGATCGCCACAACGCTCGCGCAGGCAGACCCGGACAACGCCACCATCTATGCCGCCAATGCGGTTCAGGCCGAAGCCGAGCTGACCGCCCTGACCGGCGAAATCACCGCCGAATTTGCCAAGGTTGCCGATGTGCGCTTCGTCACGTTCCACGATGCGTATCAGTACTTCGAGCACCGCTTTGACGTACCCGCCACCGGGGCGATCTCCGAGAGCGATGCCCGCGCGCCGAGCGCCGCGCGCATGGCCGGGATCCGGGACCTCGTCGCCGCGCAGCACGTCCACTGCATCTTTGCCGAGCCTCAGTTCAACTCCGGGCTGGTCGATACGGTCTTCGCCGGGTCTGGTATCAAACTGGCGGTCATCGACCCTCTGGGCACCGAATTTGCCCCCGGCGCGGCCCTCTACCCTGAGCTGATCCGGGATATCGGGCAGAAAATGGCCGCCTGCGGGGCTTAAAAGGCGCTGACGGCCCGCTGCTCCGCGGGCGCGACCTGACCGAGAAGGACCTGACTGATATCAGCCGTCTCCGCGCTCACCAGCAGCCATTTCACCAGTTCGGCGTATTTGATCAGCGTATCGGCCTCCTGCACAAGGCGGCCGGTATGATCCTCGAAGGCGCCGATCGTGTCTGGCGTGCGCAGTCCGCTGCGCACCGCCGCCACCACATTCAGCGCCGGCAGCACAACGCGGTCAATCGCCTGCACCGCCACTTCCGTGAGCTGGTCCGGGGCGATCTGCGTGGCAAGATCCTCGGCATATTGCCGCAGCGCCAGCAGGGGCTGGCCGGTAAAGGACGCGAACCAAAAGCTCGCCTCGACGCCACGGGCGATGCTGAAATTGGTGTGAACCCGCAGCTTTTGAAACTGCGCGCCCGCCACCTCCAGCACATAATCGGACTTGGATATCATCTCGCCGCTGCGATTCATCTCTGACAGCTGCGACAGGATATCATCGCAGAGGCTGTCGATCAGAACGGATCGCAACAGCGGCAGATCGGGATAGGTGATCGTGTGCAGAATCCCGCCCTCAGAAATGTCGATCGAGCGGAGGTGCCATTGGTTGGTCTCTTCATCCAATCCAAGATAGGCGGCGAATTTATAGCTGTCCGTCTGTGCCGTCACGTCTGTCTCCAAGGCCTCGTCCCGTTCTGGGGACAAGCATTTCGCAATAACGGTTAACACTTCATTAATCGCATTTGCGTCAGGATATTTGTATCAACCTGCGCGAGAGGCGATATTATTCCTACACGCAACACAATTGGCCGTGCTGGACTGAGAAGCGTGCTTGAACGTGATTAAAGTCATCCTCTAGGGATTTTGGCCGCAAACTGTAGGCAAGCGGAAGGTGCGCAGTGACCAAAGATAGCCAAGAAACGTCGAAAACCGCTGAGACGGAAACACCTCCCCTGCGCATGGTGGGAATTGCCGCCTCCGCTGGCGGGCTTGAGGCCGTTTCCCTGCTGGTGCAAAACCTCGAAGCCAGCGTGCATGCCAGCTACGTCATCGCCCAGCACATGTCGCCGACCCACAAAAGCCTGCTGACCTCTCTGATCTCGCGCGGCACCAAGCTGCCGGTGATCGAGCTGCAGGAGTCCGTGATCCCCGAGGCGACGACGATCTACGTCACGCCGCCCAATTCCGATGTGATCATGAAGGACGGCGCACTGACGCTGGTCGAACCCTTCGGCCATCCCGCCACGCCAAAGCCCTCTGCCGACCGCCTGTTCCAGAGCCTCGCCGCCGAATGCGGTGAGAATTCGGTCGGAATCGTGTTGTCAGGCACCGGCAGCGACGGCAGCTACGGCGTGCAGGCCATCCGGGAAGCGGGCGGTATCACCATCGCGCAGGAGGTCGACTCGGCCAAATATGACGGCATGCCCTCCTCGGCGATTGCCACGGGCTGCATCGACCTCAGCCTGACCCCCGAACGCATCGGCCAGCAATTCGAACGCATCCTGTTGCAGCCGCGCAATTTTGACGATCTCAAATCGATCACCCAAAGCCCGACGCGCCTGTCAGACCTGTTGCAGATCCTGCTGGCGCGCACCGGCGTCGATTTCCGCGGCTACAAGGAAAACACCGTCAACCGTCGCATCGCGCGGCGTATGAACGCGCTCAGCATCGACAGCTACACCGACTACGTCGACCATTGCCGCACCTCTCAGGCCGAGGTGGATGCGCTCTACAAGGATCTGCTGATTTCGGTGACGCGCTTCTTTCGCGATCCCCGCCAGTTCGACCAGCTCAAAGCCCAGATCGAGGCGCTGACCGAGAGCGATGGCAAACGCCAGCTGCGCGTCTGGGTGGCCGGTTGCGCCACCGGCGAGGAAGCCTATTCCATCGCCATCCTCTTTGCCGAGGCGCTCGGCGGGCCGAAGGCGCTGAAGAAAAGCCAGCTGCAGATCTTTGCCACCGATATCGACGAACGCGCGCTCGACGTGGCGCGGCGCGGCGTCTATCCGATCTCGGCGGCTCAGGACATCCCCACGCATCTGCTGGCGCGTTATTTCGACATCACCGGGAACGAGCTGCGCGTGGCGCGTGAATTGCGCGACGTGACCCTGTTTTCACGCCACAACATCTTTCAGGACCCTCCGTTCATCAACCTCGACCTCGTCAGCATCCGCAACCTGCTGATCTATTTCGAGGCCCCGCTGCAGGAACGCGTCCTCTATCGCATCCACTATGCCCTCGCGCCCGACGGGATGCTGTTCTTTGGCACCTCCGAATCCGTCGGCGCGATGGAGGCGCATTTCGAAGTGCGCGCCGGGGCCGAGAAGATCTTCAGCAAACGCCGCAGCTCGCGGGTGACGAACTACCGCTATCCTGACCTTTCCTCGACCTCGCGCCGCCCGAAATTCGCTGAGACGGCCGACGCCGGGGTCCGGCTGGAACGCGACAAGTCCGCCGATGCGATGTTCGATTCTCTGGTCAAGGCGGTGGCGCCAAACGGCTTCATGGCCACCAAAAACGGGGACATCCTGCGCATCATCGGCGATATCTCTCCCTATATCGAGATCAGCGAGCATAACCCCCTCGCCATGACCACGCGATTGCTGCGCAAGACCCTGCGTGACGAGGTGATCAGCCTCATGGCGATTTCCCTCAAGAGCAACCGCCAGCGCTCCAGCCGCTGGCATGAATTCCAGCAGGCTGACAGCAACCGCGTGCGCTTTCAGTGCTTTCCAATCTCGGGGGCCTCGGGGGCGCAGGACAATTGCCTGATCGCGATTCACACCAAAACCGAAGACGCCCGCGTGATGGAAAGTGCCAAGCTCGACGGCGCCGACCGGGCCTATATCGAACGCATGGAAGCCGACATGCGCTCGACCCAGGATGCCCTGCAACAGACGGTCGAGGAATTGCAGACCACCAACGAGGAACTGCAATCGGTCAACGAGGAGATGCAATCCACCAACGAGGAGCTTCAGGCCACCAACGAGGAGTTGGAGACCTCCAACGAGGAAATGCAATCCGCCAACGAAGAGCTGATCACCGTCAACGAAGAGCTGCAGATCAACTCGGCCGAACTTCAGGCCGTGCTGGCCGATCTGGACGCCATTCTCAAGGACAGCCCCTTCATCATCCTTGCCGTCGATCCGGCGCTGATGGTGCGGCGTGCCTCCGACCTCGCGCGCAAGTTCTTCAGCATCGACGAAATCCCCTCGACCGGGCTGCACCTGTCGCAACTGGCGATCCCCGAAGGCTTTCCCAACCTCAGCCGCCCGTCTGCCGAGGTGCTCAACCACCGCCAGACGCAGGAGATCATGATCGACACGCTGAGCGACAACTACCGTCTCTCTCTCGCGCCCTACAGCAACGCCAAGTCCGACCTCTCCGGTCTGACGATATCCGTCTTTGACCGTGAAATCGCCTCGGTCAAGGAGGTCGCGCAGCTGATCAACAACATCACCGGACTGAGCCACTGGCGCTATGACATTCAGGCGGACACGTTCAGCTGGGCGTCTGGCCCGACACCTCTGCAGGGAATGCCGGCCCCGAAAGAGCTGCCGTCAACGCTGGAGGACATCTACGAGATCTTCGCGCCCGAGGATCAGGAGCACCTGCGCGCCGCTTTCGCTGACGCCATCGCCTTCGGCACATCGTTCAGCGTCGAAGCGCAGGTGATCTGGGCGGGTGACACGTCCCGTGCAGTCTGCGCCAAGGGGGCTGTCCTCAAGGGCGGGCAGGGAGAGCCCGCCTATATCCTTGGTACGATCTCGGACACCGTCGAACAGGCCAGCAGCCCGATGCGCCTCAGCGCGTCGGCACAGGCATAGGCTCCCGACATCACACTGCGGACAAAACGAAACCGCCCGCCCCTCGGTCAGGAAGGGCGGGCGGCTTTCATTTCAGCGCGTCGAAGGTTCAGGCTCAGGCGGCTTTCAGCTGCGCATTTTCCGTCTCGACAAACTGCTTGTGCAGCAGGCGGATGGCTTCATCTTCCTGATCCTGCGCAACCATGTATTGCACATCGACACTGCCCGGTAAGTGCTGCACGGCCAGCGTCTTGACGCCGCCGTCGCGCAATGCGGTCAACCCGTGCTCTGTTACGTTCAGACCAGCCAGATCGCGGCCAATGACCGATACCAGCGCCATGCGGTTGATCTTGATGCGGGCATTCGGGAAGGCCTGCTGCACGTCCCGCTCCACCCGGCGGATCGCCTTCAGCGGCGCATCGAGGTAGTGCGTGATCGTATTGGCATTCGTCGCCTTGGAGACGATGCGCACCTTATGGCGGGTCAGCACCTCAAGAATGGCGTGATCATAGCCCTTCACGCCGACCATATCCTGCTCGAACACTTCCAGCGCGGCGACACCCAAGCCGGTGACGATCTCGACCGAGGGTGCCTCGGCTTCGGCATCATCAATCAGGGTGCCGGGGTCTTTCGGCTCGAACGCATTGGCGACGCGCAGCGGAATACCCGCCTTGCGCAGGGTCTTGGCGGCTTTCGGGTGGATCGCCTCCATCCCCATGTTCGACAGCTGGTCGGCCACGTCGTAATTCGTGTGTCCCAGCTTGCGCACAGCCTCCGCGCCGACCAGATTCGGATCGGCCGAGGACAGGTGGAATTCCTTGTGGATGATCGCCTCTGCCGCGCCCGTGTAGGCCGCGATATTGGAGAAGGTCACCTCGGAATAGCCACGATCAAACTCGCGCATCAGACCTTCAGTGCACTGGGCGTAGCCGGTGACGATGGGCAGTTCCGTTTCCAGATCCACCCCGTCCAGCGCCCGCGCGATGCGTTCCTGAAGGTTCAGCACGCTCTCGTCACGCCAGCCGCTGAGGTCGACGTAACGAGCATTGACGCCCGCACGTTGCAGCATCCGCGTGGTGACAAAGGCGGAATGGCTCTCGCCCAGGCCCGACAGCAGCTCACGGATATCCATCATGTGATCGGACAGGCGGAAATGCCCGTATGAGCACAAACGCTGCAGATCGAACAGGCAGGAGCGCGCGCCCTCGATGCGTTCGCGCACGAACTCATCGGCGGCCACGACATCGGCAGGATGCTCCAGCACGGTGTTGTGCGCGTCGCGCATCCCGTCGGCCACCTGCGTCAGCGCATCCAGCCAGCCATGGGCGTTGTCATCGTTGGAAAACAGGCCGTAAACGCCCGGTGTCCCCGATTTCTTGTGCTCAAGCAGCAGGTTGGTGATGCCGCCAAATGCGGACACCACAAAGATGCGGCCATAAAGGTCGGCCCCGGTGCGGTCACCGATCAGCAGGCTGTCACGCAGTTCGTGCACCTTGCTCATCGAGGTGCCGCCAATTTTTTCAACGGTATGTCTGGAAAATGTCACTGTCTGGTTTCCCGACGCTTCTGGCCGGGCTCCTGTGTTTTTGCGGTCAAAAGGCGAAAGGCCGACATCTCTGTCGGCCCATCCAACCTCAGGCCAGTTCTTCCGCCGGCGCGTAGGATCCGTCTTCACGGTGCACTTCAGTGCCGGTCACCGGAGGGTTAAAGCAGCAGGCCATGACCAGCTCTTCGTCCGCAACGACAGTGTGCTTGTCGTGCTGGTCGAGGGCATACATGACGCCCGGCTTGATCTCATGCGTCTCGCCGGTGGCAAGGTCAGTGATCCGGCCGGTGCCCTGCATGCAATAAACGCTCTCGAAGTGGTTCTTGTAGTGGAACGTATGCTCCGAACCCGCTTCCAGGAAGGTGATGTGGAACGAAAAGCCCATGTTGTCGTTCGCCAGCAGCATCCGGACGGAGGTCCACTTGGCATCCGAGGTCACACGGTCTTTTTCGCTTTTAACGATCTCGTTGAAATCACGTACAATCATAGTTTTACTCCGCAGCAATTTTGGTTGTGCTCTGCGAGGCGGCTGCCTCCAGCAGAATCTTAAGGCCATTGCGGAAAGTTTCCACAGGCGTTGTCAGAGCGGCGAGCACTTTGACGACTTCATCGTCAGCGCCCGATGTCTCGATGATCAGACCGTTGCGGAAGCATTCCGCGCAGATCGCATCCGCCAGCTCACCCGAGCCGACATCGACGCCCTGCATCATGCCGCGGCCTTTCAGCTTGGCACCGGGGATCTGCTTGGCCAGCGCGTGCATTGCCTCGCTCAGGATCGCGGACTTGGTGGCGATCTCTTTCTGGAAAGCATCGTCGCTCCAGAATTTCTCGATCGCGACACGGGCGGTGACAAAGGCGTGCGTGTTGCCCCGGAAGGTGCCGTTGTGCTCGGCCGGTTTCCAGATATCCAGCTCCGGCTTCAGCAGCAGCGCGGCAAAGGGCAGGCCCATGCCGGACAGCGACTTGGCCATCGGGATCATGTCCGGCTCGATACCCATCTCCTCGAACGAGAAGAAGGTGCCGGTACGCCCGGTGCCCGCCTGAATGTCATCGACGATCAGCAGCGCGCCGTGCTCCTTGGCGATACGGGCAATGCCGCGCATCCATTCGGGGCTGGCGGCGTTCAGACCACCCTCGCCCTGCACGGGCTCCAGCAGGAAGGCCGCAGGCGCGTCGATGCCCGAGCTGTCGTTGCCCAGCATCGCCTCGATGATCGCCAGAGTATCAACGCCTTCGCCCAGCGAACCCTCGTAGGGCATCCGGGTCACGCCTTGCAGGGGCATGCCGCCGCCCGCGCGCTTGCCCGAGTTGCCGGTCGCCGCCAGAGCGCCCATGGTCATGCCGTGGAAGCCATTGGTGAAGGCGATCACGTTGGTGCGCCCAGTGACCTTGCGGGCCAGCTTCAGCGCGGCCTCGACGGCGTTGGTACCGGTCGGGCCGGTCATCATCACCTTGTGGTCCATGTTGCGCGGCTTGAGGATCTTTTCCTCGAACGCGGTCAGGAACGCGGCCTTGGCATCAGTGTACATATCCAGACCGTGGGCAATGCCGTCGCGGCTGATGTGTTCGATCAGCGCGGCTTTCATGTCCGGGTCGTTGTGGCCGTAGTTCAGCGAAGAACACCCGGCCAGGAAGTCGATGTAGGTCTTGCCGTTGGTGTCGGTCATTTCCGACCCGCTGGCAGAGGTAAAGACGGTGTCGAAGCTGCGGCAATAGCTGCGTGCTTCGGATTCGCGTCGTTCAAAAATCGCTCGGTCGGCTGATGTGTCAGTCCGCATAACAGGGTTCCTTGATATCTATTTTGGTCAGAGGTGATCGCACAGAAGCGGATCAGGCGGCTTTACGCACGCCCGTCTCACGCAACTGGATCGTGACCATATGTTCGGTGTCATGGTGACCGCCGAAATGGTCGTTCCGCTTGAAGTGCGGCTCATGGGTCAATTCACCGCCCATGCGGCTTGTAAAGCGCTTGAACAACGCCCAAGAGGCATCGTTGTCCAGCGTGATGGTGGTCTGCATCCGGGTCACATGTTTCGTGTGCTCCCGGTTGATCAGGTGGGACAGCATCTTGCCGCCCAGCCCCATGCCGCGCGCGTCGGGCGACACGGCAACCTGCCAGACAAAGATCGTGTCCGGGTCGCTCGGCACCATATGGCCCGAAACCCAGCCGACAACGCCCTGTTCCGGCGTCTCGGCGATCACGCATGTGTCCGCAAAATGGTCGCACTGCACGAGGTTGCAATACATCGAGTTCTCATCAAGCGGCTTGCACGCGCGGATGAGCTGCCAGATGGCCTCGCCGTCCTCGCGCGTGGGCTTGCGCAGTGTAAGTGTGGTCGATTGTATAGTTCCGCTTCCGTCGAGCATGGGTCCTGCACTCTTATTGCTTCGACACTCAAAATAACCCTCGCGCGGTATAATTCAACCAAGCTAAGCACTTTTTCCCATAATAAATTGGTAAACTTGTGCCACACCCCTTGAAAACCTGACTCAAATGGCCCTTTTTACTTAGGATGACACAGCAAAATCACTCCGCCATGCAAAGAATTGCCATTCACCGCAAGCGATGCGACGATGCCGCCGGCATTGGTTTGGGACAATTTGACATGGATCGCACGGACATCAGCCTGATCGCATTGCGGCGTATTCTGCGCGCAACCGAGCTTTTCGGTAAGGAACTTGCACAGGCCGCCGGTCTCAGCCCGGTGCAGTTTCGGGTACTGCAACTGATCGACGAAAAAGGCATGAGCACACCCAAGGCGATCTCGGTGCAGATGGGCGTGACCCAGGCCACCGTCACCGCCCTGCTCGACAAGCTGGAAAATCAGGGTGTTCTCAAGCGCGAACGCAGTCAGGTTGATCGGCGACAGATGAATATCGTCGTCACCGACAAGGGCCTTCAGACCCTCGCCGACGCTCCGGACCCGCTGCAACAGCGCTATGTTCGCAAGTTCGAGGCGCTGGAGGACTGGGAGCAAGCCCAGCTGATCGCCTCACTTGAAAAGGTCGCCGCCATGCTTGATGCGCATGAACTGGACGCCTCGCCCGTTCTGGACGTGGGTGACATCAAGCGTCACCACCAGTGATCGCTCGATAGCGGGCCCCGCACCCCCGAGGCCCGCCTATCAGAGTTCTGTCAGCGGATGTTCAGCGGGAAAGAAACCCGCAGCTGAATAGTCTCCAGCCCCGGATTGACCGACGACAGATCCGCGTTTGAGCGGTGGTCATAGGACAGGCCGTAGCGAATGCCATTGCGCGCCTCAAAGCCGATCTCGACGCCCGAGCGGAACTCGACCGTGCTGCCCAGATCCGGTCCGTCGCCGCGTGCGTAAACGCCCGGCATCAGGTGCAACTGCATGTAGGCGCGATCAAAATTTGTCGTCCAGGTTGCCCCGCCGCCAATCCAGGCCGTACCATCGCCAGACAGCGACGCGCCGAACGCGGGCTGGAACGGTCCGTAGCTGACCGGCGCATCAAAGCGCAGATAGAGCTCGCGATCGATCTTGTCCTCCTGATACATCACATCGCCAAAGCTGAGAGCCAGTCGGCTCTCGCTCGACTCAGGCGCAAGGCACCCCTGTTCCGGGCAGTGATTGACGCCCATATCGGTCAAACCTGCGATGAGAAATAGAACCGCGAAAGTGCCATCCATACTGATGCTCCATAGTGTCTCAGGCTTGTTATCGCAGCCGTGTGGGTTTGTCATGGGGTTGCTGCCACCGTGGGCCTGTTTGCCGCTGCTGTATCGCCCCATCTGCATCTGCTGAGTTCAAGCCGCTCACCTGAATGCTGGCGGCATGGGTGAGCATGGCAAGCGCCTGATGAAAGCGGCGGTTTTTGTAGACGCTGACCCAGTCGCTGATGCCTCGGCTCGCTTGCTGGATGCTCTCGAAGCGGTGGCAGTGAAGGTGGAACAGCAGCGCACCGCCCGAGGCGCTGAACGGCAGCCAGCCGAGTATATCCAGGATCACCAATTCGGTCTTCACCAGCGCCTCCGCAATCTGTCCAGCCTGTGCCTGCTCCTGCGCATTCACCAATTCGGCGGTCGAGGACAAGCGCACCCGCTTGCGATGATGCTCATTGCCCGAGCGCGACGGATGCCAGGCTGGAAGGTGGCGGCTGTGGCCGTCGATCAGTGAGGAGGACAAGAAAATGATCCTCCGGATCGTTTTCCCGACGGACGCCAGCGAGGCCCAGCCATCCTTGCAGGCTCAGTCGCGTGCCGGGTCAGTAACCCGTTGCCCGGCAGGCGATTTGCAAAGCAAATCTGCCGCGAGGAGGCGTCGGTTCGTTGCCGTGGCGACGGAAGGGACGGCCTGGATCCGGGGCCCATACCCACGGCGCTCTGGCGAACCTGCCAGCCCTTGAACTGGAAGACCCGCTGGACCGTTGTTCGGCCCTGGCCTCGAACCAATGGCCGCTCAGGGCCTCACCATGAGGGCCTGCAGCTTTTTTCGGTCGCGCAATTCAAGCATCGCCTCGCCATAGGCCTCCTGCAGATCATTCAGATGCTTGTCGTAGTGGTCGTGGATGTCGAACGGATTGGCCCGCTTCGGCCACCGTTGTCTCGCCCTGAATGATCGCGATCACCTGGGCTGTCCTCCGCTTCGCAGTCCAACGTTTGATGCTGTCGTCCATCGTCACACTCATTACTGCCTTCTCATTTGTAGCAGGAGCAGATTTTCAGTGGATTAATACTGGCGCGCCATTCTCTCCGCCCGCGTCCCCCTTCGCTGTTGTGTTTGTGATTTAGGACTGACGGGATACCGTTCTGATACCGACGGGATACCGACGTGAGGATTTGTGGCGCTGTCTTGGGTGTTTTTGGTGTGTATTAGGAACGACAAAACCCCGGAGCATTTCTGCTCCGGGGTTTTGTGTATTCTGACATCGTAATTGCTTTTTTCTAGGTCTGGCGGCGACTTACTCTCCCACGTCTTAAGACGCAGTACCATCAGCGCTACGGCACTTAACGGCTGGGTTCGGGATGGGACCAGGTGTTTTGCTCGCGCTATGACCACCAGACCGAGGAAAAAGCAGAGAGATATCAATGATGTCCGTATTGTACTGATACACTGTTATGTTGTGTATGCTTTTGATTAATCGCAGAAGTCTGACTTCTACTGGATCAAATCAAGCCTATCGGGCAATTAGTACTGGTCAACTGAATGCATTGCTGCACTTACATCTCCAGCCTATCGACGTGGTGGTCTACCACGGCCCTCAGGGATACCTTGTTTTGAAGGGGGCTTCCCGCTTAGATGCCTTCAGCGGTTATCCTGTCCGAACATAGCTACCCAGCACTGCCGTTGGCACGACAACTGGTCCACCAGTGGTTCGTTCACCCCGGTCCTCTCGTACTAGGGGCAACTCTTCTCAAGTATCCTACACCCACGGCAGATAGGGACCGAACTGTCTCACGACGTTCTAAACCCAGCTCACGTACCTCTTTAAACGGCGAACAGCCGTACCCTTGGGACCTGCTCCAGCCCCAGGATGAGATGAGCCGACATCGAGGTGCCAAACACTGCCGTCGATATGGACTCTTGGGCAGTATCAGCCTGTTATCCCCGGCGTACCTTTTATCCGTTGAGCGATGGCCCTCCCACTTGGGACCACCGGATCACTATGGCCGACTTTCGTCTCTGCTCGACTTGTCAGTCTCGCAGTCAGGCTGGCTTCTGCCATTGCACTCAACGAGCGATTTCCGACCGCTCTGAGCCAACCTTCGCGCGCCTCCGTTACGCTTTAGGAGGCGACCGCCCCAGTCAAACTACCCGCCACACAGGGTCCCGGCACCGGATAACGGTGCGCGGTTAGACATCAAGCAGAACAAGGGTGGTATCTCAAGGGAGGCTCCACAGGGACTAGCGTCCCTGCTTCAAAGCCCACCACCTATCCTGCACATGTTCGGCCTAATGCCAGTGTGAAGCTGTAGTAAAGGTGCACGGGGTCTTTCCGTCTAACCGCGGGAAGCCTGCATCTTGACAGGCAATTCAATTTCGCTGAGTCGATGTTGGAGACAGCGGGGAAGTCGTTACGCCATTCGTGCAGGTCGGAACTTACCCGACAAGGAATTTCGCTACCTTAGGACCGTTATAGTTACGGCCGCCGTTTACCTGGGCTTCAATTCAGAGCTTGCACCCCTCCTTTTAACCTTCAGGCACCGGGCAGGCGTCAGACCCTATACGTCGTCTTACGACTTCGCAGAGCCCTGTGTTTTTAGTAAACAGTCGCCACCCCCTGGTTTGTGCCCCCGGCACGCACTTGCGTACATACCGGGCCTCCTTCTCGCGAACTTACGGAGGTATTTTGCCGAGTTCCTTCAACATCGTTCTCTCAAGCGCCTTGGTATTCTCTACCAGTCCACCTGTGTCGGTTTAGGGTACGATCTCATGTAGGGCTATTTCCAGGAACCTCTAAGCGGCCCCTCCAATCCGATAAGGAGGAACAACCTTCGAGATCCGTCACATCCTACTGGCTCAGGAATATTAACCTGATTCCCATCGACTACGCCTTTCGGCCTCGCCTTAGGGGTCGGCTTACCCTGCTCAGATTAGCTTTAAGCAGGAACCCTTGGACTTTCGGCGAGGGAGTCTCTCACTCCCTTTGTCGCTACTCATGTCATCATTCTCACTAGTGATCTCTCCACCGGATGGCTCACGCCCCGGCTTCACAGAAAGCTCCTTGCGTCCAATCCTTCCCGAAAGAAGGCAAGGACGCATGGACCTATGTCACACTACGCTCCGCTACCATGCACTATGTGCATCCTCAGCTTCGGCTCATGGCTTGAGCCCCGTTACATCTTCGCCGCAGGACAACTAAATTAGACCAGTGAGCTGTTACGCTATCTTTAAAGGATGGCTGCTTCTAAGCCAACCTCCTGGTTGTTTTGGTCGTCCCACCTGCTTTCCCACTTAGCCATGAATTAGGGGCCTTAGCTGGAGGTCAGGGTTGTTTCCCTCTTCACTACGGACGTTAGCATCCGCAGTGTGTCTGCCGTCTAGTACTCCTCGGTATTCGGAGTTTGGTTAGGATCAGTAAGTCTGTGGGACCCCATTACCCATCCAGTGCTCTACCCCCGAGGGTATTCGGACGACGCTCTACCTAAATAGATTTCGCGGAGAACCAGCTATCTCCGAGTTTGATTGGCCTTTCACCCCTAGGCACAACTCATCCCGACCTTTTTCAACAGGTGTGGGTTCGGACCTCCAGTACGTGTTACCGTACCTTCATCCTGGTCATGCCTAGATCACTCGGTTTCGGGTCTGATCCCACAAACTCATTCGCCCTATTAAGACTCGCTTTCGCTGCGCCTACACCTAACGGCTTAAGCTTGCTTGTGAGACCAAGTCGATGACCCATTATACAAAAGGTACGCTGTCAGGCCGCAAGGGCCCTCCAACTGATTGTAGGCGTTCGGTTTCAGGTACTGTTTCACTCCCCTCGTCGGGGTGCTTTTCACCTTTCCCTCACGGTACTGGTTCGCTATCGGTCAGTAAGGAGTACTTAGCCTTCGGG